>NZ_JAQQTD010000010.1 GCF_028561755.1 Altibacter sp. HG106
TTTTCTTTAAATGATTTTAATAATAATTGAAATATTATTACTCAATTGCTCTTCATAGAGTATTGTGTACAACGGTCTCGGCTATGAGTAGTTGCGTGGTTTAGCACTTAACTTTGCAAGTACACACCAAACTGAAAATCCCCAAGGATTTTCAGAAGTAGGCGAGAACAAGCAATTACTTATAGCCATTGTTGGCAACTGGCTTTTTTTTATTATGATTTTTTTTCTTTTAGTAAAGCATAAATTGCCATTGCGTGACCGTGTCCGAGTTCAAATTCTTGTTTTAACCAATCTGTTATTTGAGTTGCTTTTACTCCGTCTTTAATCTTACCGTTTTCAGTAAATCCTTTTTTTTCGGCTAGCTCTTTAAAATCAGAGGGTGATTTTCCTGTTTTTGCTTGAATATTATCAAGATATGCTTGAAATGACATTTTGTAATGATTTAAGTTTATATTGTAATCACGTATGATGTTATAAATTTTATTTTCACACCTTTTGCTCCTTTAAATTTGTAGAAGTCCGAGAACGCATATTTTTTTCCATTCTGCATTTTCATAATTCCATTTGTTGCTCCTTCTTTTCCGTGGGATAAGATTTGGTCAATTGTCAATTCGGTCGCCTTTTCGGATTTCATTTTTTCCAATTCCTTTCTAAATTTTTCTTTTCCCTCAATTTTTTTGTCGCCAATTATTTCCCAACAATTTCATCAGTCACACTTTCGATAATAAATTCAACGTTTCCTTTTGCAAATGCAATGTTGAATTCTTTTAGAAATTCCATTTTCGGTGAGTTTCCACAATTTGGACTTGAAATAATTTTTGTCATTTTACAGTATTAGTTTCAGCACGTTTTTTTTTTAGCTTGTTGCCAACGTTGTTGTATATGGTTTGTTGCGTGGTTTAGCACTAAATTTAGCAAATAAAAACCGAATAGAAAATCCGCGAGGATTTTCGTAAGTAGGCTAGAACTAGCAATAAATTATATACGGTGTTGGCAACAGTATTTTATTTCATTAATCTTTAATCTGTATATGCAATTATATTAAAATCAAGACTATGTTTTTTGCATTTCGGACAATAATTGTTTTTTGTGTTTAATTTTAAATCAAAATTATCCAAAGTGTAATTGTTCTCATTGTTTCCTTTCAATTCTTTATTTGAATAGAATTTATATTTAGAATTATTTTTCTCAATTTTATAGTTGATGATTTCAAATTGTCCTGTATTTATATTAATTGCGGGAACTGGACAATTAATTTGAAAATCTAATTTATTGCCACCGTAATTAAATTTTGTTTTAAAATCACAAAATTTACATTTTGCAGATATAATATTTCCCATTTTAAAAGAAATTATTTATTCCATTCAGGCGGAAATTGCTTGTAAAAAAAATTAAAATACATTTGAAATGTTTCTTTCTTTTTCTTTTCAAATGATTCCCCTAAAACCTGCTCATAATAAGCATCAAGAATAACGATTGATTCAGTTACATAAGTTCCCAAGTCTGATTGCAACATTCTTTTGTAATGTTTAATATGATTTTCAATTACTTTTTTAAGTTGCTCCATCATAGTCATAACGACGTGTTCGTTACCACCAAAAGGATTTTCTCCAAACTTATGAGGATTTAAATTTTCCAAATCCGCAGATAGTTCATCACTTAATATAGTTTGCCTAAAACCAGCTTGTAAAAAAGCCATATCCAATATTGGTTTTCCAGTTCCAATTTCAGTTTCTAAATTTATTTTGACCTTTCGGTCGTCAATTAATAATTCTTTTTGATACATATTCTATTGTTCCATTGTCATTATTGCCATTAATCTTTGAGGTGCTAATCTTTCTAACCATTGATGAGAGTTATTCGTTGGAAAAACTCCAGAAGGTTGTGAACGCAATTTAAAAGCAGAAATAGGATTTCCATCTAATTCCGTTTGTTGTAGTCTTGATATTGGCGAGAAAAAGTCCAAACCTTCTTTCTCTTTTGTAAATGTTTGCATTGTTCCGTCAAATGCTTTTACCATTTCAAAATCAATTCCGTTGGATTTGTACAAATCCACATCTTCGTTTCCAACTGCTTGTAAAAGACTATCCATTGAAAAAGCTCCAATCATTATATCAATTTCTCTTTTAAAGTTGAAAGTTTTGAAGTTTCCAAAATCAACTTGAGATTTTAAACTGCTAAATTCGTTAGGAATTATTATTTGGTCATTTTCGACAAGTCCAAGAGTTTTGTACATTAAACCAAATGGAGATTGAAGCATAATCTCAATATTTCGAGTGCTAACATCATTTAGTTTGTTACGAATAGGTAAGTCGGTTTCAATTGGTAGAATGTCGGTCTTTGATGTTCTATTTTCCCAAATATCATCAATGTTTGTTTTTGAAAACGCTTCTAAAAAGCATTCTTTCATAAAATCATCCATAAGCTTTTAAAATGGTAATGTATCGAGATATATATTTTCTTTCGTTTCTCTGACTTCGATTGATAAACGGGAATATTTATGAATTTTGTCGTAAAAATTTAAGTAATAATTTCTCTGGTTATCTATTATTTTTTCGTGTTCTATTTTGAAAGTTAGTTGTCCTTCTGAACATTGTTTTGTACAACTAACCATATATTTTAAAAATCTGTAAAATCTTGTTTTATTTGGCATTCCAGTCAGAACGTTTTTTGACATTAGAAAAGGAATGAATGATTTAGTGTTATAATTCAAACACGAATTAATCAATTCAGCTTTAATTTTTTCTATGTTGTTAGTTTCGTTCATATTGTTGCCAACGGTCTTGGCTATTGTTTCGTTGCGGAAAAATCCGCTGGGATTTTTCCGATGAACAACGAATATACTAAAAAGCGGTGAATTCCGACTTTGGAATTCAGCCGCAATGAACCATAGCCGTTGTTGCCTTATGTAGCACGCCCCGAACATTGGGCCGAGACAAGCGATGGTTTTCAGTTACATTCCATTCGGATAAGCCTCTCAGATGGTAAATTCCGATAAGTTCATAAGGAATTCTTTTCGTTCGTTGTTTAGCGACGGTGACCCAAACGGTTCAGGAAAAAATCAGCCGTAGGCGAATCCGTGCTATTGATGGCAACGGGTTTGGCTATGGTTTCGTTGCGGAAAAATCCGCCGGGATTTTTCCGATGAATAACGAATATACTAAAAAGCGGTGAATTCCGTACTCGGAATTCAGCCGCAATGAACTATAGCCGTTGTTACCTTTTGTAGCGCGACCAGAACATTGGGCCAGAACCGACGATGGTTTTCAGATTCGTTCCATTCGGATAAGCCTTTAAAATCAGTCAGATTCGGAAATTTTCAAAAGGAGAATTCCTTTCCTCGTTAACGAGCGACTGTGATCAAAATTCTGTCAGAAAAAAAATCAGCCGAAGGCGATTCCGCGCTATTAATGGTAACTTGTTATATCCCCACCAAATATACTGTTATTAAATTAATATCCTCCCGATAACAGAAGGTTTGGGGTGGGGCTATCAACTTCAGCAATCTGGAGTAACGCCGTATCTAACGGACTTCGTATTCCTTGTAGATCTCGAGTGGCCACATGCGTGTACACCATAGTAGTTTCCGGTTTGCTGTGCCCTAATAACACTTGTATATAACGTAAATCCACCCCGTCTTCTAATAAATGAGTAGCAAAACTATGTCGCAACGTATGCGGCGTCACCCGTTTTACAATGCCCGCCGCGCGACAACTTCGGCGCAACAGCTGCCGAACACTCGTATCAGCATAAGGGCCGGCCTGCTGGCCTTCAAAAAAATAATCCTTGGGACAATAACTCATCAAATAATTACGAAGCAAAGGCAACACGCTTTCCGCCAACGGAACGACCCGGTCTTTACCGCCCTTACTGTTCTCGATAAATAACTGGCGACGCTCCAGGTCAAAATGACGTAACCGCAACGCGATCAATTCCCCAATCCGAAGGCCCGAAGAATACAATAATGCCAGGGCAGCTCGATGCTTGAGATTTCGAGTCACCTGCAATAATCGCAGCATTTCTTGCCGACTCAATACCACGGGAAGTTTTCGCTGTGCTTTCGGGCGCTCTAACGTCTCTGCGTCAATGGCGCATTCCGGATAAAAGAACGCGAAATGTTTCAACGCGCTAATTACTTGTCGGTGTGTGCTTATCGAATAGCGCCGTTTTTTCACTCCAAATTCAATAAAGAGCCGCACATCCTCACCCGTTAATGAGTCTGCAGCTT
The DNA here is from genome assembly GCF_028561755.1 of Altibacter sp. HG106. Classification (GTDB taxonomy): domain Bacteria; phylum Bacteroidota; class Bacteroidia; order Flavobacteriales; family Flavobacteriaceae; genus DFVG01. The sequence continues at coordinate 4,229 of NZ_JAQQTD010000010.1, forward strand.
TTTGGGCATGCTGAAGGAATTCTTTGACGAATTCCCCATACACCCTAATGGTGTTCTCACTATAGCGTTTGCCTTCCAAATAATTCAAATAACGTGTCCAAAGTTCTTTTTCTTCAGAAGATAAGGCGGGAAGCCTCGCTTTTTCGTGTTTCGGAGAAATGGTTACCGCATGGAGTGATGTGTCATTTCTCACCTCGCGATCATCTACGGTAACGCCTAAGTTGTTTAAAGCGGTATTCAGGTTCCGAAGCGAAAGCTGTTCTAAGGGGGCGTAAAACACCTTTTTGGTGGCACTGTAAGACACTTCAGGAATTCTTTTGATCATTTCCTTCAACGAGTAATCATAAGGAAAATAAAGGCCAATGCATCGCCGGTTGCGATGTAAGATCGGTCGTAAGGTAACCATCATAGCGTTGTAGGTATTTCCGAAAGAAATTCGGTACCGGGGAATTGGAGTTTCTAAGATAGCAATTTCCGAAGCAAAAAAGAAGCGTCAGTGGCAATTCATGAAAAGGAAACAATTGATTCTAGGGAATTTCCGAAGCAATACGTACCTTTGCACCTCATTTAAAAAACGACACATGCAAGACGGAATATACGCGAAGATCACGACCGAAAAAGGGACGATCCTCGCCAAATTAGCGCATCAGGAAACCCCCGGAACAGTAGGTAATTTTGTGGCACTGGCCGAAGGAAATTTAGAGAACGATGCCAAGCCGCAAGGCGAACCCTATTACGATGGGATTAAATTTCATAGAGTTATACCCGACTTTATGATTCAAGGGGGCGACCCGAATGGTACGGGAGCAGGCGGACCTGGATATCAGTTTGATGATGAGTTTCATCCAGAACTAACCCACGACGGACCGGGCGTATTGTCAATGGCCAATGCTGGACCGGGCACCAATGGGAGTCAGTTTTTCATCACGCACGTAGAAACGCCCTGGTTAGATAATAAACACACCGTCTTCGGAAAAGTGGTAGAAGGTCAGGATGTAGTAGATGCGGTGGCGCAGGGCGATACCATGCAAAAGGTGGAGATCCTTCGCGAAGGAGAAGAAGCCAAGCAATGGAATGCCGTGGAGGCGTTTCGTCAATTTAATGGCGCCAAGGCCGAACGTGAGGCAGCTGCAAAAAAAGAGCAGGAGCAGGTATTGGAAGAGTTAGCCGCCGGTTTTGAAAAGACCGATAGCGGATTGCGCTATAAGATCATTCAAAAAGGAGACGGTGCGAAAGCCGAAAAAGGACAAACCGTAGCCGTTCATTATAAAGGAATGTTCCCCGATGGAAAAGAGTTCGATAATTCCTTCAAACGAGGCAACCCAATTGAATTTCCAGTAGGAATGGGCAATGTCATCCCAGGTTGGGATGAGGGAATTCAACTCTTACAGGTGGGCGATAAAGCGCGCTTTGTGATTCCGTCTCAGCTAGCCTACGGAAGCCGTGGCGCAGGCGGAGTGATTCCACCTAATGCTACCTTGGTATTCGACGTAGAGTTGGTGAACGTCAAATAAGTGCTCCAAAACAAGCATCAGACCCTCTTACCGTTGGTAGGAGGGTTTTTTTATGCGGAATAGCTACTTCGGAAGGGGTGGACGGAAGGTTTTTATTATGCTGACTTCGGAAGGATTCGAGGAAAATTGAATATCTTCGAAATATGGATCTAGCACAGCAAAAATACCCGATCGGTAAGTTACAATTACCGGAAAAAGTGAGTGAAGCACAGCTTCAGGAAGCGCTACAAACCTTAGAAACCTTTCCGAAGCAATTACGAGAATTAACGCATCAGTTAACGGAAGCTCAATTACAGAAGCCGTACCGTGATGGGGAAGGGGTGTGGACCCTCCGGCAATTGATCCATCATATTTCAGACAGTCATCATCACGCCTACAACCGTATTCGTTGGACGCTTTCCGAAGAACAACCCACGGCCAAGGTATACGATCAGGATGCTTTTGCCAAAGCCTACGATTATTCGCATGCCCCAATTGAATGGTCGCTGCGTCATATCGAAGTGTTGCATCAAAAAATGGTCTATATTTTCAGAAATCTTTCCGAAGCCCAATGGCAACGTACCTACATTCACCCTGAAAATAATAAGATTTGGACCTTAGAAGAGGTGGCCTTGCAGTATGCCTGGCATAGCAAGCATCATTTTGCGCATCTTCAAAACGGAATAGCGCGCGCCTAATCTTTCCATTTAATATTACACCCCATACTGGGCTTTTGATCTTCGCGCTGCGGATTGTTATTAAGAACATTGTCTAGGGCTTCACGCAAATCCCGACCGTTTACGGGAATGCCGTTTCCGGGGCGAGAGTTGTCTAATTGGCCGCGGTAGATCAATTTTAGGTCACTGTCAAACAAAAAGATATCGGGAGTACAAGCTGCTTGATAGGCTTTGGCAACTTCTTGGGTTTCGTCGTACAGGTAGGGGAAGGGGTAATTCTCTTTGCGAGCCGTTTCCCACATTTTCTGCGGATTGTCTTGTGGGTAGGCTTCTGCATCATTACTGCTAATGGCAACAAAGCCAAATCCCGTCACCCTATAATCGTTACAAACCCTTACCAATTCAGCATTCACATGTTTTACATACGGACAGTGGTTGCATAGAAAAAACACAACCGTCCCCTTTTCTCCTTGAATTTGTTGTAAGCTCACCGGTTTGGAAGTAACCGTATCAAGCAGGGTAAAATCGGGTGCTTTGGTGCCAAGAGGCAGCATGGTAGAGGGAGTAAGTGCCATCGCCTTAATTTTTAATAAAATTAGTGTGTTTGGGTCGAGAAACGTTACAATTACTAAAGAATTTATAAATTCTTGGAAGACTGTCTAAGAACGGGTATCTTTAAGGAAAGCCAACAAAAAACATGGAAAATTCATATAGTTCGCTTTCAGTAGCGATTGAAGCCCTACAAAAGGAAGGATATACAATTGATTTTAACTTAGTAGAAGAGGGGGTCGAATCAAAATCTCTGAAGGCCACCTGGAAGGCCGGACAGCTTGAGGTGGTTCGTTTCTATCGTTTTGAAGGAATGACCAATCCCGGAGACAATACCATCTTGTATGTGATAAAAACCGACGATGGAAAAAAAGGTCTTTTGGTAGATGCGTATGGCGCAGATACCGGGCCTGTAAGTCAGGAGATGATCGATAAACTCAATATTCATAATGAGTAGCCCGTTGCAGTGGTCCGATTTTGAAAAAGTGCACATGCACGTGGGGACCATTCTGGAAGCTTCCGATTTTCCTGAAGCGAACAAACCTGCCTACCAATTGGTAATCGACTTTGGGCCCGATATTGGCATTCTTAAATCGTCTGCCCAGATTACGGTGTGTTACCAGAAAAGTGAATTGGTGGGCCGACAGATCATCGCCGTTATTAACTTTCCGAAGAAACAAATTGGTCCTTTTATGAGCGAATGCCTGGTGTTGGGTGCCGTAGATCAGGAAAAAGTGATCTTACTGGAGCCGGGGTTGCAGGTGCAAAACGGACTCAGAGTTTCGTAATCACTTACACTTCACTATCCATCATATCGGTAACCACATAATAACGTGGATCGTCGATCGCATCTTTAATGATGGTGGCAAACTCTGGATTCCATTTTAGGAGTAGGGCTTTGCAATCCGGACTCAAATGTGTTAGCGTTACCTCCTTACCACTGTCGATGTATTTATTCGCAAGATTCCGAAGCGCTTCTACACCACTATGATCTGAAACCTTTGATTCAATAAAATCAATTTCAACCCGCTCTGGGTCGGTGCTCACCTCAAATTTGCTATTAAAGGCAGAAACGGAACCGAAGAATAGCGGTCCCCAGATCTCGTACACTTTCGTACCATCATCTTTCAAACGTTTGCGCGCGCGGATCATGGTAGCGTTTTTCCAGGCAAACACCAACGCGCTCATAATAACTCCCGCAATAACAGCAATGGCAAGGTCTTGCCAGACTGTTATCGCCGAAACGGCAATTAAAACGATCGCATCGGCCAGGGGTATTTTATGTAGAATTCTGAAACTACTCCATGCAAAGGTGCCAATCACTACCATAAACATGACACCAACCAGTGCGGCAATGGGAATTTGTTCGATCAGCGGAGCCCCAAACAACACGAAACACAACAACGCAATGGCAGCGATCGTGCCCGATAGTCGTCCGCGACCACCCGAATTGATATTGATAATACTCTGCCCGATCATGGCACAACCGCCCATCCCGCCAAAAAAGCCATTGAGAATGTTAGCGCTTCCTTGCGCCACACATTCTCGGTTACCGCTTCCGCGGGTTTCGGTCATTTCATCGATGAGGTTGAGGGTCATTAAGGATTCAATTAATCCAACGGCAGCTAGAATAAAGGCGGTAGATAGGATCAAATCCCAATGGCCTTGCAAGGTGTTGAACAGACCAAAAATTTGGGCTTGAAATGCGGGTAAGGAACCTTGTAATCCTTCGCCACCTCCGTCACGAATAAAAGATCCAACCGTACTTACCTCTACCTTTCCAAAGATCACGATGGCCGCCACAACAATGATGGCTGTAAGGGCCGCCGGAATTTTTTTGGTGAGTCGTGGCAATAGGAACATGATGGCCATGGTTAATCCTACCAGCCCCAGCATAACGTACAACTCGGTACCGCTCAGCCAAACCCGTTCTCCGTTAACGGTTTCCTTAAACAAGCCCAATTGCGATAAGAAGATAACAATGGCAAGTCCGTTTACAAAGCCCATCATCACGGGGTGGGGAATGAGTCGAACAAATTTCCCTAATTTCAGGACACCGGCTAGAATTTGAATAAGACCTACGAACAATAAGGTAATAAAAAGCCATTGGAGTCCGAGATTCTCTATAGGCGTAGCTAATGCCATTCCTACCTCGTTCCCTTTTTGTATGAGATGTACCATCACCACGGCCATGGCTCCCGTGGCGCCGCTAATCATTCCGGGGCGTCCACCAAAAAGGGCGGTAACGATTCCCATCATGAAGGCTCCGTACAACCCCACCAGGGGATCGACGCCCGCCACAAAGGCAAAAGCTACGGCTTCAGGTACCAATGCCAGGGCAACGGTGAGTCCCGATAGGATATCATTCTTAGGGTTTTGAGTAAAGTTTTTCTGCGTACGTTGTAGTAGGTTCATAGCGGCCTTAAAAAAGCGGCAAAAGTAACGAATTGCTTCTAATTTTACGGTTATTGACAACGAGAAGCATCACTTTTCAGCGGTGTTAGTTCACAAAATGAGAAAAATAAGCTATATTTAACATTCATAAAGGAACCCCGAATTAATTTATGTGAATGTCTATGAAAAACACTACTACTCAAAAAGAGGATATCTTTCAATTGATATCCTATGAAGATGCCACTCCCGAAGTTCAAGAAATTTATGATGACACCAAGCGTACGTTTCAGTTACCGTTTGTGCTCAATTGGTTTCAATGTCAGGGGGCTAATGCCGATTTGCTACGCGGAAATTGGACGAAACTGAAATCAACCCTGGTACTCGGGCAGGTGCCCAATGTACTCAAGCAGTTGATTATCTATAATGTTTCAAAACTTCGGAATTGCGATTATTGTTCAATTGCCCATGGAATTTTTGCCAATAGCATGCGAGACCAACTAAGTGATGATCCGTCATTCGTGCCTACCGAGCACATTGATTCACCAAAGCTTCCGAAGAGTTACCGCACGGCGATCAAGATGGTAACCCATGCCGCCTTGCACCCTCAGGATTTCACGGCCGATCATTTAGAGCAGCTTTCCGAAGCCGGTTTTCATGCAAGTGAAATAAGAGAATTACTTTCCGTAGCCGATCTTGTCAATATGTTGAATACCATAGCTGATGTTGCCGGAATTAAAATCGATGAATCCTTGGTAGGGATAAAAACATAAAGGCGCTTGGGGTATGGGGCAAACAGCTACACTATTCCGTTATGAAGCCTTGAGCAAAGTAACGAGTAAGGTTTTCAACAGTACTTCGCTGGAAGAATTGAATGCGGTGCTACATCAGCATTTGAAATATATATTCGACTTTTCCTTTTTTAGAATAGCGGTAGACTTTAAGGAGCCGTTAAGTTTGAGTTATACTGGGGCGAACTCGTTTGTAGAGCGCGAGACCTTTCAATGGTTGGCACACGAGAACTCCCTTATTGCTACGCAAATTCCAATTTCGGAACCCTTTACTTCGGAAGGCTTTGAAGCCTATAAACTGACACCCACTAATGACGCGCACACCCTCTACGCATGGCATCATTTTTTTAAGGAGTGCCATATGTGCATCACGTTGGTACAACCCAAGGAAGCGACACTTTTTTGGTCTGAAACCGATGTGTTGCTGATGTTGTCTGAAATCGTGGTGGCGAAAGTTTCGAAATTGGCGTATCTTGATCTCATTGATCGAAAGAACAAAGAACTAGCGTTAGCTTTGACAGAGATTGAGCGACAGAATGAGGATATTCAAGCCATCGTGTCCAATCAGGAAAGTATTATAGAACAACGCACTAACGAACTGCGAGAAAAAAATAAAACATTGTTGGAAATAGCTACGATCAACGCGCACTCCCTACGCGAACCCCTGGCGCGAATCTTAGGTCTTATTCAAGTCGCCAAAGGATTAACCAATAAAGAAGAACGAGACCTCACCATTGAATATTTAAGTGCTTCCGCCGAAGAACTCGATCAACGGCTTCAGGACATCATTGCCAGAAGTACTCAACATTTTAAAGAGTCGCTTCAATGAAGAAGAAACAACCGCTATTATATCTGGTCGATGATCAGAAGATTGTCAATTTTGTAAATCAAAAAGTAATTGAAAACGCTGGAGTGGCTTGCGAAATGCTTGCGTTTGAAGACCCCAGAGAAGCATTAGTAAAATTGACCGATCTCGTACCCGATTACATTCTGCTCGACATTCAAATGCCCGAGGTAAACGGATGGCAGTTTCTTGAATCCTTACAACGTCAACAATGTCGATCGAAGGTGGTGATGGTCACATCCAGCACCAGTCCCTTAGATCGGAAGCGTGCCGCTAGCTTTGACGCTGTAGTCGATTACATTGTCAAGCCCCTATCGGTTGAAGAGGTACAAAAACTAAGTCAGCAACATTGTTCGCACTAAGGTACCTATTGCGTGTCGATCCAGCGATTGATTTTATCTTCTAGTAGCGCTAACGGAATGCATCCCGTTTCAAGCACTTGATTGTGAAACTGACCAATATCAAAAGCATCCCCTAATTGGGTTTCCGCTTTTTGTCGAAGCTCTCTAATCTTTAATTGTCCAATCTTATAGCTTAGTGCCTGTCCGGGATTGGCCATGTACCGTTCAATTTCAGAAGTAATGGCCGCTTCCGATTCGGCTTCATTTTCCAGAGAGTACTGAATGGCTTCTTCTCGCGTCCAACCCTTGCTATGCAATCCGGTATCCACCACCAATCGGATGGCACGGTGCATTTCGGCGCCCAGCATTCCGAAGTACTGATACGGGTCGGTATACAAGCCCAATTCTTTTCCTAAAGATTCAGAATACAGCGCCCAACCTTCACCGTACCCGCTGTACCACAACGTCTTTCGGAAGGTGGGTAAGTCCTCGTTTTCCTGGGTAAGCGAAATTTGGTAGTGGTGTCCGGGAATAGCCTCGTGAAGGAAAAGCGATTCATCGCTATACACATTGTAGGCCGTCGCCTCGGGAATGGGTACATAAAAGATTCCCGGACGTGTGCCGTCTAAGGATCCGGGATTGTATTCGGCACTGGCTGATTTTTCCCGGAAGGCTTCCGTGCGGCGCACCTCGAAAGGCGTTTTTGGCGTATTGTCGAAGAGTTTTTGCAATTGTGGCTTCATGCGTTCATGGATCGCGTTGAAGTTATCGATCACCTCTTCCGCAGAAGTATAGGGCATTAGGTCCTTGTTATTTCGCACATAATCAAAGAACGAGGTGAGGTCTCCTTCGTAGCCTACCTCTTTTTTTATCGCCTCCATTTCTGAACGGATGCGTGCCACTTCGCTGAGACCTAATTCGTGAATTTCTTCCGCAGACATGGTCGTGGTGGTGTACAGTTTAATTTGATAGTCGTAGTATGCTTTTCCATTCGGAATGTCGGTAATACCGCTCGTTTCTCTTGCGTTGTTCATATAGTCGTTTTCCATGAAGTCCGCCAGACTTTGATAGGTAGGAACGATCTTTTCTTCGATGAGCTGTTGGTAGGCTGCGGTTATTTCTTCCTTATCCGCTTCGGAAAGGGTTTCTGGAAAATTGTTCAACGGACTATAAAACAGGTGTTCTGCCGTGTTGGCATTGGTCAAGGATTTCAGCTGTGGAAGTACCTTAACCACCAAGGCTTTAGGAAGAACGTACCCTTGGGTCATGCCTTCTCGCATGTTCGCTTCAGCTGTCTCCAACCATTGAACAAAGCCGTCTACACGCTTCACCCATTGCATATAATCTTCTTTGGTTTCGAAGGGTTGGGCACTGGCACCGCTAGCGAGCTGTCCCATAACCAGATTTACAGACCACATTTGGTCGATGGGCATGTATTCACTTTTCTTAAATTTCATGCCTTCCAAGTTCATGTCGCATTCCCAGGCGAGAATCTCTTTTGTCAATTGTTCGGTTTCTGAAAGATCATCATCACTAAAAGATTCCAATTGGTTTTTATATTTTTCGTAATGCGCTTTCACTTGTTGCACGTAGCTGCTATCCAGGAAATTCGGAAACTGGTCGTCATAGCGATCGTCTCCCGCAAAGGTAGCTTGCACCGGATTCAGTTTTAGACCGTCTTCGTAATACGAATCCAGCATCGCGTTAAAGTCTGAAGAAATCATTTCAGGGGTTTGTTCATTTTCATTGGACTCCTCTTTGCAGGCGGTAAACGCGAGCAGCATGAGCAGCATCGATAACAGTGAATATTTCATGGTGTAAGAGTTGGCTACATTTCGTTTCCGAAGAAAATAGCATTCATTAAAAGTTTATTGGTTCCGTACCAAAAAGCCCGGAAGTTCGTATTGTCGGTAAAATAGACCACTTGCCCACGTCCAAGCCCTGAGGTTTTGAAAGCAGCTGTTCCTGCCAATTCTGTGAGGTTGGGTTTCGAGATATACCCACTCAGCAACGGCGATTCAGTATACTGAATGGGATTGTTGTAGCTGTTTTCATCAGCTTCCAGAAAGATAGTGCTGTTTCGAAAAACAGGTAGGGTTTCATTTTTGTAGCCGAAGGCGATCGGGTGGGTACGGTCTAAGGTAGTTTCAAAGATCGCGCCTCCAATCACCTGGGCACCAAAGTAATTGCCTCGATCTTCATACGAAATATTGGTCGCGGTATCTTGCGTACGCTTAAACTTCATTTTCATGATATCGTTACTGTCAAACCAACGTCCGGCGTTCTTGTATCCGATTAATGTTCCGCCGTTTCGCACCCAGGTTTTTAATTTTTCGGCATCGTCTTTATCCAAAGCATTGCCCCATGAGTTCGGCAGAATGATATCGGTATAACGGCTAAGGTCTGTTCTACTGAAATTTCTCGTATCGAGCTTGGTGAGTTTTATGTTATAGCGCGTATCGAACAAATGCCAGATTTCTCCGGCGTCGTAGGGATTGATCCCATCTCCAATCACCATTGCTACCTGTTGTGGTTCGATGGTTCGGAAGGCGCGACTTCCAAGATCGATTCCTTTTACAAGTCCTGTGCTCACAGAACGGATGGTTACATGAGATTCTTGAGCGATCTCTTTCATAAAGGCGCCTAGCTCTTGCGTATTGAGCGATTGACCCTGTACCGGAATCATGATCGTTCCATAGTCATAGTCGGTGTTTCCAACAGAAAAAGGTTTCATTCCCACTTTTACGAGTAGGTCTTTGTCGTGCATCATCTGCAGCGCTTTGGGCGTATAGTAATCGTGCCATTCCATTACATAGGCATAGTTGGAGGTAGCAGGAGCGGTCGGGTTTGGCATGCTGAGGTTCGTAACTTCAGGGCCGGCATTGTTTAGGGATACTTTTTCGTCGTAGTCAAGGTTGAACGCAAGCGGGAAGGTCCATGCGCTGATGTCGTAGAAAAGGGAGTCTTGAAAGCTAGTTCGCTTTTCGAACATCGCGTTTATAAGTCGGTGTTGCTTTTGGTTCTTCGGAACGATATACGCGTTCCCTTTTTTATAGGTCTTACCGTTTTGAGTGACGTCGTTCTTCAGTTCGTGGAATTTTATTTTGTGCCGCTGAAGGATTTCCGCCAGGTGATATGTTTTAGAGGCATCCTTGGCATCCCCAAAGATCAGAGCACCCCCCGAATTCGCCTCGTTACGAGCATTGGCGTAGAAGTCGCGCTGATACGCTAAGATGTCGGTACGCATGCCTACGGCCGCTTCTAAGGTAGAAAGGGCAGCGGTAAATTGGTTCCTAATTGTAAAGGGAAAGGTTAAGATTCCGTTGTCACTCTCTTGCGCGTGTCCGCGGGACGATCCTTGTTCAAAAAGGATCCCGATACCTCCGTTGATATCCGGAAAGGTAGAACCCTTTCCGTAGTAAAAATCATCATAATCCTCTTCGGTATAATAAAAGCTACCAATTTTATCCAGGGCTTTGGCGTGATAGGTTCCTATCTGTGCTGTGAGCTCCTGATTTTTTGTCGGAGTTAAGGGATGGGTTCTCGACTGGATCCCCGGTTGGAAGAAAAAGGTGCTATTGGTGCCCATTTCGTGGTGGTCTGTGAGAATGTTTGGGTACCATTTGTGGAAGGTTTCAATGCGGGCCCGACTTTCAGGAAGTTGTACCGGGAGCCAGTCGCGGTTCATATCGAACCAATAATGATTGGTTCTACCTCCGGGCCATACTTCGCTGTATTCACGATCGTTTGGATCGGGATTAATATTTTGTGCTTTGTGAATATTTGCCCAATAGGCAAAACGCTGAAGTCCGTCAGGATTGAAGGACGGGTCAAAAAGGATCACCGTATTGTTTAAAAGGTTATCGATTTTAGCCCCTTGGGCGGCTGCCAAATAATAAGCAACGGCAAGGCCGGCATTGGCGCCACTGGGTTCGTTTCCGTGAATGGAAAATCCTTGATAGACTACGATGGGCATCGACTCAATATTTTGGGAAGCTGCACCCGATTCTGTCAACGCAACATGGTTAGTGCGAATGCTTTCTATACGGTTGTGGTTTGCTGGCGAGGTAATCGTAAGAAGCCACAACGGGCGGCCTTCGAAGGTCGTACCGCGATTTTCTATCGTAATTCGATCGCTCACTTCCGCAAGGCGTTGCATATAGTACGAGAGCTTGTCGTGGGTCACGTGCCAGTCGCCCACCTGGTGGCCAATTACCTCTTCCGGGGTAGGAATGGCGTCGTTATAGTTTACATCATTGGGGAGGTAGTAGTCGAGATCAACTTGGTAATCTTGTGCTAATAAGGATAAAGAACATACAGTACATACTGCAAAGAGTAGTTTTTTCATGTGGTATCATCAATTTGGCTTAAAGATAAAAAAACCGCCCCAAAAAGTTGGGGCGGTCGAATCACTTTTTAAAAGGAAAGCGGTTTATATATCGTCAAAATCGATGTCGGTGAATTGCGTTGGCGGCGTTCGGTCGCTAGCGGCTCCAATTTCTTCCGCTTCGCCTTGCGCATCGTTTTCTTTATTGTAATCCTTTTGATGACGTTCGCTAATCACTTCTTCTCCTTTTTCGTCAAAGATGTAATCGATCATTTCGCTTAAATTATCTTTAAACTCAGAAAAATCCTCCTTGTACAGATAAATTTTATGCTTTTTGTAATGATACGAACCATCGTCGTTAGTAAATTTTTTACTCTCGGTAATGGTTAGATAGTAGTCTCCGGCTTTGGTAGACCGAACATCAAAAAAATAAGTGCGTCTTCCGGCACGCATAACCTTTGAATAAATTTCTTCTCGCTCCATCGTATGCTGATCGCTCATAGTATGATTTGTTAACACTTTGCCAAAAATCTAAAAAAAATGGAAATAACACAACTTCTGATTTACAAATCTTTTTCGGAAAGTTGTTTTTCGTACAGTTGTTGATAGTAGCCCTCGGTACTTACCAGTTGATTGTGAGTGCCTTGTTGAATGATTTTGCCTTCGTCCAGCACAATAATTTGGTCGGCATTTTTAGCAGAAGAGATTCTATGGCTTACAATGATAGTAGTTTTCTGCTGTGAAATTTCGTGGAGGTTTTGTAGGATTTCTTCTTCCGTTTCGGTGTCCACGGCTGAAAGGCAATCATCGAACAGAAGAATACGTGGATCTTTGATAATAGCTCGGGCGATGGAAACACGCTGTTTTTGGCCTCCGCTGAGCGTAATGCCACGTTCGCCTAAGATAGTATCGTATCCTTTAGAGAATCCCACGATATTTTTGTGTACCGCGGCATCTTTGGTGGCTTGAATAATTTCTGCTTCGGAAGCATCCTCCTTTCCAAATTTAATATTGTTTCGAATGGTATCGCTAAAGAGGAAGGCATCCTGAGGGACGTACCCAATATCCCCGCGAAGGTCGTCCAGGTTCAATGCTTTGATAGGGGTATCATCAATTAGCAGTTGGCCGTTGGGGACATCGTACAACCGACCGATCAATTCTAAGATGGTCGATTTCCCGCTTCCGGTATTTCCGATAATCGCCAGCGTTTCTCCCGGCTTCACGGTAAAACTCACCTCCTTGAGCGCCGTTATGTTGGTATCGGGATAGGTGAAGGAAAGCTTGTTGAAGGAAATCTTACCTCTGATAGGCGTGTGTTCTGTCACCTCATTGGTAATTTCCGGAGTAACGTCTAAAAATTCGTTGATGCGTTGTTGAGAGGCTTCCGCCTGTTGTACCATCGAGCTTACCCAACCCACGATAGCGACGGGCCAGGTGAGCATGTTCACGTAGATGAGGAATTCAACAATGGTTCCGAAGTCTATGGTGCCGGCAATAAATTGTTGTCCGCCTACATATACCACCAGTAAGTTGCTGGCTCCAATCAAGAGGACCATAAGGGGGAAGAATAAGGCCTGAACTTTCGCCAGATCGATGTTCTTCTCTTTGCTGCCTTCCGATAGTTCTACGAACTGTTCGTGGGTACGCGGCTCAATCCCGTAGGCTTTAATCACCGAGATTCCGCTAAAGCTTTCCTGAGTAAAGGTGGTAAGTTTTGATAGGTATTGTTGCACGATGGTACTTCGCTTGTGAATGGCGATACTCAATTGGTAGATACATATAGAGAGCACAGGTAGTGGCGCAATGGCGTAAAGGGTAAGGGTAGGAGCCACGTAGAACATGTAGGTGATCACTACAATAAACAACGTAATGGTGGTCGTACTGTACATGAGGGCTGGTCCGGCATACATGCGAACCTTTGACACGTCTTCGCTGATACGGTTCATCAGATCGCCAGTTCGGTTTTGTTTGTAGAAGCCTAGAGAAAGTTGTTCGTAATGTTGAAAGACCACATTTTTGAGATCGAATTCGATGCGTCGAGACACTACAATTATGGTTTGTCGCATGACGAAGGTGAAGATAGCCGACAATAAGGTGGCTCCCAGAAGCAGCAGGATGCTCGTCCATAATTCAGACTCCATGGTGGCCACGTCAATTTCCCCCAGCACTCGGCGTCGCACAGAGTCAACGATACTACCCACCTGTCTAGGAACAACGAGTTTAAACACGGCTGCGATGATGGTTACGAGAAGGCCAACCAGCAGTCGACCGCGGTATTTATGGAAGAAAGGATTTAGGGAGCGAAGCGCTTTCATGCTCAATATAATTGTTAATAATAAATTCTTGAATTAACGATGTAATTTTTGTGACATTATCAGTTTTAGCGTAATTTTGCACGTCCTTTTTAAGGGATTGTTAAAAATAGGAATTTGATGGAAACTGATGTAGTTCAATTGAGTGATTTAAAAAAGGTGGCGCCTGTCTTTGGGCAAACGTCTTTTGACGATCACGAGCAGGTCGTTTTTTGCAACGACAAAGATACAGGATTAAAGGCAATAATAGGAATCCACAATACGGTTTTAGGTCCGGCTCTAGGCGGTACACGTATGTGGCAATATACATCCGAGTGGGATGCGTTGAATGATGTACTCCGACTTTCACGGGGGATGACGTTCAAAAGCGCTATTACCGGTCTCAATCTGGGCGGGGGTAAAGCCGTTATCATAGGAGATGCCAAAACCCAGAAGACCCCCGAGTTGATGATTCGTTTTGGGGAATTCGTTCATTCTTTAGGCGGAAAATATATCACGGCGGAGGATGTTGGGATGAAGACCGAGGACATGGACTTGGTACGCACGGTGACACCCTACGTTACCGGTATTTCTGAAGAAAAAGGAGGCGCCGGAAATCCTTCACCCATCACTGCCTTTGGAGTGTTCATGGGTATGAAAGCTGCGGCGAAACACGCCTTTGGTACAGACGTTCTGGAAGATCGAGTAATTTATGTTCAGGGCATTGGAAATGTGGGAGAGGCGCTAGTAGAACATTTGAGCAACGAAGGAGCTCAGGTGTATGTAAGCGATATCAACCAAGACCGTTTGGAAGAAGTGCGCGATAAATATGGCGTCAATATCTACGGGGGAAACAATTTGTACGCCGAAGAAATGGATATCTACGCTCCTTGCGCGTTAGGCGCCACGGTAAATGATCTCACCATCGATCAATTGAAGGCGAAAGTAATTGCCGGAGCCGCTAACAACCAATTGGAAGAGGAGACCAGACATGGTGCCATTTTAAGAGAAAAAGGCATTGTGTATGCCCCCGACTTTCTAATTAACGCCGGAGGGATCATTAATGTGTACGCTGAGCTAGAAAATTACGGGCGTCAGGAAATTATTCGCAAGACTGAAAACATTTACAACACTACCTTGGAAATTTTAAGCAAAGCCGAGCGTAATGATATTACGACACATCAAGCGGCCCTTGCTATTGCCACTTCTCGTATTGAGGCGAGAAAAAAGGAAAAGTAGGAAATCCGAGAGATAAAATAGTATCTTTGTAGCGCACAGAAATATCTGTGCGCTTTTATTTGCAATCTGCCAAAAGTTCTTAGAAACGATGCTCACAAGACGACACATACGGGTAAAAGTACTACAGTCTATTTACGCCTTACGCCAAAACGAACACCCGGATCTTGAAAAGCAAGAGAAATTTTTGTTTTACAGCATCGATCAAATGCAGGATTTGTATGTGCTGATGCTTCAGTTGGTGGTTTCACTTCAGGCCTATGGCGAGCGCTACATGGAGCGCGTTCAGCAGAAACATTTAGCCACCAAGGAAGAGAAAAATCCAAGTCGGAATTTCATCAACAATCAGGTGATCACTTTGCTTTCCGAAAGTGAGTCCCTTCAGCAATATTTAAAGAATAAGAAATTAGATTATTGGAAGGAAGATGACGAATACTTGAGCATTCTCTTTTCAGAAATGAAGGAAACCGACTGGTATGCGGCCTATCTTTTGAAGACGGAGCCAACCTACGAAGACGACAAAGAATTTGTGGTGCAACTGTATAAAAAGGTCATCGCGCCCAACGACAAGTTGTACGATTATTTGGAAGACAAGCGCCTTACCTGGTTAGACGATTTTCCGTGGGTCAATACAGCCATAGTAAAAATGCTTTCCAAGATCACCCCTAAAAAGGCACGGCAACAGTTGCTGCCCGATTTGTACAAAAATGAAGACGACCGGGAGTTCGCGCGGCAATTGTTTCGAAAGACCGTGTTGAATGACGGTGTTCTTTCCGAAGCGATAGAAGGTAAAACGCCCAATTGGGATACCGACCGAATCGCAGATATTGATTTGATCATTCTGAAGCTGGGTATTGCTGAATTCCTGTACTTTCCGTCCATTCCGGTTCGCGCAAGTTTGAATGAATACCTGGAGATCTCAAAAGAGTATTCTACACCTAAAAGTAGCTTGTTTATCAATGGAATACTGGATAAGCTGGTGAAAGAATTTACCAAGAATGGCAAATTGAAGAAAATAGGAAGAGGGCTTCGATAATAATAAAAAAATTAAGTATTTTAGCCACTCTTAAAAATCTAATAATATTATTACTATGAAAAAATCCGTATTGATAATGGCATTGGCTTCAGTAGTAGCGTTTACTGCTTGTAAAGAAAATGCTTCAGACAAAGTAAGTGAAGAGAACGTTGCTGCCGCAGCCGATCGTGATGCGAATGCAGGGAAATTCCCAGAAATGACATTCGATGAGACAGAATTCGATTTCGGAACGATTGATCAAGGAACGAATGTAGAGCACACCTTTACGTTTACAAACACCGGAGAAGCTCCGTTGGTAATTGTAGACGCAAAAAGTAGCTGTGGTTGTACGGTTCCAGAATATACGAAAGAACCGGTTGCTCCTGGAGCTACAGGTGAAATGCTTGTAAAGTTTAACGGAAGCGGTAAAAATCAGGTAAGCAAAACGGTGACCATTACTGCCAACACACAACAAGGGAAAGAAACGATTAAGATCAAGGCGTTTGTAAACCCTAAGGAAGGTACTGGCGGAGCTCCTGTACAAACCAAATAAGACTAGCAGGATCCCCAATTTATGGAACAACTTCAAAGTTTTGCCCCGTTAATATTGATGTTTTTGGTGGTGTATCTGTTTATGATACGGCCTCAAATGAAAAAGTCGAAACAGGAAAAACAATTCGCAGCCGATCTAAAGCGTGGTGATCGTGTGATCACTAAAAGCGGACTCCACGGAAAAATACTTGATTTGAATGATGATGGTACTTGCGTGATCGAGACCGGCGCCGGAAAAATGAAATTTGAACGTTCTGCACTTTCGATGGATTTGAGCAAAAAGCTCAACGAACCCGAGAAAAAATAACGGATCCATAGCATATAGAAAACCCTCAGTGACTACTGAGGGTTTTTTTATGGGGTACTATTTTTTTTAAGAATTACGCGTTACCACTTCTTTAGCGATATTTACGATCACCTCGATCGCTTTCTGCATGCTTTCTACGGGAACATACTCATAACGGCCATGGAAATTATGTCCTCCCGCAAATATGTTGGGGCAGGGGAGTCCTTTAAAACTCAGTTGTGACCCATCGGTGCCACCTCGTATCGGCTTTATCAAAGGGGTGATTCCGGCGGCTTTCATAGCAGCTTCTGCAATGTCTACGATGTGCATTACCGGTTCGATCTTCTCACGCATATTGTAATACTGGTCGGAAATAGTTACCGTAATGGCTTCCCGTTCATATTGCGCGTTCAACTCTTCTGCCAGCTGTACCATCATCGCTTTTCGCGCTTCAAAATGATCTTTATCATGATCGCGGATAATATATTGAAGTTCGGTATGATCTACTTCGCCTTCCACACTGTACAAATGAAAAAATCCTTCTCTGTCTGAAGTATGTTCGGGGGTTTCCATACGCGGAAGCGAATTGATGTAATCAGTAGCAATGTACATGCTGTTGATCATCTTTCCTTTGGCATAGCCGGGATGAACGATCTTTCCCTTTATCGAAACAACCGCTCCGGCGGCATTGAAATTTTCGTATTCCAATTCGCCAATCTGACTCCCATCCATGGTATAGGCCCAATCCGCCCCAAATTTTTCCACATCAAATTTATGGGCTCCACGACCAATTTCTTCGTCTGGGGTAAAACCGACCCGAATTTTTCCATGCGGTATTTCCGGATGTTGGATTAGGTATTCCATAGCGGAGATGATCTCGGCAATTCCCGCTTTATCGTCGGCTCCTAAGAGCGTGGTGCCATCGGTGGTAATGAGGGTTTGCCCTTTGTATTGAAGCAAGTCGTCGAAATCGTTTGGAGAGAGGATTATATTCTCTTCGGAATTGAGCACGATATCGCCCCCGTCATAATCTTCAATCAGTTGTGGTTTGACGTTCGCTCCGGTAAAATCGGGTGTCGTATCAAAATGTGAGATAAACCCGATCACGGGCACCTCGGTATCGCTTGTCGCGGGCAGGGTGGCCATAATGTACGCGTTCTCATCGATAGTCACGTCCTGCATGCCTATGTCCTTAAGCTCCTGAACTAAGGCATTGGCTAAATCCCATTGCTTGGCCGTACTAGGTGTGGTGTTGCTTTTTGGGTCACTTTCGGTATCGACGGTAACATAACGTATAAATCGGTTGATGAGGTGTTGTTGGTCTATCATGTGCTTCATTTTACCTTACAAATTAACGGAATAAGCCGTAAACATTTTGGGCTTTTAGTAGTATTTTTGCGAGACATTTCCAGCCTATGTACAAACAGCTCATCCGCCCGATCCTCTTCTGTTTCAATCCTGAAAAAGTGCATCATATTACTTTTAAGGCCTTACGAGGGTTACACCGGTTGGGGTTGGGCAGCCTTTTTGCTGCCCGCCAAACCCGTCATGAGTCGTTGCAGCGAAAGGCATTCGGACTCACATTTCCGAATCCGGTGGGTTTGGCAGCGGGGTTCGATAAGGATGCAAAATTATACAAAGAACTCTCTGGGCTAGGATTTGGGTTTATTGAAATAGGAACGCTCACCCCGCGACCCCAACCGGGAAACCCGAAGAAGCGGTTATTCCGACTCAAACAAGACGGAGCGATCATCAATAGAATGGGGTTTAATAATGAAGGTGTTGATGCGGCTGTGGCACGACTCAAGAAGAATGGAAAGGTGGCAGAAGTACCACTGAATAAGCGGGTGCTTATTGGTGGGAATATTGGTAAGAATAAGACCACGCCCAACGATCAGGCTGTTTCCGATTACGAATATTGCTTTACTGCCTTGTTTGAATATGTAGATTACTTTGTGGTTAATGTGAGCTCTCCCAATACTCCGAACCTTCGTGAACTTCAGGATAAGGAACCATTAACGCAGTTGCTGAATACCTTACAGGTGCTCAATAAAAAGCATTCCGAAGCATTGAAACAGACGACCAAACCGATACTTTTAAAAATAGCTCCAGATCTATCCGAATCACAATTACGGGACATCATTGATATTGTTGCGGAAACTAAAATCAACGGACTCATTGCTACGAATACGTCGATTGGTCGCGACGGACTCACTTCAGAGAATAGAAATGAGGTAGGCGGACTCAGTGGTAAGCCGCTTACAAAACGAGCGACGGACGTCATTCGTTTCTTGACGAAAGAAAGTGACGGTACGATTCCAATTATTGGAGTAGGCGGAATTCATTCCGCGGCAGACGCCGAAGAAAAATTGGCGGCAGGCGCCTGTTTGGTGCAGTTGTACACGGGGTTTATTTATGAAGGTCCGAAATTGATAGAGGCTATTTGCAACACTCAGAGAACCGCAACCACATGATCGATAACGTACTATCTTTCTCCTTGGCAACCCTCTTATTAGCATTGTCTCCCGGGCCAGATAATATCTATGTGTTGAGTCAGTCGCTTGCCCACGGTATGAAAAGTGGTATAGCAACTACCGCCGGTCTTATCAGTGGCTGCATCGTGCACACCACCTTGCTTGCCTTTGGCGTGTCTGCCTTAATTACAGAATCCCCTCGCTTGTTTTACGGACTCAAAGTATTTGGTGCGCTATACCTATTGTTTCTGGCATTTAAAACATTTCAGAACAACGGGGCCGTCTCGATTGGAGCTGCTGTTCCTAAAAAGACCTCGATGCAACTGTTCTGGCAAGGGGTGGTCATGAATCTTCTCAACCCAAAAGTCATGATCTTCTTTTTGGCCTTTTTTCCGGCATTTCTATGGGAACCCAAAGCCGAAACGGTATTGCAGTTTTACATTCTTGGTGTAACTTTTATGATCGTTTCCTTCGCGGTGTTTAGTATTATCGCTATCCTATCCGGAAGTATTTCGCGCCTATTAAAACGGCAGCCGAAGATTCCTATCGTACTTAACTGGCTTCAAATAGTCGTATTTGTTGCTATTGCCATACTTATTTTACTCGCTTAAAAAAGCACGGTTGAATGTATTTTTGACCGCTTCGGAATTCATATCTTTATGCACATGCAAGCGGTGAAGATCATAGAATGTCCCAGAGACGCCATGCAAGGTATCAAAGATTGGATTCCTACGGAAAAGAAGGTGCAATACATTCAATCGCTGCTACGCTGTGGGTTCGATACGATAGACTTTGGAAGCTTTGTTTCCCCTAAGGCCATTCCGCAAATGGTAGATACCGCCGAGGTGTTATCGCAATTAGACTTATCTGAAACGAAGAGCAAATTGTTGGCTATCGTAGCCAATGTACGAGGGGCCGAAGCGGCCGTTCAGCATTCGGAAATTGCCTATTTAGGCTATCCGTTCTCTATTTCTGAAAACTTTCAGATGCGAAACACCCACAAGACCATTGATCAGTCCATCGGTATTTTGCAAGAGATTTTAGACCTGGCAGACGCCAACGATAAAGAAGTGGTAACCTACCTTTCCATGGGCTTCGGAAACCCCTATGGCGATCCTTGGAATGTAGAAATTGTAGGCGACTGGGCAGCGCGCCTTTCGGGCATGGGCGTGAAAATATTATCACTAAGCGATACTGTGGGTACGTCTGATCCGGAAACTATTGATTATTTGTTTTCGAATCTAATTCCGAAGTATCCACATATCGAATTTGGGGCACACCTTCATACGACGCCCACCTCATGGCACGAGAAGGTGGATAGTGCGTACCAGGCGGGTTGTCGGCGTTTTGATGGCGCAATACAAGGTTTTGGCGGCTGCCCCATGGCGAAGGATGAACTCACGGGCAATATGCCTACCGAAAAGTTAATTAGTTTCTTTACCTCAGAAAAAGTCGATCATCAAGTCGCGCCTATGTCATTTGAAAGTGCCCACAATGAAGCCACGAAAATATTTACTAAATATCATTAATATGCATCGAATGTTACGATCTCTTGCCATTCTTACAGCAACGCTTTGGCTGAGCGGATGTAAAAGCACCCAAGTCACAACGCCCGTGGTGACCGATGATGGAATCTTAGAGTGTACCCTCATACAACTTAATGACGTTTATGAAATCGCTCCCTTGAGCGGCGGAAAATATGGAGGCATGGCGCGTGTTTCGTATGTAGTCGATTCCATTCGTGTCCAACAACCTAATACACTCCTGTTCATGGCCGGTGATTTTTTAAATCCATCGCTGTTGGGAACGGTAAAATACGAGGGCGAGCGCATTGCTGGAAAGCAGATGATTGAGGTGATGAATGCAATGGACTTTGATCTTGTAACCTTCGGAAATCATGAATTCGATCTTTCGGCGGCGGATCTACAAAAACGACTGGACCTTTCTGAGTTTCAATGGATGTCTTCCAACACCTTTCTGAAGCAAGACGGAGAAGCCATACCGTTTCCTACGGGAAAAAGCACTGCAGCATTTACATACACTTTCGATCTGGAAGATGACGATGGTACCCGGTTGCCCTTAGGTTTTTTTGGAGTGACGTTGAACTCGAATCCGCAGCCCTACGTTTTTTACGGCGAACCGATGTCGTATGCGCAACAAGCCGTCAATCAATTGAAGGAACAGGGAGCTGTGCCTATCGGACTAACACATCTTGCGCTAGAACAGGATAAAGAGTTAGCCCGACTACTGGGCGATGTTCCACTAATCATGGGAGGGCATGAACATAACAATATGCTGGTAGAAGTTGGAAACACCAAGATCGCTAAAGCGGATGCCAACGCCAAAACGATTTACATTCATCACTTACAGTACAATGCCAAGCAAAAGCGTCTGGTAATCGATTCAGAATTGTTTCCAATTGATGAAACTACGCCCTCTGACCCGGAAGTGGAAGCCATAGTTGCGCGTTGGAATGAAGTGTTGAACGAAGAAATAAAAACCGTCATTGACAATCCCAACCAGGTTATTTACGAGGCCAATCCCCCCTTGGATGGCACCGACAGCGCTAGCCGAGGAGTTCAGACTAATTTAGGTAATATCATTACCGAAGCGATGGTACTCTCGTTTACACACAACGTCGACGGTGCCCTTGTGAATGGTGGTTCTATTCGTATTGATGATATGTTGGTCGGCCCTATAACAAGTATGGATGTGTTTCGAGTACTTCCCTTTGGTGGAGGAGTTTTAAAGGTCGAGATGAAAGGGAGTCTGTTGATCGAGACCTTAGACTATGGAGTGTCCAAACGCGGTACCGGAGCCTATTTGCAACGCGCTTATATCGATAAGAATGCGCAAGGAGAATGGACCCTGCGTGATGAAGTGATAGCAGCGCATAAGGTTTATACCATTGCCGTGAGTGATTTTTTGATGAAAGGGTACGACATTCCTTTCTTAACACCTGACCATCCCGGTGTTATTTCGGTATACGAGCCCGAACCTTCCGAAGTGGCATACGACATTCGAAAGGCCATCATTCAGTATCTTCAGAAATAAAAAAAATAGATACTAGAATAGGAGGAAATCTATTAAGGATAACATTCAAGAATTATAGTATGAAACGAATTGTAAAAAGTATTGCCATTATAGCCCTTATCGCACTTGTGGTGCTTCAGTTTTTTCGCCCTGAAAAAAACGATTCCGGCTATGCCTCTGTAGCCGATTTTGAAGCCGAAACTAAGGTCTCTTCGGAAGTTGCCACCCTCCTAAAAAACAATTGCTACGATTGTCATAGTAATCAGACACAATATCCGTGGTATGCTGAAATTGCTCCCATATCCCTATGGTTGGACGATCACGTTAAACATGGTAAAGGAGATTTCAATGTTTCCGAATGGGCTACCTATTCCCTCAAGAAAAAAGAACACAAACTCGAGGAACTAATCGAAGAGGTAAAGGAAGGGGAGATGCCATTGCCCTCCTATACCTGGATCCATGGCGACCTCACTTCGGAAGAAAAAAAATTATTGCTGCAATGGGCTACGCTAACGCACAATGACTTCCGTGCGGCGTTACAGGCGACACAATAGTAACCTTAATTTTATTTAAAATTAATCTAAATAGACTTGTGTAGGTATAAGTCATCTTATATTTTTGCACAAAATTTATTATCTGTTTGTATTTAATCTAAATAAAATTAAAATGAGAATCCCCTTCTACTACACCGTAATCTTCGCTCTATTCGGGCTCGTGTCTTGTGCAACGGACGATGACGCCGGAACCGTAAACGATCCTACTACAGTTGCGACTCCAGAAATGTACTCTTTTGTTCGCGATGGTGAAAGTACGGTGAGCTTTTCGGGCCAAACAACCCGAATTCAAATGGCGGAAGAAATGCTTAGTGTTTTTCTGGATTTCGATACCACCACAGAAGACCTTTTGTTAAACATGTTATCCAATGAGAACAGTCCTTTTAGTGACCCGTCTTTGAACGAATCCGATAAGAACATCCTCAGTAAAATAGCAGCTTCCGAAGATTACTTCAGCGGAAATACCGCCGGAAGTGCTACTGTACGTAACCAATTTGAAAGTTATATTACTAGCGTTATTTCGGAAGTATATCCTAATACCGAGCAGGCTGCTGCACCCGGTGTTCCCGGACAAATTTCCGATGGCAGTAGTACGCGTTTCGTCAATGGAAAGGGACTAGAATACAATCAAGCCTTTGGAAAATCAATGATCGGAGCCCTAATGCTTGATCAGGCCTTGAACAATTACCTGAGTAGCGCCGTTCTGGATGCGGGTAATAATCGTGAAAATAACACGGCTAAAATTACCGAAGCGGAAGCCTCATATACCACGATGGAGCATAAATGGGATGAAGCCTACGGCTATGTATACGGCAATGCCGCCATGCCGGAGAATCCCAATACAACCATTGGGGAAGATGATAGTTTCTTAAATAAATATGTGGGTAGGGTCAATAGTGACGACGACTACAATACGATCGCCCAGGAGATTTTTGATGCCTTCGCCCTGGGACGTGCAGCCATAGTGGCCAATGATTACGAACTACGGGATGCTCAAGCCGAGATTATTCGCAACCGACTTTCTTTGGTGATCGCCGTACGAAGTATTTATTACCTGCAACAAGCGAAGACCGCTATCATCGCTGAAAATTACGGTACCGCCTTTCACGATCTGTCAGAAGCCTATGGATTTATTTACAGCCTTCAATTTACCAGAAATACGGCAACAAACGCGCCATACTTTGACGCAGCAGAGGTGGATGTATTGCTCAATAACGTACAGCAAGCAGAAGGATTTTGGGAAGTAACTCCGGAAATT
Source organism: Altibacter sp. HG106 (assembly GCF_028561755.1). Taxonomy (GTDB): domain Bacteria; phylum Bacteroidota; class Bacteroidia; order Flavobacteriales; family Flavobacteriaceae; genus DFVG01. The sequence continues at coordinate 28,341 of NZ_JAQQTD010000010.1, forward strand.
CTTGATGCGATGTCCGCAACCATTGCCGATCGCTTCGGAATAACGGTAGCCGAAGCTGGAAGCTAAAAGTCAACAGGTATCAGTACCCTAATCTATACATGAATATTATGTTACGATCAACACTTCTTTTTTTCTGTTTATTCGGACTCCTAAGCTGCGCTACGGATGAATCAAATACCACAACTGCAGATGATGATTCAAACCCAAGTGCGGTGGATTTTGATCGATCGGCCATGCTCGAACACTGGGCAGATGCACTTATTATTCCGGGATATGATCAATGGAATACGGAGTTAACGGCCTTACAAATGGCGGCTTCAGACTTCACTATGAATCCTACGGAAACAAGTTTACGAGTGGTACGGGAACAATGGATCACCGCTTACACGATGTGGCAGCGAGTGGCTATGTTTGAAATGGGTCCGGCGGAACGTTCCGATCTGCGACTAAGTGTAAATAGCTATCCAACCAATACCTCCCAAATAGAGAATCATATTCTCGAGGGCGGTTACGATCTCACCTTACCCGCTAATCGAACGGCCAAAGGGTTTCCGGCACTTGACTATCTGTTGAATGGAATTGGAACTACAGATGCGGAACGACTGGCGGTGTATACAGGGGCAAACGGCACGGCGTATCAACAGTATCTCAGCGATGTGATAACCGATCTGAATACTCTTTCTAACAGCGTGCTAACTGAATGGCAGAATGACTACCGAACCGAATTTATTTCGAATGACGGAGCTTCGGCCACCGCTTCAACCGATCGCCTGGTTAATGATTATATCTTTTATTATGAAAAATTTCTAAGAGCCGGAAAAATGGGGATTCCGCTGGGGGTCTTTACCGGAACTCCCGAACCCCAAACCTTGGAAGCGTTTTATTATCCCTCCTTGGGCAACGCGTTGTTTTTAGAAGCGCTGGATGCCACTCAGGATTTCTTCAACGGAACTCCTTTCAACGGTACTGGTACAGGCCCAAGTTTGGCTTCCTATTTAGATACGCTCAATACGGTTACTAACGGTGCCACGCTCTCCGAAAGCATCAATGAGCAATTCGTTACGGCTCGAAATGCGGTTATGGCCCTCGAGACGTTTAAGGTTGAAATTGAAGAAAATGACCCCCCAACCACTATGCTTAATGCTTATGATGAGGTACAAGCCCTTGTTCCCTTACTGAAGGTTGATATGGTTTCAGCCATGAGTATTCGTATTGACTATGTGGACGCAGACGGCGATTGATCGGGATGCAGCGCGCGTTAAAAAAATATCTTGCCACCTATCGAGAGGCCGCTCCATTAGCGGTCTTTCGAATTTTGTTCGGCTTACTCATGGCAGTAAGCCTCCTACGGTTCTGGAGTAATGGCTGGATTGAAAAACTGTACCTGGAACCCAACTTCTTTTTCTCTTACTATGGCTTCGAATGGGTAAAACCATTAGGCACAGCTACCTACCTACTCTTTGCCGTTTGCTTTTTAGCAGCGATCGCCGTGGCTCTCGGGTGGCGGTACCGCCTTTCGATGCTAGTCTTTTTTTTGAGCTTTACCTATATCGAGCTCATGGACAAAACTACCTATCTCAACCACTATTATTTTATAAGTATCCTGAGCTTTTTACTACTATGGCTACCCGCCGCCGCTACTTTTTCGGTAGATGCATGGCGCTCTCCGGCGCGACGCTTTCAACGGGTTCCTGCCTGGACGATCGATGCCCTCAAAGTATTGCTAACAATCGTCTATTTTTATGCGGGTCTGGCAAAACTCAATTCCGATTGGCTTCTGGAAGCCATGCCGCTCAAAATTTGGCTGCCTTCAAACTTCGATATTCCCCTGATAGGCTCCTGGATTGCTTCAGAAACAGCAGCCTACCTCTTTAGCTGGGGTGGGGCGCTCTACGATCTGAGCATACCGTTTTTGCTGTGGAATTCCCGCACCCGACTTCCGGCGTTTATAGCGGTGATCTTATTTCACGTCCTGACGCGGGTTCTTTTTCCCATCGGAATGTTTCCGTATATCATGATTGCGGTTACACTGATTTTCTTTTCCGAAGCCTGGCATCGGAAGCTATTGAAAAGAAGTTCGCAATTACTGAAGCTTCCGGCAAAAGATTTCGACAACAGGCGGCAATTCAATTTCAAGTCGCTTCGCATTCGCCGCCTAACCCTTAGTGTTATAGCCGTGTTTCTCATGCTTCAGCTCCTTATTCCCTTTCGTTATGTATTGTATCCCGGAGAACTGTTCTGGACTGAAGAAGGGTATCGGTTCTCATGGCGCGTGATGCTGATGGAAAAGGCCGGATATGCGCAATTTAAAATCGTCGACCAAAGCTCCGGCAAACGATTTTACGTTGACAATCGTGATTTTTTGACCGCTTTTCAGGAAAAACAAATGAGTACGCAAGCCGACTTCATCCTGGAATACGCGCATTATTTGGCGAATCACTTTTCGAGTCAGGGACACAAAAATATCGCCGTATTCGTAGACAGTCATGTGGTGCTCAACGGACGCCATGGTAAACCCCTTATCGCCAAAGATGTCAATCTATTGGAATACGAGAATTCATTTAAACACAAACCTTTTATACAACCCTTTCATGATACCATTCAAGGTTTTTAGTACCCTCATGTTTTTGTTTCTCGCAAGCACCGTTTTAAGTCAGGTGTCGCTAGGCGGAAAGGTAATATCTACAGTAGACGGTCAACCCATCGAGAATGTTGAGGTTTACAATCGTACTACCGAAGCGATGACCACAACCGATGCTTCGGGTGTTTTCAGTTTTTCAACCGTACCGTCGGGAACCTACGAGTTAACCTTCTTCTCTTTTGAATACCAACTGCTAGACCAAACGATCCAGCTTTCCGAAGAGAATGAAGTGATTATTCGCTTACAACCCTTGGCCGAAACCCTGTCGGAAGTGGTGTTGATAGAACGGAGGGAACGCGTCTTTGCCCTTCGGAAATTGAGGGCTGTAGAAGGAACCGCCATCTACTCCGGAAAGAAAAACGAAGTAGTAGTGTTGGAGAATGTAAATGGAAATATTGCTGCTAACAATGCGCGACAGATTTACAGTCAGGTAGCCGGTCTCAACATCTACGATAATGGAGATGCCGGCCTACAATTGAATATTGGAGGGCGCGGACTTGATCCAAATCGTACGGCTAATTTTAACACGCGTCAGAACGGCTACGATATTAGTGCCGACGTTTTAGGCTACCCTGAAAGCTACTATACGCCGCCACCGGAAGCCTTGAAGGAAATTCAGATTATCCGGGGGGCGGCCTCCTTGCAGTACGGAAGCCAATTTGGAGGCTTGATCAATTTCAAATTCAAAGAACCGAATAAAGCCAAACCCATTTCTTTGGTGTCACGACAGTTTGTGGGGTCAAACAATTTGTTCTCGAGCTTCAATAGCCTAAGCGGAACAGTGGATAAGTTTAGCTATTATGTGTATTTTCAAAACAAACAGGGCGATGGGTTTCGCCCAAACTCAGAGTTTAATGCGAAAAACGCTTTTGCGCATTTGGCCTATACCTTCAATGAACAAACCAAGCTGATTCTGGAGACGACCTATTTTCGCTATTTGGCACAACAGCCTGGCGGACTAACCGACGCGCAATTTCATGAAGACCCTACCGTGAGCAACAGAACACGGAACTTCTTTGAAGTCGACTGGCTCTTGTATGCCCTTCGTTTGGAGCATTCTTTTTCCGAAAAAACTACAGCAAGTCTTCAACTATTCGGACTGGATGCCTCGCGAAAGGCAGTTGGGTTTCGTACCAATCGAGTATCACAACCCGACGACCTGTCGGAACCTCGCGAATTACTAGTCGATAATTTCAGCAATTGGGGGGCGGAAGCACGCGTGTTGCATACCTATTCGTTGCTGGACGACGCCTCTGTGTTGCTTTTAGGAGCCAAATATTATCAGTCGGATAACCTACAGCAACAAGGTCCGGGTACGACCGGAAGTGACGCCAACTTCCAATTTGCGACAGAACAGTTTCCCAATTACGAACGACAGTCCCAATTCGCTTTTCCGAATAGAAACTTTGCGGTCTTTGGGGAAAACATTTTTCAGTTGAGAAATAAGTGGTCGGTTACACCCGGGTTTCGGATGGAGTACATCAAAACGCAGAGTGAAGGAACGTACAAAAATATCGTGCTCGATTTGGCGGGAAATGTATTGCTAAATGAAGAGATTCCCGACAATCGCACGTTCGACCGAACGTTCTTTTTATTTGGAGTTGGGACTAGTTTTAAACCGAACCGGGCGTTAGAAGTGTATGGAAATGTCTCGCAAAACTATCGCTCTGTCACGTTTAATGATATTCGCGTAGTCAATCCTTCGTTTCAGGTAGATGAGAACATTTCAGACGAAAAAGGATTCACCGCCGATCTGGGCGTTCGAGGTCGGTGGAAGCGGGCGCTGTCCTATGATGTAAGCGTTTTTAGTTTGCTATACGACGACCGTTTGGGAGAAGTACTACGCAGCGAGAACAATGCCGTGGTTCGTTTCCGCGGAAACATAGGAACGGCATTCATTCTTGGCGTTGAAACATTCTTCGATTGGAATATAAAGCAAACCTTTTTCGATGAAGCTTCTTCATGGCGTTTCAATCTTTTTTCAAATGTGGCATATACGACCTCTGAATATATTGAAAGTGAAGAGGTAGGGGTCGAAGGCAATGAGGTCGAATTTATTCCCAAACTAAATATTAAAACCGGTCTCAAAACAGGATATAAAAATGCCTTACTTGGCGTTCAATTTACCTATTTAAGTTCACAGTTTACGGACGCTACCAATGCCCCACAAGACGTTTCTGATAACCAACGCGGCATTGAAGGGAGCATTCCCGCCTACGACATTGTTGACGTCTTTGCATCCTATCGATGGAAAAACTTCAGTATTGAAACCGGAATCGACAATGCGCTCAATAAGAGTTATTTCACGCGAAGAGCTACCGGTTATCCGGGGCCCGGTATTATTCCGGCACCGCCACGAACTTGGTATGCGGGCCTACAGATTACATGGTAACAACGAGAAACTCAGTAGTCAGGTTTCAGTAATAATATGAAGTGCTGAATCCCTTCCATTTGTTGTGAGAGGGGATAAAAACGGCAGTGGTTATTTGTCGATGCCGCGGCCTTCTTTCTCATTAATTTATAGTATATTTGCATGCAATTAAATACGAACATTTTTCGAGACTTCGGAAATAAATTTTAATTGCAATGACTGCACACGACAACAAAATTCTAGGGGAAGGCTTAACGTATGATGATGTATTGCTGGTTCCCGCGTATTCAGAGGTACTGCCTCGTGAAGTTTCGATAAAAACACAATTTTCTAAAAACATAACGCTCAATGTTCCTATCGTTTCTGCCGCGATGGATACGGTGACCGAAAGCGCCATGGCCATCGCCATTGCACGGGAAGGCGGTATCGGTGTGCTACATAAAAACATGACCATCGAACAGCAAGCGGCTGAGGTGCGAAAAGTAAAACGCGCCGAAAGTGGGATGATACAGGATCCGGTGACCTTGTCTCCCGATGCCACGGTAGGCGATGCTCAAAAAACCATGAGCGAGTACAGCATCGGAGGAATTCCGATTACAGATGATGCTGGAAAACTTATCGGAATCGTAACCAACCGCGATCTTCGTTTTGAAAAAAATTACAGTCGGTTGCTACGTGAAGTAATGACTTCAGAAAACTTAGTAACCGTGGGTAAAGGCACTTCCTTAAAAGATGCCGAGATCATTCTTCAGGAGAATAAAATTGAAAAGTTGCCGGTCGTTTCAGACGATGGCATGCTCTTAGGACTGATCACTTTCCGCGACATCACGAAGCTTACCCAAAAGCCCATGGCCAATAAGGATGAATACGGTCGCTTGCGGGTAGCTGCTGCCCTGGGCGTAACAGCCGATGCCGTGGAGCGAGCCGAAGCATTAGTACAGGCGCAGGTGGACGCGGTGATTATAGATACGGCGCACGGACATACCAAAGGCGTGGTGTCGGTGCTTAAAGAAGTAAAATCCAAGTTTCCCTCCTTAGATGTGGTAGTTGGTAATATTGCCACGGCAGACGCCGCGCATTATTTGGCAAAGGCAGGTGCCGATGCGGTGAAAGTAGGCATTGGTCCCGGTTCTATTTGTACCACCCGTGTGGTCGCCGGAGTAGGATTTCCACAATTCTCAGCGGTTTTAGAAGTAGCCGCTGCCTTAAAAGATACCGGAGTGCCGGTGATCGCTGATGGCGGAATTCGATATACAGGTGATATTCCGAAGGCGCTAGCCGCCGGAGCCGACTGTGTTATGTTGGGGTCACTCTTGGCCGGAACCAAAGAGTCTCCCGGCGAGACGATCATTTACGAAGGACGAAAATTTAAATCCTACCGAGGGATGGGGTCTGTAGAGGCCATGAAAAAAGGCTCTAAAGACCGGTATTTCCAAGATGTAGAAGACGACATAAAGAAGCTGGTGCCCGAAGGAATTGTAGGGCGCGTTCCTTACAAAGGCGAATTGGTAGAAAGTATGACGCAATTTATTGGCGGATTACGGGCCGGAATGGGCTATTGTGGCGCCAAGGACATTGCATCCCTTAAAGAGCACGGACGCTTCGTTAAGATCACGAGCAGTGGAATTCATGAAAGTCACCCGCATGATGTAACCATTACCAAGGAAGCTCCTAATTATTCACGATAACAAAAAAAAGGCTCGGAATTCCGAGCCTTTTTTCTATTCAGTTTAGAACGATATTATTCTCCTTCTTTCAATTCGATTCCCAAGGCGGCGATCACTGCCAAGGTAACATCATAGCGATTGTCAATGTAAATTAGGTTCCCATTGCGCTGAATGATCTGCGTGTAGCCTTCCGCTTCCGCAATCTTTTCAAGTTCATCTCCAATTTTATTATACAAAGGTTGAAGAAACTCCTCCCGCTTTAATGCCAACATCTGGTTTGCGGTTTGTTGGTATTGATTGATATCAGTTTCCATTGCGATGATAGAATCCTGAGCCGTTTTACGCTGATTAAGCGTCATCGTATTTTGATTCTCTTTGAAGTTGTTGATCTCTGCGGTATAGGCGTCTAATTTCTTCTTCAAATCGGCGTCCAATTCTTTTCCATAGGCGTCCACTTGTTGTTGTACGCCTTCTAATTCGGGCATTTTCGATAAGATAAAATCTACATCAATGGTTCCTACCTTTGAATTCTGTGCGAATGCCGTAACCGACACTAAAAAGATAGCAATCTTTAAAAATTTCATACTACATAAATTTTGAAGCGCAATATTACGCAATTTTGAGAAAGACGACAAGTTGGACTCCTCGTTACAGCGGGGAGTTATTCTTTATTCGTTGTTGGGAGTATACCATCTACCGCGATGCGGTTTTAGTTGTGTTCTTAGTTGTTGCGTATACAATTCGGGTACTACGAGATACGCTCTACAACAATGTGGTGACACGACTTCGGTACCATGTAGAAAGGGCGCTATTTTTTCTTGGAGTGCAAATTCTTCCAAATGAAGGGCGTGATGCTCGGCGGTTTTCGCGGCATTCGGACCCCGAAACTCCCAGATCAATTGTACCTGTTTCATGAGTCGGCTACAGAAGTACCTTGTTCTACAAATGCCTTAAAGTCTTCCATGTATTTTTTAGATTGCTTTTTGAAGACACCGGGCATAAGAAATCCCATGGCTTTCATCATAAAACTTTGAAACTTAAACTCGCTTTCCGAAATCCAACGCGTTTGTCCGTTCGCTTCCTCGTGAAAAAAATTCTGCTGTATATTTTCAACGCCCTTAGTGTCGTAGCGAGCATGGAATTCAACCGGAAACTTGTTTTTGAGGATCGTTTCGGTCATAACCATTTCTCGCTTACCCATCTTATAATGCAATTCCATGGTGGCGCCTTTCTCTCCTGGGGTTCCCTCCAATAAGCGGTACTGCATGAGTCCGCGCTGCCAATGTTTCATGTTTTCGGGATCGTCCATTTTTTTGATTACCTCCTCACGTGGCGCGTCTATGAGAACTTCCGTAGTGTACTTCATGCGTCTTGGATTAAGAATAGCAAGGTACATTTTTCTCTTCAGAAATAAAATCGAGATAAAAACGTTGTTGGTTTCCGAAGGGGAAGGGGTTGTTGCAACCCTGGGATTTTCCTATTTTTGCGCAGCCTAAAAAGAAATTATATGAAAAATTGTTTTTGTTGGGTGTGCCTGCTGTTTTTTATCACCGTAGGAAGTACGGCACAACAGAAGGATGCGGTGCTTATGACTATTGGCGATACGCCAATAAGTAGCGCCGAATTCAAGCGTGTTTTCAAGAAAAACCTGGATTTGGTGCAAGACGAATCTCAGAAAACAGTGGAAGGGTATTTAGACCTATTTGTAGATTATAAGCTGAAGGTCATCGAGGCCCGAGCACAAGGCTTAGATACTGAAAAGGCTTATTTACAAGAATTTTCGCGCTATCAAGATCAACTTTCCCGCAGTTATATTTACGAAGATAAAATTACCGAAGATCTCGCCAAAGAGGCCTACGAGCGCAGTCTTGAAGAGGTGGACGCCAATCACATATTGATTCAGGTAAATTACAACGACCTACCTCAGGACACCTTGGCGGCCTACCAGAAAATAGTTTCTATTCGTGAGAAAGCGGTTGCAGGAGAAGATTTTGAAACCTTGGCAAAGACCTACTCCGAAGAACCCGGTGCCAAAGAACGCGCAGGCGCCTTAGGGTATTTCTCGGTATTTCAAATGGTATATCCTTTTGAAGATGCAGCCTATGCGACTCCCGTTGGTGAAATTTCAGAAATCATTCGAACCAGTTTCGGATATCACATTTTAAAGGTAAATGACCGTCGTGCACGTCCGCCGCAAATTGTGGTATCGCATATTATGATCTCAGACAATTCAGGAACACGTACTTTCGATCCTAAGGAGCGTATCAATGAATTAAATACGTTGCTGCAGCAAGGAGAAGATTTTGAAGCGTTGGCGAAGCAGTATTCAGAAGACAGGGCCTCGGCCAAAAACGGCGGGCGATTGCGTCCCTTCAGTCGAGGAGACCTTCGTGCCGAAGCTTTTGAAGAAGCGGCCTACGCCCTAGAAAATCCGGGAGACCTCACCGGACCGGTTCGCTCGAGAGTGGGATGGCATATCATTCGTCTTGAAGAACGATTAGATCGGGTGCCGTTTGAAACACAGAAGGAAGATCTTGAAAAGCGCGTGTCGCAAGGAGATCGCGCAAAGCGTGTTACAGCAACGATCACAAACAATATTAAAGATAAATATGGGTTTGCGAAAGGCGAGCAATACATCCCATTCTTTACGGAATTAGTAAACGATTCTCTGCAAAAGCGAAAATGGACGTTTGAGGGTATAGACGCTTCCGAAGATGCCTTGCTATTTACCATCGGTAAAAAACAGTATCGCTATAGTGATTTCGCAAGGTTTATTGAAGATAAGCAGCGAAGTTTGCGATTGCCAAGAGAAAAAGGGGCAGCGCTGGTCACCTTGTACGATACCTTTGAACACGATATGGTGATGGATTATTACAAAAATCAATTGGAGCTGGAAAATGATCAGTATGCGGCTGTGATCAATGAATATCGCGACGGACTCCTCATTTTTGATGTGATGAACCAGAATGTTTGGAATAAGGCTAAGACCGATAGCATCGGTTTAGAAAGATATTTCGAACAGCACCGCAACGCCTATCAATGGAAGAAGCGCGTAAAGGCGCGCATCGTTTCTGCTACGAACCAAGCGAAAGCGGAGGAAGCTGCTGCATGGCTAAAGGATACCTTGAATGCAGAGGCGCTAAAGGAAAAACTTAATACGGAAGAAACCGTTTCTGCCCTGGTTTCTGAAGGAACGTTTGAATTGGGACACCAAGCCTTGCCGTCAGATTTCAAACCGCAATTAGGAATTTCTAAGATCTATAACGAGAATGGTTCGTTTATTGTGGTAGCTGTCTCAGAAATTCTGGCGCCCGGTCCGAAGCAATTAGAAGAAGTGAAAGGACGGGTGTTAAGTGATTATCAACAAGAATTAGAGCGCGCGTGGATGGAATCACTGCGGAAAAAATATCCGGTAAAGATGAACCAAAAAGTGCTTAAAAAAGTAAAGAAAGAACTACAATCGTAATGCGGTACGGCATTTTGCTTATAGGATTATGTGTTTGTTTTTCGTGTGATTATTTTAAACAAGAATCACAAGAAACTCCTGTAGCTCGTGTCAACGATACCTATCTGTACGAATCGGATATCAGAGCATTGGTACCTGTTGACGCTACTCCTGAAGATAGTACGATGCTTGTGAATACCTACATCAATCGTTGGGCTACCCAACAACTGTTGATCGATCAGGCGAAGATTAACCTACCGGAAGACGATCAGGAAACCTACGATAAGCTGGTGGACGAATACAAGACCGATTTGTACACCGAAGCCTATAAAAATGCAATCGTTGCCAAACAGTTGGACAGTGCCATCTCTGAAGGAGAGTATCTGCGTTTTTATGAAGAGAACAAAGAAACCTTTACCCTGAATGAACCGTTGGTGAAAGTGCGATATGTGCAAGTAGGAGAGGGTTTTAACCGCCTGAATGAAACGGGTACGTGGCTGTCGCGTTTTAATGAAGAAGATCAACAGCGTTTAGACGAGCTGAGCATTCAATTTAAGTCGTATAACCTCAACGACTCGACCTGGGTGAAGTTCAAATCGTTGCGAACGGCGATTCCACCTTTAGCGACCTATCCTTCTAATGATCTAAAAAATTCCAATTTGAGGCAACTACAAGATTCATTAGGAGTATATTTGGTGAAAATTACGGAGGTGCTCATGCCTACTGATACCGCACCGATTGAATTTGTTCGTCCTACGATCGAACAGATCATTCTGAACAAGCGAAAACTAGAATTGATTAGAAAACTGGAAAAAAATATAACGAAAGATGCGATTAATAACAAGAAATATGAAACCTATACACTCAATTAGCCTGCTGTTAGGCCTCCTGCTGTGTGTTCCGGGAATGACGTTGGCACAAGTAACGACGACCATCGATAGTACGCTAACGGTTCGTTCGGATGACGCGATCACAGAAGAACCTGTTTCCCTACCTACGAAAGACAGCATTCAGCCTTTTAAACGTTTTAAAGCGGAAGGGGTAACGGCGGTAGTTGGAGATTACGTAGTGCTCGACAGCGATATTGACAAAAGTTATGTAGAATTACAAGCGCAAGGCATTCCAACAGAAGATATCTCGCGATGTGAATTGTTAGGAAAACTGCTCGAGGATAAACTATACGCGCACCACGCCAAGATCGATAGTATTTTGATTCCTGATGCGCAAATCAATGGCCGTATCGATCAGCAGATCCAATATATGGTAAGTGAGCTGGGAAGTGAAGAAAAAGTAGCCGCTTATTACAAGAAAAGCAGTATCGCCGAACTTCGTTCGGAGCTGTTTGAGGTGAACAAAACCCTGCAGTTGGCGGGGGAAATGCAACGAAAAGTGGTGGAGAATGTAGAAATTACCCCAGAAGAGATCCGTGAGTTCTTCTACGCCATTCCCGAAAGTGAACGTCCTACCTTCAGTGCCGAGGTGGAAGTGGCTCAGATTGTTATTGAACCTGAAGTAACGGAAGCGGCCAAACAACGTGTAATCGATCGTTTGAATGAATTCCGAAGAGATATAGTGGAAAATGGTTCCAGCTTTGCTTCTAAGGCGGTGCTGTATTCCAAGGATGGAAGTGCCTCGAAGGGTGGATTGCTTCCGGGTATCAAAAAGAGCTCTCCTTACGACAAAAAGTTTAAGGATGTCGCCTTTTCCCTACGTGAAGGGGAAGTGAGCGAGCCATTTGAAACCGAGTTCGGTTTTCACATTCTGAAGGTCGATAAGGTACGCGGACAAGAAATTGACGTGCGTCATATTATTCTCTTTCCGGAAGTGTCTCAAGAGATCATCGACAAAGCACGTGTGGAAATTGATTCGATTCGTGCAAAAATTGTAGCGGGTGAACTGGAATTCGCGGAAGCAGCTAAGATGTACTCCGACGAAGAAGAAACTCGAAACGATGGCGGGCAGCTTTCGAACCCTGTTACTTTCGACACACGATTTGACCTTACAAAAATGGACCCTACCTTGAGTGCGCAAGTGTATAATCTAAAAGAGGGTGAGATTTCTAAGGTCTACACCGATCGCGATTACACGGGGAAAAGCAGCTTTAAAATTCTAACCATTACCGGTCGCTACGACGAGCATACGGCAGATTTCGTAAAGGATTACGAAAAGGTCAAGGAATTGGCGTTGAAAGAAAAACAGATTCGAGCCATCGAAAAATGGCAAGAGAAAAAAATTCAGGAAACCTATATTAACGTAAATGAAGATTATCACGATTGCCAGTTTTCTAGCAATTGGTTAAAAACACAATCTTAAACAAACTATATGTCAGACGTAGCCGCTGTAGAACAACTGGTAAAACGATATAACGCCTTACGCCAAGAAATTAAAAAGGTCATTGTGGGCCAGGATGAGGTGATCGAACAGGTGTTATTATCCATCTTTTCGGGAGGTCATGCCCTGTTAATAGGAGTACCCGGACTTGCAAAAACATTGATGGTGAATACAGTGGCGCAAACGCTAGGTCTTCAATTTAAACGGATTCAGTTCACACCCGACCTGATGCCGAGTGATATTCTGGGTTCTGAAATCTTAGACAAGAATCGTGAGTTTAAATTTATCAAAGGACCGGTTTTCGCGAATATTATTCTGGCGGATGAGATTAACCGGACGCCTCCTAAAACACAGGCCGCCTTACTCGAGGCGATGCAGGAACGTGCCGTTACAGTAGCCGGCAATCACTATAAATTAGCCTTGCCGTATTTCGTATTGGCGACCCAAAACCCTATCGAACAAGAAGGTACCTACCCATTACCCGAAGCGCAATTAGACCGCTTTATGTTTGCTATCAACTTAGAGTATCCCACCTTCGACGAAGAGGTAGAAGTGGTAAAAACAACAACTACCGACCAAACAGAAACCGTTCAGGCATTGTTCAATGCCGAGGAGATTTTGAAGTACCAGCAATTGATTCGAAAGATTCCGGTAGCCGACAACGTAGTAGAATACGCGGTTACACTGGTGAGCAAGACGCGTCCAAAAGGTTCCGCAGCTACGGAGACCGTTAGGAATTACATTGACTGGGGTGCCGGACCGAGGGCTTCTCAAAACCTTATTTTAGCGGCTAAGGCGAATGCCGCTTTACATGGTAAATTCTCTCCCGATATAGAAGACGTTCAGAAGGTAGCCACTGGAATCCTACGCCATCGTATGATCAAGAATTACAAGGCGGAAGCAGAAGGCTTATCCATAGAGGAGATCATTCGCGGCTTGTTTTAGGAAGTCGTATTCTGCCAATTTGCGTACCTTCGTTTTACAGTAGTATCGAAGGTGATTTCATCTCCCGTAAAAAATAGAATATTTGGATTAGACGTAATGCGCGCCGCAGCGATTTTGTTTGTGGTAGGCGCTCATTCGTTTTGGGTCTTTCCGGAGGCCTCGGGGTCTTGGGTGACCCTTATTACCTTCTCTGGCGTGCTAGGGGTAGAACTCTTCTTTGTGCTAAGTGGCTTTTTGATCGGCCGCATCTTGTACCGGATCGTTACCGATTCACAGTTTCATAGAAAGCAACTCTTTTATTTTCTGATTCGTCGCTGGTTCAGAACCCTTCCAAACTACTATTTAGTCCTGCTGCTGAATATTCTGTTGGTATTGATTATAGGAAGAAACCTGCCGGAGAGCCTTCCGAAGTACTTTTTCTTTCTTCAGAACATTACTTCCGGTATGGATATTTTCTTCACAGAATCCTGGAGCTTGCCGGTGGAAGAGGTTGCGTATATCATAGGACCTTTGCTGTTATGGCTCGCCGTGCTCTTCGGAACCAAACTAAAGAGAGAACGACAGTTTTTGCTGGTAACTGTCTTCTTATTGCTACTTTTCTTGTGTACAAAGATTGTCTTTACAAGCACCCATACCTTAACTACCTTAGAACAATGGAATATTGAATTACGGGCGGTAGTGTTGTACAGAATCGACTCCATTTTTTATGGGGTTCTTTTTGCGTATCTATCAAAGGTCGCTTCGAAACAATGGTATCAGTGGCGTTTCCATGGAGTATTCATCGGTTTGTTGTTGTTCTTCGGATTACATGCCTATATAGCCTCACATACTATCACGGAAGCGCCCTGGCTCTATAACGTGCTGTACTTCCCGCTGTGTTCTTTGGCCATCGCATTGTGGCTCCCTTGGTTATCCTCTTTGAGGAAGGCTCCCGTTTGGCTGTCTCGACCCATTACCTTTATCAGTATTATTTCGTATTCTATGTATCTACTGCACTATTCCATCCTGTTGCAGTTGCTCAACACCTATGTTCCCATCGCCGCGTTACCCGATGGATGGCTTCCTGTTTTTTCGCTCGCGTACATAGCGCTTACCATTGGGTGTGCCTACCTCCTTTACCGATATTATGAAAAACCGATGATGGATCTTCGAGAGGCTCCGGCAATAACGAAAAAATTCCAACCACACAATTAACAAAATGATAATTTTATGTACTAAAAATTCAAATACACGTATTATATTTCAGTATAAATTACGTTTTATTGAAATATTCTTCGGTTTATAGCTATTTTGTTACTTATTTTTAAAGACGTTTTATATTTTGTATTTTTGCAACACTTCAAAAACCAAAAAAAGAATTTATGGCCTTCGATACTGAGATGATAAAAAAGGTGTACGCGCAGATGCCGGAACGCATCAATAAAGCCCGCGAAATTATTGGGAAACCGCTTACCCTTTCAGAAAAAATATTATACAGCCATCTATGGGATGGAACTCCTGATAAAGCATTCGTGCGCGGGAAAGATTACGTAGAATTTTCACCTGATCGAATTGCATGTCAGGATGCTACCGCGCAAATGGCGTTGCTTCAATTCATGCAAGCCGGAAAGAACAAAGTAGCGGTACCTACCACGGTTCATTGTGACCACCTTATTCAGGCCAAAGAAGGAGCGGCGAAAGATTTGAAGCGAGCCAATGAGACCAGTAATGAAGTGTTCGACTTTTTAGAGTCTGTTTCCAATAAATACGGCATTGGTTTCTGGAAACCAGGAGCCGGGATTATTCACCAGGTAGTACTTGAAAATTATGCTTATCCGGGTGGAATGATGATCGGTACTGATTCGCATACCGTAAACGCTGGTGGATTAGGAATGGTGGCCGTTGGAGTAGGAGGAGCCGATGCGGTAGACGTAATGGCCGGAATGCCATGGGAGCTGAAGTTCCCAAAACTGATTGGTGTAAAGTTGACCGGAGAATTAAGTGGTTGGACCGCTTCTAAAGATGTAATTCTGAAAGTGGCGGGTATTCTTACCGTAAAAGGAGGAACCGGTTGTATTGTAGAATACTTTGGGCCGGGTGCGAAAAATCTTTCGGCTACCGGTAAAGGAACCATTTGTAATATGGGGGCCGAAATTGGAGCGACCACCTCTACTTTTGGGTACGACGATGCCATGGAACGTTTTCTTCGGGCTACCGAACGTGCTGAAATCGCTGATGAGGCCAATAAAATTAGAGAACACCTTACCGGTGATCCGGAAGTTTATGAAAATCCTGAAAAGTACTTCGATCAAGTGATCGAGATCAATCTTTCAGAATTACGCCCACACTTAAATGGACCTTTTACACCCGACCTGGCGACGCCGGTAGGAGAACTAGGACCCAAGGCGAAAGAAAACGATTGGCCCATTAATGTGATGTGGGGATTAATAGGTTCGTGTACAAACTCTTCGTATGAAGATCTTACTCGTGCTGCTTCTATTGCGCAACAGGCTATCGATAAAAAACTAAAGCCGAAAAGTGATTTCGGGATTAACCCCGGAAGTGAGCAAATTCGATTCACGGCAGAGCGCGACGGACTCCTACAGGTTTTTGAAAATTTAGGAGCTACCGTATTTACCAACGCTTGTGGTCCGTGTATAGGCCAATGGGATCGTAGTGATTTGATGGGAGAAGAAAAGAATACTATCGTACATTCCTTTAACCGAAACTTCTCGAAGCGTGCCGATGGAAACCCTAATACCCACGCCTTTGTAGGGTCGCCCGAAATGGTGGCGGCTATTGCTATCTCGGGTAGATTAGATTTTGATCCTGCAAATGATACCCTAATCAATGAGGAGGGTCAAGAAGTAAAATTAGATGAACCTGCCGGGATTGAACTTCCCCCTAAAGGATTTGACGTAGAAGATAATGGGTATTTAGAGCCTCAAGCGGACGGAAGCAGTGTGGAAGTGAAAGTGGCTACCGACAGTGAACGTCTGGAATTGCTAACTCCCTTTAAGCCTATTCAGGATAGTGAATTACAAGGGGTGAAATTGTTGATTAAGGCCTTCGGAAAATGTACTACCGACCATATTTCAATGGCAGGTCCCTGGTTACGTTATCGCGGACATCTAGATAATATTTCCAACAACACCCTAATTGGCGCTGTGAATGCCTTTAACAAGAAGACCAATTTTGTGAAGAATCAATTGGATGGTGAGTACAATGGAGTGCCGGATGTTCAACGCGAATACAAGAAGGCGGGTATTAAAACCATTGTTGTGGGAGATCACAACTACGGAGAAGGTTCGTCGAGAGAGCATGCGGCTATGCAGCCACGTCATTTGGGAGTTGCCGCTGTTTTAGTGAAGTCCTTTGCGAGAATTCACGAAACCAACCTGAAGAAACAGGGAATGCTGGCGCTTACCTTTGTCAATGAAAAGGATTACGATTTGATCCAGGAAGATGATACCTTCAATTTTGTGGACATTGCGGAGTTTGCACCCGACACGCCACTAACGATTGAAGTGGTGCACAGCGACGGAAGCAAAGACACTATCAAAGCGAATCACACCTATAACCATACGCAGATTAAGTGGTATCGTGAAGGTTCTGCCTTGAACCTGATCAAAATACAGAATCAGTAATTTGATTTTTAGAAGTAAGGAAGTCCGCTGAAAAGCGGACTTTTTTTATCGTACCTGATGAATAGTAAAATAACTTTCAGTGGTGGTTCCGAAGAGGTCTATCGTGCCTAGCGCGATATCGCCCAATACTTCAAAATGAATAGTATCGCCAGCCGACAGTGCTACCAAGTTGGTAGATTGCCGCAGGGGTGGCGTCGCGTTGATTCCTAAAATTCCCACGTTCGCGAAGCTATTCTGTGAAATGATACTACCATTCCGAAGAATGGAGACCCCAAAATTCGTAGCTACCCCAAGACTGGCTGTCGCTTTAATTTGCACGCTTATGGCGTAAATACCGTCCTGACCGGCTGTATAGGTATAGGTACTCGTGTCAAATTCATCATTGGCATCAAAATCTTCAGCGTCAAATGGTAGTATCGCACTTCCAGAAGCGAGCGAAATTGAGAATACTGTACTACTACTAAAACTACCTTTTAAAACGGTAGGCAAGGCTTTGTCAACTATTTCGATGGCTTCAATTTTTTTGACCGTTCCATCACGCGATAATACAAGTACCGAGTCTTTGGCAACGTCCTTGTTCATTTCCTCATTCACCACCCGGATCCGCAAATCCCCATCGATGTCTAAACTGGCTGTTGGACTTACCGTTCCAATACCTACTTGGGCAAATATGGGAACGCTACACAGAAGCGCTATGCAAAGTATTTTCATGTGAAAAATATTAGCTACAAAAATATTGGGGGCTAGCGAAACGCTATGAAAACACAAATAAGTCGTTAAAAAGCATTATACAAAATAATAAAAGCTAAAAAAATGTTAAAAGTTCTCAAAATATGAACACTTGATAAAGTTGGTTCACATAGGGAACTTCACTAAATGTAGTATTTTTATGGAATGGAATTTCTGAAGAAAAATATATCTAATATACTGTTGATCGCCTTTGTGGTGCTGCTGTTGATTCCTCAAACACGTATGCCGTTGCAGGTAGGGTTACAACGGTTGTTTTCGTGGAGTCCGTCTGAAATAGAAGCCGAAAACCAAACATCCTTAAGCGATTACCACTGGAAGCTTACCCGCGATTCTGAAACCTATACATTGAAGCAATCTGAAGGTCGTGTAACCATCATTAACGTATGGGCTACCTGGTGTCCACCCTGCGTTGCCGAAATGCCTTCCTTGCAGAATTTATATGATGCTTACGGAGATATTGTTGATTTTTACTTTGTCTCTTCGGAAGAGGAAGCGGTCATCCAACGCTTTATGGAGGCTAAAGAGTATCGATTTCCGGTGTATAGACCGCTTGAAAGTCCGCCTACGGCCTTGGCTTCACAAAGCATTCCTAAAACCTGGGTGCTCAGTAAGAGCGGTGCGATTGTGATCGAGAAGACCGGAGCGGCGCAGTGGGATTCTGAATCGGTTTTTCGCCTGCTGGATCGCTTGCTGGCGGAAGAATAGCTACGAGCGCTTCCGTTCATAACGAGCTTCCAGAAAGGACATTCCGGCAAATACCGTAAGCAACATGCCCAAATTGTAAATGGTGTCTTCCACGGGAATCGTTCCAAAGCGTACACCAAAATTCTCCTCGTTGTTGTACCAAACCACCATTTCGTCTATCCAACTTCCGGTGAGTAATCCGTTAACCAGAAAAAAGGGAATCAAGATAAAGAGATAGGTAGGAAAAAACTCAGACAACCAACGAGGGCGGGTATTATAGACAATCCCTAGTAAGAGCAACGCATAGAGGAAGCATAGCGATGTATACCATTGCAGGTATCCATACCACAGTGCGATGATTAAGACACTTACAAGTACCACGTAAATATACCCTGTCACTCTTTTAGGAAGTACCAGCTTTGGGAGTAAGGTGAGGAGGGCGTAATGACTAAAGATACAAGCGTAGGGAATACACAGGAAAAAGAGCCATTCTTCAATCGGTAAATTTAATAGGTAGATCCCGGATAGATAGTCCTCATTAAAGCCCCAAAAACCGTGGTGGGTAAAGGCGATATCCCAGGGGAGGAAGATAAGCATCATAAAGAGTACCGCAGGGAAGAAGAAGCGCCACTTTTTATAGAAGGCCAATCGCGGGTGAAAGCTGAAAAGCAAGGGAACCGCTAAAGACCCCAGGTCTAACCACAGATAGAGGTATTGCATTTATCGTTTAAAGTATTTCAAAGGAGGGAACAACATTCCGAAACATTCTCCATCCTTCTTTCCGAGGTGCTTGTGATGCATTTTATGAGCTCTTCGAATTCCTCTGGCATACCAATTATTAGCATTGCGAAACATTTTAAAACGCTGATGAATAAAGATATCATGCACGAAGAAATAGGTGAGTCCGTATCCAAAAATACCCAAGCCGATGGGCAATCCTGCCCAAAAACCATAATAGTTCCATCCGATAAAACAACCAATACTTACGGCCGCATAAAAGATGAAGAACAGGTCATTGCGCTCCCACCAGCTACCGTGATCTTTTTTATGATGGTCTTTGTGAAGCGACCATAAGAAGCCATGCATTACATACTTATGCGTAAACCACGCCATAAACTCCATTATGCAAAAGGTTCCTAAAAAAATGGCGATCCAGAGCAATACATCTATCATCGAACGAGCTTTAATTGGTATTTAACATAGCTACGCGTTAAAATGCCAAACTTCTCGTAATTCGGCACTCGTATACGCGTTTTTCTTATTTCTATGGCCGGGGTTTTACTGAGTTTTTTGAGCAGCCTGCGATAGTAGCGATAGGCCATAAAAACTCCAAATTTAGCTTCGGCCGGAAGCTGTAAAATTCCTTTGTATCCTAAGTGAAAATCGTTTTCAATATCTGCGATTATTTGTTGTTTTGACGCTTCATCTAAGGCTTCCAGATTGGTATTTGGAAAATAGGTGCGATCCAATCCTTCGTAATCGGCTTTCAAATCTCGTAAGAAATTAACCTTCTGAAAAGCTGAGCCCAGGTGCATCGCAGCTTCTTTCAACGCTTCGTACTTTTCAGCATCTCCTTTTACAAACACTTTGAGGCACATCAATCCCACGACATCTGCCGAACCGTAAATATATTCGTGATATTCTTCTTCAGACAGATACACTTTTTTAGTGAGATCCATGCGCATGCTCTTCATAAAGGCCGCGATTAACGCTCTATCGATATCATACGCATGTACCGTTTCCTGAAATGAATTTAGAATAGGGTTTAGACTAATGCGTTCTGCCAGGGCTTGTTCGAGACTTTGTTCAAACCGGTTGAATAACGATTCTTTCTCATAATCGTGAAAGCTGTCTACAATCTCATCTGCAAGCCTTACAAAACCATAAATATTGTAAATGTCCTGCCGAATGGTTGGGGACAGCATCTTGGTCGCTAGCGAGAAAGAGGTGCTGTACGATTGGGTCACCGTCTTACTGCAACGATGGGAAACGGAATCAAAGAGTATTTTCATGTGGCAACCGACTTAGATTTTTGATGTTTTTTCTGAAGTGAATTTTCTACCAAACCAGCCACGAGTTTTCCGGAAATCAGGGCCGGTGGCACACCGGGTCCTGGAACTGTGAGTTGGCCGGTAAAGAATAATTGTTTCACTTTATTACTTTTTAAATTGGGTCGCAAGAACGCTGTCTGCAGTAAGGTATTGGCCAATCCATAGGCATTGCCTTTATACGAATTATATTCCTTCACAAAATCTTCGATGCAGAAGGATTCCTTAAATATAATAGAATTTTTTACGTCCTGTTGGGTCAATGATTCAAAACGACTGATAATTTTTTCAAAGTATTCCTCACGCAAGGCTGACGTATCGTCAAGTCCCGGCGCAAGGGGAATGAGAAAAATCCCGGCCTCCTTTCCTTCGGGCGCCATATAAGTATCTGTTTTTGAAGGGAAACTAGCGTAAAACAATGGCTCCTTAGGCCAATTGGGAAGATCATAAATGTCCACGGCATGCGCTTCAAAGGGTACGTCAAAGAATAAGGTGTGATGCTCTACATTTTTAAGAGGTTTCTCAAAACCAACGTAAAATAACAAGGCCGAGGGGGCAAAGGTGCGTTTGTTCCAGTAGGCTTCCGAATATTGTCGCAAGGGTTTAGGTAATAATTGCTCGGTATGATGATAATCGGCACCACTTACAACAACATCCGCGTCAATATCCATACCCTTGGCGCGTATGCCTGTGACTGTGCGATTATCAATAAGTACTTCGGAAACAGGATGGTTGGTTTTAATTGTAACTCCCAGAGAACGCGCCAGCGTCTCCATGCCCTGTATCACGGCATGCATTCCTTTTTTAGGATGAAAGGTACCCAAACCGAAATCGGCATAATTCATGAAACTGTAGAAAGCAGGGGTGTCCGAAGGCTTTGCGCCGAGAAATAATACCGGGAACTCCAGAATCGCAATGAGCTTCGGATTGGTAAATTCTTTACGGACCTCCTTACTGATCGTGCTGAAGAATTGCCCTATCTTCTTCATAGTTACGGGGGTTACCAATTCTAACGGACTCACACCCGGGCGATAAACGAGATCTTTAATGGCAATGTTATAGTTGTCTAAGGCCATGTCCATAAAATGCCTTAATTTTTTCGAGCTGCCCTCTTCCTCTCGTTCAAAGGCCATGCAAATTTTTTCGAGTGTATCCTCTATGGTGATGGTGTCTTCTTTTCCGAAGTAAACCGTATAGGCAGGATTTAATTTTTCCAGTTCATAATAGTCTGATGGGTGTTTTCCAAAATCCTGAAAGAATCGCTCAAACACATCGGGCATCCAATACCAGGTGGGGCCCATATCGAAGGTAAAGCCTTCTTTCTGAAACTGTCGTGCACGTCCTCCAATGGTTTCGTTTTTCTCGTAGATGGTAACCCAATGACCCGCTTGCGCCAGATAAGAGGCTGCTGCAAGGCTGGAAAAGCCGGATCCGATAATAGCGATGGATGCTTTCATTTTGTTTAACGAATGTACATTATATTTAAACAATAAAGAACTATCAATTGAATTTTATCATTTCTTTAATGTTTCCAGCTTCTTTTCGAGCTCCGCTACATTGTGGATAAGGCTTAGGTGCTTCGGAAAATCGCGTTTGGAGAGCCCGCGTATCTTGCCGCCCATCAGCCATAGTTTGCGGTGGGAGCCTAAGGCAATTTCATTATTGAAGTCGGATACATAGTCTTCAATGCGCTGTTCCTGAGGTTGTACGGTGAGATACGAGACAAACACTAAGGAATCGTAATGTTTTACCACATGCGGCAGGCTTTGTGTTGGAATGTTGGCACCTAAATACACTACTGAAAACCCTTGATTCAACAGTTCGTAATAGGTGTACAGGAGGCCGATTTCATGTATTTCGCCATAGGGAAGGTAGAGGCAGAACACGGGTTTATCTACCATCTTTGGGAGTTGTTGCTGTGCCTCTATTTGAAGAATTACTTTTTGTTTTATCAATTCGGAAATAAAGCGTTCATGGGCCGGGTCAATCGCTCCGGTCTGCCAAAGCACGCCAATATCGTGTAGCAGCGGAAGAAAGACATGCTCAAACACCGCCCGAAACGACCGTTCTTTGACAAGCTGTTGGTAGGTGTTTGAAAAGGCCCGCACATCAAATTCAAACATAGCCGTTTTAAAAGCATTGATGGCATGACTCTCGGTGCGGTTCTCTGCAAACTGATCGATAGTTTCTTTTAACTGAGTACTATCATAGCCAGCAATTTTTGAGATCTTTATACCTTCGTGATATAAAAAGGTAATGTTGAGCAGGCGTTTTAGGTTTTCAACATCGTAATAGCGAATATTGGTTTCGGTGCGATGCGGCTGTAGTAGATTGTAGCGCTTTTCCCAAATTCGAATAGTGTGTGCTTTCACACCACTAAGATGTTCCAGGTCTTTAATACTGAATTTCGTCTTAACGTGCATAGGTCTTGGTTGGTGATGCCAAGGTACAAAAATGTTTAAAACTTAGGTTGATTCAGTAAACAAATAAAAAAGGCTATCATTACGATAGCCTTTGTACCGAGGATGGGAGTCGAACCCACACGCCCTAATGGACACATGGCCCTCAACCATGCCTGTCTACCAATTCCAGCACCTCGGTATGTGCGTAGAAAGAAAAAGTCGAACGTGTGATAGCGTCGACTTTTTGTAGTTGTGACCTGGCTGGGGCTCGAACCCAGGACCCTCTCCTTAAAAGGGAGATGCTCTGCCAACTGAGCTACCAGGTCTTTCCTTGAATGCGGGTGCAAATATACTATCATTAAATTTATAATTCAAACCTATTCTTGAATAATTTTTTGAATTTGTAGGGGAGTGGTATGGGTGTGCTGTAGTTTGTACCTTTGACCATATGAAAGTACTTTTAATAGGGTATATGGGTAGCGGGAAAACGGCGGTAGGAAAGAAGCTATCGGAAGCGCTGTCATTTCCGTTTGTTGACCTAGATCATTATTTAGAACAAACGGAAGGAAGGAGCATCACCCAGTTGTTTCAGGACAAAGGTGAAGTGTATTTCCGAAAGAAAGAAGCAGCAGCCGTTGCGCACTGGTTAGATGATAAAGAACAGCAAGTAATCGCCCTCGGGGGAGGAACGCCTTGTTACGGAACAGTAATGGAAACGATCAGGAAAAGCGACGCTGTGCAGACCGTCTATTTGAAAGCTTCGATTCAAACCTTGACAGCGCGTTTGTTTCCAGAGCGAAACAAACGTCCAGTAATTTCCCACCTAGAAACCGAGGAATTGTTGGAAGAGTTTATTCGGAAACATCTCTTTGAAAGAGGGTTTTATTACAATCAAGCCTCGATCACGGTAGCAGTGGATGATCGTTCCCTTCGAGACATTGTGGAAGATATCCTCTTGCGATTATTCTAAGAGGGCCCGATCGTTGGTTCCGTCTAAATAAACTTTGATGTTTTCATTCAGGGAAGTCGATAACGAGATTCCTTTAAAATCGGCTTTGATTGGATATTTCTTATGATTTCGGTCTACCAATACGGCCGTTTTAAATTGCGTTAACGGTTCCGATAAAAAATGGCGTACTCCATAGATGAGGGTAGTACCGGAATGCAACACATCATCTACCAATACTACCGATTTTTCGGCATATTCTGAAGCTGATAAGCTCGTTTTAATCGGGGCTCTGGGATGCTCCTTATC
Source organism: Altibacter sp. HG106 (assembly GCF_028561755.1). Taxonomy (GTDB): domain Bacteria; phylum Bacteroidota; class Bacteroidia; order Flavobacteriales; family Flavobacteriaceae; genus DFVG01. The sequence continues at coordinate 52,506 of NZ_JAQQTD010000010.1, forward strand.
AATAGTAACTTCGCATAGATGAACGGTAATGGGCGCAATTTTTTCGACCCATGTTTTGAGACGTTTTGCCAGGATAAACCCATTGTCCGCGATGCCGGCAATAACAATTTCTTTTTCGGAAGCATTAGTCTCATAAATTTGAAAAGCCATGCGACGAATCTTGTAGACGATTTCAGTTTGCGTAAGAATAACGGTAGCGGTCACAGATATGATATTTTTTCAAAGATATAAATTCCTTAGTCCTCATCCGATTGCGAGTCGGCAAAATCTTCCAGATCCCTCCGGTCTTTCTTGGTAGGTCGCCCGGTGCCTTTCTTCCGATAGTAATCTTGAGCTTCCTTGAGCAATTCCTGTTGTTCAAACGCTTCGTCAGGTGTATTATCCTTGCGATAGCGATCGACCCATTTGGCGCCCACCCGACTGGGAGGGAGGTCTAAAATCTCAATTTGATAGTTGATTTGGTTCTTTCGGACCTCCACAGTATCTCCGGGAAAGACATCACGAGAGGGCTTTACCGAAGCCTCCAATACTTTCACATGCCCTTTCTTACAAGCCCGTGTCGCCTGACTACGTGTTTTGAAAAGCCGAATGCACCATAAATATTTGTCAACCCGCATACAACCTGCTAAATTTGGACGTTATAATAAGTGACAAAAATACTAGAAAATTGTATCTTGCGCCCTCAAAAAAAGATGATGAATAGAAATGTTTCCTTACTCCTTGTAATGCTTGCTATGGCGTCCGTTTTTGTGTCTTGCCGAAAGGATGACGACATCGGTGGAGCCGACGGTATTCCGTTACGGGACCGCGCGGAAGAAGCCGCAGAATCACAAGCAGAAATTGAAGAATTTTTACAGTCTCACTTCTATAATTACGAAGAATTTGAGAATCCAACGGCAGGTTTCGACTTTCGAATCAGAATTGATACGCTGGCCGGCGACAATGCCGAGAAGGTTCCGTTGATTGAACAAGTGCGTTCCAAAGAAGTGAACGACCCACGGGAATCGGGAGTTACCTATACACTATACTACTTGGTGGTCAATGAAGGCGGCGGTAACGAAATCCAATTTGCCGATATCGCCACCTTGCGCTTTGAAGGTCGGTATTTCACGGAAGAATTTGATAACATTCCCTATAATGAACTGTTCAGTAGTTCAGCCACTCCTTTGAACTTTGATCTTACCGGCGTGGTAAATGGATTTCAGGATGCGCTGGTAGAATTTAGGGGAGCGGCCTCTCAAGAAACAAATCCCGATGGTACGCTTCGCTTTGAAGACTTCGGAATTGGAGCTGTCTTTGTGCCTTCTGGCTTGGGCTATTATGCCGATGCGCCGCCCAACTCAGGAATACCTTTGTATTCTCAATTGATTTTCACCTTCAATACCTACGCGCGTCAAATCGGCGATCAGGATATGGATGGTATACCTTCGGTATTTGAAGATCTAAACAACAATCAAACGGAAGAAGACGACGATACGGATGGCGATGGGAATTTCAATATTTTTGATGCCGACGATGATGGCGATGGACGTCCTACGAGAGATGAGATTGTCATCAACACCTATACCTTCGCAGAAGGTGATGAGCCGGTGTTAAACGCTGCTAAGAATGAAGTAGAGGTAAAGCGGGAGGTAAATACTTCTAGCAATATGATTACCATCACCACCATTATTTTCGATGAGGATGAGAACGGAATCGACGATCATTTAGATGCTGAGAATTAAGAACGCATCCAACAACCCATAAAAAAGCCCGGTAGCTACCGGGCTTTTTTTATTCTTAAAACCTGAATATATAAGGATTGCGTTTTATTTCCGAGACATAGCTTTGTGAGCTGCTTTGGTTATGGCAGCCGCGTTTAATCCATACTTTTCCATGAGTTGTTCTGGAGTACCTGATTCACCAAAAGTATCTTGGGTAGCTACAAATTCTTGCGGGGCAGGCAATTGTTGTGTGAGCACGCGCGCCACACTTTCTCCAAGTCCGCCAAGATAGTTATGTTCTTCCGCGGAAACCACACAGCCGGTTTTTCGCACGCTGCTTAGAATGGCTTCGTCGTCAAGTGGTTTTATGGTATGAATGTTAATGACTTCTGCTGAAACGCCTGCTTCGTGAAGTGTCTTAGCGGCCTCTAGTGCTTCCCATACCAAGTGTCCAGTGGCAATGATGGTGACGTCAGTCCCTTCCTGTAGCGTGATAGCCTTGCCAATTTCGAAGGTTTGATTTTCAGGTGTGAAATTAGGTACTTTAGGGCGGCCAAATCGCAAATATACTGGTCCGTTATGATCGGCGATCGCGATCGTTGCCGCTTTCGTTTGATTGAAATCACAGGTGTTGATTACCGTCATACCGGGTAACATCTTCATGAGTCCGAGGTCCTCTAAAATCTGGTGTGTCGCTCCGTCTTCCCCCAGTGTAAGTCCGGCATGAGAGGCACATATTTTTACATTTTTCCCACTGTAGGCGATGCTTTGACGAATTTGATCGTACACACGCCCGGTCGAAAAATTGGCAAAGGTTCCTGTAAATGGAATTTTTCCACCAATGGTCATACCGGCGGCAATTCCCATCATATTGGCTTCGGCAATTCCTACCTGAAAAAAACGTTCTGGATGATTTTCTTTGAATTCATCCATCTTCAAGGATCCGGTAAGATCGGCACAGAGGGCTACAACGTTTGGGTTTGATAATCCCAATTCGGTGAGTCCGGCGCCAAAACCTGAACGCGTATCTTTTTTTCCGCTATCTGTATATGTTTTCATTGCTCTATGTTGAAGGTGTGTGAAATATTGATTTTGGTTGTAACATCCGCAATTTGAATTGCGTTTAATAGGGTAGTACCTGATACGGCTACCGAAACGATCAATCCCTGAGGAATATCGAATGATATATCATCAGCAGTGCTATTCGTTTTCGATAACATCAACCTGAAGAACTCGCCAATGATGGCATTATTGTTTACGGGTCTAGTGGGGTCTACCGTGAGGGTAATGATGTTTTCCGGCTCCTCCGCTGTATATAATGCATAAGTTTCATACTTCTTATCTGAAGCGTTTGGTGCATCCGTTATTTTTTCAGAAATAATGGAAAGCTTTTTCCCTAGTGGTTCATTGGTAACTGGAATAATATCTTCCATATTCATGACGAAGTAGACCGTACTTCTACCCAGTGTGTAATTAAAAAAGAGCTGCAACACTTCTGTATCAAGCAGAATCGAGGTGGTAGCACTTGAAAAATCAATGGCTCGATTTTCAAAAATTTCTTTACTAAATTCCGTTCCGATGGTATTTGAATCGGTGAATAGAAATTTTCCGCTTTTCGCAAAATGAACCCCAATGGTGTCTACTGTATTTCTTTTTGGACTAGGAATAGCATAGGTTACCTCATAATCCAATTGTACAGATTTGTTTTGTGCCTTTCCGTTTACGAGACAGCATAGGGCAAGAAAGGAAATTAGAAGGTATTTCATATTAATAATCTCCTAGGGTTTCAGGGTTCTGTGCCAAGGCCGTTTCTAGCTGTTCGTCATTTGGCGCTTTCCCATGCCAGGCATGCGTATGCATCATGAAATCTACCCCATTGCCCATCACCGTATGCAGTAAGACACACACTGGTTTTCCATTTCCGGTTGCTTCTTTGGCCTTGCGCATTCCTGTGAGGATCGCTTCCAGGTCGTTTCCTTTTTCGATGTCCAGTACATGCCAGCCAAAGGAGGTAAACTTCTCCTTCAGATTTCCAAGCGGAAGCACATTTTGAGTGGCTCCATCAATTTGTTGACCGTTCAGGTCAACAGTAACGATCAAGTTGTCAACTGCATTTCCGGCTGCGTACATGATCGCTTCCCAATTTTGGCCTTCCTGCAATTCTCCGTCACCACAAAGCGTGTATACCAGATGGCTGTCATTATTTAATTTCTTGGCTTCGGCTGCGCCAATAGCTACCGAAATACCTTGCCCTAAACTTCCGCTAGCAATGCGTATTCCCGGAAGTCCTTCATGCGTTGTGGGATGTCCTTGTAAGCGAGAGTCGATATGTCTGAAGGTGCGTAGTTCTTCCACCGGAAAATAACCCGAACGCGCCAATACGCTGTAAAATACGGGAGAGATGTGCCCATTAGATAAAAAGAAAAGATCTTCATTCTTTCCATCCATCGAAAAGCTAGGATCGTGTTCCATTAATTCTTGATAGAGGGCGACAAAAAATTCGGTACATCCTAAGGATCCACCCGGATGTCCTGAGTTCACCTTGTGAACCTGTCTGAGAATATCTCTACGAACCTGAGTAACTAAGTCGTTGAGGGCTGCGATTTCTGGCATATCATCGTAATTTTGATGCTTCAAAAGTACTACTTTAGGGAGGGGTAACAAAGGGAGCGGTTCAGCATTTATTAACGAATTGTCGTTAATTACTCGTTGGGTTCCAATTGGGGTTCATATTTCCGAAGAAACTCATAAATCATTCTATCTTTGCAGTCCGAGTAACGAAACGCACGCTACATGCAATTTTCACTAGAAGCCACAGATCCCAACAGCCGCGCCCGTGCCGGAACCATACAATTGGCACATGGCCCGGTAGAGACGCCGATCTTCATGCCGGTAGGGACCGTTGCGACGGTGAAAGGGGTGCATCAACGCGAATTAGAGGAAGAGATCAATCCCGATATCATTTTGGGAAACACCTACCATTTGTACCTTCGTCCGCAGACCGATATCATTCAAAAGGCGGGCGGACTTCATAAGTTTATGAACTGGGGACGTAATATTCTTACCGACAGTGGCGGGTATCAGGTGTATTCGCTTTCAGCGAACCGAAAGATTAAAGAGGAGGGCGTGAAGTTTAAATCACATATTGATGGCAGTTATCACTTTTTCACCCCAGAACGTGTGATGGAAATTCAACGTCTGATCGGCGCTGATGTTATTATGGCGTTCGACGAATGTACTCCGTATCCTTGCGATTACAACTATGCCAAACGATCGATGCACATGACGCATCGATGGTTGGATCGGTGCCTTGCCCATTTAGACAACACTCCTTTGGCATACGACTATGATCAAACCTTCTTTCCGATTGTGCAGGGGAGTACCTATAAGGACCTTCGGAAACAGTCGGCAGAATACATCGCTTCCGTAGGCGCTGCGGGAAATGCGATAGGCGGACTCTCAGTAGGGGAGCCGGCCGAGGAAATGTATGCCATGACCGAAGTAGTGACGGAAATTCTTCCGAAGGAAAAACCGCGATACCTCATGGGTGTGGGAACCCCGATCAATATATTAGAAAATATTGCGTTAGGGATCGATATGTTTGACTGCGTGATGCCTACCAGAAATGGAAGAAATGGAATGCTGTTTACGGCAGAAGGCACTATCAATATCAAAAATAAAAAGTGGGAAGATGATTTCTCCCCGATCGATCCGATGGGAATCACCTGGGTGGATACCGCCTACAGCAAAGCTTATCTTCGACACTTATTTTCGGTCAATGAAATGTTGGGGAGACAGATTGCCACCATACACAACCTCGGGTTCTACCTATGGTTGACACGAGAAGCCCGGAAGCAGATCAAGGCAGGCACCTTTTTTGCTTGGAAGAATACCATGGTACAACAAATGGATAAACGCTTATAGGATGCTGAGTATCTTAGACCGATACATACTGCGGAAATACCTGGGCACTTTTGTGCTTATGTTGCTGCTGTTTATTCCCATAGGAATTACCGTTAACTTGGCCGAAAAGATCGATAAGATCCTGGCCAATGAGGTACCCTTCATTGAAGTGGCCAAATATTATTTGGACTTTACTATTTATTTTGCGAATCTCTTGTTTCCGCTGTTCCTATTCCTTTCGGTGATTTGGTTTACCTCAAAATTGGCCAATAATACCGAAGTGGTTGCTTTTTTGAGTAGTGGTGTATCCTTCTACCGATTTCTACGGCCTTATATGATTGGTGCCACCATAGTCTGTATTGGTGCCTTGGTGTTGGGAATGTACCTGGCTCCAATGGCGAGTAAAGGGTTTAATGAGTTCAAATACAATTATCTTAAAAAAGGGACGCAAGATCGCGACCAAACCAATGTCTATCGTCAAATTAATGACGATGAGTATATTTATGTAAGTTACTTTAATGTCAATCAAAATCGGGGGAATAACTTCACCTTAGAACATTTCGACGGAAATGAATTGGAATACAAAATCTCGGCTGGAAGCATTCAATACAATGTTGAGGATAGCACCTACACGCTCTTCAATTACAATAAGCGCATTGTAGGTGCCAATGAAGACGAATTGATCTATCAGCCCAAACTCGATACGGTCTTTACCTTCGATATAGAAGATCTTACGCCGGTGGAATACATAGCCGAAACCTTAAACTTTACACAACTCAACACCTTCATTCAGCGGGAAAAGGCAAAAGGATCGTCCTACATAAATCGCTACGAAGTAGTGCGTTGGAAACGCTGGAGCATACCTGTTTCTGCCTATATCTTAACCATCATAGCCGTGGCGGTTTCTTCCATGAAGCGACGCGGAGGGATGGGCGTCAATTTGGCCATCGGAATTAGTATCGGAATGGTCTTTATCTTCTTTGATAAAATCTTCGGAACCATGGCTGAACAAAGTGATTTCTCACCCTTCATTGCGACGTGGTTTCCCAACTTTGTCTTTGCTATCTTAGCGATATACTTGCTTCGAAATGCAAAACGATAATGTACGTCAGTACCTGCATCTTCATGTAATCGTATTTATCTGGGGATTTACCGCCGTTCTGGGGGCGCTCATAACCATTGATGCTATTCCCCTTGTCTGGTATCGCATGTTGTTGGCAAGTATCTTCATTGCGCTCTTTATTGCTTGGAGAAAAATAGGATTGCGTTTTAAAACGCTCACTCTTTTGGGATTCGCCCTGTCGGGATTGATCATTGCCGTTCATTGGATTACCTTTTTTGGAGCGATCAAAGTATCGAATGTCTCGGTTACCCTGGCGGTGATGTCAACGGGTGCCTTCTTCACATCCTTGTTAGAACCGTTGTTTTTTAAGCGGAAAGTGATTGGGTATGAGGTGTTCTTCGGAATATTAGTAGTGGCAGGGCTGTACTTGATTTTCGATCTGGAAACCGATTACACCGAAGGCATCTTACTGGCACTAGCAGCCTCTTTTCTTGGAGCATTATTTTCGGTGATCAATGGGCGCTATGCGCAGCAATACAAAGCGGCAGCCATTACCTTTTACGAATTGCTTGCAGGGGTAGCGTGCATTACCCTATACCTACTGATAGAAGGGAGGTTTACCACGGCGTTCTTTCAGCTTTCGGGCACCGACTGGGGCTACTTATTGCTATTGGCGTCTGCCTGTACCGCCTATGCGTTTATCGCTTCGGTTCATGTGATGCGATGGTTGAGTCCGTATACCGTTATGCTTACCATCAACTTAGAGCCGGTTTATGGTATCTTACTGGCACTGCTCATTTTGGGTTCCGACGAATATATGAGTCCGCAATTCTACTACGGCGCGGGCTTGATCCTTATTACGGTGATCGCCAACGGCATACTGAAGGTATGGAAAAGAAAACGCCAGCGCAAAGCCGCCACCTAAAAACAAAATTCTATCTTTGTAAACTGACTTAATTAACAGCAAGCAAGTTTATGGAATATCTTGAATTTGAACTGCCCATTAAAGAACTACAGGAACAGTATGAAAAGGCCTGTCAGATAGGTGAAGAGAGTGATGTTGACGTGACCAATACCTGTAAGCAGATTGAAAAAAAACTCAACGAAACCAAAAAGGAAATCTATAAAAATTTAACGCCATGGCAGCGGGTTCAGTTGTCGCGTCATCCGAATCGTCCCTACACCTTGGATTATATCAAAGCCATTTGTGGGGATTCTTTTTTGGAACTCCATGGAGACCGAAATTTCAAAGACGATAAGGCCATGATCGGAGGTATGGGAAAGATTGGCGATCAAAGCTACATGTTTATCGGGCAACAAAAAGGATACAATACGAAAACGCGACAGTACCGCAATTTTGGAATGGCAAATCCAGAGGGATATCGCAAGGCGCTGCGCTTGATGAAATCGGCTGAAAAATTTAACGTTCCTGTGGTCACCCTTATTGACACTCCTGGTGCCTACCCGGGGTTAGAGGCTGAGGAACGCGGTCAGGGAGAAGCTATTGCTCGGAATATCTTAGAAATGACCCGTCTGAAAGTTCCTATTATCGTAGTAATTATTGGAGAAGGAGCTAGCGGAGGTGCCTTGGGAATTGGCGTTGGTGATAAGATCTTAATGTTAGAGAATACCTGGTACTCTGTCATTTCTCCGGAAAGCTGCTCTTCTATACTCTGGAGAAGCTGGGAATTTAAAGAGCAGGCAGCAGAAGCCTTAAAACTGACTGCCACCGATATGAAAAAACTAAAAATCATCGATCAAATCGTGAAAGAACCTCTGGGAGGCGCACATAGTGATAAAGAAAAAACCTATCTCACCGTCTCTAAAGCGATCGCAAAAGTATACGATGAATTGAAGAACTTATCCCCATCAGAATTAGTAGACCAACGCATGGAAAAATATTCTGAAATGGGTGTCTTTAAAGGATAGTTTCGGTGATACCAGCGGTTTCTATATTTCCGTGAAATTCCGTATCTTCAAAATTAAGGTTATCAACAATTATTTTTAGTTATTAACAGTCCAATTGTTAATGGCTAGTGAATAGAGAATCCTAAAAAAGTAGGGGTTGCTCTTAACATTTTTTTTACATTCGCTCCCATGGAAAAGGTCCAACCTCACAGCTCCCCGAAATCTCGCTCCTCGCAGGTCATTGCGTTGGAAAAGGGAAAATTACCTCCACAAGCGGTTGATTTAGAGCAAGTTGTGCTGGGAGCAATGATGATCGATAAGAAAGGAGTCGATGAGGTAATCGATATTCTTCACCCAGAAGTTTTTTATAAAGATGCGCATCAATTCATTTTTGAAGCGATTCATAAACTCTTCGAAAATAGTGAGCCGGTGGACTTATTAACGGTTTCCAATCAATTGCGGAAGGATACCAGATTAGACCGAGTAGGAGGGGAGTATTACCTGATCCAACTCACCCAAAAAGTGTCCTCTTCGGCGCATATCGAGTTTCACGCGCGCATCATTTTACAGAAATTCATACAGCGGAGTCTGATCAAGATCTCGAACGAGATCATTGAAGAATCCTATGACGAAACCACTGATGTTTTTGACTTGCTGGACACGGCTGAATCTAAATTATACGAAGTTACTCAAGGCAATATCAAGCGATCTTCAGAAACAGCGCAAAGCTTAGTTATTCAGGCCAAAAAGCGTATCGAAGAAATCGCAAACAAAGAGGGCCTGTCAGGAATTCCTTCCGGATTTACCAAGGTAGACAAGCTTACTTCCGGATGGCAGCCCAGTGACTTGGTAATTATTGCAGCACGTCCGGGGATGGGAAAAACGGCCTTAACGCTGTCTATGGCACGAAATATTTCCGTAGAACACAACATTCCGGTCGCGTTCTTTTCCTTGGAAATGTCGTCTGTACAATTGATAACTCGTTTGATCTCTTCGGAAACCGGACTTTCTTCCGAAAAATTACGTACTGGAAATCTCGAAAAACACGAATGGGAACAGCTTAACGTAAAGGTGAAAGGACTCGAGAAGGCCCCCTTGTTCATAGATGATACGCCCTCCTTATCTATTTTCGATCTACGAGCCAAGGCACGTCGCCTGGCATCACAGCACGGCATTCAACTCATCATGATCGATTATCTTCAGTTGATGACCGCAGGAGGAAGTCAGAAGGGCGGAAATCGAGAACAAGAAATCTCTACGATTTCAAGAAATCTAAAAGCATTAGCGAAAGAACTGAATGTGCCTGTGATCGCATTGTCTCAGCTTTCGCGTGCGGTAGAAACACGAGGCGGAAGCAAGCGTCCATTGCTTAGTGACCTGAGGGAGTCTGGAGCGATCGAACAGGATGCCGATATCGTTTCCTTTATCTATCGCCCTGAATATTATAAGATTGATGAGTGGGATGATGAAGAACGCACTCCCACTGAAGGGCAAGCCGAGTTTATCGTAGCCAAACACCGGAATGGTGGACTGGATGAAATTCGTCTCAAATTTGTGGGACACCTGGGGCGATTCGAGAATTTGGATACCTTCGATTACCCCACCGAGATTCATTCGCGCATGAATGATGCCGCTAACGATGATACCTTTAGGACAGAGCATTTGCCTTCTGCCGATGAAGCCTTCGGCAGTTCCATGAACGACGGTGACCGACTACCGCCGGAAGAGGAGGACGACATTCCATTCTAAACAGAAGAAAGCCTGTTTTCCGGTACTATGGCTTAATTTTTGTCGTTATATTCGTACTATGACGAAGCTACTTTCTTTTATATTTTTCTTTTTAGTTACTATTAGTGCTCAGGCTAGGTATCTATTAATTCCTATGGACGCCGAGGGTCAAAAAGAACACCTTAAAGCGTATGGAATTACTTACTGGAGTTTAGAGCGCGAACTCAAAGTAAAATGGCTTCTCAATTATCGCGGTGGCTCTTTTCTGCTTCCAGATAGCGAATCGATTCGGAAGGAGTGTCAGATACGGGGCGTTTCCTTCGAGGTGATCAGCGATGCGCAAACACAACAGATCTTAGAAGAAATTAGCAGTCCGTCGCAAAACATGGAAGCGGTGGTACTTGAAAAGGCTCCTCGTATAGCGGTGTATTCTCCCAAAGGTAATCAACCGTGGGATGATGCCGTTACCATGGTATTGTCGTATGCCGAAATTCCGTATGAGGTGGTGTATGATGAGGAAGTGCTGAATGACGAGCTAATACTGTACGATTGGTTGCATCTACATCACGAAGACTTTACAGGGCAGTACGGAAAGTTTTATAGAGCATACCGTGCGGCTCCCTGGTATATTCAGGAGAAAAATGAAGCCGAAGCCCTGGCAAGCCGCCTGGGCTACTCAAAGGTTTCCGAAGAAAAATTAGACGTCGCATTAAAAATTAGAGATTATGTAGTTGGAGGCGGTTTTATGTTCGCTATGTGTAGTGCCACCGATAGCTTTGATATCGCGTTGGCGGCAGAAGGAGTAGATATTTGTGAGCCTATGTTCGATGGCGACCCCAGCGACGCCGGTTATCAGGGTAAAATTGATTTTAATAACACCTTTGCCTTTACCGATTTCATCCTGGAACGGAGCCCTATGGTCTATGAGTTTTCTTCCATCGATATGACGCGAAAGCGAAGAATTCCGAAGGAGACTGATTATTTCTCCCTAATGGATTATTCCGCCAAGTGGGATCCTATCCCTTGTATGTTAGTGCAGAACCATACCGCCTTGGTTAAAGGGTTCATGGGTCAAACGACCAGCTATGATAGAAGTACCATCAAAAACAATGTATTGGTGATGGGAGAAAATAAAACCAATGGCGAGGCCCGGTATATTCATGGTGTTCGAGGAAAAGGATTCTTTACCTTTTACGGCGGACACGATCCCGAGGATTATCAGCATCGGGTAGGGGATGCCAAAACTGAATTGGCGCTACATCCCAATTCCCCTGGCTATCGACTGATACTCAACAATGTCTTATTTCCTGCGGCGAAGAAGAAGAAGCAGAAGACCTGATCACTCCCTGATATTTTCGTAATACGTTCCCGGGGGTAGTACGGTAATCTCTACGCGACGGTTGAGTTGTTTGTTTCCTTCGGTATCATTGGGAACTCTGGGCGATAGTTCTCCCAGCGCCTTAATTTCAAAAGCGAATGGCGAATCATCGATCAACAAGGCCTTCAGTTTTTGAACCACCGAATAACATCGATTGTAGGAGAGGTCATAATTGTATTGTGCTTCCCCATCACTATCGGTATGGCCTTCCACTAGAATGGTAGCACTGCGTACGCCCTTCAGAAGCGAAGAAATAGAATCAAGAGTGGCTTGTGAAGCTTCCTTTAGGTAGGTGCTATCTACATCAAACAAAACATCGGCGTTCAAGGTGAGTTTAATGACACTATTGATGGCGGCAACCGCATCGATATCAGCACCTGCCGTTCTACCCGTACATTCGTCCTTTAGATCAGTAAGGCGCACGTAATAGTAAATTTGATCGGCAGGAATACGAAAATCACTAAAATTGATCATCGACTTGCCTCCGCTGGTTGCCCCAGCATAGTGCCAGCGTTCCCCATCCATAGAGATTTCAACCCGTACCCCTTCGCGCGACGGACCTACTTCAAAAATGTAGAGATCATCTCCTTTCAGATTCATAAAACCATTATCGTTAAAGGTCAAAATTAATTGTCCGCCACACCCAATAGAAACAAAGTCGGGTTGGCGATAATCAACGTAATCGGGAGTTCCCAGCGATTGAGTGCTATCACGAAAAATGGTTAGTGGCCTTGGAAAGCCCAGGTGAAAGGAATGTACTTTATCGGCAAATGAAATTTTCCCTAGCGGAAGGTATACGGCCTTTCCATGGTTATCCCTAAATACAAAATTGCTTTCCTGTTGAGACCACAGTGCAACAGGAATTAAAAGCAAGCCTATAATTAGGATGTAAATCTTCCGCATGTAATTGCCTTTTAACGAAGATACAATAAATTGAGAATTCCTATAAAAAAAGCCCGCAAGGTGCGGGCTTTCAACGAAATAAATATGGTTTTTGGGCTTTCGCCTACTTTACTTTTTTTACAATGGCTTCAAAAGCTTCCGGGTGATTCATCGCTAAATCGGCAAGTACCTTTCGGTTCAAATCGATATTATTTGCTTTTAATCCTCCCATAAACTTAGAATAAGACATTCCGTGCTGGCGAGCACCGGCATTGATACGTGCGATCCACAACGAGCGGAAATTACGCTTCTTTGCGCGACGATCGCGGTAGGAATATTGCATCGCCTTATCAACGGCGTTTTTAGCAACGGTCCATACATTTTTACGTCTTCCAAAGTATCCTTTGGCTTGCTTAAGAACCTTTTTTCTACGGGCTCTTTTAGCAACTGAATTTACTGATCTTGGCATAATTTACTGTGTTTTGTAGCAGGCGGTTGTTGTTACAACACTTTTCAAGACAGGCTTGGCCATACTCCAGGGTTATATAATTTGTTTTAACCGGTTAAACTGTTTACTTCAAACGAAGCATCTGCTTAACATTGTCCTCATCGCTCTTGTCCACTAGGGCATCGTGCGTCAAGGCAAGCTTACGTTTCTTAGACTTCTTGGTTAAGATGTGACTTTTAAACGCGTGCTTTCTTTTAATTTTACCGGTACCGGTAAGCTTAAAACGCTTCTTGGCACTGGATTTTGTTTTTTGTTTAGGCATCTTGCTTAAATTTTACTATTTATTTCGCTTTATTGTGACAAGCTTTTGCTTGTATCTATTTAGTCTTCTTAGGAGCGATGAACATGATCATTCGCTTTCCTTCCAGTTTCGGCATTTGTTCTACCTTTCCTACATCTTCCAAATCTTGTGCCAATCGTAGCAATAAGATCTCTCCTTTGTCTTTGTATATGATAGAACGCCCTTTAAAGAATACATAGGCTTTCAATTTCGCTCCATCGGAAAGAAATTTTTCAGCGTGCTTCTTTTTGAATTCATAATCGTGATCATCGGTATTGGGTCCGAAACGTATTTCTTTCACGACTACTTTGGTGGCTTTCGCCTTCATGGCTTTTTCCCGCTTCTTCTGCTCATAGACAAATTTCTTATAGTCCATGATTTTACAAACAGGAGGCTCTGCGTTGGGAGAGATCTCTACAAGGTCTAGCCCTTTTTCCTCGGCCATTGATAATGCCTTGCTGATGGGATATATATCCACATCTACGTTATCTCCCACTACCCGTACTTCTTTAGCACGAATTTTTTGGTTGATCCGGTGTTTGTCTTCTTTCTGAACCCGTCTAGGTCCACGACTTCTTCTTCTACGTATTGCTATAACTATAAAGTATTATGATTACACATTAAATTCTACGATATTTTCTTGAATTTCGGTGTTAATTAAATCCGAAAATTCAGCAACGCTCATACTTCCTAAATCTCCTTCACTGTGCTTGCGTACGGCTACCGTATCACTTTGCTCTTCTTGCTCTCCAACAATGATCATGTACGGAATCTTATTCATTTCGGCTTCCCGAATCTTCTTCCCAATGGTCTCATTTCTGTTGTCAACAAGGGCGCGAATTTCGTTATTTTCAAGCAAATTTAAAACTTTTTGAGCGTATTTTTCATATTTTTCACTCAATGATAATATGGCAACTTGCTCGGGCATAAGCCATAATGGAAAGTTCCCGCCCGTATGTTCTAACAATATGGCGACAAATCGTTCCATACTACCAAACGGGGCACGGTGAATCATCACCGGACGGTGCATTTCGTTGTCACTTCCCTTATATTCCAGTTCAAAGCGTTTCGGAAGGTTATAATCCACCTGTATCGTTCCGAGTTGCCAGCTGCGACCTAGAGCGTCCTGCACCATAAAATCGAGCTTCGGGCCATAAAAGGCTGCTTCTCCTTCTTCAATCACATAGTCTAATCCTTTATCACTGGCGGCATTGATGATGGCTTGTTCGGCTTTTTCCCATAAATGGGTTTCGCCAATGTATTTTTCAGGTTGCTTGGGATCCCGAATGGAAACCTGCGTTTTGAACTTTTCAAAACCTAAGGAGCCAAAAACGTAGAGTACCAGATCAATCACCTTCTTAAATTCTTCATCTAACTGATCGGGGGTACAGAAAATGTGCGCATCATCTTGCGTAAAGCCTCGCACTCTTGTGAGTCCGTGTAGCTCACCACTTTGCTCATAGCGATACACAGTGCCAAATTCGGCAAATCGCTTCGGAAGGTCTTTATACGACCAGGGCTTGCTCTTGTACATTTCACAGTGATGCGGACAATTCATCGGTTTCAGCATGAACTCTTCATCTTCCGAAGGAGTTTTAATAGGCTGAAAACTATCTTCTCCGTACTTTGCATAGTGTCCGGAAGTAACATACAGTTCTTTGTGGCCGATATGCGGACTAATTACCATTTCATATCCCGCCTTCTTCTGCGCTTTCTTCAAGAAGTTCTCCAAACGTTCACGCAGGGCAGTTCCTTTGGGCATCCATAGAGGTAGTCCCTGTCCTACTTTTTGTGAAAAAGTGAACAACTCTAATTCTTTTCCTAACTTTCGGTGGTCGCGTTTCTTCGCTTCTTCCAGTAAGGCTAAATACTCTTTTAGTTCTTTTTGCTTCGGAAAGGATACGCCATAGATTCGCGTTAACTGCGGGTTGTTTTCGTCACCGCGCCAATACGCTCCTGCGACGCTCATTAATTTTACCGCCTTTACAATCCCGGTATTTGGAATATGCCCTCCGCGACATAAATCAGTAAAGGTGTCGTGATCACAAAATGTGATGGTTCCGTCTTCCAGGTTTTCAATGAGTTCTACCTTGTATTCGTTCCCTTGATCTTTGTAAAACTGAAGCGCCTCTTCTTTGGTAACCGCTCGCATCTGAAATTCATGTTTTCCACGTGCGATCTCCAACATTTTTTCCTCAATCTTGGGCAGATCCTTTTCAGAAATGACATGTTCACCAGCGTCAATATCATAATAGAAACCAGTGTCAATAGCCGGACCGATGGTGAGTTTTACTCCGGGATATAATTCTTCAAGAGCTTGTGCCAAAATGTGAGCCGAAGAATGCCAGAAGGCCTCTTTTCCAGAATCGTCCCGCCAGGTATGCAATACCAAACGTCCATCTTGCGTAAGAGGTGTCGTTGTCTCCACCTTGGTATCATTATAGGTAGCCGAAATTACATTTCTAGCGAGTCCTTCGCTTATGCTTTGGGCGACATCCATAGGAGTGGTTCCTTCGGCGACTTCCTTAATACTTCCGTCTGGTAATGTGATTGCGATCATGCTGTTGCTGTTAAAAGCGCAAAGATAAAACGACTTTCCCCGTTATACAACCACAATGAAACTAAAATGGCCAGCGATCGGCATACATACCGTAGACCTGCGAAAACTCATAGTTCATAACATAGGTCTCATCAAATTGGGGACCGAAATTTACATGATAGACATAGGCTTTGATGCCTGCCTCTTTTAAGGTTCGTAAGAGGGCACTCTTTTTTGCGATGTTCTTTCTGGATAAGGTGACCTCAGTAACGTTCCGCTTTTGCAGTTCCTCTAGCGCGTTGGCTCCAAATCGATCTAAAATAGCTTCCGAAGCCATGGCAGCACGCAGTCCGAGGTCTTTCGCGGCATCTAGCGCTTCGGGTGAAAACAGTTCCATTTTGAGTCGGCTTTTATCCACAAACTCGCTAGAAAATCGAATCGGGTCGTTGATCTTGTCGGTGACTAAAACGGCGTCGGGATGAGTTCTAAACCAGGCATTGATCTCGGTCATGCTTATTGGCGTAAAGGTCTCATATATTTTATGCTTTCGGAAGGTATTGAGTGGTACGGGTGTTTCTCCTTCATACCCAGTTTTTTCTTTCCAAAACTTCCAGTCGTGAGCCGCCACAAATTGCTGGTCGGAAGTCTCAATGATATCCAGTTCAAAATGCCGAAACCCGAGGGCGTAGTTATGATTGAGGGCTTCCAGTGAATTGGTATACCGTTTTCCATCGATCTCGCCTCCGGCATGTGCAATAAATCGATCCAGATCCTCTTGGAATTGCTCCATGGGTTGTTTAACGGGAGCTATGGGCAAGATGGTTTCATAGGATAAAGAATCCTTGAACTCGACGATTTGACCTTCGCTCCGGTACGCAATATAGGCTTCACGCAACGATAGTGTTGCCAATTTTTCAAACCCTAATCCTTTCCATTCGTCATGATACGGAAGCAAATAACGCTCTGCCGAGTCGTGTGCAATCAAGGCGAAGAAATTGCTTTTCGGTAGTAAGGTGTCTATAGTTGCGAGTAGGGTTTCAGCTGCGGAAGCATCCACAAACGTATCGTAAGTATCCATATAATACGATCCTTCACGTTCATAAAGTAGGTTCATTCCTCGTTTGGGTGAAAAGTGCTGATACCCGACATAGATCTCAGAGACCCCATGGGTTTTAAAGGCTGAATATCCAGAACTTTTGAGATATAGCTTGTCTATTGCCGGCTGAAAGGGATCCTGCAGGGCAGTCCAATTATCAAAGATGGTCATTTCTTCAGGCTGAAACTGCACTTCAAGAGAATCTGCTTTAGCAATTCCTATGTAGGCACCTTTGGTGTAATAGCTGTAGAGGTTTTTTTTCCCTAGCGAATAGACGATGGATGGTTGGTTAGACGGCTTAAAAGCCTGTTTCTTGTTTACATCGCGATAGCCAATATATTCTAATTCATCATTGAATAAGATTTTTCGGAGCTTCTTCAAAGGTAGCGCCGGTAGCGCCGCTTCGTAATTTGCGTCCTTCGATTGCAAGGTGACTGATCGGTCTTTGTTGCGTATCAGCGTGACTCCATCTTCAAAGGTGGCCGTTTTCAGTGACGCTTCGTTCAATGAGGTAATCTCTGCACGATTTTCCAAAATAAATTGAGAAGGGTTTTTTGGTATGTAATCTGACAGAAATTGGGCATTGGTTTCAATTCCAGCGCCTTGAATGATGAGCTTTGGAATGTCAATTTGGTTGATGGTCCGGGTCGAAACCCCTAGTTTTTCCGAAGGAGCCGTGGTTAGGAAAAACAATTCTCTGGGTTGTTTCATTTGAGTGGCGATGGATGATGTACCCATGAGTCGGTGATCCGGAAATATATACACTACGGTATCGTCTAGAAATCCTTCCGAAGCCAAAAATTCCATAAAATCGCCCACCATGAAATCGGAAGCTGCAGTCATGAATTCAAGGTTTGTGGGTTGTGATGGGATGATACCTTCCCAACGTTCATCATAGACACCGTCGGGAAAATGACTTGAAATTGTAGACAGGAAAAGAGCAAACGGTTGGGATTGCTGTTGGCGTTTTCTAAGGTGTTTTTTCGCCTCGTGAAACAGATCTTTATCGTGAAGACCCCATGAAAATTTAGGATACACCGTATCTAGGTCCTTTTCAGAAATCACGTCAAACCCATAGGTACCTAGCATGTCCTGAATACCCGAAAACTCCTTATTTCCTAATAGGTAGGAATAGCTGTAGCCGGCCTTTTCAAAAACGTGACCCAAAGAGGCAATTTTTGATTGGTAGGTATTCTGAAAAACTTCGTTGCCAGTTGATTTAAAAAAAGCGGGCATGCCGGTAATGGCGGTATACATAGAACCGGAGGTCCAGCCACTACCGGGATTCTGGTGCATGGTAAAGAACGTATGTTCCTTAGAAAGTTTCTGTAACTGTGGGGTCAAATCGGAAAAAGGTGGATTCATAAAGCCTTGCTCCAACGACTCTAGCGAAATGACGATAATATTTTTACCCGCGGTGGCTTTAATTCTGTCGGCTGTTTGATAGGCAAGGGGTGAAATGCCGAGCTGTCTTAAAGATTGGTGGAATGATTTTTCTTCGGCAAACTTTGCAGATCCAACCGTGTATAGGTTATGAAGTATTCCGGAAGGTATCGATAACCCAAAAATGCAAAGTAGTAATGTCGCGCCAAGGAATACCTTCGGCACTCGCTGCTTTCGAAGCAGGTACGCACTTAGCAGCAGGAAGAAAAATAGTGTTATATATATTAAGGTATAAATGATGATTTCTGTTAGGAAGAAACCTGAAACCGACTGTACGGTGGTAAGTCTAAAATGCTCGATGAATTTGTAATCTACCAACGCGCCTCCCAACTGTATCGAGATGATCTGCAATAAGAGGCCCAAGGAAAGGAGCGCAATCACCAGCAGGCGAATCCATTTTTTTGAGATAAGGGATACGAGGAGGATACTGACAACACTTAATAATAAAACTTGTGAGATTTCAAACCCCATGAGTGGTATTGCTATGTTACGTTAAGGTTACAAAGATGTAAATTATTTGTGAATTGAAACGGTACGTGTGTATTTCTGAAGGGGTGTGTTTTGATAAGGAACTGTGTTTCAGGATAGGAGTAGGAGGGGTTATTATTTTTTTTAAAAAAGAGTCATTTAATAGTAGTTTAATGAAAAAAGCATTTTATATTTGCACCCGCTTTGGGAAACAAACCGAGCGTCTTTGAAAAGGTGAAAATAGCAACGAAAATATTTTTTGAAATATTTTTTTAAAAAGTATTGCAGGAATAAAAAAGCGTTGTATATTTGCACCCGCAAAACGGATGAGGGGTCAAAGATTTGGCCTTTTATTTTGAGCGAAGGAATAGAAAAGTTCATTGAGATATTGAAATTGACAGCGTATTTGTTTTAGATCGATTATGATTTGAGACTT
>NZ_JAQQTD010000011.1 GCF_028561755.1 Altibacter sp. HG106
AATGGTGACGGTAATGCCTTCCCATTAGCAGACTATATTCCTTTTGAAGCCCTTTCTGCATTCGACGGAGAGAGCACCTTAGGAGACTGGACCTTGACTATCGAAGATACCTTCGCCGGTCTTGACTCTGGTATCTTGAACAGCTGGGGCTTCACCTACGACTACGAGGTGGTGCCAACCCCACTTGATGTGGTACTCGATGCTAGCGGAATGGCAACTGTAAATATCGCAGACCTTCTATTAAATGTTGATGAAGCATGTGGATGGACAGCAACCGCTGGATCTATGTCCACGAACTCATTGACGACTACCTTCGCAGGTGGAAATGGACAGTCTGGAAACATGTTTGACATCATGGCTGTAAACGACTTAACCGTTCAGTCTTTCGATGTAAGTATGGACGCCGGAACTACCGATGATGTGGAGATCTATTTCAAGACAGGTACTTGGGTTGGATTTGATCAAGATCCTGGTGCTTGGACCTTAGTAGAAACGGTAACTGATGTTACTTCAGAAGGAGATAACGTACCTACACCCTTGAATACAAACTTGGATATTGATGTAGCTGCCGGTGAAACAGTAGCGTTCTACGTAACTTTGGTAAACACTACCAACATTGCGTATACAGACGGAACTACCACTGGTGATTTGTTTGCATCTGATGCCAATTTAGAATTCTACGAAGGAGCTGGGAAAGCGTATCCATTCGACTTGACTTTTGATCCTCGTGTATTCAACGGAAACATCGTTTATGATGTGGACGGAGTTTCTACCACTATGGACTTCACCTGTGCCGATCTTGGTGAAAACCAAATCGACGTAACCGTTACAGACGACAGCGGTAACACAGCTATGTGTACGGCTACCGTTAACATTCTAGACGAAACGGCTCCGGTAATCACTTGTGGACCTCCGGCAAACGTGTCAGATTCTGCTTCAGACAGTCCTGCTTTAGCGATCGTAGATAATACGACTGTAAGCACGACCTTGTCTGTAACCGATGATGTAACCATCACCGATCTTAACGTAGATCTTGATATTGCTCATACCTGGACAGGTGACTTAGAAATTACCTTAGAATCTCCAGCGGGAACGCAAGCGCTTATCTTTAGCGGTGCGGCAGATGGTTGTTCTGGTGATAATATCATGGACCTATTGGATGATGAATCTGCTAATGCTTTGGCGTGTGCCGCTGGAAGCTCAGATGCATTCCCATTAGACGATTATATGCCAAGTAACCCACTTTCTGTTTTCGACGGAGAGAGCACTTTGGGTGATTGGACACTTAGTATTGAAGACACGGCTGGTGGTGACAGTGGTGTATTGAACACTTGGGCTCTTAACTACAGCTATCCGAACCCGAATCCAAATTCTGTAATCGAATTGGATGAGAACGGAATGGCGGTTGTAGATCCATTCGACTTGATTAGTAGTGTGGATGAAGCTTGTGGTATTGATACCGCTGCTGTTGATATCACAGAAGTATTCTGTAGCGATATCGGAACGACACTTGAAATCACTGTATTTGTAAGTGACGCTAGCGGAAATATCGCTTCTTGCGTGGCCATGGTAGATGTAGTAGACGCAATGGCTCCTGAGCTTACGTGTCCTGCTGATCAAACCGTTGATCCAGGTGCTGGTAACCTTAACTACGAAGTGCCAGATTACTTCGCAGATGGTGACGCAACGGCTACTGACAACTGTACAGATCCTGTAACGATCTTGACTCAAGATCCGGCTCCGGGTACCTTGTTGCCTGACGGCGTATACACGGTAACTCTTACCGCTGAGGATGAGTACGGAAACGTTGCTACCTGTACGTTCGAATTGACCGTAGAAAGCACCTTTGGTGTAGAAGACGTTCTTGCAAAAGAGGTAAGCATTTACCCGAATCCTGCACGTAACGTGATCAACATCACCAATGGTTCTGCGATTGGTTTAGACAACGCTACCATTTACGATGTAAACGGTCGCTTGGTACAAACCATCGATCTTACGAACATGACTACCGAAAAGTCGGTTGACGTTTCTCAATTGGCTTCAGGAGTATACATGGTAAACATTCAAGGAGAAGGTGGAAACACCATCAAACGCTTGATCAAGGAATAATCTTCCTCATAAACCAACCAAAAGAAAAGCCGCTTCTCACGAAGCGGCTTTTTTATTTCAATTCACTCAGATCTATGTGGCCTCCCACGCAAATACTGCTTTCCTTAGTTGTAAGAAGCATGAGAAATCTACAAAAGGTATTTTTCGAATATCGTTTCGTCTCACAATCAAAATATAAGTAGCCCTCAGCACTTACAAATGTTAAAGTTTTCTAGGTAACCCCCTATCTCCAAGAAGGTTATAACAATACCCCCTACCGGGTATTTTGTTTTGTAGGAAGAACCTATACTTTTACAACTGTTTACTAACTAACTAATTATCAATTATGATCTTTCTCCCCAGGCGAGAACAAACATCGTTTGTGCGCTCGCTATCCTTCTATTTCTTTTTATTAACTACCCTTTCTTTACTCTTTTCAAACCCTCTCCACGCTCAAACACAGTTAGGTGCAGATTTTAACGGGGCTGCTTCAAACAGTCTGCTAGGCCGAGCTACGGCATTAAACGATGACGGGACGCGCGTGGCCATTGCAAGCCCAGAATCTGATGATGTAGGAACCAACTATGGAAAAGTTCAGATCTATGAATACAACGGTACAACATGGACGCAATTGGGAATCGACTTGAATGGTAATTTTACCAATGAGCAATTTGGATTTTCTGTAGATCTAAACGATGCCGGGAACCGACTCATCGTAGGCGCTACCGGTACTACAGCCCAATCCGGAATCACGTATATATACGAATACGACGGCACCAATTGGCAACTTCTGGGCAGCCCTATTACCGGTACCGAAATCGGAGAGTACTCAGGGTATTCTGTCAGTATGAACAGTAATGGCGACACGGTTGCTATAGGCTCTCAACGCTTTAATGGCGCTACAACCAATCAGGGGAGAGTACGTATATTTCAATTTAACGGCGCTTCTTGGGCCCAAGTAGGTAGCCAAATTATCGGCACACAAAATAGCGAGACTTTTGGATACACGGTTGCGATCAATGGCGCGGGTAATCGTGTGATTGCGGGTGCGCCATTTTACGATAACGGAGGAAATAATAGCATAGGTCGTGCAAGAATCTATGAATTTTCTGGGGGTTCGTGGTCTCAAATTGGAAATACACTTATTGGTGAAGCCGCGATTGATCAATTTGGGCGTTCAGTAGCTATGGACGACAGCGGGGATCGCATCGCCGTTGGTGCCTTTCTTAATGATTCTTTTGCTCCCAATGCCGGTGAAGTAAAGGTGTATGAATGGAATGGTAGCGCGTGGAATTTGGTGGGAGCTCCGATTACAGGAACCGCAGGGGATGATCGATGTGGCCTATCGGTTGCGTTGAGTAATGATGGGAATAATCTAATGGTCGGCAGCTACCTTAACGATGACGATCAAACAAATGCAGGGAAGGCAAGGTTGTTTCGTTTTTCAGGAGGCAACTGGAGTCAATTGGGAGCTGATATCTTCGGAACGCAAGCCAGTGCCCAAACAGGATATCATGTGAATATCAACGGTCAAGGAGATATTGTGACCGTGGGTGCTCCATTTAACGATGCCGTTTTCGCGAATGCCGGAAAAGCACGCGTTTTCCAATTTGTTCCTCCGGCAGAAACTGATGTAAGCCTCGCCGCAGGAACCCTTACCATTACCGATGTGAATGGCGGAACGAGTGATGATAATATCACTTTTACCACCAACGGTGCCAATTTAGAAATTGCCAATACAGTTCCTGAATTTTCGGTAAGTGGTCCGGGTGTTACTATTGTGAATCCAAATACCGTTTCTGTTCCTTTGGCCAATATCACCAATGGAATTATTCTGAATACATTAGGCGGAACCGATGCGTTTACGCTTTCAGATGATCTGGTATTGCCAGGCACTTCGAATAGCTTGGAGATTACTGGCATTGAAAACTACACGCAAAACAGCGACCTATCAATTGATGGTAATGTGTCCATCTCGTCATCAGGCGCTGTTGTACTCGGAGACATCTTTACGAACGGAATGCTCCAAGTCGCCACCGATAACAGCGACATTTCCAATGTTATCGGAACAGCACTATCCGTAATAGGAACTTCTGAATTTACGATAACCGGTACTGGGAATGTGTCGCTTTCCGGAAATCATAATTTGGTGGGTGGAATTGATGCTAGCTGTACAAACTTCAGTATCACCGGAACCCCTCCTACTGCATGGACCCTGAACGATATTGATGCCGATAGTGGCATTTCGGTAACGAATAATTCAAATGGAATCATCCTTACGGGAGACCTACTTTCCGGACCAACGGACACCATCTTACTGCATTCTGGTGGAACCGCAGGTATTGTACAAACCAGCGGACGCGTTGCTGGGCGCTTATTAGATCTCGCCGCAGGAGGACAAAACATAGATATTTCCGAAGCAAATAACGCGATGAGCGATCTGCGAGTGCAGAACGCAAACAATGTGACCTATCAAGATCGTTTTGGATTGGATATAACGGGACTGCAAATCACTGGAGATTTTAATTTGACTACCAATGGTCTTACGCGAACTGCAACCACCTTCATGACAGTGGATGTTGACGGAGATATCGATATCGATGCGGGCGTAGGGAATAATATTAATTTTCAATCGAACTTGAATCTCGGCGGACTCATTAACCTCAACGGAAACATTGTTATTCTTTCAGGATCCTCAGATAGCGTGTGGCAACTTAATGATGTGACGATTGCCGATAGCGGAGAATTCGTGAACAATAATAACGGTATTACGTTCAATGGAGATTTTGAAAATTTAGGATTTCGTTCTCAGGTTACCACTGGCGGAACGGCTGGTATTTCACAATTAGGAGGAACCATAAATGTAGCTCGTCTGGAGTTACAAGCCGGGGGCCAAAACATTGCTTTGGATTTTGCGCCGAATCAAATTGCACGCCTACGAGCGGTCAATACGAACAATCTCAATTTAGATATTCAAGGGACCATTGACTTAATGAACCTGTCGCTCTCTGGAAATTTAACTGTGGAAGCTACCGGAAATATTCGTGATGATATCAATGCGAGTTTCAGTATCGGCGGTACGGTAACGCTGGATTGCCCTGCATCGGTGAATTTCGATATGTTTGGAGGGTCCCATGTGATTTCGGGACCGTTTACCATTACCGCAGGTCAGATTCCGAATATCATAACCCTAACCAGTCAGACCTATACTGAGATCACTACCACGAACACGACAGGAACCATTAACTCATTACAAACTACGGGGCCAGCACAATCGATTACCTTCAATGGTAATGTAATTGTTCCGGGAGCAAGTGATTTACGCATCAACACGGATAACGGTGTTACTCAAAATTCAGGTATCCTAGTCGCAGATGATCTGGAGATCATCAGCAACGGAACTGCAAATGTACTGGTAGCGCAGCCTAATAATGCATTCAACAGTTTGCAGGTAATTGCCCCATCAGCCGGAACGAATATCAATTCAACTACCCCTGTGATTTTTAGGACGATAACTGCAGATAGGTTTAACCCCACCATCACGACGATGATCTTTAACGCCGGCTCTAACGTAACGTTTGGAAATGCGGGAATCGCCTCAACCTTTACAGGAAATGTGAATGCCGCTGCAGGTGGAACTCTTACACATACCGCTGGGGGTCTGCGCTTCGAGAATGGAGATTACAACCTCTCTGGGCTCACCTTCAATGGTGCTTCGGCATTTATTGTATCCTTCGATGCAGTTACCGAAACCACCGCAGGGCCCGATCTTACCTTCAATAATCTAAATGTTCGTGGAGGAAATTACAAAACAAATAATGTGACCACAACGGTCAATGATACCGCCCTCATAACGAATGGCTCACAATTGACCGGTACCGGTGCGATAGACGGAACGGTGTTGATCGAAAATGTAAGCTTTATCGCTCCGGGAACGAGTCCGGGATGTCTGGCAACGGGCGATCTCGAGCTTGTGAATGGGGCGACTGCAACTATCGAGATCGACGGTCCTACGGTTTGTACCGAATACGATCAGATACAGGTAACCGGATCGGTTACACTAAACACCCCTACCCTTTCGCTCGTAGGCGGATATGCTGCTACCACCGGAGACATGATTGTCTTGATCGACAATGATGGTGCCGATGCCGTGATCGGAACCTTTAACGGATTGGCCGAAGGAGACGCTGTGACTGTAGGCGCCTTCAATGGAACCATTTCCTATGCTGGGGGAGACGGAAACGATGTTGTGTTGATCGCTGGAGATACAGAGGCACCTGTGGCCGTCTGTCAAGATATTACCGTGCAATTAGACGGAAGTGGGAATGTGACCATTCTTCCAACAGATGTGGATGGCGGCTCGACCGATAATATTGGAATCGTTTCTTATAGCGTTAGTCAGGATAGTTTTACATGTGCCGATGTGGGACCGAACACCGTTACCCTAACGGTAGCAGATGCCGAAGGAAATATGGATAGCTGCACGGCCACCGTTACGGTGGAAGACAATGTGGCTCCAACGGCCGTTTGTCAAGATATTACCGTGCAACTCGACGCGACCGGAAATGTTTCGATTGCTGCTTCAGATGTTGACGGAGGTTCGACCGATAACTGCGGAATCGCAGGACTCAGTGTAAGTCCCGCTATTTTTAGTTGTTCGGATGTAGGCGCCAATACCGTAACCTTAACCGTAACCGATGTCAACGGAAACACCGATACGTGCACCGCTACCGTTACCGTGGAAGATAATGTGGCGCCGACTGCCGTTTGTCAAGATATCACCGTGCAACTCGACGCGACCGGAAACGTCTCCATCGCAGCTTCAGATGTTGACGGAGGTTCGACCGATAACTGCGGAATCGCAGGACTCAGTGTAAGTCCCGCTATTTTTAGTTGTTCGGATGTAGGCGCCAATACCGTAACCTTAACTGTTACTGACGTGAATGGAAACACCGACTCCTGTACCGCTACCGTTACCGTAGAAGACAATGTGGCGCCGACTGCCGTTTGCCAGGATATCACGGTGCAACTAGACGCGACCGGAAATGTTTCGATCGCTGCTTCAGATGTTGACGGAGGTTCGACCGATAACTGCGGAATTGCTTCGCTTTCCATCGACCAATCTAGTTTTACTTGTGCAGACGTGGGTGCGAACACCGTAACCTTAACGGTTACTGACGTGAATGGAAACACGGATACGTGCACCGCAACCGTTACCGTGGAAGACAATGTGGCGCCAACGGCCGTATGTCAAGATATCACGGTGCAACTCGACGCGACCGGAAATGTTTCGATTGCTGCTTCAGATGTTGACGGTGGCTCTACCGATAACTGCGGAATTGCTTCGCTTTCCGTAGACCAATCAAGTTTTACCTGTGCTGATGTAGGTGCAAACACGGTGACCTTGACCGTGACTGACGTGAATGGAAACACGGATACGTGCACCGCAACTGTAACTGTGGAAGACAATGTGGCACCGACGGCCGTATGTCAAGATATCACGGTGCAACTAGACGCGACCGGAAATGTTTCAATCGCAGCTGCGGACGTAGACGGTGGCTCTACCGATAACTGCGGAATTGCTTCGCTTTCCATCGACCAATCAAGTTTTAATTGTGCTGACGTTGGACCCAATACCGTGACCTTAACCGTTACCGACGTCAACGGAAACACCGACACCTGTACCGCTACCGTAACGGTGGAAGACAATGTGGCGCCGACGGCCGTTTGCCAGGATATCACGGTGCAACTCGACGCGACCGGAAATGTTTCGATTGCAGCTGCAGATGTTGATGGAGGTTCTACCGATAATTGCGGAATCGCTTCGCTTTCCGTAGACCAATCAAGTTTTACCTGTGCGGACGTGGGTGCAAACACTGTGACGCTAACCGTGACAGACGTGAACGGAAACACCGCCTCCTGTACCGCTACCGTTACCGTAGAAGACAACGTGGCGCCGACGGCCGTTTGCCAGGATATCACGGTGCAACTCGACGCGACCGGAAATGTTTCGATTGCAGCTGCAGATGTTGATGGAGGGTCGACCGATAACTGCGGAATTGCTTCGCTTTCCATCGACCAATCAAGTTTTACCTGTGCTGACGTTGGACCCAATACCGTGACCTTAACCGTGACTGATGTGAACGGAAACACCGACACCTGTACCGCTACCGTTACCGTAGAAGACAATGTGGCTCCGACGGCCATTTGCCAGGATATTACCGTGCAACTCGACGCGACCGGAAACGTCTCCATCGCAGCTTCAGATGTTGACGGAGGTTCGACCGATAACTGCGGAATCGCAGGACTCAGTGTAAGTCCCGCTATTTTTAGTTGTTCGGATGTAGGCGCCAATACCGTAACCTTAACTGTTACTGACGTGAATGGAAACACCGATACGTGCACGGCTACCGTTACCGTAGAAGACAATGTGGCGCCGACGGCCGTTTGCCAGGATATTACCGTGCAATTAGACGCGACCGGAAATGCTTCGATTGCTGCTTCAGATGTTGACGGAGGTTCGACTGACAACTGCGGAATCGCTTCGCTTTCCATCGACCAATCAAGTTTCACTTGTGCTGATGTGGGTGCCAATACTGTGACCTTAACGGTTACCGATGTTAATGGAAACACCGACACTTGTACAGCAACTGTAACTGTGGAAGATAATGTGGCTCCGACGGCCGTTTGCCAGTATATCACGGTGCAACTCGACGCGACCGGAAATGTTTCCATCGTCGCTGCAGACGTAGATGGAGGTTCGACTGATAACTGCGGAATCGCTTCGCTTTCCATCGACCAATCAAGTTTTACCTGTGCTGATGTGGGTGCCAATACCGTGACGCTAACCGTTACTGACGTGAATGGAAACACCGACACCTGTACAGCAACTGTAACTGTGGAAGATAATGTGGCACCGACGGCCGTTTGCCAGGATATCACGGTGCAACTCGACGCGACCGGAAATGTTTCAATCGCAGCTGCGGACGTAGACGGTGGCTCTACCGATAACTGCGGAATTGCTTCGCTTTCCATCGACCAATCAAGTTTTAATTGTGCTGACGTTGGACCCAATACCGTGACCTTAACCGTTACCGACGTCAACGGAAACACCGACACCTGTACCGCTACCGTAACGGTGGAAGACAATGTGGCGCCGACGGCCGTTTGCCAAGGTATTACCGTGCAACTAGACGCGACCGGAAATGTTTCGATCGCTGCTGCAGATATTGACGGTGGCTCTACCGATAACTGCGGAATCGCTTCGCTTTCCATCGACCAATCAAGTTTTACTTGTGCTGATGTAGGCGCAAACACCGTGACGCTAACCGTGACAGACGTGAACGGAAACACCGATACGTGCACCGCTACCGTAACGGTGGAAGATACTACTGCTCCGGCAATCTCATGCCCAGCAGATGTTTTTGCCAATACGGATCCTGGACAATGTAGCGCGGTGGTGATCTTCCCAGACGCCATTGCAATTGATAATTGTGGAATCGCTTCCATCACTCAGACGCAAGGTCCGCTTAGTGGGTCTGCTTTTCCGACAGGAGACACGCTTATTGAGTTTACCGCGGAAGACCTCAATGGTAATATTTCAGTCTGTAGTTTTACAGTTACAGTGACCGATAATGAAGTGCCCTTAGCTGTATGCCAAGACATCACGCTTCCATTGGATGCCAACGGAAACGCATCAATCACTGTCGCCGATATCGATGGGGGATCTAGTGACAACTGTGGAATTGCTTCTACAACCATTGACACGACCGACTTCACCTGTGCTGATGTGGGTGCCAATGCAGTGACACTTACTGTAACCGATATTAATGGAAACGTAAGCACATGTATAGCCACAGTGACCGTAGAAGACAACGTGGTGCCGACGGCGGTTTGTCAAGATATCACCGTCCAATTAGATGTCACTGGAAGCGTTACCATCAATCCTTCTGATGTGGATGGAGGTTCTACAGATGCTTGTGGAATTGACACCCTCAGTTTAGATATCGATACGTTCGATTGTTCCAACATCGGAGCCAATCTCGTTACGCTTACGGTAACCGATGTCAATGGAAACATGTCTAGCTGCACCGCTACGGTTACCGTAGAAGATAGTACAAGTCCGGACCTGATATGTATGGATATTACCGTATCGCTCGATGAAAATGGGGAGGCAACCATTACTGCGGATGATGTGATCGACAGTGCAACAGACGCTTGCGGAATAGATACCACTGCGGTTGACATTACCGAATTCGACTGTAGTGACATTGGAACTCCAATTACTGTCAATGTTTTTGCTGTTGATGTTAATGGTAACAGTTCAAGCTGTACCGCAACGGTGACTGTGATCGATGATCTGGAGCCATTGCTGACATGTCCGGATGATCAGATAGTAACCATTCCGGCTGGAGCACAGTATGAAGTTCCGGACTATTTCGCAGAAGGACTCGTAATAGCAAGTGACAATTGTACCGATCCGATCACCATCACAACGCAAGACCCTGCGGCAGGAAGCTTAATAGACCTTGGCTCGTACACGGTAACGGTGACGGCAGAAGATAGCTACGGAAATGTTGCCACTTGTGATTTTGAACTTACAGTGGATGAAGAATTCGGAACGAATGACACATCGGTATCTCTTGGATCTATTGTGATGTATCCGAATCCGGCACAAGAAGTAGTATACCTGAGCAATCCACAAGGAGTTGATTTGGATCGTGTTGAAATCCTTGACGTGGCCGGGCGTTTAATTGCATCTCATAACCTCCAAGGCATGGGAAGTGAAAGAGCCCTGGATATTTCAAACTTAGCTTCGGCTACCTATACAGTAGTCATCTATTCAGGAGAAGCTCGTATCAGTAAGCAACTCTTGCGAGAGTAGTTTTAACAAATATCTTTATCGAGACCCCGACCCTATGTGTCGGGGTTTCGTTATTTTTAACCTATGAGAAAATTACTCTTCCTGCTTGTACTCGTTTCCATGATATCTTGTACTGATAAAAAGAAGCAAGATAAAGACGAAATGATGCCGGTGGAAGCCGATGGCGGAATTGGTGATGGTGCTCCCCCATTGGACTCCGTATTAGTAAAACACAAAGACTCCCTTCGCTAATGTTTCCGTGGCATCAATATTTATTCGGACTCTTATTCATCGTAGCGGGTGTTATGCATTTTGTAAAACCAAAAATGTACGAACGTATTATTCCGCCCTATCTCCCCTCGCCAAAAGCCATGGTACAATTGAGCGGTTTTGCTGAAATGATACTGGGCCTGGCCCTACTCAATGCTGATAGTCAGTCGTGGGCGGCATGGGGTATCATTATCATGCTGTTCGTGTTCTTAACGGTTCATGTCTATATGCTTCAGAATGAAAAGGCCTCTTTGCGATTGCCTCGTTGGATCTTAGTGGTACGAATTCCACTGCAATTTCTACTGATGTACTGGGCGTATCTATACACCTAGTTCATGGAAAAACAAATTCTTCCACTAGCGAAGGCATCGGTATCCTATATTCCTGGATTTCTTTCCGAAGAAAGCGCCTCCGAGCATTTTCAGCATTTTTTAAATACCATCAAATGGGAGCAACGAGATGTAAAGGTCTTCGGAAAAGTATATCCACAACCCCGGCTCACAGCACTTTATGGCACACCGGAAAAAACCTATCGCTATGCCGGACTTACTTTAGTTCCTAATAAAATGGCGCCCAAACTGGCTGCGCTACAACAAAAAATTGAAGCGTATAGCGGCTTTCAATTTAATAGTGTATTGCTCAATTTGTATCGAGACGGACAAGATAGTAATGGATGGCACAGTGATGACGAAGCCTCCTTAGGAAAGCAGCCCAAGATCGCCTCCCTGAGTTTAGGAGCCCCACGAAGTTTTCACTTTCGGGAACGCAACAACCATCAAAATACCTTCAAAGTGGAACTTCATCATGGAAGTTTGTTGTTGATGGGAGAAGGCACCCAACAATACTGGCATCATAAAATTCCTAAGACAAGAAAAGACGTAGGCCAGCGAATTAACTTGACATTTCGATATTTGATCTAGACTGCTTGACCTCACAATGACGTTCAAAAAAAAGTTGAAACGCTAAGAGCAAGGTAATCGGAATGTAATAAAACAAGTTGTTCTGGTATTGGTCGGCACCAATAAAACTGGCAATCATCAGGGATGATATAAAAAAGCCTACTACAAGTGCTAGCTTCGGAAATACATTGAAGATGAGAAGCGTCCCTACAAAAAACTCGGCGAACAATAATAAAGATGTAATAATAGTGAGCGCAAAACCTTCCGGCAAAAAGACTTCAAATTGATCGCGCATGAAGGCAATATGAGTTTCCATGAACATAATTCTTATGATTCCATGGAGGGCTAAAATTACACCTATGATCTTGCGTAAACGTATGGGCATCTGCGAGTAAACTAAAAATTTTGGCAAAATTAGTTCAAAATGCGAAGATTTGAAACACCGATTATTTTCGAAAACGTTTTAGTCTCACGAAATTCGATAGCGAACCCATAATTCCGATAAAGTGCTATAGCAGAATAGATACGTTAACAGAAAATTAGACGATAATCGGTCGTTATCCATAAATGTCATTGAGTACGCTTGCCAAACGAAGGCCTCCTTTATGTAATTGTTCCTGAAGCCGTTGAAAATAATCATACATATAGCGATACCCTAATTTATCCCCTTTTCGTGTATGCATATAGATATCTTCACAAAGCCTTCGACTCTCCTGCATCCAACTGATGACCGAGCCTTTCTGAATAGATGCAATTTTCGCTTTAGACCATGGCACCTTGTTCGCAGCAAGCTCGGTATACGACATATTATAGTGCTCGATCATCTTCGTATCCCAGACGGTATGAAGATTGGTGCCTTCGTTGAACCAACGGACCTGAAAGTCGTTGCCTCCTCGATCTTCTGCAAGTCCAATATGCAACGGTTGATGGAGGTCTCCTATAAAATGCACCAACAGCTTTAAATAAAAGGCGGCATCTTCTCTTGCAATTTCATCGTCTTTTAATTTCTGAATGCACGTTTCAATGGCCGCTACAATATCGCCCTCATCGCTTTTGGGATGTTCTAAATAGGTAGTGTCAAAAGGAAAGTTTACATAGTGCCACGGACCGTATTGCCGATAGGCCGTATCGCTCTTTATTTCATCGGCATAGGTTGAAACATAGGCTAGGGTGCGCCCATCAAGAATCTTATCAATAGCTCGCTGCGCCTTTTTATTGACATATTGTTGTGCTATCGCACCAACCGCTCGATGCCCCGTTTTACCCCAGATGGGAATTTCAGCAGCTACTCCCACAAACGACCATAGCATACTAAGTAGAATCAGAACTTTCATCTTATATCAGTTTGGGTCAAAGATACAATTCGAATCAAGATAGTTTGTTAGCACAAGGTTGTTAATTCTGAAAAATATGCTATATTTGTTTAATATCATTTTAATATCACTTTAAATTTTCAGTCATGAGCCAAGAAAAAACGATCGTACCTGCCAATGGTTATTTGTTCCTGTTTCTTTTTCTGCTATTCTTCTTCGGCGGAATCATTGCCATTATCCAAACCCACATCGGTTGGTTTGGAATTGCCGTTTTCATCGGACTTCTAATGCTTCCGGGCTTTGTGCTTGTAAATCCTAATGGGTCGCGCGTCTTGTTATTGTTCGGAGAATACAAGGGGACGGTCAAAAAGAACGGATTGTTTTGGGTAAATCCTTTTTACGCCAAGAAAAAGATTTCCCTTAGAGCGCGAAATTTTGATAGTGAACGTCTAAAGGTAAACGACAAACTGGGAAATCCGGTAATCATTAGCACCATTCTAGTTTGGCGTGTTCGCGATACGTATCGCGCAGCTTTCGATGTAGATAATTATGAAAATTTCGTGCGTATCCAAACCGACGCCGCGGTTCGAGAATTAGCGAGCAAATATCCATACGATAATTTTGCCGATGAAGGCATGGATGAAGACATCACCTTACGTTCCAGCATGACCGAAGTAAATGAAGCACTGGAGAAAGAACTTCAAGAACGACTCGCCATTGCAGGTGTGGAAGTATTGGAAAGCCGAATCGGTTATTTAGCCTACGCCAATGAAATTGCCAGCGCCATGCTCAAGCGACAGCAGGCCACCGCCATCGTTGCTGCTCGCCACAAAATCGTGGAAGGTGCCGTTAGTATGGTAGAAATGGCGTTGCACGAATTGAGCAAGAAAGAGGTGGTACAACTAGACGAAGAACGAAAAGCGGCCATGGTTAGCAACCTGATGGTTATCCTTTGTGGCGACAAAGATGCTGCTCCCGTGGTGAATGCTGGAACCCTAAATACTTAAGAATGCGGGTTTTTTCTGAAGTACAACGTTTTAATCAGTGGTGGTTTTACCTCATTATATTTTCCGTTGCAGCATCGGTTTACATTCCTTTGTTTCTATTCGGAACAGAGGAGCGTTCTTTGCCTACGGAAGCCTTTTGGATCACAGTTGGCTCGGTTTTATTTGTTACCGTATTGTTTTTGTGGATGGTATTTGTACTACGATTGAAAACTACTATCAATGAACAAGGCATTCAATATCAATTCAAAGGATTTCACCGTGCTCCTAAAGAGATTGATTGGCGAGATCTAGATCAGGCTTATGTTCGAACCTATCGTCCGCTTAGCGAATATGGAGGATGGGGCATTCGAGGAAGTTTAGGTACCAGCAATAAAGCGTATAATGTAAGAGGCAATAAAGGTCTTCAGTTAGTGTTTAAGAACGGTAATCGAATTTTAATCGGAACACAACAACCAGAAATCCTAAAAAAAGTACTTACAACGTATCACTCCAAAATTGTATCTCATGAACATTAAATGGCTTCTTTTATTTTTAATTTCAGGTTACATTGTAGCACAAAACGATTCCTATAACGAAACCGAAATAAGTATCACCCCTTTGGTAGATGGCACATTACTGATCCCTTCTACGGAAACGGCTCCTCCCCTTGCGATTATTATCGCAGGCTCCGGCCCTACAGATCGAAACGGGAATCAAAACATGATGAAAAGCAATGCCTATAAACATCTAGCAGAAGGACTATACAAACAAGGCGTTGCCACCTTTCGGTATGATAAGCGTATTGTGGCGCAACTGAAAAATCGCACGATTCAAGAAGAAGGCATTCGCTTTGAGGATTTTGTAGCTGATGCGGAAAAAGTGCTTGATTACTTTCAGGACGATACGCGCTTTTCGAAAATTCACGTCATTGGTCATAGTCAGGGTTCTCTGGTGGGCATGCTGGCCGCAAAAGATCGCGCCGATGGTTTTATTTCCCTGGCAGGCGCCGGACAGGAAATTGATGATGTTATTATTGACCAGCTTCAAATGCAATCGCCCGGTTTGGTAGACAATGCGCGCACCGCCTTTGACGATCTGCGAGTAAATGGGGTGGCCCAAAATTACAGTCCGTATCTCGCGTCTATCTTTCGCCCTCAAATTCAACCCTTTTTATTGAGCTGGATGCAATATGACCCAGCTGCGATACTATCTGAACTAGACATGCCCATCCTTATCGTGAACGGCACCAAAGATCTTCAGGTGTTAGAGAGTGAAGCGGCCCTGCTCAAGGAGTCAGTTTCGGAAGCCTCACTGGTGCTCATTGAAAATATGAACCATGTATTGAAGGAAATTACCGGAGACCGACTCGAAAACAGCAAATCGTATAACGAACCTCAACGGCCGGTAATGCCAGAATTGATTACCCTGCTTAGCGAATTCATAAAAAAATAAGATGCCTAAGAAAAAAGCCTTTGCGCTACGCGTTAATGAAGACATGATGAGAGCCATTGAAAAATGGGCTTCCGATGAATTTCGTAGTACCAATGGCCAAATTGAATGGATGCTCAGAGAATCGCTCAAAGAGGCAAAACGCCTTCCGAAGAAAAAGGAAGAATGAAGTTCGTAAATAATTGTATTTTGCGTCAAACTCTATT
This sequence comes from Altibacter sp. HG106, assembly GCF_028561755.1. Taxonomy (GTDB): domain Bacteria; phylum Bacteroidota; class Bacteroidia; order Flavobacteriales; family Flavobacteriaceae; genus DFVG01. The sequence goes on from NZ_JAQQTD010000011.1 coordinate 16,075, forward strand.
ACATGCAGGATACTACCACTGAAATCATCAAAGACACAACCCCCCTATTAACCAATGACACCATGGTTTTCGGGCTCTTGATGATCGCCTTAGGGCTCATCTTCTATACTTCCCACCAAAAATCAGGGTTCTGGCATTCGTTTTATAAAATCGTTCCCGCCTTATTTATGGCGTATTTTATTCCTGCAGTCTTCACCACCACAGGCTTGATCGCGCCTGAATGGACTACTGTGGCAGAAGACGGAACGGCCACGGAAGGCAGTACCAATTTGTATTATATGGCGAGTAGATATTTACTTCCAGCAGCCTTGGTTCTTATGACCCTCTCCATCGATCTGAAGGGGGTTTTTAATTTAGGTCCCAAAGCCCTGATCATGTTCTTTACAGGAACCATTGGGATCATACTCGGTGGCCCCATTGCCGTACTATTGGTGGGTACTTTTTCTCCGGAAACCGTGGGCGGTGCAGGCGCTGATGCCGTTTGGCGCGGACTTTCTACCCTGGCAGGTAGTTGGATTGGCGGTGGTGCCAATCAAACTGCCATGCTTGAGATCTACGGCTACAATCCCAGCCTCTATGGTGGTATGGTGTTCGTAGATATTGTAGTGGCCAACATTTGGATGGCGCTATTACTCATTGGAATAGGCAAAACCACCCGAATTGACAAGTGGTTAAAAGCAGACAATTCAGCTATCGAACGTCTCAAAGAAAAAGTGTATACATATTCAAAAAAAGTAGAACGAAACCCCAGTCTAACCGACCTTATGATTTTAGCAGCTATTGCCTTTGGAACGGTTAGTCTGGCCCACTTGCTGGGCGGTTACTTAAGTGGGTTCTTTGAATCTTACGTCAATGGAATGCCCAAAGGTTTGGCTCGAAATGTAGTGAGCTTCCTTGCCTCTAGTTTCTTCTGGATGATCTCAATCACAACCATTATCGGGATCTTGTTATCCAACACCAAAGCGCGCAGCTATGAAGGTGCGGGAGCGAGTAAATTCGGAAGTGTTTTTATCTACATTCTAGTCGCCACCATAGGTATGAAAATGGACCTCACCCTTATATTTGAAAACAAAGGGTTGATTGTTGTTGGTTTGGTTTGGATGGCGATTCACGCCGGACTCCTAATCCTAGTTGCGAAACTAATACGAGCGCCTTATTTCTTTTTAGCGGTTGGCAGTCAGGCGAACGTAGGAGGAGCGGCCTCTGCACCCATCGTTGCGGCCGCTTTCCATCCATCGTTGGCAACCGTGGGTGTCTTACTGGCTGTCTTTGGATACGCCATCGGTACAGTAGGAGCTATTTTGTGTACCGTGCTCATGCAATTGGCCGCGGCAGGATAGTATTTTTTGTAAAAAATATGTTTCTTTGCGGCGCTAGAAAATGACTGTGCTATGATTCGCTATGTATCGCTCCTTTGCTTCTTATTATTATTTATTTCCTGCGGAACTCGTTCTTCTGAAGAAGATCAAATGGTGGTATCGGGAACGGTTTCTGGATTGAAGAAAGGAACGTTGTTGCTACAAACAGCCAACGACAGTGTCTATGTTACGGCGGATTCCCTAACGATCAACGGAGAAGACATGTTTGAACTGAGCACCACCGTTGAGAGTCCGCAAATGTACTACCTCTACTTAAAAGAACAGGATGGTGACTTTAAAGAGCGTATCCCATTTTTCGGCGAGCCCGGAGAGATTCGTGTGGAAACCAGCTTGGCTAAATTTGGAATCAACCAACGCATTAGTGGGTCAGAATCTCAGGCTATTTTGGAGGACTATAAAAAACTATCTCAGCGCTTTACCGATCGTAATCTAGAGCTTATCGAAGAACTGCTAATCGCCCAAAAGGACGGGAAGGATTCCTTGGCGCAAGCCCTGCAACGACAGCAAGAGCGCAATCTTTCCAGCAAGTATCTGGCTACGGTAAACTTTGCGAGAAACCATAATGATTCGGAAGTAGCCCCATATGTAATGTTGGCAGAAGCCTATGATATTCGCACAAAATACTTAGACACGGTATACAATCATTTAACACCGCGCATTCAGAATTCTACCTACGGAAAAAAACTTCAAAAACTAATTGCTTCCGCAAAAGAAAACAATTAGGATAGGGTATTGATTCGATCGATCAACGCACGTCCTTCTTTTTCCAATTCTTCCCGGATTCCGTTGAAGTGCTGTTTTGGAGATTCCACCTCTTTTTGGTGAATGCTTGCGATCAATCGATCGTATAAGGAAAGCGCGTCGTCTATGATTTTTTCACTTTCTTTGGTGTCCTTTTTTGGATGAGTTAGTTCCCATACATAGACAGCTTCAATGATTTCTCCAATCACAAAATTGATGTCTTTTTTCAAATTGCGAATACTTGCCATATAGCTTGAATTTATTCGGAAAGGTACGAAGTAATTATGGAATAAAGACCTCTAATAAGGTGGCCTCGTTCGATTCTATTTGATAGGTCGATACGCAGGCAGGAACCAAAAGGGTTGTCCCCATTGGCATAGGTAGCGTAACGGTAGCCGTTTTCAAGGATGCGCTTCCAGCGACACACATCCAAACGGTAAAAGAATCCCGAGCTTCATGTGTCATCTGCTGATGGGCATTCAACTTCCATTTTCTTGTTTCAAAATAGGCATTCGAGACCAGGGTTACCGGTGTATTAAAAGCTTCCCGGTACGAGACCCGTGCTTCGGAAGCAGCAAAGTTGATGGCGTCTAACGCCTGTTCGGTATGCAATTCGCGGAAATTACCTTGAGCATCCGGGCGATCCCAATCGTAAATTCGATAGGTAATATCTGAAGTTTGTTGAATTTCCGCTAATAGAACGCCACTTCCTATGGCATGCACCGTTCCGGGTGCAATAAAGAACGTATCTCCAGTAGAAACCGGTTCATTTTGAAGCACTTCAGTAATCCTTCCGGCATGTAGCGCTTGCTCGTAGGTTTCTTGGTTCATAGCGCGATTGAATCCGAGAATCAATCGGGCCTCGGCTTGGGTATGCATTACGTACCACATTTCGGTTTTTCCGAAGCAATCGTGTCGTTTTTTAGCGAGTGCATCGTCGGGGTGTACCTGCACCGATAAATCTTTCGCGGCATCGATAAATTTGAACAAGAGCGGGAATTGGTTGCCAAAGGTCTGATAGACCTTCTCCCCTAGCAATTCGGCTCCATAGGTCGTAATTAGGTTTTGTAATGACGTCCCTGCTAACGGGCCGTGACGCACCGTGGAAACATCTCCTGGGACCGCCGACAGCTCCCAACTCTCCCCCATGCCCGGAGCATCCGTTTTTTGAAGCACGCTAGCCAATTGATCTCCTCCCCATACTTTTTCTTTCAGAATGGGTTCAAATTGAAGTGGATATAAGGGGTGTTGTTTCTTAGACATGTTGTTTACCCGGTGTAGACTACAAAATTTCGTGGTGTTTCGTATAGTTTTACGATGATGTTGTAGTTGGCATCTAACCGTTTTCTTAGTCGGTTGTAAATAACCATCGCAATATTTTCCACCGTTGGGTTCAGCTGCTTAAACTCCGCTACCTCTTCGTTAAGATTTTTATGGTCGAACGGAATTACCACCGTTTCCATGATCAGGTCTTTCAGTATTTTCAGGTCTATCAGAAAACCGGTTTCGGGATCTACTTCCCCTTCAACGCCAATTTCCATCTCATAATTATGGCCGTGATACAGCGGATTACTACATTTTCCGAAGACCTCCTTATTCTTTTCATCACTCCATTCTGCCTTAAACAGGCGATGGGCCGCATTAAAATGTGCTTTTCTATAAACGGTTAAGCTCATACGTTTAAGTGTTGTTGAAATTTTTCGAAAATGATCTTAAACCAAGTGGTATACCGTTCAGGATGCTCCTTCATATCGGCTTCTATCTGGTCGAGCGATTCCCATTTCCAATCCGCCACTTCTTCGGGATTAATTTGTGGAGCCTCGTTATAGCTTCCCACTAAAATATGGTCGTATTCGTGTTCCGTTAGCCCGTTATCGAACGGAGCTTTGTAAATGAACGAAGTAGTTTCTTTTAACTCGGTCGAAAAGCCCATCTCCTCTTGTAGTCGGCGTTTACCTGCGGAAACATTTGCTTCTCCCTCGCGCTGGTGACTACAGCAAGTGTTGGTCCAAAGTCCCGGAGAATGGTATTTATGTGTGGCGCGCTGCTGAAGCATAAGCTCGTTTTTATCATTGAAAACGAAGACTGAAAAGGCGCGGTGAAGCAGTCCCTTTACATGGGCCTCTTGTTTTCCCATCAATCCGATAGGTTCGTCACGGTCGTTTACTAAAATGACCTGTTCTTCTGCCATAGCCTGTTACTTTTTTTCAAAAATACGAAATCAGCTATTGCCATAAAAACAAAAAGCATCCGAGGAATCGGATGCTCTAAGTTTGATAATTGAAACTAGTTAGTTAGATAATATCAATTCTTAATGATGAACATGGAACGGCGATTGAGCTGATGTTCCTCTTCGGTACAGTCCACTCCATCCGAACAATTGTTCACTAATCGGCTCTCGCCATAACCTTTAGCGGTAAGGCGACTACGATCAATTCCGTTAGAAACCAGCCAATTAAGAGTTGACTGAGCTCTCTTTTCAGAAAGGCTTTCATTATATGATTTCGTTGCGCGAGAATCAGTATGTGATTCGATATGAATGATTAGCTGTGGGTATTCTTTCATTGCGGAAAGAATTTTAGCCAACTCTACTTCAGCATCCGGGCGAATGTTGTGACGGTCGAAGTCAAAATAAATTGGTTTCAACTTAAGACGACACCCTAAATCTTCTGGCGGACAAGGATCATCGATCGTTAACGGTATGTCTACCGTAATCGTCGCTGTTTTACTCGGCGTTACTACCTGTATCTCATTCGGGAAATAGCGATCCTTGGTGGCTCTTACCGTATAAGTGGTTTCACAAGCCTGAGATGTAAAACGATACCGCGCATCCGATCCTACGATCATTTCATCCAAAGGTGTATTGTTTTCATCTAAGAGATATACCGTGGAGCCCGGTAGCAGGTCTTCGGTATCCTTGTCAAATACAATTCCGGTGATTTCGATCATACATTGTTCCTGTACGCGATAAATTTCGTCGTTCACGCTTCCCGAGGTGCCGCTTCGGTTGGAAGAGACATATCCTAATCGCTTGCTTTCTTTAATCACAAAACCGAAGTCATCCTGACTACTATTGGCAGGCTCACCCAAATTGACGATTTTCCCTGTATGTCTTCCCTGCTCATTCAAGCCGGTGACAAACACATCTAAACCTCCAAGCCCAGAACGGCCATCCGAAGAAAAATATAAGTTGTTCTCTTCACTAATAAATGGGAAGCTCTCTCGGGCTTCCGTATTAATGGTGGGCCCTAGGTTCATAGGTTCCCCATAGGTTCCGTCTTCCTTAAGATCGACATACCACAAATCGGACATTCCCAAAGTACCGGGCATATCAGAAGCGAAATATAGCTTACTGCCATCCAAACTGAGCGTAGGATGCGCTACGGAATAATTATCGCTATTAAAGGGCAGTTCCTCTACGTTCGTCCAAAAATTATCACCACTTTTAATAGCCTTGTATAATTTGAGTCGGATGGTTTTGTTCTTATCCTTCCCTTTCTTCCCGTCGGTAAAATTATTACGGGTAAAATACATCGTTCTACCGTCTTTAGAGAAGGCTGCATTCGATTCGTGATAAGCGGTATTCACATCTCCCGGTAAGGGTTCCGGGTTGGAGAGCATCCCCGCGGCATCCATATCGGCGACAAAGAGGTCTAGGAATGGTTGCTCGTTCCATTCGTGAATCTTACTGCCCTCAGATTGTGGACGAGCTGTAGAGTACACTAGCTTTTCACCATAAAAAGAAGGACCGAAATCGGAAACGCTATCAATATTGATAGACACTTCTTCCAATTCGTATCCTCGTGCACCAAACGCGATATTTTTAAGATATTCGGGGTCGTCCAGAAAATTTTTCACGACCAATTTTCCCGTTCCCAAGGCAGCATAGGTGCGCATCATTTCATCAGCTTCGTCATACAATCCCACACTTTTATAAGATTGTGCAGCGCGGTAGTAGTAATCAGCTTCTGTATCACCTGGATACGCAGCGATTAACTTTCGATACCAGGTAGCCGCTTCGTCGTAGTCACCGTTGAAATAATAGGTATCTGCCAAGTTCTTATAGACCTGTGGTGAAGAATATCCTTCTTCTACCACTTTCAGATAGATCTTACGAGCGTCGATATACGCGTATTTATCGAACTCTTCGTTGGCTTTTTCGACTTTCTTTTTTTGGGCGAAGGAAGTACTGGTAAGGGCGAGTACCAGCAGGGACATAAGTAGTGTTTTTATTCTGTAAGATGAAACCTTCATATTATATATTTTTAGAAGAATCGTGGGGTAAGTACCCTATCTGGTTTATTAAATACGTCGAATCGTAAAATGATCTCATACGATCCATCGCTGTAGTCTTCGATATCGGTTGTTTGCCAGTCGTATCCAAATCCGATAAAAATAGCATCCGACGCCTGAAATCCAACAAGGGCACTAAGTGCCGCGCTCCAACGATATGAGGCACCCACTGTAAGCGTTTCGTTGAACAAAAAGTTTGCCGAAGCGTCCCACTGTAAAGGGGAGCCATTCACCAATTTAACTAAGGTAGCAGGCTTGAATTTGACGTTGTCGCTGATATCAAACACATATCCAGCAATCAAGAAATAGTGCAGGCGTTCTGCGGCGATAGTTTCCGCTTGCGTATTTACCAAACTACTTTCATCAAAATGTTTTGTTGTTAGAAAGTTAGGTACTGAAAGTCCGGCATAAAAACGATCGGTATTATAATATATACCAGCACCTATCTGAGGTTGTAATCGGTTGTCTATATTATTCTGAAAACGTGGATCGGATTGATCTGCAATGTTCAGCTTTGTAAAGTCTACATCAAGTAAATCTAACCCGGCCTTCAATCCGAAGGATAATTCGGCCTCATCAGACGTATTAATGGTATACGAATAATCGATATTGATATTCGATTCTACCGCTGGACCTAGTTCGTCATGAACGATGGAAAGTCCCAACCCCATATTGTCTAAAGAACCAATAGGAGAATCAACCGTAAAGGTACCGGTACGTGGTGCCCCTTCGATATTCACCCATTGAATTCGACCTAAGAGACCAAAACTCAACATATCGCGCGACCCGGCATAGGCGGGATTGACCACCTGTGTGTTGTACATATACTGCGTATACTGCGGGTCTTGTTGCGCATTACCTGAAAAGCTGGTTCCAAGTAAGATCAAAACTAAGATTGCTATGTAACTATTTTTCATCTTGTATCGTTTTAATTCCGGGAGGGTTACCCCTCCCGGGAATCTTTTATTCACTATCTATTAATGTATAAGTAACCGGCGTAACTGTCTTGCCCTGGATTCTCCTCACCGGTGAAGGTTAGGATGTAGTAATAGGTACCCGAAGGCAAGCGTTCTTCTGCCTGAATGGTGGCACGTCCGTTAGAAACACCTCTAAAGACATTGTCGCTTTCATTATAGCCATCGGTTTCCCAAACGAGCACACCCCAACGGTTGAAGATCTTCACATTGTTTTGAGGATATTCAGCAATACCATCGATGATGAAGTAGTCGTTCAGTCCGTCTCCATCCGGTGTAATACCGTTGAAGATTTCGAAGATCGCTGCTTCTACCCCTGGAAGTTCCGTTACGGTTGGATCGTCTGGATCGCCATCGTTATCAGGGTCGGTATCGGTTGGATCATTTGGATCATCAGAGGTGTCGTCAATAACCGTGTCGTCTCCATCGTTTGCTGTCACAATCGCTTGGTTGACTACGCTTAAGTTATCAATATCTTCCTGTGTAATCGCATAGGTCGCAGTAAAGGTGGTGTCGTCTGTTTCACCAGGCAACAATTCAGCAATTGGACCGCCTTCGATCACGATACCAGGTAGTGGATCGTCAATAAAGATGTCGTAAAGCGTCACCGTTCCTGTGTTAGTCACACTGAAGAAGTAGCTGATGGTTTCACCTACATCAGAGTTTCCATCTCCGTCTTCATCATTGAATACAGACGATTTCTCTAAGCTGATACTCGCTACCTGACATAGGCCAAGTACGGTGGCATCATCTTCGAAGTTACTGTTGTCATCTGAAAGGTCGGTTACTACCGTTCCATCAGGAGCGGTACCTTCAGCAATCGCTTGGTTACTGATAGATCCGGCATCAACATCAGCTTGCGTTACGGTGTACACCGCAGAGAATGTTTCGGTATCTGAAGCTCCCGCATCTAGAGAAATTGGACCTCCGTCTACCGCTACCATTGGATCGATAACGATAACATCGGTAAGATCTACATTTCCTAGGTTAGTCACTACAAAGTCGTACACAATCGTTTCTCCTGCATCGATACAACCGTTGTCATTCTCATCCGTTGGTGTTCCTGTTTTGATCAGGGCAATCGCCGGATTCTGACATAGGTCGGTTATGGTTGGATCATCTTCAGTTGGACTGTTATCATCCGATTCATCGCTAACGGTATTTCCTGCTGGATCAAATCCTGTTACAAGCGCCTGGTTTTCTACAAAACCTCGGTCAATATCAGCTTGTGTTATCAGATACGTGGCTGTAAAGGTCGCAATATCTGTTTCTCCAGGATTCAAGGTGATAGGTCCTCCTACCACATTTACCAATGGGTCTTGGATATCAACACCCGTCAAGGTTACGTTACCCGTATTTATTACCGTGAAGCGATAGCTGATCGTCTCTTTTGGATCGGCACAACCGTCTCCGTTGGTGTCATTCACCGTACCTTCCTTGATCAGCGCAATACTTGCGTCTTGACAAAGGGTGGTGATCGTAGGATCGTCATCAATGAAGGTATCATCATCCGAATCATCGCTTACCACATCTCCATTTGGAGCAGTACCTTCTACGGTCGCTTGATTTTCAAACTGACCGGCATCGATATCTGCCTGAGTGATGGCGTACACCGCCGTAAACGTTGTATCATCCTGTGCTCCTGGAGCCAAGGTTATTGGTCCGCCTACCACGTTGACACCTGGATCTTGAATATTGATATTCACCAAGGTTACGTTTCCAGTGTTTAGTACACTGAAGGCATAGCTAATAGTCTCATCTACATCGGCACAACCATCACCATTCTCATCATTGAATGTTCCTATTTTGATCAAAGCAATGCTTGGCTCTTGACATAGTGTAGTAACGGTTGGATCGTCTCCTGTTACTTCAGATTCGTCTGAAAGATCGTCTACTACCGTTCCATCAGGAGCAGTACCTACTGCTGTTGCTTGGTTTTCTACCTCGCCAGCGTCAATATCTGCCTGTGTGATTGTATAGCTTCCGGTGTATTCCCAGGTTTCAGTAACATCCAAGATTCCGTCACCATTATCATCTCCGGCTGGTCCGGTGATCGTAGCGATCAT
>NZ_JAQQTD010000012.1 GCF_028561755.1 Altibacter sp. HG106
TATTATAAAAGTTGACAACAGAAATGCTAATCTAGTATTCTTCATGTAGTTTTATGTAATATTACTGCCAACGGTCCTGGCTATCCCTCTGGCGGCGTTTGGGTGGCAGCTTCGGAAGCTTGCTTGCGAAGCAAGCGGCAGCAACTTGGTTGCGTGCGAATCAGCTGGCGTTGGGGCCGCCGGAGTTCGGCCTATTCCGTTTGTTTTATTTGTTTAAATGTAAGACTTTTCATTGGTTTAACCATCAGCCGCCGCTGGGGGATAGCCGTTGTTGTGTGATGGTGCAATCAAAAAGCTTTGTAGTCAAATTCATATTCAAGAGAATCTTTGTTTTTTTCATACCATTCTTTCCAATATTTCAGATCTTCATTGTTAAAACCCATAGTTCCATAGTGGGTTTTGTCACCACTTCCTTCATAACCTGAAATCATGACCAAAAAGTTAATTGAATTTAAAACTTCACCACTCATTACTTCCAAATCACTTTTTTTAAATTCGTCTAATACTTTCAAAGCATCCGAATAAACATCCTTGGTTAATTTAGTTTTGAGATTGGTTGTTTCATCAATTTCTAATGTGATTGGTTGTGATTCGGATGTTTTTTTTGATTCAGAGTTATGTTGACAAGAAACTATTAGTATAATCAATACCACAGGTATTATTGAAAAATTTAAATATGTTCTTGTGAAGTCCACGATTATTTAATTTTTTTAGCACTTGCACCCAACGGTCCAGGCTATCATGTCGGCGGGAGGCTTAGGCGGCTCAATCGGCAGAACCAAAACGCGGAGCGTTTGTGGGAAGCAGCGTTAGCTGCGTGCGATTCAGCTAGACCTGGGAGCCGCCGAATATGTTCAAAATATTCCGATGACCTTTTTGTTTGTTTTAAAGATAGTGTTTTCTGTTTAATCAAATGACCCGATGCATGATAGCCGTTGTTAGGCAACGTTATTAAATCAGCTGTAGATAAATCGAAAAGATGAATATAGATAGAATTAAAAAACTCCAAGCTAATGAGATTCCAATTTTCAACTTTCTCTTTAACAATTTAAATCCGACTAGCATTCCAATTACTCCTAATCCAATATGCAAAATTAAGACACCATTTTGAAAATAGAATAGTTGCAATTGATCGGTAAAATAGCGCAAATAAATATGACTTACTCCAAATAAGATGTAGAGTAAGCTCAAGAGGATTATTGAAACCCAGATGATTGATTTCCAAGTGATTGCTTGTTTCAATTTTAATGTTGCCTAACGGTCCGGGCTATCATACGGCGGGAGCTTAGGCGGCTGAATGGCAGAACCAAAACGCGAAGCGTTTGTGGGAAGCAGCGTTAGCTGCGTGCGATTCAGCAGCGCTTTGGGAGCCGCCGAATATGTTCATAATATTCCGATGACCTTTTTAGTTTGTTTTAAAGATAGTGTTTTCGGTTAAGAAAATGACCCGATGCATGATAGCCATTGTTAGGGTGCGTATGATCTTTTATATTTTATTTCATCCAATTCGAATTCTATAAGCCCATTTTGTTTTGACCAAATTATGTAATTCAAATGACTTGGCTCTTTCTGGTTATAAATTGTGTCAGAAAGTTTAGCCAAATTCTTGTCAGTGTAACTTCTATAAAAGTCAAACAAATTAATTGTTAATTCATCCGAGTCCGTGTCGAAACGATATGTCATTGTAAAACTCGAAACATTCTCTTTCTGATTTGATTTATTATGTTTTTCGATTTTGGACTTCAAGGTCCATACTTCGTAAGGTTGAACTCGACCAAAAGTTTTCGGTCCGCAAATTTTTTCTTTTTCAATTGGAGCGAAAATGATCAAAATAGAATTATCCGATGTTGAATCAAAATTGATAGAATCTGAGGTTTGGTATTTTAAAAATTCAGATTCAAACATTTGGTTTGGATTTTTCATTTCATCACAGCAAGAACTGAGTAAGATGCTAAGTATTAAAATGGTTATTATCCGGTTCACAAATATGCACCCTAACGGTCTAGTGTATGAGCAGTAGCGGATTAAAAACCAATAACTTTTCAGTTAAACACTTACCTTTATTAAAATTCATTTCCTTTCAATTTAGCACCATACCCGCTATCGCTTATACACAATGTTGTATGCCGTTTTTTATTTTCATTTCTTCCTTTGTGCGTTGGCTTTGCTCTTTGCCACCGCAGGAACGAGGAGGGCAATGTGCAAAGGGGTTGGGCTAATTTTATTTAATCAATTAAGCTAATCCAAAAGTGGAATAGACTAATAAAGTCTTCTTGTCCTTTAGCTTCTGATCTGAAATTTTTTGAGACAAATTTGTTTATACCATCCAGTTTGGAGGCTTGTTCAATTAATTTATCATCCTCTTTCCAAAGGTCAGGAGTAGAAGACATAAGTTCACCAATCCAATTATTGATTTTTAAGTACCAATGATTTGCATCTTCTTCTTGGATATAGCCAATGATAGCTGCATATTTTAAGTTTTTGCCGTGAATTCCACTTTTGAATCTTTCGATTCCGCCACTTGGTCTGTCTTGGCCAATTACATATTCTTTTTCGCGGTTTTGTCCTGGGGTTGGAAGCCTTTTGGCTTCTATTGAGAAGAAAGAATCAAACTCTCCATAACTTCTATCTCCGATTACAAGTTTCTCGTTATCTGATAGAGTTCCAATGTCGGTTTGAGGACTTATGCCCGAAGCAGGATTTTCAACATTTTCATGATGAAAGTAAAACGGATAACTTCCAGCATTTCGATTGAAGTATTTGCAAAGTTTATCAGTCAATGACTTTTCACTAGCAGTAATTTCTCCCTTTACCTTTTCTCGAAACTGTGTAAAGTGAATTTCTATAAATTCAACAACCGAAGTAATTGACGAATCTAATTCAATTCCATGTGTTAGCTGACCGCTACTTGTATTTCTGGAGGCATCTGCTAACATTAGAACCCTTGTTTTCTTAAATCTGAAAAAGTTTCATCTGCATCTCGAAGAGCAATAGATTTTAACCAGTAACGGAGCTTTTTCGGTTTGATTAGGTAAATGACATTTCCTTCATATAATCTTACAATTCGAGTTAATCTTAAGCTAAGTCCTGAATTCTTTTGAACGAGTTTTTCTAAGTGCTTTTCGGCTTGTTCGGAATCGGTAAAATCAATATCAGGTTTCTCTCCAAAATAGAAAGGAAAACAGATATAAGAATCGGTTTCAAAAGGGCGAAAAGGTGTTATTGATTTGTAAATTGACCGTAAAACATTACAATATGTATCTCCAAAATCTGAAAGATGCTGGATAGATGCATCCTGTATAGCAATTCTCGATTTTTCTCCGTTGCGTCTGAATTCAATGAGGTATTCAACAAAGTCTTTAACGACAGTTTTTTCCGAATCGTTTAATTCAATTTCCTTATGATCTTCAGGGAAGGGAAGGTTCTTAATGTCGGTAGCCAACAAGGATGAAGATTTATTTACCATAAACCTTCCGCTAATGCCAGCTAAATAATAGGGGAATAATTGATTGTTCGAAAATCGATTTTTAACTTCAAGTAGTGCTTCTTCTGAGTGGCCATGAATACCATAAATTGAATTTTTAAAAACCAAATCATCATTTCGATATGTGACAGGAATGGAAAAAGAAGAACTTTCTATTATTTCTTTAATTAATAAATGTGGGGCATCATATATTTTAGGGTCTCCCTTACTATGAAAATATTGTAAATTCAGTGACTCTTCAATTTGGGATTCATCTACACCCAAGGAACTAAAGGCTTCAACAGGTAGATGTTTTTTTCCAGTTAAAAAAGGAGCTTCTAATTTACTTAATTCCTTTTGATATGATTCTTCTGAATCATATGAATTGAATCTTTCCGATTTTAGTTTATCCAACTTTTTTATATCGGATTTTATAGCAGCAGTGAAACCTTCTGAATATGCCCATCCATTTTCATCTTTTTGTTTAATCAGAAAATCTTCGAAAGTTGATAATTTAGAAAGTCTTTGAATTATTTGATGATGTCTGTGACCTCCTAAAAAGTTTGATTTCCAGATTAAGGAATCGCTATAAGCCAAATTAAATGGCACATGATGAAAATCATAAGTATCGAGTTCAAAGTATAATTTCTCCTTGTGAGGCTTTGTTCTTCTCACTGTTACGTGAAGTAACCCATTCTCTTTAGAGCTTTCATTTTTAATGAAAATAGCCGCAGTTGCTACATCTCCATTTTTACCAAAAAGAACCCTACTGATATGGGTAAAATCTATTATTTGTGGAATGTTGTACTTTTTCAGCAGTACTTGTCTAAATTGGAAAGAAGAATTGTTGTAGAGCAAAGGCCCAGAAGGTTGAATAAGGCAAACAAGTCCTTTCTCTTTACAAAGTTCCACAGACTGCTCAAGAAAAAGTAAAGCTATTTGATTATCAGGAAGTTTTACAGGTAGTTCCTCTGTCTTATTGTCATCTAACAGAACAGAGATTTTTCGTTCTCTGCTTTTGATTGTTTCGATCCTTTTAGCTGCTTCCGTCAATTTTGCTTCAAACGGAGGATTTCCAATAATTAAGTCAAATTGCTTTTGTAGTTTCTTGTCAGAAACAATATTAAAGAAGTCATCATGAAGGATGTTCTCTTTGTGAAGGTCATCAAATCGAAGGTCTTTCCAAATTTGCAATGGAGTGAGTTCATCACACAAAGCCAGACTTAAACTGAAAATGGTAAGATCGGCAGCTTCTTTTTTCAGTTCAACACCATAAATATTTTCACGGAGTAATTTTTTTAAAGTTTCTAAATCCGGATTAGTCCAATTATTCTTTTTCCGCCATCTGTAAATTAATCTTCGATATGCTCCTACAAGAAAAACTCCCGATCCGCATGCGGGATCAAGTATTTTAAAGTCCGTTTCTTCATTACTTAATGGCATGGCTTCATCAAGTAAGAAATTAACTAGATAGGGTGGAGTGTAAACAACTCCTGGTTGCTTACCTAAAAATTCTTCATAGATGTTGCTGATGAGTTCAACGGGCAAATCGTTGAATGAATAAAGTCTCCAAAATACAAATTGAATACCTTCTGTTTCACCATCCAAAAATTGACCAAACCTTGATAAGTCAGTATTTGCTATAAATTTTCGTTCATCATCTTCAAGCTGAAAAATACCTCCATTAAAATGATCTGCGAGATAATTGAGCAATTCTAAATATGCCCCTGTCTGGTTTAAAACATCTGTGAATTTTGTAGCATTTTGAGAGAAGCGGGAAAAGAAGTTTTCAGGAAATACTTTGTTTCCTTTTTCATCTTCACGTTCCTCCAAGTACTTTATAAGAATAGAAACCACCATTATTTTACGAGCAAAATTTGCGGGCAAAATATCTTGGGTAATTATATCTTTTAAAGCCTGTTTGAGTTCAGTTAGTAGTTTTTCATAAGCACTATTACTAAACTTAAATTGATTGCTGTATTTTGAGTTTTCCCAAAAAGTTCCATTATCAAAAGATCTTCCAGAAAACGCTTTGAATTCTTCTTGGTTTTGAGAATCAAGTTCTTCGGATAAATCAGATGCAATTTTTATAGTTGTGAGAGGGGTATATTTTAAATTTTTACCTCTCGCTGGTCGTTCGAAACAATTGAATATTCGAACATCTTTTTTGGTGAAAACAAAAAACATTGGAACCTGACCGGAACTATACAGTTGTTTATGTAAGTTCGTTAGTTCATCCTCTTTGATTCCTAATTTATCAGTAAAGTCATATAGATAAACTTGTGCTACGGATGGACGATTTTCGAATTTTCGGAAGTAAACATAATGAGCACCATATTTATCGGCATTTTCTAATTCGATAAATTCTTCGGGCGGTAAATTCCTATTGGAATTAATATCTTTAACAGGAACTAATCCAGAAGCGTACTCGGAAGTTCCAAGCATTTCTAATTGTTCTAAGCTATATTTTAATTCCTGATTCATTTATTAATGGTAAAAATCTAATTCCTGATAGTAATCTATTTACGTTTTGCTGTCAGTTGATATTAGCAATAACCGAACATCTATTTCAAGTACTTTGGCTATTTGAAACAAAGTCTCAATTCTTGGTTGCATATCATTTCGACACCATTTAGAAATTGTAGTTCTATTCATTTCTAGCTGATCTGCTAACCAATTGTTTGTTTTTCCCTTTTCAGCCAAAACCGCTTTTATACGGTTGTAAACTTGTTTTTCCATAATGCAATTAATGCTTACAGAACAAATATAAGCAGAGTGAATAAACTTTTTCAGCATAATATTGTGCTTTATTGTATTCATTTGAATATTATTATTATCTTTGTTATGCTTCTAAAGCATATAAATAACCTATTAAAGTTTTTTTTGAACACTTAAAGCTTGAATTATGAGCAGAAGATATACAAAAGCAGATCTTGAAGAAATCGTTTCCGTTCAACTGGAGAACCTCAATGCCATGCGTGACCTCCTAAGTTTCATGAAGCATCAAAATGAATTATTGAATAGTGCCAACAAGAAATTGAGAGATGAGATCACAGATTTTAAGCAAAAGTTATATCCCACTCGTAAAAGAAATTCCTAAGTCCGAAAGAAGACGGACAAGCTCTTTGTGCCAATCCCGAAGGGTTGGTACAATGTGCTTGTTTGTGCGTTGGATTTTTAATGGCATACAACGGTCCGGGCTATCATACGGCGGGAGCTTAGGCGGTTGAATCGGCAGAACCAAAACGCGGAGCGTTTGTGGGAAGCGGTGATAACCGCGTGCGATTCAGCTGAGCTTGGTAGCCGCCGAATATGTTCATAATATTCCGATGACCTTTTTAGTTTGTTTTAAAGATAGTGTTTTCGGTTAAGAAAATGACCCGATGCATGATAGCCGTTGTTATGCGCTGTTGTTTTCCAAGTAATTTTTAGCATCTCTCATGTTTAGTTCTATTTCATAATACGCTGATCCTCCATTTCGATCAGAATTGAAAACAGGTTCTTCCATATTACCTAAAGAAATCAGAAGTTGATAAACAGCTTGATCTTCATTCTTTTCGAATTCAATTTTCAGCCACTTTTTGAATTTAGGAATCAATCCTCTGTTATATCTTTTCCCTAATGCCCAATAAGCACTAATTCTGTCGGTAGAATTATCATATAAACCTCGTTCAATGCCATCAATTACATTTTCCTCTAATATTTCGGCTTCTACATGTGAAATTTTAGAATTTGAAATTATCCTCTTTTCATATTCATCGTGCTGATAACCATTTTCTCTTTCGAAAATGTATGCTATTTCTTCAAGTTGATCGTTAGTAAATCTCATTATCTCAATAGCGCGTAACGGTTTGCGTATATGGTTTGTGGCGGGCAAAAATGCGTTAATTTTTCAATTAAAGTTTTACGTTTCTAAAAATACAAAAACTTTGAATTTTGCACTAATTCCGCCATAAACTATATACGCTGTTGTAGCCAGGATTTATTTCACTATGTTGTTCTTAGCATTTTCAGTTCATTTTCATCCGAATTTTTTAATATTTTATTATTATCCACTCTAGAGGCAAGCCCAAGTAATGATCAACAATTCGAATTCAATAGTTTATTTATTTCGTATCACTTGTATCGATAAGAGATAAAAGGTCTTTTTGATGTTTTACTTTATTTCATATTGTACAGTATAATACCCATCGTTGTCATTTACAAATCGGTCGTTTACCCGAAGGTAAAGTCTTCCTTTTGAGTTTGCTGTGAATGTACCACCTTTACCGACCAAAAACCAATCACCATCCTCACCTATTTTTCCTATCAGACTGCCGTGTGGAAACCGCTTATCAATGTTGTAAATTTTTAATGCATTGATTCCCTCAGGACCACTATTACCTAAAAAATTGCCTACTTTCATCTTACCTGACGCCTTCAAAGTGTATGACTGTCCATTGTTTAAGAAAAGATTTGTAAGTGTTGAAAACGGTATAATTTTGTATGTTGTTGCCCCAATCAATTCAGCTTCTATTTGGACTTCAGTTGCATAATTTGACTTTGCCTCTACGCTAAGAGAATTACCAACTGTATAATATTTATATAAGGTTCTTCCACTGTTTACAAAGTAATTGGATTTGGCTTCATTGGTATTTGGCGTTTTAAAGGCTTCAAGTCTATTTCTATAATTCGCTCTAATATCTTTATCATAAAACGATTTTATTTCTTCTGATGCATCGCTAATACGAAGACTGACAGAGCCACTGCTTTTTTCAAAATTGCCATTAAAATGCATATAATGGCCAAAACTATTTTTAAAAATCATTTTGTTGGACATCTTACCGCTACCCAATCGCTCAAAACCCATTTCTCCGGTTTTATTGATAAAATTAGAGGCTTCACTATCTGAATACTTTTTGCTTGGATTTATCATCACTAAATAAGCTTGAAGCACATAATGTAAATCTTCATAACTTGGAAGACTATTGGCATACTTAAGATTGAGCTTTTGCCTCAATACTTTTACCTCGTTTTGAAGTTTTGCAACTTCATTAGCCCTAATATTAGCTTGCTCAATAAACAAAATTTGCTTTTCGGCAGCTTTCGACCGTTTTTCCTGAGCTATAAGATTTTGTGTGTTGATAATTGATATTCGTTTATTTTTAACCTTATCAGATAAATCTAAATATGTAGCACTATTTTCGTCTAAGTCAGATAGAATGAGGTTAGCCAGTTGGTCTAATTCGTCCTGTGATCCGATACTCTCAATACCATCACTTAGATAAGAAATCATATTAGAAACAATCTCAGTCTTCCGTTCTTGAAAAAGTTCAAATGTTTTTTTTACGCTTTCCATATGTAAAACTCGGTCATAGTCTTTTTTGAAATCAGCAATAAGCCTATTGATAATCCGAACATTGGCATCTGTGGATTTGGCTGCCAAAAGCTTCATTTCTTCCTTAGGCATCAAATAATCGACTACTTCTACTACCTTGGATTCAACCTTACTATTGACTTGGGTTTTCATAGATTCTGAAGCCTTCAAATACAACTCATTGTTTGAGGCTTTAAAATTCAGCAGTGTTTCTAACGAACTTTTTGAATTGACTAAATCCTGAGCTTCTTTAGCTTTTTGAGATAGCATCTTATCTGCAGCGAGACTTTCATACTTGTTTACTGTATTTGAAGCTATTTCTATTTCCGAAGGGAACAAAACAGCATATTTTGAATTAAGTTCTGACTTTAACTTTTGAATTGAATTATAATCAAATTTGCCATTAGAAAGCAAACCTAATTCTTGAGATAATGCATCGCGAAGTTGATTTCTGGCATCTATTTTTTTGCTAAAGGCATCAGTTCTAAAATCTAACTGATAATTATAAATTATATTGTTGAATACCCAAGCCCTGTGAGGATTGGTTTGATAACCATTTTTTATATAACAGGATTGTATTTTACGCCAGTCTTTGGAGCGCGCCTTTTCTGATAAACTTGAAAACGACTTGCCCCTAAATGGAACGAAATATTTATCCGAATACAGATTCAGGGCTAAATTATCTATGATATTCTTCGAAAGGTATGAGTTGGTTTTTAGATTAGGGTACTCATTTTTGATAATATCCATCCAATCTGAGACTTCTTTGCAATTTTGAGCCCATGCACTACTAAACGATAATAGTATTAGGATATAAAGATATGATGTTGAGTGTTTAAGGATCATTTTTCAAAAGGTTCACCTGTTGGTTATTTCAATTTCAAGAATTTAAAGTTAAGTTAAAAAAATTACTGTATTGAATACTAGATATCATTAAAATCATCAGTGGTAATTTGAAACACTTCAACAATATCCGAGTTTTCCACGTTAAAACCAAAAAAACCAGAAATGAATTGCGCCACTTTATCAATAACGGTTATCCTTAAAAGCCAAGAACTGCCATCTGTATCAAAACTTACATTAGTGTCAACAACCTCCAGTTTCAATTTAAAACTAAAGCGTGGGCTTGGCTCTTAATTCAGTTTTTCATTCACCGCAATTTTTTTCAGTCAGTTTAATTTTAGTTTTTCAGCTTTTTAAAATTTTAAAAAATTGATGGTATCTCTAATGTTCAATTTTTGTATTAATCTTGGCTACAACGGCCCCGGCTATCATGTCGGCGGGAGCTTAGGCGGCTGAATGGCAGAACCAAAACGCGGAGCGTTTGTGGGAAGCGGTGTTAACCGCGTGCGATTCAGCATAGCTTGGTAGCCGCCGAATATGTTCAAAATATTCCGATGACCTTTTTGTTTGTTTTAAAGATAGTGTTTTCGGTTAAGAAAATGACCAGATGCATGATAGCCGTTGTTAGCAAATGTTTAGTGTAATTCTTAATTCAAGTCATCAGGTTAGTTTTCCGATTGTCTCGAATATTCATAAATGGTCAATTTCAACTCTTCAAAATTTCTGTATTGATAAGCGTTAAGTGATAAATATTCTCCGTTTTCAAAAAGGACATCTAGCTTTTGGTAACCATCTTTTTTGCCCGAAAATTGATGATTTGAAATTCTTTCGCTTTTAAACCTAGAAATATTATTGTATTTGAGGAATTCCGTTTTATTATTTAATAAATACTTGATTGAAATGCCATCCTTACTTACAGTTATTTTTTTTAAATCATGGATTGTGAAAAATCGAATATAATAAATTAAGCCTATCAGAATAAATAGGGTAACCCAAAAGTAGAAAGATTTATAAAACAGGATTCCGTTTTTTGTTGATAGGTAAATCAGTCCAATAATTATTGAAATTACCAAGAGGTAGCTAAAGAGCAGGATTATTAAGTATCGATACCTAAAGTAAGATTTAATTCCCAATTTGACTATCTAAATATTTGCTAACGGCCCCGTATATGGCACGTAGCGTGGTTGTAAGTTCCGGATTATTCAGTTTAGTTTGGGGTTTGTTTTGTAGGAATTCAAATTCATTTAAGCAACGAGCCCAGCTATGGGCTATATACATTGTTGGCAAACGTATTTAATAGTTAAATAATCCAGCTTCCATTTGAACAGAAGGTCTTGCTTCAATATATCGAATAATATTTTCTTTAAATAAATCTAAAATAATTTTGTCACAACCTATAACTTCAAAAATTTTTTTATTACCAGACCAAGAAGCTGGCATATTTCCTAGCAATGTGAATTTTCTTTTTTCAAAACTTTCTCTGTAATGATCTAATAATTCAGGTTCCATATAAATATCTACTATCTTAGAGTCAGTTTTTTTATCATATACGTCTGCAAAACTCATATTCCCAAGATAAAGGGTATAACTATAACCTGTATCACCGGGATAAAGAATACTGACTTTATCAGCATTATTTGATAAATAACCTCTGCAATATTCTGAAACATAATTAACATAAACCATCAATAAATGATTTATTGCCGTAGTAGGATAATGTTGTAAAAAATCACCGTTGTAAATGTTCCTTAAATATTGAGAATCAGGATCGTTTTTATTCCAAAATTCTGAAGAGAGATATTTATATTTAGTATTTGAATAAAAAACTTTTAGTTTCTTCTCTTTATCTGACGAGTGCTTGTCTCTAATTTCTTCTAATTTTGAGTAGAATCTTGAACCAGTTCTATATTGATCAAATTGGCTAGGAAGGTACCTACCTTTAGCCGTTTTGTCAAATTTAGTAATTGCCTCATATAATGATTTAGAATTTCTATCAATAGGTATTAAATGGATACTTTTTTTACTTTGGGTCCAAAAATTTTTAAATAGATTGTCATATTTTGCTAACCTTTCATCTCCTCTAGATTCTAAAGTAAATGCAAGTAAAACTTTATTGCCTAAAAACGGATAATTTTTAGTTTGATTCTCTACTACATATTTGAATTGAATTGAATTAGTCCTTGGATTACGATTAGTAATCTTCGGTATTATATCGTTTTCTAGATTTTGAATAAAGTTGACAGTCGGTTCATAGAAAAAATCAAAATTTGTTTTTAAGTCCGCAAAATCTTCTTCATCTCTAATGCTTTTTACAACGAAAATTTCAGCTTTCTCCGCATCCCAATTATGGGGTATGTAAAAATATTTTGCATTTTCGGTATAATGCAGTAATTGGATATCATAACTTTTATTATTAAACGGAAAAACATTGGTTTCAAAATAATCTCTATTTAGATTATATTTTTTAAACTTTTCCAAAAAAGCACTTAGTTCGTTAGCCGCTATATTTGTTAATTGTTTTTCATTTTCCTTAATACCATTGTCGGTCTCATAAACTTGAAATGAATCATATTTTTTGTTTAAATCTGTTCTTATAATTTTTAATTTATGAGTGATTTGTTGAGAGTTCGAATCTTTGAAATAAATTGTTTTATTTTTAGGGAAGTGCATTATGAAAGGATCTAATGGCTTTCGGGGTTGATAGCGCATTAAATGAGGAATCAATTTTGTTAATATTTCAACTTTTGTTTTCGATAGATCATTATTAATAATTTTGTATTCTGCATTTAAAATACTATCATTATGTAATTGTTGAAAATTAGAGAAGTTTAGCCAAAGCGAGATTCCACTTTTATAGTCTTTATTTGTATTAGGTTCTAAACTGCCTAAAACTATTTCTTTCTTATCATAACTATAATTAAACTCATCGAAAAGACTTTTATAGAAATCATTTAAAAAGTTTGAATATCTGATATCATTACTATTTGTTTTTGTATATATGCCATCTAAATAGTTCCCATATGATCTGAATTTATCGTGGTGGCTTACATTATATGATTTTCCAGTACTAATTATTTTGAATTCGTCAAAAAGAAAGTTAGTGTCAGAACCTCCTAAATTTTTTATTTTTCGAATTCGATAATAATCATTTGCTTTTTTATAAATTTCAATTACAGAATATTGTCGTTTTGGTATTCCTTTGGATTTTTTCCCTTCGAACTGTTCAACCAAACAAAGTAATTTAGAATTATTAGCTTTTTTTCCATATTCATATAGATAGATGTTTGTTAATTTAGTTTTACGACCTTTTTCAACATTTGCTGAGTATATACCGTTAAATTCAGAATCTGCAAGATTATAATTTTCTTGCGCAGAAAAACCAATAGCTATTAATAAGCTAGTAATTAGAAGAATTATTTTTTTCATACTTTTTTAATATGTTTGCCAACGGTCCGGGCTATCATACGGCGGGAGGCTTAGGCGGCTGAATGGCAGAAACGGTTTTGCGGAGCAAAAGCCGGAAGCGGTATTAACCGCGTGCGATTCAGCTAGACCTGGGAGCCGCCGAATGTGTTCAAGATATTCCGATGACCTTTTTAGTTTTTTTTAAAGATAGTGTTTTTCATTTAAGAGAATGACCCGATGCATGATAGCCGTTGTTGTACACAGTACTTTTATTTCCATTTTTCTATTAATTCAAGCACTCCGTTTTTAATTCCAGCATAAAAGTTTCCATTTTTAAATTCAGGTATGATAGTTTGGTCAATTACTTTTTTACAAATTTGGTCAGTTAAAATGAGTTCCGTTTCAAAACCAGTTGCAATTCCAATTTTTTGACAAGGTTTACAAAGCAGAATTATTAGTCCATTATCCTTTTCCGCTGTACCAACTCCCCAATATTTACCTAAATCCGCCGCCATTTTTTGTGCATCAGAATATGGATTTATACTATCAATAGTTACAACAACTATTTGTCTTGTTGTTTCAATATTGTAATCATAAATAATGTCCGACAATTCTGACCTTTGTGAAGGGCTGAATATGCTGTCATAATCATTTACTATAATACCTTTAAGTTTTGTATCTCTAAACTTTTCAATTGTTGAGAAATCGAATTCAGTAGTAGTTTTTTCTATTTTGTTTTCCTGTGCTGAACCTTTGCAGGAAAGCAGGTTTAAAGTCAGAAAAAGGATTAATATTTTACTTCCGATTTTCATTTTGGTATTGTGTACAACGGCCCGGGCTATCATGGCGGCGGGAGGCTTAGGCGGCTGAATGGCAGAACCAAAACGCGGAGCGTTTGTGGGAAGCGGTGTTAACCGCGTGCGATTCAGCAAGACCTTGGAAGCCGCCGAATATGTTCAAGATATTCCGATGACCTTTTTAGTTTGTTTTAAAGATAGTGTTTTCGGTTAAGAAAATGACCCGATGCATGATAGCCATTGTTGTAAAACGTTTTCTTTAATCAAATAATCCTCGAGAAGTGAGAACCCCATTTTTCTTTTGGGCAAACAGTTCCTTTATACTTTCTCCCTTCAATCCTTTCCACATCCCATTTTTATCCCTTACAATTGGATCGAATTGATATTTTTGATGATAATAGTTGCCTTTTTCCTTATTTAAAGAAATGTATAAAATCACGTTGTCATAATTTTCAAAACCTGGCCTTCCATAATGATCATAGGCCTTAAATTGGACAGTGTTACTTCTGATTTCATTGTATATGTTTTTTAAAACTTTGTATTTACAGATAAAACCATTATCCATTACATAGCTTTCAAAGCGTAAGGTATCCTTAGTTATGGAATCGACTTCGATTCTAGTGTTTATAGGATCATTTGGGTCAAATTCTGTTACAGATATTTTCTCTCCAATAAACGCGTAAAGATTTACAGATTTGTTTACTTGTATGTAGTTCGACTCTTCCTTTAAAGTAATCGATTTACAACTTATTAATAACAGCAGTAAGATGAAGTATAAATTTCTCATAGTTAAATGTAAATCAATCAAATGATTAATCTGAGTACAAATACGTAATCTTAACTTGCGGCTTAGTCAAGTGGCCTTTGTAGCTAGGGAAATGTTTTACAACGGTCCGGGCTATCATGCGGCGGGAGGCTTAGGCGGCTGAATGGCAGAACCAAAACGCGGAGCGTTTGTGGGAAGCGGTGTCAACCGCGTGCGATTCAGCAGCGCTTTGTGAGCCGCCGAATATGTTCAAAATATTCCGATGACCTTTTTGTTTGTTTTAAAGATAGTGTTTTCGGTTTAGAAAATGACCCGATGCATGATAGCCGTTGTTGTAAGTAGTTTATGTCTTTTTTATTAATACTCTTATTAGAAAGAAAATA
>NZ_JAQQTD010000013.1 GCF_028561755.1 Altibacter sp. HG106
TTAAATCAAATGTAAATAGATTTACTAATTCTTGTATTCCTTGATTGTTGATTTTCATTCAATGCTCTACAACGGTCCGGGCTATCATGTCGGCGGGAGCTTAGGCGGCTGAATCGGCAGAACCAAAACGCGGAGCGTTTGTGGGAAGCAGCGTTAGCTGCTTGCGATTCAGCTAGACCTGGGAGCCGCTGAATATGTTCAAGATATTCCGATGACCTTTTTAGTTCGTTTTAAAGATAGTGTTTTAGGTTTAGAAAATGACCCGATGCATGATAGCCGTTGTTGTAATACGTTATTGCTTTATAATTTTTCTAATTTGAACATCTTTATTGGTAGAAATCTCAATGAAGTAAACACCTTTGCTTATTCCTGAAAAATCAACTTTTTCTTCACGTGTTGATATTAATAATTCACCTAACGAATTGTAGACTTTAATGGAAGTAGGAGTATTTATGCCTTCCAAATACAAAATATCTTGAACGGGATTAGGAAATAACTTGATGGTATCAACATAATTATCTGTCGAAGAAAAGGAATCATCATTGATTAATAAATTATCGAAACCAAACAAAGAACCTGAAGAGTTTACGGTAAATGAGTTGACATCAATCCAATTCAATGTTGCTATTGCACTACCTGCATTTAAAGAAACAATAACATTTGAATTATCTCCACCTGAAGGTATGAAGGTATAATCTATATTTGTTCCATTACCGTCAATAGCCAAAATTGAATTCACTATTACTGGCTCGCTAAATGAAAATGTTACAGATGTTCCATCAATAGTTCCCTGTGAAACGACTAAGTTTCCACTAGATCCAAAACAGCCTCCACAATCTTCAATATCAATATCAGGTAAGCCAGAGAAAGTTGCTGTTATACCATCGATAGTTTCTGAAACGTTGTCTCCGTTGTCGATAGCAGTTTCCCATTCAAATGTTATTTGTGCATTTACTGTACAAAAAGTTATCAATGTAAATAAGAGTGTAATTTTATTAATCATAGATTCTTTTATTTCAAATTAATAGTTTGATTTAGCTTTTCAATAATGTATTACAACGGTCTCGTATAAGAATAGTAGCGGATTTTACACACTAACTTTTTGGGTTTACACTAAACCTTGTACAAAGATACTTACTTTGAATTTAACACTAAAACCGCTATTATTTTTATACATTGTTATGCCCTTTTATTTTCTTTTCGTATTTCTTTAGAGCCAAATAATATCCTTCTTCAATTAACGGAAATAATTTATCAAAAGTTTCTCTTGTCGGATTTAAAACACAAACCCAACTCATCCAGCCATAAACAGGATGAGGCATTATTTTATTCAGTTCGGTAAAATTAAAAGGCATATTAATTATTTGACCTGCTTTTGGTCTTTTCGGTTTAGTTCCAAATAATCGATAAAAACTTTCTTTTGAAATTCCTAAATTTAACCTATAAACATCTTCTCTGTTTACGTTTGATGCTTTGTCGTTCGCTCCATCTTTTTCTTTAAATGTCAATAGATAAATTCCTTTACTCAATTTATTTTCAGGATTGTAAAAAAGCCCTATTTCTCCCCAATTTTTGTTTTTTACAAGACCATTGAAATTATTCTGAACCTCTTGAATAATTTCGTCCGTTGTCATTGCTTTCATTCTTGGATTTCATTAAAGATTGAAAAATGCTTAAAAGTCATACTTTTTTCATCAATTACTTCAAATGCTTTTAAGGTTTTCGGATTTTTCATTGCTTTTTCTGATGCGATTGTTGCGGACTCCAAGTCTGTCCAAAACACAATGTCTAAAAACTGTCCGTCTTCAGATACAGAGGTTTTTCGGGAAATGAATCCAGGTTGTTTACTAATGAATTCATTCAGTTCAGTCATTTGGTTTTCTGCTTTTGCTTGGCTTATTCCATCATTTATTTTGAATAAAACCATTTCTACGATTGTTGCTTTTTTAGTCATCTTTCTTTGTTTTTTATCTGAATTATTGCAACTGCAAATAATTAAGAACGTTATTGCTATTATAAATTTTGT
Organism: Altibacter sp. HG106; assembly: GCF_028561755.1. GTDB lineage: Bacteria > Bacteroidota > Bacteroidia > Flavobacteriales > Flavobacteriaceae > DFVG01. The sequence goes on from NZ_JAQQTD010000013.1 coordinate 2,027, forward strand.
TTTCATAATGCAAAAATAAAACGGATGACTGACAACCCTATGTCAACTATACTTCAGTAAATTTTTCTAAATATTGTTTAAGTGTAAAACTCTGTTGATATTCAAAGGTTTCGGAAGTTATAGTTAGTTTTAAAATTCTATCTAATCTAAATTCACGTTCTTCATTTCTTAAACGACAAAATGCGACTAAAACCCAAGCATTTTCTGTAAAATAAATGGCTAAAGGTTCAATGTTTCGTTTAGTACTTTCTTCTTTGTAAATTGAAAAGTATTCTATTTGTATTACATTTGCGTTTGTGATGGATTTCTGAATTTTTGATAACCAATTACTTTTGTTTTTATCAATCTTTGTTGAAGGTTCAATTCTGTTTTCAAGTTTTGAAATATTTTCTTTTTCAAAATTTTTAAGGGTAGATTTTATTTTAAGTAAAAGTGAATTGAAATCTTTTATTAATGAAGTGTCTCCTTGATTTAGAATAAGTTTTTCAGAGATTATCAAAGCATTTGCTTCTTCTTCTGTTATCATTATTGGGGGTAATGAATAACCGTTCACAATGAAATATCCAACTCCATTTTCCGAACCTATTGGAATTCCAGCATCTTGAAGTGTTTTAATATCTCTGTAAACAGTTCTCAAACTAATTTCAAATCGTTCCGCAATTTCTTTCGCAGTCACAATCTTTTTTGACTGTAATTGGATTAGAATTGCTGTTATTCGAGTTAGTCTGTTCATTTTTTTTGGTTAATTGGGCATAACGGTCAAGTATAAGAGCAGTAGCGGATTTCAAGGCGATTACCTGTCCGCCACCACAAAAGTTTATTAAATGCAATGACCTTGATTTCACTACTTCACCCGCTATTGCTCTTATACAATGTTGTGTGTTCGTGCTTTTTCTTCAGCGTTGGCAAAGGCATACTCTTTGGCAAGTTTTGGCTCGTGGCTTAGGCTTGAGCGACTTGCCAATGTGTATGACTTAGCGTTGGCTATTTTATCTACAATTGAATCATTATTTTCTATCAAGTCAGTTATCAATGCTTGAATTACGGGTACTGTAACCGCATTTCCCATTTGTTTATAAACTGCATTGTCATTGTCCAAAAGCTTATAAGTGTCAGGAAAACCTTGAAGTCTAGCACATTCTCTAGGTGTCAATCTTCTTGCTTTTCCATTTTGAACAATCCCAAGTCTGTTTGTGTCGGAAGCAGTTAATGTAATCGAAATACTTTCAGGGTCTAAAAACTTGAATACTTCAAATGACATATTCCCGCAAACTGGATTATACTTTTCATCATAGTTGCTCAGATATCCTTTTTGAATCAATGAGGCTGTAACCAACTCAAAGTTGTCTTTGGTGTAAAAAGTTTGAATCTGCTCTTTTGTCAAGGCTTTACCGTCTTGATGAGTTCCAAATATCTTCTTTCTTCGATTTGCAATTAACAGATTCAAAAACTCGATTTCATCATTAGTGCATTCTCCCTTTATTCCAAGTTCCCAAGAATGTATTGAATTTCCATTTCGAGTGTCGATAAGTCTGTAGCCGTGAAGTTTTGATAAGTCATTCCCAATTACTTTCTTTAATTGATTGCTAAAAATCTCACTACAGAAATATTTTTTGTCTGGCTTGGTTTCTAAAATGTCCTTAACTACGGTAAAGTCTTTTTCAGTATCAAAAAGGCTTCTCTGACCATTTCTCTGAATAAAGTTATGAGAGTCAACTGCTCCTGTATCTGATTGGATTTTAATCTCAAAATCATCTTCCAAAATGCCAAGTATATAAATCCGAACTCTGTTTTGAGCTACATTAAAATTACTTGAATTTAACAATCGATACTCTACTTTATATCCAAGAGCTTGAAGTGAATTTATAATGGTTTCAAAAGTTCTTCCTTTGTCATGAGTGGTTAGTCCCCGAACATTTTCAAGGAGGAATCCTTTTGGGCGGTATTTTTTAAGAAGTCGCTCTACGTCAAAAAACAAGGTTCCCCTTGTATCTCCAAATCCCCTTTGTTTTCCTGCGTATGAAAATGATTGACAAGGAAATCCTGCAAGCATGAAATCAAACTTTGGAAGTTCATTGACTTGGGTGATGTCTGAAAATGGATTATGACCAAAATTCAACTCGTATGATTGGCAAGCATTTTTATCTATTTCTGAGGAATAAACACACTCTGATTTTACTCCGAATTTTTTCAGAGCTTGTTCAAATCCAAGTCTAATTCCGCCTGTACCTGCAAATAAGTCTATAAATTTTATCATGACAGTTCGGATTTAATCCAATCAGCAAGAACCTTAAACTCACTTATGGTGTAAGCAACAGTACAATCACTGAATTGGCAAATTGTGGAAATTGCAGAAGAACGCTGAAAATTACCCGCTCCGTCAAGAACATAGGCAATTTTGTAGCCATCCTTATGCATTAAATTGTATCTGTCAGCAGCTTGACCCGATTTTCTTTCAATCGTACTATTTGTGGTGACTTGAAAGCTGACTTCAATTCCTACGGCTTTATCGTTCCGTTTCACAACTATGTCAAACGGCATTCCGCCACCCTTGTCATAGCCTTTCAGATTGATGTAACCGTTTCTTACTATTTCATAGTCTTCGTCTAATACATTTGACAGAAATTCTACTATTTCAGATTGAGCTAATTGACCTAAACTATTTGCTGTAGCACCACCTGTAATTCGGCTAACGATTATGTATCGTTGTTTGACAAAATTTGCAAGTTCTTCTTCATTTCCTAGCAAAGTTCCTATTTCACAAGAATCCAAAGCTGCTTGGTCTGCCGCATCAGAAGTAGATGCAAAAAGTAAAATTGCAATCATGTCTTTCATTAAACTGTTTAGTTCGGTTTCAGTTGAAAGATTATCTCCGTCAATGTAAAGTTTTTTGTTATTTAATCCTTTTACTGGAAGTTCTTCAAACGTGTATTTGAATTTTTCTCCTTTCCAAAGGAACTCCATAAAGTAATTTCCCTTTTTATCTTTTGGGAAAATGTCTTTGAATGAGCGACCAAGTCGCTGAATTGGTTCACCACCATAATCAGATAGAACAACTAAGTGCTTTAAAAATAGATTGCCTGGGAATTTTGCAACGTCAATTAACTTAAAAACCTGAAATGGTTCTTTTTTACTCAAATTTAAAATGCTTAAAAAATCATCTTGAGTTTTCAAGAGAAGTGGAAGAACATTTGCCAAAGAGTTTTTCTTTTTCAATTCTTCTGGCCACCACAAAGCCGCATTTTCTTTTAGTTCGTCAATGTTTCTATTATACTTTGGCATGTGCTTTTCCGTATTTTATTTGTTCTTCTGCAACTTTCAATGCGTTGAGTGCAGATTGCTCGTCTTTGACTAATTCATAAATTCTTGTTGCAATCCATAAAGATTCGAGTTCTTCCAAGGGATAGTCGAAGATTTTACTAATGGAATTGAGATGTTCTCGTTTTAAAGCTTTTTGGTCATGTTCGACTTTGCTTAAAAAACCGTCACCGATTTCAAGCTTGGCAGCTAGTTGTCTCTGTAACATGCCTTTTGATTCTCTCAATTCCTTTATTTTTTGTCCTAGTGTCATTTTTCCATAATTAGACTTGACTTAAAAAGGTCAAATTTAGAAAGAATTATTCAATTGTCAATGGAGCGAGGGGAGAAAATAGCTCTTTTGCAATTTTGGCTTGTGAGTCGGCTTGTGCGAATTGCAAATGTGCTATTTGTGCGGTGGGTTTTTGCATGACACACAACGGTCTCGTATAAGAATAGTGCGGTTTTGTGTGCGAGGATTTTCCGCAGGAAAATCAGACGTAACAAAATTGCACTAACCTTTGATTAAGCACCTAATTTAGCATTATTTTTATACATTGTTGGCAACTGGCTTTTTTCCGTTTGCCATTTTCTTAATTATTATTCCGCTAATAAAAGTCGAGATTATTGTTAAAAATAAAATCATTCTATAATTCACATTATTTTGATGATATTTTAAAATTCCGTCATTCATTATTGGATTCGTTATTGTTATTTTTATAAACTGACTTTCGAGAAAGCAATAAAGACAGTAAAAAGTCGGAATTAAAATCAGATAGATTAGATTCAGTCCGATTATTTTTTTCAGAGAACTTACCTTTCGAGATGTGAAATAAAATCCGATTGGTATTAAAGTCAGAATAAAAGCAATGTCCGTTTCAAAAAGGCGAAAGTCCTTTCCACCATAAAATCCGAGTTTGTAATCCGCCAAATATTTTACTGTTCTGCGAGTCAAAATCCGATAATCCAATTCGTATCGCATTCCGAAAATAAAAGTCAGAATTACAATAAGAATTAGTAAAATCAGTTTTCGTTTTCCTTTCAGCATTTCGATTTTTTAGCTTGTTGCCAACGGTCCTGGCTATCCCTCTGGCGGCGCTGGGCGGCTGATTCGGCAAGCTCCGTTTTGCAGGGCAAAAGCGGGAT
>NZ_JAQQTD010000014.1 GCF_028561755.1 Altibacter sp. HG106
TTCCCACAAACGCTCCGCGTTTTGGTTCTGCCATTCAGCCGCCTAAGCCTCCCGCCGTATGATAGCCCGGACCGTTGTACACAAGCTCTGAAAAGCCAACCGCACAGTCAAGCACATTTCATTTTGCTCGTACCTCACAAAATAAAAAGAGCTTGCCTCTACCCAACGCTCACCCAAACTGAGTGATTATTTTTATACTCATTTAGTGAGATACACAATAATTCTTCTTACATTAGTAAACTGAATTAAATAATTCAATTATGAACCGAATTAAAGAGGTTTTAGAACAAAAAGGGATTAAACAAAAGTGGTTAGCTGAACAAATGGGAAAGAGTTATAATATGGTGAACTCTTATGCTCAAAACAGACGACAACCGAGTTTGGAGGACTTGTACAAAATTGCGGAAATCCTAAACATAGAAGCAAAAGAATTATTAGTGCCAATAAAGGAATTGAATTGAGGACAGAAATAGACATATTAGAAAATGAAATCTTAGAAAAATATCCAGAGGTATTGGATATTCTTTTGCGTGACCAAACCACTCAAAAAAACATTATTTGGGCAACTAATAATTATGAGTATTTTGGAGAATCATATTTAGAAAGCAAGCAGATTGAATCTGAACTCATCACAGGCGTTAACGGTGATGTGATAATGCCTAGGGTTCAAAAAGACCAAATATTACAACAATCTAGAATTAAGAATATGGCTGAAGTCTTTACGCCATCTTGGATTTGCAACGCTCAAAACAACTTGATAGATAATGCTTGGTTTGAACGAAAAAACGTCTTTAATAAGGAAATACCTAATCAGAAAAAGTGGAAAACGAATCAAGAAAGAGTTGAGTTTCCTAAAAATAAATCTTGGCGAGACTATGTAAATGACAAACGACTTGAAATTTCTTGTGGTGAAGCACCATACATAACAAGCCGATACGACACGACAACAGGGAAATTTATAGAAATTAAAAATAGAATTGGTTTACTCGATAGAAAACTAAGAATAATAAATGAAAATGTCGATGACCTAAACGAATGGAATGAGGCAACTAAATCTGCTTATAAAAACACATACGCTTATGAATGGCAAGGCGATAGTTTATTATTAGCTAGGGAATCAATGTTATTTACATACATAGAGAATTACCAATATAAATTTAAAAAAGAACCTTTAATTAAATCAATTCAAGATATAGCTGAGATTATTTCTTGGAATGTTTGGCAAATGGACGGATTAAAAGGGGTAATTCCTTTTTCTTGTGGAGAAATAAAAACCAAAAAAGTTAATCTATTTGGAGAAGAAGAAACAGATAATTCATTTTGCAAAGGTTGTCTTAATGGTAATATTTTCGAGCATAATGGAATTTACTGTTTGATTATGGATTGGTCAAGTACAGGATTAAAAGGTAAAAAAATAAAGTTTATAGACCTACTTCAAAATAAACATCAATCAATAAATGGCAAATAATAATCAACTTGACATACAACTTTTAGAAGATATTATTATCGGAAGAGTTGAGCCACATATCTATGCTTTTACAACGGAAACGGTTCCTAATTATTTAAAAGTTGGTGACACTTACAGACCAGTTGAACAAAGACTTAACGAATGGAGAAAACATTTTCCACAACTTGAAAAAAAGTATCAAAAAGTTGCTAAAGCTAACGAAGAAACATTTTTCAGAGACTTTGCTATTCATCAGTATTTAGAAAATGAACTTAAGAAATTAAGACTAGTTCAAGGGGATTTAGATTCCACTATATATTATTCAAACGAATTTTTTAAAGATACTAATATCAGTGATATTGATGACGCAATCACAGATATTATTGATGCTCACAAAAACAATGAGCCTAAGTATAAATTTTACAAATTCGATGGTAGTTTATTACCTGAAACGCATACCTACGCTAGAAATCAAGAATACGAGCCAAGACCTAATCAAAAAGAGACCATTAAGAGATTTAGAGAAGCCATTAACAATGGTAGAAATAATCTCTTAATGTACGCAGTAATGCGATTTGGTAAGTCGTTTACCTCTATGTGCTGTGCGGTCGAGATGAACGCAAAATTTGTTCTAATTGTTTCTGCAAAAGCTGATGTGAAGAATGAATGGAAGAAAACGGTTGAAAGTCACGTCAAATTTGATGAATTTAACTTTTTAGATAGTAATTCACTTTTAGAAAGCGAAACAATCATAAAAGATAAGCTAGAAGCTAACGAAAAAGTTGCCTTATTTCTTACACTTCAAGACTTACAAGGAGATGATATAAAAACCAAACATAAGGAAGTGTTTGAAAATCAAATCGACCTTCTACTTATAGACGAAACACATTTTGGTGCAAGAGCTTTAGAATATGGAAAGGTTTTAAAAGAGTTAAAGAGTAAAAAAGAACTAAAGAGTGAAACCGAACTCAATGATGAATCTTTAGACGAATTAGAAGAAACAACTAAGACAATTAACTCGAAAATTCGAATTCATTTATCAGGAACACCATATCGTATCTTGATGAACAGTGAATTTACAACTGATGATATTATTGCCTTTTATCAGTTTACTAATATTGCCGATGACCAACAAAAATGGGATAATGAATACTTAACCAAAGACGATACGAAGGAATGGGAAAACCCTTATTATGGTTTTCCTCAAATGATTCGATTTGCTTTCAATCCAAACGAATCATCTAGACAAAAAATGGAAGAACTGAAAAAATTGGGTATTACTTACGCTTTTTCAGAGTTGTTCAGACCAAAATCCATACTAAAAGACACAAAAACAGAATTACATAAAAAGTTCGTTCACGAGCAAGAAATTATTGACTTGCTTAATGTTATAGATGGCACAAAAAATGACGATAATTTATTGAGCTTTCTAGATTATGACAAACTGAAAGAAGGCAAAATGTGTCGTCATATCGTTTGTGTGCTTCCTTATCGTGCTTCGTGTGACGCATTTGAAAATCTTATTAAATCTAACGAATTCAAAAATTTGAGTTCGTATGAAGTAATTAATATATCTGGCGTTGAAAATGAAAAGATTTTTAAAGACACTCAGTCTGTAAAATCTAAAATTGAAAAATGTGAAAGTGAAAACAAGAAAACAATCACTTTGACAGTAAACAGAATGCTTACTGGTAGTACAGTTCCGCAATGGGATACTATGCTATATTTAAAAGATACTGCTTCGCCTCAAGAATACGACCAAGCTATTTTTAGACTTCAAAGTCAATTTATAAAGACTTACAAAGAACCTAATGGAGATTCTGTTAAATACAATATGAAGCCTCAAACCTTGTTAGTTGACTTTAATCCAAACAGAATGTTCCAAATGCAGGAACATAAATCGCAGATTTACAATGTAAATGTAGAATCCAATGGAAACTCAAGATTAGGCGAACGAATAGAAAAAGAACTACAAGTCTCACCAATTATAGTAATTAATAACAAAAAATTGGTTCAAGTTGAACCAACAGATATTTTAAATGCAGTTCGTCAATATTCAAGTGAAAGAAGTGTGCTAGACGAAGCCACCTCAATTTCAATAGATTATTCGCTTTTAAGTATTGAAGAAATAAAAGCAGTTATTGACAGACAAGGTAAAATAGGTTCAAGACAAGGTATTGAAATTAAACCTTCTGAAGGCGAAGGAGACGACCTAGATACAGGTGACAAACCTGATGGTGATGACACACCTGGAAAAGAAGACAAAGAAATAGAAACTTCAAAGGAAGATAAAGTAGACTACAAAGGAAAATTTGCAATGTACTATGCAAGAATTCTTTTCTTTTCTTTTCTCACAAATTCAAAAGTCAAATCACTAGAAGAAATTATTGAAGCCATAAATGATGAACAAGACAATCTTCGTGTTGCGTCTAACTTAAGTTTAGAAACAGTGATACTTTCACTATTTCAACAACACATCAATCCTTTTGTTTTAAGTGAGTTAGATTATAAAATTCAAAATATCAATTCGCTTGCAAATGACACAACTATTTCACCTATCGAAAGGGCAAGCAATGCAATGAAAAAATTCAGTCGTTTATCAGACTCTGAGATTGTTACGCCTGAAATTGTAACAGATAAAATCATTCAAACTTTACCAGAAGATATTATTAGTGATTCTACTTTACTATTAGACATTGCTTCAAAACAAGGTGAATTTGTTTACTCTGTTTATAAAAAGTTTGGTAAAAAGGTAGCGAACAATTTTTATTCAATACCAACATCAAAAATTGCTTATGAATTTACTAGAAAAGTATATTCATTACTTGAGCTAAATATAGAAAATATAGAATCAAACTACACATCTTATGATTTGATTGAAGAAAACGATTTGATTCAAGATGAAACCATAAAAATTAACAACAACGATATGAAATTTAATGCAATTGTTGGAAATCCACCATATCAGCAAACAATTAGTGACAACTCAAAAAACAAATCATTAAGTAGACAAATATTTCCTGATTTTATAAAAATTTGTGTTGGTCTAAACCCAAACTATCTATCTCTTGTAACACCTTCAAGATGGTTCACAGGAGATGCTCAGGATAAATCTTTTTTACGATTGCGAGAATTTTTTCAAGAAAACAACCATATACAGAGCATAGTCAACATACCAATTTCAAATTCTGTTTTTCCCGCAGTTGAAATAAGTGGTGGTATAAACTATTTTGTTTACAATCCGAATCACAATGGTGATATAGAATTCACTGAGTATTATGATGAAGAAAATTTGCAAACTTATACAAGACCGCTATTTGAAGAAGGACTAGATATTATTCTAAGTAGTGGTTTTAGCCATAATATCATAAGTAAAGTAAAAAATGAAGGTTTCGAATCAATAACAGCCTTAACGAAAGGTCGTAACGCTTTTGGCATTTTAGGTAAAAATGCAAATGAGATTTCAAGTTCAACTTATCAAAATGGATATTACGAATTAAGATGTAAGCACGAAGAAATTAGATATGTTGATAGCGAACTCATTACTAAAAATAAAGAAATTGCCGATAAATGGAAGATTTTTATATCCAAAAGTAATGGTGCAGCAGGCTTATTAACTGACAACAAAGAAGTATCAATTTTAGGTAAACCTTACTTAGCAAAACCAAGGTCGGCTTGTACTGATTCTCTAATCCCAATTGGAAATTTTGAAACTGAATTTGAAGCAAAAGCATTAGAATCTTATATCAAAACAAAATTTTTAAGATATATGGTTGGCATATTAAAAACTTCACAGAATATACTTCAAAATGTATATCAATTTGTTCCTATTCAAGATTTCACGCCTGATTCGGATATTGATTGGACTAAATCCATTGAAGAAATAGATAAACAACTTTACGAAAAGTATAAATTGAGTGATGAAGAAATTAAATTTATCGAAAAAATGATAAAGCCAATGTAAGCCAACGCTAAAAGCCATACACATTTGCAATTCGCTCAAGCCACCACATAACCCAAAAATTGCAAAAGAGTATGTCTTTGCCAACGCTGAAAACCAAGCTGAATGGAAAAAAGCCAGTGTACAACATTGTATAAAAATAATAGCGGTTTAATCGCTAAAACGAAAGTGAAAAATATAAATCAAACAACAGTAATAAACCGAAAAGTAACAGCATAAAATCCGCTACTATTCTTATACGTTACCGTTGTACACCATTTTGACTAACAATGAAAATCTTTTTTTGCGATAGTGTTTTTGACAAAAAATTAGTCGAACCT
>NZ_JAQQTD010000015.1 GCF_028561755.1 Altibacter sp. HG106
GCGAAGGAATAGAAAAGTTCATTGAGATATTGAAATTGACAGCGTATTTGTTTTAGATCGATTATGATTTGAGACTTATATAGAAAAGAAGAACCAAGCAATACCTGAGAATATCTTTTGAGGGCTTTTGATTGTATATATCGAGATTTATTTAAGATTATACGATGAAGAGTTTGATCCTGGCTCAGGATGAACGCTAGCGGCAGGCTTAACACATGCAAGTCGAGGGGTAACATTGATAGCTTGCTATCAGATGACGACCGGCGCACGGGTGCGTAACGCGTATGCAACCTACCTTCTACTGGGGTATAGCCCGAAGAAATTTGGATTAACCCCCCATGGTCTGTTTTTGTGGCCTCACATTAACAGTAAAGGTTACGGTAGAAGATGGGCATGCGTCCCATTAGTTTGTTGGTGTGGTAACGGCACACCAAGGCTACGATGGGTAGGGGCCCTGAGAGGGGGATCCCCCACACTGGTACTGAGACACGGACCAGACTCCTACGGGAGGCAGCAGTGAGGAATATTGGACAATGGGCGAGAGCCTGATCCAGCCATGCCGCGTGCAGGAAGACTGCCCTATGGGTTGTAAACTGCTTTTTTACGGGAAGAAACCCTCCCTCGTGAGGGGGGCTGACGGTACCGTACGAATAAGCATCGGCTAACTCCGTGCCAGCAGCCGCGGTAATACGGAGGATGCAAGCGTTATCCGGAATCATTGGGTTTAAAGGGTCCGTAGGCGGGCGATTAAGTCAGGGGTGAAAGTCTGCAGCTCAACTGTAGAACTGCCTTTGATACTGGTCGTCTTGAATTATTGTGAAGTGGCTAGAATATGTAGTGTAGCGGTGAAATGCATAGATATTACATAGAATACCAATTGCGAAGGCAGGTCACTAACAATATATTGACGCTGAGGGACGAAAGCGTGGGGAGCGAACAGGATTAGATACCCTGGTAGTCCACGCCGTAAACGATGGATACTAGCTGCTCGACCTTTGGGTTGAGTGGCTAAGCGAAAGTGATAAGTATCCCACCTGGGGAGTACGTTCGCAAGAATGAAACTCAAAGGAATTGACGGGGGCCCGCACAAGCGGTGGAGCATGTGGTTTAATTCGATGATACGCGAGGAACCTTACCAGGGCTTAAATGCAGTTGGACAGGGGTGGAAACACCCCCTTCTTCGGACTAATTGCAAGGTGCTGCATGGTTGTCGTCAGCTCGTGCCGTGAGGTGTCAGGTTAAGTCCTATAACGAGCGCAACCCCTGTGGTTAGTTGCCAGCGAGTAATGTCGGGAACTCTAGCCAGACTGCCGGTGCAAACCGTGAGGAAGGTGGGGATGACGTCAAATCATCACGGCCCTTACGTCCTGGGCTACACACGTGCTACAATGGTAGGTACAGAGAGCAGCCACGTCGCAAGGCGGAGCGAATCTATAAAACCTATCTCAGTTCGGATCGGGGTCTGCAACTCGACCCCGTGAAGCTGGAATCGCTAGTAATCGCATATCAGCCATGATGCGGTGAATACGTTCCCGGGCCTTGTACACACCGCCCGTCAAGCCATGGAAGCTGGGGGTACCTGAAGTCGGTGACCGCAAGGAGCTGCCTAGGGTAAAACTGGTAACTGGGGCTAAGTCGTAACAAGGTAGCCGTACCGGAAGGTGCGGCTGGAACACCTCCTTTCTAGAGAAAGTGATGTTACGATCATATGTCCTTCGATTTATAGGAGGGTATTGCTTGTTCTTTCTGTCGATTTCAAAATATATACTGTTGGAAGGTGGTCGATGCCACCGGTTTTCCGGTGCCAGTACGCCGCCGCTAGAGTCTCATAGCTCAGCTGGTTAGAGCGCTACACTGATAATGTAGAGGTCGGCAGTTCGAGTCTGCCTGAGACTACGATATTACGTTCATTATATATTGAAAGGAAATTCTGGAAGTTGGGTATGTAGTTATGTGACTAACTACTAACTACTCATTACTAACTACTAGTTATGGGGAATTAGCTCAGCTGGCTAGAGCGCCTGCCTTGCACGCAGGAGGTCATCGGTTCGACTCCGATATTCTCCACAGATAAAACTTTTAAAAGAGAGTGTCTGAAAGAAGGAGGAAAAAGAAAGTTTACTTTCTATTTTTCGACGATTTAAGATGTTTTTAAAAGTTTTTCAAGATGTGAGTTTGAGGACGGTTCGCCAAAGGCGGACACTCCGAAAAGCGAGCAACTTGATACGATATTTGGTTTATGACCTTTATAAGTATCCTAAACTGCTTATAGAGTGAGATCAGAAACGTTCATTGACATATTGGGAAAATAAAGAAATACGAGAAAAGCGAAAATGATTATGCACTTAGGTGCATAGTCGACAATTTTTTTTTGAATCAAACTCATTAAGAGCAAAAAAGTACAATAAGCAAAATAAGGGCGCATGGGGGATGCCTAGGCTCTCAGAGGCGATGAAGGACGTGATAAGCTGCGATAAGCTGCGGGGATCGGCACATACGAATCGATCCGCAGATTTCCGAATGGGGCAACCCAGCATGTTGAAGACATGTTATCCAATAGGAGGCGAACCCGGGGAACTGAAACATCTAAGTACCCGGAGGAAGAGAAAACAATAGTGATTGCGCTAGTAGTGGCGAGCGAACGCGCATTAGCCCAAACCAATGTTGTTACGGCAATATTGGGGTTGTAGGACTGCGACATTTGGTGCTTTACGAACCAGAACAAGCTGGAAAGCTTGGCCATAGACGGTGATAGCCCGGTATGGGAAAGGACAGTTACCGATAGCAGTATCCTGAGTAGTGCGGGGCACGTGAAACCCTGTATGAATCTGGCGGGACCATCCGCCAAGGCTAAATACTCCTGAGAGACCGATAGTGAACCAGTACCGTGAGGGAAAGGTGAAAAGAACCCTGAACAAGGGAGTGAAATAGAACCTGAAACCATGCGCTTACAAGCGGTCGGAGCCATTTTATGGTGACGGCGTGCCTTTTGCATAATGAGCCTACGAGTTACTGTTGTTAGCGAGGTTAAGTACTTCAGGTACGGATCCGTAGCGAAAGCGAGTCTGAATAGGGCGTATAGTTAGCAGTAGTAGACGCGAAACCGTGTGATCTACCCTTGGGCAGGTTGAAGCTGTGGTAACACATAGTGGAGGACCGAACCCGTTGACGTTGAAAAGTCTTGGGATGACCTGAGGGTAGGGGTGAAAGGCCAATCAAACTCGGAAATAGCTCGTACTCCCCGAAATGCATTTAGGTGCAGCATCATGATAGTTTTATAGAGGTAGAGCTACTGATTGGGTGCGGGGGCTTCACCGCCTACCAATCCCTGACAAACTCCGAATGCTATAAAATGTTTCATGGTAGTGAGGGCATGGGTGCTAAGGTCCATGTCCGAGAGGGAAAGAACCCAGACCATCAGCTAAGGTCCCAAAATATATGCTAAGTTGAACAAACGAGGTTGGACTGCACAGACAGCTAGGATGTTGGCTTGGAAGCAGCCATTCATTTAAAGAGTGCGTAACAGCTCACTAGTCGAGCGGTCCGGCATGGATGATAATCGGGCATAAGCATATTACCGAAGCTATGGATCCGCCAATAGGCGGATGGTAGGGGAGCATTCTGTTTGCGCTGAAGGTGTACTGTGAGGTATGCTGGAGCGGACAGAAAAGAAAATGTAGGCATAAGTAACGATAATGCGGGCGAGAAACCCGCACACCGAAAGACTAAGGTTTCCTCAGCTATGCTAATCAGCTGAGGGTTAGTCGGGACCTAACGCGGACCCGAAGGGGGAAGTGGATGGCCAACAGGTTAATATTCCTGTACCTGCTCACACTAAACGTGACGGAGGCGAATAATTGGTGCGTACTGACGGAATAGTACGTTGAAGCCAGTGGTAACACGGCGATAGTACACTAAGGCTACGGCTGCGGTGATAATCCAGTGAATCGACTTCCAAGAAAAGCAAGTGAAGCAGCCCGTACCCTAAACCGACACAGGTAGTTGGGATGAGAATTCTAAGGTGCTCGAGAGATTCATGGCTAAGGAACTAGGCAAAATAGACCCGTAACTTCGGGAGAAGGGTCGCCCACAGCAATGTGGGCCGCAGTGAAGAGGTCCAGGCGACTGTTTATCAAAAACACAGGGCTCTGCTAAATCGAAAGATGATGTATAGGGCCTGACACCTGCCCGGTGCCGGAAGGTTAAGGGGAGACGTAAGCTTTGGCGAAGCGTTGAACTGAAGCCCCGGTAAACGGCGGCCGTAACTATAACGGTCCTAAGGTAGCGAAATTCCTTGTCGGGTAAGTTCCGACCTGCACGAATGGTGTAACGATCTGGACACTGTCTCAGCCATGAGCTCGGTGAAATTGTAGTATCGGTGAAGATGCCGGTTACCCGCTGTGGGACGAAAAGACCCCGTGAACCTTTACTATAGCTTAGTATTGACTTTGGACAAGCAATGTGTAGGATAGGTGGGAGACTTTGAAGCAGCATCGCCAGGTGTTGTGGAGTCATTGTTGAAATACCACCCTTTGCTTGTTTAGAGCCTAACCCAGCGATGGGGACAGTGCTTGGTGGGTAGTTTGACTGGGGTGGTCGCCTCCAAAAGAGTAACGGAGGCTTCTAAAGGTTCCCTCAACACGGTTGGCAATCGTGTGTAGAGTGCAATGGCATAAGGGAGCTTGACTGAGAGACCTACAAGTCGATCAGGTACGAAAGTAGAGCATAGTGATCCGGTGGTTCCGCATGGAAGGGCCATCGCTCAAAGGATAAAAGGTACTCCGGGGATAACAGGCTGATCTCCCCCAAGAGCTCACATCGACGGGGGGGTTTGGCACCTCGATGTCGGCTCGTCACATCCTGGGGCTGGAGAAGGTCCCAAGGGTTGGGCTGTTCGCCCATTAAAGTGGCACGCGAGCTGGGTTCAGAACGTCGTGAGACAGTTCGGTCTCTATCTACAGTGGGCGCAAGAAATTTGAGTGGATCTGACTCTAGTACGAGAGGACCGAGTTGGACTGACCGCTGGTGTACCGGTTGTTCCGCCAGGAGCACTGCCGGGTAGCTACGTCGGGAAGGGATAAGCGCTGAAAGCATATAAGCGCGAAACCCACCACAAGATGAGATTTCTTTAAAGGGTCGTGGGAGACTACCACGTTGATAAGCCACAGGTGTAAAGGCAGTAATGTCATAGCCAAGTGGTACTAATAACCCGTAAGCTTATGTACGCGCCGTGCCCCTTCGGGGGCACTGCAACGCTCCTTACATGAGCCGCATTCAAAAAAACACAACAGCTTCGACTCGTAGCTCTTTATTTCCCTATATGTTAATAATATTAGCGTCCCCAATAGCGGGGCCAACAACTTAAGGTGGTTACAGCAACGGGGCTCACCTCTTACCTTTCCGAACAGAGAAGTTAAGCCCGTTAGCGCCGATGATACTGCATCGCGGGAAAGTAGGTCGCCGCCTTCTTTTATAAATAAAACCCAACCATAATCGGTTGGGTTTTTTTATTC
>NZ_JAQQTD010000016.1 GCF_028561755.1 Altibacter sp. HG106
TCCAAAACAAACCACACTCCAACTCGGAATAATTTGTATCTTGAAATCACGCAACGAGGCGTTATACAGGACCGTTGTGTGCAATTAAATTAGTAAAACTTCCTATTAAATGATTTTTAGACTTTTATTCATATTTTTTCTGTTTTTTGCATGTAAAGAAAAAGTGAATTCTTTGAAAAATGTGGAAAAAATAGAGCATCCCCAAAAACAAAACAAGAGAGTAAATATAACTTTTGATAAAGAAATTAACGGATACACAGTCAATATCATTTGGAGTCCATTTCGAGAGATGAGAAATATAATTATTGGTCCAGCAGTTTTACAGTTCCATCACCCCACAAATAATAAGTCATTCGAAATTATAACTGACTATTTCTCTATCGATTCTAAGTTGATAAATGTTGAGAAAGATAAATACGACATTCTTACAAGTGTTCAGCCTGATAAAATTGAAATTGATTACACAAAATTCAAGTTACTA
The DNA here is from genome assembly GCF_028561755.1 of Altibacter sp. HG106. Lineage (GTDB taxonomy): Bacteria > Bacteroidota > Bacteroidia > Flavobacteriales > Flavobacteriaceae > DFVG01. Next base: position 482 of record NZ_JAQQTD010000016.1, read on the forward strand.
CCTGATAACACCTTGGGGCAACAAGAAATGCCTTTCTTCTTTTTTGACATCGACTTTGATGGTAATCTAGAACTGATTATTACTGAATATGGAAGAGAAGAAAATTTTATTACAAAATATAAAGTTTTCAAGTTGATAGAGAGCGATTTAGCTGGTCCAAAAAATCAAATAACAAATATTGATCCATACAATAAAATTTATAAAGACACCAAAATTGATTCAAAAGCAAAACGAATTATAAATAATTAATCATTAACTGCACACAACAACGGCTATCATGCATCGGGTCATTATCTAAACCGAAAACACTATCTTTAAAACAAACTAAAAAGGTCATCGGAATATTATGAACATATTCGGCGGCTCTCAAAGCGCTGCTGAACCGCACGCGGTTAACACCGCTTCCTACAAACGCTCCGCGTTTTGGTTCTGCCGATTCAGCCGCCTAAGCCTCCCGCCGTATGATAGCCCGGACCGTTGTGCAACATATTGACCGAAAACAATAATTAACAACGAATATGAATTAATCGTATCTTTGAAATGTGGAAAAAATTGGAGAAATAGAAATACGTGTTATAGGCAAGTCTGGAAATCAAGATTTAAGCCCAGACAACTATGATATCAAGCATATTGCATCAATATTGCAGAATGTAGAGGATTTGTTATTTCCTATCAATAAAAAGGATAGACCAATTGTTACCTACGATATCCAGGAGGGTTCTGTTAAACATTTATTCAAGACTACAATCCAAACTGTAATTGGATTTAGCGCAGTATTATCTCAAGTTCAAGCTAATGAATCAATTGATTTTCTTGAACTAAAGACGGCTAGAGCCATTGAGAATATCCAAACCTTATCTCGTCAAAAAAATTATGAGTTTCAAATAAAAACATCTCTGAATGATAGTTATGAACTAACTATAAACCCCAATACTAAATTTATTAGAACAGAAAATATTTGGGTGGATGCAGAATTCTATTTTTATGGTATCTTGAAAGATGCTGGTGGTAAAAGTAAAGCCAATATACATTTGGACACGAATGATTTTGGATATTTATCAATTGAGACTGGAGAAAAATTTCTTAAAGAAAGAGAAGAGAACTTACTTTATAAAAAATATGGTGTTCGGGCCAAGGGTAAACAGAATATAGAAACTGGAGAGATTGATACTAAATCACTTCAATTAATTGAGCTTATCGATTATCAACCCAAGTTTGACAATGATTATTTAAATTCTCTTATTAAAAAAGCCAAGGATAGCTGGAAAAATGTTAATCCTAACGAATGGCTGCTAAATTTAAGAGGAGGTTATGAAGCATAGTGTCTTATTAGATACAAGTTTCTTTATTAGGCTTCTTAACGATGAAGACCCACTTCATAAAAATGCAGTTGGATATTTTAGGTATTTCTTAGAAAATGACATTGTTTTAAAATTTTCAACTATTTCTATTGCAGAGTACTGCGTGCTTGGAAATTTGGAAGACTTACCATTAAAGAACATTCAGATATTACCTTTCAATTTAAAAGAGGCACAGAAAACCGGACAATTCGCTAACATAATCTTTGCAGAAAATAAAATTAGTGAAGAAAAACTAAGTCCACGTGCAATAATTCCGAATGATTCCAAACTCTTTGCTCAAGCTGACTTAGACAAATCAATTACACATTTCGTAACATCTGATATTCGTTCTAAAAATACTCTGGCATTATTGAAAAAAGTGATCACTCCAAAATTTGAAATCATTTCAATTGACACTCCCTACAACGAAACGTTTGGTATTTTAGAACTTTAAAATAATACGTTGCACAACAACGTATAACACTCATTGCTTGCAGAATTACTTAACGAAAAACCCGTTTTCAAAACAAACCCCTAACCTACTCGGAATAATTTGTATCTTGAAACCACGCAACGAGGCGTTATACAGGACCGTTGGCAATAATTATGAGAAAAATATTACTGATTTTATTGATTACAGCTATTTCTAGTATTACTAGTTATGCTTGTAGCTGTATAGAAAAGAAGGAATCAATTAGAAAAAAGATAAAATCCTCGTATGTCGAATCTGATCTGATATTTATTGGGAAAGTCTTGGAAAAAACCATTCTTGAGAACGAACTATACTCATCTTCGGCTGATCCCGTTATTTATAAATTTGAGTTAACTCAAGTTTATAAAGGAAATATCGACAAAAAAACTATTGAGGTAGTTACAAGTAGAGATAGTGCTAGTTGTGGATTTCCTTTTCAAATTGGAAAGAATTACATCGTTTATTCAATAAAATCTGATTTTTATACTGACAGAACGGGTTCTAATACTGATTTTATCACAGGCTTATGTAGAAGGAATCAAGAACTAGACCATTTAAGAAAAAAGGAATTAAGGATTCTAACTAGACTAAAAAATAAGTAATATAACTATTGCCAACAACGGCTATCATGCATCGGGTCATTATCTTAACCGAAAACACTATCTTTAAAACAAACAAAAAGGTCATCGGAATAATATGAACATATTCGGCGGCTCTCAAGGTACTGCTGAATCGCACGCGGTTAACACCGCTTCCCACAAACGCTTCGCGCGTTTTGGTTCTGCCATTCAGCCGCCTAAGCTCCCGCCGTATGATAGCCCGGACCGTTGTAGGTAATCATAAACCTAATCTTGAAATTTTTAAAAAATGGAAAAACTTATACCGATTCTATTGATCTTTTTATTTTCATGTAATTCATCAAATAAAGAAAATGACATTAGTTTACTCGGCAATATTGACAATAAAGTTAATTGTGAAATAAATTTGTCAAGAACAGAAAATGTTGTTCAAGGAAACTTGGTCAACCTTGATAATAATGAAAAAATCTCACTAAAAGGTACAGTTGTAAATAACCATTTACGAATTGAAGAGTATAGAGATAAAAATAAGTTAACGGGAATATTTGATGGAAAATATATCGATGGAGTATATAAGGGATTCTGGAAGAGTCCAGATTATAAGGTTAGTGTTCCATTTATTTTTCACATTAAACACGATTCCCTAGAATCAACTGGTTCTGGAAGGTCAAGAAATTTAGAATCCTCATATTTAAAATGGGTTGTACAAATGAATAACGGTGATGATTATTGTACCAATGAAGAATGCGAGAAATCTGATGGCTTAAATACAGATTGTGGTTTAACAATTTTAAAAGAATTTCCGACCGAGATTGTCTATGCCGATATAAACAATGATGGTATTGAAGATGCTTTTATTTATGCAATTATTCAACCTTGCATGATGGGAACTTGGTTTATCAATGTTGAGATGGCAGGGCATCTTGTTGTTTTTGTCTCTCAGAATAATGGAGATTATGAAATTTATAATAACCCTGACATTATAGTAGATAATTTAAAATTTGGAAGAATAAAGGAAGCTAATGGAAGCATAATAAGCGGAGAAGGACTAGGATTAGATGGGGAAACTGCTCATTCATTAGGATTTAAATGGACTTGTAAATTTGAATTTAGAAATAAGCAGTTTTATTTAATATCTAAATCAAAAGAGGAACGGTATACGGATCAATGACTACCTACAACAACGTATAACGCTCATTACTTGCAGAACTATTGACCGGAAAACTCGTATTCAAAACAAACCACACTCCTACTCGGAATAATTTGTATCTTGAAACCACGCAACGAGGCGTTATACAGGACCGTTGGGCATAATGCCAGGAACAAAAGCAAAAATAAGACAAAAATTATTCGACAAGTTCTCTAAGAGTCTTGTTAAGATATGTAATGATCATAATTTTGAAATAATCCCTCCCGAACTGCTTGGTAAAGTTGAATTTCCATATTCATGTCCAGTTTGTGGAAACAGCTATTATGAAACCGATCTTTCGAGCAATTCTCCCAATCAACTAACAATTGAGCACGTTCCACCCGAATGTGTAGGCGGTAAACCGCTCACTTTAACCTGTGCAGAATGTAATAAAAATTCTGGATCAGATTTTGACCTACATCTAAAGTTATATATGCAGTATCAATTTGCTGCTGAAGGTAATGTCCGGATTCCAGTGCGAACTAAGGTTAATGATACCATTAATTTTAAGTCCCAATTAGTTATAAATAAGAAAAAAAGAAGCTTAAGATTTTATCTGTCCAAGAAAAGCAAATATGCTAAAGAACAAATAAAAAATATAAGTGATAATGGTTTAAATTATAAAATCAACGCTGAGCTCAATTTTGGAAATCAAAAGAAAGCTGAAAAAGCACTTTTAAAATCTGTTCATCTTTATGCATTTTCAAAATTTGGATATGCTTATTTGCAAAGTGTTGGCGGCACATATGTACGCTCTGAATTATATAATACTAATGAGAACATATTAAAAACAATGATTATCACAGAAAACATTCCTGTTAATGAGCCAGGAATTTATCATTGCACCATTAATAAAAAAATAGAAGCATTGATGGTTTTTATGTCACTTTCTTTAAGTGGTAATTCCAAATTAATTGGAACTCTCTTACCTGGACCATACATTGAAAGTGTCGAGTTCTATAGAACTTGTGATATAGATAAACAATATCAAATCGACCTTCAGGAAATAGGATTTCAAGATTTTAATAAAAAACCATATTATTTTTTGGAATACTTCATTTAGAGGCACTATGCCCAACAATGTATAACGCTCATAGCTTGCAGCAATACTAACCGGAAAATCCATTTTCAAAACAAACCACTCTCCTACTCGGAATAATTTGTATCTTGAAACCACGCAACGAAGCGTTATACAGGACCGTTGGCAATAATTTTGACAAAATTCTTCGTTACATCCATAATTTTACTCTTCATCTGTTGCAAGGAGCAAGAAAA
>NZ_JAQQTD010000017.1 GCF_028561755.1 Altibacter sp. HG106
CCCACAAACGCTCCGCGTTTTGGTTCTGCCGATTCAGCCGCCTAAGTCTCCCGCCGCCATGATAGCCCGGACCGTTGTACATAATGCAATCCCATCGCTAAAACAGCACATTTATTTTTCCCAAACGCTCCATCCACAGCTGAAAAATAAAAGAGCTTTTTTTTCCACCGCTCTATTGGAAATTTTAAAAATAATATATAAATTTGTCAAAAAATGACAAGTCTTATGAATACCACATTTGGCGAATACATCCGACTTTTACGAACTGAAAAACAGTTGACTTTAACCCAACTTGCGGCCAAACTCGACTTGGACAGCGCGAATTTGAGTAAAATCGAAAACGGAAAACGAGATTTCGATGAAAAACGACTCCCTAAACTTGCCAAAATCTTTGGTCTTAAATTGAAGGAATTGCGAAACGAATACGTAACTGACCAAATTGCAAAACAGATTTACGAAACAAATTGCACAAAGCAACTTTTGCAGGTCGCAGAGGAAAAAGCAGAATACAGACGAACACTAAACAAAACACTTCAAACACAATAAATTTATGAATGTAGTATCATTTTTTGCTGGAGCAGGCGGACTGGATTTAGGATTTCAAAAAGGAGGATTCAATGTTGTTTGGGCAAATGAATATGACAAAGATATTTGGGAAACCTACGAGAAAAATCATCCACACACAATACTCGATAGAAGAAGTATTGTAAATATCAAATCGGATGAAGTTCCTGAATGTGATGGAATAATTGGTGGTCCACCTTGCCAGAGTTGGAGTGAAGCAGGTTCGTTACGTGGAATTAACGACAAACGTGGACAACTTTTCTATGACTTCATCAGAATTTTAGAGGCAAAACAACCTAAATTCTTTCTTGCTGAAAACGTAAGTGGAATGCTTTTGGAAAGGCACAGCGAAGCGTTGAAGAACATCAAAGAATTATTCAAAAATGCTGGAATTGGCTACGAGTTATCTTTTAAACTCTTAAACGCATCTGATTTCGATGTTCCTCAGGACAGAAAACGAGTCTTCTTTGTTGGAATACGCAAAGACCTCAATTTCAAATTTGAGTTTCCACAACCACTAAAACAAAAAGTTACTCTTGAAGAAAAAATATCTGATTTAAAGACCAATGTTGTACCTGCAAAAGAAGGAAACAAGACTAATAAGGAAAATTGCGAAGTGCCCAATCACGAGTATATGATTGGAGGATTTTCTTCAATGTTTATGTCAAGAAACAGAGTGCGTAGCTGGGATGAACAATCATTTACAATCCAAGCTGGTGGGAGACACGCACCAATCCATCCACAAGCACCAAAAATGAAGTTTATCGAACAGAACAAAAGAATATTCGTGCCAGGTAAAGAGGATTTGTATCGTAGATTGAGCGTTAGAGAATGTGCAAGAATTCAAACATTCCCTGATGATTTCACTTTCTATTACAATCACATCTCAGCTGGCTACAAAATGATAGGAAATGCTGTTCCAGTAAATCTTGCCAAACATTTAGCAGTAAGTATCAAAAACCAAATTGAGCATGCTGAAAAGAAATCAGCTAAATCGAAAAAAGTAAATTTAGAATTAGAAAACACATTATCATAAATGGCAAAGCAGACAATTAATGGAAAAGCATTTGAATATGCTTTGCTTCTTGAATTTTATGAAAGATTAAAGCTTGTAACAAAAGTTTCGATATCAGAGAATGAACCGTATCAAACAGCTAAAAAGTGTTTCGATAACTTTAAGGAAAATCAACAGGAAACGTTTCGTATTACAGCGAGTACAGCAATCAACTTTTTAATAGATATCGAACCTCGATTATCAAATGGGATAAACGAAGAAGATACTTTAGTACTCGAAATTGTAAGCGACCAAGCTGGTCAATCTGGAGATGTTAGAGATGTGCTGACAATTAGAGCATTGCAGAAATGGCAAATAGGTATTTCTGCAAAGAATAATCACCGAGCAGTTAAACATTCTCGATTGTCTCAACGAATTGACTTCGGCGAGAAATGGCTTGGTGTTCCTTGTTCACAAAACTACTTTGATGAAATAAAACCGATTTTTGATATGCTCACAGATTTGAGAGCAAAAGACAAGTCCACGAAATGGACATCGATAGACAATATGCATCAAGAGGTTTATATTCCAATTCTCAACGCATTTAGAAAAGAGCTATTGAGATTGGATAAGGAAAACCCAAATGTAGTAGCTGAAAATTTAGTTCAATATTTAATTGGTAATGAAGATTTCTATAAAGTCATAAAGGGTAAAAAGAAAGTGGAAATACAAGCATATAATTTACACGGTACTTTGAATTTGCCGTTTGAGAAGACTAAACCCAAAGCGAAAATACCGAGACTTAAATTGCCTTCACGACTGATAGAAATTGTTTACCAGGACAGTTCTACGACAACTTTGCTTGTATCCTTGAACGAAGGTTGGCAAATTTCATTCAGAATTCACAATGCAAGTTCGAGAGTAGAACCATCATTGAAATTCGATATTAATTTAGTGAGTGCGCCACACACATTATTTACTAATCATTTATTCGTGAGTGGATAGCCTAAGCTAAGAGCCATACACATTTACAGTTGCAACAGCCAGCGCAACACCAAAACTGTAAAAGAGTATGTCTCTGCCAACGCCCCAAATTGAACTCAAAAGCACTATGTACAACAACGGCTATCATGCATCGGGTCATTATCTTAACCGAAAACACTATCTTTAAAAATAAACTAAAAAGGTCATCGGAATATCTTGAACATATTCGGCGGCTCCCAAGGTTCTGCTGAATCGCACGCGGTTAACACCGCTTCCCACAAACGCTCCGCGTTTTGGTTCTGCCGATTCAGCCGCCTAAGCTACCGCCGCATGATAGCCCGGACCGTTACCTGCAAGCCGATTAGCACCGTAAATGAAAAAAATAATCTACATATTAATCATCGGACTCTCATTTTTTGGATGTAAAGAAAAAACTTCTGAAAAACAGCTTAGTCAAGAGAAAGTAGTATTCAATCAAAATTTGGCTGATGAACTTAGAAGAATGGCTGAAATTGATCAAATAGCTGCTTACACTCCACAAGGAGATTATAAAAAAATGACTAAAGAGAAATGGAATTCTTTTAAAGACAGCGTTTTTAAAACTCACCAAAAACGATTAAAACAAATCTTCGATAAATATGGATTTGTAGGATTTGATTTAGCTGGAGAAGAAGGTTCAATGAACTTTTGGTTAATGGTTCAACATTCTGATCATAAACCTAATTTTCAAAAACAGGTATTAGAAAAAATGAAAATTGAAGTGGAAAGCAATAATGCCTCACCAAGTAATTATGGATTGTTGGTTGATCGAGTAAACCTTAACACTGGTGATAAACAAGTCTATGGAACGCAAGTGACATATAATATGGAAACAGGTCAAGCTTACCCAAAACCTCTAAAAGACAGTTTAACAGTTAATGAAAGAAGAAATTCAATTGGACTTGAACCAATAGAAGAGTATCTCAATACAATGACTAAAATGCACTATGAAATGAATAAAGAGATTTATTTAGAAAAAGGTATAAAAGAACCAAAACTATATAAAATTGATTAATGGCCAGCAGGTAACAACGGCTATCATGCATCGGGTCATTTTCTAAACCGAAAACACTATCTTTAAAACAAACTAAAAAGGTCATCGGAATATCTTGAACATATTCGACGGCTCTCAAGGCTCAGCTGAATCGCACGCAGCTAACGCTGCTTCCCACAAACGCTTCGCGTTTTGGTTCTGCCGATTCAGCCGCCCAAGCTCCCGCCGACATGATAGCCCGGACCGTTGTGGTGCATTTAAAACAGACAAATGACAGATAAAATCGAAATCCAATTAAGTAAGACTAAAATTCTTCTGCTTTTAATCGGTGCGACTGTTTTTGTTGTTCTTGGAACTCTTTTCATAATGAATCCAGAACAGTTTAAAAGTCCGATATTTCGAAATCCCGAGACGATTAGAATTGCAGGAATCGCAGCAGTTGCATTTTTCGGACTTTGCCTTGTTTTTATCGCAAAAAAACTATTCGACAACAAAGTTGGATTGACAATTGACCAAAACGGAATAACAGACAATTCTAATGCAACAAGTGTTGGACTTATAGAATGGGATGATATAACTGATATTGGAACCGTTCAGGTTGCTTCAACAAAAATTTTAATGCTTGAGACTGACAAACCTGAGAAATACATTGAACGTGCAAGAAACGGGATTTCCAAAAGGGCGATGAAAGCAAATTATAAAATGTATGGCTCGCCATTATCAATAATTTCAAACTCTCTGAAAATAAAATATGACGAATTAGAAAGGATGATTAGAGAAGAATTTGAAAAAAGGAAAAAATAAAAAACGACACCACAACATCGGCTATCATGCATCGGGTCATTTTCTTAGCCGAAAACACTATCTTTAAAACAAACTAAAAAGGTCATCGGAACATTATGAACATATTCGGCGGCTCCCAAGTCTAGCTGAATCGCACGCGGTTAACACCGCTTCCCACAAACGCTGCGCGTTTTGGTTCTGCCATTCAGCCGCCTAAGCCTCCCGCCGACATGATAGCCTGGACCGTTGGCAGTAATTAATACTGAATGGATAAAAAAAAGGAAATCTTAATAGCCATAAATCGTACAGATTCACTA
>NZ_JAQQTD010000018.1 GCF_028561755.1 Altibacter sp. HG106
CTCTGCGTTGTGTTCCTTAAGTTCCCCATAAAAATTTAGTGAAACCCGAAAGTCCGAATTATTGCACTCCAACGGTCTTGTATATGAAAAGTAGCGGATTTTAGGCACAAACTTTTCAGTTAAACACTGACCTTAAATTTATATAATTCATTTCGATTTAGTACTTAAACCGCTATTTTTTATATACGTTGTTGTAAGTAGTGCTTTTTTCATTCAGTTTGGTTTTCCAATGTTTAATTCAGTTCAAATCGTGCGTTGGCAAGACATACTCTTTTGCAATTTTTGGTGTTGTATTGGCTTGTGCGAATTGCAAATGTGTATGGCTTTTAGCGTTGGCTTTTTCATTTCCTAAATATTCTTCTCTATCGTTGCAATTTCGGTCGGTTCAATTTGGTATAGCTCGTAGATAGTCGAGTTGATTTCACTTTCGGCTTTTTCCAATTCGGCTGTAAGTTGTTCTAATTCTTTTGTTAATTGTATTTCTCTGTCAAAATTGTTTTCCGTTTTTGCCTTTTCCAAAAGCTCTTGATAATCCGAGCTTTTTTGGGTATTAGAAATTATACTCTTAACTAAATCAGCAATTTTTTCTTGAGTTTCAGTATTTGGTTTGACTAAAGGCAAATTCTCTAAAGGTGTTTTATCTATTTGATAATTGTTTCCTTGCATTTTACCTTTATACTTTAGCCAAAACGCTATCAGGTTTGAGTTTAAAAGTCCGGTTAAATATCTTTGGTTAATTCTGTCAGTTTTAATAATCATAAAAGTTCTGTTTACATAAGCATCAAAATCCGTGTAAGTAAATCTTGGACGAACAGAACATTTTCTTAACGAAAATATTTTTTCTCCTTTAAAATACTTTTCGTCTCTCGAACGATGCAAACCATATGGCTTATTTACAGAAGTGAAAACGTCTAAAAACTTATCTAAATGTCCTTTTACATTAGGATAAGGAAGTATTTTTTCCTCATCTTTAAAACTTGAATCTGTATAAATAATCCAAAGTTTATTTTTTGGATTGCCATAATACTTTTGCAATTCAGTTGTTGTATAAAAAGGTTTTAATAGTTCTTTTTCTTTTTGGTTTAAGTTTAAATTTTCATATTCCGATTGACTCAAATTGAAAATACCATCTCCAATTTCTACGTTTTCAATTATTTCTTTATGCTTTTTATTAACGAAATCCTGCAATAAATCTATACCTGAAGCAATTTCTTTAGAATCTAATCTGAAATTCTCCTTATTCTTAATTTTCTCAATTATCACATTGAGTTCTGCGTTTATAAAATTAATTGGTTGATTTATTAAATCTTTCTTCACGATATTGGACGTGAAATACTCGTATTTATCGTCCGCAATTTTTTCTAAAAATAATTGAGCATCCTCGTGTTTGATTTTACTATTAAGCACTTTGGAAAAGTTAAGACCATAATTGTCATTATCATCACTTCTTTTCATTATGTAAATCATAGTTTGAATACCCGCGGAATCAAAAACTTTAAAATCACTAAAGTCAATAAAATCTATAATTTTTCCTTTTTCTATAACATAATCTCTAAATTTTGAAGCACCATCGTTTGTTATCCAATTATTTGGTGCGATGTAACCAATTAAGCCATAATCTTTTTTAATGATGTCTAATGCTAAAGCACCAAAAAAATACCATAAATCCATTTTGCCTTGATAACAAGAATGTTCGTGTAAACCGTCAAAAGCTGATTTGTTTGTAGCCTCTTTTATATATGGCGGATTTCCGATTACAACGTCAAAACCACCATTTTTCATAATCTCGGGAAACTCTTTGTGCCAATCAAATTCTGATGATAAAAGTGAGTTTCCACATTTTATGTTATTGTTTAATTTCGAGAGTTTGCGGTCTTTTTTTGCTGTTCGAAGCCAAAGTGATAATTGAGCAATTTCAACACTTTCTTCATTAATATCTACACCAAAAAGGTTATTTTCTAAAATGTTCTTATCTGTATCGAACAGTCTCAAAGGCGAGTTTGTTAAGTCCGCAATGATGTCATCTATTTTTTCGTGTTCTTCAATTAAATAGTTTAAAGCTTGATTTAAAAACGCTCCACTTCCACAAGCTGGGTCAATAATTTTGAGGTTAGTCAACCAATTTTTGTACTCGGTTAAGGTTTTAAATAATTTTTTTCCTTTTACCGTTAAAGTCTTGTCCTTTTTTAGAAACGAATCATCATATTCAATTTCTTCAATTCCAAGTTCTTTTCTTTTATCAATGCAAAGTTGTCCAATTGTATTTGCAACAATGTAGGTCGTTATATATTTTGGGGTGTAAAAAACACCATCTTTTTTTCTTTTTGTTCTTTTTTGGTCGGAAACTGTTCCCTCAATTTCTGCGGTTACTTCTTCAATTTCATTTAGAGAATGCTCAAATATGTGACCGAGAATATTTACATCTACCTCTGTGTTAAAATCGTAAGTTGATAATTTCTTTAAATCGTCAATTAATATTTCATCATCAATTTTTAAATTGTTAAGTAGCAAATCCTCATAGAATAAGCCACCATTGTAGGCAGGAATATTGTCAGATTCTTTTTTACCTTTTCTCCCAATATTCATATAACCGAAGTACTGCTTAAAAATTTCGTAAATCGGTTTGTAAGCATCTTCTTCTTTTAAGATGTCAAATCGTTTTATGACTCTTGAAATCGAATTTGGTGGCAATAATCCGCTATCTTCTGCAAAAAGTATAAACAAAAAACGGTCTAAAAGTTTTTGAGACTTTTTGAATAGCAATAACTTATCATCATCTGGATGATTGGCAATTAGATTATTAAACAGTTTTTGCTTAAAATGAGAGTAGTCTTTATAAAGTTCTTCCGAAATTTCTTTTTCGTGAAATTGTGTTTCTTTTTTAAGTTTATTAGGAAGGCTTGAAAAAATACTCTCTTTGTGTAAGATTAAATAAAGTAATTCGAAACGCTCTCTGTCGAGAAAAAACAAATCAAATTCTTCAAATTCGGTAGAGTAGTCGATGTAAAAACGTAACTTTTGAAAGTTTGAGGTAATAACATATTTACATTCTGGTTGATTGTTTTTGTAATTGAAAGCTTGTTGTGTGATTTTTGTTAAGTCTTTTGTTTTTGTTGACTTTAACTCGATTACAGCAATCGCCTTTTCATCTTTTAAAATTGCTCCGTCAGCTTTTTTTCCGTCCGTTTGGTTTTTAAATTCTCTTTGTAAATTAAAATTTTCATCAGGGCGAAGAGTGTAACCTAAAACATCAACAAATATTTCGCGTAAAAATCCGTCTTGATATTCTTCTTCTTTGAGCGTTTTTATTTGCTCAATTTTTGCAGGATTGTAATTCAGTCGGAATGTTTGGAAGGCTTTTTCTACCTTTTCTTGGTCAAGACTTTTAAGGTGTTTTTTTATTACTGATTTCTGAAATATTGGCATTTATTTTCGGTCGGTTTTTTCTTTCACAAGATAGCATTTTTCGAGCGTTGGCAAAGAACAGCTCTTTTGGTTTTACAGCGTTGGCTGTTGCGTTGGCAAAAACCAAATGTGCTGTTTGAGCGTTGGCTTTTTTAGTTTAAATGTTCAATTTCAGCTCAATTTTCGCATTACTTACAACGGTTAGGCTATGAATAGTTGCGTGGGTTAGCACTAAACTTTGCAAGTACATACCAAGCTGAAAATCCGCGAGGATTTTCAGAAGTAGGCAAGAACAAGCAATTGCTTATAGCCATTGTTGTGCGTTCGTATTTTATTCTTTCATTTCTACTCTTATCAGCCGAATAGTTTTCGTATCGCTTAAATTTTCTACTGTATGAGGTGCTTCAGGGTCTTTGTACATTGTCAAAGGAAAAACAAGAGGTTCAGGTAACTTCCGGGTATCTATAATCACATTTCCTTCTGCGTCTCGGTCAATGAAATCCCCAGCTTCTATAATATATAAGACACTTTTCCATTGATGATGGTGAACAGGTTCAATTTCGTTGGGTAAGACAGTTACTTCTAAAACCCTTACTTTATCATTTTCCAATAGTATTTTATGATTATTTGGTGCAGATACAACCGCATCTTGGTCTTTTGGCCAATCCGCTGGATTTCCTGTTTTATACGAAAGTTTTTGTTCTTCAGTCGTTTGTCCGAAAACTGAAATAGTCGAAAATACTGCAAAGCAAATCACAGCAATTAGAAATTTAAAAGTTGATTTCATATTTTGTCAGTTTTAGTTTAGGTGCTTACTCTAATCGGTTTTCAGCTTTCCCGTTTTTCTTTGTTACTGTCGCTTGTCATATGACGCACAACGGTGATGTATAACAGAAGTTGGGGGACCTTCTGGGTACAATTTAGTTAAAAGTTCTCAAAGATCCTTCTAGCAA
>NZ_JAQQTD010000001.1 GCF_028561755.1 Altibacter sp. HG106
CATTGGCGGGACGGTCACAAGAGTGATCGAAATAAGATATTGACCAATGGTCCCGTAGCTCAGCTGGATAGAGCATCCCGCATTGGCGGGACGGTCACAAGAGTGATCGAAATAAGATATTGACCAATGGTCCCGTAGCTCAGCTGGATAGAGCATCTGCCTTCTAAGCAGACGGTCACAGGTTCGAATCCTGTCGGGATCACCATTAAACTCCCCATTACCTACAGGGGAGTTTTTTTATGACGCACTTTATAACGTATATTCTATTTTCCAAAACGCTCAACACCTATTACGTAGGACACACTGGGGAAGTAGTTTCAGAACGATTACGTAAGCACAATACACACCATAAAGGCTTTACCGGAAAAGTCAACGATTGGAAACTTGTTTATACTGAAATATTCCAAACAAAAAAGGAAGCCTATCTAAGGGAGCGAGAAATCAAAGCTAAAAAATCTCGAGTTTATATTGAGACATTATTAAACAGAAGAAATAGAGCATCCCGCTAATGCGGGACGGTCACAGGTTCGAATCCTGTCGGGATCACCATTAAACTCCCCATTACCTACAGGGGAGTTTTTTTATGACGCACTTTATAACGTATATTCTATTTTCCAAAACGCTCAACACCTATTACGTAGGACACACTGGGGAAGTAGTTTCAGAACGATTACGTAAGCACAATACACACCATAAAGGCTTTACCGGAAAAGTCAACGATTGGAAACTTGTTTATACTGAAATATTCCAAACAAAAAAGGAAGCCTATCTAAGGGAGCGAGAAATCAAAGCTAAAAAATCTCGAGTTTATATTGAGACATTGATATACAGAAGAAATAGAGCATCCCCTTACACATAATCTATACCTTCTCACAAACCAGCACACTACGCTTTCCAGAGGCTAGCGTAGTAAAGAACAGAAAGTTATTTCCTCCATCTTTGAGCTTCCATTTTTTTCGCAAAACAGCTACTGATTCCGGAAAATTTCGCGTGGTAATGTGCGCTTTTCCCAAGGCAGATAGCGCGCGCATAGATTGTTTAGAATAGGGGAGTTGCTGAGTGATCTTGAACCTTCTTCCCGGAAATGCAATCAAGGTACGATGAGTGTATAAATGGGTATGCGCTGCTAGTTTTTGAACGTTAAAACGTCGTGCAATATCATGAAATACTCCCGCTTTCAGGAGCGCAGCATTGGGTTCATAGAGGTAACGATCGGGAGAAGCATAGTTTGCTTCAGACCGATCATAAAATTCAAACCGAAGCGAGTGATCATATTCAGATTGTAAGTTAATCGCAACGATTTGAGGGGTTTTCGGTTCAGAATGTTCTATTTTCCAAAGCAGTTCTTTGACTTCATTTTTTACAGCAACTATATGTATTTCCGAAACACATTTCAGCGATTGCAACCCTACGTGAAGATCTAACATAGGCGAAGTTTTTACCCATAACGTTTCACATCGCTGCATCAGATAGTCTAAATGCTTAGGAACATTAGGCTCACAATCTTCCAAATAGAACACTTTGCCTTTGGTATCGTGACGTCGCGAAGGATCTATATAAATCGCCTCGAAAGTCAAATTTTCAATTCCCTGAAGCCCCTCATTGCAATGAAGGGAAAGTTGGGTTGCCTGTAAAACAGTAGCATTATGTCGAGATATTTCAGTAAGCGCTGAATCTCGTTCGAACGCGGTGGTTACCATCCCTGCTTTTGAGAAATAATAGCTATCCACACCCCAGCCCGCAGTGAGATCGGCGATACTGTTCGCTTTTATGAGAGAAGCTTTATATCGAGCTGTTTCTTCGGAAGAGGTTTGTTCTAGGTTCACTCTAGGAGGATAGAGTATCCCGCGCGTGTGAAACCAGGTTGGTAACTTTTTCTCAATGCGTCTCCTTCCTTCGATCTGCTGCAATACTTCCTGTATAGAGAGCTCAGGAAACGGACTTCCAGAAAAAGCCAAGGCCGAAATATCTCCATCAAATTCATGAATAAACTGTTGAACGTCTGGGTCGAGCAAAGCTTCGGAAAAGGACATTACTAAAGGTTTTTCGTCAAGTGTTTCACGATTTTATATTCGGAAAGAAACTCTTTTGAAATCACTTTAAGGGTAGTGTATACCGGCACAGCGAGAATCATTCCTGCAATACCGAAGACAAAACCTCCCATAAGAATTATAAGGAAGATTTCGAGCGGATGTGATCGCACGCTCTTTCCAAAGATCACCGGTTGACAGATCAAATTATCGAACAATTGCGCGATGGAATACCCAATTAAGGTAATTACCAATAGCGGTAGTAATTCAGAAGAGAAATCGGCACCCAAATTATTGGAAATAACAACAAGCATCATGACCACACTTCCCAGCAGAGGACCGAGATAAGGGACGATATTAAGGAAAGCGCAAATAATGGCAATAGCTAGCGAATTTGAAATATCTAAATAGAGGAGAAGTACAGTATAGAAAAGTGTCAAGATCATTATTTGCAAGAGCAGTCCCATAAAATAGCGCGACAATAGCTCTTTTACTTTATCTAACACCCGCAGGAAACGAATCTCCTTTCCCGGCTTAGCAAAAACCGTCACGGCATTCGTTACGATTTCATCATCTTTCAATAGAAAGAACGAAATGAACAGTACCGAAAGCAAGCCAATTACAAACGCTCCCACGTTTCCGAAGAAAATATCAATAAAGCTTGGTATGATTTCCAAATTAAAGTTTTGAACGTAGCTGGTGTCTTTAATCGCCTCGACTATATCCAGTTGTTGCACGCCCAGATAGTCACTCGCCTGAATATTCAATTCATTCAGGTCTTTTTTCACCATCCGAAAATCAATTTCTGAAATATTCTTGCTCTGCTGAACGATAATCGGCACAAACACATATAACAGTCCGACGATCGCCATCATCACCACGAGTAGCGTTGTTAAGGATGCGAGCGTACGATGGAATTTAAGGTTGTCTTGTAAGAAAAGGACCATGGGCCGACACAAAAGCGCAATAAAGGCGGCGATACCAATGTAGAGGATAAGCGCTTTGATTTTGAAAAGCAACCAAACGAGGAGCACTCCTCCTAGCAGGATCCCAATAGCTTTAAGAATTCCAAACGATATGGTCTTTGCTTTCACAGGCTAAAGATACCGAAATCTGACACGGGAATTACAAATCTTTTGTTAACGCATACAGGGCTATTGCGGTCGCTTGGATCACATTCATACTACTGTTTTGCCCAAACATAGGAATGTGTAACGATTGGTCCACTACCTTTAAAACGTTTTCTGAAACGCCATGCCGCTCATTTCCAATCACTAACGCTAATGATTGTTGCTGCGTTCTTGAAAGTTGCTGAAGCGGGATACTGTCTGTGGTAATTTCTAGTGCATAGACCGGAATTTGTTTGCTTCGAAATTGCTGAATAATCGCTTGGGAACTAACGTCAGAAACATAGGGTATTCTTCTTACCGTATTTCTTGCGGTTCGTTTTAAGCGTTCCGAATTAAAATTGATTGATGCATTCGCAAAATAAAGCTGAGTAACACCAAAGGCCTCAGCCAATCGAAAGAGTCCGCCTACATTTGCTGGCGACTGTACCCCGTCGCAAAGAAGATGAATGCCCGATGAACGATGTTGGAATGGACTTTGCGTGTGTGAGGTTTGACGTCCCATCCCGCTAAAACTCAAAGGCGTATTTAATAATATTGGCCCCCATCTGCAACGCCTTTTGTCGCACTTCCGGCGGATCATTGTGAATTTCTGGACTTTCCCAACCATCCCCCAGATCACTTTCAAAAGTGTATAACAATACGAGTCGGCCTTCCACAGTAATGCCAAGGGCCTGAGGCCGCTTATTGTCATGCTCGTGAATTTTGGGTAATCCTCCCGGGAAGGAATAAGCCGAATTAAAGATGGGATGATTGCCTGCGAGTTCTGCAAGTTGTTGATCTGGAAATAATTTCTTTATCTCTTTCCGAACATACGTATCCATTCCATAATTATCGTCAATGTGCAAGAAGCCACCACTAAGCAGGTAGTTTCTAAGGTTTTCGACATCGTCTGACGAAAAGAAAACATTGCCATGGCCCGTCATGTGTACGTAGGGATATTCAAAAAGATCTACGCTAGACGGCGCTACTGAAGGAATTTGGGTGTCTATAGCCGTTTGTATTTCTTGATTGCAAAAAGAAGCCAAATTAGGCAAGGCAGTTGGGTTACTATACCAATCGCCGCCGCCGCTGTACTTCAATATCGCGATTTGTTGCGAGTAACTACATGCGCAAACTAAGAGAACTAGGGTAATCAGGATATTCCGCATATTCAAAGGTACAAATCTTCGAATGAAATTTGGCTAGAATATTTTACTCGTCATGTCGATATGTAAGTTCCGCGTGAAGCGATCCCAATCATTTTTTAGATCGATAGTGGATTGTTCAGCCTTATGATCAAGAAGATTGTGAAGTATCGATTTCATATCCGCCGAAGTGTAAGCATCTTTTGCTTCGTCTTCTACGGAAGTAGTAGGGTAGGGACCTGAGGAAGTAAGCATAGTTTTTTGTTAGGTTGTATTGGGGAACAAATACAGCGGCAATGTACTATAAAATTGCATTTCAACCAAAAAAAGTGGTGTTTTAACGATTATATAACAAAAAAGCAACGTGGTTAAGTCTGAATTAACAATTCAACAACCTTATGGGAATACGTAACGAAGCATATACTTTATTTCTTTCAATTATTTTATTAAATGTGGCACGCCTCATCGGTTGAACGAAACTTAAGGATATCGCAGGAGATGCTCTTGCATTTCATAGATCTCAACAAAATTCTTGATTCTAACTGCTTTCAGACTTTAAACGAAAACTACCTTCCTTTGTGAGAACGAGACAGCAGAACAGCACCTGTTTTATGCGTAGTATTCAGACATGTATAGCCGGCACAAACATTTATTTTAGCGTACATTCAAAACGTATTATGAGGTAAACTTTTATCGGGAGGAACTAATCCGCTTTCTTTTTACCCAAATCCATTGTACATTTAAAATAAATATTAACGCCGTTGAAAACTATTCCTCGAACATCGCTGATCGTTGTGATTCTCCTTCTCATTTTAGGAGGATCCACTCAGTTTTCTACAGCACAAAACCAACTCACAGCGAAAGAAATGCGTGCCAAGGCGTTGGAAGCAGCACAACATGAAGATGCTACCACTGCCGCCTATTTTTTAGACGCCTATATAAAAGAGTCACTAGATGTAGCGGTCATTCAAAACAGTGCGTTCAATTCCATTCGAGAGCAGCCTCCGTTTCAATCGATTAACAATCGATATCGAACAAAATTATCTTGGGGCCCTAGTCTGTATATTTACGCCGGACTTATCGGGTTTTTTATTGTCATCCTATTTGCATTTCAGCGGAAAATTGATCGCGTTTCCACCATTCTTTTAAGTGCGTTGATTTTTATCCACTCTTTCTATATCATACACGTAGGGCTGCACTATATGAATTATAACCTCTATGCGCCGCACACCTATTCAATGTCCACCGTATTCGCCTTTCTCTATGGGCCTTTATTCTATTTTTACTTTAAACGTATTAAGACGGGGTATTCATTTCAGTGGAAAGACTTGCTACACCTGTTACCTACTATGGTTTTACTCGTTTATTTCCTGCCTATTTATGTGCTCTCTGCGGAAGAAAAATTAAAAATAATGTTGGGCGTAGGGAGGTACCCCGATCGGGAATACGGATTGGAAATTTCTTTCGGAAAAATGCTTTCGTTAATTATCTACGTATTCTTTACGGTGCTGTTGTTCTTGAAAAAACGCAAACACATTGACAATCCGGAGTATCGACCCATTTTCCTCTGGCAACGAAATATCGTAGGGTTTATGGTGGTGTTCACCGTTATCTATACGGTTTATATGCTACTCCTAATCAACTACAGTTCGCCCAGTATCATGTTCCATTTACAGCTGATCACCCTTTCTTCTTTTGTGCTCTATGGGGCGTACGTGGCCTTTGCCTATCCTAAGACCCTGATGGGATATCAACTAGAAGCGTCTTTTCTGAAATATAAGAATTCTGGCCTTACGGCTTCCTATTCCATAGAACTGAAAGAAGCGCTGTTAGACCTGCTGGAAAATAAAAAAGTATACCGTGAAAACGGTCTTAACTTGAATTCCCTCGCTGAGCGACTTGGCACCACCCGTCATAGTGCTTCCCAGATCATCAATGAACATTTTGATTTAAACTTTTTTGAGCTAATTAATCAATTTCGCATCGAAGACGCCATGCAACAAATGGAAGCGGATCTTACCGGCCAAAAGAACATCATAGATATTGCATACGACGTTGGGTATAATAATAAGGCTACCTTCAATAAGTCATTCAAAAAGATCAATGAAATGACCCCCTCTCAATACCGAAAACAACTGAAAAAAAAAGTCTTTGAAGTAGCTGCTTCCTAACCGTTTCCTGCTATTGATTGATCAATGCAATTGTATGACAAGCCACAATAGCAGCCGTTTCGGTACGAAGTCGGTAGTTCCCTAAATCAATAAATTGAAACGAGGCGTCATGAGCGGTTTTTATTTCTTCGGAAGAGAAATCGCCTTCGGGTCCAATCGCAATGACCACCGAAGCTCCAGAGGACACCACATCTTTAAGCTGCTTTTTATTTCCTTCTTCGCAATGCGCTAAAAATAGTGCCGCCCGGGCATCATGTTGCTTATGAATAAATTCTAAAAACGACTGGGCCTTATTCAATGTGGGCAAATAGGCCCGAAGCGATTGCTTCATGGCGCTTTGTACTATTTTTTCATAGCGCTCTGGTTTGATGGTTTTCCGCTCGCTATGATCGCAGTAAATGGGCGTTATTTCCGTGACTCCAATTTCGGTCGCTTTTTCGAGGAACCACTCAAATCGATCGTTGAGTTTGGTAGGTGCCACCGCCATATGCAAAGCATAGGGCAGTGGAGGATGTTCGTTGACCTTCAGAATGGCACCCGAACAACTTTTTGGCGTCACATGGGTAAGCTCGGCTTCTATAATGAGTCCGTTGCCATTCGTGATCGTAATAACATCCCCTTCCCGTTTTCGCAGTACTTTATGTAGATGCCTACTTTCTTCTTTTCCGAAGTGAACTTCAGCATCTGAGGAGGTAATATCAGGTTGATAAAACAGTTGCATACGTATTAAAACTTCATCCGTGGGGTAGCGGCGATGGCTTGTGATGAAAAATCATTCCGCTCGTATTTCAACTGCCCCACCATGGCGATCATGGCGGCATTGTCGGTACAATATTCAAATTTAGGAATGTAGGTAGTCCAACCATAGCCTTCTTGCGCCTCTTTTATGGCGTTTCGAACGCCGCTATTGGCCGAAACCCCACCCCCGATAGCAACTTGAGTGATGCCGGTTGCTTCTACTGCATTTTTGAGTTTATCCATCAAATAGTCTACAATCGTGAATTGAATACTCGCGCAAATATCATTGATATTTTCGGCTACGAAGTTCGGGTTCGCCTTTGTTTCTTTTTCGATAAAATACAGCACCGCTGTTTTTAAACCGCTGAAACTGAAGTCCAACGGACTCACTTTTGGCTTCGGAAATGCAAATCGTTTGGAATCTCCTTGTTGCGCATATTTGTCGAGCAAGGGTCCGCCAGGGTAGGGAAGCCCTAAGAGTTTAGCAGATTTATCAAACGCTTCTCCCACGGCATCATCCAGCGTTTCTCCGATCACTTCCATGTCAAAATAATCGGTCACTTTAACGATCTGGGTATGTCCTCCGCTAATCGTCATCGCTAAAAAAGGAAAGGAGGGCGCGGATTGCGATTCTGCCTTGATAAAATGGGCTAAAATATGCGCTTGCATATGATTCACTTCAATCAAAGGAAGCTGTAATCCAAGGGCTAACGACTTAGCGAAAGAGGTGCCTACCAAAAGCGATCCCATAAGCCCGGGACCTCGTGTAAAAGCTATGGCACTTAATTGATTTTTGTCGATATTTGCGATACGCAATGCCTGGTGCACTACAGGAACGATGTTTTGTTGATGCGCACGCGAGGCTAGTTCGGGGACGACTCCTCCGTATTCGCGATGAATTTCTTGGGTAGCCACAACATTAGAAAGCACCCGACCGTTAGCAATAACAGCGGCTCCCGTGTCATCGCAGGAAGATTCAATTCCTAAAATATAGCTTTTGTTATCAGACATAATACCTGGGCACGAAAATTGGTTGACAAAATTAAAACTTTAAAGGCGTATCAAAAAACTTCGTAAAATAATCATTCGAACGTTTCTAGCGATAGTGATCTTACTTCTTTTGATCATTATCGTTTTTTCTATTCCTGCCGTTCAAACTTATGTTGCTAAAAAAGTTACAGACGACTTGAATGAAACCTACGGTACCGATATTAACATACACCGTCTGGGGTTAAATTGGAAGGGAGAGGTGGATGTTCGCGAAGTGTATATTGCCGATCATCACCAGGACACCTTAATCTACGCGAAACGACTGCAAACCAATATTCTTAGTTTTCAGAATCTAATCAGAGGCGATCTTGGCTTCGGAAATATTGACCTGGAAGAGGCCAAGTTGTACGTTAAAACATACCAAGGGGAAGCAGCCGACAATCTTTACATATTTTCAGAAAAATTCAATACGGGACAACCGCCATCCGAAAACCCATTTTCCCTCTTTAGTAACGATGTAACCCTCACCAACAGCAAGGTGAAGATCACCGATGAAAACCTGGATACACCGGAAATCTTCAATTTAGATCAGGTGAATATCACCGCCGATGATTTTAAAATCACAGGGCCTAACATCGATGTGAATATTCTAGACCTCTCCATGGTGGCCCAACGAGGCTTTACGATCGAAGCCCTTCAGTCGAAATTCTCTTACAGTCTGGAGAAGATGGTCATGGACGATCTCTATCTCAAAACAACGCATTCTACTATTCAAGGCAATATCATCCTAGACTATGCCGAGTCGGGGATGGCCGATTTTCAGAATAACGTGACCATCACCGCATCGTTCGATGATACGCAAATAGGCACAAACGATATCAACGCCTTTTACGATGAATTTGGCCCCAATCAAACCCTATACCTTGATGGATTGCTAGAAGGCACCTTGAATGATTTCAGATTTACAGAAGGGGCTGTCGCCTACGGAAACACCCGAATGTCGGGAACCTTTCGCTTTCAGAACTTAATTTCCGAGGAGAACAACATTCGAATCGATGCCCGCAATCATTATGTGCGTGCCAATTATTATGATTTACGCCGACTCATGCCACGGGTTCTCGGAAATTCGTTACCGGAGGTACTAAAAGAGTTCAACTCCATGACCTTGCAAGGAAATACTGTTTTGAATGGCGATGAGCTTACCACCACCAGTATTTTTAATAGCGGAATTGGGAATGCCGATCTGGATGTGACTATTGGAAACTTTAACGATGTGGATAATGCCTTCTACGACGGAAAAATAAAACTGGACAAATTAAATCTCGGCACCTTGGCAAACACTTCTTCTTTGGGAACCATCACCGCCAATGTGGAAGTTAATGGAAGAGGATTTTCTCAAAACACTGTAAACACCAGGGTCTCCGGAAGCATTTCTGCCATTACTTTTGAAGACTACACCTACCAAAATATAACCCTCAGCGGAACGCTTCGCAACCCAGTATTTAATGGTTCCCTGCGTATTGACGATCCCAATGTGAAATTAAGGTTTGACGGACTTGTAGATGTTTCTAAAGAATTTAACCAATACGATTTTGAGGCCGATGTAGAATACGCCGAACTGAATACCCTCAATCTGTTTACCCGAGATAGTATTTCGGTATTTTCAGGAAGAGTGATTATGGACATGGATGGTACCACGATTAATGACGCGGCCGGAACTATCGAGTTTGTACAGACCTTCTATCAGAATGAAGAGGAAGATTATTACTTCGACGATTTCCTCATTATATCTAGTTTCGATGGTCCCGAACGAACCATTGAGATCATCTCTCCAGATATTATCGACGGGAAGATCACAGGAGAATTTTTAATTGAAGACATTCCGAATCTGTTCCGAAATGGAATTGGAAGTATTTACGCCAATTACATTCCCAACGAAGTTACGGTTGATCAATACCTCAATTACGAATTTGAAGTCTACAATAAGATCGTAGAAGTATTCGTGCCACAGTTGCAGTTAGGCGAGAACACCCGGGTACAGGGATCGGTGGCTTCAGACGAGTCTGAATTTATAATGAATTTCAGGTCACCCATGATCACGGTCTTTGACAATTATCTTGAGAAAGTCAACATTCAGGTAGATAATGATAACCCTTTGTACAACGCTTACATTTCCATAGATTCCATAGATGCCGGGTTTTATGGTGCGAAAGATTTCAACTTGATCAACAAAACCCTGAATGACACCCTCTATGTGCGTAGTGAGTTTAAAGGCGGTACCGAAGGGGACGATATTTTTAACCTGTCGTTATACCATACGATTAACCCGGCCGGAAAATCGGTGGTAGGCGTGCGTAAGTCGGATGTCACCTTCAAAGACAACGTTTGGTACATCAACGAAGAGAACAACGATTTGAACAAAGTGGTTTTCGACGACAACTTCAGCAATGTACGCATCGATTCGCTGGTAATCAGTCATGAGAACGAATCAATACAACTCGCGGGCGAGGTTCGTGACACCGACTATAAAAACATTAAGGCGCAATTTAATAATGTAGATATTGGCAAGATCACGCCGGAAGTAGATAGCTTAGATCTCCGCGGAAACGTGAATGGGACGCTACAGTTTTTAGAGCAGAACGGCGCGTATTACCCCAATTCCTCGGTGGTCATTGATAATGTAGTAATTAACGATATCCCATTTGGTGATCTTGACCTCTTTATTGAAGGAAATGAAGACCTCACGCAATACGCCATAGACATTTCCTTGCTAGATCAGGGCAAAAAACCCTTAAGTGCCGTAGGAACAGTAGATGTGGCACCCGAAAACCCACAAATTGATCTTACCGTTACGATGGACGCTTTCAACCTGCAAGCTTTTAGTCCGTTTGGTGGCGATGTGATTACCAACATACGCGGCTTTGCTACCGGAAACGCTCGGGTTACTGGTAATTATAAATCGCCCAACATCGACGGGCGGATTGATTTAGCAAATAGCGGACTCACCATTCCGTATCTGAATGTGGATTTTGATATCAGTAACAATACGCCTGTTTTTATTTCAAAAAATGCGCTAGAAATCCGTCCAACCAATATTACCGACACGAAATACAACACAGTAGGAACGCTTATGGGAAGTGCCACACACGATAATTTTGGTGACTGGGAACTCGATATGAACATTACCACCAATCGTTTGTTGGTATTAGACACCCCTCCGGATGAAGACGCCTTGTATTACGGAACCGCCTTTATTAGTGGTGCAGCCGACATTACCGGACCTGTAGATGATTTGGCGATAGATGTGCTCGCCACCACCGAAAGTGGGACCACCTTTAAAATTCCGCTAGATGATACCGAGGCCATTGGCGATGACTCCTTTATTCGCTTTTTATCTCCGGAAGAAAAAGAAGCCCGTATTCGTGGCGAGACTATTTTTCAGGAAGAGGTAAAGGGCTTATCGCTGAACTTCGATCTTGACATTACAGACGAAGCAGAAGTAGAGGTAGTAGTTGATAAAGTCAATAATTCCACACTTAAAGGGAGAGGTGCCGGAACCCTACTGATTCGGATCAACACCAACGGTAAATTCCAGATGTGGGGTGAGTTTACGGTGATTGAAGGAAATTATGATTTTCGCTACAGCGGAATCATTCAGAAGGAATTTGAGGTGGTTCCAGGAGGTTTTATTGTTTGGGAAGGCGACCCGATTCGCGGCCGCTTAGACCTGAGTGCGAAATATAAAACCACGGCAAATCCTTCCGTCTTACTGGATAACCCAGGAATCAACCGAAAAATTCCGGTAGAGGTGATTGTCGACCTCAATGGGCAAATCATCCAGCCCGATCTGGCCTTCCAAATCGAATTTCCGGAAGCGAGTTCTATTGTTAGATCCGAATTAGAATACAAACTTCAGAATAGAGAACAACGACAAACACAAGCTTTGTTCTTGGTGTCGACGGGCTCGTTCCAAAGCGATGCAGCGGCCGTACAAAACTCCATCGCCGGTACGTTGGCCGAGCGAGTAAATGCTATTGTAGCCGATATTTTTGCGGATAGCGATTCTAAATTTAAGGTATTGCCGTACTATCAGCCTGCTACGAGAACGGTAAATCAGGAAACCGCCGACCAATTAGGGGTACAATTCTCAACTAATATCAGTGAACGCGTGTTGATCAATGGAACGGTGGGGGTTCCGGTAGGAGGGGTAAACGAATCTACCGTCGCCGGAGACATTGAAGTACAATGGCTGTTAAATCAGGATGGAAGTCTGCGATTGAATTTCTTCAACCGTCAGGCCGATATTCAATTTATCGGGGAAGACCAGATCTTTGAACAGGGCGTAGGGGCTTCGTATTCAGTGGACTTTGATACCTTCCGAGAATTAATTCGGAAACTTTTCAATAAAGAACTCACTTTGGAGTCGGAACTGCAGCCGGTGGTCCCAGACGACAATGAAATTCCCGAAACCTTTCCGGATAGTAATTCCGACGGAATTATAGAAGAAAACGACTAAAGTCCCTTACTTCGAAGCGATCATCGAGATCTCTACATTTACATATTTCGGCAAGTTAGCAACCTCTACCGTTTCCCGAGCAGGAGCCGTCGCTTCCGAAGCAAAATAGGAAGCATACACCTCATTGATCGCCGCGAAATTTTCCATATCACTCACAAAAATGGATGTCTTGATAACGTCTTCGAAATCCATGGAAGCTTCAGCAAGGACAGCCTGTAAATTTTTCATGACCCGATGCGTTTCATCTTTAATGTCTTGTGTTTCTAATGCGCCTGTTTCCGGATGTAATGCGATTTGTCCGGAAGTGTATAAAAATCCGTTTTTAAGTACCGCCTGACTGTAAGGACCAATGGGTGCCGGGGCGTTTGCCGTTTGAATGATTTTTTTCATTGTAGTTTTCTTTATTAGAGTCCGCGATCAGGCTCTCGACGCTGATCGTACTTGATATCTTTCAAAATACTCGCCTTGATATTGATAAGGAAATACCAAGAGGTATTACGCGCACCAATAGGAGTCCATTGGAAACTCATCTGCCAGCTTTCCAAATCTCTTTGAAAGCGCAGTTGTGTCAAGGTAACCCCTTTATTAGTAAAATCATATCCCGAAGACACCCCAACGCTCCAACGCGGCGATAGTTCAACATTCGAGCTGAACATCAGCGATTGAGAGGAAATTCGATTCTCTCTGGCGTTGTTTGAGTAGGTTAGGGTATAGGCCAAGCGCAGATTCCAGGGCACTGTATAGTCGTACCAACTACTCCCCAGCTTGTTGGTGGTGGCGCGGTCGTCCCTATCGATATTCCTATTAAAATCATCGGTATCTCCAAACAAGTCATCGGGCCGCCCTCCATTTCTAAAGGTATCATTATCGAACCGGTTGGGATCTCGGTCGCCCTCATCGTCGGTAACTCGTTCAAAATCTTTGCTAGAGAAGGAGTAGTTCAAACTAATGTTTCCAGCAGTTAAGCGAAACAGGCTTCCTCCATTATTGATGTTCCATTCATCGATCATGCGATTGTTATTGTCAAGCGCATAAGGATTTAGCGTACCATTAAAATTGAGGTCTAGTTTATCTACTATGGGAAGCCCTCCTCGTACCTGAACCGGACTTAATTTCAAAGAATCTTGTGAAAACGAGTAGCCCGACGTCAAATTAAAGTTGTTTAATAACGTGATTTTCTTGGGCTCGGTGGCCGTTGTATCGGGATTGCGGACTTTAGCCTCTAAGGTATTGCTGATACCAAAAGACAAGCCACTGGAGTATTGCGCACTTGGCGCTCCAAATAAAGTGTTCTGAAATCTTGAATACTGTACTACTTCGTCGACTACTTCTGGGTCTATGGAAGGGATCGTATACTCGTCAAAGAATTGATCGAAACCGGGGGAGATGGAGTAGGAAATCGAAGGTCGAACCACATGCCGGATGGCTTCAATTTTCTTCCCCTTTCCAAAATTAAAGGTTCCGTAGAGCGTGGTTCCTAGATTCGTAGAAAAATTATAGGTACGGTAACTATCAAAACCGCGAACGGTATCTCGAACCACAGCCCCGGCTCCATTATTCGCCTCTGGATCAAAACGCTGCGGAAACACAGTCCCTACCCACGTTTCTTGATAGGTAGTACCGGCAGTAGCACTCAAATATTTTAAGATCTTGAAGTTGGTACTTATAGGGATGGTATGCTGTGCACCTAGTTGCGCAGTGTCGAACATCTCACTTTTGAAAAAAAGCGAATCGGTGGTTTGAATGCGGTTCTGTGCGGAAACATCGTATTGTAAATTGATATTTTGTAAAATTCCCTTTTTCGTTCCAGTCTTTGGAGCGAATGGAAAGATCCTAGCAATGTTGGCGGTCACATTGGGGAGCGACATGGTGATTTCCTGAGTATTGGTATTCTGGGTATGTGTTGCCGCTGCTTGAATGTTAATTTCAGGTTGGGTCTCAAAGGTTTTGCTATAGGAAACCGAAGAGCTTAACGTATTCACCAACGAACTGGCGTTGTTGTTCTGGTTGATAGATTGCGTGAAATACCGACTACTACCCAGGTTGACAGAAGCCGAGAAACGGGACAGCGGACTCGATTTTGGGTCTTGCTGATGCGTCCAGCGAATGTTGTATACAGAGCTTTCACTAAAATCGGGAAAACCACGTTCACTGTTGATCAGATTTTCATATCGAACACTAATGTTTCCGCGAAACTTATACCGCACCGCATACGACGACTCTCCCCGTAGCCCATAACTTCCGTTCGTATAATAATCGCCCAGAAGCGTTAAATCTACATAATCACTGATCGCAAAGTAATATCCTCCATTCTGAAAGAAAAAACCTCGGTTGTTGTTATCCCCAATGGTGGGAATGATAAATCCAGAAGTGCGATCTTCAGTTAAAGGGAAGTACGCGAAAGGGAGTCCGATAGGCGTGGGCACATCGGCAATGTACATGTTGGTAAGACCTGTAACGATCTTTCGTTGGGGAACAAATTTGGCTTTCCTTGTATAAAAATAATATTCGGGGTCTTCGATGTTTTCAGAAGTGGTAAACTTTACCTTGCTTAGGTAATAGACCGAGTCATTCTCTTTTTTGGTGGTTTCTGAAATCACTCGGAACCCATTTTGCTCGGTTCTTGAGTTATATACCAACGCCTTTTGAGTGTCAAAATTAAACCGAATGGAATCGGGACGTACTTCATTAGTCGCCTGTTTGAAGATAGGAAGTTGTGTATAAACCCCGGCACTATCTATTCCTTTCGCGTATACTTCGCTCTTGCTGTAATCAAAAATGATCAATCCCGCGTCAATACGCATGTCGCCATAGATAACATAGGCCTCATTGTACATGTATATTTTATTCTCTTTTCGGTCTAAATACACATAATCTTCACCGTAATAATCCACAATATCGGTAAGTACTTCCTCAGACTGTGGCTGTACCGAGTCGGTCCGTACGGTATCTGCTACCCGTTCGTTAGTGTCGGGTAGTATGGAGTCTACGGGAATCGTAATAGTTTCCGAAGGCGGAATACTGTCTCGCTCTGTTTCAGCGGGAATATTGACATCGTTCTTAGGAGGAATGTCCTGTCCGTACGCCGCAACGCTCAGCAACCCGATACTGAAAACTAAGGGGATCACTCTCAAATAATACCGTATACGCTGCACGTTTACCAACCTAGAATTTTGTAATTTTGGCTTAGTTTTTGACCGCTCAAAAGTACATATATTTTTTGGGCTATTATTTTTAATCATTAGTTTTTAAAATAGCGATACCCATAAGACGTTATACCTTTATGAAAACGAAACTTTTTGGCTTTCTTATATGCGCTTTCTGCTTCGGAATCTTTTCCATACAGGGAGCATCCCTCAATAATAATACCCAAAAACCCTTCGTGGTGGTTTTAGACGCCGGACATGGCGGACATGACAGTGGGAATACCGGAAACGGTTACAAAGAAAAAGACATTGCCCTACAGATCATTTTAGAAGTGGGGAAAGCCCTGGAAAAGCAACCGGGTATACGGGTTATCTATACCCGCAAGACTGACGTTTTTATCGACTTGTGGGAACGCGGCGCCATTGCCAATAGGGCAGATGCCGACTTGTTTGTGAGTGTGCATTGCAACGCCCATAATAGTCAGGCCTACGGAACCGAAACCTGGGTCTTGGGGCTGCATGCCAACAAGCGCAACATGGAAGTTGCGAAAAAAGAAAACGAGGTGATTTTCTTAGAGGAAAACTACGAGGAAAAATACGCCGGATACGACCCAAATTCTCCGGAATCCTTCATCGGGCTCACCTTAATGCAGGAAGAATATTTGGATCAAAGCATAATGTTGGCCGGACTTATTCAAAACAACTTTACGAATACGCTAAAGCGTAAAGATCGAAGCGTAAAACAAGCCGGGTTTATTGTGCTTCATCAAAGTTACATGCCTAGTGTTTTAGTGGAAACTGGTTTTTTGACCAACAATAAAGAAGGCGCCTATCTCAACTCCAAAAAAGGCCAACGCGAAATGGCTGAAGCTATTTCAGATGCGGTACTGCGGTATAAAAAGAATATTGAGCTAAGCACCAGTAAAACCAGGGATCCCGTTATTACTGAAGAAGAGATCGAAAAGGCGATTTCAGAAACAGAGACAAAAGAATACAAAGACGTCAACTTTAAAGTGCAAATTTTGGCCAGCAGTAAGCGAATGGACACCAAACCTTCCAATTTTCAGGGGTTGAAGGAAATTTCAAGGGATAAAGAAGGTGGACTCTATAAGTACTACTACGGCGACACCTCCGATTATAATAAAATTACCCTAATGAAAACCTTTGCGCAAGAGAAAGGGTATCCTTCGGCATATATCGTAGCCTTTAAAAAAGGTGAAAAAGTTAAACTTTCCCAAGTGTTAACATCCAACGATAAATAGGGTAGCGTATTGAATTTTTTATTTCTAAATTTGTTAGGTATAAAAAACAATTGCTATTGAAACTTTCTAGAGAAGTTAAAACCGGAATTCTTGCAGTCTTGGCCATACTGCTGCTCATCTTTGGCTATAACTATTTAAAAGGATCGAATCTTTTTATTGAGAGTCGGGTGTTCTACGTAAAATACGATAACGTGGAAGGACTGTCAAAGGCGGCTCCTGTGACCATCAATGGTTTTCAGGTGGGAAAAGTACAGGAAATCGGCTTTGCGAATAAGGCTGGCGGACTGGTCGTTGCCTTCACTGTTGATAAGGAATTCGAATTTTCCCGAAACAGTTTGGTGCAGATCTATAGCAGCGGGTTGATTGGTGGAAACAATCTGGCCATTGTCCCGGAATACAACCCTAATAATATTGCGCAATCGGGAGACACCCTAAACGGAGAGATCGCTCAAAGTCTGCTGGACGCGGTTACCGGAACACTCGGGCCGCTGGAACGTAAAGTGAATGGAACCTTGGCCACCGTAGATAGTCTATTGATCAACATCAATACCGTTCTCGATGACGAAACCAAAGAAAATTTAAAGTCGGCTATCGCTAACCTCAATGTTACCGCGCGTAACTTCGGAAGTGCTTCTAAACAGCTAGACGGACTTTTAGCGAACAATAGCGACAAATTAGATAATACTTTTACCAATCTGGATATCACTGCATCCAACTTTGCGAAATTATCAGACTCACTCGCGCAAATCGAAACAGGACAAATGGTTCGCGATCTGGAAACGGTAACCTCTAAGCTCAACGCCATTGTTTCAGACGTTGACAACGGAAAGGGAAGCATTGGAAAACTGCTGAAGGACGAACAACTTTACAATAATCTGGAAGGGGCTACCCGCCAGATGGAGCAACTTATTCAAGATATCAAACTCAATCCGAAACGATACGTGCATTTATCGGTCTTCGGTAGGAAAGCGAAAGAGTACGAACCTCCCGCTGATCCAGATCAATAATCAACCAACATGCAGTATCTTCCGAACATTATATTTTTAGTGGCCTTGGTCCTGGGCATTGGTTATTTTACCAAAAATATCCGCAAGGTCATCCGCAATATAAAACTGGGAAGGGCAGAAGACCATTCCGATCATACCAAAGAACGCTGGAGTAATGTAGTGCGTATCGCCCTAGGACAATCAAAAATGGTAGTGCGTCCCATTGCCGGGATCCTGCACATTATTGTGTATGTAGGCTTTATTATTATCAACATCGAGGTTTTGGAGATCATTATTGATGGTATCTTCGGAACCCATCGCATCTTCGCATTCTTAGGCCCGGTGTACGACTACCTGATCGCTTCCTTTGAAATACTGGCATTTTTGGTATTACTTGGGGTGATCTTCTTTTGGACGCGAAGAAATATTCAGAAAATAAGACGGTTCTGGGCCAACGAAATGAAAGGATGGCCAAAGAATGACGCTAATTACATCCTTTATTTTGAAATGGTGTTGATGGTTTTGTTCTTAACCATGAACGCAGCCGACCTTCAATTACAACGTCTGGGCGCCGAACATTATGTGGAGGCCGGAATGTATCCCGTGAGTCAGTATTTCCTGCCCCTGCTAGACAGCCTCTCGGAAGGAACGCTTATCCTAATCGAGCGCACCGCCTGGTGGTTGCACATCTTAGGGATCTTAGTATTCTTAAATTACCTCTACTTTAGTAAGCATCTACATATTATGCTGGCGTTTCCTAATGTGTACTTCGGAAGAGTGGTTCCCAAAGGGAAGTTTAATAACTTGGCTTCTGTCACCAAGGAAGTTGAATTGATGATGGACCCCAACGCCGATCCTTTTGCAGCGCCTGCTGATGACGCCGAGGCACCCGCAAAATTTGGTGCGAGTGACGCCATGGATCTGAGTCGGGTGCAACTTTTAAACGCCTATACTTGCACCGAATGTGGCCGATGCACCTCTGAATGTCCTGCCAATCAAACCGGAAAGAAATTATCGCCGCGAAAGATTATGATGGATACGCGCGATCGGATGGAGGAAATAGGAAAGAATATTGATAAGCACGGCGAGTTCCAACCGGATGGTAAGCAATTGTTAGATGATTATATTACCCGAGAGGAACTTTGGGCTTGTACCACCTGCAATGCATGTGTAGAAGCCTGTCCCGTAAGTATTGACCCCTTGTCTATTATTATGGACATGCGACAGTATTTGGTCATGGAACAATCCGCGGCACCAAACGAATTAAATGTTGCCATGACCAACATTGAAAATAACGGTGCCCCGTGGCCGTACAATCAAATGGACCGTTTAAACTGGAAAAACGAAGCGTAATGAAACGAGAAGAAGCAGAGAAGTTACTGCACGAAAAAGTAGAACAAGGCGAACAGGTAAGTCCGGTGCTCCCTAAAGGAGTGAAGAACTACCTGATTGATATTGATGGAACCATCACCGAGGATGTTCCCAATGAACAACCGGAACGAATGGCTACATGCGAACCCTTTCCAGACGCGCTTCGCACATGTAATAAATGGTACGAACAAGGACATCTCATCTGTTTCTTTACTTCCCGAACCGAAGATCATCGTGAGGTTACGGAATCCTGGCTTGAAAAGCACGGATTTAAGTATCACTCCCTGCTCATGGGAAAACCGAGAGGGGGAAATTACCATTGGATTGACAATCACTTGGTGAAAGCCACACGGTATAAAGGAAAGTTCACCGATTTGGTAGAGAAAGAAGTGACCATTCAAGTGTTTAAAGAATAAGTTATGAGTGATTCATTACACGTTCCTACAATGGCAGAGTACGCTGCGGAAGGCAAACAACCCGAGGTTCTCTTTTGGGTGGGCTGTGCCGGAAGTTTCGATGACAGAGCCAAAAAGATCACCAAAGCATTTGTAAAACTCTTACACAATGCCGGTGTTGACTTTGCCGTACTGGGTACCGAGGAAAGCTGTACGGGAGATCCTGCAAAACGAGCCGGAAACGAATTTTTATTCCAGATGCAGGCCATGATGAATATTCAGGTACTCAATGGATACGAAATAAAGAAGGTGGTAACGGCTTGTCCGCATTGCTTTAATACCATCAAAAACGAGTATCCCGGATTGGGTGGAAACTACGATGTCGTGCATCATACCCAATTTTTAAAATCACTGCTGAATGAAGGCCGACTCAAAGTAGAAGGGGGTAGTTATAAGGGAAAGAAAATCACCTTTCATGACCCTTGCTATTTAGGAAGAGCCAATAATGAATACGAAGCACCACGCGAGTTACTTCAAAAATTAGAAGTAGAGCTTGTTGAGATGCGTCGCTGCAAGTCACGCGGACTCTGCTGCGGGGCAGGGGGTGCACAAATGTTCAAAGAACCTGAAAAGGGAGACAAAGATGTAAATATTGAACGTACCGAAGAAGCGCTTGAAACACAGCCTGAGGTAATTGCCGCGGGGTGTCCCTTTTGTAACACCATGTTAACCGATGGCGTAAAAGCTTCAGAAAAGGAAGGCAGTGTGCAAGTGATGGACGTGGCTGAAATGATTGCGAACGCCAAAGACCTGTAAAATGTTAGTACCCTTTTCAGAACTGCCAGATGAATCAAGAATTTGGATCTATCAATCTAACCGAAAACTTTCCGAAGAAGAGGTTCGATATATCGAACAAAAAACAGAAGTCTTTCTCACCCAATGGACCGCCCATGGCGCGAATTTAGAAGCAGGATTCGAGCTGAAGCACGATCGTTTTATTGTCATAGGACTCAATCAAGAAAATGCTTCTGCCTCCGGGTGTAGTATCGATGCCTCAGTACATTTCATTCAATCGTTAGAGCAACAATTCGATATCGATCTTCTCGATAAGATGAACGTTACGTTTTATACAGGCGATTTTATAGCCCACAAAAGTTTGGCCGATTTTAAGAAAATGGCCAAGAATCGATCCGTTTCTCCTAACACCATTGTTTTCAACAATTTAGTAACGAATAAAGGAGAGTATAAAGACCATTGGGAAGTACCCGCCAAAGACAGTTGGCACAGTCGATTTTTAGCATAGTTTTTGTATCTTTCTGGGCATGATAAAAGCCCTCGTAACCTCACTTTTTATTGGTGCTGTCACATTCGTTTCAGCCCAACAAATCAACCCATTAACAGTACCCGAAGACCTGGCCAATCAACAACGCTGGGTTGATAGTGTGTATGGGACTATGTCACTTCAAGAAAAGATTGGGCAGTTATTCATGGTCGATGTCTTTTCAAGTGATCCACAAGCCAAGATCGATAAGGTGAATGATCTGATTGACAACTACTACATCGGAGGCGTTATTTTTTCTAAAGGAGGCCCGATGCGACAAGCGAAACTGAATAACGCCTTTCAGGAACGCTCTAAGCTCCCATTAATGATCGGGATGGACGCCGAATGGGGGTTGGCCATGCGATTGGACTCTACCTTTGCCTACCCATGGAATATGACCCTGGGAGCCATTCAGGAAGATCGCATCGTCGAATTAGTAGGAAAGCGGATTGGAGAACATTCCAAGCGCCTGGGAGTACATATTAATTTTGCTCCTGTAGTGGATATCAATACCAATCCAAAAAATCCCATTATCGGAAATCGCTCCTTCGGTGAGGATAAAGAAAATGTAACCAGAAAAGCCCTAGCGTTCATGAAAGGAATGCAGTCGGCTGGAGTATTGGCAAACGCAAAGCATTTCCCGGGACATGGCGATACCGACACCGATTCACATAAAACACTGCCTACTATCGACTTTAGTGAGACCCGTATTGATTCAGTCGAATTGTATCCTTACCAACGATTGATTCAGGAAGGATTGAGCAGTGTGATGGTGGCCCACTTAAATGTTCCTGCCTTGGAATCAAGAGATGGCTATCCTTCTTCCATTTCAGAAAAAATCGTGAATGACAAATTGCTGGGAGAACTGGGCTTCAACGGTCTGGTGTTTACCGACGCCCTAAACATGAAAGGAGCCTCTAATTTCAGCGAACCCGGAGAAATCGACCTGGCGGCCTTTCTTGCCGGAAATGATGTCTTGTTGATTTCCGAAGATATTCCCAAGGCACATCAATTGCTCGTAAATGCCTATCGCGAAGAGCGTATCACCGAAAAACGACTCCAGCGATCAGTTAAAAAGATTCTGTTTGCCAAATACAAGGTCGGACTGCACGACTACCAACCGGTAGTGACCGATTATCTGGTGGAAAACCTGAATGCCCCGATCGATGAAGTGCTTAATGAAGAAGCCATGGAAAATGCACTCACCGTAGTGAAAAACACCAACGCATTGCTACCCATCAAAGAGCTCAAGAACAAACGATTTGCCTATGTAAATTTCGGAGACGATTCGGGAGCCACCTTTCTCAATGAGTTGCGAAATTACACCAAAGTAGATTGGGTACGCGCGAACAATCTAGAACAGTACCTTGATCGACTGAAAGGCTATGACCATGTGATCATCGGTTTTCATCGCTCGAACGACAATCCGTGGAAGTCGTATGAATTTTCTGATAAAGAATTGGTATGGCTGTATGAGATTGCTCGTACCAACAACGTCATTTTAGATGTGTTTACACGGCCTTATGCGCTCTTAGACCTAAAAACGACTACGAATATTGAAGGGATTATCGCTTCCTATCAAAATAGTGAAGTGGCTCAGGCGCTCTCAGCACAACTTATTTTCGGCGCTCGCAAAGCGGGAGGAACGCTTCCGGTGAGTGTGGGTGAGACCTTTCCCGCCGGAACAGGGATTGATACACCTAGCTTGCGCCGCTTGCAATATGGAACTCCGGAAAGTGTTGGACTAAACCGTGAAAAACTGAAAAAGATCGACACCTTGGCCCGCTCAGGGGTTTGGGGCGCGATGATGCCCGGAGCCCAAATATTGGTGGCGCGCAAAGGTAAGGTGGTCTATCGCAAAAACTTTGGATACCACACACAAGACCGAAAAATTAGGGTTCAAGACGATCACCTCTATGATATTGCATCCATGACCAAAATACTTGCCGCACTTCCTATGGTGATGGAATTGATGAACCGCGGTGTGATCTCCATGGATACGAAACTGTCTGAAATGCTTCCGGAATATGCCAATTCTAATAAAAAGGACATCCGCCTGCAAGACATGCTTTCACACTACGCGCGCTTAACGGCCTGGATTCCGTTTTATACGAAAACCCTGGATACCGTCACGGGAGGTCCGGCTTCAGCATATTATTCACGTACCAAAAAAGAAGGGTTCGATGTGCAGGTAGCTGAAAATATGTATATGCGAAACGATTATCAAGATTCTATTTTCAGCCGAATAAAAGATAGCGATCTTCGAAATAGATTGAGCTATAAGTACAGTGACTTACCCTTTTATATTCTGAAGAAATATCTGGAAGAATTCTATGGAACGCCATTAGAAGACTTGGTGCAGAGTCATTTTTACCAACCCATGGGAATGAATTTTACTACCTACAAACCCCTGGAAAAATTTTCGAAGGCAGACATTGTTCCTACAGAAGAAGACAGCTATTTTAGAATGCAGAAAGTTCATGGATATGTACACGACCAGGGAGCCGCTATGTTAGGCGGAGTAAGCGGTCATGCAGGCCTCTTTAGCAACGCCAATGATGTTGCTAAAATCATGCAAATGTACTTGTGGAAAGGATTTTACGGAGGGCAACGATTTTTTGAACCAGAAACCATTGATGCTTTTAACACCTGTTATTATTGTGAAGAAGACGTCCGAAGAGGTGTAGGGTTCGACAAGCCTCAGTTGGGAGAATCGGGCCCCACTTGCGGGTGTGTATCTATGACAAGTTTTGGGCACAGCGGTTTTACCGGTACCTTTACCTGGGCCGATCCGGAGGAAGAAGTAGTGTATGTGTTTCTTTCGAATAGAACCTATCCCACTGCCGACAATCGCATGTTAATTAGCAGTGACTTACGCAGCAGAATACAACAGGCTATATACGAAGCCATAGAACCCCAAAACGACGACGAATTATGAACATCGCTATAGTATGTTATCCCACCTTCGGTGGAAGTGGAGTAGTAGCTACAGAATTAGGCATCGCCTTAGCCGACAACGGACACGAAGTCCATTTTATTACCTACAAGCAGCCTGTAAAGCTAGAACTACTGTCTCACAATATTCATTTTCATGAGGTTTCGGTTCCGAAGTACCCTTTGTTTCAATACCAACCCTACGAACTGGCGCTCTCAAGTAAGCTGGTGAATATGGTAAAGCTTCACAAGATAGATCTGCTACATGTTCACTATGCCATACCGCATGCCTATGCCGGATATATGGCAAAGAAAATGCTGGAAGAAGAGGGTATTCACATCCCCATGGTCACTACGTTGCACGGTACCGATATTACACTGGTTGGAAATCATCCGTTTTATAAACCTGCGGTGACCTTTAGCATCAATAAAAGCGATGTAGTGACTTCGGTTTCAGAAAGTTTAAAAGAGGATACACTGCGTTTATTCGATACGGAAAAGGAGATTCACGTAGTTCCAAACTTTATTGATGTGACGAAATACAAGCACACATTTTCCGATTGCCAGCGGGAAATGATGGCCGAAGATCACGAAAAGATAATTACCCATGTAAGCAACCTGCGAGCGGTAAAGAGAATTACAGATGTTTTGGAGGTTTTTTATAAGGTTCAGGAGCAAATTCCTGCGAAATTGATCATAGTAGGAGAGGGGCCCGAGAAAGTGCCGGCCGAAGAATGGTGCGACGAACACGGAATTGGCAAGAAAGTCATTTTTCTGGGGAATAGTAGCGAGGTAAATAAAATTCTATGTTTTAGCGATTTGTTTTTGCTTCCTTCAGAAAAGGAGAGTTTTGGACTCGCAGCGCTGGAAGCCATGGCCAGTGGTGTTCCGGTGATCTCTACCAACACAGGCGGCCTCCCGGAAGTGAATGAACACGGAGTAAGTGGATTTCTTAGTGATGTAGGCGATGTGGCCGATATGGCCGAGAATGCATTGAAGATCTTATCAGACAGTAAAGAACTTCTTCGATTTAAGATACAGGCCAAAGAGGCAGCGAAACGATTTGAAACTAAAAATATCGTTCCCCTCTACGAAGAGGTATATGATAAAGCGATGAAACAGGTGACCCCATAAAAAAAGTCCCTTCTTCAAGGGACTTTTTTATTTCTTATTCTTACGATATGTGTTACTAGAATTGATAGCGCACTCCTAACGCGATATCAAAATCGACGTCATCGTTGAAATCTCCAAATCCAATTTCCGGACGGAAATCTAATGACAATAGCAGCGGAAAGTCAAAATCATATTCTATTCCGATGTCTCCGGCAGCGTAAAGATAGGTTTCGGTATCATCTTCGAAGCCTGGTATGTCATCATCAAAATCAACTTGAGCTACACCCCCACCAGCACCAACGTACCAATTAAAGCCACCATCAATATTCCATACCCATTGATACAGCGCAGTTAGTCGATAGGCATCAAAACTGCTATTGCTGCGCCAGCCCAGATCAAATTCCAATCGGTTTTCAGTATTTAGGTAACGCTGATAACTGATCTCAGTACCAAAACCATCACTGTCCCCCAAACGGAGTCCGATGGCATTCTTGCGTTCCTGTGCCTGGGTCATCCCAGCAAAAGCTATACAAGCAATAACAGTAAACAATATTCGCTTCATAATTATTTGGTTTTTAAGGTTTGCCTCACAAATGTAATTCAGTAACCCATGTCAATTAGTTAACGTACTACTAAGGTTTTGTGTATAATTTGCCAATATTATGTTGAAAAAACCGCCGCCTTCACTACTTTTACGATATGTCAACTCCGCCTTTCGATGCCCTTCGTTCCCGCCTTGACGGAGAATGTTTCACAGACGAACTTCATCGACAAATCTATGCGACAGATGCCTCCATCTATCGTAAGCTTCCGCGCGCCGTAGTGCTTCCTAAAAACGAAGAAGACCTTCAAAAGATCCTTGAATTTTCGGTAGAACACCATATTCCCATCGTGCCACGAGCGGCCGGTACGTCACTGGCAGGACAATGTGTGGGCGAGGGAATCATTGTGGACGTATCTAAGTATTTTACCGGCATCGGTTCCGTCAATACAAGCAATAAAACCATTACGGTTCAACCGGGCGTCATTCGAGATGAGCTCAACAAAGCGATTGCCTCAAGCGGCCTCTTTTTCGGTCCTAATACCTCTACAAGCAATCGTTGTATGATAGGAGGGATGGTTGGAAACAATAGTAGTGGGACGACTTCCATCAAATATGGAGTAACACGCGACAAAGTGTTGGCGATTACCGGATATCTATCAGACGGAACGAAGATCTCCTTTTCGGAAATGACCGCGGAAGCATTTCATGAGAAACGCAAACTTCCTACTAAAGAAGGCGCAATTTACCAGACCTTGTATACTGAATTATCTAAACCCGAGGTACAGCAGGGAGTGGCTCACTATTTTCCGAAACCTGAGATCCATAGACGCAATACAGGCTATGCCATTGATCGCTTGTTGGAATCTGAGGTTTTTTCCGATACGGATAAACGCATCAATCCGTGTCATTTGATTTGCGGGAGTGAAGGCACCTTGTTCTTTATTACAGAGATCACCTTACAATTAGATCCTTTGCCACCTACCTTTACAGCCATGGTAGTGCCACAGTACAATTCCTTATCAAATTGCCTGAATGACGTGGTCATCGCCATGCAACACGATCTGTATGCCTGCGAAATGATGGATGACGTGATCCTCGATTGTACGAAGAATAACAAAACCTATGAACCCTATCGCTTTTTCGTTTCTGGGGAACCGAAAGCCTTGTTACTGTTAGAAGTAAAAGACGACTCCCGAATCGGACTTGAAGAAAAAGTAGCCGCCTTACTCACGTCACTTTCTAAAAGTAAACTGAGCTACACAGCGCCGGTACTAACAGGTATTGAGATCGATCAAGCCATGGAGTTGCGGAAGGCGGGACTCGGACTCCTCGGAAATATGATAGGCGATAACAAAGCGGTGGCTTGTATTGAAGATACCGCGGTGGCTCTGTCTGATCTACCATCGTACATTGAGGAATTCACCCAGCTAATGGATAGCTTTCAACAACAGGCAGTGTACTATGCTCATGCCGGAGCTGGAGAATTACATCTACGCCCGATTCTGAATCTAAAAAAGCCTGAAGGTATCGCGCAACTGAGAAAGATCACTACAGAAGTCGCCAAACTCACACAGCGATACCAAGGTTCCTTTTCAGGAGAACACGGAGATGGTATCGTTAGAGCAGAGTTCTTGCCCATGCTGGTTGGAGAAGCGGTTTTTCAAAGTTTAAAAGCTATCAAAAAGGCCTTCGATCCTAATCATCTTTTAAATCCGGGAAAAATAACTGATGCGTGGCCCATGGACGCCTCGCTGCGAACTGATCCTGATCGGGAAACACCAGCGGCACCTACCTTGATGAACTTTGACGACTCTTTAGGCATTACCCGACTCGCTGAAAAATGCAACGGCAGTGGAGATTGTCGCAAAACGGCAGCGGCTCCCGGCGCCATGTGTCCAAGCTATCACGTTACCAAGAACGAAAAAGATTCCACCCGAGGCAGGGCCAATGTGCTGCGGGAGACATTGTATGGAAACCAACAGAAGAA
Organism: Altibacter sp. HG106; assembly: GCF_028561755.1. Lineage (GTDB taxonomy): Bacteria > Bacteroidota > Bacteroidia > Flavobacteriales > Flavobacteriaceae > DFVG01. The sequence continues at coordinate 27,759 of NZ_JAQQTD010000001.1, forward strand.
TGCCTTTGATTCAGAAGCCCTCAAAGCGGCTTTTGATCTGTGTATCGGTTGTAAGGCCTGCGCTTCAGAATGCCCCAGCAATGTTGATATGGCCACTGCTAAGATTGAATTCTTATACCAATATCAAAAAACAAATGGAACCACTACAGCGACCAAACGTTTTGCTAAAAGCCGCAATTACCAAGCCCTTATGGCACGTTTCCCGGCCTTTTCACGTTGGATATTACAGCAAAAAATAACGGCTGCCTGGATCAAAAATAGCAGTGGAATTGCCCCCGAAAGAAGCCTACCATTGCCTTCAACCAAAACTTTTAGTAAAATTCATAAAAAACTGTCTTACAACATGTTAAAAAAAACAAAAAGAACTGTTTTTTTGTATGTAGATGAGTTTAGCAATTACGCAGATAGTGAAATCGCGCTTGATGCCTTTGAGTTGCTTCGGTCACTACAGTATGAAGTTGTTGTGGTGCATGGCTTAGATAGTGCGCGCGCGCTTTTGAGCAAAGGGTTTTTAGAAGAAGCCCAGCGACACATCAACAAGACACTCTCGGTCCTTACGTCTAGGCTGAATGATACTGATGTTCTTCTCGGAATAGAACCTTCAGCCATTCTTGGATTTCGGGATGAGTTTTTGCGTCTTGCGGAAGATCGAACTACTGCGCAGTTCGTTGCAGATCGCAGCTTTTTGATTGAAGAATTCTTAGCAGCCGAAATCGCAACAGGAGCGATTACTTCAGATGCTTTTACTTCCGAAGAAAAAAATATTAAAATACATGTTCATTGCCACCAAAAAGCTTTGAGTACTTCAAAGGCAACTTTTGACGTGTTGAACCTCCCTGTAAATTATCACCCTACGCTGATTCCTTCGGGATGCTGCGGAATGGCCGGTAGTTTTGGATATGAAAAAGAGCATTACAAACTGAGCATGAGTATAGGGGAGCTCAAATTGTTTCCAGCCGTTCGGAAGGCTTCGCAAGACACCCTTATTGCCGCAAATGGCACGAGTTGTCGGCATCAAATCAAGGACGGTACTCAACGCGAGGCATTGCATCCCGTCAGTATTCTACGACAAGCCCTTGTTCAATTCGGCAAAAGCCGAGAGTAAGCCAGAGGATACATCCTCTTCCTCATCCGGAACGTTGAGATCAGGTTCAGGTCGAAGATGCGGAGTCCCCTCGCCGTGGGTATACAGTTGCCAACGTTCGTTATTGTATTCTAAGGCAGTCAGATTTTCAATCCAATCGCCACTATTCAAATAAGTACATTCTCCTTTTTCGTTGGAAACCGTTTTAATGATGGGTTGGTGAATGTGACCGCATACTACGAAATCGTATTCATTCTCAATGGCCAGATCGGTGGCTGTTTTTTCAAAATTATTAATGAATTTCACCGCTCCTTTTACGCTATTCTTGATTTTCTTGGACAACGAATACTTTTCGCGCCCCAGTTTTTGCAACACTACATTTACGAAACGATTGAAGAGTATAAGCAGGTCGTACCCCCAACCGCCTAATTTTGCAATCCATTTGGTATGTTGTATCGAAGCATCAAAAACGTCACCATGAAAGAACCATGCTTTTTTACCATCGATGTTGAGCACTAATTTATCTAGGATATAGATGTTTCCCATTTTGGTATCGCTGAAGCGACGAAGTTTCTCATCGTGATTACCGGTAAGATAATAGACACGAGTGCCTTTTGCCGCGAGCGCTACGATCTTTTTAATGACTTGCAGGTGGGCCTTGGGAAAGTAGCGTTTTCGAAATTGCCAGATGTCAAAAATATCGCCGTTAAGGATCAACTTTTTGGGTTTTACGCTGTTAAGGTAATTCAATACTTCCTTCGCATGACAGCCGTAAGTACCCAAGTGAACGTCTGAAATAACAACAATTTCGATCTTTCTTTTCACGCCTTCTTTTGGGATACAAAGATTTTTATTCTACCCACAACCGAGATTACGAGAACGTTACCAATTGCTGTCGAGAAGGTTATAAATTTCATTCGCATTTATCGTGAATATTACGTGGGATGCTTATTTTTACGTTCAAATTGGAACCCATACCTTTGAGAAAACCATAGCATGGCGGGAAATACTTTCGGAACGCTTTTTAAAATTACAACCTTTGGCGAATCGCATGGCGAGGCTATAGGCGGGATTATTGATGGTTGCCCAGCGGGTATTTCGATCGATTTTGAAGCAGTGGAACGTGAGATGCAGCGCAGGAAACCGGGACAGTCTGCCATTGTAACGCAGCGTAAGGAGCCCGATAGCGTACAATTCGTATCGGGTATTTTTGAAGGAATCACAACGGGCACCCCCATCGGATTTATCATTCAGAATACCAATCAGAAGTCGAAGGACTATTCACACATAAAAGACACGTATCGCCCCTCACACGCCGATTATACCTACGATCAAAAATATGGACACCGGGACTACCGCGGTGGCGGACGGTCCTCAGCTCGGGAAACAGCTTGTCGGGTTGCTGCCGGGGCTATTGCCAAACAACTCCTGAAAAATATAGAAATTCAGGCCTTTGTAAGTGGAGTAGGTGAGTTGGAACTAAAATCACCTGAAGGCATTACCAATTTCTCAACTATTGAAGATAATCCAGTTCGTTGTCCGGATCCTACTCTGGCTTCGGAAATGGAAACATATATCAAAAAAATTCGCAAGCAAGGAGATACCGTGGGTGGACGCATCACATGTATCGTCAAAAACGTTCCCGCGGGTCTGGGAGAACCCGTCTTCGATAAATTACACGCTCAATTGGGAAAAGCGATGCTGTCCATCAATGCGGTAAAAGGCTTTGAATACGGCAGCGGTTTTTCGGGTACACGCATGAAAGGAAGCGATCACAACGATGCTTTTGATGCAAACGGAAGTACCAAAACCAACTTTAGTGGCGGTATACAAGGTGGCATTAGCAATGGCGAAGCTATTTATTTCAACGTGGCTTTTAAGCCGGTTGCCACCTTAATGCAAGATCAGGAAACCATCACTTCGAAAGGAGATACCGTGGTCATGCAAGGAAAAGGAAGACATGATCCTTGTGTGGTTCCGCGTGCGGTACCCATCGTAGAGGCCATGGCGGCTCTTGTATTGGCAGATCAACTTCTGCTTCACAAAACCTCTAAACTGTAACAACTACCTATGAAGAAATTAGCATTACACTGGCAAATCTTATTGGGAATGGCACTGGGTGTCGTATTCGCCTTAATTCTCACAAATTTTAGTTGGGGAGACGATTTTATTGGCGACTGGATCAAGCCCTTCGGAACGATTTTTATCAATGCCTTAAAACTGATTGCAGTACCCCTAATTCTTGCCTCTCTAATAAAAGGGGTATCTGACCTAAAAGATATTTCCAGCCTTTCTCAAATGGGATTGCGCACCATACTCACCTATGTTTGCACCACCGTGATCGCCGTAACCATTGGTTTACTGGTAGTAAATGCTGTACAACCGGGCGCCACTATTGGAGAAGATACGAGAGACGAACTGGTAGAAGCTTATGGAGGTGAGGCCGAAGCCAGGCAATTAGAAGCTCAAAAGCAAAAGGATGCAGGCCCGTTACAGGCCTTGGTCGATCTGGTTCCTGAAAATATTATCGGAGCCTCTTCCAGCAATCGCAACATGCTTCAGGTAATCTTCTTTGCTATCTTCTTTGGCATCGGACTCATACTGATTCCTGAAAAAACGGCCAAACCCGTTAAAGACTTTTTTGATGGTTTCAATGAAGTGATTCTGAAAATGATCGATCTTATTATGCTGGCCGCACCCTACGGTGTGTTTGCTTTACTGGCGGCTTTGGTCGTGGAAGCGCCCAGTGCCGACTTGTTTGCTGCCCTTGGTATGTACGCCTTGTGCGTGGTGGGTGGATTGATTTTGATGATTGGAGTGTATGTGCTACTCGTGTGGATATTCACAAAAAGGAGTCCGAGTTTCTTCTTAAACGGAATTAGCCCGGCACAACTATTAGCCTTTTCCACCAGCTCGAGTGCTGCTACCTTGCCGGTGACCATGGAACGCGTAGAAGAGCATCTGGGCGTTAAGAAAGAAGTAACGAGTTTTGTACTTCCTATTGGCGCTACCATCAATATGGATGGTACTAGTTTATACCAAGCCGTAGCGGCCGTATTTATTGCTCAGGCCTTCGGAATGGATCTTACTATCGGCACACAACTCGGGATCATTGTAACGGCTACCTTAGCCTCCATTGGTTCTGCGGCAGTACCCGGTGCAGGTATGGTGATGTTGGTAATCGTTTTGGCTCAGGCAGGAATCCCTGAAGCGGGCTTAGCCTTGATCTTTGCCGTAGACCGACCCTTAGACATGTGCCGAACGGTAGTGAATGTAACCGGTGACGCTTCGGTCTCCATGATGGTGGCCAAATCCCAAGGAAAACTTGGCGATCCTGCGGTCAAAGATTGGGATGATAACTATAAAAAGTAAAACCACCACAAAACCGTAATATTTTCATAACTTAGATGGGAGAAAAGTTTCTTACTCTTACACTCCCCAATAATTTTGAAGTAATCTACTGGCTTCATTTGAGAAGTTATGAAACACATTATTTTAAGACTCCTATGTCTAAGCATAGGAATCGCTACCTATTCACAGGTTGGAATCAATACTGTAACCATAAGTGATGCCGCTGTTCTTGATATCGCGAGCTCATCAGATGGAATAACTTTCGGAGGCTTTCACATCCCACATGTAAGCCTCGCAGAGCGTAACAGTATTTCAGTTTCCGCAGCAGATGATGGATTGATGGTTTATCTTTCCGAAGGAGACACACGCTGCGTTCAACTCTACAACGCTACAGAAGATCAATGGGAAAATGTTTTTTGCATGCCTGTTAACGAAGCACCAACGGCCGATCCTGTTTCAGTATCGGGTGCTTCCTACGATGTGGGGGTGCCCCTAAATGGCATTTATACCTATGCAGACAATGAAGGCGATCCTGAAGGAACTTCAACTTTTCAATGGTATCGTGCGGATGACGCCTTAGGAACCAATAGTGTTGCTATTTCTGGGGCAACCGGAAGCACCTACACACCGGTGCCCGCGGATATCGGATTTTATGTAAGTTTTGCTGTCATTCCTATCGCTACCACGGGTACCATTACGGGAATAGAAACCTTTAGCGGTTATGGCGGCCCGGTGGACGCGAATGACCCTCCAGTAGCCTCTTCGGTGTCGAACACCGGTTGCTATATTGCAGGAGAAACGCTTACAGCAACATACACGTATAGTGATGATGAAGGCGATCCGCAAGGCGCCTCCACCTTCCAATGGTATCGAGCAGTAGATGCTTCAGGCACTGGCGCTTCAGCCATTGTTGGGGCAACTGCCAGCACCTATACCTTACAGGCTGCTGATATCGCTCAATTTATTGCCGTAGAAGTAACACCGGTGGCAACGTCAGGCACCTCTCCGGGTGTGGCTGTGGTTTCCGACTATAATGGTCCCATATCAGGTACGGGTACTTGTGGCCCAACACTACTCGGAATTCAAGATTTTGAACCTACACCGGCCACACCCACATTAGGCTACGTAGAAAATGATCCGGGCACCCTTCAAACGGGTATAGGAACCGCACCTGCGAGTCCGACCTACATAGACACCCGCAGTTATGGTGCTCAAAATGATTATGTAGATATGGATTTTGGTCCTGTAGATGCTTCGGCATATACAGATGTTACTTTAAACGTACGATTGGCCGCGTTTTCCATGGGTAGTACTACGAATGGTTTGGATGCAACCGACTACGTAGATCTGTACGTTAGCGTAGACGGAGGCGTGACGTTTTCATACGAAATGGAGATTACGGGAAGCGGCAATGCCCGCTTTGATTTTACGGCAGCGGGAACACAAACGATTGCCTACGACGGCGATGGAACGCCACAAAGTTTTTCAGCAACCACGGGAGCTCCAATTACCTATCTGGAGATCACAGGAATTCCTAATTCGGCGAATTTGGTCATTGGGGTAGTCATGAATACTAATAGTAACAGCGAATTGTGGGTGATTGATAATGTGGAACTCTATGGAAACTAAGAAACCCTATATAGCAATCGTATTCTTGCTCTTTATGATGGTTGGAAACGCACAGGTAGGTGTGAATACGCAAACCCCAAGCACCGCGGCCTCCTTGCATCTTGAGTCCTTAAATGTGCGAACCATGGAATACGGTGGGTTTAAGATGCCAGTGGTTACTGAGGCGCAACAAGCCAGTATTCCGCTTTCCTCCACGAATAATGATGACGACGGTCTCATGATTTTTGTGAATGATCCTGTAACGGGGAAGCAGTGTTGGGAAATCTATGATGCCTTTGCGCAATTATGGCGCAGCATCTATTGTTTCAATTGCAATGGGGATGTTTTGTATGCCGAAAATTTTGACGCCTACGTAGACAACACAGGTATCACAGGTGACAGTGCGAGCAATGGCGATTATCCTGGCGGCGTGTCTCAATGGACGCTGACCAGCTTTCAAAGTTTCGGAAGCAGTATTCCCGATGTGCCAGGCACCTTACTAGATGATGAAGATTATGCGTTGGTTATTGGAGGGCAATTGGAGTGCCGTGACACCAACGGTAGCCTGGTATTTCAATCTACAGCCTTTCCTATTAGCGGGTATGATGAGGTTTTTATTTCGGTAGACGTTAGCGAATCAGGGACGCTGGAATACATTCCGGCCTTTCATGCCAACGACTTTAATTGCGGTGAAAATGAGTCCGATTTCGTCGATATATCCTACTCAGTAGATGGGGGCGCGACTTTCACAGAAATACCCGATTTTGGTGGTCTGGGTTCCACAAATCATACATTGATCGATGACTTGAGCAGCACCGTGACGGTCACGCAACTAGTTACTGGACTTTCGGCCAGCACGATGATCTTACGCATTCAGCTTCAGAACTGGGCGGCTTCTGAATATTATTTCATAGACAACATTGAAGTAACCTGCAATTAGCGGATTCGCAGATTTTTCTTTTGATAGCCTTTCAGAATTACTATCTTTAATATTCATCTCGAAACGAAAGAAGTATGAATGTTTGTTTTATTATGTATCCTTGGGAAGAAATCGATCCCGATAACGACTCCACCTTGGCCCTTATTCACGAATTCGTGAAACGCGGTCATGGAATGGCGATTACCACCCCCGCGAATCTCACTATACGAGACAGTGTGGCCTTCGCCTTTAGTAAATGCGTTAAGCGCATGGAAAAGGTTCCTAAATCCCTAAAAGGGTTTCACAAGCAAACCAAATTCTACGATGAAATGCTTCCTATGGCCGGCTTTGATGTGGTGGTATTGCGAAGCAATCCACCGTTAGACATGATCATGCTCAACTTTTTAGACAGTGTGAAGGATGATGTGTTCATTATGAATGACCTAGACGGAATTCGTCGGGCCAACAACAAACTGTATACGGCTGTATTTGAGAATGAAGATATGGAAATCATTCCGAAGACCCACGTTACAAAGAATAAAGAATACCTCAAAAAAGTAATCAAAGAAGGACCGGAACGAATGATCCTAAAACCCTTGAACGGTTACGGAGGCTCTGGAGTAATTTTGATCGAAAAACGAGCGATGAAAAGTATTAATTCGTTGTTAGACTTCTATATCGACAATAAGGATGGCACCACTAATTATGTGATCCTTCAAGATTATATTGAAGGAGCAGACCAGGGAGATGTACGCATACTATTACTTAATGGTCAGCCTATTGGCGCGATGCGCCGTGTTCCTGGGGACGAAGATCACCGAAGCAATATCAGTGCCGGGGGCTCGGTTCAGAAGCATTCCTTAACTAAACAAGAAAAAGAACTCTGTCGAAGAATTGGACCGAAATTGGTGAACGACGGACTCTATTTTGTGGGGATCGATGTGATTGGCGGTAAACTCGTGGAAGTAAATGTTATGTCACCTGGAGGCATTACTTATATGAACAAAGTTTATAAAACCAGAGTGCAGGAAAAGATCATCGATTTCGTAGAAGATAAAGTATTGGAACGCGTCAATGCCTTCGAACGGCGCCAAAAATTACGTAAAACGGTAAGCGAAGCCTAATGAAAAAATGGTCTGTTCAACAAATGGTGCAAGCGATTGAGGCACAAAAGTGTTTTGAAGCCGTCGCAGAAGATTATTCCTTCACCCTTAAAATTAACGAATACACACCCTATGTTTGCGGGGCCGTGCACGACGGACATCAATTTCGTCGTGAGCTATGGGACAATTGTATCCATACCGAATATGAGCGTTGGTTTGAAGAAGACCCGTGCACCAAAGCCTTTGTTGATGCGATGCCTATCGTGATCTCCGGAAATGACAGTCGGTTTGAATACGACCTCAACCGCGATCCGGAGAACGCTATTTTTGACACGGCATGGGGCAAGAAGCTATGGAAAGAACCCCTTTCAGAAGCAGAAAAGGCGATCAGTTTAGAAAAGCACCATCAGTTTTATCAGGTAGTTCACGTCTTGATCGACACCTTAGAAAAAATTCACGGAACGGTGGTCGTGTATGATATACATAGCTATAACTGGCGACGATGGGATCGGGAGGTTCCAGTGATCAACTTAGGGACTTCGAATATCGACAACGATCGTTTCGGTAATTCGGTAGAGGCGTGGCGCACTTCTCTGGCCAAGTTAGAATTACCAGGGGTTGCAAGTACTACATCGCGAATTAACGATACCTTCTTCGGAAATGGTTATTTTCTCAAATACATTACCGAAAATTTCAAAAATACCTTAGTTTTGGCAACTGAATTCAAGAAAATTTATTGCGATGAAACGCGACAGGTCATCTATCCTGAAGTGGTGTCCGCAATAGCGGCACAGCTTCCGAAGAAAATCAAGGAGCATGCCGCACATTTTCAAGAGACGGTATAAAAGCACATGAGGTACCCGGAGAGCGTCAAAGAAACGTATCCAAACGTAGTGAGGATTGATCATAACCTGAATGAACTGGTTAAGAAGATCGAACTCCTCAACTACGTGAACCCAATCAATATCGAACAGGAAAAGCGAAACTTCTTCGCGTCCAAATACAACGTAAATCCATCATTTCGATACCGGAAAGTCGATTTTGACGCGCATAAACTTCAGCAACAATTGTTCTCACAAGACATCGATAGCATTCGGGATGAAGTCACGAGAGCTTTCTACCGCGATGTGATTTATGATTATTCGGGCTTAATTCAATGTGTAGAGACCGTAGGGCAGGGGGAGAAATTTTATTATAACTCTTTGAAATCCTTCGGAACCCCTACCGATAAAGATGTAGAGAACGCGCGTTTTATTCTTCATTTTGAAGATGATGCCTACGATCAGGAAATGTTTCCGGTGTTTAACGCTTCCGAAGCCGCTGCCTACTTCGAAGAATTCGTGAAGCGGTACGATTTTGAGCTAAACATCAAGTACTCCACAAAAATTTCCGCAGCAGCAATGGTCCTTAATAATATTCAGACCTTAGTGCTGAAAAAGAACCATCATTTTAGCGCCAATCAATTGAAAGTGCTGGCGAACCATGAAATTGGCGTCCATTTAGTTACCACTTACAACGGACTAAATCAATACCTGAAGATATTCCACAACGGCTTTCCGAAGAACGTCGAAACTCAGGAAGGACTGGCTGTTTTCAGCGAATATATGAGTGGTTGCCTTACCTTATACCGACTCAAAGAGTTGTCCTATAGGGTACTAGCGACCGACAGCCTTCGCAAAGGATTTTCCTTTTGTGATACCTTCGACCTGTTGCACAATCAATACAAGCTCAATCGTGAAGAATCGTACAATATAGCCTTACGGGCACATCGCGGAGGCGGGTTTACCAAAGACCATTTATACCTCACTGGCTTGAAAAAAATCTACGAATGGCATAAAAAAGGAAAAAGTCTCACTCCGTTGCTCAGCGGAAAAGTTTCTTTGGCGTATGCGCCGGTACTGGAGCAATGGTATCAACAAGATATGGCGCTTGAAAACCGCTATGACAACGTAGCTTTCGAAAGCAATCAAAACAGCAATCAGAAAGTATCTTTCATCCTAGAAAATCTGCGGTAATTATAAGAATTTGGCTTTCAGTTCTGGCGTAGGGATCATACAACTCTCCTTTTTTCCGTACCATTTGTAACGGTTCTTTGCGATATAATCGTAGACCCAATTTCGGATAAATTTAGGAACGATCATAAATCCGTATAGTAGCGGCCAGCCTCCGGTAAGATATTTAGCAATATTTAGTGCTGCGGAAGATTTGGTGTATGCCTTTCCATTTGAAATCAAGATGATAGAGTCGGTTTCTGAAGGATCAATATCATAGCGTTTCAGATAGGTTTGTCCAATGGTTTCTTGCAGTGCAGTAAATCGGAAACGGTCTTTGGAGTCTCGTTTTATTACGAATAGCACCGAACTATTGCAAAGGTTGCAAACCCCATCAAAAAGGATGATTTTTTTTTCCTGATCCATAGAACCACAAAGATACGAAGGTTTTATAGGGCGTTCAAGTATTCTAACAAATCCTGTCCCTTTTGAAGATGGCGCTTCTTTTGAAGGGTTTTTATTATTTAGAAGCGTATCAGTAATATTACAAACAGGGAAGCGAGTCCTGAATCGTGATGACACCTAGGTATGATACTGCCGTTTACACTTTTTCAAGTTCTTCTAAGCGTACATCCGCAGTAAACTGCCCGTAATTTACGATCGCCTTTTTCTTTTCAATGGTGTCGATCGTACCAATGGCCCTTCCGTCTATCATTCGAACGCGATCGCCTACTTTAAGGGCTACTTTGGGTTTCGGTGGAGGTGCTTTTTTCGCTTCTTCTTTTTTCTTTTTCTTTTCTTTTCGAATAACATCCACTTTCTTCTCCACCTCTTGTTCCACCGCTTTTTTCTTTGCCTTTTGTTGCTGTTTTTGCTTCCGCGGAACTTTTTTACGCTTGCTATTCTCGGTCATTACTAGTTTGAATAGCTCATCCAGTAATTGTCGCTTCCGTTTGTTATTGAAATACGATTCGGCCAGGCTATCCACTTTTCGACCCAAAGAGATCATTTTTTGGTTGCTGTCGTATAATTCTTGATAGCTTTCTAATTTTTCCTGGATCTTGGTGTTAATCTCTTCCAATTGCTTGTATTCCTGTTGTGCTTTCTTTTCGGAAGTCTGCAAAGAGGCAGCCGTCTCACGAACCTTTGAGCGCTCCTTTTGCAGATTAGCAATGGTCTTATCAAAACGAACCTTTCCGCGTTCGATCTTCTTCTTCGCCTTATTAATTAAACTGTACGGGATTCCATTTTTCTGAGCGACTTCAAAGGTGAAGGAAGATCCTGCTTCTCCCAGTTGAAGTTGGTACAGCGGCAACAAGCTTTTCCGATCAAATTGCATGTTGGCATTCACGGCATGCGGCAGTTCATTGGCCAAAAGCTTCAGATTGGTATAATGCGTGGTAATAATTCCGAAGGCTTCGCGCTCATAAAATACTTCCAAGAATATTTCTGCCAGGGCACCGCCCAGTTCCGGATCGCTTCCCGTTCCGAATTCGTCAATAAGGAATAAACTTTCCGAATTACACTTCTTTAGAAATTGATTCATTTTTTTCAGCCGATAGCTGTAGGTGCTCAGGTGGTTTTCAATGGATTGATTGTCACCAATATCCGTAAGGATACGTTCAAAGAAGCAACATTCGCTCTGAGGTTCTACGGGAATCAGCATTCCCGATTGTAACATGACTTGTAACAGCCCCACCGTTTTAAGCGTAATACTTTTTCCGCCGGCGTTTGGACCGCTAATAACGATCACCCGTTTATCGGGCTGTAGTTCGATGGTCTGTGGGTAGGTAGTTTCCTTGCGTTTTTTATTAGCCAGAAGAAGTAACGGGTGATAGGCGTCTTTTAAAAAGAGTCGTTTGTTGTTGGTAAGAATTGGTACCACGCCATCGAGTTCCAGGGCGTACTTAGCCTTGGCATGAAACACGTCAATTTGAATCAAATAGTCCTGATAGGATCGAAGCAGGGAAGCATACGGACGCACATGCTCGGTAAGCGCACGCAAGATCTTTTTTATTTCCTCCTTTTCCTCATATTCCAAGTGACTCAGTTCATTGGCATATTCTAAGGTTTCCTGGGGTTCTACATACACGATACTACCCGTCTTTGATTGGCCTAACACCGCGCCTTTTACTTTTCTGCGATGCATTGCTTTAACGGCCAGCACACGTCGATTATCCATAACCGACTCCCTTATATCATCCAAATAATCTTTAGGAGCATAATTGGATAAAGCACGCCCAAAAGAAGCGTTGATCTGCGACTTCACGTGTTGTAATCGTTTGCGAATCGCTGCGAGTGCTTCGGAAGCAGTATCTTTCACCGCTCCGTAGCGATCTATTTTTTCATGGATCGCAGTGGCTATGGTTGCTGTGTAGGTTATCTGTGCGGAAAATTCCTGAAGGTATCGGTAAAATTCTTCGTATTTCTGAAAGAATCGAAGCAAGTCTTTTGTCGTTTCACAAACCGAAACAATTCGTCGGAAGGAGGAAATCTCCAAAACGCTATTTTCAATGGTCAGTAAGTGAAGCTCTTTCTCCAACGCATCAAAGCCATGGTTAGGAATGCGATTATCTGAATTAAAAGACGCCACAAATTCTTTTACACGGTTCAATTCTGGTGCGATAGCTTCCGTATCCTTAAAGGGTTTGATATCTAGAACAGCCGATTTCCCCAAGTCGGTAATTGTCTTGGCGGCCATTTGCTGGAGTACCGTGTGGAATTCAAGATCTTGTAAGGTCTTTGCGTGTATTCGAACCATAATTTATCCTCCGCCACAGCGGAATACTGTTGGGTAATGATTATTTTTAACTCCCACAAAAATACATAGAATGCCCATAACAATTGAAGCCGGTTGGAAGGAAGTCTTACAACAAGAATTTGAGCAACCCTACTTTCAAAATCTTATCGCTTTTGTAAAGGAAGAGTATCGCCAACACCGCTGTTTTCCTCCCGGACCTGAAATATTTTCAGCCTTCGATCATACTCCTTTTTCTGAAGTTACGGTTGTGATAATTGGGCAGGACCCCTATCACGGACCCCGACAGGCAAACGGTCTCTGTTTTTCTGTACACAAGGAAGTGCCGCATCCACCATCCTTACAGAACATTTTTAAAGAAATTGAAACGGATATGGGAATTCCGATACCTACATACGGCGACCTAACGGCGTGGGCAGCACAAGGTGTACTTTTATTAAATGCTACCTTAACCGTACGAGCACACCAAGCCGGAAGTCACCAGAATAAAGGCTGGGAACAATTTACAGACGCGGTCATTCAACAGGTCTCACAAAAAAAAGAAGGAGTCGTATTTCTATTATGGGGTGGGTATGCGAAGAAGAAAGGGGCGAAGATTGATCGAAGTAAACACCTGGTGTTAACCAGTGGCCATCCATCTCCCTTGAGCGCCAATAGAGGGTATTGGTTTGGAAATCGTCATTTCAGCAAGACGAATACGTATTTAAAGCAACAAGGAAAATCGCCAATTAACTGGAAGATCGACTAAGGCTTATTTCTTTTTTACTTGATTGCGATCTGGGTCATTACAGCTGAATTGTAACAGCAAGAAATTGGTTACTAACAAGCTCCCGATAATGATTAAAAATGTCGTCATACCTTTCGAGTTTACACTACGAAGATGCAAGGCAGTTGTAAAGGTTGCGTCTTTTAGTTAAAAAAATGTACTATTTCTTCGGAAGGGATCGAACGCTCAATCAATTCGAGGGCAACTAATGTCTCTTGAACCGTTTCTATTTGTGCCAAAGGTACTTGGGCCTGCGACCATTCGGTAAGGGCAAGCCATTGCCGAATATCCTCAATTTTCTGGTCGTATCGTTCTGCTAAAAGAACGTCGATGGTGTCGCGTTCCTTGAAGTGGGTTGTATACCGATTGATTGTATTTAGAATGTGTTGGACACTTTCGGGATCTTCGGATAGAAATTCAGTTCGAACCGCGATCACAAAGCAGGGCCAGGGGGTAGGGCATTCACCAACGAGTCGGAAAGGCCCGTCATCTACATAGGGCTTGGTGGTAAACTTTTCCCACATAAAATAATCTCCTTCTCCCTTCGGAAGCGCTACTAACGCTCCTTCCAAGTCATTCACTACGGTAAGCTCCACGTCCGTAGGATCCCACCCTTGTTGCTGCGCATTTACGAACGCCATAAGGTGTGAGCCTGAGCCAAACCTGCTGATCGCGGCTGTCGTTCCTTGCAGTTCTGAAATACTGTGATATGGGGAGTTTTTCGCTACGTGAATTCCCCAAAGCAACGGGGAGTCCACAAAACCCTGGACGATCTTACTGGGATTTCCCAAGGCAATATCTCGAATAATTCCTTCGGTCAAAATCACCGCCATGTCAATGGTACCCTCCCGCAGGGCTTTATTCATCTGTCCCGTACCTCCGTAGAAATCCTGCCACCGCAAATTGATCCCAAATTGATGATATTCTTTATCGCGTAGACTTAGATACCAGGGGTAGTTAAAATGTTCTGGTACGCCACCAATGGTTATTTTCTTCATGATACCAGTGTTTCTAAAGTATGAATAATGAGTCTGTCTATCGTCTTTTCAGGATGGTTACTAAAGGCACCTGTAGCGCGATTTGCCAAGATCGCATTTAAGGAAATAGCGCTATGTCCCAGTAATTTCGACATGGCGTAGATTCCGGAGGTTTCCATTTCCAGGTTGGTAATTCGCTGTTGTTGAAACTCGAAAGCGCCTAATTTTTGGTTCATTTCAGCATCTTCTAGTGCTAATCGGAGTCGGCGCCCTTGCGGACCGTAAAATCCTACATTGGTAGCGGTTACGCCATGGGTAAAAGAATCTTGCTGAAACAGCTTTTGCAATGATACGTCTGCTGCGACTACATAGGGAGAAGCCTTTTGTTCAGACCATTGCATATGAGTCATAAAGGCTTCTGCAAAATCTTCCTCCAGCAACGCTTTCCCCGCGTAAAACCAAATGAGATTATCGAAACCAATCGCTTTTTCAGAAACCAACCAGGAATCCACGGGTATGTCTTTCTGAATGGCTCCAGAGGTGCCAATTCTAATAAACTGCAAGGGCGTATGTTGCTCCTTAACCTTTCTACGGTCAAAATCGATGTTTACCAGCGCATCCAATTCATTAAAAACGATGTCTATATTATCGGTGCCGATACCGGTAGAGATAACGGTTAATTTCTTACCGCGATACATTCCGGTTTGCGTTTTAAATTCGCGTTTTTGGACAGCTACCTCGATGGAATCAAAATGCCGTGTAATGGAAGTCACCCGATCTGGATCGCCTACGGTGATGATAGTGGACGCGATATCACCTGGAGCAAGATTTAAATGATAAATAGTTCCGTCTGGGTTTAGTATTAATTCTGAAGCCGCTAAACTCATCCCCCCACACGCTTTACCCGAAATCCTTTATCTTTCAGAAACTCCATAATTTCCTTGCGGTAATCGCCCTGGATAATGATTGTTTCATTTTTGAAACTACCCCCAACGCCCAGCATGGTTTTTAATTCTTTCGCGAGCTGCTTGAAATCAGATTTCGCGCCGTTATACCCATCGATAATGGTAATCGGCTTTCCTTTGCGTTTTTCGTATTTGCACAACAACGGATCGTCTTGAAGCCACACCGTACTTGGAGTTTCTTCTTGTTCTTCGGAAGGCTCCGGCTCGTGGTCCGGAAACAATTTTTTCAATTGATCTTCGAGGTCCATCCTACTTTTTTATGAGTCCGATTTCCACCAAGCGCTGGTGTAAAAACTCACCCGCCGTAATATCGGGATAGGCTTTTGGATGCTCTTTGTTGACACATTGTTCTAGGCAATTAAGCTTCATGTCGCTGCGAGGATGCATGAAGAAGGGGATGCTATATCGAGGGGTGTCCCATTGATCGCGAGGAGGATTCACAACGCGGTGAATGGTAGAGCGCAACTTATTATTGGTGTGACGCTCTAGCATATCGCCCACATTGATCACCAATTCGTCTTCAGCGGGAATAGCATCAATCCATTCGCCATCTTTGCGCAACACTTGGAGTCCGCCTGTGGAGGCACCCATTAATAAAGTAATAAGATTGATGTCCCCATGTGCTCCTGCCCGTACCGCTCCTTTCGGCTCTTCGGTAATAGGAGGGTAGTGGATGGGTCGTAAAATGCTATTACCGTTGGAGGCCCAATGATCGAAATAATGTTCATCGAGTCCAATGTACAACGCCAGTGCACGCAACACATAGATACCGGTTTTTTCTAGCATTCGATACGCTTCCATTCCCGTGTGATTAAAATCTTTCAGTTCTTCCACCTGCACGTTCTCTGGATAGCTATCGGGGAGGTTGGCATCTTCATCGGGCTCCTGCCCAAAATGCCAGAACTCTTTCAAGTCGCCTTCTTTTTTTCCTTTTGCATGCTCTTTTCCGAAAGAAACATAACCGCGCTGTCCGCCAAGCCCTTCAATTTCATACTTCTTCTTTACTTCTACGGGAAGTGCAAAAAACGCTTTCACTTCTTTATAGAGTTCTTCCACTAAGGCATCGCTCAAAAAATGATTTTTTAAAGAAACAAAACCAATCTCTTCATATGCGGTTCCGATTTGTGTGACAAATTGCTGCTTTCGTTTGGGATCGTCTGAGAGGAAATCAGCTAAATCTACACTAGGTATGTTGTTCATAATTCTCGTTTTTAACAAACTACAAATATACCAAATATCCTCGGCACTTCCGAAGCGAAAAAAAACGTAAAAATCATTTACCATGCGCGATTTTTTCTACTTTTGAATAACTCAATACGATCCATGGAACACCAAAAAACATCCGCTCCAATATTCGACTATTCCACCTACGAGCTTGCACCCGAAATACTATTAGATCTTTATAAGGGTATTTTGCTCCCTCGAATGATCGAGGAAAAAATGCTCATCTTACTTCGACAGGGAAAGATCTCCAAATGGTTTAGCGGAATCGGCCAAGAGGCCATTTCTGTAGGAGTGGCATCGGTACTTCAGAAGGAGGAATATATTTTACCAATGCATCGAAATCTCGGTGTTTTTACCATGAGAGACATCCCTTTATATCGCTTATTCGAGCAATGGCAAGGCAAGGCAAATGGTTTTACCAAGGGGCGGGATCGCAGCTTTCACTTCGGAACCCAAGAATACAATATTGTGGGTATGATCTCTCACTTGGGTCCACAATTTGGCGTAGCCGACGGAATTGCTTTAGGAAATCTCCTTAAGAACAATGGGCAGGTTTGCGCCGTTTTTACCGGTGAAGGCGGCACCAGCGAAGGAGACATACACGAAGCGCTTAACGTTGCTTCGGTATGGCAACTCCCTGTACTGTTTTGTATTGAGAATAATGGCTACGGTCTCTCAACTCCTACCGAAGAACAATACCGTTGCGAGCACTTAGCCGATAGGGCACAAGGATACGGAATGGAATCACATATCATAGAAGGTAACAATATCGTAGCGGTGTATGGTAAACTGAAAGAAATTGTGGAGGACATGCGACAGCATCCAAAACCCGTATTAGTAGAGTTTAAAACCTTCCGGATGCGCGGTCACGAAGAGGCGAGCGGTACAAAATATGTGCCTCAGAACCTTATGGATCATTGGGAAGAAAAAGATCCCGTACGCAACTTTGAGCGGTACTTGATGGAAACCGGTATCCTTTCAGAAACCAAGAACGAAACCTACAAAACCACTATAAAAAACGAAATCGACAAGCATCTGGAGCTTGCTTTTAACGCGCCTGAGATTATACCTTCGTTACCCGAGGAACTCACCGATGTTTTTCACCAAGACGAAACTCCGGAAGTGCCTCCGGCTACGGAAACCAAGGAAATCCGACTTGTAGATGCTATCTCTGAAGGCTTGCGCCAATCGATGGAACAGCACGATAATTTGGTGATCATGGGGCAGGACATTGCCGAGTACGGTGGTGTTTTCAAAATCACAGAAGGCTTTGTAGAAGTCTTCGGAAAGGATCGCGTTCGAAACACTCCTATATGCGAATCGGCGATCGTTTCAGCAGCCATGGGACTTTCTATCAATGGATTTAAAGCGGTAATGGAAATGCAATTTGGCGATTTCGTGACTTCCGGGTTCAATCCTATCGTGAACTATTTAGCGAAGAGTCATTATCGCTGGAATCAAAAGGCAGACGTGGTAATCAGAATGCCATGTGGCGCCGGAGTAGGAGCAGGTCCGTTTCACAGTCAGACGAACGAAGCCTGGTTTACCCACACACCCGGATTAAAAGTAGTGTATCCGGCCTTCCCTTACGATGCCAAAGGCTTATTGGCTAGTGCCATTAATGACCCGAACCCGGTGCTTTTCTTTGAGCACAAGGCCTTGTATCGCAGTATTCGGCAGGAGGTGCCAACCGATTATTATACGCTTCCGCTAGGCAAGGCAGCGTCTATTAAAGAAGGAACACAACTGAGCATTATCACTTACGGAGCCGGCGTACATTGGGCCATGAAAGTAGTGGATAGTGTAGCTGTTTCCGCAGATATCATAGACCTGAGAACATTGACACCCTTAGATACAGAAGCCATTTTTGCCTCTGTCCGCAAAACGAATAAGGTCATAATTCTTCAAGAAGATTCCTTGTTTGGAGGCATTGCTTCCGATATCGCTTCGCTTCTGGCAGAACATTGTTTTGAAGCATTGGATGCGCCCATTAAAAGAGTGGCTAGTTTGGAGACCCCCATTCCGTTCGCTAAAGCATTAGAAGAACAGTATCTTCCTAAAGAACGGTTAAAGGAGGCTATACACGAGTTGCTCGCTTATTAATACTTTAACATTTGCTGTTAAACTTCGCACAAACATAGTTTTACCGCCTCGTTTTTGATGTACTTTAGAACTACTAATCATTAAAAACTAGAAACTATGTTACGCTGGATTATTATTTTTCTGATCATCGCTTTAGTTGCCGCTGTCTTTGGATTTGGTGGAATTGCTGAAGGAGCCACAGACATCGCTCAAATCATTTTTTACATTTTCATTGTACTGCTGGTACTTTCCTTACTATCGCGTTTATTCAGAAGATAGAAACGACACAAATTTTAATCTAAACCAACACTTATGAAAAAAGTACTTGCAGTTTTGCTGTTGGCGTTTGTTGCCTTTGGCTGCGGAACCCCAAAAACAGTGAAAGAATCTAAACGAGTAATAAAAGGGTACTGGAGCCTGAACAACATCTCTTACAGCGAATCCGGTACATACAACGTCACACTCCTCAACGACACCTCTAAAGAATGTTTTGAAGGGAGTACGTGGCGGTTTATTCCGAATAATAACACCGGGATCTACACGGTCAACAATGGGAACTGTCCCACAGGAGATCGTAACTTTATCTTTACGATACAAGAAGTTGATCCGGCAACGGGACTGTATGATTTCCTTCTGAAGCCTACGATGAAACGCGGAAAACCCGATGATTCAGTAGGATTCCGATTAAACCTTACCCAACTTACCGAAAATACGATGCGTTGGGAGCAGACCGTATCTGTAGAAGGAGCGCCCTTTACTATTTATATGAACTTTACTAAAATTGAAGAATAATGAAGACTTTTTTTAAGAATATATCCATAGTTGCGTTAGCCGTTGTGTTTACGGCGAGTTTCGTAAGTTGCGAAGCGACGCGTAATGCCAACAACAAACAGAAAGGTGCCGTTATCGGCGCTGCCGGTGGTGCCATTTTAGGTGCGATCATCGGAAATAACGCCGGGAAAGGCGGAAATGGAGAAATTGGAGCCGTTATCGGTGGTGTTGTTGGAGGTACAGCCGGTGTGCTCATTGGTGATAAAATGGACAAACAAGCGCAGAAGATTGAGCAGGAGATACCCGGCGCTCAAGTAGAGCGTGTAGATGACGGAATCGTTGTGACCTTCGATGAGAATAGTGGTGTGTACTTCGACACCAATAAATACAATATCAATGCAGCCTCTCAGGAAACGCTCAACAAATTAGCTGCGGTACTAGTAGAATATCCAGATACCGACGTACTCGTGGTAGGACATACCGATAGTACGGGTACCGATGCCTACAACATGGAACTATCGAAAAACCGTGCGTATGCGGTAACCAATTATTTCACCCAAAATCGCGGACTGAGTTCTGGACGCTTTACAACCAACTGGTTTGGCGAACAGAGCCCGATTGCAGACAACAGCACCGCCGAAGGTCGTGCTCAAAACCGCCGTGTGAACGTAGCCATTGTACCGAACGAAAAAATGGTGCAAGACGCTGAAAGAGAAGCAAGCGGAAACTAAGCATTCGCCTTGCCAAATTTAAAACCCGTCAGACCTACATGGCGGGTTTTTTATTTGATATATTTACCGTTCGCGCTATGAAGTCATACGATATTATCATTATTGGAGGAGGCTTGGCCGGACTCTGTTGTGCTGTTCATCTGGCACAAGAGGGTGTCGCGGTCTGTTTGCTTGAGAAAAATACGTATCCGCATCACAAGGTTTGTGGAGAGTATATCTCCAATGAAGTGGTAGGTTATCTCAAACGCCTGGGTGTCGATCCGCTCAAAGAGGGAGCGGTGGCTATCAAAGAATTACATTGGTCAACTGCCAATGGCAAAGACGTGTGCATCGATCTTCCGTTGGGTGGCTTCGGAATGAGTCGCTTTGCCTTAGACTATTTACTATTTAAAAAAGCCTCTGAGCGCGCAGAGGTGCGGCAGGCGACAGTTATCGATGTGGCATTCCAGAACGATACCTTCACAGTGACAACCCAGGCTGGAGATTCTTTTGAAGCAGGCTTCGTGGTCGGCGCCTTCGGAAAACGATCAGGCTTGGATAAGGTCTTACAGCGCTCTTTTATTGAAAAGCGAACCTCCTGGATGGCGGTAAAAGGTCATTATAACTACGAATATCCCGAGCATCGGGTGGGTCTTCATACGTTTGAAGGCGGGTATTGCGGTCTCTCGCGAACCGAATCCGGCAGCGTGAATGCCTGTTACCTGGCGACTGTTCCTTCTTTCAAAAAAAGTGGAAGTCTGAAACACCATCAACAGCAAGTGGTTTCCAGTAATCCTATTTTGTATCGTTTCTTTTCAGAAGCCACACCGCTCTTTGACGCGCCCCTTACCATCAGTCAGATTTCCTTCGCCCGTAAACCTCCCGTAGAACAACATATTTTCATGGTGGGCGATAGTGCCGGACTCATTCATCCGCTGTGCGGAAATGGCATGGCGATGGCTATTCATGGGGCAAAAATTTTCTGTGAATTATTTGTACATGCATCCAAAACAGGCACCATCATTCGGCAGCAATTGGAACAGGAATACGAGAGAAAATGGGCTGACACCTTTTCGAGCCGCCTACGTACTGGAAGTTACATTCAGCAACTACTCCTTCGTCCGTTCTGGGCAAATGCAGGGTATCAAGTGGTGCGGGCAGTACCCGGACTCCTCAAAAAAGTGATTCAACAAACCCATGGAGCACCGCTGGCATAATGGTTCAGTTTTCATCAACATATCGATCAAAGGAGGCTGAAATCATGGACGATTTCGAACTACACGGTGCCGAAATGCAACAACTTTTAACCGATCTGAAGACCGTCAACCGCTTGCTGGGAGGAAATGAGGTGACACTTTCCGGTATTGAACAATTGCTTCCGAAGCACCCTTTAACAAGGCCAATCACCATTTTAGATGTGGGCTGTGGCGATGGTGAAATGCTCCGACAGTGCGCACGTTATTTCCGAAGCAAAAATCAAGAAATTAAGTGTCTGGGCATTGATGCGAATCCGCATATTCTGGAGGAGGCCGCAACCCGTTCGGCCGATTTTCAAAACATTCGCTTTCAAAAGCATGATGTGTTTTCTACAAACGCCTCATTACCGCCATTCGATATTGCCTGCTGCACCTTATTCTTGCATCATTTTAAGAATGACCAAATTCGTTTGCTCTTACAACAGTTCAGTGAGCAAGCCGCCCTGGGAGTAGTGGTTAACGATCTTGCCAGAAATCGTTGGGCATTTGAGTTGTTTAAACTATTTGGTTCTCTATTTTTGAAAAGTAAGATCGCAAAACACGACGGATTGGTTTCCGTAGCGAGAGGATTTAAAAAAGAAGAATTATTGGAACTGAGCAATACGATTGAAGGACACCATCAGATCACCCTGAAATGGGCATTTCGATACCAATGGATAATCACAAAACTATGAGCGTACACATTCCTGCAGTGGCTAAACAGCTACCTCCGTACACGAGAAATACTTCGGAAATACTTCCGTTTGTAGAAATGTGGATGAGCGGGCAAGACAAACGATTCCAGCGTAAGGTGATGAAGATCTTTGAAGGCGCTGGAGTAGATCGCCGCTACGCCATCATGGACGCACCCGATGTTTTTGAGCATACCTCTTTTGAAGCGCGAAACGAGCTGTATGTGGAGGCAATGAAAAAATTAGGCAAACAATCGCTTGAGAAAGCCTTGCAAAAAGCGCAGTGGAATCCAAAAGAGATAGATTTTATAATCACCGTGAGCTGCACAGGCATCATGATTCCTTCCGTAGATGCGTATCTGATCAACGAATTGGGCATGCGACAAGATATCGTTCGCTTGCCGGTTACCGAAATGGGCTGCGCGGCCGGTATCTCGGGAATGATCTATGCCTATCAGTTTTTAAAAGCGAATCCCGGGAAGCGCGCTGCCGTGATCGCTCTCGAATCGCCTACCGCCACCTTTCAATGGAATGATTATTCGATGGTAAACATTGTTAGCGCCGCTATTTTTGGCGATGGTGCGGCCTGTGTGCTATTGTCTTCTGAAGAAAATGCCACCGGACCCAAAATTATCGATGAAGGGATGTATCACTTTTACGATGCTACCCACATGATGGGCTTTAAATTGGTGCATAGCGGACTCCAAATGATCTTAGATAAATCGGTCCCGGAAACGATCGCAACACATTTTCCGAAAATCATTCATCCATTTTTAGAACGCAATGGAAAAACAATTGAAGACGTAGATCATTTGATCTTTCATCCGGGCGGGAAGAAGATCGTGCAAACCGTTGAAGACTTATTCGGAAGCCTCGGTAAAAATATTGATGATACAAAGGCCGTTCTCAAAGAATACGGAAATATGAGCAGCGCAACGGTACTATATGTTTTGGAACGTTTCATGGACCGAAACCCGGAACCGGGCAGTTTAGGGATTATGCTCAGTTTTGGACCTGGATTCTCGGCCCAACGGATCTTATTAGAGTTTTGATATGACACAACAATCAATAAAAAATCAGTGGGCGTTAGTAATAGGGGGCAGTAGCGGACTCGGTTGGGCGTCTGCCGCTCAGTTAGCGGAGGACGGATATCATCTGTGCATTGTGCATCGCACTCGTAGAAGTGCCTTAAAAGAGTTTGAAGCAAAAGCGCTCGCCTTAGAAGAACACGGTATACAAGTTCTCCAATTCAATCAAAATGCGTTAGCAACAGAGACCATTAATAAGGTGCTTTTGGAACTCCCAAAACAGTCCGTTGCCGTCCTAATCCACAGTATTGCCAAGGGAAGCTTGAAGCCTATGAATACGTCTGAGGGAGCGTTACAGATTGAAGATCTCAATATTACCTTGCACGCTATGGCTACGAATTGGTACCAATGGACACAATTGGCCATTAACACAGATCGCTTGGCGCATTCGGTGTGTAATGTGGCCTTTACTAGCGAAGGAAACAATAAGGTTTGGCCCGGATATGGGGCCGTATCTGCTGCCAAAGCTACTCTGGAAGCCTTAATGCGTCAAATGGCGGTAGAATTTGCCCCCAAGGGAATTCGCACCAATTGTATTCAGGCAGGAACCACCATAACCCCTTCGTTTGAAATGATCCCGGGGAGTGAGCAATTGGCTAAAATGGCGGAAAAAAGAAATCCGTTTCAGCGACTCACAACGCCTAAGGACATCGGAAATGTGGTTTCCATACTTTCTTCGGAAAAAGGAGCCTGGATCAATGGTACCGTACTCATAGCCGACGGTGGCGAACACTTGCGCTAATGACAAAAAAGTTTCAATACATACTCGATCAGCTGCCCTACAAAGCACCCTTTCGCTTTATTGATCATCTCACGCATGTGGATGAAGAGGGTGCGTCAGGCACCTTCACATTTTCAGAAACCTTAGATTTTTATCAGGGTCATTTTGTAAACCATCCGGTTACCCCCGGAGTGATCCTCACCGAATGTATGGCGCAAATTGGGGTGGTATGCTTAGGACTTTTTTTAGCCGCTTCGGAAAAACTCTCTGATACGGCTACCGTCGCACTTAGTGAAACGAATATTGTATTTCATAAAGCGGTATTTCCGGGAGAAAAGGTGTTTGTTGCCTCAGAGAAAGTATACTTCCGCTTCGGAAAGCTAAAATGTAAGGTGCGCATGAAGAATACCAAGGAGGAAGTCGTTTGCCAGGGCACTATTAGTGGCATGTTAATTCAACCAGACTTATGAAACCACGCATTGTTATCACCGGACTGGGAATCGTTGCTCCCAATGGAGTGGGTTGCACCAACTTTGAAGCCGCTTTGCGTTCGGGAAGCTCGGGCATTCGTTTTTTTCCGGAGTTAGAAGCCTTGAAGTTCTCATGCCAGATAGGAGGGAAGCCGCCTCTTACGCAAAACATCATAGACGCCAATTTGTCTGCGCTACAGCAACGGAACTTTAATGCCAACGGAATTCTATACGGAATCATTTCCGGAATGGAAGCCTTACGAGATGCCAATATACGCCCTGCCACTGCCGAGGAAGATCCGTTATGGAACCTCGGGATCATCTTTGGAACGGGCACAAGTGGTGTTGACAAGTTTCGCGAAGCCATCTACCAGGTAGATGATAAAAAAGTACGTCGATTAGGAAGCACTACGGTGGTTCAAACGATGGCTAGCGGTATTAGTGCCTATTTGGGAGGCATGATAGGTGCCGGAAATCGAGTTACCACCAACTCGGCTGCCTGTGCCACCGGCACCGAAGCCTTGCTTCTTGGGTATGAACACTTGGTGGCCGGAAAAGCAAGGCAAATGCTCTGTGGTAGCTGCAGTGATGACGGTCCGTATCTCTGGGGTGGTTTTGATGCCATGCGCGTCACCACCTGGAAATACAATGATGCACCAGAACAGGGCTCGCGGCCCTTGAGTGCTTCCGCCAGTGGATTTGTTCCTGCAAGTGGTGCCGGAGCCTACGTGCTAGAAACCCTGGAAAGCGCCAAGGCAAGAGGCGCTACAATGTACGCGGAAGTACTGGGAGGCGCCATCAATAACGGTGGGCAACGCCTTGGTGGTAGCATGACCGCTCCTAACAACACGGCGGTGCAACGTTGCATCATCGATGCACTTAGTAATAGCCAGGTTTCCGCTTCAGAAATCGATTATATCAATGGGCATTTAACGGCGACCGTTAAAGATCCGGTAGAAATAGACAATTGGTGCAAAGCGTTGCAACGTTCCGGAGCGGACTTCCCCTATATCAACTCGCTCAAAGGAATGATCGGGCATGGCTTGGCGGCAAGCGGTAGTATGGAAATTGTTGCTAGCCTACTTCAGTTAAAACACAACTTTATTTTCCCCAATGTAAATGCAGAAGATCTTCATCCGGATATTGAAAATCAAGTGGATAGCGATCGCATTCCGAGAAACACTTTAGAAATTCCGCTAACCACCGTGGCAAAAGCGAGTTTCGGTTTTGGAGATGTCAACGCGTGTGTTATCTTTAGAAAAATTTAAAACTCCATGACCACCGAACGGATTTACGCCAAATTACTTCCCATTATTCAAAATTATTTACCTGAAGATGTTTCTCCAGATGAGGTTGACCCCGATAAGGATCTCACCCGAGAACTGAATATCAATTCGGCACATCTGGTGGATGTGGTTTTAGACGTGGAAGACGCTTTTGATATTGAGTTTGCAAATGACGATATGGAAAGTTTGCGCACCGTAAACGACGCCATTAAGATCATTCAGAAGAAACTCAACCAAGATGCCTAAGCATGGAAGGACTTTTTACTCCCGAAAACTTCATAACACTTGCGCTCCTAACCCTACTTCAAGCGGTTCTAGGGCTCGATAATTTATTATACATCTCGATTGAGTCGAAGCGCGCGCCCCTTGAAAAACAGAAGAAAGTGCGCCAATTGGGCATCGGGCTCGCCATTGTGCTGCGTATTGTACTGTTGTTCGTTTTATTGCGACTTATCGAATTGTTTCAAGATCCCTTCTTCGGAATTCACGGGAACGGTATTTTTGAAGGTGATTTTAACTTACACAGCATCATTGTTTTATTTGGCGGCGTATTTATCATGTATACAGCTGTAAAAGAGATATTACATATGATGACTATCGAAAAGCATCAAGCTGAAGCTGCTAAACCAAAATCGGTGGGCATGATTATAACCTCCATTGTGATCATGAATCTGGTGTTTTCCTTCGATTCTATTCTGGGCGCTATTGCCCTGACGGATGTCTTTTGGGTGATGGCAACAGCGATCGTTATTGGTGGATTGCTCATGATCTGGCTCAGTGGAAAAGTCACCGAATTCTTAAAAAAGAATCGGATGTATGAGGTACTCGGACTCTTTATTTTGTTGATCGTCGGGGTTATGTTGCTTTCGGAAGGAGGACATATTGCCCATTTAAAACTCTTCGGAAACGAGGTTACACCTATGAGCAAAACGACCTTCTATTTTGTCATTGCGGTCCTGGTGCTTATTGATATTGTGCAAAGTCGCTATCAGAAAAAACTCAACCAACAATTGTAGCCAATGGAAAGCGGGGGCTTAGAACGTACTCCGAAGCGACTTGCGGTTAAACTTAGCGCGGCGGGCGAACGCATTGTGCGCAGTGGACACCCTTGGATCTTTTCTAAACATATCGTAAAGTGCAAAGAAGGAGGGAAGCCGGGTGATATTGCGGTAATATTTGGGCAACAGTCGAATACCGTCATGGGAATAGGTCTCTTTGATCCGCTTTCTCCCATACGCATAAAAATGATACACGCAAAAGGACCTGCCCTCCTCGACAGCACCTTTTTTTCAGAAAAAATAGCAAAAGCCAAACACTTACGCACGCCGCTCTTAGCCACCCAAACCAATAGTTACCGACTCTTATTCGGAGAGAACGACGGACTCCCGGGTCTCATTGCAGATGTCTTCGATAAGGTGCTTGTCGTAAAACTTTATTCGGCCATTTGGATTCCATTTCTTAATACTATACTGCCACTCTTGGAAGAACAGGCCCAAACGGAAACTACCGTGATCCGCCTCAATAGAATGCTTCAGAAACATCCCCAATCTGGACTTTCGGAGGGGATGCTTTGGACGGGCACACTGCCTTCAGAAACCATTCCGTTCCTGGAACATGGGATTAAATTTCAAGCCAATGTCATCAAAGGACACAAAACCGGGTATTTTTTAGACCATCGTCACAATCGGAAACGCGTAGGCGAAATGGCTCGAGGAAAGACGGTTCTAGACGTTTTTTCGTATGCCGGAGGATTTTCCGTACACGCCTTGGCAGGGGGTGCAACAGAAGTAACGAGTGTTGATATTAGTGCGCAAGCGCTCGCCGTCGCAGAAGAAAATGCAGCCCTCAATAGTTTCAGTGGCACGCATGAGACGGTAGCCGGAGATGCCTTTGAGGTTTTGGAACAATGGGTTTCCGAAGGAAGAACGTTCGATATGGTCGTGATCGACCCTCCCAGTTTTGCAAAGCGCGCTTCAGAAATTCCGAAGGCTATCAAAAAGTACCATCAATTAGCCCTTTTGGGAGCGCAACTCGTAGCGCCCCAGGGAACGCTTGTATTGGCCTCTTGCTCATCCCGTATAAAAGCAGATCAATTCTTCGAAATTAACAACACCTCTTTACAGCGTTCGGGTAGCATCTTCAGCTTGGTTCATACGACAAGACACGATATTGATCATCCCGTCACCTTTCCGGAAGGTTGGTATTTGAAGTGTGGTTATTACAGAAAAGATAAAGAATCTAGGGAATAGGCGTCTTATTCCCCCTCTACGTCCCCTTAATTTTTAGGTCTTATATCTTCAATGATCTCGGTACTCACCCAGAATATGTCTGCATTTTCAAAAGCGTCTGACCCCATATTTCTATGAAAAAAAAGATATTTCCCGTCTGGTGTGACGGAAGCCGCCGCTTCCCAAGCCTCCGTATTGACCCTATCGCCTAGATTGAGTGCCTTTCCCCAAGAACCATCTTGTTGCCGAAAGCTAATGTAGATGTCTGAATTACCCTTTCCGTCTTCTCGTTCACTGTCCCAAATCAAATACGTTTCATCGGGAGCAATAAAGGGATGTGCCGTCCTACTTCCTGAATTAATTTCTTCGCCGAATGCTTTTGGGCTTTGACGCACGCCATTTTTCAAAACAGAATATTGAATGGTGCCAATGGTATCTCTTTCATCAAAAACATAGGTTCCTAATTTAGAAGCAGAAAGGCGCATGATGGGTAAGGTATCGAAAGGAGCTGGAAGTTCTTTTATTTCAGACCATTCACCATCTTTATTGCGATTCTTATACCTTCTGCCTAAGTGCATGGTTTTACCATCTGGAGAAAAGATGGGCTGGCCAACCCGTGCGGAAATAACGCTATCTTTCCATTCACCATCGTGATCTTGAATAAGAACAAACTGCTGACTTGGTTTTCCTTCCTCATCGATTACTTCTCTGATAAAATAAAACTCTTTTAAATCAGGAGTAATAGCTCCACCATATTCCCAACCCTGTGTGGTAACTATTCCAGGAGCGAAAGGTTCGGGCATTGGTCCAGGTGGTTTTTGGCCAAGATACAGACGCTCTTCGGCTGTTGCATCTTTGTTTTTTCTATCGTCTCCATTTGTCTTACAAGCCGTTAGAGCCAGTAAAAGTAGGAACGTTGAGATGTTGAATAAATGATTTTTCATTGTGTGTATAGTTGTGGTCTTACTTTTTCTGTAAGATTTATTCGTATTCTTTCGTTCATGTAAACAACTAGTTCTTTGAATTCAAAACGCTCTAAGAATAAGTATTTACGCTTTTTCTCCTTGCGGAAATCCTGAATTGCAACATTCAACGCAACTGGGTACATCTCTAATGAAAACTTAGAGGCTCCCCGAAACGATGAATAGGTTTTCCAAAGTTGCAGCACAATTTCTTGAAACGAATCTTCTCGATGCGTCTTATTATCACAGTACATCCTACAGTCCTTGTGACTGACTCCTTGAAACCCATCTACTCGCTTGACAACTGAATCTTCTGATATTTTTTGTTCCAACAAAAGCAACTAGGTTACAACTATTGGTTGCAGTTGACACTCAATAATTATAACCGAGCAGTGTTTTTTCAGATTCCCTTCAACACTATCGATAACACTAAAACACTCGCAAAGCCAGTAAACGCCAATAAAGTGGTCATCACCGTCCAACTCTGAAAGGTTTGTTTTTCATTCATTCCCAAATACTTACTAACCAACCAAAAGCCACTATCGTTTACGTGGGATAGGATGGAAGCACCTGCTGCGATGGCAATTACTAGCAACGCTTTGTCCGTTGCTCCGGAATCTGCCAGCAACATGGGCGCAGTTACTCCCGCGGCGGTAATCATGGCAACCGTAGCAGACCCCTGTAGGATACGCACTAAGGCAGCCACAATAAAGGCAAACACAAGGGTGCTAAGACCTAAATCTGAGAAATACGTGGCGAGCATGTCGCCTGCGCCTGTAGTAATAAGCGTTTCCTTGAAAACGCCACCTGCTCCGGTGAGAAGAATGATGACGCCAGCAGGAGCCAAAGAACGCGTGGTAATATTCTGAAGTGCCTTTCGGGACGTCCCGCGACGAACTCCCAGCACATACCAGGCCAATAGATTTGCCAAAATAAGTGCCACAAAGGGGTGGCCTATCATTTGAAGCCAGTTGGTAACCGTTTCGGGAAGCCAATTGCGACCTATCGGACTATTTAATAGCGTGTTACACACAATAAGAATAATGGGAAGGCCGATGATCACAAAAATCACTCCCACCGATGGCAACTGATGGCGCTTTTCGCTATTCTCAAAACCTTCCGGCGCCGAGATATGAATTCGATTGGCGATATACTTTCCGAAGAGCGGACCACTCACGATGGCCGTTGGAATTCCTACTATAAATCCAAAGACAATCACCCAGCCGAGATCAGCATTCAGAATGTCCGCCACTGCCACCGGACCCGGCGTTGGAGGAATAAAGGCATGCGTGATAGCAAGTCCGGCCAACAAGGGAATTCCGTATAGTAAAAGCGACTTTTTAGACTTGCGTTGAAGCGAATAAATAAGCGGCACCAGGATAATAAAAGCGACGTCGAAGAAAACCGGAATGGCTACAAAGAACCCGGTACCCATCAATGCCCAGGCGGTATTCTTATTCTTTGTTTTGTTCAGCAAAAATCCAGCAACGGCTTCCGCGCCACCACTGTGTTCTAAAATAGCACCGAACATGGCACCGAGTCCGACGACCACCGCTACAAACCCCAAGGTATTGCCCATTCCTGTTTTTATGGTGTCAATAATGGCGAGAGGCGGCATGCCGGCCAGGATCCCCACCAGAATACTGGCGATCAACAAGGCGATAAACGCTTGCATACGAAATTTCAAGATGAGTATCAGCAGCACGGCAATCCCCGCGCCTATGGCAAGTAGTAAGGTACTATCCATTTGAGTCGTTCCAATTGGTGGTAAATGATGCTGTGTCGGGATGATCTTTTCGACGATAGGTATGTCCGCCAAAACTATCTCGTTGCGCTTGAATTAAATTTGAAGGTAACGATACTGAAATTATTGTATTCCAGTAATTTAGAGCGTTTGAAAAACAAGGGATTGGAATCGCACTCTCCAGAGAAACAGCAACCACCTCTTTGAGGGCAGAAACGCCTTTCTTTCGGTGCTCGTCATAGGCTGAAGCAAGCAGCAGGTCGTTTTCCTTTTCAAGGGTTTCAGATATTGTGACCATCAGTTTTGAAGCGAGAATACAGCCGTTGGTCCAAACTCTTGTGATTTCCTGAAGCGAACAATTCCATCCGTAATGGTTAGAAGCTATTTGTAGCAACTGCAAGCCTTCATGATGATTTAGCAAACGGGCCCATTGGTAGGCATGACGTAATTCTGTTGGCGACAGATCCGTTACTGTTCCGGAAGTAGGGTTTTGCAATTCAGACCAGGCGGAACGTTTCTTTTTGAACGTCGATAAGGATCTGGCAAACAAGGCTGCGGCTGTAAATGTAGCCGGAGCTCCTAACTCGGTTGCTGCCTGCACCGTCCAGCTTCCCGTTCCTTTGGCCGCTGCTTGGTCGCAAACCAGTTCCAAGAGCGGTTTGCCTGCTTCTTTTTTTCGAAGAATGGCGATGGTGGTTTCCAGTAGAAAGCTTTGTGCTTCGCCTTGATTCCATTCTGAAAGGAGGTCGGCCATCGCGTCTTGTGACATATGCGGCCGAAGCAGCGCGTAGACTTCACTTAGCAATTGCATTTCGGCATATTCAATTCCGTTGTGAACCATTTTCACAAAATGGCCACAGCCTTGCGGTCCTAAATAGGACACGCATGGTGTACCGAAACGATCTTTAGCCGCAATGCTTTGTAAGATGGGTTCTATAAGATAATAGTCTGAATAGCGCCCCCCAACCATCATAGACGGGCCGTTTCGCGCCCCCTGTGCACCCCCGGATATGCCTACGCCAAAAAAGGAGATGCCCTCCTTCTGAAGGTCTCCGCAGCGTCTAAAGGTATCTTTATAATGAGAATTTCCCCCGTCAATAAGTATATCGCCTTTGTCGAGTAGGGGAGTGAGTTGATTGATCACGCTGTCTACGGCAACTCCTGCTGGAATCATCATCAAGATTCTCCTGGGTTTGATTAGCGAAATTATGAAGTCGGTTAACACCGTATGTCCTTGGACAGCTGCCCCTGAATGGCGCTGCAAAAACTTCGGAATCACGCTCGCTTCTTCACCTTCCGAACGGTTGAAAACCGATAGGGAAATGCCTTTCTCTATGGTGTTGCTCGCAAGATTTGCTCCCATGACACCCAAGCCTATGATGCCAAATTCAGCTTTTTTCATACAAGGAGTATTGGGTTACTATTGTTGAAACAAGGGCTTCCGGTGAATGGGTTACTGCCAGGTGCAGTGCATTTTCCGGCACTTCCAACGTATCAAATTGCGATTTCAACAGGGACGGAGGCATGTAATGGTCTGTGCGTTGCTGTAATCGTTGTACGATGGTGTCGTAATCACCTTGTAAGTACACCCAAAACGCAGCACGAGTGGGATCTAGTAGGTTACGGTACCTGTGTTTTAATGCGGAGCAGGCGAGTACCGCTTCCCCTTTCTCTGACCACGTTTGGATACGGTTCGCCAAGAGGCGCAACCAAGGTTCTCGGTCGGTATCGTTCAAAGAATTTCCGCTTTGCATTTTCTGTACATTTTCTTCGGGGTGGAAGTCATCTGCATCGTAAAAGGGAGCGTCTAGTTTTTGGGCCAAAAGCGATCCTACCGTTGTCTTTCCGCAGCCACTAACACCCATAATTACAATCAAAAGTTCTGTTTTAAAAAAGAAGCTACAAGATACACAGAATTTCAATTCTTTTAAAAGCCTGTTAATGGGGGCGTTAAAGAGTTTTAAAAGCCCTCGGAATACGGTATTGAAGCGGTATCTTCTAATTATAAAATTATTACGTTATGAAAAAGATATTGTTACTAGGATTATTACTCATTGCCACAGGGGCTTTCGCACAAGATGCTTTTCTTCAGAAGGACAACGACGAAATGGAAGCCAGAGCCGAAGTTTTGACACAACGATACAATGAAGAACTAGCGCTTACACCCAAGCAAATGACCTTATTTCAGAAGAAGGTAGAGGAATTTCTAATACGTGCCGAATCCATTCGAATGAAAACCGAAGGAAAGAACGAGATGGATGCTTTGGCTGAACTTCAGATTCAAGAAATTACTGAAATGAACAATGTGCTTACGCAGCCACAAATGGACTTGTATAAAAAGATGCGGCCCGTTATGCAACCTATAGGCGAAGTTTCGAGCAAGGATAAAATGTAAGCAGACAACGAGAGAATAAAAGCGAAAAGCGCAGTTAATACTGCGCTTTTCTTATAGGGAGTTGTTCGTGGGAGAACGGTTATTTAAATTTTTCATCTTTGGTGGTTGATTCGATGGTCGGGTCGTCTGTGTGCATCGTTTTCTTGAGTCCGGCAGAATCTACTTCGAAAAACTCCATGATCTCGGTGGGATTTTCAATCTGCTTCATGGTTTCTCCATTGATGGCGATAGGTTGGGTAAGTACTTCATTATTATTCTGAAGGATCTTTACCCAATCTTCAGTGTTATAGTCAGATCGGTCGGTGTCATCATCCTTCAAAACGCGTTTATCTACCAAATCGCCCACCTTTACGTTAAGGCCATCAGCAATTTCTGCCCATTGGGTTCCCGTTACCTTTACTTTTGCAATATCAATTTCATGAATCTTCTCACTGATCCCTTGTAAGTAACTAAGCGTGTGTTTTCCCACTCTTGTGTTACTGCTATACACTAAGGTAAGCTGTTTGTCGTCTCTTGCGAGTACTGCCATATCTTCCATCTTAATGAGTTTGCATCTTTTCTTTCCGCTTCTGTAGTTGACGCTTCAATTCATTATACGATTCACTAACAGATTTTTCAAAACTATCATTCGATGCTTCTGCAAATATACGAGGTCCGGGAGCACTTAAACGAATATTACAGATTTTTCCGGTTTCGTCGCTTGAAGTGTTCTCCGTTTTGAAGAATACATCGGCCCGTACGATAAAATCGTATCGGTTAAACAATTTTTCTAATTTCTTAGCGGTAAAAATTTCCAGCGCATCGCTAGCTGACACCTTATCATATTCAAAGTTGATGTTCATAATTATTGATTTTCCTTTAAAGATACAATAGGAGAGAGGGGAGGCAAAATTTTTAATAGTTCTTTGTGAAAAAACCCCTCAAAATTCCTGCGATGCGTTAAATGTTTTGTAATTGTTTTTCGAAGCCAAACACAGTCGTTACTTTTAGAAAACTAAAAAGAAAAAAATGGCTGAAACACTTGAAAAGATTAAAAAAGTAACTCCAACCGAATTTGACATTCATCCGTTGCTAGCATCCCGATGGAGCTCTAGAGCATTCGATTCGAAAGCGCTTACGGAAGAAGATATCCACGTGCTGTTGGAGGCAGGACGATGGGCCCCTAGCAGTAACAATCTACAACCCTGGCGGATTGTTTGGGGATTGAAGGGAACAGAAACCTATGATCGCATTTTTGATTGTCTCGTGGAATTCAATCAAGGTTGGGTCGACGGCGCTCCCGCTTTGTGGTTAGGAGCCATTAAAACCGATATGAAAAAGGGGGAAAAAGAAAACTTTCATGCGCTTCATGACCTCGGTCTTTTTATGGGGAACGTGGTAACTCAGGCACAATCTATGGGAATTGCCGCGCATCAAATGGCCGGACTTGATTTTGAGAAGGCGAAGAAAGAGTTTGGTTTTCCGGAAAATTATCATGTAGCTACCGCCACGGCCTTCGGGTATTATGGAGGAGACCCAGAAACGCTTTCCGAAGACCTACAAGAAGAAGAACTTAAAACAACACGCGAACGCAAGTCGCAAACCGAATTTGCCTTCAACGGAAATTTCAAAAAAGACTAATTATGGAAAAAACAAGAAAACAAAAGAAGCACGCCGACTTCCAAGATGCGTACCGCAGATCTTCCAATTTCAATAAAACAACCAAAAAGGAGGATTTTCAACCGGGAGATAATGGAGAGTTAACCTTAGCTCAAAAAGAAGAACGTGATGCTAAGAAAATTGCCGATGCGATGAAGCATTTGGAAGATGAAGATACAGACGAGAACAGTTAGTGAATTGTGTTTTGGTTAAAACGGCGGTATTTGTAACAGAATATCGCCGTTTTTTTATGAGGGTAAATGAGGGTCGTCGGTAGGAGAGGGGTTGGTTTCGGAAGGCGGTTCATGGATATAGATCGATGCCAGAACACCACCCAAAAGAGCCACCGCGATAACAGCCAAAGAGGCCCATTCCGGAATTTCGATATGGTGTGAAAAGATCATTTTGAGTCCGACAAACGTCAGGATCGCCACCAGGCTATAGTTGATATATCTAAATTTCTGAAGCATTCGAGAGATCAGGAAATACATAGAACGGAGCCCCAGTATCGCCAGTATATTAGAACTGAATACTAAGAAAGGATCGGCGGTAATGGCGAGGATGGCGGGAATACTGTCGAGCGCAAAAAGTACGTCCGTCAGTTCGATGACGATTAACGCCAGAAAAAGGGGAGTGGCCATGCGTTTCCCCATTTTTCGGATAAAAAATTTGTCGCCTTCGGTATGGTGTGTGACGGCGAAGAATTTCCGCACCCAGCGATAGACCTTCGAATCTTTCGGATTAAAATCCTCTTCGCTATCAGACCGCAGCATCTTGTAGGCCGTATAGAGCAGAAAGGCTCCGAAAACATAAATAATCCAGTCGAATTTATTGATGAGCGCTACACCAAAGAGAATCATGAGTCCGCGAAACACCACCGCGCCTAGTATTCCCCAAAAAAGTACTCGATGTTGGTATTTGCTGGGAATATTAAAAGACGAAAAGATAATCGCGATCACAAATACATTGTCGATGCTCAGCGATAACTCTATCAAATACCCTGTGATGTACTTAAGTGTTGCGTTAGGAGGCGTGAGGTTGGTGGGATTCTCGACGAGACCGTTTTGAAAAAGCAAATAGATGACCCCTGAAAATGCTAGGGCAAAGGATACCCAGACGGTGGTCCAGATAGCGGCCTCTTTGGTCTTAATGACATGTGCCTTTCGGTTAAAAACACCTAAATCTAAGGCAAGAAAGATAATTATGAGCGCGATAAAAGCAGTCCAGATCACGAGCGGTTGGTTTTACGGCAAAAATACGGCGACCGTTCGGGAAACTGTTTTAGAGAAATGTTAAGGTTGGGGGTTGGTTAGTTAGTTAGTTAGTTAGTTAGTTAGTTAGTTAGTTAAGATATGAGAAAAGAGACAAGAGGCAAGAGACGGGAAGTAGGATGTAGGACGTAGGATGTAAGAGAAAGAAGAAGCAGCTTAGTGAATTGGTGAATTAGTGAGTCGGAAGCGTATAGCAGGACCATTGCCATCGTTTTAGGGCATTGGGGCATACTTCTTGTACTATAAGGATTGTTAAACTCGTTGTGTCTATGGCATACAATGCTTATCTTAAACCTATGAAAAAGAAATCCTTATATCGTCGATTGTTCCTTATTGCCGTCATGGTTATTGTGTTTCAAAGTTGTGGTTCTTCTGAAAGTGCCAATGAGGAGGCACAAAATGCGCAAGCTTTTCAGGCAATTTCTGAGTTGGTCGCTTCTGAAATGTACCGCATTGATGTGGAAAGCGTACAGCCGTTTAATACGGCGACGACCACTGCCGTGCTAAATGACCTGGCGCCGTATATGAATGGAAGTACTACCGGAAACATACAAGTGGGTGGCGACAATTATTTTTTAGAAGTGCGACAAGGAAAAGTCGTGGCGAATATGCCATTTTTTGGACAACAGTTGCAAGGCAGCGGCGGAAACCGAAATGCTCAGGATGTGGGTGTGGATATGGAGGGACGTACGGAAACGTATTCGGTGAACGAGCGCAACGAACATATTGAAATGTATTTTGAAGCAGATGATTCAAATAGCAGAACAGAACGCTACCAGGTATTCATTAGAGCGTATCCCAACAATCGCGCGATGATTCAGGTGACGTCTTCCCAGCGCACGGTGATTCGATATATGGGTAGAATTCATGCCATTCCGGATGCGATGTAGGGAAGAGCGCTCCCAATTTTTATAATTCTTAAAGCGCGTAGCTGAATGACCGTTTTTCTCTGTACCAAAATTTTCTATTTTACATAATATAAATTATAGTACATTATAGTACATTTAAGTATATATACGGATAGCGCTTTTTCTGCGCTATTTTATATAATTCCAGATATAATGCCTTTAGGCTTATATCGTCAGGAATTATGTAAAAGCATATTTACGCCAGGCACAATTTCTCTTCAGCTATGATTCTAAATTATAGAGAAAAATATCGTTAAAAAAAATATTTCGGATTTGCTCGCCCGAAAAGGATCCAAAAAAGGACGCTCTATACGAATTATTTTCACTGCCTAAAACCAAGACGCAGCGCTCTTATTCTGTGTAAAGTAGTATTTAGCTACAACCATTGAGTGAAATCTAATCGCCAAATTGATGCAAAATGTCTTCCTCTCGCTATGCTCGTCGGAGACACTAAAAATCAAGGCTGCATACGGGCGATCGTTTAAAAAGGTCTACTAGACCTTTTTAGGGAGCAGCGAGGCGGTGCGCTGGCAGGAAACAATTAACGGCTCATTCCACTATATTTTAGGAAGCATTGTAACTAGTCAAGAATGTTTTGAAATTTGTTTTAAAGTTGAAACTCGCAAGATTATGTATTACTAAACCCATAAAATAGGGTCGCTCCACTCTCCTATTGTTTTAGCCATAATTTTATGAGGCAGATTTACCTATTTAGCTTCCATTTTTTGGTTTTTTCATCTTGAATCACTACTCCTACGGTTTTCATTATCTCAAGCATAGTTCTTGGTATGTGATCTTGATGCTTACCACTATGACCATAATTTATACCTATTGTGCGGCGTATATATACATTTCTGATGCCATCCTTTGGATGGAGCATCTTTTAATATCATATGAATTGCGGCTTTCAAGTTTGCAAGACCTTTTTGTGCCATTTGATAAGGATAATGCATTTATGCTACATTTTTTAGTTCATTCATAATTTCTTTTATTTCGTTGGATTCCAGGAATGGTAGGTTTTTTACCCCTCCAACTAGATTTAGCATCTTTAATATTTCTTGAACTGATTTTGAAGTTATTAAAGAAGGATTTTCTGAAAAAAACTCAAGAACACCAGTTCTAATATTTTTATTAGTGCCTATTGCCCTTTCTAACAAACTTGTAGGAAGATCAGTTCCTTTCAACAATGTTTCGGTTAATTCCCAAGGATTTTCACGGTTTTCATCATAGGTTAGATATCCAAACCACCATAACCTTGAAATTCCATTATGAGTTAATGTCCTAAGATTTGTTGTGGTGAGTAAATATCTTTCTTTAATATAATTTTTCTTTTTATCCTTTTGTAGTTCTGCAACTGGCCATCGTTTTCTCATATATTCCCAAAAAGTTACATGGGTTAAATATGTCCATAATCTCGGATCTGATGCCTGCGTAGGTGTTAAAGTTCGAAAGGCTTCGTAAATAATCTTAGTATTCTCAATCTCCTTTAAATCAGCACCTTTATTTCCTTCAGGAATAGCTAAGGTTATATTATTAGGTACATATATTCTACTTCCACCATTTGGATGAACATTTTCTTTTTCCAGAGGAAATTCCATCTGTTCATAATGCGAAAATTTCTTATTATCGAAAACCTGAAGATATATATGATTTAAGTAGCCAGACGAAAATATTTTTTGCTCAATATGACTTTCTTGTATTTTCATAAGATTATTTTACTCATTATAGACTAGGTTATCAATTGTTTTAAAAGTTCTATTTAAAGGATTATCAAGAATTTTTTGACCAGAAAATAATGCATTATCATTGCCTTTACTTTTTTCTTCTACTAAACTCTGTAATATCTTGAACCAGCTATTATCACTGAACTCACTTGTTGGATCTTTAACAATTTCAATCGCATCCATTAATGCAGGTAAAACTACAGAGCTGTGCAGAAGTTGTTCAGCATATTGATGCCCAGCTATATCTCTATATTTTTCATAGTCGTTCTTAGATAGTTGTACTATAATTTTTTCACCGTGATAAGAATTTTGTATTGGACCATTTTCTTTTTCTGTTTTTTCAATTTGCATAAATGACGAAATAGCTTTTAACTCTTCTGGAGTTTTATTTGCATGGAAAACACCTTGCCCTCCATAAGCCAGAATTTCTCCTTTGCCTAATTGAAAATAAACACCGTTATAATCTGCATGTGCTTGAGAATTGCAGTAATCCTTTATATCCTTTGCAGCACAAACAAAAAAATCTAATTGAACTTCATTTCTTAATTCCTTTGTTGGGATAATAATCTTTTGCTGAACACTACTTTCTGATTTAAATAATGATCTATACATTGTTGACCTGCAATATACTTGCGTAGCAAATAACGCTTGTCCATTTTGAATCATGCTGATAATATCCATGTTTTCCAAATCAAAAACGGGTTCTATTTTAATCGTATCTTTCCCGGCTTTGACACTTAAATGCACATTAAATTTCCCTTTAATTGCATTTTCAATACCTAATACAGGGTGAGGATATTCTCTATTATTGTAAACCATAGCCTTCTAATTTTAATGACATTTTTATTAAACTATTGATTTTAACATCTAACATTAGTTTATTGCCTTTTGACAGAGGAACCTTCATTATTCTATATCCACTTGCTAAATATTTATTCCCATTTACGTCTTTTGCATCTAAAATTTTAATTTTTTCAACAGACGTTTCACCTATAGCAAACAGTTTTAAATTACAATTACCCGTAATTTCACTATCTATTATAATTCTATATAGTAATTCATTGTTCTTCTTGTCTTTCAAATAAATTCTCGATTTAAGTCCTTCACGCAAAAGAGCATTATTTTTCCCTTCTCCTCCTCCACCTCTTTTTTTCTTTTTTGTTCGTTTATTTTTTGTCCTACCTAAAATAATAGCTTCTCCACCGACTCCTTCTATAGGTGTGTTTATAACTGCTACTTTGTATGGTGAAACCAAGACATCCTTTTCAAACTCTTCACTTTTGCCAATTTCCTTACTTGATTCACTTTCACTTTCCTTCCCAGTATATTCTCCTCCATTTCCATTATCTCCTGAAAGGTCCCCGCCTTCATCAAAAGGAAGATACTTATGAACACCAGGAATGTCTAAAAGCTCACTTTCTTCTATACGTGTTAAAGATTTCAAACTGCTTTTAATGAAAGTGTTTATTTCAAGCTCTATCTGACTTCCTTTTTCTTTATGCCTATGCTTATCCCATCGATCGTGTTCCGGCGATTCCATTTTTCTTAACTCACGATTTCCTTTATCGTTCTCACAAATGAAAACCCCCGAGTAGTTGGCTGGAAAGCGAAATGCTCTAGTGTAAATAACCATTTTCGATTTCCGAATCATTGCTATTCTATTTAAATGTTCATCAGATTTTCTAAAATAAAATCTAACATCACTTAGAATCTCAGTTTTATCATCAAATATTTCGTCACTATTCTTAAAAGCTCTAAAATACTCCAGAGGGTTCCCTTCCGGCTTATTATTGTCTTTGGTGGGTTCATTTATAAAATAGTGGATTAATTTTTCTTCAAGATTTCTACTACTTAAGGTTTCACCGTCAATCTCTACCTCTAATTCATTATGCAAGATTGCAGGCCAAAAATTTCTGAGAACTGATTCGAGTAGCTTCCGTTGCCAATCATCTTCAATTTTATAACCCATAATATAAATATCAAGGCCTCTACCCTTTCTAACCATGTGCTCATCAATCTGTTTTCGATTTCTTACAGAACTCTGATTATCTAAGCCAAAAGAACCATATCCTCTTTTAACATCTCCATTATTATCATCATGACTAACTATTTTACTAACACCTTGAAATACATTTTGTCCAAGTTTATTGACTGTAGAATAAAAGCATGTTCTTAAATAAGAAGCTGCAAAGGGCGCACCTTTACCAATACCAAATGAACCTCCTTGACCTTCATTTTTATTGGAAGAACCAACAGATCTAACCAACCCAAACCACCCCTCTTCTCTATCATTATCTCCACCGTTAAGACCTTCAGTATTGTAATCTGAAATTTTTAAAACATTTATTTTGTCACTAGTCAAGCAATTAAAACCGTTTTTAAGAAACTCTTGGCACTTTAAATTATCTTTCGGCCAAAACTTTTGTGCACTTTTCCATATTTCTAAAAATTGTTTGTGATCAGGAAACATTAACTGGGAGAATTCTTCTAAAGAAAAAACTACTCTAACAGGTTTTTCTTTATCTAGTCGTACATCAAGAGCATTCTGTAAAATTTCCCTAGCCAAGAAGTAATTATAGTCACCTTCAAAGTATTCGACTTCAGGATTTGAAACTCCATCTTCAGAACCACCACCAGTTGAAGCAAATTGCCAATAAGGAAGTTTTAGTGTCATAGTTTAAAATTTAAATGATTGCTTTGACTTTTTTGCGATTTCGTCATTAAACCTTTGCTCAGTTTTTCTTAAAGTATCTTTTATAACTGAAAACATTTTCTTTACATCATTCTCATTAAAGTCATAGTTATTCCTATTTGAACAATTGCCTAACAATTCGAGTTTGTCAATTATATATTGGACTCTTTTACTAGCAACATCTTCAAATCTTTCTCTTTTAGATTTCATAATATATTAAAAAAATGTATTTACAATACAAATGTATGATTTTAATGGAAATATAAAAAGTATAATATTAATATATTACTATATACTAATTATATAGTATACAAAATGAAAATATTCATATATTATTTCAGAATATTTGAAACTATTTCGCCCATTTGTTTGGCTAAATAAGGCGGAACAGCATTACCTACTTGATGGAATTGTTGTGTTCTGCTACCTCTAAAAAGGTAATTATCTGGGAAAGTCTGAATTCTTGCTGCTTCTCTTACAGTCAAGGAACGACATTGAGTAGGATCATAATGAATAAAATAATGTCCGTCCTTTGAAATATGACTAGTAACAGTAGTGGCTGGTAGATCAGGAACTTGAACACGAAAACGATCTGTAAACTTTCCTGAATTTACATTCGCATGATCTGGCACCAAATCTTCATTATGTCTTGCAAAGTCTGAAAGTCTAGGAAATGTGTTCTTCTTCTCCACATATAAACTTGCAAATAAGTATCTCATTAGGTCTTGAGTGAGATGCGATCTCGATTCATGATTAGCCAAACCTCTTAATTTCGCATCATAATACCAGTCCCTTAAAGGGTGTGTTTTTGATATTGAAATTTTATAAGGAATGAACTCACTACCAATTCCAAACTTAAAAAATGGAGCACCATCACTTAATCCGTTTAAATTTAGTTCTCCCCATTCTTTAATTTTCAAAATGAATTTATTCAAGTACAATTGCCATTCAGCATCAGAATCTTGTATATTTTTGTAAATACGTTTTGAGCTGCCGTTTGCATTTCTCTGGTTCAAATCATATTTATCAAACTCTCTATTCAATCCACTCCTTAACGACGGTAATTCTTCAATAACAGATCTCAATGTAATTGGCTTCTTTGGCTTGAGAAAAGTATTATTATGCTTAACTCCTTTCTTGAGACCTAGTAAAATAACTCTGTGTCTTTTCTGCGGTACTCCATAAAATTCAGACTTAATTAGAAAATCTTTATCACTACTAACAGGTTTTATAAATGAATGTATTCCATACTCACCTCCGAGTTGTAAATCTCTTTTCATCCAATCAAACACCTTCTCTTCTTCGACTTTTGCTGATAACAATCCCTTGACATTCTCCATAACAAAAACTGAAGGAGAATGTTCTTCAATAATCCGTAAATATTCCTTATACAAATAAACTCTGTGATCTTCTTTATGTATTCCACCAACTCTAGATCTACCAACATTTGAGTAGGCTTGACAGGGAGGGCCTCCAATTAAAACCCAATTTCCAGAATATCCGCTTAATTGTTTTTTAATGAGATTATCCACCTTTTTAGCAGGCCATTTATCAGCTCCTAACTCAATAAGCCTTGCTTCATTTCTTGCAATTTTTCCTTCTGGATATTTATCAAGGGTATTTTCAATTAGATGTTCACGTTTCTTAAGATCTCTTTCTCTATAAGCTTCGTAATATTCTTTAGGGACTTCTTTATTGTGTTTTACAAATTGCCTATAAAAACTACGCCAAACTAATGTTTTATGAGCATGTATATCTTTTTCAATCGATAGCTTAATATCAAATACAGATTCACCATTGTTGTCAGTTACAGACATAAACCCTTCACCTAAACCACCTGGTCCTGCAAATATGTCAATTACAGGTATTTTCACAATTTTAAATTATTAAGAATATTATTCAATGTTTGTTCTCTTTTTTTTGATAGTTTTTTTCTTGGTTCCAATTGACATTCTCCCCATATAACAATTACTTTCCATCCAGCTTCATTCCATAGCGACATATTTATTTCATCTCTTTGGACAGCAAATTTTCTTTTGGAAGTCATCTTCTCTGACGGAGTGTTAACCAATTCTCCATATTTACAACCTTGATGTAAATGCCAAAAACAGCCTCTTACATCCACTATTGCTTTGTACTTTTTCAAGACAATATCCGGTTTACCGGGTAATCTTTTGTCATGTAAAGTATATCTATAACCATGAGCATGTAGAAATTTTCGAACTAATAATTCAGGCTTTGTATTCTTACCTTTTATTTGACTCATATTATAACTTCTAGTTTCTGAACTATGCACATCCATAACTACAATCTATTTGAATTAATTAAATCCTTTGCATCAACTTCCAGAATTTCTGCTATTTTGAAAGGCACTTCTAAACTTGGCTGAGTCCTATTCTGCACATAAGAATTGACCATATTATAGCTTTTTCCCAGTTTTTCAGATAACCAAGTCTGTTTAATTCCTTTAGATTTTAAAACTTCTTTTATGCGATTCATATCTAAAAAATTACATAATAAATATAAGTGAACATTTGAAATATGAGATATTATTGTGGAATCTTATTGGTTAGATATTAACAAATATCTCCATTCCACACACATTACACTCCCCTCCTACCATCAGTTACCCAAGCCTTTCCCACTAACTAACCCACCAACTCACCAACCCCCTAACCTTATTGTCTATAGAAATGATATATTTGCGTCTCAGGACATTTAAACCCTACTTATGAAATTCGTTTTTTCCTTTCTTATTTTCCTTTTTACGTTCACTGTTTTCGCCCAGGACGAAGACTATACCAACTCCTTAAAAACCACCCGTTCTGGTTTCGGAAACCAAAGCGGCTTTAATATGGGCCCAGAATTTGTCAATGCCAGAACCCGAACCGACGGTTCTGCGTATTATTTCGATGCATGGGACCTGGAAGCCACGATCTACTTAAAAGAACAAGGGCGCTACAAAATTGACAAGGCCAATATCAATTTAATGGATAACAAATTTGAGGCACTATATGACGAAACCAAAGTATATACCTTCGACACCAAGAACATTCTGCAAATTATTATCAAAGACAAAATCTTTAGAACCCTTACATTAGACGGGAAACCAACCTTGCTCGAGCTTTTCTTTAATGAAGACATTACGATTTATAAATACTATACCATCAAATATTCCAAGAGTTCTCCTAACCCTATGGTCAACCGCAGAACAAATAAATATATTCGGA
Organism: Altibacter sp. HG106; assembly: GCF_028561755.1. Classification (GTDB taxonomy): domain Bacteria; phylum Bacteroidota; class Bacteroidia; order Flavobacteriales; family Flavobacteriaceae; genus DFVG01. Next base: position 72,352 of record NZ_JAQQTD010000001.1, read on the forward strand.
ATGAGCGGTATTACGTGGAAGAAAACGGCAGGCTTGAAAAGGTAAAACTCAGCAAACGCGGGTTTGCAAAACAGTTCGCCACAAAAGAACTAAATAGAGACGCCATCGAAACCTATATCGAAGTCAATGGTATTTCGCTCAGTGACGAAGCCGAACTCCAACAACTTCTCAACTATGTTGGAAGCTAATTTTTTCCAGTCCATGCATAAAAAAAACGACTCCGGGGACGGAGTCGTTTTTTCATTTCATAGGTTTTACGTCCTGAATACTATGTCATAAATTCAAAGTCCTACGTCCTTTTTCTTATTACTCAATACTCAAAACTAAATACTAACTGATATCTAATTCCCCATCAACCCCTGCCCTTCGATCCACGGGGCACCCGCAGCTTTGAGTCGGCGTTCCAGCGCCGGCAAGGTGTTGTTCTGCATGGTTTTTAATTTCGACTTCACCGTGCGTAACTGTCCTTCAACACGCTCCAGCAACGCTTTGTGCGTTCCGGTAGGCCCATAGGTGTTGCCAAAGGCTACCCAACCAATTCTTCCGCCATCATTGGCTGTTGGGTTCGACCGCTCCCCTATTTCATCCTTCACCGAATCGCCACGCAGTTCTTTTTCGATCGCCAATAGGTCCATGCGCGCTTTGTTGATGTCTTGCAATAAGGCGTCATTATTAGAAGTTGCTTTATTAGCCGCTCGTTTCATGGCCGCAACTTTATCCAATTGGCGTGTCATCATCATATTCGTGGCCGTGAGGTCTTGCTGAAACGCAAACACTTCTTCTCTAAAGTTGTTCATTTCTTCAAAGGACTTGCGTGGCAGTGCACCGTCATACATGGCGACTACTTTAAATTCTTGCGGACCTTGAAGCGTGGTCGTTACTCCGTCCACGCGTTTTACCAAAGTAGCTGAATAGGTTCCGGGCGTCACCATCACATTTCCGGTACCGATACCGTCTCCCTTACCAGAAAGTCGCTCACCTCGTTTATCTGGGTAGTTCAATTCCCAATTCACTCGATTAAAACCTTTTTTATTAGTCCCCTCAATCGTATTGACCAAATTTCCATTAGCATCTTTGATCAAGAACAATACTTTGGGTCCGTCTTGGTTGGTTTCTGCTTCTAATGCCTCCCAGCCGGGAAAGTTAGTATTCGTCTTTTCACGTTCTTTGCGCTCGTCTTTCAACGATTTATAGCCATCGGCTAAGTAATAGGTGAATCGTGCGCCAAATGGAGCGTTCGGGGCTTTATACTCCGCGTCACCCTGACTCCCTACTCTACTCGCTTCCGAATACCAATGCGCATCCTTAATTGGGAATAGCGTGGCTTCTTTAGAAAGCATAGCGGCGTTAAAGTTTCGCAACGGACTTATATCATCCAGAATAAAAAAGCCACGTCCAAAGGAAGCGCCCACCAGATCGTCTTCCCGCCGTTGGATGGTAATGTCTCTGAAGGAGATGGTAGGTACCCCTCCACCGAGTTCTACCCAGTTCTTTCCGCCGTTGTACGTAAAATAAATACCGTATTCGGTGGCAGCGAACAATAGGTTTTTATCCACGTGATCTTGTACCAAACGCCAAACCAACATGCGTACCGGCAGGTCGCCACTGATCAGCGACCAGCTTCTTCCCTTGTCAGAGCTTTTCAGAATATAGGGCTTGTAATCGCCGTATTTATGATTGTCTACGGTAACGTACACCACATTCGCATCAAACAAATCGGCGCGCACATCATTCACAAACGGCACGTTTCCGAGTCCTTTAATGTTGCTGAGCGTAGATTTCCGCCAGGTGTTTCCGCCATCTTCCGTAGTTTGAATAATTCCATCATCAGTTCCGGCGTAAATAAGTCCCTCTTGCTTGGGCGACTCTGCCAACGAAGTAATGGTGTTGTAATTCGACATGGCCACCACATCCCAGGCGTTGTCCCAACTTTGTTGTTTTCCGTAGTACGGAAAAGTCATACGGTCCTGATTAAGGGTAAGATCTTCGGAAATAGGGGTCCAATCGTCTCCCCGATTCTCCGAACGCCACACGCGCTGCGACGCGAAATACAGGCGTTTGGGGTTATGCGGACTCACCAGGATGGGGGCATCCCAATTGAAGCGCTCAAAAGGTTCTCCAGCTCTAGCCTGCGGCTGAATAAACACGGTTTCTTTGGTAGTTTGATCGATACGCCACAAGGCTCCCTGCTGAAACTCTCCGTAGGTAATGTTGGGGTTTCCGGGTTCGATAGCCGACTGGTGACCGTCGGCTCCTAAGGTTTTCCACCAATCGGAATTGGTGATCCCGTCAGAATAGGTGGTTTGTGAGGGTCCGCCGTGCGATCCATTGTCTTGGGTTCCCCCGTAAATATTGTAAAACGGTTCTGAATCGTCTACCGCGAGTTTAAAATATTGTGTAATCGGAAGGTTTCGAATGAACTTCCAACTATCGGTAAGATCGAAGCTTTCGTACAAACCGCCATCGGTTCCGAAGAGCACATAATTTGGGTCGGAAGCTTTAAACGCCATCGCATGACTGTCCACATGTTTGTTCTCTTCATTCATGGTGTAAAAGGTTTTTCCGTGGTCGTCTGAAATCTGAACATAATTGCTCATTAAGAACAGCTTCCCTTCGTGATGTGGAGAGGCGTACAGCTCCTGATAATAGTGAGGGCCGGTTCCGCCGGAAACCGCATCCGATTGTTTGGTCCAGGAGGCGCCTCGGTTCTCCGACATGTACACGCCTCCTTTGGTGCGATCTTCTTCGATGGCCGCGTAGATCACATCCGGATCGAATGGAGAAATCGCGAGTCCGATTTTTCCCAAATTAGAACTTGGGAGTCCGCTACTTAACTTCGTCCACGTCTCGCCCCCATCGGTACTTTTATGAAGTCCGGAACCGGGTCCGCCACCCAAATACCCGGCCACCGTTCGTTGCCGTTGCCAGGTGGCTGCGTATAACACATCAGGATCTAAAGTATCGATCACCAGATCGGTGGCCCCTACCCATTCGGCATCCCCCAGGGTTCGCTTCCACGTAGTTCCGCCGTCGGTTGTTTTATAAATTCCGCGTTCTCCTCCAGCAGTCCACAACGGCCCTTGAGAAACGACCCAAACCACGTTCGAGTCGTCTGGATGCACCACAATCTTCGAGATATGTTCCGAATTAGGCAAGCCCATGTTTTTCCAGCTCGCGCCGTCATCATGGCTCACGTATACTCCATCTCCAAAAGCCACGTGCCGTCCTCCTACATTTTCGCCCGTCCCTACCCAGATAGTATGCGGATTGTTGGGGTCTATGGTAATAGCTCCAATAGAATACGAGGCTTCATTGTCAAAAATAGGCTTCCAGGTCGTTCCAGAATTTGTTGTTTTCCAGACACCACCCGATCCTACGGCTACATACCATACGTTTTCGTTTTCGGGATGAATGGCGATATCTGCAATTCTACCGGAGGTGAAGGCCGGACCGATATTCCGCAGCATTAAGCCGGAAAAGGTTTTATCGGTAATTTCTTGCCCCTGAAGCGGTACAGCAAATAAAAAGGCAAAAAGGAGTACTACTGGGAGTGTAATTCGGTGTTTCATGGTTAATACTTTTTGGTTGATTCGAATGTCTATAGAAAATAGTGTACCGTTCAAAATACGATTATTCTATAATTTTTTTTAGGAGTTGAAGGGTTTTAACGTTCCAGGACCAAGCAAAAAAGAAATGCTGCGACCCACTACCAAGTTCATTCAATGAGCAGCGCCGCAGCATATATGACTTTAGAACTTTTTCGTTATGAAGTTTTTTTATCTTCAAGAGCTGGGTAATCAATATACCCCTTCTTCCCCGGCGTATAAAAGGTATCCTTATCCCATTCGGCTAAGGGCGCATCTTCCGCAAAGCGTTCTACGAGATCGGGATTCGAAATGTATAGCTTTCCGAAGGCCACCAGATCGGCATGTCCTGCCTCGATCACCTTATTTCCAGACTCCTGATCGAAATTGCTGTTGATCATTAAGGTGCCGTTGTACAAAGGGCGAAAGTGCTTGGCAATTTCGGTTACCGCAAACGGGATGTTGGACACATCGGTAAAGGGTTCCGAAAGGTGAACATACGCTAGGTTGTAGTCGTTGAGTTTTTGAATGATGTACTCAAAGGTGGGAATGGTTTCTTTATCCATGGTCATTCCGAAGACACCATGTAAGGAAGGATTAAATCGGGCGCCAATTTTTTCCTGCGGAATTACTTCCTTGATGGCATCGAGGGTTTCAAAAAAGAAGCGTGCCCGATTCTCGATGCTTCCCCCGTACTTGTCGGTTCTCGTATTTGAAGTTCCGTTGAAAAACTGATGAAATAAATAGCCGTTAGAAGAATGGATCTCTACGCCATCGAAACCAGCTGCCACTGCGTTTTTAGCGGCTTGTTGGAAGTCAGATATCGTCTCATCAATCTCGTTCTGCGTCATTGCTTTAGGGGTTACCGTATCTTTAAAACCTTCCGGCGTATAGGACTGGGCCTCCGGGTTGATGGCAGAAGGCGCTAACGGCAATGCGCCATCGTGAAAATAAGGATGCGACATACGCCCTACATGCCAAAGTTGAATAAAGATCTTCCCTCCTTGCTGGTGCACCCGATCGGTAACCTGTTTCCAACCGGCTACTTGCGCTTCGGTATGGATACCGGGGGTGTTGATATACCCCACGGCACGTTCGGATACCTGAGACCCTTCCGTAATAATGAGTCCGGCAGAAGCGCGTTGCTCGTAATAAACGCCGTGCAGTTCATCCACGGGTTTCTTTTCAGGATTATCAGCCCGACTACGGGTCATTGGCGCCATTATGATGCGATTCTTTAGCGCTACGTTATTTTTATATGGGGTGAGAAGAGGTTGCTTTGTCATGTGTTCTATTTTTTAATTTGAATGTTTCCGAAGATAGAAATTGTCTACCTCACTTTAGAGGAACATTCATACTTCCCTCCTATGCTACTATCAATAAAATATTGGGAGTCCCGAAAATTCTTAAAAACCCTTAAACCCCTATTAAACTTATACTAAAGTGGGTTTTAAATTATGATCTGGCTATAGTTATCACGTATCTTTAAGGTACTAATTAATAAAAAATCAAGACACTATGAATAGACGAAACAAGCAAACAGGAATTTGGGCACTTATTGGATTAGGAACAGCAGCAGCTGCCTATTTTGGATACCGCGCCCTTCCTGCCGACACAAAGAAGAACATCGGCAATAAAGTTCAAGGTGCCGGACAAAGCATCGCAGACAAAGCACGCGAGCTTGAAAGTTTAGTAAAGAAAAATGCTAAGAAAAAAGAACAAGCGATTACCTCCTAGAGGCATTATCGCTTATCAAAAGCCCTGTGAGATTGCACCCCTCGCAGGGTTTTTTTATACGTAATTTTAATTTGTTAAATCGTATACGTTTAAGTATCTTGCTGAAGTGAACTCCGCATTACACTTTCGTACTACCGTTAAGCAGCAGCTTTTAAAGGCCATGACTGAAGGCACGTTAGGTCCGGGTGATTTTTTGTCTTTGGCCCAGTTGGCGCGTGATCTTAACGTAAGCGTCACCCCCATTCGGGAAGCACTCACGCAACTCGAGCAAGCGCAGATCGTACAATCGGTTCCAAATCGTGGGTTCCAAATTCCAGAATTAGAAACTAGTGAGATTCCACAACTCTACCCCATCGTAGCCGCTTTGGAATGTCTTGCTATGGAGCAAACTCAATATGGAACTGTCTTGATTTATAAATTAAGAGAGAAGCAACGGTTATTCAGCACTGCAAAAACAGCCCTCGAACGCATTCAGGCTGATATGAGCTTTCACGAAACGCTCACCCAATACTGCGAGAATGATACCGTCCTTCATATTCTGAGTGATCTGAAAGTTCGCATTTTTTTCTATGAATTAGACTTTATGCAGGAATACGGTTTTGACACCTCTTCCGAAGCACAGCATGATCAAATCATCTCCCATTTGGAGCGTCACGAAATCAACAAGGCCATTGCCCTATTGAAAACAAATTGGTTACAAATCTTAAACAATACCTTATGAAACAGCTAATAATTGCCATCACATTATTGATACTTGGCGCTTGTAACGCTCAAGAAGTTCCAATTACTTCGTCACATATTTCTGAAACGATCATTGACACGCCACAGGTATTTTTGCCCGGAATTGTTTCCATGGACGAATCGACTCAATTCGATCTGGTCTTCGCTCCTGATAATAAAACTATTTACTTTACGCGTCGCAAAGGTGAAGAAAAACAGCGTATTTATTATGCTACGTATTCTGAAGAGAAAGGTTGGTCAACACCGGAAATCACCTCATTCTCTACAGATCGCGACGAGTACCCGAATCTCACTCCGGATGGCAGCACATTGTATTTCGGAAGTGAACGTGCTATTGAAGGGCGCCCAAATCTCGGCAACTTCGATACCAATGTCTGGATGACGAAAAAGAGCGACGAAGGATGGAGCTCTCCCTCCCCACTTTCACCAACAATCAATTATGTGCAAGCCGAAGGTGAGCAATGGCCTGTAAGCAATGAAAACCATTTTCACACGGTTGATGGTGAAACGTTTTATCTCTGTACTCAGCGTCCCGGAACGGAAGGTATTGATCTCTACCAAACCACAAAAACCGAATCGGGTTTCTCGGAGCCGCAACCTTTAGCGGCCACTATCAATACCGAAAAATACTGGGAATACGCTCCAAAACTTTCACCTGATGGTAACTATTTATTTTTCCAATCCTACGGCCGACCCGACACTCAAGGAGGCGACGACATTTATGTAAGTAAGCGCGGAGCAGATGGACAATGGCAACAGGCACAGCCTTTGGGAGCGATGATCAATACAGGGCAAAATGAATGCCCTACCGGCATGACCTGGGATGGTAACTTCTTTTTCTTTACGCGCGATGAACCATCCCCGGAAGGCGACTATGGCGGAATTTCAAAGGTCTATTTCATTTCTATGGAGGCCCTGATGCTCGATCAACTATTTGAACAATGATGAACAAATTCTGTTATACAATATTAAAGTTGTTATAAATAATTGTTGGAGGAGCTTTGGTATCTTAATTTTATAGAAAACAACTCACCTATGAAAAAATTACTTCGTGCCATTATCGCCTTTTGGGCAGCTCGTAAATTAGGCGGCAAACTTGGTTGCCTCGGAACCATCATTTTATTTTTTGTAATTTTTTGGCTGTTGGGTTGGATCTTTTAATTTAAGTGTCACTCGCTTCGTGTGCTTCCAAATCTTTTCGCAAGTCTAATTTTCGCAACTTCGGAAGGGCCAAACCGGTACTTACCACGGTGATCAATGTCATGGTACCACCAAAAACAACAGCGGTTACCGTTCCCATGAGTTTAGCGGTTAATCCACTTTCAAAGGCACCTAATTCATTGGAAGACCCTACGAACATCGAGTTTACAGACGCTACCCTTCCGCGCATCGAATCGGGAGTTCTCAGTTGAAGAATGGTTTGACGAATGATCATCGAAATTCCATCGGTCAAACCGCTAAAGAATAAGGCGACCACAGACAACCAAAAGGAAGTGGAAATTCCAAAGATGATAATACAGATTCCGAAGCCAAAGATCGCCATCAACAATTTCATCCCGGCATGTTTATTCAAAGGGAAGTACGCCGAGGTGAACATCATCACCAAGGCACCCACTGCCGGTGCGGCGCGCAGGACTCCAAAACCTTCGGGGCCTACTTTTAAAATATCCTGTGCGTAGACAGGAAGCAGCGCGACGGCTCCTCCAAAAAGCACAGCGATCATATCGAGCGTAATGGCTCCTAAAATGACTTTCGTCTTTCGCACGAAGCGGATGCCTTCTTTCAAACTCTGCCAGACCGGTTCACCTAGTTTTGGGTTTAAGATGGGTTTCTTCGGAATTTGAAGCAATACCAATAAGGCGGTCAACGAACAACCAAAGATCGCGAACATCGAGCCGTGTACGCCGATCCAATGAATTGAAAAACCGGCAACTGCCGGACCTACCACCGCGCCCATTTGCCATACCGAACTACTCCAGGTCGCAGCATTGGGATAGACTTTCTTCGGAACTAAGAGTGAAAATAATGAAAAGATAGTAGGACCTATAAAGGCACGTACTACGCCACCTAAGAAGACCAACACATAAATAATGGTGAGTTTGGTGCGTGATACGAGATCTCCTACTACTTCCGGCCAAGTGATCAAAAACAGTCCTAAGCTCACCACAGAAAACCCAAAAATACAGGTTACGAGTAGGTTTCTTTTTTCCCGTTGATCGACAATATGGCCTGCAAATAAGGCCAGAGACACTGCGGGAATCACTTCCATAAGTCCGATGATCCCAAGCGACAGCGGATTTTTAGTTATACTATACACCTCCCATTCAATGACCACAAATTGCATGGACCAAGCGAATACCATGGCAAAACGCACCAACAGAAATAAGTTGAATTCTCTAAAACGCAGGGCAGCGTAGGGATCGTTCTTAGCCATGGGGTAAAGGTAAAACTCCCTTTTGAAAAAATCTCTTAACGCACCGCTACTTTTTTATGAAGTAGTTGTGCTCCTACCTGAACGCGTATAAAGTAAACTCCAGCAGATAGCTGATCTGCCCCTTCCCAGCGCAGCGTACGCTGTTGTAGGTCGCTAGCAGGGTGTATTAGTTGCACCTCTCTCCCCTGCAGATCGATCACCGAAATACGCGTTGTCTGTGCTGTCGGAAAATTAAGATCGATTACCGTTTCTGAAGTGACCGGATTGGGGTAGATGGTAACGGCATCGGCAAGGGGCACTTCGGCAAGTCCGAAGGATTCGGGTTCGATAAAGGTGTAGTACACATCTTGTCCGCCATTTAAGGTATTCGCCCAGGCCAGATGCGCCCCTTGATTGGTGCTAACCATATCGAAATAGTCGCCCATCTTACTTTGATTCGGATACCCAATAGTTGGATCGAAGGCATCCGAAAGAATCATTTCGGGTTCCCAGGTAGTTCCCTGATCGTCCGAAAAGGTATAATATAACACAGAGTCAACGGTTCCTGAAGGCGCATCGCGAGTATCGAGCCACACCACGTCGATTCTTCCGTTTGGTGCTACCGACATGGTTCCCATCCATTGATAAGCATTTGAACCCGCATCGGTGTTCAAACGCAGGGCAGTTTCAAAGGTCACACCGCCATCGGTGCTTCTTGAAAACATAACATCGGCCGGATCACCATTTGTTCGCTCTACGGAAGCCAATACATACACATTTCCGGCGCCGGGACCACTCGAAATATCTACATCTACCCAGGCTTGCCCGAGCAGCCCAACCGGATTTACCAAAACACCGGCATTTAGAAAGCCTTGCAGGTCAACTTCCGAAGGAGTCTCCCAAACAATGCTGCTCCCAGCATTTTGAGCGTTCAGAGAACGCACCACGATCACTCCCGAACTTCCCCCTACTCCTACGAGGTAGAGCACTCCACTGTCATCCACGGCTAAGGTTCCCCAAAAGGGATCGCCGGCCACCTCGATACACGTTTCAAAGGTTTCACTGCCATCGGTGGAACGGGTAAAATTGCCAGGCGGACAGGTGGTGAAGCTAGAATTCCAATAGGAATAATTAAAGCCGTCGCTATCGCTTCCGCTTCGGTCGATTCGCATCCACTGTTTGTCACCGCCCCGGGCTGGTACCGGGGCTTCCCAAACGACACCACCATCGGTTATTTCGAATACATCGCATTCAAAGCTATCTTGCAAACTGTTGTAATAAAAATTTCCATCGAGATCAAAATCCAAAACCGGATCACTTCTAAAAACGCCGGGATCTAACACTCCGGGAAACGTAAATGTAATACCTCCATCTGTTGAATATCCGTACCCGGCCTGCCGGAAGTTGCTGGCGATGGCATCAAACTGCCGCCACCCTATCACAATGCGATCGGCATTGGTAGGATCCACGGCAATACTCGGTTCGTTAGCAGCATCGCCAACGATATCCATCCCGCTGCCATCCACATTTACCTGAGTCGTGAAAAAAGTGGCCGTGCGTTGTACATAGGCAGGTTGCCGCTGCATGGTATCTTTGTCAACGGGAAGGTACGGATCGTCTATACCTTCGTGGTACTTAGATTGTAACTCGTGCCAGGGATTTTCTTGTGCTTGAAGTATGGAAAAGCAACCTAGGAAGCATGCGAGTAGTATGTATATTGATTTCATAGCATTTAATTATTGAATTAAGATACGACATTTTGGGAGAAGCGTCTTGCGAAATTCGTTGACCAAAGACTGCAAGTAATTTAAAATTGGTAAGTTTATACAATAATTTATTGCTATTTCTTATTCGTATTTCTTCTCAAAAACCTGTTATGAAAACAACCACACTTTTGCTTTTTACGTCCCTATCTCTAGGAATCGTTTCTTGTAATCAAAATAAAACTTCTGAAAAGAAAGCTATGTCTGAAACCGAACTCATCGCGAAAGCAAAAGCCATTCATAAAAATGTGATCACCTTAGACACGCATTGCGATATCAATGTGGCCAATTTTACCGACTCTATCAACTATACTCAAGAACTGGACACGCAAATTACGCTTCCTAAAATGAAGGAAGGCGGCCTAGATGTAGCGTGGTTCATTGTATATACTGGGCAAGATAGCTTAACACCGTCGGGGTATGAGAAGGCCTATGCCAATGCAATTTCTAAATTTGATGCGATTCATCGGCTTACGACTGAAATCGCACCCAACGAGATCGCCCTGGCCCTTACTAGTGATGACGTACGCCGAATCCATTCCGAAGGGAAAAAGGTGGCCATGATCGGTATTGAGAATGGGTATCCGGTAGGCGAAGATCTCAGCCGGGTAGCAGAGTTTTATGAATTAGGGGGACGTTATATGTCGTTGGCTCACAACGGCCACAGTCAGTTGTGCGACAGCAATACGGGGGAAGTAAACGATGAGTGGCTGCACGACGGACTCAGTGATTTGGGCAAACAGGTGATTGTGGAAATGAATCGCCTGGGAATGATGATCGACGTATCGCACCCGAGCAAAAAAGCGATGAAAGACATGATCGAACTTTCAAAGGCCCCTATTATAGCCTCCCATTCCTCTGCCCGAGCGCTTTGTAACCACAGTAGAAACCTAGACGACGAGCAATTGGAATGGCTCAAAGAAAATGGCGGCGTTGTTCAAACGGTGGCGTTTCAGAGTTATCTGAACAAAGAAAAGGACGATGCGCGTACCGAAGTGGAAATTGAAGTAGCCAAACAAGTGGCAGATTCTCTTGGAATGGAATGGCTAGAGCGCGAAGAAGTGATGGCCTTGCCTACGGTAGAACGTCGCGCTTACTTCGAGCAGTATCGAAAACTAATTCCGCTGCGCGATAAAAAACTTGAGAAGCTTCCCGAACTACCGCCTCAGGTAGATGTGGTGGATTTTGTAAACCATATCGATTATTTAGTAAAAAAGATCGGGATCAACCATGTGGGGATTAGTTCCGATTTTGATGGCGGCGGAGGAATTGAAGGTTGGAGCGATGCTTCGGAAACCTTTAATGTGACCTTAGAATTGGTTCGCAGGGGTTATTCGGAAGCTGAAATTGAAAAATTGTGGAGCGGCAATCTTCTTCGTGTGTTAGATGAAGTGGAAGCAATTGCTAAAGAAATCGAGGCGGAGGCAGCGCGTTCGTAAATGACCGATATCATTCACCGTCATTTCAAAATCTACAAGCCTTCGGGCATGCTCAGTCAGTTTGTGAGTCAGCAAAAAAAAGCACACAAAAAGAAATTTTTAGGCGCGTTGTACGATTTTCCAACAGGCACGATGGCTGTGGGCAGACTCGATGAAAAAAGCGAAGGGTTATTGTTATTGACTACCGATGGCGCTGTAAGCTTTTCAATCAATAACGGACCCTATGAAAAAGAATATTGGGCGCAAGTTGCGGGTGTGATCTCTTCCGAAGCCATAACACAGTTGGAAAACGGAGTGACCATTGGAATTCATGGAACAACCTATCGCACCAAGCAATGTGTCGCCACGAAACTAGATTCCCCTACCCTTCCTAACGCCCAACATAAATTACCCGATGACCGGCATGGCCCAACCTCCTGGGTTCGAATAGTCCTTACGGAGGGAAAATTTAGACAAGTACGGAAAATGACAGCCGCGGTGGGCTATCCTACACTTCGATTGGTTCGGGTGCGCATTGGCGACCAACTGTTGGATGGGTTACGACCAGGGGATGTAGTTCCTATAGAAAAACCGGTTTAACGTTCCGCTTCAAAATAGCTATCTAAGAACTGAAAGCGATCGGTGATCCATTGAGTAAGGTATTGTTTATTTTCTTCCGTGAAGGTATTCTCCCAGATCAAGGCTTCCCTCGCATAGACTTGTTCCGACTCAAAACGTTGGTATTGCTCCTCGATCTGTTGCAATACCGTTTTTGTAGCATACAGGTCTTCCCGAAGTTCAAACCAACGGCGAGCTACTTTTTGACGGTAGCCTTCAGGATTTTCTTCCCAGAGTCTTTTGAAAAGGCCGTTGTCCAAAATATCATTGGTGGTAGGAATGCGTTTGCCGGCTTGAATCACTCCAAAACTTCCGTCCACATCCCACGGAATAAAGAGATAGGGCTCGTCGTTGTCATATCTTCCGAAGTAAAAATTCTTCCCTAAGTTATCGGTGGCACGAATCGCATTCACGAAAAGAAAGTAGTCTATCGCATTTTCTACATCCAGCCATTGTTCGAGATGTTGAGAGAATTCAGAGGCTGACGAAGTGGTCAAAAACTTCATGAAAGCGTGTAAGTTATCATAAAAAGCGACGTAATCTTCGTAAGGGTACTCCATTTCGAAGCCTGCCCAGGTAGGCAGTGAATTCTTAAAGTCTGGCGCCGCAATAAATTTTGTGCCATCGGCATAATAGCCCGCTTTAAATAACTCACCGCGTACGGTATCGCCATCCTTCTTCTTAAGCCGCATCAGCTTTCGGTCTACCTGTTCTCCCAAATAATAGATACCGCGGTAAGTGTCATTCACAAAAAGGTCTACATAAAATCCTTCCGGCCCCGATTTTCCCTTTTTACTATAGGTCCATGGCCGTTGTTCCTGCCACATCGCTAAGGCCGTCTTAGCGCGCAGACGAAGGGCTTCGTTATACATTCCGTCCAGCACATAATCGTCGTCCTCACGGAGGTTTTTCAGCAAGACGTCTTCCGACTCGGTGGTGCTTCCCTCCTCTTGAAATTCGATGTCAAAATTCTTCTTCGGAAACTGAAGGGATATATTTCCGCGTAAGCGCATCGTAATAGGCTGCGCGAAGGCTGTGTCGGCATCATAATACGAAAAGGTGGCCGGTACTCTAGGATGTTTTTTGAGCGTATCGGCTTCATACGAAATACGAACCACGGGATGTGTCGTAGTAAATAATTGATATTTTTTGCCATTGGATTGAAGGTTCACCGTATTTTTTGGATCAACGCTCCCCGCTTCTGTATTTTGATATGCGACATCAAACATGATTGTCTTGGGGCTTATTCCCATTCGTTCTGCCGATGCATTCCAAACGATCAGTTGATTTTTATGATCTACACCAAAAGAATAATCCGTTGCGGTAATTTCTTCTTGAGCGCACGAAGCAAAGGGAAGAGCCAGAATGAATCCTACTAAATAAAGCGTATAAATTTTTTTCAAAACGTATTAATTTTGTCCTTCGGAAAAATACACAAATTGCCTCCTACCCTTCCTTAAAAGGATGTTATAATTTTAAAGAAGACCTACCCGTCCTTTTCTTCCAAACTGAAAAAATCGTTCACCGGCTTATCGAACACCGCGGAAAGTTTTAGGGCCAGTACTGTGGAAGGTGTATACCTACTCGCTTCGATAGAATGTATGGTTTGGCGGGAGACGCCAATGCGATCGGCCAATTCTTGCTGGGTAAGGTTAAGAATTGCCCGCTCTACTTTTAACGTATTTTTCATACGGTACATTTTTTGAGCATTACGCGAAAGAACATAATTTGAACAAGCAGCATAAAGGCCAGCACCTGAAAGTAGCTCATATCTAATGTCGCATCCGTAGGATCTAACACAAGTGCTACCAAATAATCTACATATGGTTGAATTAAGGCGTACAACACGCCCATCACAAAGGCAATCGCATAGGATTGTGCTCGCAAGGCTCCCATCATTTCATCTTCTACCCGCTCTTTTGAGATAGAGATCATAAGGAGGCCGATTAATAATAAATTTCGCAACAGATTGCGCAGCCACATCGGTTCGGCCTCTGTGTACTTTAAGGAGAACATAACTGCGATCACTGCGAGAAACAAAAATAGTCCCAGTCGTTTGCAATAATGCGGTAGCTGAAAATTTCGAAGCTTCTGAAAAGCCTTTCGATCCCATTCGATAATCTTCTTAATCGTCATCTTGAATAGTTTAGCGTGTTTTACAATATGACAAATATACATATATTTTTGTAAAACATGCTTTACATTTTATAAAAAGATCGATACTGGTTTTAGAAAGCGCTGTATTATTCTTTGATTACGGTTATATTGGCTTTGTATCCAGTGAGCAGATTCCAGCCTTTTGCTGAAATAATTCGGCCGTCCTCATCATACACGTGTAATTCGGCGGTATTCGGTCCCGAATCCCCTTGGTTCAAGGCTTGAAAACTTATTACATTGGGGCCATCGTCCAGACTTATTGTAATTCCCTGAAAGCTGCTCGTGAGGGAAATATCCGATTGTACGATGTCTTCATTGACGTATACTCTAATTCGATCGCCATCTACATGTTGATGATCACGATACATGACACGCACGAATCCGGTCTTGGTACGTACTTCCCCCAAAGCCTGGTCACGAGCCATGGTTTCTTCCTCTTTTTTCTTTTCCTCAAAATACTTAGGCCCTTTGGCCATAGGAGAATCCAATAATCCATCGTCCTGATTCATCTCGAACGGCTTTTCTTCCTCTTTACCCAAATCGGAATCGGCATCAAACTGATACTTTTTATTCTCCAGGTTCGAAATATTTGGGCGTTCGATCGCCGGCAATTCTAACCCTGTAGGGTCGTTCTCATTATTATCTACGGCTTCAAAACGCACCGTATTATTTCCTGTTTCCACCTGAGCCATCGCAAGAGACGTTCCTAACAATGCCAGTCCTAGCCATACATATTGTTTCATAATTGTTGCCTTGTCGCTTTTTATGCGTCAAAATTCACGCCAAAAATAAGGAATGATTAGCGAGTACTCATTTTATTTAATTTCCCTATCTCCTCCTCCGTGAGCTGCAATTGTATGGCTTCTTTGAATGCTTGCAGGTGACTGTCTTTTGTGGCGCTGGCAATGGGTGCCGAAATACCCTTTTGCTGCATGATCCACGCAAGGGCCACCGCGGCTGCCGTGCTTTGCTGATGATTGGCAATGTCTTCCAACACCATCAATAATTTTTTGGTGTCAGCATTCCAATGCTTTTTCACGTAATCGGTTCGGGAAGAATTCTCAAGATCTTTTTCATTGCGATACTTTCCGCTAAGCAAACCACTGGCCAACGAAAAATACGAGGCGACGCCTAATTGGTGCTCTAGGCAGTAGTCTTGTAATGCCCCTTCAAAAGTCTCGCGAGCGAGTAAATTGTACTCGGGTTGTACTACTTGATAGTTGGGAAGATTATTTGCTTCGGAAACTTTTTTAGAAGATTGTAAGCGTTCTACTGAAAAGTTGGAGGCTCCAATATACCGCACCTTACCTTCCTGAATCAATTCTTGGTAGGTACCTAAGGTTTCTTCCGGCGGGGTCGTTTCATCATCCTTATGGCTATAATACAGATCGATATGGTCGGTTTGGAGTCGGCGTAACGAATCCTCCACCGATTTCCTAATGTGTGCTTCCGATAAATCGATCTTACCCTGCCCCATATCCATCCCTACTTTGGTACAAATAATCAGTTCATTTCTAAGGTTTCGATCTTTCATCCATTTGCCAATAATGGTTTCACTTTCTCCTCCCTTGTTTCCCGGAGCCCAGCGAGAATAGACATCGGCAGTATCAAGGGTTTGAATGCCCATGTCGAACATGGCATCTAAAATGGCAAACGATTCTTTTTCATCAAGCGTCCAGCCAAAAATGTTTCCGCCAAAAATAATGGGTGATATGGTAAGGTCTGTCGTTCCAAGTTTTTTATAATCCATAGATTTATTTGGTTTTGTCTTGTTTTTTCTTTCGCATCCAAAGGAGTACCAAGATCGCGGCAACAATGGGTAAAACAATATAGATAATCCAATCCGCGGGATCTGAAAAATCGATAGGAGTGTTGTTGTCGGGATGGGGTACATTTTCCGGAATCTGTAAGGCTTTTCCTAAAAATGTTACGGGGTAGCTCATAGCGTTTAATTTCTATTGAAGGTACAGAAAGCGTATTTTTTGCCCCAATTTTTAACAATTTCTGTTAAGGTTTTGGAATTGTCGAATCTAAGAGTTACTATAGAGGGTTAAACAAATGTAAATAGGATTATATGAGACAACTCAAAATTACCAAGCAGGTTACTAACCGGGAAACGAAATCATTAAATAATTACCTACAAGATGTTAGTAAAATTGAAATGATTTCAGCAGACGAAGAGGTAGAGTTGGCAAGAAAGATTAAAGAAGGTGATCAAGTTGCATTGAATCGATTAACGAAAGCGAACTTACGCTTCGTGATTTCGGTAGCAAAACAATATCAAAATCAAGGATTACGACTCCCCGATCTTATAAATGAAGGAAATGTAGGGCTGGTGAAGGCCGCCAAACGATTCGACGAAACGCGTGGATTCAAATTCATTTCGTATGCGGTATGGTGGATTCGACAATCCATTCTTCAAGCCATTGCTGAACATGCCCGTGTGGTACGTCTTCCATTAAATAAAATTGGAGAGATTAATAAAATCCGAAAGGCTTCCAATCACCTACAACAGGTTTATGAACGGGTACCCACCGCCAAGGAGATCGCGCAAGAGCTTGACATCACTGAAAGCAAAGTGAAATTAGCACTTAAAAACAGTAATCGCAGCTTGTCCATGGATGCTCCTTTTCAGGAAGGAGAAAACGACAATAACCTGTA
Organism: Altibacter sp. HG106; assembly: GCF_028561755.1. GTDB lineage: Bacteria > Bacteroidota > Bacteroidia > Flavobacteriales > Flavobacteriaceae > DFVG01. The sequence continues at coordinate 89,444 of NZ_JAQQTD010000001.1, forward strand.
CGACGTGATCAGTAGCGGAGAGTCGCCCAAACCAGACAAGACTTTATTGATGGATTCCCTTAAGACAGAAATCAATCGCGCGCTCGCCACACTTTCAGAAAAAGAAGCGAACATTATCAAGTTGAACTTTGGATTGGAAGGGCAGCCAGCTAAGACACTGCAAGAAATTGGAGATGACTTTGACCTGAGCAGAGAACGCGTACGTCAAATTCGCGAAAAGGCCATCCGTAATCTTCGCAGAGAATCGAAAAGCCATATCCTCAAGAAATATTTAGGATAAGAAGCATTTCCCAGCTAATTTTTATGATTTCCTTAGTGATTCGCTAGAGGTTTGCCTTCTATCTTTATAGCAGACTAACCTTCCGTATGACTGGAGAAATTCTTTTGGTGTTCGGCATTCTTCTGGCAACCATCATCATGTTTGCCATTGAAGTATTTCCTGTCGATAAAGTAGCGCTGCTCTTGATTGTGGCGTTGAGTTTATCTGGGTTGGTATCGCCTGAAGAGGCGATTTCAGGCTTTTCAAACACAGCGACAATTACCATTTTGGCCTTGATGATATTAGCTTTGGGGATGGAAGACACTGGAGTCATTGCAACGCTGGCACGGTTCCTTACCAAACTGCACGCCTTGCCCCTGCTCCTACTGGTTCCGGCGTTTATGTTTATTACCGCTGGAATTTCAGCATTCATAAGTACAACCGCAGTAGTTATTGTCTTTATTAAAATCATCGGCGAACTAAGCAAGCGTTTTGACATCCCAAGAGCCAAGCTTTTGATGCCTATTTCATTTGCTGGTATTATGGGCGGAAGTTGCACTTTAATGGGTACCTCTACCAACCTACTTGTTAACAGTACTGCCCAGAAATTAGGCGCCGAACGCTTTAGTTTTTTTGAATTTTCGCTATACGGTCTTGTTTTTTTAGTCGTCGCCGTAATCTTAGTGACCATTGCGTCACGATGGTTACCTAAGGATTCGCCACCTAGTTTGGAAGAAGAATACAAGCTGGAAGATTACGTAACCACGGTTCGTATCTTGGAAGATTCGGAATTAATTGACAAAAAGATCCAGGATACGTTTCTTTTCGGAAACAAAAACATTACGCTTCTAAAACTATTCCGAAATAGTGTGGTGACCAATGCTCCGGGAAAGTATGTAAAATTGCAAGAGAACGACAAGCTGATTTTGATGTGTGATTTTGAAAACCTCGTCCGGCTACGCCAGGCAGAGCATCTTAGCGTCCATGAAAAGCAACAATTACACGACACCCCTGATGAGCACGCAGAAGCGGTTTCGGAAGTTCCCGAAGCGGAAGTACCCGTAGAGTTTGTAGAACTGTTAATTCTTCCGGGCTCGGATTTGATCGGAAAGAATCTACGAGATTTGCGCAGTGAAAATATTGGGGACGCTACTCCGATAGGAGTTCAAAAACGAAGAAATATTCGAAATACCAAGGAACGTTTGATACGAAAAGACTTTGAAAAAATAAATCTGAAGCCGGGAGATCGCCTGTTGGTGAATGTTCCTCAAAATGAATTACACGGCCTATACCAAATGAAAAACATCGCTGTCTTACGCGCTATGAAAGCTACGGAGTCGCCTTCCGGTACGAAGCGATATCTGGGATTCGGAATCTTACTTACAGTCATTGCATTAGCGGCATCGGGGCTATTATCGATTTTAGTGAGCGCTCTTCTGGGCGTTTGTTTATTATTACTCACCAAATGTATCTCCTTGAATAATGTTTATCACCGCGTCAATTGGCAGGTCATTTTCTTACTTGCCGGTATGATTCCGCTAGGAGTGGCTATCAATAATACCGGGGCCGACATCTGGATTTCAGAACAACTCATGGTAATCATGAGTGGACAGTCGAATATGTTTATCATCGGACTCATCTTTTTGGTCACCATGCTCATGAGTGGGATTATTAGCAACAATGCCACGGCTATTATAATGACACCTATCGCCATTGCAGTAGCTTCAGGGCTTGAACTCACCCTAATGCCTTTTTTACTCGCTGTATTATTTGGGGCGAATTTCAGCTTTTTTACCCCCATGGGGTATCAAACCAATACCTTGATTTACGGTATGGGTATCTATAAATTCAAACATTTTTTGTGGATTGGAGGTATCCTGTCAATCGTCTTGTGGGCGATCGGGACCTTATTATTATCCACCTTATTATAAACCAACAAATATTTATTTATGGAATTTTCAATAAACGACGCTATCAACAATTTATGGGAAAAACTCGATGGATGGTTGGACGCCATTATTCTTAAGTTGCCAAATATGGTCGTGGCTATTTTGGTCATGATCCTTTTCTATTTCCTGGCCAAATATGTAAGTCGGTTTACCAAAAGAATTGCCTTTAAGGGAATTAAGCAAGAATCCATAAAACAGATGCTAACCAAGCTACTGTTTGCGGTTATCCTGTTAGTTGGGTTTTTTATCGCTCTCGGAATTTTAGAACTGGATAAAGCGCTTACTTCCATCTTGGCCGGTGCCGGAGTAGTTGGATTGGCCATTGGTTTGGCACTTCAGGGTACCTTGGGAAACACGGTTTCGGGATTGGTGCTTTCTTTTCTACCAAAGGTGCGCATTGGCGACTTTATAGAAACTGGCGATAAAAAAGGATATGTTACCGAAATAAGCCTTCGGAACATCGTGATTCGTCAAACCGATAACGAATATGTCATTATTCCTAACTCCACTTTTGTAGACAACCCCTTTACCAATTACTCTTGGACGGATCGTTCAAGAATCGACGTTGCTTGCGGCGTGGGATATGAAGATGATCTCGAAAAAGTAGAACGCCTGGTGAGCGAGGTAATCTCTGAAAATTTTGAGCAGCACGATGGAGAAGGTGTCGAATTCTTCTTTACGGAATTTGGAGATAGCTCTATTAACTTTGTGACTCGTTTTTGGATCAATAGTACCAAACCAAAACCGAAGTTGGCCGCAAAGCACAAGGCCATCATGCTTATCAAGAAGCGTTTCGATGCCGAAGGCGTCAATATTCCGTTCCCTATTCGCACCCTGGACTTCGGAAAAAACCAATTACAAATGGTCTCTAAGCATTCAGGAAATGGTGCCTCCTAGTCTTGAAAGCATATAGCCAAAAAATGAAAGAGGGTGTTGTAACATCCTCTTTTCTTTTCTTTGAGAATCAGCAACATACTTTTAGTCGTTTCAGACTTTTAACAAAACAATAGCATTCCTTAGGGAAAAACTTTAAGGATACGACCTTTTATTTGTACCCAACAAACCTATTAAATTAAATAATCATGAAAATGAAACTTGCACTTCCCCTAATTGCAGGAGCCTTAATTTTTACCTCCTGTGTTTCCAAAAAGAAATACGTAGAATTACAAGACCAGTACAATGAGTCGCAATCGGCTTTGATGAAGACTCAGGTCGAAAAAGAAGAGATAGAGGCTAAATATGCTGCTATCGAAGATCGCGTGGCAAATTACAATGCTAAAATCAAGTCGCTTTCGGAAGAAAACGAAGATCTTGAAATGAATAGCCTGCGTAAGTATGACAATGTTGTGCTCTCTAATAAGGAGAAAGAGCAGATGAAAAAGGCCTTGGCCAATGTCGATCAACAAGAGCTTGCGCAAGCAGAGACGCTTGAAGATAGTATGAACTTGATCATTTCTTATAACCTAAAGAAAAACCTGGATAACAACTTGGTTGCTGAAGGTGAGGAAGATGACATCAATATTGATATCGATGACACCGTAGTGATGATCAATATTTCTGATAAGTTGCTATTCAACTCTGGAAGCTATCGTGTGAACCCTAAAGCAAACGACCTTCTAGGACGCCTTGCCGAGGTGATTAATAGCGAGCCTGCCTTAGAAGTCATGATTGAAGGTCATACAGACGCTCGTACCGTGAAAAACGGTGCGTATATCAAGGATAACTGGGAGTTGAGTGTTGAACGCTCTACCGCAGTGATTAGAACCTTGCAAGAGAAGTTCAACGTGGCACCCGAAAAACTGATTGCTGCCGGACGCAGTAGTTATAATCCTATTGCCGATAATGAAACGGCTGACGGGCGCTCTAAAAACCGTAGAACGCGTATTGTGATTTTACCGAACCTTGATAAATTCTTAGCGCTCTTATCAGCGAATTAAGAAATATGATATGGCATACGAAAGCGACTCTAACGAGTCGCTTTTTTTATGCAACTCTCACAAAATTAATACTATCTTTATTCAGACTAACTACTTTAAACAGAGCCATGCGCATTACGGAGTCGCCGTATTTTGATCAATGTCTGCATACCATTACCAAGCCATTTGGCGAATTTTATGTGTTTGATCATTATGTGATTGGTGAAATTTCAGAAGGAGTGCATTTTCATTGGGACTTAGCCATCCAGGTGATCGAGGAAGTCTATGATTTTTTTGGCTCAAGAGCTATTGAAGTCACCTATATCTCCAACCGTATTCACTCCTACTCTGTGCATCCACAAGATTGGCTGAAATTTTATAAAGATCGTCATTACATCAATGGTTTTGCTATTGTAACCTACAATAAGATTACCTACAAAAATGTATTGATTGAAAAACTGTTTTTCAAATCGCGCATGCGGCAGTTTGAAACTCTCGCGTTGGCTGTTGATTGGGCACTTTCCCTTTCTGATGGAGCAACATCAAAAAAACGTGGATGAAAAGTCTTTTGCTGTGTTAAATTCTTAATTTTTTGTTAAGGCAATTTGGAAATAGATTAAATTTGTCGCTTACTTTACACTTATGGCGTTACAACAGCGTACCGACTTTTGCGAACTTGATTTCTTTGATCGATACGCAATTATGAAAACTTTCGAAAATCAAATTATAGATCTAGAAAAAGTAAAGAAGCTCCAGCAACTGTTTGTGGATCACTTTAAAAAAAATGATTTTGTTTTGATTTCAGATCGACGCCATCAATACGAGATAGATTTGAATGTTTATAAGGGATCGAAAATCCCAAGTACGCTGAAAGGATTTGCCATCGTTTCAAATACCCCAAGCGAACGAGAACGCGCCTTAAAAGAGCAAACGCTCTTTGATAATAGCTTCGCTTTTTTTGAGTCTTTAGAAGACGCTGTGCATTGGGCCAATGCCTTCTTTCGGTATTAAGGTTGGTCTCCCGAGACGACTGATGGGGAAGCAGCAGGAAATTCATCTAATGCTTCTACCAATTGGTAAATATCAGAGATATCACGCTCCGGCTCTATTTCTTTTAGTTCCGAAATATTCTGATATTTCAAAGAATAGCAGTTTCCATTTTCATCACAGGAGCACAATTCGTCAATAAGACACATGTTGTTCTGAAATTTTATGATGTAAGGGGTTTCCTCCTTGATTTTTGTTTTTCGAATTTTCTGTCCAACCACTACACTTCCTTTCGCTACAGAGGGATGCGTAGCATCGAAGGTTTGAAATACGATGATATTTCGATTGGTATTAATGAGCTTCAGCTTTCGAACATCTTTTGACGCTTTTAACGGATGGATCACTTTCTTTAGAGCTCCCTCTTCTTTAGATTCTGATACCGTTGTTGCACCTGCATCTTCTTCTCCAAAAAATATGTAATTGAGATTAAGCTGGTTTTCATTACAGAGTGCTATAACTTTATTAAAGTCGAGCGTATCTCTCTTCTTCCAGGTAGATAAGGTATTCGCTTTGATTTCCAACAACTTACAAAGCGCCTTGTCGGAAGTAAGACTCAGTTCCGCTTTGATACGATCTATTACAATACTAGCCGATTGTGCCATATATTACAGTTTAAAATACATGCCCAGCTGGGGATATAAGGTGAGTATTTTTCTATTCCATTGGAAGAGAAGAATATTTTTAATTAGGGGGTTAATCCATTAAATATAACATAATTTGTACAGTAATCAATAAAAAAAATGTTTCTCCTTCTTTAAGAGCGAATGAAGGCTACAATTATACGACTATTGTTAAAATCAACTTCAGTAGTGTAACTCACTCACTTTCTACCCTTTACCTGTAACGTTTTTTCCATAGGTATCGCTATTTCTCAATACGAGAACTCTCTATATGAGAACTTTTAACTTTTTATTAACTTTTTTATTCTTAAATTAGACCGTATAACGATGTTATAATCATTTCATCGTTAGTCGGAATCCCCAGAGTGTTTCAGCCCACTACTCCGATTACTAGCGTTGCTACGCTAAACATAAGAAGAATTTTAAAGCCCCGAATATATGATACGACTACTACCTAACCCAATTGTCTGTCTCCTATTTATGTTACTTTGTTTTAGTGGTGTTTCACCGCTGATGAGTCAGACCCCATCCTTAGCCGATCAAGTAATCCTCAGCAACAACGTGGATGATCCCGAAAACGCCACTGCCGATAACGGAGCATTTGCCGTACTCAATTCGTACGGAGGAGATATTCTTGGAGGCGGCAGTTTTTCCGGAGAGTTAGAACTTGCGTATCCCAGTCAAGTTCCAGCGAATACCACTACCTATATTCAAATTGATTTCGATGAAGATATATTAAACTCACTATTAGGGGGAAGTCTCGGAACATTGCTTGCGGAAGTCATTGGGACGGTTGTCTTCGGAAATCATTACTTTAATGTCGAAGCTCGTTCAGGTGCGAGCACGGTTCTTAGCAAATCCTCTCTTCTTCCTCCCGATGATTGGCGATTTCGAATTGTTCAGGATGAAGCGGAAAACTTCTATATCGCGATTACTCCCAATCAACCCTATGATCGCATCTATATTGAAGACAACACAGACGCCTTGCTGCTGGGCACCTTCAATAGTATGAATGTGTATAAAGCCTTTTACTATGCGGAAGCCGAATGCGCTATTGATCCTTTGTACACCGACTTTGACGGAGATGGACTCACGGTCGACCTACTTGGCCTTGGCGGCGCTGGAGTAACCAATGCGCACCACGCCATCGATCAGGATACGACAAATTTTTCTGAATTGAGCTTGGGAATCATTGGTGTAGCAGCATCCATAGAACAGAATATTTATTTTCCGAAAACCTACAGTCCTTCGGAAACGCTCGAAATTACCTTACAAACCGAACCGACCTTGGTGACGCTTGGTATTCTCAATGAAGTGGAAGTGTTGGCTTTTGACAAGGGTACACTCACCTATAATAATGACATCAATACCTTGCTCACCGCCGATCTTTTGACCCTACTGCAAAATGGTGAGCAAGCTACCATCCCGATTTCCCCGGGGGTAGCCTTTGATCGTATTACCGTGCGCCTTAATTCCCTTATCGGGGTAAGTCTTTCTCAATCTTTAGACCTTTATGGTGTTAGCATTATGGGGCCCGCGACTCCCACTACTGCTGATGACACGCAAACCTTCTGCTTGGTAGATGCGCCAACGATAGCCGATTTAAATGTTAATGAACCTCAAGTGATATGGTATGACGATCCTGTCGCAGGGACCCCCTTCGATCCTACCGATCCGTTGAGCGATGGAGAAACCTACTATGCCGCACAACTCGTTGATGGATGTGAAAGTGACGGCCGACTCGCTGTGACCGTAACCATTAACGATACAGAGGTGCCAACTACCACCAACCCTACTCAAGACTTTTGTGTAATTGATACACCCACCGTAGCCGATCTAGAGGCTAGTGGCCCGATGATTCAATGGTATGGTAACGCCTCTGGCGGAACACCCCTGGATCCTACCGATCCCCTTACTAACGGAGCAACCTATTACGCGACCGCTACCGGAGCAAATGGTTGTGAAAGCGCCGATCGATTAGAAGTAACCGTTTCGGTTTCCGACACCCCCACTCCCACTACATCTGACGCTACGCAAGAATTCTGTGCAGTGGAAGCCCCCACTGTAGCCGATCTACAAGCAGACGGCCCCATGATTGTTTGGTATGATGCCGCAACGGGAGGCACTGCGTATGATTCAACCGATGCTTTATTAGATGGAACCATCTATTACGCAAGCGCCACAGATGCCTCGGGTTGTGAAAGTTCAAATCGATTAGAGGTTACGGTGAGTATTGAAGACACGAGCACTCCCACCACGGCGAACACGAACCAAGAGTTTTGTGTGGTTGCGGATCCTACGGTAGCCGACCTGCAAGCAGACGGTCCAGACATTCAGTGGTATGATGACGCCACAGGAGGTACTCCCTTAGATCCATCTGAACCACTTGTAGATGGAGCCACCTACTATGCGACCGCTACCGGCACCAACGGATGCGAAAGTTCAAATCGTTTAGAAGTTACTACCACTTTGAACGACACCCCCACGCCTACCACCGATAATAGTACTCAGGCGTTTTGCCTAAGTGATGCACCTACGATAGCCGACTTACAGGCCGAGGGGCCATCGATTCAATGGTATCTCACACCCAACGGTGGCACTCCATTAGATCCTACGGAACTACTTACCGACGCTACCACATATTACGCCACGGCTACCAACGGTACGGGTTGTGAAAGTGCAGAGCGCCTGGAGGTATCAGTTAACCTTACAGACCCCGGAGCTCCCACCACTGATGATAGCACCCAGTCCTTTTGTGCTATTGACATGCCCACGGTAGCAGACCTGTCAGCATCCGGAGGTAGCATTACCTGGTACGATATGGAAAGTGGAGGCACTCCCTTAGATCCTACAGAACCGCTAGCAGACGGACAAACATATTACGCAACCGCCACCGATACAAATGGTTGCGAAAGCTCAGAACGCCTCGAGGTGCTGGTAGCAATTAACGATACCGATGCGCCTACTACAGATGACCCCAATCCGTCGTTTTGCGTTGTAGACGTCCCAACCATAGCCGATCTGAATGTGGAGGGTCCTAATATTCTTTGGTATGAAGAAGCAACAGGAGGCACACCTATAGATCCTTCAGTGGCACTGGTTTCCGGAACTACGTATTACGCCTCGGCTACTGGGACCAGTAATTGTGAAAGCGCTAACCGACTGCCGGTTACAGTGACCTTAGAAGATACCGATGCGCCTACCACAGACAATGATTTGCAGGCTTTTTGCCGCATCGACAATCCTACGGTAGCCGATCTCCAAGCCGATGGTTCCAATATTATTTGGTATGACAGCCCTATTGATGGCACCCCATACAACCCAACCGACCCACTTACTGATGGAACGACGTATTATGCAACCGCTACAGGCGCCAATGGGTGTGAAAGTGCTAACCGACTCGAAGTTGTCGTTCAACTGAATAATACAGCACCACCCACCACCGATGATAGCAGTCAGGTTTTTTGTACTACGGAAGCGCCTACGGTGGCAGATTTACAGGTAGATGGTCCTGGTATAATCTGGTACGATATGCCTACCGGTGGCACTCCGTATGAGTCTACCGATCCTTTAAGCGATGGTACTACCTATTACGCTTCGGCTACGGGAGCATCGGGTTGCGAAAGTACCGAGCGCCTGGAGGTAACCGTATCGCTAGATCCTGCTTCAGACCCTACCATCGCGTCCGAAAATGACGGTCCGGCTTGTCTGGAAACAGTTGTAACGTATACCACGGAAGTCGGTCAAGATAGCTATATCTGGAATATCAATGGAGGTATCGTTACAGATGGCGGAAGCACCAACGATAATTTTATTTCGGTACGCTGGACACAACTCGAAGACACCAACGTCTCTGTTTCCTACACTCCCGTGGGAGAATGTAACACAGGATCAGAAGTGACCTTTTCCGAAGAAATAGAAGTATGTGCAGATATCACCATTACCAAGACGGTGAATAATGAAAGACCCCGTGTGGGAGAAAATATCACCTTCTTCATTACGGTTACTAATGATGGTCCCAATGATTTCGAGGGATTACGAATCGCTGAAAACATACCTTCCGGATTTGAATTAGTTTCCTTTGAAACGACCTTAGGAACCTACGATCCGTCGTCCGGACTTTGGTTAATTGACCTCCTACCAGCTGAAGAAATGGCCCAACTAAGTGTGGTGGTAGAGGTTTTAGGGAGCGGAAACTATACCAATATCGCTACGATCATTAGTTCGCAACCCCTAGATGATGATGCCAATAACGCAGCGGAAATTACGGTAGAACCGGAATGTCTAACCATCTATAACGAATTTTCGCCCAATGCCGACGGTTTTAATGATCGTTTCACCATTACCTGCATTGAGAATTACCCTAATAATGAACTTCAGATTTATAATCGCTACGGAAGCTTAGTCTATCAGGAACGCGGCTATGAAAATCAATGGGAAGGAACCTCGAATGTCGCTGGAGCCAACAGCTCACAGGATGGACTGCCAGCGGGTACCTACTATTATATTCTGAAGCTGGATAACGACACCCAGGCACAAACCGGGTGGTTATACCTGATGAAGTAATTCTATGCACTGTTCACTTAAAACTTTCGATATGAAATCATTACAATCTATATCTACCACCGTCTTTCTGTTATCCATATTGTGGATAAGCTCGAAGGCAGCGGCACAACAGGACCCTCAGTACACCCAATATCTGTACAATACCATGAGTATCAACCCGGCTTATGCGGGTTCCTTAGAAACCTTAGACGTGGTAGGCACCTATCGCGATCAATGGGTAGGAATAGACGGCGCCCCAAACACACAAAACTTAGGAATTCACACACCGCTTCGGAACGAAAAGATTGGTGTTGGGATCAATATTTCTCATGATCGACTAGGCCCCTCCCGCGAAGTACTTATTAACGGTAATTTCTCGTATAAACTTCAATTGAGTCCGACCCTAAAACTGGGACTCGGAATAAAAGCCGGGGCCGACTTTCTGGACATCGACTTTTCTGAAGGAATTTTTCAGGACCCGAATGATCCTGTTTTAAATACTAATGTCGACAACCGCACGACGCTTACGTTGGGAACCGGGGCTTATCTATATTCCAACAATTGGTATTTGGGTCTTTCGGTTCCTGATTTTATTACCGATTCATTTTACGATAATATGGACCAATCCGTTTCCGAAGAAGAACTGCAATATTATATGATTGGTGGGTATGTATTCGACGTGAGTACCGACTTCCGCTTGAAACCTGCGTTCTTGTTGAAATACCTTCGCAACACCCCCATTGTAGTAGACGTCTCTGCCAACGTGCTTTATCGAGACCGACTCACCTTTGGGGTCTCTTATCGCTACGAAGATGCCATCAGTGGTATTGTGGGAGTGCAAGTGATCCCCAGCGTATTTGTAGGCTACTCGTACGATTACACCCTTACCGATCTGAGTGATTTCAACGACGGAACGCATGAAATCGTCTTGCGCTTCACCCTTGTAAAACAAAGCAAACGTATTAACTCACCTCGATTCTTTTAAAACCCATCTCTATGAAATTTCAATCCACTTTATTGCTCTTACTTTTCAGCACTTTTTGTTTTAGTCAGAGTGCCCTTAAAAAAGCGAATCGATTATTTCAAACGAAAGCGTATACCAGCGCTGCAGAAGTATATGGTGAGCTTTTAGAAGAAAATACAGCATTAGACCTTGAAACCCTCCTGCAAGCGGCAGATACATATCATTACATAAAAGAGCCACGACAAGCGGCTCAATTATATGAGAAGGCTTATAATAAAAACGACAAAGATTTGGGAGCGCCCTTTCTCTATCGATATTATCAGTCGCTTCGAGGGCTTCGAGAATACGAAAAGGCCGATGCCTTATATCGCAAGTTTCTAAAGGGCCAAGAACAGACCGATGCCTTGGCTTCCTACGAAGTAGCCGTACAGCGATTTGATTCGCTTCGGAAAGACAATACTCCTTCCCAATACAGCCTACGCAACCTCGATATTAACACGGAATATTCTGAATTCGCGCCGGTAGCCTACGACGGAAGGATCATCTTCTCTTCGTCTCGTCCCGGCGCCTCTAAAGAACTGTATGCCTGGAATCGACAGCCGTACCTTAGCTTGTTCATCGCCGATGAAAACGAACAGGGAAATTTAGAGAACGTCCGCGTTTTTTCGAAACAAATTGGAACTCAGTTTCACGATGCTACGCTTGCCTTTGTACCAGATTCAGATCAGGTATTCTTCACCTCTAGTAATGTCAAAAAGAATAAACTGATACTCGATTCGGGTCGAACTAATAATTTTAAGATCTATCGAGGCCGCATGGAGGATACTAAGATCGTTGAGAAGCAGGAATTACATTTCAACAGTAATACCTATTCGGTGGGGCATCCCGCAGTGAGCTCTGATGGGAAGTACCTGTTATTTGCCTCCGACATGCCGGGCGGGTATGGCGGTGCCGACCTGTATTATTGTCGTATTTACGAAGATGGTATGATCTCAGACCCTGTGAACGCCGGTAGTAGCATAAATACGTGGGGAAATGACTTTTTTCCACATGTTGTGGACGGCACCTTGTTCTTTGCCTCGGATGGTCATGTAGGTTTTGGCGGTTTAGATTTGTACGAAGTTGAGTTTACTCCGGAGTTTGGTCTGGGGGTGCCTAATAATCTAGGGAAGAACATCAATAGTGTTGGGGATGATTTCGGATTGATATTGAATGCTGAAACCAATACTGGATATGTTTCCTCCAACCGGGCTTCCGGAATGGGCGACGATGATTTGTATCACTTCAATCGCGTTCCTCCGGAATGCAACCAATGGGTTATCGGAAACGTTAAAGACAGCACCACACAACGTCCTATTTTTAATGTGACGGTAGTAGCGAAAGATTCCACAGGTACGACGGTGGAAACAACCGTTACCGATGCCGCAGGAGATTTTATTTTTAGTCAGCCTTGCGAAGAAGCGGTAACCATCGTCGCCTCTAAAAGCGGCTATTATGAGTCGGAAGAAAGAGCCTATACCGGAAAAGCCAACGATGGAAAAACAGACGGTATCGCTATTTGGATGAAGAACGCTGAAGAGAAGATCATTCAGGATGCCAATACGGGCGAAGAGAAAATAGATTTGGAAACCATCTTCTTCAACTACGATCAATGCAACGTCACCTCAAAAGCAGCGGTGGTTCTGGATGAGGCCGTGTCTCTAATGAAAACCTATCCCGACATGGTCATAAAAATTGAAGCACATACTGACGCTCGGGGCTCTGCGGAATACAACAGATCCCTATCCGACAAACGCGCTAAGGCCACAAGAGACTACCTATATTCTCAAGGAATTGCAAAGAACCGAATTGTAAGTGCCATTGGGTATGGAGAATCGCAGTTGCTCAATCGTTGTAGTGATGGCGCTTCTTGCGACGAATCATTACATGCTCAAAACCGACGCTCAAATTTCATTATTGTAAAAAGATAATACCTACAACATCCTTATGACTTGATATTATTCAATAAAAAACGGTTATTACTTAATTTTACGTAATGAATTAGGAAAATTAGTATATTATTCATAATTTACAACAACTAACCAATAAGCCATCAAGAACCAATATGCCCCAAAACCAAGAAACATATGGCTTCAAAAATTATTCAATCAGACGCTAGAATCGAAGATGCCAGGGGGTTCGCACACCTAAAATACATCTCCGATCAACCCGAAATGAATGAGATTTTAACTGGTATCTTGAAAGTTACCGAGATCTCTATCGAACCCGGTATGGGCTTTTTACCACACACCCATAAGCACATTGACCTGGTAACGATTCCGCTTCAAGGATCCTTGGAGCGAGTGAATAGCAATGGCGAAAACATCCTCATCCAACCCGGCACGGTCAATGTGATTCGCGCTGGTAATGGCATTAGCCATTATGAATACAACAGCTCTAAAGAGCACTCCTGCCAATGTCTTGAACTGGAATTTACGAATGCTTCTAACAAACGCGCCACCAGCCTGTTGTATGAAACAAGCCGCTTGGACAATTGTTTGAAAGCGATTATACGTAATAAGGAATCTAAATCGCCGCTTTCTTCGGGATATGATGTCTATGTGGGAAATTTCAGAAAAGACCAGGTGTATACCTACAAAAAGAAAAAGGACACCAATGTAGTGGTAGCCTACATTCTTCAGGGGAAGTTAGAGGTAGGGAAAGAAATAATGAGCGAGCGCGAAACCCTGATTTGTGATAAGGATGATTATTGCCGACTTACTTTTAAGGAGGACTCCTTTATTGTACTCGCAGAAATCATACTTCCCTGGAACAAATCTACTCTTAATTGATCACGTTACGAAGAAGGAGGTCGTGTAGGCCGTACCTCTACTTTACTGGGAAGCGTTCTTGCCGGCAACTGTAGCAACTGTACCACCATTTGCCCAATATCCTCTATTTGTATTTTCCAGGCATCGGAGTCGTCGGGTTCATTTCCGTTAAAATGGGTAGCCACACTCCCCGGCATGATGGTCGTGGTTTTAATGTCATATTTTCGAAGGTCTAACATGGCAGCTTGCGTAAATCCCGTAACTCCAAATTTACTTGCGTTGTAGGCGGCGCCTCCTGCAAAGAAATTGGTGCCCGCAAGGCTAGAAATTGTCATGTAGTATCCCTTGCTTTTTTTGAGGAACGTTAACGTAGCTTTCAAGGTGTAAAAAACACCGGTTAAGTTGGTATCAATCGTTTCCTTCCATTGTTCTGGAGTGAGCGTTTCCACATTATCAAAATGCCCCAGACCTGCATTCGCAATAACAATATCGATGGCCCCAAATGCTTCTACTGTTTTTTCGACGGCGTGCTCCTGACTCGCAAGATCGCGAACATCTGCCTCAAATCCTTTAACATAGGCCGAATCGTTGCCGTATTCATTTAATCTGCGAACTGCTTCCTGAGCCGCGTCCTGGCTTCGACTGGTGATTGCAACGTGTACTCCCTGTTTCAAAAGCGCCTGCGCAATGCCATAACCGATTCCTTTGGTGCCCCCTGTGATAAAGGCTACTTTTCCGTGTAGTGTACTCATCGTTCTGTTTTTTTCAAAGGTAAGGGCTAGCCGACGGCTACCTTGCTAAATAATCCTTAAATTTACCCTATGAAATATCTCCTTGCTTTGATTATGGGTAGCGTCTTCGGAATGGTTTCCGCACAACCGCAATTAAAGAATATCAAAGACCTGTCTTCCGAATTCGCCTTTGAGATCCGCTATGCGACCCCTAATAATTTCATGAAGGAAACCCTCTACCCCTGTGCTGTTTGCATCTTACAACCGGAAGTTGCCGAAGCGCTCAACCGGGCCAATGAATATTTTTGCAAACAAGGGTATCGTATAAAGATCTTTGACTGCTACCGCCCGGAAGACATTCAGAAAATGATGTGGGAAAAAGTACCCAACGCTGCTTATGTGGCCAACCCCTATGACAAAGGTTCGATTCATAATAAAGGCGCTGCGGTAGACATCACCTTGGTCACTTTAGACGGTTGTTATGTAGAAATGGGAAGTGACTACGATTTCTTCGGAAAGGAAGCGCATATCGATAACTATAATTTTTCAGAAGAGATACTCGCCCATCGGAGGTTGTTAGCCGAGGGCATGCAAAAATTTGGTTTTCAAACCATTCGAACCGAATGGTGGCACTTCAGCTATCAAAAAAACTACGGCTATCCAACCTTGAATGAACCGCTACCCTGCGATTAATCGGTTGAATTCTCTTGTCGCAGTCGAAGAGGAATATCCCGTTCGCTCTTGTATAATTTCAGTTCGGTAATATTCGCCGGCAAATTGAAGTCGGCTTCCTCCAAAGCTTGTTTCACTTTTTGAATCACCCTGCCTCGTAGCACTCTTGATGCCATGCGGTAATCGATGGTATGCACCCAAAACAACACTTTTAAATTGACGGTACTGGCCGCTAATTCGTCTTCAATTACAAAGTTATCATGAATATCGTCCTGCACGATCTCGGGATGCGTATCCAATATATTCTGAATGAGCAGTTTCGCATCTTCAATAGAATCTTCATATCCGATACCCACCACAAAATCCACGCGAAAAAAGCCATCAGCCGTGTAGTTTTCAACCGGGGTGGTTAATACATCACTATTTGGAATGTAAATATCCCTACCATCAGGTGTTTTAATGTGGGTATATCTAAAATTCAACGCTTTCACTTTTCCGAAGTGATCGGTTACCAATATGGTATCGTTGATGGAAAACGGTCGATTGAACGCCAAAATAATTCCGGCCAAGAAATTCTTTCCGATGTCCTGAAACGCAAACCCTAAAATAATGGCAGCACCTCCAGCCGCTGTTAAAATTCCCGTTGCCACTCCTTTTAATCCGGCGACATCCAACGCCAACATGATAACCACTAAAATGAGTACTATTTTCACCGCTTGGGCTAAAAACCGCGCCATTAGCGGATCTTCGGCTCGTTTTAAGAAACGTTTCTTAAAAAAATTTGTGAGAAGTTGTGCCAGGAGAATGCCTGCCACAATAATAAATATACCCAGTGCTATGCGCGGAAGAATATCAATGAAATGTTGGTAATATTCTTCCACCGACTGGCTAAGGCGTTCGCTCGTATTGGTTTCTTGCATACTTAGAGTTCATTTTTAAAAGTACGTGCTTCTGCAATGCTTTGCACTTAAAATAGTCTTAAAATTACGGCTCCTTAAATTCATATGGTATCTTTGCAAAAAAGTTTTTACATGGACCTATCGGTACGTACGTTCAAAATCATCAGCACCTTAGAAGCCATTTCTTTTCTGGTGTTGCTAGGTATTGCCATGCCGCTGAAATATGTCTGGGGCCTTCCACAAATGGTGCGTGTGGTGGGGATGGCACACGGACTCCTTTTTGTGGCCTATCTGGGAGGCGCTTTGTATATGAAAGAAAAACTAGGCTGGAACTGGAAGACACTTGGTATCGTGGCCCTTTGTTCGGTGCTACCCTTCGGACCATTCTACGCTGAGAAAAAATATCTGTAATGGAGCGCGAAACCGTTAAAATATACGTACAATGGGGGTACGAGTTTTTGGTGTCACAAGGAATGAATCCCTATTGGGCCATGATCATCAATACGCTTGTGGCAACGGTGGTGGTAGCGCTATTAGTGACCTTGCTGGATATTATCACGCGAAAGGTTATTGTTCAGGTTTTTAAGGCGTTCAGCAATAAAACAAAAACATCGTTCGACGACTTCCTCGTAAAAAGTAATTTTCCAAGATTTATTGCGCACTTTGTACCGCTTGGAATCGTATGGTGGCTGCTCCCCATCCTATTTGAAGCCTACCCTTCCCTTCAAAGGGCGCTCTCCATAATATTGGAATTATACCTCGTGGTGCTTTGTATTTTAGTATTTCGAAGCATTCTACGCACGCTCAATAATTATCTGAGATACAGTAAAGAAAGTTATAGTGATAAACCATTAGAAAGCTATGTGCAGGTACTAATGATCTTTGCCTGGGGGGTTGGCGTCTTCTTTTTTGTCAATTTGCTTACAGGGTATAGCATCAAGAGTTTGGCCACGCTGGGAGCGGCCTCTGCGGTACTCCTTCTGATTTTTAAAGATACTATTCTTGGTTTTGTGGCTAGCATTCAAATTTCGGTCAATGACATTGTGCGCATTGGTGATTGGATCACGTTTAGCAAATATGGCGCCGATGGCTACGTAACCAATATTAATCTAGCCACGGTAAAAGTTCAGAACTTCGATAATACCTATACCACCATCCCCACTTACAGTCTCATTGCAGATTCGTTTCAGAATTGGCGAGGAATGCAAGATTCTCCGGGGCGTCGTATCAAACGATCTTTGTTTATTAAACAACGTTCGGTAAAGTTTCTTTCTTCGGAAGAAATAGAAAACCTAAAAAAGATTCAACTCATAAAACCATACTTAGAACATCGCGAACGCGATGTAAACAAGTACAATCGTGCCACGGAAGCGGACAAATCACTATTAATCAACGGGAGGAATCAAACCAATCTTGGTGTCTTCCGTAAATACGCCGATGCGCTTTTGCATGAAAACCCAGCCATTAATAAAGATATGTTCTTGATGGTACGCCACCTTCCGCCTACTTCTGAAGGCATCCCTATTGAGATCTTTTGCTTCAGTTACGACAAACGTTGGGAGAATTACGAGCATATTCAGGCCGATATTTTTGATCATCTTATCGCTGCGATTCCGTATTTCGATCTTGAATTGCACGAGGTGCCTTCCGGTAGTGACCTTGCTAAACTTACGCTAAAGGATACGGGCGAGACCGATTAATTCTGTATCTTCCCCCAACCAACCAAATCAAAATGCTTAGAAAATTTCTTCAATTCTTTGGCGGACTTGCCATTGTACTTACCCTATTTCGGTTTATTGCTTTGGACTATTGGTGGGTACGTATGTTCGATTTCCCTCATGTGCAACTTACCGTATTGGTGGGAGTTGCGTTAGCCACCTATTTCATACGATTTGACAGAACCTGGAAAAAAGATTACCTCTTTGTTCTTATGCTGCTGGCTTGCTTTATCTATCAGGTCGTACGAATCATTCCCTTTACTCCCCTCGCTGCTTATGAGGTGCTGGATACGACGGAAGATGATGCCAACCAACAGCTATCCATTTACTCGGCGAACGTGCTTCAGAAAAATAAAAAAAGAGCGCAACTACTTCAAGAATTGCAAACCACAGACGCCGATGTCTTGTTATTCATGGAGACGAATACCGCCTGGCAGCAAGAAATCACTGCGGTTTTACCAGAAAGCTACCAATACCGCGTAGAATATCCGTTAGACAACACCTACGGAATATTAATGTATTCAAAGAAAGAGCTCATTAGTCCGGAAGTAAAGTTTATGATCGACGACAGCATCCCTTCTATTCATACGAGATTGAGGTTAGACAACAATGAGATCGTTCAACTCTACGCCATTCATCCCACTCCACCCATGCCAATGCACAACCCCATGTCTACCGATAGAGATCAGGAAATGATGCTTACGGCAACTTTAGCGAGACAGTCAGATCTACCGGTAATAGTACTGGGCGATTTTAACGATGTAGCGTGGTCGCAAACCACGCGGCTTTTCCAGCGGGTAAGTGAATTATTAGACCCTCGGAAGGGGCGCGGACTGTTTAATACCTATAATGCAGACAACCCAATATTGAGGTGGCCCTTAGACCATTTGTTTGTTTCGAAAGAATTTCGAGTGGTTGCCATTGAACGCGGAAAAGATATTCATTCCGATCATTTTCCCATCTATGCGAAACTGAGTCTCGAGCCCAAAGGAGCTGCTGAACAAGCCCCGAAACCTCCAAACCAGCAGGATTTAAAGGATGCGAAAGAGCAAATCAAAGGCAATCAATTCAACCTGTCGATTGATCCTCTTCAGTAGTATTGGAAAGTCGGTCTTTCACAAATTCAATTTCGGTTTTTCCATGCGGTAAGGGCAGTCCGTTGTCTCCTAATCCCACCATGATAATTTTTTCTATGGTAATGATCACGGCACGGGTCATCTTGTTACGTACCTCACAGGACAAGGTAAGCGAGCTTTTTCCGAAGTGAAGCACGTCAATACCTATCTCAACGATATCGCCTTGTTTAGCGGAACTTATAAAGTTAATTTCGCTCATGTATTTGGTCACCGTACGCGGGTTTTCCAACTGAATGATGGCATAGAGTGCTGCTTCTTCGTCAATCCATTCCAGCAATCGTCCTCCAAAGAGTGTTCCGTTAGGATTAAGATCTTCCGGTTTTATCCATTTTCTTGTGTGAAATCTCATAGGTCAATACGGGGTTTTCGGGTTGCTAATGGTTGGTATTTTCAAGGCAGTCCCAAACCGATCATTGGCGGCTTTAATAAAGTGTGTGGCGAGCAAGGGAGAGGCTCGTTCGATATTCTGGTGAATAAAAAAATAAATGTGCTGCAATCCTTGATCAAGCCACGATTCCAGACGATTTATCCAATCCTCTAATCGGTTATAGTCACTAGAATGATTGGCACCATTGTACCGAATAAAAGCACTTGGAGAGGTGAGTCTCATATGCATGAGGTCTCTTCTTCCAGCGGTATCCACAATGATATTCGTCACCTGATATTTTTCCAGTAGCGTATAGAGTTCTTCCGCTACGGTGGGATCATTGAACCAATCGGTATGTCGAAACTCTACTGCAATACGAATATCGTTAGGAAAAGCTTGAAAGAAAGGTTCTAGACGATCTATATTTTTGGGGCCGAAGTTGCCGTGCATTTGCACAAAAAACAGTTCCAGTTTCTCCTGTAGGTTGGAAGCATTCAGTAAAAAATCAGAAAGGTACGCTTCAAACTCGTTCAAGCGCTTCCAGTGCGTAACCCCTTGAAACATTTTCGGAAAGAATCGAAAATCAGGCGGCGTCTTTTCATACCAAGAAGCAAATACTTCCGAAGGAAAAATCCTATAGAACGTAGCATTCAATTCGATGCTGTTAAACTGACGGCTGTAATAGGTTAATTCATCTTTGGTGCCCCGCGGATAGAACCCTTTTAGATCGGCGCGGTTCCATTTGGCGCAACCCACGTAGAGCTTTGGTTTTGACGGCTTTTTTTGAGTCGACAATACTTTCGCCGTACCCGGATGATCTGATGGCAGTGTAAAGTCGACTGCCTCCGGATTGGTAACTTTTCCAAATTTCATGATCAAAGTTTCCATAAAGGTAGCCTTTTTAAAATGTTAAAAAGAAGGAAAATTGGAAGCAATCTGTAACATTTTTATGATCCATATGACGTACCTTTACGTAAAACCATAACAAACAAGTAATGAAAATCACAAGAACCTTATTTATTGCCGTATTGTTAATCGCTATGGCACCGATGGCATCTGCTCAAACCGCTGATGAGATCATCGATACGTATTTTGAAAATACGGGTGGAAAAGCCAATTGGGAAAAAATTACCTCCATGAAGTCTACCGGTAAGGCTTCTTTTGGTCCACAAGAGTTTCCTTTCACCCAATACATGATGGCCGATGGCCGTATGGCAGTGACCATCTCTTTACAGGGTCAGGAACTTACTCCTCAGGCCTTTGACGGCGAAAACATGTGGGGTACGAACTTCCAGTCAATGCAGGCGGAAGCGCAGGACTCTGAAACTTCAGAAAACTACAAAAAGAACGAAGCGAAAGATATGCCGGATGTATTCCTTAACTACAAAGACAAGGGATATACTGTAGAAAAATTAGAAGATGACACTATCGAAGGTACAGAGGTATTTGCCATTAAACTTACCAAGAATCCGATCATGGTAGATGGTAAAGAAGAAGAAAGCGTAAGTATCTATTATTTCGATAAAGAAAATTTTGTACCGATTGCTACGGAAACGACCATCAATGCCGGACCTCAAAAAGGAATGACCGCACAAACCGTGTTTAGTGAGTATTTAGAAGCGGGTGATGTCTACATGCCGCATAATATTACGCAAAAATTCAACGGACAGGTTGGTCAGTCGATTACCGTTGAAAAAATCGAGATCAACCCTGATATCGACGACAGCATTTTCGAAATGCCTGAAAAAAAATAAACATTGTATACCTATAAAAAATCCCCTGTATCCTGCTGGGGATTTTTTTTAACCAAAAACCAAAAACATGAAAAAGCTACTACTTACATTTCTGTCGTTGGCCCTGCTTCCTTTGATGCAAGCCAATGCTCAGGAAGAGGTTTCTTTGCAAGGCAAGGAACTCTTTGGCGGCATGCAAGCACGGCACATTGGCCCTGCGTTGATGAGCGGCCGTATCAACGATTTAGAAACACATCCTACCAATACCCGAATTTTTTACGCTGGCTCCGCCGGTGGCGGGGTTTGGAAAACCAACGATGGAGGCGCTACCTTTTCCCCTATTTTCGATGACCATGTACAGTCTATTGGAGTCGTAACCCTAGACCCTAAAGATCCAGATAAGACCATCTGGGTAGGAACCGGAGAGACGTGGACGCGTAATTCGGTGTCCATTGGTGACGGTCTGTATAAATCAACAGACGGCGGTTCCAACTGGAAAGAGATACCGGGATTTGAAAACAGCGAGCGTATTGCTTCAATTGTGATCAATCCAAACAATACAGACGTAGTGTACGTGGGAGTACTTGGAGCACTATGGGGAGACAGCGAAGACCGCGGTGTATATAAGTCGACTGACGGCGGTGCTACCTGGAAAAAGGTACTGTACATTGGGCCTTCCACTGGAGCCGGGGATGTCATTATGGATCCCAAAAATCCAAATGTACTCTATGCTTCCATGTGGCAATTCCGTAGAACCGGATGGGGTTTTAACTCGGGTGGAGAAAACAGTGGTCTCTATAAGTCAACCGACGGCGGTGCTACCTGGAACAAAATTCACAATGGATTTCCTAAAGGGAAACTAGGACGAATCGCTGTGGCTGTTGCGCCTAGTGATGGAAATATTTTGTACGCGGTGTTGGAAACTGAGGATAAGTCGAAAAACGGACTTTGGAAATCGTCGGATGCAGGTCAAAGTTGGGAACATCTCAACAATGATTTCGGCCTAACGGTGCGTCCTTTCTACTTCTCACGAATTACCGTAGACCCCAGAGATCCAGACGTAGTGGTAAAAGGAGGACTAACAGGTTCTATTAGTCGCGATGGCGGAAAGACCTTTAAGCCTCTTGGAAATATGCATAGTGATATTCACGATATTGTATTCCACATCAATGACAGCGATATTATCTACTCTGGAACGGATGGAGGCGTGTACCGCTCTTGGAATGGAGGAACTACTTTTGAAATCGTAGAAGA
This sequence comes from Altibacter sp. HG106, assembly GCF_028561755.1. Lineage (GTDB taxonomy): Bacteria > Bacteroidota > Bacteroidia > Flavobacteriales > Flavobacteriaceae > DFVG01. Next base: position 112,064 of record NZ_JAQQTD010000001.1, read on the forward strand.
CCTGCCATTGTCTCAGTTTTATCAGATTAGTGTTGACGATGCCGAACCATACAATGTATATGGTGGTTTGCAGGATAACGGAAGCTGGTACGGGCCTTCGTCTTCTCCAGGCGGAGTGAATGCGCGTGATTGGAATAGCGTAGGTGCCGGAGATGGTTTTAGAGTATTGAAGCATCCAACCAAGAATATCATTTATTCCGAAATGCAGGGCGCTGAGAATGTATGGCGCTATGATGTAGATCGCAATAAAACAAAAACGATCCAACCCTTGCCACAAAAAGGGGATGCCGAGTTACGGTTCAACTGGAATGCGCCTATGGCGGTAAGTGCTCATGTGCCTGATCGATTCTATATGGGAAGCCAGTTTGTACACAAATCGGATGATATGGGAGATACCTGGACCATCATTTCCCCTGATCTAACGACCAATGATCCTGCAAAACAAGATCAGTCGAAGTCTGGCGGACTTTCCGTAGACAACAGTGGTGCTGAAAATCACACGACCATCTTTACAATAGCGGAATCGCCGCTAGATCCGAATATCCTTTGGGTAGGTACGGACGACGGAAATGTACAAGTAACTACCGATGGCGGGAAGTCTTGGAGTAATGTCACGGCGAACTTAAATGGAGTTCCAAAAAACACTTGGGTGTATCATATTGAAGCCAGTGTGCACGGAAAAGGAACGGCTTACGCTGTTTTTGATGGTCATACTTCTGGCGATATGAAACCCTATGCGATGAAGACCACCGATTACGGAAAAACCTGGAAATCGATTGTTTCAGAAGACATTCAAGAGAATGCCTTTGTACGTAATATTCAGGAGGATTATGAGAATGAGGACCTGTTGTTCCTGGGAACCGAGATGGGATTATATGTAACCATCGATGGCGGAAAGAATTGGTCTAAATTCACCAACAACATGCCTTCTGTGGCGGTTCACTTTATCGACCTGCAAAAACAAACCAACGACTTGGTGATGGGTACCCATGGACGCGGTGTCATTATCATTGATGATATTAGTCCGCTGCGCGAATTAAACCAAGACGTATTGGCCAAAGACGTTCACTTTTTTGAAACCGAGCCATTCACCATGTCTGAAGAAAGCGGTTTTAGTGGTAGTTTTGGCGGAGAAACACAGTTCGTTGGGCAGAACAAGCCTACTTCGGCGCGTATCGCCTACTATCTGAAAAAGCGCCACACGTTTGGAAAAATGACTATGGAAGTTCAGGATATGGAAGGAAATAAGGTTGCCAACCTTGTGCCAGGAAAGTCAAAAGGAATTAATATCGTGAATTGGGATTTCAATAAGAAGGCACCGAAGATGGCGGAAGCCAAAACCATTTCTTTTGGAGGGTTCACCTCCCCTAGAGTTCCTGCCGGAAAATACAAGGTAGTACTCACCAAGGGCAAAGATACCTATGAGCATACCTTAGACTTGAAATACGACGAGAAGGCATTGACCACTCTGGCTGAGCGTAAAAAACAGGAAGAGATGACCACTACCATGTTCAATATGGTGGAAGACCTGGCCTACATGGTATACGAGATCGGGACGATGCAAGACAAGGCTCAGGAAGTCATGGAAAATGATGCCAAAGGCAAGAAAGTGGCTGAAAAGTACTATAATGCATTGGAGGCGCTTCGGAAAGACCTGGTAATTACTACCGGTGATAATTATGTTGCTTCCGCAGAACCAGAGCTACGAGAACGCATGGGAGAGTTGTACGCCAATGTAGCGAGTAGTTACGACCGTGTAAGCGGGGCGCAGCTACAGAACTATGAAGTAATCAATGCTGAATTTTCGGAAGCCAAAGAACGGTATGCTGAAATTCAGAAAAAGGAAGGCGCGAAGTTCATGAAGTATTTAGAGAAGAACAACATGGAAGCTCCAAAACTTGATTCAAAAGAAGACTTTTTGGACGCAAAATAAGCTCATATCTAATGGAAATGGAAAAGCCCTGCGATGCAGGGCTTTTTTTACTTTATATATACCGTCTTTCTGTTGCAGAACTCCCGAATACCATGTGCGCTTAGTTCACGGCCGTAGCCACTTTCTTTGACCCCTCCAAAGGGCAATCGGGGGTCGCTTTTTACTAATTCATTGATGAAGACAGCACCTTCCTCGAATTGGGAAACAAATTTTTCAGCAGCCTCCACATCTTCCGTAAACAGAGATACTCCCAATCCAAATTTCGATGTATTCGACAGAGTAATCGCTTCCTCTATATTTTTAAACGTGGTAATGGATAATGCAGGACCAAACGTTTCTTCTGCAAACATTGCCATCTTTGGCGTCACATCTTTGACCAAGGTAGGCTCATAATACGCGCCTTGACGTTTTCCTCCCAACAATAAGGTAGCCCCCGCTGCGATAGAATTGTTGACTTGTTGTTCGAGATCTTCCGCGAGATCGGTACGTGCCAAGGTTCCTATAAACGTGTCTTCCTCGGCTGGGTCACCACTTTTCAGTTCTCTAACGGCAACAACCAGTTGTTCGATAAATTCTTCTGCAATGGAAGCCGCCACCAATAGCCGTTTTCCGGCGATGCAACTTTGCCCCGTATTTTGAAAGCGCGCTTGTACGCACGTAGCCACCGTGGCTTCGATATCACAATCTTCCATAACAATCAGGGCATTATTCCCTCCTAATTCCAAAACCGACTTCTTTATTTGCGAACCTGCTTTTTCGGCAACCGCCGCTCCGGCAGGCCCGCTACCGGTTAGGGTTACAGCTTTCACAATAGGATTTTCGAGTACAGGAGCAATAGCATCACTACTAGCCAGTAAGGTGGTAAAGCAATGTTCTGGAAAGCCGGCACGTTCAAATATCTTCTGAATATTCAAGGCACAACCAAATACATTTGAAGCGTGCTTTAAAACTCCAATATTTCCAGCCATCAAGGCGGGTGCCGCAAAACGAAAAACCTGCCAATAGGGATAATTCCATGGCATCACCGCAAGCACTACACCCATGGGTTCGTAAGCGACATAACTTTTGGAAGCATCGGTATCGATTATTTCGTTGGCCAGATGCTTTTCCGCAGTATCGGCATAATATTCACATACCCAGGCGCATTTTTCAATCTCAGCCATGGCCTGCTGAATTGGTTTTCCCATTTCGGCCACCATGGTTTCTGCGTATTCTTTTTTATTTTTAGTTAGCTCGGCAGCAGCAGCCTGCATAAGTTTCTTCTTTTTTGTATACGGAACACTTTTCCAGGACTCAAAACGCTGCTTTGCCTTTTCGAGCAAGTCTGAAACTTCCTTTTTCGTGTGAAGTTTGTAGTCGGTTATTTTAGAACCGGTGTATGGATTAATGGAAGTTACGGAAGCCATAGTTGCTGTTTTCTTTTCAAAGTAATTAAAGTATAAGGAACATCGAAGCGATTAAGAATAGTTTAACGGCTGACATTGTTGATAGTCTTGTGCATAACTATCGGCATATTCGGAAGCAAGGGGTAAGCAATTTTATACCTTTAGTCAAACCCACTCATTATGGATTCCAGAGATACTGTTTTACGACAACTACGTCCCGACATTCCATCTGCACAAATTTTTGACAGCATGTCTTCTGAAGAGCGCTTTCAGAATGAAACCTTGCGCCCTATTGCCAAGCTACAAAACGATTTGTTGATAGAAGTCTTTCGGAATTATGTTCGGAAACACAAGAATGTTTTTTATGATCTTTCCATTGAAAAGCGCATGGATTACATTGAAAATGCCATACACAAGGACATGAAATTCAGAAACTCCCTCAAAGGCATCATTATTGGACAATTCACGCTCCCTGAGTATTGCAATTACATCGAAAATTCATCGGCGCTAAACAAACGCATGATGAATATTGTCAAGGAGCGGCTAAAAAGCAATGTTCAACTACTAGAATACGCTTACGCTCATTAATCTAGAAGCGATTCGCCATTGAGATTTGTGGTTAATACCATGCTCATGTAATCAAAGAAAGGTTGTAGCAACCTGAAGTATTCGACTACCCTATCTTGAAATTTTGGAGCCATTACCGCTTCGTCGGTAAACGAATGAGATACAAAGTAGCTCCGATGCCTAATAAGGTCTATGTTCGAAGCATCCTTTTGAAACCCTTTTGGTGCTGTCTTTACGGGGTCACGGGCTACAAACCCGTCAAATATTTTCGAAAAATCAGGCTGAGCAAGAATCGCTCGAATAGGAGCCGCATCCATCTCAAATTCTTTGCGAATGCGAAGCAAATCGGCTGGCTCTGGCTTAAAAAATCCGCCTGCGAGTCCGCTGTTTCCCGGTTCGATACGCAAATAGTAACTTCCTCGACGCGCTTCCCCTGCTCGTATAAAGCGAACACTTCGGTGCGCATTGTAAGGTGCCTTATTCTTACTGAAGCGAACGTCGCGATTGATTCGGAACAATTTGGTTTTCGCGATCCTATCGGTTTCATTGAGCCGTGCTTCGATTTCGGCATAGAATCGCTTTAGCAGCTTCTCGTTCGCTTTGTATTGTGACCGGTGTTCTTCCATCCAGTCGCGATGGTTGTTTTCTTTTAATTCCTTCAGAAATAGAAAGATATCAGGGGGTATCTGGGTCATGAGATATATTTGACATAAAGATACAGTTAAAAATTTTCCTTACATTTAAAACAACAACCAATCAATTCTCTTTCTTATGACCACCACAAAACCCAACACTGCTTTCTGGATTATTGCCGTAGTCGCTATTCTTTGGAATATTATGGGCATTTTTCAATACCTGGCGCCCATCCTATTACCAGAGATGGTTAATGAAGCCTATGGTACCGAAGAACTGGCCATTTACAATGCCTTGCCCTCCTGGTATCAGATCGTTTTCGCCATTGCGGTATTTTCGGGATTTTTAGGTTCGTTACTGCTCATAGCGCGAAAAAAGGCAGCCAAACCACTATTCTTATTGTCACTTGTGGCGGTACTTGTACAGATGGGATATTGGCTTTTCGCAACGGATATCATGGAATTACACGGTATTCAGGCGGCGATCATGCCCCTGATTGTGATCACCATTTCAATATTCCTCTACTTTTATAGTAAGGGAGCCCTGCAAAAAGGATGGTTGCGATAAGCGGGTATTATAACCATTTCTTTCTTTTGAAATACCAGACCAACAGCAGGAACACCAAGATCATAGCCCCCCAAAGGTAAAAGTATCCGTATTTGAGTTGAAGCTCGGGTATGTACTCGAAGTTCATACCGTAGATACCGGCCAAAAAGGTAAGTGGAATAAAGATCGTGGCCATAATGGTTAACACCTTCATCACTTCGTTCATGCGATTGCTAATGGTGGTCATGTACATATCCATCAGTCCCCAGATCATTTCGCGATAGATATCAACACTTTCAGAAACTTGAATGATATGGTCATAGAGGTCGCGAATATAGTTCTGTGTACGCGATTCAATAAGGGCTGTTTCGGTCTTTTCAATGCGATTAATGACTTCACGCAGCGGTACAATCGCTCTGCGAATACGAAGGATTTCCTTTTTCAACTCTTGGATATCCTGCGTAATATCTTCTTCTATTTTATCTTCGAAAAGCTGATCTTCGAGAAATTCTATTTTTTCGCTGAGCGTTTCGATCACACTAAAATAATTATCGACAACCGCATCCAGGATCGCAAACATCAGGTAGTCTGATCCTGCGTTTCGCACACGACCTTTTCCACTTTCAATGCGCTCTCGTAGGGAGTCGAATACATCTCCATCGGCCTCTTGAAAGGTGAGTACATAATCATGCCCCATCACCATGCTCACGTGTTCATTGATCAATTGATTGTCTTCCCCGTAATGCAACATCTTAAAGACGATGAAGAGATACGCTTCAAATTCATCCATTTTAGGACGTTGGTTGGTGGTAACAATATCTTCCTGAATAAGCGGATGCAGTTGATAATGCTCTCCCAGGGTTTCAATATTATGGGTATTGTTGAGACCGTTGACATTGATCCAGGTGACGTGATCGGTACCTTTAAATTGAAAGGCATCTTCGATCTTTTCAGAATGAACTAAATCGTATTGATCTTTTGAATAATCAATGATCTCTAAGGTGGTAACCGCATTCTCTTTCTTCCCGGTATAGGAAACCGTTCCCGGCGCCAAATTTTTGGTAGTTGTCTTTTTTTTACGCTGAAAAGGACGCGTTTTTCTTCTTCGTTTCGCCATATCGCAAATTCTCTCTTCTAAAAATAGTGAATTTTTCTTCGGAAAACTTACCGATGTCTTTCCTGTAAGGTTTTTACAACGTCTTCCAACCGCATTCCTTTGGTTTGCAATAGAATAAGGAAATGAAAAATCAGGTCGGCAGCTTCATTTAAAAAAAGTAAGTCGTTCTCATCTTTGGCTTCTATTACCAATTCTACTGCTTCTTCCCCTACTTTTTGCGCGATTTTGTTGATTCCTTTAGAAAAAAGAGAAGCGACATAAGATGAATCCGTCTTTCCTTCTTGCTTTCGAGAAGCGATCACTTCTTCCAAATCAGTCAAGAAGCCGTACGTTTGTTGATTCTTCTCATTCCAACAGGTATCGCTACCGGTATGACAGACCGGGCCGTTAGGCTGTACTTGAAGCAACAAACTGTCCTGATCGCAATCTAGCTTCATATCCAACAATCGCAAGGTATTTCCACTGGTTTCCCCCTTCGTCCAGAGGCGTTGCCTCGAGCGGCTGTAGAACGTGACCAAACCGGCCTCTTTCGTCTTTACATACGCCGCTTCATTCATATAGCCCAGCATCAGCACCTTTTTTGTGACAGCATCTTGAATAATCGCAGGAATGAGCGCATCCTTTTCCTTCTTAAAATTTAGTTGTTCCATAGTATTTTTTTAACGCCGCATGGGAATACCTTTCGTATGCAGCCTCGTTTTTAGCGTTTGTATATCTATTTCGTTAAAGTGAAAAACACTTGCCGCCAATGCAGCATCCGCCTTGCCCTCGATAAAAACCTTCTCAAAATGGGATACCGTTCCTGCTCCACCTGAAGCGATAATTGGAACGTTCACCGTTTCCGAAAGTGTCGCCAAGGCTTCATTGGCAAAACCATTTTTAGTACCGTCGTGATCCATAGATGTAAAAAGCAATTCTCCGGCGCCTCGTTGTTCTGCTTCTTTCGCCCAGGTTAGTAACTCATTTGAAGTAGGTTGCTTCCCTCCTACCAAATGCACGGTCCAGCGATCGTTCAACAACCTGGCATCAATGGCCACTACCACACATTGATTTCCGAAGGCAGAAGCGAGTTCGTTGATCAGTTCTGGCCTACGAACCGCAGCTGAATTGATCGCAACCTTGTCTGCGCCGTGCTTCAGCAATTGATACGCGTCTTCCACGCTAGAAACCCCGCCTCCTACCGTAAACGGAATGTTGATAGCGGCTGCCACCCGTTCCACCAAGGATGCTAAAGTCTTTCGTTTTTCTTCCGTAGCCGAAATATCCAGAAAGACCAATTCGTCTGCCCCCGTCGCGGCATATCGAGCAGCCAATTCCACAGGATCTCCAGCAGCGCGTAATTCTTGAAACTTTACGCCTTTAACGGTTTTTCCATCTTTGATGTCCAAACACGGAATAATTCTTTTAGTTAACATCTGTATTCCATTTTTCTACTTCTGAAAGCGTTATACTGCCCTCATAAATCGCTTTTCCTACAATGGCCGCACTACACCCAATTTGCTGTAAAAGCCTAAGGTCTGTTAGCGAGGACACGCCCCCTGAAGCGGTGAGCTGAATTTCCGGCAAGGCGCTACTAAGTTTTTCATACAATAGCCTTGCCGGTCCTTGAAGCATGCCGTCTTTGGAAATGTCGGTACAAATCACATGCTGAATTCCATGTTGTACGTACAATTCTACAAAGGCTACCACCTCTAAGGACGTAGTCTCTTGCCAACCGGAAACCGCTATATTTCCATTTTTTACATCAGCTCCCAAAATAATTCGTTCTGCTCCATAACGCCGGATCCATTCCTTCACTTTTTCCGGCTTACTGACTGCAATACTTCCGGCGGTAATTTGTTGCGCACCACAATCAAAAGCCATTGTAATATCGGTATCTGATTTCACCCCTCCTCCAAAATCGATTTGCAGTTGGGTGTGTTTGGCAATAGATTCTAGCACTTTGTGGTTCACAATATGCTTGGCCTTGGCCCCGTCTAAGTCCACCAAATGCAGTCGGGTACAGCCGGCGTCCTCAAAACATTTGGCCATTTCTGTAGGATCCTCCGCATACAGGGTTTTCTTTGAAAAATCCCCTTGCGTTAATCGTACACATTTCCCATCAATAATGTCCATGGCGGGTATAATGATCATAAGGCTAAAAAGTTTTGTAATAGGGTGGCACCCACCTCACCACTTTTCTCGGGGTGAAACTGAACGCCATAAAAATTGTCTTTATTTAGTGCCGCGCTATACGGCGCACCATAGGTTGTGGTGGCAATGGTATCTAGTTGTTGAGGAACATAATAACTGTGAACCATGTAAATGTAAGCACCCTCTTCTATCCCAGAAAATAGGGGCGATCGCATGTTGGTAAGTTGATTCCATCCCATATGAGGAATTTTCACAAGAGCAGGAAAGCGAACCACTGATTCCTCAAAAATACCAAGGCCGTTTGTGTCATTTTCTTCGGAAAACCGACACATTAGTTGCATTCCCAAACAAATTCCTAAAACCGGTTGTTTCAGTTTCGGAATGACGATATCCAGACCAGAAGATCGTAATTGTTCCATGGCCTTTCCAGCCGCACCCACTCCCGGAAAGATTACATGCGTCGCGTTTATAATTTCCGAAGTGTTGTTGCTTACTACGGAAGCAACATCCAATCGCTCCAATGCAAATTGCAAGCTCTTGATATTTCCAGCACCATAATCGATAATTGCTACTTTTTTCATAACACCCCTTTTGTTGTAGGCAGTTGTTTCGAGCTAAGATCACGTGCAATCGCTCCTTTCACCGCTCTGGCAAACGCTTTAAAAATAGCTTCAATCTTATGGTGTTCGTTTGTGCCTTCGGCTTTAATATTCAAGTTACACTGAGCAGCATCCGAAAAAGACTTGAAGAAATGCATGAACATTTCCGTAGGCATCTTCCCAATCATTTCACGGTTAAATTCTGCCTCCCAAACCAACCAGTTTCTACCCCCAAAGTCAATAGCCACCTGCGCCAAACAATCGTCCATAGGCAGGCAAAAGCCATATCGCGACAATCCCTGTTTGTTTCCGAGGGCCTGCTTGAAAGCAGCTCCTAACGCAAGCGCAGTATCTTCGATGGTGTGATGCTCGTCTACTTCTAAGTCGCCTTGAACCTCAAGTTTCAAATCCATAGTTCCATGCCGCGCCAGTTGATCGAGCATATGATCAAAAAAAGCGATGCCTGTGGAAATAGCACTTTGCCCGGTACCGTCCAGATTCAAGGTCGCCGAAATTTTCGTCTCTTTCGTATTTCGAGTAATCGTTGCGATTCTGTCGCTGGACATGAGCAAGGTATAAATGTCATCCCAATTTGACGTACGTAAGGCTATGGTCGCTTCTAAATCGGTTTCTGACGGAACTTCTTCAGCTCCCATGTCTGGGTGATCATCGATAAAAATAGCGCGAGCGCCTAAGTTTTTGGCTAGCGCCACATCGGTAAGTCGGTCTCCAATTACAAAACTATGTTCCAAATCATAGGCGTCAGAAAAATAGTGTTGCAATAAGGCTGTACCAGGCTTTCTAGTAGGCTGTTGGTCCTCAGCGAAGGTGCGATCAATCACAATATTATCGAAAATAACGCCTTCGTTTTCAAACGTAGAAACAATGAAATTATGCGTCGGCCAAAAGGTATCTTCCGGAAAAGCCTCGGTTCCTAACCCATCCTGATTCGTAACCATCACCAATTCGTAAGCGCCGTTAGCAGCGATCTTTGAAAGATTGTAGAGGGCTCTTGGATAAAATTCAAGTTTTTCCAAAGAATCCAACTGCTCGTCTTCCGGTTCCCGTACTAGCGTGCCATCGCGATCGATAAATAATACTTTTCTTTTCATAGCGTCACTTGTTTTAAAGCGGAAATCAATTGTTCGTTTTCTTCGGAAGTTCCTACGGTAATTCGCAAACATTCCTCGCAGTGAGGCAGGGAACTTCTGTTTCGAACCACGATGCCCATGGTGATCAATGCGTTGTATACCGCCGAAGCATCGGTAACCCGAACCAATAAAAAGTTCGCTTCCGAAGGAAACACTTTAGTTACATAAGAGATGCTGGCAAGGGCTTTTGCTAATTGCGCTCGTTCATTTTTTAGCGTAACGATAGCGGTATTTATTTCCCCTATGTTTTTGAGCTGTTTCTTTGCGAATTCTTGCGTGAGCGTATTCACGTTGTACGGCAATTTTATTTTGGTAAGCCACAGGATTACCTTCGGGTTGGCAATAGCCATTCCCAACCGAATTCCCGCCATGCCATAGGCCTTCGAAAAGGTTTGTAAGACCACCAAATTAGGATAGGTATCAAGCTGTCGTGCCCAACTTTCCGAATTCGAAAAATCAATATAGGCCTCATCAATTACTACCATCCCATTAAAATGTGACAAGAGTGCTTTGATGCGATCGGCGTCGATCAAATTTCCCGATGGATTGTTGGGGGAGCACACAAACAGCATTTTGGTATTGCGATCTACCGTCTGGAGGATCTCATCTACATCTGGTTGAAAATCTGCGGAAAGCGTTAATTCAATATTCCTCACACGATGTTGCTGGGCAAGCACACCGTACATGCCATAGGTTGGCGCTAGGGTAATAATGGCATCGCCCGGCTCGCAAAACACCCGAAACAGCAAGTCTAACACTTCGTCGCTGCCATTTCCCAAAAGAAGTTGGTCGGGGCTCAGGCCTTTTAGATGAGCTATTTGTTTCCGCAATGCCGTCTGATACGGATCGGGATATCGATTCACCAGTGTGGGTATGGGATGTTCATTGGCATCTAAGAAGGTATAGGAGCCTTCGTCCACCGCAAATTCATCTCGAGCCGACTGATAGGGCTCCAGTTCTAAAATCCCTGACGCAACAAGCGCACTGATGTCTTTTCTATTTTTTATCATTTCTCAATCGTATTTCGATGGCACGTTGGTGTGCAGTGAGTCCTTCAGCAGCAGCCATGCAGGCCACATGAGGGCCTAAAGCCAACAACCCCTCTTTGGTAATTTCCTGAAAAGTAATACTCTTTAAAAAGCTGTCTAGTGATACCCCACTATACTGCCGTGCAAATCCGTAGGTTGGCAAGGTATGATTGGTGCCGGAAGCGTAATCGCCTGCGCTTTCGGGAGTATAATTGCCTAAAAATACGGAGCCGGCATGCTGTACTTCTGAAGCCACTGTACGCGCATCCCGGACGGCCAAGATCAAATGTTCGGGGGCATACATATTTATCACGGAAAGCGCTTCCGTATTATTTGCTACCAGAATCGCTTTGGAATGTTGCAAGGCTTTTGTTGCGACCTCCTTTCTGGGCAGCTGTTCCACTTGTGCTGCAACCTCTAATTGAACCTGATCAAGCAATTTTTCCGAAGTACTAACCAAGATCACCTGACTATCGGCCCCGTGTTCGGCTTGACTCAATAGATCGGCTGCAACGTATTCCGGAATCGCCGTATCATCCGCAAATACCAATACTTCCGAAGGGCCGGCCGGCATATCAATCGCCACACCGTAGCGTGTAGCGACCTGCTTCGCCGCTGTTACATAACTGTTGCCGGGACCGAAGATTTTATCGACTTTAGGAAGTTGTGCGGTACCTAAGGTTAACGCGGCAATCGCTTGTATTCCGCCAACCGAAAATATCTCAGTGACACCACACAAATTGGCGGCATACAAAATTTCGGGCGCTATGGTACCCTTACTCGATGGTGGAGAGCACAAAACGATCCTTTTACAACCCGCCAATTGTGCCGGGATGGCTAGCATGAACACGGTGGAAAATAAAGGCGCTGAGCCTCCGGGAATGTAGATACCTACTGCTTCTATGGGCCGCTTCTCCTGCCAGCAAAGTACTCCCGCCTGTGTTTCTACCCTCAGCGTTTCGGTTTGCTGTGCCTCGTGAAAGGTTGAAATGTTTTGGTACGCAACCTGCATGGCCTTTCTTAACACTTCCGGCACCCCGGAAGTCGCTTTTTCAATCGCTTCCTTAGAAACGCGCATGCCATCTAGAGTAACGCCATCAAACAAGGCCGTATACTTCTGAACCGCTTGATCTCCGTTTCGCTGTACTTCTGAAAAAATACTTTCGGCCGTATTTCGCAATTGCTCTGAATCTCGCCCTGGCCGTTGCAAGAGGGTCGAATACTCGGTGGGATTCGGGTACTTATATTGTTTCATAATTATATTTTAAACGACCATTTTTTCAATAGGACACACCAATATTCCTTCGGCTCCGGCGGCTTTTAGGGCCTCAATCTTTTCCCAAAACTCGTCTTGGGGAACCACTGAATGAATGCTACTCCAGCCTTTTTCAGCTAATGGTAGTACTGTCGGACTCTTCATCCCGGGTAATATTTCAATGATCTGTTCCAGTTGTTCATCTGGAGCATTCAGCAAGACATAACGAGAAGACCTCCCCTTAAGTACCGATTCGATTCTGAATTGCAGATTTTCTAAATAGGCCTTGGCCGCTTCAGGTATTCTCGGAGAAGCCGCAAGCACGGCTTCACTTTGTAGAATGACCTCTACTTCTTTCAGATTGTTTTTGAAGAGTGTGCTCCCGCTGCTCACAATGTCGCAGATGGCATCTGCCAGTCCGATGTTCGGAGCAATCTCGACACTTCCGTTAATAATATGGAGATCGGCTTCGATGCCATGCTCTGATAAGTATTTTTGAAGGGTAACTGGATAGGAAGTGGCAATCCGTTTTCCTGCTAAATCCTGCACCGAATCGTATTCAAAAATTTTCGAAACTGCAATTGAAACGCGACATTTGGAAAATCCTAAGGGCTGCATATGCGTGATGCCATCGCCTTTTTCAACAAGTAGATTTTCGCCTACGATAGCGCAATCAACCACTCCATCTTTAAGATATTGAGGAATATCTCCGTTTCGTAAATAATAGATTTCCAGCGGAAAATTTTTGGCAGGCGCTTTCAATTGATCTTTTCCGTTGTCAATTGAAATACCACAATCCTTCAGTAGTCTAAGGGATTCATCGTGAAGTCTCCCTGATTTTTGAACTGCAATTTTTAGTTTCATAGCTCACATTGGTTAATAAAAAAACCCGTTTAAGCATCGCTCAAACGGGTTTCAGTTTATGGTTTCAAGAACACACTACTAAATCACCTCGCCGGAGCGTGGAGTGAAATAGTATGATGATGTTGCTTGTTGAATGTCATATCTGAGACAAATGTATTAAAATTTGTTCAGCACGGGGTAAAAAACATATTAAATTATTACTAAGGAACCCTCCTATTTTTATAGATTTGATAACGCATTGGCGTACGTTAGAAAACTCAATCGACTGTTTATCATTTATTAATGAAGAATTTCCTCATTGCTTTTTTAGTCTTTTTGGTATGGGCATTTTTTGCGCTGTGGTTGTATTCTTGGGTACAGCCTAAGGCAACCGCATCTTCAGTAGGGAATAAAGAGGTGGTGGAGACTAACCCAATTTCTGAAGAGGAAGAAGTAGTAGACGAAACGGACTCAACCGAAGTGATTCCTGCAGACACTTTTCAATTAGACGGACTCAAGGCGCTTAATTTGGAAGGAGACATCATTTTCTTATACCCGGAAACCATATCGATTAAGAAAAATTCGGCTGAATTAGACATTCCGAAGAGTTTATTAGACTATAAATATAAATTGAACACCTACGCGCTTCAACATCCCGATCAAGAACTTCATGTACTGTCGAAATACAGCGCCAGTGAACAAATTGAGAATCCCAATTACGGTATTCAGCGAGGCAATATCATAAAAAATGAACTTATTGAAACGGGCATCCCGCACGCCCGAATCGTGGTAAGATCTATTATTTCGGATATTTCTTTTTCGGAAAGAGACATGGCCAGAAACGGTATTTCGTTCTCTTTTAGACCTTTGGACTCGGTTCGGTACAATAAAGCGCAGCAACAGTATTACGGAGCTTCCCTTACAATTTATCCAAGATTCTCCATGAGTGGGGTGTTGGAGAATGCCGACTTGAAAAAGTTTGGGGAAGATGCCAAAATCATACTGGAAAACCATCCGGAACTTCAACTCAAAATCATTGGACACACCGATAACGTTGGCAATGCTGTCGATAATTATCAGTCCGGTTTGAAAGATGCAAGAGAGGTGCGTTGGTACCTAGTAAATAAAGCGCAAATAGATAGAAAAAAAATAGTAGCTTTGTCAGAAGGTGAGTCAAACCCGCTCACCACAAACAAAACCGAAGAGGGTAGAATACAAAACCGACGTATTGAGGCGGTATTCGAAGTAACCAATGAATAATATTTCTGAACGTATCGAACAGTTTAGCGCGCACTGGGAAATTTTTCTTCTCATGCTCAGTGCCTTTCTTATCGGATACTTTTTCGCCTGGTGGACGCAAAAATCTAAATTCGGGACGCTTACCAAACGACTCAAGGAGGAAGTGAACCAACTTCAAATTGAAAAACAAAAAATCAATAATATTGACACGATTTTTTCTGAGATAAGGCCAAAAATTGTAAAGGTGGTAAAGGAAACTCAGGAGGAAATTAACGTGTCTAAGCCAGCCCCGAAAATAGCTGCCTCCCCCGATCAAGTGGCGGCGAAAGCAAAAACGAGTTTCGTCACCTACGCTAAGAGCAAGCCCGAATTGAATTTTGATAATTTTGGATACGCAGATGCAGACGCCAAAGATGATCTCACTAAAATTAACGGGATTGGCCCTTACATTGAGCTGAAACTAAACGAGATTGGTATTTTCAATTTCGATCAAATTAGTCGGTTTGACGATAGCGATATTCGCACGATTACCGAGTTGATCGACTTCTTTCCCGGAAGGATTGATCGCGACAATTGGGTAGGGCAAGCCAAGGCGCTAAAAGTCTACTAATATGGAATTATCCACTCTCGATTGGATGCTCATCCTATCGTTTTTTGTGATCTTCTTGATTATCGGTATTTGGGTCGCAAAGCGCTCCGGAAAAAATACGCAAGAGTTCTTTTTGTCGGGTCGAAATATGCCATGGTGGTTATTGGGGATTTCCATGGTAGCAACCACGTTTTCCGCAGACACCCCGAACCTGGTTACGGATATCGTTCGGCAAAACGGAATTTCTGGAAACTGGGTGTGGTGGACCTTCTTGGTCACCGGAATGCTTACGGTTTTCGTTTACGCGAAATTGTGGCGACGCAGTCAGGTGCTTACCGATCTTCAATTTTATGAAATGCGCTATAGCGGAAAAGAAGCGGCCTTCCTTCGAGGATTTCGCGCGTTGTATCTTGGTGTTTTCTTCAATGTTATGATCATGGCTTCTGTCTGTTTGGCGGCCATAAAAATAGGAGGAATTTTATTTGATTTGGCGCCATGGGAATGCGTATTATACGCCTCCCTCGTAACGGTAGCATACAGCTCTATTGGCGGACTCCGCGGAGTGATTCTAACCGATTTTCTGCAGTTTTTGGTAGCGATGGTAGGTTCTATTTGGGCGGCCATTTACATTATCAATCTTCCGGAAGTAGGTGGCTTATCTAAGTTGCTCACCCATCCCAACGTGTCAGACAAACTTTCATTCTTACCAGACTTTAACGATACAGAGTCGCTGTTGGTATTGCTTATCATCCCGCTGGCCGTACAATGGTGGAGCGTTTGGTATCCCGGTGCTGAACCAGGAGGAGGTGGATACATCGCTCAGCGCATGCTTTCCGCAAAAAACGAAAAAAACGCAATTGGCGCAACACTGTTATTTAATATTGCCCATTATGCTCTACGGCCCTGGCCCTGGATCCTTATTGCCCTGGCCTCCTTAGTGTTGTATCCACAACTTAGTGATATAGGCGCTGAATTTCCCAACGCGGTTCTAGGACATGATTTAGGATATCCGGCTATGTTATCCCGACTTCCTTCGGGTCTCCTGGGAATTGTGGTGGCTTCTTTGATCGCTGCCTTTATGAGTACGATCTCTACGCACCTCAATTGGGGGTCATCGTACGTATCTCTTGATTTTTATAAACGATTCGTAAAACCGGAAGCCTCCGAGCGAGAGTTAGTGACCATCGGTCGATTGACCACAGTAGTGCTTATGATTATTGCAGCGCTTTTGGCCCTACTGCTGAGCAGCGCCTTGAGCACCTTCAACATCTTATTACAAATTGGAGCCGGAACGGGCCTCATTTTTATCCTACGCTGGTTTTGGTGGCGCATCAATGCCTACAGTGAGATTACCGGCATGATCGTTTCATTTTTAGTAGCGGTTGCCTTCGAGGTGTTTGATACAGGGCTGGCGGACCATGAAAAATTGGTCTTAGGGGTAGCGATAACAACCGTTAGCTGGATTGTGGTGACCTTTTTGACGCGCCCTACAAAGGCAACGACCTTAGCCTCTTTTTACAACGCCGTGACGCCTTATGGAATGGGTTGGAGTCGATTTAAGGAGCGGGCAGCAAAGCAAGGAATGGAACTTAAACAAAGTCACGATCGGTTTACCATCGACCTCGCCTCCATGCTCTTAGGGATCCTCTTTGTGTATACGGCACTCTTCGGAACAGGTTATGTGATCTACGGCAATTATTTAGGAGCTGCCATTCTCTGGGGAATAGCGATGGTAGCAGCCTTTTTGATTTTCACTCTTTGGAATAAAAAATAAACCGCTCCTTCATGGAAGGAACGGTTCTCTTAGCGTTCGCGAAGCGAATCCTTAATTATTCCCAAGAATCAAGGGAAGACCGTCATCTCCAGAACCCACTACCACTATTTTTGAGTTGGGTGATTTTGCTAATTCCAGCGTGGCTTCTATCCCTTTGTCCTGTAAAATTTTGTCGGTCAAAGATGCACTTAAAATTCGGTTGGCTTCCGCTTTACCCTGCGCTTCAATCTTAACCTTTTCAGCTTCCTTTTCAGCCGTTACGAGTCTAAATTCATACTCTAACGACTCCTGCTCCTGCTTCAACTTTCGTTCGATAGCGTCTTTAATGGTCTTCGGAAGCGTAACATCACGCACCAAGACTTCATTCAACTGTACAAATTGATTATCGAGAATTTTTTTTGTTTCGGCATAGATTTCATCCTGAATAACATCACGCTTGCTGCTGTACAATTGTTCTGGCGTATAGCGTCCTACCACGCTTCTGGCGGCACTTCTAATGGCGGGTTGAATTACCCGTTGCAAATAGCTTTCTCCCAACGTTTGGTGCAATCTTCCTAAATCTCCATATACCGGCTGAAACCAGGCAGAAGCGTCAATCTTAATTTCCAAACCATTGGAGGAAAGCACTTTCATTTGCTCGTAAAGCTCTTGTTGTCGCACCTCATAGACAATCACATCGTTCCAGGGCGCGATCAAATGAAACCCTTCTCCTAATGGGGGCTCGTCTGTCACTACACCACCACCAAAGGTTTTATACAGCACTCCCGCTTCACCAGAACCAATGGTAACAGCCGATTTAGCAAATGCAATAATCACCAAAATAGCGATGATGATAATAGGTATTCCAACTTTAGGTAATCGTTCCATAATATACTTTCAATTTTTATGTGAGTCCGTTGTACTTTCTAATAAACCATTCGGCACTAAGCGTCAATGCAATAATTAGTAGTAAATAGTACCAATCAATTAAAGGTACGGTTTTTTCGATGCTTTTCTGAATGGTTCGATATCTTTTATCCGCTAATAAATTATCTATGAGCCTGTTATACTCTGAAGCATAAAAAGATACGCCACCCGTATGGGTCGCCAAGCGCTGTAGTTTCGTTACATTGGCATTACCAAATTGTTGTTCCACTTGGAAGTCGATAATGGTAAATCGACCGCTTCTAGCAATGTTCTCCCCTTGTACCTGCACCGTATAATCATACGTTCCAGGCGCAAGGCTGTTCAAATCAACCACATAATAATTGTTGGTTAGCAACATCGGGAATGTCGTTACGCGGTTGGTTGCTTCATGGGTTACTGAAATTTGAAGGGATGCCTGCCCGTCAAACTGATAGGTATTGTCAAAGTACTGCGCAGTAAGTTGAATACGCTGATTGCTGTAATAAAAACTTTCATGAGACACTTCCAGTCTGCTTCGTCGGTTATTGGAAGCGAGGTACTGAATCATCTGCCCCATGAAGGTATCGAAAGGCTGAAACGAATCTGAATTCAAATAAGATTGTGCCCTCCATCGCCAAAAGCCTTCGCCGTCCCATAGCGCTCCTCTCCTACCGTTATCATCCCAGGTTGACAACATCGCACTGCCGGTATCAAAACCGCTCACCTGTTGTTGTAAGAGCACTTCGTGCGGTATGGTGACAGAGAGTTCTCCGAAGGTGGTTTGCAGGGGCGGGAAGTCTGAGAAACCAAGGTCCTCCACAGTAAAGGTTCCGTAATTTGGATTAAACGAACCACTTACCGTTTCGTCTTGATAGGTAGTTTCTTTCTGAAATTGGGTTTGTGTACGATTTAAAAAATTCCAGTCGGTTTCCGCCCCGGTGAGCGTCCATGTATTCTGTTTGGAGCTTTCTAGCGCTTCATACACCTCCTGAAACCTTCGGTTGGGCTGATACAGGATTACCAATTGATACTCGCCCAGAGTTGCCAGAGCTTCAGACGGACTGGCAAACGTGACACTTCGTTGTTCATTGGACGCAATTGCCTTCCGAAGCGCTCCCAGGTCGGGATGCACCAAGGTGTGGACCACCAGGATATTTGTCGCCTGATCGATGACCTCTACCGCAAATTGCTTTTGATTGTTTACTGTATTCTGTTCATTGGGCAGTGGTGCAATTTGCGCCGTATATGCCTGAATGCCTACGCGGGTTGCGGGAAGTGTAAAAGTAAGGGTCGCTGTATTCTCGGTTTCAGAAAAAGCAATCGAACGTTGAAAAACCACCGCGTTTCCTTGAGATACCGTAAAAGAATTGGTGGTTTGCCCTTCGCCATTATAGGTAATAATGGCTTCTACCGGAAAATCGTTTTTGAGAAAAGCATAGCGATTGCTATTTAATCGTTCGATTCGCAAATCAGCACTCTGAAGGGAATCGCCTAAAATTAAAGGATATACGGGTTGATTTTCTCGTACACTAATAAATTCATAATCGCTTCCCAGCGTTTGGTTTCCGTCGGATAACAGTATCGTGGGCGCGGTTTGATTTCGGAATGTTTCCTGAAGGCTTTCTAAAGCTTTCGTTATTTGGGTGTTCTCTTCGGAAAAAGATAATGAGTCTAGCGGTTCTAACGTATTTCCGAAGCGGTAGTACACCACCTCAAAACGATCGTTAAGCGCCTCATTGCGTTGAAGGTCTTGTACAAGTGTTTCCACCAGGGAGTCGTTTTCCAGATAGGCTACCGAAGAAGAATTATCTAGTAAAACCGGCAGTTTAGGCTTCTCCAGCCGAAGCTCGGTATTTTTGAAGCTGGGGTTTATAAGTAGTAAGAAAAGTGCAAAGAGGGTAAGAAATCGCAATACTCCGAAAGTCCAGGCTAACGAGGACGGGTACTTTGAACGATATCCATACATAAAAAGCGCCAGTGCCATAGAACTTACACCGGCGATCACAATATATAATACCGTCTCTGCTGTCATAGATTATGTGAGCATTCCCCCATCCACATTCAGCACTTGCCCGGTTACATATGAAGAAAGGTCACTTCCTAAGAAAATACAGGCATTCGCGATGTCTTCCGGACTTCCACCGCGTTTAAGCGGAATCGCATCTCGCCAGGATTGTACCGTAGCTTCATCTAATTTTCCTGTCATTTCGGTTTCAATAAAGCCCGGAGCAATAGCGTTGCAGCGAATGTTTCTCGAGCCAAGTTCCAGGGCTACCGATTTCGTAAACCCAATGATACCTGCTTTAGAAGCGGCATAATTAGTCTGTCCGGCATTCCCTTTGACTCCTACTACCGAGCTCATATTAATGATTGAGCCTCCTCGCTGTTTTAACATGGTGCGTTGTACGGCCTTGGTCATATTGAACACCGATTTGAGGTTCACCTCAATCACCTTATCAAAATCTTCTTCCGAAATACGCATTAAGAGATTGTCTTTGGTAATTCCTGCATTGTTGATCAAAATATCGATACGGTCAAAGTCTTTCAATACCTGCTCGATCAATGCTTGCGATTCTTCATAGCTCGCCGCATTGCTTTGATAGGCCTTGGCGGTCACTCCGTTTTTTGAAACCTCAGCAGCCAATGCTTCAGCGGCTTCTGCAGACGAATTATAGGTAAATGCCACATGAGCACCATGGCTCGCAAATGTTTCCACTATGCCTTTCCCAATACCCCGACTTCCACCGGTAATAATAGCAGTTTTTCCTTCTAATAACTTCATTGATACGACTCTTTAAGGTGATACCCAAATATAAAAAAAGCCCTGCGATTTGCAGGGCTTAACTTGTGTTTATTGTTTAGTTCGCCAATACCTCAGCGACTTTTTTGCCAATCTCTGCGGGCGAATCTACCACGTGAATACCACACTCACGCATAATTTTCTTTTTGGCTTGCGCCGTATCGTCGCTTCCTCCTACAATTGCTCCGGCATGCCCCATGGTACGTCCTGCAGGGGCAGTTTCTCCTGCGATAAACCCGATAATTGGTTTGTTGCTTCCGCTCTCTTTATACCATTTTGCGGCGTCGGCTTCCAATTGTCCTCCAATCTCTCCAATCATGACAACCGCTTCAGTTTCCTCATCATTGATTAATAATTCGACCGCTTGTTTCGTGGTGGTTCCAATAATAGGGTCTCCACCAATACCGATCGCCGTAGTAATTCCAAGACCTTGTTTTACAACCTGATCGGCCGCTTCGTACGTAAGCGTACCCGATTTTGATACCACACCTACTTTCCCTTTTTTGAAAACGAAGCCAGGCATAATACCAACTTTAGCTTCTCCCGGAGTGATAACCCCTGGACAATTGGGACCTACTAAACGACATTCCTTGTCTTTGATATAGTCGGCTGCTTTGATCATATCTGCCACGGGAATTCCTTCTGTGATGGTAATGATCACTTTAATACCGGCATGTGCTGCTTCCATGATAGCATCTGCTGCAAAAGCAGGCGGTACGAAAATAATGGATACATCGGCGCCTGTTTCATTGACGGCTTCTTTAACCGTATTAAAGACCGGCTTATCTAAATGAGTTTGACCTCCCTTTCCTGGAGTTACCCCACCAACCACGTTGGTTCCGTATTCGATCATTTGTTCGGCGTGAAATGTTCCTTCGCTACCGGTAAATCCTTGTACTATGATTTTTGAATTTTTATTTACTAAAACACTCATGGAGATGATTACTTTTTTATCTAAAAACTAGTTTTCTTTCGTTCTGAATTGAGGCACAAAATTAACGTATTTCCTTCGTTTTAAAAAGCAATTTACACTTTTACACGATGGTATGATTTGTTGGTATCGTCTTTATCGGTGGCAGGCTGACTAATTTGATAGCCGCGGTATAATTTTCCGTCTTTCACCTCCCAAATCGCGATAAAATGGGCGATCCCCAATTCTTCCTCGGGATTCTCAATAGTTCGAATATAGTATTTATATCGAATGGTAACATGATTTCCATCTTCCAGGACATGACTCACTTCTATCCGAAGGTCGTTATAGGTACGTTTAATCTCAGCAAAAAACTCTGAAATGTCATCGTAATGCATGATGGTGAGTCCATCGGTACTGTTCCAGATCAAAACAAGTTCGGGATGAATGAATGTTTCCAATACCCCGTCATCGGTAACCAAATTGGATTTGTAAAAATTCTTTACGATGTCTTTTGCACTATTACTCATGAAGTTTATCTAATTTTTCTATAATATCTGGTATCAACCGAATCGAGGCGATCTCCTTGTATTTTTTCCGAAAGTCGTCTGCCGGTGTCCCAAAATAGGATTTATGACCCGGAAGCGACTTACTAACGCCACTTTGAGCCGAAATAATAGCCTTTTCACCTATGGTCACACCACTGGTGATACCCACCTGCCCCCAGATGGTCACTTGATCTTCGATCAAAACACAGCCAGCGATACCAACTTGTGAGGCGATTAAACAGCGCTTTCCAATAATGGAATCGTGTCCCACATGTACTTGATTGTCTAGCTTTGAACCTTCTCCAATGATAGTGGATGCTGTTACCCCTCGATCGATGGTACATAGACCGCCAATATCGACATGGTCTTGAACCACTACGTTACCGCCACTTTTAAGTTTGTCGAAACCTTCTGGTCTATTTTTATAATAAAAAGCGTCCGCACCTAAAACGGTTCCGGCATGAATCGTCACATTGTTCCCAATCACCGTATGATCGTATATGGTGACATTCGGATGGATGATGCAATCATCGCCAATGGTAACGTGGTTTCCAATAAAAACATTGGGTTGGATAATGGTATGTTTCCCTATGGTTGCTGTTTCAGCAATCACAGCACGCGCGGGTTCAAACGGTTTGAAATGTTTGGTCAAAACGTTGAAATCTCGAAACGGATCATCCGATATCAGCAAGGCCTTCCCCTTAGGGCAGGCAACTTTCTTATTGATTAAAATAATCGTAGCAGGCGACTCCAGTGCCTTGTCATAATACTTAGGGTGGTCCACAAATACAATATCCCCGGGCTGAACCACATGTATTTCATTCATACCCAAAACAGGGAAATTTGCATCTCCATCGAAGTCGCAATCGAGGATGGCAGCGATTCCTGCCAAGGTTTGTTGTGGATTAAATTTCATCTGAAATTAACTAAGGCTACCAAATATAAAAAATCCCGCTTCAATACAATTGAAAACGGGCATTTTTATACGATGGTTATGCGTCTAACTATTCTTTGATGCGCTCTTGGTATTGACCTTTTTCGGTGTCTACACGAATTTTGTCGCCTTCGTCAATGAACAGCGGCACCTGGATCTCGGCTCCAGTCTCTACGGTGGCCGGTTTGGTGGCGTTGGTTGCTGTATTACCTTTGACTCCGGGTTCTGTGGCGGTAACTTCAAGAATCACGTGAGGAGGCATTTCAACGGAAAGAGGCGCATTGTCTTCCGTGTTAATGATTACCGTTACCACTTCACCTTCTTTCATTAATTCGGGCGTATCTAGCGCTTCCCGAAGCAAGCGGATTTGGGTGTAGTCTTCAGTATTCATAAAGTGATAGAACTCTCCTTCACTGTACAAATATTGGAACTTATGAGTTTCTACCCGCACATCCTCGATCTTGTGTCCGGCTGAAAATGTATTATCAATAACTTTTCCCGTAGTAACACTTTTTAGTTTCGTACGAACGAATGCCGGACCTTTTCCAGGTTTCACGTGTAAAAATTCAATGATTTTATAAATATCGTGGTTGTATCGAATACAAAGTCCTTTTCTAATGTCTGATGTCGTTGCCATTGGCTGTTTATGTTTTTAATTCTGAAAATATCCCTTCATGATTCCACGTTTTGAGTTCTTGATGAACTGCAAAATTTCGTCGCGTTCGGGGGTGGCTTCCATTTCGGCTTCGATAATTTCGGAAGCCTGGGTGTTATTATACGCTTTTTGATAGAGAATTCTATAGATGTTTTGGATTTCCCGAATCTTTTCTGAATCATACCCCCTTCTTCGGAGTCCGATGGAATTAATCCCAACATACGACAAGGGTTCCCGCGCCGCCTTCACATACGGTGGCACATCTTTACGCACCAAAGAACCTCCCGTAACAAAAGCATGGTTTCCAATCATACAGAATTGATGTACTGCCGTCATTCCTGCAAGTACCACATGATCTCCCACGGTAATATGGCCCGCCAAGGTGCTGTTATTTGAAAAAATACAATTGTTCCCTACGATACAATCATGAGCGATGTGGCAATACGCCATGATAAGACAATTATTTCCTACCACGGTCTTTCCACGGTCGATGGTACCTCGGTTGATCGTAACATACTCGCGAATGGTGGTATTATCGCCAATCTCTGCTGTGGTTTCTTCATCTTGGAACTTTAGGTCTTGAGGGATGGCAGAGATTACTGCGCCCGGAAAAATATTGCAATTCTTTCCAATACGCGCTCCTTCCATGATCGTAACATTACTACCAATCCATGTACCCTCACCAATTACCACATTATTATGAATGGTAGTAAAAGGCTCAATTACCACGTTTTTGGCAATTTTGGCTCCGGGATGGACGTAAGCTAAAGGCTGATTCATCTAGTTGTTTTTAGTTTTCACGATTTGCGCCATTAGTTCGGCTTCCGTCACCAATTTATCATTGGCATAGGCATTTCCACTCATATGAACAATACCGCGACGGATAGGTGTGATAAGATCCAACTTAAAAAATAGGGTATCCCCGGGATTTACTTGTTGTTTGAATTTCACATTATTGATTTTCATGAAATACGTTAAATAGTTCTCGGGATCAGGTACCGTGCTTAACGCTAAGATCCCGCCGGTTTGAGCCATGGCTTCAACGATAAGTACTCCCGGCATGACCGGAGCTCCGGGAAAATGCCCAACGAAGAACGGTTCGTTCATGGTGACATTCTTTAATCCCACAACGTGTTCATCAGACAGCTCTAGTATTTTATCTACCAGCAAGAATGGTGGACGGTGCGGAAGCATCGCCATAATTTCATTCACATCCTTCACCGGGGTGGTATTGACGTTAAACTTAGGGATTTTGTTTCGCTTCTCAATCTTGATGAGTTTGGCTAGCTTTTTAGCAAACTGCGTGTTAATGTAATGGCCGGGTTTATTCGCAATCACTTTTCCGCGAATGCGCGTTCCCACTAAGGCCAGGTCCCCTACTACATCGAGCAACTTATGTCGCGCCGCCTCATTGGGATAATGTAAGGTAAGGTTATCGAGGATTCCGTTGGGTTTCACTGAAATCTTATCTTTTTTGAACGCATGCCGCAGTTTTTCCATGGTTTCTGGAGACAACTCTTTATCTACATACACTATGGCATTGTTTAGATCTCCCCCTTTTATGAGTCCGTGTTCCAACAACATTTCAATTTCATGGAGGAAGCTAAACGTTCTCGCGTCGGAAATCTCATCTTTAAACTCGGAGATGTGTTTAAGCGAAGCGTTTTGCGTTCCCAAGACTTTAGTTCCAAAATCGACCATGGTAGTAATCTGGTACTCATCGGCTGGTATAACCGTAATTTCGCTTCCGCTTTCTTCGTCCATAAAAGAAATGACTTCTTCTACCACGTATTCTTCTCTGGGAGCTTCCTGTTCTACGATGCCCGCCTTTTCAATAGCCTCCACAAAATATTTAGAAGAGCCATCCATGATGGGAGGTTCAGAAGCATTTAATTCGATACTACAATTATCCACTTCCATCCCAACCAGGGCAGCGAGTACGTGTTC
This sequence comes from Altibacter sp. HG106, assembly GCF_028561755.1. GTDB lineage: Bacteria > Bacteroidota > Bacteroidia > Flavobacteriales > Flavobacteriaceae > DFVG01. The sequence continues at coordinate 137,535 of NZ_JAQQTD010000001.1, forward strand.
GGAGGTTTGAATTTTAACCCCTCGTTTTTCGAGATTCGTTCCACGCTGGGTATTTACCACATAATTCGCATCTGCTTCGATGACCGGACTCCCTTCCAAATCAACACGCGTAAACGCGTATCCGTAGTTCTCTGGAGCCGGTTTAAAGGTAATTGTTACCTCTTTCCCCGTGTGCAATCCTACACCGGTAAGAGAGACCTCTTTGCCAATGGTACGTTGTTTCGCCATGCTACAATTAGTCATTATTTTGATTTTTTTCTAACGTATTAAAACGCTCAATAATCTTGGGTAAATTCTTAAAATGGACATAGCTTTTGTTGTAATCTCCGTAATTCAGTGCTGGAGAACCTTGTAAAGTTTCATTATCCTTGACATTGCGGCCTATTCCGCTTTGCGCCTGAATGCGAACATTGTTTCCGATGGTTATGTGTCCTACAATTCCTACCTGTCCGCCGATCATACAGTTGCTTCCTATTTTTGTGGAGCCCGCGATTCCGGTTTGTGCGGCAATAACGGTGTTTTCGCCAATTTCCACATTATGTGCAATCTGAATTTGATTATCTAATTTGACTCCTTTGCGAATCACGGTAGCGCCGAGAGTGGCTCTATCGATGGTGGTTCCAGCCCCAATATCTACATGGTCTTCAATGATAACGTTCCCCGTTTGCGGAACTTTTTTATACTCTCCTTTTTCATTAGGCGTAAAACCAAATCCGTCTGCTCCTACTATGGCGCCGCTATGGATCACACAGTGATTTCCTATAACGGATTCTGAATAAATCTTCGCTCCTGCAAACACAGTAACGTTGTTTCCTAGAGTGACGTTATCGCCAATATACACATTGGGATAGATCTTTACGTTCTCACCGATGGTCACATTCTCTCCTACATAGGAGAACGCGCCAAGGTATAAGGAGCTTTCTTCGTAGGTGGCTGAATCAGAAATAAACACCGGCTGCTCGATGCCGGTTTTATTCATCTTTACCTGATTGTAATATTCCAATAACTGGGAAAAAGCTTTGTACGCATCATCTACGCGTATTAAGGTGGTATTGATATCGTGTTCCGCTTGGAAGTCCTTCCCTACAATGGTTATGGAAGCTTCCGTAGAATAAATATACGAAGTGTATTTAGGGTTGGCTAGAAAGGTGAGACTTCCTTTCGTGCCTTCTTCAATCTTTGAAAGTTGCGACACTTGTACCTCGGAATCACCGTCAACCTCTCCGTTCAAAATTCCCGCTATCTGGGTGGCTGTAAATTTCATCTGTTGTTTTCGGTGTTGCAAATATAAAAAATGATCGTTAAAGACTTTTCGGGTAACACAGATAATATTTGATGACGGTCTTGGACAGCGCCTCAATATTTAACTGATCGCTTGCTTTGGCGACATCAATCATTTTACCATTCTTCTTTAGAAGATGAATCGCGTTGTGATCCATACGATAAGCCAGATTTGAAATTTCCCCTTGAAAGACAAAATAGGACGCTTCGGCTTCGGAAAGATGGTCCCGCTGCATCAACGCCCGTTTTTTAGAGTGCATTCGCGCCACGGTAACCGGATTTTTTTTCAGTTTTACCTTCAGTAAATCTCTATTCAATAGCATTTTGGCAATTGTTCTAAGCACTGTATCTTCTGCCGACACCCACATTTTAATGGCGGAAACGATATCGTAATCATCCAATTTTGAAAATTGTTCTAACACTTCCGAAGAAAAAGTACGCTTCGTAATGGTGGTCGTTAAAAAGAACTGTAAGGCCGGAGTAGCCGGAAGTGTAGCGCCAGCCTGAGTTACCTCCTTCGCTCTTTTTAGCAGGCGAAGCAACAATTGTTCTGCCACCAGACTGGTTTTGTGCAAGTACACCTGCCAGTACATGAGTCGGCGTGCCACAATAAATTTCTCCACAGAATAGATCCCCTTCTCCTCTACCACTAAAGTATCGTCATGCACATTGAGCATGGTGATGAGGCGTTCGGTATTGACGGCCCCTTCGGAAACACCCGTATAAAAACTATCTCGGCGCAAATAATCCAGACGATCCATATCCAATTGTCCGGACACCAGCTGATGCATGAACTTTCGAGGGTAACGGTTGGTAAAAATAGCAATGGCCGTATCGAGCGCCCCGTTACATTCCTCATTTAATTTTTTCATAAAGGCCAGAGAGAGGTATTCGTGATCTACATCTTCTACTATGCTGTGTTCCATAGCGTGTGAAAATGGACCATGACCGATATCATGTAGCAAAATAGCGACGAGTAGTGCCTCGTGTTCCGCTTCAGAAATTTGGATTCCTTTGGTTCGCAGCGCATAGACCGCCTTCTGCATGAGAAACATAGCGCCCAAGGCATGTTGAAACCTTGTATGGTGGGCTCCTGGATACACGATATACGACATTCCCATTTGGGAAATACGACGCAGACGTTGAAAATACCGATGTTCGATAAGTTGAAAGAGGAGTTCGCCCGGGAGCGTGATAAATCCGTATATCGGATCGTTGATGATTTTCAGTTTGTTTGTGGGCTTCAAACTTTAACGATTAATTATGACAACAAAGTCGTTCTGCGGATACTTCAGAATTAAATTTGAAGTTATCGTAATAGGTAGAACTGAAACAAAGATACATATATGAGTGATATAAAAGTATTATGGGTGGACGATGAAATCGATTTGTTGAAGCCTCACATATTATTTCTAGAAAACAAAAATTACAAGGTTACCACGGCCCAAAGTGGTACCGAAGCCTTAGAGGAAATAAAAAAAGACGCGTTCGACATCGTTTTCCTTGACGAAAACATGCCTGGACTGACAGGTTTGGAGACCCTTTCTGAAATTAAAGAGCAGCAGGCTTCGCTTCCCGTGGTAATGATCACGAAAAGTGAGGAAGAGTATATTATGGAGGAAGCGATAGGTTCGAAGATTGCCGATTATCTGATCAAGCCCGTAAATCCCAATCAGATATTGTTGAGTTTAAAAAAGAACTTAGACCACTCACGCTTAGTTTCAGAAAAAACCACCTCAAATTATCAGCAAGAGTTTCGGAAGATCGCGATGGATATGTCGATGATCAATACCTATGAAGGCTGGGTAGAGTTATATCAAAAATTGGTGTACTGGGAGTTAGAATTAGAAGCTATTGAGGACACGGGAATGTTCGAGATCCTGGAGTCTCAAAAAACAGAAGCCAACACGCAGTTTTGCAAGTTTATCGATAAGGAATATCCGAAATGGTTTGATGACGCCGATGCGCCTACAATGTCTCATACGCTGTTCAGGGAAAAGGTAGCGCCAGAATTAAAAACGGGTCAACCCACCTTGCTCGTAGTTATTGACAACTTGCGTTATGACCAATGGAAGGCTTTTGAACCGTTTGTCTCGAATGCCTATAAAAAAATTAAAGAAGAAATGTTTTGCAGCATTCTTCCTACCGCCACACAATATGCTCGTAATGCCATATTTTCGGGCCTGATGCCTAGTGACATGGAGAAATTACATCCAGATTTGTGGTTAAATGATACCGATGAAGGCGGAAAAAACATGAATGAAGAAGCGTTTTTAGCGGCGCAATTAAAACGTTTGGGAATGCAGTTAGAATGGAGCTATCACAAAATCTCTAGTTTAAAACAAGGAAAAAGGTTGGTTGATAATTTCAAACAGCACAAGGAAGAAGACCTCACGGTAGTAGTTTATAATTTTGTAGATATGCTTTCCCATTCCAAAACTGAAATGGAGGTTATCAAAGAGTTGGCGTCAACCGATAAATCGTATCGCTCCTTAACACAGAGTTGGTTCAAGAACTCACCCCTGATGGAAATCGTTCAACAGGCGGCTCATTTAGGGTTTAAGTTGATCATTACGACCGACCACGGGACCATCAATGTAAAGAATCCTTCAAAAGTGATTGGCGACAAGAATACAAGTCTTAATTTAAGATATAAGACTGGTAAAAGTCTTACCTACGAAGACAAAGATGTGTTAGCCGCCAAACAACCTAAATCGATTCACCTTCCATCGATAAACATGAGTAGTTCATTCATTTTTGCGAAGGGAGATCTATTTTTTGCATATCCAAACAACTATAATCATTATGTAAGCTACTACAGAAATACCTATCAACACGGAGGAGTATCTTTAGAAGAAATGATCATTCCTTTTGCAGTATTAGATCCAAAATAAACATTATGTAAGATTTTTCTTCATTTTATGTAGTTCATCGAATTTTTTAACCCCTAGTCGTATTTTTTTTATATTTGCTGACGTCTGAATGTATGGAAAGAACCTTTACTGTAAACGAAGTTCCCGAAATAGCGCAAGAATTATTAGCGAATACGGCAACGAGGTGCTTCTTTTTTTATGGTGAAATGGGTGTGGGAAAAACCACTCTTATAAAGCAAATGATTAGGCTGCTGGGAGTACAAGACACGGTAAGCAGTCCGACCTACTCCATCATCAATGAATACAGGATTGGTGAAGAGGTCATTAATCATTTCGATTTTTATCGCATTCAGTCCGTAGAAGAAGTTCTTGATATGGGAATAGAAGAGTATTTTGAGTCTGACAACTGGCTATTTTTAGAATGGCCTGAAAAAATAAAGTCGATTTTGCCTGACAGCGGCATTGAGATTCATCTACATAAGAAAAATGAGACAATACGAACGTTAAAAACAACGCCCGTGAAATAAATAATTTCGCTTCAATATTTTGATTTACTGATAGTTAACGCGCTTTCAGCGAATTTTAAACTAGGCGTCTGAGAACTCAAAATTTCAGAAAAGAATAACCTAATAAAATACGCTGAAACTAATTGTAATACTTGTTTTTTTTCGTGATAGGTTTGTAGTATAAACCTCACAAAAAACTAGTATTATGAAAGTTAAAAACTACCTTTTTATCGTCGCAATTTTTGGAGCCACTTTATTTGTTTCTTGCACTCCAGAAAGTATTGAAGATGACCAAACCGAACAGCAAATCGACAAAGCAGACATCATCGTCCCTAGTAAGGGGTAGTGTTATAGCTTTAGTTATTGCTCTAACACCATATTTATTTTATACCTATGAAAGTTTCCCACAAACTAAAGTGTGGGAAACTTTCTTATTCACCTACGAATCTAATTGGTATCAAAAAGTTCATGTTTCGGTATGGACTATGATGGGTAAGTTCATTCCTCTTCTTTTACTTTTCCTTTGGTTTTTTACTTGCAAGCATTGGTGGTTTCATGTTATATTAATTCCCATCGGCATGTTTACATTTCAACTAATTAGTGTGATCAATGATGACGTCTCATTTGTTGACGAGGTTGAAATCTGGTGGTTGCTACCAATCATGCTTACCGTGGTTCCATTCGTTTACTTAATTAGAGCAAAGCTTTTTGCTAAAATTAGAGGTACTGATTTAAAAGACTTTGAAAAGGAGCTACAGCAAAAAAGATCTTTCTGGGAACAATTAAAAGATCTGTTTCGCTAAGTATCGTTGCGGTACAATTTTAATTATGTACTTTAGTTCTTCAGTGCATCGATATGTCAAAACCAACATCTCCCTTTAGCAAAGCAGAGTTAATTCCTCAAGAGGAAATGCTAGAAGTGAGTCGGCGAAAAGGCGACCTTCATATTGGCATCCCCACCGAAAACCATTTTCAGGAAAAAAGAATATGCCTAACCCCCGATGCCGTTGCCGCCATAGTAGCGAACGGTCATAAAATACTTATCGAAAAAGGCGCTGGTATTCAAGCAGGGTTTACCGATCAAGATTACAGCGAAGCGGGTGCTCATCTTACCGATGATAAGAAGAAGGTCTTTGGATGTCCACTTCTTCTAAAAGTGGAACCTCCTACCCCTGATGAACTTAAATTAATTAACCCAAAAACGGTTCTTGTTTCTGCCCTGCAGTTAAAAACTCAAGATGAGCACTACTTTGAAACGCTGGCCAAAAAGAAAATAACTGCCCTGGCTTTCGAGTTTATGAAGGAGGCTGATGGCAGCTATCCCGTCGTCAATGCGCTTAGTGAGATAGCAGGAACGGCTTCAATCTTGATTGCATCCGAATTGATGGTGAATGCACCCAAAGGAAATGGTTTATTATTTGGTAACATCAGTGGGGTACCTCCTGTGGAAGTGGTAGTTATTGGTGCCGGTACTGTAGGTCAATATGCTATTCGTGCCGCGCTTGGGCTGGGCGCCAACGTAAAAGTGTTTGATAGTTCTATTGCCAAACTAAGAAGAGTTCAAACCAAAATTGGTCGCCCGATAGCTACTTCCACGATTCAACCAAAAAATCTTCTTAAAGCGCTCCGCCGATGTGATGTTGCTATTGGTGCGGTTCGGGGAAAAAATCGGGCTCCCGTGATCGTAACGAACGAAATGGTCGAGAAAATGAAACGAGGAGCGGTCATTATTGATGTGAGTATTGATATGGGGGGCTGTTTTGAAACTACGGAAATGACCACGCACGACAAGCCCACGGAAATTAAAAATGGTGTTATCCACTATGGAGTGCCTAATATTCCGGCGCGTTATCCCAAAACCGCCTCAGTGTCGCTCAGTAATATCCTAACTCCCTACCTTTTGGAGATGGCGGAGTGTGGCGGACTCGAAGAGTCGATCCGTTTTGACCCGGGATTGAGAAATGGAATTTATTGTTATCGCGGAATTCTAACACAAAAAGCCATAGCTGATTGGTTCGACATGAACTACAGTGACATCAACCTTCTGATCTTTTAGATAACGCTTGTTTACAACGTTAAACGCTGTATCTTCGCACCATGAAATTAATTCATCGTTTGGGCTATTATATGGGAGGGTTTGTCATAGGAATTCTCTTACTATTCTTCTTCCTAGGGGGAAAACGAGCATCCTGTGATTATGGCCCGAATGCCAGAACGCTCAAAAACATACGCTCAAAGTCCAGAGTTTATTCAGAACAGGCCTTGCAGGATGCAAGAAATTTACGGATAGATACGCATCTAATTGAAAAAGTGTTGCAGTCTGGGGATGTCTTATTTTCAGAAAGCATTACAAATCGAGACTCTTGCAATATTTATCTCGTACAGTATCGAATATCTTCGGAACGCGGCGTCATTTTTAAAATTGAAAACTGCTCCAAAGCTGCCCACATTTTACACGTTAAGAAGGACCATAACTAGTTATGATTTCTTTTTTCTATTTTTCTAATAAAATAGGACGGATAGATGCCATTAATCTTATAAAACGCTTTCGAAAATGACTCGGCACTGGAGTATCCACATTCTTGAGCAATGGCCTTGATGGTATATTTTCTAAATTTTGTATCCTCGACAATGCGCTTGGTTGCATAGGATATTCGCAAATCGTGTAAATATTGTGAAAAGTTTTTTTCTTTTTTCAGATTAATTACTCGAGATAGATAATTCGAGTTAGTGTCAAAGTTTTTTGCCAATCTATTTAATGTTAATTTCGTATTTAAATACCCCCTTTCCCCTTCAAACCTTTTTAAGCTTTCTAAGATGCTTGTTATATTCTCTTCAGAAATATTCTTTATTGAAACACTTTTCCTTTCATCTCGAATGGATTTAAAAAGCTTCGTAAATCGACGCTTATAAGTCATTCGGAGTTGGTAATAATAAAGAAGAATCAAAACTAACATTATAGTTAGGCTGACTAGGATTAATTGATTCCTTGTGATAATCTCATTCAATGACTCAATCTGACTCTCCTTCTCTTCAATTCTATCTGGAGTTCTTATTTTAATCTGGTGCTCCCTTTCAAAAAACTTATAATTTATTTTAAAAATACTGTCTATTAAGATCAACTTTTGATAGTATTTTATACGTGCTTGACTGTCTAATAATTCTTCCATCTTAGCTAAATTGGAATAAAGATCTCTATGATAGGGGTCAATCATTAGGTTATTTTTTTGCACCAATGAATCTGCAATTACGAAGTGGTAAAGAGCTTTTGAGTTATAACCTAAATTATCGCTTGCAACCCCTAAATAATAGTGAATATCAAACTGGAGTGGCACACTAAATGTGGACACAGATTGTAAAACTTCATTTGATTTTTCATATAATGACGAATAACATTTCCGCTTTCTCAATAGTTCTAACTCAATCCAAAGTGATCTTTCTAAATAATAGTTTAAGTAAGTCCCATTATATTCAAGTAATAATTCATTTAATTTTTGAAAATATTCTTCAGTCTTTTGAAATTCATTCAGGTTCAGATAACAATAAGCGTAAGTAAAGACTGAGTTAATCTGTTCAGTCAAAAGTATCTCGGGAGCCTTTTCAATCACCTCATTGCGAATAGAATTCTTAATTTTTTCTAATGCTTCTTCTTCAAAAATGAGTTCATGCCTTTTAGTTTGAAGTTGCAAAGCTTCATTCTTATCCCCCCATGTAGATTTTATGATTATTAGTTGGTGAAGAGCATAGATATAGTGTGAAAAATTATCATTTAATTTAGCATCTTCGTAAAGATTGAATAGATTGTTTGAGGCATTAATTAAATCGTTTAGAGCAAGGTATTCATAACTTTTAATCATATACCCCAACGCCGGATACGTCTTGTGCTGTAAATTCTTAGTTAAGAATATGATACTATCTGCGAAAGCAATATTTTTCTCATGATGAAATATTCGGGCCAAACGGTCGTAACCTCTGGCCATCTTTATCGTATCGCCTGCACGTCGCGCGCGCTCTAAGTAAGTTCTTGCGATTTGTTCTTGTTGGATGGAATCCCCGTGAAAAGTGTTAAATAATTCAAGCAGCTCTTCATCTTCCAGCATACTTAGCCGTGTCGAAAAAGAATTCTGCGCCATGCAACATGGCAACATAAAGAAAAGGATACACTGTAAAATAAACTTCATCTCCCCATGAAATTTAATGGTTACACCGAAAGGTATTTAAAAAAATATAGTTCCTCGATTAAATAGCTCCGGTTTACTCGAAATTCAAGAATTTACGGTCGAAATTTTTGAAACCCGCGAGCACTGGCTTGCAGCACTTACAATTTTATTTCACCTTTGAAACAGTAGACCTTGATAAGCCCGGATCTTTTTTAATAACTGGGGAGTTGTTCGGATTACGGGCTTATCTTTTTACTTTAAACCTCTTCGCTTCTTTTCTTTTTGTAGTAATCCTAATTCTCTACTCGTCTGTCCTGCAACGGACGTATTCTCTTCGGCACGACGAATCAAATACGGCATAACGTCCTTGACCGGTCCAAAGGGAATGTACTTACACACATTATATCCCAAAGCTGCCAGATTATAAGATATATGGTCACTCATCCCGTACAGTTGTCCAAACCAAATGCGAGCTTCGTTATTTGGCAGTTGATGTTCTTGCATATGTAATAACGCTTTGTAACAACTATTCTCATTGTGCGTTCCCAAAAATAAATGGACGGTATCTAAATGTGCTAATATGTAGGAGATAGCTTTGTCGTATAGTGTATCTGTGGCTAACTTATTTTCACAAATGGGGGACTCATATCCCTTTTCAGCTGCGCGTTCACGTTCCTTTTCCATGTAGGCTCCTCGAACTACTTTAAAACCTAGCTTATAACCATTCTCTACTGCTCTCTCATGGCACGCCACCAAATACTCGTAACGGTCCGATCGATAACATTGTAAGGTATTATACACCACTACCTTATCACGGTTATATTTTTTCATCATCTGCTCGCAAAGCTTGTCAGCCGCAGCTTGCATCCAACTTTCTTCAGCGTCTATCAATAATGAAATACTGCATTCACTCGCTACGCTGCAAATTTGATCATAACGGTTGACAATAGCCTCCCACTCTGCTTCTTCTCGATCACTTAATTTTTCATCTGCAGATTTTTTTCTCCATATTTCGAAACGCCCTAAACCCGTGGGCTTAAAGACCGAAAAAGGCATAGAACGGTTATCCTTGGCGAAACGCGTTAAGAAAATCACTTTCTCCATCGTCGCGTCAAACTGAGCCTGAGTATCCTTCCCTTCTACCGAAAAATCCAAAACGGAATACACTCCGGCCGATTTCAGTGCTTCCACGGTAGGCATGCAATCCTGCTCGTTAATACCCCCGCAAAAATGATCGAACACGGTAGAGCGTACTAATCCCTCTACCGGAAGTCGCGCATGTAACGCAAACTTGGTGACAGCAGCCCCTATTTTTACCAGTGGCTCCATGGAAATCATTTTAAACAGGAAGTAGGCGCGCTCCAATTCTGAATCGGACTTAAGGGCGAAGGCGGTTTCCGTATTGTCGAAGAGTGATTTTGATATCATTTACACAAGTTATTCTGAACAAATATAACTAGATTTGACACGCTTTGTAACGTACATTTTAAAGAAAAATGCAAAAGATTTCTAAAGAAAATGGGAGTGTTTTTTGTGGAAAAGAAGCTTGGGCAACATTTAATTCCAAATTAAGTGAGTTAGACCCTAGTAAGGTATTTGTTATCACGGATACGCACACAAAGCAACATTGCACCTCAAATTTTCAAAAAAACTATTCTTATTCTATAACCCCTTGTTTCCTAGAGATGCCTGCGGGAGAATCCAATAAAACTATTGAACAGTGCATTCCCCTCTGGGAATCATTGTCGGAATTGGGCGCCGATAGACACTCTGTGTGTATTAACCTTGGAGGAGGCGTTGTAACCGATCTAGGCGGGTTCGTAGCCAGTACCTTTAAACGTGGCATTGCTTTTATCAATATCCCTACCTCCCTACTCGCTATGGTAGATGCCGCTGTGGGCGGAAAAAACGGTGTGGATCTCGGCTATCTCAAAAATCAGGTGGGTGTCATTCGTGACCCGTTGTTCACATTAGTTGATATTGAATTCCTCACTACCCTACCCGAACAAGAGCTGATTTCAGGCTATGCGGAAGTTTTAAAGCATGGCCTTATTCATTCCAAAGAATATTGGGAAGAAGCGATTGAAATCGACTTTTCGAATGAGGTCCTGATGGAACGCCTGGTGTGGGGGTCCATTAAGATAAAAAATCAAGTCGTTACCAAAGACCCGCTGGAAAAGGGACTTCGGAAAACATTGAATTTTGGACATACCTTAGGCCATGCCATTGAATCGTTTTGTCTGCAGCACGAGGGTCGGAAAGCATTACTTCATGGAGAAGCCGTCGCCATAGGTATTATTTTAGCCTGCTATTTATCCGCAGAACGGCATCAGTACCCGAAATCGCTATTGAGAGAAGTTTGTGAGACCATTCAGAAACACTTTGCCACACCAACCTTCTCGAAGAGCGAAATCCAGGAAATTATCGACCTGCTAGCGTTTGATAAAAAGAACGATAGAGGAAACGTATGTTTTGTTTTTCTGAGTGATTTTGGGAATCACATCATAGATTGTAAAGTTCCTACGGAAGAAATATGGAACGCCTTTGAATTTTACAATAAATTAAAATCATAACCCTTGGTGACTGATTTTTTTTATTAGATTTACCCCATAACCTAGCCAACATACTTATGAAACGTATCATAGTCGACTACAAAAAATTAACTCCAGAGATTTTAAGTCTTTTGGTCGAAAAATATCCCGATGGATATGATGATGATCACATCATCGTATTTAAAAATGCCAAAAATGAAACGGTCGAAGCTGTCGAAGTTCGCACCGAAGACACAGTGTATCTGGTAAAGGTTAGCTCTCGATTAGAATCTACCATGGCTAACTTTGATGAGGATGATTACGATAGCGACGATTATAATGAGCCTATCAGTGATATCATGGACAAAGACGACCTTGATACAGATGACGAAGATCTCGATACTCTTGACGACGACCTGGATGACGGTGATGATGCTGAGGAAGAGGAAGACGAATAAAAAAAAAGCGGTGATTAAATCACCGCTTTTTTCTGCTCTTTATTCTTTATTAGGCATGTTGCAATTCATGCTTTCCTTCTTTTACCTCTTCTACCACTTTTGCATTAAAGGCCGGAAGGTCTTTCGGATTTCTACTCGTCACAAACCCTTCGTCTACCACCACTTCTTCATCGGTCCATTCCGCTCCAGCATTAATCAAGTCGTCTTTAATAGAGGCGAAAGAGGTCAATCTTCTACCTTTAACAACGTCTGCCGAAATTAGAATTTGGGGTGCATGGCATATCGCAGCAACCGGTTTCTTTTCTTTAAAGAAATCGCGAACGAAGGTCAATGCCTCATCATTGCGACGTAGTTTATCAGGATTGATTACTCCCCCTGGTAGCACAAGCGCGTTGTAGTCGCTTGATGTTACTTCGGAAAGCGTCTTATCGACCTTGTATTCATTACTCCAATTTCCGTTGTCCCAAGCACGAATGGCTCCGGAGGCCTCACTTACGATTTCTACCTCAAACCCTTCCGCTTCCATAGCGTCTTTAGGAGATTTTAATTCTGATTCTTCAAATCCGTTGGTTGCCAAAATGGCTACTCGCTTTTTCATAATTTTTCTTTTTATTCGTAATTAATTCAACACTAAAATACTAGTAAACACAGGCGTTCACAAGGAATCGTTCCTAAGGTTTTACTAATCTTTGTTAAGAAAAAAGAAAGGTGCTGTCGCTTGCTATAAATAGCGTTCGTGAATAACCTTCAAGTGCGACAATTCGTGACCTGAAATTAAATATCCCGCTGCACGGACAGATAAGGGGGCTCCACTTGCCTGACCCAACTGTTGTAATTGATCTTGAGAAAAGGAAGTAAAAAGTCGGGTTGTTTCTGCTCTCACTCCTTCATATTCGGAAAGCAGTGAGGCCGTGGTGCGCGCTTCCACGTTACTATGCGTAACAAAAGTATCCTGATCGAATCCTGGTAAGGGAGTAGCAGGATCTCGTGAAATCCAAAAGGCCCGAAAGGCAAATACGCGTTCGGTTTCAATGAGATGCATCATCATCTCTTTTAAAGACCACTTCCCGACCGCGTACCGATGTTCCCATTCTTCAGCAGTGAGCGAAGCAAATAGCGAGTATATTTTATCCCTACTCTGTTCCAACTCAAACACAATCGTTCCTGCGCCCGTTAACTCAAAATAAGATTGATAAAATGCCCCATATTCGTTAGAAGAGACTTGATTTTTTCTCATACGCCTAACCGAGTTATTATTTGAAATCATTAAAAATGGAATGCATCAAGCGCTTTTTGTCATTAATGCTCTCTTCCAATGAAATCATGGTTTCTGTACGGGTAACTCCCTCAATATCATCAATCAAGTAGATAATATCCTTGGCGTGACTGGTATCTCTTGCGCGAATTTTGCAATAGACATTAAATTTTCCAGTGGTGACATGCGCTACCGTAACAAAAGGTATTTCATTGATTCGCTCCAACACGAATTGTGTTTGAGAGGTTTTATTTAAAAAGATCCCTACATAAGCGATAAAGGAGTATCCCAGCTTTTTATAGTCCAGTGTTAGCGAAGAGCCGGTAATAATTCCTGCCTCTTCCATTTTTTTTACACGAACATGCACAGTTCCTGCGGAAATTCCTAAGCGTTTTGCAATATCAGTAAAGGGAGTTCGTGTATTCTCTATCAACATATCGAGAATCTGATGATCTGTATCGTCTAACTTAAACTTTGCCATAACATGAAATTATTCGATACAAAAATAATTAGTTTGTTTAAATCAATAAGTTAAAATGATAAAAAATCTTCAATAGAACCTCCATTTTTATAGGTTAACGTTACGATTTCTTCATTAACGAAAACGTTTTCGTGAGAATTTATCAATATCTGCTGACCCGCTATATCAATTTCTTTATGCCCTATTAATGGCAAGTCAGGTCCTAAAGCATCCAAATACGGCACCCAGCGTAACGTCTCTTGATGCAATTCTTCTTTATATTGAATCGCCAGGGAAATCGGGCGCTCATTATTTGAAACCAACGCGTTGCGCAACACCACATCTCTATACATTTTATTATTTTCCGGAATATCGAAATAGGCTCGATAGTCAAGATTAGTTGTAACAGAAATCTGAAACAAGGCCAGAAACGCGAAGAATACATATTTACGGGTTTCTTCTCGCTGGTAGTCGTTAGGATAATGCCCAGCTTCAAAGAGGATCGTAGGAACGCCTAGCCGCTGAAACGTATCCCCCACACAATATTCGTTAAAGGTATCATCATAGCGCCCAATATGTCCTGCCAGGCCTTCAGATAGTGTAGCAGCAATGGTCGCGATGTATTGCATAGATTGTTTCCTAGACGCAGTGAGCGACCTTTTTTTATTTGCGGCTGGCGCCAGAAAAGACAGCGTAGCCGATTTTGGCCCCGGTAGCCCATAGATGGTACGTTGATCGTGAAGGTTTAAACACAAATCAGGTTTAAATCGCTCGAAAACCGATCGTAACACCTGGCTTTCAGGCTGTGAACGTTTCTTAGCGTCTCTATTCAAATCTATTTGATTCGCGTTCTCACGTGTATATGTTTCAGCCCCATCTGGATTTAACATGGGCAACACGAGTAAGGTATTTTTTTCTAAGAACGAATCAACTGCTGCTTTTAAATTGCCCGGCGAGTCCAGAAAAGCAAAGAGATCGAAGAGTGCTTTCGTTGTGGTCGATTCATTTCCGTGCATTTGAGACCAGGCTAAAATCTTATTTGGACCGCTTCCCCAACGTACACTATACAAATTGGCTCCCAATACGGAATGTCCCTCGACCGTCATGGCACAAGTTGCTGACAGTTTTTCTAAGATAGGAAAGAGGTCAGATAGGGTAATATATCGCCCCGATAAAGAGTTGTTTTTAATGGTGTCGTAAAGATGCTGTAGTTTCATATGGTAGTAACTGTTTACAAAGTTAAACAAGTCAATGTTTACAAATGTACACACACAAATTGTAAAGTATTGGTGCTTGATGTAAACAAGCGAAAAGACTGACGCTGCGAAAACGTTCTATTCAATACATATATCATATATATTATTATTTTTCAGTTAGTTAAATTATCTTAATTAAAGCTTTAATTTTAATAAAAGTAGGGCGTTTTTAGGTTTATTTGTGGGTGTTTTCAATTTATGTTACATTTGTAATGCCCTTATCAAGCAATGTTGTGTTACAATGGTAAACAGTAAAGAATTTGCGAGTCGGATTGAAAAAATACTAGAGTTTTACGGACTTTCAGCAACCGCATTTAGTGATGCGATCGACTTCAATCGTTCCACCATATCTCATATTCTCTCAGGAAGAAATAAGCCTAGTTTAGATTTTGTGATGAAGGTGGTTCAGGAGTTTCCCGAAGTGGAATTGTATTGGCTTCTGAAAGGAAAAGGTACTTTCCCTCCTTCTGAAATGACAGCTACCCCTTCTCAACCTGAAACCAATTCAGAAACAAACCCTCCGGATGCCGCTACAACTAACGCTCCTCTTTCGGAGATCGTTAACTCCGCAACAACTGCTGATGCCCCCGCTGCTACTTCCGAAGCCATCGAAAGAATTGTAGTCTTCTATAAAAACGGCCAATTTAAATCCTACCACCCCTAGCGTATTCCTCAATTTTTTCGACCTTTGAAAAAAAAATCGACCATGCCGCGCTGGTTCCTCTTGCTTACGTTCGCCTTATGTATCGGTTGTTATCAGCCTGAACGCGATTGCAATTCCTTTCGAACAGGCACCTTCGAGTTCAAAGCAATGGTGGGCACCACTCTCGAAACAACCCGATTTGTTCGAAACGACTCCCTGGAAATCGATTACTTCCGTGGTAGCGCAGACACGTCGAGCATCCGCTGGATCAATTCATGCGAATACATCGTTACCAAATTGCATCCAAAAGGTCGTTCCGAAGAAAAAGCGATCCACATGAAGATTCTCACTACCGATGGGGACACCTATCAATTTGAATACAATATTGTTGGTGAGGATCGAAAGGAAAAAGGCATTGCTACCAAAATAAGTGCTAAGGAACTTTACCAATAACTTAGTACCTTAGTGTTTCAAATTGTAACTATGTTTGAAATACTAACCTCTCCTGATGCCATCGTCGCATTGCTCACCCTTACCTTCCTTGAGATCGTTCTGGGCATCGACAACATTATTTTTATATCCCTGGCGTCTAGCAAACTAAAGCCGGAACATCAGAAGAAAGCGGTGAATATCGGACTTCTAATGGCGATGGTCATTCGAATTGTGTTGCTCTTCGGAATCTCCTGGCTGGTGGCAATGGAAGCACCGTTTTGGTCCCTTCACCTCTCTTGGCTCGATGTAGGAGTTAGCGGTCAAGGACTTATCCTCTTTGCGGGCGGACTCTTTCTTCTCTATAAAAGTACTTCTGAAATACACGAAAAGGTAGAAGATAAAGGGCATGACGAACGCGAAGTGAAAAAAGCCAGGACGAGTTCACTTACCCGTGCCATCCTTCAAATTTGCTTAATAAACATTGTCTTCTCCTTCGACTCCATTCTAACGGCGGTTGGAATGACAAACGGTATCGGAAATACGCCTGAAGATGCGCTGATCATTATGGTTATCGCCGTTGTGGTATCGGTCATTATCATGATGGTGTTCGCTAATCCTGTGGGCCGCTTTGTGAACAAACACCCCACAGTGCAATTACTCGGACTCGCCTTTTTGATCCTTATAGGATTTATGTTAATCGCTGAAGCAGCTCATCTTTCGCACTTGGTTATCTTTGATCAAGAAGTGGGAACGATTCCAAAAGGCTATTTGTACTTTACGATCGCTTTTTCGCTCTTCATAGAGTTTATAAATATGCGGTACCGAAAAAAAACAAGCGATATTGTAACCACGGTTCCCGAAGAAGAAATAACTACCCACACCAAACCATCATAATATGCAAGACAAACAAACGGCAATGCGTAACGCGAAACTCATGTTGATCGCCGGGATCGTATTTCTTATTTTGGGAATTTACTTTTTAGTGAGTGATGCCGAAGGCGGTGCCCCGAATTGGTACTATTGGATCGGACTCATACTGCTGGGAGATTTATTCATAATATTCGGAATTAGAGGGTTAAAGAAAACAAAGAGATGAAGCGTCTTAAAAAAGAATATATCAGCACCTTAATAGTATTAATGGGAGTCATTTTTACCACTGAAATATCCAAGGGATATTCACAATCGCAGTACGGTTTCAATGTACAAACCACAGTTGATAAAGGTACCCTTGAAGGTACCTACGATACCCAGACCAATATTCAGAAATACTTGGGCGTTCCTTACGCGAAGCCTCCGGTAGATGAATTGCGCTGGAAGGCTCCGCAACCACTTGAATCATGGGAAGGAGTGAAAGAGGCAAAGGCATTCGGCCCTAGAGCGATTCAAGCCCCGGTGTTCGACGACATGCGTTTCCGATCGGATGGCATGT
This sequence comes from Altibacter sp. HG106, assembly GCF_028561755.1. Classification (GTDB taxonomy): domain Bacteria; phylum Bacteroidota; class Bacteroidia; order Flavobacteriales; family Flavobacteriaceae; genus DFVG01. Next base: position 154,819 of record NZ_JAQQTD010000001.1, read on the forward strand.
CTGAAGATTGTCTGTACCTTAACATTTGGACCCCGACAACCAAAACTAGCTCCCCATTACCCGTGCTCGTCTATTTTTATGGTGGTGGTTATGTGGCAGGCGATGGCTCAGAATACCGCTACGATGGGGAAAATATGGCGAAGGAAGGAATTGTTGTAGTGACTGTGAATTACCGACTCAATATATACGGATTTTTTGCGCACCCGCAACTCAGTTCGGAGTCTCCCAACAAGGCCTCTGGAAATTATGGGTTAATCGATCAACACGCCGCATTGCAGTGGGTTCAACAAAATATAGCTGCCTTTGGAGGGGATCCTTCTAAGGTGACGATTGCTGGGGAATCGGCCGGAAGTATTTCAGTAAGCTACCAAATGGCTTCTCCGCTGTCTAAAGACCTTATTGCCGGTGCTATTGGAGAAAGCGGTGCTGGCATTCACCCTACACTAGCCCCTGTTTCCTTGTCTGATGCCGAACAAATGGGCGTGCAATTTGTGGCCAACGCCGGTTATGAAGATTTCGATGAATTTCGAAAGGCGTCAACCAAAGAGATTTATGAGGCCTATCTTGCTTCCAAGCGCTTCGGATTTCCGGTCGTATTAGATAACTATTTTCTGCATGCTACTCTTCCGGAGATTTTTCAGAATAGAGATCAGGCGCAGATACCCTTGTTGCTGGGATGGAACTCTGCCGAAATCCCAGGCATGGGAGTGATGCAAGGCATGCCGTATACTGCGGAAAATTATTTGCAACGCCTTCAAGATTTATATCCTGAAAAATACAAGGAAGTCTTGAATTTATATCCCACCGGCACCAAGGACGTCATAGAACGCTCGGCCACTGCCCTAGCCTCCGATCGATTTATTGCGTATAGCACCTGGAAATGGTTCGATCTGCATCGAAAACACAGCGATGCCCCGGTATTCCGATATTTGTATAGTAAAAAATTGCCAACCCAAAGTGCTGAAAACACCTTTGGTTTTCAACCTATTGGCGCCCCTCACGCGTGTGAAATTCCGTATGCTATGGGAAATCTGGCAATAGATGATTCGCATCAATGGACCGAAGAAGACTATCAAGTGTCTAACACCATGCAAACCTATTTTGCCAATTTTATCAAAAATGGAGACCCGAATGGCGAAGGGGTACCTACGTGGCCTGCTTCTGAAGCAACCAGTATCAGTCCAAAAATCATGAATATTAATACGGTTTCAAAGTCAGAGAATGCCAAAAATGATGATCGGTATCGCTTTTTGGACGCCCAATACGGCAACAAAAAGTAATCTAACCTATTTATCTTTCTTCTGAAGAAGTTGATTCTGTTGCTCAAGTAGTTGTTCTATATTAGACAGCAGCTCTATATTCTTGGGAGTTTCAACGGCTTTGTTTTTAGGATCTTCTGCCTTTTGTTTAAAGCGATTCATAAATTTGATCACAATAAAAATGGTGAGGGCAATGATCAAAAAGTCGATAAGCACACTAATCAATTCGCCGTAGCCAATGGCTACCTCATCAGCAGCTTCGGAAGCCGCGCGTAGTACGTATTTACGATCAACGAAGTTAACCCCGTCGGTGAGCAAACTCAAGGGAGGCATAACCACCTTTTTCACCAAGGTATTTACCACATTATTGAACGCCGTACCGATGATGATCCCCACCGCCATGTCGACCACATTGCCTTTGATGGCAAAATCTTTAAATTCCTGAATAAATGATCGCATGGGCCTTAAAATAAACTGGTTTGTCCTTCTCCCTCATCATGCCTAGCGGTACCTCCCCCATCTGATGAAGCCTCAGAAGAAGTTCCTTCCTGAGCATTGTTTTCAGCCTCAACCGATTCCTCATCAACGACGTCTATTTCTTCAGCAGGAACAGGTTCGGGAGCCTCATAGGGTAAGGGAGAAAGAGCGTTGATCTCAAGTACTTTATCTTTGGTCAATTGATTGCCCATGGCCGTGATTCCTTTTACCGCAATAAATTCCTCTAAGTTCACCTCCAAATTATCTTTTCGATCTTTGTTGCGTTCTTTCACGAATACTACCTCAGCCATAGGGCGGTGATCGGTAAACACACGCTCCAGATACGAATCGGTGTGCTCTGTGAGGATATTCTCTTCCCGATCTGGGTTCTCAATTAAAAAGCGTTTTACATAAAACAGCTCTTTCTCTCCTTCCCAATAAATAGCAGAAATAGGTTTTTTAGGCTCCCATTTTTCCAGAACAATGATGTCATCTTCATCAAAACGAAGCGTAAGTTCCGGGATGATAGTTTTTACGGTTCCATCTTGTTTAATGATCAACAATCGATCTTCACTGGTAAATTCTCCCATCAGCTCTCCGCGATTGTCCACATTAAGTCGCTGTACGGTATCATCAAACCATATTTTTCGAGGCTTGAGAGTGGACAGCCCTTTTTCTTTCAGTTCGATACGTTTTACGGCATACTTGGTCACGATATTTCCTTTAGAACGCCGTCCTTTCACCAGAATATCGGCAAAGTCTAGGTCCCATTTAAGCTTTTTAATGCTTCCGGATTGCCGCAAATGAACGGTCACGATCTCAGCTTCCCCATTAGTGTTTGCCGTGAAATACCACACCTTCGAGCCTTTACTACCGTTGGTCATGTCGTATTCTCGGTCGCGGGTCACCGAAGTGACGGCAAAGCGCTTGACATAGGTCGCGCCACGTGCTCCATCCCTATAGATCATGTTGTAGATGGTGCGTTTGTCCTTCTTCTTAAAGATCGCTACGTGTATGATGTTCTTACCGACGAAGGTTTTAGTATCTACTTTGGTGACCATCATCTTCCCGTCTTCTGTGAACACAATCACATCGTCTATATCGCTACAATCGGTTACATACTCATCCTTTCGTAAACTCGTACCCACAAAACCTTCTTCGCGATTAACGTAAAGCTTGGTGTTTCGAATGACTACCTTCGACTTTTGGATTTCGTCAAAAATGCGAATCTCTGCTTTCCGCTCTTTGCCCGCTCCGTACTCTTTCTTCAAACGCTTAAAGTAGTCAATAGCAAATTCGATCAAATGAGCCAAGTGATGTTTTACTTCAGCAATCTGCGCTTCAAGCGCTTCAATTTTTTGTTGTGCCTTATCAATATCGAATTTAGAGATCCGTTTAATGCGAATTTCTGTCAAACGAACAATATCCTCTTCGGTCACCTCACGTTTCAAGTGCTTGATATGCGGCTGAAGGCCGTTGTCAATAGCCGCAATAACCCCTTCCCAGGTTTCTTCTTCCTCGATATCCCGATAGATTCTATTTTCGATGAAGATGCGCTCTAAGGAAGCGAAATGCCACTGTTCCTCCAGTTCATTCAGCTTGATGTCCAGCTCCTGCTTCAGTAATTCTACCGTAAGATCGGTAGAGCGACGGAGCATTTCAGAAACTCCGATAAACAACGGCTTATTGTCTTCAATAACACAGCCCAACGGAGAAATAGACGTCTCGCAATTGGTAAAAGCATAAAGCGCGTCTATGGTCTTATCGGGTGATATTCCGCTAGGAATATGCACCAGAATTTCTACCTCCGCTGCCGTGTTATCTTCAATTCTTTTAATTTTAATTTTTCCCTTATCGTTCGCCTTTAGAATCGAATCGATTAGGCTACTCGTGGTGGTTCCAAAAGGAATTTCAGTAATCACCAGCGTATTTTTATCCTGCTGAAGGATTCTTGCCCTGCTTCTTATCTTCCCTCCTCTTAATCCATCGTTGTAATTGGTGGCATCCATAATGCCACCGGTAGGAAAATCAGGTACTAGTTGAAAGCGCTTCCCTTGCAAGTGCTTGATGGACGCTTCGATCAATTCCAAGAAATTGTGCGGAAGCACTTTTGTCGAAAGCCCTACGGCAATTCCCTCGGCCCCTTGCGCTAACAATAACGGGAATTTCACCGGCAGATTGATCGGCTCCTTTTTTCGGCCATCGTAGGACGCTTGCCACTCGGTTACCTTTGGGTTAAAAACTACATCGAGCGCAAACTTAGATAATCTGGCTTCAATGTAACGCGAAGCGGCGGCACTATCTCCCGTATAGACATTACCCCAGTTTCCCTGGGTATCGATCAATAGGTCCTTTTGCCCAATTTGCACCATCGCATCAGCAATACTCGCATCTCCGTGTGGGTGGTATTGCATGGTATGCCCAACGATATTCGCCACTTTATTATAGCGACCGTCATCCAGATCCTTCATAGAATGCATAATGCGCCGCTGTACAGGTTTAAACCCGTCTTCTATCGCCGGTACGGCGCGTTCCAGAATTACGTAACTGGCGTAATCCAAGAACCACTCACGGTACATGCCGGTGACTCGGGTAATTGTTTCTTCGGTAGACGGGTCTTCTTCTAACCCTTCTTGTTCTTTGGGGTCCATATCCGGATCCAATGGCTCGTTCGTGTTTTCGTCGCTCATGAGTTACGCTTCGACCTTATCCAGTTCAACTTTCAAATTCTCAATAATAAACTCCTGCCTGTCGGGTGTGTTTTTACCCATATAGAACTTCAGGAGCTCTTCTATACTCATTGCCTTGTCTAACATCACCGGATCCAGACGGATGTCGTCTCCAATAAAATGTTGGAATTCGTCAGGAGAGATTTCCCCCAACCCTTTAAATCGCGTGATCTCAGGCTTCGGCTTTAATTTTTCGATGGCGTCGATACGCTCCTGTTCTGAATAGCAATAAATGGTTTCCTTTTTGTTGCGCACGCGAAAGAGCGGCGTTTGTAAAATATATAAATGCCCCTCTTTGATGACCTCCGGAAAGAATTGCAGAAAGAAGGTGATCAATAATAACCGAATGTGCATTCCATCTACATCCGCATCCGTGGCGATTACAATATTATTATATCGTAAGTCTTCAATAGAGTCTTCAATATTTAATGCCGCCTGAAGTAAATTGAATTCTTCATTCTCATATACGATCTTTTTAGAAAGACCATAGCTGTTCAGTGGCTTTCCTTTCAGACTAAAAACGGCTTGGGTGTTGACATTCCGACTCTTAGTGATACTCCCACTCGCAGAATCTCCCTCGGTAATAAATAAGGTAGTATCCAACCGGTTATCCTTCTTCATGTCGCCTAAATGCACACGGCAATCGCGTAGTTTTTTGTTGTGCAAACTCGCTTTTTTGGCACGGTCGCGCGCTAGCTTTCGGATACCGCTCAGTTCTTTGCGCTCTTTCTCTGCTTGCACGATCTTCTTCTGAATCTTTTCAGCAACCCCCGGATTCTTATGTAAAAAGTTATCCAGCTGTGTCTTGACGAAGTCGTTGACATACGTTCGAACGGTAGGCAATTCTCCGCCCATATCGGTAGAGCCCAACTTGGTTTTCGTCTGACTCTCAAACACGGGTTCCATCACTTTGATGCTAATCGCTGCGACAATTGATTTACGAATATCGCTGGCATCGTAATTCTTTCCGTAGAAATCACGTAAGGTCTTCACGATCGCCTCGCGGAAAGCCGACTGATGGGTTCCTCCTTGCGTGGTATTCTGACCATTCACAAAACTGTGGTATTCTTCGCTATACTGACTCTTGTGATGCGTGATGGCCGTTTCGATGTCATCCCCCTTCAAATGCACAATGGGATATAACATATCTTCTTTGGCCATGTTGTCTTCCAGCAGATCTTTGAGTCCGTTTTCAGAATAAAACTTCTCTCCATTAAAATCAATGGTCAAGCCGGGATTCAAGTACACATAATTCCGAAGCATCTTTTCGACGTATTCTTTTCGGAACTTGTAATTCTTGAAAATACTTTCATCGGGAATAAATATTACCCGCGTGCCCTTGCGCTTGGAAGTCTCTTCAATCTCAGGATTCTCCTTTAATTCTCCCAATTCGAAGGAAGCGCGTTTTAGTTGGCCATCCCGAACCGATTCTACCTTGAAGGAGGCCGATAACGCGTTTACTGCCTTGGTACCCACTCCATTAAGTCCAACCGATTTCTTAAAGGCTCGGGTATCATACTTTCCTCCGGTATTCATTTTGGAAACTACGTCTACCACCTTTCCTAGCGGGATACCGCGACCGTAGTCTCGCACCTTCACTTCTTTATCTTTGATGCGAATCTCGATCGTTTTCCCAGCCCCCATCACAAACTCATCGATACAGTTATCGATTACTTCTTTCAATAGAATATAGATCCCGTCGTCGGCGGAAGAACCATCTCCCAGTTTCCCGATATACATTCCGGGACGCATGCGAATATGCTCTTTCCAATCGAGGGAGCGAATGTTCTCTTCGGTATATTGTGATGTTGACATAAAAACCTGTGAATAGGCGTTAAATATAGGGTTTCGGCTAAAAAATAGAAACTATACGAGGGGAAAGTAATTAACAATTCCTACGCCGATATTGTTAGTAATTATTGGGGTTCGCCTAAGGGTACAATCCTTTACAATTCGCTAAAATTCAATTAACGGAATGTTAAATCAAATCTGCACATCTCGCCTTATAGTATCTTTAGCACATGAGAAAATTGACTTTACTTGCCAGCTTACTGCTACTTACCCTCCAACCGCTTATGGCTCAGACCGAAAGCGATAACACCTCGCATCCCTCCCCCTACGAATGGAGTTGGGTGCGTGACGGAATTTGGACAGGTGCCGCCATTGGTGGCGCTGCCGGAGGTTTTCTTCTAATTCAAAATAAAGACGACATCGATCCCGAAGAGTTCGCACGAATTGAAAACGACTTAGACGGTGCTATTGATGACATCAATTTTATAGATCGTTGGGCGGCCGGAAACCACGATGAAGATGCGAACAAGATCAGCGATATTCCATTTGCTATTTCCTTTGCGGCTCCATTCGCGATGCTTTTTGACGACGAGATTAATGATCATACGGGGCAATATATTGGTTTGTACATTGAAAGTTTAGCGACCACCGCTGCCATGTACACCATTACTGCCGGACTCGTTGACCGAAGCAGACCTTATGTGTACGATGATTCAGGAGTGACAGGGCGCGATAGACGTATGAGCAATAATGGACAACGATCTTTCTATTCGGGGCACGTGGCTGCTACCGCGACGGCTACCTTTTTTATGGCCAAAGCGTATAGCGATTTTAACCCTGATGCTACTGGGAAGTTCTGGGTATGGACAGGTGCTGCCGTCCTTCCGGCCAGTGTGGGATATTTCCGCATTCAGGCGGGACAGCATTTTCTTACGGATGTCCTTTTAGGATACACCTTGGGTGCAGCTACCGGAATTCTAGTGCCCGAATTACACAAAAAGAAGAATACCGATCTTTCCTTTTATCCGGTACGTGGAATCCATAGGTTTTCAGGCGACGAGTATCAGGCCATGGCGTTAAAGTATAGCTTCTAAGGGCGATTTCTGCTGTAAATTGCCACCCATACGCCACGGGCTTCAAAGCGTTTGACTTCAGAATAATCTGCTTCTAACCATCGCCATTCTTCATCCGTCAGATTGAAGACATTTGAGTAAAATACGTAGTGCTGATTTCCATCGAACTTCTGAAACCGTCCCGGTTTTTCATTCAGGTCTATAGCGGAAAATGGCGCAATATTCGGAAAGAAGGATGCAGTTTCTTCAGAAGAAATATCCGCTACCTCCAAATACTCCAAAGCTTCCAAACGAAGCGAGTAATACGGCTGATGTGCCAGTGACGCATCCCATCCCTGTGCCACTTTCGGTGGGTATATCCAACCATTTCCTGACAATAAAAGGAGTCCGATGCCTATAGCAGCCGCAGTTCGCAACTTCTTCGGAATGCCTTCGGAAGCCAACGAAAAAAGTACCACACACGCCACCAAGAGATACATAGGAAGTAAGTATCGGTGCCCTAGCAAACCTTTCGCCCAAAGCATATTCAAAGGAAGCAAGCAACAAACCACGAGCGCAAGCCATAGCAAAGGCTTCATTTTTTTCTGAAAGAGCTGTTTTTGGTACTTCACTAGCAGAATTCCCAAGACCAACCAAATTCCAATTCTTCCAAAATCAATGAGGCGCCATCCCAAGATGCCAATATTCCGAAGAAACCCAGTCCAACCCACACGCGCAAAACTTTCGGCCCAGGGTGAATCAGCGTGAAAACCAACCCAACCTTTAACGGCATAGTGATAGCCAAAATAGGTCAGAAAAATAAAGACCGCTGGAAGGTACGCGAGACTTTTTCTGAAAAGGTTTTTAACAATGGATTTTTTAGCATCTTTAAGAGATATCGTCAGGAATATGTCCAGAAGCAATACGCAAAAAGCGATCATCATTCCGCGCATGCTAATTAAGAACAAGAGCGCGACACTCACAGCAATGCCTTTGCGGGAATTGCTTAATACCGAATTGACCAACCATAGAAACGCGAACACCAACGGTATATCGGGGGTTACTAGGGTCAACTGACTCGAAAGTGTGGGATCCAATAGTATGAGAAACGTGACAACTCCCGCCCAGGGAGCCGAAATAAACCGCTGCGAAAGTCGCTGTAATTGGTACACGATGCCAATCCCAAACGGAAGCATCAGTAAATGGCCTATCCAAAGCGTTTTTCCGAAGAGCTTCCAAAACACGGCCAAGACCCAGCCAAAAGTCGGAATATGACCGCTATCCAAATGTGTGGGAAGCAACACAGAACCAAAATTCGTATCGAAAAAGAAGAGTGCATGTTTGGAGGCGAGCTGCACCGTGTCCCAGAAGAAAAAATTGGACAGACTGCTTAACACCAGCACCAATACGTAGCTGTAGGAACCTCCTAGGAACAGTTTAGAGATAGTTGTATTATTGAGCCGCATCCTGCTCAAAGATAGCATACTTTACCCGAAGGGTTTTCGAGAGGAAATATCGAAACGAAGTGTAGAGAACACCCAGTCCGTATACCGTACTTCGCTTCAGGTTGATGGAGGAAGCCTCTTCAAAATATTTGGTAGGACAGGTTATTTCGGCAATGGCATGCCCTTGATGGCAGATTTGCGCCAGCATTTGATTATCAAAAACAAAATCATCTGAGTTTCTTTCGAAAGCGATACTCCGCAATACTTCAGAAGAGAACGCCCGATATCCGGTATGATATTCAGACAGCTTTTGATTCATTAAAATATTCTGCGTAAGTGTTAAGAAGCGATTGGCAACATACTTATACAACGGCATGCCCCCTTGCAACGCTCCTTTTCCCAAAATTCGCGACCCCAACACCACCGGATATACCTCATGAGCAATCAAGTAACACATGGAGTGGATCAGTTTTGGAGTGTATTGGTAATCAGGATGCAACATCACGACAATATCGGCACCAAGCTCGAGCGCCTTTCGGTAGCAGGATTTTTGATTTCCGCCATAGCCTTTGTTTGACTCGTGTTTGATGACATGCGTTACCCCTATTTTTTGTGCCAGTTCGTAGGTGTTATCGGTACTAAAGTCATCGACCAAGATTACCTCATCTACGATATCGAACGGTATTTCCCGATACGTTTGTTCTAAGGTACGCGCTGCGTTATAGGCAGGTAAAACGACCGCTACTTTTTTATTCTTGATCATGGTAAGCTGCGTTGTGCAACAAAAATAGTATTGTTTGGTAACTGAGCAGCCGAATTAAGAAAAATCTTCTTAGTGTCTTATACATTAAAACGGAAATGCATCACATCGCCGTCCTTCACCACGTATTCTTTTCCTTCGACACCTAACTTTCCGGCTTCGCGAACTTTGGCCTCGCTGCCATAGGTTACGTAGTCATCGTATTTAATCACTTCAGCGCGAATGAACCCTTTTTCGAAATCGGTATGAATGACACCGGCTGCTTGTGGTGCGGTTGCTCCCACCGGGATGGTCCAGGCGCGTACTTCTTTCTCGCCGGCCGTAAAATAGGTTTGTAGGTCTAGAAGTTGATAAGCCCCGCGAATTAGTTTAGAAGCACCTGCTTCTTCGAGCCCCAGATCCTCTAAAAACAATTGACGCTCTTCGAAGGTGTCTAATTCGGTAATATCGGCTTCGGTTCCCACCGCAAGCACGAGCACCTCTGCATGCTCATCGGCTACTGCTGCCTTCACCCGTTCCACATACTCGTTTCCGCTAGCCGCTGCATTTTCGTCCACATTACAAACATACATGACGGGTTTGGAGGTGATCAGTTGCATCGGCTTGACGTAGGTTTCGCGTTGTTCTTCGGAAACCTGAATGGCGCGAACCGAAACACCTGATTCTAACCCTTTTTTGATCGTTTCCAATACGTCCTGTTCCTTCTTCGCTTCCTTATCTCCTGTACGTGCCGCGCGGAACACTTTTTCAATTCGTTTTTCAACCGTTTCCAAATCCTTCAACTGAAGCTCCATATCGATGGTTTCCTTATCGCGAATAGGGTCTACGCTTCCATCAACATGTATCACATTGTCATTATCAAAACAGCGAAGCACGTGCAGAATAGCATCGGTCTCCCGAATATTTCCTAAAAACTGATTGCCAAGTCCCTCTCCTTTGCTAGCCCCTTTTACAAGACCCGCAATATCAACAATCTCAACGGTTGCCGGCACTACGCGCTCGGGCTGAACCAGCGACTCCAATTTCTCTAGTCGCGGATCGGGCACGTTAACAACACCGATATTGGGTTCGATGGTACAGAACGGAAAATTAGCGCTCTGCGCCTTTGCGTTCGAGAGACAGTTAAATAAAGTCGATTTTCCAACATTAGGGAGGCCTACAATTCCAGCTTTCATAAGGTGTTTTTTAGCGGCTGCAAATATACGGTTTCGATTTCTAATTTGTGTGAAAAAAGAAATTCTAATAGCCATCAAACCGTCTTTTTTGTATCTTACGCCACGTTAACTTTAATATTTACAATTGATGAAAAAGATAGGACTTGTCGCTTTTTTCTTTATCGCCGGAGGATTCCTCATGCAGGCGCAGGAAGTTGAAGTACAGCAAAACACCAAGCAAACAATAGAAACAGAGTCGGAAGTAGAAAAAGAGGTAGCTGAAGAAGCGGAAGAAGATGAGTTACTGCTGAAAAAACTAACGCCAGAACAGCAAAAAGCGGCTGCAAAATTAAATACCAACGCCGGACGACAAAAAATGCTTGCCAAGAAAGAGAAGCAAAAAGTAAAGCGGAAGGTGAAAAAGGAGAAGATAACCAAGGAGCAGATGAAGAAACGAGAGCAGCTCCGCAAAGAAGGGAAGTTAGAAACCGACGCAGATATCAAGGCGGAAAAACAGAAAAAGAAAGATTCAGATCCCGATCAATAAAAAAAGCTCCCAACCGGGAGCTTTTTTTAGGGTAATAATGCTTTCATGAGAGGTTCGTATTGTGGGTGCTTTCGAACACGCATATGCCCAACTTCTGGTAATTCGTGAAAGCTTCCCAGGCCTTTCGGAATACTATCAAAGAGACGTCTACCACTACTAATAGGAACGATGGGATCTTCGGTGCCATGAAAAATAGTTACGGGGCAGGCCACCTCACGCATAAAGGCATAGGTAGGCATATGAAATTTGAGCAAACTTCCCACTGGTATGATCGGAAATCTTCGCTTTGCGACGTCTTCAATGCTAAAAAACGGAGCTTCGAGAATAAGCTGCCTGGGTTGGTTCTTACTCGCTACAAACGTTGCGAATGTAGTGCCTAACGATCTACCATAGACGGTAATTTCTTCTTCGGAAAAATACCTCTTGGCTACATCGTATATTTTTTGGGCATCAAGATAAAACTTGGTTTCGTCGATACTGCCAGAACTCTTTCCATACGAACGGTAATCGTATACCAACACATCATAACCATACGCGATATAATCTTGCATCACACGTCCCCAGCGAGAAAGATCGCCCGCATTGCCGTGATAATAGACCAGTATCCCCTTGGGGTTTTCCGAAGAAAAATGCAGCGCATTTAAAGTGACGCTATCGTCTACTTCCACATTAATTTCTTCAAAGGCAGTTGCAAAGCAGTACTGAAAATCACTCGGAAGCGGATCGGGAAGAAAGAGCATTTTTTCTTGAGAAACGTAGAGGAACGCCACCAATAACACATAGAAGCAGCCAAGGCCAATAAGGAATCTTCGCAGGTATTTCATTTGGCGTCCGTAATGGATTTTTTGGGGTGACTGGTTGTATTCAAATCGATAGCCGCTTTTTTATAATGAATGATATCATTGAGGATATGATGGTACGATTCAAAGGTATTTAAATTTTTGTGCCCCCCTCCTACCACGGGCCACAAACGGGTCATTTTAGGTCTGATTTTAGACAACTTCACGCTGCTCTTGAAAGGAATAAGGCCGTCTTGTGTTCCATGAATGATATGAATGGGGCAGCCTACTTCCTTGATCCATTTATACGTTGGCATCGGAAACTTGATGATGAGGGATAGCGGCATGAAGGGCATGTAACGCGTCGCTACCTGTGTCAAGCTATAATATGGGGCGTCTAAGATGAGCATTTTAGGATGGTTCATAGACGCCAATTTTGTGGCGAAGCCCGAACCCAAAGAGCGCCCATACAAGATAATATACGACTGTGAGACACGCTCCCTAATTTTATTATAGACGTATTGGAGATCGGCTGCAATATTTTCTTGTGTACGTCTTCCGGTGCTTTTTCCGAAGCCACGATAATCAACCATGATCACGTCGTACTGGTGACGCGTAAAATCGACTGCAAACTTTCCCCAACCACGAATACTCTTGGAATTTCCCTTCAAATAGAGGACAACACCTTTTGGATTTTCGGTTTTGAAATGCAATCCGTTAATCGTGGCTCCGTCTTTGGTCGTCAAATTGTATTCATCTACCTCTTGATTTTCGTAAATAAATTGGTAGGAGGCAGGTAGTTTTTCAGGTTTAAAAAAGAAATAATCCTGTAAGTAATACAAGAGAATGCTTACGATCACATAAATGACCAAGGTCCACAATACGATATGAAGGAAGACCACCATAAAACGAAGGTACTAAAAAACGGGAGTTGAAGCCTAGTGAATGTTGCAACTGGCTGACTATCAAGAACACTTACCGGGTCTGTTTTAAGGGATTTTATGATAAATAGTGTTAAACACCAGAAATTTTAGCACACTCTTATTACCGCCTTATCTGTTTTTAACGGCTACGCAAGCTACATTTGAATTGTAATAATCATAAACCTAAAACTGATATTTATGAAGAAGATACTGATCGTAGTTGCATTTGCTGCTTTTGCAGGAGCGTATGCACAGGAAACCAAAAACGAAAATAAGACGACCGTTACGACAAAAACACAAACGCGTGTTACCGATAATAGCGGTGTGAATGTAACGACCAAAGAAACCAAGAAAACAGCAACCCAAGAATTGGCCCTGCGTGGTTTTGATGGAACGCACAATTTTAACGCAGTAATGACTCCTAGCAATGTTAATACAGACGTAGATTATTCTTATGGTGGAGATACCTACCGTTTTCAAACAGCGGATACTGGATATACTATCATGACCGGAGAAAATGGGGAAACGAATTACGCGCGTATCCGTCCATCATCTCAAAAGGGATACTATATCGTTACCCAGGATGGAAACAATTCTATGGGGTATTTTAATAGTGATGGTGACTTCGTAGTGGAAAGCTACGACCCTGATAACGACGGAGTGATGAACTACGTTTACAAGATTGAGTATAATGACGATATGAAGATGAAGAAGAACAAAATGAAGAAAGATAAGATGGAGAAATAATTCATCTGTAGACCAAAAAAAAGCGAGGCTGTGCCTCGCTTTTTTTGTTTATATAGATTTCTAATCGTTGTGCATAAACGCCTGTTTCTGTAGCAAGACGTCTTCGCTTTCTACGTGATCTTCATCGGGAACACAGCAGTCCACAGGACATACGGCTGCACATTGTGGTTCTTCGTGAAATCCTTTACACTCAGTACACTTATCGGGTACAATATAATAGATTTCGTCACTCACAGGTTCTTGTGCTTCATTGGCATTGGCGGCCTTTCCATTCGGTAATACTATATTTCCTTCTAGATCGGTACCGTCTGCATAACGCCAATCATCTGCTCCTTCATATATTGCCGTATTTGGACACTCAGGTTCGCAAGCACCGCAATTAATACATTCATCTGTTATTACAATAGCCATAGCATTTCTTTTTCTAACTTTGCGCAAATTTAATGCCTAGAAAGGGCAACTCCAAACATTATGCAATTAGAAGGGCGAATTGATGCGTTTACAAAACTGGGAGCTTTCTTAAAGCGGTTCGCTTCGGAAACCCCCGAAGAATCCACTTCAGGATCTGATACGGATTCCTTTATACAGCGCATGCCTGAGGTCCTCTTACAGGCGCAGCAGCATAATGGTTGGTTTACGCTGCCCTATGTGAGAATGGCCTTAAAACAATGGTCGGAAGCCCTTTCCGAAGACCAACTAAAAAAATGGGTTGCAAACTATTCGATACGCACACCCAAAACTCCAAAAACCATCGGCATCGTGATGGCGGGAAATATTCCGCTGGTAGGTTTTCACGATTTTCTATGCGTACTGCTTTGCGGTCATAAGGTGCTCGCTAAGTTATCTTCTAACGATACGATACTTCTGCCATTTATTGCCTCTTATCTACACCACATAGACCCGTATTTTAAGGATGTTATTCAATTTACGGAAAATCGACTCACCAATTTCGATGCGGTGATTGCTACAGGAAGTAATAACACGGCGCGGTATTTCGAGCAATACTTCGGAAAATACCCTAACATCATTCGAAAAAATCGCAATGGAGTGGCGGTACTTACCGGAACCGAATCTCAAGAAGATTTGGTGAAGCTTTCAGATGATATCTTTCGCTATTTCGGCTTAGGATGCCGCAATGTCTCTAAACTATTCGTTCCGAAGGATTATGCATTCGATCATTTCTTTGCTGCCATTTACGAGCAGCGCGATTGTATCAACCATCATAAGTACATGAATAATTACGACTATAACAAGGCGGTCTATTTAATGGGAGAGGTTGCGTTACTGGACAATGAGTTTATGCTGCTGAAAGAAGATCAGAGCATCGCCTCCCCTATTGCGGTGATGTTCTACGAATGCTATGAGAATCTTACGGAACTAGAGCAGAAACTGCGTGACGCGGCGGAAGACATTCAGGTAATTGTAGGAGAAGGACTCCCCTTTGAGACCGTTTCCTTCGGAAATGCCCAAGCACCACAACTCTGGGATTATGCCGACGGTGTTGATACCGTAAAATTTCTACTTGATCTTGACTAAATTTTAGCAGTTTGTTAATCAATCGACCGCATTTTTACACTTTTTGTAAATGTGCGATATTGTTGACATTGTCTTAATAATTTATCGAATTTTTAAGCGGGAAGCCCTTCAGAATTACAATCTTTGTACTCTCTAAGTTAGCACCATGAAAAAACATAATTTTAGCGCAGGCCCCTGCATTTTACCTTCCGAAGTTTTTCAACAATCAGCTGAGGCGGTTCTTAATTTTCAGGGGATGAACCTATCCATTCTTGAAATCTCGCACCGCAGTGCCGAATTTGTCGCGGTGATGGAAGAGGCTCGAGCCTTGGCATTATCCTTACTCGGACTTCAGGACAAAGGATATAAAGCACTCTTCCTCCAAGGAGGTGCCAGCACCCAGTTTTTAATGGCAGCCTATAATCTTTTAGAGCGGAAGGCGGGCTATCTGAATACGGGAACCTGGTCGACCAAAGCGATCAAAGAAGCAAAGTTATTCGGAGAAGTAGTAGAGATTGCGTCTTCTAAAGATCAAAACTTCAACTACATCCCAAAAAACTACGAGATCCCCAAAGGGCTGGATTATGTGCATTGTACGAGCAATAATACCATCTTCGGGACACAAATTAAACAGTTCCCTGCCACTGACGCCCCGCTGGTGTGCGACATGAGCAGTGATATATTTTCACGCGACTTAGATTTTTCAGCCTTCGACCTGATCTATGCCGGTGCTCAAAAAAATATGGGGCCTGCTGGAGCCACCTTGGTGGTTGTGAAGGAAGCTATTCTTGGGAAGGTCTCTCGTGCTATTCCTTCGATGTTAGACTATACGGTTCACCTCACAAAAGATAGCATGTTCAATACCCCGCCGGTATTTTCAGTATATGTTTCCTTGCTTACCCTAAAATGGTTACAAGACAAAGGAGGGATCAAAGCCCAAGAAAAAGTAAATACTGAAAAAGCAGCGCTCATTTACAACGAGATTGATCGCAATCCGCTCTTTACCGGTTTTGTCGAGAACAAGGAAGATCGCTCTACCATGAACGCAACCTTCAATCTTACCGACACCTCGCTTCAGACCAGGTTTAATACCCTGTGGAAGGAAGCCGGGATTAACGGTCTCAATGGGCATCGCAGCGTAGGTGGCTATCGCGCCTCCATGTATAACGCGCTTCCCAAAGAGAGCGTTGAGGTACTCGTGGACGTCATGCAACAATTAGAAAAACAAGCTTAAAACCCTATTATGAAAGTACTCGCGAACGACGGAATCTCTCAAAGTGGCATCGACGCATTGGAACATGCCGGTTTTGAGGTTATTACCGTGAAAGTTGCCCAAGAACAACTGCAATCCTATATTAACGAACATGAGGTTACGGTACTTCTGGTACGCAGCGCAACCCAGGTTCGGAAAGACTTGATAGACCAGTGCCCTTCTTTAAAAGTTATTGGCCGCGGTGGCGTTGGAATGGACAACATTGATGTTCAATATGCCCGAGACAAAGGACTTAAGGTAATCAACACTCCTGCTGCTTCTTCTGCTTCGGTGGCCGAATTGGTTTTTGCCCATCTTTTTGGGGGTGTGCGTTATTTATACGACGCCAATAGAAACATGCCGTTAGAGGGAGAAAGTAGTTTCAAACAATTAAAAAAAGCCTATGCTTCCGGTCGGGAACTTCGCGGTAAAACTCTAGGTATTATTGGCTTGGGTCGTATCGGTCAAGAAGTTGCGAAAATCGCTATTGGCTGCGGAATGAAGGTTATTGCAGCCGACAGCTTTGTGGAAGAGGCAACCATTACCTTAGATTTTTACGATGGTCAATCGGCTGAATTCAAACTTAAAGCGCAGGAGGTGAAGGCTGTTTTAAAAGAAAGTGATTTTGTGACCTTGCATGTTCCGGCACAGAAAGAGTATGTGATAGGTGCGAAAGAATTGGAAATGATGAAGGACACTGCCGGTCTGATCAATGCCGCACGTGGCGGTGTAGTAGATGAAGTAGCCCTTATCGATGCCCTCGAGCAAGGAAAACTGGCTTTTGCGGCCTTAGATGTATTTGAAAATGAGCCCACACCGGCCATTAAAGTGTTGATGAATGGAAAGCTTTCCTTGAGTCCGCATATCGGCGCGGCTACGTTGGAAGCACAGGATCGAATTGGCACCGAGCTTGCCGAGCAAATAATTTCAATTTTAAAATAATTGCCGTAACTTTCTATCCAAGAAACTCAAAAGCAACATCTTATGGCAGGTATATTAGATTTACTTACAGGCGACACCGGACAAAGAATCGTGCAAGGAGTGAGTCGCGAAACCAATCAACCCGAAGACAAGACCGCTTCCGTGGTGACCATGGCGCTACCCTTACTAATGGGTGCCATGAAACGCAATGCACAAACACCACAAGGAGCCGCAGGCCTTATGGGAGCCCTTAACAACAAACATGATGGCAGCATCTTAGACAACCTTGGTGGGCTGTTCGATGGTGGTGTGAACGATGACATAAAAGTAGATGGTTTGGGAATTTTAGGTCATGTTTTGGGCGGTTCGCAAGACAATGTAGTAGGAGCGATTTCTAAAAAATCAGGGTTGGACTCCAATTCTGTGATGAATATTCTTCAGGTGATGGCGCCTATTGTATTAGGGTACCTCGGAAAGCAAAAACGCCAACAAAATGTTTCTTCAGATAGTGGTATTGAAAGCCTTCTGGGAGGAATGCTGGGCGGCGGAAAAAAACAACAGCGAAAACAACAATCGCTGATAGAATCCCTACTGGATGGAGATAACGACGGAAGCGTTGTGGACGATATCGCGGGAATGGTGCTGAGTGGTAATAAGAAGAAAGGTGGACTCGGTGGTATGCTGGGCGGACTTTTCGGAAATTAAACACTCCTACTCGAATAACATAACGCTCCATCTCGGAGCGTTTTTTGTTAAGAATCGTTAAAACCCCTGATAGCGCTGGTCATTTTCGTACTTTAGCTTGTCATGATATGAAATATGTAACATCCATTTTACTACTAATTATTGCCATTGCTAGCTGCGACAGTACAAAATCGTCTATGCAAGAGGGAACCGACAACGGGGTGGCTCAAGAAGGCGATACGATTCGAATTGCGAATGATAGTTTAGAATACGAAATCATTATCATAGAACCAGGTTTCAACAGTTGGCTGGTCACTCAATTTCCCGAAGATTATTACGGCATCGCATTTTTAGAGAACAAGAACATTTTTTACGTAAACGAATACAACCGACGCGTACTCAATGGACAATATTCAAAAGAATTGTACCCACAATTAATTAATTACGAAGCGAATGTTCACTACGGAAAAGAGGTCAATTATCTTTTGTACAACTATTTTCAATATTTCGAAGAGAAATACAATCAAAGACTGCGTTGAAGAAGCTCAAAGAACGTTGGAACATAAACTCGAACTGGCAATTGACTGTGATTTTAATAGTTTTTGCGATTACAGGTAGTACGTCTGCAAAGTTTGCTGCTCCTCTAACGGAGTTCGTGGGTGTTGAAAAAGAAATGGGTGTCTGGATCTATTGGCCCGTGCGCATCCTCATCATTTTTCCTATATATCAAGTGCTCTTAGTTTTTTTCGGATGGCTCTTTGGGGAATACACATTTTTTTTGAACTTTGAAAAAAAGATGCTTCGCAGCATGAAATTAGGTTTTTTACTAGCCGAATGATTCGGAAACCGAACATATTAGTCCACTATATTCTACCTGCATTTCTCGCGGCAGCCCTACTATTTCCTACGACCCTCCAATTCTCGCATCTATTTGCCGACCATGAACACAAAGAATGTGGGGAGGTAGTAACGCATTTGCACGAGAAGAAGACAGATTGTGATATTAATCTCTTTCATTTCTCACAATTATTTGACGGATTGGCCGCAACCTACGAATCTTCTATCGTGGTCGCTCCGTCGAAGACTTTTTTAACATACACACTTCAACATCACAAATCATACACGCATAGCATTTACTTGCGTGGTCCCCCTGCGGTTATTTACTAAGAACAATACTCTTTAATAACCTCTAAAGCCAATTTAAATGCGCTTTATTCTTTTGCTAACCCTGTTATGCTCAGGGTTTTGGGCCATGGCCCAATCTTGTGATTTTACATTAAATGGTACGGTAATCGACCTTCACGATGGTACTCCCCTTTCGGGAGCTACCGTGATCGTAGCCGGTACCGAAGAAGCGGTTTTGACCGATTTCGACGGTTCTTTCACCCTTGGTGGATTATGTGATGAGACCTATTCACTACAAATATCGCATCCTGAATGCAGCACGCGAGGGTTCTCGGTACGCGTTAATGAAAACACCACCCGTACCTTTCGATTAGAGCATCATTTAGAATCGCTCGACGAGGTTATGATTACCGCACAAGGCTATCGCACCAAGGTAGAAACCCTGGCCGAAAACACGATTGATTTAGAAACGATTGAACGACAGAGCAACGCCTCTCTGGGAGACGTGCTCAATACATTGAGTGGTGTTTCTACCTTCTCGACGGGAAATGCAGTGGTAAAACCCGTGATTAACGGTTTGCATAGCAGTAGAGTAACAATCATCAACAATGGGGTGCGTATGGAAGATCAAGAATGGGGCGCAGAACATGCACCCAATATTGATGTGAATACCGCCAACAGCATTAGCGTGTTGAAAGGGGCCTCTGCCTTACAATACAGTGGCGATGCCATTGGAGGAATTGTTATTGCTGAGCCCAGAGCAGTACCGTTGTCTGATTCGCTCTTCGGAAAGACGATTGCAAGCTTTTCCAGCAATGGCAGAGGCGGAAGTCTTACCTCTCAACTTACCAAATCAAGCGGCGACGGTTGGTTTACCACGCTTCAGGGATCCCTAAAACGATATGGAGATTTTGAAGCACCTGGTTATGTGTTAAGCAATACCGGACTTTCAGAACGGGCCATTTCGCTCCGTGTCGGGTTGAACAAGATCAGTTACGGGTTTGAAGGTTATTACTCCTTCTTTTCGAATACCATCGGAATTCTGCGTGCTTCGCATTTAGGTGGCGCCGGAGACCAAGTAGCGGCTATTGAAAGTGACGAACCGCTCGTCATCGAACCGTTCACCTACGAGATCGATCGGCCGAAACAAGAAGTGACACATCATACCGCTCGATTTTCAGGGTTCAAGCAAATAGAGGGCTTCGGAAAGATTGACGCCCAATATAATTTTCAATACAATCAACGTTTTGAATTTGATATTCGAAGAGGTGATGATGCCGACAAACCTTCCGTAGACCTTCAACTCACTACGCATCGAGCAGATGTGAACATGCTCTGGAACGAACGCGAAAATACCTCGGTTAAAGCGGGCATCACTGGAATGTGGCAAAATAATTTTGCCGATCCTGACACGGGTGTACGCCGACTCATCCCCGACTATGACGAATACAATTTGGGGGTGTATGCCATTGGCGAATATGAGGTGAGTCCGCAATGGACCTTAGAACTCGGCGGTCGTTTTGATTATACCTTCATGGATGTTGATAAATTCTATCGTACGTCATTTTGGGAAGCAAGAGGCTATGATGAAGAATTTCCCGAGCTAGTAGTAGGCGAATTTGGAAACCAGATTTTAACTAATCCACAGTTGACATTTAACAACCTGTCTGCTACGGCGGGTACTGCGTATCGCTTTGGAAATGGGCTAAGTATTTTGGCCAACTATTCTTTTGCATCACGTGCCCCCAACCCTTCCGAATTATTTAGTGAAGGATTGCATCACTCGGCCTCGCGCATTGAGCTTGGAGACCTGCGTTTCACTTCAGAACAGGCTCAAAAAATAACCCTTACCTTACAACGAACCTCCGTGGGCATTACGTTTGCGGTAAATCCCTACGTAAATTTCATCGAAGATTTTATCCTCATAGAACCTACGGGAATTCGACAGACCATTCGAGGGAACTTTCAGGTGTGGGAATACCGACAAACTGCCGCAAGGTTAGTGGGACTGGATGTAGACGCACAAACCGGATTGACCGATTGGTTAGACTATCAATTTCAATTTTCAATCGTAAAAGGAAATGATGTAGACCGAGAGCGACCGCTCATCAACATGCCGCCACCTCGATTGCGAAATGGCGTGTCTGGTTCCTTTCTGAAAGAGGGCCAACTTAGACTGGGACTTCAGAGCGAATATGTATTTCGTCAAAATGAATTCCCTAACAACAATTTTGAAGTGTTCTTACCCGAACAGGAAAATGATGTTCTGGTAGATATTAGCACACCGCCCGATGCCTATCACTTGATCCATTTTAACGGAAGCTATGCGTTTTCGATAGGTAGTAATTCGACCGCTCAGGTAGGGTTGGATGTGATGAATGTATTCAATACAGAATACCGAGATTATTTGAATCGGCTGCGTTTTTATGCCGATGATCAGGGAAGGAATATCCTTCTTTCACTTAAAATCAATTATTAATGTTTAAAACAAATCAAATTATGAAACTTATACCATTTTTATTCGTTCTTCCGATTGCGTTATTTACTGTAACCAGTTGTAGTAATGACGATGACAATACCCCGGAGCCCGTAAATGAAGAGGAAGTAATTACCACCCTTACAGCTACCATGGTTGCCGAGGGAAGCACGGTGACCTTGAGAACTCAAGATCTAGATGGCGATGGACCCAATGCGCCTGTGGTAACGGTATCCGGAAATTTTCAAGCCAATACCACCTATGTGGGAGGAATTGTAGTGTTGAACGAAACGGAAGATCCAGCAGAAAATATCACTAGCGAAGTATTGGAGGAGGCTATTGAACATCAGTTCTTTCATCTGGTAGGAACCGGTTTGGATGCAACGACAACCTACGGAGATTTTGATGATAATGGCGACCCGTTAGGCGTTACCTTTACTTTAGAAACCGGCGCTGCGAGCACTGGCACGCTAACCATTGTCTTGCGTCACGAGCCAAAGAAACCTAATGATGGCACTTTGGCAGATGCCGGAGGAGAAACCGATATTCGCGCGGATTTCAATATTACCATTGAATAAATGTTAATACCAACAAAAAAGCCGCTCTTGACAGCGGCTTTTTTTTATTTATTCTGATGTTCGTTATTCGTTCACTTCTACTTCGATGGTCTGCGGAACAGGCTGCTGCTTTCGGTTCCAGACAAAGGTGTATAACCACATTAGCGTAAAAGTGGGTATAATATCGGAAACCGGCAGGATCTCTTCAATAAATACGAGAATTGAGGCGATTTTCCCCTTTTCTCCCGAATACATCTTTTGCATTTCTCTGGCCGCTATAGGCGCCCAGATTAAATCGAGAAAGGGTCCAATTACGGGAATCCCCATGGTTACCATACCGATAGCGTCGTAAAGTATTCCGCGGCCTAATAATTTATATTTTGTACGTGTCATGTTGCTTTTATTTGATTACAATCTATACAACGCAATAAACTTGCCAAAAATTATGATAAATTACTGCTTATCAGTTTGAGAAACTCATTTCGGGTCTCTTGTTTTTCAAATTGACCGCGAAATCCAGAGGTGGTCGTAACGCTATTTTGTTTTTGAACACCTCGCATCATCATGCACATATGCGCGGCTTCAATGACTACAGCAACGCCTTGAGGGCGTAAGGTATCATTAATACATTCCAGAATATCATGCGTCAATCGCTCCTGTACCTGGAGGCGGCGTGCAAACACATCTACCACACGTGGTAATTTGCTCAAGCCGACAATATGTCCGTCTGGAATGTAGGCAATGTGGGCCTTTCCGAAGAACGGAAGCATGTGATGCTCACAAAGTGAATAAAGTTCGATATCCTTTACAACTACCATATCTTTATAGTCTTCAGCGAACATGGCTTTTCTTAAAATCGCAGGACCATCTTGCTCGTAGCCGGAAGTCAAAAATTCCATTGCCTTCGCCGCACGTTCAGGAGTTTTCACAAGTCCTTCTCTCCTAACATCCTCCCCAACATTCTCGATGACCGTTTCGTAGGACGCAATTAAGGCATTGAGGTGTTTTTCAGTATTCATACAATAACTAGTGTTTTTTAGGGGTTGGTTTTTTTTAATTGCTCGGTAAAATGCTCCGATAATGTCTTAAGTTTCGGATCGATAATGTATTGGCAATAGGGTTGTTGTGTATGTTGATTATAAAAGTCCTGATGATCTTCCTCGGCGGTATAGAACACATCTAACGGAGTAATTTCGGTAACGATAGGTGCCTCAAAAATGCGCTTTTCTTCGAGCAATGCTATAAATTGTACGGCCGTTTCTTTCTGTGATTCAGAAGTATAAAAAATTCCGCTGCGATACTGAGTTCCCACATCGTTTCCTTGTCGGTTTAGCGTCGTAGGATCATGGGTGGCAAAAAAGATTTCCAACAATTTCTGAAGGGAAACCTTCGCTGGGTCGTAGGTAATTTGAACACCTTCGGCATGCCCGGTTCGACCCGTACAGATTTCACGATAAGCCGGATTCTTAATATGTCCTCCCGTAAACCCGGAAACCACCGCTACTACTCCTTCAACTCTCTGAAAAACCGCTTCCGTACACCAAAAGCAACCCGACGCCAATACAATTTGTTCCACTTGTTGTGTTATTTCTTAAACAAAATTACAATTTAAAAAAGCAGCCTGAACCGTAGAATTTCTTTTTTAACTTTTCATTAATAGTAACACAGAGATGATATGCTAGTTTTGCTTTTTATTGTTTGAGGCATTCTTAATTAACTACCCCATGATCTATAGAAAACTAACTACCCTACTGGTAGCGTTCTTCTTTTGGACACCCTTTATATTTTCTCAGCAAAAAACCATCCACGCGCAGCGGATTTCTACCGCACCAGTGATTGACGGAAAACTGAATGATGCCGTCTGGCAAAACGCCACTGCCTTTGGCGATTTTCAAGCGTACCAACCGGGGAACGAACTCAACATCCCTGAAGCCTACCAATCTGAGGTGAAAATGGCTTACGACAACGAAGCTGTTTATATTGCAGCGTATCTTTACCATCCTGCCCCCGAAACGATTCCTCGGCAATTTGCACAGCGTGATGATCTCAACGCCCAGGCCGATCAATTCGCCGTAGCGCTTAATACATATAACGACGGCATTAATGAAACGCGTTTCTATGTAACCAGTGCGGGCACGATTGGGGATTCGAGAGTTTCTTTAGGAAATCAAGACTTTCGATACGATGTGGTGTTTCAATGTAGGGTTTCCCGCGACCATAAGGGGTGGTATGCCGAATTTAAAATACCGTATCACGCCTTGCGGTTTCCGGAAGCAGAGGTTCAGAATTGGAGTGTCAACTTTTATCGCCGACTTACCCTTCGGAATGAGACCCATACCTGGAACTATATCCCCAATGGGGAAGGCCGTGAGACTCAGTTCAACGGATTGGTAACCGGAGTACGTGCTATTGAACCGCCTACCCGACTGAGTTTGTTTCCCTTCGTCCAAGGGACCGTCTCTTCTTTCGACGGGACTATAGAGACCGAAGCGAGCGCCGGAATGGACATAAAATATGGCCTTAGTGACAGTTTTACGCTAGATGCCACCCTCATACCGGATTTTGGACAAGTTGCTTTTGACGCAGTTCGGTTGAATCTGGGTCCTTTTGAACAAACCTTCGGAGAAAATCGTCAGTTTTTTAGAGAAGGTATCGAACTGTTCAACCGAGGAGGTATCTTCTTCTCGCGAAGAATTGGCGGACCGCCCTCGACCACACCCGATCTAAACGATAACGAAATCGTTTCCGAAGCCCCGGGAAAAGTCAACTTACTGAATGCCATTAAGGTTTCAGGACGAACGCAACAAAATTTAGGTGTCGGATTCCTCAATACCATCACCGAAAAAACCTTCGCTACCGTAGAAGACACACTCACCGGAACGCGACGAGAAGTTTTGGTAGAACCGCTTTCTAACTATAATGTGTTCGTGTTAGACCAACAATTTAATGATAACTCGGCCATATCTCTCGTAAACACTAACGTAAGTCGAAATGGCTCCTTTCGGGATGCCAACGTCACCGCACTTTCGTTTAATGTAACTGACAAAAAGAACACGATTCGCACCTCTGGACGTGCCATTGTTAGCAACGTACACGAAACTGGAGGCTGGCGCTCTGGGTTTCGCTCTGAGCTAGATATCTTTAATATCAAAGGAAATTTTCGCTACCGTGTGGGGCATGATTTTGCCAATACCACCTACGACATCAACGATCTTGGGGTAAATTTCACCAACAACTACAACAATGTGGTGGTGGGCGCTTCCTATCAAATTTTTGAACCTACTAACACCTTCAATAATTATCGAATTGAAGCCACGGCAAGACATCGCCGTTTGTATCGCCCCAGCTTACAAACCGAGAATGAATTTAACCTCAGCACCTTCTTTGTAACCACAGAACGATTTGCCTTTGGAAGCAATACGAGTTTCAACAGCAAAAAGCAAGATTATTTTGAACCGCGTGTGACAGGGCGATTTGTGACCTTCAACGAAAATGTAGGTGGAAACGCCTGGGTTTCTTCAGACTACCGTAAAAAGTTTGCCTACGATTTAGGCATCAATTACCGCAGTTTTTTGGACGATCCGCAACGTAATTTCGGGTTTAATATCTCGCCCCGCTATCGTTTTTCCGATCGCTTTCTGGTAATTCTTTCTACCGATTTTTTCCAGCGGAAAGATAATTTTGGATACATCGACAATACCGATACGGACGTGTTCTTTGGCCAGCGCGATATTACCAATATCGAAAACACGGTCACGGCCAGTTATAATTTTAACCCTTGGAAAGCGGTAGAACTTCGTTTCAGAAACTTTTGGAGTACGGCCGATTATGGCGTGGATCGATTTTTTACGCTGAATGATAACGGAAGCAAAACCATAGTGGCATACGACACCACTGAGAACGATCCGAACCGCAATTTCAATATCTGGAATTTAGACCTGCGTTTTCGTTGGCGCTTTGCTCCGGGTAGTGAAGCTTCACTCTTGTACCGCAATCAACTTTTCAGCCAAAATGAAGCGTCCACGCTCTCGTATACCGAAAGTTTAGACGAATTGTTCGCGCAACCGCAATTACATTCGCTTTCCTTACGAATCACCTACTTTATCGATTACAATTCGTTGATCAATCTCACTAAAAAAAATTCCTGATTCCCAAAAGAAAATAGTACTTTCAACCCAATGATCAAAGCGCAGAACATTCACAAGCACTATGATGAACTTCACGTCTTAAAAGGCGTTGACCTCCACATCAAAGCGGGAGAGATCGTTTCCATTGTAGGAGCTTCCGGGGCGGGGAAAACAACGCTCTTGCAGATACTGGGAACCTTAGATACTGCCGATAAGGCTTCGGGAGTATTGCAGATTAACGATACCAATATCGCCACCTTATCTCGGAAACAATTGGCGAAATTTCGAAATGAATCACTGGGGTTCATCTTTCAGTTTCATCAACTATTACCCGAATTTAACGCGCTTGAAAATGTGTGCATTCCGGCCTTCATTAAGAACACACCCAAAATGGAAGCCGAAAAGAGAGCAAAAGAATTATTGAACTTCCTCGGGCTAGCGCATCGAGAAACACACAAACCGAATGCTTTGAGCGGTGGGGAACAACAACGGGTGGCCGTGGCGCGTGCACTGATTAACAATCCGGCTATTATTCTGGCCGACGAGCCCAGTGGAAATTTGGATACTGAAAGCGCTGAAAACCTCCACCACCTGTTTTTCAAATTAAGAGATGAGTTCGGACAAACCTTCGTAATTGTAACGCACAACGAAGAATTAGCCACCATGGCCGACCGAAAATTAGAGATGCAAGACGGAGTGATCTTAGCCTAAGTAGTATTATTGAAGAAATCTGAAGTAAAAGCATTTTTAGATGACAAAGTGGTTCGCTACAACCACCCACGGTTTATTGATACCGACCCGATTCAAATTCCACATCGCTATCAGCAAAAAGAAGCCATTGAAATCTCCGGATTCCTGATCGCTACGATCGCATGGGGAAACCGTAAAAGTATCATCAAAAACGGACAAAACTTATTGGCACGCATGGGCAACGATCCTTACGATTTTGTCATGCAATACGATTCGAAGGCGTTTAAACACCTTGAGGGATTTGTACATCGCACCTTTAATGCGGTGGATCTCGATTATTTCCTACAAGCGCTACGACGTATCTACAGCGATCACAGTGGCTTAGAAGCCGTGTTTTCCGAACATGCCGCGAATGATTCATTGCAGCCGGCCATCCATGAATTTAAGAAGCTCTTTTTCGACGCACCGCATCCGGCCCGTACCCAAAAGCACGTTAGCGACCCTGCAAAGAATTCGGCTGCCAAGCGAATCAATATGTTCTTGCGTTGGATGGTCAGAAAGGATACGGCGGGGGTCGACTTCGGAATTTGGAAACGCCTCTCCCCTGCTCAGCTCAGTTGCCCATTAGACGTTCATTCCGGAACCATCGCGCGAAAGCTGAACCTACTAAAACGCAAACAAAATGATGGGAAGGCTGTCATCGAACTGGATACGGCACTGCGGAAAATGGATCCCATTGATCCAGTGAAATACGATTTTGCGCTCTTCGGATTAGGCGCTATGGAGGACTTTTAACGTATGTAATTACTTACTTTTTTTGAATTAAAAATCGTTAAAAAGCATATTTTATCGATTAAGTGCATTTTTTTATTATATTTGAGGCTAACCTACTTAAACTCAAAAAACATGAAAAAAATTACGCTCTTTTGCTTGTTGGTGACCTTGTTCGTAGCTTGTTCACCTGAAAATGAAACAACCCTTTTACCGGAAGCTAATTTCGATTTTGATTTACCCGGAAATATTGATGATGGAACCATTGGTGAGGATCCGCTTCTTTATGAAGATGTATTATACGCGGGACAAACCATGGAAAGTGGTATTGCTTCCGTAGAGAATTCTGAGGGGGAACTCATCATCCTTCTCCAAAATGAAGGCGACTGGGAAATTCTGGAAACACATATCTACGTTGGAAGTATGGAAGGACTACCCACCAATGGGGGTGGCAATCCTAAAATAGGGCAATTTCCTTATGCTGGGACACATGCTCCCGGTACTACAGAAGTAAGCTACAATATCCCGGGGTATCCTACGGGAAGCTGTGTGTATGTGGCTATCCACGCGGTTGTGTACAATACGGTAACCGGAGAAACTGAAACCGCATGGGCAGCCGGTGAACCCATGGGCGGTAGCAGCTGGGCAACCTGGTTCGAAGTTTGCCTATAATACAAATCAAATACGTTAAAAACGCACCCGATTTGGGTGCGTTTTTTGTTATACATCTATGAATTCTGAACCTTATCGAAAAGTGCGAAAATTCTGAACTATAGAAAATCTGAGGACGCTATAATCTCGTATCTTTCCTACATAACCTTACAACTAAATACCCTTATGAAAAATTTAAGTATCGTCTGTTTTCTCGCCATTGGAGTGCTGTTTTCATGTTCTACGGAAGAATCTGCACCCATCGACACGCAAGAAGCTAATTTTACACGCACCGCTTTCGATGAGTTTTGTTATGAAACTCCCCTTATTGCCGGAAAGCATACCGAAGTCGGCCGCGTACAGGTAGTATATACCAACGGTGAAGTACAGGTTCAATACGTTACCGATGGCGACTGGATCCTTGAGGAAACACATCTTTTTGCCGGAGCATGCGACGACATGCCGGTTAATGGTGGAGGAAATCCGAAAATTGGAAAATTCCCATTACATGGAAACCACAGTGGAAGTACACAAACGGTTGCCTATGGTTTAGATACTTCCGATTTTCCTGAATGTATCTGTGTTGCCGCACATGCTGTGGTTCGAAATGCCGCTAGCAACCAAAGAGAAACTGCCTGGGGGGATGGTATCACTTTTCCAGGTAGAAGCTGGGCCATGTATTTCAACTTCTGTTGGGATGCCTGTGATGGTGACTAATTTTTTGATTTAATATTCAAAAAAATCCTACCGCTTCCGGTGGGATTTTTGTTTTTTAAAACCGAAGATTTTTTCCCGTGAAATGTATCTCATTTCATATCTTTGAGCAATAATTGAGTCCATGCAGTTTCAACATCCTGAAGTACTTTACGCCTTTTTTCTGCTGCTCATCCCAATTTTTATCCATCTCTTCCAGTTACGACGGTTCCAAAAAGTAGCGTTTACCAACGTAGATTTCCTGAAAAAAGCCACGCTTCAGACCCGAAAAAGTGCGCAAATAAAGAAATGGCTGGTGCTAGGAACCCGCCTTTTAGCGCTCAGCTGTCTAATTCTGGCATTTGCACAGCCCTTTAGTACCCATGAAGCCACCACGGGAAACCCTCAGGAGGTTATTATATACCTTGACAATTCGCACAGCATGCAAGCTCGCGGCGCTAACGGCCCCTTGTTGGAACGAAGTTTGCAAGCATTATACGACGCTACATTTGATGCGGAAACCATCAGTTATTTTACAAATGATTCGGAGTATCGAGACCTTTCTAAAACCGACTTCAAACAGCAAATTCTGCGGACGCCTTACAGCAATGCTCAGCTGAAACCTGCCACGGTAATTCGCAAGGCAGAACAGTGGTTCTCTAAGAGTCGTAGAATCGATAAAAAATTGCTGTTCATATCCGATTTTCAATCGGTTGAAGCCTGGCCCAATTTACCTCCAGACCTTGCTGTAATCGCTGCTAAAACGCAGCCTGTCAACCCCACAAATATAAGTATCGACTCTGTAGCGGCTTCCGGGAAGGCTACAGACAAAATGGAACTTACCGTATATATTTCAGCCCAAGGTGTCGAGACCAGAGAAATACCTGTGTCGCTGTATCGCGATGATGCCTTGATCGCAAAATCTTCTGTTGCTTTTTCAACCGACGGACAGCAAAAGGTGACATTTTCTGTAGCGAATCCAAGTGCTTTTCGAGGCCGTGTTGCTGTAAACGATACAGCGCTTCCCTTCGATAATGAATTCTATTTCAATACAAATGTTTCCGAAGCGATAAACGTACTTGCCATTACGGGCGAAAAAGCTGCCTTCTTGGCTCGTTTGTTTGGCTCAGAGGAGTTTGCATTTTTACAACAACCCCTTGAGGCACTGAACTATGACGCAATCCCTTCTCAAAACCTCTTGGTGCTTTACGAGCTACCTGCTATTCCTAAGGCCCTGCAGAACGCCTTATATGCCTTTGTAGAAGCTGGAGGAAGTCTCGTGATTGTTCCTTCCGAAAATAGTGAACTTACTTCCTACAATGCGGTGTTGAGAACCTATGGGTTAGGGGCATTCATAGAAGCCATTGCTTCGGAAAAACAAGTGACGAACATCGCATTCGAGCATCCCTTATACGCTAATGTGTTTGAGAGAACAATTTCTAATTTTCAATATCCGAAAGTACAATCGTACTACACCATACAAAGTGGAGCTACCCCTGTGCTTCGATTTGAAGATCAGCGGCCGTTTTTGCTTCAACAGGATAACGTATACGTATGGACAGCCGCGCTGAGCGATACGAATTCTAATTTCCAGAATTCTCCTTTAATTGTTCCTACCTTTTACAATATGGCGCAGCAAAGTTTACCGCTGCCCACGCTTTCCTATACCATTGGTACCACCAATACCTATGCCGTTTCAGTAGCACTCATGCAAGACGAGATCGTGAGCTTGCAAGACAGCACGCAACGCTTTATTCCGCAGCAACAATCTACCGCCAACACCGTGCGAATTACGACTACCGATCAACCTGGCATTCAGGGGACTTATGATATCACAAAAGAGGGCGAAACCCTCCAACAGGTAAGTTATAACTACAACCGATTAGAAAGTCGGTTGCAATACCGAGATGCCGCCAATTGGGAGGGGGTGGAAGTCTTGTCTTCAGTACAAGAAGTGCTGTCCGAATTGGCCCAAGCGAGTGAAAAAAACCAATATTGGAAATGGTTTGCTATTTTTGCAATACTGTTTCTTCTGTTAGAAATGTTGATTCTAAAATTCTATAAATGAAGATAATCATCAAGTCGGCTACCATTATTGACCCTACCAGCGAACATCATAAGCAGCAACGGGATCTGTTCATCGAGAACGGCACCATTCGCAAGATTGGAAAGCAACTCACAGCAGAAAAGGCTACTGAAATCACCCGACCCAATCTTCATGTATCTCCAGGATGGTTCGATCCAGGAATTTCGGTGGGAGAACCGGGCTATGAGGAGCGAGAGACCTTAGACAACGCCCTCCGCACCGCAGCGCTCAGCGGATTTGCCCATGTGGCTTTAAATCCGAATGGGTATCCTGTTGCTGATTCAAAATCGCACATCAAGTTTTTGATGTCTCGGGCAGAAAATCAATTGGTAAACACCTATCCAATAGGTGCAGTAACCGTGGGGAGTCGTGGTGAAGACCTCGCCGAGCTATTCGATATGCAGCAAGAAGGAGCCGTTGCCTTTTACGATTACAAGCGACCTCTGGCAAATGCGAACCTATTAAAAATAGCCCTACAGTACGCGCAAAATTTCGATGGATTAGTGCAATCCTTTCCAATGAACAAAAATATCGCCGGTAAAGGCTTAGTGAACGAAGAGCGACAGAGTACACTGCTCGGCTTGAAAGGGATCCCGGCACTTTCCGAAGAACTTCAAATTATCCGCGACCTCTATATTCTTGAGTATACTGGCGGAAAACTACACATCCCCACCCTTTCCACGAAGAAATCGGTTGCCCTGATAAAAGAAGCGAAGAAAAACGGATTGGATGTGAGCTGCAGTGTTTCGGTCAATAATTTGTTCTTAACGGATGACGTGTTAGACAGCTTTGATTCGCGGTATAAGCTACTGCCGCCGCTGCGCACTTCAGAAGATGCAAAAGCATTGATAAAGGGATTGAAAGACGGTACCATAGACGGGGTCACCAGCGATCATGATCCTGTGGACATTGAACATAAAAAAATAGAATTTGAAAATGCGGCTTTTGGGAGTATCGGGCTCGAGAGTTGTTTTGGGGCACTGACCAAAACGCTGGGAGTTGACACCGCGGTGACGGTGCTCACCCGACTTAAAAGTAGGTTTGGTATCTCAGAGGAACCTATTCAGGAGGGAAACAAGGCATCGCTCACATTGTTTGACCCAGATACCACGTATACCTTCAGCGAACAGGACGTTATTTCTACCTCCAAAAACGCCGCCCTACTGGGAAGCACACTAAAAGGAAAAGCATACGGCATTGTGAATAATAAAAAGCTGCACCTTCATGAGTAATACGCCAGCAGGAAAGAACAAAGCCATAATCGCCTATCTCACCTTCGTGGGAATGCTGATCGCGTATTTTATGAATAAAGAGGAACAACATGAGTTCGCTACCTGGCATATAAAAAACATGTTTGGATTAGTGATACTTCTCTTCATTTCTCTGATGTTCCAACGATTTGAGGTAGGTTTCTACATCTACTGGATTGCCGTTGCCTTGTGGTTCTTTTCGTTTTGCATGGCCCTGTTCAACAGAACTCAGGGCATCCCCTATCTCAGTGAAAAATTTCAAGATTGGTTTACCTTTTTCGATTAGTTGTTTTATCTTTAAAACACTAAAAACCAAATACTAACCAACATCTCCTTACGTATGGAAGCGTCTACCAACAATCCTTCAGTAGAAGAAGGAAAAACCATCGCTATTATTTCTTACATCACCCTTATCGGACTCATCATCGCCTTTGTGATGAACAACGAAAAGAAAAATGATTTTGCCGCGTTTCACATCCGGCAGAGCCTCGGACTCGTCCTCCTGTATCTCGCACTTTGGGTACTCTTTTTCGCCATGGCGTTTTTGATCAATATACCGTTCTTGTCAACAGTATTGTATCTAGGACTTGCGGTGCTGTGGATTCTGGGGCTTCTAGCAGCCATTCAGGGTGAGAAAAAGCCAATACCCGTAGTAGGAACACAGTTTCAAGAATGGTTTAAAGGCATCGGCTAGCCTATCAAAATTATGTACCTTTACAACGCCGTATCACGTGATACGGCGTTATTTTTTAGCTATGAAGAAACCCTCTTTATCACTTGAACACCTATATCGACCTGCGAATACTTCCGCAGCGGAAGCCCCCGCTATCATCATGCTACATGGTTATGGTAGTGACGAGAACGATTTATTTTCCTTTGCCAGTGAATTGCCGGAAGAATACGCTATTATATCGCTGAAAGCACCCTATGCTCTTCAACCCTATGGCAATGCCTGGTATTCTATCTATTTTGACGCTCCCGGCGGAAAATTTAGTGATGATGAAGAAGCGATCGCATCCAGAGAACTTGTTGTTTCTGTTCTGAAGGAAATTTGTGACCGCTATCCGGTAGATCCCAAGCAACTCACCCTATTAGGGTTTAGTCAAGGGACCATTCTTAGCTTTGCTGTTGCCTTGAGCTATCCCGAATTGATCAAAAATGTGATTGGGCTGAGTGGGTACATTAATGAAGGCATTCTGAAAGCGGGTTACGAAACCAATGATTTCAGCCATTTAAAGGTGTACAGTTCTCACGGTTCGGCAGATCAGGTAATTCCGGTCGCCTGGGCGCGAAAGAGTGAACCTTTTTTGAAGAACCTAGCTATTTCCTGTACCTATTCTGAATTTCCTGTGGGGCACGGCGTGGCACCGCAGAATTTTTACGAATTTAAAGAATGGTTAACAAAGCACTCCTAACGAGGATAAAGGACCGAAGAAATGACTTCAATTTGTAACTGGTTGTTTTCGTCGAAGATGTAGCTTAATAGCATTTCTCCCCAGTAGGTCCCATCGGTGAAATCGGCAATAATCCATCGGTGGTTCAAAAAGAAGATCGTGTTTATTTTCATATCGCCTTCCAGACCTTCATAGGGAATTAGTGGATTATCCCCCATCTGCCCATTCTGTTCGTAGATGGCTTCTGCCACCTGCTGTTGTACCGCTTCAGCTTCAAAACCCAGACGTTCCAAATAATCCATGGCCATTCCGTTTCCCATCAGTGAAAATTCGGTCGCCTCAAAAAGTCTATCGTTAAGGACTGCGATCGAGTCGTTGGCCTTTTCCACAGAAGTAGTCAAACTGGAAATCCGATTTTCCTGTCGTTCGAAAATAGATTTTTCGTTCATATACTGAAAGATGATGAACAATAGCGCGAAGAAAAACAAGTACATAAAAATTCGAGACTTCATGAAGAACACGTAATTTGTAGTCCGTCGTAGGCCAACTGCACGCCTTTAGGCAGTGCTTTATCCACTTCTTCGTGGAAGCCCATCAAATGACTAATATGAGTAAAATAAGTTTGTTTCGGTTGTAAACGTTCCACGATCGATAAGGCTTCGGAAACATTTAAATGCGAATAATGAGGGTCTTCTCTCAGCGCACTTATAACAAGTACCTCCAGGCCTTTCAACTTCTCTAGTTCGGCATCAGCGATGGTTTTTACATCGGTCAGGTAAGCAAGATTATCGATGCGGAAGCCCAATACAGGAAGGTTGGCGTGAAAAACCTCAATTGGTAGAATATCTTTTCCTCCTATTGTAAAGTGGGCATCTTTCTCGATGGCGTATTCGGTTATGGTAGGCGCACCGGGGTATTTATTCTTGGTTTCGAAAATATAGCCAAATCGTTCATGAAGCGAATCAAACACCCTTGAATGCGCGTAAAACGGAATGTCTCCTTGTCGGAAGTAGAAGGGGCGTATATCGTCTAATCCGGCAGTATGGTCACTGTGTTCATGAGTGAGCAATACCGCGTCCAATTTCTGACAGTTCGCCCGAAGCATTTGCTGTCTGAAGTCGGGTCCACAATCAATGACGCAGCTCGTATCTTCCCATTCTAACAATACCGAAACGCGCAGGCGTTGATCTTTAGGATCGGCGCTTTTACAGACCGGATGATCGCTTCCTATGACGGGAACTCCCTGCGAAGTTCCAGTCCCCAAAAATGTAAGGGTTACGCCTGATTTCATTAACACAAAAATAGGAGTATTTTTTTTGTTTGGCTAGGCGTTTTCATACCTTTGTTAAAGAGCTTACATTCAATACAAGACTATGCCCGAAACGCTATCAGGAGATAAGGAATTTGAAAATATCCCATCCATAAAAAGCAAGGCACTCCGCATCAATCTCAACGAGAATATTTACGGAACATTTGCAGAAATTGGTGCCGGTCAGGAGACGGTTCGAAATTTCTTTCGTGCCGGAGGCGCATCGGGAACCATTGCCAAGACAATTTCAGCCTACGATAAAGATTTTAGTGATGCCATTTACGGAACAGAGGATGATGGTCGCTATGTCACTGAATCTAGGTTGCTGAAGATGCTCTCCCACGAAATTGATCTTATCGAAGAGCGTATCGTTCGAGAAAACCATCCCAATAAAATGTTTTTTGCCTACGCCAACACGGTGGCAACCATTGATTTCGCGAAAAAATACAAAGGGCATGGTTGGGTTGGAATACGATACCAAACGCAGGCAGATGAAGATTATAGTGAAATCATATTGCACATCCGATTTAAAGAGAACGAAGCGGTTTTACAACAGAATACCTTAGGGATACTCGGGGTTAATCTTATCTACGGAGCGTATTACAAATACGATCAACCTAAAAAGTTGCTGCGCTATCTCTATGATCATATTGATAAGGACAAAATTGAAATCGATACCATTAACTTTTCGGGACCAAAATTTAAAGAGGTGGATAACCGCTTGATGAGCTTACAGCTTATTAAAAATGGAATGACCGATGCGGTAATTTTTGGCCCTGATGGCAACAATATCCTTCCCGCCCGTATTCTATACAAAAAAAATATCTTGGCCCTACGCGGAAGCTTCCGACCGGTAACCAAAGTGAATATCGATATGTATGAGCGCTCTTATGAGATGTTCCTAAAAGAAAATCGCGTAGAAAAAGATCGAACGGAAGTCATTTTTGAAATCACCCTTTCTAATTTACGAGCGGAAGGTGAGATCAACGAGCAAGATTTTATGGATCGCGCCAAACTCCTGTGCTCGTTAGGGCATACGGTGATGATCTCCAATTTCCAGGAATACTATAAATTGGTTGAATACTTCTCGAGATATACAAAAATGCGTCTCGGACTCACTATGGGTGTGAACAACCTTGTTGATATTTTCGACGAAAAATATTATCGCCATCTTAGTGGTGGTATCTTAGAAGCCTTCGGAAAGTTATTCTTTAAAGATCTGAAGGTGTATCTCTACCCTATGCGCGATCCTGAAACGGGTGAATACACTAATAGCGAGAATTTGAAGGTGCATCCTCGTATGAAAGAATTGTATAAGTTCTTTAAATACAATGGAAAAGTAATCGATATTGAAGATTTCAACCCCGAAATCTTAAATATCTTTTCGAGAGAAGTATTGGCGATGATCGAAGAAGACCGCGACAATTGGGAAGAAATGCTTCCAAGTGGGGTTTCTGACATCATCAAAGAGAAAAAACTCTTCAGTTACCAATCCAAACCTCAGAAGGAGGCGCAAGGAGCGGCTAAATAATTATTCGGCAAGCAGTTGGGCTGCGTGGTCCTTCGTCTTTACCTTTTCAATAACGCGTGCAACGACACCGTCTTCGTTCACAACAAATGTTTTGCGATGGATCCCGTCGTATTCTCGCCCCATGAATTTCTTGGGTCCCCACACCCCAAAAGCATTGATCACCTCTTTTTCTTCATCTGCGAGCAAAGGAAAAGGGAAATCGTATTTGTTTTTGAAGTTGCTTTGTTTCCGTTGGGTATCGGCACTTACCCCCAGGAGTTCATACCCCGCGTCTCGTAATTCTTTAAAGTGATCTCTTAAGTTACACGCTTCAGCAGTACAGCCGGGTGTATTGGCCTTGGGGTAGAAAAACACCACCAACTTTTTACCCTTATAATCAGATAATTTTACTTCATTACCATCTTGATCGACACTCGTGAAATTTGGTACGGCATCTCCTTCTTTTAGTGTATTCATTGCGTTACTTTTGTGTAAAATTAGCCAAAATGACCAAGCAAGAAAAGGTAAGTTTTGTTATTGAAACGTTAAACCGACTCTATCCCGAAATTCCGATTCCGCTAGACCACAAAGACCCCTATACCCTCCTCATAGCTGTCTTATTATCGGCACAGAGCACCGATGTTCGCGTCAATCAAATTACACCCATATTATTCGAGATAGCCGACAACCCTTATGACATGATCAGATTATCTGTAGATGAAATTCGGGAAATCATCAAACCTGTAGGTCTATCTCCTATGAAATCGAAAGGTATATACGGACTCTCAAAAATTTTAATAGAAGAACACAATGGCCAGGTACCTGCCTCTTTTGAGGCGCTAGAACGCCTTCCAGCGGTGGGACATAAAACGGCCAGTGTAGTAATGTCGCAAGCCTTCAACGTACCTGCTTTTCCGGTGGATACCCATATTCATCGTTTAATGTACCGCTGGGGACTTTCCACAGGTAAAAATGTGGTGCAAACTGAAAAAGACGCGAAGCGATTATTTCCGGAAGATCACTGGAATAAACTACACCTACAAATTATTTGGTATGGCCGACATTACAGTCCGGCCCGCGGTTGGGACTTAGAAAAAGATGTTATCACCAACACCATTGGACGGAAAACGGTGATCAACAATTATTGGAAAAGTAAAAAAAAGAAATAAAAAAAACCCCGGTCATCTTATCCCGGGGTTTTTCCAAAGTTTAGTTTAGAAGTGCTTCAAACTTCAATTTATTATAATCTATAACACTTAAAGCCTTACTATAATCCAGAAGAAATTTAATGGTCTCTTCTTTCGGAACCAGTTGTTTATCCACGCGTTCCGAACGTGGTTTTTCAGAGTACAGTTTTGCCATAGAACACCATATTTTGAGGTTAATGTTATTTATTAACGTGGCAAATATGTACTTATTGTGTTAATTCGTTAAAATTATATTATGCTTCTCAATTACCTTTCTCAAATTGATTAATGCATAGCGCATGCGTCCTAAAGCCGTATTGATGCTCACGCCCGTTCGCTCGCTTATCTCTTTGAAACTCATCTCTTTATAGATGCGCATCATCAATACTGTTTTCTGATCTTCTGGCAACTCTTCAATAAGGCGTCGTACATCATTTTCGACTTGCCCCTTGATCATTCGCTTTTCGATATTCAAACTATTATCACTTAAGACTGAGAATATATTAAAATCGTCTTTGTTTTCGAATTTTGGCATTCGATTGCTCTTTCTGAAATGATCGATGACCAAATTATGAGCAATTCGCATCACCCAAGGTAAAAACTTCCCTTCTTCATTATACGCTCCTCGCTTCAGGGTTTTAATAACCTTGATGAACGTATCCTGAAAAATGTCTTCGGCAATGTCTTTGTCGAAAACCTTGGAATAAATAAAACTGTAAATTCTTTGTTTG
Source organism: Altibacter sp. HG106 (assembly GCF_028561755.1). GTDB lineage: Bacteria > Bacteroidota > Bacteroidia > Flavobacteriales > Flavobacteriaceae > DFVG01. Next base: position 193,411 of record NZ_JAQQTD010000001.1, read on the forward strand.
TGTCTGGTGATGAGCTCACATAAGGCTGACTCGTCGCCATTCATGTAGGCACTAACATAGTGCGCATCGGTAGGTATACTTCGCTTCATAACAATACTTCTTCTTAAAAAAATAAACAACAGGTGACCTTGGTTGCTTAGCTCAAATGTTTATTTAAAGTAATGTTATGCTATAGGCAATAAATTTAATTTTTATCGTTGCGAGGGGTAAATATAATAACAAAGTTTTAAGAAATGCAAACTATTGTGGGTTTTTTCTTAAAAAAAGTATAAATAAAAACATTATTAAAAGGCTCACTAAGAAGCATAAAACAATGTAGTATCTTTGCAAAATCGTAGCAAAAACCCGTCGTCTTGACGGTACTATTGGTGCGCTTAGGTAATGTATAAACTAGAAAGGAAGTTTTTATTTTGACTACGGAAACAGAAACGCTCGATACGAAAAAGAATATCATCATTGAAGGGGCAAAATTGCACAACCTCAAAGATATTCACGTTAGTATTCCTAGAAATGAACTTGTAGTGGTAACCGGTCTTTCCGGAAGCGGAAAATCCAGCTTGGCCTTTGACACGCTCTATGCCGAGGGACAACGCCGATATGTTGAAAGCTTATCTTCGTATGCGCGACAGTTCCTGGGCCGACTCAATAAACCGAAGGTAGATGCCATCAAAGGAATCGCTCCGGCCATCGCTATTGAACAAAAAGTAAACGCCACCAACCCCAGATCTACGGTGGGAACGTCTACCGAAATTTACGATTATCTCAAGTTACTTTTCACCCGAGTGGGAAGAACATACTCTCCCAAATCTGGAAAAGAGGTTAAAAAAGATCGCGTAAGCGATGTACTCGATTTTATAAAGACTTTTCCCGATCGCACTAAATTGTTACTACTCGCTCCCATTCATCTGGAAGAGGGACGAACAATGAAAGACAAACTTCAAGCCCTGGCGCAACAAGGATATGCCCGCGTAAAAGCGGACGGTGAGGTGGTTCGCATAGATACGCTAGATACCAACAAACTGCCAAAAGACCTATGGTTGGTGGTAGATCGTGTGATCACTCAGGACGATGAAGATTTTTACAATCGCCTAGCCGATGCGGCAGAGGTCGCTTTCTATGAGGGTAAGGGAGAACTCTTCATTGAAACGTTGGAGACGAATAAACTGCACGAATTCAATAATCGTTTCGAGGCCGACGGGATGAGTTTTATTGAACCGAACGTCCATCTATTCAGCTTTAACAACCCCTATGGGGCCTGCCCTACTTGTGAGGGTTACGGTGATGTAATCGGTATAGATGAAGATCTGGTCATTCCAAATACCGGTCTGTCCATTTATGACAATGCTATCTTTCCGTGGCGTGGCGAAAGTATGAGCTGGTATCGCGATCAATTGGTAAACAACGCCTATAAATTTGATTTCCCCATCCACAAACCGTGGTTTGAACTTTCCGAAGAACAAAAACAACTGGTTTGGGAAGGCAATAAATACTTTGAGGGACTAAATGACTTCTTCAGCTTTTTGGAATCCAAAAGCTATAAAATTCAAAATCGGGTGATGTTGTCTCGCTACCGCGGAAAAACACGCTGCAGTACCTGTAAAGGAAAACGCCTTCGTCCGGAAGCACACTATGTGAAGATCAATGATACCGCCATTACCGAGTTGGTTGAAATCCCATTACATCAGGTCGCTAATTTCTTTCAGAACTTAAGTCTTAATGAATACGAGGAAACCATTGCCAGGCGACTGTTATTAGAGATCAACAACCGCCTGCGTTTCTTGATGGATGTCGGACTCAGTTACCTTACCTTAAATCGAAAAAGTAATACGCTATCGGGTGGAGAATCCCAACGGATCAATCTGGCAACCTCGTTGGGAAGTAGTCTCGTAGGTTCCATGTATATCTTAGATGAACCCAGCATCGGACTGCATCCTAAGGATACAGAACGTCTTATTGACGTCCTGAAATCACTGCGCGATCTCGGCAATACGGTGATTGTGGTAGAACACGACGAAGATATCATGAAGGCAGCCGATACGATTATCGATATTGGGCCGGAAGCCGGAACATACGGTGGAGAAGTCGTAGCGAAAGGAACCTTCGAAGAAATTTTGAAGTCAGATTCGCTCACAGCCCAATACCTAAACGGAGCGCTGGAGATAGAGGTTCCGAAGAAACGAAGAACAGCTAAAAAATCAATTTCCATTCAAGGGGCACGCCATAATAATCTTAAAAATATAGACGTGAGTTTTCCCTTGGGAAGCTTTACGGCAGTGACCGGAGTTTCGGGAAGTGGTAAGAGTACTTTAGTGAAAAAGATCCTCTACCCTGCCCTACAACGTAAAATCGGAAATTATGGAGACAAGCCTGGGCAATTTACAGCCTTGACAGGGGATACGGATGCTATCAAAACCATCGAGTTCATCGATCAAAACCCAATCGGTCGTTCGAGTCGGTCGAACCCCGTTACCTACATAAAGGCCTATGATGATATTCGAGGACTCTTTGCTTCGCAAAAACTTAGTGATATTCGAGGCTACAAGGCGAAGCACTTTAGCTTCAACGTAGACGGAGGGCGCTGTGAAACCTGCAAGGGTGAGGGAGAAGTGACCATTGAAATGCAATTTATGGCCGATGTACACCTAACGTGCGATACCTGCGATGGAAAACGTTTCAAAAAGGAAATTCTGGAGGTAAAGTTTCATGAAAAAAATATCAGTGATATCTTAAATATGACTGTGGATGATGCTATCGCCTTCTTTGATACTCATGAAGAAACGAAGATTGTTCAAAAACTTCAACCCCTGCAGGATGTAGGGTTAGGGTATGTTCAACTTGGGCAAAGCTCCTCTACCCTTTCTGGCGGAGAAGCACAACGAATTAAATTGGCTTCGTTCCTTGTAAAAGGAAACACCAAGGATAAAGCTCTTTTTATCTTTGACGAGCCTACTACGGGATTGCATTTTCACGATATCAAGAAACTGCTGGCTTCCTTTGATGCCCTTCTCGACAAAGGCCATACTGTAATTGTAGTTGAGCACAATTTGGAACTTATTAAGTGCGCCGACTATATAATTGACTTGGGCCCTGAAGGTGGTGAAAAAGGCGGTACTGTAGTTGCCGAAGGCACGCCCGAGGAGGTTGTTACTATAGATTCTTCTTTTACGGCACAATTCTTAAAAGACAAGGTGTAAATATTTAAAAGCCTACCTACCAGCATTTTATAAAATTGGCACGCCTCTTGGTATTTCATAATCAAATAGCGTAGGTCGCATCGCTTCTTTTGCGGCATCACTTAAAACAATTTGATTATGAAAAAAGTGATTTTATTCGTAGCCCTACTTCTCACAGGAGTTGCTACACAGGCACAGAAAAAACAGCACCAATCATTAGAATTGCCTGCGCACCGCTATTTCAATGCACAGGAGATTCTATTCGTTGAAAACGGAGTTCTATACAAGGTGAACACTGTTGGGGAGTTCAACTTCAAACCGCTACGTCAACAAACATTTGGTACTAGAGGGCGTTCCAACGTGAACGTCAATCATCCCGTAGGCGCTCCTGGACATATCTATTCCTACGATCGAGGAAGACGTGCTTTTGTGACCACCGATCGATTGGGTCGTATTCGAACCGTCGGAAACTCTCGCATCACTTACCTACGAAATGGAAAAGTGAAAAGCATCGGTAGTATTTCGATGGACTATCACCGAGGGCGCTTGATACGTGTAGGAGGTATGGAATTGATCTATGATCGCTTCGGAAAGATTCGTCGAACGCTCGGGTCCGTAAATCAGTTTAACCATAATTTCTGGCATGATGATTGGTATTCTTATAGTAGGTATGAAAATGGTACTGTCCGAAACGATGAATGGTACCTTAGAAATACCCGAATTAGAAATAAAGAAATTTAGAAGTATAGTTTTTTGGTTGGTTAGTTTTTTTAGATCCGTCGCATATTGAAGCTCAATTGCGGCGGATTTTTCTTGGTATCTATTTTTAGCTACCAATACGTTCAAAAGACCAATAAAATCAGGGAGTTTCATTTTTGGCACGGTGGTTGTAACATATTAATTGTTCTTACTGACCAAAGGAAAACAACAATTAAGTAGAACCCCTTAACATTCAACATCATGAAAAAATTAGCATTCTTATTCATTGGACTCTTGCTTAGCGGAATTTCCGCCAAGGCAGCCTCCAATGCTGAAGCCTCAGCATTTCGGGGGTATGATGGAAGCTCCTACATTTTTGTAGAAGGAAACGTAGAATTTTCTGTATTTCCCGATGGGCAATTCGATTTTGTATTCTTAGGTCAGTCAAATGGCGTCAACGTGAGCGTTAACACTCCTGGTGTAAGCATCAACTATAACTCAGGATATAACTATGATGCTTTTGTTCAGTATGATGACTACGGTGCCGTGATTCAAGTGGAAGACGTCCCTATTTATTACGACGAATTTGGACGTATCGCACAGGCCGGAAACGTTGAAATTCGGTATAATAACCGTCGAATTGTACGCGTAGGTGGACTTCGTGTCTTCTATAACCGCCTTGGATATTTTGACTATTGCACCGGGTTTGTGAGTCCGTTTTACAGAACTTATGTATACCGCCCATGGCACGTATTTTATGCACGCCCGATTTATTCAAGCTGTATTGTGTACGATTACCCGTACCGACGTTATTACAACCCACATCGCTATAGCTTTGCACATCACAGACGCTATTATAATCGTAGAAACGTAGCTTATGCGAACGGTCGAAGAAATTTCTATCGCCCGGGAAGTCGGAAGCACTATAGAGACGGAAGAACGGTAAAAAACCGTGATTACAATCCAAGACGTGTGAACACAGCAGTTGCCAGAAGCAACAATAGAAATAATAATGCATCGCGCGGAACATCTCGTGGTATCGCAAAGAAAAACGACCGTAACACCTCGAACAGTAGAGGTATTGCACGTGGAAACACCAATAGAGAGAAAGTCTCTAGAAGAACAACAACCACACGTGGTATTGCCAATTCCTCTAGGAATTCGAAAGCGGTGAAGCGAAGCAATCCACGAAACAATAAGGTAAGTCGTGGTACGACTACCAATCGTTCGGTTCGCAAGAGCACCACTAATAGACAACGAGGTATCGCAAAGAACAATCGCGTATCCCGTTCAAAGGGCAACTCAAATCGAGTTTCGAGAAAGAGCACCCCTACGAGACGATCTACTTCTATCAACCGAAGTACATCAAAGCGAACCACAGCGAAGCGCAGTAGCTCAAATCGATCTCGAGGCGCGGTAAGTCGCGGCAATAGCTCAAGTCGTTCGAAAGGAAACGCAAGCCGAAGAGGTCGCGGAAATCAGTAAGAATTTTTTTGGTTGGTTAGTTAGAAACCCTCGTAAGGCCCTTGGTCAAGCGGGGGTTTCGCTTTATAGGTCGTGAAGAAGCTGCGCCATCTTTTTTGCAATCGCTTCCCTACTGTATTCAGAAATATCTGTCTTCGGAATGTTTAGCTCCTGTTGTAAGAATTGATGAAAGTAGGTTTCTATGGTCTGTATTAATTCAGTTTCTTCCGCATACGTAATATAAGTCCCTGCTTTCGTTCGCTGTATGATCTGCTCCACATCGGTGCCCTTAGGTCCTAACGCAAGAATGGGGCGCCTGGCCGAAAGGTATTCAAATAGTTTTCCAGGAATAATCGCTCGTGTTTCTTCACGATTCATCTCAACAAGCAGCAACACCTGAGCCTGTCGCTGTAACGCTACGGCTTCCTCATGAGGGACATAGCCTACCAGGGTAGTGTTTTGGGATAGTCCAAAGTGTTCCAAATCCTCCAGAACCTCTGCACTATAATGTCCTACAAGCTTTATCTCCAATTGTTCTTTAAAGACAGGATCCGCTTCTTGTAACGCACGCAGCACCTTCCATAAAACGCTCGGATTGCGCTCGGTTAACAGCGAACCGATATGTACTAGAGAAAAGCGCTCATCTCGTTCATATGTACTATCCGTTGGTTGTATCTCAAAACCATTGGTAATTACATGTATGGGGCGATCGGTAAGTGCTTGAAATTCCTTTTTGGTCACCTCACTCGTCACGGTTATGGCAGTGGCCGTATTGAGCACCTTGGCTTCCAACCTTTTGTGTTTCGCTTCGGAAGCTTTGGTAAGTCGCAACGATTTGTGATAATGGATCGTGGTCCACGGATCTCTAAAATCAGCCAACCAGGGCACATCAAAAGCAGCCTTCAACTGCATACCGATCAAATGGAGGCTGTGCGGCGGACCTGTAGTAACTATGGCATCAACAGGTGAGTCCGACAAATACTCTTTTAAATAGGAAACGGAAGGTTGCACCCATCCTACCCGTGCGTCAGGAATGAAGAAATTTCCGCGAATAAATAACAACAGTTTTTCCAGAAATGAGGGTTTCTTTTCAGAAATGATTCCGCTACTCAAGGTCTTTGTTTTCTTTTTTGAAAGCCATCGTGCCATTTGATACGGCTCTTTGATGGGGTGCCTCAGAACGGTGATCGATGGTGGTACTTTCTGAACCAGGGATTCGTCTACAATAGGATAATTGGGAGCTTCAGGAACGTAAACAACGGGGGCTATTCCGTGCGCTTCAAAATGTCGTACAAAGTGAAGCCATCGCTGTACTCCGGGTCCGCCTGCCGGTGGCCAGTAATACGCGATGATCAATACACGTTTCATGAAGGGTGTTCCGTTTTATTGCGTTTGAACCACCACACCACGCCCCCAACAGCTATGAGTACAAATAATAACGTGCTCACCAGAGAGATCGTACTACCGGTCTGAATCACTTCAGGTTCAAAGGTAAAAACTACCTGATGGACTCCCGCCGGAATGGTCATCGCCCGTAACGCATAATTGGCTCGATAGTAATCAGTCGGTTTTCCATCAATGGTCACTTTCCAGCCATGCGGATAAAAAACCTCAGAGAATACTGCCATTTGCGGCGAATCGGCTTTGGTTTCGTAGACCAGTTTGTTAGGTAGATATGACGTAAGCTCGATACTAGCGGTAGAATCTGGCGCGATGAATCTTTCTGGCAACATCGACTCAAATGATTGGTGAACTACCGCGGTTTGTTTGGTATCGAGACTGTCTAACCGACGTATTTCCTCATCGGCATTTGCGGCAATGATCGCATTTTCAACGAACCAAGCATTCCCGTTTGCGTAGGGATTTCGCTGCGCTACCGGTCCGCCATTCTGATTTTGGGTAATGATATAGCGTACGTTCATCATATTCAAAATCCCGACATCCCCTTCTGAAAGGTAAAAATCGTATAAATCGCTCATTCGGCCTGGTTTTGCCGCATGGTAGCCCCCAAGTGCTTTGTGGTAATAACTGGCACGCCCGCTGTTGAACGCATCGGTGGTCGCATCGAAAACTCTAAAATGACCATCGGTATCCGCCAGGATCTGGGTATCGGCACCAGTTTCTTGGAATGGCGCCTCCATGACGCGTTTGGAAACAAAATCATCATTCGTCACATATCTTCGGTCGACTCCTATCAGGTCAAAACAGATGAGCACGGCTAATAAAAGAATGGTCAATGATTGCTTTATCTTTCCTTTCAAATGAAACCATAATACTGTGGCTGCCAACAAGACCAACACCAGCGTTCGGATTGCGTCTTGGGTAAGTAAGGTAGCACGATCGGTGCGAATCGCTTCTACCAATTCGGCACCCAATTGCTCCCGGAACAATGCGTCATACGGACTCGCAAAATCTAAGAGCGCATGCTTCCCAACTAAAAATAGCATCGCCGTTCCACCGGCGATACCCGTAGCCCACAGCAGCGCTTTTTTACGCTTTTCTGTAGCTACAAAGTCGTTAAAATACTGATGGAGTCCAACGACGGCCAGAACAGGTAGTATCAACTCGATGATGACCTGTATGGAGGATACTGCTCTAAATTTGTTGTACAGCGGCACTGTATCGATAAATAATTCCGTCAGGAAATTGAAATTCTTACCCCATGACAACAACAGACTCAACACGAAAGCCGTCACAATCCACCAGCGTAATCTGCCTTTTATTAGAAATAGGGCTAGTACGCTTAAAAAGATGACGACGGCACCAATATAGGCTGGTGCGGCAACGATGGGCTGGTCACCCCAATAGGCAGGTACTTGTCCGGCCAACTGCTGCGCCTCCTGCGGGGAAGCCCCCATCCGTAGGAGTGTTTCTACCGTCTCAGAATTTTCTGGTAATGGATCGGCGCTGCCACCTCCCATAAAATTTGGGATAAATAAGTTAAAGGATTCCCACAATCCATAGCTGTATTGCGTGATATATTCGTAGTCCAGTCCGTTTGAATTCTCCTTCGGAACACCTTCGGCAGTGAGGGTAAGTTCACTTTGTCCTCGGGTAGAGGTATCTGCATACTCCTTGGTAGCCATCAGGTTTGTGGCATTTAACCCAAGCGCGATAACCGCTCCTACTGCCATAATTCCGATGGCCGTAAAATAGTGTTTGAGTTGTTGCTTTCGGAAGGCATCGATTCCGTAAGCAACACCAATACAAATAACCAACAATAGTAAATAATAGGTCATTTGAATATGATTAGCAACCAATTCCAGCGCCAACGCGACGGACGTAAGAAGAAATCCGTAGAAGTATTTTTTTCGAAAGGTGAGCAGGATTCCGCTAAGGACCAGTGGCATATAAGCGATCGCATGCGCCTTCGCATTGTGTCCTACCCCAAGAATAATAATGAGATAAGTAGAAAAACCGAAGGCCAAAGCCCCCAAAAACGCCAGTTTGTAGTCAATTTTCAATACCAGGAACAGAAGGTACATTCCGACAAAATAAAGCAGTAGATAATCTGCTGGACGTGGCAATATTCGTATCGCCAGATCTAATTCCTTAATGTAGTTATGCGGGTATTTCGCTCCGAGTTGGTAGGTAGGCATACCGCCAAAAGCAGCATCTGTCCAATACGCTTCCTCTCCCGTAGTCGCTGCGATGTCCTTTTGCTGTTTCGACATCCCCGTATACTGTACGATGTCACTTTGCAATAATACCTTTCCTTGTAAAACCGGACTAAAAAACAGCAGTGCGATAAGCACAAACAGTAGGACTACAATAAGGTGAGGAAGTAGTTTTTTTATGGAAGTGGGCATTCGCTTACGACTTTATAGAAAAGCGAAAATTACAAAAAATGCGTAGAATGATAGTGGTTTCTTCGGAAGTTATTCGTCGATCTCTTCGTATTCAACGTACTCTCCAACCCCCTCCTTAGACCGACTGTTTTTTTGAGGCATACGGTCTATGGAAACTTCCCCTTCATTCTGATGTTTCGAAGTGTTGGGCGCGGCGTTTCCGAAGGCGTTTTGAAAACGTTCGGACATCTTTCGCTGAATATATTTTAGCATATAAGGTTTTGCCAGGCGCCAAGCGAATTTGACACCGAAATATACCAATAAGATAATAAGTACCGTTTTAAGAAAAGCCATAACCTATAAATCGAAGTCAAAATTATTGATTGCGGGCTAAAAAGAAGAATTACAACTATTAAATTAATGATAAAATCTTATATATTTGAGCCAAACCTATTGTGCATGCGTATCCTCTTTCTTTGCTTTTTTTTCATAGGAATTCCCTTTGTCTGTCAGGCACAATATACCGAGATGATTAACACCAACCGACCGGGTGTAAGTCAGGGTGCCTTTTCGGTGGGAACCAATGTCCTGCAATTTGAAAGTGGCATCTTTTACGGAAAGGAAGAACATCGCTTATTGCAAACCGAAACTACAGGATACGGAATTGATTATTCAGTGCGATACGGGGTTTGGAAAGAAGAGTTAGAAGTAAGTCTTATTGGATCCTTTCAACGAAACATAGTAACTGATAACCGCGGCACCATCCCTATCGAGTTAGATCCTATTAGTAATTTCCGAAGCAATACGGTGGGTGCCAAATATCTGTTTTACGACCCCTATCGCAAGCGAGCGCTAGAAGGCCCCAACCTCTATAGTTGGAAGGCTAACAACCGATTTCAATGGCGCGATTTAATTCCGGCTATTTCATTCTATGCCGGCGCCAATTTTGATACCAAGAACAATCCGTTTACGCCAGAATCTGAAGCTGTTATTAGTCCGAAGTTCATTTTATCCACACAAAACAACTTTCTGGGAGGCTTCGTTCTGGTGACGAATATTATTGTTGATAGGGTTACGACCGAATTTCCTTCTTATGGCTATATCGTTACCTTGACACATGCCACCAACGATTATTTCTCCATTTTTGTCGAAAATCAAGGATTCAAAAGTGATTTCTATTCAGATCAATTGTTTCGTGCAGGTGCCGCGGCCTTGATTAATGAAAATCTTCATGTAGATCTTTCCGCAACTATCAATATCAAAGACACTCCCTCTGTATTCTACGGAAGAGTGGGAGTTGCATATCGATTTGATATGCACAACACCGATGAGTACATTGAGGAAAAAGGTCGCGCCGGTCGCAAAAAGCGGAAGGATGAAAAAACTAAAAAAGAGGATACTGACGGAGGCAAAAAACGCAAGGATGCCTTTGAAGTGGATGACGATGGCGGTCGTTAGCAGAGCTTATGATAGAACTTATACCCGTAACCAACAAGAACCAGCTTAAGCAATTTGTAACGTTTCCTTTCAAACTTTACAAAGATTGTGACTATTGGGTACCTCCCCTCATTAAAGATGAGATGGAAACCCTCGACAAACAAAAGAATCCAGTCTTTAAAAATGCTGAAGCCGACTATTTTTTAGCCTATAAAGACGGGCAGCTTTCAGGACGCATAGCCGTTATCATCAATCATTTAGAGATTGATGAACAGCAAAAGAAAAAAGTGCGCTTTGGGTGGTTTGACGTGATTGATGACATTGCTGTGACCAAGGCCCTGATTGAAAAGGTTCGGGAGATCGGAAAGCGCCATCAGCTGGAGTATATGGAAGGTCCCGTAGGGTTCTCCAATATGGAAAAAGCGGGTATCCTGACCATGGGATACGAAGAGCGAAATACCATGATTACCTGGTATCATTATCCGTATTACAAAGAACACTTTCAACAACTTGGTTTTGAACCTCAAGCGACCTGGGTGGAATATAAGATGAACGTGCCCGAAATTCTCAATGAAAAAGTAAAGAAGTTCTCAGGCCTTATCAAAAAGCGTTTTGAACTTTCCGTGATTCGTTTTCAGAGTAAAAAAGAGATCCTTCCTTATGTGGACGCCATGTTCGAGCTGTTGAACAATACCTATAATACACTACAAACCTTCGTTCCGATTCAGCAATATCAAATAGACTACTACAAAGAGAAGTACTTTAGCTTTATTCATTCCGACTACATTACCTGTATCAAAGACAAGTCTGGTGACCTCATCGCCTTTTCGGTGGTGATGCCGTCCTTTAGCAAAGCCTTAAAAAAGGCGAATGGACGCCTATTCCCTTTTGGTTGGTTTCATATTATTCAGGCACAGAAAAAGAACGATACGGCGGCTTTTTATTTGATTGGAATTCATCCGGAGTATCAAGGGAAAGGTGTTACCGCCATCATCTTTGAAGAAATGCAGCATCTTTTTACTGCCAAGGGTATCAAGATCGTAGAAACCAATCCTGAACTTAAAGAAAATACAGCGGTACAATTACTGTGGAAAGATTACAATCCGAAGCAACACAAAGAGCGTAGTACCTTTCGTCGTTCCTTAAACTAAAAAACCACCCGGAATACGGATGGTTTTTTATGGTATGACTTCTGAAGCGTAAAATTACTCGCCCATTGCGGCTGCAACGCTTGCGCTCAATCGCTTATACGTTCCATTTTCAAGACGCTCTCGAATGGCCGAAAACGCATCTAGTGTTTCGTCTATATCTTCCAAGGTATGTGATGCCGTTGGAATCATTCGAAGAAGAATTAAGCCTTTAGGAATTACCGGATATACCACGATAGAACAAAAGATTCCATAGTTTTCTCGAAGATCCTTTACCAGTGCCATGGCTTCCGGAATGGTTCCTTTAAGATATACCGGAGTGACGCAGCTTTGCGTTGTACCAATATCGAAACCACGCTTTTTGAGTCCGCCTTGCAAGGCATTCACATTTTCCCACAATTTCTCTTTCAATTCGGGCATGGTACGCAGCATGTCTAAACGCTTTAAGGCGCCTACTACCAATTGCATTTGCAACGATTTAGCGAACATCTGAGACCGCAGGTTGTATTTTAAGTAATTGATAATTTCTTCATCGGCAGCGATAAACGCCCCGGTACTGGCCATAGATTTCGCAAAGGTCGCAAAATATACATCGATACCGTCCTGCACACCTTGCTCCTCACCTGCTCCTGCTCCTGTTTTACCGAGGGTTCCAAAACCATGAGCATCATCTACAAACAAGCGGAAGTTGTACTTTTCCTTGAGCGCAACGATTTCTTTCAGTTTTCCCTGCTCTCCGCGCATTCCGAAGACCCCTTCAGAAATCAACAAAATTCCACCGCCCGTTTTGGCAGCTACTTTTTCAGCGCGCTTCAGGTTTTTTTCGATACTTTCCATATCGTTGTGCTTGTACGTGAACCGTTGCCCCAGGTGCAAGCGAACACCATCGATGATACAAGCATGCGCATCTACGTCGTATACAATCACATCATCTTTAGACACTAACGCGTCGATGGTAGAAACCATTCCCTGATATCCAAAATTGAGAAGATAGGCAGCTTCTTTTTGTACAAAGGCAGCCAACTCTTTTTGAAGTTGTTCGTGTAGATTGGTATGACCACTCATCATTCGAGCTCCCATCGGATACGCGCTACCCCATTCGGAAGCAGCGGCTGCATCTACTTTTCTAACGTCAGGATGATTCGCCAAGCCCAGATAATCATTTACACTCCATGTAATCACTTCACGTCCGTTAAAACGCATGCGGTTGGCGATGGGTCCTTCCAATTTTGGAAAGATAAAATACCCTTCAGCCTGCTCTGCCCAGCGCCCTAATGGGCCTTTATCTTTATAGATTTTGTCAAATAAGTCTTTCATTCAGTCCTTTGTTTGAATCAAGTTGCAAAAATAGGTATTTTAGTTGGGATAACAAGTTCAGAAATGTAACCCCTGAAGCCAAAAAAACCGTTACTGAAGTAACGGTGATAAGTTGGAATGGTGGTTTTCTATTTAATATACTGCACCGAAGGAACTTCTTCGCTATCAGCATCAAAGAAGCCTTGTTCTTCCATCCATTGATCATTATAGATCTTACTCATATAACGCGATCCGTGATCTGGAAAGATAACAACCACAACACTGTCTTTATCAAACAGGCTTTCCTCATCCAATTGTTTGATACCTTGCAAGGCTGCACCGCTGGTATAGCCCACAAAAAGACCTTCTGTCTTGGCAATTTCTCGCGCCGTATGTGCGCTGTCACCATCGGTAACTTTTACGAAACGATCGATCATGCTGAAGTCGGTTGCTGAAGGAATCAAATTCTTACCCAGGCCTTCAATACGGTAGGGGTATATTTCGTCTTTATCGAGTTTGCCTGTTTCGTGAAACTTTTGAAGCACGGAGCCGTAGGCATCAATTCCGATGATTTGGACTTCCGGATTTTGTTCCTTTAAGAAGCGTGCGGTTCCTGAAATAGTACCGCCTGTGCCGCTACATGCTACCAAATGGGTGATCTTCCCCTGGGTTTGTTGCCAAATTTCAGGCCCAGTGGTCGCATAATGGGCTGCTATATTTAATTCGTTGAAATATTGATTGATATAGATTGACCCCTCAATTTCTTCATGTAAGCGTTTTGCCACTTCATAGTAAGAGCGTGGGTCATCGGCAGCAACATGAGCCGGACAAACATGAACTTGCGCGCCCATCGTTTTAAGCATGTCAATTTTATCTGCGGAAGACTTTGAGCTCACGGCTAAAATGCACTGGTATCCTTTTAAAATACTGACCATAGCCACACTGAAGCCCGTATTTCCACTGGTCGTCTCGATGATGGTATCCCCAGGCTTGAGAATTCCTTTGGCTTCTGCATTTTCTAGAATATGGAGCGCAATTCTATCTTTGGAAGAGTGACCCGGATTGAAAGCTTCTACTTTGGCGTAAAAACTTCCCTCCATGGATGCAGTTATGCGGTTCAGCTTAATTAACGGTGTGTTTCCAATTAGGTCTAACACATTGTTGTAGGCTTGTATACCATCTTTCATACACAGGGATTCAATAAAAAAACAGCGAACATAGATGCCTCTGTTCGATGGGACAAAGGTACAGTATTTTTTTAAATCACTTCGAAATACCTTCCCGATCCAAAATAAATGCGTAATCTCTCGCTACCTCCTTAATGGCTTCAAATCTTCCTGAAGCTCCACCATGACCCGCTTCCATATTGGTGTGCAATAAAAGAATATTGTCATCGGTTTTTAGTTCTCTCAATTTAGCGACCCATTTGGCCGGTTCCCAGTATTGCACCTGCGAGTCGTGTAATCCGGTTGTAACCAGAATATTCGGATAGTTTTTAGCGGCAACATTATCGTAGGGCGAATACGACTTGATATACTGATAATAGGTACTATCGTTAGGATTGCCCCATTCGTCATATTCTCCCGTGGTTAAGGGAATAGAATCATCGAGCATGGTAGTTACCACGTCCACAAAAGGAACGGCGGCGACCACTCCATTATATAATTCTGGCGCCATGTTGACTACCGCTCCCATAAGTAACCCTCCGGCAGATCCACCGGAAGCATATAAATGTTCTGGAGAGGTGTATTTTTCTTCAATTAAGAAGTTGGATACATCCACAAAATCTGTAAAGGTGTTCTTTTTCTTAAGGAGCTTTCCGTCTTCATACCATTGTCTTCCCAGATATTGCCCACCCCGTACGTGAGCGATAGCATAGATAAATCCGCGATCTAACAGACTCAAACGGGCCACTGAGAAATACGGATCAATGGTTGAGCCGTAGGAACCGTATGCATACTGTAGCAAAGGATTTTCACCATCTAATTCTATGCCTTTCCGATACACGATTGATACGGGTATCTTTTTGCCATCTCGGGCCGGCGCCCAGATGCGTTTCGACTCGTAGTTGGCCGCGTCAAAGGTGCCTCCTAATACTTCGGTTTGCTTTTTAATTTCTTTCTCCTGAGTGTCCATATTAAAATCGACAATAGACGCCGGAGCCGTTAAACTATTATAGGCATAGCGCAAGATCCTGGTATCGAACTCAATATTCTGCGTGGTATACGCCGTATAGGTTTCATTATCGAAAGGAAGGTAATAATCCTTCGTGCCATCCCAAGACATGATTCGGAGCTTATTAAGGCCATTGTCTCGTTCGCTAACCACCAAATACTCTTTGAAGATATCAACATCCTCCAACAGAACTTGCTCACGATGTGCGATCACTTCCTCCCATTGGTCGGATGTCGTAGCTGTTTCCGAAGTTTTCATCAACTTGAAATTAGTAGCGCCGTCTTTGTTGGTAACGATATAAAAATGATCGCCGTAGTGCGCGATTCCGTATTCGAGTCCGCGTACCCTCGGCTGGAACACCTTAAACGCACCCTTAGGAGTATCAGCTTTTAAAATCTGGAATTCAGACGTAAGTGTACTATACGAGCCGATGACCAAAAACTCATCCGACTTTGTCTTGTAAACATAAGTGCTAAAGGTTTCATCCGTTTCTTCATACACTTTTACATCGGCTGTTGCTTCGGTACCCCGTTCATGTCTAAAGATCTCATTAGAACGCAGTGTTTGCTCGTCTTTTCGAGTATAAAACAAGGTCTTATTATCATTGGCCCAGGTAGAGCTTCCGGTAGTTGTAGGGATGGTTTCTTCCAGTACCTCTCCGCTTTCCAGGTTTTTGATGTATAACGTATATTTCCGCCTGCTAACGGTATCTACTCCGTAGGCGACCCATTGATTATCGGGACTCACATTGATGCCGCGAAGGTTGTAATAGCTATAGCCTTTCGCCATGTCATTCACGTTGAATAGAATCTCTTCTTCCGCTTCAAGCGAACCCTTTTTACGCGAGTAGATAGGATAGTCATTTCCCGTTTCAAAGCGTGTTATATAGTAATAGCCATTGTAGAAATAAGGCACCGAACTATCGTCCTCTTTAATCCGACTCTTGATCTCTTCAAACAAATCTTGTTTCAGGACATCGGTATGAGCCGTCATCTTGTTGTAGTAATCGTTTTCACGCTCCAGGTAATCGATCACCTCTTCATTTTCACGATTATTCAGCCAGAAATAAGGATCCACACGCATATCACCATGCATTTCTAAGGTTTTATCAATCTTCTCGGCGGTTGGAGGAGTGTGTTTCATAGCGGACGTTTGCTCATTTTCTTCGTTACAGGACGCAAAAATAGCACTTATGAGGCAAAGGGATAGGATATATTTCATCAGAAAAAAAGTGAGGAGTTACGTACCGAAAATAGTAAATTTGTGTCACTAAAAAAATTGAAGATATGTTTGGAGATATGATGGGTAAATTAAAAGAAGCCCAAGAAAAAGTAGCAGCGACAAAAAAACGAATGGATACGGTTATGGTGGACGAACAAAGTTCAGACGGACTGTTAAACATTACCCTTACCGCCAATCGGGAAATAAAAAAAGTAGCCATCAATGATGCCCTGCTTGAAGACAAAGAACAATTAGAGGATTATTTGATTGTAACCTTGAACAAAGCCATCCAAAAGGCTACCGCCATCAACGAAGCCGAAATGGCTGCAGCGGCCAAGGAAGGAATGCCAAATATTCCTGGAATGGATCAACTTTTTGGGAAATAGTCGTTCTGATTGTATTGCTTTTGGAAACGCTGGAAAGGAAATACAGTTCAAATTTTTTGAAATTAGATATATTTCAGATATTTACAGGAATGATAATCCCTAAAAAGAGAAAACATGTTTGAACTTAAAAAGAGCGGCGATAAATTTCACTTCGTCTTGAAGGCTTCTAACGGACAAGTAATTTTGTCGAGCCAAATGTACGCTTCCAAATCAGGTGCTTCTAACGGAATTGATTCTGTAAAGAAGAATTGCGGTGACGATAATTGCTTCGAGCGCAAGACAGCGAAGAATGGAAAGTTCCACTTCAACATTAAATCCACCAACGGTCAAATCATCGGAAGCAGTCAGATGTACGCTTCTGAAAGTGGTATGAACAACGGTATTGAATCGGTCAAGAAAAATGCGCCAGGCGCTGAGGTGAAAGAGGCCGAATAAAACTACCTTTCAAAAGACACGAAAAGCTTTCTTCTACGAAGAAGGCTTTTTTGTTTCATACTGTTGTAGACTCAGCAATACCTTTTTGTGCATGCCATCATCGTAATCCAAATGCGTGACCATGCGCAATTTTCCTTGCCCCATATCGCTAATGCGTATTCCTTCGGAATCTAAATACGCCATAAAATGAGCCGCGGGAATAGCATCGTTCAAATAGAAAATAACAATATTGGTTTCGGTAGACTCCACTTCCGAAACATACGCCAACGACGCTAAATGAGACGCCAATTCTTTGGCCTTCTGATGGTCTTCTTTCAAACGCGACACATGATGTTCTAAGGCATAGCTTCCTGCGGCGGCCATAAAGCCAATTTGCCGCATGCCACCCCCTAGTATTTTGCGAACCCTAATAGCGTTTTTCATAATGTGCCTTTTCCCGGCTAGAACGGTCCCTAACGGTGTTCCGAGACCCTTGCTTAAACATAGGGTGAGGGTATCGAAGACGCGACCGTATTCTTTGGGATCATCCCCGGTAGCGACCAAAGCATTCATCAATCGAGCCCCGTCTAGGTGCAACCCTAAATCATGCGCATTACAAACCTCACGGATACGTTTAAATTCTTCAAAATCATAACAGGCGCCACCTCCTTTGTTGGTGGTATTTTCGAGGCAAACCAAAGAGGTCAACGGACTGTGATAAAAATCAGGCGGATTGATATGTGAGGCCACCTGCTCGGCGGTGATCATCCCACGCGTACCGGCCACAAGCTTGCAAGAAACACCACTATTGAAGGAAACACCGCCTCCTTCGTAATTAAACACATGAGCCCATTGATCGCAAATTAATTGTTCTCCGGGTTGGGTATGCAGTTTAATAGCCGCTTGATTGGCCATACTTCCGGTAGGAAAAAACAAGGCTTCCTCCATGCCAAATAGTTCCGCCACTTCGGCCTCGAGCGCATTGGCAGAAGGATCTTCTTTATAGACATCGTCCCCTACCTTGGCGTTCATTATCGCTGCTAACATTTCTGGTGTGGGACGGGTTACCGTATCACTTCGTAGGTCAATGGTCATAGTTTTGGGGTTCTTACAATTCTCTTCGGAAACGATTAGCGTTTGCTTCAATGACTTCATCCATCATCGCATCCAAGGTGGTAATTTTTAAATTTTTATTGTGTTCGTAGTTCAAGTTCGGCTGACTCGATCCGTTGGTCATATCATATAATCGGTAGGTGGTGTGTACCGTATCTTCCGCATCAGCGTAAAACGAAAAATCGCGTCTGCACGGATGCGTTTGAGTTCGCTGGGTAGGTCGGTTTCCGGGATTTTGCACCTGATAAGGCTTCACATCCTCTTTTTGTAATGTTGAAAGATGCGTCATATAGAAAGAGATGGGGTTGGTCGCCCCTACGGAGATGGGTGTAAAAACCCCACAATTATCGATCTTTTTGATCATCACGTCTCCTTCAGGCTCCTGCCAGAGCACATAACTCTCATAGTAGGTTCCTTCCGAAGTGCATATTTCATTGTTTCCAATGCGGAACATCTCTGTGGTTCCCAGGCAATATCGTTTGGTAGTAAAAAAATTCGTAATGCCGCGCTCGGTTAATTCTGTCGTGAACTGGTTCAGTAACGATTCAACCTTTGCCTTATTATTCTGGGAGAATCCCATGCTGCCCATAAGCAACAGTAGTATGCATGTAATTGTTTTCATAGTGAGGTTGTTTTTTGTAGAATAGATTAATGATATTGCATACAGCCGCCACCAATCGGGCTCCCATCAGGGATCTTAGGCACTGGTGGAGGTGTAAATTTTTCTGGGAATTTTCGGAATTGTGCTATGGTCAATAGCATCTGGCGATCATTCACGGTATTGGACTTCTCCATTGCCTTCTCCCATAGACTCAGGTGATGCTGCAAATGCGCTTTCGCCTGGGGGATCACATCTTTATGCTGAATCGAATGCAGCACATGGAACAAGATTCGATGCTGAATGGTGTGGTACACTTCTTTATGATAGGCGTCCTTCGGAACATCGTAGTATAAGGCAGTGAGCGCACTCAACACATCTTCCACACCAAGGTTCTTCTCTCCCTCTGTTAATCCTTTTTGTACTACAAGTCGGTTTAACCGCTGCGGATGCAACAATAATTGCAAGGTCATGTCACTCGCTGTGGCGGCTGCTCCCAGGGGATCGAACGCCACTCCCATGTCACTTTTAAAAGATTCCCGACTGCGGGAATACCCATAGGCTCTTGGCGGAAAATAGGTTTGTAATTGCTTCGGAATCGCTAACTGCTCTACTCGCAAGGTCTTAATTACCTGAGCTAAAGCATTCGCCTGTTTTTCTTCGGAAAGATAGGAGGGCGTTTTCCCATTGTATCCTTTCACCAGATAATCGTACTCCATCCCACCAATACTTTTTACGGCAGCCTCTGTTTGATAGCGATGAAAGAAATACAAGGGTACAAAGACATCCTCCAAAACGGTATACGGTTCTCCCGTGCGAATGTTATCCAACGAGAAGGTTTGCATGGCATTCTTCCGAAGTTGTAATACTTTTTCTAATTCTTGTGCGGCTGTTTCTCCATTGTCCCATAGGTGCGCCTTGGCATGAGCGCCTCCTTGCGGCCGTGCGTCACTATCGGTGATAAACCGATGGCCATCTGCAAAGGCTCCTTCCAGTAAGGCATTGAGATAGGTCTTTTCGTCGGTTCCAGTAGGTATGTCGCTGTAGCTATAGGCTACGGTAACCTTATCCCAGTCACCAATTCCGGTATCGTAGGCATCGTTAAACTTAAGGGATCCGTTGGCCCCCATATCGATCTTTGGATGCGGATAATCCATAACACTGGCTCGATCTATCGTACTCGCCGCAAAATTGTGCGCGAACCCAAGGGTATGCCCTACCTCATGCGCAGAGAGTTGACGAATACGCGCTAACGCCAAGTCGAGCATGGGTTTATAGTTTTCATCACTGGTCGCAAAAGGTTTGTTCATCAGGGCTTGTGCGATCATATAGTCTTGTCGGATACGAAGACTTCCCAAACTAACATGTCCTTTGATGATCTCACCGGTACGTGGATCGGTAATACTAGCACCATAGCTCCACCCTCGTGTAGAGCGATGTACCCATTGTATCACATTATAACGCACATCCATTGGGTCGGCATCACCCGGAAGCATTTTTACTTGAAAAGCATCTTTGTAACCAATGGCTTCAAAGGCCTGATTCCACCAGCGCGCACCTTCTAGTAAGGCAGACCGCACCGGCTCGGGCGTTCCCGGGTCCAGATAATAGATAATGGGTGCTACAGCCTCACTTACAGAAGCCGTAGGGTTCTTCTTCTCTAGGCGGTGGCGCGTGATAAAACGTTTTTGTATGGGCTCCCAAATGGGCGTACTGTAGTCTAAATAACTAATCGCAAAAGAACCGCTACGCGGATCGAAGGCCCTGGGGGTATAACCCTCGTCAGGCAGTTCGACAAAACTATGGTGTTGGATCACCGAAATGGATTCGGCATTCGGAGCCACACTTCGTAAATTGCTACCGGTGGGAGTACCTTTTAGCGTTAACAAGGCTTCAAATTCTACGTTCTTCGGAAATGCCTTGGTGCGCTCCATCCATAGGGCGCTGCGGGAAGTATCTACCTTATAGGTTCCTTCTTTTCCGCGTTTTAACCGATTCGCTACCTGATGCGCATCTTCCATCAAAAATGGCGTCAAGTCTATGAGGTAGGTATCGCCCTCTGTTTCTTTGATAGGAAAACCAAACCATACCGAGCGCGCAAACGCTTCCGAGATAGAACGTCGTTCCAAATCGTTCTCTGAGGTAGCCCGATATTTCATATTGGGTTGCACCAGCAGAATTTTGTTTCCGCTTTTTACAAAAGAAACCACCTCTCCCCCACCTAATTGTCCTCGATCTAAGCCAATATCGTTAGATCCCAACCCGGTTCGCAGGGAGTGAACATAGAGAAATTCGGTATCTAATTTGTCGACGGCGAGATAGATGGAACCTTCTTCTTCAGAATAATAGAAATCAAAAAAACCTTCGAATTTTTGTACGTCGGATTTATCTGAAAGAAACTGAGCCGAAGCTACGGCAACACAGAGAAGGGCACAACAACTGAGAATAACGTGTTTCATGGGTGGAATGTTTACTTTGGGGAATGCCCTAAACTACTAAAATTCCTTTAAAAACATTTCGGCAACGGAAGTTAAATCCTATTTTTACGAAAAATTACACCACCCTATGATTACATCAGATCAACTCAACGATCTTAAAGAACGCCTGGATGCGTTAAGGAGGTATCTTTGACGTGGCCGGAAAGCGTGTCGAAATAGCTAACGACGAAGAAAAAACCTACGATCCCAATTTTTGGAACAATCCACAAGAGGCCGAGGCTTTTATGAAGCAACTTCGCAATAAGAAAAAATGGGTTGAGGATTATGAAAATGCCATGCAACTTACCGAAGACGCCGAGGTCATCTACGAATTCTTTAAAGAAGGAGAAGGGGAAGCGGCCAATGTAACCACCCGTTTTGAAACGGCGCAATCGGCCGTTGAAGCTCTTGAATTTCGGAACATGCTCAGCGTAGAAGGCGATGATCTTTCTGCCGTTCTTCAAATTACAGCGGGTGCCGGAGGCACAGAAAGTTGCGATTGGGCCCAAATGCTTATGCGCATGTACTTGATGTGGGCCGAAAAAAACGGATTTAAAATCAAAGAACTGAACTTTCAGGCTGGAGATGTCGCCGGAGTGAAAACCGTGACCCTCGAGATTGATGGTGACTATGCCTTTGGTTGGTTGAAAAGTGAGAATGGCGTGCATCGTTTGGTGCGTATTTCTCCATTTGACAGCAATGCGAAAAGACACACGAGTTTTGCCAGCGTCTATGTGTATCCATTAGCCGATGATTCTATTGAAATCGATATCAATCCTGCTGATATCTCTTGGGATTTCGCTCGAAGTAGTGGTGCCGGAGGACAGAATGTAAATAAAGTAGAGACCAAGGCCATTCTTACTCATCATCCTAGTGGCATCGTAATCCATAATAGTGAAACGCGTTCGCAGTTAGAAAACCGCGAAAAAGCGATGCAAATGTTGAAATCGCAGTTGTATGAAATTGAACTTCGGAAGCAACAAGCACAACGCGATGCGATTGAGGCCGATAAAAAAGCAATTGAATGGGGATCGCAAATTCGGAATTATGTGCTCCACCCCTACAAACTCATTAAAGACGTGCGTACAAGTCACGAAACCGGAAATACCGATGCCGTCTTAGATGGCGATCTCGACGATTTCTTAAAAGCATATTTAATGATGACCGGCCAAAAAGAAGCAAGCAATGAGTTATAACACGATTATTTTTGATCTGGGAGGCGTACTGGTAGATTGGAATCCGGAATATGTGTTTTTGAAAGAATTCCGAGGCGATCGGGAAAAGATGAACTGGTTTCTAAATACCGTTTGCTCATGGGATTGGAACGAAAATCAAGATGCAGGGTATCCCTTGGCACAAGCCACAGAAGATAAAGTAAAGGAATTTCCCGAATATGAAGACCTTATTCGCATGTATTACGGACGTTGGGAAGAAATGCTGGGATATGCCCACGACGATACCCTGGCCATCTTAAAACAAACCGTCGAAAATCCTGGATTAAATGTGTTTGCCCTTACCAATTGGAGCGGAGAAACTTTTCCGAAGGCCCTCTCAAAATTTGAATGGTTGCAATGGTTCGATGGAATTGTGGTAAGTGGGGATGAGAAAACCCGAAAACCCTTTGCAGACATCTATGAACTCGCGCTGTCCCGGTATGACATCACCCCTTCTGAAGCCATCTTTATAGATGATAATAAAAGAAATGTGGCCGCGGCAGAAAAACTGGGCATAACCGCCTTGCATTTCACCGGGGCAAAGCAATTGGCCACCGACCTCAACAGGCTGGGGATCACTCTAAATTCTAGTTCATGAAACCTGCTTCGGTTCCGCAAATACGAAAAGAACTTGCCTTTCGATCTCCGGAAGAAATCAAAGAGATCTGTCTTCGACTGGCGCGTTTCAAAAAAGAAAACAAAGAACTACTTACCTATTTATTATTTGAAGCTCAAGACGAGACGGGCTACATCGAACATGTGAAAGAATACATGACCGCTCAATTTCGTTCGGTAAATCGAAATCGATTTTACTTTGTCAAAAAGAGCATTCGAAAAATTTTGAGAGAGACCAAGAAATTTAGTCGGTATTCCAATAGCAAAGCAACGGAAGTTGAGTTGCTACTTCATTTTTGCAGAGAGTTTCAATTATTTGGCCCTTCCGTACAACGAAGTACTACGATGAAGAATTTATACGAACGACAAATTCAGTATATCACTAAAAAAATAGAAAGCTTGCATCCCGACCTTCAATACGATTATCACGATGAGTTGGAAACGCTTTTAAAAAAATAATCCTATGAATACCATCATCTATCATAATCCGCGTTGCCGAAAATCCCGAGAAACCCTTCAAATCTTGGAGGAACATGGGGAATCCCTGGAAATTGTCAAATATCTGGAGACGCCACCTTCTGCCCCAACCCTTTCTGAACTGATCGCAATGCTTGGGATCGCCCCGATCGACCTGGTGCGCACGAACGAAACGATATGGAAAGAACAGTTTAAGGGGAAAGCCTTGACGGATGCCGAGATCGTGAATGCCATGGTTGCCAATCCTAAGTTGATAGAAAGACCCATTGTGATCAAAGGCAGAAAAGCCGTTATTGGGCGGCCGCCCGAAAACGTCAAAAAGCTACTATAAGTCTTACTGATTTCGGTATCAAAAATTCCCATTTAACACGTCGCTAGTTTTAACACAACTTTAGCAGCCATCGCCTAAACCCCCTTGTATTTTCGTAGTCAAAAGCGAAACCAAAAAAGACTATGAAAAAAATTCTATGTGCGCTCTTCCTATGTTGTTCAATACTGTCGGTTGCTCAAACCTCTCAGGGAACCTCAACTCCTGAAGAAGTAACCGTCAAAGGCCAGATTATCGAAGAAGGAACCAATTATCCTCTGGAATACGCCACGGTTTCGTTTGTCAATCAACAAGGAAGCACCGTTACCGGTGGTATCACTGATCTCGATGGGAACTACGCTATTCAAGTGCCGGCGGGCAGGTATACGGTGAAAGTAGAATTTATTTCCTACGAAACTAAAGAAATACCCAATCAGAATTTAAGAAAAAATACAACCCTCCCTACTATCTCATTGGCCGTAAATTCGGAAAGCTTAGATGAGGTGGTCATTCGCGCGGAAACGACAGAGGTACAAGTGCGCCTCGATAAAAAAATATATACCATTGGGAAAGACCTAACCACCAGCGGGGCTACGGTAAGTGACGCCCTAAATAATGTACCATCGGTGACCGTGGATGTAGAGGGCGCCATTAGTTTACGCGGAAACGAGAACGTGCGTATTTTAATTAATGGGAGGCCTTCGGCTATTGCGGGCTTCGGATCTACCGACGCACTGCGACAGCTTCCGGCGGAAGCTATTGAACGCGTGGAGGTAATCACGTCCCCTTCAGCTCGATACGATGCGGAAGGCACTGCGGGAATTCTCAATATTATTCTTCGGAAAGAAAAGACACTCGGACTCAATGGTTCGATACAAACAAACTTCGGAGTGCCACTACAAAGTGGTATTACGGGGAACATCAACCTGAGAACCGATAAATTCAACATTTTCAATACGACGGGAATCCGATACCGAAACTCTCCTGGAAACGCTTTTTATGACAACCAATTTTTTCCGCGTACTACCATAGATCCAGACACCGGAGAAGAAATCGTTATTGAGCCACAGTTCGATCGAACGATCGAAGAACGCGATTACGAGCGCAAGGATCAAGGGTTTAATACGAACCTGGGAATGGAATATTTCTTAACAGACCGTTCCTCGATTACCGGTAGTGTCTTTTTGCGATTGGGCGATGATGAAGATATTACCACCAACCGAACGCGTCGATTTACCGATGGTGACTTGGCAGAAACCACCCTTCGCGTGGAGAACGAAACCGAAAAGGACCAGAGCTATCAGGTATCGTTGAATTATGTAAACAATTTTGATGACGACGGCCACAAATTGACAGCCGACTTCCAGTATGAGAACGATATGGAAGAGGAACGCTCTTTTATTACAGAACAGCGGATCATTCCAACAGAATTTGAGTTCCCTTCAGAAGACATCATTACCGAAGAAACACAGAAGGAATATTTGATTCAGGCAGACTACGTGCTGCCTATTGGTGAGAACGCGCAATTTGAAGCGGGGTATCGCGGAACCCTACAAAACGAGGTGACCGATTTCACGCTCAATCAAGAGAATGAAGCGGGTATTTTTGTGCGCAATGATACCTTATCGAATATCTTTGACTATACCGAAAATGTCCACGCTGTATATACGCAGTACGGAAACAAATTCGGAAAGCTTTCTTTCCTACTTGGGTTGCGTCTTGAAAACACCCAATTGAAAGGAGATATCGAGTCGAATCTCGACGAAGCCGCCTTTTCGGATGCGCTGGGTGTGGATATTGATACGAACTTCGACAAAAATTATTTGGGCCTTTTCCCCACCGTAAATTTGATCTATGAGCTTGGCGAACGTGAAAACGTTTCCTTGGGATACAACCGACGTATCAACAGACCCCGTGGATGGTTTATCAATCCGTTTCCATCGCGATCTAGTGTTACTAACGTTTTTCAAGGGAACCCAGACCTTGACCCTGCCTTCGCAAGTGCCTTTGATCTGGGATATTTACGCCGTTGGGACAAACTTACCCTTACTACCTCTGTCTATTATCAGTACGAAACCGATTCGTTTGAGCGTATTCAAGAACAAACAGGGCAAGTAATTAATGGCGTAAACGTGGTTAGAACCGTTCCGATCAATTTATCGACCAACGAACGTATGGGCTTCGAACTGGGATTATTGTACAACCCTGTGAACTGGTTGCGCTTAAATGGTAGTTTTAATTATTTCAATTTTAAAAGTGACGGAAGCTTCAATGGGGTTGAATACGGTACCGAAAATAACAGCTGGTTTGCACGAGCAAGCTCAAAAGTGACCCTGCCCTATAAAATAGATTGGCAAACGAACGCGTTCTACCGAGGTCCTACCAACAATGCCCAAACGGAAAATGAAGGGATCTTCTCAATGAACCTGGCACTGAGTAAAGATATTATGGATGATAATGGAACCATTGGTTTTAATATTAGTGATGTGTTCAATTCTAGAAAAAGACGCTCGTTTACGGTAGCAGATACCTTTACAAGTGATTCAGAATTTCAATGGAGACAGCGTCAGTTTACCTTGTCATTCACCTATCGATTCAATCAAAAGAAGCAACGTCAACGCGGCCGTGGCGATGGAGGGTTTGACGAAGATGGTGGTGACTTTGAAGGATAAAGTGAGATGATAACACAAAAAAAGGAAGTCGGCCGACTTCCTTTTTTATTTATATTTTTTGAGGACTACGCCTCTTCTGCTTCCGCTTTCTTCTTTTCACGTTTTAATTTCCAATTCTCATACAAGGCGCCTCCAATCCAGTATGGGATAAAGGAGATCAAGAAAATCATCAACCAAAAACCGATGGTCAAAATGGTTAAGAATGCTAAAAATCCAAGATATTGATCAAATTCAAACATAATGACGTGTTTTACGCGACAAAGATAATAGGATTTTTTCAGAAAAAACAGCAAAACAAATCAATTTATTCACGGCAAATAAACATTAGGTATTTTGACCATGGCACCCGTATTTAGTACCTTTGCTTCACAATCAGACACCTATGAATTACCGAATAGAAAAAGATACCATGGGCGAGGTTCAAGTACCCGCCGACGTCCTTTGGGGCGCACAAACAGAACGTTCCAGAAATAATTTTAAAATTGGAGCTCCCGCGAGCATGCCCTTAGAAGTAGTCTATGGTTTTGCCTACCTAAAAAAGGCCGCGGCCTATACCAATTGCGAACTAGGCGTGCTTTCCGAAGAGAAGCGAGACCTGATCGCACAAGTGTGCGACGAGATCCTCTCCGGCGATCACGATGATCAATTCCCGCTAGTGATCTGGCAAACAGGAAGCGGAACGCAAAGCAACATGAACGTGAATGAGGTAATTGCGAATAGAGCGCATCAGTTAGCGGGTAAAAAGATCGGTGATGGAGACAAAACACTGCAACCCAATGACGATGTAAATAAGTCGCAATCTTCCAACGATACCTTTCCTACCGGAATGCATATCGCCGGATATAAGAAACTAATAGAAGTAACCATTCCCGGGGTGGAGCAGCTTCATCGGACCCTTCAGAAGAAGGCAGCCGACTTCAAAGATGTGGTGAAAATTGGCCGGACGCACCTTATGGATGCAACCCCCTTAACCCTCGGTCAGGAGTTTAGCGGATATGCTTCTCAACTGGAACATGGATTAAAAGCATTGAGAAACACCTTGCCGCACCTATCGCAATTAGCCCTTGGTGGAACCGCCGTTGGAACCGGTATCAACACGCCTAAAGGGTATTCAGAGAAAGTAGCTCAATACATTGCTACCTTTACGGAATTACCGTTTGTTACTGCGGAAAATAAATTTGAAGCGCTTGCCGCCCATGATGCCATTGTAGAATCGCATGGTGCCCTAAAGCAGTTGGCTGTTTCCCTTAATAAAATAGCGAACGACATCCGAATGATGGCAAGCGGGCCTCGCAGCGGTATTGGCGAAATTACCATTCCCGCCAACGAACCGGGATCTTCTATCATGCCGGGAAAAGTGAATCCAACCCAATGTGAAGCCCTCACTATGGTCTGCGCACAGGTGATGGGTAACGATGTGGCCATATCTGTAGGTGGCATGCAAGGCCATTATGAGCTGAATGTGTTCAAACCTGTGATGGCGGCAAACCTATTACAATCAGCACAACTTTTAGGCGATGCCTGTGTTTCGTTTGACGAACATTGCGCGCAAGGAATCGCACCCAATAAGGAGGTAATTGATTCCCTTCTGAAAAATTCACTCATGCTGGTAACCGCCCTCAATACCAAAATTGGTTATTACAAAGCGGCAGAAATAGCGAACACGGCGCATAAGAATGGAACGACCCTTAAAGAAGAGGCCGTTAATTTGGGATATCTCACAGCAGAAGAATTTGATGCCTGGGTACGCCCCGAAGATATGGTAGGAACAAAATAAGTCCTTTTTTTAAATGATAAAGCGGAGTGTTTAACTCCGCTTTTTTTTTCATTGCAAAACAAGTATTTCATCGATAAAATGCAATTTTCTTAGGTGAAATGTATTTTTTAAGTATATTGGATCACCCAATTTGATGAAACTTACTTATTATGAGGCTAAAAAACTACCCCGCCCTGTGGTGTTTTTTGTTGATGTTCTTGGTCGTTCAAACAACTAGTTTTGCGATGGCATCAGTAACTGCATACACACCAAAAAGCCCTACGAATACTGCAATTGCCGTCAATACTATGAGCGTTTTTGCGGCGTACGCAACTGATTGGACACCGCATTTTTTATCGCTGTCGTCCACTACAAATATTTCGAAATCGAGCCAGACATCTTTTGAGGCGCTAACAGCATTTGAAGAATTTTCCTACAATAAAACTACGGCAAGTCTTCCGGTGGGATCCTTGTTCACCCTTTCCAATCAGTCGCTATTTGGATATGGTTTTTTTTACGGAAGTACGCTTATGCTCATCTTACTCAATTTAGTGTGCTTCTTCTTGTTCGCACAACGCTCGTATTTGTTGCACACTCTGAGTATTGTAGCGTGGGGACTGGTATTTTTCTATAACGACGGACTTCTCGCACTGCTAGACATTAGCGTGGCGCAGGTACACCCGCCAACCCAGGCGTTGCTTTTGGCCATCTCCTGCGCCATAACATGCCTCTTCGCGGCGCGTTTCTTACGATTACAGGAGTACCTGCCAAAGGCGCGAATTATTAGTATCGCGTTTTTCAGCCTAAGTGCCTTACTCCTCGGGTTTGCTTACGGAACAGAGAACCTACTATTCACCAATTTGTCGGTTGCCTTTTCGATGTCGGCACTCGTATTGTATTTCTTGTCTGGTATTTATATGTTCTCCAAAAAGAATTACGCCAAGTTCTTTGTGATCGCAGCGTTTATCCCTTTGCTATTTGCTATCGATTACTTCGTACTGGCGCCTTTAAACATCCATTTCCTAGGAACGATGACCTTTCATTTGAAGATCGCGACCGCTACCGAAATGATCATTTTAACCTATGCGATCATGTATCGCATGCAAGCCATCAAAGAAGAAAATATTTTGCGCCAAACAGAGATGCGCATCTTTTTAAAACGACAAGAAGTCATGAATGTACGCCAAAAAACAGAAAAGCTGGTAGAAGATGTCTACCTTGAAAACCTTATCATGCATTACGATCTCGATGGATTAGAGATCAAGCTTCTGCAATATATTTCAGAGGGAATTGATAATGCTAAGATCGCTCGTAGACTTAAGGTCACCGAAGTGGAGGTAGAAGATCTTACAAAGGAATTGTACGAGAAACTGGAGATTGGAGAGCAAATTCAGCAAGACCACCGCATGCTCGATACTCAGCCCGACTATCTCTATAACTAAATCTATTTTCTAGAATCACTCAAAGCTTCAGAACTTTTATTCAGAAGCTTTTTTTATGTTTTTAGGTGAGTAGTGTTTACGGTATCTCCAATACGACAAGCCACTCAGGGTGACAAAAAAGACTAGGATGTAGTACACAAAACTCGGCGTTACAGGAACGTCTCCACTAGCGTACGAATGTAGTCCGGTAAGGTAGAAGTTCACACCGAAATACGTCATCATAATAGCCGCGAACGAAAAGATGGCCATTACGTTAAAAAACCAGCGACCGCGTAATCCGGGAACCAAGCGCATGTGTATCACAAAGGCGTATACCATAATGCTAATAAGCGCCCAGGTTTCTTTTGGATCCCACCCCCAATAACGACCCCAACTCTCGTTGGCCCATTGTCCGCCTAAAAAGTTACCGATCGTCAACATCACTAAGCCCACCGTTAGTGCCATTTCGGTAATAATGGTAAGTTCTTTGATGTTAAGCTCCATCTTTACCTTATTCTTCCTGGTAGTAAGCAACATAAGTAATAAAGAGGTAGCTCCTAATATCATACCCAAAGTGAACGGTCCATAGCTGGCTACAATCACTGCCACGTGAATCATCAGCCAGTAACTGTCTAATACCGGTTGCAGATTCGCAATGGAAGGATCCAACCAATTCTGATTTGCGACCCATAGAATAATGGCCGCGACAAAGGCTGTGGAAGCAATGGTTAGATTACTTTTTCTTCCGAAGGCGAGTCCGAAGAACACCGTCGCCCAAGCCACGTAAATAATAGATTCGTATGCGTCACTCCACGGGGCATGTCCGCTGATATACCAACGAAAGATCAGTCCGAGGGTCATGAGAATAAAGAACAACCAAATGGTATACTTACAGAAGGCAATTAAAAATCGAAGTACTTTTCCTTCCCGAAAGATCCGGGCGATGATAAATAAAAACATGAAGACGCCCATCATGGCAAAATAGTGGTACAATCGATTGAAGAGATTTACTTCATTGTATAAAATCTCAGCCTGTACTTTACGGTCGGAAGGCATTACTTCGCTCCCGTACTTTTCCTGAAAGCGTTTCATGCCTTCCAGAATTTCATCTGCCTGCGAATAATCTCCCGTGTTTCGCGCTTCCTTCAATACCGAAAAATAGGCCGGTAAAATGGCACGGGTCGCTACCGAGTCCATACCTTTAAAGTTGGCTTCTCCCAATTCTGGGTACGACACCCACTTGTTGTTAGGATCGTCTGGCTTCGGAAAAATTTTCAGAATCCCACCACTTAAGGCTTGATTTAGCAAATAGGCGTTCTCATACACTTTTACAATATCCTTTTGAAACTGATTGGGGGTATTGGTGGTGGTCGCGGCTTCCAAATACGGATCCAGCTTATTTCTTCCCTGATCGTCGATCAAATCGATGAGTCGAATGCGGGACACACCTTCAGCTACTCCCAGTACCCGTCGAATACTATCATTCTGCCACTTCACGGCAATCAATGGCGTTTCAAACCATACACGAGGAAATTCGCTCATGGATAGAAATACCTGATTTGCGTCTAATTCATTGTAGGTGTTGCGCCGACTCACCTTCCGCAGTAATTCACTGGCAAAGGTATTAACCGGCTTCATACGTCCATTATCCTGCAATACCAGCATCCCAAAGCGCGCTGCGTGTTCTTTATCGACCGTATTAGCCGTGATGATCGAATCAATCTGGGCGGAGCTTAGGGCTTGTGTGTGATTTCCTGTATGTTCCTGAGCCGTTCCCATCGTAAGGGATAAGAAAAGCAATATGAGGGTAAGACCTGCTTTTTTCGCCTTCACTTTATTCAGCATTTTTTTCAACGAGCCAAAACGAGTATTGCGATCAAATAGAATGGCCATCAATCCTAAGTACAACAAAAAGTACCCTATATAGGTGATCCAGGTACCCCACCAGTCGTGATTGACCGAAAGCACCGTTCCTTTCTCATCGGGATCGAACGAGGCCTGAAAGAAGCGATATCCCTTATGATCCAGCACGTGGTTCATAAAAATCTCGTAATCGAAAAAAGTATCTTCGGAATCGTTCACGGTGACCTTGCTCTTAAAAGCCGAATACCCGGTTTCGGTACCGGGATATTTATCGGCTATAAAATCATTGAGCGTAATACTGAAAGGCAATTCATACGCTTCAGAACCAAAACTCAAGTACACGGTAAGTCCGCCTACCTCCACCGCCTGCGGATTGGGATTGGTACCCTTACCCCCAAGTAATTCTACGGTTTGCGTTTCCCCTCCAGAGGAAACATCTACGATCAAGGCATCTTGATTGGTCTTTTCATTCGCTCCCGCTTTCATCACACCCTGACGGCCTTCTGCCATAGGCTCCGGAATCACAAACGCCATCCCGGCCATTTGATAGAGAGACCGCAGCATCAACGGTTGCACGCTGTCTTTTTCCACCGTTCCCCGCGCTTGGTCTGCCATGCGCATATAGGTACCTTCAAAAGGGGCTTCTATGGTATACGCGTTTGAAGCTTCGTCTACCGTAATGTTCACCGCTCCTTCGGTGGGCGTGTTCACGGCAAAAAGGATGTTGTGAATATTGGCGACCTCCCCTACTTTAAGCCAATGGTCATGGCGGTTACCGTCACCCGCTTCAACAATCTTTAAATAGCGTTCTCCCCCTTCAGAAATAATTAATCCCTGTTTTGCGTTTTTGATAAAATTATTATAGCGAATGCTTAGTGGCTGCTGATTGTAATCGGTTTCAATGACAAACTCATTGTCCAGCCGCTCGGAAAGATTCAATTTTTTTGGAGGCAGGTTGCGTCGTTGTAGTACCCCGTCTACTTCGTAGTCGCCATCAATAAATGTTTTTAAGTACGTATGTTCGCTAAGAAAAGTATTCTCGGTAGCCCCTTCTCTAATATGCATCACACCTTCATACCCCAAATAGCGCGTCACTCCGGCTCCTACCAGAATAAGAATGAAAGAAAGGTGCAAGGTAAGCGTGGCCCATTTTTCTTTTTTATAGAGTCGGAACCGAAAAATGTTTCCGATGAAATTCACCACAAAAAGCACCATGATCAATTCAAACCACCAGGCGTTGTAAATGAGTTCTCGGGAATAAGGTGTGGGAGATGTTTCTGAGGAGGCATCTAAAAAAGTACCTACCGCCATGGCCACGGCAAATGCAATAAATAAAAAGGAAGTGAGTCGGGTGGAAAAAAGAAACGCTGCTATTTTCTTTTGCATGAGCAAAAATTTTGTGCAAAAATACTGAAAACCAACTGTAAATTATAACGAAATCGAGAGATATTCCAATTTAGAATTTTAGAAGATGTCGCTTTCTTTTCTTTATGTCAAAGATTGTATTTTAGCGGTATGATACGAGTGTCGATTATTGGCTTCGGAAACGTAGGAACGCATTTATATACGGCGTTTTCGGACGGACCTATGGCGGAAGTCGTCGCTGTTTACAGTCGAAATCCGCAACGGTTTGACGGCTGGGAGGATCTTCCTGTGGTTTCTGATTTCACATCCCTTCCGGAAGTCGATTGCACCCTAATTGCGGTTGCCGATGACGCCATCGCAGCCGTTTCTAGCGCCTTATCCACCACTGCGGGCTTGGTAGCGCATACCTCAGGAAATGCCCCCTTAGATGCTATAGACGAGAAACACCGCAGCGGGGTGTTCTATCCTCTTCAGAGTTTCTCCAAACGTCCTGTAGCCTTTTCAACCATTCCTATTTGCCTTGAGGCCGAAACGGAAGCCTCATACCAATTGCTTACAACACTCGCTTCTTCACTAAGTGAACGGGTGGTGCGCATTGACTCCGCTGCCCGGGCACGGCTACATCTGGCAGCCGTATTCGCCAACAATTTTGTAAATCACCTATATTCCGTTTCAGAAAAAATACTCGCGGAGCATGAACTCGACTTTTCACTGCTACATCCCTTGATCCTTGAAACCGCGCAACGGCTTTCGGAGGTAGCCCCTTCGGAAGCGCAAACGGGACCTGCCGTTCGAGAAGATCAACAAACCATAAAAAAACAACTACATTTGTTAAACGACAGTGCTTTTCAGGCGCTGTATCAACAGCTCACCAAATCGATTGCAACCACTCATGGAAAAAAGCTATAAAGAATACCTACAACACATTACCACCTTCGTGTTTGATGTAGACGGCGTGCTTACCGATGGTACCATCTCCATCACTACCGAGGGAGAAATGTACCGTACTATGCACACCAAAGATGGGTTTGCTCTAAAGACCGCACTCGAAAAAGGCTTTCATGTTTGTATCATTAGTGGCGGGACTAACGAAGGCGTTCGCGCGCGATTAAAAGGTCTGGGCATTACCGATATCTATCTGGGAGCCCACCACAAAACGGAAACGCTGGATGAATATCTTGACGTATACGACATCAAAAGAGAGAATGTGCTTTTTATGGGGGACGATATTCCCGATCTGTACGCCATGAAAGAAATTGGGTTGCCGTGCTGCCCACAGGATGCGGTTCCTGAGATCAAGGAAATTTCTACCTACGTATCTCACAAAAAAGGCGGAAAAGGTTGCGTGCGCGATGTGATTGAACAAGTATTAAAAGTACAGGGAAAATGGGTTCAGCATGAGAAGAGCAGCGCCCAATACGATTAAAGCTTGGGAATTGCCATGACTAAGTGCTACGCTTTTTTTCAATTGACGCGACCGGTTAATTTGGCACTTTTAGCCCTAACCCAACTACTCATCAAATTTATCTTTTTGGAAGCCATTGCCATACCGTTCGCCATGGATACCGCCCAATATTCCCTTTTTGTTCTTGCCTGTGTCTGCATTGCTGCCGGGGGCAATGTGATCAACGATATCTATGACGTAGCAATTGATCGCATCAACCGACCGGAAAGGGTAATCGTTGGAAAACAGCTTTCTGAACAAGCAACCTTATATTTTTACATGGCACTCACCATCGTTGGAGTAGTGCTCGGATTCGTGGTTGCTAACCAGGTGGGCTACCCAAAACTGTCTGCGGTGTTTATTCTATGCGCTGCCTTGCTATATTTCTATGCGTCCTTCGGAAAATCTATCTTGGTTCTCAATAATATTTGGATTGCCGCATTAGTTGCTTTCGGGGTGTTGATAGTGCTCATTTTTGACGTATACCCAATGCTGCAAACACCACCAAAAGAGACCTATTTGGAAGCCTCTAAATGGATCTTTCAATACGCCGTTTTTGCCTTTTTACTCAATTGGATTCGCGAGATCGTCAAAGATGTTGAGGATATCAATGGCGATAGAAACGGTGGAATCAACACCCTTCCTATTGCGTTGGGCCGTAGTCGCGTCCTCTCCATTATTTTTATCATGGGCGTAGGGCTAACGTTTCTTGTTCTGTACTACACCTATGTAAACCTTTACCAATATCCGTTAATTTCAGGCTACTTTCTTCTCGCCATTGTGGCCCCATTGATCTACTTCTGTATTCGAGCGTGGCAAGCCGAACAGCCCAAACAATATCGATTTCTTTCGTTACTGCTGAAAGGAATTATGCTGAGCGGTGTGCTTTCTTTATTTTTGCTGAAACAACTACTTTGATGCTAAAAGAACGCTTACAGGATTATCATTTGGTACTCGCTTCCGGCTCTCCCCGACGCCATCATTTTTTTAAGGAACTCGATTTAGAATTTACTGTGGATGTTCGTCCCGTGGACGAAACCTTTCCGAAGCAATTAGAACGTGAAGGGATCACCGATCATCTGGCGCAGCTAAAAGCGACGGGGTTTACCGATATCCAACCCAATGAAATTGTAGTTACCAGCGACACCATTGTGGTAAAAGATGGACGCCCTATTGGAAAACCACAGAATAAAACCGAAGCCATTGCCATGCTACAGGAGTTAAGTGGTGGGATGCATGAAGTTATTACTTCAGTGTGTTTTACGGGAACAGATTTTCAAAAAACGGTAAACGACACCACCAAGGTTTGGTTCAAACCGCTCACCGATCAAGAGATTGAGTACTATCTGGAAACGTACGAACCCTACGATAAGGCTGGAAGTTATGGCATTCAGGAATGGATTGGGTATATCGGAATCGAACGTTTGGAAGGGTGTTATTTCAATGTTATGGGGCTTCCCACCCGACTCGTATACAAAACGCTACTCGCGCTTACCAACTCCTAAAATATTGTATTTTTATAGAAATATGTGCGCTATGCGATATCTACTGTATTTATGTTGCTTCGGAATAGGACTCTTCCCTTATGGCTGTAAAGAATCGGAACATCAACTAATCCCTAATTCTGATTCGAGTCAGTTGCCCAAAGAAGCACAGCCTCGCGATGTTTCAGATGACTTTAAATCGTATTGGTACAATGGCACCGCAGAGCTCACATCCTACGATCTGCAGCAAGTGCGCTACGGCGAATTACGAGAAGGAACTGCCGTGACTATTTTTGTGACCGAAGATTTTCTTCCAAAGAAGCAGGTGAAAGCCAATAAGGCTTCCGAAGAAACCATCTCGGTCTTAAAGCTCAACGCCACCAAGAAATTCCAGACAGGCATCTACCCCTATTCGATCATGACCAGCACTTTCTCCCCCATAGCTGAAACCGGTCACGCGCTAAAAGTAAGTAACTCGGTGCAGGAATGGTGCGGACACGTATATGCGCAACTCAACAAGCGAGAACAATTTGAAATTACGGCACATTCTTATTTCGCTGGCGAAGCCGATACTACGATGACCCTCGATAAAACCTGGTTGGAGGATGAATTGTGGAACCTAATTAGAATTCAACCCGATGAACTTCCCACAGGAGAATTGATGGTAATCCCATCATTCGAGCACCTGCGCTTGAAGCATCGTACTATGAAAGCCTATAAGGCGTTTGCAAGTTTAAAGCAAGGCGACTCCATGGCGACCTATCAACTTACCTACCCTGCACTGGAGCGCGAACTGACCTTACATTTCCAGAGTAGCTTTCCCTTTGAAATTGAACAATGGGAAGAAGCCATTGGCAATGACAGAGCAGACAGTACAGCCTTACTAACCCAAGCTATCAAACGAAAGCGGATTCGTGCTGCCTACTGGCAACAAAATAAAAATCGGGATAGCGTATGGCGGGATTCGTTGGGGCTCTAATGGTTTCAATTGTTAAAGAAAACCAAACACACTCAAGGGGAGTTTGATTTTCAATATATTTGAAGCACATCTAAAATCGGCTCCTCGTGAAGTATGTAACATCTGTAATGCTCGTACTGGCATTTTTTCTAGCACCGTTCCTAGCTTATTCACAAACACCACAGAAGCCTTCGGCTTCCGAAATTTATCATAAACTTCAGAAATTAAATTTTCTGGGTTCGGCTATGTATATCGCAGCCCACCCGGATGATGAGAACACGCGACTCATCTCCTATCTCAGCAACGATGTACATGCGCGCACCGCCTATCTATCACTGACGCGAGGAGATGGTGGGC
Organism: Altibacter sp. HG106; assembly: GCF_028561755.1. GTDB lineage: Bacteria > Bacteroidota > Bacteroidia > Flavobacteriales > Flavobacteriaceae > DFVG01. Next base: position 230,733 of record NZ_JAQQTD010000001.1, read on the forward strand.
AAAATTTAGTGGGGCCTGAAATTCGTGAGTTATTAGGGGTGATTCGAACACAAGAACTGTTAGCCGCAAGACGCACCGATGGGGGCGAACAACTATTTACAAGAGCCAACGATTTTGGCTATTCCAAACATCCTGATGAAACATTGGATATCTGGAATAAAGAAAAAGTATTATCTGATGTGGTTCGTGCCATCAGAACCTTCAAACCCGATGTGATCATCAACCGATTTAACCATAGGAATCCGGGGAGCACCCATGGACATCATACTACCTCTGCCATTTTAAGCATGGAAGCCTTCGATCTTGTGGGAGATGCCTCCAACTATCCGGAAACCGCGCAAACCGTAGGTGCCTGGCAACCAAAGCGGTTATTTTTCAATACCTCTTGGTGGTTCTACGGAAGTCAGGAAAATTTCGAAAAGGCCGATAAAACCAATCTTCTTGAAGTGGAAACTGGAAATTACTATCCATCACTCGGACTCAGCAATGGGGAAATTGCGGCCCTTAGTAGAAGCATGCACAAATCCCAAGGCTTCGGAAGCACAGGGTCTCGCGGAAATCAAACCGAATATTTAGAATTTCTAAAAGGAGATTTCCCTGAGAATAAATCAAGTCTTTTCGAAGGAATTGATACGAGTTGGTCGCGCATTGAAGGGGGCGAGATGATTGGTGCTATTTTATACCCGTTAGAAGATGATTTCGATTTCAAGAACCCGTCTTCTATGATTCGCCCTCTCTTACAGGCGTATGAACTTGTTAAACAACTCCCAGACGCCCATTGGCGTAACATTAAAATGGCGGAACTGGAAGAAATTATATTGGATTGCGGCGGTATATTTCTCGAAGCGGTAGCCAATACCAATGAAGTGACCCCCAACGGACAATACGAACTTACCGTTGAAGCTATTAATCGAAGTGATTTTCCGGTGGTGCTTCAATCGATTAGCACCCCATCCGGTACGATACTATACAATAAAAACAATCGACTTAACGGAAACGAACGCTTTGAACATACCGAGACTAAACGTATTGATAAGGATGCCTATTCAACACCGTATTGGCTCAACAAAGAGGGAACCTTAGGGATGTATGACGCCCCAACCGATAAAATCGGAATGCCGGAAACACCGGCCCCAGAACGTGTTGTATTCACCCTGGGCTTAGGGCGAACCACCCTCTCTGTTTCCAGAGATGTGGTGTTTAAATATACCGATCCCGTACATGGAGAAGTATATCAACCGCTCGAGGTACTGCCGGCAGTAACGGCGAGCATCCCAGAAAAGGTAATGATCTTTGCTTCAAAAGACGAACGCCAAGTACCTGTGACCCTACGCGCGGGCCGCGATAATGTAAGTGGCACCCTGCAACTCAATTATCCTGAGGGTTGGGAAGTGACTCCCGCCAATCACCCCTTCATGCTGTCTAGTGCAGGAGCCTCACAAACCTTTCTTTTTACAATACGGCCGCCAAGAAATGCCAGCGAGGGATATCTAGAACCCTTAGTAACCGTTGGAGATACGTTCTACGATAAAGAATTAGCGGTTATCGATTACGAACACATCCCATTTCAACGCGTCTTGCTTCCGAGCAAAGCCAAAATTGTGCGGATCGATCTCGAGAAAAAAGGCGAGCGTATTGGGTATATTGACGGAGCCGGAGATGTGATTCCCGAGAGTTTGCGTTATATAGGATATGATGTTACCACGCTTTCCCCTGCAACTATTTCCGTAGCCACTTTAAAAGAATTCGATGCGGTGGTGCTGGGCATTCGTGCCTATAATACGGTTCCAGAGCTAGCGTATAAACAACAAGTCTTAAACGATTACGTGAAACAGGGAGGAACAGTGCTAGTACAATATAATACCAACCGCAGTATGGTAACAGAGACCCTTGCCCCCTATTCGTTGCGATTGTCCAGAGACCGTGTCACCAACGAGCAATCGAGTGTCACCTTCTTAGCGCCCGAGCATCCGGTTCTCAACGAACCCAACAAGATCACCCAAGCCGATTTTAACGGCTGGGTACAAGAACGAGGGCTGTATTTTCCAGATCAGTGGGATCCCGCATTTACCCCCATACTGGAAATGAACGACCAAGGAGAGGCGAGTACTCAAGGTGCCTTGCTGGTGGCTTCGTATGGTAAAGGACATTTTATTTATACCGGTCTTAGCTTCTTTAGGGAGCTTCCTGCCGGCGTATCGGGAGCATATCGTTTATTCGCTAACCTTTTATCCATCGGAAAATAATGCTTGATTCCAACGAAAAAAAAGAACGCTCCTGGAAGTTTCGCTATACCTTAGTGATTCTCTTTAACGCAACCTATATTGTTCTTTTCTACTATTTGATGAAAACCTTTACTTGATGCAGCAGATCGATTGGATGGTTCTAATTGGAACCTTGACTTTTATTGTGCTCTACGGAACTTATAAATCGCGCGGAAGCAAGAGCGTTAGTGATTATTTAAAAAGCGGGAACGATGCCAAATGGTGGACAATCGGTCTTAGCGTGATGGCGACACAGGCCAGTGCTATCACCTTTCTTTCAACACCGGGACAGGCCTTTCATGACGGGATGGGCTTTGTACAGTTCTACTTCGGACTCCCCATTGCCATGATCATTATCTGCATGGTTTTTATCCCGCTCTATCACAAGCTAAAGGTCTATACGGCCTATGAATACTTAGAGTCGCGCTTCGATTTAAAAACAAGAACCTTAACCGCCATATTGTTTTTGATCCAACGCGGACTCGCAGCAGGGATCACCATTTTCGCTCCGGCGATCATTTTGTCGGCAGTATTAGGATGGAATCTTTTGTATCTAAATGTTATCATCGGAGTTCTGGTGATTATTTATACCGTAAGTGGTGGTACCAAAGCCGTGAGCGTGACGCAGAAGCAGCAAATGGGGGTCATATTTTTGGGCATGTTGTTCGCTTTTTTGTTGATTCTGAATTATTTACCACTAGATATTTCCTTCAGCAAAGCACTACAAATTGCGGGAAGCAATGGAAAGATGGAGATCTTAGACTTTTCCTTTGACTTTGAAAATCGCTATACCTTTTGGAGTGGGATCATCGGCGGAAGTTTCTTAGCCCTCTCCTACTTCGGAACAGATCAAAGTCAGGTGCAACGCTACCTCTCAGGAAGATCAGTACGTGAGAGTCAGCTTGGCCTCGTAATGAATGGTTTGCTTAAAGTACCCATGCAGTTTTTCATTTTATTGGTGGGTGTGATGGTGTTCGTCTTTTATCAATTCAACAGCTCTCCCCTTCATTTTAATCCGGCTGCCGTGAAAGATGTGATGGCTTCCGAATACGCTTCCAAATACGTGGCCCTTGAGGCCGATAAAAAAGCATTAGAGCAAGACATTCGCACCAAACAACTCCAGTTCGCCCGAACTGAAGATGCTTCCGAAGCCAACCGCATTCAGCAAGAAATTACACAACTCAACAAGACAGAATCCCGCCTGAGAGAAACCGGACGCACCTTAATTAAGAAGGCAAACCCAGAAGCCGAGACGAATGATAAAGACTATGTATTCATCCATTTTATTCTGAACAATCTACCTCGCGGAATTATAGGGTTATTACTAGCCGTGATTCTAAGCGCTGCGATGTCGTCTACAGCCTCTGAACTGAATGCGTTAGGCTCTACCACCGCGATCGATTTGTACAAGCGCAACACTCCGGGTCGCACTGAAAAACATTATGTTAGGGCTTCCAAATGGTTCACATTATTATGGGGTGTGATCGCCATTGGGGTGGCTAGCGTCGCGAACCTGTTCGATAATCTGATTCAATTGGTCAATATCATCGGTTCTATCTTTTACGGTAATGTACTCGGTATCTTCTTGCTCGCTTTTTTCATAAAATATGTACGAAGTCAGGCAACCTTTGTCGCCGCCCTGATTACGCAAGTACTTATTGTGATAGTCTGGTATATCGACCTGATGCCGTATCTATGGCTCAATGTGGTAGGATGTGCCTTGGTTATGGGCTTGGCATTGCTCATTCAAACCTTCAGTTCGAATAAATCATAAAAAAAGGGAGCCAAAAAAGACTCCCTTAACCAGGATAACATAGAACGAACGTCCGATTTAATTTCCGGCCGTTACATCGTAGGAAAAGGCACGACCATTATTGGTCACAAATTTAAAGGTATACGTCCCTGCAACAGCCGAATGAAAATCAAATTGCTGTCCAAGACTCGCTTCATTACCTAAGATACCGTCGAATACGATACTACCCTCCGGACTGATAATTAACAGTTGAAAGGTTTCCAAGTTCGTGTTTAATACCGACACTTCTACCAAATTGTTCTCCTCTGTGATCGTAACGTTATTTTCTTCGGAAACGATAATTCGGTTCTCATTGGCATGCATTGCAACCGAAGCTGCGATAAGCACTATGGCGGTAAGGGTGTTTCTAAGTGTTTTCATAACATGTGTTTTAAAATGTTGATGGTACAAAGATCCCTAGAAATGTATTGCAGTAGCACGCGTGATTTAGCCAAAATATGTCTTATTTTATCAATTAGTACAGTTTAACAATTTATTAATGTTAATATAGTACATCATTGTGCTAATTTTGTACATCCGTATTACGGTATAATGCGCTATTTTTCAGTTATGAGAAACACAAAGACCCCAACATTAGAAGCGATACGTCCTTCCTTTGGGAGTTCGCTAAAAGTGAGCCGATACGAAAATGCCTCGAACAACCTCATACCCAACTGGCATTTCCATCCTGAGATGGAAATTGTGTACGTAAATGGGGGCTCTGGAAAACGGCATATTGGAAATCACATCTCCTATTACAGTGATGGAGACTTGCTGTTTATTGGTGCTAACCTTCCTCATTTTGGCTTTACGGATCGACTCACAGGAAACAAAAGTGAGGTCGTGATTCAGGTGAAAGAAGATTTTTTAGGACCCGATTTCTTCGATGTTCCGGAAATGCAATCCATCAAGCAACTATTTCTTCGCGGAAAACAGGGCATTGCTTTTCATCAGGAAACCATGAGCCGCATGGGACCGAGGTTAGAACGGTTAGAGACCTTAGAACCCTATGCACGATTGATGGAATTCTTGCGTATTCTAAAAGACCTGGCGGATGCCAACGACTATACCGTGCTCAATGTAGATCAGGTGGTCCTGGAATCGAAACCGCAAGACACCGAGCGATTAGATACCATCTATGGTTTCGTAAGTAATGAATTTAAAAGACCGATCTCGCTTTCGGAAGTAGCGCAACTCGTAAATATGACGCCCCCGGCGTTTAGTCGATACTTTAAAAATAAAACTAATAAAACCTTCACACAGTTTGTGAATGAATACCGACTGGTACACGCCTCCAAATTGTTGATGGAAGAGCAGCGAAGTATCACCGATATTTGCTTCGACTGTGGGTTTAACAACTTTTCCCACTTCAGTAAGAAATTCAAAGCGTATACTGGGAAGAATCCATCCGACTATCGAAATGAATTGAAAAAAGTGTATACCTAAAAAAAGCACCGAAATCGGTGCTTTTTTATTCTTTTTATATCGTAAGGATTACATGGCACCCCATTCTTTCAGTGACTTGGTGTTCAGCGCGACATAGTCGCTATTACCAGCCTCTTTTGCTAGATCTAAAGATTTCTTGGCCGCTGCAATGGCGCCTTTCTTATCGCCTGATTCGGCATAGATAAGCGACTTTTGACGGTAGAACCAGAAGGCTGGTTGCTCGCGCATTTCGATCGCTTTATCAATCCACGTCTTTGCTTTGTCCATATCCTTTCCAGCCTGTAGGTAATACACCGCAGCCTGGTAGTAATCGTTGGAAGTAGGACCTCCCATAACACGTTCGATATTTGCGGTGACCATTTTATCGGTGGGTACTTCAATTGGGACTCCCACATAGGTGCGCTCCCACATGATACCTACGTTAACACTTCCATTCTCCAGATCATCAAATGACATGGTGTACGTTTCAATATCCATTGGGATAGGATACACAGGAACCGTTACTTTGGCTGCTACTTTGCTTTCATCCCACTGTTGTGGTAATCCCCAGTTGTTGGTATCGGTATAGAACATCACGTCCCAGTTTTGCGCCATAGGCTTGGTGTAAATGGCATACGACCCAGCCTTAAGCGTTTTTCCGCCGACCATCACATCGGTGTCGAAGGTAATCTTGGTGTTCTCGTTGGCACCGGTTCGCCAGATTTTGTCGTAAGGTACGAGTCCGCCAAAGATACTACGTCCTTTCATCGAAGGTCGAGAGTATTCTAAGGTGATATTTGTGAGTCCGACCTTCTGTTCCATTTTTTGAAACGGACTCGGAGCCGGAGTTTCTAGCTGAGCATAGGTAGCAGTGCTAGCCACTAGAAGACAGAATAATAGAAGAAAATTTTTCATTGTTGAGATGTGTTTTTGGTTTCTACGAAAATACAAATTTGACCGCACATGCTGTTGTTAACGAAAGCTTAAAATGAAATGAAGGTTCGCGTGCTATATTTGCGATTGTGAAACGCTACCTTTCAGAGTCCATCGGAACCTTCGCGCTCGTCTTCTGCGGAACCGGAGCCATCATAATCGATCAGTATACGCAGGGATCGATTTCGCATGTGGGTATTGCCATCACCTTCGGATTTATTGTCATGGGAATGATATACGCCTTTGGAGATATTAGCGGAGCGCACATTAATCCGGCAGTCACCATCGCTTTCGCGTATGCCAAAAAATTTCCGTGGAAAGAAGTGCCCAAATATGTCATCGCCCAATGCATGGGCGCCTATCTTGCCAGCACCCTCCTGCTATTGATGTTCCCCGATAATGAAACTTTAGGAGCCACCTTGCCCCAATGGGACGTGTGGAAGGTGTTTCTTATGGAAGTAATACTGTCGTATTTATTGATGCTGGTTATTATCCATGTCTCTACCGGCGCTAAGGAAATGGGTGTGATGGCCGGCATCGCTATAGGCGGCGTGGTATTATTGGAGGCCATGTTCGCTGGGCCGTTGACAGGAGCGTCCATGAACCCCGCACGATCCTTATCGCCGGCACTATTATCGGGACATCTCAATGGTTTGTGGATCTATGTAGTAGCACCAGTAGCTGGAATGCTTTTGGCAGTGGTAAGTTGTCGCTTTGTAAAGGAAGACGATTGCTGCAACGACAACTGTTAATCTTTTTTTAAATGCTTTACAATCTGATACCTGCATTGTACCTTTAAAGAAAAAACTGCACGATGTATCAAATTGTAAAGAAATTATTCGGATTCCGCAATAGGAATCGTATCACTCAGGACATTTATAGATTGGTTCGAATCAATAGAAAACTTACCTACGGAAAGGGCAGATAACCTACGGAACGTAAGTCTATGAAGATTTTTACCCTCCAGGCTGAACAGCGTCTTCCCATCTCGCTCGACGAGGCGTGGACGTTTCTTTCAGACCCCAAGAATCTCAAAGTGATTACCCCGGACTATATGGGCTTCCATATTGTGTCTGGTGGCAACCGGCCGATGTTTGCCGGTCAAATTATTGAATACATCGTTACTCCTATTGCCGGAATTAAAACTTCGTGGGTCACCGAAATTACTCACGTGAAAGAAGGCGAATATTTTGTGGACGAACAACGCTTCGGTCCTTATTCGTTATGGCATCACAAGCACTTTTTAAAAGAAATTGAAGGCGGGGTGCTTATGGAAGATGTGGTTCACTACAAGCTTCCCTTCGGAATTATTGGCAAGTGGGTGCATCCCTGGCTCGTCGAGCCCAAACTGAATGAAATTTTTGATTACCGAAAACGCGCACTTGAAACGCGATTCGGAACATATAAAACATTATGAGTAAAAATATACTACTGATTGGCGGTTCGTATGGTATAGGCCATTCCATCGCTACGCTTTTACAAGACGATCACAACATTTACATTGCTTCGCGCTCCAACGAGAACATTCCTGATAAATGCACCCATCTAAAATTTGATGTTTCCAAAGATGCTATCGACGAATTAGAGCTTCCCGAAACCATCGATGGATTTGTGTATTGTCCCGGAAGTATACAATTGAAGCCTTTTAAAATGATGTCTTCGGAAAGTTTTGAAACCGACATGAAGATTAATTTCACCGGACTCGTAAAATCGGTACATGCGTTGCTTCCGAAGTTGAAAAAGTCGGAACAAGCGAGTTTGGTCTTTTTTAGCACCGTTGCGGTTAAAGTAGGAATGCCATTCCATACCAGTGTAGCTGCAGCCAAAGGAGCGATTGAAGGGTTTGCTAAGGCGCTGGCAGCCGAATATGCGCCTAGTTTTCGCGTGAATGTTATCGCACCATCACTCACCGATACTCCCCTAGCGGAAAAATTGCTCTCTAATGACGATAAAAAAGAAAAAATGGCCAAACGACATCCGCTGAATCGTGTGGGAACCGACAAAGATATTGCAACTATGGCAGCCTTTCTGCTGGGAGATCAGTCTTCTTGGATGACGGGTCAGGTATTGGGTGTTGATGGAGGAATGTCAACCTTGAACCCACAATAGTATGGCAGATACCGTAAATGTTTTTTGGTTCCGAAGAGATTTGCGAATAGACGACAATGTAGGCTTTTATAAAGCGTTGCACGGAAAACATCCTGTACTCCCGGTCTTTATTTTCGACAAGAACATTTTGAGCGAATTGCCCGAAGACGATGCTCGCGTCACCTTTATCTTTGAAACGCTTCAAAAGATGCGTGACACTCTTCAGGAAGAACACGGAAGCAGTCTTGCGATGTATCACACCACCCCCTTACAAGCTTTTAAGGAAATTATTGCTGCTTTCAATGTGCAGCACGTTATTACCAATCACGACTACGAGCCGTATGCAACAGAGCGAGACCAAGAAATCGAAGCGTTTCTATCGAAGAAGGATATTGGTTTTCACACCTACAAAGATCAGGTCATTTTTGAGAAGGATGAAGTGTTAAAGGACGATGGTGATCCTTATGTAGTGTACACACCCTACATGAAAAAATGGAAAGAAGCTTTCCGCAATGAAAAAGAGCTTAACATTTACTACACCAGTAGTCATTTAAAAAACCTTATTCAACATACGCGCTTGCCAAACGTTTCACTTTCTGAGATGGGCTTTAAAAAGTCGGCTATAGCGGTACCAGAGTACGATGTTACTCCTACCACCATACAGGAATACGAAAATACTCGCAATTTTCCGGCAGATCAAGGAACCTCTCGCTTGGGTCCGCATCTCCGATTTGGCACGGTGAGTATTCGCAAAATGGTAAAAAAAGCCATCGCAGAAAAAAATGAAACCTTCTGGGAAGAACTAATTTGGCGTGAGTTCTTTATGCAGATCTTATATCATTTCCCCGAAACAGTAAATAATGCCTTCCGAAAAAAATACGATCGCATTGAATGGCGAAATAACAAAGACGAATTCGACCTATGGAAGCAAGGAAAAACTGGATACCCTATGGTAGATGCCGGAATGCGGCAACTCAATGAAACAGGCTATATGCACAATCGGGTTCGCATGGTGGTGGCCAGCTTCTTATGCAAACACTTATTGATTGATTGGCGCTGGGGCGAGGCTTATTTTGCAGAGAAATTATTAGATTACGAACAGTCCAGCAATGTCGGGAATTGGCAGTGGGCTGCCGGAAGTGGTGTTGACGCCGCGCCTTATTTCCGAATTTTCAACCCGGAATCTCAGCTGAAAAAATTCGATAAGCAGGAATCGTACATCAACGAATGGATTTCTGAATACGGAACCGAAGAATATCCAGAGCGTATGGTTGTCCACAAAGAAGCCAGAGAACGCGCCTTGGACACCTACAAGAAAGCAGTATCATCATAATAAATGTAGGATTATTCTCTGAATGCGCATTTTATCGGATATTTTGATATATTTATCGATGTAAATCATGGTACTGCCCCTAAAGTAAAAATGCTATGAGCACCCCAAATACCTATTCGAACGGAGAGATAACCGTTGCCTATAATCCAAAAAAATGTACCCACTCAGAATGTTGCGCACAAGAACTTTCGGAGGTTTTTCGAACTGCCGTAATCCCTTGGATTCACTTGGATGCTGCCTCTTCAGAGCGAATCGCTCAGCAAGTAGCCCGTTGTCCTTCTGGAGCCTTGAGCTGTACTAGAATTGGCAGCTGTGTGGCTGTTAAATAAAGTCTAATGTATCTTAAAAATTAGGCTTTTCTGCACAATTTTTCTACTCTTGTGGCGTATATAAAGACGACCTAACAATCAACGTATGAAGCTTTTTAGAATAACTTTCGCTTTACTGCTCTTCGCAGGTACTATGTATGCGCAGGAGCAAGAAACCGAACTTCCCAACACCCTAGAAGGACAATTTACCGACGTCATTGAGAATTCGAATCGCTATCAGGATTATAAGGTAGTGAAGATTTACAAGCTCAATGACCTAAAAAAGTCGGTATTCGATTCGATCGCTGCCTTGGAAGCTCAAATTGATTCTTCTCAAACTACCGTAACCAGACAAGACAATGAGATTGGCACGTTGAGTCAGGATCTTAAGACCACTCAAGAAGACTTAGCCCTCTCGAAAAAACGGGAAGACGGTATCTCTTTTCTAGGTGCACTGTTACCCAAAGCGACCTATAATGGAATTATGTGGACGATCATCTTAGTATTGATTGCCGGGGTAGCCTTTCTTGTCTATAAGTTTAAAAGTAGCCATCGCGACACTCGTGCGGCGCAACTAAAGCTGGCGGAAACCGAAGAGGAGTTTGAAACGCATCGCCAACGCACTCTGGAGCGCGAACAACAATTGAGACGAAAACTACAGGACGAAATCAATAAACAGAAAAAAGGATCATAAAAAAAGCCGCAAATTGCGGCTTTTTTTATTGTTTCAGGGCTAGTTATTCGGTTCGCGAAATCTTGGCTCCTACGGCTCTGAGTCGCTCATCGATATTCTCGTAGCCTCGATCGATCTGTTCAATATTGTGAATCGTGCTCGTTCCCTTCGCTGAGAGTGCAGCAATCAATAATGAGATACCGGCCCGTATGTCTGGTGACGTCATGGTGGTAGCTTTTAAGGTCGACTCAAAATTATGTCCAATAACTGTGGCGCGGTGCGGATCACATAGAATGATCTTGGCGCCCATATCAATCAATTTATCTACAAAGAAAAGCCTACTCTCAAACATTTTTTGGTGGATGAGCACACTGCCTTTTGCCTGCGTACAAGTAACTAAAACGATACTTAACAGGTCTGGGGTAAATCCGGGCCAGGGAGCATCGGCTACCGTTAGTATCGATCCATCGATATAGCCCTGAATTTCGTATTCCTCATGCGACGGAATATAAATATCATCATCCCGTCGTTCTAATGTAATCCCTAGTTTTCGGAAGGTATCCGGAATCAATCCCAAATTATCCCAGCTCACATTTTTGATGGTCAGTTCGCTTTGGGTCATGGCAGCCAATCCAATCCAGCTTCCAATCTCGATCATATCCGGAAGAATACGATGTTCACAGCCTCCTAATTCGGTGACTCCTTCTATGGTTAACAAGTTGGAGCCAACACCGCTGATCTTGGCGCCCATGCGATTGAGCATTTTACATAACTGTTGTAAATAGGGTTCGCAGGCGGCATTGTAAATAGTGGTTGTTCCTTTGGCAAGGACTGCAGCCATCACAATGTTTGCCGTACCGGTGACCGAAGCCTGGTCTAATAACATGTAGGTTCCGGCGAGGCCATCGGGCGCTTCCACTCCGTAAAAACGTTCTTCCTTATTGTATCGAAACTTGGCGCCTAATTTTATAAATCCTTCGAAGTGCGTATCGAGTCGGCGTCGCCCAATCTTATCGCCACCCGGACGGGGAATGTAACCCTTTCCGAAGCGCGCTAACAACGGACCTACAATCATAATAGAACCGCGAAGCGAACTTCCTTCTTCTTTGAATAAAGCAGACTCAAGGTACTTTAGGTCTAAGGCATCCGATTGGAAGGAATAACTCCCTTTTCCCAACTTTTCTACGGTTACCCCAAGATGTTCCAGGATCTGAATAAGCTTATTAACATCCCGTATGTCGGGAATGTTATTGATGATTACTTTTTCTGAAGTTAGGAGGACGGCGCAAAGAATCTGTAAGGCTTCATTTTTAGCGCCCTGAGGAGTGATTTCACCTTGCAATGGATGCCCTCCTTCAATTTGAAATGTTCCCATAAGTATGCGTGAAGTGTTTAATGACGTTTTCTGCCGCGCTTGCTGTGTTTCTTGCTATAGCGCTTTTTGGAAGAACTACTACTGCTATTGCCACTCATAAGATTTTTGGCATCCGAAAGGTCTTCATCTCCTCCTTTGAGGTTAATTTTTCCTTCGGAAAGCTCGTACAAATGTTGAAAGATCACATCATCTTCTACCGAATCTTTATTCCAGTTCAAGTAGCATTTTTTCATGTGATTGGCAATCGTAAGGATGAGTCCCTCTTTCTTATCGCCTTCTTCCCAACCAATCGCCACATCGATCATTCGTTTGATATTGTTTCCGTAGAAACGGTACTTGGGATGGTTTTGAGGATATTCTAAAGGTTCTGGTCGTTCGGCCAGTTCTTCTCTAGAAGGCTTTTCAAATGGGGCATCAACGTCCAGTTTGAAGTCGGACATGATAAATAACTGATCCCATAATTTATGTTGAAAATCAGGAACGTCGCGAAGATGTGGGTTGAGATTTCCCATCACCGCGATAATACTTTTGGCATTTCGGTTCCGTGCTTCGCGATCTTCCATCGCCACGGTTTGTGCCACCATTTTTTGTATATGGCGTCCGTATTCAGGAATAATCAGATGCGAACGCTCTGTATTGTATTCTATTTCGTCTATCAAGAGGGTATGTTTAAAAAGGAATTAATGGTCCTGCAGTAATTCTGCCTGCAAAATACTAAAATTATAAGGAAATCACACCTTCGACTTTCGAAACTTCCAAATATTTGTCGATCACCGCATCTGGAGATTCCATTTCTACCCGAATCGACACGCTGGTGTAGTTTCCTTTGGATGAATCGCGGGTTTGGATATCGGCTCCTGTACCGTTAAAAATCGCTTCGATTTCAGCAATCTTTTCCAGGTCGGCAGGCACAATAAATTTATACATATACGGGGAGGGCCAACTTGTATCTTCAGAAAGTTGCACGCGCAAGCGATCGTAAAATTCGGTTGTTTTCTTATCGTTTTCCATAGCCATTTAATACTCAACTAGTGCCTCGCAAAGATACACTTTTTACCATGAATAAATATTTCCGAACTTTGCCAAAAACGATCGTCCTTGAACACTCGAAGAATTGTCATCACCGGAGGACCCGGTACCGGAAAAACCACTCTAATTTCTCATTTAGAGACAGCGGGCGCAGCGGTGTTGCACGAAATTTCAAGGCAGGTTACTGCCGAAGCGCAACGCCAAGGGATAGAACAACTGTTTCTGAAGGACCCCACGCTATTCAGCAGCAAGTTATTAGCGGGCCGACTAAAACAGTTTAAAGCGGCAGAGCAGGTTTCCGAACCGCATCTTTTCTACGACAGAGGCCTCCCCGATGTCACCGCTTATATGAACTATCTCGATACGCCGTATGACGCCTATTTTGATGATACTTGCAACACCCATCGGTACGATCAGGTGTTCCTTTTACCCCCCTGGGAAGCTATTTACCGCCAAGACCAGGAACGCTACGAATCGTTTGAACAAGCGTTGGAACTTTATACTTTTCTCAAAACCACCTATCAGGGCTACGGTTATTGTCCGATTGAAGTTCCTAGAGACAAGGTTACGGCACGTATTGAATTTATCAACCAACATTTAATTGAATAACGTGAAAACACCCCTTCAGGTTCTGGAACAACATTGGGGACACACCCGCTTTCGACCCTTACAGGAGGAGATCATCGAATCGGTGATGAACGGGCGAGATACGATCGCGTTATTACCTACCGGCGGCGGTAAGTCGGTTTGCTTCCAGATTCCTGGACTATTACTGGAAGGCACTACCATCGTTATTTCGCCTCTGGTCGCTTTAATGAACGACCAGGTAGCACAATTGCAACAACGCAATATCAAGGCCATGGCGATCACAGGAAGCCTGTCGGGTTTGGAGGTAGACCGACAGTTGGATAATATTCGATACGGGAACTACGATTTTATCTACCTATCGCCAGAGCGACTACAACAGGAAGTGATTCAACAGGCCTTAAAACAGCTTCCACTGTGCTTGATCGCTGTTGATGAGGCACACTGTATTTCGCAGTGGGGAAACGACTTTCGGCCGGCTTATCGCAATATCACCCTGCTACGTGAGTTGCACCCCTTGGTACCGATCATCGGACTCACTGCAACGGCCACGCCCGACGTACTTGAAGACACTATTTCGGCCTTGCACTTGGAAACTCCTGCTGTATTTAAAGGCTCTTTTTTCCGAAGTAATATTGCCTACAAAGTGTTTTATACTGAAGATAAAATTCATCAACTCGAACGCTTGCTTCAGAAAAAAGATACTCCGGCTATACTTTATGCTCGCAGCAGAAAACAAACGGTAGAACTTTCACAACAACTAAATACGCTCGGTTTTAACACTACTTTTTACCACGGGGGTCTACCAACCGATCAGAAAAAACAACGGCTAGCGGCGTGGTTAGAGGACCGCATCCCTATAATGATTGCTACCAATGCCTTTGGGATGGGCATCGATAAAGCAGACGTACGCTATGTGGTGCATGTACAATTGCCGGAAAGTTTGGAAAGTTATTTTCAAGAAGCTGGTCGGGCCGGGCGAAACGGAGCCTTTGCCGAAGCCATTTTATTGTACAATAATTTTGATGAATCCTTAGTCTCCAAGCAGTTTATTGATAGCTTGCCCGACGCCAAGGACGTCAAAAAAATATATCAAAAACTCAATGCCTATTTTCGGATTCCGTATGGCGAAGGGATGCATATAACGCACCCTTTCAACTTTAATGATTTCTGTGAGACCTACTCCTTTCCGTTTCTGTTGGCCTACAACGGACTACAAAGCTTGGATCGGTTAGGAGTACTGCAACTTTCGAAGGAATTTGGTCGCACTTCCATTGTACGATTTGTCGTTGCTTCAGAACGAGCTATTGGCTATTTTCAGGAACACCGAAACGCCTCGCTGATCGGAAAGACACTTTTGCGGATGTACGGTGGGATTTTTGAGCTTCCCACGAAAATTAATGTAGGCCTGGTCGCTAAGAAAACCGGGCAGCCCATTAGCGCCATAATTGCGGTCTTAGAGCAAATGGCTACGCATGAGATCATCGAACTAGAATTGTATACCACCGACGCGAGCATCACGTTTTTAGTTCCAAGAGAAGATGAACGAACCATCAATCCGCTGGCTAAAGAGATCAACCTTCACAATCGGCGGAAGGTCGCTCAGGTACATTCGGTTCTCAATTATTTGAAAAATGATAACATATGCCGGAGTATTCAGCTACTGCACTACTTTGGTGAGGAAGCAGAAGAACCCTGCGGCATTTGCTCGGTGTGTGCTCGAGAAAAAAGCAGGGCAGGTTCGGGGGAAGTTCGCTTAATTGCGGAAGCCATTCTGCATCTCTTAGAAGAAGGCCCCAAAAGCTCGCGACAGCTTACAGAAAGCCTTACCTTTGCGGAAGCAAAGATCTTGCATGTTGTTTCCTTATTACTGGAAAGCAATAAAATCGAGTTGAACTTACGTAATCAATATTCCTTATCGTGAACACCCCCCTTCGAATCGTCTTTATGGGTACGCCCGAATTTGCTGTCGCCAGCTTACAACAATTAGTTGCTTCTGAACATGAGGTGGTGGGGGTCATTACCGCGCCAGATCGACCTGCAGGTCGTGGACGAAAGCTACGGGCTTCTGCTGTAAAAGAGTATGCCGTTACACAACGAATTCCAGTACTGCAACCCACCAATTTAAAAGAGGAAGCATTTCTAGAAACCTTAGAAGCGTTAAAAGCAGATGTGCAAGTAGTAGTCGCCTTTCGAATGTTACCAAAAGTGGTTTGGGCCATGCCTCCCAAAGGCACCTTTAATTTGCACGCCTCCCTCCTTCCCCAATATCGCGGGGCAGCCCCAATCAACTGGGCGGTGATCAACCGAGAAAAGAAAAGCGGCGTTACCACCTTTTTTATTGACGAAAAAATTGACACCGGAGCGATTATTGCTTCCGAAGAAATTACGCTGAAAGAAAAGGAAACGGCCGGAAGCTTGCATGATACCCTAATGGAGGTAGGGGCCCATCTGGTGTTGAGGACGGTGAATAGGATCGCAACGGGAACGGCTTCCGCCACCACTCAGAATCCTAATCAGCCGTTACGATCGGCTCCAAAGCTTTCCGCAGAAAATACCCGAATCGACTGGACACAGCAAGGAGAACAGGTGGAAGCTTTGATACGCGGACTCTCCCCTTATCCCAGTGCGTGGACCGAACTGCATAATGGAGAGGAAACCCTTACAATGAAACTACATTCGGCACAATTTGAACCTTCGGAAGTGCAGGCAACACCGGGACAGATCATCGCTGACAAAAAAAGCCTGCATATTATTGTGCCCAATGGAGTACTTCAGGTGGAAGAATTACAACTCCCCGGAAAGCGAAAAATGAAGGCAGGAGATTTGTTGAACGGCTTTACCTTCGAAAAAGACGCCTACGTACTGTGAAGCCTTGTTATTACTGATTTCCGTAAAAAACCACAAAAACAAGCCTCCTTTATTAACAATGCGTCCAAGTTATCAACAAAAACCCGGATTTCCCCCGTCATTCCTTGCGTGATAAGAGAATCCCATTAAATTTGTAAGGCAATTTAATGAAGTTTAACCAACAGTTTAATCTAAAATTTAACTATGAACAAATCAGATTTAATCGACGCAATGGCAGCAGATGCCGGAATTACAAAAGCAGCTGCTAAAAAGGCATTGGAGTCATTTTTAGGAAATGTAGAAAAGTCTTTGAAAAAAGGGAACCGTGTTTCTTTAGTAGGATTCGGATCTTGGTCAGTATCTAGAAGAGCCGCTCGTGACGGACGTAACCCTCAAACTGGAAAAACCATCAAAATCGCTGCTAAAAATGTAGTGAAGTTCAAAGCTGGATCTGACTTATCAGATGCTGTGAACTAATCATCACACTTTTAAAAACATTAAAAACCTTGTCAATTGCGGCAAGGTTTTTTTATGGAATCGCATGAACTTTAAATTATTTTGCTTATTCGGAAATATTACTTAGCTTTAATTTTAAATTAAGGCTTATGATATCACTTCAACCCGACAAGGGAGTACTCTTGGTAGCCGAACCATCCATAATAGGTGATGTCTCCTTCAACCGTTCTGTAGTTTTGCTGGCGGAACATAACGAAGAAGGTTCTGTAGGTTTTATTCTTAACAAACCCCTCAAGTATAATTTAAAAGATTTTATTCCCGAAGTAAACTGTGAGCTCCCAGTATATAACGGCGGACCCGTTGAGCAGGACAATCTATATTTTATTCATCGCATCCCAGAACATATACCGGACAGTATTGAAATCGCGGAAGGTATTTATTGGGGAGGCGACTTTAATGCGATTCTGGACCTGCTTCAAAAAGAAGAACTGAAAGCCTCCCAAATTCAATTTTTCTTAGGCTATTCCGGTTGGGACCGAGAGCAACTTGACCAAGAGCTCGAAGTGCATAGTTGGGTGATCACAAAAAATAAATTACGGCACCGTATCATTGGAGAAAACCTGGACAACTTCTGGAAAGAGCAAATGATTGAATTGGGCGGTGACTATTTATTGTGGTCGAATGCCCCAGAAAACCCTTCCTATAACTAACCCAAACGCGCTTTGGCGTTGAGCTTACCTAACAGTTCCTGCGCAACTTCTGAAGTATATTCTTTCTTTCGATACTTCGTAATTGGCTGAATTCCTACAATGGTATTGGTAATAAACAGTTCGTCTACTTTCTGTAACTCAAAAGGGGAAACAGTGGCTTCTTCCAAAATATAATCCGGCATTTTGGCGAGGATGGCAAATATCTGTTTCCGAAGTATTCCATTTAAACAACCAGATTCCAGCGGTGGAGTTTTAATTTTATAGCCGTCGACCAAAAACAAATTTCCATTGAGCGCTTCTACCATTTCTTTTTTCTCATTGAGCAGCAAACAGTTCTGATATTCGTTTTCTTCCGCATAGATACTCCCCAAAACATTGATAATTTTATTATTCGTCTTTAAGGTGGAAAGCATGCCGGACGGAAGGTAATAATCCTTGAACAATTCTACTTCATACGGTGCCTTATTAAGGCTATAAAAGGGAGTCTTTAAAGTCTGGCAAGTGATCATAAAATGAACCCCACGATCCCTGGGAGTGTAGGTACCCCCGGGTTTTCGCCACACTTGTACTTTAACACGATAGGCTGCTGCGGTGTCTTCGACTGCGGACAGCGTTTTGAAAATTTCAGCTTCCAAATATTCCATCGTAAAGGTCATAGGAATCTCCATTCGAAGCATGCGCATGGAAGCCATTAGCCTAAAGTAATGATCTTCCCAAAACAGGATTTTGCCAGCTGACACGCGAATCGTTTCAAAAAGCGCATCCCCGTATGCGAGTCCGCGATTATCCGCCTCCAAAATTTGGGTGTTGGGCTGCAGCGTTCCGTTCAGATTGATCATAAAAAAGCCATCTTTAAGAGATGGCGCAAAGATACGTATTTTGTGTAGCTAGCGATTAGGTAGAGCCCAAGATCTGCTTGAGATCTGAAATCATATTTTCCCATAGCATTTTGCCTTCTTCAATTTCGTCTTCCTCTGCAAAATCGGTTACCATGAGCGAGACGTCCTTTGTAATCTCATCCACCTGAATTCGCAGTTCAAAGTAATAGTCGGTTTCCTCATCATCCTCCCATCGAAACCGAATTCGCTCCCCTGATTTTTTTCCTAACAAACGGGCACGTTCTTCACTTCCTTCCCAAATGAAGGTAAAGTATTCACCGCGCGAATTAACGTTATCGGCGTACCATTCGCTCATACCGGAAGGGGTGGAAATATATTGATATAATAAGGATGGAGACACGTGAATCGGGAACTCCATTTCGTATTTTATTTTGTCGTCCATAGTTGTATTGACTGGAAGCCCAATATATATAATTTCGTCGGAAACCAAGATAGAAACCCAAAAATTTTTACAAACAGGAACTGATAAAATTATGTGGTAATGTTTGCGCTACTTGAATTTGTTCTTATCTTTGCCCTCGCAAAATAGGCGTGGTAGCTCAGGTGGTTAGAGCGTCGGATTCATAACCCGGAGGTCGGGAGTTCAAGTCTCCCCCACGCTACAGCAAAAGACCCGTGCTTCGCAACGGGTTTTTTGTTTTCTGAATTGAGGCTTGCTCAAAATTCAAGAAAAGAAAAAGACGGTCAACACGAAGTGGTGACGGGTTTACTTTTGTAGCTCAAAAAATAAGACTCAACGAGCGTTAGCGAGGTAATTCTCCCCCACGCTGCAATAAAAAACCCAACATTAGAGTATCAGGTTTTTTGCTCTTACAGATATTTAATTTGTGCCATTTACTCACTTGAGATGAGCTCCTTCCAATAATCTAAGAATTATTGTTACAGATATACTTCTCGATCATATACTTTGTTATCGCTTTAAGGGGTTTTCCGGTTTCAGGATGCTCTCCCAACTGCGTAAACCACTCGTACTCTTTCTTGCTGTTCTTTCCGTAGAACACTCTCGGACTTCCATCCGGGTTAAAAAATTGATAGTCACAATTGGGATCAATGCGTTTAAAGTATTCGATTCGCTCCTTCCTGTAAAGTTTTAAATTTCCACTTTTTAATTTTTC
Organism: Altibacter sp. HG106; assembly: GCF_028561755.1. GTDB lineage: Bacteria > Bacteroidota > Bacteroidia > Flavobacteriales > Flavobacteriaceae > DFVG01. Next base: position 250,568 of record NZ_JAQQTD010000001.1, read on the forward strand.
GGCATTGAAAGGCGCTTCTACATAACGGGCATCCTTCCACTCCATCCAGCGCTCTTTTGAAAAAAACTGCCAAAGTATAATTGCTACAGAAATCACAAGCAAAATGGTCAAATACATCAATTTCCATGAGGGATACTGTTTCGATTTTGACTCTTTTTTTGATGTTGCTAATTGGTCCTGCTGAAACGCTTCAAAGGTCTCATATCCTAAATACCTACACAGCGCTTGCACAACAAAATCCGGCAGTTCAATCACTTTACCCGCTTTTGAAGCGTCGTACTTATCTGCCAGGCTCCTTTCGGTATAGGAGTTTTTTGAACTATTCTGAATGTAATCTGACAACACCCGAGCCTTTCTAAATTTCTTAGAAACACCTTCTTTCTTTTCGGCTTCTTCAAACGACTTCAGTACCAAAAATTGATGCATCCATTCCGATTTTATAGTTCGTGCTCTTCTGGCTATGAAACCCTGTTTCCATAAAGTTTCAATGCCTTTTCCATGCTTTTTCCACCCGTTGCGATAGCCCCTGCCTTCCTTTGTCCTGTTCGTTGCCGGCCCTTGTATCAGTCAAGGTTCTGATGTTGGCTAACGAATATCGAGAGACGTATTCGTGGATTGTTTTTGAGAAGTACTCTGTCTTCAAATACGTCGCTCCCACTTCTCAACGCGAGGAGGGACGCCTCTTCATTTTTATGCGATTTCGCACCCCCTGCCGAGAAAATCTCGGTCAGGCTGATTTCAACTTTCAAACATCTAAAAATGAAGAAATTATTATTAACAATGGTTACGGTTTTCCTCATTTCGGGGATAACCTCCTGTACTCCAGAACTATTACAGTCGCAAGACGTTCAACCTGAAGCGTGTTGTGGTGAAACTGACCCCATTCCGCCACCACCGCCGCCTCCGCCACCAGACGGTAATAATTGATGTTTCCATTCAATTAAGTACTTTTAGAGGAATGTATCGAAACCCACATACATTCCTCTTTTTAGTACTTTTCAGCAGTAGTTGTTTATTGCTGAACACAAACTGTGGGTATGGTCAGACGCAACAGCAACCGTTAGATTCGATACTAAATAGCTTGCGAGGTACTCACGATGCTTATGAACTCGTTGAAGGGATGAAAGCGCTTCAGACAAGAACACCACAAATCGAACAGCAGCCTAAGTATTATCGCGCATACATCTACGAAGTGATGGCCCATTCGTTATACAAATTAGGAGATGCCAAATTAAGTGAGGAAAATGCTGTAAAGGCACTGGGTATGCTAAAAAAGGAGGATGTGGCGGCCCGTGTTCGTCTCTTGTGCTTGCTGGGGATACTACAACAGGAAAAAGGCTTATTCGACCTTGCCCATCTACAATATCAAAGAGCGTTATCAAATTCAAACAATACGCTCGACAGCCTATATATTCTGAACAATCAGGCCACTCTTTTCAAGGAACGAAGAAGTTTTAAAGAGGCCATCGCAACCTATAGAACGGGCTTATCGCTAATTTCCAAAATGCCCTCAGAACAAAAAAACTACCATCAAATAAAATTTTTAGACAACTTAGGCAATACCTTATCGCTCGCTTCACAAGGAGGTGAGTCTGAATTACTACAGGCTTTGACTTTACAAAAATCCCAGTCGAATGCAGTTAGAACCTACTCCATACATCGTCATTTGGTACAACATTACCTACGTCTTGAGGATACGGTCAAAGCGAAGTTGTATGCCACAGAAATGCATCGTGCCTCCCAAGACATTGGAGATACATCGTTTGAAAAAGAGGCTTTGGGATTATTACTTTCGTTGGATCAAGCTAAATACGCGCCCCGTTATGTTCAGCTCTCCGATAGTCTTAGCGCAGTAAAACAAGATGTACAAAATGCGTATGCTTTATTGAAATACGATAAATCGGAAGCGGAACGTGCTGCCTTATCGGCCAAAATCAACCAGGAACGCATTCTGTTTTTAGCCATTCTAGGGGGGCTCTTCATACTCTTTCCCTCGGTATGGCTCATTCTTCGGCATAAACGTAAGCGCCGGCAAGCCGTATTCGAAACCGAACGCGCCATATCACAACATATTCATGACGACATCGCCAACAACCTGTTTATGATCATGAATACCCTCTCGGAAGAAGAAGACACTGAGACCCTGGATGCCATAGAAAAAGTGTACCAGCAAGCGCGGTCCCTTTCCAGATCCCATAATGCTATAGATTCCAAACGACCGTTCCTAGAAATTTTGTCGGATCTGTTTCACCATTATTCCACTACCAAAATTCGTGTCATTCCGAAGAACACCAGCACCATACCCTGGGACGCTATGTCGAATTTAAAACGCGAGGCACTCTATAAAGTGCTACAGGAATTATTGACCAATACGCACAAACACAGTGGTGCCAATTTTGTAGTGATCAGCTTTAAAAACCACGCTTCAAAAGTTCATGTACACTATCGAGACAACGGGGTGGGCACTGAGGGGGCGCCGGAAAACGGACTAAGATATGCGGAAAACCGTATTAAGGCTGTTTCGGGTTCTATTACATTTACATCAAATCACACTCATGGCTTTCAAGCTGAAATAATTATTTAAATGATTGCAAAAGTATTAGTTGCTGAAGATCTGGGAAGTATTAACGAAGGAATTCAATCTACCTTGAAACAATTGGGCATAACTAACATCGCCTATTCCAGCTACTGTGACGATGCCTATCTCAAGCTGAAAAAAGCGGCCCTTATTCAGGAGCCTTTTCAACTTCTCATCACAGATCTTTCCTTCAAGCCAGATTATAGAAATAATCATTTAAACTCCGGAAAAGAACTGGCCAATATCGTTGCGACCGAACTTCCCAATACAAAAATCATTGTCTTTTCCGTAGATGATCGTATTGACGTAGCAAGAGCACTAACCCAGTTAGAGGCGGTTAAAGCATATGTATGCAAAGGAAGAAGAGGTCTAATCGACCTCTCCCAGGCCATCTCAGCCATCGAAAAAGGTAAAAATTTTTATTCTGAGCCCATCGCTAGCGGACTGGCAACCGACACCCATTTTGAGATTACCGATTTCGACATCACCTTACTCAAACAATTATCACAGGGGTTTCAGCAAGAAGATATCAGCGTCTATCTAAAAACCAAGCGCATCCGTCCTAGTAGTCTGAGTACCGTGGAAAAACGACTTAGTAAATTAAAGGATCATTTCAACGCACGAAATAGTACGCAGCTGATCGCCCTGGCCAAAGATATGGGCCTCATATAATTTTTTGTTCTACGGAAAACCGTAAATATATTCTAGTCAATTACTGTAGGTTCGAATAACAAAAAACACAACCTGCATGCTTGAATACGAAAACCTCAGTGGCAAATCGAATATCCGCTTTTACCACATAGAAGAAGATGCCATCATTGTAACCTTCAAGAACGGCGTTTCCTATGAATATAACTACCTCAAACCCGGTGCCGTTCACGTTGAAAATATGAAAACGTTCGCTATTCATGGACTATGGCTCAATCGGTATATTGTGAAACATGCCGGTTCTCAGCATTTCCGTCGTTATGTAGAAACCGTTACTGAGCGATCGTTAGCGTATCTGCTGGAAGCGTAGACATCCAAAAGTCGTAATTCATGAATATGGAGAAACCCTGAGCAATCTAGAGTCATTTCCTTTGCGTTATAAAGCTCGCAATCACTACCTTGCCACGAACTAATAAACACAATAGTATGTGGTATAACGACCTCCGTCCCTCCCGGGAACTCATTCCGAATAAATATTCTTTAGTATTTTACGAAAAAGCGCTTCTCCTGTCGGAATCCGCCAAAAAACGAACGCTCAATAATCTCATTGCACTCAAAAACGGACTCGCAATGAAAGTCCCCAAGAAAGAAGTAGATCGAAACATATTACTTGCTTCGTGGAACGTGAAGGAATTCGGCCACCTGGGGGAACGCCTACCCGAAGCGTATTTTTACATTGCTGAAATCATCAACGCGTTCGACATTGTGGCCATTCAAGAGATCAAACGTTCGCTCTACGATCTGGATCTCGTCATGAAAATACTGGGAAGTCATTGGTCATATCTCATTACCGATATTACGGAAGGCGCTAGCGGAAATAAAGAACGTTTCGGTTATATCTATGACACACGAAGAGTGCGCCATTCCGGACTTTCAGGAGAGCTGGTAGTCCCTGAAGAGTTTGTGGATCCCTTACACCGTGTTTCACAACTTAAAAGAACTCCTTCCATTACCGGTTTTGAATGTGGTTGGAAAAAATTCGCTGCTGTCGGGCTTCACCTTCATCCCGGGAATGACGAGGATGACAAGGCCTTACGCAAAGAAGAGTTGCGGTTGCTTATGGAGGTTTATAAAGAAAAAGTGCGGAAAAAACATCTTTGGAATGAGAACATGATTCTCCTGGGCGACACCAATCTATATAACGACAATCACGATATCGTCTCGCTGGTCACACAAGAAGGATTCAAAGAATGTGAAAGTCTCATCGGCGTACCCACCAATACCAGTCAGACCGAATGCTACGACCGGATATTCATGAAAACCGATGCCTATTTTAAACTTCGTAAGAATGGAGATAATAAAGAGTCGGGGGGCGTTTTCCCATTATATGATTATGTTTTTACGGATGACGCTAGCGCGGAATACCATGAAATGATGTTAGCCCATAAAAATGATCCAAGCACCTTGACAGACGATCAGGCATTCCACAGTTACTTTCACCGCTATTGGAAACGCAATCAGGTGTCTGACCACCTTCCGGTATGGATCGAGATCGAAGAAGATTCTTCCAAGGACTTCCTTCAGAGCAAATTTGATAAAATCTAATACGCGTTCGGAGACGAAAGTCTATAAATTTATTTGGATACCTTTAAGGCATTGATCAATGCTTCGCTATTTAATTTTTGTTGGTCACCAGACTTCATGTTCTTTAACGTATAGTGATGCTTCGCCATTTCCTCTTCTCCCGCCAAAACCACAAAAGGAATATCTCGCTTGTCGGCATATCCCATTTGTTTGCCCATTTTGGCAGCGTCGGGATATAATTCCGCCGCAATACCTTGTTTACGCAAGGCTGTGATCGCTTTCATGGCGTATAGCGATTCTTCTTCTCCAAAGTTAAGAAACAATACGTGCGTGCCTTCCCGAACCGTTTCCGGGAATAAGGTAAGTGCTTCCATCACTAAATAAATTCGGTCGAGACCAAAAGAGATCCCTACCCCACTCATATTTTTAAGTCCGAAGATCCCGGTGAGATCATCATAGCGTCCACCACCGCCAATGCTTCCCATCGCAACGCCTTCAGGAGCGGCTACTTCAAGTATGGCTCCAGTGTAGTAATTGAGTCCGCGCGCCAGGGTAACGTCTATTTCTACGGTAGCGCTATCGAGCGTTAAGGCCGAAACGGCCGAAATGATAAAGTCGAGCTCCTCGATACCCTTCCTTCCAATTTCAGAATCTTCGAGCATTTCCCGCAGGGTTACCAATTGCTCGGAAGCCTCTCCGGAAATAGTAAAGAGCGGCTGAATTTTTTCAATGGCTATTTCAGAAATACCCTTTTCCCGCATTTCACCTTCCACTTTTTCCTTCCCAATTTTATCGAGCTTATCGAGCGCTACGGTAAAATCGATAAGTTGATCGGACGCGCCAATGACTTCCGCAAGACCGCTTAGCACTTTACGGTTATTCAATTTAATGGTTGTTCCCTTCAGTTTTAATTCTGAAAATACGGCGTCATACAGCTGAATGAGCTCTACCTCCTGCCACAGCGAGGTACTTCCCACCACATCGGCATCACATTGGTAAAACTCTCGAAAGCGTCCTTTTTGGGGGCGATCGGCACGCCACACGGGTTGCATTTGATAGCGCTTAAACGGAAAGTCAATCTCGTTCTGGTGTTGTACCACATACCGTGCAAATGGAACGGTAAGATCGTAACGTAGGGCCTTTTCAGAAATTTTAGGAGTGAAGGCAGCAGCGTCTTTTTGTGCGTAGGTGTTGTCATCTACTTTCCGAAGAAAATCACCGCTATTCAAGATCTTAAAAATGAGTCGGTCGCCTTCTTCCCCATATTTACCCATAAGGGTGTCATAATTCTCAAAACTAGGCGTTTCAATAGGTTGAAACCCATATAACTTGAAACAACGCTTGATCGTTTCAAAAATGTAGTTGCGTTTGGCTACTTCTTCCGGAGAAAAATCGCGGGTTCCTTTAGGGATAGAAGGTTTTTTCGACAAGACTTTGGCTTTATAAGATTTGCGAGCACAAATATCTTAAAATATTGGCTAAATTGTAACTTTATGGCGGCTTAATAGTCTAACGCCACAGAAGTTGATCTTATGTTTTCACTCTTCCGAGAAAATGTGCGCATTGCGCTCGATTCCATTAAAAGTCAGTTGCTCCGTACCATCCTGACCATCATCATCATTGGTATTGGTATCTGGGCGTTGGTAGGAATTCTAAGTTTGGTCAAAGCCCTGGAGAATACGATTAGTAGTGATTTTGCCTCTATGGGGTCGAACACCTTCAATATTCAACGCTATGAATTTAATGTACAGCGGCAAGGAGGCGAACGCGAAAAGGTGAACCCTATCATTAATTACAACGACATTCGTAATTTTATGGACGCCTATCAATATCCCTATGCCCAGACCTCTATTTCTTTTCGGGGTACAGGTACTGCGGAAGTGAAATACGAAAGCAAAAAGACTGATCCCGAGGTTCAGGTATACGGTGTGAATGAAAACTATCTTGAAAATACCGGTACTCAAGTTGATCAGGGTCGGGCGTTGAATTATTTTGACGTTCAGAATAACAACAAGGTGTGTTTAATTGGATCTGACTTTCTTAAGAATCTCTTCGAAAACGAGAATCCAATCAATAAGACCATTTCCATTCGAGGGGTAAAGTTTAAAGTGGTGGGCGTGTTAGAATCGAAAGGGGCCACCTTCGGAAACAATCAAGATCTCAAGGTGCTTATTCCGATTCAAGTCGCACGCGGAATCTTTACGGAACCCAATATAAATTATACCATCAGCATCAAAGTAGACGATAAAGAAATGATGCAGGGCGCTCAGGACGAAGCCATCGTTACCTTCAGAAATGTACGTCGTTTGAGTCCGGTAGAAGAAAATAACTTCGGAATAGAGCGCAGCGACGATCTTATTAATCGAATCGCCTCCATAACCGGGGTGTTGTCTATTGCCGCGTGGATCATCAGTATCATTACCATTTTAGGGTCGTCTATTGCCCTGATGAACATTATGCTGGTTTCCGTCACGGAACGCACCCGTGAAATTGGCGTACGCAAGGCGTTAGGCGCGAAACGATCTACGATCTCGACACAATTTTTTATGGAGACCATTGTTATCGGTCAATTTGGAAGTGTCCTTGGGATCGTCCTCGGAATTCTCACCGGATTGTTAATTTCGAACATCTTCGATTTCGATTTTTCCATTCCGTGGGCTGCCATGCTTTGGGCGACGGTCATCACCTTTATCGTAGCGGTCTTAGCTGGCTCCTATCCGGCAACCAAAGCCGCCAAGTTAGACCCCATTGAAAGTTTGCGATACGAATAAGCTTACGCGTCAATCATCTTTTCAAAAAAACGATAGAGCTCGCCTTTGGTAATGATGGCCCCTTTCTCGATCAAACTAAAGATATCTGCTTTTTTATCTTCGGAAAAGGTTTTCGTAGCCGTGTAAAATTCGACCGCTTCGGAAGCGTAGTGTTGCTGAAGCCAACGATAGCCTTCAACCGTGGTAATATCTTTGGAGTTATCCATAATTTTCAAGGCGATCAATGTCATGTCATCAGTATTAATTTTGAACAAGAAGAGTTGTTGCGGCGCCATATTTTCCAAATATTCCGCTTTTTCCAACACTCCCTCCCAAACCAAATCACTAAACACATCAATTTCGGCTTCGGCCACCTGTGGTTTATTTTCCTTAAGTTGCTTCCATTCGTCGCCGGTAATGGACTGCGTCGCGAGAAAGCGAATAAACTCTTCGTGTAATTCCTCCAGTTGTTCTTTTGTAAGTCGGGCGTATTTCATAAAAAGGTATAAAACAAAAACCCCGACCAAGGCCGAGGTTTTTGATATGTGAATTTGAAGATTATTGTGCTTCTGGCACTACGTCGAACGTGAAGTTCTTCACCACTTCACGGTGGAAACGAATAGTTGCTTCGTATTGTCCAACACGTTTGATCGCACCCCCAGCAATAGAAATGTATTTTTTATCGATCGCTACGCCTTCTTTTTCAAGAGCATTTGCCAGGTCTGCATTCGTCACAGAACCGAATAATTTATCGGCGTCCCCGACTTTCGCGGTGATCTTCATCTCGAGGATCTCATCTAGCTTATCAGCCTGTTCTTGAGCATCTTCAACAATTTTCTTTTCCTTGTAAGCGCGTTGCTTCAAGTTTTCTGCCAATACTTTTTTAGCAGAAGGAGTTGCCAATTCTGCATATCCTTGTGGAATAAGATAGTTTCGGCCATACCCGTTCTTCACAGTAACCACGTCGTCTGTGAACCCTAGGTTTTCTACATCTTTCTTTAATATAAGTTCCATAATCCTATCTGCTTTTTATTTGTACAAATCAGTCACGTATGGCATCAACGCCAAGTGACGGGCACGTTTGATGGCAACAGCCACTTTTCGTTGGTATTTCAGAGAAGTTCCTGTAAGACGACGCGGTAAGATCTTACCTTGCTCGTTTACGAAGCTCGCTAAGAAATCTGGATCTTTGTAATCGATGTACTTAATTCCAGATCTCTTGAAACGACAATACTTCTTTGCTTTTGTAGTTTCAATGTTCAGGGGAGTCAAATAACGAATTTCTCCGTCTTTTTTTCCTTTTGCTTGTTGTTGTAAGGTTGCCATGGATTACGCTTTTTGTTTGTTTCGGTTTCTTCTTTTTTCAGCCCAAGCAATTGCATGCTTGTCTAATTTCACCGTTTGATAACGCATGATGCGCTCGTCACGACGGAATGCCAACTCTAAATCGTTGATGGCATCACCGGGAACAGTGTACTCGAACAAGTGATAGAAACCACTCTTTTTGTGTTGAATAGGATAGGCTAACTTTTTAAGTCCCCAATCCTCTTTCGAAATCATCTTAGCATCCTTAGAAATAAGAAGGTCTTCGTATTTCTTAACTGTTTCCTTTATCTGCTCATCAGATAAAACGGGATTCAAGATGAAAACAGTTTCGTAATGATTCATAAAAATTGAATTATAATTAAGCTCTCAGCACCTTGCCAAGAGCGGGCAAAAATACAACGAATATTTGAATTTACAAACCCAACCTACAAACCCTTCAACGTTTTCCTACACAGTCAGTTAAACCGTTCATTTTTTTCGACAAAAGTTAAAATAATTTGCCGTTCATCGATTTTTTCCTTATCATTGTCTTACAAAAAATTGGGGATACTTGTGGATAAACCTATACTTAAATGCGCCATTGTTGACGATTCTACACTTCAGAGATTATCAATCGTCAAACTAATTGAAAACCACCCATCTCTCGACCTCGTGGCAGAGTACAACAATGCTATTGAGGCAAAAATGGGCTTAGCTAATAACGAGATAGACTTGGTGTTTTTAGACATCGAAATGCCCATTTTATCGGGCTTCGATCTGCTGGATGATCTCACGCACAAACCACAGATCATCTTTGTAACAGGAAAAACCAAATACGCGTTCAAAGCATTCGACTATGACGCGGTAGATTACCTTCGGAAGCCTATTTCCAGAGATCGGTTCTACAATGCCGTCCACAAAGCGATCACAAATTACAAGTTGAAAAGCGAAGATAGCTTCGATGATGAAGACTTTATTTTTGTGAAGAGCAACTTGAAAAAGCGAAAGGTGTTTCTCAACGAATTGCGCTATATTGAGGCGCTTGGTGATTACGTAAAACTCGTTACCGAACACGATGCCCTGGTAGTACTTTCTACCATGAAAAACTTTGAATCGCTCTTACCGGAAGATCGTTTTTTACGCATACATAAATCGTACATCGTAAATCTAGACAAGGTTGAGCGTTACAATAGTAAGGTGATCGAACTCGAAAATGAGCAATTACCCTTAAGTCGAAATCGAAAATCAGATCTTGTAGAAGCCCTTACCGCTTCCATGCGAAATTAAGCAGGGTCTACATCTATTACTACTTTTACCGAAGAAAACTCCTTCAGCGCGGAAAAGCGTCGATATACCTGAAGAATAAATGCCTTGGTCTTGGGCAACGATTGTTGCTTCGGAATCTTTATCAATAAGCACGTGAGGTATTCATTTCTAATTCTGCCCACCGGAGGTTGTTCTGGCCCTAACACATGTTCCTTCAACTGAAGCGATAGCGCTTGTGCCAGCCAATGTCCCGCCTGCTGCATGGTCACAAAATTTCGAGCTTTTACGGTGATCTTAACGGTCCTGAAAAAGGGAGGATACTTATACTGATACCGCTCTTCGGTTTCTTCCGAATACATACCTTGGTAATCATTGACGGTAACTTGCTGTAAAATCTGATGATGCGGATTGTAGGTCTGAATCAGTACTTTTCCTCTCTTTTGGGTACGTCCTGCCCTGCCCGCCACCTGTAGCAGTAATTGAAAGCTTCGTTCATGTGCTCTAAAGTCTGGAAAGTTCAACAGATTATCTGCCTGCATCACCCCCACCAAACGCACATTTCGGAAGTCTAACCCCTTGGCCACCATTTGCGTTCCTACCAAAATATCGATCTCGCCTTCTTCCAGTTGATCGATCAGTTTTCGGTACGCATTCTTACCGCGTGTGGTGTCTTGGTCCATTCGTGCCACGCGATGTTTCGGAAATAACGTTTGCAACTCCGTTTCAATCTGTTCGGTTCCAAAACCCTTGGTATCCAAAGTTTCCATTCCGCAGGCCATACAACTGTGCAGCATAGCAATATGATACCCGCAATAATGACAGCGCAGTTGATTTTTATGCTGATGGTAGGTTAAACTCACATCGCAATTAGGACACTGGGGCGAGGTACCACAGGTGGTACAAGACACCACAGGTGAGTATCCACGTCTGTTTTGAAACAAAATGATTTGGTCCCCGGCCGCTAAGGTTTCTCTCATAGCCACCAAGAGTCGTTCTGAAAAATGCCCTGTCATTTTTTTCTTACGATAGGCATCCTGTAGATCGACCAATTCCATTTCAGGGAGCAGTATTTTTCCGTAGCGCTCTGTAAGCGACACCAAACCGTATTTTTCCTGTTGTGCATTGTAAAAACTTTCCAACGAAGGCGTGGCCGAACCTAACAAGGTATTTGCACCGTGGATATGTGCCAACAGCATGGCGGCGTCTCTCCCGTGGTAGCGTGGCGCTGGATTGTACTGTTTAAAAGACGGTTCGTGTTCTTCATCAACGAGTATCAATCCTAATGAGGAAAAGGGAAGAAATAAGGAAGAACGCGCGCCTATCACCACCTGTGCCTTCTTAGAATTTTCCAGTACATGCTTCCACACCTCCACCCGTTCATTTACCGAATATTTTGAGTGGTATACCGCTACTTTCGACCCGAAATATGCCTGTAGTCTACCAATTAACTGGGTGGTCAGGGCAATTTCCGGCAGCATGTACAGCACTTGCTTCCCGGTTTTGAGAACCTCTTCTATCAGTTTTACATAAATCTCGGTCTTTCCACTAGATGTTACTCCGTGTAACAAACAAATAGGTTTCTGCTCAAAGGATTGCACAATTTCTGAGTAGGCCTGTTCTTGCGCCGGGCTCAATTGTTTTAAATGCCCCGGATCATCGCCATCATAAGAAACGCGATCGTGTTTTAAGAAATATTCCTCTAAAACTCCTTTGTCGATCAGGGTTCGTAAAATGGCTGCGGAAGCATTTGATTTTTTCTGTAGTTGTACGCTTCCCACATTTTTATCGGCCGTGCGCAGCGTAAATAATGTCATGATTACGGAGCGCTGCTTCGGTGCTCGAGACAGGCTGTCTAAAAGCGCGCGTAGTTTTTCTTCTGAAGCGTACGCAGACGCCATTCGTATATAGCGTTTCTGTTTGGGCGTATACGCGTCATACAAGGTTTCTTTAACTTCGATATAGCCTTGTTGCAACAACTCCTGCAACACGGAAAGGACCCGCTTTCGGTCTAAAATAGATCGAACATCATTAATATGAAGCGATGATTGATGTTGCAGGGCTTCCAAAACCAAAAAGCCCTCATCGGTAATCGGAAGCGCATCGATGGAAGTCGCGTCAAAAGAAGCCGACAAATGAATGATGGTTTCACTTTCTAACAAAAAGGCACTCGGCAGTGCCGCACGAATCACTTCCCCAAAAGTGCACAGATAATAAGAGGCCATCCATTCCCAGTGGTTCCATTGTTTCGCGGTTACAAGTGGCGCCTCATCCAAAATCTGATCGATCTCCTTCGGTTCATAAGAATCCGGAATTTGCTGATGTACCCTATCGACCAAGGCCGTATAGATCTTAGATTTTCCGAAGGGTACCGAGACCCGCATCCCTCGCTTTAAGTACGCGGCTTCATCTTTATTAATGGCATAGGTAAATGCCTGCCGCAGCGGAATTGGCAGAATTACGTCAACAAAAAACAGAGATGTTTCGATGATGGAATTCAAATTTTATAACAATAAAAAAGCTACCGAAAAGGTAGCTTAAAGATACTATATTTTACAGCGCTTATTTTACGCGGTGCCAGTACTGTGTGCGTCCAAGTAAGGAGAATCCAATATACCCTCTCACTTTCAGCTTATTGGAGTCTTCCAATTCAATATAACACTTGTACAGTTTTCCATTTTGGGGATCTAAGATTTTCCCATCGTTGTATTCATCCCCGTCTTTTTCCAAGCCTTTGATGATGACCAGGCCTTCAATAGGTTTCCCCTTATCGGCTCCCTCACATTCAGTACAGGTGGCATTCTTTCGTGCCGGATTAAGAATTTCTATAACTTTTCCGTAAATCTTACCGTTTTCATTATAGATCTCTACAATGGATTTTGCTTCACCGGTCTCGTCATCAATTGTTTTCCACTTTCCGGTAACATCTTGCGCCGAAGCAAAAGTTACGGCGCCTACAAGCAAAATCAGGGATAGCATTAATTTTTTCATGGGTTTCGGTTTTCGTTATTAGTATTATTTTTTTTCAATTGCCGGATGGACGCATTCAATTCGAAGCCCAATAACAGCAGGTTTGCATTAATCCAAATATAAAACATCATTATCAAAAGTGCACCAATGGATCCATATAACTCATTATAGTTTGAGAAATTAGTTATGTAAACACCAAATAAATAGGTGGTTAGCATAAATAAAATAGTGGTTAAAGAAGCACCTATGGAGACAAATTTCATATCCTTTTGCTTCTTAGTTCCAAAATAATACAAGGATGCAATGATCGAATATATAAGAACGAATGAGATGACGAGTTGAAGTGCTGAAACCAAAAAGGCCTCATTATTTATAAATTCTTGACCCTTAATGGATTCGATGAAATATTCACCCAACAACACCATCACTACAGTAAGAAGCAACAACAATGCCAAAAACACCGAAACGGCTAAAGCGATAAAGTACTGTCGGAAGAAACTTCGATTGATCGTAACATATACCGAATATTCAAAAGCGCTAAAAATGGTGTTCACTCCATTGGCGGCGAGAAACATGGCCAGAATTATCGAGAATGACAATAGCCCTGACCTGGGATTGAGCGCAATATCTTCAATCACAGGATAGAAAAATTCTTGTGTTTGCGGTGGTAAAAAGATTTCAATAAACACCAAAAATCGCTCCTGAAAATTCTTTATCGGAACGTAGGGTATAAGGTTCAGAATGAATAGCAAGAATGGGAACAAAGCCATAAAGAAGCTGTACGCAATAGAACTGGCTCGAGAAGAAAACGTTCCTTTGATTATTCCCGAAACATACGTGGCCAAAAGGTCGTAAAGGGTCAATCCGTTAAGTCCGGGTAACACCACCCGCTGACTCCACAAGATACCTTGTCGTAAGACAGGGATCTTTAACAGATTTTCCTCTACTTCGGTCATGAAATGGCTTTAAGGCTCAAGTCCATGTTATGGACAGAGTGTGTGAGCGCACCGCTGGAAATGTAATCCACGCCACATTCAGCATAGGTTCTGGCGGTCTCCAGGGTGATGCCTCCGCTGGATTCGGTTAGGCACTGGTCTCCTATGAGCGCCACCGCTTTTCGGGTGTCTTCGTAATTGAAATTATCAATTAAAATTCGATACACGCCATTATTGGCTAGGATCTCTTCAATTTCATTTAGATTTCTCGCCTCTACAATGATCTTTAGGTCGAGTTGTTTTTCCGACAAGTAGCGCTGTGTCTTCTGAATGGCTTGTGTGATACCTCCACAAAAATCGATATGATTGTCTTTTAGCATGATCATATCATATAGTGCGAAGCGATGGTTTTCTCCACCACCAATGGTAACCGCCCACTTTTCTAATGCGCGGATGCCCGGTGTTGTCTTCCGAGTGTCTAAAATCTGAGTGTTAGTGCCTTTTAGCAATCGTACATATTCATTCGTTTTAGTGGCGATAGCACTCATACGCTGCATGGCGTTGAGCACGAGGCGTTCTGACTTTAGAATAGATTGAGAGTTGCCCTCCACGATAAATGCCACATCGCCATGAGTAACAGCGGTCCCGTCGTGAAGTTTTACCTCCATTTTGAGACCGGGATCTACAAATTCAAATACTTTCTTTGCAAAATCGATCCCAGCTAAAATACCCTCATCTTTTACCAACAACCGGGCCTTTCCGGTAGCATCTTCTGGTATGCAGGCCAACGAGCTGTGATCGCCATCACCTACGTCCTCACGGATGGCGTTCGCGATGATAAGATCAATCTCTTTATGGAATTGCTTTTCTGAAATCATAGCACAAATTCTTTCAGCTAAAATAACCTAAAAAGTTTGAAGTCCGAAACCAAAACCACCCGGAAACCCTTTAAACTTCGTATTTTTACACGCTAAAGAGTCCGCATGAATATTACGCTTCTTGCCATCGGAAAAACAGATGATCCCGCGCTTCAGGAGTTGATCGATCGCTACCGGCAGCGCCTGTCTCACTATGTCAACTTCGAGTTTCAGGTACTACCTGATATCAAACAAGCGAAAAATCGTTCCGAAGCACAGCAAAAGATACTAGAAGGGCAGGAACTATTAAAGCGAATCCAACCGTCCGACCAAATGATACTCCTAGATGAAAAAGGAACCGCTTACAGTTCGGTAAAATTTAGTGCGTTTCTGCAGAAAAAAATGAACAGCGGACTCAAAAACCTGGTATTTGTGATTGGCGGACCCTACGGTTTTAGTGAAGAAGTTTATGCACGTGCTCAGGGAAAAGTAGCGCTTTCTGCCATGACCTTCTCGCATCAAATGGTTCGTTTATTCTTTGTCGAGCAAGTGTACAGAGGCTATACTATTCTTCGGAATGAGCCCTATCATCATCGCTAACTACAGTTTCAAAAGTCGCTTGATCCATCGCAACTTTCGCTTTGAATAAGGCGGATATTTCAGTGGGAGCTCCAGCCAGTTGGCTCTTTTCAACATACTTTTCGTATGGCTGAAGGCCTTAAAACCAGCTTCTCCATGATAGGCTCCAATACCGCTCTTCCCTACGCCACCAAAGGGCAACTCAGGATTCGAAATATGCATGATGGTGTCATTGATGGCGCCACCACCAAAAGATAGGGTCTCTGTGATTTGATGCTGCTCGTTCGTATTCTCGGAAAACACATAACAACTCAAAGGCTTCGGAAGCTGGCTGGTTTTTTCAAGGGCATCTTTCAAATCATCATAAACCAATACCGGAAGTATCGGCCCAAAGATTTCTTCTTGCATACAACGACTCTCGAAGGTCACATCGGTTAAGATCGTGGGAGCGATAAAGCGTTCGTCACGATCGTACTGTCCCCCAAAATACACGGTCGCATCCTCCAAGTAGCGCAATAAACGATCAACGTGGTCGGTATTGATGATCTGCATGTAATTGCCGTTTTCAATCGCATAGTCCATAGAGCGGATTTGCGATGTCAGTAACTCCAGAAACGTTTCAGCAATAGCAGCCTCCACCCAAACATAATCGGGTGCAATGCAGGTTTGTCCCGCATTGATAAATTTTCCCCATACCAACCGTTGTACTGTGCGCTTGAGGTTGGCATGCTTGGTCACGAAGGTCGGACTCTTCCCTCCTAGCTCCAAGGTCACGGGAGTCAGCTGCTTCGCAGCAGCCTGATACACAATTTGTCCTACACGCGGACTTCCCGTAAAAAAGATTTTTTGAAATTTCTGTTCCAGAAGCGTAGTACTAACTTCCACACCACCGGTTACGACCGTAAAGAATTCCGGATCAAAATATTCCGCTACTAGGTTTTGAAGCAACATTGCAGTAGCTTCTGGCAGTTCACTGGGTTTCAGCACCACCGTATTGCCCGCTGCAATGGCAGGTATAACAGGTCCTAAGGATAGCAAATATGGATAGTTCCACGCCCCAATGACCAAACTAACGCCCAGGGGCTCAGGTTGTAAATAACTTTTTCCTGGAAAATTAGCGATGTTGGTAGCGACTCGTGTCTTTGCAGACCATCGCTTCGTATTTTTCAGCGCATCATCCAGGTCTTGTTGCAATAAGGCGAACTCGGAAGTAAAAGTTTCAAAACGAGATTTTTTAAAATCGGCATATATCGCTTCATACAGTTGGTCCTCATGCGCTCGCAACAGTTGCTGTAAGCGTTTCAGTTGTTGTTTTCGGAAAGAAATCGATCGGGTAGCACCTGTTTTAAAGAAGGCGTGCTGAGCGGTAATGAGGGTTGCTATCGAAGAATTTGCCACAGAGGATTACCCTTTGCGTTTATCCCGATTCAAGACTCGGTATTCATCGTAACATTCGCTGATAGCATCCAGAATTTGAAGATCGGTTGCTGTTCTTATAAAGTCGGCAGAGTAACTACAATTATTCAGAATTTCATCAACATCTACTCGTTCCAATTGTAATACAGCCATGAGCGTTTCGCGATCGTATTTAGTAGCCAACAAATTTCGGATTTCGTCATCCTCTTTCATCTTCCGAAGCTTTTGCATCTGTCTGGGACGCTTTCCGAAGATATTATACAGGAAGTCGGCTGGATTGAAAATAGCGCTTAACACTTTATTCACGGCACCCGGAGAGCGGTCACCTCCTTCGTACCCGATATTCACTCCGGAAATTCGATAGCGATAGTTATCGTAGATCGGAATGGTTTTCGCATCCACCTCTACGTAGCCCGTAAGTTGGACAGGCTTTACCACTACCTCTTCCAGCGCAATACCAAGCTCGGTCATTTTAATCTTGATGTCGCCGTATTTTAGCCAGTCGTTAGTCACACGAACGCGTATGGATTTGAATCCCAAATAGGAAAAATAGAGGGTATCATTTACCTTCGCGCGAATCGAAAATTCTCCGTCTTTATTGGTAGTAGCCCCAATGACTTCGTTTAGGTTAACGATGTTAACATTCTCCAGAGGCACATCATTTGCGTCATTGAGTACCTTTCCGTCGATGATATCACCTTCCTGACTCCAAACGGTAACGCTTGCTAGAAGTAAAAGGATAAGAAATGCGTACTGCCTCATAGGTTTGGGACGTAAATGTACATAAATAGACGGTTTTTCAGTCAAAAAGTTTCGTTAAGAAGAAAAATTAACGGCGTCTGCGGCGCTTACCTCCAGTGCCTTTGGTTTCAGGACGGTTTCCTTTTCGATGATTCCCTTTGGCAGAACGTTGCCCTCCCTTGCCTCTATGAGATTTTCCTCCGCCTTTTCCGCGATGTGACTTTTTCCCTTTGCCACCAAATTTCTTCCGCTTTTCGTTCGAAATTTCTAGCTCTACCTTACGGTTATTGAACTGTACTCCCTTGAACGCTTCTAACACCTTATCGGCATGCGGGGCATCCACATTAAAGAAGGAAAACGCATCCATGGTATCTACGTGAAATACCTCATCTTTTTCAAGTTGTACCAACTCCCGGATGAGATCTTTCAGGTCCATCCACTCCAGTCCATCTTTACGACCTACATTGATAAAGAAACGCACGCTATTTCCGGAATATTGCTTTCCAGCGCTCACTTCCTTCTGACTAGCGGTAACATTCAGGTCTTTAGCCGATTTATAGTAGTTGTGAAACCTGCTGAATTCTACTGTGAATACCTTTCGGATCAATTCCTCCTTCGAAAAGTCCTTGAGAACAGTTTCAATCTGAGGAATATAAGCATCGATGGCGTGGTTCACATCGGTATCTTTGATCGAATTGGCCAGGTGAAAAAGTTGAATTTCACAGATCTCCTCTCCATTTGGAATTTGCTTCTGTGAAAATGTTTTCTGAATAATCTTCTCGATCTGCTTGATCTTCCGCAATTCGCTCTTAGAAACAATGACCATGGATACCCCGGTCTTTCCGGCACGACCGGTTCGACCGCTTCGGTGGGTATACGTTTCAATCTCATCAGGTAATTGGTAATTGATTACGTGGGTTATGTCATCCACATCAATCCCGCGCGCTGCCACATCGGTTGCCACTAGCATTTGAATTTGACGCGTGCGAAAAGATTTCATCACTATGTCACGTTGATTCTGACTCAAGTCTCCGTGAATAGCCGCCGCGTTGTAGCCATCTTCAATCAGCTTTTCCGCTACTTTTTGGGTATCTCGCTTGGTTCGGCAGAATACTACCGAAAAGATATCCGGATTGGCATCGGCCAATCGTTTCAGTGCAGGATAGCGGTCTCGAGCGCTTACCATATAGTATTCGTGAGAGACATTTTCGGACCCCACGTTCTTGCTTCCCACCGTAATCTCTACCGGATCATGCATAAATTTCTGAGCAATGCGGGCCACCTCTTTGGGCATGGTAGCACTAAAGAGCCACGTACTTTTGTCTTTAGGAGAATGCGAAAGGATTTCTGTAATATCTTCATAGAAGCCCATATTCAACATCTCATCTGCTTCATCTAGCACGCAGTATTCGATTTTGGAAATGTCGATCAACCCGCGGCCAATCATGTCCTTCATGCGCCCAGGCGTCGCCACAATAATTTGCGCCCCCTTTTTGATCTTTTTAGCTTGTTCGGTGATACTCGCCCCACCGTAAATAGCCACTACATTGAGTCCGTCGAGATACTTTCCATACTGCTGCAGTTCAGAAGTGATCTGCAAACACAGCTCTCTCGTAGGCGATAAGATAAGTCCTTGGGTAGTGCGGCTGTCAACCTGTATTTTCTGAAGCATTGGAAACCCGAAAGCGGCTGTTTTACCAGTACCCGTTTGGGCCAGCGAAACCAGGTCGGTTTCTTGTTGTAAGAGAATAGGAATGGTTTTTTCCTGTACTTCGGAAGGGGTTTCAAAGCCCATATCCGAAATAGCCTGCAGCATATCGGCTGACAGGCCTAATGATTTAAATGTTGCCATATTTTGGTTTAAAATAAAGGTGCTTATGGGAAGCATCCGACGATTAAACCCTTGGCTTCATATAAACACAGACCTCACCCTGAGGTTTTTCAAGCGGCAAAGGTACTGCTAAGAAATTGACTTCGTAGCGGTTTTAGCAACAATTTATCAATTTATTCTTTGAGGTATTCAATCAATTGCCGGATGGCACGACCGCGATGACCAATTTCATTCTTAGTGGCCAGGTCCATTTCTGCAAAGGTTTCTGAATATCCATCGGGTTGAAAGATTGGGTCGTAGCCAAATCCACCCAGACCGCGGGAACGCTCAGTAATGGTACCAGTACAAATTCCTAAGAACATTACCTCCTTCCCGTTCATGCTTAGGGCAATGGCGGTCTTAAACCGTGCGTCTCGTTGGGTCTTACCCTCCAGGTTCCGCAGCAATTTTTCCATGTTCGCTCGGTCATTTTTGCCCTCTCCAGCATAGCGCGCGCTCAAAACCCCAGGTTCGTTGTTCAATACAGGAACTTCGAGTCCGGTATCATCGGCAAAACAGGCGTAATTATAATAGCTTGTAATATAATCGGCTTTGATCGCTGCATTTCCTTCAATCGTTTCGGCCGTTTCCGGAATATCTTCCTCACAGCCTATATCGTTAAGACTTAACAACTCTATATGATGCGGAAGTAAGGCCTTTACCTCCTTGAATTTATTTTCATTATGAGTCGCAAACACCAACTGCATCGTATTCTTTTCCATAAGATAATGATCTATTATTGCTGCGAATGAATCGCAATTCTGTTGCCTTCAGAATCTATAAAAACCCCCATAAACCCATATTCTTCAGAGATTTGGGTCTTGGGCTGATAAATAGTTCCACCGGCGCTTTCCACCCGAGCTAATTGATGTTGAACATTTTCACTGTAGAAATAGACCAAGGGGCCTTCTTTACTGGGAATGTAGCTTTCCTGTTTGATGAGGGTTCCGGTGGCTCCGGGAAGGTTTTGATCCCCAAACGGAAACCATCCCATTTCTAATCCTCCGAAGGATACCGGCTTGATAGTATATTCGAAAACAGCCTCATAAAAGGCGATGGCGCGCTCCATATTGGTAACCGGAATTTCAATCCACGCGAAAGGTTGGTGTTTCATAACGAACAATTAAGGGGTTTCAAGTTGAAGTTTAAGATCGCGTAAGCCCGCTTCAAAGTCGGTTCCCACCGATTTCTCCATATTGAAAAATAGCATCATAACGTTCATGGGCGGTTTGTGTGTGCCACTAAATCCCCAGGTAACTTCAGTTTTAGTATCGGATAACGCTCGTACCAAGAGGTAGGCATCACTTGTTGATTTGAATGGTTTTAAGAATCGCAACTCACTGTCTATGCGTTCGTTCTCAATAATACTTTTAATCTCCTGTTCTCCTTCTCCTACTTTTTTATTGCCCTTCCAGTGACTTACTGCTCCCACGGTTCCATCGGTTCCGCGTATTTCTTTTTGCATGTTTGGGTCTCTCTTGCTCCAGGGAGACCATTGATCCTGATTTTTCAAATACTTTAAATACTCAAATACTTCGGGAAGTGATCGATCTACGAGGATGCTTCTGCGAACATCGTACTTTTTTGGGGCCAGTACCGCAGCCATAATAAAAAGGACTAGAATTCCGAAAAAAATATACAAGATAAGCATGAGCGCCGCGCGTTGGTTAGATGTTGAAAGTTACGATATTTTTTCATTGTAATAACGCGCCAGAATCTTCTCGGAACTTTTAATACAGCGTAAGGTCCAAGCCATTTCTATTTGCCGTTTTTCTGCTTCGGAAAGTTGCCACCTAACCTCACTTTGTTTCAGTCGATGTACAATATCTTGAAGAATAATCGCCGCCGAAACGGAAATATTCAAACTTTCGGTAAAACCATACATAGGAATTTTTAAATACCCATCGGCTTGCGCTAACACCTTTTCGCTTACCCCGTTTTTCTCCGTTCCGAAGAAGAGGGCGCTTTTTTTTGAGATGTCAAAATCAGAAAGGATATCCCCCTCATGATGCGGCGTGGTAGCGATTAGTTGATAACCGTTTTGCTGTAATGTCGCCATGCAACTTTCGATATCATCGTACCGATGTAGATCGATCCACTTTTGCGCGCCCATAGCAATCTCGCGATCGACACGCTTTCCTAAACGTTCTTCAACCACATGCAGTTCTTGAATACCAAACACATCACAACTTCGCATAACAGCACTGGTATTATGCAGTTGATACACATCTTCCATGACCACGGTAACATGCTTGGTACGCTCGGCAAGCACCTTACTGAACAAGGCTTTGCGACGATCGGTGAGGTAGGATTGAAGATATTCAAATGCTTGTG
This sequence comes from Altibacter sp. HG106, assembly GCF_028561755.1. Lineage (GTDB taxonomy): Bacteria > Bacteroidota > Bacteroidia > Flavobacteriales > Flavobacteriaceae > DFVG01. The sequence goes on from NZ_JAQQTD010000001.1 coordinate 272,398, forward strand.
AATCCAATGGGAAATGCTATTTTTATAACTGTAATAGCAACGAAGATACACATTAGCCATGAGAATTGTCGTGTTGACAGGTGCCGGCATGAGTGCGGAAAGCGGACTCAAAACGTTTCGTGATAGCAACGGACTCTGGGAAGGGCATGACGTGATGGAAGTCGCCTCCCCACAGGGATTTGCCAAAGACCCAGAATTGGTATTAGATTTCTATAATCAGCGAAGACGACAATTACTAACGGTAGCGCCCAACGAAGGGCATCTTGCGCTGGCAGCCCTTGAAAAGGACGCTGAGGTTGTTATTATCACGCAAAATGTAGACGACCTCCATGAGCGTGCGGGAAGCACCAAGGTGTTGCACCTTCATGGTGAATTACTGAAAGCCCGAAATATTCTGGATGAGCACTCGATTGTATCCTGGAAAAAAGACATCCATTTAGGAGATTGTTGTGAGGCCGGGCACCAATTAAGACCCCATGTTGTTTGGTTTGGCGAAGCCGTTCCTATGATGAACGAAGCGCTGGTAGAAATGCAACAAGCCGAGTTGGTGATAGTGATTGGCACTTCCATGCAGGTGTATCCCGCGGCTGGACTGATGCAATACACCCCAGAGGGTTGTCCGGTTTATTTTATTGATCCTAACCCGTCTATTCGCGCAACAGACACTGTTGAAGTGATCGCCCAAACCGCTACGCAAGGTATTCCGAAGGTAATTGAAACGATTCGAAATGAATACCTTTCCTGATGAGCGACTTGCTTGCACAACTGAGTTTTGAAAAGGCCTATCGGAAACACCGATGGCAGGCCGCACAATGGGTACTTGCACACCCCGAGTCTTTTAATGAGTTGTTGCAGATTGCTTTTGAAAACGACAAACAGCGCTCTCACAAAGCCAATTGGGTATTAGAGTTTGTGTTTCTCGAGCAACCTTCGCTACTGTATCCGCATCTCGATTTCTTCTTTTCTCGGTTGCCCAATGTTTCGGAAGATTCTTCGGCACGACCGCTTTCGCATATTTGTGAACGAGTAATGGTATCGTATTATAAAGAGAATGAAACTATCGTGCGGACTTCCCTTTCCGAAGCGCACAAAAAACAACTCATCGAATGTGCCTTCGATTGGTTGCTCACCGATCAAAAAGTGGCCTGTCAGGTACGGGCCATGACCTGCCTTTATTATTTGGGTACCGAATTCGATTGGATTCACCCAGAACTATCCGCCATTCTTAAAAGGAATATCTCTAAGGGAAGCGCCGGGTATCGGTCAAGAGGAAACAAAGTGCTGCAGCAAATCACCCGCTTTTCAACACAATCCTAAGGACTTGCTTGGGTACTTGAGCGCATAAATCCTATCTTTGCTTTTTAATAGCACTATTATGTCCATACAAGCGCTACAAGCCATCTCTCCTATTGATGGTCGCTATGCCTCCAAAACTAAAAGCTTGGTTCCTTTCTTTTCGGAAGAAGCCCTTATCAAATATCGCGTTCAGGTGGAAGTTGAGTATTTTATCGCACTCGTAGAACTTCCCTTGCCGCAACTCGCTGACTTCGATACCGCACACGTGGAAACCCTACGAAGCCTGTATACCGATTTTTCTTCGGAAGATGCTACGAAAATCAAAGCCACTGAAAAGGTAACCAACCACGATGTCAAAGCGGTTGAGTATTTTATAAAAGAAAAGTTTGATGGACTCGGTCTCGAAAAGTATAAGGAGTTTATCCATTTCGGACTTACCTCCCAGGATATTAACAATACGGCGGTTCCACTCTCGCTCAAAGAGGCCATGAACGAGGTGTACGTTCCGATGTTTTTGGAAGTCAAAGAAAAACTAAAGGCGCTGTCTGACGAATGGAAGGATGTTTCCATGCTGGCACGCACCCATGGGCAACCGGCCTCTCCTACGCGCTTAGGAAAAGAAATACAGGTGTTTGTCACCCGCTTGGAAGAACAATTTGACTTACTGAACGATATTAAAAGTGCCGCGAAATTTGGAGGCGCTACCGGCAACTTTAATGCCCATCACGTGGCCTACCCTGACGTAGATTGGAAATCCTTCGGAACCCAATTTGTGCAAGAACGATTAGGGCTGCATCACTCCTTCCCTACTACACAGATCGAACACTACGACCATATGGCGGCTTTGTTTGATTGCTTGAAACGTATCAATACCATTATTATCGACCTGGATCGCGATATCTGGACCTATGTCTCTATGGATTATTTTAAGCAAAAAATCAAGAAAGGAGAGGTAGGGTCTTCGGCCATGCCACACAAGGTAAATCCGATTGATTTTGAGAATAGTGAAGGTAATTTGGGCATCGCAAATGCACTGTTTGAACATCTTTCGGCCAAGTTGCCGATAAGTAGATTGCAACGCGACCTCACCGATAGTACGGTGCTTCGGAACATCGGTGTTCCTATGGGACATACCTTGATCGCCCTTCAGGCAACGCTTAAGGGGTTGAACAAATTATTGTTGAATGCTGCCAAGTTTGAAGCCGATCTTGAAAATAACTGGGCGGTGGTTGCGGAAGCCATTCAAACCATTTTGCGTCGAGAAGGCTATCCCAACCCGTATGAAACATTGAAAGGCTTAACGAGAACCAATGAAGCGATCACGCAACAATCCATGGCAGATTTCATCGAGACCCTGGATGTTTCCGAAGCTATCAAAAAAGAAATGAGCGCTATCACGCCAGCGAATTATACCGGAATATAAGCGCTTCTAGTGCTCCCAAAAGAAAAAGCCCTGTATTATATCAGGGCTTTTGTTATTTGAATAGGTGTGACTACTAAAATTCTTTGAAGATATCTCCTACTCCAGAAAGGCTCGACAAATCTAAGTCGCCTTGATCTACAGAGCGCATCAATTTAATCATTTGATCGGGGCGCATATCATCTCCTAAGACACGAAACACGGCAAAACCACGTTCGCTATCGCTGGCAAAGATGATCAACTCATCGATCGCATCTTCATCGCCCGTATATTTCAACGTAGCACCTTTGTTATTAGAGCCCATCTTCATCAAGGTTTTGTACTGTTCTTGATTGATAATGGTCGCCAATTGTTCTTTTTCCGATTCGTAATCTGCCGTATCGTTATTTTTAATGGGATACGCCACTACATTCACCTTCTTTATCGTATTCAGAATGTCTTGCTGCTCGGCCGTAAAATTGGCCGAATCGGATTGTAGTAAGCTTGTCGCAAGGTCTATTTTTAAGAACTTATCGTCTTCTTGTTTATCTACTAAGTATTGCTGTAAGGATCGTTCGTTGCTGCAGCTGAGCATGCCCAGCGCCACGAGGGTAATCCCTACAAGGTATCGTACAATAGCCATCTTATTTGTTTTTATCGAGATCTTCTAAGTTCTCGCCTCCGGGAACGTTGAGATCTTTAGTTAGTTTTGAAATTTGTTTCAGGTCGATATTTCCAGTGATGCTCATGATCACAGACATATTTTTTCCATCTACATTCCCTTGCAAATGCATCAATAGTTCACTCACAAAGTTCTCGTTCTTGCCTTCTTTAGAATAGAACTTAATGTCTTTCCCGTCTTCCTTTACGCGCATCAACTCTTCTAGTCCGCGTCCTCCAGAAAGGTAGGTGCTCACTGCCGAATTCATACGTCCGGCTACTTCCGAATTATCGGTAGTGAATATCTTGATATTTTCAAGATTATCGATCATTTTCAAGTACTCCTTTACTTCGGCATCATCCGATTCCAAATCCATTTTGCTCAACAGTTTGAACATGTTTTTGGTGACCACTACAGAGGTTACATCTTTTTCATTTTCAAAGGCATCGAAGGCACTTTGGGCAGTCCCTAGCAAAGGGGCCGCGATCAGGGCAATAATAATCAGTATTCGTTTCATGATTGTTTTGAATTAATTTATTTTAAAATTTTATTTTTCGCTTGTGTAAATTCACCGATCAACACTAAATCTTCGGCTCCTTTATTGAAGTTTTCACTCAGTAATAGCATCGCTTCTTTGCTTTTCTCAAAGGCTGCTAATGCTTCTTGTTCCTGCAGACTTAAACTAGGTTGTGACCATTGGTATCCCGCCACGCCTACCCCCACAATGATCGCCGCAGCAATCCCGTACCACCAGGAAGATCGACCCGACTGCTCGGATGGTAAGGAAACCGATTGATGGCTCACTTCAGTTTTGGCAAGATCCCATTCCTGGAATAAGGTCTTATAAGCCGCTAAATGAAGAGGAACTTCTTCATTCGCAAAATACTCCCCTAGTTGCTGTTCTTCTTGCAAGGTGGTTTCTGCATTAAAATAACGCTCCAACAAAACTTCTACCTTAGCTAACTCCATAGTTGTATTGTTTTATTAATTGTTCCCGAACGGCCTTTCGCGCTCTCGATAAGGAAACACGAACGGCGGTTTCATTACTATCTAAAATTTCAGCGATCTCTTTAAATTCAAATTGTTCGACATCGCGCAATTGTAACACCAGTTTTTGTTGCTCCGGAAGGGTTTCCATGATTCTAAAAACAATAGAAACACCATCATTAGCCTCTACTTGCCGCGCCACATCATCGCTGTGGTGAAAATTATTATGAACGATTTTCAAGTTTGCGGCTTGCTTCGATTTTAAGCGGTCCAGACAATAGTTTTTGGTCATGGTCATCGCAAAGGCTTCCGGAGAACGATAGTTCTTCATCTTACTTTTACCTTTCCACAATTTCAAAAACACCTCTTGTACCGCATCTTCTGCTTCTTCACTTGAAACCAAAAGTCGTTTGGCCACACGATACAGCCTGTCCTTCACAGGCATCACAATCGATAAAAACTCCTTTTGGTTCATTTTTTTTGGTTAGTGAAGACATTTTTAGGCGTCGTTCATGGTTATGACGAATGAGCCTATTTTTTGTTACATTTTTTTTTCAATCGCAATAATGTAAGTAATTTAGGGTTTTGTAAGACAACGTCCAGAAAGAACTGCTATGAAAAAAATACTATCCCTACTACTCCTGTCTTTTTCGCTGCTGAATATATCCTGCTTCGATGATTTAGACGATAATATCTCTCAAGCCAGCACACTAGAAATTCAGGATTTTATTTATCGCGGACTCAATTTTTTCTACCTCTATAAAGCGGATACGCCCGAACTTGCCAATGACGCCTTTGCTACTGACCAGGAAAAAGATAGTTTTTTAAATAGCTTTGCGAGTCCCGAAGCTCTTTTTGATTACCTCATCTCTCCTCAAGATCGCTTTAGTATTTTAGTAGATGATTACATTGAACTGGAAAATTCCTTAAGCGGCGTTACATTGAATAATGGGATGGAATTCGGTTTGGTCTTGTACCCAGACGACAGCGGCGATGTTTTTGGGTACGTGCGTTACGTGCTGCCCGGCACCGATGCCGCCATGAAGGGGGTTACGCGGGGAATGATCTTTAATACCGTAGATGGCATCCAATTAGATGACACCAACTTTACCGAATTATTAGATCCAGAATCATATACGATTGGCTTGGCTACTTTTGATGGCACTTCCATCACACCTACAGGAGAGACAATTGATTTGGTAAAAGAAGTGGTTACCGAAAATCCCATTTTTGTCAACAAAACTTTTGACATTTCCGGTCAGAAGATTGGCTATATTATGTACAATGGGTTTACTAACGAATTCGACTCACAGCTTAACGATGTTTTTGGACAGTTTCGTTCCGAAGGGGTTACCGACCTAGTTCTGGACCTACGCTATAACGGTGGGGGGTCTGTGCGCACAGCAACCTACTTGGCAAGCATGATCACCGGGCAGTTTACAGGGCAAACCTACTATACCGAAGAATGGAACGCCGATCGTCAGGATGCTTATGCCGAAAATGGAGCTTTTGTAGATTCCTTTGTAGACGGCGGAGAAGCCATCAACAGTCTTAATTTAACCCGACTCTATGTAATCACTACAGGACGAACAGCGTCTGCGAGTGAATTGGTGATCAATGGTCTAGATCCCTACATCAATGTGGTTCAGGTAGGAAGCGATACCCGCGGTAAGTTTCAGGCCTCGTTCCTGCTATATGACGCACCTGCGCCAAATTTCAGTCGAAGAGATGCCAATCCTTCACATCGCTACGCCATGCTTCCGCTGGTATTCAAAACGGCCAACGCCAGTGGTTTTACGGATTTTAATGACGGGTTAACCGCAGAGGTAGAACAATTTGAAGATTACAGTAATCTGGGTATCTTGGGAGAACCCGACGAACCACTCCTCCAAAGAGCGCTTTCTGAAATCACAGGCATTCCAATTCCGGGAGGACGTCGGTGGATTCCCGAGCTGGAAGTGATATCAGAATCCAAAGCATCACAACCCGCCTATCAGATCATGTACCTTTCAAACGACTAGTATTTTTAATGCACTAGTCGAAATCGAGCTGAAACCCTACATGTACGTTTCTTCCCAATGTTTGATATCGGAATAGTTCTTCATATTCTTCATCCCAAATATTGGTGAGTGACGCAAACAAGGAAATATTCTCACTGGCGGTTAGGCGAATCGTGAAATCCATCAAACTAAAGGCGTCAAGAATTACGGCTTCGTTTTCGAAGGTTTCAGAATTAAAAAAAGCATCTTCCCGCTGAGATACCCACTGGTAGCGGAGTCCTACTTGCAATCGTTCCCACACTTGATATTGTAGTTGGGCATTTGCTTTGTGCTTCGGAATGCGTAGCGTAAAACGCTCGGCGCCCTGTGTAAATGTATAATTTCCCCGGAACGATAAAGCCTCCAATGGTTGTGCGCTTACAGATACTTCCACCCCCTTGCTCTCAAAGGTTTCTGAAATATTCTGATACTGAAACAAAAAATTGTCGGGGTCTACGGTCACAAAATCCACAAAATTAGTTACCGAGCGTTGAAAGTACACGGCGTTCACTCGCAATTTGCTTTCGTGCGACCACTCCGCGCCGCCTTCCAAGGTGCTGCTTTCCTCTGGGTTCAACGCGTCATTTCCATAAAGCGGATCATACAATTGATATAAGGAAGGTGTAACATAGGCCGTTCCGTAGGAACCTAGCATCTTTAGCGTACTCTTCTCAAACTCGAAGATGTAAAAAGGATTGACCTGATAGACCAAATGGGTCCCGTAATCACTGTGAATATTCAGGCGCACACCGGCATGAAGTTGCAGTCCGATGGGTGTTTTATAAGTGGTGTTGAGGTAGGGGTCAATGATGCTAAAGGACGCCACCTCCTCATCGATGTCTTGAGAGAAATCAGTTTCACCGAAGGGTATTGAAAACGAATTAAAACTGCTGAAGTTTCCGTTGAGTCCGATGACCACCGCAAGATCTTCGGAAAAATTATGTCGTAAATAATTATCGAACGTATACGAATCTGAATCGTACTTCGCCGGAAAGGAAGACGATATGGTACGCTCAAGCCAGGTGTAGTTGTCGTTAAATACGTAGATACCGTTCTTGTATTTCCATTGAAAATGGCCTCCGGTTCGCAACTGATCGGAGATACTTTGGTATTCCGCATCAAACAATACGGCATCATCAAAATCAGATTTGAACTTATCAATACTTAAAAACTGACTGAACATTACGTTATCAGAAAGATGCACCCCCAACCGAATCGTACCGTTATAACGATTAAACACATCACTTTCAAAAGCAGGAGCATCTTCAGGAGCTGCAATCGCAGAAATTCCGTCAGTGTATTGATTTCCGAAGCTTGCATTATAAAAGAAAGCACCGAATGTACCACTTACCCGCGCATGATTCGTATACGAATCCCAATCTGTTTTTTCGAAATCTCCTTCGGCAGAGCGATTGGTCGCCAATACCGATCGAAACTGTGCTGTAATAGGTTTGTTTTCCTCTTGCTTGGTGGTAATGCTTATTACGGCCGTGGCAGCCCCACTTCCGTAGAGTACACTAGAGGCTCCACGAAGCACTTCAATCCGTTCTACAGCTGCAGCCGGTAATAACCGAAGATCGAAGTCGTTGGCAATTTGAGACGGATCATTGAGCTGCACGCCATCCACCATAACAACCACTTGCCTGTTGCTTCCACCGCGAACAGCGTATCGTAAATTTTGCCCTGCATTACTTCGAGCTCCGTTGATCTCGATTCCGGACAATTCATTAATTAGGGTGGCTACGGAAGCTTCTGGCCGTTGTTGTAGTTGTGATGCATCGATCACAGTAATGATTTTTCCGCTATTTAAAGATGGAGTTGGTGTTTTACTAGCCAAATACACCGTGTCTATGGTTTCCAAACGCTGTTCTTGAGCTATCATACTCATTCCAAGACCCCATAGGATCAGGAACATACTAAATTGTTTCATGTTGTACATAATGTACGGAAGAAAAGAGGGAGAATTCCCGCTCCATCGGATCATTGAATGCCCGTGTCGCACGAGCATACAACGCCTCACTTTTATCCCGAAAGTTAGACAAATAGTTGGTTTGGCAGGTCTCCTGGCTTGCTCGCGGTATCTCCTTCCCATCCGCCAAAGGCAGACAGTGGTACTCGATACGTCTTAACGACAGCTTACAGTTGCGGGAACAGCTTCAGCATTTCACTGAATTCCCTTTTAAGGCTATCCAAAAAATGGAATAGACACCAAAACTGCTGCGAAAATACGTTTTTTATGCCGTTGCACAAGCCCATTAAAAAGCCTTATTTTTGAGCATGCATAAAATTGTGAACATACTGCTCGCACTCATGGTGGTATTCGCCTGTAGAAATACTGAGAAGCAGCCATCGGTAGTAGCCGGTGAAACAACTTCACTCCAATTAAACTACGCCAATGGGTTTACCTTACAAGACCATGGCCGATATAGTAGTATCACCATTACTCGACCCTGGCCGGGAGCGGAGAAAAGATTTACCTATGCTTTGGTTCCCGAAGGCGAAGCGCATCCTGAAGGAACATTCGATGCGATCGTAACAACTCCAATACACACCATTGTGGTCACCTCTACAACGCACATTCCCTCCTTAGAAATGCTGGGCGTGGAAGAACGTTTAGTAGGTTTTCCCAACCTACGCTATATTTCTTCGGAAAAAACACGCGAACGTATCGATGCGGGAAAGGTTAAAGAACTAGGTAAAAACGAAGCCCTCAATACCGAACTGATTATTGACCTCTCGCCTGAAGCCGTCGTTACGTTCGCGGTGGAAGGAGATAATAAAACTGTTCAGACCCTTGAAAGAACCGGTATTCCTGTGTTGTATAACGCCGACTGGACCGAAACACACCCTCTGGGCAAAGCGGAATGGATCAAGTTTTTTGGGGTCCTCTTCGGAAAAGAACAACAAGCAGACAGTATTTTTAAAACGATTGAAGCCAACTACCTGGAAGCCAAAAAGCTTGCTGAAACCGCCGCTAAGAAACCAACGGTGTTAAGTGGTGCCATGTATAAAGACGTATGGTACCTCCCACAGGGAGATAGTTGGGCCGCCCAATTTATTGCCGATGCTCAAGGAGCGTACCTGTGGGCCGACACCGAAGGAACTGGAAGCGCTTCCCTCAATATAGAATCGGTACTCGAGAAAGGACGTACCGCCGACGTCTGGATTGGTCCCGCTCAATTTACCAGCTTCCAACAATTGCGAGAGGCCCATTCCGTATACGAACAGTTTGAAGCCTTTCAAAATAAAAAAGTCTTCAGTTTCACCAATAGAAAAGGAGCGACTGGAGGAGTACTCTATTATGAACTCGCGCCCAATCGACCTGATTGGGTACTGCAAGACATCATCAAGATATTACACCCAGAGCTTCTACCCAATCATACCTTTCAATTTTTTACGCCTTTGGAGCCATGACCACCGCCTCCTCTTTCAAAAAACATTTTCTTCTGTTAGGAATATTGACAGTCGCAGCCTTGTTCTTGAATATTTCTTTGGGCTCCGTGGGCATTCCATTAGATGCTATTGCGGACGTACTCCTGGGAGGCGACTCGATTAAAGAGAGTTGGCAGTTTATTATTACCCAATACCGCCTTCCCAAAGCGATTACTGCCATGCTTTGCGGAAGTGGTCTGGCAGTAGCAGGACTGCTGATGCAAACCTTGTTTAGGAATCCATTAGCCGGCCCCTTTGTGCTGGGTCTCAGCAGCGGAGCTAGCCTTGGCGTTGCGTTACTCATCTTAGGAGCGGGGATTGCCGGTGGTTTTTTAGGAACCGCGCTGGTGAACCCTTGGAGTTTAGTGGGGGCGTCTGCCCTGGGAAGTTTTTTGGTGCTCTTGGCTGTGGTAGTGGTGACGCTTCGAGTGAAGGATACGATGGCGATTTTGATCATCGGACTCATGTTTGGGAGTGTGACGAGTGCGGTAGTAGCCGTTCTCAGCTATTTTAGCAATGCCGAATTATTACAGAAGTATATTTTTTGGAGCTTCGGAAGCCTGGGCAATGTGTCTTGGGAAGGAATTGGTATCTTGGCAGCTTGCTGCATGACTGGAATGCTTTGGGCGATAGGTAAAAGCAAATCACTTAATGCCTTACTATTGGGCGAAAACTATGCAAAAAGTATGGGCGTTCATTTGAAAAAAAACCTGCTCATCCTCGTTGTCATCACCAGCCTCTTGGCCGGAAGTATTACCGCATTTGCCGGCCCCATTGCCTTTGTTGGCTTGGCCGTACCACATCTCACCAGGCAATTCTTTAAAACCTCAAACCACCTCATCTTACTTCCGGCTGTTATGCTCTTTGGAAGTATTTTAATGCTGCTTTGTGATACCGTAGCGCAATGGCCTTACAGTGAATGGACACTCCCTATCAATGCCATTACCTCGCTATTAGGAGCTCCCGTGGTTATTTGGTTACTAGTACGAAAAAAACGACTACTCTTTTAATGGCTAAGAAAACCGCACATAGCACCTTACAAATACGCGATCTCTCGGCGGGTTATGAGCAACGAAAGAAAACACATGTCGTTGTACATGATCTCAATTTTGAATGTTCCACCCATGAGTTACTAGCCATTGTGGGTGCAAATGGAATTGGGAAGTCTACAGTGCTACGAACCATAGCAGGAATGCAACCCTCGTTGGCTGGAGACATTTCCCTCATGGGTGCGCCCATGGCCCAAATGAATTCGTTGGAAATTGCTTCCAACATCAGTGTGGTGCTTACCGAGCCTCCCGCGTCCAAAAATTTATATGTTTCAGAACTCATTGCCTTAGGAAGACAACCCTATACTAACTGGATGGGTCGTTTAACTGAAGAAGACCATCACGCTGTGCAACACGCCATGGAGCAGACGGAAACCACTCAATTGGCGCAGCGAAAATGTTTCGAATTGAGTGACGGGCAAATGCAACGTGTATTTCTGGCCCGTGCCCTGGCACAGGATACGCCAGTGATCATTTTAGACGAACCCACCACCCATCTAGACATGTACCATCAAGCCTATGTGTTTAAATTACTGAAACGACTCACTTCGGAAATAGGAAAAACCATCCTATTTGCTACGCACGATATCAATCTGGCCATTCAGCTTTGCGATAAAATGTTGGTCTTAACGCCCGATGCCTATCATTTCGACACGCCTTGCCGACTCATAGAGCAGCGATGTTTTGACACCTTGTTTCCCAAAGACACCATTCACTTTGATACAAAAACGGGGCGTTTTACCATGAAGAATTGATTATCTTTGAAAGGATACAACGTCCCTGAAATCGAACGAAATTTATGAGCGAACCCATTCTTTTTATTGTCATTGGTGTGTTGTGCGTTTTGGCAGGTGCCTTTGTGGGAAATCTGTTAGCGCGTGTGAAAGTGAAGGAACAGACCGGAAAACTGGAAGAGCGCATTGACCAATTTCGGCATCAGGAAGAGCGACTGCACGAACGACTGGAAAGTATTCATCAGGAACGGGAAGATATCAGAAAAGAGAAAGAATTTCTCAATAGCGAATTGATTCGCAGGAACGCCGACTTTGAAAATCTTCAGCAGAAAAACCGCGAACAAAAAGAAGAAGTCGAGAAGTTGCAGGAAAAATTCAGTAAAGAGTTTGAAAATCTGGCCAATAAGATCCTGGACGAAAAGTCACATAAATTCACCAAACAGAATAAGGAGAGTTTAGAGATACTGCTAAATCCCCTTCAAGAAAAGATCAAAACCTTTGAAAAACGAGTTGAAGAAACCAACAAAGAAAGTTTAGGGCGGCACAGCGAATTACGACAACAAATTAAAACGCTCGCCGAGCTCAATCAACAAATGAGCAAGGATGCCGACAATCTTACCAAAGCCCTGAAAGGGGATAGTAAGATGCAAGGAAATTGGGGTGAGTTGATCTTAACGAGAATACTCGAAAAATCAGGTCTGGAAAAAGATCGCGAGTACACCCTTCAGGATAGCCACAACAATGCCGAAGGCAAACGGTTGCAAACTGATGTCCTGATTCATCTTCCGGATGGTAAAAAAATGATCGTAGATAGCAAAGTATCTTTAGTCGATTTTGAACGCTACGTGGCGTCTGAAGATCCCGAAGACAAACAACGGTACCTCAAACAACACATCGCCTCCATCAAGCGTCATGTAGATCAGCTTAGCACCAAGAATTACCATTATTTGATTGATGAAAGCCCCGATACAGTGTTTATGTTTATTCCTATTGAGCCTGCGTTTGCGGTGGCTTCGGCCCACGAACCTAACCTCTATGAAATCGCCTTCGGAAAGCAGGTCATCATAGTGACGCCTTCTACCCTGTTGGCGGCACTTCGTTTGGTGGATAATCTCTGGCAGAATGATCGGCAGAAACAGAATGCCATGGAAATTGCAACACAAGCCGGAGCTTTATACGACAGTTTTACGAATTTAACGGATGAGTTGATCAAGATCGGAAAGCAGATCGGCACCGTTCAAAATAGCTATGAAGGCGCTATGAAAAAATTGACCGGACGCGGGAATTTAATTCGTCGTGTCGAGAAACTGAAAAAACTGGGAGCAAAAGCGAGTAAGGCGATTGATGATAAACTTTTAAAACGCGCTGAAGAAGACGAGTAATCAGCATTGACAATTATAGGTATGAAAAAAGTTCTTTTTATTATTTTGGGAAGCCTGCTCGCCATCTATCTCATTTACTTCGCGGTTGTAGCGACCATACCGTATAGTGAAGGGACGCGCGCCGGTGAGTTGATCAAATTCAGTCATAAGGGAGTACTGGTAAAAACCTGGGAGGGAGAGATCAGTCAGGGAATTAGTGGTGCCCAGATCTTTTCATTCTCGGTACTGAAGAACAAAGAAGAGGTCATTCAAAAGCTTCAGGAATATCAAGGACATTACGTTAAGGTTACCTACGTAGAACGTTTTGACACGTTCTTCTTCTGGGGCGATACCAAATATTTTATTACCGAAGTTTCCAAAGAGCAATCTCCCCACTTCAACCGTCAATAAAAAAATCTCCGAAAACAAGTTCCGGAGATATTATTATAGATAGATTTCAGCAGTTCGTTACTTACTCAAATACATTCTGCGACGTGAGTACAACTCGTAAAATTCGTCGTCTTTCAAACTTTCAATGAATAAGATGCTTTCTCCGGTACTCTTCATTTCAGGTCCCAATTGACGGTTAACGTTCGGAAACTTATTAAAACTAAACACCGGTTGTTTGATCGCGTAGCCATCTAACTGTGGTTCAAAGGTAAAATCTTTGATCTTCTTTTCCCCCAGCATAATTTTAGTCGCGTAATTCACATAGGGTTCACCATAGGCTTTCGCGATGAAAGGAACGGTTCGTGACGCACGCGGATTGGCTTCGATAATATACACATGGTCATCCTTGATCGCGAATTGAATATTGATCAATCCCACCGTATTGAGCGCCAAAGCGATCTTCTTGGTATGGTCTTTTATTTGCTGAAGCACCAGATCGCCTAAATTAAACGGAGGCAATAAGGCATTCGAATCACCCGAATGCACGCCACAAGGTTCGATGTGCTCCATAATTCCGATGATATAGACATCTTCACCATCGCAAATCGCATCGGCTTCTGCTTCAATAGCACCGTCTAAATAGTGGTCTAACAGTAATTTGTTATTCGGAATTTTCCGCAGTAAATCGACCACATGCGCCTCCAATTCTTGTTTGTTGATCACAATTTTCATTCCTTGTCCGCCCAACACATACGAAGGACGAATCAGTAAAGGGAAGTCTAAGGTATCGGCTAAGGCCAGCGCTTCTTCGGTGGTTTCCGCCGTTCCAAAGCGAGGGTAGGGAATATTATTATCTTTCAGCAGGGTTGAGAAACTTCCACGATCTTCCGCCAAATCCAGGGCTTGATAGCTGGTTCCCATAATCTTGATTCCGTAGCGATCTAACTTCTCGGCCAATTTCAAGGCTGTTTGACCTCCTAATTGTACGATGACGCCCACCGGATTCTCGTGGCGAATGATGTCGTAGATGTGTTCCCAGAAGACCGGTTCGAAGTAGAGCTTGTCGGCGACATCAAAATCGGTTGAAACGGTCTCCGGATTACAGTTGATCATGATGGTTTCGTAATCACATTCCGCGGCAGCCAGAACCCCGTGCACACAACAGTAATCAAACTCGATTCCCTGCCCAATACGATTGGGGCCTGAACCCAATACGATGATCTTTTTCTTATCGGTCACCGGACTATCATTCGCAACCAACCGCTGGCCATCGGCCGTTTCCATTTCATTCTCAAAGGTGGAATAATAGTATGGGGTTTGTGCGACGAATTCGGCTGCGCAGGTATCTACCAGCTTGTACACACGTTGAATATTGAGCTCTTCGCGTTTTTTGTAGACTTCGCTTTCTAAACAAGACAGCATGTGCGCAATTTGGCGGTCACCATATCCTTTTTGCTTTGCCTCAAGCAGTAACTCTCTAGGTAAGGTGTCTAAGCTATGTTTTGAAATTTCCTTTTCCAACAAATACAGTTCTTCGTATTGTCTCAAGAACCACATATCTATCTTGGTGATTTCGTGGATTCTGCTTAGCGGAATTCCCAGTTGAATGGCGTCGTAGATCACAAACACCCGATCCCAACTGGCATTTCTAAGCTTGTCGAGAATTTGTTCGTAGTCGGTGTAGCTCTTACCATCGGCTCCCAGACCGTTTCGCTTGATCTCTAACGACTGGGTTGCTTTGTGTAACGCTTCCTGAAAAGAGCGACCGATTCCCATCACTTCTCCTACCGACTTCATTTGCGGACCGAGAATTCGATTGGAACCTTCGAACTTGTCGAAGTTCCAACGCGGAATCTTAACGATCACATAATCTAAGGTCGGTTCAAATAAGGCCGAAGTAGTTTTCGTAATTTGATTGTCGAGTTCGTCTAGCGTATATCCAAGAGCCAGTTTTGCGGCAATTTTTGCGATAGGATACCCAGTTGCCTTCGAGGCCAATGCCGACGAACGCGAGACACGAGGGTTGATCTCGATCGCGATGATGTCTTCTTTCTCATCGGGGCTTACGGCAAACTGTACGTTACATCCTCCCGCAAAATCGCCAATATTGCGCATCATTTTGATCGCCATGTCACGCATCCGCTGGAACGCGGTATCGCTCAATGTCATCGCAGGGGCCACCGTAATGGAGTCTCCGGTATGGATCCCCATGGGGTCCATATTTTCTACCGTACAGATGATCACCACATTGTTATTCTTATCGCGCAGTAGCTCTAACTCATATTCTTTCCATCCTTGTAAGGCCTTATCGATAAGTACCTCGTGGATGGGCGACACCTCTAGTCCGTGTGACAAGGCCGCTTCAAATTCGTCTTCGGTTTCTACCAAGGCCGCTCCTGCTCCACCCAGGGTAAAGGAAGCACGGATGAGAAGCGGAAGTCCAAATTCCTGCGCGATTTCTTTTCCTTGCAGTAACGATTTTGCCGTTTTTGCCGGGGCCACCGGCACACCGATCTCTCGCATCAACTCTTTGAACTGATCGCGGTCTTCGGTGATATTGATCGCGCTGATGTCTACCCCTATCAGTTTTACATTAAAGTCTTTCCAGATCCCCTTTTCGTCTGCTTCAATACACAAGTTCAAAGCCGTTTGTCCTCCCATGGTAGGCAAGACCGCATCAATTTGCGGATGTTCCTTTAGGATCTTTACAATTGATTTGGTTGTAAGTGGCAACAGGTACACATGATCGGCCATAGAAGGGTCGGTCATGATGGTTGCCGGATTCGAATTGATGAGAATGGTTTCAATACCGTCTTCTCTAAGTGATCGTAGCGATTGCGACCCAGAATAGTCGAATTCACAAGCCTGTCCGATCACAATAGGACCGGATCCGATGATTAAAACCGATTTGATAGACTTATTTTTTGGCATGTTGTAAGGGTATTTTCGGTTCGGTAAAATTACAATGCGTGAGGGTATAAAAAAAAGGTGTTGCTTGTAAACAACACCTTTTTTATTTATGATTTATCAACATTATTTTTTGTGACGTGTTTCAGAAGAGACACTCAATTTCTTTCTCCCTTTCTTGCGACGGGCAGCCAATACTTTTCTTCCGTTTACGGAAGCCATACGCTCTCTAAAACCGTGTTTGTTTCTTCTCTTTCTCTTAGATGGCTGAAATGTTCTTTTCATCGTATCTTATGTTTTCTTCTGAAAAATTCTGTTCGTAAAGACCTTTCGTAAAAGTCGGGTGCAAATATACAATGATTTTTTACTTTCCCAAACGCAAAACACAAAAAAATCTTGATAGATTTTCATACCTTTGCTGCCTTCAAATAAAGCACCTATCATGTTCCATAAAAACATCAAATTATTCTTTGCAGCGGTAGCAATCGGACTCGCAGTGTGGCAATTCTTCGAAGGAAATATCGGCAACGGTATCATGTACGTTCTGCTCGCGGGAATTTTTATCTTTCTGTACTTCAAAAATGAGATCATCTTATTGGCCTTTCTCCGTCTTCGGAAACAGGATTTCCCTGGAGCCAAAAAATGGTTGGACAAGATCAAAAATCCAGAAGCTTCCTTAGTGCGGAAACAACAGGGGTACTATAATTACCTCAACGGACTCATGGTGTCGCAGTCTAATATGAACGAGGCTGAAAAATATTTCAAGAAAGCGGTAAGTTTAGGGCTGAACATGGATACCGACCTCGCCATGGCAAAACTGAATCTCGCAGGTATTGCAATGACCAAGAATCGCAAACGCGAGGCGGAAATGCTTTTGGCGGATGCTAAAAAGTTAGACAAGCACAATATGCTCGACGATCAAATTAAAATGATGAAACAGCAAATGAAGCGCGCTGGGGTACCACGCCAACAATTTGGCGGTGGTCGAGGAGGTCGCCGAGGACGACGGTAATTATTGTCCCGTACTCGTGTTGTAATATCCTTTTTCGGGAATTTCGATCATATACTCTTTTCCGGAGGCATTCTTTAAATAAGTCTCTCGCAACCAGGGGTTATGAATTTTCAAGATTTTGTAGTTGATCTCGAACCGCTTGGCGAACTCGGCAAAGTCGGTTACCGGGGTATCTACTTTTACTTCGTAGGTAGGTACTGCCGTATATAAATCTTTTTCTCTAAAGTTGAACCCGTACTTCTGCGGATTGCTTAAGATCTCTTTAAAAGCAAGAATTCGGAAGACATAGCGACTCGTTTCGCTGTTAAGAAGTAGGTCGTAATAATTATTCTGCGCCTTTTGACGGTCGATTTGTTTCGATACGCCATAGTTACCGGCATTGTACGCAGCTGCTGCCAGCGTCCAGCTTCCAAAGCGCTCTTTCGACTTCTTCAGATATTCAGCAGCTACTTCCGTCGCTTTTTCCAAGTGATACCGTTCATCTACGTAATCGTTAATTTCGAGTCCATATTCACGCCCCGTACCTTTCAAAAAATGCCAAAATCCAGCGGCCCCTGCAGGAGAGCTATTGTTTTCCAACGCACTTTCGGCTACCGCCAAATATTTAAAATCATCTGGGAGTCCGTATTTTTCTAACAAAGGCTCTATGATAGGAAAATATTTATGGGCCCGTTTCATTATGAGCAAGCCATTAGACTGCCAGTAGGTATTAACCAGCAGCTCGCGATCTAATCGTTCGCGCACATCCGGATCATTGAGCGGCACCGGCTCGCCGGCAAAGCTCATGGTTTCAGGGAGCGGCAAGGCATATACATTGTAATCATTAACCATTCGCTTATTCAAACTTTCATCGGTATTGGGAGACTCTTGTACGGCATTCACACAAAGTCCGCTTACCCCAACCACGGCAATCAATAATCCTATCTTGGAAACTAACGTAGTCATAAACATAAATTTTTGATTAAAGATAGCGAAACTAGGCGCTTCCTTCAAGTATTTAACAGTGATTTAAGCCCCGATGATCTGGCGTAGCGTCTTCGTAACTTCTGCCCCTTTATTGAGCAACATGATATGCGTTCCCCCTTCTAATACAAAACAGTCTTCCTTTTTGGTAATATTTTTAAAAGGAAAAATTAGGTCTTCATCCCCGTGTATATGTACTACCTCTTCATCGATTTCGGTGCGTGGCCAATTCACCATATGGGCAATGGCCCAATCGAGATATTGTTTGTTTCGCACATGTAAAAATTGCTGATACAGTGACAAACGCTTTTTAGAACGAGGCCCAACCGCAAATTTGGTAAGATCATCGGCATTGAGCATCCAGCCGGTAGGAAGCAATTTATACGCTTTGGTCTTACGTGCAAAGTGCAATCGGCCTGGTAATTCGGCTTGTGACTTCACACTAGAAATGATAATAACCTTCCGAAGTGTTAAAAATGCCGCCATCTCCTGAACAACCACTCCACCAAAGGAAACACCAACAAGCACCGCCTCTGGCTGGGTAACGTATGCCGCCATGCGCTTGGCATAATGTGGCATCGACTCACCCTTTTCCGGAATTAACCACTCGATCACTTGCATCTCATAGCGATCTTCGGGCAGTTTGATATTCTTAAATATTTCCTTTCCGGCGGCCATTCCGGGTACAAAATAGACTGGAATTTTAGAGTGCTCCATAGGGCTTTAACAAGGCTGAGGCGGTAGAGCCGTCAGAATTTTCGTAAATTTGTAAACAAAGGTAACAAGACTACCTTGTTTTGGGGCTACCATGAAAAAGATTTTACATACTGCTAACACAAGAGGTTCAGCCGACTATGGTTGGCTTCAGGCAAATTACTCTTTTAGTTTTGCCAATTACTTCGATCCGAAACGATTGCAGTTCGGACTCCTACGCGTTATGAACGACGATACCGTGGCACCGGGAATGGGCTTCGGAAAGCATCCTCATGAGAACATGGAAATCGTTACCATTCCGCAGACAGGAGCATTGAAGCATCGTGACTCTATGGGGAACGAAGGAATTATCCAGGCGGGTGATATTCAGGTGATGAGCGCCGGAAGCGGTGTAGAACACAGCGAGATCAATGCCAGTAGTAAAGAGCCGGTTACCCTGTTCCAGATTTGGGTATTTCCGGAAACCGAAAACGTGGCACCTCGTTACGATCAAAAAAAGATTGCGAGTCTCTTACAACCCAATCAACTGGCAACCGTAGTGGCCCCTAAAGATGTGGCCAAAGGCGAACAATTATGGGTACATCAGCAAGCGTATTTTAGTTTGGGCGACTTCTCCGAAAAAACTTCCATTACGTATCAATTACACAACAAATCACACGGTGCCTACGTTTTTGTGATTGAAGGCGCCGCTAGTGTGGCTGATGAGCACCTGGAGAAACGAGATGCGGTAGGTGTTTGGGATACCCATGAAGTGGCCCTTGACATTGCCGCCAACAGTCGAATTTTAGTGATAGAAATACCGATGAATTAACGATATAAATAACTTCCCATGATTGAAGATGTAGAAATTACCGATAATGAGTTCCTACGCCAGTTTGAACTGGAAGTGGGAGACAACATGGCGCGCATTGAGTACGCCTTACAAGATCGGAAGATCTTTCTCACCAAATACGAGATGCCTGACATTCTGGAAGAGCAGGGCTTTCGTGATATTTTCATCAAGGCGGTCTTCGAAGAGGTAAAAGATCGCGGCATCAATTTAGTGCCTACCAGCCCCGAAGTGGCGGGATTCATGCGTAAAAATCGTAGAAAATACAAGAGCCTACTTCCAGTGGGTATTAGTATTTAAAAGTGTTGGGGGGTTCCGTCGCAGTGCGACGTCGGGCCTGCCTGTCGGCAGACAGGCTTTCCGCACTACGCGGTAGGTTGCTTCAATCCCTAACCCAATACCGGGCTGGCAATAAAAGAACAACGCACCATTCCTTCCTCATCAATTCGATCTAATCGAACATTATGTAAGGTATTTACCAGCGCTGGATCCCATGGCGCTTTTACTTTCACGTAATTTTCAGTGAATCCGTGAATGTATCCCAGTTTGTTCTCACCTTCAAAAAGTACGGTCGCTTCTGTGCCCAACCTACTTTCATAAAAAGCACGGCGTTTTTTAGCGGAGAGTCCGCGTAACATCTTACTGCGTTTGCTTCGAACCTTTTTAGGCACCACCCCGTCCATGGTCGCGGCCGGAGTATTGTCACGTTCCGAATAGGTGAACACATGCAAATAAGAAATATCCAATTCTTGCAAGAACGTGTATGTTTCTAAAAAGTCGGCATCGGTTTCACCGGGAAAGCCAACAATCACATCAACCCCAATGCAGGCTTGAGGCAGCACTTCTTTGATCTGGTTTACGCGATCTACATACAGTTCTCTCATGTAGCGGCGTCGCATCAACTTTAGTAATTTGTTGCTTCCACTTTGCAACGGTATGTGAAAGTGTGGCACGAAGGTGCGCGATGCAGCCACAAAATTTATGGTTTCATTTTTCAGTAGATTGGGTTCGATAGACGAGATACGCAAACGATCGATGCCGGGAACCTCATCCAAGGCCTGACACAATTCTAAGAAGGTATGCTCGTGTTTTTTGTTTCCGAACTCTCCTTTTCCATAATCGCCAATATTCACCCCCGTGAGCACGATTTCCTTAATCCCTTGCGCACTTATTTCCGCGGCATTTTTCAAGACATTTTCTAAGGTATCGCTTCGGGAGATACCACGCGCCAAAGGGATGGTGCAATACGTACATTTATAGTCACACCCATCCTGTACCTTTAAAAAGGCTCGCGTGCGATCGCCAATAGAATAGGAACCTACATAGAAATCGGCTTCGTCAATATCGCACGAATGAATCTGTGCGGTACCATTGGCAAACGATTCGGGATGCGCTAATAGATCATTGATGTACCCGGTAAGTTTAAATTTTTCGGTAGCGCCTAATACTAAATCGACACCGTCTACATCGGCAAGTTCTTGCGGCTTTAATTGGGCATAACAGCCAATTGCGGCAATAAAAGCTTCAGGATTTCCTTTTTTGGCTTGCTTGACGATACTTTTAAAACGCTTATCGGCATTCTCGGTAACGCTACAGGTGTTGATCACATAAATGTCGGCTGCCTCAGAAAAATCCACACGCATAAAACCATCCTCGGTGAAGGAGCGAGCTATGGTAGAGGTTTCACTGAAATTCAGCTTACATCCTAAGGTGTAAAATGCAACTTTTTTGTGAGCGTTCATTCTTGTATTTTAGCAAACGAGGGCGCAAAGTTACAAACTAAAATTGGTTCTCAAAAGCGTATGATGTATCCGTTACGAATCCTATTTGTCCTATTTTCAGCGAGTTGTGCAGGGTTGTTCGTTGCGTGTGAGTCTTCGGAAGGATCTGAAAAAGACCATCACGTCTTCCGCTATAACGAACACAGCAATATTCCTACGCTAGACCCGGCCTTTGCTCGCAATCCGCAAACCATCTGGCCGACGAATCAGTTGTACAACGGACTCGTACAATTGGACGATTCGCTGAACATTCAGCCCGATATCGCCAAACGTTGGGAAATTAACGACAGTACCCAAACCTATACTTTCTACTTAAGAGATGACGTGTATTATCACAACAGTGAAGTATTTGCTCCTGACACCACCCGCAAGGTGGTGGCCGCTGATTTTGTCTATAGCTTCGATCGTTTAACCGATCCCAAAGTCGCTTCCCCCGGGAGCTGGGTAATGAGTAACGTTGCCTCGTATGAAGCGCCTAACGACAGTATCTTTGTTATTCAGTTAAAACAACCGTTTCCGGCCTTTCTAGGATTGTTATCAATGCGGTATTGTTCGGTGATTCCCAAAGAAGCAGTGGAAACCTACGGCAGTGAATTCCGAAGCAATCCCGTAGGCACAGGCCCCTTCCAATTCAAGCTATGGGAAGAGAACATCAAATTGGTCTTCCGCAAAAATCCAAATTACTTTGAAACAGATGCGGATGGAAATTCCTTACCCTACCTCGAAGCTGTTGCCATTACCTTCTTACCTGATAAACAAAGTGAATTTCTACAATTTGCGCAGGGAAACATCGATTTTGTTTCCAGTTTAGATAACTCGTACAAAGATGAGATCATCACCACCACCGGAAAACTACAGCCCAAATACGAAGACGCGGTGGAACTGATTACCGCACCTTACCTTAATACAGAATATCTGGGCTTCTTTTTAGGCGGAGATACGCCCGAGATCCAATCGAAAGCGCTGCGACAGGCCATCAACTATGGTTTTGATCGTGAAAAAATGATTACCTATTTGCGAAATGGTATGGGAATTCCTGCGATTCACGGCGTCATACCACAAGGACTTCCCGGGTTTGACCGCATTGAGGGCTACGAATACAATCCTGAGAAGGCGCGCCAGTTGATCGCACAATACACTTCAGAAACAGGAGATACCGCTCCCGAAATTGTCATAGGTACGAATAGCCAGTATCTTGATATCTGTGAATACGTGCAGCGTGAATTAGAAAAACTAGGGATTAATGTGAGCATCGATGTAGTACCGCCCTCTACACTGCGTCAAATGAAAAGCACAGGCGAACTTGACGTCTTTCGAGCCAGTTGGATTGCCGATTATCCCGATGCCGAAAATTACCTGTCGCTCTTCTACAGCGAAAATTTTACGCCGAATGGTCCTAACTATACCCATTATAAAAATGAAACTTTTGACAGTTTATATGTGGCGGCTCGAAGTATTTCTTCACTAGAGCGAAGAAAAGTACTCTATCGAGAAATGGATTCGATTGTTATTGCGGACGCGCCTATCGTCCCGCTGTTTTATGATAAAGCCATACGATTTGTGAGAAAAGAGGTAAGCGGTCTCGGAATCAATCCACAAAACTTTCTGGTACTCAAATACGTAAAGAAAACCCCTACCGAGTAACGACTTAGTGCTAAAACCGACCTATATTGAAACACTTGAGTAATGGGCATACGGGGAATGACAGACAGCATCAAATTTAACGATTGGCAAAAGAGCAAACGGAAAACGATATATGACCTATCCGATTGTAAGCGCTCAGGAACCTATAAAATGATGGACGACCATCGCCAGATGAACATTCACGAATACGCTACCTTTCAGAAAGAACAATTTAAGAGGCGAAGAAAAGAGCAAAGGTGGCGAAGACTTCGATGGCTACTAGTTCTTTTCATAACCCTATTGATTGTTATTGGCTTTCTCCTGGCGTACGGGTTCATCGACTGGCAGGCGTATCTTTCGCCTACTTTTTAATCGCGTCTAAACCGGGTAGTATCGTCAAAAACCTGTTGCAGAATAGCAGCTTCGGTATCGTCAAAAGTCTTGCTCCTGCGCTGCATCACTTGTTCAGCCACTTCAAAGGCTTTATTGGTTTTATAGGTTGTCGTCCCTTTGCTTCCCCCCCAACTAAAACTGGGAATAAAATTTCTGGGATACCCACTTCCGAAGATATTGGCACTTACCCCTACCACCGTTCCGGTATTGAACATGGTATTGATCCCACACTTGCTGTGGTCGCCCATCATGAGGCCGCAAAACTGAAGACCGGTATGCGCAAACCGTTCGTCCTGATAGCTCCAAAGTCGAACTTCGCTGTAGTTGTTCTTAAGGTTCGAAATGTTGGTATCGGCGCCTAAATTACACCATTCTCCCAGCACCGAATTCCCCAAAAAGCCATCGTGTCCCTTATTAGAATATCCAAAGATCACTGAATTATTAACCTCCCCTCCCACTTTACTATGAGGTCCAATGGTTGTGCCAGTATAAATTTTAGCGCCCATTTTAAGGGTTGCGCCTTCACAGAGTGCAAAAGGCCCTCTAATGAGGCTTCCCTCCATGATTTCGCTGTCTTTACCAATATAGATAGGGCCGTCGGTTGCATTGAGGGAACAAAATTGCACGGTGGCTCCGGGTTCTATAAAGATTCGCTCGGGATGCAACGCTATGACTCCTTCCGGTAGGGCCTGAGACGTTCTTCCGTGGGTTAGTTGCTTGTAGTCACGTGCAATCGCCTCGTGGTTTTTAGAAAAAATATCCCAGGTATGTACAATATGTACGAGGTCGGTATGTGTATACTGAATGATGTCATATTCAGCTTCCTTCAATCCGCTTCCCTTCTCAGCAACATAAGCAATAGGCTGATTTTCGAAATACAAGGCCTGCCCCTTTTCTAAGCCCGTAATAATTTTTACAATATTTTCGGTGGGAAGAAAGGCCGGGTTGATCCAAACATTAAGTGCTGCTTCCTGAAGCGGCCACTTTTTTGAGAGATACGCTTCCGTTTTCGTCGAGGTGTCTGTCTTCAAAAAATGTTCCCACTTTTCACGGAGCGTCCGTATCCCAATACGGATATCCGCCACGGGACGGGTAAAGGTAAAAGGCAACAATGAGGTGCGTTCGGGGCCGTCAAAAAGGATGTAGTTCATAATCGTAAAGATACTAACCCGCAGGAATCAATTTAGTCTAAAAACAAAAAACCTTCGAAAAATCGAAGGTTTTGTATGGGAAAAGGAAGACAACTTATTCGCTGTCCTTTGTTTCTTCTTGTTTCGCCGGCTTCTTGAACTTGGCGTATTTGTTCTTGAACTTGTCGATACGTCCGGCCGTATCCACCAATTTGTGTTTTCCGGTGTAGTACGGGTGAGAGGTACGAGAGATTTCCAACTTCACTAAGGGATACTCCGTCCCATCCACATCGATCGTTTCTTTGGTTTCTGCCGTAGACTTGGTAATAAACACATCGTTGTTAGACATGTCTTTGAAGGCAACAAGTCTGTAATTTTCAGGATGGATTCCTTTTTTCATCGTCTTTATCTTTAAATGCTTCTCTTTTTTTGAGTGTGCAAATTTAAGGATTAATTATAAATGGACAATAAATAAAATCGAAATTTTAAATTAAAAGTTACGGCACGTAACATTTTACTACATTTGTTTACTAACTGATGCAACCAAAAAATTTCAGCACATGGAACAAACCAAAGGATCTGTAAAAAAAGTAGCCATGAGCTACGGGCTTGTCTTGGCCTTACTTTCGATTGTCTTATCGGTAATCGCTTATGTACTGGGTGTTCATATAGAACGACCCTGGTGGGTTTCTACCCTCGGAATCGTCATCATGATCTTGATCATTATCTACGGTCTCAAAACCTTTAAAAAAGATAATGGCGGGTTCATGTCTCTGGGAGAGGCGTTAAAGGTAGGTCTGGCAATTTCATTAGTTTCAGCCATCATTGTCGTGATCTACAATTATGTTTTTATGACATTTATTGAGCCCGATCTCATTGCGCAAACTCTGGATTATACCAAAGAGCAGATGATTGAACAAAACCCCGAAATGACGCAAGAGCAAATGGACATGGCTATGGGCTTTACTGAAAAAATGATGAGCCCGGTAATCATGACTGCGATTGGCATTATTTTCAGTTTGTTTTTAGGATTTATTATTTCGCTGATTGGCGGACTCGTAATGAAACAGAACAGGCCAGAACACGCCTAATCTATGAATTTATCCGTCGTCATTCCACTTCTTAACGAAGAAGAATCGCTCAACGAACTACACCATTGGATTGCGTCTGTGATGCAATCCAATGGTTTTTTATATGAGTTGATTTTTATAGACGATGGGAGTACCGATCAGTCCTGGAAGCTCATCGAAAGGCTCGCTTCAGAACACCCGGAAGTTCGTGGTATTCGATTTTTGAAAAACTTCGGAAAGTCGCAAGCGTTGCATGCCGGCTTCAAACTAGCGCAAGGCGAGGTAGTGATTACCATGGATGCCGATCTGCAAGACAATCCGGAAGAGATTCCGGAGCTTTATAACATGATAATTTCTGAAGGGTATGATCTGGTTTCCGGTTGGAAAAAAAAGCGGTACGACCCATTCTTAGGGAAAAATTTACCCTCTAAGCTTTTCAATTTCGCGGCACGCCGCACTTCCAAGGTCAAATTACACGATTTTAATTGCGGCCTCAAAGCCTACCGTAACGAAGTGGTTAAGAATATTGAAGTGACCGGTGAAATGCATCGCTATATTCCGGTGCTGGCGAAAAATGCCGGGTTTTCAAGAATAGGTGAAAAGGTGGTACAACATCAGGCGCGAAAATATGGAACTACAAAATTCGGTGCCGAACGATTTATACGAGGGTTTCTAGACCTCATTACCATTTCTTTTTTGTCGCGCTTCGGAAAACGACCCATGCACCTCTTTGGCGCCTGGGGCGCTATCATGTTATTTGTTGGTTTTTGTTTTGCCCTCTACTTAGGAATCGATAAATTATTTATCAATCCAACAGGTCGCCTCATCACAGAACGCCCTCAATTTTATCTGGCCTTAACCGCCATGATCTTGGGAAGTCAGTTTTTCGTAGCCGGATTTTTAGGAGAATTGCTGCTGAAGTCGCAGCGTGACACCAAACGCTACACCATCAAAGAACGGGTCAACGTTTTAGCGTAAAATGTCCGCGCACCTCTCTTCCATCGGCTAACACCAATCGATACCAGTAATCGCTAGAAGGCAGAGGTTGCCCGTTAAAGGTACCATCCCACCCTGAATCTTGCACACTCATTTGCGTAAGCAACTTTCCGTAGCGATCGAAAATAAAAACTCGCGCGCCCGGCTCTCGTGCGCCTCCGGTAATTTGCCACACATCGTGATATCCATCATTGTTCGGCGTAAAATATCGTGGGGCTCCTCCCACTAAAACCACCTCTTCATAGAGCAGGCACAACGACTCCCAAACCTGAAGTTCATACACACCGGGAGACAGGTTTTCATAGCGCGTGCGCGGTTGCAAACTAATACCGCCGTCTATAGAAAATCGCAGCCCTGCGTCTGAAGGGGCATTGAATATAATTTTATTGTTGGTCTGAAAGTCATCTATAGTAACCGAAAAGTCTTCGGGTAAGCTGCCACTTGTTACGGTAATGGTGGTAGTATCACTACAATCCAACCCGTTAAAGACCGTAACTTCATACGCTCCTGCTTCCGTTACTGTGATGGATTCTGTCGTGGCTCCATTGGCCCATTCATAACTGAAAAAGCCAGCTCCCGGAGAGATACTGATTTCCTCCTGATTCTCGCAAAGAATCACTTCTTGTGGATCGAGTTTTGGACTCGTAAAAACTTCTACGATAATATGGCCAATGAATGCACAATCATTTCCGTTTTCTATTCGATAATACAGCTCGGTTGGAAAAAACGGACTCTCCTCATAAATTTCCACAAAGGGATTTAATTCGAGCAAGGCGTCCTCTTGATTGTCGAAATAACTGATATTGGCATCGGGATAGATTGCTTCCAAAACCACATCAAATTCAGACAAGGGTATTTCTACTTCAATGGGATTCTCACTCTTATTACAGGCGGCAATAGTAATGTCTCCCGCGTTGGCCATGGGTTCTACTTCTAAAGTGATCGTTGTTAATGTGAAACAATCGGCATTTTCAAAAACACGCACCCATAAGGTCTGCGGACTCGCTGTATTTTGATAACCAATAGGGTCTAGTCTATTGACATTATTCAAAGCGTCGGTTTCGGTTTCGAAAAAATTGATCGTAAAATCGCCCTCTGTTACGATTAAATCTTCACTCACCTCGGTTAAATTGAAACGCGTCCTAAGATCTTCTACCCCATCGATATCACATTGCACCAATGTAACATCTTCGTTTACTTCAGGAATGGCACTGATCTCGACAAATTCAATAAAGGTTTTATTCGCCCGATCTACAAAATCGACTTCCAGCGTTACCGTATACACCCCAGGCGCCGAAAAAATATGAGTCGGTTCCAAATCGGTTGACGTATTTTGAGCCCCGCTTCCCGGATCTCCAAAATTCCAAAAAATAGAATTAATGGGGTCATCGGTATCGATTGTGAATTCGGTGGCATCACCGAAGCAGAAATTTTCAATGTCAACAATACTTTCAAAAAAAGACTGGATAAAAGGCGGTAGTCCATATATGGCAAATCGATCTCCCAAATCGACTGAAAACGGACGAAAATCTGCATCCAAGCCTCTAAGTTCAGGAGTTCGAATTACAGAAAGCTTGGTATTGGGAAAGGAGTAGTAAATTTTTCCGTCAATAGCGAGCTGTAGACTACCTCCTAAATCGGTAGGTATAAAATTCTCAATGCGGCCAATGGTAAATCTACTGGAACCAATATCCGGCACCGAAAGATCGTATTGATTGATCACAGCATCGGTACTGAGTCCCGTATCAGGATCTTGAAATCGCCCGCTTGAGTACAGTAAATTGCTATCAGGGGAAAATTCGATACCGTAGTATAACAATTCGGTTCCCACCAATACCTGATTAGATACTCTTCCGGTGGTTTCGTCAAAATCGTATACATATAAGCTCCCAGATTTTTCAGGATAGAATTGTAGATGTGCAATGGCAATTTTAGAACCATCAGGCGCCGCTTTGATACCTCCTCGGGTGTTTTTTGGGTCTGAAATTACCGGACCGATTATCGTCTTTACTGGAGTGCGGTCGATTCCTGTAGCATCGACTTTGTACGCATATATCGCATCCAAATAGTGGGTGATTACCCATGTGACATCCGACTCGCTATTGAATACCGCGGTGACCTTCTCGGATCCGGTGGGTAATAGGTTTGTATTTATTTCGGTGACATCGCCAAAGCCGCCATCTAAATTCATGTTGACTACAGAATAATTAAAGCCACTACCACTGCCCCCACCTTCGTAATTATTTGCAGCATCCGCCGTGAAAATAAAATAAAGGTTGTCTTGCGTAGGATGTGGTACGACAACAGCGGCCTGCGTAGAGGAAAAACTACCTAAAAGGTCGGAACCATTAGGCATAATCTCATGGCGTCGATTCCATACGAAATTTCCGTCAAGATAGAACAACAGGTTTCCGTCTGCATCCGATATGGATTCGCAACCTTCAATAGTAGATAGTTGCCCGTCGAGCAAAACCTCCGGTCTCCCCGAATTAAAGGTAAGTCCGGCGTTGTTTCCGAAGTACCAATTCGCCGCTTCCCGCTGTCCAAAACTCAACAACGGAAATAATCCAAATACAAGAAATATGAGGTTCTTTTTACTGATCATCATAGCAATGAAAGAAAGATACCATTTTTTTTAGTTTTATTATTGTTTGGAAAATCGTATTCTCGCAGGTGAGGGTACGCCTCCATTCGGTAATTCTTGAAATCTCAATTCAAACACAGCATCGTCTAATACGTTGGCAATACCAGGCTGTTCATCTGGAATCAGCATCACTGGCTGCCCATCTTCTCCGCAGTTCCGTGACAGTCGCTTGAGTTGATTTTTTCTGAATACCGCACTATTTCCAACGATAGTGAACCGATGCAACCGTACTTGATCAACGGCTAAACTTCCAGTTAGGTCTTCAAACCGTATTTCGCGAACATTGGAAGACGCTCCGCTAGATATCGTCACCAAATGAGGATCTCCAAAGGTAGGGCCAAAAGGACCGTCCACGACCGATTCATACCGATAAACCCCTGTAAACAGATCTTCCGGAATTCGCTCAACGATATTTATGGTGTAACTGTAGGGCGAGCTGTAAAATGTATCATAAGCCACAATACAATTAGAACCTTTACCCACTGAAAAACTTTTTCCGTTAGTCAAGAAAACTTCGAGTCGGACTTCAAATTGATCGCTTACACCTAACCGCGAGATTTCCATTCCTAGGGCTTCAGTAAGCTCTAAAATGGGAATTTCCAGTACATGACGGGGCATTTCAAACGGCCCTTCGTAGAAGTCAACTGGCAGTAAGGTTCTGAAGGCAACTTCTCCGATGCT
This sequence comes from Altibacter sp. HG106, assembly GCF_028561755.1. Lineage (GTDB taxonomy): Bacteria > Bacteroidota > Bacteroidia > Flavobacteriales > Flavobacteriaceae > DFVG01. The sequence goes on from NZ_JAQQTD010000001.1 coordinate 302,489, forward strand.
TGCGTTGCCATCTTCCGGTGTATTATCAATAAATTGGACAAACAATTCAACCCGTTCGAGTAAACCACCAAAAGCTTCGTCCTGTTCTTCGATCAACACACGAAACGGCTGAGAGAAGTCTTCTGTGATAAAAACGCTATTCTGAAATTCGATGGTTCGAATAAAAGCTCCATGGGTAGTTTCTGCCAAGACTAGGGTAGAAACTTTTTCATCTTCGGAACAACTTGCGAGGGCAACCAACGATACAAAAAGGAAGAAAAAGTATCTCATAGCCTAAATTTTCTTCAGTTTACATAACAATTTCAAGAGAATCGTCAGTTCCGATAAAATGTTACTAAAATTAACCGAAGCACCATAACCGTATTTTTTATGCGTTTGGGTTTCCGTACCTTTGCCCTTTAGTTCGGTACATTATGAGATATATAGATCCAAAACTCTTAGAACGTGTCAATCGATGGCTCACTCCATTTTTTGATGACCAAACCCAGCATGAAATTAAAGAAATGATCGCTCACGATCCTGAAGGGCTTGAAGATTCTTTCTATAAGAATTTGGCCTTCGGAACCGGTGGGATGCGCGGTATTATGGGCGTTGGTGACAACCGAATTAATAAATATACGCTCGGAAAAAATACGCAGGGACTCTCACAGTATCTCAAGGCGCAATTTCCAACCGAGACTATTAAAGTTGCCATCGCTTACGATTGTAGACACAATAGTAAAAGCTTGGCGCGTACGGTTGCTGAAGTATTTTCGGCAAATGGAATTCGGGTCTATTTGTTTTCAGACCTCCGGCCTACTCCCGAACTTTCCTTCGCTGTGCGGCATTTGGGCTGTCAGTGTGGCATCGTGTTGACGGCTTCTCACAACCCGCCCGAGTACAACGGATATAAAGTGTATTGGAAGGACGGGGGACAATTAGTGCCACCCCAGGATGGTGAGATTATTAAGATTATTAACGAGCTTTCCTACACCGATATACAATTTGAGGCCAATCCATCCCTTATTTCGACGATCGATACGGAAGTAGATGACGCCTTTGCGGAGGCTTCCGTAAAGCATGGGTCTTTTGGCACTTCTTCCGAAGCAAAGAAAAATTTAAAGATCGTCTTTACCTCCCTGCACGGAACTTCCATCACCATGGTCCCGAAAGTATTGAAGCAAGCGGGGTATACGAATGTAGACGTGGTGGAAGAACAGGCGCTACCTAATGGAGATTTTCCAACGGTAGCCTCTCCAAATCCCGAAGAACCGGAAGCTCTTTCCATGGCGCTGGAAATTGCTGAACGTACGGGTGCCGATATTGTAATAGGAACCGATCCCGACTGCGACCGACTTGGAATTGCCGTACGGAATGAGGAGGGTGCCTTAGCACTCCTCAACGGAAATCAAGCCATGGTCGTTAAAACACATTTTTTACTGGAACAATGGAAAAATGCTGGGAAATTAAACGGACAACAGTTTATTGCTTCCACCATAGTATCGACCCCCATGATGAGACGTCTAGCAGATGATTATGGCGTGATCTATATGGAAGGACTCACCGGTTTCAAATGGATTGCAAAAATGGTAAAAGACCACCCCGAGCTGGAATTTATTGGAGGCGGCGAAGAAAGTTTCGGCTATATGGTAGGCGATTTTGTTCGTGACAAAGATGCCGTAACAGCAACCTTACTGGCGTGCGAAATAGCAGCTCAGAAGAAAGCAGCGGGAAGTAGCCTGTACGAATACCTTCAAGAACTCTATGAGAACTATGGGTATTATCAGGAGCATTTAGTGTCTTTGGTCAAAAAGGGTAAAAAAGGAAGCGAAGAAATTGCTGACATGATGAAAGCGTTACGCGAAAATCCATTTACTGAAATTGCCGGAAGTAAGGTGACGCGCATGGAAGATTATGCGAATGGCACGGTGACCTACGTAAACACGGGAGAAAAAGAAGCGCTGGACATCCCTAACTCCAATGTGCTCATTTACGTGACGGAGGATGGCAGTAAAATCGCAGCACGCCCTAGCGGTACTGAACCAAAAATTAAATTTTATATGAGTGTGAATTCCGGAGACGCTCCTTCCAATTCCGCCTCACTTCAAGACAAAATTGACCGCATTAAAAAACACCTGAACCTTTCGTGAAGTACTTTAAGAAGATTATTCGATTTGCCAAGCCGTATAGTGGTTATGCTTGGTTAAATATCATATCTAACATTTTTTACGCTCTGTTCGGAACCTTAGCGATGATCTCGCTATTCCCCATGCTCACGGTTTTATTCGACAAAACAAAGCGTTTGGAGACCGAACCACAATGGACGGGCATTACCGATCTTAAAGATTATACCGAAGATTACCTCAATTACTACGTTACCCAGATGGCCAACCAAGGTACCGATGATGTATTGATCTTTATGATTCTCTTGGTCATCACCATGTTCTTCCTAAAGAATGTCTTTGGGTATTTAGCCATGTTTTTTATTACCTTTCTTCGGAATGGAGTCTTAAAAGATCTTCGAAATGAACTCTATAAAAAAACAGTAGACCTCCCTGTATCGTACTATTCTGAAAAACGAAAAGGAGATACCATTGCCCGCATCACGAATGACGTACTCGAGATCCAACACTCCTTTTTATCGATTTTGGAACTTATTGTTCGCGATCCACTTACCATCCTCTTTGCGATCGTTGCCATGTTGTTTATTAGTGCCAAGCTTACGTTGTTCGTATTCATCTTTATTCCGATTTCAGGATTTATTATTTCAGCCATCGGAAAAAGTCTAAAAAGCAAATCCGATCGGGTCCAAAGCGAACAAGGCTATTTTCTTTCACTTTTGGAAGAGACCTTAGGCGGACTCAAAATTATTAAGGGGTTTAATGCGGAAGGGTTGTTCTATAAAAAATTTCAGACCTCTACCCATCGCCTTTTCAAGTATGCGAACACCCTCTTAAATCGTCAAAATCTGGCGTCGCCCACCAGCGAGTTTCTGGGCATCATTACCATTGCGGTATTGCTTTGGTATGGAGGACGCATGGTATTGGTGGATGAAACCTTGAATGCCGAATTATTTTTGGTGTATATGGCATTGGCCTATCAAATTCTAACCCCCGCAAAATCTATCAGTAAGGCTAGTTATAGCATTAAGAAAGGAAATGCCGCTGCCGAACGGATACTTAGCATCTTAGAAACCGAATCGGCCATAAAAGATGCTCCTGATGCGGTGGAGAAATCAGATTTCACACAAGCCATTACGGTCAATAACATCTCATTTAAGTATGATAAAGAATGGGTGCTGGAAGACTTTTCCCTCAATGTCCCCAAAGGCAGCACCGTGGCTCTCGTTGGGCAAAGTGGAAGCGGAAAGAGTACCTTGGCCAATCTTATCACGCGATTTTATGATGTTAATAAAGGTAGTATCACAATTGACGGAGTGGCGATTACGGATATGACGCAACGCTCCCTTCGAAACCTACTTGGGCTGGTTACTCAGGATTCGATCTTGTTTAACGATACCGTGGCCGGAAACTTACGCGTGGCCAACACCACAGCGTCCGATGAGGAAATAATCGATGCCCTTAAAGTGGCGAATGCCTGGGAGTTCGTTTCGCAACTTCCGGAAGGGATACATACCAATATTGGTGATAGTGGTAACAAGTTAAGTGGTGGGCAAAAGCAACGACTTAGCATTGCACGAGCCGTCCTGAAGAATCCCCCCATTATGATCTTAGATGAAGCCACTTCGGCCTTAGATACCGAAAGCGAACGCCTGGTTCAAGATGCCTTGGAAAAAATGATGAAAAATCGAACTTCAGTTGTAATCGCGCACCGCCTTTCCACTATTCAAAATGCTGATAACATCGTAGTACTGTCACGCGGCAAAATTGTAGAGCAAGGAAGACATCAGGAATTACTAGATAAAAAAGGAGTGTATTTCAGTTTGGTGGAAATGCAATCGCTCGCATAAAAAAAGAGCGGTTGGGGCTCCGCTCTTCTTTAGGTTTTTGGTCTTTCGATTTGGGGCTCTACTAGACCAATTGTTCACATAAGTTGAAAACAAATATAAATGGATTTTTCAAAAATCAAAAACTTTTTGGTTTTTTAACCGTTTTTTATGCATTTCATCGATGTTTTTGGCCGATAATTCTTACAACACGTTCTACTCTCTTACGTAAAAAGAGGAAAAAGAAAAACGGGCTCGCCCCCGCGAAAGCCCGTTTTTAAAGCGTTCCTATTACAGTTGGGGCTATAAATGGAACATATACATAAGAAGTATATTTCAAATGTAGTAAATATTTTCCTACAATTATAGCTTTATGTGTCTTTTATCGATTTTATTTACGTTTTATCGATTATCTGTTGAAGAACAGGCCTATTTCAGAAGTCGTTAAACCTTTAAAGATTTTAGGAGTCTTACCTTTATATATGGAACGTGTGCTGATAGAACAAGAACTCATTGATGCGCTTCAATCAGACACCAGAAGGGAATCAGCCTTTCGGGAGTTGGTTCGCACCTATTCGAAACGTCTGTATTGGCATATTAGGAGCATTGTTCTAAATCACGAAGACGCCGATGATGTGCTTCAAAATACTTTTATCAAGGTCTTTAAGAATATTGATGGGTTCAAAGGCGACAGTCAATTGTACACCTGGATGTATCGAATCGCTACCAACGAATCCCTAAGTTTTATAAAGAAGCGAGCACGAAAGCATCAAGTATCGGTGGAAGAAGTACAACAACAGGCTATCGCGCAATTGGAAAGCGATGTATATTTTGAAGGAGACGCGGCTCAATTGTTATTACAGAAGGCCATAGCCACATTGCCAGAAAAGCAGCAACTCATTTTCAAGATGAAATACTTTGGCTCCCAAACGTATGAGGAACTTTCAGAAATATTAGAGACGTCGGTGGGCGGACTAAAAAGTAGTTATCACCTTGCCGTCAAGAAAATTGAAACGTACATTAAAGCGCATGAAACCTTCCATTAAAAAAAGTGTCTAACCATTATGAAAAAGGAATCGCAACATACCACCCCCGGTTTTTCAGTCCCCGATGGCTATTTTGAATCCTTAGAGGAGCGCTTGGCAACTCGAGTTTCTGAAGAACATTTTCCCTGCGACGCCGGATTTGTCACACCGGAAGGATATTTTGAAGCGCTGGAAGAGCGTGTATATACCAACGCGTTTCCCAAGAAACGGACTAGCGTGGTTCGCCTGCACTTCCAACAAAACTGGACACGATATGCTGCGGTGGCGGCTGTCCTTATTGGTGTTCTTGCCTTCTGGTCTATTAACAATTCGTCTGTTACAGCGGTAGATTCCATTGAATTTTCAAGCATAGCCCAGTATTTAGAGGAAGGCTACGTGTCCTGGGATACCGAAGATATTACCGCCTTGACGAATACAGAAACCTGGGAAGATGTAGAATGGGATGCCTCACATGTTTCCGAAGAACACATTGAAAGCTATTTATTAGACCACATAGAACCAAATACCCTTATAAACGAGTAAGCTATGAAAGCATTTTTTTATCTATTTCTGGTTTTTACCGTGTCGCTCTCCGCGCAAGAACGGGGTCGCGAAAAGATCAAAGCATTGAAGACGGCCATGATCACAAATCAATTGGATCTCAGTTCGCAAGAGGCCGAAAAATTTTGGCCCATTTACAACGAATACGACCAAAAGATGGATGCGGTACGAAAGAAAGAGCGCAGTGAAATCTATCATAAACTTCGTTCTGGCGTAGACAATCTAAGCGATACTGAGGCAGACGCGCTTATTGCGAGAAGCATGGAACTTAAGGCGCAAGAACTCACCTATCGGCAGGCTCTTATAAAGAATCTTCGCGGTGTCATATCATCGAAAAAGATTATCAAACTTACTAAGGCAGAAGAAGATTTTAAGCGGAAGTTATTGGAAGAGTTTCGCAAGCGGAAGCGTGGTCAACGCCCATAAAAAATAGGGTTCGAACTTACTCCTCCTTAAAAATAAGTTTTGAAACTCGCTGGGCTCCGGAAGCGAACGCAATACTGTCATTGACAAATCGAATTGCGTAAAACGGTTCTTTTGAGAGTTGGGTCCAGCTATTTCCGCCATCGGCAGTGTAAGAGATTCCGGGAGTTCCTACGGAAACAATCCCCTTCCCTTTGGTACCCGGCACGAATTGCACACAACTTCGATATCCCGGACCTTCGCCATTACTGACCAACTTCCACGTCTTCCCTCCGTCGCTGGTAATCGCTTTGTTTCCTTCTGCAAAGGTTTTATTCCCCCAGTCGCCGCCCACGATGATTCCGTGCTGCTCATCCCAAAAATCAATACTGTAAATCCCGGTCATTGCTCCACCTTGCAACATGGGAGTATTATAAACGGACCAGTCTATTCCTTTATTCGGACTGTAAAAAACGCGTGCTTTGGCACCGCCGGTAGCAATCCAGGTATGATCGCCTACAATAGCAATATTGGTATTGCTGGCTGCAAAAGCCGTTTCTCCCTGCACGGTAGGGGGTAACGTGCTACAGTCGGTTTTCTGCCACGTATTCCCACCATCTCGTGTGATCAAGATAGAAAGACATCCATCGGTGGGGTCGCCCATCGCAATGCCTTCGGAATCATTCCAAAACGCCATGGCATCGTAAAACACCTTGGGGCCTTCTTCTTCATATACCGCCGAGATATAGGTGGCTTCAGCGCCATCAAAATCAATTTTATACAGCACGGCGGGGTTTTCAATACTGAGTACAAAAACATGCTTAGCGGTTACGGCTATCGACCGAAACGCCAACAGGGAATCTTGGTACTTAATGGTCGCAAGTTTCGGAGTGCCGTTATCGATCAGTCCCACACGGCCTTTGTTCGCGGCAAACCAAACTCGATTCACGTCCAAGGGCGCGATCGCCCGCACACTTACGCTATCTTCATACACCGATTGGATCGCTACCTGTGTAAAATTCGGTCCTTTTTTCACACAAGAAAAACAACCCATTACCATGAAGATTCCGAAGAGTATGCGCATCGCTTTTTTTGCCAAAAGTAAGGAAAACAAATCATAGAAGTGATACCTTTGCAGCCTGATAAAATTGCAATGAGATTACATCGAAACTTGGTCTTTGCCACAGTAGACTCCCTTCACTTGATTTTCAATAAGGAAAAGCAAGCAGATAAAGTGCTACGGAATACCCTGAAGCGCGACAAACGCTGGGGTTCAAGAGATCGAAGTTTTATTGCTGAAACGACGTACGACATTGTACGCTGGAAACGTCTCTACGCCGAAATTGCCGAGGTAAAAGAGCCTTTTGACCGCGAAAATTTATTTCGATTATTTACCGTTTGGGCCACCTTGAACGGTATCAAACTACCCGATTGGCCACAGTTTGAAGGCACACCAACGCGACGCATCAAAGGGCGCTTCGACAGCTATAAAGACATTCGTAAAATTAGGGAATCGATCCCCGATTGGCTGGATGAGGTGGGGCTTGCAGAACTTGGCGTTCAATGGGAAAAGGAATTGGCAGCCTTAAATCAATTGGCAGATGTCGTGCTTCGTGTCAATACGTTGGCAACAGATAAGGATTCCTTACAGCGTTCCTTGCAAGAGGAAGAGATTGATACCGAAGCGATCAAAGGACTTCCTCATGCCCTCCGACTCAAAGAACGTCAGAACGTGTTTGTTACGGAAGCTTTCAAAAAAGGATGGTTTGAAGTACAGGATGCCTCCTCACAAAGGGTCGCACAATTCTTAGACCCCGCACCGGGAATGCGTGTGATCGACGCCTGCGCGGGTGCCGGAGGCAAAAGCTTACACATCGCTGCCCTAATGGAAAACAAAGGACAAGTAATTGCATTAGATATCTACGATCACAAATTGAAAGAACTCAAAAGAAGAGCGAAACGAAACGGCGCGCACAACATAGAAACGCGGATTATTGATTCTACGAAAGTGATCAAAAAACTAAAAGAGAGTGCCGATAAAGTATTGATCGATGCACCGTGTTCGGGCTTGGGAGTCTTAAAACGGAATCCCGATACCAAATGGAAACTTCAGCCTGAGTTTTTGGATGCGATCAGAAAAACACAAGCCGAATTGCTTACCTCCTATGCTACTATGGTGAAAAAAGGAGGGCAACTGGTATACGCTACCTGTTCCATCCTTCCCTCCGAAAATCAAAAGCAGGTAGCCGCTTTTCTTCAAAAAGAAGAAGGTGCCAAGTTTACCGTAACAAAAGAAGATATTATTTTGCCAAGCGTTTCCGGTTTCGATGGATTCTACATGGCATTACTCCAAAAAGAAGATTGATGAACTATTTACGATTACTCCCCTTATTATTTTGTGCCATTGCTTTTGCACAACAACCCTATTACGACGATGTAGACCTCAGCTTAACAGGTCAGGACCTGTACTTTGAACTACAACAGAAAATTGATGATGCCAGCTCGACCTTTACCTATGGCGATATTCGGGACAGTGTGAAAGTTTCGGATGAAGACCCTAATAACAGCAATAATGTATTGTTGATCTATGGATACAACGATGCTGATGGAAATTGCACCACCGACCGCAGTCGGGATAAAGATGATTTCGGCGGACTTCCCTGTGAATACAATAGAGAACACGTGTTTGCCCGAGGGAACGCCAATCCCGACATGGGGAGCGTCAATAACGGTACCACAGGTATCGGGGCTGATCCTCATAATTTACGACCCTCCGACCAACAAATGAACAACGATAAGGGAAATCGTAAGATCGCTGACGGTTCCGGAAACGCTGGTGTCGTGAGTGGTGGTAACTGGTATCCCGGAGACGAATGGAAAGGAGACGTCGCTCGAATGATGATGTATATGTATACGCGCTACGGCGATCGTTGTCTGCCCTCCTTAAACGGCGTGGGCGCGACACAGGGAAGTACCGATATGCTTCAGATTTATCTGGAATGGAATGCAGAAGATCCGGTAAGCGATTTTGAAGACCAACGCAACCCCTATCTAGAAACAGTATATGGAAATCGAAATCCATTTATCGACAACCCGGCCCTCGCAACCATCATTTGGGGAGGCCCCATGGCTGAAGATCGCTGGGACTTATTTAACACCCCTTCGCAAGAATGGCAAACTTCAGTGACGCTTTACCCTAATCCAGCCACCGATACGTTCTGGGTAACCTCTAATTCTTCCGAAGCCTTTGAGATAACCATTTACGATATGCTCGGTCGTGTTGTATCCACTCAAAATTCAACACCACAGCAACCCATTTCAAGCGCTGGTATGCCCTCCGGAATCTATTTGTTGCGAATCAACTCCAAGGACGGAGAAATCACCAAACGACTTCTGATAGAATAAAAAAAGCCCGCAACGAATGCGGGCTTTTTTTATATAAGGAAAGAAATTATTGAATAATAACTTTCTTGCTCAGTTCAAAAGATCCGTTACTTACACGAACAATATACACTCCGGCAGCTAAATTCCCGCTATTAAAGGTTCCTTTAAATCCGGTATCGGACGTCGTTAACGCTCCATTTGCCACACGCTTTGCTTGAATATCTAATACTTCAAAATTCATTTCAGCAAACTCCTGTGTGCTTATTAGCGAAATCTCATGAGTTCCGGTGACACTTGGGAATACTTCTAAAGTGCTGGTGGTTGCATCCACAACATCTTCCAAACCAAAAGATTCATCGATCTCGAAGGCAGCGATTCTGGTTCTCCAATCGTTATTATCTCTAAAGTATTCTGCCGTATGCCAAAAAGTGGTTCCGTTGGGATCCATGGTAAGTTGCGCATAATCTCCAAATCGGTTGCTCACCGTTTGAACTCCTTGCCCATCTTGAATGGTCGTTTCCGTTACTGTCATCTGCCCTAATGGGTCGTCTGCTAAGCGTCCGGTAAAGCGAATTCCAACTTCGGTGTTTTCGCTACCCACATTGAAGGCAAGTCCGATATCTCCATCCTCATCCATGGCCATACTTCCCATAAATCGGTTTTCTCCGTCGGCCAGATCATAGGTTCCTTCTTGAAAAACGGTAAAAGGTCCGTTTCCTACATTGCGAAGTTCTACCCAACGAATTCCTGAAACATTTGCTCCTAAATCCACATTAAAGTTGAACAGAAAGGAGTTATGAGTTGGAAAGCTGCGATAATTCGCCATATACGAAATTACTCCTCCGATATTGTCAATACGCTGAGAGGTACCGGGCTGTCGAACATCACCACTTCCGAAGGGGAAGAAAACACTTTCGAAGGGCGTAAGAGGAATTAACTCTGGTGCCGAAATAGTGGAATTTGCGGGAGTGTCAAAATCGATATCGATTTCCCAAATTTTAACGTGGTCAAAAGTAATAGCTCCAGACCAGCTGTCGTCCTGAAGGTACACGATATACCCAGGAACATCTGTTGGGAAATCAGTTCCCAGTAAGTTAGCAGGCTCCGGGCTAAATACCGTGTTCGGGTTACGAATCACGCCGGGTAGGTTAAAACCAATAATGGTTGGAGACGCATCACCGTCAATGAGTGCCTGACGATCTAATGCATACATCACATTTCCGGAAAACTTATTGGCCGTTAGGTAGTACGCATCTGGCCATACCGAATAGTGGGGATAATCCGGAAAGGCATCTAAAGGAAACGAATACATATTAAACGTGTCGGTAGGGTCTGGTGTTGTAGAAACGGCTATAATAAGCGCGTTATCAGCGATGCGAAACTGACTCACAAACCAACGATCAGCAAGCTGGTCGTACATCATGATGGGATCTCCATTATTGACGCCTCCTCCAATAAAACTAGAAAGCGGCACGGGGCCTACCAGGCTATTCCCAGATTTATCATAGACTTCTACCGCAAGGTTTACTCCATGAACATAATGGTTAGGACCTACCGCACCTGATGGGTCTGGTGGTCTTGCTTGTCCTTGAGCAATGTCAATTCCATCAAAGTTCTCGATAAGATTTCCAGCTCTAAATTGTTTAGCCGTCTGCTTTAACGGATCTGGGCCTTGCGGTAGTGCATTCGGATTATTTCGCGATGCATTGCGCATGTTATTCGGAATAATTGGAACATCGTCTGTGTTCGCGATCGGTGTAATGGTTTCCATCTCTCTCAATGGAATGGTTTCTCCCAAAAACTCTCCCTGAATAATTTCAGCCGGTGGAAAAGAAGATTGAGAGATCGCTACGGAAGCAAAAAGCATGAAAGCCGAAGCGAAAACGTAGGTTTTTTTCATAAAATTAAAATTTAGTGAATGTTTTAATTAATTAATAAACACTTGGTTAGGCGATTGCTAAAAAACATTCAAATTACTACAAATCATTGAATTGGTCTCGAAGATACCTAAAAATTACGTAACTAAAAACCTAGTTTTTTAATAGGGTTTTTCCTTCCGACTTTGCGCTTCATTCTGTAACGGTAAAATCCATCAAAAAAAGGTATCTTTGCGATGCTGTTGATCGCATCGTTTAGGATGCTATTATTTTCTTAAAACAAAAGACCATGATCTATTTTTTTGGGGATGAACACGCCCAGGTTTTCGCCGTTCAAACATCAAAAGAACTCGATACAAACACTATTCAGAAATTAGAATGGTTATTCGGAAACCAACCCTTGCTATCACGATCCGCACTCGCGGATTTTTTTGTAGGTCCCCGAAAAACCATGATCACCCCTTGGAGTACCAATGCCGTTGAGATTACTCAAAACATGCAAATAAATGGTGTATCGAGAATTGAAACGTTTCAGAAGGTAACTGAATCCTACACCGAGTACGACCCCATGCTACAGCAAAAATACAACGGACTCGATCAAACTATTTTTACCATCGACATCGACCCCGCGGCCATCCTGGAAATTGATGACATCGCATCCTACAACCAACAAGAGGGATTGGCATTGAGTGAAGACGAGATTTCCTATTTGGAAGCCCTCTCAAAAAAATTAAATCGAAAACTTACCGACAGCGAGGTCTTTGGCTTTAGTCAAGTGAACAGTGAACACTGTCGCCATAAAATCTTTAATGGCACATTCGTCATCGATGGAACGGAAATGGATAGCTCCCTCTTTCAATTGATCAAAAAGACTTCGGAAGCTAACCCAAATGATATCGTCTCGGCCTATAAAGACAACGTGGCGTTTGTCAAAGGCCCCAAAGCCCTGCAATTTGCTCCCAAACGACCCGATGTACCCGACTTCTACCAAAACACACCTTTCGATAGCGTCATTTCGCTTAAAGCGGAAACCCATAACTTTCCCACTACGGTAGAACCTTTCAATGGAGCAGCTACCGGGAGTGGTGGAGAAATTAGAGATCGTCTGGCCGGTGGAAAAGGCTCACTGCCCCTGGCAGGAACTGCCGTGTATATGACGTCGTATTCGCGTTTGGAGGAAAACCGGCCGTGGGAAAAAGCCATGCCCGAACGCGATTGGCTCTATCAAACACCTCTGGATATCCTCATTAAAGCAAGCAACGGTGCGTCCGATTTTGGGAACAAGTTCGGGCAACCACTCATCGCAGGTTCAGTACTTACCTTCGAACACGAAGAAGATGCCCGCAGACTTGGTTTTGATAAAGTTATTATGCTGGCCGGAGGTATCGGCTACGGAAAGGCATCGCAAGCGTTAAAAGATATTCCCGAAACCGGAGATCAAGTGGTGTTGTTGGGAGGTGAAAACTATCGAATTGGGATGGGAGGCGCCGCGGTTTCCAGTGCCGATACAGGTGAATTTGAAAGCGGTATCGAGCTAAACGCCATTCAACGTTCTAATCCTGAAATGCAAAAACGAGCTGCCAACGCCATTCGTGGCATGGTAGAAAATGAACAAAATCCCATTGTCTCTATCCATGATCACGGTGCTGGAGGCCACTTGAACTGTTTGAGTGAACTGGTTGAAGAAACGGGTGGCAACATCGACTTAGATAAATTACCCGTGGGAGATCCAACGCTTTCCGCCAAAGAATTGATCGGAAATGAATCGCAAGAGCGTATGGGACTCGTAATCGGGCAAAAAGATATGGAAATCCTGGAGCGCGTTGCGAAACGAGAGCGCTCTCCTTTGTATTGCGTAGGAACGGTCACGGGAGATCATCGCTTTCGTTTTGAAAGTTCTCTCACAGGAGCTAAGCCCATGGACTTTCAACTGGAAGATATGTTTGGAAGCTCTCCTAAAACCATCATGAACGATCGTTCTGTAGCGGCGTCCTATAAAGAAATTACAGCGACTTCCGAAGATATCAAAAAAGACGTGCATCAACTGTTACAACTCGAGGCGGTAGGTTGTAAAGATTGGCTTACCAATAAAGTAGACCGATGTGTGACAGGGCGCGTGGCCGCACAACAATGTGTTGGCCCCTTACAGCTTCCTTTGAACAACTGTGGCGTTATGGCATTAGACTACCAAGGAAAGAACGGAGTCGCCACTTCCATTGGTCACTCTCCCATTAGTGCTTTAGTAGATCCGGTGGCAGGTTCTCGAAATTCGGTGACGGAAGCACTCACTAATTTGGTTTGGGCACCCTTAGACAAAGGACTTTCCGGCGTTTCCCTCTCGGCCAACTGGATGTGGCCCTGTAATAATGAGGGAGAAGACGCCCGTCTGTATCAAGCGGTGAAAGGAATCAGTGAGTTCGCTATCGATCTGGGTATTAATATTCCTACCGGAAAAGACTCTTTGTCCATGAAGCAAAAATACAAAGACGGTGAAGTGATTGCGCCGGGTACGGTCATTATATCCTCTGTGGGACACTGCAGCGATATCACCAAAGTAGTGGAACCGGTACTTCAAAAAGAGAAAGGCAGTTTGTTCTTTATCGATTGGTCACAAGACTCTCGAAAACTGGGTGGCTCTTCCTTCGGACAATTAAAGAATCGTGTGGGTAAAGAAGTGCCCACCGTGCATAATGCTGCGTATGTGAAGAAGGTGTTCAATGCCATACAATCACTGGTCAAGAAAGAAGCTCTTGCGGCCGGTCATGATATTGCTTCTGGCGGACTTGTAACCACCTTACTGGAACTGTGTTTTGCCGATACGAATTTAGGAGCTTCGCTGGACCTTTCAGCACTTGGGAGTGACTTTACCTCGGTTTTATTTGCTGAAAATTGTGGGGTCGTCGTTCAGGCGATGGAAGATGATGCGCTCACCGCTTTTCTTTCGGAACAGGACATTGCCTTCCACAAATTGGGTTCTGTAACTACTACCGGCACACTGGAGCTTTCATTTGCTTCTGAAAAAATCTCATTTGATATTGCCGAAACACGTGATGTATGGTATCGAACTTCCTATTTGTTAGACCAGCATCAGAGCGGAAAGGAAAAAGCCCTGGAGCGTTTTACAAATTATAAAAACCAACCGCTTACCTATCAGTTTCCGAAGCACTTCACGGGTGCCTTACCACAAGTACCCGAAGCAGGCAAGCGGATAAAAGGTGCTATCCTGCGTGAAAAAGGAAGCAACAGCGAACGCGAAATGGCACAGGCGATGTATCTCGCAGGATTCGACGTAAAAGATGTGCACATGACCGATCTTATTGAAGGTCGGGAAGACTTAAAAGACATACAGTTTATCGCTGCTGTAGGGGGCTTCTCCAATAGTGATGTATTGGGCAGTGCCAAAGGCTGGGCCGGAGCCATCAAGTACAACGAGCGCGCTAATAAGGCGTTGAACGACTTCTTCGATCGAGATGATACCTTGTCCTTAGGGGTCTGTAACGGATGTCAGTTATTTGTAGCACTAGGATTAATCAACCCCAACCACGAAGAAAAACCAAAAATGCTGCATAACGACACCCAAAAGTTTGAGTGTTCGTTTACCTCGGTAACCATTGCCGAAAACCCTTCTGTGATGCTTGGTAACCTCGCCGGGAGCACCTTGGGAATCTGGGCGGCGCACGGGGAAGGAAAATTTGAGTTTCCATATGCGGAAGATCGATACAATATTGTGGGGAAATACGGATACGACAAACTTCCTGCGAACCCCAATGGAAGTGACTTTAATACGGCAGCTCTTTGTGACGATACCGGTCGGCATTTGGTGATCATGCCCCACTTAGAGCGCTCCACCTTCCCTTGGAATTGGGCCCATTATCCTTCCGATCGCAACGATAAGGTGTCTCCATGGCTACAGGCGTTTGTAAATGCACGAGAATGGCTAGAGAAGAAATAGCTTGAAATTGTCACATTCTAAATTATCATAGCGTAAAATTTCGAATGGTGTAATTGCATAATTCCTAAAAACACTATCTTTAGGAATATGAAAATTGTTCACTTTTCTGCTGAATGCTATCCATTTGCAAAAGCGGGAGGCTTGGGTGATGTAGTTGGAGCCCTTCCCAAATATCTCAATCAGATTGGTCATAACGCCGCTGTATTCCTTCCTTTTTACGCGCACATTGACGTCAGCAAAAAAGAACGCGAGTTGCGATATGAGAACACCGTATCGCTCGCAGACGGTTCCTACCCCTGCTCCGTGTATGAAGTAACCGAAGAAGCGCTGGGCTTCCCTTTGTTTCTCGTTTCCGTGGAAGGACTCACCAACCGTGACGCCATTTATGGCTACGAAGACGATCCAAAACGATTTATCGCCTTTCAACGAGTAGGACTTCAGTTTTTAAAAACTCAAAAAACGCTGCCTGACATCATTCATGTACACGACCATCACACCGGACTCGTTCCCTTTATGATGACACAGTGCCCGGAATTTTCGGAGTTTAAAGTGATTCCAACCTTATTGTCCATTCACAATGCGCAATATCAAGGGCAATTTCCCCATGAATACGGTGGGTGGCTCCCTGAATTCCCCGATTCGCAAGTCGGACTCCTAGATTGGGACGGAATGATCAATCCGCTAGCAACGGCTATTAAAACGGCCTGGCGCGTTACCACCGTATCTCCCAGCTACATGAAAGAACTACAGCAACATGCCAACGGGCTCGAAAGCCTGTTGGCCCATGAAGCACAAAAGTGTATCGGTATTCTCAATGGAATTGATGCCGAAACCTGGAATCCGCAGACCGATCCCTTCCTGGAAACCAACTATGGACCCACCAATTTTGTAACAGGCAGACGGGCAAATAAGGAAAAATTGTGTGACACCTATGGCCTGTCGCCTTCCCTGCCCTTATTCGGTTTTATAGGGCGCTTGGTTTGGGAAAAAGGAGCCGACGAACTGGTTTCGGCTTTAGAAGTTGCCTTAAACACCCTCGATATCAATGTTATCCTATTAGGTTCGGGAGATCCTGCCTTAGAAAAAAAGTTTGAACAACTAAGCGATTGGTATAAAAAGAATGTAGGTGCCTATATTGGGTATAAAGAATCCATGAGCCATGATGTATATGCAGCGGCCGATTTTTTGCTTATGCCCAGTCGCGTGGAACCTTGTGGCTTAAATCAGTTGTATTCCTTTCGGTATGGGTGTATGCCCATCGTTCGGAAAACAGGAGGCTTAAAAGACACGGTAATCGATATAGCTCAAGACGGGTTAGGCATTACCCATGAAGAAACAACAAGTAATCAAATTTCTGAAGCGATCGAACGCGCGGTTTTGTTTTATCAGCAAAAGGAAGCGTTCCGAAAAAAACAACGCGCCATGATGAAGTTGGATTACAGTTGGGAACATTCCGCAAAACTATATGCATCAGAATATCAGAAATTAATTAAATCATAACGCAATGAACACCAAAGCAATCTCAATTATCTTAGGGGGCGGACAAGGAAGTAGACTTTATCCATTAACGGCAACTCGGTCAAAACCCGCGGTACCTATTGCGGGAAAATATCGACTGGTGGATATCCCCATCTCTAACTGCCTCAATTCTGATATCAAACGGATGTTCGTGCTCACCCAGTTCAATTCAGCTTCGCTTAACAAACATATCAAACACACCTATCAATTCAGTTATTTTAGTCATGCCTTTGTAGATGTGCTCGCAGCAGAACAAACCCCCGAGAATAAGGGATGGTTCCAAGGAACGGCCGATGCTGTACGTCAAAGTCTGCACCATTTTAAAAACTACGAGTCCGAGTACATACTGATCCTCTCTGGAGATCAACTCTATCATATGGACTTCAACAAAATGATCCAAGCGCACGAAGCTAGCGGGGCCGAACTGAGCATTGCTACCCTTCCCGTAGACGAAAAGGCAGCCACTTCGTTTGGAATTCTAAAGGCAAATGACAAACAATGGATCGAAAAATTTATTGAAAAACCAGATAACTCGCTATTGCCGGAGTGGACTTCGGAAGTAAGCGAGGAAATGAAGCAGCAAGATCGTCATTACTTAGCCTCCATGGGAATCTATCTCTTCAACAAACAGCTCCTGATTGATGTATTGGATGCTTCGGATGCAGATGACTTCGGAAAGGCGATCATTCCGAAGTGCGTTAAAGAAAATAAAGTATTGAGTTATGAGTACACAGGCTACTGGACAGATATAGGAAACATTGATTATTTCTTTGAAGCCAACCTTGACCTCACCCGAACGGTCCCTCAATTTAACCTGTTCGACAATAAAAATTCAATTTACACGCGCCCAAGGGTGCTGCCGCCTACCAAAATGTCGGGTACCCAAACAGAGCACTCACTAATCGCTGAAGGAAGTATCATTGAAGCCGCGCGGATTGAAGATGCGATCATTGGCGTTCGCTCTCGAATAGGCAAACAAACCGTGATCAAGCGCTCGTACGTAATGGGGAATAATCGTTTTGAAAATCAAAAAAGCCTGGCGGACTGTGAAGCCAAGGGGATCCCAAAAATGGGAGTGGGCGACCACTGCCACATCGAAAACTGCATCATCGATAAAAATGCGCGTGTGGGAAATAACGTTTCCATTATCGGCACCCATGACAAGGGAGAACAGGAAACCAAGTCGTATGTGATCAAAGAAGGGATCGTCGTCATCAAGAATGGAGCGGTCATTCCTGATGGTACCAGCATTTAACTAGCTTTGAATTGTAAGGGATAAGTGGTAGTTTTGTAATCCTTCGGAAAAACTCCCCCGCTTTTGTAACATACGAAGGAACTAAAAAATATCCCTATGAAATCAGTATTGCTTAGCTGCCTGCTTTTGGTGACTACCCTCCTTTTTGGACAATTCGAACAAGAAGTCTATCAACGTGCGAAAATTCATTACAACACCCCTCAAGATCTAATAGCTATAGCGTCTTTAGGAGTCCCTATGGAGCACGGAATCCATAAAAAGAATCATTTTTTCATTTCGGAATTCTCCGTTTCCGAAGTAGCCAAAATCAGAAATGCAGGCTTTCAGGTAGACATCTTGATTGAAGATGCCAAAGCCCATTTCTTGGCCCAAAACCGACTGAATCTTCCCCCTTCCAAAAACCCAACCTGCACTGGCGGTGGAACGATTGATTATGCCACCCCAACTAATTTTGAATTGGGTTCCATGGGTGGGTATCTAACCTATCAGGAATTACTAGATGAGTTGGATGAAATGCACGCGCTATACCCAAATTTAATAACGGAATCCTCCAATATTAGCACCTTTTTGACAGAAGGACAACCGGATGCTTCGACCACACCCCCTATTGGTGGCAACGGTATTAAGTGGGTAAAAATTAGCGACAACCCTACCTCTACTTCCGAAGGAGAACCCCAAGTACTCTACACGGCGATCCATCACGCGAGAGAACCTGCCTCGCTCTCACAGCTCGTTTTCTACATGTGGTATCTCCTAGAGAATTATGATAGTGATCCGGAAATCGCCGCGCTACTCGACAATACCGAACTTTATTTCGTTCCTGTAATCAATCCGGATGGGTATCTCTACAACGAGAAAACCAACCCTTCAGGAGGGGGCTTTTGGAGAAAAAACAGAAATAACGGAAATGGTGTAGACAACAATCGAAACTACGAGTATTTTATTGATGGAGATCCTAGTAATGGGATGTGGGGTGGTGAAGGTTCTTCTGGGAATCCAAGTAGTGAAACCTATCGAGGAACGGCGCCTTTTTCTGAAGTGGAAAATCAAGCCATGAAATGGTTTGCTGAAAATCATAATTTCGTGGTGAATTTAAATGCGCATACTTCTGGGGATTTGTTGTTGTATCCTCATGGATACACCAGCAATCAACCCACCGTAGATGATCCTATTTTTAAAGCAATTTCTGCTGAAATGGTCTCTCAAAATGGGTTTGCCAATATTTTATCTTCTGAATTATATCCTGCCGCCGGAGATAGCGATGATTTTTTCTACGGAACCGTAGGAACCCACGATAAGATTTTTGCGATGACTCCGGAAATTGGCCCTTCATTCTGGCCTCCCAGCAGCCAAATTGAAGGCATTTGTAAAGACATGATGTATATGAATCTCACAGCCGCCCGAGTGTCTGGCAACTATGCGCAACTCGATGATACCGCACCCCAATACACAGGAGATCAGCCTACGGCTACGGCTAGTTTTGACATCAAACGACTAGGCCTTAGTGGTGATGGTGATTTCACCGTGCGTATCGAAGCCGTTTCTGGAAATATTAGCGCTGTAGGGAGCCCTGTTTCCTTCAACGCTCTAGATATCCTTGAGGAAGATTCTGGCGCCATCTCCTACACGCTTAGCCCGGGCACACAAAGTAATGACCTTGTAAGCTATCGACTTATTGTTGCGAATGGTGCTTATGAAACGTCTCAGCTTATCGAAAAACGATTCGGAGCACTTTCTGCCATATTCGAAGATGCCGGAAATAGCACTAGCGATAACTTTGATAATAACGGGTGGGGCGTAACGACGGCAGAATTTGTGTCGGCTCCCAGCAGTATCACCGATTCTCCTTCCGGAAATTACCCGAATGATACCAATGAGACGATCGCCCTAAGCGACCCCATCGATCTTACGGATGCGCTCGGTGCCAATGTGACGTTTTATGCCAAATGGGAAATCGAGAATAATTTTGATTATGTGCAAGTAGAAGTGTCAACCAATAATGGCAGCACCTGGATTCCCCAATGCGGAAAATTTACCAATCCCGGAAGCAACAACGGTTCACAGCCAACCGGAGAACCCCTGTACGATGGTACGCAAGACGAGTGGGTTCTAGAGGAAATTGATTTGAGTGAGTATTTGGGAGAAAATGTACTGATCCGTTTTCAGTTACGCTCAGATGGCGGTGTTCGAGGGGATGGATTTTACTTTGACGATCTCACGGTAAACCTTGTTGAGGACAGTATCTTAAGCGCTTCGGAAGTAGCGGCCACAGCCTTTAGCATTTATCCCAATCCGGTACATGATCTACTACACATAGTAACACCACAAACCGATTACAACATCGCTATTTATACCCTTCAGGGACAATTGGTACAAGAACGCAACGGTCTTTCAGGCAGTACGGAGATTGCAACCGCGGCGCTCTCGCAAGGGGTTTATGTGGCGGTTATCTCTTCAGAAACCACCCGCCAGTCCTTTAAGCTAGTCAAGCAATAAAAAACTGAAGATGAACAAACTGACAAAATGGAGCCTGACAAACGGCTCCATTTTGCATTATTAGAGATTATAACTCAATATTTTTCGCTATTTTGTAAAGCCGAAAAAAAACACAGATGACAGACGTTAAACGACTCTTTGACTTTCCATACTACCAGTTAGAACAGTTCCCTCAAGAAGAATCTTTAGTTACAAAAAAGAACGGAGTTTGGGAAAAAACTTCCACTCAAGAATACATTGATCAAGCGAATGCCATGAGTCGTGGACTCATTCAGATGGGGGTTCAACCCAATGATAAGGTTGCTATCATTTCCATGACCAATAGAACCGAATGGAATATATGCGATATCGCAATCCTTCAAACCGGAGCGCAAGACGTACCCATCTACCCTACCATTTCAGAAGATGAATACGAATACGTGCTCAATCATAGCGAGTCGAAATTCGTATTCGTATCCTGCACTGAAGTCTTAGAAAAAATAAATAAGATTAAAGCCAATGTGCCTTCTTTACAAGAGGTGTATTGTTTTGATGAGATCGACACTTGCAAAAATTGGCAAGAGGTGATCGCTTTAGGAAACGAGCATGCGACACTGCAAACGGAAGTCGATAAGCGGAAAGCCGCTATAGAAGAAGATGATCTGGCCACCTTAATCTATACGTCCGGAACAACGGGACGTCCTAAAGGGGTGATGCTGAGTCATAAGAATATTGCTTCTAATGCGAAATATAGTGCCGAACGACTGCCTATTGATAAAGGAAACACAAAGGCACTGAGCTTTTTACCAGTCTGTCATATCTACGAACGAATGTTACTGTACATGTATCAATACTGCGGAGTAAGCATTCATTTCGCCGAAAGCCTCGAAACTATCAGCGATAACCTTAAAGAGGTGAAACCAGAAGTGATGACGGCCGTTCCTAGGCTCTTAGAAAAAGTATATGATAAAATCTACGCCAAAGGAGGCGACCTTACCGGTGTCAAGAAAAAACTTTTCTTCTGGGCGATTGAACTCGGACTCGAATACGAACCCTACGGACAAAACGGCTGGTGGTACGAAACAAAATTGAGTCTGGCTCGCAAACTTATTTTTAGTAAGTGGCAGGAGGCCTTAGGAGGTAATCTCAAAGCGATCGCTTCAGGGAGTGCCGCCTTGCAACCTCGACTGGCGCGTGTCTTTAACGCGGCAGAGATTCCCGTGATGGAAGGATATGGTCTCACGGAAACATCACCAGTGGTAAGCGTCAATGATATGCGTGATGGCGGGTTCAAAATTGGAACTGTCGGAAAACCGATCCGTGAAACAGAAGTTAAGATTGCCGAGGACGGAGAAATTCTTATCAAAGGCCCCCAAGTTATGATGGGCTACTACAAAGACCAGGAAAAAACAGACGAAGTGTTGAAGAACGGATATTTCCATACCGGAGATATCGGGGAAGTTGATAGCGATGGTTTCTTGAAGATTACCGATCGTAAAAAAGAAATGTTCAAAACGAGCGGCGGAAAGTACGTCGCGCCTCAGCTTATCGAAAACGCCATGAAGCAGTCGCGCTTTATTGAGCAAATTATGGTCGTTGGTGAAGGTGAAAAAATGCCGGCCGCCCTTATTCAACCGAACTTTGAATTTATTCAAGAATGGAGTCAGCGCAAAAACAAAGGTCTTTCAAAAGACCCCAAAGAACTCATTAAGGATCAAACGCTTATTGATCGTATTCAAAAAGAAGTAGACCAATACAATGAGCGCTTCGGAAAGTGGGAAAAGATTAAAAAATTCGAACTTACACCAGATATATGGAGTATTGAGGAAGGACATCTCACGCCTACCATGAAACTGAAACGTAGAATCGTTAAAGAAAAATATCACGATCTGTACGAGCGATTGTACGATCGCAGTTAATCGCAAAACAAAACCCTATGAAAACCAAACGACAACGCTCCCTACTACTTATTTCCATCGGACTGTTGTTCGGTTTCTATGGACTGTATAGCATATTTCCTACCGCTGGTTCTGAGGAATCACCAACACAAGAGGCATTACTAAAGCAATATCCGGGCGAGTGGTTTTACAATCAACGTGCCTACCCTAACAATTTTATAAGCCGGGAAGCCATGGCAAAAGCGGAAACTCAGGTGCAATCCATCCTGGCGGAACGTGACATATCTGGTGGAGCGTGGACGTTAGCGGGTCCTTTAAACACCGGTGGACGTATTACCGATGTGGCAATTTCACCCGATAGTGATGACGTACTGTACGTGGGTATCGCTACTGGCGGTATTTTTAAAACGACCGATGGCGGCACGAATTGGACCCCCATCTTCGATGAT
Source organism: Altibacter sp. HG106 (assembly GCF_028561755.1). GTDB lineage: Bacteria > Bacteroidota > Bacteroidia > Flavobacteriales > Flavobacteriaceae > DFVG01. The sequence continues at coordinate 325,210 of NZ_JAQQTD010000001.1, forward strand.
ATGTCAAAGTATTCCATAGGAGATCTAGCCATTGCGCCTTCCAATGCAGAAATTATCTACGCGGGAACTGGGGAAGCAAACGCCAGTGCCAATTCAGGAGCATTTTTTGGTGATGGTGTCTATCGTTCTAATAATAGTGGTGCGGATTGGTTGTATTTGGGGCCGGATGGAACAGATCATATTGGTCGTATCGCCGTAGATGTAAATGATCCCAATCGTATTTTTGTAGCCGCCACAGGAAGGTTGTATGGCTACAATGACGAACGTGGTATTTATCGCAGCACAAATGGAGGCGATGATTGGGACAAGGTGCTATTTGTCACCGATTCTACAGCGGCTATTGATGTCGCCATACACCCCGGAAATCCAGATATTGTATTAGCGGCCATGTGGGAACGCACTCGTAAACCCTGGCAACGAGATTACGGCGGAGTGACTTCCGCAATTCATCGCTCTACGGATGGCGGCGATACTTGGACCCAGCTGGGAGCTGCCAATGGGTTGCCGGCACCTGATACCGAAACTGGAAGAATTGGTTTTGAATTTTCACAATCTGATCCAGATATCGTGTATGCCCGCTACACCACCGATGAGATTACAAATGAATTCAATGGTCTTTACAAATCTACCGATGGTGGACAGAATTGGACCCTGGTAACGCTAAATGATCTGTTTGGTATTGATGCTTCTTTTGGCTGGTACTTCGGAAACCTCCGCGTGAACCCAAATGATCCAGACGATGTGTTCGTCTTGGGACAATCACTCGCACGAACCTTCAATGGTGGTGGCAGCTGGAACGCTGTAAACGGAATGCATGTTGATCATCACGCCATCGAATTTTCACGCAACAATCCCAACTTCATCTTAGCTGGAAATGACGGAGGCGCCTATGTTTCCACCAATGGTGGAAGCAGTTGGAATAAATTTGTCAATCTTCCAATTACACAGTTCTACAATATTGAAGTCGATTTTCTAGAACCTCAAAATCTGTACGGAGGAACCCAGGACAATAATACGATTAGAACTACAACCGGCGGTTTGAACGATTGGAATTCCATTTGGGGAGGCGATGGTTTTCACGTAGTGGTAGACTATAGTGATAACAATTTTATCTATGTAGAATCGCAATACGGGAATCTCGGAAAATCTTCCAACGGGGGTGCTACCTTTCAAAATGCTACGAGCGGCATAAGCGGAAGCGACCGAAATAACTGGAACACCCCCATTGCCATTTCTCCCGTCAATCCCCAAACCATGTATTATGGTACACAACGTGTTTACAGCTCAGATCGAGCCAATTTCTGGACGGCTATTAGTCCGGATCTCACCGATGGTCAACATCCCAGCGGGTCTCTCGTGTACGGAACACTAACCACCATCGCCGCTTCTTATTTAACAGAGGATGTTATATACGTGGGAAGTGATGATGGCAACGTTCAAGTGACCTTTGATGGCGGAACTACCTGGGAAAATATCAGCGACGGACTCCCCGATCGCTATGTAACTTCGGTGGCCATTTCTCCTACAGACGATGAGACGGCCTATGTGACGCTTTCGGGTTTCCGAGAAAACGATCAAGCCGCACATGTTTTTAAAACGATTGACGCAGGGCAAAATTGGACAAATATTTCCGGAAACCTACCCGCAATACCGGTAAATGATATTGTGCTATTTCCCGAAGATAATCTACTCATCATCGCTACCGATCTCAACGTTTGGTATTCAAACAACGAAGGGGCTAGTTGGACCATCCTAGGGGATAATCTGCCGTTAACGATGACAAGAGATCTAAAAATTCACGAACCTACCAACACCCTCTACGCTGGAACTTTCGGTAGGTCAATTCACAGCTACGACTTAGATGATCTGGTATTTGACACAGCTGACAATCAACAATCGAATGCACTAGTACTATACCCTAATCCGGCCCACGATCGTGTTCAGATAGTGCATCCTTTTTCCGAAACGGTAACCGTCACCTTATTTGGAATGCAGGGAAATCGAACCGCTGTATTGTATGAAGGGGCTGTAACTACAGGCACAATTGAGCTAGAACTGGAAGGTATTGCTTCCGGTATTTACTTTGTGGAATGTTCATCAGGTTCCGCAAAAATTACGAGGAAATTAATCATTCGATAAGAAAGGCCTACAAAAATAGTTTCATGAATATATCCCGTATCAATTATCCTTGTAGGTTTCAGAATGAATAAGAAAATGAAACCTTCTCCTCGAAACTCACAGGAACGTATTCGGAAATTTAAAATAAGTGACCTTCCCGCGCTTTTAATCGCCACGTATAAGCAATGGATGGAAAAAGAACCGTTCCAATTGAGTGCGATCGTGGCCTATTACGCCATTCTTTCATTACCCGCCTTGATCGTTCTTATCCTGAACATCGTAGGAGGCATCTGGGGGAGAGAGATTGTACAAGGGGAAATTCTAGATGAGATTACCAAGGCTTTGGGCCAGCAAACGGCAGAGTCCATCCGACTCATGATGCTGGATCGTGGCGATGAAGAGACCTCGGTTTTCACCACCATAATCGGAATAGGAACCTTGCTTTACGGAGCAACAGGAGTATTTTATCAGCTACAGTTCACCCTCGATAAAATCTGGAACGTGGACGAGGAAATTAGAGAAGGTTTATGGACCTTCTTAAAAAATAGAGCGAAAGCATTTGGGTTTATCTTAATATTGGGATTCTTATTACTTACCAGTTTACTGATAACCGCCTTGTTAAGCACCTTCGTAAACCGACTTACCTTGTGGTTTGGCGACTGGGTGGAAGCCATCTTCGCTGTAGATTTCATTATTTCCTTATTCTTTATTTATTTCCTATTCGCAGTGCTGTTTCGATTTTTACCAAGCAGAAGCATTGCTTGGAAAGCGGTGCGGTTAGGGGCGGCCATTACTTCCCTCCTATTTTTACTGGGGAAATACCTCTTAGCTTACTATTTTAAAACCATGGAACCCGGCTCTACCTATGGCGCTGCCGGAAGCATTATCCTGATCATGCTCTGGGTTTCTTACAGCAGCTTACTGCTATTTTTTGGCGCGCAATTTACCAAAGTGTATTCCGATCGCTATCTGGACCAAACACCTAATTCGAAGTAAAAAAAGAGTGCGACATCAGGCGTTGACCGATAGCGGAAAACTACGATACGAATTTTACTTATTTACTATGCATGCATAATATTTTTTTGTATATTTGAACTACCTAAAATCACATTCTTGAAAGAAAAAACAATAGATTATATGTTGCGGGCCACTTGGATGGCAGTTACCAAAATGTATAATGAGGAAGCCGGAAAGAAAGACAGTACTATGGCCACAGGGTTTGCGCTCATCAGTATCGATCCCGACGAAGGCACCCCTTCTACCGCCTTAGGCCCCAAAATGGGAATGGAAGCGACGAGTCTTTCAAGAACGCTGAAGAATATGGAAGAAAAAGGATTGATTGAACGAAAACCGAATCCATTAGATGGACGCGGCGTCTTGATTCATTTGACGCCCTTCGGAAAAGAAATGCGCGCCTTTTCAAAATCGGTTGTGTTGCGGTTTGACGAAGCGGTTTCCGAAGCGGTTTCCGAAGAAGACCTGAAAACCTTCAAACGGGTGGCTCACACCATCTTGGAATTGATCAATGCCAAAAAAATATATACCACTGAAAAAATAACATAACTCATGTCGAAAAGGAGAATAGAAAAAGTAGCCGTCATCGGCTCAGGAATCATGGGAAGCGGCATTGCGTGTCACTTCGCCAATATTGGTGCGGAAGTGCTATTGCTTGATATCGTGCCAAGAGAGCTCACCGAGAAGGAAAAAGCCAAAGGACTTTCACTGGAAGATACCGTTGTTAGAAACAGAATCGTAAACGACTCGTTACAGTCGGCTATCAAAAGCAAGCCCGCACCCCTCTACCACAAAGATTTTGCCAGTAGAATTTCCACCGGAAATCTGGAAGATGACATTGCCAAGGTATCGGAAGCCGATTGGATCATTGAAGTGGTGGTGGAACGCCTTGATATTAAGAAACAGGTGTTTGAAAACTTAGAAAAACACCGTACGCCGGGCACCTTGATCACTTCCAATACGTCAGGAATTCCGATTCAGTACATGAATGAAGGAAGAAGTGAAGATTTCCGCAAACACTTTTGTGGCACCCACTTTTTCAATCCACCGCGCTATTTAGACCTTTTTGAGATCATTCCGGGACCAGACACCGATCCTGAGGTCTTAGCGTTCTTAAATGGCTATGGTGAAAAATTCCTCGGAAAGACTTCGGTAGTAGCGAAAGACACCCCTGCATTTATCGGAAATCGTATTGGTATCTTCGGAATTCAAAGCTTGTTTCACCAAGTGAAAGAAATGGGTCTTACCGTGGAGGAGGTCGATAAATTGACCGGCCCAGTGATTGGACGGCCAAAATCGGCCACCTTCCGAACAGTTGACGTGGTAGGGCTAGACACCCTAGTGCATGTAGCCAATGGTATTTATGAAAATGTGCCCGAAGATGAAGAACACGAGATCTTCCAACTTCCTGAATTTATCAACACCATGATGGAAAACAAGTGGTTGGGAAGCAAAAGCGGACAGGGCTTCTATAAAAAGATCAAGAACGATGATGGAAGTAGCAAGATCTTGGCCTTGGATCTCGATACCATGGAATATCGAGACAGTAAAAAGGCAAATTTCGATACACTTCAAAAAACGAAATCGGTTGACGAAGTGCTCGATCGTTTCCCGATCTTAATCCAAGGAGAAGACAAAGCGGGTGAATTCTATCGAAAGAACTTTGGCGCTATGTTCGCCTATGTTTCGAAACGAATTCCGGAAATCACCGACGAACTGTATAAAATTGATGATGCGATGAAGGCCGGTTTCGGCTGGCAAAACGGTCCGTTTGAAATTTGGGATGCTGTGGGCGTTGAAAAAGGGATCGAGCTTATTGAAGCCCTAGACAAAGAACCGGCTGCCTGGGTACAGGAGATGTTGGACAACGGAATTACTTCGTTTTATACAGTAAAAGACGGAGCTACCTATTATTATGACATTCCATCTAAGGAATACAAAAAGATTCCGGGGCAGGATGCCTTTATCATCCTCGATAATATCCGAGAATCCAAAGCGGTTTTTCAAAATAGCGGCGTAGTCGTTGAAGATTTGGGAGACGGTATCCTCAATTGTGAATTTCGAAGCAAGATGAACAGCATCGGAGGCGACGTCCTCGCCGGTGTCAACAAAGCGATTGATCTGGCGGAAAAAGAGTACGACGGACTCGTAATAGGAAACCAGGGAAAGAATTTTTCAGTTGGGGCCAATGTGGGAATGATCTTTATGATGGCTGTAGAACAGGAGTATGACGAACTGAACATGGCCGTTAAATATTTCCAAGACACCTGTATGCGCCTTCGTTACTCTTCTATTCCAACCGTAGTTGCTCCCCATGGCATGTCGTTAGGAGGCGGTTGCGAAATGACCTTACATGCCGATCGTGTAGTAGCCGCGGCAGAAAGCTATATTGGCTTGGTAGAGTTTGGCGTTGGAGTCATCCCTGGTGGAGGTGGTTCCAAAGAAATGGCCTTACGCGCCAGTGATACCTTTCAGAAAAACGATGTAGAGTTAAACCGACTTCGAGAGTATTTCTTAGCGATCGGAATGGCGAAAGTCTCTACTTCCGCCTATGAAGCTTATGATACAGGAATCCTTCAAAAAGGAAAAGACATTGTTGTGGTCAACAAAGATCGTCAAATCGCAACCGCCAAAGCGGTAGCGCGTATGATGGCGGATCAGGGATATACAAAACCTGTCAAAAGGCAGGACGTAAAAGTGCTCGGAAAGCAGGCCTTAGGAATGTTCCTAGTGGGTACCGATTCTATGGAAGCCGGGCATTACATCAGCGAACACGATAAGAAAATCGCCAACAAACTCGCCTGGGTCATGGCTGGTGGCGACCTTTCAGAACCCACAGAAGTGAGTGAACAATACTTATTAGACCTAGAACGTGAAGCCTTCTTAAGTCTGTGTGGTGAACGAAAAACCCTGGAACGCTTGCAGCACATGATTCAGAAGAATAAACCACTCCGAAACTAATATCTCAATACATCATTTATGAAAACAGCATATATAGTCAAAGCATATCGTACCGCCGTGGGAAAAGCGCCACGCGGACTCTTCCGATTCAAGCGACCCGATGAGCTAGCAGCGGAAACCATTCAGTACATGATGGAGCAGCTGCCAAATCTCGATAAAAAACAAATTGATGATGTGATGGTTGGAAACGCCATGCCCGAAGCAGAACAAGGCCTTAACATGGCGCGTCTTATAAGTTTAATGGGACTTAAAATTGAAGATGTTCCCGGCGTTACCGTGAATCGGTATTGTGCCTCAGGAATTGAAACCATTGCCATGGCATCTGCCAAGATTCAAGCCGGAATGGCCGATTGTATCATCGCCGGTGGCGCCGAAAGCATGAGCTATATTCCTATGGGAGGCTACAAGCCCACGCCCGATTATAAATTGGCGAAAGAAGGAAAAGAAGATTATTACTGGGGAATGGGGCTCACTGCGGAAGCGGTAGCTGAAAAATACGAAGTATCTCGAGAAGATCAGGATGAGTTTGCTTATAACTCACACCAAAAAGCCCTGAAAGCACAGGCTGAAGATCGATTTCAGGAACAGATTGTTCCTATTGAAGTAGAACACACCTTTGTCAATAAGGCTGGGAAGAAGGAGACGACAACCTATACCGTGAATAAAGATGAAGGACCCCGTGCTGACACCTCGTTGGAAGTATTAGGAAAACTCCGACCTGTTTTTGCGGAAGGAGGTAGTGTTACTGCCGGAAACTCTTCACAGATGAGTGATGGAGCAGCCTTTGTCATGGTGATGAGCGAGGAAATGGTAAAACAGTTGAACCTGGAGCCTATCGCTCGATTGGTCAATTTCGCTGCCGCCGGAGTAGAGCCTCGTATCATGGGGATTGGACCGGTAAAAGCGATTCCGAAGGCATTGAAGCAAGCCGACATGAAACTCGATCAAATTGAGTTGATCGAACTCAATGAAGCCTTCGCCTCTCAATCCCTTGCGGTCATTAGAGAACTTGATCTGGATCAGGAGATTGTAAACGTTAACGGAGGTGCTATCGCCTTAGGGCATCCACTAGGCTGTACGGGCGCCAAACTTTCAGTGCAGTTATTTGATGAAATGCGGAAACGAAACATGAAAGGTAAATATGGAATGGTTACCATGTGCGTAGGTACCGGTCAGGGGGCCGCAGGAATCTATGAATTTTTAAACTAACAACATTTTTTGAATACAATTATGGAAGCGACAGAAACTAAAAATGAACTCTTGAGAGGAGGACAATTCCTCGTGAAAGAAACCGCCTATAAAGACGTGTTCACACCGGAAGATTTTTCGGAAGAACAAAAGATGATGAAGGAGTCGGTGATTGATTTTGTAGATCGCGAAATCTGGCCGAAAAAAGAGCGCTTTGAAGCCAAAGATTATGCGCTGACCGAAGAAGTAATGCGTAAGGCCGGTGAAATGGGCCTCTTAGGCGTTGCTGTGCCCGAAGAATATGACGGCCTGGGAATGGGCTTTGTAACTACGATGCTAGTATGTGATTACATCAGTGGTGCTACCGGTTCTATCGCAACCGCTTTCGGGGCGCATACGGGCATCGGAACCATGCCTATTACCCTCTACGGTACCGAAGAACAAAAGAAAAAATACGTACCCAAATTAGCTACGGGCGAATGGTTTGGGGCGTATTGTTTGACTGAACCAGGCGCAGGAAGTGACGCCAATAGCGGAAAAACGAAAGCAGTGCTCAGCGAGGACGGCACCCATTACAAGATCAGCGGACAAAAAATGTGGATTTCCAATGCGGGATTCTGCAATGTTTTTATTGTATTCGCTCGTATTGAAGACGATAAGAATATTACGGGATTTATCGTTGAAAATGATCCCGAGAACGGTATCTCCCTAGGGGAAGAAGAAAAGAAACTAGGGATCCACTCCTCCTCTACCCGCCAGGTATTTTTTAACGACACCAAAGTGCCCATTGAAAATATGTTGTCGAAGCGAGGTGACGGATTCAAGATTGCCATGAACGCCTTGAATGTGGGGCGTATTAAATTAGCGGCTGCCTGTTTAGACGCGCAACGCCGAGTGATTGATGGAGCTGCGAAATACGCCAATGAGCGCGTACAGTTTAAAACCCCTATCGCGAAGTTCGGAGCGATCAAGTCGAAATTAGCCGAAATGGCAACCTCTGCTTTTGCGGGTGAAAGTGCCAGCTATCGCGCGGCGAAAAATATCGAAGACCGTATCGCCATTCGTTTGGAGCAAGGGAATTCGCATCAGGAAGCCGAGTTGAAAGGAGTGGAAGAATACGCTATTGAATGTTCCATTCTGAAAGTTGCTGTTTCCGAAGACATTCAAAATTGCTCCGATGAAGGTATTCAGATTTTTGGAGGAATGGGCTTTAGCGCTGATACGCCTATGGAGGCTGCTTGGCGAGATGCCCGAATTGCACGTATCTATGAAGGCACCAACGAGATCAACCGAATGCTTGCCGTGGGAATGCTCGTAAAAAAAGCCATGAAGGGGCACGTTGATTTGTTGAACCCTGCACAAAAAGTGGGTGAGGAATTGATGGGAATCCCATCCTTCGAAACCCCCGATTATTCTAAAGTACTTTCCGAAGAACGCGACATGATTAAAAAACTTAAGAAGGTATTTCTCATGGTAGCTGGTTCGGCCGTACAAAAATATGGACCCGATTTGGAAGAGCATCAGCAGTTATTGTTGGCTGCCGCTGATATTTTGATTGAAATATACATGGCAGAAAGTACCATCCTTCGTGCCCAGAAAAACCACGAACGCGGCCATGCAAATGCTGACTATCAAGTGGCTATGGCACAGCTCTATCTGTACCATGCCGTGGAAAAAGTGAATAATAAAGGAAAAGAAGGCATCATTAGTTTTGCCGAAGGTGACGAGCAAAAAGCCATGTTAATGGGATTAAAACGATGGACGAAATACACCAACTTCCCAAATGTTGTGGCGCTTCGCAATAAAATCGCTGATAAAGTATCCGAAGAAAACACCTACCCCTTTTAATAATTTGATTTTAGTTTTTTAGTTACCAAGAGCCGCTCAAGAAGTCGTGAGTGGCTCTTTTTTTGAGCCCAACTTTGCCCTATCTTTAGTCGCATGAAATTTATACTCTTTCTCCTGATAATCTCTATGGTATTACCCATGGGCGCACAAGACAATACCGACGTATTTTTGATGACCGTTGAGAATACCAAGGCAGAAAACTGGCAGGTACAGAATTTTAAAAATATCTCTAATCAAGAAGGCTACGACAATCAGCCCTCCTTCCTCGACTCCACCAATTTAGCGTATGCAGGTACACGAAATGGCGCTACCGATATTGCCATACACAATCTCCCTTCGGGACAACAATGGTGGTTGAATATGCCCACGGAAGGCGGCGAATATTCTCCGCAACTCATTCCGGGAGAACAGGCGGTTGCCGCGGTGCGTCTCGACCCTAACGGATTACAGCGATTATACAAATACCCGTTTGGGGAACAACCACCACGCTTGCTTTTCGACCAATTACAAGTGGCATATTTCGCGTATTATGACAGTACTACACTGCTATCTTCAGTCTTGAACAATGGGGAGCTAGCTCTCGTACTCGCAGATACCAAAACACAACAGATAGATACCCTATTCCAAAATGCCGGACGCTCCATCCACAAAGTTCCAAATCGCAATGCCATGACCTATACACTGGTCAACGAGGATGGCAACCACGACGTTTATTGGTTAGATATGGAGGACAAGGAAAGTTTTTTTATCTGCCAGCTACCTATTGGTATTCAAGATTATGCCTGGTTGGATGAAGACCGGATGATCCTGGGAAGTAATACCGCATGCTACGTGTATGATACCTTGGGAACTCCACAGTGGACAAAAGTAGCCGATCTCAAGGATTACAAACTAGAAAAGATGAGTCGGATTGCCACCACCAATAATGGAAATAGGATCGCATTTGCCGCTATTTCCAAGGCCATGCGTCCCATTCCGGTTATTGAAAAACAGGTAGCTTCTTACAATTCCAAGAATCTAGCGGCATTTAGCGAATGCTTCGCAGCAAACGTTCAGGTGCGACGTTTTCCGAACAAGGTGCTATACGAAGGAAGAGAAACACTTCGGAAAAACTATGCCGACTATTATGAATCGGTCGCCACGACAAGCGTCGAGGTGATTAACAGAATCGCACTAAACAGTTTCGTTATAGATGCTGAAACGGCCACCGATAACGGGAATACTAAAAAACAAGTCGCTATTTACGACGTGAACAACGGGGAAATCAAGTCCATGACTTTTTTGTTTGACACCGAGGTCGATTTCGACCCTGAAGCGATCGTAGACAAGCAGCTTGAAGCGTATAACAATCGAGATATTGATGCATTTATAGCTACTTATTCCGAAGACATTAGGCTGTATAACTATCCAAATACGCTTACTTCCTCTGGACATGAAGGACTTCGAAAAGGGTATACCCACTTCTTCCAATCGACCCCAGACCTCCACTGCGAAATAAAAAATCGAATTGTCATTGGCAACGTGGTCATTGATGAAGAATACATCACCATGAATGATACCCATTTTAGCGCCATAGCGGTGTACGAGGTGGGAACCAACAAGATTGAACGCGTTACCTTTTTGCGGTAAGAGCCTCCCATGTTGCGTTTGAAGGAGTAATACAAGTTTCCATAACCACGGGTAGCTTGGTACTAGTTGTTTCCGTAACCTGAGATTGTTTTTCGTCTTTCGATTGTCTACTTTTAGGGTTCTAATAGTTGTACCATGAAATTATATACCCTTTTTATTGTGCTTTTTCTAAGTGTTGCTGGAACGGCGCAAACGGATACCAGAATGTATGAGATCATCTCAAATATTTCCGCGGAGCGCATTGAAGCCGACATCACCACTTTGGCCAATTTTGGTACACGCCATACCTTGAGCGATACGGTTTCGGATACACGCGGAATAGGTGCCGCCAGACGCTGGATCAAACAAGAATTTGAGACCATTTCTAAGGATTGTAATAACTGCTTGGATGTCTTCTATCAGAAGAACTTCATTGAACAAGGCGATAACGAGCGTATCGTAAAAGACGTTTGGGTGGTCAATGTAGCCGCAGTTCAAAAAGGCACTACATATCCCAATCGATATATTATCATGAGCGGCGATATCGATAGCCGTATTAGTGATCCTACCAATTATACCGATGATTCTCCCGGAGCAAATGACAACGCAAGTGGCATGGCGGGCGCTATCGAGGCCGCTCGGGTACTCTCTAAGTATACCTTTGAAGCAAGCATCGTTTATTTAGGATTAAGTGGTGAAGAACAAGGCTTGTATGGCGGAAAAGGTTTTGCTGAATATGCCAAGGAGCAAGGTTGGGAGATCATAGGAGTTCTCAATAACGATATGATTGGAAACATTCAAGGCGTGGATGGCGTGATCAGCAATCGTGATTTTAGGATCTTTTCAGAACCCGTACCTCCCACGGAAACCGAACGAGAACGCCGAAGTAGACGCTTTTATGGTGGCGAGGTTGACGGCATTTCTCGGCAACTGGCACGCTATGTTCATAAAACTACCAAAACGTATATGCCGGAAATGAACCCTATGCTTATTTATCGACTCGATCGGTTTGGTCGCGGCGGACATCATCGTCCGTTTAACGATCTTGGTTTTGCCGGAATTAGAATCATGGAAGCTCACGAAAACTATACCCAGCAACATCAAGACATTCGCATGGAAGACGGTATTGAATACGGCGACAAACTCAAATTCGTCAATTTTAATTACGCTAAAAAGCTCACAGGGGTGAATGCCATAAGCATGGCGAGTCTCGCCTGGGCACCTCCCGCTCCAAAAAATGTGGCCATCGGAGGGATTGTAGAACCGTCCGCCAGGTTAAAGTGGGAGAAAGTAGACGGTGCGGTTGGGTACAAAATCTATTGGAGAGACACCACCTCTCCTATCTGGGAAAACAGTCGGTTTGTAGGAGATGTTTCCGAAGCCACCTTAGAAGGCTTTGTTATTGATAATTATTTTTTCGGAGTCGCTGCTGTGGGCCCTAAGGGTCATGAAAGCGTGGTGGTATTTCCGAGTTCAATTTTTAGATAATGATAAAAAAGATAATTCTCCTAATGGCGCTCAGCATTCCTCTCTCGTTGAGCGCACAACAATTTACACGTCAGGATAGTCTGCGAGGAAGCATCACTCCAGAACGCGCTTGGTGGGACCTTCAAAAGTACGAACTGGCTGTTCAGGTATTTCCTGAAACCCAAAAAATTTCCGGAAAGAATACGGTGACTTTTACCGCTTTACAAAAAGGGAAGGTCCTTCAAATTGATCTACAACCCCCTATGACCATCGACCGCGTATTGTTTGAAGGAAAAGAACTCGACTATACCTCCGAAGGCAACGCGCACTTCCTTCAATTACCCAGCCCCATCAAAAAAGGAAAGCGGGCCCAATGCACGATCTTTTTCTCTGGAGCCCCTCGCGTCGCCAGGCGAGCCCCATGGGACGGAGGGTTCACCTGGGAAACCGACAGCAACGGAAAGCCTTTTATCGCTACTGCCAACCAAGGCATTGGCGCCAGTATTTGGTGGCCCAACAAAGACCATCCTTACGACGAACCGGATGAAGGGGTTTCCATGGCTATTACCGTACCGCAAGAGCTGGTCGCCGTTGGGAATGGCAGACTCAGAAAAATGAGCTATACCGAAACCACACAAACCTTCGAATGGGAAGTGGTAAACCCTATTAACAATTACGGTGTAAACATCAATGTGGGTGACTACGTCCATTTTACAGAAACCTATGAAGGAGAACAAGGCAGTCTTTTAATGGATTATTGGGTGTTACGGGATAACAAGGAAAAAGCCAAAGACCAATTCAAACAGGCCCCGATGATGATGGAGGCCTTCGAACACTGGTTTGGCCCCTACCCTTTTTATGAAGATTCGTTCAAGTTGGTGGAAGTGCCTTATTTAGGAATGGAGCATCAAAGTAGCGTTACCTACGGGAATCAATATATGAATGGATACCTGGGAAGTGATCTTTCCGGAACCGGTTGGGGAATGAAATTCGATTTTATCATCATCCACGAAGCCGGACACGAATGGTTTGCCAATAACATCACCAATAGCGATGTGGCCGATATGTGGTTACATGAAGGATTTACCGCTTATTCTGAAAACCTCTACCTTGATTATCACTTCGGAAAAGAAGCTTCTGCGGCTTATGTTATCGGAACACGACAGCGCATCGCTAACGATCGTCCCATTATTGGAACCTACGGAGTGAATAAAGAAGGAAGCAGCGATATGTATTACAAAGGCGCTAATATTCTTCACACGCTTCGACAATTGATCGAGGATGATGAAAAGTGGCGACGCATGTTACGCGGACTCAACAAAACGTTTTACCATCAGACCGTATCTTCCGAAGACGTCGAAAACTATCTTAGTAAACAAAGCGGGATCGATCTCACCGAATTTTGGCAACAATACCTTCGTACGACAAAAATTCCCACCCTCGAGTATCAAGTGAACGGGGACGAACTAAAATTTCGATACACGAACATAGTGGACGGTTTTGATATGCCAGTGATCGTTAGGCTGAATGGAACCGAAACTTGGATCTACCCAACTTCAGCCTGGAAAACGCAACCATGGAAAGCGACTATCGAAAGTGTGGAGGTTAAAGAAGATTTCTATGTACTTCCGAAGCCGTTAAAGTAATGGAAAAACGACCCGAATTATATTTTCCTGAAGCTTGTGAATGGCGTGATTGGTTGCTGCGACATCACGATAGTACGCCCAATGGAGTCTATCTGATTTTTTTCAAATTAGAAACGGAAATACCTACCATGCGATGGGAGGAAGCAGTGCGTGTGGCATTGTGTTTTGGTTGGATTGATAGCACTGTAAAAAGTCTTGGAAACGGCAAGCGGCGGCAATATTTCTGCCCCAGAAACCCAAAAAGCAGTTGGAGTCAGTTGAACAAAACCTACATCGAAGAACTGGAACGTGAAGGACAGATCCATTCCAGCGGACAAGCGATCATCCGTCAGGCGAAAAAGAATGGAGCCTGGAACGAATTAGATGCGGTTGAAAATGGGATCATTCCACCAGAATTACAAAATGCGTTTGACAAGAACCCCATAGCGTGGCAGCATTATCAGAGTTTTGCGCCAAGTTATCAGAAAAGTTACTTGTACTGGCTTCATGGCGCCAAACGACCTGCCACTCGCGAACGAAGAATTGACGAAATTATCCGGCTGTGTCGCGATAATGAGAAATCACGATCGTAGATAAAAAAGCTTATATTTTGACAATTAGCAGATTTGCGTATCTTTGATGCGAGGCACTTTATATTGGTTCCGGTATTTCTCCCCAGATAAATGAATTCATTTGTCGCCCGGTTCGCAGTTGAAGTGCCTTTTTTTCATACAAAAAAGCCCCAGTCAAACTGAGGCTTTTCTTTTAAACAATGTTTATAATCCTTATGCTTTCGGCATCACTACGGTGTCAATTCCGTGGATTACTCCATTCGAAGCATCCACATCAGCCATTACTACCGTTGACATTTTTCCATTCGCGTCTTTTAACATAACGTTTCCATCTTTCAAAGACAGGGTAATGTTTTCACCTGCTAAGGTAGTTACCTTATACGCATTGTTATTGTCATTGATTGCTTTGATCACTGCATCGGCTTTCCATTCACCTTCAACCACGTGATACTTCAACAGGTTCTGCAATTTCGCTTTGTTTTCAGGCTTCATTAAGTTATCCAGTGTATTCTTCGGAACTTTTGCGAACGCATCGTTGGTAGGTGCAAATACAGTATACTCGCCTTCTCCTTTAAAGGTTTCAGCAAGTTCTGCCGTTTGAAGTGCCGTCACTAGCGTTGAAAACTGATCACTTCCCATGGCTTTGGCAGCGATGGTGTTTTGCTCATATTCCATCTGCGCTTTCATTTCAGCTTCTTCTTCCGCTTTCTGTTGCTCCATCTCCATTTTCTCTTTCTCTAGACGAGCCTCTTCTTCTTTTTTCTTGGTGTCATTACAAGCAGTGAACAAAAAAGTTCCCACCGCTAAAGACATTATTAACATTCTGATTTTCATAATTATAGTTTAAGGTTTGAGGTTGTAAAGATACTGGCTAGTTTGCTAAGTTTGTATTAAAGCAACCTAAGATTACGTTAAATATTCTCGCTATTCTCGACACTATGATAACTACTACCTCTCAGTAACTTAAACGGTTAAAAAACGCCTTCCATAGAGAAAATTTGTATCTTTAAGTTTCAATTAAAAACAAGTACCATGGTAAAAGCCAAATATCAAAGCGTTCTGGATTTAGGCGAGAAATTGAAAATCCAAAACGGCGATGTAAAAGTAGAAGGAAATCAACTAAAGGTTTGGGGAACCGCCAATACCCAATACGACAAAAATCTCCTTTGGGACGAGATCAAGCGTGTAGGAGGTGAAAACCCTTCCGACATAACCGCAGACATTAAAGTGGCCGATACAACGGCGTATGCTTATCATACGGTTGAAAAAGGTGAGTCACTTAGTAAAATTTCAAAGCATTATTACGGCGACCCGATGAAATACAACGCTATTTTTGAAGCCAATCGCGACCAGCTGAAAAATCCGGATATGATTCATCCCGGACAAGAGTTGGTGATTCCCAACCCATAAATCTGACAGTCTTTAGTCACATCCCGCGCTATGCGGGATTTTTTATACTATGAGTTTTCTCGCGGAACTTTCTCCTTGGTTGCTTATCGGGCTCTTTGGTTTGGGCGTATGTGCCTTTACGCTATCAACCATTAGCGGGGGCGGCGGTGCCTTGATGCAAATACCGGTGCTCAATGTGCTGATCGGTACTTCAAATACGGCGCAGGTCATCAACCTGGGAACGTTTATCAGTCGGCCTACCCGTATCATTATCTTCTGGAAACATATTGTTTGGAAAGTCTTTTGGTACTATGTCCCTTCGGCCATGCTCGGCGCATTTGTTGCGGGTTGGCTTTTTTCTGAAGTGAAAGTATACTGGATACAAGTGATCGTGGGTGTTTTCTTGATTAGTACATTTTTTCAGTATCGCTTCGGAAAGAAAGAGCGTTCCTTCCACGTACAACCGTGGTATTTTATTCCTCTTGGCTTCTTTATTGCCTTCATCGGAACCTTTACAGGAGGTATGGGGCCGGTACTCAACCCGTTTATGTTGAATGCCGGTATCGACAAGGAAGCCTTGGTAGGTACGAAGTCGGCGCAATCCTTCTTTCTCGGTATCTCTCAGATTGGAAGCTATGCGTTTTTCGGACTGCTGAGTCCGAAGCTATGGACGCTGGGGATAGCGATGGGACTGGGTGCCATTCTCGGAAACCTCATTGGAAAATGGTTGCTAAAACGAATGAGCAAGCTCGCCTTTCGGAAATGGGTGATTGCCATCATGGTAATTAGTGGGGTCGTACTTTTGATAAAAGCCCTTCCCGAACTCTTCTAGTACATCAGTTTTTTGACTTCAGCCATATAACCTCTACTGACTCGCACTACGTCGCCATTGCTCATTTTAATGTCGTACGACTTCGCATATTTGTCTAATTGCGCAATCGCCTTCAAGTTGACCATATGAGAACGATGGACACGAATAAATAAGTTCGGGTTTAGTTTTTCCTCCAGTTGCGAAATCCCAAAGTTGCTTACGTACACCCCTTGTTCGGTATGGAGTTTAGAATAATCTCCATACGCTTCGATCCAAATGATATCAGTGGTGGCGATGGTAATAAATCGTTTATTATGTTCAACTAGGATGCGTTCGGGATAATTCGGGTTATCCATGATGACTCCGGCTGCAAGCGGACCCAACCCTGACTGATTTTCAGAAAAACTAACTTTCTCCACCGCTTTTTTAAAACGTTCTTTAGTATAGGGTTTCAATAGGTAGTCGATGGCGTGCACATCAAAAGCCTTTAACGCATATTGATCGTAGGCAGTAGAAAAGATGATCTTGGGAAGTTCTTCCAGGCGATGCAACACTTCAAATCCTGTAAGCCCCGGCATTTGCACATCAAGAAACACCAAATCGGGTTGAAATTTGTTAATCTGTGTGACGGCATCCACACCGTTGTTGACCTCGCCCAAAACAATCAGTTCTGGAAAATCAGCCAAATATTCGGAGATTAATTTTCGCGCTGCGGCTTCATCGTCGACGATCAATACTTTGTACATCCTAAATCGAGAATTGAATGATGAGTCCGCTAGGTTTGTTCTGAAGTATTTTCAAATTAGACGCGTACATTTTTTGCAATCGCAATCTCGTATTTGATAGTCCGACGCCCTTATCAAAAAGGGCTTGTGGATTTTCGGCTCCGATTCCTGTGTCGGATATCTCGAACTTTAGCGAATCCTTTTCCTTAAAAATAGTGATGTTGATGGTCCCCCCCTCGATCAACGATGCCAAACCGTGTTTTACAGAGTTTTCAACCAACGGTTGTAACAGCATCGGTGGAATTTTTTCCTGATAGATAGATTGTGGCACATCAATGTTGACGTGCAAACGATCGCCAAAACGCTCCTTTTCTAGCTCCAGATACTTGCGAACAAAATTGAGTTCTTCTTCGAGTGTGACTACTTCTTGTTGAGAAGCCTGTAACTGATAGCGAAACAAGTCAGACAGCTGGGCGATGAGGTGTCTTGTTTTTTCGTTTTCTGCAGGGACGGAAGCGTTGATGGTGTTAAACACATTATATAGAAAATGCGGATTAAGCTGTGCTTTAATGGCCGAAAGTTCACTTTTTAAGGCCGCCTGACGCAATTCACCTTCCAACCTGAGTTTACGTTGGTTTTCTAGAAAGTACCGATAGGCAAAAAAGCATCCAAACTGAATGTAGAAAAATAACAGCGGAATGTACCAATCCCATACTTCACCCGTACCGACAAGTCGGCCCTTCCCCAAATAATCCACAAAAGCGTAACGAACCTCGCGCGTAAGATAAATAATGAGAGGCGTTATGAGGATCACCACCAAAATCTGAACCGACTTTTCCTTCTTCCGGAGCAAATAAATGCCTAGAAACCAAATCAACAGCGATGAGAAGAAGAAGAAAACGTACTGCATTCCCGAGCGATACCAGAAGGCCTCAAGGTCTAGGAAACCAAAAATGTTCTCCTTAAATCCTTGTCCGTTGTACCAAAGCACCACATTATAGAGCGCAGAAAAGAGAAGGTAAAACCCTAAAACGGCCATCACTTCACTTGCCCTAATGGATTTTTTTGAAAGGACTGAGGTAGCATTCATGATTCTAAGGTATGAAATTAGTGATTATAAGGTTCAAAAACATACCAGGTGTCTTCTCGTTCAGGATCAACACTGAGTTTTAAAAGATAATCGGTACCGTAGATTAGGTAGCGGTTGGTCACTTTGAGTTCAGTACCATCTTGCCAGGCACGAACGGTACTGTTATCAAACCGGACGGTAATCCCATTACTGAAACCATAGAGGCGCACATTTTCATCTTGCATAACTTCTTTGAATGTAAGCGTAGGTTTGGCGGATTCTGATTCTGACGTGTTTTCCGGATAGGTAGTACGCGTCATTCGTTTGTTGTACGAAGCGGTGTTCCATCGGTCGGCAGGTAGCACAAAAACCGCTAAGGTGTCACCCTTTGCTTGAAGCACTTCTGGTGCATCTCTCCATGGAACTTCAATTTCCAGGGCTTGATTTCCGGTGACCTCAAAAGCTTCAACTCCCGACATTGCTGTCTTGGTTCCATCTTCTGAGATGACCCGCATGATCACGTTTTTAGGATAATTGCGTTCCACGCTTCCATTGCGCTGCACGATACTGAAATAATCTTGCGACCAGCTTAGTAACGGTGTGATACATAATAACGTAAACAATACAGTTTTCATAACATTTGATTTTATACTTCGAAACTACCGATTCGATAGACACCAAGCCAGTAGTTTCCGATGAACGGTCGTATGAACAGTTGAATCGCCCGGACCATTCGTCGGACTATAAGACCATTGATAGAAAGCGAATGGTTTTCTAAGGCTTTATGCGGTACCATTGCTAAAAATAATGATTATGAAAACCAATATCCTACTCTTTATAAGTCTTTGTCTCACCAGCGCGTTACTTCAAGCACAACAGATCACAGGAACCGTTGTGGATGAAAACAGCACCCCGTTACCTTTCGCAACCGTATTGCTTCAACAGGCGGCTGACGCTAGCTTAGTGAAGGCAACCACCAGCGGTGAAAACGGAAATTTCAGATTTCAGGAGGTACCGACCGGAACCTATCAAATTGCGATCACGAGTATTGGATTCACATCCTATACTTCCGAAGAAATTGTGGTAAACGACTCCAATATCAACCTACCGAAAAGCGTACTCACAACTGCTACAGAAGCCTTGGAGGAAGTAACCATTACTGCAGAAAAGCCCATGGTAGAAGTGTTAGCCGACAAAACCGTGTTCAACGTAGATAAGACTATCAATGCTGTGGGAAGTAATGGTTTTGAATTGCTTCGGAAGGCTCCAGGGGTGGTTGTAGATAATAATAATTCGATCATCGTAGAAGGTAAAACCGGGGTGCAGATCTATATCGACGGAAGGCCTTCGGTACTGCGAGGGGACGATCTTATCGCCTACTTAGAAACGCTTCAGGCGAGTGATATCGATGCTATTGAAATTATTACCCAGCCTTCTTCCAAATATGAAGCTGCCGGAAACGCCGGAATCATTAACATCAAACTCAAAAGAGATAAGAATTTAGGAACCAACGGAAGTATTTCCGCAGGATATACGCAAGGAAAATTCCCAAGAGTGAATAGCGGGATCTCCTTTAATAACCGCGGAAAAAAAACAAATCTCTACGGAACATATAGCAACCGCTTCGGAAACAGTTTTGGATTCATCAACTTAGACCGTCTGCAAAATGGTATTCGGTTTGACGCCAGAACTGAATCTAAATACGATCAGAACACGCACAATATAAAAACCGGTTTCGATTATTATCTCAATTCAAAAAACACCTTCGGAATAATTCTCACCGGAAATTTCAATAATAATATTGGCGAAAGTCGCAGTAGGACGCCCATCATTCCGCAGGGGAATGACATGCCACAAGAAATTTTACTCGCCGGAAGTTTTAGCGATAATGTCTCTACTAATTATAATGCCAATCTCAACTATAAATATGCAGATACGCTAGGGCACGAATTGAATATTGATCTCGATTACGGGGCCTATCGCAGCGATCGGGTTAATTACCAGCCTAATTTTTACGTAAATGCTACACAAACCGATACCTTACGGCAGTCGATAGTTCGACTCATTACTCCAATAGATATCGATATCCTCGCGGCTCAAATAGACTACGAGCAACCTCTACTAACCGGAACATTTAGCGCCGGAGGACGTATTTCTACGGTGGAAACACAGAATACCTTTAACCTCTTTGACGTACTAAACGGAAGTGATATTTTCAATGAGCAGCAAAGCAATACCTTCGCCTATACCGAAGAGATTAGAGCCCTCTATATTAATTTCAACAAACGCTGGAAAAGCTGGAATTTGCAATTTGGGTTACGGATGGAACAAACCATTTCAGAAGGGCTACTGGAAAGTACGCAAGCAAACGAGAACGAACTGGTAAAACGCGATTACACCAACTTTTTTCCAAGTGGCGGACTCACCTATTCCATCAACCAAAAAAATAGTCTGGCGCTCACGTACAGTCGGCGTATCCAACGCCCCAGTTATCAATCTTTAAATCCGTTTCAGTACAAGATCGATGAGTTGTCATTCCGACAAGGAAATCCGTTTCTACAACCGCAGTATACAGACAATATCCGGCTGGCGCATACCTACAATTATCGATTGACGACCGCGGTTAGCTATAGTTATATTGCTGATTTCTTTGCGCAGGTAACTGAAGCGCTCGACAACAATCAAAACTCGATCAGCACACGAAATGTCGCCAATCAAAAGATCTATAACCTCAGTGTGAGCTATCCTACGAAATTAGCTGATTGGTGGAATGTGTATGTGAGTGTAAACGCCTATCACAGCGCCTACGAGCCTACAAGTCCTGATTTTATCGCAGTGTCTCAAAACACCTTGAGTTTTTATGGACAAAATACCTTCTCGCTTCCTGCCGAATTTAAATTAGAAGTTTCCGGCTGGTACAGCTCTCCTTCTATCTGGGGAGGAACCTACCGTACCCAAAGCCTGGGCTCCTTAGATATTGCCGTTCAGAAGAAGTTTTTCGACGACAAGCTAACGGCTCGTCTGGCTGTGAGTGATGTATTATACACCATCCCCTGGCAAGGAACCACGCAATTTGGTGACCTCTTCATCCGCGGAAGTGGCGGAAGTGACAGTCGGCAGCTCCGCTTCAATCTCAGTTATAACTTCGGAAGCGAGACCGTAAAGAAAGCGCGTTCCCGTAAAACAGGAATCGAGGATGCCGAGCAAGACAGAATTGACAACTAAGCGATTACAGGTCGCTTATGTAGCCGCCGTAAACGTCTTTAAACTGAACGCCATCACTTAGGTCGTACTTGCTCAATCGGTTGTATTCTGAAAGCGCCCACAGAATCATTTCTTTGAAAAAATAGTGCGCGTCTGAAGGCAGATCGGGAACATATTCCTCAAGCAGATCATCCATAGGTTCGATGCGATCTAACTGAAGTTGATAGGCATCATCTTTTAAGTGGTCCTGTAACTCGAAACTACTTTGTTCGAAGAACCAGCCCACGACCTCGGCATAGGGGTCTTTATCGGAATCTTTCTGAAGCTTTGCCACCTTCGGAAAATAGCTTTCAAATTGAGTTTTTACAGCGTCGGCGATGAGTTGTTTCGCGACACCAATGGCACCTTCTTGTTCGCCTTCGTAGACCAATTCGACTTTCCCGGTGATGGCAGGTATAATTCCCATAAAATCACTTAGGCGCACGATGGTAGCGTCAGACCCATTCTGAAGGGCGCGACGTTCGGCGGTACTCAGTAGATTCTCGAAAGCGGTGATGCTTAACCGTGCACTCACCCCACTTTTGGCATCGATAAATTCACTTTTTCGGGCTTCAAAACTTATCTGCTCCAAAATATCCATGGCGATAGCCGGTACCTTTACCTTGTTTTTTTCGGAAGCCGCTTCGGAAGTCTCTTGTTGCGTAATAGTTTTGGCTGTTTGAATGTCTTCCGGATAGTGCGTAATGATCTGTGAACCTATTCGGTCTTTCAGTGGTGTCACAATACTTCCTCGGTTGGTGTAATCTTCAGGGTTGGCCGTAAACACAAATTGGATATCCAATGGAAGGCGGAGTTTAAAACCTCTTATCTGCACATCGCCCTCTTGTAAAATATTGAACAATGCCACTTGAATTCGAGCTTGTAGATCGGGAAGTTCATTAATTACGAAAATACAGCGATGGGCTCGTGGAATCATTCCGAAGTGAATCACCCGATCGTCGGCATAATTCAATTTTAGATTCGCTGCTTTAATAGGATCTACATCGCCTATCAGATCGGCCACGGTTACATCGGGGGTCGCCAATTTCTCTGCAAATCGCTCTTCGCGATGCAACCAGCTAATAGGAGTGTCATCTCCCAGTTCTTCGATCCGCTCTTTGGCGTAACGAGACAAGGGTTGCAACGGGTCATCGTTGATTTCACTTCCTTCGACAACGGGAATGTATTCATCCAACAAGCTCACCATTTGCCTGGCAAGACGTGTTTTTGCTTGTCCGCGTAAGCCTAACAGATTGATGTTATGTTTGGAAAGAATCGCACGTTCCAGTTCGGGAATAACGGTATAATCGTATCCGTGAATTCCTGAAAAGGTCGTTTCCTGCTTCATTAATTTCTGAAGCAAATTACGCCGCAATTCTTCTTTGATTGATTTTTGTGTATATCCGGCCGCTTTTAAGTCGCCTAGCGTTTTTATGCTTTTTGTGTTCATTTTCAATTTCATATTATAAACAAGCAAAAGATCCTAAGATCTGTCAGCTTTCTAGTCACTAATCTCTTTTGTTTTTTCTTCTTTCTCTATTCTCTTGTCTCCTGTCTCTTTTCTCAATACTCATTTCTCCTTACTCCTACATCCTGTATCCTACATCTTTCTCAATTCTCACTACTATAGTCCCAATCCTAAGCTAACGCAATCGTTTCTTCCTATTCGTCTCATAATCGGTAAAGATCATCTCGCCCAGACCTTTCAATCCGGTATAAAATGCCTTTCCTTGATTGGCGGCCGTAAAATGATCCACAAACTGCATTAGATATGGATCTTGCGCGATCATAAAGGTGGTTATCGGGATATGCATTTTGCGCGCCTGCCGGGCCATCATATAGCATTTCTTTACGATATGCGGATCAAGCCCCACACTGTTTTTATAATATTGTCCATCGGGCATGCGCAGGCAACTGGGTTTGCCATCGGTGATCATAAAGATCTGTTTGTTAGTATTGCGTTTGCGTCGCAGCATGTCCATCGCTAATTGTAATCCGGCGACCGTATTGGTGTGATACGGCCCCACATTGAGATACGGGAGGTCTTTAATTTTGATAGGCCAGGCATCGTTTCCGAAGACCAAAATATCTAGGGTGTCTTTAGGATATCGGGTCGTGATTAATTCGGAAAGGGCCATGGCCACTTTCTTGGCTGGGGTGATCCGATCTTCTCCGTAGAGAATCATGCTATGGCTGATATCGATCATCAGCACCGTACTCATTTGCGCTTTGTAGGTGGTTTCTTCTACCACCAGATCGTTTTCATTCAGTCTGAATTCACCAAGGCCGTTATTGATCTGCGCATTTTTCAAGCTTTCTGTCATCGAAATACGCTCTAAGGCATCTCCGAAACGATAGTTTCGGTATTCACCGGCTTGTTCATCACCACGACCGGTGTAGGGTGTTTTGTGATTTCCGCTTCCGCTGCGCTTCAGTTTTCCGAAGATCTGATCAAGCGCGCGCTTCCGAAGCGATCGCTCTAATTTCTCAGTTATTTTGGTGTTTCCTTCCCCACTTCCAGAGCCCTTCCCATCCGGTTTTAATTCTTCTCGAATATAGCCGCGCTTTTTTAGATCCTCCACAAAGTCATCCAGCGTGTAGTCGTCTGTCGTAAGCTGATATTCCTCATCCAATTGCTTCAACCAGTCCATCGCCTCATCGAAGTCACCTGAAGTATGAGTGATCAATTCCTGAAAAATTTCAAAAAGACGTTCAAAGGGAGTTTGCTCCTTTGGGGTATGTTTTGTGAATACAAATCCCGTGGGGCGCTTTTTCTTTTTCATAGCTTTAAAGATACTAACTATCCCTTGAAAACCCCAACTGTTAACATGCTGTTAAGAAATTAAGTCGGCTACATTTTAGTACCTTTAGCAACATATCAATCACAAGAACCATTTCGAATGAAAAAACTTCTATTCTTCACACTCGTTTTTCTAACTTCACAACTCTTCTCACAGCAATTAGATCTAGATCTCTTAAAGGATATGGAGCCTCGAAATATCGGTCCCGCCGGGATGTCGGGGCGCGTCACGGCTATTGATGTGGTTACCAACGATCCCGATATTATGTTCGTAGGAACGGCCTCAGGCGGACTCTGGCGTTCTACTAGCGGCGGCATTAAATGGGAGCCCGTTTTTGACGACCAACCTACCGCTTCTATTGGTGCCGTAGAAATCGACCCGAACAATCCTTCTGTGATTTGGGTGGGTACCGGAGAAGGAAACCCTAGAAATAGTTTAAATGGTGGGTTTGGTGTGTATCGCTCGCTGGATGGAGGTGATACCTGGCAATCGATGGGCCTACAAGAAACTCGACATATCCATCGCGTCATTGTAGATCCTAGAGATTCAAATACCGTATACGTAGGTGCCATAGGCTCTCCCTGGGGTGCACACCCCGAGCGTGGTGTTTTTAAAACCACGGATGGTGGAAAAACCTGGAATAAAATACTCTTCGTGAATGAGAGCACCGGGGTGGCCGACATGGTGATGGACCCCAGCAACCCGAATAAAATTATCGTGGCTATGTGGGAACACAAGCGTGAACCATGGTTTTTTAAATCCGGTGGTGAGGGAAGCGGACTCTATATTACGCACGATGGAGGGGAAACCTGGAAAGAACGCACCGAAAAAGATGGCCTCCCAAAAGGGGAGTTAGGTAGAATGGGAATCGCCATCGCCCCGGGAAAACCGAACGTGGTCTATGCCCTGGTAGAAGCAAAAAAGAACGCCTTATATAAAAGTACTGATGGTGGCGCCAATTGGACCATGATCAATAACAAGGAAGATATTGGTAACCGTCCGTTTTATTATTCTGAAATTTATGTGGATCCGCAGAATGAAAACCGTGTCTACTCAGTCTTCACCTATGTGAATGTTTCGGAAGACGGCGGAAAGAATTTTACGGAATTGATGCCTGCGTACGGCGTGGACAATGGCGTGCACCCCGACCACCATGCCTGGTGGATCCATCCGAAAGATGGTGATTTTATGATCGACGGAAATGATGGTGGAATGAATATTACGCGCGACGGCGGAAAGAGCTGGCGGTTTATTGGAAACCTTCCCGTTGCGCAATTCTATCACATTGCGGTTGATAACGAATTCCCGTACAATGTCTATGGCGGAATGCAGGACAACGGAAGCTGGCGCGGACCCGCCTATGTATGGAAGTCGCAAGGAATTAGAAACAGTTACTGGCAGGAGATCAGCTTTGGTGACGGTTTCGATGTGGTGCCCGACCGGGATGATAGTCGGTATGGCTGGAGTATGAGTCAGCAAGGCTACGTAAGCAGATACGATTGGCAAACCGGAAACAACTATATCGTTCGCCCTACGCACCCCGATCCCGAAATGCAATTGCGCTTCAACTGGAATAGCGCCATTAATATTGATCCGTTTGACAATAGTACCATATACTTCGGAAGCCAATTTGTCCATAAAAGTACCGACAAAGGACTTACCTGGACCGTGATTTCACCCGATTTGACTACGAACGACCCCGAAAAGCAAAAACAGAGCGAAAGTGGCGGACTCACCATGGATGCCACGGGAGCTGAAAACTACACCACGGTTCTCGTTATTGAACCTTCTCCTGTAGAGCAAAACATGATGTGGGTAGGTACCGACGACGGTCGCGTGCACTATACCCAAAATGGTGGAAATTCCTGGACCGAAGTAAGCAACAATATTAAAGGGCTTCCTAAAGGAAGTTGGATCGTTCAGATCAAGGCTTCCAACAAGCGCAAGGGAGAAGCATTGTTGGTAGCGAATGATTACCGTCGCTATAATTATGCTCCCTATGTGTTTAGAACCACCAACTACGGAAAAACCTGGAATCGCATCGTCGATGAAAACGATGTAATTAGTTATGCCCTGGCCGTAGTAGAAGATCCTGAAGAAGACAATTTATTATTTCTTGGCACCGATGACGGTTTGTACGTTTCTATCGACGCTGGGCAACAATGGACCAAATGGACGAAGGGCTTTCCTACTACCTCGGTGAAGGATCTGGTAATTCACCCGAGAGAACACGATTTAGTGATTGGTACCTTCGGAAGAGCGGCATGGGTGTTAGACGACATTCGCCCCTTACGCGCCATTGCCAAGGATGCTTCCGTTTTAGGTAAGAATATTATGGTTTTCGATCCTCCCACCGCCTATCAGGCGGCCTATCAGCAACCCACCGGAAGCAGGTTTGGAGGCGATGCGCTATTCAATGGTGACAATCGCGGATACGGTGCGCGAGTTTCCTACTATTTTCAGAAGGAGGAAACCTCAGCTACATCCGATTCCGAAGAAAATTCTGAAGAAAATGATTCCGAAGAAGAAATGAAAACGAAAGAGATGAGCAACGATTCGTTGTATATGAAAATCTATGATGGCAATCGATTAATTAGAACGCTTACGCGGAAAAAACCAGACAGTACCGGGCTTTACACCTGGACATGGTATATGGATGAAGCCGGAAGTGCACGTCCCTCACGCTCCTTACGCGAACGAAAAAGCGAACCGGGTGGCGTTTCGGTGAAACCGGGAACTTATAAGATCACGCTGCACAATGGAGACGAAGAAGCTACCACATCGATTAAGGTGGAAAGCGATCCGAGATTAGAAGTATCACAACAGGCGATTAATGAGGCCTACACCGCAGGAAAACAATTGGAAGACATGACGCAACGTGCCGCCGATGCCGTCAAACAATTGGTGGAAAGTAAAGAAGCTGCCGAGAAGCTCAGCAAGGAGATGAAGGAGAAGGATAAAGAAAAGTACAAGGATGCCATCGATGCGAGTAAGGAAATTGTCAAAAAAATCGACTCGGTTACCGCGATGTATTTAGGAAAAATCGATAAACGTCAAGGTATTGTGCGTAGCCCCGAACCGAATGTGACAACGCGCATACGCACGGCCAGTGGGTATATTGGAAGTCGGCCTAACGGAATGACCGCTACTGAAAATCGTTTGATTAGTCAGGCGCGAGAAGAATTAAACAGCGCCTTACGCGCCACCAATGCATTTTATGCAAACGACTGGCCTGAGTATACGTCAATGATCCAGGGGATAGAATTATCCCCCTTTAAGGAAACCAGGACCTTCACGATTCAAAATTAAAATATGACAATACGATCTATTCTAGTTCTTTGCATAATTCTATTTACTCTAGAGAGTATCGCTCAAGATGCGGCGGATGAAGAAACGGGAACTTGGTATATTCTAAGTAGTAATCACCGTGTTACCGATAAGCTCACTATTGATGCGCAAACGCAACTTCGGTTTTTTGAATTAGCATCAGAACTACAACAATTCAAAGTACGGGTGGGGGCTACCTATAACTTCAATAGCATTATTGGGGTTACGGGCGGTTATGGGTATTTCAGAAACGATTTCTCATACCTTTCAGACACCCCCGAAGCCTTCACAGAGCATCGTACCTATGAAGATGTTCATATTCGTAATGCCTTGGGAAAACTTAGACTGCTACATCGCTATCGACTCGAACAACGATACATTCAGGGACCTGGAGCTTCTGATTTTCAACAGTGGATGCGGTACCAGTTAAAATTAGTGTACCCCTTGAGCGAGCAGTGGTCTATTGATGTGTACGACGAAGTGTTTATCAATTTGGAAGAACCGTTCTTTGCGCAAAACTGGTTGGGTACTGGAGTGACGTATCGGTTCCTGGAACACCTAAAAGCACGCATTGGGTTTCAGAAGATCCATTTTGATGGACCCGATTTTGAACGAATTTTGATAGGAATTAACTGGACCACCGACTTCAGAAGGTCTAACGATAATGATTCATAGTCATGAACTTTCAAAAAGTTTCCTTTATCAATGCGGAAGGGCATAGCCTGGCTGGAAGGCTAGAGCTTCCAGCACATCGAGCTCCTCACAATTTTGCTGTTTTCGCCCATTGCTTTACGTGTACTAAGAATCTTTCGGCGGTCAAAAATATCAGTCGGGGGCTTACTGCGGAAGGGTTTGGCGTATTGCGATTTGACTTTACCGGTTTGGGAGAAAGTGAAGGCGATTTTGAAGACACTAATTTTTCTGGGAATGTAGACGATCTGCTCGCTGCAGCGACGTATCTGTCAAAAGAATATGAGGCTCCTACTCTATTAGTAGGGCATTCCCTAGGTGGCGCTGCCGTCTTGGTAGCGGCATCAAAACTCTCGTCGGTTCAGGCGGTAGCTACCATTGGCGCTCCCAGCACTCCCAAACACGTCAAACACTTGCTCAAAGATGAGTTACAACAAATCAAAGCACAAGGCTTGGCGGAAGTACAACTCAGCGGAAGAAGTTTTACCATCAAGCAACAATTTTTAGAGGATTTAGAAAGAGAGTCGTTACAAGAAATTGTGAGTGATTTGCGTAAAACAGCGCTTCTTGTAATGCATTCTCCTCAGGATACCTTAGTAGGGGTTCACAATGCCGAGGAACTTTATCTAGCAGCACATCACCCCAAAAGTTTCGTATCCTTAGATGGTGCAGACCACCTTCTCACCAATGTGGAAGACTCTACGTATACCGGATTGGTTATCGCGAAATGGGCTTCCCGATATGTTCCGTGGCCTGAAGAGAAGAAAATAAAGACAGCCCATCAGGTGGTGGCGAGCCTCGATAAGGAGGATGGTTTTACGACCCAGATGCGCCTGGGCGATCATTTTATTACCGCCGATGAGCCTACCGATATTGGCGGCAATAATTTTGGACCCACGCCGTATGAATTGCTGTCGGCATCCCTTTCGGCCTGTACGGCCATGACGCTTCAGATGTATGCAAAGCGGAAAGAATGGAATCTCGAACATGTGGAAGTGCACACTAGTTATGACAAGCGACACGCCGAAGATTGTGAAAATTGCACCAACGATTCCGCTAAAATTGACACCTTCGTGCGAGCGATCAAACTCACCGGCAACCTTTCCGAAAAGGAAGAAAAAAGATTGTTACAAATTGCTGATAAATGTCCGGTTCATAAAACGCTGCATAGTAGCACCCAAGTGATCACCAAACTCATTTCGTAATGCCATTGCGCTCAGATCCGTTTTTAGTGAGGCTGTCTGGATCGCATTCGGTACGCCTACCCGAAGATCTGTTGCGCCCATTTTTGGATGAAAACCATTCTCGCCTCAAAGCCGTTGCTATGTATAAAGGACGGTCGGTATCATTCCACACCGCCATAAAAAAGTATCAAGGTAGCTACGGGGCTACCTTCGGAAAGCGATTGCAGAAAGCAATAGCGTTAGAACCGGAAGCCGAGTTTCAATTACAGTTATTCGAGGACACCACGAAATATGGCGTGGATGTACCCCAAGAGTTTTCAGCCGTGATGGAAAGTGACCCGGAAGCCTTTGCTATTTTTGAGACTTTTACGGATGGAAAAAAACGTAGTCTCATCTATTTTGTCAAGCGATTCACCGTATCTCAAACGCGAATAGACAAATCGCTTCTCATTGCCGACCGATTGAAATTAGGCGTTCGAAATACCCGCGATCTGGTCGAGGCCCAACACTAATTGCTAAGATTATTGTAAAATTTTGTGATTGGAAGAGAATCGCCGTACCTTACCTATAATAACCATTCAAAAGAATAAAACAATGAAAAAACTGACACTACTGCTTATGGCAACGATGGTACTGGCTACCATGAGTTGTAATGATACCAAGAAAAAAGACACGGAAATGGATGCTGATACCACAGAAGAGACCATGACCGAAACCAACGATTCGATGGATCAAAAGATGAGCAATGATAAGAAGGAAGTTTCTTTCATGTTGGAGGCTAAGAGCGAAAGCAATGCTTCGGGTAAAGTAATGTTTCAGCAAGTGAACGGAAAAGTGACCATGGAAGCGTCACTTTCAGGGCTGGAGCCAGGAACGCACGCCATCCACATACATGAAAAAGCTGATTGTACCGCAGGTGATGGAACCTCAGCGGGAGGGCACTGGAATCCCACCTTTCAACCGCATGGTAAGTGGGGTGCTTCCGAAGGATACCACAAAGGAGATATTGGAAACTTTGAAGCAGATGACAATGGAAATGGTCGTATTACCATGACCACCGATCAATGGTGTATTGGGTGTGGTGATAGCAACCGAGACGTCTTAGGAAAATCGATTATCGTCCATCAAGGTGCCGATGATTTTACCTCACAACCTAGTGGTGCCGCAGGTGCCCGTGTGAGTTGTGGTGGTATCATTCAATAAAAGATAACACTTAATGAGTAGTAAGAAGACGCCCTGACGGCGTCTTTTTTTATGGTTTAGCCACTCTGTAGAATGTAAATGCCAAGCCAAATCCTATAAGTGCCAGAATTACCCCGGCCAAAGATGGGTATTGGAAGCCATAGCCAAGCATTAAAATAAGTCCGCCTAAATAGGCCCCCAAGGAATTGCCAATATTAAATGAAGCCTGCGTAACCCCCGCACTGATCATTTCAGCATCTTTGGCGGTACGTAACATTAACAGCTGAATAGGCGACGCCAATGCCAAGAAACTGGCACCACAGGTAAAGCATAAAAGCAATGCCAGCCAGGTTACTTCCGAAAACAAAAAGAAGGTCATCAGATTTGCGGCTATAATGAGGAAGATGATCATACAGGCCTTTACGGGAGGCACTCGATCTGCCAGGCGGCCGCCAATTAGATTTCCGATCACCATTCCGAGTCCGACAAGGATCATGATATACATCATAAAAGATTCCTGAACCCCAGCGTTTTCGGTCATTAAAGGAGCGATATAGCTCAACCAGGCGAAGCCACCACCAGTACCTAAGGCGGTCATAAAGGTGATGAGCCAGGCTTCCTTTGTTTTAAAAAAGGAGAGTTCGGCCCCGATGGATATTTTCTTTCGAATAGGAAGATCGGGCAACCAGGTATATATAGAGATACAGGTGATGAGTCCGATTAATGCCACCAATCCCAAAGTGACCTGCCAGGAGAATTGCTGTCCCAAATAGGTGCCCAAGGGAACCATGATTAGATTAGCGACGGTGAGCCCCAAAAACATCAAGGAAATGTTCTTAGCTTCCTTTCCTTCCGCAGCCAACCGACTGGCTACAATAGATCCCACACCAAAAAAGGCGCCATGTGGCAAGCCTGAAAGAAAGCGCGTCAGACTTAAAAAGTGGGCCGTCGGACTCAAAATACTGAGTGCGTTAAACAGCGTAAACGCGATCATCAAGACCAAGAGAATACGTTTGGGTTTCATTTTACCCGACAGAAATACAATAAACGGCGCGCCAATAACTACACCCAACGCATATAAGGAAATAAATTGACCTGCCTGAGATACGGTAATATTAAAATATTCGGCCATATTCGGCAAAATGCCCATGATGACGAATTCGGTGGTCCCAATAGAGAGACCTCCAAGGGTTAATGGAAGAATTGATTTTTTCATATTAGCATCCTCTTAGGCGAGTTCTGCATCGGCGGCCAACCAGCGTTCTACTTCAAATTCTGCAGCTGAAGCCACGACCAGGTCGGGTGCATAGGCATACTTTTGAATGTCTTCTTTCTTGGAAACTCCCGACAGTGTCAAAACGGTTCGATAGCCCAATTGAATTCCGCCTAAGATATCGGTATCCATGGTATCTCCAATAATAGTGGTGTCGGTAGACGCCAATCCTAACTTTTTTCGTGCCACACGCATCATTACCGGACTAGGTTTTCCCACGGAAAAAGCTTCGACACCTGTAGCCTCTTCGATCATGGCTACAATCGATTTAATTCCCAAATTATTCCATCCCTCGCGCTTCGGGGAAGGATCGAGATTAGTAGCCACCAGTTTTGCGCCTTCCAGAATCATGTTTACGGCACTATGCACCATCTCTAAGGTAAAATTACGTCCTTCGCCTACCACGACGAAGTCGGGTTGGGAAGTTACTAAAGAATATCCGTTTTCGTGTAGGCTGGTTAGCAGTCCGCCCTCCCCCAACACATATGCTGAACCATGCGGTTTCTGACGTGCTAAAAACCATCCGGTGGCCATGGCGCTGGTAAACACATTCTCTTCTTCCGCGTGTATGCCCAGTCCGGCTAATTTATTAATAACATCTCTGGGGGTACGCTGACTGTTATTGGTTAAAAACAAGAATGGCACATTTTGTTCCTGAAGTTGTTGTATAAAGCGATCTGCTCCCGGAATGAGATCATCACCGCTGTAGATCACACCATCCATGTCAATAAGAAACCCTTTTTCCATCACTACTTCTTTTTTATTGGTAAAGATAGGAACGAAATAGGCCGAAAAACTGCATCATATTACCCGATAGCTGTGCGATTTTAACCCAAATTTTGCTTTTGAAGAAAACTAAGGGTAAACTACTCTATCCACAATTTGAAATCCTTTACCCGTTCGCGTGCCACAATGATCTCCTGGTCTTTGAAATTGTGTAGTTTGAGTTGAAGCCGACTGTTGGTATAGGATACTATGTCTCGAATGGCTTGAATGCTAATAATGAACGTACGATTTACCCGAAAAAACTGCTCCGGAGCCAATTCGCCATCATCCAATTGTTCCAGTGTGGTGTCCAGAAGGTAGTCGCGCCCATCTATAGTGTGGGCGTAGGTTCCTTTGTTTTCAGAATAGAAACACTCAATCTCATCGATGGGGATCATTTTAATATGCTGACCAATCTTTGTCGTAAAGCGCTTTTTATAGGGACGTTCAACGGGATTGACAAGCAATTTCTTGATATCTTCAAAGCTTAATTGCACTTCCTTGGGTTGAATATCTCGCTCCCGAAATTTTTCGATGGCCGTTTGCAGTTCTTCATCATCTATGGGCTTCAGTAAATAATCAACACTGTTGAGCTTGAACGCTTGTAGCGCATATTCGTCATAAGCCGTCGTAAATATGATGGCACTCTTAACAGTGACCTCATCAAAGATCTCAAAAGAGAGGCCGTCGCTTAATTGAATATCCAGAAAGATCAATTCAGGATGTGGGTTATTCGCGAACCATTCGATGGACTCTTCGACGCTATGCAGCATTTGGGAAACCTCCACATCCAAGGCTTCCAACATACGTTGTAGTCGGCGTGCAGCCGGTTTTTCATCTTCAATTATCAATACCTTCATTCCTTAGTTTTTATTGGAGAGGCGCACAGGCTTCCCGTGTTTCCAGACGTTTTCTAGCGTATTCATATTTGTGATATCGGTGAGTGGGTTGGCCTCTAATAAGAGCATATCGGCCCGGTATCCGGCTTGCAATACTCCTGTATTTCCCAACCGGAAATACTTCGCGGGTGCCGATGTGGCTCCTTTGAGAACCTCAATGGCAGGTACGCCCGCCTCCACTAACAAGCGCATTTCTTCGTACAGATCAGTACCATAATTGATTTGAGCATTGGGTGGGTCGGTTCCTACTAAGATCGGAATTCCCGCTTCGTACACCTTCTTCACTTCAGCAAAGATCGCTTCATCGGTAAGGAACGTCACTTCCTCTGTACTAGTACTTCGTATCGACGCGAGTAGCTTGACACTCGTGAGTAATGTGGGAATCACGAAGAAATCGTTCTGATTAGCTAGGCGCTTCAATCGTTGTTTATCCATAGGCGCATCCCACCAGATATGTACTAAACCATCGGCCCCTTCAGAAAGGACAAAGTCGGCATCCCCGACTTTAGAAATATGCACCACAGCAGGAATTTTATTTGCATGGGCCGAAGCAATAAGCGCCGAAACCGTTTCTTTAGAGAGCGTATTCTTCCAGGGCTCCACAATGATCTTGAGGTAATGTGCCCCAGCGGCTAAGCGCTCGGTTACAAAAGCTGAGGCCTCCCCTGGCGTTGATAAGGTAGGAGCTTCAAACCCAAATTGTGTTCCGTGGCCTTCCGGCGCGGTAGCGGCCGCACCGGCATAGAAATAATTGGCATATTGTGTAGAATCATTTAGGGTGGCCATCGTTTTCTGATATTGCTCCATCCCGTGCATATCTAAGAGGTGAAGCACTCCCGCCTGTGCTGCTTCTGCCAGTGCCAACGCACTCCACGCATGTACATGACTGTTGGTGAGTGCCGGCATCAAAAATTTGCCCGTACCATCAATCTGTTTGGTTTTGGCAGTAATGTTGGTACCCACTTTTGTGATCAATCCATTTTCCACCAACACCGAGGTGTTCTCGTGAAGTTCTTCGCCATCGAAGACCGTGGCATTGGTGACCACAAAGGATTGTCCGTAGCTAAGGGTACTAACAATAAGTATTAAAAAATAGAATGCCTTCATTACGAGTTGAACTTGTTAATTTCTTCGGTATCCCGTTCCATATATTCCTTGATCTTACGTTCTTCCCACTGCTTCAGAAACGAACTTTTGAATGCAAATACATACAGTCCGTGCATCAAAACGGCAGTTCCCCATATGATCGGGGTGGTAAAGTATCCCCAGTGTGGCATGGAAATTCGAACAAATCCATTTTCAAAAATATTCATTGCCGAGAGTAGCAAAATACTATTAATAATGATGTAGATCGTTAGATGGGTATAGAACCCTTTGATATCATCTACGCGTTTTTTAGCGCGTTGATAGTTGTCTTCTTTAGTAGGTTTCATGGCTTATTTTTTTCGTCATTATCTAAAAATTCTTTCATCTTTCGGTCTTCCCAGCGCTTTACAAATCCGAAGCTATCGCGATACACGTACAAGCCGTGAATAAGCAAAGCGATGGCCCATAGTCCCGTAGAGAAATAGGTGTTCCAATCCAGCCAATGCGAGAAGGCTTCATCCAGTTCTACGGTTCCGGTGATGAGTTTCCCCAATTCCATTCGCAGTATGACAAGAAGGAGGTTAATGACCACAAAGACCTTCAAATGTCCGTGGAAACCTTTGATGGCATCTACTTTTTTCCGAGCGCGTTCGTATGCTGTTTCCTTGTTTTTTTCTTCGGAAGTTTTCATCGTTACATCCATTTGTTATTGTTCTCTTCTTGATCCATAAACTCTTTCATTTTTCGTTCTTCCCAATTTTTTCCAAGGAATGGATTCCAGCGGAAGGCTTTTGCTGCCTGAAAAAAGAGTCCGATGCCCCATCCAAAAGCGGCCCAAAGAAACCACATGTATCGCCATTGATTGGTGTAGTAGTTTAAAGCCCCTAAAAAGGTAATGAAGACGCAGTAAAAGAGTAAGCTGCTATAGAATTTTTTGATATGACCAACGCGTTCTTTGGCGCGGAGGTATCGTTCTTCTCTGTTGGGTTGATGTGATTGCATAGTGATCATTTTTTAGCGTTCTCCTTAGCGGTTCAATTCGTTATCCATAAATTCTTGAATCTTTCTGGATTCCCAATCTTTACTGAAAAAGGGATTCCAACCAAAAGTTTCGGAAGCGTGGGACAACACGCCTATCCCCCAGCCAATAATGGGAAACAAGGCCCAAGGGAAATCACTTCCCAGGATATTCAGAATAACAAAGACAGGAACAAAAAGCAAATAAATTACAAGGTGTCCGTAAAAAGAGCGCAGTTCCTTCACATAGGCTTCGGCTCGTTGTCGTTTTGATTGCGGTAATTCGGTATAGGTTCTCATGATGTTTTATTTTAAATACAAGGTAAAACTAAGAAGCAGCGCAAGCGTATCAAAAGAAAGCCTACTGAACTGTCGATACTATTGGATCAATTGTAATGCTCCTCCTCTTCTTTCATGAATTGCCTGATCTTCTTAGCTTCCCAATCTTTTCCGAAGAACACATTCCACTCAAATATTTCCGCGGCATGACTGGCCACGCCAATACCCCATCCTACGATGGGAAACAACGCCCATGGAAAACTTGTCCCCGATTGATAATTCAACCAAAGAAAGATCGGAATGAAAAGAAGGTACATTCCAAAATTACCGTAGAATCCTTTCAATTTCTTGACGTGCTCTTTGGCACGTTCGTATTTTTTACCCGAAAGATAGGCTTCTTGAGAAGGGATGTTAGAAGTAACCTGACTCAAAAGCGGAATGGCTACCGTAAAGTTTCTAGCGTCCTGAGTGATCTCGACAGGGCGTTCTGTGAGTAAATAATATCGTTGCTTGATGTTTTGGAGTCCGACCCCACTACTCTCCCGCACTACTTTTTTGGGTTGAAGGTTGTTTTCAACTACCAGTTGGTTATTGCGTTCGTAGATATTAATGTGAAGTTTTTTGGAAGGCGTCACCTGATTGTGTTTTACGGCGTTTTCCAATAGCAATTGAAGCGAAAGCGGAACCACTTTGGCTTCTGGATTAGCAATGGATTCGGGAAGCGTAAACACAATACTATCTTCAAAACGCATTTTGATGAGCGACATGTACAACTGGGCAAATTTCAATTCTTCGGCCACTGTCACCAATTCCTTATTTTTCTGCTCTAGCACATAACGATATACCTTCGAAAGAGAAGTCGTGAACTTAGTCGCGGCCAGTGGATTTTCCTCGATCAAACTCGTTAATACATTCAAACTATTGAACAAAAAATGAGGGTCTAACTGGTTTTTAAGGGCATCAAACTGAGCAGAAGCCGCCTTTGCAATGGTCTTATGCTCTTTAACACGCGTTTCCTGCTTATGGCGGTAATAGAAGGCACCATAGAAAATGGCGGTGACAACAATCGCAATAATAAAACTGATGTAATAAAACGAGGGGCGTTCTTCACTGATAAACTCCTCGAACCCCTCGCCGTAGAAACCCATTTCTATTATGAGTCGCAGTAAGAAGATCATGCCCAAGGAAATGACCGCCGCACCCATCACACCCCGAACTAAATGTTTAGAAGTGTATAATTGATTTTCGTAGCGCTTTAAAAGAAAGGTAAAGAAAAGAGCATTTGCCATATAGAGGCAAACGGCGTACAATTGATTTTGAGCAAACGTGATAAGGAGTTCGTATCCGCTTTCAATTCTTATTCCATTGAGGTATTGAATGACCCCAAGAACAATGAAAATAAGCGTACCTATGAAAAAGGCCTTTCCTGTTTCTTTTGCTACATTCATTTACTTTTCGCAGTTTACTTTTAGTACCTCTAAGGCGCGTTCCTTTCCCCCACTGGGATAGAACTCTCCTTCCGGTTTAAAGGTAGCAAAAAGATCGATGGCACGTTGTACTTCGGAACAATAGGGGGTTACATCCTTCTTAAAGAATTTGGCACTTCCTATATTCCATTCGGCATTGCCTAAGACGACTCTGGGGTTCTCGGGGGCCAATGCCATCGCTTTCTTGTAAATTTCGGTGACCTTCATCGAGTTTTTCATGCCGTATTGATCGCTGTCATAAACGATCCAGGCAGTGAGCAATTGTGATTGGGCCACCATTATTTCGGGATTATTGGGACTTAAGGATTGGGCGGTTTGAAGAAAGCCCTCGGCCTGTTTCAAAAGTTCTGCCATGACCGCTTTGTCTTCCGCGGAAAAAGCGTCAATAATGAGTACTTGAGCCGCATAAAAGGGAGGCAGCCAATTATCTGTTTCTACTGTAGAAATACGCTCAAACAGTTGCGCGGCTTGGGTGGTTTTATTCTGCCCCCACAATTCAAAGGCTTTGGTCATCCCTTTTTGGTAGGGAGATTGCGCCCAAAGTAGGTTAGACAGGACCAGGCTAATGACAAGAATAGTAGTTTTCATAAAGTTTCATTTAATAAAAGAAATCCGAGACCTATGCACAAGAAGACGCAACTAAGCATCAGTGCAATCTTCAAGGTAGTATGTCTTCCAAGTTTTCGTAATATAATTCCTAACATAAGAGTGGTTTTTAAGTATTACAAAGATGTTCTTCTAATAGTTTTTGCTCAAGTAAAAGATGCTGAACTGTACGTTTCTGCTACTCAACTGTTTTTATAGGTTGTCCAATTGATTGTCGGTGCCATCCTCACTAAGGGTCCAGAAGAACCCCACAAAAAAGAATTGATCGGCTGCCGGACGTACTGCCCTTCGGTCAAAAACACCAGCAGCATTGGGGCTTGAAGCATATTCATACCCGTTGATATTCTGTATGCCAAGCACATTGTTAACCGACACATATAGAATTTTTTGAGGTGAAAGAAGATAGGCCCAGTTTAAACTAAGTCCGTGAAAGTCCTTTGTACGCTCCTGCAACCATCCCGGCTCATTGGGGTTGGTGTAGGGTCTTCCGCTGGCATACTGATAGCTCATTCCTAACTGGCTCTTCCAGGAATCCACCCAGTATTTTCCAACGACTGAAAGATTGTGGGTATTGGCAAACGAGGGTTGTGCCTGAATGGGATAGTTTTCGAAACGGCGCTCACTGTCCAAATACGAATAACTAACCCAATAATCTAAGTTCTTGATGGAAGCTTCATCACGCCAAAATAAATCAAGCCCCTGCGCATACCCTTCACCACTATTGCTGTAACCAATATTAGGTTGTGGCTCTTCCGTAGTATAGGTGATAAGGTTTTGATAGGTTTTTCGGAATACTTCCGCACGCAAGATTCGGTTATTCTTTACGTATTGATAATTCAATATATAATGGTTGGCCTGTCGGGGTGCTACTTCCGAAGCAAATTTTAATACCTCTTGGGTGGGTTGTTGATAAAACGTTCCGAAGGCTGCAGATACCTGCCCTTTTTCCCCCAACTTGAGGGCTGTGGCCACTCGAGGAGAAACGCGCCAGAGATTGGAGCTTCCGTAGTACGAACCTCTGAGTCCAAAATTTACGGCCAAACGTTTCGAAAAACGGTAATCTGTTTCTGCGAAGGTAGCGGTGATGGGGTTCGAAAACCCATAATCTAATCGAACTGCCTCCGAAGCGAAACGCTCTGAAAATTCGGTTAGAAACTGTTCGGCGCCCAACTGAACTTTCCAGCGGCTATTCAATGATTTTTGCAACGTGGCCTTGACGTGTGCTGAATGATCTCCATTCTCGATTTGATTGGAAAGAATTCCTATTTTATTACGCGTGTAGGTATAACTTCCGCCTACGAAAAGTTTCCATTTATTCTGAAGGCGCTGCGACCACGAGCTGTTGGTGTAAAAATTTGAATTGTTCAGGGCAAAACGAACACCCTCGGGCATGTCGATGGAAGGTTGTGTTAGTTCAAATTCACTATGATCAAAGGCTGCATAAGCTTTTAAGAGTCCGTTTTCAGTATTAAAACGATACACGGCCTCTCCGGAGAATCCTTGATACGGTTGTTGCCAGTTGTTTCTGTCCGGGATTAGAGCGATATATGGGGCCAAATTTATGTAAGAAGCATTCACGCTAAGAGAGGAACGTTCCCATTTCTGCGTGTTTCCCAATCCTAGACCCACACTCATGATGCTTATGTCGGTTTTCTCTTGGTCAGGTTCATCTACGGTATTTAACAATAGTACAGAGGAAAGGGCTTCCCCATATTCGGCAGCGTACCCTCCTGTAGAAAAAGTAATTCCATCAAAGAGAAACGGACTATACCGACCGCGGGTTGGGATGTTATTGGTGGTAGGCGTATAGGGAGCGAACACGCGAATCCCATCGATAAAGATCTGGGTTTCATCGGCACTGCCACCCCGTACAAAGAGTCGGCCATCTTCTGCTACGGTAGTCGTTCCCGGAAGGGTTTGCAACGCCCCTACAAAATCGCCCAGGGCACTCGCCGTGGTTACTACGTCTAGTGGATTTAGAACTGAAACCTTGCTGTTGTCCCCAGCTTCAAAGGTGCCGGCAGACACGGTGACGGCATCTAAGGTATTCACGTCCTCCCTTAATTGTAGCGATAATCCGTTCATAGTTGTTACCGCAGCCTCATACCGCAAGGTTTCGTACGTAATAAAGGATATAACGAGCGTCTTAACCCCTGTTTCGGAGGTTTCAAACAAAAAGCCGCCCGTTTCATTTGTAGATGCACCGTCGTAGGTGCCTTCCAAATACACATTCGCGCCAAAAATGGGCGTTCCTGTTCTATCGGTGACCGTCCCCGTTATTTGTTGTTGTGCGAGAAGTGAAGTAGAAAGCGCAAGAATTGTAGCTTGAACTAGGAAGATTAGTTTTGTCATGATTACATTTTACTTGTTCAAAACTGCGACCTTCCGCAAAAATTTAAAAAATAAGCCTACCGAACTGTACTTTTTTGATACTGAATTGTTTTCTTTGACAATTCCTTTGAATTGCTATCTTTACAAAAATTCTGATCCATGAAGAAATTGATACTTCCCCTACTGCTGTTGTTAGTGCTATCCTCAACCGCCCGCGCACAAGATACTTTTTCAATCATCGCCGTAGATCCGGCCACCGGAGAGATTGGTTCGGCGGGAGCTTCTTGTGTGGATGGTGCCGCTTCATTCGGAGGAATTATCGATATCATAACCAAGATCATTCCGGGTCGTGGTGGCGTGAATTCTCAGGCCTACGTGTGTATTCCGAATGTCAATCTGAACAATGCCATTACCGAAATGGAAAACGGGTCGAGCCCTTCTGAAATTATTGATTACTTACTTAACAATGATGCCTGTTCTTCTCAAGGTTTCGACCCACAGTTCCGGCAGTATGGGATCGCCGACTTTGATACTTCAGGGGATCCGAGAACGGCAGGATTTACGGGAAACATGGCAGATGATTACAAAGAAGATCGTCAAGGAGCCACGTATAGTATTCAGGGGAATATTCTTTTGAATCAAACGGTGATCGACAATATGGAAGACAATTTCAACAACACTTCCGGAACCCTGGCCGATAAACTAATGGCAGCCATGCAAGGTGCAAACTTTGCGGGAGCCGACTCCCGCTGTCTGGCACGCTCCACCTCTTCAACCTCGGCTTATTTACTGGTATATCGTCCCGATGACTTGCCCACTGAACCCCACTTGCGTTTAAATATTGAGGAAATGCCTTTCGGGGAAGAGCCTATAGATTCGCTTCAAACCTTATATGATAATTTTTTAGGAGTGAATGATATTCCGTTGAAAAATCAACTCAAAATTGCCCCGAACCCGGTGCGTAACTCCCTGTCGATGCAATGGAACGATCGCCTCAACTGGCAACGCCTGGAGATTTACGATATTCTCGGAAAACAAATCGAAGTCTTGTCTTTACCGGAAAGCGGCATCCTTCAGCAGACCTGGAACGTAGACCATCTCAACCCGGGCATGTATTTCCTTAAAGCGACAACAGCTACTAATACAGCCACCCTTTCTTTTATCAAAGAATAAGCATTAACGTTAATTTCCTTCTGAATTCTTTGCGTAGTTTTCCCCGATAATTCTGTACATTCGGTACAAACTAAGGGTATGACCGATTCTGAAAAAGTAACGAAGTATATAGAGAAGCACCAACGGTGGCATAAACAGTTAGCGCAACTTCGCCGTATTTTCTTAACAACAGAACTCACAGAGGAGATAAAGTGGGGAGCACCCAACTATACATTGAACGGAAAACTTGTGGCGGGAATGGCCGCTTTCAAGAATCATTATGCGCTATGGTTTCATCAGGGTGTTTTTCTGAAAGATCCGCATCAGCAATTGATGAATGCGCAGAAAGGCACCACCAAAGCGATGCGCCAATGGCGTTTTGATGCCAATACTCCTCTTCCGGAAGCCTGGGTTTTGGAATATTTGGAAGAAGCCGTGCAAAACTCAAAAGACGGCAAGGAACACAAACCCGAGCGGAAAAAATTAGTTATTCCCGCTGAATTGCAAACCGCTTTACAAAAGCATAACGAACTAAAAACAGCGTACCAAGAACTTACTCCGGGAAAACAGCGCGAATATGCCGATCATATTTCATCGGCCAAGCAAGAAGCGACCAAACAACGCCGTTTGGATAAAATCATCCCCATGATCAAATCGGGGGTGGGTTTACACGACAAATACAAAAATTGCTAGTTGAAACCACACTTCCTTCGATACAGTAGACGACAAGTTTGGTTTTATACCAAGCGGGCCTTATATATCCTGCTCTCATGGGTTCTAATCTCTAATATTCTGTTTTTTTATGAATATCTCACCTTAATGGACAATGGGGTGCTTAGTTCTGCCTACGATTTTGAGCAGAATTTTATCGCCAATTTAATTGTGGCCATTATTGCCGGACTTATTGGAGGGGTTATTACCGTGAATCTGATGGATCGTTGGCTTCGGAAGAATGCCTTTTGGAAAGCGTTACTCTACATTGTACTTACCTACGTAGTGGCTGCCATTACGGTAAGCGCTATAGGCGCGGCGTATTATTACAGTGAGGATTTGGGAATCCCTTTTTACCGTCCTGAAGTATGGCAAGAAGTATATGTGTTCTTTGGCACGTGGTTTTTCCTGAAACAATTTATTATTTGGTTGTTTATTGTAATCAGCACCTTGATCGTTTTGATGGTGAATGAAAAATACGGTCCGGGTGTGTTTCCAGACTACTTACTCGGAAAATATTTTCTTCCGAAGAACGAACGGCGCATCTTCATGTTCGCCGATATTAAGAATGCCACCGGCATCGCTGAAGATCTGGGGGAAGAAAAATACTTTCACTTTCTAAAAGATTTTTTTCGTGATGTCGCTCCTGCCATCGTACAATCGTATGGTGAAGTATACCAATACGTGGGAGATGAAATCGTGGTATCCTGGAAAATGAAACAGGGGCTGAAAAGTGGTAACGCCCTGCGCTGCTTCTTTAATATGAAAAAAAGCATTGCCTATCGTAAAGGTCGGTATCTACGTAAGTATGGTGTATCTCCTGAATTTAAGGCCGGATATCATTTTGGTGCGGTCATGGTAGGAGAAATTGGAAAGATCAAAAGAGAGATCGCCTTCTCTGGCGATGTACTTAATACTACCTCTAGAATCCAGGGAATGTGCAATGAGTTGGGCGTTGAGATCTTGGCTTCGGAAAAATTCGCGGACGTGGCGTATAAGCTTCCTAAAGGGGTTCAAAAAGTAAAGGTGGGAGACGAAAAACTTCGGGGGAAATCGGAAGAAATCGGACTCGTCACTTATGTACGTGAATAGACGCGGCATTATAATTGCTGCTTTTTTCAGATAATCAGAAAATCCAATACGTTATGA
Organism: Altibacter sp. HG106; assembly: GCF_028561755.1. Classification (GTDB taxonomy): domain Bacteria; phylum Bacteroidota; class Bacteroidia; order Flavobacteriales; family Flavobacteriaceae; genus DFVG01. The sequence goes on from NZ_JAQQTD010000001.1 coordinate 368,787, forward strand.
AAACCGACAATTACACGAAAGCCGTGCTTACCGTTATTGCTGTGGCACTCTTGGGACTGTTATTTAAAGACAGTGCGATCATCACACCTGCCCACGCCGGGAATGAGCTTCCACCCAGTATTTCAACCGAATATGCCTTGGTCCCTATTTCAGAAAACAATACGATGGACGTTCGGATTGTTGATATCAACACCTACGACGAGATGAATGTCAACGTGAAAAGTATTAGCTCCTACGATGAGGTCAAAGTGAACGTGACCAGCATCGATACTAGCGACGAGCTCGATGTCAATTTAGATGAGATCGGCGGTGGCTGGGTGTCTAACGGAGGGCCTATCAAGGTGAAGATCGATTAACGATTTTTATAGGGCCTTATAATTAACCGTGCCGCGCGATCGTAGTTGATGTAGTTGTAGGTCCAATTGAAAAAAGTGACCACGCGATTTCTGAAACCGACCAAGAACCAGAGGTGCACGAACATCCATAACAACCATGCGAAGGCCCCTCCAAAACGCATCTTTTTAAAATCAACCACCGCCCTGTTCCGGCCAATGGTCGCCATGGTCCCTTTATCGAAGTAGGTAAATGGTTCCATCTCCTGTTGTTTTAAATGTTTCTGAAGGTTATTTGCCAGGTGTTTTCCTTGTTGCAGGGCGGGTTGCGCTACTTGTGGGTGCCCCTTCGGAAAAGCCTCGGTCTCCATCAGAGCGATATCACCAAGAGCAAAAATGTCTTCCAACCCTTCAATGCGATTGTATCGGTCTACCTTATAGCGATTTTGTTTTTCAACTAAATGAGCCGCAGCAATTCCTGCCACGGGTGCTCCCGTCACCCCCGCGGCCCAAATAAAGGTAGCTGTCTCGAATGTGGTACCATCTTTTGTGGTGACCGTGGTACCATCATAATCATTCACCATGGTATTTAAATGAATATGAACGCCCATATTCTCCAGGAACTGTTGCGCTTTTTTGGAAGACGTATCGCTCATGGGCCCCAACACCTTATCGCCACCTTCCAGCAAGTGTATTTCCATTTCCTCTTCTTCCAGTTCGGGATAGTCATTCTCCAAGATCCCTTTTCGGAACTCAGACAGCGCACCGGCGAGCTCTACGCCTGTAGGCCCCGCCCCGGCGATGACAAAATTGAGAAGTCGCTTCCGTTTTTGTGCATCATCAGATTGATCGGCTTCTTCAATATTTTGCAGCATCAAACTCCGAATATTCAAGGCTTGAGGAACCGTTTTCATAGCCATACTGTTCTTCTCGATGGCCTCGTTTCCGAAGTAATTTGTACGCGTCCCTGTGGCAATTACCAAATAGTCGAACGATAAATTTCCGATGGAGGTATGCACCTCTTTGGAAGCCACTTCAATATGTTCGACGGTTGCCAGGCGAAAATGGAAATCATCGTGTTTTCTGAAAATTTTCCGAAGCGGATAGGCAATAGAGTCGGGTTCCAGTCCGGCAGTAGAAACTTGATACAGAAGCGGTTGAAAGGTGTGGTAATTATGTTTGTCGAAAAGTACGATCTGAACGGGCGCTTTGATCATTTTTTTGATAAAAGCAATCCCGGCAAAACCACCACCGATAACAATAATTCGGGGTAATTCTGAAGAGGGAATATTCATAGTTGGACGCTTGTACCTTAAAAGTACAACAACTGTGAGGCTTCCCATAAAAAAGGTGTTATTTTTAAGAAATATGTAACAAAAGAGTATCGTTGATTACTAATGGTACAAGCTAACGAACAACCATTGACTGAAGAACTTGAACATCGTTTTGTCGCCCAGTTAGAGGAAAATCAGAACATTGTCCATAAGATTTGTCGGCTATATACGCACGACAAAGAATCGCACAATGATCTTTTTCAAGAGATTACTATACAGCTGTGGCGAGCATACCCAAAATTTAGAGGGGATTCGAAGTTCAGTACGTGGATGTATCGAGTTGCATTGAACACCGCGATTACACTCTATCGAAAAAACAAACGGAGAGTAAAAACGCAGGATTATGAAGGAGTCAGTTTTAAAATTCAGTCAGATCCATACGATGATACGATTGAAGAACAATTGAAACTAATGTATCAAGCGGTAAAAACCCTGAATGATATCGATAAGGCCTTGGTCTTTTTGTATCTAGAAGACAAGAATTATCGGGAAATTTCGCAAACGTTAGGAATCACAGAAGTGAACGCCCGTGTGAAAATGAACCGAATTAAAGAGAAACTACGTAAAATATTAAATCCGTAACTCGTATGGATGAGTTGGAAGTATTAAAAGAGCAATGGCAGCGCCGGGAGCAGGATTTTCCTAAATTTTCTGCGAAAGAGATATATCCCATGTTGTTGAAAAAGTCCTCCTCCATGGTGAAGTGGATTTTTTACATCAGTATTGGTGAGCTGGTCCTTTGGACCGCCCTGTCCTTTCTAGTCCCCGAATCAACCAAAGAGGTCAATGAAGAAATGGGACTCAAAACAGCCTTGCTCATAGCGAGCATCGCCATGTATGTGATCACCCTGGTGTTCATTTATTTATTCTACAAGAATTATCAATCCATTCAAGTGACCGATACCATCAAGGGACTCATGCGCAATATTTTGAAGACCCGAAAAACGGTGCGTTACTTTGTGTACTATCAAATTGGTGCCGCCATTTTATTGCTGATCTGTACCAATTTGGTGTACTATTCGAAACGCGAGTTGCTGTATGAGGTCTTCGCTAAGTACAATGGAGGCTACGCCAGCGTTCCTGCGGAAAGTTTTACGACTGTATTTTTTACAGCGCAGCTGATTGTTGGAGGATTGATGATCGTTTTCTTAATAATCTTTTATCGCTTGGTCTACGGAATTTTACTGCGACGCCTCAAGCGAAACTACAAAGAGCTAAAAAAGATCGAGGTTTAGTAGCGCCACTGACGTGTTTTGTTTAGCGCTTCTTCTTTCTCCAACTCTTCCTGCGGAATCACCTTGAGAAACGATGGATGTTGCTCGATAGCGTATTCAATTTTTTCTACGATCGAATCGATAGATTCATTTTCGTAATCAATATCAAGCGGTTCTTTGATCTCCATGCTTTGAAGAATACCCTTCTTTCGGACCCGAATTCCTTTTTTGTCGAACGATCTTCGGAAGCCGTCAATAACAATGGGTACAACGATAGGTTTGTTTTCTTTGATGATGAAGGCGGTGCCCCGACGAATAGGTTTCCAGGGTTTGGTAGTACCCTGCGGAAAAGTAATAACCCACCCATCGTCGAGTGCCTTGCTGATATTGCTTACATCACTCATTTTCACCTGTCGATTCACCTCTTTCCCTTGTGCGCGCCAGGTTCGTTCAATACTCACCGAACCGGCATAGGCTAAAATCTTAGGAAGCAATCCAGACTGCATGGTTTCTTTAGCTGCGACAAAATACAGGTTCAGCTTGGGATTCCATAAATAACCAATATTCTTGATGCTATCTACGCGACCACTCAGGCTCGCATTAAACACATGGAACATGGCCACCACATCAGCAAAATAAGTTTGATGGTTGGATACAAACAATACGTTGGTGTCGGGAAGGTTTTTGATGATCTCACTTCCGTCAATTTGCAACTGATTGAAGCCTTTAAAACGACGATGGGTTAATGCGCCCATGATACGAATAAGCCATTTTTTTAAGAAAAGTATGTGTCCGAACGGATTTTTTTTGAAAAGCCCCATGTCTGCGTATTCTAGACTGCATCTATTTCAGGAATTGCAGCCTGCAAAGATACAAAATTACGGTCCATTAGTCTAATTGATGTAGCAAGCTACGTACCTCATTGAGCATCATTGCGGTAGCGCCCCAAACAACGTGTCCGCCCAAAAGAAAGGCCGGAACCTGAATGTTGGTTGCATAGGATGTGGTGATTTGTTGTTCGATGAGTACTTCGGGATCCAGAAACTCTCGCACCGGCACCTCAATAAGGGCTTCAACCTCCTCCTCTTGCGCGATAAATTGAGGGCGTTTTCGGGTGATCCCTAAATAAGGCTGCACCACATAATGGCTCGGCGGAATGTAGATATCGGTGAGGGCGGTAACCACCTCGACTGACGCTATGGGAACCCCCACCTCCTCTTCGGTTTCTCTAAGTGCCGTATCCTCTAAAGAGGTATCTTCTGGTTCTACCTTGCCCCCGGGAAAACCTACTTGGTTAGAATGCACCCCCTTATAGGTCTTTCTCAAAATAAGAATCATGTGGGTTTCCTCTTTGGCACCGGGATAAAAGAGCACCATGACGGCCGCCTTCTTCGCTGTCTTCTGACGTTCGGCCTCACGTTTTAAGGCAATGACACGCTCGATAGGAGCCATTTCCACGTGTGCCGCTTCTCCCGGCAAACGCATCTGCGCAACTTTTACGATCTTTGCAGAAAATGCTTCAAATGTCATATCTAAAAAACCTCATTCGTTTTCTACTGGTATTCGTTGTTCTTTCCGCTTGCGGAGAACAAAAACAAAAAGAAGAGGCGTCTACCACTTCTTCCAGTATCAAAGATACGATAGTTTCGAAAGAGGACAAACCAGTAAACAAAGCCGAAAAAAGCGTTGATACTACCACTCAATTTCCGGAGCTTACCAATGACAATGTTATTGAGTTTTTGACACAATACGGAGCGAAAAACCCCGAAACTAAGGTTCGGGTCACCGCCTTTAATGGCGAATTCAAAGATAGCTTGGATATCGAACTGTACGACGACACTCCGCTGCACCGCGCTAATTTTATCTACCTCACCAAACAGGGCTACTTCAATGAAACTTTTTTTCATCGAATCGTTCCCAATTTTATCATTCAAGGAGGAAATAGCGACAACGTTTCGACACCTAAGAAACGCGGCAGGATAGGTGATTATCTGCTGCCCGCTGAGTTAGACAACAATCGGGTGCATCGCTACGGAACGGTAAGTGGCGCGAAAGAATATCGGGAAAACCCGGGCAAACAAACCGCACCCTACGAGTTCTTTATCTTTCTCGGACCGCAGAGTGCTACCGGCCACTTAAACGGGAATTACACCATTTTTGGACGGGTGACACGAAATATGGAGTTGGTGGAGAAGATCGCTAACCTACCGCATGATGATGGCGATTGGCCCTTGCGGAATGTTTACATTACCGCCAAAGTAATGGAGTGATTTTTACGATTTTACAATGCTTCTTAACGCATATCCAGTTTTTGCCCACGGATATTGATTGACTATTGTTTCCAATACATGATCTATAGAAATTAAGGTTTCAACGTGCTACAAAGCGTGGCATTTAATAAACCTTAACACATTTAGATCATGAAAAAATTAGTATTATTCTCACTACTGTTTGCTACCGGGATTACGGTACAGGCACAACAATTTACCAACCTCTTCACTCCCACTGGAACCGGATATTCCATAGACTACAACACCTCTTATAATACCGGTTATGAGATCATTTCTGAAAATGCAAGCGGAGATGAAATATTGGCGTTTCGTCATTTCAACAATGGTCCCAGCAGAGGCAGTGTTATCATGGCGTTTAACAGCAACTATTTAGGAATTGGCACAATTGATCCACAACAGAAGCTTCACGTAAACGGAAACAGCTACTTTTCCGGTAAAATTGGTATTGGCACCTCAACCCCTTCTACCTTATTGGATATTCGCAATAACGATAATCCATCTACAAAAATTTATAACACCAGTAATGGAAGCTGGTTAGACCTGGGAATTTCTAATTGCAATGGTTGCTTTTCGAACCTATCGACCGATGGAGATGTTGTGCTAAGAGCCTACGCCAATGGAGACGACCTTGTGATTACGAATCAGAGTGATGGAGAAATTATCTTCGGAAATGGCTATTCAGGGAGTGAAGCGAAGCGAATGGTATTAAACACCAATGGTGATTTCGGAATTGGAACCACTTCACCACAGGAACGCCTTCATGTGAATGGTAATATTCTTTGGGGTACCAATAGCACCGCGAAACTAACCGGTGATCAAGGAGGAAGTATCAAACTTGGAGGAGCCAGTTCTTCGGCAACTCCTTATTTAGACTTTAACAATGCCTCCAGTTCTTCTTACGACGCAAGACTAGTATTAACGGGTGATAATAAACTTGCACTCCAAGGAGCCAGCCTTGGTATTGGAACGAACAATCCTGACGAGAAATTAACCGTAAAAGGGAAGATTCATGCCGAAGAGGTTAGAATTGATCTCAGTGTGCCTGCAGATTATGTTTTTCAATCATATTATACAGGAGCTTCCGACCTAAAATCAGATTACGCGATGCCTACCCTAGAGGAAGTGGAAGCCTTCGCGAAAAAGAATCACCACCTACCCAATATTCCTTCCGCGGCTAGCATACAAGAAAACGGACTATCAGTAGGAGAAATGACAAATCTTCTACTTGAGAAAATAGAGGAACTTACCCTGTATACGATCGAGCAGGAGAAACGGATCAACCGTTTGGAGAAAGAATTAAGAACGCAACGATAATTTGCTGCTTAAATCTGATTCCGATGAATTACAAAACAAGAATTATTACAACTGTGGTGCTATTTGCATCCTTTTGTTTGACATATGCACAACAAAGTGTCTTAAACTCTTTAGTTGAGCAAGAACGAGCTCGTGGAAAAGACTTTATATCTATTCCAGACCTGTTTATCCCAACGAGTGGTAAATCAGAAAATGACGCTTTTTATGCGGAAAGCGATGTCACCTATCTTTCAGCAACTATTAATTTAGATGCGTTTTCCAGCCGAACGGTTAGTGTGACAATACCTTCAAACACCTATGGAACACTTACACTCGACCTTGTTGAAGCACCTGATACGTTTTATGAATTCACGGTGAGAACGAGCTCTGGTAACTCTTATGAAGTAGATCGTTCTACCATGCGGCATTACAGAGGAATTGTAAGAGGCAGGCCAGGAAGTGTTGTTGCTCTTAGTGTTTTCGAGGATGACGTGATGGGATTGATATCCGTTCCTAGTATAGGTAACCTGAATCTTGGAAAGGTAGAAGGGGAGGCCAATCTTTACACGCTCTATAATGATGGAAACTTAAAAGGTGAATTGCAGAACTTTTGTGAGACTATACATGAAGAAGAAACTAAGGAGTACACCCGGGAACAATTGTTTGAATCTCAGCGGCAGCGTTCCTTAGACAATTGTGTGCGAATGTATTTTGAAACTGAATACGACATGTATCAACAATTGGGTGGTGTATCTCAGGTTCAAAATTACGTTACGGGAATTTTCAACGAAGTAGCCACCTTGTATTTGAATGAGTCTATAAATACCATTATTTCAGAAATATTCGTTTGGACGAGTCCTGACCCATATACCGGGTCTAATACAGGGACGTTATTAAGTCAGTTCCAGAGTAATACTTCCTCCCTTAATGGAGATTTGGGACAACTCTTAACTTTCCGAAGCGTTGGGGGTGGTAGAGCTGCGGGATTTGACGGTATTTGCAACACCAATGTTAACGCTAGCTTAGCCGTGTCTGGAATTTATTCCTATTATAGCACCGTGCCCACCTATAGTTGGACTATCATGGTAGTTACGCATGAGTTTGGACACTTGTTTGGATCAAGGCATACCCATGCCTGTGTTTGGAATGGTAACAATACTGCCATTGATGGATGTGCAGGATCTACGGAAGGGAGTTGTTCGCTTCCTGGAATACCGTCGAATGGAGGAACTATTATGAGTTACTGTCATCTTACTTCAGCGGGAATCAATCTGTCATTAGGATTTGGACCCCAGCCTGGTAACGTGATACGAAATGAAGTAATTAATGGGAACTGTCTAACCGAGTGTAATACCTGTCCAACCGATTTAACTATTACAGCAAATGTATTTGCAGGGCAAACGGACACACAAAGTGCTTCAAATAATATTTTTGCTACGAACAAGGTGTATAATAGTGCCACCGCCTCCTATGACGCTGGTAGTACCTTATACCTTAAACCAGGCTTTCGAGCCTTTTCTGGGAGTAATTTTCACGGATATATTGAAGGATGTGAAGAGGGCTTTGTAGATGGTGACGGCAATCAATTGTCACATGAGTTAGTGAATTCAATCAAAGATCAGAAGGATCTAGTGAACCTCTTCCTATATCCCAATCCAACACGCGGTTCATTTATCATCCAAAGTAAGGTACCTATTAGTTATTGGAAGATTATGAATCAATTTGGAAATATTCAACAAAGAGCCACTATGAATGGCCATGATCAAACGAGTGCCGAAGTAGACCTCAGTCAATTCCCCACAGGCGTCTATTTTGTTACCGTTACCCTCGCCAATGGCGAGATAATTAACAAAACACTTATCAAAGAATAATTCGATAGTTAGTTAGTTGATATGTAGTTTTCAAAAGAGTGGTGTACGCCACTCTTTTTTTATGAATTGTCACGATACACCGAGGGCAATGACACATTAAAGGTAACCGCCAAGAGTCGGACGGTTATCACCATCGATCCCGAAAGGATGACCACCCAATTTACCGACAAAGGGGTCTGTAAGAGCAAGAAATAGGTAAGTCCGCCTACAATACACGCCGTTGCATAGATTTCCTTTCGGAAGATAATAGGAATCTCATTACACAGAATATCACGAATGACGCCTCCAAAACAAGCCGACAAGGTTCCTAGCGCGATACAAATGATGGGAGGAAAGCCGGCGGCGATCCCCTTTTCTACTCCCAATACGGTGTAGAGTCCGATGCCAATAGTATCAAACAGAAACAACGAGCGCCGTACATAGCTCAATTTTCTTCGGAAGATGACCGCAAGTATCGATGCAATTATAATCAAATAAAGATACGTCAGGTTTCGCATCCAGGCGATGTTCGCGTCTATTAACACATCTCGCAAGGTTCCCCCTCCTACGGCAGTGACAAAGGCAATAATTAAAATTCCGAAGGCATCCAGGCGTTTCTTCATGGCCGTGAGCACACCCGAAACAGCAAATGAAATGGTTCCCAGAATATCGATGACCAAAAATAAATCCATAGATTACATATTTTGTGTGTAGTAGTTGTAATCTTTGATGACCTTATCTACAAATTCGATGGGGCGTTCTTCAAAGGTAACTTCCATAAGTTTCGATATCCTTTCGGAAAGTCTTAGAATGACGTTGTGGTTTCCGTTGTATTTCGCCTCCTGAAAGACATTCTTAATGGTGTCCATTTCGTGATCCCTAAAAATGGTGACTTGTGGATATTTAGGCGCGTAGTCTTCGGGGATATCCATTAATATAGTTTGTGAAAAGGATACGGTTTTCTTTTCGCTGATCACCGTGGTCGTCGCGGCAATATCGCCCAATCGCTGTCCCTTTCCGTTCAGCAAAATAGTAACCAAGGCAAGCGCTCCGCTGGTTAGGGAAATATCAATCATTCGAAGGAGCCAGCGCAGTAAGAAATTGGAAAAGGCCGGCTTGGAGCCGTCTAACATCACCACGCGAAGTTTAAAGACTGCCTTTCCAGGGCTTCTTCCATCCCAGAACATCTCAAATAATAAATGATATAGGAATATGGGCAAGCCAACTGCCAGAATAAATACCCAAAAGATGTCGTCTCCAAAAGAGATGGTGCTAAACGAAACCGAAATGATAATAATATAAATCGCTAAAATAATCGAATCGATGAGATACGCTAAAATGCGATCGCCTACTCCCGCAACGTTTTGCATGATGTTGACATTTTGGGCGGTTTCTATTTGAAAATTATCCATGAATACTGTTTCTTTGAAAAAAAAGGCGATTCGATGCGTGAAGCGGCATTTGCGAAACAAAATAAAGACAAATGGTTAAAATTTGAAAATGTTCTTCGGAATAATGTCGCCATGGATCCCGATGAGCTTAGTGCCCTGTATATTGAAGTAACCGATCACTTGAGCTACGCGCGAACGTTTTATCCTAAAAGCAATACCTTACGCTATCTCAACGGACTCTCCATACTGGCGCATCAAAAAATTTACAAAACCAAACGCGAGTCGCGAAAACGGTTCATCACTTTTTACACTCAGGAATTCCCACTCTTCTTTGCGCAATATCACAAGCAATTGCTGATTACCTTTTTAGTCTTTTTACTTTTTACTGTTGTGGGTGCTTATTCCAGTGCTACCGATGGTGACTTTGTAAGACTTATTCTTGGTGACGGCTATGTGAATATGACGCTAGATAATATTGAACGAGGCGATCCTATGGCGGTCTACAAAGACATGAATGAAATGAATATGTTTTTGGGAATCACCATTAACAACATTCGAGTAGCCCTCACGGCCTTTGCATACGGACTCTTATTAAGCTTAGGTACCCTGTATATTATCATGCGAAATGCCATCATGCTGGGAAGCTTCCAATACTTCTTCTATGACCAAGGATTACTGTGGGAATCGGCACGCACCATTTGGATTCATGGCACCATCGAGATCTCTGTGATCATTATCGCCGGAACAGCCGGGCTCGTGCTTGGAAACAGCATCCTTTTTCCGAAAACCTATACCCGCCTACAGTCTTTTGTACGAGGTGCAAAAGACGGATTGAAAATCTTACTGAGCACCGTTCCGTTTTTTATTATCGCAGGCTTTTTAGAAGGTTTTGTCACACGCCATACCGAAATGCACGATGCCCTGGCCATTTTTATCATTGGAGCCTCACTGAGCCTCATCGTTTTTTATTATATCCTGTACCCCATTTACTTAAAAAGAAATCATGCAAGAAGCCATACGCTTTAAGAAGCAACGCGACCTCGGCGCCATTTTAACCGATACCTTTAAATTCATTCGTCTGGAGTGGAGATCACTTTTTTCCTTGATCCTCCGTCTCGCAGGACCTGCCCTTCTATTAGTAGTGCTCGCTTATATTTTTTACATGCAATCTACTTTGGGGAGCATCGGAGTATTAGACCCGTATAATTCGGGTACCCTTGGCGTTACCGTATTATTGGCCTTAGGCACCCTTGTGATCGCCGCCATTATTTATTACGCCTTACTCTATGGAACCATTTTGCACTATATAAAATCGTATATCGAAAACGATGGGATAGTCGATATTCCCGTGGTGAAAGCACGGGTTCGTCAAAGTTTTTGGAGCCTTATTGGGTTGAATTTGCTTATTGGCCTTATTGTGGGGGTCGGACTCGTTTTTTGTTTCATTCCCGGAATATACCTGGGTACCGTTTTGGCCAGTGGATTCGCCGTGCTCATTTTTGAACGAAGAGATGTGACCGATACCATCAGTTATTGTTTCGACCTTATCAAAAACGAATGGTGGATGACTTTCGCAACCTTCCTTGTACTAGGAATTTTGTACTATATCATTGCGATTATCTTTCAGGTACCGCAGTATATCTATTTCTTCATTAAAGGTTTTGCCATGGCCGAAGAGTTTTCAGGAAGCGATCCATCGTCTATGTTCGATTGGGTGTATATGTCACTCAGCACAGTAGGTATGATCGCCAATTACTTATTGCAAAGTATTTTAATCATCGGTACGGTCTTCGTGTACTTCAACCTAAACGAGAAAAAGCATTTCTCCGGAACCATGGAAACCATCGATCAATTAGGGCAAGATACTACCAACCATCATGCGTAGACTGCTTTGGCGATACCTACTAATAGTGTTTGTTTGTACCGGGCTGCATGCGCAAGATAGTACTGCGACAGCGCCTGTTACACCGCCGGTTGTTCAACGGGATGCCACGCCAGGGATAGCACCGCTCACCTTCGATGACGACCTTGTGGAAAACCTTCAGAATGATTCTGACTATCAATACATCGAAGTTCGTGTAGAAGACAATTGGTGGACACGCTTTAAGCGATGGCTGGGTCGCTGGTGGAGTCAGTTTTGGCGTTGGGTACTGGGAGGCGAGGTAAGTGGTTTTTGGGCCTCCTTCATTAGAGTATTGCCCTATCTAATCATTGCCGGTATCGTGGTTTTTGTGATCTGGTTGTTTTACAAACTAAACCCCGGGGCGAAGATTCTTGCCGCTAAAGAAGAACCGCAAGTTTATTTTTCCGAAGAAGAAGAGATCATACGCTCCAAAGACATCAAAAATTTAATTGTGCAAGCGATTGCACGTGCCGATTATCGAGGTGCTGTGCGGTATTACTATCTCTATATTCTGAAAGAACTATCAGAGCGAGAACTCATTACCTACGAATTTGATAAAACCAACTCCGATTACCTTCAGGAACTTGTCGCAGATCGTTTGAAAGAAGGGTTTCAGAAAGTGACCAATCTCTACGATTACATTTGGTACGGAAACTTTACCGTAACGGAAACAGAGTATCGAAAAGCGGCATCGGCCTTCGTTCAACTTGAAAACAACATTACCTCCCATCATGAGTAAGTTGCAAAAAATAGTGCTTTTCGGTATGATGGGGGCCATCGCAATACTGGTGTACCTGGAGGCCAACCAGCCTAAGCCGCTAAATTGGTACCCCAGTTATCATCAGCAAGACAAAATTCCGCTAGGTTCCAAAGTTGCCTTCAAATTGATGAAAAACAAGCTCGGGGATCGATTGCGAGTGATGGAACGCCCCCCATACGAAGTTCTTACACAAGACAGCGTGTTTGGCACCTACTTCTTTTTAAATGATTATATATTGTTTGACGAAGCCGAATTAAACCTCCTTCTCGATTGGACCGCTAAGGGAAATACGGTGTTTATGGCAACTACAAGTTATTCTGAAGGCATGCTGGACACCTTACAACTGAAACTCAATTCGGCTGTACTTGTCGATCGAATGGACACCCAACCGCTATTAAATTTAGTACATCCGAAGCTTACAAACCCTACTCCCTATCACCTCGATCAGGATCGCGCCATTCGCTATTTCGAATCGATTGATACGCTTTCACAGACCGTACTCGGACTGGTGGATGTGTATAACGACACCTTACAAATAACAAATGACTATATTAATTTCTTAAAAATTCCGATTGAGAAGGGGGTGCTCTATCTGCATAATCAACCGGAGGTTTTTTCAAACTACTTCATGGTACAGGGAAACAATCATGAATACACCGAAAAAGTGTTAGCATACCTCCCCTCAGAAAAGCCGATCTATTGGGATGCCTACTACAAATCGGGTAAGCGTATTCAGTTATCACCCCTTTATTTGCTACTCGATAACCGTAATTTAAAATGGGCTTACTATACGGTACTTATCGGACTGCTGCTTTTTGTACTTTTTGAAGGGAAGCGGAAACAGCGCAGCATCCCCATTCAACCCAAGCTTACCAACAAAACGTATGAATATACCCGTACCATTGCTGGCATGTATCTCGATAAGAAAGAATACCGGGCGGTAGTAGACAAGCAGATCGCTCTTTTTTATGAGTATATTAGAATCCATCTGCGCGTTCCTACCGAGCATAAAAATAGTCGCTTTGTGGAAGCCGTGGCCGCACGAAGCAATAACACCGTTGAAGACACCAACACCTTGTTGGAACACTTGAGCCGTCTTCAGCAAAAACCAGACATTGTTAAAGAAGATGTCATGACATTACATCAACACATTACCGAATTTAAATCGAAAATCGATGGAACATCCTGAAGAACACAACGACTCCTTAGCGTTTAATAGCCGAATTCCGCTGGAAGATCTCAAAAGAGAGGCCGAACAGATCAAACAAGAGCTACAAAAAGTAATTATTGGACAAGAGACGTTCATAGAGCTACTCATTGTAAGTCTGTTGGCCGGAGGGCACGTTCTTATTGAAGGCGTACCAGGAATCGCCAAGACGATTACCGCTAAGCTTTTTGCCAAAACCCTGAAAACCGATTTCAGTAGAATTCAATTTACGCCCGATCTCATGCCGAGCGATGTGCTGGGAACTTCGGTCCTTAATATGAAGACGTCTGAGTTTGAATTCAAACACGGCCCCATTTTCTCAAATGTAGTGCTTATTGATGAGATCAATCGGGCGCCTGCCAAAACACAGGCAGCCTTGTTTGAAGTGATGGAAGAACGCCAAATTACAATGGACGGTACGCAGTATCAAATGGAGTCCCCCTTTATGGTATTGGCAACGCAAAACCCCGTAGAGCAAGAAGGTACTTACGCCCTTCCGGAAGCGCAATTAGATCGTTTTCTCTTTAAAATCAAAGTAAGTTACCCCTCTCTGGAGCAAGAAGTGACCATTCTTAAAACACATCATGACCGAAAGTTAGCCGTACCCCAAGATGCTATTGCTTCGGTTTTAACACCCGAATCGCTACATACTTACCGAAAGTTGGTTCAAGAAATTCAACTGGAAGAAAAGATATTCTCCTACATCGCGCAACTGGTGGATAAAACCCGAAATCACCCACACCTCTATCTGGGGGGCTCTCCAAGAGCCTCCCTGGCCATCATGAACGCTTCCAAAGCCTACGCGGCCATGCAGGGCAGAGATTTTGTAACACCCGAAGACGTCAAAAAAATGATGACCCCTGTCTTGCGCCACCGCATCATTTTGTCGCCAGAACGGGAAATGGAAGGTATGACTCCAGAAACCGTCATCGATATGATCGCACAATCTATTGAAATTCCCCGCTAGTGATTAAGCTTCTCAAATCCATATATCTGGGGCCTCGCTTCTTCTATTTGTTAGCGGCGATCGCTGTGCTCTTCCTGCTCTCCTTTTGGGGGTCAGCCTTGTACAGCATTACCTGGGTATTGGTGCTTTGTTTAGGATTTGCCTTATTGATCGAGTTCAGCATGCTCTATCAAGGAAAAGGGTTGGAAGGAGACCGACGCTTATCCGAAAAGTTCTCCAACAGTGATGCGAACGATGTGGTCATACAACTTCACAATGGGTATGCGTTTCCTATAGTCGTAGTAATTGTCGATGAGTTGCCGGTACAATTTCAGAAACGCGACTTCTATCGCTCCCTCTCCATAGGTTCCAAACAAAAAAATGATCTCGTCTATCAAGTTCGTCCCGTTGATCGCGGGGAATATCGCTTCGGAAAACTGAACTGTTATGTGAGCACACCGCTGAAGCTAATACGCCGGCGCTACAGTTTTAATAATGAGCAATTGGTCAAGGTTTATCCCTCGTTTATTCAGATGCGGCAATTCGATTTTCTGGCGATAGACAATCGATTGACGCAATTCGGCCTCAAAAAAATAAGACGTATTGGGCATACCATGGAATTCGAGCAGATTAAAGAATATGTGCGGGGAGATGATGTGAGAACTGTTAATTGGAAGGCCACGGCAAAAAATGGTCGTCTTATGGTTAATCAATATCAAGACGAAAAAATGCAGCCCATCTACTCCATTATCGATACGAGTCGGGTGATGAAAATGCCTTTTAAAGAATTAAAACTAGTAGATTACGCCATCAATAGTGCGCTGGCCTTTAGCAATGTTGCCCTGAAGAAAGGCGATAAGGTGGGGCTTATTGATTTTTCAAACACGGTAGGAAGCTTTCTCAAAGCGCAAGCCAAGAAGACCTATCTCAATACCATTTTGGAGACCTTATACAATATTGACACGCGGTTTCTGGATAGTGATTTCGGACTCCTACGCAGTCTCATTAAACGAAAGGTCACGCAACGGAGTCTGTTGTTATTGTACACCAATTTCGAACACATTTCAGCCTTACATCGGCAGCTTCCGTACCTACAGGCAATTGCAAAAAAACATGTTTTGGTGGTAATCTTCTTTGAGAATACAGAATTGCGATCGCTTAGCGAGACGCCAGCCACCCAACTTTCCGAAGTCGTTGACCAAACCATTGCACGCCAATTTGAACATGACAAGAAGGTCATGGTTCGGGAATTGCAACAACGGGGTATACAGACGGTTCTTACCGCGCCCGAAGATCTTACAGTAAACACCATCAACAAGTATCTGGAGATCAAGGCGAGGGGCATTCTGTGATCCATTACAATTCAGTCGGTAGATCTTACAACTGAGTCAGATATATTCGTGAGATCCTTCGCGCTTTGGCATCTTTGCTTCAGAAACTTAAAACAACAGATCATGAAAACAATTATCGCCACACTTTGCCTCACCATTACCTCCCTTTTTATTCAAGCACAAACCGGAACGGATATCACAGTAACAGTTCCTGTAACCAGCGACAAAGGAAATATCGTCATTGGTTTGTATGACGAAGCTACTTTTATGAAAGCACCTCCTATAAAGGGGTTAGAAGCTGAAATAGTAGATGGGCAAGCCACTGCTACTTTCACAAATGTGCCTGCAGGTACGTATGCCATCAGCCTATTTCAGGACAAAAATCTCAACAAGCGCATGGACTTTGAGCCTACCGGAATGCCTGCCGAACCCTATGGCGTTTCCAACAACGTAATGAGTATGGGACCTCCGCAATGGAGCGACGCCAAGTTTGAGGTGGGTTCTGAAAAATTGACCTTAGAAATCCGCATGTAGACGATTTTCCGTCGGAAAATGAAAAATGTTCGACAGCTGTCGGACATTTTTTATTATAAGTGCTTGCAATGACGACTTACCCTAGCATAGATTTTATAGATATATTGTATCTTTACGTGATAAAAGAAACTAGGGATGACCATCACACAATTGAAATATGTTCTGGCCGTAGCCGAATACCAAAACTTTACACGAGCGGCAGAGAAGACCTTTGTCACGCAGCCCACCCTGAGCATGCAAATTCAGAAACTAGAAGACGAGTTGGATATTCAAATTTTCGATCGCAGCAAAAAGCCTATAGAATTAACCTCTATTGGCGCTAAGATAGTAAACCAGGCGCGGTTGATTGTGAACGAAGCCGAACGCATGCAGGATGTGGTCGATCAGGAGAAAGGATTTATTGGCGGAGAATTTAAGTTAGGCATCATCCCAACGGTCATGCCAACGCTGCTGCCCATGTTTCTAAAGAACTTCGCTAATAAGTATCCAAAAGTTCAATTAAAAATTGAAGAACTCACCACCGATGAGATTATTGCAAAATTGGTGGAAGGCCATTTAGACGCCGCCATTGCGGCGACACCGTTATATCAGGAAAAAATTAAAAAACGGGTGTTGTATTACGAGCCTTTTGTAGGGTACATTCCACCGAGTCATCGCTTGGCCAAGCGAAGCAATATCACTTCGGAAGATTTAGAAATAAATGACATCCTATTGTTAGAAGATGGCCACTGCTTCCGTGATGGTGTCGTCAATTTATGTAAGTCATCCCAGTTGAATACTTCGGAAACCTTTCAATTGGAAAGCGGCAGTTTTGAAACCTTGATCAAGTTGAGTAACGAGGGATTGGGAATGACCCTACTCCCCTATTTGCACACCTTAGATCTTTCCGAAGTGCTGCAACAGAACCTACGACATTTCGAAGATCCGAAACCCGCAAGAGAAGTAAGTGTTATCTATAGCACTAGTGAGCTAAAGATGCAAATTATTACAGCGTTATATGAGGTAATTGCTGGGGTGGTGCGAGGAGCCATCGCGTTTCAGGATGTAGAAATAATCAGTCCTAAAAAATAAAAAACCCTCGAAAATCGAGGGTTTCTATTTAAGGTTTTAAAAGAATTAAACATTGATTGAGTTGAGGGTTCTGTTTTACAAGAGCATCTACCCAAATTTTTAATTCCTCAATTTCATAAGGAAGTAAACGCGTCATCGCCTTCTTCAACTCTTTACAGAACAAATTAACATCAAAACTAACTTTCTTTAGCACAGCTTTCGTGTAGTCAAACATTGCTCTAGCCATCGTTAATAGTGAATTAAATAGGTTACGTAATTGTAGGATATAGGCAGAAATCTTTTTTGTTAGTGGATTAAATATAAGAAAAAAAATTGAGTCACCGATTGTTGTTAATAACTCTTTAGAAACGATTATCCCCGTCCAGTAAATCTCCTATACCTCCCAGTATACTGCCTTCGCCTTTGTCTTTACCTCCGCCTCTGGGAGCAGCTGCCCATACGCGTTTCGCTAACCTGCTGAAGGGCAGTGATTGAATGTATACTGTACCAGGGCCGGTGAGGGTGGCAAAGAACAACCCTTCGCCACCGAAGAGTGTATTTTTAATGCCTCCTACAAATTCAATATCGTAGTCGACTGTATGGTCAAAACCTACAATACATCCGGTATCGACCTTCAGTTTTTCTCCTGGTGCCAATCGCTTGACGGCCGTGTTCCCTCCAGAATGAACAAAGGCCATTCCATCTCCTTCCAACTTTTGCATGATAAACCCTTCTCCGCCGAACAATCCGCGTCCTAATTTCTTCGAAAATTCAATGCCGATAGAAACCCCTTTGGCCGCACAAAGAAAGGCGTCCTTCTGACAAATAAACTTGTTTCCCATCATCGAGAGGTCTAACGGCATCACCTTTCCAGGATAGGGTGCTGCAAAAGACACCTCACGCTTCAGGTTCGTAACATTGTAGAATGCCGTCATAAAAAGGCTTTCGCCTGTTAGTAGCCGTTTTCCCGCACCAAATACTTTTCCCATGAAACCTTTGTCTTTTTCAGAACCATCTCCAAAAATAGTTTCCATCTTGATTCCGTTATCCATCATCATAAAACTGCCGGCTTCGGCGATCACCCCTTCATTAGGATCGAGTTCTATAGAAACATATTGCATTTCCTCGCCTACTATTTGAAAATCTATTTCGTGTGCGTTGCGCATTTTTTTTGATTTTTTGAGTTCTCCTATAGGTAGCGAAATGAGTAAAACGTTACACTCATATCTTAGTTTTCACCTTAACTGTCCACTCGAATGCAAATTGTGAAACCAGGGCACCATCCGAATCAATTCCTTCAGCATGCATCCAACAGGTTTGGCCCTCGCCTGTTGAAATAGCAGCATCTATAGCTTTCTGAATTTTTTCTCCTTCGGAACAGGTGAAGGTAATGCGACCTTTCGCCTTTTTAGAAAACGTAGCCTTGTTCGTTGCTACTAACATGGAAATGGGCCGTTCACTATTGCGAATACATTGCATTACTAACGCCCCGGTACTCAATTCGGCCGCCATTCCCTGAACGGCCCAAAACATCGATTTAAACGGGTTTTGATTGATCCAGCGCAGGCGTACGGAAGTAGTACATTCTTTTTTTGTTAACGATTTGGCACGAACCCCACAAAAATAAGCTGCGGGTAATTTGACCATCAAAAATGTATTGATAGCACGCGTGGATAAGGACATAAGCTGTGTTTTGACCTCGAAGATATTGAAACTTTCTTAGCTTTCAAATGTTAATATTATGTTAATATATGGTACTATGCGTAACATAATACCTGTCTTTAGACATATATTTGCATAAGAAAACAATCAATCATGGAAGAACATCCTTCAAAAAACGACAAGAACGTAGCGGCCTTGATGCACATCTCGACCTTTTTAAAATACTTCTTTCCGTTTGGAAATTTTATCGCTCCGCTTATTCTGTGGACCATTCACAAAGACAAACCCTTTGTACACGAACACGGGCGTCAAGCCATCAATTTTCAACTGAGTATTTTGTTATACACCGTCGCTATCGGATTGCTGTGCCTTCCCTTCTTTGTATTTTTTGCGGTAGATTTTGTTTCTCTGGTGGAAACACTAGAGCATCATGTACATCGAGTGGGCTATATGGATGTGAGAAATCTTTCAGGATATTTTATTCTCTTCGGAATTGTGGCCCTCTTACTCTTCGGAATTTTTGTTTTTGAATTGTACGCGGTGGTTTCAGCTACCGTGCAAGCCAACCGAGGAGGACGCTATCAGTATCCTCTAAGTATCTCCTTTATCAATTCGGCACCAACCGTTCAGAAAAAAACCTCATCATCATGAACACGCTAATCAATATGCTTTTGGCGCTCGTTATGAGCATGCTTACCGGAACTTCGGCAGATTCATCACCTACCGATAAAGAAGTTCTTCAAGCAACCCATTGTCAGCACTATCAGGAGTCATTCATCAATCAAAAAATTATCAATCATGAACAGCCCGCTGTTTTAAAGTAAAAAGAACCTTATGAAAATCGAAAACACAAAAGCACAAATGCGTAAGGGGGTTCTGGAATTCTGTATCCTGTCCATTCTTAAAAATGGAGAGGCCTACACCAGTGATATTTTGGACACTCTCAAAGACGCCAAAATGCTCGTAGTGGAGGGAACTATTTACCCCCTACTCACTCGTCTGAAAAATGCCGGCTTATTAGCCTATCGATGGGAAGAGTCGACTAGCGGACCCCCGCGCAAATATTATGAGCTCACAGAGACCGGAGCTTTATTTTTAACCGAATTGAATACTACCTGGAGCGACTTGCAACAGGCAGTGAACAGAGTAACCAGCGAAAAAAAGTAACCATGAATAAAACAGTAAACATAAATTTGGCCGGCACCTTCTTTCATATTGATGAAGATGCCTATGGAAAGCTATCTCGCTATTTGGACGCCATCCGTAAATCGCTTAGCGATCCGCATGGAAGCGACGAGATTATGCGCGACATAGAAGCTCGTATTGCCGAGCTGTTCAGTGAAAAACTGGAGAGCAGCACGCAAGTGGTTACCTTAAAAGAATTAGACGAGGTGATCGCCGTAATGGGACAGCCCGAAGATTATCAGGTGGACGAAGAGATCTTTGACGATACGCCTCCACAAGCAAAACGCACGCAGTATAGCAGTAATAAAAAACTATACCGCGACATAGACGATAAATTTATCTCTGGGGTATCCTCTGGATTAGGACACTACCTGGGCATCGACGCCCTGTGGATTCGTCTATTATGGATTGTTTTGGTGCTCGCCGGATTTGGATCGCCAATTCTTGTGTACATTCTCCTTTGGATCTTAGTTCCTGCTGCGGAAACTACCTCAGAAAAATTACACATGACGGGAGAAGCCGTCAATATTTCGAATATCGAAAAAAAGTTCAAGGAAGGATATGAAAATGTCGCCGATAGGGTAAAAAACGTCGACTATGACAAATACGGGAAAAAAGTGAAGCGCGGAGCCTCCGGGTTTTTCGAAACGCTCGGTAGTATTCTTCTGGTGATCTTAAAGATATTTGTCAAAATTATTGGAGTCTTTCTCATCATTGTTTCCCTTTCGACCCTCATCGGGTTAGTGGTAGGCATGTTTACCTTAGGATCTGCCGGGTTCTGGGGCATGGGAGAACTGGGAGCTTACATTTCCCTTGTAGATACAACCAATATCCCCATATGGTTGGTAGCGGTATTGTTATTCTTCGCTATCGGAATCCCATTCTTTGTAGTCTTTATTCTTGGCTTAAAGCTGTTAATCACCAATATAAAATCGATTGGCACCCCAGCAAAGATTGTGCTACTACTGGTCTGGGTTCTTTCCCTTATCGGACTGGGCATATTAGGTGTTCGTCAGGCTACTGAAACCGCCTTCGACGGAGAGTTTGTAGCCGAAGAAACCTTGCCGATACGCAGTGGAGACACCCTGAATATCACGATGCGCGCTAATGACACCTACGAATATCGTGTCTATAGAAGCGGTGGTCTGGAAATAAAAAGAGATGATAATGGCGAGAAGATCATCTATTCAAATGATGTGCGTTTGATCGTTCGCAGTACTTCCGATAGTACGGCTAAGGTCGTAATTGAAAAGCGTGCCGAAGGAAGCGATTATGCCGCCGCTAGAAGTAGCGCCGAAGCAATCGATTATACCTACGACTATCAAAAAGGTTCCTTATCTCTGGATGGTTATTTCACTACCGATTTCGCCAATAAATATCGCGATCAGGAGGTGACCGTTATCGTGTATCTTCCAGAAGGAGCGATACTTTACGCCGACGAGAATACGTATAGTTTCCACCGAAACGATTCGTACTATCGAGACATCTTAGATAACGGAATGGAAGAAAAGTACCTGCTGGTACAAGATGAAGATTTGGTATGCCCTGATTGTCCCGTTTCACAGGAAAATGACTGGGAACGCGATTTTAATGACGACGATGGTACCCCTTCAGGATCGTACTATCAAGATGAAAATGGTAATTGGCAACGCCGTAATAACACCAACGATGTAGAGGATACCGAATCAGTAGAGCCTGCCTTAGATACCATTACCCAAGTGATAGACAGTACCGAAATTAACTCCTAACGATAACCAAAAAATAATAGTTCTTATGAAAACAATACAAATTTCTTTACTCGCGCTGATAGCGCTGACATTGAGTAGCTGTAATTTCGATTTGTCCTTTGGACAAGTAAACGGAAATGGCAACGTGGTCACTGAGGAGCGACCAGTCACCTCCAACTTCTCCATCGTTCGGGGAAGCGCCGGATTGGATGTGTACCTTTCAGAAGGCGACGAAAATAAAATTGTCATCGAAGCCGATGAAAACCTGATGGAGATCATCGATACCGAAATTCGAAACGGGAAACTACACGTAACTACCAACTCCAATATTGGCCGATCGAAATCTAAAAAAGTCTACGTAACCTATCAATCATTAGGAGCCGTGGAAGCCTCCAGTGGTGCCGATGTGATTGTAAATTCTGTGTTGGAAGCGGATGAAATCCGACTCAAAAGCAGTAGTGGTGCCGACCTCGAAGCGGAAGTCAGAGCGCAAACTGTATGGGCCGAAACAAGTAGTGGCGCAGACATCGTGATCTCCGGAAGAGCGGCCTCCCTAACCGCCGATGCCTCTAGCGGAAGCCACATAAAAGCGCGGCAATTAGAGGTATTACGCTGTGATGCAGAAGCCTCCAGTGGCGCAAACATCGTCGTTAACGTGCAAAACGAAATGAAGGGAGAAGCCTCCAGTGGTGGAAATATTCGTTACTATGGAGACCCTACAGCTGTTTCCGTAAGAGACGGTGTTTCTGGAAATGTATCAAAAATGTAAAAATTGCTGTCGACTAATCAACCAACCCTAAACCTGAAGCCTTACAGATCCGGCTTCAGGTTTTTTTCAAACATTCTTATGAAAAAGAGCATCCTACTCCTTATCTTGATGAATACCGCTTGGGCTTGGAGCCAAGTGCCCACTTCAGATCCTTTATTTCAGACACTAAAAGAAATGGACAGCCTAATTTTTGATATTGGCTTTAATGAATGCCGAACGGAGATTTATAAAACATTGGTTGCTGAAGATCTCGAGTTTTACCACGATCAAGCAGGCGTTACTACCAGTCGCGACGCTTTTCTGAATTCGGTAAAGAATAATATCTGCGGAAATCCAGACGTCATTAACCGTCGAGAATTGCTGGAAGGAAGTTTAAAGGTGTTTCCGCTATACAACAACGGAACCCTGTATGGAGCCATTCAAACCGGAACCCATCGATTCTTTCAGAAACCAAAAAATAAAGAAGAGCAGTCTGGAAGTACGGCATTGTTTACTCATGTATGGCTCAAGCAAGAAGACAGCTGGGTACTCAAACGAGTATTAAGCTATGCCCATCACAATCCATAAAAAAAGCTACCTCGTAAAGGTAGCTTTTCGTGTATTACAAAGTCTATCCTAAATTAAACGGCTACTTCCGTTTCTATAGTCTGTAGGTATCGTTCTGCATCAAGGGCAGCCATGCATCCTGTTCCCGCGGCGGTTACTGCCTGACGGTACTCTTTATCTTGTACATCACCACTCGCAAAAACGCCGGGCTTATTGGTCTTGGTTGATTTTCCTTTGGTAATAAGATAGCCGGTATCATCCATCTCTAATTGCCCTTTGAAGATTTCGGTGTTCGGTTTATGACCAATCGCGATGAACAGTCCGGTGATCTTAATCTCTTCTTTCTCGCCTGTTTCATTGTTCACCATTCGCAGTCCTTCAACCACTTGTTCACCCAACACTTCGTCAACTTCGGTATTGTAGCGAAGATCGATGTTTTTAGTACCTGTCACTCGGTGTTGCATGGCTTTGGAGGCTTTCATATGGTCTTTACGCACCAGCATGGTTACCGAATTACAAATATTGGCAAGATACGTAGCTTCTTCCGCAGCGGTATCCCCTCCTCCTACGATGGCCACATCCTGACCTTTATAGAAAAAGCCGTCACATACCGCACAAGCAGAAACTCCACCACCACGAAGGCGTTGTTCACTTGGCAACCCAAGATATTTCGCTGTGGCTCCGGTAGAGATAATCACGGTTTCCGCTTCCAATTCCGTCTTATTATCTACCGTCACTTTATGTATTCCACCTGGCTCATCGCTAAAATCAACTTCGGTCACCATGCCCATACGCACTTCCGTCCCAAAACGTTCGGCTTGCTGTTGCAGATCCATCATCATTTTAGGCCCGTCTATTCCTTCAGGGTATCCCGGAAAATTATCAACTTCAGTAGTGGTGGTCAATTGTCCTCCCGGCTCCATTCCGGTATACATCACCGGCTTCAAATCGGCCCGTGCCGCATAGATAGCAGCCGTGTATCCGGCGGGTCCTGAACCAATAATAAGGCATTTAATTCGCTCTACAGTATCTGACATAATTTCTTCACATTTTGAAATACAAAAGTAGGAAGATTATATCACATTTCACAGGGGAGAGATAGGAAGAATTGATGACGAGATATCCTATACTTTGGAGGAAAACCTCGGAAAAAACCGACCGGTTTTTTTCTTGTACTGGGTGTATTCCTCGAACTTGCGCAGAAGGTACCGTTCCTCCAGATCACTTTTTAGGTAGAACACCCCCAATAATATCAGACTGATCAAAATTTTTACGAGCGACTGTGTATAGCCCCCATACGCGACCATCGAAATGACGATGCCTATATATATAGGATGACGTACATAATAATAAATACCGTGTGAAATAAGGGATCCATTTGTTTTAGGCTTCGGAAAGGGAGATAGACTGTCATTCATATTAACAATCCCCAACACGATGATGATACCACCTGAAATGAGCAATGCTAACAACCCATAGCCGACCCATTGCGGCAAGTTTAGCCTGTTTCCCAAAGGAATATCTATGAAGTACAACGCAAAAAGAAGGAATTGCGCTACAATATATAGCAGGTCTTTTTTCATATGTAGTCTGAGGCAGCGCAAAATTAATGCTTTTTTTCAATGAAGCGCATGTCACCTTGTAAAAAATAGAACCGTAATCCTTCTCAAACCTTCATTACCTTAATGGAATAATCAACAAAAAGCTCCGTAGTAACGGAGCTTTTTATCGAATTGGCGCTAATGTTTCTTTTTAGGGACACCCCATCGTGTTTACTTTATGTTTCATGAGCCTTCTTAACAGTATCTATAATAGAACAAAAAGCCTGCCAAAAAACAGAAAAGCCCTACACACGTGGTGTAGGGCTTCTACTCAAAGACATTGTAATAAGCCTATTCTTAGAACTTTACGATGCGTTTTACAATAGTCGCCTTGGCGGATTGCACGGTAATAAAATACACACCACTGCTATAGGCGTTCATATCGATCATTACTTCTGAATCGATTGTATTCAAATCAATTGCTGAAATGATTCTACCGTTTACGTCGGTAATGGTCGCGTTCGATAACTCGATACCACTCTTGTTCTGTAAGGTGATCGTTGCCGTTGTAGGATTAGGATAAAGAACGATTCCATTGGCAAGCAATTGATCTGCTACCCCAAACTCTTCGTCAACTGTAAGCTCAAACGTACATGTTGCTTCGTTTCCACTATCATCTGTAGCCGTCATTGTAACGGTATACACTCCAGGATCTAGAAGGGCACCGACAGCAGGGTCCTGAGACAAGGTTGCAGTACAGTTGTCGCTAAAGGTGGTATCGGCTTCGTAATCTGGCACAGTATATTGAGCTCCTTCATCTACGGTTACAATTACATCACTTGGACACGTAACGGTTGGAAGTACGGTATCAGCAGAAACCGATGTTTCTGTACGCTCACCAGCACATCCTGGCGTTCCAAGATTGATGTCGTCGTTAGACACCCCGTAATCGGAAGGCTGACACCCGGCCGCCCAGTCGGCAGCACCATCAGTATCTCCATTACGTCGGTACGAATCGTTACAAGTTGTAGTGAATGCCGCACCGGCACCAGCCCAATCTAGGTCAGCAGCGGTCACGGTAAATCCATTAATAGTCACATTGAAACCGGCGATTTCAGCTGCGGAATAATTCCAGAATAAAGAGTCTACCACATTACCGTTATCGTCGATAATGATAATCCACCCTTCAGAACCATCGTTCCAGAATAGGTTACTTCCCCAGTAATTTGGATCTCCTGAAACATCATTCCAAGTAATTACAGAGTCACCTCCCATGCTTCCAAGTAGTTGAATATCTGAATTGACTGCATTAATATCGGAGTAGGGTTCGTCACTAACAGCAACAGCATAACCGCTATAGTCGGCAGCAACACCCACATTCTGTATTTCGAAGCGATCGGGTGTCTGTAAGGTTACTTCGGAAATCACTAACTGGCTCAAAGGACCTGGAGGTGTTTCAAGCGCATAAACACTCGTATCTCCTGAAGGAGTAAAGGTATAGTCCGTTCCTTCAAAAAGGAAGTTTCCACCCACCGGCGCATCGAACCAACGAATTACGTTTGCAGGATCGTTGAGCGTGGCTGAAACAGTTACCTCTTCTCCCGGACAGAAATCAGATACACCCGTGGTATCTGGACCTGGTGGAATGGCCAATACTTCAATCGTATCCGAATCTGAAGAAGCAACAGAACAAGCTCCTGCCGGCACGTCGTAAGTGATGGTATGTACTCCCACTCCGGCTACTGCAGGGTCAAAGCTATACGTTGCTCCATTTCCGTCATCAGTCACACCAGGACCGCTGTATACACCACCCGATGGCGTACCACCACCAAGTCCTTCAAGTTCAGGCTCATTAGCGCAAACGTCTGAAGGAGCTGTAAATGCTGCTATTCCCGAAGGTGTATCAAAGGCTTCCGTACCGTCAGCTCTACTTCCGCTAGAACCTTGATCGGCACTAACGCCTAATCCTCTGCGCGCAAAAGCATCCCAAATAAGACACTCGTTCGCACCTCCGTAGATGGCTTGGTCTGCTGCTAAAATAGCATCACGACCGTCTACGAAACCGGGGCTACAAGGTTGTAATTTTAAACCTTCTGTTACCAAGGCCATTGCCATTACGTTTCCGGCATCTTGAGACGGATCTCCGGTAAAATTATAAATGTTAGGATCAAATCCATTGGCATCGATAAGGTCCCAGGTCATGTCCCATAGCATGGTACACCATACCGAACCTACTCCGTGAGGAACGCTTTCCGATTTAATGTCATCATAAGTAAATGGATTCACCGTCATATCAGTGGTGTATGGGAAAGATCTAATACCACTTCCTGAAGTTCCTTGACCAAACAGATAGGTTCCAACGGCTCTCACATCGGTACCTGTATCTCCTGGCTCGATCGTAAGGATGGCTCCATAAAAGTCGCTCCATCCTTCACCCATTTGTTCTGAGTTATCGAGACAGCTCGTATTTCCAGGACCTCCTGTGAGACGGTTTGAAATACCGTGTGCAAATTCGTGTGTTACCACAAGGTTGTCAAAGCAACCATCATTATTATTATTTCCACAGATGTACATGTTCATGGAAGGGTTGCTGCCGTCCGGTGGCGTACCAAAGGTTGCGTTACACCAAACAGAAATTTGTGCATTTGCGTTTACTGAGTCGCTTCCGCTTCCTCCGTTTCCGTAGTTATTCTCCTGAAAATTACCAGAAGCTTCATCAAAACCGTATTCATATAATACATCGTGTATGATGTTATTCCAATAGAACAAGTTTACGATGGCTGCATCCTCGTACTGATTTCCAACGCTCCATGTTTCATCAAAGGCATATCCTTGAAATTCAAGATTGGCACCTCCATCGGGGCGGTAACCAAAATTATCACCCGCTTCATACGCATCTACGTTATTTCCTCGGGTATCCGTAAATTCCGGACCTGCATTCCCGTCGGTATCGTGCCATCCGAACGGAGAGGCATTGACGGTTGCCGGATCTACGATGGGTGTGCGGGCTCCGTAATACGGACTCTCGATCGGCATTTCTAGTGCCTCATAACAATTGGTACACCCAACCGCCGTTTCGGCAGGTGCTTTATAGTTTGGAATGTCGAACAAATTGGCATTGTAGTTAAGTGTTTCCGCAATATCATGATTGTGCTCATGAGAAAGGTTACAGCTCACCATCCAGTCATTACGATCAAGGATTACACCGGTAGTAGCATCAACTCTAACGTTCCACCAATGTTCTCTTGTTGTATCTTCAATAGCGATATCCCAGGATAGGATCAACGCTCCCTCTTGATTACGCTGATATACTAGGCTTGCAGGAATCTCACGTAAAGAAATTCCGCCATTGCTCAATTTTTGGGTTTGCGTAACACCTCGGGCAGCTTCCACAACCGAAAGGTTTGATGGAGCCGAGTAACCCAGTTGTGAAGCAGCGCGTTGCACGGCTTGTACTGCGGAAATAGCGGGCGCCGTGTTTCCACTGCGCTTGCTACTCACTTCTCCTAAGAATTTAAGGTCTGAAGACACTACTTTTCCGGAAGGAGCAATGTGTATCCCAGACGCCGTTCCCTGAATAGGAATGCCGTCTAGGGTCTGCACGAAGTATACATGATGTACACCACTTACAGAACTAATGTGTTCACTTGTAATTTGCCATTGCAAATCACTTCGATTAAGTTGGTTGTTTTCCACAAAAGGAACAAGCTGCTCTGTTATTTGTTGCGATACGCTTTGCGCCTGAACGCAAAAAACACCGAACAAAAAGACCAACATAGACATGGTAATTCTTTTCATCGTCTGATTTTTAAATGAATATCATAATTTGGGATACCTCAAGAGGCGGGTAAATCTATCAAAAATGAGAGTGTTTAACAAATATTTTGCATTTCTAAAGAGTTTTTTAACACTTGGTAATCTGGGATAGCATCTCGCTATCCTTAAAACTGAAGTTTTTTTTTATTCCATAATTAAATTGTCTACTTTAGAAGCATTCTAACACTACCAATTCATGAAACAGCCCGATGCGCTCATCCTTGCGATGAAAAATGGGGACCAACAGGCATTCTCCCAATTATATGACATGTATTCCCTTGCCATTTTTGGCGTGATAAATACCATCGTAAAAGAGGAAAATGTCGCCGAAGAAATTCAACAAGATGTATTCATTAAAGTCTGGGAAAACGCTTCTTCTTATTCAGTAGGAAAAGGCAGGTTTTTTACATGGCTATTGAATATTGCTAGAAATGCTGCCATTGACCACACACGGTCGAAGTCACATAAGAACACTCAAAAAAACCTTTCCACCACAAATTTCGTAGATATATTGTCGGGTAGTGATAACTTAAATAAGAAAACCGACGCTATAGGCATCCGTAAGTTTGTTGACGCGCTAAAACCGGCGTGTGTTAAGATAATAGACTTTATTTATTTTAAAGGTTTTACCCAAAAAAATACGGCTGAAGCATTGAAAATTCCATTGGGCACGGTTAAAACCCGCGCTCGGAATTGTATCAAGGATCTTAGGCTAAAGGTAATAGGAAGAGCATAAATATGAGTGAACAAGAAATCATAGAATCTGGTAATTTAGAATTGTACGTTTGTGGCGCGCTTTCAGAAAAGGAAGCGAACGAAGTAAATACAGCCGTACAATCGTCTAAGGAGGTGGAAAAAGAGGTAGAAGAGATTGAGGAAACCTTACTCAAATTAGGAGAAAGCGTTGCTCCCTCCCTATCCTCTCATATTTGGAACGCCATCGCCACAGGTATTTCTGGTGTACGCCGAATGGATACCAATCGTGGCACTAACTGGGCTGCCTGGACGGGCTGGGCCGCGGCGATTTTGTGTGTAGTTGGATTATTCTTTATGATGAATCAGAACAACAATCTGGAAGAACAATTACAAATTACCACACTTGAGAACGAAGATCTTCAGCAAGATCTTCAAGATACCGAAGATCGCCTGGTGCAAACCACCACGGTGCTGGATATTATTCGATCTAAAGAATACGATGCCTATACCTTACCAGGGAATCAAAGTGTCGCACCTGAAGCCTTTGCGAAACTCTATTATAACAGAACAGAAAACGTAGCCTATATTGACACAAAAGGGTTGCCTACACCACCTCGTGGAAAAGTATATCAGGCCTGGTCTCTTATCGTAGATCCGTTAACGCCAACTAGCATGGGCGTGATGCAGAATGGTATTGAGATTGAAGAGGGCATCTATAAGTTTGAAGGATTCCCAACTCCGGAAGCCATTGGTATTACTTTAGAGCCTGAAGGTGGAAGTGAGAGTCCGACGCTGGAACAACTCTATATTTTAGGGCCAGTTACTACGCCTTAAGATTCATTTTCAAAACATACTAAAAAACGAAAAGCGCCTCTCCTCAGAGGCGCTTTTCTAACTAACAAAAAACTCAAAAAACTTATTCTAGCATAAGAAGCTAAAACAATACGCTTTTTTACTTATTTCTATATACGAAGAATCAAAGCGGACGGTTTTATAAGATTCAAAATTTTTTACATTTTTTTTATTTCTTCAGTCATTACGGGGCCTAGCTCGTAGGATGCTTCCAATAATTCTTCCTGCAACGGCTTCCATTTCTCAGGTAATCCGTTCGCTTTATACACTTTTGCACTGTAATAAAGCGCCATAGGTTCTTCCGTTTTTCCGGCCACGTGCGATTCAATGATTTGCAAAGCTTTTTCTTTATTGCCGTTTTGTAATTCTGCCATAGCTAAGAGTTGATAGGTTTCGGGTGTCGCTCGGTTCGAAACTTCTTGCTGTGCTAGTTGCAGCGCTTTTCCAGGTTGCTCCTCTAGGTATGATTCAATGAGATAGGTATTGTACATCGCCCCATAATTACCTGCCTGTACAGCCTCTAGAAAGGACTTTTCGAAGGCTTCCGCTTCCTCACTTTTTCCGTCGAAAGCGGCCATTTCAGATTTTAAAAGGTAATAGTCTGGCACTCGATGATAGTCCATCACAGAATCCAAAATACGATGCGCCTCAGTAGTATTTTTTTCCGAAGAATACACCAACCAGGTAATACCTTTCTTGGCATAGGCATTATCGGGCTGCAATTGCAACGCTTTCAAATAGTGCGTATACGAATCTTCTAATCGCCCGGCATGACCGTAGTAATCTGCAATGTTCGTATACGTCCAGATTTTTAGTCCGCGATCATCTGAACTTTCCGCCAGTTGTTTGGCTTGTTCCATATAGCGAATGGCAGCATCGAGATCTCCTTTGTGATCACTCCATTTTGAAAGTCGGATTAAATAATCAAAGTTGTTGGTATTCTTAACCGCTTGTAAGTTTTCATACGCTTCCTCGTAATTACCTAATTCCATATTGACATCAAACATCATCAGTTGCGTGGCTCTTTTGCCATCGGGATAGGTCGCGGCACTGTCTAATAATTTTCTAGCCTCTTTAAAACGGTGTTGCGAAATATAGTTACGCGCAAGGCTATGCAAATAGCCTTCCTTATTTCGCACTGAGGTATTCAAGGTTCGTTTCAGCAACTCTTCCGCAGCGTATAAATCGGATGCATTTCCGGTCATTCCGAAACGACGGGTATATATACCCGCCAGTTTGTTCATGGCGATAATTTCGGTAGAATCACTGCCGAGGCGTTCATTCCAAAACGCAAGCTCTTCGTCAATGGTACGCTGGGAGGGAAGGTCTTGTGTGGTAAGGTATTGATTATAGTCAGTAGCATTCGCAATAGCCTTTGTGGCCGATGGGTCGTCACAACTTTGTAAGAAAAGTGCTCCGAAACCCAAAAGGAGCGCTGATAAAATATAGGTCTTGTACTTCATGGTTTCTATTTTCTTCGTCTCTAAATTACGTTCAAATAATGGCAAAAAAAAGAGAACAAAATGTTCTCTTTTTTCACCTATTTAAAACTAGTTATTAAAATGGCTGCGCCAAATATGGAAAGCTTGTAGAGAATGCCACATCGTTAGACGGCACTCCATCTCTCGTTAATAGTAGCTCTGACGTTGGATCATCATCATTATCTGTTCCATCGGGACCACCAAATATTAACAATAAGGAAATATCAATAACATCATCGCTCAATGCTCTTCCTGTAAGAACTTCTGTTCCGTTGAAATATGAGGTTACCCCATTCTGGGCTACCCATAATACATCATTCGATAATACCGTTGTAAACGTGGCCGCATCTAGTCCGAGGGCATTTGTAGTGTAGCCAGGGTTCAACGCCAGGAGCTTGTCTTGAAAATCGGATTGAAACGCTGCCTGCATTTCTGAAGGAACCGTAACATTAAAGGAATCTTTCATTCCCTCAGTTCCAAATACCGTATTAATTCCTGGTCTACCCATTTGATCCTCCTGAACAAACGTACCGCTAAAATCCAATCCGCCGCCGGTACCATCATCATCGGTCATATCGTCCATGGTATCGTCTACTGGATCTATTACATTTCCGTTATCGTCGTCATCGCTACATTGTATGAATAGCAATGAACCACACATAGCGAACATTAAAAATAAATTTCTATAAATCTTCATAATAGTTTCTTTTTCTTCGTTTATTGTTTTCTTTTAGATTCTACCCAAACATTATAAATCGGGGTATCCGGCAAAAATGGATTCACTCCGGCCGTTCCGTCTCCTAACAATGATTTAGGAACTTCAACGACAACAGATAATACATTTGTACCTGCGAAGGTATCGGTACCCGGATCGTTAAATCCATCAGGGGCCGTTCCTTCTAATACGGAATTATACTGCTCAAAATCGAAAAAGAATGGATCTTCTCTTGGACCCGCGAAAAATTGTACATTTCCGCTGCTACCCGTTTCTACCGCTGAGGTCGTCGAAATTTTTACTTGACCTTGGTTTGCACTAGACGTTTCGATAACGCTATTGAGTCCCGTAGAAGAGGGTGCGGTGGGTCCGAAAAAGTACATAGAATCATTTCTTTTGATCGCCTGGATCACAATGTCTTCGATTAAATCGTTATTATTGTCGATATTAAATTCCAATAATACGTTCTCATCAAAAGATGCCATGGTGGTAGCATCTCCAGGAGTTAATAATCCTTGTACATTCGCTACAAACACCAAGTTGTCTGGATTTTCACCTTGAAAGGCGTAGAAATCTGTAATATCTGACGTTTGTCCCGTTACGGCCGGTGCATCGATGTGATCGGCAGCAATTAATACGACTGCGATTACGGCGATTCCCATACTGGCAATAGCGGTAATTAGTTTTGTTTTCTTCATTTCTAGTTTTTTAGTTTAATTATTTGATCTCGCTTATATTTACGCTTAAAGTAGGTGTATGGTTTCTGCCTATTAGTTAATCTTTTGTTAATTGGTATAACTTTATCGAATTCATGAATCCTTCAGCCTCCGGTTGGATCCCCAAATTATGTGCGCGAATTGGTATGTGGGAAGACGCTGTTTTTCAGACTTCTGAAATCGAATGGTATGAACTTCTTCAGCATGCGGGTTTCTTATACGGCACCAGTGTTCATACCATCTCGACAACTGCCAATAGCACCTTAGACCTCAGTCAGCAGGAACGCACAAAACTAAATCTTTGTATTTCACTTTTATATGTTTTTCATAAAGCTCACCCTGAAGCCGATACTAAGCGAGCGATTCAAAGTATTCATACCTTTTATCAAGAAGCATCCCCACTCCATAAAGGATTGATTCCACGCTTTGGCGTCACTCGAAAATCCGCAGTATCGGTAGAGCGATTTTTATCAGAACGCTTGCAAGAACACAATTATTTGCTTCGGAATAAATCGGTGGCTCTATTAACACACGCCTTTTTGTTTGTAGATGTTCTTTGTTATGCACAATTTTTAAAGGATCCCGAACACTTCAAAGCGTACCAATCTACCTTGGAAACCTGGATTCTTAGTTTCGCTATACGCGCGCTGCGCTCTAAAAAGAATAAAAATAAATACGATCGAAATTTATTGGAATGGGTCTCAGGATCTGCCGATTTCAAAGAGGATTTCTGGGACCACAAAAAACTTCCGTTTGGTCCTCATGCCATTTGGGAGCGTCGTTTTTTGTTAGAAGTGTGCACACTGGCCGTATGGGACGATCGACAATTGGATGCTTCGGAAAAAGAGTTTTTAGAAGTGGCGGCCACGAAACTTGAATTGCCCGCCCAGTATGTTGAGCACACGTCAATACGACTCATGCAGTTCGCACAGAAACACGCTGCTAATATTCAATTATATGATCATTCACACCCGGTACAGCAGTTTTATAAACAAGCCACAGCCACGGTAAAATTGTTAATTCTTCGGAATAAGAAAAGGCTCCTACTAGAACTCGAAGAGAGTGGTGAGTTACTCCGATTGTTGGGACAATCAACCGTCCGGGATCTTTCCGAAGCGGAAAAAAGCAAGGTGAGATCACAATTACTCGATATCTGCAAAACCATTCCTTCGCTAACCATTTTCTTGCTGCCCGGAGGAACGGTGCTATTACCGTTGTTGATGAAGTTCATTCCTAAACTCTTGCCATCCGCATTTAATGAAAATAAATTAGACTAATTAATGTCTATTTTTACTAACATTAATAAGCAATAGGTTATTTTATGTTGGTTTTTACAAACATTTGTATATATTTACAAATATGGATATGTTGGCATAATCTAACAAAATCATATCGATAAGCTTATAATGACTAAAAAAACTAACATTAATTGGGCGATATTAAGTGATCAAGCGATCTTGTCAAGGTTAGGAGAATACCTAAAGCAAGAACGTCTTTTTCAAAATAAATCTCAAGAAGCCATAGCGGAAGCCGCGGGGATCAATCGCTGGACATTGGGTAAAATTGAAAATGGTGATGGGATAACACTAACTTCATTTATTCAAATATTGCGTGCCTTAGATCGTTTAGAACGCTTGGAGGTATTTGTCAAACAACCCGTAATTAGTCCGCTGCAATTAGCCAAACTAGAACAACAACAGCGAAAGCGCGCAAGCGATACCTCAGAAAAAAATAAAAACGCTCAACCTGATTGGTAATGATTACCACCGCCTTAGTAAACATATGGGGAACCTTGGTAGGCGCTGTAGCCTGGGATGAAGAGCAACAACTCGCCTACTTCGAATACGATCCAACCTATGCTAAAAACGGACAAGAACTCGTGCCCATTAAAATGCCACTTGCGCCAAACGGGACGGTATATTCCTTTCCAGAGCTTCGGGTGCGCACCAATAGTGGTTTGGATACCTTCAAAGGACTTCCGGGATTGTTGGCAGATGTGCTTCCTGACAAATATGGGAATCAACTTATCAATGCTTGGTTGGCGCAAAACGGGCGGCCCGCAAATAGCTTAAACCCTGTAGAACTCCTATGTTTTATAGGCACACGAGGAATGGGTGCCTTAGAATTTGAACCCACCCAATTTGCAGGTCGTAAGAATACGTTTCAAGTAGAAATTGACAGCTTGGTGCAGATGGCGCACCGCGTCCTTCATGCAAAGGAACGGTTTGAAACCGACTTAGAAAATGATGAAAAACAAGCCATGCGCGAAATTCTGCGCATTGGTACTTCCGCCGGAGGCGCCCGCCCCAAAGCTATTATC
Organism: Altibacter sp. HG106; assembly: GCF_028561755.1. Lineage (GTDB taxonomy): Bacteria > Bacteroidota > Bacteroidia > Flavobacteriales > Flavobacteriaceae > DFVG01. The sequence continues at coordinate 404,249 of NZ_JAQQTD010000001.1, forward strand.
GCCTACAATCAGAAAACCGGACAAGTTCGTTCGGGACAAACACAAACCCCAAAAGGCTTTGAACATTGGATGATCAAATTGGATGGAGTAAGCGATGAACAGTTTGGAGAAAGTGCCGGATATGGACGTATCGAGATGGCTTACTACCTTATGGCCACCGCCTGTGGTATCGATATGATGGAATCAAAATTGCTGGAAGAAAACGGCAGAGCCCATTTTCTAACCAAGCGCTTCGATCGCGAACCCGACGGCACAAAGCACCATATCCAAACCTTCTGCGCCCTGCAACATTTCGATTTTAATGACATGAACAGTTTCAGCTACGAACAACTGTTTCAAACCATGAGACAGTTACGGCTTCCGTTTCCACAGGCAGAACAGCAATTTCGAAGGATGGTGTTTAATGTCATTGCTCGAAATTGCGACGATCATACCAAAAATTTTGCCTTCCGAATGAAACAAGGCGGTCACTGGGAAATAGCACCGGCCTATGATGTATGCCACGCCTACCGACCGGATAGCTTATGGGTGAGCAGACATGCGCTAAGCATAAATGGCAAGAGAGAGCATATTAGCGAAAACGACTTACTTACCGTTGCGGCAGCCATTAGTCTGAAAAAAGGAAAACAAATCATTCAAGAGATCAAAGAAACCGTAGTGCGATGGCCCGAATTTGCGGAAGAGGTACAGGTAGCCGCACGGTTGCGAGATCAAATTACGGAGACACTTCGTACCGATATTGCCTAAAGGAATGTTATTTTTGAACCTTCAATTACATTTTCATCATTGAATATCGCTATTGTCATACTAAATTGGAATGGGAAAGCACTGCTGAAGCAATTTCTTCCTTCGGTGGTAACCTATTCCGAAGAGGCAAGTATCTATGTAGCCGATAATGCGTCTACCGATGATTCGGTAAACTATATCAAAACCCACTTCCCCTCCATCTCCATCCTTCAGAATTCCAGCAATAAAGGATACGCCGGCGGCTACAACGAAGCCTTACGTTCCCTCAAGGAAGAGGTGTTTGTTCTTCTGAATAGCGATGTAGCGGTAACCCAAGATTGGCTGGCGCCCATCGAGAAGGCATTTACTCAGGATGCGACATTAGCGGCGGCGCAACCTAAAATTAAGGATGTCAACAGACCTGAGTATTTTGAATACGCCGGTGCCGCCGGAGGATACATCGATCAATTGGGATATCCGTTTTGCCGCGGCCGCATCTTCACTACCATTGAAAAAGATACGGGTCAATACGATGATGCTGTATCGATTTTTTGGGCGAGTGGGGCTTGTCTGGCAGTGCGCCGCGATGATTTTTTACACCTCGGCGGTTTCGATGAAGACCTCTTTGCGCACCAGGAAGAAATTGATCTGTGTTGGCGACTACAACTCCAGGGTAAAACAATTCGATACCTCCCTGAAAGCACTGTGTTTCACGTTGGCGGAGCGACCCTTGCGACGCAAAACACTGCGAAGACATTCTACAACTTTAGAAACAGTCTTTTAGTGTTGGTTAAAAACCATCCTAAAAAACGTGTGATATTCTTACTATTCATTCGCCTGCTCTTAGACGCCCTTGCCGGGTTGCAATTTCTATCACAGGGTAACCCCTCTCATTTTGTGGCCATTATAAGAGCACACCTTAGCTTCTACGCGCTCTTTCCCAAATTTTGGAAAAAGCGAACATCACACACTCATTCCTTTAGGTATTACCGCTGTAAATCAGTTGTTTGGAAGTATTACTTTCAGAAAAAACGCCTCTTTAACAACGGCTACTAATTTTTGCTTAAAGTATTGTTAACAGTTCCACGGATGGCGTTGGAATTGTTAATTTTGGTCATCAACTTCAAATAATAAAATGATGAAAAAACTATTGATACTGGTAGCTTGCTCAGGACTGATGTTCACGTCATGTGTATCGAAAAAGAAATATGCCGAGCTTGAGGCCAAACAAAAAGAAACACAAGATATGCTGAATACAGCCACGGTAAAGCTGAATGATTGCTTGGAAGAGCGTTCTGGTTTACGTGCTGAAAATCAGAGTTTGAAAAGCCAAGTAGCTTCTCTAAATGCTACCAATGGTGATTTGATCAAACAAATTGGTGACTTTACCGACCTGACGAAAAAAGGAGCTGCCAACCTTGAAAAATCTCTTGAAAGTCTAAAAGAAAAAGACCTTACCATTCGCAAACTTCAGGATGCCGTAACGCGTCGTGATTCTGTAAATCTTGCCTTGGTACAAAGTTTAAAAGGTGCAGTGGGCAGCATGGATGATGAAGATATCGAAATTAGTGTTGAAAAAGGTGTGGTATACGTCAATATTAGTGATAAACTATTGTTTAATAGCGGAAGCTACCAAATTACCTCGCGCGCGAAGGAAGTGCTTGGAAAAGTAGCTGCCGTGGTGAAAAACAAGCCTGATTTTGAATTCTTGGTTGAAGGACATACCGATACGGTACCGATCAGCACGGGTTGTATTAAAGATAACTGGGATTTAAGTGTGCTTCGTGCGACGGCTGTGGTGCGAACCCTACAGAACGATTTTGGTGTAGCACCGGCAAGAATGACCGCAGGAGGACGTGGAGAATACGTACCTGTAGCGTCTAACGACAACGCCGATGGTAAAGCGAAAAATCGTAGAACACGAATCGTAGTGCTTCCAAAATTAGACCAGTTCTATAACATGATCGAAGAAGGATTAAAAGATCCGGCTATCAACTAATTATTGATAGAATAGCATAAGAAAACCCGGCCGTGTCGCCGGGTTTTTTATTGCTTAAAGAGGCTTTAAATGTACATCGTAAAATCACCGACAATTTGTTGAACAACTAATTTACTATCGTCTCTTATATTTCCAAACTACCTTTTCCCTCACGAACAAGTATGGGAGTATCTTCGGTAAGGTCGATCACTGTGGAAGGAATGTTTCCACCGTAACCCCCGTCCACAATCACATCTACTAACTTATGCCATTTCTCGTAGATCAGTTCGGGATCGGTTGTGTACTCGATAACTTCATCTTCATCTTTAATGGAGGTAGAAACAATAGGATTCCCAAGACCAGCCACAATGGCTCGCGTTATTGCGTTATCGGGAACCCGAATTCCTACCTCTTTTTTCTTCTTAAAAACGGTAGGAAGATTATTATTTCCGGGAAGTATAAAAGTATATGGCCCCGGGAGCGCTCGCTTCAAAATTTTGAAGGTTTGGGTGTTGATCTGACGCACATAGTCCGATAGATTACTCAAGTCCTCACAAACAAAAGAGAAATTGGCTTTTTCCAGTTTTACTCCTTTTAACTGCGCCACACGCTCTAAGGCTCGGTTGTCGGTAATGTCACACCCCAACGCATAGACCGTGTCACTTGGGTAAATAACAAGTCCGCCGTCTCGAATGATATCCACGACGCGTTTGACCTCCTTCGGATTTGGATTTTCTTCATAAATTTTAATGAACTCAGCCATATCTTTTAGGATTTTCTGGACACTTCACTTTCTAACTTTAAGACGCGATCACCATCTTCTTGTTCAATAAGCAGTGCTTTATTGCCTTCTTCCCCTTTTCGGGTAACTTCGTTACCTGCAATGGTTCGCGTTACTTCTTCGGAAAAGGTTTCAACTACTTTCCCGTGGGCATAACCGTTGCCCCATTTCCATTTGATTTCGGTTCCTTTTTGTATCATAGTGTCTGAAAATTACAGGCTTTTGGTGAAAAATCCGATGTATATAACGAATGATTAACATAAATTTGATTTTTCAGCGTTCTCTAACAAATCACACTCATGAAATATTCTTGGTTATATCTTTTCATAATCGTTCTTTCGGTTTCTGTTTCAACAGGATGTAGCTCTGGAGACGATGCCACTCCCTCCGACGATACCACACAAACCGATGACACCACCGGAGATGACCCCACATCGGCAGCGGCGGCTTCATTTACAGATGTTTCCTATGGAGATAACCCACAGCAGGTGTACGATATTTACCTTCCGGAAGCACGTTCAGAAACAAAAACTAAAGTCATCATCCTCGTTCATGGCGGAGGCTGGATAGAAGGTGATAAAGCCGATATGGCCGAGATCCTAGCGCAAATACGAGCCGATTTCCCTGATCACGCGGTAGTGAACATGAATTACGTGTTAGCAAACCCGGCCGCAAATCTTCCCGCCTTTCCCTATCAATTTCTGGACGTTGATCGTGTCATCGAACAGCTTACAGCGCAACGAGAAGAATTAATGATTTTACCGGAATTCGGACTCCTAGGTACGAGTGCCGGAGCGCATATTTCACTAATGTATGATTATGTTTATGATGACGACGATCAGGTGAAATTTGTGGCGGATATTGTGGGGCCAACCGACTTTACCGATCCATTTTACGCGGACGATCCAAATTTTTCCTTGCTGTTGCAACTGTTGGTGGATGCCAGTCAGTATCCCAGCGGAGCCGATCTGGCCCAGGCAACCAGTCCGGTCTATCAGGTGAGCGCTTCTGCTTCGCCTACAATCATGTTCTATGGAGATGCCGATCCCTTAGTGCCACTCACCAATGGTAACACCCTGGATGCCCGGCTGAGCGACGCGATGATCGATCACAGTTATACGGTATACGAAGGAGGCCATGGAGACGATTGGAGTCCCGAAAGTTATGTAGACCTGCAGGTGAAGCTTCGTGCTTTTATCAGCAATTATTTGCCAGTGAATCGCTAATCGAGCACTTCCAGCTTGGCAAAGCGCAGCAACAATTTTTTTAGTCCGCCCTGGTCAAACTGAATTTCAGCCTTGGTGTCGGCGCCCACACCTTCAATCTTTTTAATTTCTCCGGTTCCGAAGCGAACATGTTCTACCTTGGTACCTACGTTGAGGTTGTGTTCGGCCGGATCAAAATTTTTATCGGCGCTACTGCTTACCGGCTTCATCTTCCGAAGCTTTCGACGCTGTTCTTCCGTTGGCCCTTTGGGAGGCGTTCCCGACACCGGCTTACGCATGCGTAATTTACTCTTATCAACCTCGCCAAAGATGTCTGAATCGATTAGCGGCTTAAAGCGTTGTTCGGTCTTGGGGGTAAGGTATTCCAAATACCCTTCGTCAATTTCCTCGATAAACCGACTGGGCTCTGCATCAATCAATTTTCCCCAGCGATACCTACTTTGGGTGTAGGTTAAAAACGCTTGTTTTTCGGCCCGGGTTAGCGCCACATAAAACAATCGGCGCTCTTCTTCCAGTTCGCTACGGGTATTCATACTCATACCGCTTGGGAAAAGCTCCTCTTCCATCCCTACGATATACACATAGGGAAATTCAAGCCCTTTTGCCAAATGTACGGTCATGAGCGCTACCCTATTGGTATCGCCTTTGTCATTGTCAAGATCGGTGGCAAGTGCTACGTCTTCTAAAAATTCGGAAAGGCTTCCGGTGGCGTCCGCCAGTTCCTTCTGTTCTTCCACGAAGTCGCGCATCCCGTTTAGCAACTCTTCCATGTTTTCAATTCGCGCGATCCCTTCCGGAGTACCGTCCTTTTTGAGCTCTTGCAACAAGCCTGTTTTCTTGGTGACATGCTCTGCAATTTGAAACGCATCATAACTGGCGTTCAATACTTGAAAGCTTTCAATCATGGTGGCAAAGTCTTCTAATTTACCCTGTGTTCCCTTATTGATCTTCAAGTTAATCTTATCAAGCGCCTTGATCACCTCGAAAATAGTTCGATCGTAATGATTGGCGGCAACGATAAGTCGTTCCATTGTGGTTTGACCGATCCCTCGAGCCGGATAATTGATTACGCGTTTTAGCGCCTCTTCATCTTTAGGATTCAAGATCAGCCGAAGGTAGGCCAACACATCTTTTATTTCCTTTCGTTGGTAGAAACTGAGGCCTCCATAAATTCGATACGGTATGTCTTTCTTCCGCAAGGCATCCTCAATAGCACGCGATTGGGCGTTGGTTCGGTACAACACAGCGAAGTCATGGGGTTGCCGCTGTTCACTCATCTGAATTTCAAAAATAGAACGCGCCACAAAACGACCTTCATCTCCGTCGGTCATAGTACGATTGACCTTGATCTTGGCACCCTCGTCGTTGGCCGTCCACACCACCTTTTCGAGTCGGGTTTTATTCTTTTCAATAATGCTGTTGGCGGCGTTTACAATATTCTTGGTGGAGCGATAATTTTGTTCCAAGCGATATACGCTTACCTGATCATAATCTTTCTGAAAATTGAGAATATTATTGATATTCGCTCCGCGGAAGGCATAGATACTCTGGGCATCATCACCTACCACACAAATATTTTGAAACCGATCCGACAGTGCGCGTACAATGAGATACTGACTGTGATTGGTATCTTGGTACTCATCCACTAGGATATAGCGGAAGCGATTCTGGTATTTTGCCAGCACGTCCGGAAAGCGGGTAAGCAGTTCATTGGTCTTCAGCAGCAGGTCGTCAAAATCCATGGCACCCGCCTTAAAACAACGCTCCACATAATTTTTGTAAATATCCCCCAAGCGCGGCATCTTTGCCATGGCATCGGCCTCCATTAATTCTGGATTCTGAAAATAAGCTTTGACCGTAATGAGACTGTTTTTGTACGACGAGATGCGTGAAAATACTTGCTTGTACTTGTAAATATCTTTATCTAGCTGCATCTCTTTGATGATGCTGCGTATGACACTCTGACTGTCCTGTGTATCGTAAATCGTAAAGTTGGAAGGATACCCGAGCTTGTCGGCTTCAAACCGAAGAATTTTTGCAAACACACTATGGAACGTACCCATCCAAAGGTTTTTGGCTTCACTATTCCCGACGATTTGCGCAATTCGCTTTTTCATTTCGCGAGCCGCTTTGTTTGTAAAAGTAAGCGCCAGAATATTGAACGGATCAACGCCTTTCGACATCAAATAAGCAATTCGATACGTCAGCACACGCGTTTTACCAGAACCCGCCCCAGCAATCACAATGAGTGGGCCATCCACGTGTAACGTTGGGGCCAACTGGGCTTCGTTAAGTTGATCGAGATACTGTTGCAAGTTCGTTTTTTTCAGAAGAGAATAACGGTGTGAAAATAATTAAATTCAATAAAAATTCCCCGTACATCCCACACATTTTATAAACAGCATTGTGGTTTTGCGGTTGCTGAAATTTGAATATCTTTAGAGAACCTTTTTTCGGATCACAAATCTTTTTGCATGCGCCTTTATTTTCTGATTTGCTACTTCGCCATTACGGCTATGGTAACCGCACAAAACCCACGTATTAACGGACCTGTTATAGTAAACCACGGCGGCACATATGAGGTCCCTTCCCCCACTATCCCTACAGATATGAAATCGCCATTTCAAGTGGTTTTCGACATTAAAAGTGCGCCCGAAAATCCCGAAACTGAAAACCCGTATCTCGCTACCGTGGCGCGATTTCTCAATATGCATGTACTGGCTGGGAAAGCAGCAGAACAACTTCAGCCGGTTATGGTAGTTCACGGAAATGCTGCCTATGGACTTTTAACGAATGCTGCTTATCAAGAGAAATTTGGCGTCGAAAACCCAAACCTGCCCTTGCTTGAAGCCCTTCATGAACAGGGAGTTCCCATCATACTCTGCGGTCAAACCGCAATGCACAGAGACATTGGGGAAGGAAAACGCTATCAAGAAGTTAACGTGGCGCTTTCTGCCATGACCGCCTTAATCCAATATCAAAACAAGGGGTACGCCCTTATCACGCTTTAATTACCAACTATGAAATTCACTTCTCTTTTTCTTTGTATCCTCTTCGGAATGTTCGCATCAATTAGCAATGCCCAAATGGACGCCTCTGTCCTTAAGGATATTGAATCGATCGAAAATCAGGTCATCGATTGGCGTCATTATTTTCATCAAAATCCAGAACTCTCCAATCGCGAATTCAAAACTGCCGAACGCATTGCCGAACACTTAGCATCATTAGGACTCGAAGTAACTACGGGAGTCGCTAAAACAGGCGTTGTGGCCTTATTACAAGGAGAGAACCCAGGCAAGGTAGTAGCCCTTAGAGCCGACATTGATGCGCTTCCGGTCACCGAACGCAATGACCTTCCTTTCAAAAGTGAAGTAATCACCACCTTTCTAGGGCAAGAAACGGGAGTGATGCACGCCTGCGGACACGATACCCATACCGCCATTTTGATGGGCGTGGCTTCGGTACTCTCACAACATAAAGATAAGATCAACGGAACCGTAAAATTTATTTTTCAACCCGCGGAAGAAGGTCCGCCACCGGGAGAAGAAGGCGGGGCCAAACTCATGATCAAAGAAGGTGTACTTTCCAAACCTGATGTGGATGCTATTTTCGGCCTCCACATCAATTCGGGAACCCCCGTGGGAACCATCAAGTACAAGCCCGGAGGCACCATGGCCGCGGTTGAACGATTTGTGGTGAATGTGCAAGGGAAGCAAACCCATGGCTCGGCCCCCTGGGCAGGAGTAGACCCTATTTACATTTCCGCTAAAATCATCGATGGGTTTCAGAGTATTATTAGTAGGGAATCGCCTTTAGTGGAAGAAGCGGCAGTTATAACCGTCGGTAAGATTACTTCGGGAGTTCGATTTAATATTATTCCCGAAAGTGCCGAACTGATCGGCACCGTGCGTACCTTGAATCCGCAGATGCGTGAGATGATTATCAAGCGAATGACCGAAATGGCAGCCGATATTGCCAAAGCCTATGGCGGAACGGCAACGATTGAATGGCAAAACAATACCGTGGTTACCTATAACGATCCCGCCTTAACCGCACAAATGATCCCCACACTCCAATCGGTTGCAGGAGAAGATAAGGTGGTGCTCACCAAAGCCTCCACCGGCGGGGAAGACTTCTCGTATTTTCAAGAGGAAGTGCCCGGGTTCTATTTTTTCTTAGGCGGAATGACTCCTGGTACTTCAGAAGCATTTCCGCACCACACACCCGATTTTATGATAGATGACGACGGCATGCTCTTGGGCGTAAAAGCCATGACACAACTCACCTTAGATTATTTAAACGCACAATAATATGAAACCAACCATCTCAACACTGTTGTTCATTTTCACAATAGTCTTCGTACCGGCCACCACCATGGCACAAATGTCGCAGGATATCGCCAATATTGAAAACAAGGTAATTGAGTGGCGACGGTATTTCCACGAAAACCCAGAACTCTCCAATCGCGAATTCAACACCGCAAAAAAAATCGCCGAACATCTCAATGCCCTCGGAATGGAGGTACAAACCGAAATCGCTAAGACGGGCGTTGTGGGTATCTTAAAAGGAAATCGCCCCGGAAAGGTGTTAGCCTTACGCGCCGATATTGACGCGCTACCCGTTACCGAACGTGTGGATTTGCCGTTTAAAAGTGAAGTCACCACTACCTTTCGCGGAGTCGAAACGGGAGTGATGCACGCTTGCGGTCACGACACACACATCGCTATTTTAATGGGCGTAGCCGAAGTGCTTTCTAAAAATAATGACTTTGCCGGTACGATCAAGTTTATATTTCAACCGGCGGAAGAAGGTGCCCCTCCCGGAGAAGAGGGCGGAGCCGAATTGATGGTCAAAGAGAACGTCTTGAAAAATCCGGATGTGGATGCGATCTTCGGACTCCATATCGGGGCGCAACAACCTATTGGCACCATCGCCTACAAACCGGGCGGTATCATGGCCGCCTCACAGAGTTTTGAAATCAATATCAAAGGAAAGCAAACCCATGGTTCTATGCCCTGGGGAGGTGTAGACCCAATCATGGCGGGAGTGAAGATCATCGACGGACTACAAACCTTGATTTCGCGAGAATCGCCCCTTACTCAGGAAGCAGCGGTGTTGTCCATCGGAAAATTTTCGAGTGGGGTTCGCAGCAATATCATTCCGGAGGAGGCAAAGATTATTGGCACCTTGCGTACGTTAGATCGCGATATGCAAAAAATGATTAATAGACGCATGGAAGAAATGGTTCCTGCGATCGCAAAGGTATATCGCGCCGAAGCGACCATTGATATTGAAAAGGGCTACCCCATCACCTACAACGATCCCCAATTGACCGCCCAAATGCTACCTTCCCTAAACAAGGCTGCCGGAGACGACCGGGTTGTTGAAATCAAAGCGATTACCGGGGCTGAAGATTTTTCCTTCTTCGCAGAAGAAGTTCCTGGATTGTATTTTTTCTTAGGTGGAAAAGCACCCGATGACGACAATCCAGCGCCACACCATACGCCAGATTTCAGAATAGACGAAGCAGGAATGCTATTGGGTGTGAAGGCCTTTGTACAACTTAGCATGGATTATTTAAACACTCCCTAATGGAAGCTGTGTTATCTTTTCTGAAAACGATTCCGTGGTGGGCATGGGTACTGCTCTTTTTAGCACTGGTTGCTATCAAGGATATTTTTTTCAGCAGAAAACATACCATTCTGCATAATTTTCCCATAGTGGGGCACATTCGGTATATGTTGGAAAGTGTGGGTCCTGAGTTGCGGCAATACATTGTAGCTAACAATCGCGAGGAGCTCCCATTTAATCGTATCGAACGCGGCTGGATATACGCTTCCGCAAAAAATCAAAACAATTACGAAGGCTTCGGAACCGATCGAGACATTTACGAACCTAACTATATTTTTATCAATAACGCGATGCTTCCGTTCAAGTTGGAGGCGAATCATCCCAATTCCAAAGACCCCTATTTCTTGCCCTGCGCCAAGGTAATGGGTGCTTTCAGAAATCGAAAAAAACCGTATCGCCCTGCCTCCATCATTAATGTTTCCGCCATGAGTTTTGGGTCGCTTTCGGCCCGAGCCATCGAATCGTTGAACCGAGGGTGTGGCAAGGCGCATGCCTACCACAATACGGGCGAGGGCGGACTCTCCCCCTACCATCAAACAGGAAGTGATGTGGTGTTTCACTTCGGAACAGGGTATTTTGGCGTACGCGATGATGACGGTAATTTTTCGATGGAAAAAATGGTAGCGCTTACAAAAAACAATCCTCAGATTCGCGCCATTGAAGTCAAACTCTCCCAAGGAGCAAAACCCGGAAAGGGCGGTGTCCTTCCTGCCTCAAAAATTACAAGAGAGATCGCAGCTATTCGACACGTTCCCTTAGGCCAAGACGTACTCTCCCCTCCTACCCATTCGGCCTTCGAGGGAATTGAAGGATTAATTGATTTTGTAGAGGATATTGCGGAAGCCACCGGATTGCCCGTTGGTATTAAAAGTGCGGTTGGAAAGCTGGAGGATTGGAAGAAGCTAGCCAGACAAATGGCAGACACGGGCCGAGGCCCCGATTTTATCACCGTCGACGGTGGCGAAGGAGGCACCGGTGCCGCGCCTCCTAGTTTTGCTGACCATGTGGCCCTACCCTGGATGTTTGGGTTCGCGGAAGTTTATAAAATTTTTAAGCATCATAATATTTGTGATCGCGTGGTTTTTATAGGGAGCGGAAAATTAGGCTTTCCTGCCAAGGCCGCCATGGCTTTTTCGATGGGCGTAGACGTGATCAACGTGGCCAGAGAGGCCATGCTTTCCATTGGTTGCATACAGGCGCAGTTGTGTCATAACAATACCTGTCCGAGCGGCGTGGCCACTCAAAACAAATGGTTGCAACGCGGCATCAACATTCAGGACAAATCGGTGCGGGCGCATTTCTACTTCAAAAATTTCAGAAAAGAAGTGTTAGAAATGACACATGCTTGCGGTTACGAACATCCCTGTCAATTGACGATGGACGACGCCGAGCTGAGCCTTGGTGACAGAAACCTCATCAAAACCCTGGCAGAATCCTTTTCTTATTTGAAAACCTCTGTGCCCTTTGAGTCGATGAAAGCGTTACAAAAATGTCCGCATCTCGGCGGCCACTATAATAAGAAGCAGGCCAAGAGTGAAGCCAAAGATCTCAAGAAGAAAAACAGTGTTCGATACTAAGGGACGCATCACTACGTTAAACAAATTCTATGGAAGAACTTACCCAAATTCTCAATTATGTTGCCTACCTCCTACCTGCGGTGGTGGTAGGAATAATCGCTTATTACTTTTTTAAAGGACATACCGCCAATGAGGAAGGACGGCGTCGTTATCTGATTCAAAAAGAAGCACAAAACAAAATTCTGCCTACACGGTTACAGGCCTACGAACGACTGACCCTTTTCTTAGAACGCGTAGATCCCAACAAACTGTTGGTTCGAGTGAAACCCTATTCTGACGCGGTTGACGAATACGAAGCCTTGCTTATTCAGAACATCGAACAAGAATTTGATCACAATGTCACGCAACAGATCTACGTGACGCCGGAATGCTGGAACCTCATCAACGCAGCCAAGAATGCCACCATCCACGTCATACGACAGGGGGCCATGCACGAAAAAGAACACAATGCCGATGGGCTTCGTGAATATTTGCTTCGGAATTTTATGGAAGAAGTAACCCCTTCACAAAAGGCGCTGGCATATATCAAAAAAGAAGTAGCCGAATTATTCTAGCACACGATCTAGATAAGCGCGCTCGGCCGGCGGAAAAGACGTCCTTGTTTCTAAGAGCGCTTCTTTGAGGCCGGGACTTTTCAGCAACTCACCTAATAGATTTCTCGCTTCCGAGCGAAATCGCCAATTGGGATGCGTACAGGCATTGATGATGCTTTCAATAACGCCTTCATTATAAAGCTGCAATTCGTTTATATATTGAAACGCTTTCTGACGTATTTCAAAGCTATATTCTTTGGTCGCATACGACCGTAATTCGTTTTTAAAAGCTTCGGTAGCCTCGGGTTCGTACGTTTCCGTTGCCAACGCTAAGGCTAGCCACAGCTGCCGAATGTTCTTGTCCTGAAACCCCTCGACCCCTTTCATTTGATCTAAATACGTCTTTCGTTGTTCAGGAAATTGAGCCCATAATTGGTAGAGTGCGATTTCTTGGGTCACATAGCTATCATCTTTCAACAAGCCTTCGTAGCGTTCCCGTAGTTCCGCAGGAATTCGCTCTAAGGAACTAGCAATGGCCTGTCGCACAAAAAGATTATTAGAATCGAACCCTTTTTTGTACAAGGGCAGTGCTTTTTCAATGGGTTCCGAAGCGAGTTGATAGATGGCTTCCTGCCCTATAAAGTCATTTGGAAAGATGAGTGCCCCTTCCAACAGCGCTTTCTTATCTTCCCATGGAAGCGAACGCAGGGCTGCTATTTCGAAATACGATTCCATGAAGGCCGACTTCATTAATGACTGATACGCTTGTTCGGCCTTAAACGCCGTTTGCTGCAACCAGTCTTTTTCCCAGGAAGCAATATCGACCGAGGTCTCTTCCCGGACGGCTTCCAGAAAATCGGAAGTGGTAACATTGGCATAGGCATATTTGGTAAGGTAAGATTGTACGGCGCGATCGAATGCGGCACTGCCAATGAGTTCTTCCAAGATGTGTAGGGCCCAGGCTCCTTTTTCATAAAAGGTCAAGGAGGAAGCATTAGGGTCTAATAACCGCTGTCCTTTTCCCTGATCACTAGCTTCTTTCAATTGTTCGGCCGTGTTGTATAACTTCCAGTAATAATAATCTTCTCCAAAAATTTCTCGTTCGGCAAGTAGGGCGTAATACGTGGCAAAGCCCTCCTGAAGCCAATGATGTGCTCCCGAGGTTTCCGTCACCAAATTTCCAAACCATTGATGAGCGAGTTCGTGGGCATTGACATTTACATAGTTGCGATCGTTGAAGCCAATCTCGTCTACCACAAATGCTTCGGAAAAGATCGTGGCAGTTGTATTTTCCATGCCTGCATAGAGAAAATCACGAACGGGGGCTTGTTTGTAGTTTTGCCACGGATAGGCGACCCCTATTTTTTCTTCCAGAAAGTTGAAGAGCTCCTCGGAATGTCGATAGGTTGCCTTCGCTTTTTTAGCATCTTCCTGGCGGTAGAATAACGATATAGGCACTCCCGATTCGGAACGGAGGGTTGTAATGTCAAAATTTCCCATCACGAAGGCCACCAGGTAGCTCGCCATAGGATGCGTCATGTCGTATTTCCACCCAATTTTATCATGTATTGCTTCCCTAGACAGTAACGCTCCATTGGCCATGACCTCCTGGTCGTTGGGAGCCACTATCGTCAGGTCGAATTCAATTTTATCGTTCATATCGTCTACACTTGGAAGCCAATGCGAGGTATATTTCCCTTGTCCCTGAGTCCAAATCTGGTCTCCGGTAAAGTAGAGGGTTTGCTTAGGAACGGCACGATAACGGAACGAGGTGGTATAGGAAGCACCTTTTTTAAAATCGCTTCGGAAAACAATTGCCTTATCCTCGGCCGTAATAGTCATTTCTTCAGAATCGAAGTCGAGAAGCGTCATGTTAACAGCGTCGAGTCGTACTTCCGAAGCATCCTTCAGCAGTTGGAACGTTACCGTCACCGTTCCCGTGACACTTTTCGTTTCCGCTTTTGGTTCAATGGTGGCCGTAATATTTTCTACATCTACGGTGGAAACCTGCGCCCAAAAAGGAGTCGCAATACATAAAAACAGGGTAAGGAGTAGGTATTTCATACGATGCAGGCTGCAAATGTTCTGCCAAAATAAGTAAATTCGTTGTATGAGCCAGCGATTTCTTCAGACCCCAATCGAATACCTAAAAGGGATGGGACCGCAACGAGGAGATTTACTACGGAAAGAATTAGGGATTCACACCTTTCAAGACCTCATGCATCTTTTTCCGAATCGGTATTTAGATCGTACCACCTATCACAAGATCAACCAATTACGAAATTCTAATGCCGATGTGCAGGTCATCGGAAAGATCATCAATCTAAAAACAGTAGCCCAAAAAAGAGGAAAACGTCTGGTAGCGACTTTTGTGGACGATACCGGAACCATGGAATTGGTATGGTTTCGCGGTCATAAGTGGATTCGAGAGCATCTTAAAATTAATGAACCCTATGTGGTCTTCGGAAAAGTAAATTTGTTTAACGGTCTATTTTCCATGCCACACCCCGATATGGAAGTATGGAAGGAACATAAAAACAAGCGTCGCGCTGCCTTACAGCCCTTATACCCGTCTACCGAAAAGCTTACCAATAGTGGTATCACAAACAAGCTTATGCGAAGTTTGATCGCACAATTATTTCAGGATTCGCAGCTTCAGTTTCGGGAAACCCTTCCTGAAGCATTGCGGGCCGAACTTCGTCTCATGGGAAAGAAAGAGGCCATGATCTCCATTCACTTTCCGCCGCATAATAGTGCCTTAGCAAAGGCACAGTATCGTTTGAAGTTTGAAGAATTATTTTATGTACAGCTGCAATTGATTCAAAAGAATTTGCTTCACAAATCAAAATTTAAAGGGCATCCTTTCCCTGAGGTGGGTGCCTATTTTAATACCTTTTATGAAACGCATCTGCCCTTTGAGCTCACCGATGCTCAAAAACGGGTAATCAAAGAGATTCGCAATGATCTGGGCAGTGTCGCCCAAATGAACCGTCTTCTACAAGGCGATGTAGGTAGCGGAAAAACCATTGTCGCCTTTATGTCGATGCTCATTGCGCTCGACAATGGATTTCAGGCTTGCTTAATGGCGCCTACGGAAATCCTTGCTGTGCAGCATTATCAGGGACTGCAGGAATGGTGTGCGCTTATGGACATTGAGATCGCGCTACTGACGGGCACGACCAAAGCTTCCGAACGAAAAGGCTTGTTCTCGGACCTGGAATCGGGCCAACTGCAACTCTTGGTAGGCACGCACGCCTTACTGGAAGATCCCGTGGTGTTTCACAATCTCGGACTCGCCATTATTGATGAGCAACACCGCTTTGGAGTAGCGCAGCGAAGTAAACTGTGGAAAAAAAATGTGCGACCGCCGCATATTTTGGTGATGACAGCGACGCCTATTCCACGTACCCTGGCCATGAGCCTCTATGGCGACCTGGATATCAGCACCATCGATGAGCTACCGCCCGGAAGGAAAGACATAAAGACCGTGCATCGATACGATGCGAATCGTCTAAACGTGTTTCGTTTTCTGAAAGAGGAAATTGCAAAAGGTCGGCAAGTATATATTGTATACCCCTTGATTCAGGAAAGCGCAACTATGGATTACAAGGATCTTATGGATGGTTACGAAAGTATTGTGCGAGAATTCCCATTGCCACAGTATCAGGTTTCGATTGTCCACGGAAAAATGAAATCGACTGACAAAGACTACGAAATGGAGCGTTTTGTAAAAGGTGAAACGAATATCATGGTAGCGACCACCGTAATTGAGGTGGGCGTTAATGTTCCCAACGCTTCGGTGATGGTGATTGAGAGTGCTGAACGCTTCGGACTCTCACAATTACATCAGCTACGAGGTCGCGTGGGAAGAGGGGCAGAACAAAGTTACTGTATTTTAATGACGGGTGCGAAGCTTTCCGAAGACGCCAAAACCCGTTTGCAAACGATGGTACAAACTACCGATGGTTTCGAGATCGCCGAAACCGACCTAAAACTTCGCGGGCCCGGTAATTTGATGGGCACGCAGCAAAGCGGAATGCTAACCCTTCAGATCGCGGATATTACTAAAGATGGCCCGATTTTAAAAATAGCGCGATCGTATGCGCAACAGCTCTTACAGAAAGATCCTAATCTTTCCGAAGCAGCCCATCAAAACGTGCTCTTTACACTTCGCGAAATTGGGAAAGATCGAGGCTTGTGGAAATATATTTCGTGATTATTCTTGTAGTAAGCTCGCAACAAACCGCTCAAATTCCTGTGTGAATTCAGTATAGACTTCACCGGTTGCCTTGCCGTTAAAACCCGTGTGTATCTTACGAACCTTACCCTGTTTATCCAGAAAAATAGTCGTGGGATATGATAATACATGATTCAACATGGGCAGTTTGTCGTTGGCTTTCTGCTTGTCGCTACTTCCGTATTGCGCTAACAAAATGGGGTATGGCACTTCTTTGCGTTCTTTCAATCGGCTTATCGCTTCCATCGCTTTTTCTTGCGTGGGTGCATATTCAAAAGCGAGGGACACAAATTCCAGATCGGGGTCATCATTTTCTTTTAGATATTCCACGTAATATTCTGTTTCGTCCAAACAATTCGGGCACCACGTTCCCATGATTTGCACGATTACCACCTTGTCTTGAAACTTCGGATCTTCTAAAGAAACTAACTCCCCTTCCGTATTCGGAAATTCGAACGCCAGCGTTTCATAGCCAGGTTTCAAAAAGGTGAGGGAATCGGCTGCTTGCAATTCGTACTCGTCATTCCGCTTGGCGACAAAAGGTTCCACCCAATGATTCCCGCTGTAAAACGTTCCATTCATGGTGCTGTCAGACACCTTAGCTTCAAACAGAAATACATGGGCCCCATCGAAAGTAGAAAGTCGCAAGGAATCACCTTCCACTATGCCCTCCAAAAAGCGATAGTCGCCTGTCAAGGTTCGAAAGGTCCCGGTAACCCGATCACCCATTTGCTCGAAAATTCCCTTCGCTATATATCGGTCGCTTTCACTCTCTGGACTAAACACGGTTTCCCAAGTGCCTGAGACATTCGCCTGGGCGGGAGCAACTCCTTGAAAACGAGCTGCATTCTCATACTCCATCTCAAAAGGAACCACACGATCGAGACTCGGTTTGATATACTTTCCAGTGATTTTGGCTTCGGAAAAAACTCCTTTAAACACCCCTTCAAAGACGGGGTGCGACATGACAACGCTATCTCCGTCAAACGCGATATCGGTCCATTCAATAACTTCGGAAGCGTTGGTAATGGTAACCACATTTGCTTCAGACCAATGCATAGTGACCGGAAGCGTTTTTTCAGGCGTAAGCTGAAAGGTTAATCTCCAGTCACCCGGTTTGGGACGTTTCGATTCCGAAGCACAAGACAGCAAAAAAATACTAACAATAAGCGCCCCTAAAAAAGGCGTAAAAGAGCGGTTGAAATTCAGCATGCCCGAAAGTAAGAAATATAGGCCAGAAAAAAGCGATAAATAGTATCTTTGCGGTCTCTTAACAACCGATTATGAAGATTTCGTATAACTGGCTAAAACAATTTGTAAATACCGATTGGGATGTAGAACGTACAGGAGCCTTGTTAACCGACTTAGGCCTGGAGATTGAAGGAATTACCAAGTTCACTTCTGTGCCCGGAGGGTTAGAAGGTGTTGTCGTGGGAGAGGTTTTAAAATGTGAGAAACACCCCAATGCAGACCGTTTGAAACTTACTACCGTTACCTTAGGTGAAGGAGACCCGGTTCAAATTGTGTGTGGAGCTCCTAACGTGGCATCTGGACAAAAGGTGCCGGTAGCCACCGTGGGAACTACCTTATACGACGATAAAAAAGAACCTTGGACCATCAAGAAGGGGAAAATTCGAGGGGAAGTAAGTATGGGAATGATTTGTGCGGAAGATGAACTTGGGCTCGGACAAAGTCATGAGGGCATAATGGTGCTGGATGCTTCCCTTACCCCCGGAACTCCCTTGGCAGAAATCTACGAAATCGAAAATGATTGGGTGTTTGAAATCGGACTCACTCCCAACCGGGCGGATGCTATGAGTCATTGGGGTGTAGCCCGTGATCTACGGGCGGGATTGCTACAAGAAGGCGTTTCATTAGAATTGATCACGCCCTCTACCAGTAGCTTTCATATTGACAGCAGAACCTTACGAATGGACGTCATCGTGGAGGATACCGAACGCGCGCCACGTTACTGTGGTGTGACCCTCAGTAATTTAAAAGTGGGGCCTTCACCACAATGGCTTCAAAATAGATTGAAGGCCATTGGCCTATCTCCTATCAATAATATAGTTGATATTACGAATTATGTCTTACACGATTTAGGACAACCCCTTCATGCCTTCGATGCGGCGAAAATTTCAGGCAATAAGGTCGTCGTAAAAACACTTCCCAGTGGAACAGAGTTCACCACCTTGGATGGAGAAACGCGGAAACTTCACGAAGAAGACCTTATGATTTGCGATGCCGAAAAACCCATGTGTATTGCCGGAGTGTTTGGTGGAATGCACAGTGGCGTGACGGAAGATACCACCAGTATTTTCTTAGAAAGTGCCTATTTCGATCCAGTGAGTGTTCGGAAAACGGCCAAACGACACGGATTAAATACAGATGCTTCCTTTCGTTTTGAACGTGGAATCGATCCAAACATCACCGAGTACGCCTTGATGTGTGCGGCCATTATGATGATGGACATTGCAGGCGGTGAGGTTACTAGTGAGTTAGAAGACATCTATCCAAAAAAGATAGAAGACCATCAAGTGGTCTTGAATTTCAAGAATGTCAAGAAGCTGGTGGGACAGGAAATTCCGAAGGAAACGATAAAAAGCATCTTAACCTCGTTGGAGGTTAAAGTGAACAATGTAACCGAAACCGGAATAGGCATGACCATACCTGCCTATCGCAACGATGTGTTACGCGAAGCAGATGTTATTGAAGAAGTACTTCGTGTATACGGATATAACAATATTGATTTTACCACCAAGCTCAACGCCTCGATAGCGACGCAACCCAGGGTACAGGACTATCAGATCCGGAACCGAGTGGCTGAAATGCTCAGCGGGTTGGGATATTATGAAATTCTGAACAACTCGCTTACTTCAAGCAAATTTTCGGAGCTTACAGAGAGTATCAAGACCGAACAACAAATTAGCATGCTCAATCCGCTGAGTCAGGATTTGGCCGTAATGCGACAATCGATGTTGTTTGGAGGGTTAAGTACCCTGGCGTATAATATCAATCGCAAGCAAACACAGCTTAAGTTCTTTGAGTTCGGAAAGACCTACCATCAATATTCAGAACAGCGGGAAGAACAAAAGCACTTAATTTTGGTAGCCTCCGGCACGAAATTTCCTGACAGTTGGGCGGTACCCTCCGAAACCAGCGGATTCTTCTACCTGAAAGGAGTGGTGATGATGGTCTTGGAGCGTTTGGGGCTGGCCCAAGTTTCAGAAAAAGAGGCTAAAACCGATTTGCTTTCAGAAGGAATTAGTCTTAACTACCAAAAGAAAACCTTAGTAACCCTGGGCGTGGTGCGTCAAAAAGTAAGTGCTGAATTCGATATCGAACAAGAAGTGGTCTATGCAGACTTTCAGTGGGATACTATCCTTAGGGTACTAAATACCGATAATATCCTACTAGCTTCCATTCCAAAATACCCACAGGTAAAACGAGACTTCGCTTTGTTGGTTGATGAAAATGTAGCTTTTGGTGATTTACAGCAAGCGGCTTTTCAAACCGAACGGAACTTATTAAAAGAAGTATCCCTCTTCGATGTGTACACCGGTAAAAACCTTCCCCAAGGGAAAAAGAGCTATGCCTTGAGTTTTACCCTTTTGGATGAAAAGAAAACATTGACCGATAAGCAGATTGATAAAATAATGGGGAAACTTCAGAAGCGATTCGAAACCGATTTTAATGCGAGCCTGCGATAAAAAAAGCGGCCCCGAAAGGCCGCCTTCTATAAACCCCAACCGCAATCTAAATTATTTGGGAAGTACTACGCTATCTACCACGTGAATCACACCATTTGATTGATTTACGTCGGCAATAGTTACCATAGATTTACCACCCTTCTCATCCATTAACACCAAGTTTCCTCGGTCCATTTGGGCAGATAGTTTTCCACCACTCACCGTGGTAAATGTGGCTTTTCCATTTCCTTTTTCAATGGCCGCGATGATATCGCTTCCATTGTACTTTCCTGCAATTACATGGTACGTAAGCACGGTTTGTAATTTCTTTTTGTTTTCAGGCTTTAGCAAGGTAGCAACTGTACCTTCGGGTAATTTATCGAAGGCTGCGTTGGTAGGCGCGAAAACGGTAAAAGGTCCATCAGACATAAGCGTGTTGACAAGGTCTGCGGCTTTTACAGCAGCGACCAAGGTGGTATGGTCTTTTGAATTTACCGCGTTTTCAACAATATTTTTGCTAGGATACATGGGAGCTCCTCCCACCATCACCGTATTCTCTTTTTTCATCATTTTTTCTTGTGCCGAAGTGTTTAAGGGTAACATTACTGCGATCACGAGAAGCAATATGGTTAATTTGATAGATTTCATGTTGATTATTATTTTGAATTACACCCATATAAACGAGATTGTTCCTGCTTTGGATTTTTAAACCCTCTTTTTTAGCGTTATTTTAACAGCAGCACGAATCGTTAAATAGTTGCGTTCTATCTTAGAACTTGTTATTTTTAAGGAAAAAGACCCTTATGTTGCCTAAAACGAATATTAAACAATGCCTACAACGAAGCCGCGATAAGAGAATTTCTGAAGCCGCCCTTCTTGAGGAAGTGCAAGAAGTACTTCAACAAAATCAACAGCATCGGGATCAGATTATGGAAACGTTGACAGCGGCCCAGCCCCAAGGTGAGAATACGTTTGATATAGACAAAATAGCGTCAGGTCGCCTCTACCACCTTTCCGACATCAAAAAGATTTGTGTAGACTATCGGTTGCGCTTTTTAGACGCCCATTTTTTTAAGGGAGAATTTCCCGAGGAAGCCGTAAGTGAAATTCGGAAGTTGGAAAATCAGCATAACACTCCCCTCTCTGGATTTAAAATCATCGCTCCGGCAAAACGCTTAAAGCTTGAGAATGCAGACGATCCGTTGCTCTTTGCACCTATGGGTAATGATTATTTCTATTTGATACACAGCTGGGGCAATGATCTTCATCCGTTGCGAAAATGGTTGATGTGGCCCTATAAAAGTTTTGAAAACTTGGTATTTACCGTTTTCCTTCTGAGTATTGCCTTGACCGCCATCACTCCCATGAGCGCTTTTACACACACCGCGGCCATGCAGGAGTACGTCCTTATGTTTTTATTTATGTTCAAAGCCGTGGGAGGAATCGTCTTATTTTATGGCTTTGCCAAAGGAAAGAATTTCAATACCGCCATCTGGAACAGTAACTATTATAATGCCTAATCGCTATGAACGAAGAACACACTGTACGCATATATACCGGCCCCGCTATGATCGCCAAGGGGTTAGCCGCCAGACTTAACGAATTAGGCATCGTTCCTATTGAAAGAAACGACCTAGAATCGAGTATTCAAGGTGGGTTTACTACGGGTGTACCCGGTCAGGTTCGCGTCTTTATTCGGAAAGACGAACTTGTAAAAGCAAAAGAGGTTATTGATTCCTATTTAAAAGAAGTAGGAGAAACCTCTTAAACCGAAACGGTATACATTTTTTCACGCAGCTCTTTGACCTTCGGATCGTTCATATAATCGTCGAAGTTCATATAGCGATCGATAGCGCCATTAGGGGTTAATTCGATCACTCTTGTTCCTACCGTTTGCGCGAATTCATGATCGTGCGTCGTGAGCATAATCGTTCCCTGAAATTTCTTCAAGGCGTTGTTGAAAGACGTAATCGTTTCAAGGTCCAGGTGGTTGGTCGGTTCGTCCAACATCAAAACATTGGCACGCAACATCATCATTCTACTCACCATACAACGCACCTTTTCTCCCCCGGAAAGTACATTACACTGTTTGAGCGCCTCTTCGCCGCTAAACAACATCTTTCCTAAGAAACCACGTAAATAGACTTCTTCCCGTTCTTCTTCTGTCTTCGCCCATTGGCGTAACCAGTCGACGAGATTCATCTCACTTTCAAAATAGTGACTGTTGTCCAGCGGCAAATAACTTTGAATGGTGGTGACTCCCCACTGATATTCGCCTGCATCGGCCTTCATTTTGTCGTTTATGATTTCATAAAAAGCGGTCGTGGCTCGAGAATCACGAGAATACATCACCACCTTATCGCCTTTGGCCAAGTTAATATCAACACCCTTAAAAAGTATTTCACCTTCAAGGGATGCCGAAAGCTTTTCTACATTGAGAATTTGATCTCCGGCTTCGCGTTCACGATCGAAGATGAGCGCCGGATACCGCCGACTCGAAGGTTTGATCTCGTTAACATTGAGTTTCTCCAGCATCTTTTTACGAGAAGTCGCCTGTTTACTTTTGGCTACGTTGGCGCTAAAGCGAGAGATAAACTCCTGAAGTTCTTTCTTCTTCTCTTCGGCCTTCTTGTTCTGCTGAGCGCGTTGACGTGCTGCTAATTGACTACTTTCATACCAAAAGGTATAGTTTCCGCTGTAGTGCGTAATCTTTCCGAAGTCGATATCACTAATATGCGTACACACCGAATCGAGAAAGTGACGGTCGTGAGATACCACGATTACGCAATTGTCGTAGTTCGCTAAGAAATTTTCTAACCAAGTAATGGTTTCGTAGTCCAAATCGTTGGTAGGCTCATCCATAATAAGTACATCCGGACTTCCAAACAGTGCTTGCGCTAGTAACACGCGAACCTTTTGCTTTCCATCGAGATCGCTCATCATACTGTAATGTAGGCTTTCTTCGATACCCAAATTAGACAGCATGGCCGCAGCGTCACTATCGGCGTTCCACCCGTTCATTTCTTCAAAGGCTACCTGAAGTTCTCCGATCTTCTCCGCATTCTCGTCGGTATAATCTTCATACAACTTATCGATGGTTGTCTTTAGCTTGAACAGCTCCTTATTTCCGCGAACAACGGTTTCCAACACCCCAAATTCATCGCAGGCGTTGTGATCTTGCTCCAGTACCGACATTCGCTTTCCCGGCTCCAGATGAACACTTCCTGAAGTGGGTTCTTGTTTTCCGGAAAGAATTTTTAAGAAGGTAGATTTACCCGCACCGTTGGCACCAATAATACCATAACAATTGCCTTGAACAAATTGCGTGTTTACCTCATCAAATAACACGCGCTTACCAAATTGCACCGAAAGATTAGAAACTGTTAGCATGACCTTTAAAATTTTGTGCAAAAGTAGCTAATAAAGCGCGAACAAAGAACAGCCCTTGTTTTTTAATTTAGTTTTAACGACTAATTAACAACTTGAACTCTTGGGGAAACTTACATTTGTTGAACGATTGAATAGTGTATGAGGCAAGAATATCTACTACTCCCTTTACTCCTGTTTTCCCTGTTTTCTTGTGGTGACAATGCTGATGAAGCGACCGATGTATGGATCGGCGGCGAAATCGTCAATCCTAAATACGGCTATGTTTTGTTGATGAAAGATCGAGAAATTATCGATACCATGCGGTTGGATGACAATAATTTCTTTATGTATCATATCGATTCGGTGGCGGAAGGGCTGTATTCCTTTCATCATGGCGAATACCAGGTGATGCATCTAAGTCCCGGCGACAGTCTGATGCTACGCGTGAATACAACTGAATTCGACGAGTCTTTGTCGTATAGTGGTGGTGGTGCTCGGAAAAACAATCTGCTAATCGATTTTTTCCTACAGAACGAACGGGAAAATCAGATGATGCCCGAATTGTACATGCTATCTCCTGAAGCGTTTGAAACTAAAATCGACTCACTCACCAACGAACGTCAAAAGTTTTTTGAGGTATATCTGAAGAAAGACGAGCCGTCTGAAAGCTTTAAAAGTATAATCAATGCGAATATTTTGTACGATGAATATTCCAAAAGAGAATTGTACATCGCCCGACATTCTAGAAAAACCAGTAATACCGAATTACAGGAAATCCCCGCCTCCTTCTACGAACATCGAGGAGATATCGATTACAACAACGCTTCCTTAAAGAACTATTATTCGTATTTCCGATTTCTGAATCGCCTTTTCGACAATATGGCCTATGATCGGTACAAAGAAGAGCAAGGGTACGATCGGTATTCTTACGTGCACACCAAACATAAGTTAGCGATCATTGACAGCTTGGTAGAGAGTGATCTTTTGAAAAACAATATTTCCAGAACCAATACGCAACGATTTTTACTGCGCGCTGGCGATCAAAAGGAAGTGGATGAGATCTACGCTTTGTTCGCATCGATGAATAAAGACCCTGAAGATGTGGCGGAAATTCAATCCCTTAAAACCTCCATTGAGAACCTGATGCCGTCAAAACGCATTCCGAATATCAAGTTGGTAACGGAAGCGAATACGGTAAAAGACCTGCACACCCTAATTACAAAGCCGTCGGTACTTTTCTTTTGGACCTCAGAATCGGCCCAACACAATGAGAATATTCATACCAAGGCCGCTGAGCTACGAGAGAAATATCCCGAATATCAGTTTATTGGCATCAATACAGATACACACTTCCGAAAATGGCGTAGTATTGTTCGCGCTTTAGGATACAACACCTCTTTGGAGTTTCAAATTGAAGACATCGAAAACGCGCGACAGGCGCTTGTGCTAAGTTCCATCAGCAAATCGCTGATCGTAGACCGCAACGGTGATATTTTGGAACACTACACCAACCTCTTCCATCCCGATTTAGAATCGAAGCTCCTCGGGTATCTCAATCAATAAAAGAACCGTAATTAATTTCCTTTTTTGTAATCGGCTAAGAATTTTTCCAGCCCAATATCGGTAAGCGGATGTTTCAGTAAGCCATCGATGGAGGATAGTGGTCCCGTCATTACATCAGCGCCAATTTTCGCACATTCCAAGACGTGCATGGTATGCCGTACAGAAGCGGCTAAAATTTGCGTTTCGAAGCCATAGTTGTCATAGATCAACCGAATCTCAGCGATCAGGTTTAATCCATCTGTAGAAATATCGTCCAAACGCCCAATAAACGGAGACACATAGGTTGCTCCCGCTTTGGCGGCTAGTAAGGCTTGTCCTGCTGAAAACACTAAGGTACAATTCGTGCGGATTCCTTGATCTGAAAAGTATTTAATGGCCTTCACTCCCTCGCGAATCATGGGTACTTTCACCACGATCTGTTCGTGCAGTTCGGCGAGCTCTTCCCCTTCTTTGATAATACCTTCGAAATCGGTTGCGATCACTTCCGCAGAAACATCGCCTTCAACGATATTACAAATATCGACGTAGTGCTTTAAAATATTATTGCGACCGGTAATGCCTTCTTTCGCCATCAAGGAAGGATTGGTGGTTACACCGTCTAACACGCCCAGGTCCTGAGCGTCACGAATTTGATCTAAATTGGCAGTATCAATGAAAAACTTCATAGGGTGAAAAATAAACGTTTAGACCACAAAAATACAGAACAAAGGGCTTGCGCGAAATCTTTCCGATGAAACTTTCACACATGAATTGTTAATAACGAGCCTTTTTTAGAGTTTGTAATGCCGCATGAGCATGCGTTGATATAGTTTATCCGGTAGTACCCGCTTCAAAGCGATAGAAAATTTTTGAAGGAACGCCCCCACTTTATAGTGAACGTTAGGGTTCTGAGATTCGATGATCGATTCAATAATACGAGCCATCTTCAAGGGATCTTCCCCAGAATCCACATGTTGGTTCATCATGGCTAAGGTGTTTCCATACGCTGTTTTGTATGGAGAATCTTCAAGAACAGGAGCGTGATACCGACCGGAAGCGATGTTGGTGGCAAAATCTCCCGGGGCAACATTCACCATTTTGATACCAAACTGCTCGGTTTCCATTCGATAGGCTTCGGTGGTTATCTCTAACGCGGCTTTGGTGGCCGAATAAATACCACGATAGGGCAATCCCATATAACCCGCAATAGAGGTAATATTGATGATACGACCTTCGGAATTGGCCCGCATATGAGGCAGTACGGTCTTGATAAGATGTAACGGACCATAGTAATTGGTTTCAAAAGCCTTTCGGATTTCATCGGAAGGCGTTTCCTCAATGGGTCCGGTAATGCCGACTCCAGCATTATTGATGAGTACGTCTATTCGCCCCTCTTGCTGAATAATTTCCCGTACAGCCGCATCCATTGTGGCAGGCTGAGTGACATCTAACGGTAGGAGTGAAAAAGAAACGGTATCCTTATGGTGGCCAGGTGTTCTGCTCGTGCCATACACGGTATGCCCCCGATCGTGCAGGTAGGAAGCGATCGCTTTCCCAATTCCTGAGGAAGCGCCAGTGATGAATATAACTTTTGCCATAAGGTCTTGTTAGCGGCAAAGATGAGAGTAAGCCTGTAGAATAACAAATTATCGCCAACAAAAAATGGCAAGCTACCTACATCACACCGCTACGACCGTCTACCCTTGCTGCGTTCCCGCCCTGGGGGATTCAACAGGAGCTGGTTGTGTAGGACTTGCCGATGCAAATATACGCTCATTTTGTAGCTTCTCCAAGGATTTTTACGAACGATTGTTATTTCGTACTTTGCCAAAAAATGTAGTGGAATGAAGTCTATTTATAATCTTTTCTTTTTCACCGCCTTGGCCCTTTCAACAGGAAGTTGCGGCGATAGTAACGAGCGTCCTCAGGAGTTGTTTTCTATTGAAATTGGAAATAAAAAGAAGGCGTATCGCCCGGCAGACGAATTGCAGATTTCTCTTCAAAACAAAAAGGGAAGGTCGATCGATTCGGTGGCTTATTTTATAGCGGAAAACCGACTGGCTGGTGGAATGGCTTCGGAATCCGTAACTCTTCCGCTTCAAACGCAACCGCTAGGCAGTCGAATGCTCACGGCAAAAGTATACGCGGAGGGCGAAATCTTTGAAGTTAGCCAGGTTATTTTACTTCTTTCAGATACCGCTCCTGTTCTCTACACCTACGAAATACTGGAACGCTATCCCCACGATCAAGAGGCCTATACCCAGGGGTTAGAATTCCGCGGAGATATCCTCTATGAGAGTACGGGACAGTACCAACACTCCACGCTTAGAAAAACCAATTATGAAACCGGCGAAGTCTTACAACAGGTGGATTTAAAGGACACGTATTTTGGAGAGGGACTTACTATTCTGAAGGATAAGGTGTATCAGCTCACCTGGCGTGAGAATACCGGATTTGTATACAATGCGAACGATTTGAGCCGTATTCAGACGTTCCAATATGCAGCAAGCAAAGAAGGCTGGGGGCTCTGTAATGATGGGGCCACCTTGTACAAAAGCGATGGAACCCAACGTATCTGGCGTTTAGATCCTACCACCCTAGAGGAACAAGGATACATTGAAATGTACACCCACAAAGCACGCATCAAGAGCGTTAATGAAATGGAATGGGTTGACGGAAAAATATATGCCAATATCTATGAAGCGGAAGGAATTGCTATTGTAAACCCCGAAAGCGGCGCCGTGGAAGGAGTGATTGATTGTAGCGGACTCAAAGAGGAAGTGACCCAGCATCCCGACCTTAATGTGTTGAACGGTATTGCCTACAAAGGCGAACCCAACATCTTGTATCTCACCGGAAAGAATTGGGACCAACTTTTTAAAGTGCGCATCGTCAAAAAGTAAGGAGGTAACCTATCTGATGAGGGTGTCATAATGAATGGAAATTCTGAAGGTGAGACAATAAGAACCCGCATAAAAAGTTATATTTTTACGAAAATTATCGGTTGATGAAATACCTATACACTGTCGCAGTACTCGCCTGTTTGGTACTATGGAGTTCTTGTCGGAATGATTTCGAAACGGTTTCTTCCAGCGGAAATCTAGAGTTTTCACGAGATACGGTCTACTTAGATACCGTTTTCACCAATATTGGTTCTAGCACCTATAATCTAAAGGTATACAACCGAAGCGACGAAGATATCAGCGTTCCCAGCGTTCGTTTAGCGGAGGGCGAAGCGTCTAATTATCGCCTGAACGTCGATGGAATACCGGGAAAGGCTTTTGAAGATGTCCAGATTCTGGCAAAGGATAGCATATTTATATTTATCGAAACGACCCTCGACATAAATAACCTACCTAATGGAGATAATACACAATTTCTGTATACCGATCAGTTGCTATTTGAAGGAGGCGGTGGTTCCCAACAGGTAGAATTGGTGACCTTGGTTCAGGATGCCGTGTTTCTTTTTCCCGAACTCTTTCCGGATGGCACTACCGAAACACTCAATCTGGGTATGGATGGCGAGGGAAATGATGTGCTCATTGAAGGTTTTTTCCTGGAGGATAGTGAACTTACATTTACCAACGAAAAACCCTATGTAATTTACGGGTATGCTGCTGTTCCACCTGAAAAAACCTTAACGGTGGAAGCAGGCGCACGCGTTCATTTTCATCGGGATAGTGGCATCTTAGTAGCCAATACGGGTTCGATGAAAGTTAATGGAGAACCCAGTACCGATCCTGAAGCCATGGAAAACGAAGTAATTTTTGAAGGCGATCGCTTGGAGCCAAGTTTCTCTGATATTCCCGGGCAGTGGGGCACCATTTGGCTTACCGCCGGCAGCACCAATAATGAATTTAGATATACCACCATCAAAAATGGTATTGTAGGTATTTTAATGGATAGTAACGATGGCGATGAAACCTTGCGACTGGAAAATGTTCAGATTTATAATAGCGCAAACGTAGGATTGCTGTCGCGAACGGGTAACGTGTATGGTGAAAACATGGTGATCAACAACAGCGGACAAGCTTCTTTGGCCTGTTCCTATGGGGGTACCTATACCTTCAATCATTGTACGTTTGCTAATTATTGGACGAATAGCTTCCGAACCTTTCCGAGTGTTCAGTTAGACAATGTGCTTCAGGTGAGTGAAACCGAATTCTTAACCGAGCCGCTCAACGCTACTTTTAACAATTGTATCATCTACGGAAACGAACAACGAGAAATCGGTCTTATTGAAGATGATAGGGATGCGTTTGTCTTTAGTTTTAATAATTCACTGATACGTTTTGAAGATCCCACCGGAGAGTTTGCAGATGATGAAAACTACAATAATCCCGCGTTTTATCCCGGCTGTGTGTTCAATGAAGATCCAGTATTCCAAAATACTGAATTAAATAATTTTAATATTGAATTAGGAACCTCCGGCGCGGAAAACATAGGAGCCGCAGGTGTTCCGCCGCTCTTCGATCTCAACGAAACCCCTCGCGACACCCCTGCCGATGCAGGTGCTTATGAAGCCATTGTGTTTCCGGAGGATTAGCCATTTTCCGTTCTTATATTGAAATGAGCCGTTCTGTGCTTCAGAACAGGCGTTATTCTATTGGGTGTGGTGTATCTAGGCATGTATTGAGATATTTGGAATAACAACCAAATTATTTCAATTATGAAATCCAACTATTTCATCCTATGGGTCTTCCTTTTTTCCCTATCAATTTCATTCGGACAAGCAGAGAAGAACTATTGGTTTTTTGGCAATAACGCAGGCCTTGATTTTTCTTCCGGAACTGCCACAGCGATTTCAGGGAATCTCAACACCTTTGAAGGCTGCGCTTCTATAGCATCAGCGGCCGGAGACTTATTATTCTACACCGATGGGATTACAGTATACGACCCCTCAGGAAGTCCGATGGTAAATGGGAACGGCCTGTTAGGAAACCCCTCCTCTACCTCATCAGCCATCATCGTTCCGCTTCCGAAGAGCACCACAGAGTATCTCATCTTTTCCGTAGATTTTGTGAATGGGACCAATGGCATCAATTACAGTGTGGTAGATATGGACGATAATGGAAATGGTGTCTATGATCCCGGACTCGATTTTGGTGTTATTCCGGTAGGCATGAAAAACATACGTCTTCCCGGCCCTACTGGTGAACGTATTTGTGCCGTACGACATGCGAATGGACAAGACTTTTGGGTGACCGCCACAGAGAAGGATACGAATAGATTCTACACTTACGAAGTCACCGCATGTGGTGTGAATACAACACCACAAATACAAGCTATAGGACCGGTTATGTCTGCAGGGTATTATATGAAGCACGCTCCTGATGGCGCAACGCTGGCTCGCACAGATGGTACAGCCGCAGAGGTGTACTTATACGATTTTGATACTACCACCGGTGGAATATCCAATCCGCAGTTCGTCGGAAATACCCCGGTGAGACCTTATGGGCTAGAATTCTCGCCAGACGGGAATACATTGTATTATACCGATTTTGCGAATAGCAACGGAACCGGAACTGGAAGGGTCTATCAAGTATCGATTGCACCTACCATTGGAACGCCCGTACAAATTGGGACTATCCCCAATCAGGGAGGACGCTATGCGGTGGGGGCTATGCAGCTCACACCCGAAACGCCCCCCCGAATTCTGATCACGAAAGATGGTGAGAATTCGTTAGCGGCCATTAACAACCCGAATACCGGTGGCGCATCAAATTTTGTAGCTACAGCTGTGACGCTTACTTCGGGAGCGGTAGGATATTTAGGATTGCCTACCTTTATTTCCGGAGAGGTCGCCCCATCGAGTTGCTTAGATTTTGATCCTTTCACCAATGCAGCTCCCACTATCATTTCCGCAGCAGTTAAAAATGAATTGAACAATAATTCTTTTTTCGGAAAGGATAAAGAATATGGCGATGTAGATAATGATGGGGATATCGATATACTCTACACGAAAAATGCCGATGAACTTCATATCTTAGAGAATACAGCTGGCCCGGGAGTGACGCCTGCGTACAGTGTACCGGGAACATCGGCATTTGGCCCAAATTTCCAAGCTTATAGCTATCGCTTGATAGATTGGACGGGCGATGGATGGAATGATATTTTAGTATCGGGTATTGATACGGCAACCAGCAATTCTGGAATTTGGTTGTTTATTAATAATGGGAGTGGCGGATTTCCTTCCAGCGGAATTCCATTCATCAATGCCGGACTCACCGTGCCAGATCAATATGCCTTTAGCAATCTGGATTTAATTGCTGTTGGCGATCTGAATAACGACGAACTGCCGGATATTCTTATCAGTAATCAAAGCGGTACGCTAGACGGTACCGCATATTTTGAGAATTTGAATAGCACGATTCCACCCTATTTTGATCTCACCGGCGCTCAGCTTTTTGACGGCACCAAAATTCTCAATCCCTTTCTGCCCGATAATAGCGGCAGCTACCATACCCCTGAAATTTATGATGCCGATTGCGATGGCGATCTAGACGTTCTCATTAGCGACCCCCTCTTGCCGGGCCCCACCTTTGGCGGAGGTAGAATGTATTTTCATGAAAATAACGGAAATATCTCCAGCGGCACGTTACCTGATATAAACATTACCGGAGCGGATAATCCATTTGGGTTGAACGATGACCCAGGAACTTCCTCCCCACTGGCTTGCGACTGGCTCATTACGAGAATCGTTCCATTCGTCAACCCAAACTGCCCTATTGCCATTAGTTATAACTCCTGTGATGAAGAATTTTATTTTTACGATCAGGATTGTGGTTGTGAGGGAACAGGCACATCTGTATTTGCCATCGAGGAGCATTCAGAAATTAATGATACCAAACAGGTGTATCTATACCCTAATCCGGCAGACAATTACGTTGATATTGTTAGCGAAACTCCATTAAAGCGAGTAGAAATTTATAGTATCACCGGTCGATTGATGATAACATCCCAAAATTCGGATACGACAATCGATATTGAAAAGTTACCCTCCGGAATCTACTTTGTTCGTATCACCACAAACAATCTTACAAAAACGACACGATTGATCAAATCTTGAAAAAGATAAGAAATCCATTTTTTTATTGATTTCACCACAGCGGAAATTGGCCTGAAAAATCAGGTCAATTCTTTCTATGGAATGCAAACCAGTTCAATTTAACTACATTTACCCTAATGCACCGTAGAATACTACTAATAGGTCTCCTACTTCCATGGCTACTTTGGGGACAACGGGAATATCAATATGCTACGTCCAATGGACTGCCTTCCAATACCGTCTACGATATTGTGCAAGATAGTGCCGGTTTCATTTGGATTGCTACCAGTAAGGGGGTCGTAACATACGATGGCACTTCCTTCAAAACCTTCACGGTACAGGACGGGCTTCCCAACAATGATACATGGAAGCTAGAGGTAACGCCCGATGGGCGTGTGTGGTATGTTTCTAAAAGTAACCGACAAGGCTTTATTGCGAACGACAGTATCTACAGTTTCCCGCTAGCGGACAATTCGGTTATTAGTCCCAAATGTTTCGGAGTCACAAACCATGGAGTATCCTTATATGGGGGTGGGACATTTGTTCTTAAGCAGAACTCTTGGAAAAAAACCCTCCCGCTTACAACCGATGACGGGGTTAATGCAGCAATACATTTGAATGACAGCATTGTAATCAATAAGACGCAATCACATTTTGAAATCTACTTACATAAAAATCAGCAACTAACGAAAATAAAGAGCATTCAAACAAACACCAATTTTGATTCCTTGAATATTCGATCAGCGTCTTACGGGATCTATCACAACCTGATCTGGCAGATGCTTGATTACGGGTTGTTATTAGTGAACCTAGAACGTGATGCGTATCGCATCATTCCGATGAAGAAGAACAAGAAGAAAGGAATCCAATATGTATGGGCGAATGATGCTACAATTCAATGGAAAGTTGGTGATCAGCTTCAAATCTTTTCCCATGGTTTGCAAACCTTAGAAACCATCACGCACGATGATCTTAGGGATTATTCACGTGCTATCAAAGACGACCAAGGAAACCTATGGATGACCAGTCTATACAAAGGAATCAAGATGATCCCAGCCATAAGCTTACATACGAATCAATATTTTGAGGGTAAGAAGGTGCAGGCCTTGTCACTTTCAGAGGACACACTTTTAATTGGAGTAAGAAACGAGCCTTTGCATAGTAACGTTCGTGGGGCGCTTACCCCTACGAATTTAATTGCCGAAGGCAATATTTACCATATCAAAACGAACTCGGGCCACGGTACTTATGTGTTGGGGGCTACACAATCAGCAGCTGAGAAAAACACCATCTTCCGCAGCGAGGTATATGAAGATGAACGCAAGCGTTTTGGCACTAAGCACGATCATCCCGCAGGCTTTATTGATCTTTATGAAGGCGAAACGTTTCACTATGTACTAACCCATGACTTTGTCGTAACAAAAAAAGCAGACGACCCCTATTTCAAAACACTGCAGAACTTTAGCGGAGGTGTTTCTATGATCCAATATCAAGATCAACTAATCCTCTTGGCAAGTGATGGTTTACACCGTATCGATAAGGATACCATACTTCCCTTTCATGAACAAAACAGGAATCGACCCATACCATACTTAAGTGCCACCCTGCATGAAAATAAACTGCTCCTTGGCACAGACGGTTTTGGTGTTCATGTACTGCAAGGAGATCGTATTTTTCCGATTCCCTCCACCCACGGACTGTCGGTAAATCGCACCATTTATAAAGACGGGCATCTTTGGCTGGCCACCCAAAAAGGAATTCAAGTATTGAAGCTACAGCCGACGCTAGAAGCGTCTGAGATTGTAGATTCTTATTATCAGTCAGACGGCCTCCTAGATCGCAATGTGAATGACATTGCTATTCGAGACAGTACCCTGTTCGCGGCAACCGATCTGGGGTTGTCTGAGATAAATTTAAACGACACTCGATACAGAACAAAACCCACCCTTTATTTTGAAACAGATTTAGACAGTATGGTGCTTCCCTACCGAGATGCGCAATCGCTTTCTATCGCTTTCAACACCTTAGAGTACACCAACCAAAACAACCTCGTATACTATTATCGCTTATCGCCAGAACAAGAGGAATGGCAAACGGCACAGAATAGAGAGGTAACTTTTGTGAGTTTAGCACCAGGTGCCTATCAGCTCGAGGTACGGGTGATCGACCAACACCACAATTTTTCCACGCGCAGGCTACCGCTCACCATAGTACCGTTGTGGTGGCAAACCAAGTGGTTCCGCTACCTATTGATTGGAGCCTCGCTGTTGATACTTATGGGGATCGGGTTTCTTTTTTACAGGCAGATAAAAAGACGTGAACAAATAAAATCGGAACGACATCAAAAAATTTCACGCTTAGAATTACAGGCGCTACGGTCGCAAATGAATCCTCATTTTGTGCATAACTCCTTACATGCCATCCAATTTTTCGTACAGCGGAATGAGGTTGCCCTCTCTGAAAAATATCTTTCACAATTTTCCAGATTAATTCGACAATTCTTTGAATATTCTCGCGTCCAATCAGTAACGCTTTCCGAAGAGATTGAACTCCTGAGAAATTACCTCACTATTGAAAAAATGAGGTTTGAAGAAAAGTTGGCCTATACGATAACCATTGACCCCTCATTAGCAACAGATCGTATCAAAATTCCTTCTATGCTATTGCAGCCCTTAGTTGAAAATGCCATCAATCACGGAATTTTTCACAAGGAAACGCAAGGGACCGTAACACTTCATTTTATAAAGGAGCAGGAAAATATATTAAAAATCATTGTGGAAGATGATGGCATCGGGATCCTGGAAGCTAGAAAATTAAACGAAAAATTACGAAAAGACGGAACTTCCAACTCCACGCAGGTATTGAATGAACGCATGGCCCTGCTTAAACAGGAAGATCGCTGGAACATCACCTTTTTGGTGGAAGATCTCAATCAATACAAGGGTAAAACAGGAACAAGAATAACGTTAACCATAGCCATAAAATATGAAGATAACAGCCTATCTGGTAGACGATGAACCCAAAGCATTGGCCATTCTAGAAGATAAACTTAAACGTCTCTGTACGCACGTGACCATCATCGGCAGTACGCAAAAACCTGCCGTGGCGCTTCAGCAAATTCCTGAGCTGTCGCCCGATCTCGTTTTTTTGGATGTTGCCATGCCCAAACTCAATGGTTTCGAATTGCTAGGAGAATTTGGATCACCAACTTTTGAAATCATTTTCGCCACAGGTTTCGATGAGTATGCTATCGATGCCATTAAGCACTGTGCTATTGGCTACCTCATAAAACCTATCGATAATGATGAGTTGATCGCGGCGGTGAATATCGCTACGGAAAACATTGCTGAAAAAAATGCGCTTGTCAAAAACCGTCAACTTATAGAGAATTTGAGTGTCAAGCGATTTCAGGATCGAAAAATCGTGATTCCTACTCAGGAAGGGCTAGAGTTCTTAGACATTAATACCATCACAAATTTCGAGGGAGTTGAGGGGTATACGCGAATTCACCTTAAAAATTCCCCTTCTTTACTGAGCTCTCAAAATATTGGACACTTTGTGAAATCCTTAGAAAATACAGATTTCTTTCAAGTACATAAGTCGCATTTGGTCAATCTAAATTATATCGAACGATATCTCAATCAAGGGTATCTTATTATTGGGGAACTTAAAATTCCGGTATCTCGAGGTAGAAGAAACGAGTTTCTTGAAATGATCCGTACCTTCTGAATTTCATCTTCACCTAAAATACAGGTCCTATATTCAAAAATACGTTTCCTGTCATGAACGGTACTGATGATCAATTGTTTATTTCATTAACCTTCTTATAATGAGAGATTTGTGCTGTTAACCATAAATTTCTCTCATTATGAATTCAATTACTATTTTTCGATGGCTGGTGCTGTGTTGTACCACCCTCGTAACAACCGCCACATTTTCGCAATCTTTTTGTGAAGATTTCAGCAATCCCTCCTCAACGGCTCCCGTGGGGAATGCTTGTACAGGAGTGTATCAACCCGGTATGCTCGACAATTGGGGGGCTCAAAATATTGACGCCTTACAATACACCGACGTCAATAGTCAAGGTGGCTCTGGTGACTTCTATTTATTTTTGGATGATGGTTCCTGCGGAAATGGCGGAACGGTTGCCTTTAATGATGTTGACTATTCCGGAAACTGGCTTACTATGGTACCTCAAGAAGAGGGCTGTTTTTGCTTCGACTTGCGTGTTTTCTTTATTGCCACCGGAACCATTACCGGATACAATAGCCTCCGTATCTATAACGGTCCCGATCCGGGCAGTTCTACTGTTTCAGCGGTCTTTACGCTAACAACGCCTATTGATGTTAGTCAAGGTTGGGTGCGTATCTGCGCCCCCATTGCACTGAGTAGCGGAGGTGTATTACCTGGTAACGCCGATGGTCAATGGACCGTGAATACCGGAAATGCAGCCGACTGGGATACGCTGGTACAAAACGTGGGGTCTTTAGCTTTTGGCGTTGACGTAGCCGGTGGCGATGAACGCTGGGGTATTGATAATATCTGTATTAGTGAAAAGTGTGACGCCACCGTTGGGGGCGAACCAGAGCCTACGCCCGATGGCGCCTTTTGCTGCGATGAAAGCGAAAACCTCGTAAACAACGGAAACTTTGAATTTGGTAATACGGGCTTTGCAAGTAGCTATACGCAAAACGCCGCAACCCTACCCGGACAGTATGATGTTACCAATTCGGCTGCCGCCTTTGGTACTACGGTTACCGATCATTCGTTCTGTGCCGATCCAGTTGCCTACCCAAATAACGATCAATTCTTACTTGTAAATGGTAGAACCACGCAAGCGGCTGGAAGCAGTAGCGTGATCTGGAGACAGAGCGTGACCCTCGATCCTGAAAAAGAATATCGCTTCTGCGCAAACTTCAAAAACCTTCCGCAGTGTACCTTCGATATTTTACCACAACTAACCATTGAAACGAGTAGCGGGTATACACAAACGCTCACGGTCAATACCGATCCTTCCGATCCATGTGACTGGCAAATGGAAAGCTTCTGTTTCCGGGGCGATCAGCGTACTGCAATTCGCATCCGACTTGCAGAAGATGGCTTGGGCGATGGTAATGATTTGGCCATTGATGATATCTCGGTACAGGAATTGGTGGATCCCAACCTCAGCATTACTGTGCAACATCAGGGGAATCCACAACAAGTAACCGGTTCTTTAAATACCATTAGCACCGCCGATGACGTGCTTCCATACAACCCAGATATTTGCCAGGAGCCTTGGTACTGGTACGTTATTACTTTAGATAGTGCCAGCGGAGGTTCTTTTGTGATTGATTTTTCTGAACCTTTTGGATGGGGAAATAATACTGGTTACAGCCTGTTTAACCCTTCCACTTCCGGAACGACACCGTGGAATCTAACCACAAACTTTCTTCCGTTTCCGTTTCAACAAAACACCTTGTATCTAGTGGGAATGACGACACCTAGTTGTTGCGAAGATTGTACCGACGATGGGTTTACCTATCAGGTGATCTACAACAATCAAGCCCCTATGGGTGTTGAGGAAGGTCTTACCCAAGCGCAAAAAGACTGGATTCGATCCTGGCTAGGAACGTATGGTAGTGTGTTCGGGGATAAAGCTTCTTTACCTTCTGAAAATAGTGAGAACGTACTCGAAATGAGAACGTCTGCGGTAGCTTCGGAAGTGATGGTATATCCTAATCCGGCCAAAGAAGTACTTCATATCACTAATAACAATGCCTCCAGCATTCAGGCTGCCACGATTGTTGATGTGAATGGAAAGCAAGTGCAGCAACTAAGCGCTCCTTATTCCGAAGCGAACATTGAGCACCTTACTTCAGGCTTATATTTTATTCACCTCAAGATGAATGATAGTATCATTAGTAAGAAGTTTATTAAAGAATAACTATCAGTAATAAGGGATTCCACTCGATTTTGAGTGGAATCTTTTTTTCACGTTAGGTGAATCGCGATACACGCGTTCGAAAGCATACCCTGTGGGTAGTATCCTACACGAGAAGAACTGCCGAGAATTAATTCTATCTTTAAAAGATTAAAAACCAACAATATGAAAAATTACATCTTAACTAGCGCATGCCTCATTTGTTTGTTTCTATTGCAATCCTGCTGTTGTAACGACGCCGATGAACCTACAGGGCTCATTGATTGTTCTATTGCGGTAGAAATGAACGAAACCTACCTCAGTTCGAATCCCGGAGCCACCGGCGATGTGACCTTCGACTTTAAAGAAATGCAAGATTACTTCTGTAAGATAGAAGAAGTTGCCAAAGACAGCAGCTACACCAATCTTGGGTTTCGGGTGTATTTTGCAGAAACAGACGGACCCAACGGAGTTAGGGTCAATACGGTGTTTTTTGCGCCCACCTACGAATCGGGCGGGAATACATTTGTGATGACAGAGCTGCTTAAAGACCATGGTGACATCGGAAATAACGGTGGTGACATTAACTGTAATCCATGATTCTGGCCCTTCAAATAATACTTTATGGCGTGCAATGCTTTGCCTTTGGTACTGCGGTTTATCGTCGCCGTATCAACCGTGAGGGATTGCAACGCCATTTTGTTTATTATTTGGGGTTCGTCTTACTTACAGAAGCCACGGCCAATATCTTGCGAAGAGGATTTGACATCAGCAACCTTCCCGTATATAACTTTTTTACGATCTTCAGCTTTCTCTTCTTTTTCTACTGGTTCTATACCCATCTGCGCAATACTTTCGTCTTGTGGTTTTCAGGTGGTTTTATTATCATGACCGTATATAATCTGACTGTGGCAAATCCGTTGCAAGAATTTCTATACCTCACTCTTTATTCGGGTTCCGTTTTGATTTTAATTTTTGTCATCGCGTATTTTTACAGCTTATTAAATGCCAAAGAGTCCATACACTTCCACAAA
This sequence comes from Altibacter sp. HG106, assembly GCF_028561755.1. Taxonomy (GTDB): domain Bacteria; phylum Bacteroidota; class Bacteroidia; order Flavobacteriales; family Flavobacteriaceae; genus DFVG01. Next base: position 443,522 of record NZ_JAQQTD010000001.1, read on the forward strand.
ATTCAAGCTTTTTGGATTTGTACCGGATTGCTGATTTACTACATTGGAGTGTTACCTTTAATGGCGCTGCTAAGGCTTTCCGACTTTAATCCGGTTCATTTTCAGTTCGCCATAACCATCTTAAACATATTTCAATACGCGCTCATCGCTAAAGGCCTCTTATGCTCGCCGAAACAATAGATACCTACGTACTGCTTACCTTTGTGGCGATTGGCATCATGCTCGCCCTGGTATTTCTGTTCGCGGTATTTCTGAATAAGAAGAATCAATTGATCAAAGAAAAGGCCACGCTGGAACTCGAATACCAAAAACGCATGTTTCAGACAGAACTGAAAGCACTGCGCGCCCAATTAAATCCGCATTTTGTGCATAACAGCCTAAATGCTATCCTTTACTACGTGCAGCAGAACGATGTTGATAAATCCGAAAAATACCTTTCTACCTTTTCTAAACTAATCCGTCAGTACTTTGAATATTCTCGTAAGCAGGAAGTTACTCTTGCCGAAGAAGCCGACTTGCTTCAAAACTATCTTGACATCGAAAAGCTTCGGTTTGAGGAAAAACTTCAATATCATATTGAAATAGACCCCACCCTGGATGACCAGGAACTTTTCTTACCGTCCATGCTCTTACAACCGTTGGTAGAAAACGCCGTGAATCACGGGGTGTTCCATAAAAAAGGATTAGGCAAAATTAAGATTCAATTCACTGCCTTGAAAGGGAAGAACGGACTAAAAGTGACTGTCTCAGATGATGGAATTGGCATGAATGCTTCTAAGAAAATATATCAGCAAAGCAACAGTTCCCATCGCTCTAATTCTTCTCAGGTTCTACAAGAGCGGTTACAATTATTGAAAGAATCTAACAACTGGGATATTACCTATAAGGCGATTGATCTGGCGAATGCTTCCGAAGAAAATGGCACTCAGGTAACCCTAACGATAAAACCCATTCCAGCATGATCAAAGCATTTCTCATAGACGATGAACCAAAATCGATTGCCATCCTCCAAAATAAACTAGAGCGATTTTGCAAAGACGTAACCGTTGTTGGGAGCACCCAAGACCCCACACAGGCTAAAAAACTTCTAGCCACGCATCAACCCGATCTCGTATTTCTGGATGTCGCCATGCCCGAAATGAGTGGTTTCGATGTGCTTCAGACCATCGAAGAACCCACCTTTGAGTTGATTTTTGCCACTGGATTCGATCAATACGCCGTGGAAGCTATTAAGCACTGTGCCATTGGATACCTCGTAAAACCAATAGATAACGATGAACTCATGGCTGCCGTGCAAAAAGCCCGTGAGAATATTTCAGAAAAAACAGCTTTACAAAAGAATCGAGCCTTGATCGATAATTTGCAGATCACCAAATTTCAGAATAAAAAGGTGGTCGTGCCTACCCAAGACGGTCTCGAATTTTTGGCGATTGGCGACATACTTCACTGCGAAGGGAAAGACGGCTATACCCAACTGCACTTCACCAATCGAAAGCCTATTCTAAGCTCTCAAAATATTGGTCATTTTGCCAAAATGTTCGATCAGCAGGAGTTCTTTCTGGTACATAAATCGCATCTGGTCAACCTGCATCATATCGATAAATACCTGAACGAAGGCTACCTGCTCATTCGAGAACATAAAATACCGGTTTCCAGAAATCGTCGCGCCAATTTCTTAGAGGTGATTCGAAATCGATAAGTCAGTTAGTACTTAGCCGATTTCCCCTTGGCTTGGGTGTTGTTAATAAACGCACGGAGGTCGTTATTGGCGCTCTCCAGATCGGCTCTGCGCAAATACATCATATGACCGCTGCGATATCCTTTAAAGCTTAATCGATCTTTCATCTTCCCGCTAGGGTCGATATTCCACATGGTATATTTAGCATTGAAATATGTCGTCGCTCCATCGTAGTACCCAGATTGAAACATAACATTCAAATAGGGGTTCTCTGCCATGGCCTTGCGCAAACCATCACGCACATTATTATTTGTACGGTCCCAGGGATGCACAGGGCCAAACATATTGTACTTAATGTCGGTTTTAAAATTGAGATGTTCGCGAATGTAATAATTGATCGCCGGCGTAAAGGAGTGTAACCAGGAGGTAAGCTCGGCGCTGTAATCGGGTCCATCTCCGGCATCGGTCTTATCGATTCCCAAATACCGAGAATCCAAACGTCCGATAGTATAGCCATCGCGATCGCGACGTAGTTCTTTCCAGAAAAAGCGCGTGGGTATGTCTAGATTATTTTGCAAGATCACCTTCTTTGAGAGTCCGGTATACTCAGCCATCTTATCGGCGACTTGATTTTTTTCTGTTTCACCAATAAAACCACCTTTGGCTAGTGCCGGCATCAACGTATTAACCGCATACTGCTCCACTTCGGGCAACATTTCGGTTAAGTCCTTTTGCTGAAGTCGCGAGGGAAGCATTTCGTGAAACCAGGCAGCCGCCGCAAAGTAGGGAAGGTTTAATGCCGAAGAGACTGCGGGATCACTTTCAAACACCTTGTAATCGGCCGGAGACACCATAATGACACCGTTTAAGTACATCCACTGCGCTTCCTGAAGTTCTAAAGCAAGACCAGCCACGCGTGTTCCTCCGTAGCTTTCACCTATGAGGTATTTCGGTGAACTCCAACGATTGTGACGCGACATAAAGGTAGTTAACCATTCGGCCAGATATTCAATATCGGCATTGATTCCGAAGAACTTCTTTCGATCTACGTCCTTACCGTTGGCAGGAATGGTACGGGAATAGCCAGTGTTCGCCGGATTGATAAACACAATGTCGGCCACATCCAATACCGAATAGGGATTGTCTTGAATTCCATAGGGTTGAACCGGGTATCCTTCTTCATCTATTTTCAGAACCTTTGGACCGGTATACGCAATGTGCATCCAAACGGAAGCCGATCCCGGACCTCCGTTGAAGGATATCAATAAAGGACGCTCGGTATTCGCTTTTCCATTGGTACGTTTATAATAAGTGTAGAACAAACTGGCGATGGGCTCCCCCATGTCGTCCCAAACCGGTTGTGTTCCGGTGGTGGCCGTATAATTTACATTGGTTCCATTTATGGTTGCCGAATGCGTGGTAACAACAGTCGTGTCGATAGGAAGGCTTCGTTCTTGTGCAGTGCTTCCGAAGACAATAAAAAGAGTAAGAATAGTGAGTACGTAGTATCTTGTCATGGTTGTATTTTTAGTGTTCTAAAAATACAAAATTGTCTATTACTTCCCTTCCAGGCAGGGCGTAATTAACATTAACTGTCTAGCCCTCGTTTGCAAACAACGGCTTTCCTTCCATCATGCCATTCACTTTTTCAGCCACCGCCTCGAGACGAGCATCATCCTCATGATTCTCAATTACTTCATCGATTAGCGCCACGATGTGCTTCATATCGTTTTCTTTCAATCCGCGTGTCGTCACCGCAGCGGTTCCTATGCGAATACCGCTAGTCACGAAGGGAGATTTATCATCAAACGGCACCATGTTCTTATTAACGGTGATCTCTGCTTTCCCTAAGGCTTCTTCTGCTTCTTTTCCGGAGATGTTTTTATTCCGAAGATCGATCAACATCATATGGTTGTCGGTACCTCCGGAAATGATCTTGTAGTCTTTCTCCACAAAGGCCTCAGCCATTACCGCAGCATTTTTCTTTACCTGTACCATATAATGTAAAAAGTCGTCGGTTAGGGCTTCGCCGAAAGCGATCGCCTTCGCCGCAATGATATGCTCTAAGGGTCCGCCCTGATTGCCGGGAAAAATACCGCTATTGAGTAAGGAAGACATCATTTTTGGTTTTCCGCTTTTTAGCGTTTGCCCAAATGGGTTTTCGAAATCCTTCCCCATTAAAATCAATCCGCCACGAGGTCCGCGCAAGGTTTTATGCGTGGTGGTGGTGACTACATGACAATGCGGAATAGGATCTGCGATAATTCCTTTGGCAATGAGCCCAGCCGGATGCGCGATGTCTGCCATCAATATCGCACCTACTTTATCGGCTATTATCCGAAATTTCTCATAATCAATTTCACGTGAATATGCAGATGCTCCCGCAATAATCATTTTCGGTTTTTCGCGCAAGGCAATCGCCTCAATAGCATCGTAGTCTAGCAAACCCGTTTGAGCATCCACCCCGTAAAAGACGGGACGGTACAGCTTTCCTGAAAAATTCACCGGAGAACCGTGCGTCAGGTGTCCGCCATGCGACAAGTCGAACCCTAGAAAGGTGTCTCCGGGATTCAAGCAGGCGGCAAAAACGGCCGTGTTGGCTTGAGAACCACTATGCGGCTGCACATTGGCGTATTCGGCCCCAAACAGCGTTTTCGCCCGATCGATCGCGATCTGCTCTACTTCATCTACCACTTCGCACCCTCCGTAGTAGCGTTTTCCGGGATAGCCTTCGGCGTACTTATTAGTAAGAACAGAACCCGCAGCTTCCATGACCTGCGGACTCACAAAATTTTCAGAAGCAATTAGTTCTAATCCATTGAGTTGGCGTTCTTTTTCTGCTTCAATAAGCTCAAAAATTTGGTGGTCGCGTGCTATCATTTTTTCCGAATCGTTAATAAAATCCAAAAATAGTAAATCCTTAAGGTTACTACAGAAGAAATCCTATATTTGATTAACATTTTTACCAACAAAAAAACAATCATGCCCTTAACTGCAAACGACCCTTCAAGAAAAACGTGGCTTCCTGTTCCGGCAGAAAGTGATTTCCCTATTCAAAACATTCCCTTCGGAGTGTTTCTAACACGTGATGACATCATTACCATTGGCACGCGTATTGGAGATACCGCCATTGATCTGGGGGCCTTACACCAACTGGGCTATTTTGAAGGAATTGACCTTACCGACGATATTTTTTTACAGGACAGCTTGAACGACTTCATCGCCGATGGACGCAAAACATGGCGCCTGGTCCGGAATCGGATTTCGGATCTATTTCTCGAAGATAATCCAACCCTTCGCGATAATGAGGAACATCGTAAAGAAGTATTATTCTCAATGGACGAAATTGAAATGCAGTTGCCCGTAGATGTAGGAGACTATACCGATTTTTATGCGAGTAAAGAGCACGCTACCAACGTAGGCTCGCTATTTCGCGATCCGGAAAATGCGCTCTTGCCCAATTGGCTGCACATCCCTATTGGATACCACGGAAGAAGTTCATCCATAGTTCCTTCAGGAACCCCTATCAAACGACCTGTTGGGCAAATGAAGCCCGGTGAAGACGGAACGCCCGGATTTGGCCCCTGCAAGCTATTGGACTTCGAATTGGAGATGGCCTTTATTACCACGGCTACTAACGATTTGGGAAAACGTGTGCCCATTGATGAAGCGGAAGAGAATATCTTCGGACTTGTTTTATTTAACGATTGGAGCGCTCGTGATATTCAGGCTTGGGAATATGTACCGCTAGGGCCATTTTTAGGAAAGAGCTTTGCCTCTACCATTTCGCCCTGGATCGTTACACTCGATGCCTTACATCCTTTTAAAGTGGAAGGCCCGAAACAAGAGCCAACGCCGCTACCCTATCTGCAACACAAAGGGAAGAAAAATTACGACATACACTTGCAAGCCATTATTCAACCCGAAGATGGTGAAGAAACCATCGTAGCCAATTCCAATTTTAAGTACATGTATTGGTCGATGGCCCAACAGCTTGCTCACCATACTGTAAATGGTTGTAACGTTCGCAGTGGTGATATGATGGGAAGCGGAACCATCTCGGGACCCACGCCAGACAGTTACGGTTCTATGCTAGAGCTGAGCTGGAAGGGAACCAAACCACTTACTTTGAACGACGGTTCTCAACGTAAATTCATCAACGATCATGACACTGTTATTCTTCGTGGATATTGCCAAAATGAATCGGTACGAATAGGTTTTGGTGATTGTAGCGGAAAAGTACTTCCTGCTCGGGATCTGTAGTTTGGCACAGCTATTGAAAATCTCTTCATAGAACCAAAGGAGATTTTAGTATGAAAGCAAACTACTTTTTCGTAATCGTCATCCTCCTTTTCGCAGGATGTAGCAGTGTAAAACGCACCCAGAAAATGGTGGCTCGCGGGGCCTATGACCAAGCCATCGAACTGGCCGTAAAAAAGCTTCAGAAAGACCCAACCTCCGACCGCAGCGAGGCGCAGAAGCTATTGTTAGAAAAAGCCTATCAGCATGCGGTAGCAGAAGATCAGCGGCAATTGGCCAAACTTACGTTAGCCGACACTCCCGTTTTTAGTAGAGAAATTTATTATACCTATCTCGATCTCGACGCCAGGCAACGAGAAATTAGACCCCTACTACCGCTCTATAGCGCTACGGAAGGGAGAAATTTGGACTTTAAAGTTGTGGATTACTCTCAGGAGCTCGAGGACGCGCGGCAGGCCTATATAGCCTATTTATATTCGGAGGCTTTGTATTATTTTGAGCTGCAATCTATTTCCGATTACCGCACGGCATATCATATATTTTGTGAAATTGAAGAGCTCGCGCCAAATTACAAAGAGACGCGACACCTTCGCGATGAGGCACGTGCCTTCGGAACCGATTATGTGATCGTTTCCTTGTCGAATCAGAGTGGTGCCTTTTTGCCGTACCGTTTGGAGCGAGAACTTCTCGATATGAATACCTACGGACTCGATACTTTTTGGACGGTATTTCACGAAAATGCAGTCTCAAATACCAATTATACGTATGCCGTTGAGTTGCGATTACGAGAATTATGGGTTTCACCAGATCAACTTTCAGAGGAAACGTTTCGACGGGCCAGGCAGGTGGTAGACGGCTATGTAGATCGACTTGATCGAAACGGAAATATTGTTCGCGACAGTCTTGGAAACCCGATACGTGACGAGCGCCGAATTACCGTTCGCGCCAGCGTTACCTATACCCAACAACAAAAAGTGGCGCGTTTGGGAGGTACTTTGATTTTTAGAGATCTATTACGACAACAACAAATAGATCAATATCCTATAGGAAGTGAATTTGTATTTGACAATCGATTTGCCCGATTTCGGGGAGATGAACGAGCCCTCACCCAAGAAGATTTACAGTTTATTTCCGGTCGTTTTATTCCTTTTCCTTCCGAAGAGCAACTGCTTTTGGATACTGGGTATCAATTGAAGGAACAACTGCGGGAGCAACTTACCAATGGCGCGTTTGATTAAGACAGGTACGGCTGCAGCGCTGTAGCATCGATACTGTGATGCGAACTTTGATGTACCACCTCTCGGTTCTTGAGGATGATCAATTGCGGACTCTCATGTGGAACTTGCAATATTTCCGAAACCCCATTGGAGACATCACGGTGATTCAACAAATCTAAATAATAGAGCTTGGCTTGCTCGTCTGTCAACGTATAAGCCTTTTCAAATTGCTTGTACACCATTCTGCTAATGCCACATCGGGTAGAATGCTTGAAAATGGCAACCGGCTGCTGCTCCGATTCCTGCAAAAGTTGGTCTATTTGTTCGGTTTCTGAAAGCACATGCCACGGGGTTTCTACGATCTCTTCTTTGGCGACATCCCGCTGCGATTTATTTAAAAAGTTGAATAGTCCCATATCTATTATAATTTCTGTAAAAATACAGCTAATCACGAATTTTTCTCTCAAGGAAATCCTAAATCCTTTTCTTCCGCTGGCGGCACATGTAACCCGCGTCAGAATGACCGCTAAATATTCGTTAATGTACGTCATAATGACTGTTAAAACCAGTGATTTGCAGACACTTTGTCTTATCTTTAAGATGGTCTGAAAATTGACTGGGTAAGTGAAAAAGAAACGATATGAATTTCAATAATTTCACTATAAAATCACAGGAAGCGGTGCAGCGTGCTCAGCAACTAGCACAGGCTTCAGAACATCAGCAAATTGAGAATGAGCATTTGCTGAAAGGTATTTTGGAGGTAGATGAAAATGTCACACCCTTTTTGCTCAAAAAGCTTGAAGTGAACGTAGACCTGATCTCCAAAATTTTAGAGAAACAATTAGAGAGTTTTCCGAAAGTGAGTGGCGGCGATATAATGCTCTCACGTGAAGCTGGAAAAACGATTTCAGAAGCAGGCATTCAAGCTAAAAAAATGAATGACGAGTTCGTGAGTGTCGAACACTTACTGCTAGCTATTCTGAAATCTAAGAGCAGCGTCGCTCAGAGTTTAAAAGATCAAGGTGTTACTGAAAAAGCACTGATCGCTGCTATTGAGGAATTACGAAAAGGAGATCGAGTTACCTCCCAAAATGCCGAAGAAACCTACAACGCGCTTTCGAAATATGCCAGAAACCTAAATCAACTTGCCCGCGACGGGAAATTGGATCCGGTTATTGGAAGAGATGAAGAAATACGAAGAATACTTCAGATTCTCTCCCGCAGAACCAAAAACAACCCTATGTTGGTGGGTGAACCCGGAACGGGTAAAACGGCAATAGCAGAAGGCTTAGCACACCGTATTGTAGATGGCGACGTTCCTGATAACTTGAAGTCGAAAGAAATATTTTCGCTAGATATGGGAGCCCTCATTGCGGGAGCGAAATTTAAGGGTGAGTTTGAAGAGCGGCTTAAAGCTGTTATCAAAGAAGTGACCGGAAGTGATGGCGACATTGTCTTATTTATTGATGAGATCCATACCCTTGTGGGTGCGGGTGGCGGACAAGGCGCCATGGATGCCGCAAACATATTAAAGCCCGCTTTGGCCCGGGGAGAATTACGTGCTATCGGGGCCACCACCTTAGATGAGTATCAAAAATACTTTGAGAAGGATAAGGCATTAGAACGACGTTTCCAGAAGGTAGTGGTAAATGAACCGGATACGGAAAGTGCTATCTCTATTTTACGCGGTATCAAAGAAAAGTATGAAACGCATCATAAAGTACGAATTAAGGATGAGGCGATCATCGCGGCGGTAGAACTGTCGCAACGTTACATCACCAATCGGTTTTTGCCTGATAAGGCCATCGACCTGATGGATGAGGCTGCTTCGAAGTTGCGAATGGAAATTAATTCGAAACCAGAAGAACTCGATGTGCTGGATCGTAAGATAATGCAACTGGAAATAGAAATAGAAGCTATTAAACGCGAAAAAGATGAAGTTAAGCTGAAGTCACTTCGTGCAGATCTGGCTAACTTAAAGGAATCACGCAACGAATTGAATGCGCGATGGCAAAGCGAGAAAGAAGTAGTGGACCGTGTGCAGCAAACCAAACAGCTAATTGAAGAATTGAAACTCGAAGCAGAACGCGCCGAGCGTGAAGGAAACTTCGGAAAAGTGGCTGAGTTGCGGTACGGAAAAATTAAGGAGGCACAAGAGACACTGGCTTCCATGGAAACGCAACTCGCCGAAAACCAAGATGGAAACACCTTGATAAAAGAGGAGGTTACCAACGAAGACATTGCAGAAGTCGTGGCTAAATGGACAGGCATTCCAGTGACGAAAATGCTTCAAAGTGAACGCGAGAAACTGCTAACCCTTGAAACCGAACTACACAAACGTGTAGTAGGCCAAGACGAAGCGATTATCGCTGTAAGTGATGCCATCCGAAGAAGTCGCGCCGGACTGCAGGACGAGAAAAAGCCAATTGGATCGTTTCTATTTTTAGGAACAACGGGAGTCGGTAAGACCGAATTGGCAAAAGCGTTAGCTGCCTATTTATTTGATGATGAAAATGCCATGACCCGGATCGACATGAGTGAATACCAGGAGCGACACAGCGTGAGTCGGCTTGTAGGAGCTCCTCCAGGATATGTTGGCTATGATGAGGGCGGACAACTAACGGAGGCCGTTCGAAGACGCCCTTATTCGGTAGTTCTTTTAGACGAGATCGAAAAAGCGCATCCGGATACCTTTAACATTTTGCTACAGGTATTGGATGAAGGGCGACTGACCGATAACAAAGGGCGGCTGGCAGATTTCAAGAATACCATCATTATCATGACAAGTAATATGGGAAGCGCTATTATTCAGGAAAAATTTGAAACGATCAAAGACCCTGATACCGCGATGGAAGGTGCAAAACAGGAAGTATTAGGCCTACTAAAGCAGAGCGTTCGACCGGAATTTTTGAACCGAATTGACGATATAGTGATGTTCACGCCGCTGTCGAAAGAAGATATCACGGCGGTCGTACAATTACAGCTTCGGAATGTCACTAAAATGTTGTCCAAACAGGGAATCACCTTAGACGCTACCGATGAGGCAATTGCCTACTTAGCCGAAAAAGGGTTCGATCCGCAATATGGAGCGAGACCTGTGAAGCGAGTGATTCAGCGGGAAGTACTCAACCAACTTTCCAAAGAAATACTTGCGGGAAAAATAACGACCGAAAGCATCATATTAATCGACAATTTTAATGATGAACTGGTCTTTAGAAACCAAAACGATCTGGTTACCCACTAAACTAGACAGGTTTGGGTTCGCCTGCCGGAAGTGAGATACCCGGAAATGCAACCCTATATTTGGTTGGTTAGTCCACCCGTAGCCGCTTGGTTACGGGTGGTTTTTTTGTTAAAATGAAGTTCTTCTACTGGAAATCTGATTTCCGAATGGTGACGTCTTTTTTCTCTAAGGCCACGCAGCTCATCTTCATATCATTGCGACTTGAGTTCTTGTCGTCCATATCCATTTCCATCATCATCCCTTCTACATCTCCTTTCATCAACCAGTCGGGATTAAAGTCTTCTGGCATCTTATCGCTGCCGAACATGTCGGTAAAGCTCACAGGTGCGTCAAAGGTAATGTACATTACGTATTTGTACTCTTCGTTTTCCATCTGATACCCTTCACAATCGTATCCTAAAATTGTTTTCCCGGGTATCTCTTTAATCGTATAATCTTCATAGTCGCTTTCTTCTGTGGCAGCATCAACAATTCCTTTGGGCAACTTCGTCGCCATTGCCATCTTCGTTCCGCCTTGATCCATAAACATGACCATCTTATTAATTTTGGTGTCATAGACCATGAAACTCGGACTCACCGATTCACCATCTTGATAAAATTGCGCTCCCCAATAGGCGGCATCCTTTTTTAAATAATACTCCATTTCCATATTATTTCTAGAGCGCGGCGATACCATCTTCAAGCGATACACCCATTCAAAATCATAGACTGCAGGAACAGCTTCCATCCCACCCATGCCGATAGGCATCGTAGAGCTACTGCGTCGTTCGCGTTTCTTTTTGGTGCTAGTAGTTTCGTCTTCCTCCAGCACTTCATCCACGGCTTCGCCGGTTTTTTCTGCAGCTTTGTTGGAAACCTTTCGTTCGATCGTATTTTCCACACTTCGTTCCACACTTTTAGTAAGCTTTTTAAAGAACTGAGCGTTGATTTGGGTAAGCGGCGCCATGATGAGTAGAGCCACAATGAGGAGTTTGGTACGTTTCATAAGTAAGAGTTAATTAGTTTAATATTCTGAAGCACAACTTACTACATATGACAATAACAACCAAGGGATATACGCTGAGATTATCACAGGGTTTTTCTTGCCCTCTTCGGAAAAATCCCCCTGGAGGGATGCTGAGGGCCCGCTATGTCTAAAACTTGTAGCGCCCGTGAAATACTTTCGCAATCCCATTCACAACGAATAATTCTGTATTTTCGCCCCATGAAAATCATGTATCGCGTTTTAGTATGCTGCCTGCTTTGGCTTAGCATGAGCTGTGAAAATGCGCCTTCTGGCCCTGTTCAAGATAGTCGTCAAAACGATTACGCGCTGTTTGACGCTAAGGGTGGATTTCATCGGTTTTCACGATATAACGACCAAAAAGCCATCGTGCTCTGGATACAAGGCAATGGCTGCCCCATCGTTCGGAATGCGATGTCGGATTTCAAACAGCTCGTAGCTGACTACGCTTCCGAACCTTTTGTGTTCTTCATGCTGAACAGTCAGTTGCAAGACGATCGCCACGAAGTGAAGGAAGAAACTCAGGCGTATGATTTTCCGGTGCCGGTGCTTATGGACGATGCTCAATTGCTGGCGGAAGCGCTCGATATTACGCTTACTTCAGAACTGATCATCCTTCACCCCACCACCCGTAACGTCCTGTTTCGAGGGCCCATCAACAACCGACTTGATTACGAAGCACAGCGCCCTCCCACCGAAACCTATGCTCGAGAGGCCTTGGATGCGATTTTAAACGACACTCCACTCCCCGAATCTACCGCCATGGCCAAAGGATGTACGGTGAGTAGAAGGTCGCAAATGAGAGAAGAGACCTTCACCTATACCGATGATATTGCTCCCCTACTCACCAACCATTGTGTACGCTGTCATAAAGACGACGGCCTTGCGCCGTGGTCAATGACCGACTATCAGACCATAAAAGGATGGTCTGCTACCATAAAGCAAGTATTGCTAAGCAAAAGAATGCCTCCTTGGAAAGCCGATCCGCATATAGGTGCATTTGAGAATAACTTTTCTCTAGCAGACAGCAGCGCCTATACGCTATATCGATGGATTGAAACAGGAATGGAACGCGGAGCAGGAAGCGACCCCCTCGCGGAACTTCCGCAGAAAACAGAGAAATGGCCGTTGGGAGTTCCTGATACCATAATTACCTTGCAACCCGAAAAAATTCCGGCGACCGGTATCATTCCTTATCGCTATCAAACATTTTCATTAGGGCTCACAAAAGATACCTGGTTACAAGGTGTAGGCATCCAACCAGGGAGCACCAAGGCCGTCCATCATATTGTACTTACCAATAAAGAAACGAACAAAAAAAGTAGGGTCGTTAACCGTCCGGCGCGACCTTGGACTGATAACTACATTGCGCTGGGGGGAGGAATCGATCAAAACACTTCATTTCCGGAAGGCACCGGAGTTTTTCTAAAGAAAGGAACCCAACTAACCATTCAAATTCATTATACCCCTACCGGAAAAGTGGAAGAAGACGTCACCCAACTTGGTTTTTATTATTACGAAACGCCACCTGAAAAAGAATTTTACGCGCTCTCGCCGTCGAATACGAATTTCACTATTCCTCCCTATGGAGAAAAAGTTGCACTGCAAGTTGCCGATACCCTCACAGAAACCATTGACATCCACTACTTGGTACCGCATATGCATTATCGCGGTAGTAGCATTAAAATGTCGGTTGTTACCCCTTCTGGTCAACAGAATACCTTGATTTCGGTTCCAGATTATAATTTTAACTGGCAATATTTATACAAATTGAAACAACCCGTACGAGTAGAAAAAGGGTCGGTGATTTTAGTGGAAGGAACCTATGACAACTCCTGGCAAAACCCACTCAATCCGGATCCGTCCCAAGAACTACATTTTGGAATTCAGAGTACCGATGAAATGTTAATAGGATTTCTCAATTACACCTTGGTGGACGAACATAAAAAAACCCCCATCGAATGATGAGGGTGGTTTTGGTATTTTAGGTAGTTTACCAACTAGAGATTTCTCGTTTGATATCTTCTTTCGTTTTGCCGGTCTTTTCTTGAGCCCGACCTACTAGTTCGTCAAACTTTCCTTCAGAAAAGGTTTCATCGTCATTGGCTTGAATGCCATATTCCTGTTTCATTTTTCCTTTAATCTGGTTCCACTTTCCTTTTAACTGTTCAGAATTCATAGCGTTATTATTTATTGTTAGAATTATATACAAGATACATAGCATCAACTGCACTTAGTAATAAAGAAAAGCCAAAGATTAGGAACAAAATGTTATTGTTTTACCAAATCACTATTTACTAGACAGCCGAACAATTTAATCATACAAAGCTACATTTCAGCATCTTAAAGCAACAATTCAAGAATAGTAAGCAACATTAGTTGTAACAAAATCTTAATTGACTCGTCTATTTAGTACATCAATCAAATAAAACTTTAAGATGAAAACCAACACCAATACCATGAAAACAAAACTTCAACCCAAAAGAAATCAGGCTTTGGCCGTGTATGTAGCTTCTGTAACCTTAGTGGTTCTATCGTATACGCTAATCACCGCCTCTCAGTACCTGTAACACACATCCTCTGAACGTTTCTATAACTTCAGAGGATTTTTTACGTTCCGATCAACTATTTATTTTGAATTAGAATAGAAACCACTTCGGTGGTTTTTGTATTTTTAAAAAAATTTTGAACGTGAAAAAGCTCCTATTCTTTCTTATCCTTAGCAGCTGTTGTATGTCGAATGGCAATGCACAAACTGCAAATGATTCAATTACCACTGCATCGCCCATAGAAATTACCACCTATTATCTAATTCGTCATGCCGAAAAAGACCGAAGTAATCCGAACAATTCGGATCCTGAGTTGACCAAAAAAGGATTTTTCCGTGCCGAGAATTGGGCAGAAGTGCTTGCGGAAGTGCCGCTGGACGCTGTTTATTCCACAGAATACACCCGCACGCTCATGACGGCCTCTCCTACCGCAAAGAGTAAAAACCTGGAAATTACCACCTACAACCCCAACGATTTAAACAATCCCTTTTTTCAAGAAGCTACGAAGGGGAAGACGGTGCTGGTAGTGGGGCACAGCAATACAACCCCTCAATTTGTCAATAAAATAATTGGAGAAGAACGGTATGCCTCTATGGACGATACTAATAATTCAAGCCTCTTTATCGTAACCAAAGCGGGGAACCAAACTTCCGTTCAGGTGTTAAAGATTAATTAGATTGCGTTCTTGCTAGCGCTATTTCTCTTCGGAATCTTCTTTGTCAAATTTGTCGAACCACGCGATCGTGTGCGCAACTTTAGTGATCAAATTACTGGGGCGCGAAGCGATTCCATGAGACGCCTCCGGAATCTCAACCAATACTGTTTCGATCTTCCGAAGCTTCAACGCATGATATAATTGCTTTGCTTCACTGGGAGGCGTTCGCAAATCGTTCATCCCTACCATGACCATGGTGGGAGTTTCTACATTGCCAACCAACGATATCGGCGAAAATTTCCAGTAGGTTTCAAAATTTTCCCAGGGCTGTCCAGGATAGCGTGAATTTGCATACCCGTAGTAATTGTCTGCCACCAGGGTTTTACTGATCCAATTCATTACCGGCTTCGCCACAACGGCTGCCTTAAAGCGATTGGTCTTACCGATGATCCATGCGGTCATAATCCCTCCGGCACTTCCTCCGGTAACGTACAAGCGATCGGGGTCTGTTTTTTTGCGAGCGATAACAGCTTCTACACCGTCGATGACATCGTTGTAGTCTTCCCCGGGATAATTGTTATATAGCAAATTCCCGAACTCTTCACCATAACTGGTGCTTCCTCTTGGATTCGGATAAAATACCATATACCCCGCTGCCGCGTACAATTGCATTTCGGCAGAGAAATGCGGACCGTAATTTAGAATAGGGCCTCCGTGATTTTCGACAATCAATGGATATTTCTTGCGTTTATTAAAATCTGGCGGATACATGATCCATCCTTGTAATTCTCTACCATCTACCGAAGAAGTATATCGAATTTCATCTACCTTCGCCATCAGGCGATAGTCCAAAAGGTCTCTATTAAGATTTGTAATAAGGGTGGGATTCATATTTCTTTTACTCACAATCGCCACGTCGGCAGGGCGGTCTGTGGTAGATAAGGTATACGCAATGGTACCGTTCTTGGAAAGGGAAAAGCTACCACTTGCATAGGGTCGTCCTAAAGTAGTTCCTCCCACATTATCTACCAGATCGGTTACCTTCCCGTTTAGGTCTATGTACCCAATTTTGGTTTTGCCAATATCGTTATACTGAATGTACAGTCCTTTACTATCGGAAGCCCACTGAGCATCTGAGATACTTCGGTCTAAACCGCCAGACAAAACCCGCTGGTTATTCCCTCGAGCATCCATGAGATGCAATTTTCGCGTTTGATAGGCCTGAACCTTATCTTCAAAACCAATGTACGCAAGGTGCTTCCCATCGGGCGAGATTATTGGGGAAGCATCGGGACCGGGACGATCCGTGAGTTGCTCGTATAGTAAGGTGTTCGTATTTATGGCATATACTTCACTGTTTCGGAAATCGTATTCCCAGTCCTCGTTCAAATTCGTTGACAAGTAAATTCGCTGGCCATCGGGAGACCAAGATAAACTTCCGCGATAATTGCGTTCGCCTTCCGTGAGCTGTCGGGGGGATCCTCCTTCCGAAGGAATCGTAAAAAGATGATAAAACCCCGGAGTGATATAGCCCGCACCATCTGCCTCATGTTTGAGTCGGTCTGTAATTCGTGGCGAATCGGCCCATTTCGCCCCTTTAGGCTTCGATGGCATTTTCGCCAATACGGGAGGCTTCGCCTTCACCTTCATGCTAAACGCTAACTGCGATCCGTCTGGAGACCAGGTAAGGGACGAAGGAGACCCCTCTAATTGGGTAAGTTTCGCCAGGGCACCAGATTCCATCCAGTACAAATAAATCTCACTACCTTCCTCGGTACTTCGTACAAATGCGACCCGATCGCCGGAAGGCGACCAGCGTGCAGAACGCTCGCTGCCCTCCAGTGCAGTGAGCTTGTGGTGAATCTTTTGATCGTTGACGCTAACGATCCATAAATCTCCAACAGCGCGGTCTTTCATGATATCGAAACCAGTTCTTCGGTAGATGACGTGAGTGCCATCAGGTGAAATCTGAGGGTCTCCGGCATATTCAAGTTCGAAGACATCTAAGGGTTCAAATTTTTTCTGAAGTTGCGCCTGTAGTGAAGTCACTGCTAGCAAAAAAGATAGGAGAATTGAAATGCGTTTCATAGAAGAAGTTTTGTCAAAGCATAAAGATACTTTATCTTCTCTCGAAATCAAATGTTCCCGACTTAGAACTTTCCGCGGGGAATTCCGAAATAAGAAACCCCGACACCGCTGTCACTTGTAAAAAAAACTTACCTTTCCTTTCACTAACACCTTAGCAATGGAACTTCTGATCAATCTTCTTATCGGGCTCATCGCGCTATTGCATGCGTATTTTCTTTACTTCGAAATGTTTGCCTGGGCAACCACCGGACCCAGAATTTTTAGAGGGTTTCCGAAAGACTTCTTCGCAAGCACAAGAGCTATGGCAGCCAATCAAGGACTTTATAACGGCTTTCTGGTGGCAGGGTTGCTGTGGACCTTTTTTATTGAAGATCCGCTTTGGTGGGCACGCGTAAGTATATTTTTTCTGACGTGTGTGGTCATTGCAGGAATTTTTGGAGGTCTTACGGCTTCAAAGAAAATATTTGTAGTGCAGGCGCTTCCCGCGATAACCGCCCTCGCCCTTCTCTTGATACATGTTTATATCGTATCTTAGTGCGTATGAAGGGTCTCGCGTCGTACATGGTTTCAGCAATCTGCTTATGCATTGGTCTTGTTGGGCTATTCGTGCTCACGGAAAGTTGTCGCCCGGCGAGATCTTCGCTGCCCTTTTCTGAAGTAGTCCCGGTAACGGTCGTGAATGGTGCCGACACCCTTACCTTCTACGAGTTACATTTTTATCAAGTGGCGGATGTACGCAATAGCATGAAGTTGCTCTACAACGAATTGGGGCCCTGGGATCTATCGCTGTATGGTAGGTACGAAGACCAACTCCCCCAATTGGTATGGAATGAGAAAGAATTATTTCAAGGCGGAAGCGCTTTTACCATCGCCGCCAGCGGTACTGAAACGAGTGCTGCTTATTTTGCGACACTTAGTATTGTAGACGCTGAGCAAAACGATGCGCTCGCCCCAAATCATCCCAACCGACCGCAACTGATCGCCTATTTTAACGCAGCCATGCGAAAATTGAAACCGAATCGAGAATTTATACAAGTATTTGAGAACTATCGCAAGCGATTGGAGTAATGTTTCAAAACACATTGACTTATTATTCTTGCGACAAGATGGTCTTTAACTGAGTAGCGTTTGAAAGCAATTGAAAATTAGGGTGTTCCACCGGTTCCTTTACCTCTTCATGTGCCCAGGTAGTATGAAACGGAATGTGAAACGCGAAGGCGCCAATCGCCAACACCGGAAGAATATCACTCTTGACACTATTCCCCACCATCAAAAATTCTTCGGGACGAATATCTAATTGAGTGACCAGCTTATGGTATTGAGCCTCGGTTTTATCGCTAACGATCTCAATATGATGGAAATAAGAGGCCAACCCACTTTTTTCCAGTTTTCGCTCTTGATCTAACAGATCACCTTTAGTTGCCATCACTAATTCGTAATGGGGTGCCAATGCTTTCAAGGTGGGCTCAATGCCCTCTAATACCGCAACAGGTGCTTGCAACATTTCTTTACCGATGTCCATTAATTGTTGAATAACAGATAAGGGGACGGTTCCTTCCGAAAGGGTGATCGCCGCTTCAATGAGCGACAACACAAAGGGTTTAATGCCGTAGCCATATAACGGCAAGTTCTTCATCTCTACGGCAAACAAACGTTCCTGGCAGGCTTCGGAAGGCAAATAATCCTGCATCAATTCACAAAATCGCTTTTCCGCATCGCGAAACAATGGTTCGTTTACCCAGAGGGTATCATCGGCGTCAAAGGCAATGACTTTTATGGAGTCATACGGCATTACCGAATCAACTTTTTGTACTTGATGCGCTTCGGAAGCAGATCACCGCCCAAACGTTGTTTCTTATTTTCTTCGTAATCGCTAAATCCGCCTTCAAAGAAGTACACCTGACTGTTCCCTTCAAACGCTAAAATGTGCGTGCAAATTCGATCTAAGAACCAGCGGTCGTGAGAAATCACTACCGCACAGCCGGCAAAGTTTTCTAAACCTTCTTCCAGAGCGCGAAGCGTATTGACATCAAGATCATTGGTAGGCTCATCGAGTAAAAGTACATTCCCTTCTTCTTTTAGTGTCATCGCCAGATGGAGGCGGTTGCGCTCTCCTCCCGACAACATGGAGACTTTTTTGTTTTGTTCGCTTCCGCTGAAGTTAAATCTGCTCAAATACGCACGTGAATTTACTTGTCGGCCGCCCATCATAATCAACTCTTGGCCGTCGCTAAAGTTCTCCCAAATCGTTTTATTGGGTTCAATATTGCTATGCGCCTGATCCACATACGCGATCTTGGCGGTCTCCCCTACTTCAAAGTTTCCTTTGTCGGGTTCTATTTCACCCATGATCATTTTGAAGATGGTGGTTTTTCCGGCTCCATTGGGCCCAATAATTCCCACAATCCCCGCCTGTGGCAATTTGAAATTGAGATCTTCGTATAATAACTTCTCGTCAAAAGCCTTGGAAACTCCTTGGGCATCGATCACGTTGGTTCCTAACCGCGGACCGTTAGGAATGTAGATTTCTAGCTTGTCATCCAGTTGCTTTTGGTCTTGATTTAATAGCTTATCGTAATTGTTCAGACGCGCCTTTTGTTTTGATTGGCGTCCTTTCGGGGCCATACGCACCCATTCCAACTCCCGTTCCAAGGTTTTTTGGCGCTTGCTGGCTTGTTTCTGTTCTTGTGCCAAACGTTTGGATTTCTGATCTAACCAAGAACTGTAGTTTCCTTTCCAGGGTATCCCTTCTCCACGGTCTAATTCTAAGATCCATCCGGCCACATTATCCAAAAAATAACGGTCGTGGGTCACGGCGATCACCGTGCCTTTGTACTGCGCCAAATGATGTTCTAACCAATGCACACTCTCGGCGTCCAAATGGTTAGTAGGTTCATCCAGCAACAATACGTCCGGTTCTTTCAGCAACAATCGGCATAAGGCCACCCTACGGCGTTCCCCACCCGACAATACCGCGATCTTCTTATCGGCTTCTGGTGTGCGCAAGGCATCCATCGCAATTTCAAGCTTGGTATCGAGCTCCCAGGCATTGCTGGCATCAATCTGATCTTGAAGCTTCGCTTGCTTATCCATGAGCTCCTGCATCTTATCCGGATTTTCATAGACTTCCGGAAGGCCAAACATATCGTTGATCTTATTGTACTCATCCAATACGGCTACGACCTCACCAACCCCTTCTTTAACTACTTCCAGAACGGTTTTGTCTTCATCCAATTGAGGTTCTTGTTCTAAGTACCCAACCGTATACCCCGGAGCGAAAACCACATCGCCTTGATAGTTCTTTTCGACCCCCGCAATAATCTTGAGCAAGGTAGATTTTCCGCTACCGTTCAATCCCAGGATTCCGATCTTGGCTCCATAGAAAAAACTCAAATAAATATTCTTAAGAACCGGTGTCTGAGCGCTCGGGTACGTTTTACTGACACCCGACATGGAAAATATGACCTTCTTATCGTCTGACATGTGTTGAAATTATTAGGTTAGATAAAATATGGATACGTTACACGCGTCCTTTCAGGGCATTGAATACCCAGGCAATCGCAAAAAAGCCAAGCCCTACCGAAGCAAAGCCCCATCCGGCTACATCATCATATTTAAAGGCACCCAGCGCAATCAAACCGAGTCCCACGACAATCATTATAAAGGTGGCCCAAGCCAATACTGTATTTTTATTCATCATATCTATTATTTTTTGGGCGTTCCCCGCCAGGGGCGGGTCCGGCTTTCAGGGCTACCGGCCAGCGGCAGGGTAGCTTCCTTCAATCCGTAACGCAAGGCACCGACAGTTTTTTAACCTTCGGCACAGCTAACAAATATCGGGAATTCTTTATAGAATTTCGACACGTATGCCCGTCATTTCGTATTTTTGGACAAACCGAAGATGGCAATGGATTTAACCTTCAACAAAAACGAAGACCACAATAAATTATTAGTAAGCGATTTACGCAAACGTCTGGCTCAAGTGAAGTTGGGAGGCGGACAAAAACGGATTGATAAACATCATGCCAAAGGCAAGATGACCGCCCGCGAACGTATTAATTACTTATTGGATGAAGGAAAGAATGCCATCGAAATCGGGGCCTTCGCAGGTGAAGGAATGTATGAAGAGCACGGCGGATGTCCTGGCGGCGGCGTAGTGGTCAAAATCGGGTACATTCAAGGCAAGCAATGTATGGTAGTTGCCAATGATGCTACCGTGAAAGCGGGTGCCTGGTTTCCCATTACCGGCAAGAAAAATTTGCGGGCCCAAGAAATTGCTATCGAAAACAAACTACCTATCATTTACCTGGTAGACAGCGCCGGGGTGTACCTGCCCATGCAGGATGAGATCTTTCCGGATAAGGAGCACTTTGGCCGCATCTTTCGAAATAATGCGGTGATGAGCAGCATGGGAATTACTCAGATTGCTGCGGTTATGGGCAGTTGTGTGGCCGGTGGCGCCTATCTTCCCATCATGAGCGATGAAGCTTTGATTGTCAACAAAACAGGAAGTATTTTCTTGGCGGGAAGCTATTTGGTGAAAGCAGCTATTGGAGAATCCATCGATAATGAAACCCTTGGGGGAGCCACTACACACTGCGAGATCAGCGGGGTTACCGATTATAAGGCTGAAGACGATAAAGACGCGCTTGATACTATCAAGAACATTGTTTCAAAAATAGGGGCTCCGGCTTCCGCAGGATTCAACCGGGTAGCTGCTAAAAAACCCAAAGAAAAAATAGAGGATGTGTACGGTATCCTTCCCAAACTGCGTAGCGAACAATATGACATGCGTGCCATCATTAACTGTTTGGTTGATGATTCTGAATTTGAAGAATACAAAAAAGGCTACGGCCAAACCATCCTAACCGGGTATGCGCGTATTCAAGGATGGGCTGTGGGGATTGTTGCCAATCAGCGAAAAGTGGTAAAAACTAAAAAAGGTGAGATGCAATTTGGTGGTGTGATTTATAGTGATAGCGCCGACAAAGCCACGCGATTCATCGCAAATTGCAATCAGAAAAAAATTCCATTGGTCTTCTTACAAGACGTAACCGGCTTTATGGTAGGTAGCAAAAGTGAACATGGCGGTATTATCAAAGACGGCGCAAAAATGGTGAATGCCGTAAGCAACAGTGTGGTCCCCAAATTCACCATCGTTATCGGGAACTCCTACGGGGCGGGCAATTATGCCATGTGTGGAAAAGCCTATGACCCCCGATTGATCGCTGCATGGCCCAGTGCCGAGTTAGCCGTGATGAGCGGAAATAGTGCTGCCAAGGTATTGCTTCAGATTGAAACGGCTTCTTTGAAAAAGGAAGGCAAAAAACTTTCCGAAGCAGAAGAGAAAAAACTATTCGATAAGATCAAAGCGCGGTACGACGAGCAAATCTCGCCCTATTACGCCGCGGCCCGATTATGGACCGACGCAGTGATAGAACCGGCCGACACGAGAAAATGGATCGCTATGGGGATCGAAGCGGCCGATCAAGCTCCTATCGAAAGACAATTTAATATGGGGGTGTTGCAAGTGTAACAAAGATTTGGCTACCTTGTAGCACATGCTGCAGGCGATCAAGCGAACCAAAAATCTTCATAT
Organism: Altibacter sp. HG106; assembly: GCF_028561755.1. Classification (GTDB taxonomy): domain Bacteria; phylum Bacteroidota; class Bacteroidia; order Flavobacteriales; family Flavobacteriaceae; genus DFVG01. Next base: position 465,815 of record NZ_JAQQTD010000001.1, read on the forward strand.
CATTGCTCTTCTGATTCTCGCAGGAGAAGCCGTGTTTATTCTTCCCTTTGTCTTAGCACGGATATTTCGTCCTACCGTATTGGAAGTTTTTCAATTAAGCAATTGGGAATTGGGTGCCTGTTTCTCGGTATATGGAATGGTAGCCTTGTTCGCCTACATTCTAGGCGGCCCCCTGGCCGATCGATTTCCACCGAGAAAACTGATCGCTATTTCGCTATGGACCACTGCTGCCGGAGGTTGGGTATATGCACAGTTCCCTTCCTATTTCGTGCTGAAAATACTCTACGGCTATTGGGGCTTTACTACCATTTTTCTGCTCTGGGCCGCCATGATAAAAGCCACACGGATCTGGGGAGGAAGCACCAGTCAGGGGAAAGCCTTCGGGTTTCTGGATGGAGGTCGCGGACTCGTGGGTGCCTTATTTGGTAGTCTGGGGGTGTTTATTTTCTCGCTATTCGTCATCGAATCGGTGGCAGAGAACGTAAGCTCTAATGCTTCGGAAGCCTTTCGCTGGGTCATCTGGATCTCTTCTTTGCTGGTCGGACTCATAGGCTTCCTCGTTTGGTTTTTTATGCATTCGCCTTCCGAAGAAAATGAAAAGGTGGTGATTGAAAGAATCACATGGCATCACATTGTGGCTGTCTTGCGGCTCCGTTCGGTTTGGTTGTTAATGATCATTATCCTGTGTGGGTACGTAGGGTACAAGATCACAGATGTCTTTTCGCAGTACGCCTACGAAGTGCTGTTATTTGACGGCGTTGAAAGTGCTCAGGTGGGTACCATTTTATTGTTTACGCGTCCCGTGGTCGGAATCGCGATTGGATTTATTGCAGACTCCTCTTCTGTTACCAAATGGCTTTTTATTTGTTTTCTTTTGAGCGTGGCAGGAGCACTAGTTTTTGCCTCGGGCATCATCACGCCCACCTTTGAGTTGTTGTTTCTCCTCTCGCTAGTGATCATCGCCACCGGGATCTATGGTGTTCGCGCACTCTACTTTGCCGCCATGAGAGAAGGTCACGTTCCTGTGGTGTTAACGGGAACTGCTGTGGGAATCATATCGCTTGTTGGCTACACGCCAGACATCTTCGCCGGCCCTGCTATGGGGTATTTACTGGATGCTTCTCCGGGAATCGAAGGCCATCAACATGTCTTTATCATGTTGAGTATTTTTGCAGGCATTGGCGCCTTCGCTGCCTTTCTATTTTATCGCTACACCAGGAAGTCGGCTGAGCCAATGAGCTAAGAGTAGAGCGCTCGTATAATTTCCTTACTTTAGTCTGATAAAACCATCCTATGAAAAAAGCTATTCTCTTCCTCTGCTTTCTCTTTTGTTGTCTCCTTTCACTCATGGCACAGCCACGACAAGAAGGACCGTTTTCTCAATTGATCATACGTGGCGTTACGCTCATCAATGGAAATGGCGCCCCACCCATAGGTCCGGTAGACATTACCGTTGAAGAAAATCGAATCACTGATATTTCGGTAGTGGGATATCCAGGCGTTCCCATCGACAACGCAAAGCGGCCTAAATTGAAATCGGGTGGAAAAGAATTGGATGCTTCTGGCATGTACTTACTGCCCGGTTTTATAGACATGCACGGCCACATTGGTGGCGTAGCACAAGGGGCCAATTGGGATTATGTGTTCAAATTATGGATGGCACACGGCATCACTACCGTCCGTGAACCCTCGGGAAGAGGCATCGATTGGACACTCGATCTTAAAAAGAAAAGCGCCGCTAATGAAATCATCGCGCCACGCGTACTGGCGTATACGGGATTCGGACAAGGCAGTGACCAACCTATAAGCACCGAGGCGCAAGCCCGTGAATGGGTTCAGAAGAACGCCAAAAAAGGCGCTGACGGCATTAAATTTTTTGGAGCGGAACCAAATATCATGACAGCCGCTTTGGATGAAAATAAAAAGTTAGGATTACGCTCGGCCATGCATCACGCCCAATTGAGCGTTGCCAAATGGAACGTATTGCATTCTGCGCGAGCAGGATTGACCTCAATGGAGCATTGGTACGGCCTCCCGGAAGCCTTATTTGATGATCGTACGGTGCAGCATTACCCCTTAAATTATAACTACAATAACGAACAGCACCGGTTTGGGGAAGCCGGAAAACTATGGAAGCAAGCGGCTAAACCGTATTCTGAGCATTGGAATGCGGTTATGGAGGAGTTGATCGCATTAGATTTTACTATCGATCCAACCTTCAATATTTATGAGGCCAGCAGAGATTTACACCGAGCACGCCGAGCGGAATGGCACGAAGATTACACCCTGCCCTCTCTTTGGCGCTTCTATCAACCCTCAAAAATTAGCCATGGGAGTTATTGGCATTATTGGGGTACTGAAGAAGAAGTGGCATGGAAAGAAAACTACCAATTATGGATGACGTTCGTGAATGAATACAAAAACCGTGGGGGTCGTGTAACAGCGGGATCCGATAGCGGTTTTATTTTTCAATTGTATGGTTTTGCCTACATCCGTGAATTAGAATTGCTTCGGGAGGCAGGCTTTCATCCTTTAGAAGTGATACAGTCGGCAACATTGAATGGAGCCGAAGCCCTTGGTATGGATGCCGAAATTGGTTCGGTAGCGGTAGGAAAGCTAGCCGATTTTGTGATCGTGGAGGAAAATCCACTTCAGAATTTGAAAGTGCTCTACGGAACCGGAGCCATCAAGCTAACCGAAGACAATGAAGTCGTACGCGTGGGTGGCGTGAAGTACACCATCAAAGACGGAATTATCTACAATGCAAAACAATTGTTGGCAGACGTCAAAAAAATGGTGAACGACGCCAAAGCGAAAGAAGGATTCGAGCTAAAACAACCCGGAGAAGAGTAGCCTAGTAGGAAATCGGTCTAATTTTTTCTTGTCGTTTGTTCACATATCGGAAGCCGTTTTCCGTCCACAAGCCGGCTTCTTCCAACATAATGCGCACGTCTTTCTTCCATTCGGAAACAAACACCGTATTATTCAATTCGATCGCATAGGCAGTATTGGGATACAATGGATAATCACCGGTTCCGGGAACGCCTCCCTGAGAATCCCACATTCCGATGGTGGGTCCGGCGCTATGTCCGTACAATCCCAAAGGATGCGTATAGATGGAGGGACGTAGTCCTTCCGATTTGGCTTTAGACAAGGCAGCAAGCAAGATCTGGTTTCCGCTTTTCCCGGTTTCAAACTGTGCGGTAAAGGCATCCTGAACGCGATTGCCTGTGGCAAATGCTTCGGAAAGAAATGCGGGAACTTCGGTTTCGTTTTGTCTTAACACATAAGCATGTTGTTGACAATCGGTATTCAAGCCAAGGTAGGTAATTCCGAAATCGCAATGCAAGAGATCCCCCGGCAAAATGACTTTCTTTTCTTTCTGTTTTGAAAAGGATTCAATATGACTTTTGAGGGCTTCATCGCTTCGTTGAATATCAATGGTAGGGTGAAACCAGGTTTCCAGCCCAAGATCGGTCACTTTCTGTCGCATCCACCAAACTACATCGTCTGTTGACGTTTTTCCGGGTGTAATTACTTCCGAAGAAAAAGCTTCCGCAATCACGTCATGGGTGAGTTGCACCAAGTCTTCCATGATCCCGATCTCCTTTTGGGTACGAGTTTCGATCCAGGCGACGGCGAGGTTTTCCGCTGAGACCAACTTATTCTCCAAATTCTCAGGCAGTGCTTCTTTCAACAATTGATGATCGGTAGCTACGAGTCCGTCTGCAATTCCGAAGTCATCTGAAATATTAATCCCAATTTTTTGAGGATTTCTTTCTGAAATAAGCTGTACCAGACGTTTCCACTGGTCGGGTTCAGCCTCTTTATCCCAAGCCGAGCTGATGTTTTCACCTACATCATAACGTGCCACGGCTAGTTTATCGATGGTATTTTCAGCTTTATTCCGATAAAAAACTAGCATGGTTCTACGGCGGGCATTCAGCCAGGTAGCGGGTAACATGGTTTTCATCACGGGATCTTCATTGTACTCTCGTGAAATAAGCACCCACATGTCGATCCCCGTACGATCCATCAATTGTGGAAGCAGTACATTAAACCGTTCTGCCAGAATCTCATTTTTTAGTTGCGCTCGATCGCGCTCTGGGAGGATGGATTGGGCCGAAACATTGGAAAGTAATATCAAACAAAAGAGTAGAGAGGCAATTCGCATAGTAAATCGATTTACCCTAAAAATAAAAGGTTTTTCAGGCAGAAGCTAATCCTTGGGTGAAATTTTTATCTTTTTTGCATTCTTCTGATACGCTTGTTGCTGAACCTCCATCACCCGATCTTGTGTTTTCCGCGTTTCGATGGTATCTGTTTTTATATAAAGATTATTGATACGCGCTATAGCTTTTTGTACTTCTGGATGCATTGAAACCATGGCTTTTTGATATTCTACCGCGGGAAGGCTTAGCAAGCGTGCTAAAGGGGGTTCTACCACACCCCATTGTTGATAGTTGTATTGCGGATATCGATTGAGTACCGAATCTATGAGTCGGTTATGCGCATCAATAGAATCCATCAAGCGAAGCGGTTGGTCTACCTCAGCATTTAACACTTGTTTTACCTTTCTGTAGGTTATTTTATGAGGCATCATAATATTATTCTCACAGACCTCATCACGGTATGTTTTTAAAATTTTTCCTTGGGTATATCGAATTAGTTTGTCGATATCAGTTATTGTTCCGATGACAGCTCCTATCTCTCCTGTTTCTCTGTTTGCTTTTGGCGTAATACCCCAATCTTTCATCTTCCTTACAATATATATATCTTGGGAGTTAATTATGTTGATGAAAATTGGATTGATCCTCTTATTAAAATTTAAATCTGAATCTCTGCTTATCGTATTGTAAACCTCTAATACAGTTAACATTCCAGAATTATCAAAGTACCCTCCGTCTAAAAAACTTCCTTTCCCAGGTATTTTTGCCGTGGGGCTTAAAAAAGGAAAACGATTGGTCGTAGAAATAGCTCCAAAAAAAGTTAAATCCTTATTCTTATTTTGACCTGAAAACTTGTTAACCTCTAAAGCACCCGGAAAGGTATTTTTTGGAAAAGATACTGTAGAAGATACTCCTTGTCCGCCTCTTACGGCAGTAGTGTTCATAATAAGCAATGGAAATTTTTGCTTTTTAGAATCATAAAGTTTTTTCCAGTAATCCGTATAACTTACTTCATTAAAAATACTATCCATCCCTGTATGTTTGGCATGAAGCTGCATACTTTTAAAGGAGCGATCTTGACCTTTGTATTTAAAAAACGGCAAATATTCCCTAATCCAATCTTTTCCTAATAAATAGGTAAGTTCATTTGAAAGTACATTAGAGGTTCCAATTTGTGTAATTCTCTGTTGAATATTGGCATAGCCTTCTTGCTCGCATAGCAAACTCGCGTAATTACCAATTCCCACGGCACCACCAGAAACACCCGAAAGCACTGCTGTACGTTCTAGAAATTTTCCTTGGCTAACTCGCTCCAGTTCCGAAAGCAATACCAAATTCCATAGATTTGCTTTTAAACCTCCCCCATACGATCCTACAAAGAAATAATTTTGTTTTCCTTGGGGATTTTCATCTACAAGATTTCCGAAAAACTCTTGGTAATCCATAGGCGGTTCCTTCCTATCAATGAGATTCAGTTCATGAAGATCGTTCGGTTTGCTCGCAAAAAACGTAGCCATAACTACAAGAATAAAGGTAAGCACCGGTATTCCGTATTTAAAAAATTCAGCCTTTCGAACCGACTTATTATAGCCTTCCTCAAGGCTTTTTTGCCTTTCTTCTTTAGAGGGAGTAGGATATTTACGATGGTAATACACTACGTGCTTGAACGTAATGATTATAGCAGAATAGAAGAAAATGATATATAATAAAATGATTACAATGGGATTTAACCATGTGGTAAATGTAAACGAAAAGTTTGCAATTAAAATAGTGATAAATGAAGTAATTCCGGCAACTCGCATCAAGTTAAGGTACCTCAGATTGTCGCTCAGTCGGCCGACAAAACGCTGCAAGCGGTTTGCTCGTTTGCCATATTTCGGATCGTAAGCTTCGTAGAGCTGCAATGTTGTCTTCGTAAACATTTCCTTTTTTGCCTTGTACAATGGGTCGTTAAAGAACACATACTTGAAATGGGTACGGCAAAGTTTAAAATATACATAGAGGAACATTTGTAACCCTAAGGTGATCATAAACAGCACCACGGTAACACGGCTCCAATCGTAAAACGCTGCCATCAAAGCCGTAAAGATGACACAGGCGGTCGCAAAAAGAAAATAGGCTGGAAACCATTTTACATAGGCAATAATTTCATGAACTGTCGCAGCCTTCGCAGCTTCTGGAACGCCAGTTCCTTTTAGTGTAGCACGCCACCTGTTGTAACGTTTTCCGTTTTGATCGTAAACCCAAAGTGTCATAACCAAGATGAGAAATGATAAACCAATGGCGGTAATTTCATATTCAAAAAACCGTGTCGCAACATCGATCATAATACCAAACACAGCCACATATAACAGAATCCCTAAACTGCGACGCATTTTCTTCACTAGCGGTCGGTTGTACTTTTTTTGCTCCATCTCCCATTGGTTGGTATCCTCTCCTTTTTTGGTAGGGTAGTAATAAATAAGTCCCCATCCAAAAACATGCTGTTTTTGCATTTCTAAGGTGACACATTCGGTATTTCCGTAGCGCCAAATATCTACATAGGTAGGAAAATGAGAAATGATTAAGGTAAGAAAGGTGAGCAGGGCGAACAGTATAATAATATTCCACCAATTATAAAAAAGATCAACGACCAAGGTTCCGCCCTGAGGCATAAAGGTAATCAAAGCGTACACGATCAGAATAAAAAGTAAACTCAAGATAGACGTTTCCGCGAAGCGAAAGATATCTCGAAAATTGGGCAGGATATATTTCTTCAGTACTCCATAAAAAACAAATCCCAGCGCAATGACATAACAGACTACCTTCGCATTCATCACAAATTGAATTCCGTAGAACTCATAGAACCAATAATGATAGCCTTCCAGCCAATCGAAAATCAATCCAATACAGGCAATAACATAATAGAAATCGAGCATCGAATAGGTATACGACCTACTCCGCAATAGCACAACCTCATTCAGAAATCGAATAAAGTAACCAATCAAAACAATTGTAATCGGAGCCCATAAAGCATCCAATAGGAAAAAGGCTTTATAATGGAATACCGTGGAAGACTGTGCTTGAATAAGTGCGGAAACCTGGTCAAACAGCGACTCAGTATCAAACAAGCCGTGTTGCGGACTTGATACCAGTTCGTTGATTTGAAACAGTGCGTTGTTGATAACAATAAGCAGCGTAACGAACAACCAGGCAAAGAAAAGAATCCTTGGGTGGCGTGCTATCCAATTTTTCATGATCGTGATATTGGCGCATCAATATCGGGGAAACTAGGATGCAATTGAACCCCCAAGATACAAAATATTGCTTTTGAAGAACTTAGGATATAAAAAAAGCCTCCCAGTTATCGGGAGGCTTTTAGGTTCGCATTAATTGTTCTTGTTGCGCTTATTTTCTTTCTTCTTTTTCTTAACGATCTTATCGAGTTTATCGTCATTGAAGTGGATGTTTGAAAAGGTCCTAATCTCTTCTTCCGTTAGAAACACCTGCAGCTCTTGTCGCAATGCCTCCTTGTACTTTTCAACCTGCTCCATCTTCTTTTGATATTCAATGGTCTCATCCTGAAGCATGGCTTTGCGTTGGGTTTCGTAATCGATGATCATGTTTTTCATCACCGCCTTTTCGAACTCATCCAATTGCAATTCTGCCTGATAAATATCCATCTTTGTATCAATATCCTCTAGCTCGTCTTCAATATACATCTTCTTATCGCCCGTTTTTAAGGGCGGCGGCGTATAGCCTCGCTGCCCACGTTGCACGCGCCCTAGGTTCTGAGCTTCCAAAGAAACGCCCATTCCAAGGATAAATAAGGCACATAAGATCCAAGATTGATATTTCATAACATTCATCATTTTCATCGTTACCGGCAAAATTACAAAAAGCGTACCAATCATAAGGTAATCGACCCCACCAAAAGCGTTTCCTCTTCCGACGCTAACCGAAGTACTTTGATTTCCTTGGTTTCCGAAGGTTTGCCATAATTGGTATAGATGGTAACTTTTAGATAGGTAGGGGTAGCGATTTTTTGATAGCGATCGTCAAAATAATCTACCATGATATAGTAAGTTCCTTTCAGCGCTTGAATCTGGCTGAATTCTTCTGGGCCAAATCCTTCGGTACTATCTTCGGTGAGTTGACCTCCTGTACTTGTTTTGGGAGCGCTGTACATACATTTCTCAAAATTAGGATCGACGATATGCAAATCGATATCGGTATCGTTATGATTCCAATCTACAACCACACGAACGTCCATTTCGTTCTTTGAACGGGAGGCAACAGGCATTCCCTTTAATGATGCCTGGTAGGGAATACTGTGTACCAAACGTCCCAATTCTTTACTACTCACTTGTTCCATCCCTAAAAATGCCCTTCGATGCGTATCGCTGTAAAACTCGGGAAGGTTAATTTTTTTCAATAACGCTACCGCTTCCTCTTCCCTATCCAACTGTGCCAGCACCAAGGCCAAATCACGATACGATTGCGCATCTTCACTGCGTAAAGTAACCACTCTCTGGTAAATGAAGGCCGCCAATTCTAAGGAATCTTCGGCTTCTAATTTATAGGCGTATGCTTTTAACAGTTCGTAATTATCCATATCCAGTTCAGGAATGTTCGAAAGGATACGTTGCGCTAACGAAACATCGTGCGACACAAAATAGTCGTAGACATCCATAAAGTAAGACGAATTACCCATCATCTGCTCCCGATCTTCTAAGTACTGTGCATACTTCTCTGCGATCGTTTCTCTACGTTCTAACTTCTGAATATAAGGCAGCGATACTACCGAGAAGGCATACGGGGTAGCGTCCAACAATCGGGCCAGTTTCTCGGCTTCGTTGGTGGGTGTGGTTTCCGTACCTAAGGTAGGTGTAGGAAGGTCTGCCGTAGATTTTGTTGTGATGATCACCACGCCATTACGTCCTTCTGAACCATATAAGGTGGTGGCCGCCAAGCCTTTCAACACTTTTACATCTGCAATCATATTAGGGTCGAGATCCAGCATGCGGGAGGAGCCCACATTTCCGTCCAGAAAAGACCCTTGTGCATTGGTATTGCTCGCCATGGGCACTCCGTCTACAATAAATAGTGGTTGATTAGAACCTGTTATAGAATTGTATCCCCGAATGATAACATTGGTGGCAGAACCGGAGGTGCCGCTTTGCTGGGTAACCTGTACGCCCGATGCTTTTCCGGAGATCACACGGGCAATATCACCTTCGGTGCGGTTTTCAATATCTTCCGCCCGTACCGTACTTATCGCATATCCCAAGGCACTCGATTCCTTGCGTATTCCTTGCGCGGTAACCACCACCTCATCCAGGGTAGCAGCACTCTCAACCATACTAATATTGATGCTACCGTTTCCGGTAATGGTTGTTTCTAAGGTTTCAAACCCAACATAGCTAAAGCTCAAGTCGGCTCCAGAGGTCGCGCTTATCGAAAACGCTCCATCGAAGTTGGTTTGCGTCCCGATGCTAGTACCTTTTACAATAACATTCACTCCGGGTAAGGGAACGCCATTGGGATCACGTATCACGCCACTTACGCGTACTTCGGAACCTTCAGGAAGTGATTCCATCGCTACGGCCATGGACGACTCTTTGGGCTCTTCCGTTTCTGGGGTAGTGGCATCGGTGATCCGCACACGCGCACGGCCCTTCATGATACGTCGGTATTCCGCCATTAATTCTTCCGGAGGCGTAATGTTATACTTAATATAATCATGTACAGATTCGAGTACTATCAGAGAAGTATGATCTGAAATCAAGTTGAAATTTGTAGCTAGAGACACAATCTTTTGTTGGTTCTCCTCGCTTTTTTTCTGAAGCTCTTGCAATTTCATTTGGGCCCAAATACGTGGTACCCCGGCAACCGATGATGCCGTTGTAAAGGTTACTTGTAAGGTATCTAGCACGGTATCTTGATATCCCACTAAAACATCAATGGGCGCTTTTGAAGCGCTCTTTCCGCTAATCGAAATAGACGAAGAAAGGCGATGTCCAACAGCGGGATATAACTCGGCTGCCGCTCCCTTGGTCTGGTAGGCTAAAACGGACAAAGGTACGCTTGTCAACTTTTCTAAACCATCCTTTATAGGAAGGGTTTCTAAGTTAATATAAGCGCCTCCAAACGCCTCTGTATGCGCTTTCATAGCGGCGTGGTTTCCTTCTCGTTTGCTATTGATGATGTAGAGTGGCGGTGTTTCCGACTTCGGAAAATCGCTCAGCGTGGGGAGCCCATCACTACAAAGCAACACATCTCCTAATAACTTCTGTTGCTTCAGAAATGTAAAGGAGGTCCCACCATCGTAGGTAGTTTTTCGTAAATAATCGGTAAGTTCTTCGGAAGCTCCTTGCGTTACCTGAAACGTTCGTGTTTCGTGTACCGCGTTGCTAAAAACGATCACAGAAACCGCCATAGCAGGCTTCGTAGCAATATACTTAGAAAGTAGGGTTAATTCCTTTTCGATATTTCGATTTCGCATCGACAAAGACGCATCCCAAAGCAGCGTAAGGGTATCGCTCGTACGCCTTGGAACAATAGGAGTTTTCAAGGTTTGGTGGGCATAAAAATAATCGCCCAATAAATAGGTTTGAAGGCCTTCCTCACCGGGAAATACGAGGTGCAAAGGTTGGGCTACAGTGGTGTTGGAGGCACTGTATCGAGCTTCGTAGCCCGCATCGGTCTGCCTCCATTGTTTCACATAAGCGGCACCCGACAGCACACGCGGAGCCTGAGCCTGGTAATGTTTCAGTTGGAATGAAAAGGATTCCAAGGCACGATCGAAATCGAACGGCAATTTCACATGGTATCCTTCAGCATATGTCAGTTCTTCCTCATAGCCCAATACCACACGTTTATATCCCTTGGCGGGGATGGGGTAAATTCGGGCTTTGTAGGTATTGCCGGAACCTTTTTCTAGTAAGGCCGGGTCTACCCCTCTTCGAACTACAGCTTCAAAGGCCACACGACCTTGTTCTTTGGGGACCACCACAGCTTCACGTAGGGTGCCAAAAACATCTAAGGCAAAACGATTTACGGCTTGGTTCTCGCCGAGTGGAAAATTCAATTCGCCTTCCAATACTTCCGAAGTGGGATTGTAGAATTCCATTTCGTACGTAGTTGATAAACGATTTCCGATCAGTTCAGAATGAACGGTAAGTTTGGCGACTCCCAATTGGCTGTCACCTACTTTGATGATAGGAACCTTTTGAGAAAAGGCCGATCCTATCGCGATCATACATAAGATAAAAGTAGTTAGTGTTTTCATATACGTGGATTTTAAGTTTCCTTAAAAGTACTTTTCGAAAACACCGATAAAAACCTAGAATGAGCTAACGGCTAGTTTCAATGAGGGAACCCTAAGCGTAGCCTTTGAGGATGGCGCCAATCTCCTTCCGCTTGATCTTGCCCGTCTCGGTTCTGGGAAATCGCGATAAGCTATATACCTTTTTGGGGCGCTCATAGGGTGGTAGTTGGGCAATAGCTTCGGAATAATTGGAAAGGGACGCTCCGCCCGATTCTATTACCAGTATTACTTTCTGCCCTAACGCTTCATCAGGCTCTGAAGTAATAATGAAGGGTTCGGCAATCGCGGCCGATAAGGCATGCTCAATGTGTTCGGGGAAGATCTTCACGCCTCCCGAGTTGATCACATGATCATATCTTCCTAAAAATTCAAAGGAGGTAGGCGATTTTAGCGATACGATATCGTTAGTAATTACTGTATCTTCAGCAATGCCAGGGGCATGAATGATCAAGCAGTCGCGATCGTCTGTGGCAAACGTCACCCCGGGCAAGCCAGAGTACACCGACGATTGAGCGAGTCCGTTGACACGCCGTATGGCAATATGACTCACCGTTTCGGTCATGCCATAGGTGGCGAACACTTCACAATCAACATCCTGCAACGCTTCTTCCAGCGAAGCGGAGATAGGTGCTCCTCCCACAATTACTTTCTTCACTTTACTCATGGCTTCCAAAGAATGCTGCACCTGCAAGGGAACCATGGCGACGAAATCATATGAGTTGTCGTACTCCACCAATGCGTCTTTGGTGGGTGCCACAATATGGAGATCCCAACCCAGCGTAAGCGCCCGTACTACCATCATCTTCCCTGCGATATAATCGGCTGATAAGCATAAAAGCGCGCTTTTACCCTCCTGAATTTTGAAAAATGTTCCGGTAGCAATCGCACTATTGATGAGAGCTGACTTCGGTACCCGAATTTTTTTGGGTTTTCCCGTTGAGCCAGAAGTTATCAATTGAATGTCTTTTTCAACGCCAAACCATTCTTTCAGAAATAATCCTACGCTCACCTCGTATTCATGACCGTCGCTTACCAGGCTATCAGCGAAAGCTACGAGTTCTTCAACCGTTTCAAAAGAAAGGCCGTTGAGGGTAAAGGCGGAATGCAAAAAGGGTGAGGTTGGTGTTGGCATCGCACTTAGAGTTACGCAGTCGGTACGTCTTCTGAAGGTTCCGGAGGTGGCGGTAATTTTCCGAAGAGCTTATCGCCCCAGCCCGTCCATTTATAACGCCAAGCCATAATCGCAATAAAAATGGGATAGACAATCAACACCGGGGCCAACACATCGAACCCGGCCGTGGGTTCAGACACATCTTTTAAAATGGAATTGGTTTGAAACACGGTCCAATCGGCAGTAACCAATAGGGCAGCGATCAAATTATTCCCAGCGTGAAATCCTAAGGCCAGTTCCATGCCTTCGTCCATCAGGGTAATAATTCCTAAAAAGAATCCGGTACCGATATAATACAACATGATGATGGGCCCTAATTTGCCCACTTCGGGATTAAAGAAATGGAGCCCGCCAAATACCACAGAGGTTACGACCAGCGGTACCCATCTATTTTTTGCCATGACGCCAAGGCCCTGCATCAAATAGCCACGAAAGAGATATTCTTCAAAACTTGTTTGTAAAGGGATCATCAGAATTGCGATAACCGCTAAGATAACAAAGGGTACGAGTTGAAATTGCACTTCGTAATCCTGCGGATTCGAATAATAATCGAGGAGCGTCATGACGATAGTCACGATGGCAATCAATGAAAATCCAAAGATAATTCTACCCCAATCCACCTTCTTTCGGGACGTAGTAAGTGTTTTAAAAGGTTGCTTGTGTAGGTACTTTACCCAAAGCCACAAAGCGAGGAGTCCGACCGCAAAACTGAGCAACATCAAGAACAGCGTCAAATTAGAATCGAGTACCGTCATTAGCTGATTGGGATCTTCCAGCGAGGCGAGATCGCCCCCATCGGCCATCAATTTAAAGGTGGCTGCCAACACAAGAGGTAGGGCAGCAAGTTGCGAAACAAAGAAAATGACCACGGCTCCTACGGCATAGCGCCACCAGTCGTGCAAATAGTGATAGGCTTGTATAATGTACATATACTACAGTTCGTTTATGAAGAACCGCCAGTTCGCAAGAAATGGGCATCCCAAGCGCGTTTCGGGGAGTACTGTAACTGTCCGTTTTGAACCGTTAGGGGAGCCTCAATATTATTCGTAAACAAACTGCCTGTTCCCAGACCTTGCGGCAATTTACTATTTTTTGTGAAGGTATACTGCGAAATTGCGTTTAATCCTACATTGCTCTCTAGTGCCGAGGTAATCCACCAACCTGCTCCTACCGCTGTGGCCCTAGATATCCACAAATCGGAGTTGGCAAACCCACCTACAAGCGTAGGCTTAAGTATGATATATTGCGGTTGTACGGTTGTGAGCAACTCATTTCGTTTTTCTTCGGAAAAAATTCCGATCAATTCTTCATCCAGCGCAATGGGTAAGGGTGTTTTCTCGCATAGTGCTGCCATTTCCTGCCATTGTCCGGCAGCGATAGGCTGCTCGATAGAGTGAAGGTCGAAGACAGCGAGGCGTTCTAGTTTTTCCAACGCTTCGGAAGGCGAAAAAGCACCATTGGCATCGACGCGGAGTTCTATTTCTTCGGAAGTAAAACGATCCCGAATCGATTGTAGCAGGGCTAACTCTGACTCAAAATCGATAGCGCCAATCTTCATCTTGATACAGCTGAAACCTTCTTTTAATTTGGCTTCTATTTGCTGATGCATCCATTCTTGAGACCCCATCCAAATCAGGCCGTTGATATCCATCCCGGTGGTACCCTTCGTAAATTCCGAAGGAAAAATAGTGAACGGGTCTTCCGAAGCCAACGAGCGAAAAGCAGCCTCCACTCCAATTTGGATCGCCGGAAATTCCTGCAACTCCTGCAGAAGTGTCGTTTCTCCCAACTGAATATGATCGCAGACCCATTGAAGTTTTTCTTCAAAATCAGGACGGTCGTCGGCGCTGAGTCCCCGAAACATCCCACACTCGCCTATGCCCCATTTCTCACCCTTCTCGATGCGCAAATACCAAGTATCCTTGGTATGTAAAACGCCCCGGGAGGTTCCTCCGGGACGCTTGAATTGTAAGGTATGTTGGAAAAATACTGCCTTCATTTAGAGTTCAATACTTTCGCCGATATCGAGTAGCATCAGGTCTTTTCCCGCCTCGAAAAACGCGCGTTTCGCCTGATCGTGATCGATCTCAATATATCCAAAGGTATCGTAATGAACCCCCAGCACTTTATCGCACTCAATAAAATCGCAGGCGACAATGGCGTCCTCCACGCCCATGGTAAAATTATCTCCAATCGGAAGAATGGCAAGATCTAATTTGGTATGCAGGGGTATGAGTTTCATATCCATGGTGAGCGCCGTGTCACCCGCAATGTAAATATTCTTATGCTCGCCTTCGATCACAAAACCACCCGGTTGTCCGCCATAACTTCCGTCTGGGAACGAACTGGTGTGAATGGCATTGACATATTTTACTTTTCCGAAGTCAAATTCCCACCAACCTCCATGATTCATAGGGTGTACGTCAAATCCTTTTTCCTCATAATGGTTTGCGATCTCAAAATTGCTGACGATAGTCGCACCGGTATTGTTAGCGATCGCTTCAGCATCGAGAATATGGTCTTGATGCGCGTGGGTGAGTAAGATATAGTCGGCTTTCAACTCATTGATAGCTACCTTATCCTTAGATAGGTCGTTTCCCGTAATAAAGGGATCCACTATCAAATTCTTTCCGCCTACGCTAATGGCCAAACTATTTTGTCCGTAAAATGTAATTTTCATAATCCTTGATTTTCCTCTAAAGATACCGTTTGTTGCGCGTATAGGGTGTTAAGCAATTTTAAAAATTCTGAAGCGACTCACTTATGCAGTCAAGATCGTCGTAATCATGATCAAGATAGCAAAGGCAAAGGTGCTTAGGGCTACTTTCTTCAACTCGGGATCTAATAAGGCAGGAGCCTCATTCTTCCAAACCGTACGCACATTCAGAAATAAGGGTAGGAACGCGAGTACCGGAAGCAGCCGCAACAAACCAAATCCGGTTTCATACACAAAGAGTAAATAGGCTGCCAGGGCATCAATGATTAGCACAGTATGATATTGTTTCGCGCCTTTGGCTCCTAGTTTGACGGCCAGCGTAATTTTTCCAACGGCTGCATCGGCCACGCGATCACGCATATTGTTCAGATTTAAGACGGCCATGCTTAAAAATCCGATGGAACAGGCAGGCAAGATCATTAGTAGCACAAATTGCTTGATGAATAAGAAATAACTTCCCAGGACGCTTAGCATTCCGAAGAATAAGAAAACAAAAACATCTCCCAGCGCCTTATATCCATACGCATTACGTCCCACCGTATAAGTTACAGCGGCAATGATGGAAGCAATCCCGAGTCCAAAAAACAACAAGGCGTACCCCCATTGATCACCAAAAGCCTCGTATATGAGCAGCAGCGCTATGGTCAAGGTAACGATACCAATTGCTATCATGCCGCGTTTCATTTGTGCTGCGGAAATGATCCCGGCCGCTACCATCCGTTGTTCTCCTTCGCGTTGGGTATCGGTTCCTTTGATCCCATCACCATAATCGTTAGCAAAATTGGAAAGCACTTGAAATCCGATGGTAGTAAGGATAGCCAACCAAAAAATAGTAGAACGATAAAAGAAATGAGGTGCTGCAAGACTACTACCTACAAGAATTCCGGAAATGGAAAGTGGGAGGGTTCGCAATCGGGCTGCCGCCAGCCAAGCGTTGGGTGATGCCATAGAGATCAGTTACGGTTCAAAAATAACGCAAATAAAAAACCGCCCCAAATTGAAGCGGTTTTTAAAATAAGAAATTCAACTTTTATTGAACCAGTAGTTTTTGTGTCGCTCCGGAAGCGTCTACCACCACATAGGTTCCAGTAGAAAGTGTATTCACATTAAGGGAAGATGCATCCGCTACTTCTAAGATTTTCCGACCTAATAAATCGAATACGGAATAGTCACCCGGACGGTTGAAAAAGATACGATCCTGCGCCGGATTTGGATACAGTTGGAATCCTTCAGATGCAAGGTCAAAATCTTGTACTGAGAACACATCGTTGTTCAAGTTATAGATCGAAAGGGTTCCGCTTACCTCGTTTGAGATCACTAACATGCCGAGGTTCACCGGACTGTCTGCTGCAGGGATATACACCACACCTTCTGGTCCTAGGTCACCATCTTCAGTACCACCCGGAGTGGCATCGCGACTGTTTTCGTATTCCAGGAACACAGGATTGCTCGGGTCTGAAATATTATAAATCATCACGCCGCCAATACGCTCTAACAACACAAAGGCATACGCTTCACCGTTAATTTCGTGAACGGTGACCCCTTCAGGTTCCGGCCCTTTGTTATCGCTTCGGTTTTTAAATTCATTATTGCTATTACTCGCGTTGAAGATTCCGCCATACACGGGGTCATTCGCCGTGATCACTTCAAAATCGTTTCCGCTGTCCCAAACTAAGGTTCCGGTGTTCGCTTCAAAAATACTGAACGAACGACCTCCAAACGCGTGAAGCTCTTCGTACAAACCATCATCATTGGCATCTCCGGAAGCTGCACTAAAGTTGAGATCGCCTAGGTTGGTCTCAAGTTCTAAAATATCAATGTTAGAAAACACCGCAGGATCTGGATTGTAATCGGCATCATCTAATTTGCGTTCTTCCGCGAACGTATCGTAGTCGCGCGCATCACCTTCATTTGCAGTTACGATATATCCTGTTCCTGCCACTTCGTAATAAGAAACGGCGTCTGGCATATACATTCCGAAGATAGGCCAAGAAGCGTCAAAAATGAAGTCGGTTTCATCTGACGTATCTAAGGTATTTCGCATCAAACTGTGGTCTTTTAAGCCGAAAGGAACTACGTCGGTAATTTCCGGGCTGCTTAAATCTACAATAGCGTAGGCATTGTTTTCTTGTAAAGTGACATAAGCCATTTGCGAATCACTAGAAATCGTTACGTATTCAGGCTCCAGATCTTGAGAAACCGTAGCACCCGGACCGTAAATACGAACCCCAGCTGCCTCTAACGCGGCTTGTTGCGCATCAAACGCATTGAAGGAAAGTGTTGTGACATTAGCTTGTGACGTTCCGCCCAAACCACCTGTAACGTCGATTACCGAAATAGAACCTTCCGGATCTACGGAGTAATCATCATTGGGTTCCCCTTCATTAGCAACAACCAACAAAGTTCCATCAGGTGAAAAGGTGAGCATATCCGGCAATGGCCCCACTTCTAACGCCACCGGGCTGTTTCCGTCGGCATCCGTCAACACAACGAAACCATTATCGGTTTTTGGATCTACGGAAATCGCGGCGGCTACGAGTCCGTTGCTCACAGCGATACTCTGCACCCCATCACCACCAAAATCGCTTACGTTAACAGTAGCCAGGGCAACAATGTTATCTGGATCACTAAAGTCGAGTACTTCTATTTTATCTCCGTTGGTAACGAACAAACGCTGAGTCGCCGGGTCGTAGGCGGTTATTTCAGCCGTACCTGCGGCATCTACCGTATAGCTAGTTCGGTAGGTCACGTCTAATTCACTATCGTCTCCTGCCGGCACCGCGGTATCGTCATCTAGGATGTACACAGAGAAAATATCTTGTCCGCCTATATTGACGTTTTGCGCATTTTCCAATTGCAGTACGAAGAACAGGTCACTTCCGTCATCGCTATTATCGATAACAGGAATACTGAACGTTTGATCTGCGGAAGAACCTGTTGGAAAGGTTAACGTTTCCGTAGCGGCAAAGGTAAAATCGGTTCCTTCCACTGCGGTTCCACCTACTAATAAGGTAACATCAATGCTTCCCTCCACCGGAGGCATGTCTGAAACGGTTACCGTAACGGTTACGGTGCCGCCATCTTCACTCACGGAACTATAGTCTTCATCAAACTGAACGGATGGAGTGGTTCCTAAGATGAACATGGTTTCATCAAAGGGAAGATCTGGGTCGATTCCGTCGGTATGCGCATCGGTTACATCGCCTTGCACATTGTAATTAGCGAGGTCTTTTACTTCGGTTTTGAAGGTCGCGTAATCTGGCGCAATTCTAGTTCCGGCATATTCGGCGATATCGCTAGACGCAGGAAGCGTCAATGCTTCTACCCCTTCCGAAAGGTTGGTACCTGCAAGGGTTCCATATCCGGCCGCATCGTTCGCAATGGCAGTAATAAAGGTGTCGGGCATACGTACCGCCGTGGCAGTATAGGCAAAGATGGCTTCCTCTGTAGCGGAAATCCCACCGGCATCATCGAAGGTGATGCTTCCCAAGTTGGCTGTGATTCCAGCATCGATAGTGTTGAAGACGATCACGGTTCCAGCAGGAATGGTCGTTCCACCGCTGTTCCAGATCCAATCGCCCTCACCCGAATCGAAGTCGGTTCCATTCCATTCCGTATCCGTAAAATAAATTTCGGTATTAGGATCGATATCCACAAAGGTCACCATGGCAAGATCGTCATCGCCATCGGCATTAAACGCGATAAACGCCATATCGCCTTCCACCAAATTAGCTGCCACAGCAGGTTCTCCTTCAAAGATCACCTGATCGAGGTACAAGGTTTCGGCACCCGAATTGCTCTGTAGTTCTACAACCAGCTGTGCCATGATATTATCGGGCAATGCAACGTTTCCAGTAGTCCATACATCTTCAATCATAAGATCGTCGATATCGTTCCCTTCGGTATTTAGAATATCGATGGTGGTAGCATTGGTAAGATCGCGTACATAGATGTGAATGATATCGGAGCCGCTCTCCCCGGGATTAGCAGCGTCCCATTCCCAACCGGTCTCATTGATGAAGTAATCAAGCGACACTTCGTTATTGGTATAGCTTGTAAGGTCAACCACATCAAATTCGACGATCATCACCCCATCGGTATCTTGTAATTGATAGCCTTGAGCGCCATCGGTATAAGCGCCTACATCTCCTGTGAAATTAGAAGCTCCCACAAAATCTCCATCGGTGAGACCTACATCTGGAGTCACGTAGGGAGCATAGGAGGCGTCAAAGCCCATTTCGGTCGCTGTAGCCGTAAAATCAACAACCGATTCTCCGGCATTATTAACAAGGTCATGCGCCACATTGGGGTCGCCTGTGTCTACATATTGAGCATCGGCCGTAGCCTCTTCAAAACTGGTTGAAGCTACGGTTTCCACTTGTGCATAGGTAAAGGCAGTTGCTAGAAGCAGCGCCGCCAACGTAATTTTTTTCATGTAATAGGTATTAGTTTTTCAATGGTGACTAAATTACTTCGGAAGCGGCTTGAGCAGTTTAGTGGAATGTTAAGGTAGCGTGAAAAAACTGTTGCTGAAATTTCAGAAAAGGAAGGAAATGACAAGTTGATGTAAATTAAAAGTTACGTCGATTTGATACTTGTAATTCTTTACTTACATTTAAAACTTCAAACCAACACATTTACATTCATGACTGCCACCTATCACATCGGGTTATTTATTTTACGCGTTGCTTTTTCCGGAATGATGCTAACGCACGGAATTCCGAAGCTTTTAAAATTGATTCAGGGAAATCTGGAATTTGGCGACCCAATAGGGTTGGGAAGCACGGTTTCTCTAATACTCACCGTGATTGGCGAAGCCATCTGCCCCATGTTGATCATTCTTGGCTTTAAAACAAGACTGGCTGCGATCCCTACCATTATTACCATGGCGGTGGCTGCTTTTGTGGTGCATGGAAATGATCCCTTCGGAAGAAAAGAATTGGCCCTTGTTTACTTTTTTGCTTTTTTAGTGATTGCTTTGACCGGCGCTGGAAGATATTCGGTGGATCGAAGATAATGGCAAAACGGATTCGGCAGCCACTTCTGTGAGTTGAAATGTTTCGGATAAAAACCGAGCGGCCTTCTACTTCAACTGAAGTAAGCTTATCGAAAAATCTTTACCAATAATTCTTTTAATAGATCGCCCTGAGATACATTGGCGGCACCCACCCCTTTTCCTTTCAGGTCGGCTTCGCGAATGGCTTCAATGGCCTTACTCGCCTTTTTCATGGAAAAGTTGCGTGCCGCGATTTGGTAATCTTTGACGAAATACGGACTCACACCCAGTGCTCTTGCCGCGCTCGATTTATCAGAAAGCGCGTGATATTTTAGAATTTTACTGAAAAAACTATACAGCAACGCCACCGTCATGACCATTGGATGATTCTTGGAGTTTTGCCCGAAATATTGTACAATCGCAAAGGCTTTCTTCATGTCGCGTTCCCCAATGGCATTTTGCAGTTCAAAATTATTGAAATCCTTACTTATTCCGATGTTCTCTTGAATAAGTTGCGGCGTTATTTGTCCGCCTGGCCCCATAATTAGCTGTAATTTTTCTAATTCGTTGTTGATTTTGCCCAGATCGTTTCCTAAAAATTCAACCAGCATCTGCGAGGACTTGGGCGTAATGGTATACCCTCTTCCGGCTAAGACCCTGCGGATCCAATCGGGCACCTTGTCGTCGTATAACTTTTTACTCTCAAACAGCACACCTCCATATTTTTTGAGGTTTTTAGACAATTTCTTTCGTGCATCAAGTTTTTTGTACTTGTAGCAGATTACCAAAACGGTTGATGTTTGTGGTGTTTCCGCATAGGGCGCTAAATTTTCAATCGTACGAGAAAGATCCTGCGCTTCCTTAACGATCACTACTTGTCGCTCGGCCATCATCGGGTAGCGTTTCGCCTGACTCAAAATATCGTCAATGCTTACATCTCTTCCGTAGAGCACCATTTGGTTGAATTCACGCTCGGTTTCATTCAGAATATTTCCTTCGATAAAAGAAGAAATCCCATCAATATAATACGGTTCCTCCCCCATTAAAAAGTAGATCGGTGCGATCTTTCCGGCTTGAATGTTGTTGATGATCTGCTTAACCTCGTCTAACGCCACATGGTTTTATTTAGTAGATTTGATACTCATAATCCGGTCTATGCAATCGCTTTCATTTCCGAACTACTCCTTCCGCCTCAAAAATAAAGAAAACAAAACGTTGATCTTTGATGTGATACGGAAAAAATTTATGGTCTTGACGCCTGAAGAATGGGTGCGGCAGCATGTAGTACAATTTCTTCTGAAAGAGCAGGAAATTCCTTTATCACACATCAATGTCGAAAAGCAACTAACGGTCCATCAAACCACGAAGCGATATGACGTTGTCGTCTTCAATAAGGACGGAAGCATTTACCTGATCGTGGAGTGTAAAGCCCCACACATCGCTATCTCGCAAGACACCTTCGACCAAATTGCTCGCTATAACCTAGTGACACAAGCTACCTATTTGATGGTTACCAACGGGATGGCCCATTATTTTTGCCAATTAGATTATGAGAATGAACGGTACATTTTTTTAGAAAACCTTCCTAAACGATCCTCAAAATGAAAGTTTTTAATCTGCCCATTCTACTTGCCTTTCTCGGTCTATTGGGTTGCCAAGATCAAAAGCCATCCACAAACACTTCGACACTACGAACACTATTGGATGGCAGCCCCTCCATCAAGGGAACACAACAATACCTATCATCGCCCTTTGTAACAGCAGGAAATCGCGTTTATATGGTAGGGCATCAAGACGGTAGTTTTCCTGATCTTGGATGGCACATCAAAGGAGAAATGGGTGGTATTTGGAACCACCCTATCAAATTGATGGATGGTTTTGAGGCGCGAATGCTTACCGAAAAAGACACCGTTGCACTCGAAAGCGCACAACAATTTACGAATTACCCTTTTGCCAATAGTTTGAAATATGCTGAACACAATGGTCTCGATATCACCCGAACGCACTTCGTGCCTGATGATGTGGAAGGGATCTTAATTCAATATGAATTCAACAACACCGAAGACGTAACAAAAGAGTTTCAATTTGAATTTACAGGGCAGACCGATCTACGCCCCACTTGGTTAGGCAAGCGAACCGAAATGATTGATGCTGCCGATAGTTTACAGTATATTGCTGCCTTGAATGCTTGGCAAGCGAAAGACGCAAGCAATCCTTGGTTTGTGATCTTTGGTACCGAACGCACACCTGAAACACACACCCACCTTCCCAATACGCAAACCGGGAAAGGGGCATCCGGAGTAACCACCTATAAACTTTCCCTGCCACCGAAAAGCAGCGAAGTCCTTACCGTTACCATCGCCGGCTCTTATCAGTCTTCGGAAGCAGCCATTTCTTCCTTTGAGACCCTTCAACAGCAATGGCAGTCCTTGTTCGAAACAAAAAAACAACGCTACCAAGACTTGGCCGCTCAAACCAAGTTGACCACACCAGACACGCTATTAAATAAGGCATTCGAATGGTTAAAATATAACAACGACTGGCTCGTACGAACGGTTCCGGAGATCGGTTCGGGCATTGGGGCCGGACTCCCGGACTACCCGTGGTGGTTTGGTGTGGACAGTGAATACGCACTGCAAGGCTATATGGTACTGGGACAAACTGAAGCTGTTTACAATACCATTGCAGTAATAGACAGCATGTCGCGCGTTACAAACGGCAACGGTCGTATCATTCATGAAATGTCTACCAATGGGGCGGTTTTCAATCCCGGAAACATCAATGAAACTCCGCAGTTCGCCTCCTTAATATGGCAAGTTTTTCAGTGGAACGGAGATCTCGAATTCTTGCGGAAGTATTTTCCAACCATTGAAAGCGGACTGGATTGGTTGCTTGCGGAAAACGATGCCGACGGGAATCTGTTGCCGGATGGTTTTGGTATGATGGAGATCCACGGAATGGATAGCGAGATGATCGATGTGGCCAGTTACACACAAAAGGCCTTTGCCGATGCCGCTAAAATGGCGGTGATCTTGGAAAAACCTGAATTGGCCGAACGCTATACCGACATAGCAGCCCAGTTGAAGCAAAAGATCAATACCGATTTTTGGTCGGAAGCCTTTCAAAGCTATGCGGATTTCATCGGAACCGACACTCAAGCCCTGCAACTTATTGAGGATGCTATGGTGCGTGCCGATAGCTTGAACAAACCATGGGCAGTAGCAGAATTACAGCAGACGAAGCAGGAAATTATTGCGCACCCTTCTGCCACGCCAAGACCCTTTGTTGTACACCATAACTGGGTGGTAAACACTCCTATGGAAGTAGGAATTGCCACACCCGAACAAGCCACAAAAGCCTTACAAACAGCAGCCAAGTACACCAACCCTTTTGGGGTATTTGTCACCGGTATAGATCGCGATGAGAATGCTGCCTCAGAAGAAGGGTCTTTTCAAGGCGGAAAGGTGTTTACGTATACCGGCGCAGTGATGACCTTACCCACCGGCGTTCAAGCCATTGCGAACAATCAGTATGGGCAACCCGACCAAGCCTTGGGATATGTAAAGAATATTATACGCAGCTTCAGTTTTGCACTTCCGGGAAGTATCTACGAAGTATCCCCAGACTACGGAATGTTCACGCAAGCTTGGAATGCTTACGGTATTGCGGTGCCTGTCGTCACGCAGTTCTTCGGAATACAACCCACAGCGCATCAAAAAGAGATTATGGTACAACCACAACTTCCGAGTACCTGGAAGAAGGTTTCTCTAGAAAATGTTCGGGTAGGCAATAACAAGATCTCCTTGTATTTTGAAAATAATGATGATACCAAAACCTGGCATCTTCAGCAAAAAAAACCGATTGGAACCTGGCGTTTCAATTCAGCAAAAAAACACATTCCATTCCTAAGATCGAATCAGGAAACGGAAAGCTAACAGAAAATA
The DNA here is from genome assembly GCF_028561755.1 of Altibacter sp. HG106. Taxonomy (GTDB): domain Bacteria; phylum Bacteroidota; class Bacteroidia; order Flavobacteriales; family Flavobacteriaceae; genus DFVG01. Next base: position 490,120 of record NZ_JAQQTD010000001.1, read on the forward strand.
CCGACTATTATGTTATTAAAACGTCTTCGAAAGAACTGGTGGTTTCTTTTACATCGCGCTAAGATCCTTGGCTTTATAATGACGAGCTTGACGATACTTGCGTGTACTTCCCCTGAAACTCAGCCAACAAAAGGAAAGGTTGTACAAGGGGAGCTTTCCACCAAAAAACTATCCAATGATGTCGCTTATCAGGTGTATCTTCCGCCTAACTATGACAGCCTTACCACAAAGTTGCCCATACTTTATCTCTTACATGGCCATGGTGGAGATCACCAAGATTGGTTTCAAGAGGAAGAAGGTGATGTTGCGCGCTTGTTAGACTCCTTGATCCAGAATGAAATCATTCCCCCACTGATCGCAACCACCATCGACGCCGGAAACTCTTGGTATGTAAATAGAGACGAGATACAGATGGAAGATTTTTATCTTTCAGAATTCATGCCCTTCCTTGAAACAGCATATCGCATTGACACCAATCAACGTATTATCGCCGGAAATTCGGCCGGTGGATACGGGGCGTTACGCTTTTCATTACGGCAACCACAAACCTTTCAACAGGTCATTTTATTGAGTCCGGCCTCCTACGAACCGCTGCCTCCGGCCATTAGTTCGTCTCGAAAGGTAAAAGCCTTTGCCAAAGACAGTATTTTCAGCGACTCCATATGGAGCGATTATTCGTATACGCATCGATGGCAAAACGCACAGCGCAATGATGATCCTCCTTTCTATTTTTTGTCGGTGGGAGATGATGATGTTTTTAACATTGTTCCGGTGGTCACCCGGTTACAGCAGCAGATGCTTCAGGACAGCATCCCGAATGAATTGAGGATAAGCGATGGAGGTCACGATTGGAAGTGTTGGAAACACCATACGGTAGCTGCGCTTACTCAAATTTTTAATACCCCCTAACCTAGTTACGCGTCACTATTTCAGCTCCTTCCGGTTTTTTGAAAACGGAAGCCTCCAAAGGTGTTTGTGTGATCGAGATATTCTTAAAGACGAGGTCGTTCCGCTCACTTGTAGGCTGATTATTTTCCACTTCGTACCAGGTAAGTTTTTCCGGCAGTAAGAGCCCGTTTACCGCTTTCCAACGGTCGTATTTTATATAATGCCAATCTGAACTTTGCTCGCCAGAGCGATAGGTCACGGTATACCCTAGCCATTGCATGGTATGGTCCTCCGGGTGGGTGTACAATTTGTATTCGTCTTCGGGAGAGACACCGGTACCCGCCTTATAACTAATTTTAGTAACATCGTAGGTGGTTCCCGCTAAGGTTTCCTGCGGAAGGGTTTCGTAAACAATCCCGGGATCGGCCAGTACATAAGGCATGGCGTAAAAGTAGAACATTAAATTGTAATAAAAATGAGCATTTCCGGGATACGCATCTTCCTTATTTTCTAACAGCCATACCGAGTTGCCGTCGTAGCCCATTGACCAATGTTCGTGTTCGATTTTTGTAAGGCGATTCGGCAATGACACCGTGTGAATCTCGACACCCGATCGCCCTCTAAATTCAAAACATAGGTTTTGCATGGCGTTCCAGTTTGCCCTTCCACCGTGGGCCTCAAGCACCTCCTGCATTAAGGCCGGGAGCGCCTCCGATGGGTGGGTTACTTCGGAAACTTCCAATGCTTTCATTTCGGAAGGATTGGTTTGTTTAGAAGTGTCGTTACAGCTAAGGAACAATGTTGCCACGACCATCAATGACAGTGTTTGCAGTTGCTTTTTCATAGGCATGTCTATTGTTTAATAAATCGAATGGTTTTTGAGACACCTTCTTTCTGAAGCTTCAGAAAATATATTCCCGAAGCCAATCCGGTCACCGACATCGTTGGTCGGTTTCCCACCAAGGTACTTACAACAACTGTTTTTCCTGCTACGTTGTGCACCGCAGCCTGAACTTCCGAAGTATTTTCTGAAAATTGAAAACGCAATTCAGATGCCACGATTGTTGCCTCCAAGCTGGCGGCATCGAAAAATGCATCATTAATACCAAAACTTCCATCGGTGCTGATTTCGAAGGTAAATACTTCATAATAACACTGGCGTTCCAGATTATTCATACGCCCGTAAATAGTTTGTGGATTACTTTCATTGGCAAATGCCTCTGGAGTTGTGATGACATTTTCCTCATTGTCGGCATCCTCTTGGCTACGGTAATAGTCAAATAAAAACAAAAAGCGATCCTGACTCCCAAGTACGGTGCTTTCGTTAGCAGTTAGGTCAAAGATCGCCTCACCATCACCATCACCTTCAATAATTTCAAGATTTTCCGGGGCATTCTCGACCACGGGGATCAAGGGTACAATAATTTGAAAGGAAACCACTTCCCAACCTTGTCCGTTCGTGCTTTGGAGTCGGGCGAAAATCAATTGCGGATTGGCCGTATTGGTAAAATTTTCAGGATTGGGAAAGGCGTTATTATTTCCAAGCGCATCTCCCGAGGTGGGGTGATAGCTTACCACCACATTCGATTGCCCGTTGATGATTTGCGTTTCGGTTTCGGTGAGATCAAAAACTTCCGTTTGATCGCCGGGGTTATTTACATCACATTCAATAAGGTCGTCTGGAATTCCCGCTACTACCTGGGCTTGAAGGAGGGTTGTCATTCCGAAGAAATAGAAAAAAAGAAGTAATTTTTGAAGCATTGTAATTCGTTTTTTTCAAAAGTAGCGTTTATAATTTTCAAAGTATCTTTGTGTTATGCCAAAATTTCTTAGCAGTCTCCAAAATCCGCTGGTAAAAAAGTACCGCCTACTTCAGGAGAAATCGAAAGAACGCCGCCAACAAGAGTTGTTTCCCATAGAGGGGCAACGGGAAATTGAATTGGCCCTCGGCAATGGGTATCGCTTACACACTTTGTTTGTTCAGCCCGAAATTGTGGCCGAAGAATGGCTGCGCCAAATGCAGGCATCAATAGCTTCCGAAGCCATCATTCATGTAAGTACCGAGGTCTATGAAAAACTTGCATACAGAGGTTCTACCGAAGGCGTTTTGGCATTGGCACATCAAAAAAAACACAGCCTAGACGAACTTAGCTTCACGCGTAAGAACCCACTATTACTGGTGGCTGAAGCACCCGAAAAGCCCGGAAATATTGGCGCCTTGTTGCGTACTGCAGATGCAGCAGATCTAGATGGTATTATCATCGCCAACCCCAAAACCGACCTATACAACCCAAATATCATTCGCAGCAGCGTGGGTTGTTTGTTTACCCGTTCTGTCGCCGCGGCAACGACGACAGAAATCATTGCCTGGCTGACTAAAAATAATATTGCCATCTATGCCGCTACCTTACAAGACGCGGTTCCGTATCATACGCTGGACTACCAGAGCGCTACTGCAATCGTTGTGGGTACTGAGGCCTACGGACTTACCGAGGCCTGGAGGATGGCAAGCAAAAAGAACATTATGATACCCATGCAAGGAGATATTGATTCTATGAACGTCTCGGTAGCAGCGGGAATTCTTATCTTTGAGGCCAAACGACAACGCAATTTTGAATGAGCCCCGAAGTCCTTTTCTACATCTTAATTGGAATTATAATTCTCAACTTTATTTGGGATACTGCACTCGGACTCCTCAATGCAAACCATTTTGACGATCCCGTACCGGAGGAATTACAAGGGGTATTTGAAGAAGGCGAATACCAAAAATCGCAACGGTATAAAAAGGCGTCTTTTCGATTCGGACTCCTAAGCAGTTCGTTTTCGTTGGTGGTGACGCTCGCGTTCTTTTTTTTGGAAGGCTTTGCCTGGGTAGATGCCATCGCGCGTTCGGTCACTAGCCACCCTGTTTGGGTGGGATTGCTGTTCTTCGGAATTATCATGTTTGCTTCCGACCTGTTATCGACGCCATTTTCATACTATAGAACCTTCGTGATCGAGGAACAATTTGGGTTCAACAAAACCACGCCGAAACTCTTTTTTATAGACAAACTCAAAGGATGGTTATTACTAGGAATAGTAGGCGGTGGCGTGCTGGCCGCATTGATACTGTTTTACGAATGGGTAGGTGCTTCTTTTTGGTGGTACGCCTGGGGGTTGATTACCCTCATTAGCCTCTTAATGAACCTCTTCTATGCGCGATTAATTGTGCCACTTTTCAACAAACAAACGCCGCTGGAGGAAGGTTCGCTACGCACTCAAATTGAAGCCTATGCGCAGCAAGTTGGATTCGATCTAAAGAACATTTTCGTGATCGATGGTTCTAAGCGAAGTACTAAAGCGAACGCCTACTTCTCCGGCTTTGGGAGTCAGAAACGAATCACGCTCTACGATACCTTGATTAACGATTTGGAAGATTCAGAAATTGTGGCTGTCCTGGCGCACGAAGTAGGACACTATAAAAAAAGGCATATTATAACCAATCTCATCGCAGCAACCCTGAGTACCGGGATTACCTTGTGGTTGTTATCGTTGCTTATCGGAAACCCACTGTTATCCGAAGCCTTGTCGGTTGCAGAACCCTCATTTCACATAGGATTGATCGCTTTTACGGTTTTGTTCACACCTATTTCTGAAATCACCGGACTTTTCATGAACATGATCTCGCGGGCCTTCGAATATCAAGCCGATCGATACGCCGAAACAACTTTTGCAGCGGCTCCCTTGATCAATGCCCTCAAAAAACTATCCAAACACAGTTTGAGTAATTTAACACCACATCCTGCCTACGTATTCTTCTACTACTCCCATCCTACCCTCCTTCAACGTGTTCAGCATTTGAAACGCTAAGGCACGAACTTCCTAAAGGAATTGCGTATTTTAGTAGGATGAAATATTTCGCAACGCTCCTTTTTCTCTTCATTATTAGTAGCGCCCCCATCCCGATGTGCGCACAGGTAAAAGATTCTATTTCTAAAGAAATGGGGCTTCCCTCAAAAGATAGCGTGGTAAATAAGAATGATGAATTCTACACCAACCCGCTAAGTGATTACAATGAAGCCTACTACGTGGTCAACCGACTGAACGATCAAATTGGCCTCCCTCCTACGAGCTTTAACCTTCGTACCCCACAGGCTACCTTAGAACATTTTGTGCTGAGCGCCCGCAACAACGATTTTCAGGACGCCATCCACGCCATGAACTTCAATTTAATGCCTAAAACGCTTACCGAGGAAGATGCGATCACCCTGGCGAAGAAACTGTACTTTGTTATTAATCAGCGAACCAATATCAATTGGGATGGCGTGTCCGATCGACCCGACGGACAAGTAGACATTAGCACCACCACCAATCAAGCCATCGCCGGAAAGCCCAGAAGAAGCGTGGTTTTTGGCGAAGTAGCATTGGGAGATCGCGACATTGTGTTTCGGGTGCAACGGGTGCGCTACAAAGACTACGGTGCGTTATGGTTAATTTCTGCCAATACGGTTGACAATATTGAACCCTTATACCAGGAATACGGGCCGCGTAAATTAGATCTGATGATGCCCGATTGGGCGCGGATCACTTTTTTAGGAATACCGGTCTGGAAGGTGGCAGGAACCCTCATTCTGTTATTGTTGGCGTATTTCTTCGGAAGAGTGCTAACCTATTTGTTCCGAAAGCTTTTTCATCGTTCCAAAAAAATCTGGATCAACCATATTGCCAACAAACTGGCACGACCTGCGGGACTTCTTTTCGGAACCTTATTCTTTTATGTCACCTTAGATCAGTTGATCTCACTCTCGGGGGGGCTGGCGAATATTGTCTATACCAGCCTTATCGTTTTGATGATTGGATCAGTGACCTGGTTTGTCACCAGTTTTGTCGATTATCTAATGACCTACATCGCCGAAAACAAGATTGGGGATGTTTCCGAAGAAGAAAACGAAGAAGCCCGAAAGATGCTCACTTATATTTCGGTCGCGAGACGTGTGGTGACCTTTGCCATCGTGGTCATTGGAGGCTATATCATCATTTCACAGTTCAGAGCCCTGGAAAAAGTAGGGATATCGCTGCTCGCCTCGGCCGGAGTGGTTACTGTAATTCTGGGTATTGCTGCGCAAAATACCCTGGGTAATATCTTCGCCGGACTCCAAATTGCGATAACACGTCCACTTCGGGTGGGCGACACCGTCATTATCAAGGATGAATGGGGTCATGTGGAAGAAATTGGCTTTACGTACCTCGTGGTGCGAACCTGGGATTTACGCCGACTCGTAATTCCGTTAAAGTGGGTGATTTCGAACATCTTTGAAAATTGGTCGATGACCAGTTCCCATCAAATTAGACCCATCGTCATTCATGCCGATTACCGTCTAGACGTTCCGAAGGTGCGTCAAAAATTTGAAGAACTTTTAGAAGCTTCGGAAGAATGGGATCGTGAGAGTCCGCCTGTCCTTCAAGTAGTAGATACCAGCGATAAATCCATTCAACTAAGAGCCTTGTGCAGTGCTAAAGATGTGAATGCAGCATGGAATTTGCACTGCGAACTTCGGGAAGCTCTGGTGGCGTACATTTGCGAGCTGGAAGAAGGTACCTATCTCACACGAGAACGAATCGATTTGCAATCGGCTTCCGAAGCAAAATAAGGAATAAAAGTGATATAGTTGTCAAGGATTTAGCGGAAGAAAATTGCTCTTTGGGAACGTAAAATAAATTGGTCAATTAAACGGGAAATTGTACTTTTAATCTATGACGGAAGCTGCTTTAGAAGAAGAAAAAAAACAACTTGCGAAAGAGTATAAAGAACTCTTACGCATCAGCTATCGATTGCTTACTGATGAGGATAAAAAACTCATTAGAAGTGCTTTCGACGTTGCCGTCGACGCCCATAAAGACCAGCGTCGTAAATCTGGGGAGGCCTATATTTTCCACCCTTTGGCAGTGGCTAAGATCGTCGCTTCTGAAATTGGTTTGGATGCTACCTCAATTGCCGCAGCGCTACTACATGATGTCGTGGAAGACACGGTGTATACACTGGCCGATATCGAGCAAATGTTTGGCGAAACGGTAGCCCGCATCGTCGATGGGCTTACCAAGATTTCGAACATGCCCTACGATGGAGACGTTTCGCTTCAGGCAGAGAATTTCCGAAAAATGTTGCTCACCCTCAATGAAGATATTCGGGTGATCATCATAAAGATCGCCGATCGCCTTCACAATATGCAAACTATGGATTCCATGCCGTCGCATAAGCAGGTTAAAATTGCTTCGGAAACACTGTACATCTACGCTCCCTTAGCACACCGAATTGGCCTTTACAATATTAAGACAGAACTGGAGGATCTTGGACTCAAATACACCGAACCCGAAGTCTACGACGATATTCTTAGCAAGATCAAAGAAAGCAAGGAAGAGCAAGACGCGTATATCAAAGCCTTTACTAATATCATTCAGGAGTCCTTAGATCAAGAGCACCTGAACTATCAAATCAAAGGACGTCCAAAATCCATTTTCTCTATTCGGAAAAAAATGATGGCGCAAAATGTGAGCTTTGATGAGGTGTACGACAAGTTCGCCATCCGCATCATCTACAAAAGTGACGCCGCCAATGAAAAGTTTCTCGCCTGGAAAATCTATTCGATCGTAACCGATCATTTTAGGCCCAACCCCTTGCGTCTGCGTGATTGGATCTCTTCGCCTAAATCTACCGGCTATGAAGCCTTGCACATTACCGTAATGGGACCCAAGGGGCGTTGGGTAGAGGTTCAAATTCGAAGCGAACGCATGCATGAGATCGCAGAAAAAGGATACGCGGCCCACTATAAATACAAAAATAAAGGCGCGGATGATGGCGGACTCGAAGACTGGCTGAACAAGCTTCAGGATACCTTAGAAAATTCGGAGATTAGTGCCGTCGACTTTGTGAAAGAGTTCAAATTGAACCTCTATTCCAAGGAGATCTTTGTGTTCTCACCCAAGGGCGATTTGTATTCCCTTCCGAAGCATGCCACCGCCTTAGATTTTGCGTTTCAGGTACATACCGAAATCGGGCTCCGAACCCGTGGCACTAAAGTGAACGGAAAGCTGGTTCCGCTTAGCCATGAACTAACAAGCGGCGATCAGGTGGAAGTGCTTACTTCCGAAAAGGCCAAACCTTCCGCCAACTGGTTAGATTATGTCACCACAGGTAGGGCGCGGTCTAAGATAAAGTCGTCTCTCAAAGAAGAGCAAAAACAAATAGCCGAAGAAGGCAAAGAGATTCTCGCGCGAAAGCTCAAATCTCTCAAGATCACGCTAGACGAAAAAACGGTGAACCAACTGGTGGTGTACTTTAAGCTCAAAACCAGTCTGGACCTGTTCTATCGTGTGGGCGCCGGGATTATCGATAATCCAAAATTGAAAGATTTTGCCTCCTCCAGAAGCAATGCCTTCGTCAATTTCTTTAAAAACAGAATTCGCAGACCCAACGATCCTGAAGAAATTAATAAAGAAGAATTCACAGAAAAATACGATCAACTAGTCTTCGGAAAAGAGGAAGAAAAGCTGGATTACAAGATGTCACATTGCTGCAACCCCATACCCGGGGATGATGTGTTTGGTTTTGTGACGGTCAATGACGGGATCAAAGTACACAAGCAAAACTGCCCGAATGCGCTGCAGTTGCAAAGCAATTACAGCTACCGCATCATGAAAGCGAAATGGATCGATTCTACCAAGGAAGAATTTAAAGCGCAACTCATCATTACAGGAATAGACCACATGGGATTGGTAAACGAGGTGACCAAAGTAGTGTCTAACAATTTACATATTGATATGCGCGGCGTGCATTTTGATAGTGATGACGGTGTCTTTACAGGAAAAATCACAGTCGTCGTCAAAAACAAGTCGATTTTGAACGATCTGGTGAATCGAATCAAAAAAATAAACGGAATAGATAAAGTTACGCGCGCATAATTCGCTAAATTTGCCCAACGTATGAGTTCTAAGACCGACATGAATAACCAGGCGATCGTAAAGAATGTATTTACGGGCTATCTGGAAGAAAAAGGGCATCGTAAAACACCCGAGCGATTTGCGATTTTACAGGAAATTTACGATCAGGACGACCATTTCGATATCGAATCTTTGTACCTCGATATGAAAAACAAGAATTATCGAGTGAGTCGGGCCACACTCTACAACACCATAGAGTTGTTGTTGGAATGCGGACTCGTACGCAAGCATCAATTCGGAGAAAAGCAGGCGCAATACGAGAAGTCGTATTTCGATCGCCAACACGACCACGTAATCCTTCAAAACGGAGAAGTGATCGAGTTCTGCGATCCCAGAATTCAAAGTATTAAAAAAACCATCGAAGAGGTTTTCGATATTGAGATCACCAACCATTCGCTGTATTTCTACGGAAATCGAAAATCTTCCAATTCAAATTAAATTATGGCTGTAGACCTACTGTTAGGCCTTCAATGGGGCGACGAAGGAAAAGGTAAAATCGTTGACGTTCTAACCAAGAATTATAATATAATCGCACGCTTTCAGGGAGGCCCCAATGCCGGGCACACCCTCGAATTCGATGGAATTAAACACGTGTTACACACCATACCCAGTGGTATCTTCCATCCCGATGCCATCAATTTGGTAGGAAATGGCGTGGTGATCGATCCGGTGATTTTCAAGAAAGAACTAGATAACCTTCAGCCGTTCAACATCGACATCAAAAAGAAACTGCTTATTTCGCGAAAAGCGCATCTTATTTTACCAACCCATCGCTTGCTTGACGCTGCTTCCGAAGCTTCTAAAGGGAAGGCTAAAATTGGAAGTACGCTGAAAGGTATTGGCCCTACTTACATGGATAAAACCGGTAGGAACGGGATCCGAGTGGGCGATATAGAAATGGACGGATGGCGCGATAAATATCGTTCGTTAGCAAATAAGCACGAAGCCATGATCGATTTCTACAATGTAGATATTCAATATGATTTGGCCGAGTTGGAAGCACAGTTCTTTGACGCCATTGAAACCTTACAGGAACTTACCTTTATTGACAGCGAGGAGTATCTATATCAGGCGCAACGTGACGGAAAAACGATACTCGCGGAAGGCGCTCAAGGTTCTTTACTAGACATTGACTTTGGAACTTATCCTTTTGTAACCTCTTCAAATACTACGGCTGCCGGAGCGTGTACCGGACTGGGAGTGGCTCCGGGAAAAATTCAGGAGGTGTTCGGAATCTTTAAAGCCTATACCACCCGTGTAGGAAGCGGCCCCTTTCCTACCGAATTGTTCGACGAATACGGTGCTACCATGGGGAAAGTAGGAAACGAATTTGGTGCGACCACCGGTAGACCTAGACGTTGTGGCTGGTTAGATCTTGTAGCCTTAAAATATGCCGTACGCGTAAACGGCGTGACCCAATTGATGATGATGAAAGGCGACGTGTTAAGCGGTTTCGATAAGCTGAAAGTTTGCACAGCCTACAATTACAAAGGCGAGAAGATCAAACACCTTCCGTATAATATCGAAGCAGAGAATGTTACTCCGGTCTACACTGAAATGCCCGGTTGGAAAGAAGATTTAACGAAAATGACCAGCGTTGATCAATTTCCGAAGGAATTGAACGATTATATCGCGTTCTTAGAGAAAGAACTGGAAACTCCTATCAAGATCGTTTCGGTAGGACCCGACAGAACCCAGACCATTCATCGATAAGGAAACAATAGCCTTCGATGAAAGGCGTTATCTAGAATACGGTGCTGAATGCTATGAAATATATGTTGCTGAGTGTTTTCTTCCTTTTCGGAATGAAAACATCTGTGGCACAGGTTCAAGATACTATTTCAACCACCAAAGTTTCGGTACAATCGGGTTACCTCGAAAAAAAGCCCGAATTTCCCAACGCTATTATCTATACGAAAGACACATCGGGACAAGTATATATTGTCCATGAAGGCGTGGAAATGTGGTGTGATCAGGCCTATGTCTATCTCAATGATAATTTTGTAAAAGCCTACGGAAACGTTCGCTTAACGCAGGGCGACACCGTGACCATGCGTAGTAAATACGGGGAGTACAACGGAAACACTTCTTTTGCCTTTGCCAGTGGCGACGTAGTGCTTACGGAACCCAAAACAACCCTTCGAACCGACACCCTTTACTTTGATCGGGTAAAACAACAAGCTTACTACCGCACCGGCGGTACCGTTCGCGATACGGCAAGCACCCTTACCAGCAGGATTGGCCGCTATTATGCGGAAAGTAAGAAGTATCAGTTCTTGTCGAAGGTCAAAATCGTCAATCCGAAGTACACCGTCAATTCAGAGCAATTAGATTTTTACTCAGAAACGGGAGGCGCGTACTTATACGGTGAGTCTACTATAGTGAGCGAAACCAGCACGGTCTATTGTGAACGAGGGTATTACGATACGCGAGGCGATACGGGATATTTCGTTAAAAATTCCAGGGTCGATTATGACAACAGAACGCTCTATGGCGATAGTATCTATTTCGATCGGAATAAGAGTTTCGCTTCCGCTACCAATAACATCAAAGTATTAGACACGCTAAACAAAAGTATTATTCGGGGGCATTATGCCGAAGTATTCCGCGAGAAAGATTCGGTATTTATCACCAAAAGGGCGGTGGCGGTAACGCTTCGGGACAACGACTCTATTTACATACATGCCGACACCTTGCAAGTAACCGGGAAACCCGAACGGCGGATCATTAAAGGCTTCTACCGGGCGCGCATGTTTAAACCCGGACTTCCTTCCGAAGCACCCACCAGTGGAAAATGTGATTCGATCTACGTAGATCAGGAAGCTGGCATTACCAAACTATTGCGTGATCCGGTACTATGGAATGGCGAGAACCAAATGACCGGAGATACCATACACATTCTTTCCAATAAAAAGACCGAAAAGTTAGATACCTTGAAGGTCTTTAACAATGCGTTCTTGATTCAAATAGATAGTAGTGGCTACAATCAGGTAAAAGGAGAGCGACTCATCGGGCTGTTCACCAATAACCAATTAGACACCGTTAATATTATTAAGAATACGGAAGCCATTTACTTCTTTAGGGATGATGAAGGGGAGCTCGTAGGGATCGACAACACCACCTCCAGTAGCATACAGATGTATCTGGAAAATCAGCAAATTACCGGAATTCGCTTCGTGAAAAAAGTACCGGGTAAGATATACCCTCCTTCTGAATTTCCAAACAATGCCCGTATCCTTCCTGGTTTCAATTGGCGCGGTGAAGAACGTTTGTTTACCGTGGCCGATCTATTTCAAGGGAAACCGAAGCCTGTACTTCCTAAAATTCGAGGTATTCCACTGCCTGAGGACGAAGGAGCTTTCTTCGAAGATGTTCCTGAAGAGGAGCTATTGCTTCCTGAAATTTCCAAATTAAAACCGGAAGATTTGCAGAATCGGGAAGACGACCCAAAACCGATGACGCGACCGAAATTGGATTCGACACAACAAAAACGACCCCCGGATCCAAGGCAACTGACTCCAAAGAAAGACCAATGAAAAAGGATTTCTTTACGTATCAAGCGCAAACCACGCCGCATCCTTTGGCGATGGAAGTATCGCATGCCAAAGGAAGTTACATTTACGATACCGACGGAACCGCGCACCTTGACTTCGTAGCAGGCGTTTCTGCTTGTCCGCTAGGCCATGCACATCCTGCAATCATCCAAGCGGTGAATGAGCAAATGGCGAAGTACGCTCACGTCATGGTGTATGGAGAATACATTCAGCAGCCTTCTGTACAATTAGCGAAACGCCTGGCCGAAGTGCTGCCCGAACCCTTGTCGGCTACCTATTTAGTAAACAGCGGAACAGAAGCCATTGAAGGAGCGCTCAAGCTTGCAAGACGTGTGACTGGTCGTAGTGAATTATTATACGCAGAAAAAGCATACCACGGGAATACCTTTGGATCGCTAAGTGTGATGGGATATGAAGCTCGAAAGACGCCGTTTGCTCCCCTACTTCCCGATTGTCATGCCATTCGGTTTAACAGCGAGAAGGCGCTAGCACGCATTACCACGAAAACCGCAGCCGTGATCTTAGAGACCATTCAGGGAGGGGCCGGATTCATCATGCCTGCGAATTCGTTTCTGCAAAAGATCAAAGCGCGCTGCGAAGAAACCGGAACCCTCCTTATTCTGGATGAAATCCAACCCGGCTTCGGAAGAACGGGTACCCTATTTGGCTTTCAGCACTTCGACGTAGTGCCTGATATTTTGGTTATGGGCAAAGGAATGGGCGGCGGACTCCCCATTGGTGCCTTTACCGCTTCAGAAGCGCATATGGCCCTCTTGAAAGACAATCCGAAACTAGGACATATTACCACCTTTGGCGGAAATGCCGTCATTTCGGCAGCGGCACTAGCCACTCTCAACACCTTGGTGGAAGGGAATCTCATTCCGAAGACGCTAGAAAAAGAACGACTATTCCGCGAACATCTGCAACACCCGCTCATTGAGGAGATTCGTGGGAAAGGCATGATGCTCGCTCTGATCATGAAATCTGACGCCATTGCCAATGAGGTAATCTTACGCTGCAAAGCTTGTGGATTGATCTTATTTTGGTTGTTATTTGAACCCAAAGCCGTACGAATTACGCCCCCCTTAACACTTTCCGAAGAAGAGCTACTGAAAGGATGCGCCATAATTACAGAGGTGCTTGACAGTATCCAGAAAGAGAAGCGATAACTACAACCCCTTATTTAACAGTCGTTTACAGCCATGTTTAGTGTTGATAAGGCTGTTAACAACAAAAAGGGCATGACTCTTGAACTTGTTTTTACATTAGTATCTTTAATTAGAAAGTAACGTTAACACTTGCGTATGCAATTAAGCCCTAACGAGCATAACAACTTTTCTCTTTCCCGGTTTGAATCCATGTTAAAGACTAATAATGTGTATTTCTTCGACTCTGAAGAGTTCGAGAATATCATTCAGTATTACTTGGAGAACGGGAAAATCGCCTTGGCCAAAAAAGCCACGAAGCTAGGTTTGGAACAGCATCCAACAGCGACGAACTTAAAGCTTTTTCAGGTTGAGATGCATATTTTTGAAAATGAACTAGATACTGCGGAAGCCCTGCTAGATGACCTCTACGTCTTGGAGCGCTTTAACGATGAAGTCTATATTCAGAAGGCCAACATCTATTCCCGTAGGGATGAACATTCCAAAGCCATCCAACTCCTGGAACAGGCTTTAGAAATTACCAGCGACGAAGCCGATGTGCTTTCCTTGATCGGCATGGAATATCTATTCCTCGAAGACTTCGAAAATGCGAAGTACTATTTCATGAAATGTTTAGAGCAAGACGAATCTGATTATTCGGCGCTCTACAATATTGTTTACTGCTTTGATTATCTGGAAGAGCACGAAGCGGCCATTGATTACCTCAACGATTTCTTAAATAAGAACCCGTATTGCGAAGTCGCCTGGCATCAGGTCGGAAAGCAATATTACACGCTAAAAGACTACCAGAAAGCGCTGGCTGCCTATGATTTTGCGATTATTAGTGATGACCAGTTTATTGGCGCCTATCTTGAAAAAGGAAAGGTGTTGGAACGTCTTAAACGCTATGAAGACGCCATTGAAAGCTACAGTATCACCTTGGGCTTAGATGATCCTACGTCTTTTGCACTACTGCGCATTGGAAAATGTTACGAGAAGCTTGGGAAAGATGAACTTGCCCTTCAGTTTTACACCAAATGTGTGGAAGAGGATGCCTTACTCGACAAAGGTTGGATTGCGATTACCGATTATTACTTCCGAAAGAAAAATTATCAGAAAGCCCTCTATTACATAGACAAAGCCATTCATATTGATAGTGAAAATGTGTTGTATTGGAAACGCTACGCTAAGATCAACAATCATTTGAACCTTTATGAAGAGGCCGAGCAGGGATACCGTAGAGCCCTTGAATTAGGAAATTACGAGCAGGATACCTGGTTAACACGTTGTGATATATTGATCCATTTAGGAGAATTTAAAGCAGCGATCACAAATCTCTTTCAGGCGATCGAATTCTATTCGGAAAGCGCAGAAATTGAATATAGACTCGCAGGCTTGTTCTTTGCTACGAACGAAGAACGAAAAGGAATTTTCCACTTGCGTAATGCCCTGAAATACGACGCCGAATACATCATAGTACTGGAAGAACTTTTTCCGTCTGTTTATGAAAATGCGCGGGTACAGGAAATTATCGCGCAACACAAAAACCCTTCTGTTTAAAATATGTACTTTTGAGCATAGCAACCATCGCACCCTATGCCCAAACGTTCCCTACTTCAGTTAATAGTTGTCACTGCTAAAGGTCTCGCTATGGGCGCCGCCGATGTGGTTCCGGGTGTTTCTGGAGGTACCATCGCCTTTATTTCAGGGATCTACGAAGAACTCATTGAGACCCTTCATAAATTAGACCTCGGTTTTTTTAAGATCTGGAAACATCACAGCTTTAAAACAGCATGGCGCGCCTATAACTTACCCTTCTTAACGGCCCTGTTTTCTGGAGTACTCATAAGTATTCTATCGCTAGCCAAGCTAATTTCCTGGCTGCTCACACACCACCCTATTTTGGTTTGGTCGTTCTTCTTCGGCCTTATCATAGCGAGTATCGTGTATGTGGGCAAACAAGTGAACCAATGGAACATCCTTACCGGTTTGGCGCTTTTGGTGGCTGTGGTGGTATCATATCTCATTACCATTTCAGAGCCTATGGGTTCTCCCTCTAGCATGTGGTTTTTATTCGTTGCAGGGTTTATCGCGATCATTGCAATGATACTTCCCGGGATTTCCGGCAGCTTTATCCTATTGCTTTTAGGAGCCTATACCGGCGTTATTGGCACCTTGAGTAATTTACTTGAAGGAGCCTTTAACGGTAATTGGAGCCTATTTGCGGATGCCGCGTTACGACTTGCTATTTTCGCTCTGGGCGCGGTCGTGGGACTTAAAGTCTTTTCTCGCGTCTTGAATTGGATGTTTTTACATCATAAAAACCTAATTCTCGCCATACTTACCGGCTTTATGGTAGGTGCCTTAAACAAAATTTGGCCTTGGAAAGAAGTGCTTCAATATCGCATGAATCACAATGGAGAAGAGGTGCCTTTCTTAGAAAAAAGCATCTGGCCAACACAGTATCCCGATGACCCGCAATTGTTAGCTGCGGTTGCCCTCATGATCGTTGGGTTTTTTAGTATTTTCCTTCTGGAGCGCTTAGCGGTTCAAAAGCCATCCGACTATGATACAGCATGAACCGAGAACATTTAGTGATAAGGTTTGGCTAGTGATCAAGGGGCTTTCTATGGGAGCAGCCAACAAGGTTCCCGGAGTTTCAGGTGGGATGGTAGCCTTTGTAGCCGGCTTTTATGAGGAATTCATTTACTCGCTTCAAAAGATTAACACCAAGGCCTTTGCCTTACTCTTCAACGGTCGATTTCGAAGTTTCTTTCGCTACATCAACGGTCGGTTTCTGGGATTGCTCATCTTAGGAATGGTAATTAGTTATTTCAGCGTTTCGAAAATTCTGGATTATTTGATCGTGCATTTTGAACTGTGGGTTTGGAGCGCCTTCTTCGGAATGATTATCGGCTCTATTTATTATGTCGCTAAAGATTTTGGAGCGTGGAACAGAAAATATCTTGGCTATCTGCTCTTAGGGGTGATCGCTGGGGTTAGTATTAGCTTCTTAGAACCCGCCAAACAAAACAGTAATCTTTGGTTTGTTTTTTTCTGCGGAATCATTGGCGTGTCGGGAATGACCCTCCCGGGCTTGTCGGGCTCGTTTATACTAATCTTGTTGGGCAATTATGTGTTGTTATTAGTAGACGCGGTAAATGCGCTGTTCGACACCATTACCGATATCCTTCGGTGGAGTTTCGACTTCGTTAGCGATCCCGTTCGCTTAGAATTACTCCAGGTGCTGGCCGTGTTCTCTCTTGGGTCGGTGGTTGGACTTGTATCGCTCTCTCATGTGCTGGCCTATGTACTCAAGCATTTTAAAAAGGCCACGTATGCTGTCATTATTGGCTTTATTACAGGATCGCTTGGGGTTGTTTGGCCTTGGAAAACAAAATTGCTTCAGCGCGACCCCAACGGATCGGTCATGTACGACGCCAACGGAATGGAGATTATTAGTGGCTACAATCGCTATTGGCCTTCAGAATTTTCGCTCGACAATGTTCTAGCGGTTTTCTTTATTTTTGTGGGAATAGGACTGGTATTAAGTCTAGACCTGTACTACAAAAAGAAATCGCGTCCCCATGGCTAAATACGGATTGGTAGGAAAGAACATCGACTATTCTTTTTCCAAACAGTTCTTTACCGAAAAATTCAAAGAAGAGCGTCGTAAAGATTCCTACGAGAATTTCGATTTGGCCTGCATTGAGCTACTTCCCGAAATCATTAACGACCTACGCGGATTAAAGGGGCTGAACGTGACCATTCCGTATAAAGAAACAGTCATTCCCTTACTCGACCGGGTGGATGAGGAAGCTATGAAAATTGGGGCTGTGAACACCATCAAAGTGCTAAAGAACGGCAAGCTATCGGGCTACAATACCGATCATTATGGTTTTGCTCAGGCACTCATCCCATTTTTGCCCATTAAAGATAAAACCGCGTTGATTTTGGGAACGGGTGGTGCTTCTAAGGCCATAGCCTATGTACTGGACACGCTTAATTTTTCGTATCAACGCGTTACCAGAGCCCCTTCAAAGTCGCTCCTAACCTATCAGGACCTCAGTGAGTATGTGATGAAAAACCATTTCCTCATCATCAATTGCACCCCGCTAGGAACCTATCCTGATATCACTGCCTGTCCTAAAATACCCTATCACTTTATCTCCAAAGACCACGTTTTATTCGATTTGATCTACAATCCGCCACAAACCGAATTTCTCAAACGAGGGTATGCGCAGGGAGCTCGTATTTCAAATGGACGTGTGATGTTAGAACAACAAGCCCTCAAAGCCTTATCTATCTGGCGTTCAAAAGGAGTTTGAAGCCTTCAAAATAAAACGGTACGCTTTGCCGTTTGGGTTACAAATAGTATATTACCCCATTGTTGACGAACCGTAACATTGAAAAAAATGTCTGAAAAAGAATTGCCCGAAAAAGAAAACGAAAAAACGCCTTCAAACGATCCACAAGCGTCCGCTTCCGAAGCTACCCCCAAGCATTTAAAGGAGGAGGATAACGCGTCCGGAACAGCCGCTACAGATACTCCTTCCGAAGAAGCTACCTTAGAAAATGCCATGGTGGAAGAAGCTACTGAACACCAGGAGAAGGAACCACCAACCGCCGAAAAGAAAAACCCGGAAGCGACCACCGATGCCGATCTTGATGAGGAGGATACCGGTGCGGAAGACGAAGAAGAAATTGCCTCATCAGACGATGATGAGGAAGATGACGATCAGGAAGAAGATTCGGTAGATTATCACGATCTATCCAAAAAAGAGCTGATCGCAGCCTTCAAAAAACTGCTGAATGACAAACCCGTTCAGGCCATCAAAAATGATGTGGACGAGATTCGATCTGAGTTCAATGCCCAGTTTGATGAAGAAGTAGCCGCCAAAAAAGAAGAATTCTTGGCAGAAGGCGGAAACATTATCGACTTCTATTACACCACTCCCCTTAAAAAAGAATTTAATTCGCTCTATTTCGATTACAAAGAAAAACGAAACAAATACTATAAGAATCTCAAACGGGATCTCCATGCCAATCTCGAAAAGCGAAATGAACTTATCGAAGAACTAAAAGGCTTGTTAGGAACGGAAGAAAACATCAATACCACCTACAAGCATTTTAAAGACATTCAGGAGCGCTGGCATACCGCCGGTCCTATTCCGCGTGATAAGTACAACCTAACATGGAACACCTATCATCACCATGTAGAAAACTTCTACGATTTCCTACACCTTAATCGAGAGTTTCGCGATTTAGATTTTAAACACAATCTCGATCAAAAGCTTAAGTTGATAGGCCGAGCCGAAGAACTTTCGCAACAAAAAGATGTAAAAAAGGCCTTCCGAGAATTACAAATGCTCCACAAGATGTGGAAAGAAGAAGTAGGTCCTGTGGCGAAGGAGTATCGCGATGAAGTTTGGGATAAATTCAGCGCAGCGACCAAAGTAATACACGACAAACGTCAATCGCTTATTGAAGAGGAAGAAAAAGCCTATGAGCAAAACTACCTCATCAAAGAAGAGATCATTAAAAAAATTGAGGCGCAGAAAAAGCTGGAAAATCCTAGCCATCAAAAATGGCAAAAGGCGATCAAGGAAGTTCAGGCGCTGCGCGACGCCTATTTTGCGGCTGGACGGGTTCCCAGAGCTAAGAATAAAGAAATATGGAAACGTTTCAAGGAAGCAACGCGACAATTTAACCGCGCGAAGAATTCGTACTACAAAGAGCAGAAAAAAGCGCAGTTCGAGAATCTGGAGAAGAAGAAAGAACTAGTAGCTATTGCGGAAGCCAATAAAGACAGTGATGATTTTGATACGGTGACGCCGCTTATGAAGAAAATTCAGAGTGACTGGAAAAAAATCGGGCACGTACCGCGGAAGCATAGCGACAGTATTTGGAAAGCTTTTAAGTCGGCTTGCAACCACTATTTCGACCGCTTACACGCCAAGAAAAATGAAGCCAGCGCTGAAGAAAACGAAAATCTAGAAAAGAAAGAAGCCTTGCTCGAGAAGGTTTCTAATTTAGAACTAAGCGGGTCTCATGAAGATGATCTGAGTACCATTAAGGAAATGATTTCCACTTGGAAAGACATTGGTCGTGTTCCTTACAAAAAACGAAATATCGACCGAAAGTTTAACAAGGTATTAGACGGGCTCTTCAAAAAATTAGATGTAAGCAAGAAAGATTCGGAACTCATTCGCTTTGACAACAAGGTGAACGCAATGGTTTCACAAGAAGACGAGCGCAAATTAAAGAACGAGCATTTCTTTATCTCCAAAAAGATCAAGGAGGTTCAGGATGAAATTCGACAATTAGAAAACAATCTCGGCTTTTTTCAGCATGTAGACGACGACAATCCTTTGGTGCGTGAAGTACATAAAAACATCGCAAAGCACAAAGAACAATTAGAAGTGTGGAAGGCCAAGTTGAAAAAAATAAAGAAGATCCGAAGCGAGTAGGTCCGCCCTGCCTCCTCTGCCGGGCAACGACCACACAGCTGTTTTTTGAGTCCAAATACCATCGGTTCTTCGAATGCCTGCAGTGCGGGAGTCCGTTTCGAGATCCGGCGACCTTCTTAGCACCCGAGGCAGAAAAAGCCCGTTA
This sequence comes from Altibacter sp. HG106, assembly GCF_028561755.1. Lineage (GTDB taxonomy): Bacteria > Bacteroidota > Bacteroidia > Flavobacteriales > Flavobacteriaceae > DFVG01. Next base: position 510,299 of record NZ_JAQQTD010000001.1, read on the forward strand.
CTTAGAACACAATAACGATACGGCAGACCCACATTATCAAGCGTTTGCCAAGCCCGTAGTAGACGTTATCCTCGATCGCTTTCCCACTACTGCCAAACTGCTAGACTTTGGATCAGGTACAGGTCCGGTGGTGGCAAAATTGCTTACGGATAAGGGCTATTCGGTTTCCTGCTACGATCCCTTCTTCGCCCCCAATGCGCAACTGTTGAATGACACCTACGACGGTATTATTTGTTGTGAAGTGATTGAACATTTTCATCAACCGCTTCAAGAGTTTCAAAACTTATATAAGCTACTAAAACCAGGAGGATCGCTTATTTGTAAAACCGATTTAGACGTGGACACAACCCATTTTAAGATCTGGTACTACAAAGACGATCCTACGCATGTCATCTTTTACAAAAAAGAAAATTTAGAATGGATAGCGGCGCATACGCCTTTTTCTGAAGTAACTATCGACGGGCGTATCGTGGTATTTGAGCGTTAAGGTAGTTTTTTAGCGGCTTCCCAGTGGATGTCCATCTCAGATAAACTCATGTCTTTAAGAGAAATCCCTTTCTTTTGCGCTTGTTGCTCTAAATACTGAAACCGTTTGATAAATTTCTTATTCGTACGTTCCAAGGCATTTTCTGGATCGACGTTCAAAAAGCGCGCGTAATTAATCATAGAGAACAATACATCTCCAAACTCTTGCTCTATTGCATCGGTATTTGCTTCGGAAACTTCGTGCTGTAATTCTTCCAGTTCCTCCTTTAGTTTCTCAAACACTTGTTGCGGCTCTTCCCAGTCGAATCCCACTCCCGCCACCTTATCTTGAATTCTATTGGCCTTCACCAATGCCGGAAGGGACTGAGGCACCCCTTCGAGGACACTTTTCTTTCCCTCTTTGAGTTTCAGCGCTTCCCAATTCTTTTTGACCTCCTCTTCGTCGGCCACTTCTACATCGCCGTAGATGTGAGGGTGTCGCGTAATCAGTTTGTCACAAATACCATTAGCGACATCGGCCATGTCGAAATCATTTGTCTCACTCCCTATTTTTGCGTAGAAGACAATATGTAGGAGCAGGTCCCCTAGCTCTTTTTTTACTTCTTCCAGATCGTTTTCGAGTATGGCATCACCTAATTCGTAGGTTTCTTCGATGGTTAGATGCCGTAGCGATTCCATCGTTTGCTTTCGATCCCATGGGCATTGCTCACGCAACTCGTCCATGATGGTCAACAACCGATCGAATGCTGCTAATTGGTCTTTTCTGGAAGGGGGTGTTCCCACGATCTTTGTTTATTCTTCTTCTGAAGTGTCTAAAAATTGCGTGTGGCCATTCTTCTGAAGCAAATTATACCATTGTACGATCTTCTTAATATCGCTGGCATACACTCGGTCCTCGTCATAGTCGGGCATTACCTTAAAAAAGTATTCTTCCAACTCGATTTTAGGAGCCTTATGGCTAATGGCCGGGCCGCCCTTTTCTTGTTCATGAATCTTGGTAAATACTTGTCTCAAGGGGACCTCATCGGTCAAGGTATAGATGGCGATTTCAGACAGCAAGCTTACGTTGTGGCGTGCCCCAACGCTAATTTTCTTGCCGTCACTTAAGGACTCTGCCAGAAATCCGCTGCGGGTTCTGGTCTTTAGTTCATACAATCCGGGCTTTCCGCTAATCGTCAAAATTTTCTCTAAACTCATACTTCTTTTTTAATTCGGCTGCAAATATGATGGCTTCCCACTACAAATGCAACTCCCTTAACGTTTCTTTTTAGCCATCGGAAACTTCATTCTATATCCGATATCGATCTTTCCTTTGGAAATATTAGCTAATTTCTTTTTGATCAATCGCTTTTTTAAGGGCGATAATTTATCGGTAAACAGCACCCCTTCAATATGATCGTATTCATGTTGAATAATTCGAGCGACAATTCCGGTAAAGGTTTGTGTGTGTTTCTCGAAATTCTCATCATAGTATTCCATGGTAATCTTGGGGCGTCTAAAGATGTCTTCATTTACATCGGGGATACTCAAGCAACCTTCGTTAAAGGCCCAAACATCACCCACCTCTTCAATCATTTGCGCATTGATAAACACTTTCTTAAACGTGGCAGCGACCTCGCGTTCATTTTCGGTAAGATCTTCATCATCTTCAAAAGGCGTCGCATCTACAATGAACAACCGAATGGGGAGTCCGATTTGCGGAGCGGCGAGACCGATGCCTCTAGCGCCATACATGGTTTCGAACATATTTTCAATCAGTTCATCCAGTTTAGGGTAGTCTGAGCTGATATCTTCTGTTTCTTTTCGAAGTACGGGATCTCCGTACGCCACAATAGGTAAAATCATACAATTTTTTTAAAGGTTATACAGGTAATCCTGCAGAATAATGGTGGCGCTGATCTCATCAATCAATGCCTTGTTCCGTCGCTGCTTCTTTGTAAGTCCGCTGTCAATCATCGTCTGAAACGCGCGCTTACTGCTATACTGCTCATCAACACGCTTAATAGGCATGTTCGGAAACCGCTTGTTCAATTGCTTCAGAAACCCTTGAATGTCTTTTTCCACCTCACTATGTGTCCCATCCTTCTGTTTGGGTTCGCCTACCAGTACGCATACTACTTCTTCTGTTTCCAAATAACTCTTCAGAAAATCAAGCAATGTTTCCGTAGGCACTGTGGTAAGACCGGAGGCTATCATTTGCAACTCGTCGGTCACTGCGATACCGGTGCGTTTTGTTCCGTAATCAATCGCGAGGATACGTCCCATATTCCTTGCAAAAATACAGGTTTGTTTGCTCCTATGCTAGAAAAGCTTCTTATTTACAAGCGCTTGAAGTATCTTTGTGGCAAAGCACTTTTCATGAATCACCTACAACCCATTATTGAGAACGCCTGGAACGACAGATCGCTCCTTTCCCAACCTGAAACCACTGATGCCATTCGCTCGGTCATCGACCTTCTGGACGAAGGAAGTTTGCGTTGCGCGGCCCCTACCGCAGCGGGTTGGCAGGTGAATGAATGGGTCAAAAAGGCAGTGGTTTTATACTTTCCCATTCAAAAGATGGAAACCTTAGAAGCAGGGATCTTCGAGTATCACGATAAGATCCCTTTAAAACGAGGATATCAAGAAAAAGGAATTCGGGTGGTCCCACATGCCGTAGCACGTCATGGCGCCTATATTTCCAAAGGTGTTATTATGATGCCTAGTTACGTCAACATTGGTGCGTACGTGGATGAAGGCACCATGGTAGATACCTGGGCCACCGTAGGAAGTTGTGCTCAAATAGGTAAGAATGTGCACCTAAGCGGCGGCGTGGGTATTGGAGGCGTTCTGGAACCCTTACAGGCCGCACCTGTGATTATCGAAGACAATGCTTTTATTGGGTCTCGATCGATCGTGGTAGAAGGCGTTCGCGTAGAAAAAGAAGCTGTGCTTGGTGCGAATGTAGTGCTTACCGCTTCCACCAAGATCATTGATGTGACCGGTAGCGAACCGTTGGAAATGAAAGGTCGGGTTCCTGCTCGCTCGGTAGTCATTCCGGGAAGTTATACCAAGAAATTTCCGGCCGGAGAATTTCAGGTGTCTTGCGCGTTAATTATAGGCAAGCGAAAAGAGAGCACCAACAAGAAGACGAGCTTGAACGACGCGCTACGCGAATATGACGTAGCGGTTTAGCCATTTCGTTTCCGCTTGCGGCGGCGCAACTTCTTAGCATTGCCTTTTTTCTGAAATGCGCGACTGTAAGCCGTCATCAATTCATGGATCTTTTCTGAAGTTGCCCCATATAACTTGGCATACACCGGCGCCATAATGTTGATCATGGTTTTTGACAACCAAAGCCTTCGGAAGTTTTTCATCCGTTTCTCTAAAGACATTTTTTCAAACCGCATTCGGTTCAGATCGATCAAATAAAAATCATAGGTGTTATCCTCCTTATTAAGAATTAAGGTATTACCCGGAGAATGATCCAAAAAATTGATCTCTTTTTCATGGAGTTCGAACGTAAAAGCAGCAAATTGCGCTAAAATTTCCTTCCGCCTGGGATAGTTGGGGTTGTGATTCAAAACTCGAAAATCGAGATCGTAATCCACATAGCGTGAAATATAAAAACTCTCCCGTAAGCCACCGTCAAAGCATTCTTGATACGCCACCGGGAAGGGTGTTTTAATTCCGCTTTCTATAAGTCGGATGGCATATTCGTACGAGCGCTTCGCTTTGCTTTTCCGAAAATATTGATACACCCAACGTTGAAAAGCATTCGGCGTCTTGAATTTTTTAAAGGTGTAGTACGTCCCCTCGATGGCGATTTTCTTAATTTGATTTCTTCCTTCTTCCACCAAAAATTCGCCAGCCGTCTCAAAGGAGTTGATGGCCGTCTGAATTTCGGGAGCAATCGATTTAAAATCCGGGTGTACGCGGAAGGTTTCCTTCATCCTACATTTTAATAACTAAGAAAAAAAAGATACTTTGCGAAGGTAACTTATATGAAACAAATACTCGTAATACAGAACAAACGAATTGGCGATGTGCTCATCAGTTCGGTGATTGCCCAGAACATCAAAAAAGTGTTCCCGGAAAGTAAAATCACTTACTTTGTTTACGATTATACCGCCGGTGTTCTTGAAGAAAACCCAAACATCGATCACATTATCCGTATTTCCGAAGCCTGGCTGAAGAAGCTTCCCAATTTGGTGAAAACCCTACGGAAAGTACGGCGCGACAACTACGATATCATCTTCGATCCATACGCTAAATTTCAAAGCAGAATGATGTGTTTGTGTAGTGGTGCCGAGTATCGAATCGGACTCAAACGGGCGCACAAACAATTAAAGCTTCCGTTCTATACCCATCCTATCAGTTTTTTGGAACAAGGTAGCAAGCCCTGCGGAAAGGCGATCGAAGATCGGGTACATATGGTGAGCGATGTGTTTTTGTTGAAGACCCCAGATGAAGTGCCGAAGATCTACCTCACTTCCGAAGAAAAACAGTACGATGCCATTGCCCATATCCAACAACCGGTGTTGATGCTCGGGGTGCTGGGCAGCACTCCCAACAAATCGATGCCCTACCCTTATATCGCACGTATTGTCGACTGGATTACAGAACACTATCAGGTGACTGTGCTCTTCAATTACGCTCCTCACCAAAAGGCCGAAGCAAAGCGCATTTATGAACAGTGTGCGCATCAAGAACAAATTGAACTTGACATTTACGAAAACAGCATACGCGGATTTATACGACTCATGAACCAATGTAAGCTGCTGATCGCCAATGAAGGCGGCAGTGTACACATAGCAAAAGCGCTGAACAAACCTACCTTTACCGTCTATTCTCCCTTTATTCACAAAGCGCATTGGGCGACTTTTGAAGATGGCGTTATGCATAAATCCATCCATCTGCGAGACGAAAAACCGGAAGCCTATTCACAGTTTTCACGAGAGGAACGAAAAAAAGTAGAAGCGAATCCGCAGAAATTGTATCAATTATTAACGCCTGAATTGATTATCGCTTCACTCGCTCCGTTTATGGAGCATCACTTGGGTATGCACAAGAAATAGAATAGGTTAAGAGGGTACGGGTTGCGGTCCTTTCTGAATGCCGTGTTCGGTCCACGGACTCCCGCCTTCGCGCGTTTCCTTTCGGATGGCATTGTTTTTTGCAATGGATTCTTCATTCTTATACCCGCGGGGATGGTCTAAATGGATCACTACCGCATTGTAGCGAATTTGTTTGCTGTGAATTCCGTAGTTGATAAGTCGCTCGCCGAGCTCTCTATCTTGCCCACCGTACTGCATGCGCTCGTCGAAACCATTTACGGCGAGAATGTCTTCCTTCCAGCCGCTGGCGTTATGACCATTCCAACTGGCGTTGGTAGGCGTAATGGTGTTCAGTAAACTAGCTCGGGTTGCACCGGCACTCAGTTTATTGTTTTTAAACGATGATGGTAATCCTTGCTCCTTAAGCCACTGCACATCGAAACAACGCTCGGCATAAATATCTTCTTTGCCAATCGCTTCTGAAATGTCCATCGGAAGCATAAAATAACCACCCGACAAGAAATAGCCTAACTCTCTAAATTTCACATGTTGCTCCACAAAATCCTTTCTTGGAATACAATCGCCATCACTCATGATGATATACGGAGCACTGCATTTCAGAATCGATTTATTGAGGATTTGCGACTTCTGAAATCCGCGATCCTCGTGCCAGACATGAATTATTGGATAAAACAGTTCTTCCCGCATGGCATCCAACAGTTCTTTCGTCGCCGCTTTAGAGCCATCATCGGCGATTACGACCTCAAAATTGCGATAGGTTTGATTGTTGTAGCCCCACAACACCTTTTGAAGCCAGGCTTCGCTGTTGTACGTACTGATAATTATGGAAGTATCGATCACGGCAATTAGATTCTCAACAAAGGTACGGTTCTTTTTCAGTTTGAAGAAAAACAGGGTATCTTTACCCCATGCCCAGGCTCTCAGTCATAATTCCCACCTATAACGAAGCTGCCTATGTGGAAGCTGCATTACAATCGGTTCAGTTTGCCGATGAGATCATCTTGATCGATTCCTTCAGTGAAGATGATACCCTTCTGAAAGCCAAACCTCTGGTAACGAAAATCATCGAACGGAAATTCGACAATTTTTCCAATCAAAAGAATGCTGCCTTAGAACAAGCCACCGGCGATTGGGTGTTGTTTCTCGATGCCGATGAACGCATTACCCATTCCCTTCAACTGGAAATAGAAGGCGCCATAGCGTCAACAACCTATTACGGGTACAAACTCAACTTTCCGCATTTTTTTATTAATCGTTTTCTCTACCATCACAATAATGAGGTACTCCGACTCGTACGCAGGGACGGGGCGTATTTCAGCGGACTCGTACACGAGAAGCTGCACTGCAATGGTGCTGTAGGAAAATTGAAAAACCCTGTGCTGCATTTTACCTACAAAGGATTGAACCATTTTATTAAGAAGAAAGAACAATACGCCTGGTTTCAGGCAGAGCAGTTACATAAAAAAGGAAAAAAACCGTCCCTCTGGCTCATGTTTTTAAAACCTACGTACCGCTTCTTTAGCTCCTACATTTTACGGGGCGGGTTTCGCGATGGGATTCCGGGATTGGTAATCTCCGGAATAAATGCCTATGGCGTCTTTCAGCGCTATGCGAAGCTCATCTTATTACGCCGTGGAATTCGTTAGGGTTTTCAAGAAGCATTAACCTCACAAATGGGCCGTTTCTAATCGTTTTAAAATATGTACTTTTACTCAAATTTTGAACGCACTTGAATACCCGTCCGCTTATTTCGGCCCTCGCCATCACAAAGAATGAAGCCCAAGTGCTCGAAGGATTTCTGAAGCAACTAGATTTTGCCGATGAGATCATCATTGTAGATTCTTTTAGTACAGATGGCACTCAGGAAATTGTTCGCCAGCATCCTACGGCGCAATTGATAGAACGTCCTTTTAAAAACTTTAGCGATCAGAAGAACTTTGCCATCGAGCAGGCCAAGCATCCGTGGATCGTTTTTTTTGATCCCGACGAAGAAATCACTCTGTCGCTAAAAGAAGAAATCTTGCAAAAAGTAGCCCAACCTGAAGCGGTTGCTTATAGGGTGAAGCGAGTGTTGTATTTTATGGGAAAACGATTGAAATATAGCGGGTTTCAAAACGATTATGTGATTCGGCTGTTTCAGAAAGCACATTGTCGCTATGATGGTAGTTTGGTTCACGAAACCATCAAAGCACAGGGAAAAGTGGCTACTTTTAAAGAAGTGCTCCCCCACCACACCTATCGCGATTTCGATCAATACACCGCCAAGCTCCATCAATACAGCAAGTTAAAGGCCGTGATGATGTTTCAGAAAGACAAGCGCGCCCGATGGATCCATTTTATCGTGCGGCCCTGGTATCGTTTTTGGCATCAATACATCATCAGGCTGGGCATTTTGGATGGAAAAGAAGGCTTCGTACTCGCCTACCTCAATGCGTTTACCGTTTTTAAACGCTATATTCACCTCTGGCTATTGTACCGCAAAATTGAGTGACTATGAAACGTATTTTCTTAGAATCGCACAATCTCAAAAACCCGTATTCGGGCTTCGGACAATACAACTATCATCTCATCAAAGGGTTGGCAGCGCAGGACCTTTCGGGGTGGCGTATCACCCTGCACGTGAAGAATGTATCCCGATGGAAAAAAGAATTTGGCAAGACCTTCCGCTATCGGAAATATCGGTCGTTAACACGGCATAAACCCTTCCGAATCAAAAAGAAATACCACCTTTGGCACAGTCTGAATCAAAACATTAAGATTGAACCCTTCTTTCAGTTGCCGTATGTCTTAACAGTGCACGATATTCACTTTGTAAAAGAAGGCTCCGAACACATGCGGCAGAAACTCCGCGCCCAATTTGAAAAAAAACTCAAACGCTGTCATGCGATCATCTATATTTCAGAATTTGCCAAAAAAGACACTCAGCAGCATTTTGACGTTCCCAACATTCCGCAATACGTAATCTACAACGGAAACACTATCCCGGAGGTTGCGGTGAAAAGTCTTCCAGAGCCTACAATACTTCCTAAAAAGCCTTTTCTTTTTTCAATAGGCGACTTTACCGATCGCAAAAACTTTAAAACGCTGGTAGATATGATGCGCTACTTGCCGGAGTACCACCTGGTCCTGGCCGGAAACAATACGTCGGTCTATGCCGATACGCTTCGGAAACGCATTACCGATCACCAATTGGACGATCGGGTGCACCTTCCTGGAAAAATTAGTGAAGCCCACAAGCAATACTATTTGGCGCATTGTGAGGCGTTTTTGTTTCCGTCGAAACGAGAAGGCTTCGGTATTCCTCCACTGGAAGCCATGCACTTCGGAAAGCCTATTTTTATTTCTAACAATACCTCGCTTCCGGAAATTGGCGGAGAACACGCCTTTTACTGGAATCATTTTGAGGTACAGTATATGGTTTCGGTCTTCAAAAAAGGAATGCAGCAATATCAAGAGAAAAAATCGTTTTACACAGAATATTATCAATCGCGTGCCAAACAATTTGATTGGAAAAAGACCGCAGCCGAGTATTTGAACGTGTACCAAAAACTCGTATCGTAATAACACCCTATGCCCACGGTTTCTATCATCATTATCAACTACAATACGGCCGCCTACACGGTGCAAAGTGTGGCGGCTGTCCAGCGAGAAACCGCAGAATCACTGCCCTATGAAATTATTGTGGTGGATAATGCTTCGGAAGAAGAAGATTACAACAAATTAGCCGATCAATTGCCCAATGATGATCGTATTCAATTGATCAGAAGCGAAGTGAACACAGGCTTTGGAGGAGGTAACATGCTTGGGTTCCAACAAGCAAAAGGGGTCTATCTGTTGTTTTTGAACAATGATGCTTTTTTGCTGAATGACTGCCTTTCCAGGCTACACGAATTCCTGGGAAGCCACCCCAAGGTTGGCGTTGCTACGGCTCAAAACTACGACCAAAATGGGAGGTTTGTTCCGTCTTTTGATCATAACAAAGGGCTGCGCCGTCTCTTACTGGGACGTGGATTTTTAGAGACGGTCTTTCCGAAACGATATCCAAAACGCAAACAAGAGTATGCTCAACCAATTGAAGTCGACTGGGTAAATGGAGCCTTTTTATTCTTCCGAAGAGAGGCATTTGAAGCAGCCGGCGGCTTTGACACAGAAATTTTTCTATATTTTGAAGAAATGGATATATGTCACCGATTGCGTGAAAAAGGCTATAGCAGCATGCTTGTACCCGACGCTAAAATAGAACATCATCAAGGGGCGAGCACCCAACCGAGACCTGCGCTGAGCATGGAAAGCTATCGTTCGTATTTTCATGTCATCAAAAAATCCAGAGGTGTCTTTGTACTTTTGATCATAAAATTTTATTTAGGCCTCGTGTTTCTATTGAAGCCCAAAAAGCGATATTTACTCCCCGTACTGTGGAACAGCAGTCTAAAAAATCATTCTATTAAGCCAACCCTATGAAACCCGATATTGAGAATGCCTATAAGGAATTGAGACGTGGTGGTGTGATCCTCTACCCTACCGATACGGTTTGGGGACTGGGATGTGATGCCACACAGCCCGATGCCGTTTCCAGAATCTATCAAATAAAACAGCGGGATGAACAAAAGGCATTACTCTGTTTGGTTTCAGATTTTAAAATGCTAGAACAATTTGTGCATGACATTCCTGAAACCGCCTATGATATCATGAAATACGCGCAAAAACCAACCACCATCATTTACGACAAGCCTGTAGGCATCGCCGAAAATTTGATCGCTCCCGACGGGTCTATGGCCTTTCGCGTGGTGCGGAATGCCTTTTGCCAGCAACTCATTAAGAAATTGCGAACTCCGTTGGTTTCTACCTCTGCGAACATTAGTGGGAAGCCCACGCCCCATCATTTTGCCGAAATTTCTTCGGAAATTAAGTCGGCTGTAGATTATGTCGTATCTTTTGATCAGAACAAAAAAGGGGGTACGCCTTCCAGCATCATCAAATTAAAGAACGACGGCACCGTTACTATTATTCGAAACTAATGACTAGCATACCAGACGGACTCGATTACGTTAATAAACCACAAGATTATTACGAAAACCAACGTCCCGAAATGTTGGCATATCTTCCCGCGAAGGTGCAACGCGTTTTAGACGTGGGCTGCAGCAATGGTGCTTTTGGAGCCGAGATCAAACGTGTCTCAGGTGCAGAAGTATGGGGCATTGAACCCATGGAACAATTTGGCGCTCTAGCAAAAGAGAAATTAGATACCGTGTTTATTTCTTCGGTAGAAGGCGCCATAAAAGACCTTCCGGAAGGCTATTTTGATGTGATTTATTTCAATGATGTCTTAGAACATTTACTGGATCCGTATTCGGTACTGGAGCGCATGAAAACGAAGCTTACCCTTCAGGGTTGCGTGATTAGTTCTATTCCGAATATTCGGTACTTCCGAACCTTTTTCAAAATACTCTTTAAGGGGGAATGGGATTATACCGATGAAGGCATACTCGATCGAACCCACGTACGCTTTTTTACCAAAAAAAGCATCTTAAAAATGTATCAAAATGCCGGTTACCGCGTGCTGTCTCATGAAGGAATCAATGGCAGCCGATCTTTAAAACCGATGCTTTTCAATATTCCGTTAGGGTTTACGGCACAAGACATAAAATACCGTCAATTTGCTACTGTGGCGGTGAAAAAATAAGAAGTCGTTTTTGCAGAGACAGGCGCGATACCGTACCTTTGTAAACCGAAATGCAAACAACGAAAAAACAATTTCCGCACGCCTTAAAAGCTTCCGTTTTTCGGGTTATTTCCGAAGCTTCTGAACGGCTTCAAATCGAAAGCTATGTGATTGGTGGCTATGTTCGCGATTACCTTCTTAAGCGCGGCGATGCCAAGGACATCGACATCGTTGCCGTAGGGAGCGGTATCGAACTGGCCAAAGCCGTGGCGAGACTCCTGCCCGGCGATCCTAAAGTGACGGTCTTTAAGAACTTCGGAACGGCCATGATCAAGACGGGAGGTATTGAATTGGAATTTGTAGGAGCTCGAAAGGAGAGCTATCGATCCGACAGTCGAAAACCCGCCGTAGAAGATGGTACCCTGGAAGACGATCAAAACCGTCGTGATTTCACCATCAATGCCTTGGCGCTTTGTTTGAATGACTCCCATTTCGGAAGCTTACTCGATCCCTTCGACGGATGGAAGGATTTGGAGAACCAGCTAATTCGCACTCCGCTGGACCCCGATATCACCTACAGCGATGACCCCCTCCGCATGCTACGGGCCATACGCTTCGCCACCCAATTAAATTTCACCATTGAAAAAGAGTCGCTGGAAGCTATTACGCGAAATGCAGACCGCATTAAGATTATTTCCGAAGAACGAATCGTCGATGAAATTCATAAAATAATGCTGAGTGATGTTCCGTCTAAAGGATTTGCCTTGCTTCGGAAATCGAACTTACTGCCTTATATTTTTCCGGAATTAGTAGCACTACAAGGTATTCAAGAAATTGAAGGGCAACGCCACAAAGACAATTTTTGGCATACGTTGGAAGTGGTTGATAATATTTCCGAAGTCACAGACGATCTCTGGTTGCGCTGGGCCGCGCTGCTGCACGATATCGGGAAAGCCCCTACAAAACGGTTCGACAAAAAGATAGGCTGGACGTTTCATGGTCATGAGTTTGTAGGCTCGAAAATGGTATATAAATTATTCAAGCGTCTAAAAATGCCGCTAAATGACAAGATGAAATTTGTACAGAAAATGGTACTCATGAGCTCTCGACCCATTGCTGTGGCAGGTGATGTAACCGATAGCGCGGTTCGTCGATTAGTGTTTGATGCGGGCGATCACATAGAGGCGTTGATGACGCTATGCGAAGCCGACATTACCACGAAAAACCCCAAGAAATACAGGCGCTATCATAAGAATTTTCAGAAGGTACGTCAAAAAATTGAAGAAGTAGAAGAACGCGATCGGATTCGTAATTTTCAACCTCCGGTAAGCGGAGAAGAGATCATGGAAACCTTCAATATTCCTCCTTCGCGAGAAATCGGAAGGATCAAGGATGCCATCAAAGAGGCCATTTTGGAAGGAGAAATTGCCAATGAATACGAAGCAGCTCGCACCTTTATGCTTCAAAAAGGAAAAGAATTGGGCTTGGCCCCTCAGAAATAATATGAAAAAGCGGATTGAAACCGAACGATTGTTACTGCGCCCTTTCGACTATGGAGACGAAGCAGGTATATTGGCTTTTAGTTCGGATCCTAAAACACAAGAACACACTGGCGATGTCATGCGAACGACGCTCGATGCATGTCGCGCCCTAATCACCGATGTTTGGCATCCCGATTACAGCAAATACGGCTATGGACGTTTCGCCGTGATTCATAAAGAAGATCAAAAAATAATTGGGTTTAACGGAATCAAATTCCTGCCTGAAATTGGAAAGTCAGATCTGGGGTATCGTTTTTTACCAAAATACTGGGGGCAAGGTATTGCGACCGAATCGTCCCGCGCCATATTAGACTTTGCCTTTCGGGAAATTGGCTTAGAAGAGGTTATTGCTTTTGTAGAACCGAAAAATCCGGCCTCTTCCGCAGTGCTGAGAAAACTAGGCTTTCAACACACTCAAACAGCACCCTATCCCGGGGAAGAAAACAACGGGGATATTTTGTGGTACACCCTATTAAAACAAGACTATGAAGGACAATAAACGCGTGGTATATTGGCTCCTCACGGGAGGTATGCTTATTTTCATTATGGTGGTTGTGGGTGGCATCACTCGATTGACACACTCTGGTTTGTCTATATCTAATTACAAATTAATTTCCGGAACCATCCCTCCAATGAATGAGGTGGAGTGGCAAGAAGCTTTTGATCTTTACAAACAATACCCCGAATACCAAAAGCTCAACACCCATTTTGATCTAGAAGACTTTAAAGACATCTATTTTTGGGAATGGCTGCATCGCGTCATTGGGCGATTTATTGGGCTCGTCTTTATACTTCCGTTTCTTTATTTTTTACTTCGGAAACAACTCACCAGACCTACCCTTAGGAAGTGCTTGATACTACTAGGACTTGGGGCTTTTCAAGGATTTCTAGGTTGGTATATGGTGAAAAGCGGATTGGTAGACAGACCCGACGTGAGTCATTACCGCCTTGCCATGCACCTCACAACGGCCTTTATTACTTTTGCGTACACACTCTGGGTAGCCTTAGATCTTATTTACCCTACCCGGAAGCAGGTTCAGAAAGGGTTTCGTAATCTGATCCGCTGGGGCTATGCCTTTTTATTGCTTCAAATTATCTATGGTGCCTTCGTAGCCGGTCTAGACGCCGGTTGGATTCACAACCATTGGCCCTTAATGAGTGATGGGAAGCTCATTCATGAAACCGTTACCATCGAACAAAACCCTGTTTGGAAGAACTTTGTGGAAGGGAAAAGCGGCGTGCAGTTTGTACATCGCTATTTGGCCTATGTGGTGACGGGATTTATTGGTATCATTTGGTATCGCGGAAAACGCATCGCAAGCACCATGCTTCAGAAGAGCGCCTTGAACAGCTTGTTAGGGCTCGTTGGAATTCAGTTTTTATTGGGAGTGTTTACTTTGTTATATCAAGTACCGGTAGTCTTGGGAGTACTGCATCAGGTTGTCGCCTTTTTCCTACTGGCAAGCATGACATTTACCCTGCATCGCTTCAGCAAATAGTATTTAAAACGGTATCTTTGCCTTCCTAAAAATGATGATATGGTATACCGCATTCGGATCATCCTGGATGCCAGCGAAGATGTATTCAGAGATGTAGAAATTGAAACGACACAAACCCTGGAAGATCTGCATAATGTGATCTTACAATCGTTTGGGTTTGATGGTCAGGAAATGGCTTCCTTCTACGTGAGTAATGAAGAATGGGAGCAGGGTGAAGAAATTGCCTTATTCGATATGAGCGAAACGCCCGGGAGTGTTCGTGTAATGAACGAAACCGCAGTAGATGACGTGCTCAGCGAAAAACAAACTAAGCTTATCTATGTGTACGATTTTCTAAGCATGTGGACGTTCTTGGTGGAACTTGCCGAAGTGACCGAGCCGGAAGACGGCATGAGCTATCCAAATTTAATGTATGCCCATGGACAAATTCCGGCAGAAGCGCCAGAAACCGAATTTGTGGGTGAAGATCTGGACCCGACGCATCCTGAAGATGATATGGACATGGACCTGGATCCGGATGATTACGACAACCTCGACTTTGATGAAAACTGGAACTAATTTAGCCCTTCTTTCCTACTGAAATATGATCAATCTATACAACACGCACATTGCTTCTTTATCCATTCATCGCGTTGGAAACAAAAGTCGCAACGAAGGTTTACTGCTTTCGAATGAACCCTACAAGCTGGACGATGAGCTGACCCCCTTGCTCAAGGAGTATTTTCTAAAACCGTTTCGCGACAAAGAAGAAAATTATTTCCACTTTACGCATGATGCAGACCTCGAGTTCCATACGCTATACCAGCACCTTCGGACCATCTTCGAAAAACCGGAAGGGATTCACGAAGCAAGCAAAGCGATCACGCGGCATCTCTTCGATCAGAGCATGCATCCCCACATCAAAAGCGGTGAGGTTTATGTGGCCTATTTGGAGGGACTGCAGATTGACAACCAAAAAGTAGATGGTATCGGTATCTTTAAATCGGAGATCAAACAGGATTTCCTTCAATTTTCAGAAACGCAGCACCAACTTCAGGCCTCCCTTCAGCAAGGGGTAAATTTGAACAAGCTAGATAAGGGAGCCTTGATCTTCAACATTCAGGAGGAAGAAGGGTACAAAGTGCTTTCAGTGGATAGTAATCGGTATGACGCTCGCTACTGGCTAGAACAATTTTTAGGAGTCGACGCCTTTGCCGATGACAATTTCTTTACCAAGAAATACTTGAAGTTCTGTCAGGATTTTGCCAAAGATGTGGTTTTGCCTGCGGAAGATAAAAAAGAGGAGGTATTGTTTATGAATCGCGCGGTGAATCATTTTGCGAAGAATGACAATTTTGAAGAAACGGCTTTTATGAATGAAGTGATCGACAATCCCGATCTGATCCCAGAGTTTCGTCACTACAAAACCGAACGTGCTCCCAAATACAGCATTGAAGATGTGAGCTCCTTCCCTATTGCCAATACCGCAGTGACGGCGGCTCGAAAGAAAATTAAGAACGTCATCAATCTGGACACCAATATTCAGATCAAAATGGATTTTATCAATCCCGAGAGCGCCGAACGTTTCGTAGAAAAGGGCTGGGATGAAGAAAAACAGATGTACTATTATCTGGTATATTTCAACCAAGAACAAAAATCATAACAAAGCCCTTCGGGGCTTTTTTTAGTTTCAGCAGATTTCTGTACCTTCCGAAATAGGCTGTAACAAAGCGGCATCTTATTCGTCATACTCATAACCCAACCAAAAAAATCTCTGTGGAAACTATTCTTTCAATCAATCATCTTACCAAGCGTTTTGGACCCATTACGGCAGTTGACGACCTCTCTTTTACCATTGAAAAGGGGAATGTATACGGAATTTTAGGTCCGAATGGCAGCGGAAAATCAACCACCCTAGGTATTGTTCTCAATGTTGTCAACAAATCGGCTGGAGAGTTTCAATGGTTCAATGGCGCCCAAAGTACTCATGAAGCGCTCAAAAAAGTAGGTGCCATTATCGAGCGCCCCAATTTCTATCCCTACATGACCGCCAAGCAAAATTTGGCGCTGGTTTGTAAAATCAAGGACGTACCTACTGACAAAATTGAAGAAAAATTGGAAGTCGTTGGACTTGCCGATCGGCAACACAGCAAGTTCAGAACCTTTTCCTTAGGAATGAAACAGCGCCTGGCGATTGCTTCGGCATTGCTGAATGATCCAGAGATCCTAATTTTAGATGAGCCTACGAATGGTCTGGACCCACAGGGAATTCACCAAATTCGAGAGATCATTAAGACCATCGCCAATCAGGGAACCACCATATTGCTAGCCTCGCACCTGCTCGATGAAGTAGAGAAAGTGTGTTCGCACGTGGTGATACTGCGGAAAGGAAAAAGCTTGTACAGCGGTAGTGTGGAAGGAATGAATGCCAGTCATGGCTTCTTTGTGCTGAAGGCGAACGATATGCAAGCGCTTCAGATGGCATTACAAAACAGTACGTCTATCGGAACCATCAAAGAGGAAGGCGATCAACTTATAGCCTATCTCAACACCCCCATGGATGCTTCCGAATTCAACCAAAAAATGCACCAGCAAGGAATTGCGCTATCGCACCTTGTTAAACGCAAGGAAAGCCTCGAAGAACAATTCCTTGAACTTACTAAAAACCTCAACTAACCACCATGTTTCGACTTTTCGCTATAGAATTTCAAAAATTACGATATAATCGCTCGGCGCGCGTTATTTCACTGGTGTATTTTATTCTGATCACCTTTATCGCGCTCATTGCCTCGATAGAATTTAATTTTGGCAATGTCAACTTTCGAGTAGCCGATCAAGGGATTTTCAACTTTCCGTTCATTTGGCATTTTAACACTTGGGTAGCGGCGATTCTGAAAATATTCTTGGCCATTGTTATCGTTTCCATGATGTCTAACGAATACAGCTACCGTACGCTTAAACAAAACCTTATTGACGGGATCAGTAAGAAAGAATTCATCTTATCTAAATTTATTACGGTTGTTGGTTTCGCTGCCATATCTACCGTGTTTGTATTTATCGTAAGTATGATCCTAGGCCTCAGTTTTTCGGATTATACCGAAATGAGTATCATTTTTAGCGATCTCGACTATCTACTAGCCTATTTCATTAAGCTTGTGGGCTTCTTCTCTTTCTGCTTATTCTTAGGCATCTTAGTAAAGCGTTCTGCCTTTGCCATTGGGTTTTTGGTCATTTGGTGGATCGTCGAAAGCATTGTATACGGACTCATGAAATGGCAGTTTTTCAAAGGAACTGACATTGCCGAGAATGTCTCGCAGTTCTTTCCACTAGAAGCCATGAGCAATCTGATTAAAGAACCGTTTACCAGATTGGGTGCGGTTCAGTCGGCTGCGAACCAACTAGGAGAAAGTTTTACGAAAAATTATGATGTTTCCTATATCGCTGTCGCGATCACCCTGGTTTGGACCTTTCTATTTATTTATTGGTCATTTCTTATCCTAAAAAAGAGAGATCTCTAGGAAAGCCTTTTCCGTTGTGACGAGTAGGTAAGAATATGTATCTTTAGCGCATGAGCATAGCGTCCTGCAAGGTTAAAAAATCTTTTCTTTTCTTACTACTGTTGGCTTTTGGATGTGTAGGGCATTCTCAGAATTTTGAACTGTTTGAGAAATTTTACGGGAATTACGATTATCTCTCCTTCGGAAACACGCTAAATCTAACTGAAAATGGCGTTGGCGGAGCGTGCGATATCGTAACCTCCAGTGCTGCTGATTTTCAATTACAGACCGGGCAGAATTTAATAGCCGCGTATCTATATTGGGGAGGAAGTGGCTCTGGAGATCTTGAAGTAACCTTGCAAGGTACCACTGTGACTTCAGAGCGTACCTTTTCATTTACCAATAATGGCCTTCCTTTTTTTGCAGCTCGCGCCGATGTTACAACTATTCTTGCTAGCGTCGGAAACGATACCTATACCCTGAGCGATTTAGACCTGACGGATGTGATTGACGCCTACTGCGATTTCGGACTAAATTATGGAGGATGGGCTGTTACTGTGGTGTATGAAGACCTGTCCCTACCCCTCAATGAAGTAAATATATTCGAAGGATTTGATGGGGTGTCGGAAATTGGAGACCCCTTGGATATCATCCTTAACGATCTAAATGTAGTAGATAATACCGGAGCAAAGATTGGCTTTCTAGCCTGGGATGGCGATGCCGGCATCGCCGTTTCAGAAACACTTAGCATTAATGGCAACATTATTGGCAATCCCCCTCTGAACCCAATTGACAATGCTTTTAATGGAACCAATAGCTTTACGAATTCCGATACCTTGTACAATATGGATATCGACTTCTACAATATTGAGGCCTTTATTAATCCTGGAGATACTTCCGCTAGTATTCGACTTACCTCAAATCAAGATTTTGTACTAGTCAATAACATCGTGACCGTTCTCAATGTAATTTCGCCGGATGCCGTTATTGCGATTGACTCCTTCGACATACCCACCGATTGCGGAGACCGAGATTTTACCTTAGACTATACCGTTTCCAATATTGGAACTGATATTATGATGACGGACGTTCCCATCGCATTTTATGCAGATGATGTGCTCGTTGCACAGAGCATGACCACGATGCAACTGGGTATTGGCGAAAGTGAGTCTGGCACCATTAATTTTACCGTCCCGCTCGACACTCCGGCAGATTTCACCTTTCGTGCCGTGGTGGATGACGACGGAACCGGAAATGGCATCGAAAATGAGACCGATGAAGACAATAACGAAGCGACGCAAGAGGTCCATATTGCTGTATTTCCGGTCATTCCAAGTCTTACAGATCTGGAAGAATGCGAAGTAGTAGGGCCTGAATTTTTTGATTTGACCTTAGCCACGACGGCCATCGATCCTGATGAGACGATCACCTTCCACCTTAGCGCAACCGATGCTACCAATGGAGATAATGCGATTATCAACCCCACATCCTATCCACTTGATGGCGGCACACAAACCATTTGGGTGCGAGCCGATAATTTGGAGTGTTTTGTAACCGATTCTTTTGAATTGGAGGTCGTAATCTGTCCGCTTCCCGATGCCACGATCAGTATTGACAACGACATCAATGCATGTCGCTTTCGCGCTTCCACAATTGATTACACAGTGTATAATCTAGAATCGACAGATGTCCTACCCGCCAACACACCCATTGCGTTTTACGCCGATGGAATATTGTTTGCACAAGCGCAAACGATAGCTCCTATTCCCATTGATGGGAGCGAAAGTAATACGGTAGAAGTCATATGGCCGCTAGACTTACCCGAAACCTTCTCTGTTACCGCTTCTGTGGATGATGATGGAACGGGTATGGAGGTGGTCGAAGAAGAAAATGAACTCAACAACCTCTTCGAAGTAACCATTACCTATCAAACGATCGACCCCATAGAAGCCCTTCCCAACATCATCCGTTGTGATGAAGGTAATGATACAGCAACGTTTAACCTTACACAACAAAATGACCTTATCTCTGACGCAGTGGAAGACACGATTACCTATTATATCGACGAAATCGACGCGTTTGAAGGAGTCAACCCGATCACGGACCCTGCGGCGTATCAAAATATCGAGGATCCACAACTCATTTATGTCCGACTTGAAAACGCGCTTTGTTTTGAAAATGCCAGTTTCAGCATTGGTACCGAAAATTGCGCGCCCATCATTCCCGAAGGATTTTCACCTAATGGAGACGGCATCAATGACGTATTTGAAATTCCCAATTTGCTAGATGTTTACAAAGGATTCAATCTGAAAGTATTCAGCAGGAATGGTAATTTAATCTACGAAGGAGGCAATGACGATGGTTATTGGAATGGAATTCCTAATCGCGGTATATTAGGAGGTTCTTCAGAAGTACCCGTGGGTACGTATTACTATGTCTTGCAAGTAAATGTGCCTGAATTTCCGAAACCCTTTATTGGGTGGGTATATGTGAATTACTAACTATCGCTTAATTTGTAGCAGATTAAGATCTCGCTGAAATACTTGATAATTTCCATTCGTTATTCCAACGCCGTTAGTGAAAAAGGTAAGACGGTAATAATAAGTAGTTCCAGCAGTTAGGCTACTATCCACGAAACTTATGTGACCGCCACCTCCAAAACCTATAGAAGCACTGGTAGCGCCATTCGGCGTTTCAATATAACAAATGCCACTCGTATAGGTTAAGTTCACCGGACCGGAAAACAAAGGATCGGTATCTCTTTGTAGAATAATGAAATACCCCCCCAACGAATTACTCGTTCCATTGAGATTACCTCCAAATACCCTGGCAAAACCAGTTAACAGCAATGAAGAATGATCGACCCCACTCCCGTCTGGTATGGTAATACTCACCGTAGTTCCCGTTAGAGGCGTTAAGACTCCATTCGTAAACGGGATGCTTTGAGTGGTAGCATTATGTACGCCTAACACTTCTTGATTGATAAAATCACCTTCAAATAAAATACTTCCGTCCACCTGAAGTTTGTTCGTTGGGTTGTTTTCGCCAATCCCTACATTTCCAGAGGCTGTGATTCGCGCCTGTTCCGTGTTGTCTGTTCCAAAAACCAAAGGCTGCGCATCAGAAGTACCAATATAATCGGTGGCAGGATTGGTACCCGCATTTCCAGAAGTAGACCAGAATTCGCTGGTCGCTGCAGTTAAAAGCTTCTCCCATGCCCCGTCCCAGTGGTAGTATCCTTCGCCATCTCCTCCCACGACAGAAGCATTGGTATTGTAAATTAAGAGTCCGGTTGCCGGACTATCAATTGGCGTTGTACCATCCGTAACATTGTTGAGGGAAACTCTGGGAATTAACAATCCGGCATCGGTGGCTTCCACATCCAAAGCGGCGCTAGGATCGGGTGTGGTGGTTCCTATCCCAACTTGGGCGGTTGCGAATGAAATTGATAGTAAGAAAACGGGAAATAAAATTTTAAGTAACATAAGCTCTGAATTTAGTAAAGTTTCAGTGTAAAAAAGCGACAGGCTTGTGTTAGTTAGGCATCTTTAAGATACTAAAATCTAAAAATAATAAAAAATGTAGCCTACCATTTGTGGTAAAATGCAGATTTCTGGCACGTTTTTATAAGTTTTTTCGCACAAATGATGTGTTTCTGAACGCATTACAAACCATTGATTATGAGTATTTTTAAGTATCCAAATCAGATGTATGCTATGGTAATCTAACTGCGATGTTGTCGTCGCTTAAACAGATGCTTATGCGTACTATTACTCTTTTTATTTGCTGCCTTTTTCTCTTCGGAAATGCATTCACCCAAACTGAAATAGCAACAAAATGCCCGTTACAAAACGATAATGATCAATGGATCGAATCTTTTAAAGGCGCTACGTCTGATGAAGAACGGATGGAGTTGATCGTCGATAAGATACAACGAGATGCGATGTTTGTGCAAGAAACTTCGGAAATCGCTGAAACTTCCGGCACGGTTACCTTAGCGCCAGAGAATTCACATGATTGCCAATGTGCCATTAGGTTTGGCTTGGTATACTCAAATAAGAAACGCGGACTCGTACTAGATCTCAACAAATACCCATATCTGGAAGACGTAGTAGTAGATCTGACCATGGCAAATATCGAGTCGATTGATTTCAACGAATTTCAAGACAAGAAACTGTATCGATATGGGACTGAGCTACGCTCTGGAGTGACCATTTTTAGTGATGATAAAGAATTGCGAAAAAAGATTCGGAAAACCCTTCGCTCCGAACGATAATATCATATTTTAAGAACAACATCCCCCCTTCCAATGGCTTTATAGATTGCGCTAATTTCCGTATTTTCGCTCTCTTGATAAAAGGCTATGAAGTTCCAAATTGTTAGTGATTTTAAACCTACAGGCGATCAACCGGAAGCTATCAAATCATTGGTGGAAGGAATCGAATCACAAGAAAAATACCAAACGCTTTTAGGAGTAACGGGAAGCGGTAAGACGTTTACGGTGGCCAATGTGGTTGAGCAGGTACAGCGCCCAACACTGGTGCTGGCGCATAACAAAACGCTAGCGGCCCAGTTGTATTCAGAATTTAAACAGTTCTTTCCGAACAATGCCATAGAATACTTCGTCTCATATTACGACTACTACCAGCCAGAGGCGTACATTCCTACCTCTGGAACCTATATCGAAAAAGATCTTTCTATCAACGAGGAGATAGAAAAGTTGCGATTGAGTACAACATCCTCGTTGTTGTCGGGAAGACGCGATGTGCTCGTGGTAGCTTCCGTTTCTTGTTTGTACGGTATTGGAAACCCCGTGGAGTTTCAGAAGAACGTAATTAGTCTGAAAAAAGACATGGTGCTCTCTCGAACGAAATTACTTCATCGGCTGGTGCAAAGCCTGTATTCTCGTACCGAAGCTGAATTTAACAACGGAAACTTCAGAATTAAAGGGGATACGGTTGACATCTATCCGGGTTACGCAGATGACGCCTTCAGAATTCATTTTTTTGGAGATGAGATCGAAGAAATAGAAGCGTTTAACCCGCAAACCAATGAGGTGATTGAAACCTACGACCGCCTCAATATCTATCCGGCGAACATGTTTGTAACCTCTCCGGACGTATTACAAAATGCGATTCGAAGTATACAAGATGATTTGGTCAAGCAAATTGACTATTTCAAAGACATCGGTAAGCACCTGGAAGCAAAACGATTGGAAGAACGTACCAATTTCGATTTGGAAATGATCCGAGAACTGGGGTATTGTAGCGGGATCGAAAATTATTCACGATACTTAGACCAACGCTTACCAGGCACGCGTCCGTTCTGCCTTTTAGATTATTTTCCGGAGGATTATATGATGGTGGTAGACGAAAGTCACGTTTCGATTCCACAGGTTGGTGCCATGTATGGCGGGGATAGAAGTCGGAAAGAAAACCTCGTGGAATACGGTTTTCGATTACCGGCCGCCATGGATAACCGCCCCTTGAAATTTGAAGAATTTGAAGCGCTTCAAAATCAAGTGGTCTACGTAAGCGCTACACCGGCGGATTATGAGCTTGAAAAATGCGGCGGCGTCTATGTGGAACAGATTATTCGACCGACAGGATTATTGGACCCACCTATTGAGATTCGACCGAGTTTAAACCAGATCGATGACCTGCTTGAGGAGATACAACTTCGCGTGGAAAAGGACGAGCGTGTTTTGGTAACGACACTCACCAAGCGAATGGCCGAAGAACTCACGAAATATCTAACACGTATTCAGATTCGATGTCGCTACATTCACAGCGATGTAGATACCTTAGAACGGGTAGAGATCATGCAGGATCTGCGTCTCGGACTCTTTGATGTGTTGGTAGGGGTCAACCTGTTACGAGAAGGCCTCGACCTTCCAGAGGTGTCCCTGGTAGCGATCCTGGATGCCGATAAAGAAGGGTTCTTACGAAGCAACCGATCGCTCACACAAACCGTAGGGCGTGCTGCCAGACACGTGAACGGTAAGGCGATTATGTATGCTGATAAGATCACTAACAGCATGCAGAAAACCATCGACGAGACCAATTATCGACGTGAAAAGCAAATTGAGTACAACAAAGAGAACAATATTACCCCTACCGCTATTAAAAAGTCGTTGGAGAATGCCCTTACCAAAAAGAAAACCGAGCGCTTCACCTTCGATACTGCGGAAAGCCTGGCTGCCGAGCCGGAAGAGCAGTATTTAACCAAACCGCAATTAGAAAAGAAAATTCGGGACACACGGAAGGAAATGGAGAAGTCGGCGAAAGACTTGGATTTCATGATGGCAGCCAAACTTCGTGACAAAATTAAAACGCTTCAAAAATCGCTGGCCGAACTAGATGCCTAAGTTTTTTATCGTCTCCTTAACAATAAAGCGATTGTGCATTTAGTACTTTAGAACAATGATTTCAGCAGAAGAAATTGAACTTTCAAACAAGTACATTCCGGAGAACATTCGCACCGAAGCGATTTTAGCGCTCCGCTACTTTCCTGAACTAAAAGACACCGAAATTCGGTTTCAATTCAAAAAAGATATTAAAAAGTCAACCATGCAAGCACAGCCCACCTGGGCTAGCTTTTTTAGGAGCAAAAAATCACGTGGCTACATCATTTTAATATCTGAAAAGATTCAGATCGATCAGGAAGAATTTACCATAGACGACATCCCAAGTGACGTTGTAACCGGTTGGTTGGGCCACGAATTGGGCCATGTGATGGACTATCGAAATCGCAGCAGTGCGGGCATGGTGGTTTTCGGTATTAAGTATTTATTTTCGAAAGCCCATATTAAAGAAGTAGAACGCGCGGCCGACACCTTTGCCATTATGCATGGGATGGGAGATTACATCATTAAAACCAAGAATTTCATTCTGGATCATGCAAAGATTTCAGAAACCTACAAAAACAGAATCCGCTCGTTTTATATGTCTCCGGAAGAAGTCATGGAATTGATCAACGATCCATCCTTTGAAAAAGCGGTTACTTCATAGTTTCTACAAAGCTTACCCATTCGCTGAATTTATCCTCTTTCATCACCTTCTCCATTTTTACCTGACCTCCTTTTTTCTTGTTGGCACCACTCCATTCATAGAACACGTTTGGTGAAACGGTATGCACGCGTACGCCTTTAAGCGCTTTGTTTCGGGCAACCTTATAGTTTTTGTTCGCTGCTTTTAGCTGGTTATCCAAGGCTTCGGAAAGTGTTTCTTCGGAAACATCGGCATCGGTACCGAGATACCAATGATGGTAAAAATCGTTTCCTTCCTGAACGGCAGAGACGGTAAATTCTGGAATTTCAATATCGAACTCTTGTTCCAACTCCTGAAGCGCTGCCTCCATTTTATTTACCGAAAGCTGCGAGCCTACTACATTCAAAAAGAATTTAGTGCGGCCGGTGATGACAATTTCGGCTTTTTCAATATCGGTAAAGGCAATGGTGTCGCCAATCAGATAGCGCCAGGCACCGCTTACGGTCGAGATCACCAACACATAGTCGGTATCCAAGGCTACTTCCTTCAAAGAAAGTACCGGGGCATCGTCGGTCAAAGAACCGTCAGATTGAATGTATTCAGGTTGAAAGGGAACGAATTCAAAATAAATTCCGTTGTCAACCACCAGCTTCATCGCATGCGTTTCGGGTCGGTTTTGAAACGCCAGAAACCCTTCCGAAGCCAAATAGGTATCAATCACCGTTATCGGTTTTCCCAACAACTGATTAAAGCTTTTTTCATACGGCTGAAACGCCACACCGCCGCTGGTATAGACTTGCAAGTTGGGCCAAATTTCGTGAATGTGGGCGGCATCGTAATACGAAATTACCTTTTTTAGCATCAATTCCATCCAGGAGGGAATACCACTAAGCGCGCCTATATCCCATTCTTTGGCACGTTCGGCAATGGTCTGAACCCGCTGGTCCCAATCGTCAATACGCGCGATATCTTCGCCCGGCTTGTAGTAATTCTGAAACCAGAACGGAATATTACTGGCGCTTATTCCGCTGATCTCCCCTTCTAAAAACTCGTCTCGTGATTGCAGATCTGTGGAACTTCCCAGCATCATGATCTCCTTTTCAAAAAAATCGGATGGAAGGTCGAAATTACTTAAGGCACCTACCTGTTTGATGCCTGTGGTACGTATAGCCTCCAACATAGCTTCCGTCACCGGAATTCGTTTGCTGGAGGTTCCGGTGGTTCCGCTACTGAGTGCGAAATACTTCGGTTTGCCCGGCCATGTTATATCTTCCATCCCCTCATGCACCCGATGCCACCAATCGCTTGTCATTTTGTTGTAATCGTGGTACGGAATGGCTTCTGCAAAGGCTTTGGAAATGTTTTCGGATTCCAGAAGTTTTTGAAACCCATAATACTTACCAAAGGCGGTTTCTTTGGCTGTGGTTAACAGTTGTTTTAATATCTTTTCTTGTTCTTCGAAGGGAGTGCCTTCTGAGACCACTGCGTCTCGCAAAGCAATCGCTCCCTTTATGATGGATCCTAGTAGCGCCATGAATGTATTGGTTATTTGGGAAAATAATCATTTCAAAACGGACAAGCGGTCTCTTTAATGCAAGTTTAACGCTTTCCTAATTTGTATCTTTGCGGCTATGGCACATCATCCTGATTCGGTTCGAATAAACAAAGCGATTAGTGATAGCGGTTACTGTTCCCGCAGACAGGCCGACACTTTAATTGAAGAAGGCATCGTAACGCTGAATGGCATAACGGCAACGCACGGCGATCGTGTGATGCCCAACGATGAAGTAAAAATATCGGGCAAACCCATACGGGAAAATGATACTACGGTTTACATCATGCTAAATAAACCTGTAGGGATTACCTGTACCACGGATAGACGTGTGAAGGGAAATGTAGTAGATTTCATGAAACACGAAGAGCGAATTTTTCATGTGGGCCGCTTAGACAAACCTAGCGAGGGACTGCTGCTCATGACCAATGATGGTGATATTGTCAACAAGATATTACGCGCCGGAAATGAACATGATAAGGAATACATTGTTACGGTAGATCGACCCATCACGCCCGATTTTATAGAGCGCATGAGCAATGGCATTCCCATCTTAGATACCATAACGAAAAAATGCGAAGTCGAACAACTGAGTCGGTTTGTCTTTCGAATTGTACTCGTGCAAGGGTTGAACCGACAAATTAGGAGGATGTGTGAGTATTTAGGCTATGAAGTAGAACGATTGAAGCGCGTTCGAATCATGAATTTGGAGTTGGGAACACTGCCTGTTGGAAAATGGCGCGATCTTACAAAGGAAGAAGTGCGGGAGCTCAAAAATCGGGTGGAAGATTCTCAAAACACACCGCAGGCCAATCGATCAGAAAAAACGGAAGGCAAACGTCGCCGCAGATAAAAAAGAAACCGCAAGCCGATTGAGTAGCCTGCGGTCATTTCAACTAACTAACCAAATTAAATTTCAATTATGAAATCTCAACCATTTTCTTTAGAGCGGGTTGCTCTTTTATTTTTGGAAGCATTACACGAAGAATTCCATCTTCATATGCCGCTTTAATTTCATCGGTATTCACTGTGTCAGGCAAGTGGAACGATCGTGAAAACTGATGATAACTGAACTCTTTTCTCGTGTAGCGAACATCGTTCTCTTTTTCCTCTGTAACCTCTTGACTTTCAGAATTAGAAGCTATTTTCAAGGTACCTTCTTCAATTTCAATAGTGAAGTCGTCTTTCTTCATTCCAGGCACTGCTAATTCAATGACAAAATTCGTGTTTTTTTCCTGAATATTTACCGCGGGAATGCTAAATTTTTCATAATTGCCTACATCTAGGCGGTTTTCCACAAAAAGGTCCTCAAAAATAGAAGGAAACCATGGCGTTGTTTTTTTTGCTAAATTCATATCTCTTACGTTTAAAGTTTCTAATTTATTTATTCGAGGTATTGCAAATTGAAGACCAAGTCATGCCAGCCGTCATTTTGACGCAAAATCAAGTTATCAACCTGTCTTTTTGGCGCATTATTAGGAAGTGACCTATTTATTTAATGCAATTTTAAGAAGAGCACGATAGAATTCTGACTACTTTCGTTATCATCAACCAACTCATATGGGGCGACTCTTTACTAAACTCACCACCTTTTTTACCAGCATACGATCTAAGATCGCCTTCTACCCCACCGTTATTTCATTAGGGGGTTTCATTTTAACCTTTATCATGAAATCCTTAGAAAACAGCGGGATCTCCAAACGTCTACAAGAAGTTCTGCCTCAATTGGTACTGGAAGATGGCGACACGGCCCTCACTATTTTGAGCGCCTGTATTGGCGGACTCATTTCAATGATGGTGTTTAGTTTTTCCATGGTGATGCTATTACTGAGTCAGGCGTCGAGCAACTTTTCTCCCCGCCTCTTGCCGGGCTTGATCTCCGATCGCATCCATCAAATCATTCTGGGGACCTATCTTGCCACAATTCTGTACAATATTATTGTTCTTTTAGGCATCGAGCCAGACGATAACACCTATGCCCTACCTGGATTGTCGATTCTTTTAGGGATCATTCTTACTATTATGTGTCTGTGTGCCTTTATTTACTTTATACATAATATTTCTCAGAGTATTCAGATCAATAATATTCTAGACACTATATACCAAAAATCGATGGACCGTTTAGAACGGACTATCGCCAAGGAAGAAGAAAAAGATTCCGAATTGATAGAAAATTTTCCAAATACCGAGAAATGGTTCGCGTATTCAGTTCCTAAAAGCGGTTATTTTCAGAACATTTCACTAAAAAATATCATGGATATTGCCGAGGCTAAAGACACCCGCCTCTATATTTGTCAACCCAAAGGACTCTTTGTACTCAAAAATGTTCCTTTTTTATTTTCAGAAAAAGAATTGGACGAAGAGTCCGTTGATGCCGTGCTGAGCAATATTAATTTCGCTCGAGGTGAGTTGGTCGAAGACAACTATATTTTAGCCTTTAAGCAAATGACAGAAATCGCTGTTAAAGCGATGTCCCCCGGCGTAAATGATCCGGGCACCGCAATTAATGCCATTGATTATTTGACCGAACTGTTCTCGTTGCGTTTACAGAAACGCGATAGCGGAGTCTTAGTTCGCGACGGAAAAACCCCTCTAAAGATTGCTACAGTTGATTTTGAGGAACTCCTATATTACACCATGGCATCATTGCGGCGCTATTGTAGTAGTGATCCCATTATTGTGCAAAAATTGGTGCGTATGCTTCGATATTTGAAGGAACACGATTGCAAAGAGCCGCACTACAAAGAAGTTATTGCGAGGGAACTAGAAATACTTTTAAAGGCTGCGGAAGCATCCCTACCTTCAGAAATAGACAAACAAAGACTTTCGGGACCTACCGCTTAGTTATAATAGGTTTTAAATATGCCCATTAATTCTTGCGCCGGAATCACACGATCCTCCAATTCTTGTGTTCGATTTAAGATGCGATCCACAGCACCGGGACGAATACCTAGCTTGATTCCAAATTCCCGCAGGAGCTGTACCTCGCTTTCATGCACTTCATAATCTACATTCATCAACAACACCATTTTGTGAAAGTGAATGATGCGGTCCATTTCGTTGGGAATAGGGGGTGACGGTACC
Organism: Altibacter sp. HG106; assembly: GCF_028561755.1. Taxonomy (GTDB): domain Bacteria; phylum Bacteroidota; class Bacteroidia; order Flavobacteriales; family Flavobacteriaceae; genus DFVG01. Next base: position 539,645 of record NZ_JAQQTD010000001.1, read on the forward strand.
GGATGCTCCAGCAGGTGTTCTACTTCTTTTTCAGAAACATCCATTCGTTTTGCCATTCTGAGGATAAAATCATATTCCTCATTTTTCAGGGTATTATCAGCAAAGGCCAAAGCAATTAAATCGCTTAATAAGCCAAACTTCTTTTGTTGCTCCATGGCTACAAAAATAAAAAATCCCGGTTGATGAGACCGGGATTTTTTAGAGGTACCTTTCGGTTAGCTTTTTGAAGTTAATCGGATGGGAACTTTGTATTCCTTTCCGGTTTCAAAATCGCTGGTTACCTTTTGGTAATTCAAACGCGACTTTACATAGCGCTCTAACTGTTCGTTTTCAGTTTTAACACATAGCACCACGATTTCACTTTCTTCGTTCACAATGAAACTTACAAAAGCAGCTTCATCGTCGGTGACGAGGAAATGGGGATTCTTCAGCAGTTCTCCGATCGTCTCAGAAGGAATTACATCAGTTGTAGAAATTGGATTGGTTGCAAATGCAGTAACGGTTGCGGCCATAAACATCCCGGCCAAGAGGATTGATTGAAACGTTTTCATAAATTCTCGTTTTAAGATTGATATACACCTAAGAGACGAGCGGTAAGGAGGATATGTTACGGTTCCCTAATTTCTTTAACAATTTATTAACCTTTGAAAATCAATGAACTAAAAAAGCCCCGGAAACGTTCCGAGGCTGATACAATATATGTCTTTCGAATTAGCTGAGTACTTTTTGTACTTTATCGGCCGCTTCTTGAAACTCGATCGCACTTTGCACATCGAGTCCGCTATTATCAATCAATTCCTTTGCAATATCGGCATTGGTTCCTTGTAAGCGTACAATAATCGGCACATCGATATTCTTCATGTTTTTATACGCATCGACGATTCCTTGTGCCACACGATCACAACGAACGATTCCACCAAAAATATTTACCAGAATTGCTTTCACATTAGGATCTTTCAGAATTAAATTGAAAGCCGCTTCTACACGCTCGGCATCTGCGGTACCTCCAACATCCAAGAAATTGGCGGGTTCCCCTCCGGCTTGCTTAATTAAGTCCATGGTAGCCATAGCCAAACCAGCTCCGTTCACCATACAACCTACATTTCCGTCAAGGTCTACATAATTCAACCCAACCTCTTTGGCCTCTACTTCCACGGGATTTTCTTCTCGTACGTCACGTAGGGCAGCATAGTCTTTATGACGAAATAAAGCGTTGTCGTCTAAGGTAACTTTGGCATCAACTGCAATGATCTTATCGTCGCTGGTCTTCAGCACCGGATTGATCTCAAAGAGTGATGAATCCGATTTTTCATAGGCCGTGTACAGGGCTTGTACGAACTTGGTCATTTGTTTGAATGCTTGTCCGCTTAACCCTAAATTAAACGCTACACGTCTTGCCTGGAAGGGCAACAAGCCCGTAGCAGGGTCTATCTCTTCCGTAAAGATTAGGTGCGGAGTCTCTTCGGCAACAGTTTCTATATCCATTCCTCCCTCGGTAGAATACATGATCATGTTTCTACCATTCGAGCGGTTTAATAGTACGCTCATATAGTATTCTTCCGGCTCATTATCGCCCGGGTAATACACGTCCTCGGCTACCAGAACCTGATGTACTTTCTTTCCCTCCGCACTCGTTTGAGGGGTCACCAAATTCATTCCGATAATATCGTTTGCGATATCGGCGACTTCCTTGATATTTTTCGCAAGCTTTACACCGCCCCCTTTACCTCGGCCACCCGCGTGCACCTGAGCTTTAATTACATGCCATCCGGTTCCGGTTTCTTCGGTCAGTTTTTTAGCAGCTTCTACGGCTTCATCTGCCGTGGTTGCCACAATACCGCGTTGAATTTGTACGCCAAAACTATTTAGTATTTCTTTCCCTTGATATTCGTGTAGATTCATGAGTCGTTAATTTTTCCGTAAGCAAAAATAAGAAATGCCCTCGTAATCCCCTATCCTTTTAGTGGATTATGTCTCGATTTTACTGCGGAAAGGTCAAACTCAAAATTTTATCAAATTATTCACAGGCAATTAAAGGATAGCGTTTAATTTAGTTGGCTTATTTACAAACCAATCAAAACATGACTCATCGAGACCTACTAAACGTCGCAAACGAATTTGGAAGTCCCGTATACGTTTACGATGCTGAGAAAATCCAATCGCAATACCAACGATTAACCGCTGCTTTCTCGAAAGTGAAACAGCTACAAATCAATTATGCGGTTAAGGCCTTGAGCAATATTTCGGTATTGAAATTTTTACATCAGCAAGGAGCCGGGATGGATACGGTCTCTATTCAAGAAGTGCGGTTGGCGCTGGAAGCGGGTGTACCCGCCGAAATGATTATCTATACGCCCAATGGCGTCTCTTTGAAGGAAATTGAAAAAGCGGCTGAACTCGGAGTTCAAATCAATATTGACAACCTTTCCATTTTGGAGCAATTTGGAACCAAGCACCCCCACGTTCCTGTATGTATTCGCATCAATCCACATGTGATGGCGGGAGGGAATCACAATATTTCCGTAGGCCATATCGACAGCAAGTTTGGAATTTCCATCCACCAATTGCCGCACGTGCAACGCATCGTAGAGAATACCGAAATGAAGGTCAACGGAATTCACATGCATACCGGAAGCGATATTTTAGATATTGATGTGTTCTTACATGCTTCGGAAATTCTTTTTGAGGCCGCGCGTCATTTTGATGCGCTGGAGTTTATTGACTTCGGAAGCGGATTTAAGGTGCCGTATCACGAGGGCGATATTGAAACTAACATCGAAGAATTTGGAGCCCGACTTACCGAACGCTTCAATGAATTTTGCCAAGAAGTAGGGAGGCCGCTCACCTTGGCTTTTGAGCCTGGAAAATTCCTGGTGAGTGAAGCCGGAAAGTTTTTAGTACAAGTAAATGTCGTGAAACAAACCACCTCTACTATATTTGCGCAGGTAGATAGTGGGTTTAACCACCTCATCAGACCCATGCTTTATGGATCGCAACATCAAATTGAAAACATCAGCAATCCCAAAGGCCGCGAACGTTTTTACAGTGTGGTGGGGTACATTTGTGAAACCGACACCTTCGCGAACAATCGCAGAATCGCCGAAATTCGAGAAGGCGACATTCTTGCCTTTTCAAATGCGGGTGCTTATGCGTTTACCATGGCCAGCAATTATAACTCTAGATTTCGCCCTCCCGAAGTATTATGGCATGGCGGAAAAGCACATCTTATTCGGAAGCGAGAAACCTTCGAAGATCTTACACGCAATCAAATTGTAGCCTCGCTGTCCTAAGGTTCCAAATCCTTTGTATCTTTAACCATGCGCTATTTCGTTATGATTTGCTTGCTGGCTATGGCAGCTTGTGAGGCTCCTGAATTAAACCCCATTGAGCGATCGACGCTTAGTGCCCACCCTGCCATGCTGCAGGTGTGGCATGATCCCAACGCTTATGAGGTGCAAATTCTATTTACGGAAATAGATCGCAACGATCAAGGAACGCCAACCTTCACAGAGTATTCCTTTAAAACCAACGACAGCGTTTATTTTTATCCGGCCAGTACGGTAAAGCTACCTGCCGCTATCCTTGCGCTCGAAAAAACTTCAAACGCTTCAGACATCACACGAGAGACGCGGTACACCCTTCCGGGGGATAGTAGCGAGTACAGCTTATCCTCCGACATTAAACAAATTTTTGCCGTGAGCGATAATGACGCATACAATCGCATCTACGAATGGTTAGGGCGAGATTATATGAACGAAGCGCTTCAGAAGAGAGGGATCAGCCCCATACGCCTGGCACACCGCCTTTCTACGGAAGATGCCGCTCGTTCTCAGCGCGACACGGTGACTTTCAAATTGACACACAGGGATACAACATTTGTTGGCAACGACCGAACCCTTACGCCCCTACCCAATTTGCGGAAGATTAAGAAAGGTAAAGCGTTCATGAGACAGGGCGATCGCGTTCCGCAACCAATGGATTTTTCAGAAAAAAACTATCTACCGCTTCAAAGCCTACACGATATTACAAAACGCGTGTTCTTTCCCGAGACGTTCCCTCCTGAACAGCGTTTTTCGCTTTCCGAAGACAACCGAAGGTTTCTCATACAACAAATGAAAACAGTTCCAAGGAAGGAAGGATACAATGAAACCGACTACCCGGATAGCTTTGGGAAATTTTTTATGTATGGCGATACGAAAGATCGAATTCCTGAGCATATCCATATTTACAACAAGGTGGGGTACGCCTACGGAACACTTACCGAAACCGCCTATATTCACGATACAGAACGGCAAATTGAATTCCTCCTGTCTGCTACCCTACTAGTAAACAAGAATCAGATTTTCAATGACGACACCTACGAATTTGAAACCGTTGGAATTCCCTTCTTAGCACAATTGGGACGCGAAATGTACCTGCATATGCTGCAGCGATAAACTGAAAAAATAAACGTCTGCCGCGACAATTCCTTCAAAAATCCTATTTTTGAGACTTCTCGAGGGATCACACGCTTTTCAATTATACCCTACATGCGAAAAAAGAATTACGCGGCTTTCACTTCCGATCTTAGCGCCCAACGCCCTGATCACATTATCATCGGATCGGGGATTGGCGGACTTACCACAGCAGCGTGGTTGGCGAAAGGTGGGAAAAAAGTTATGGTCTTAGAACGACACTACGTACCGGGAGGCTTCACCCACGTTTTCAAACGAAAAAAAGGATTTCAATGGGATGTAGGAGTGCATTATGTGGGCAATGTTGGAGAAGAAGATTCACTCAAGGGGCTATTTGATTTTATTACCGATGGCGCGCTGGAGTGGGAATCGATGGGAGAAGTTTATGATGTTGCCATTATCGCGGGTAAAAGGTATGAATTTCGGAAGGGCGAGGAGGCGTTTCGTACGCAAATGAAGCATTACTTTCCGAAGGAATCTGAAGCCATAGATGCCTACATAGAACTTATCAACGCTTCCAACAAACGCGGAGCCCCCTTCTTTTTGGAAAAAACCTTCAAGCCAATACTACAATACACCTTGGGCTATTTTTTTCGGAAACGATTTCAAAAATATTCCCAAGAGACCACCTATGAAGTGCTCCGTTCTATTACCGATAACCCAACACTCATAGCAGTACTTTGTGCACAATGTGGCAATTATGGCCTTACCCCGAAGCGAAGCAGCTTTGCGGCGCATGCCTTGGTGATTGGTCATTTTATGAATGGCGGATACTATCCTAAAGGCGGAGCCGAACAATTATGGCAACGCACCATCGACACCATCAATAATCACGGGGGAAGCGTTTATATTAAAGCGAATGTGCAGGAGATAGTCGTGAAAAAAAATCGGGTGCAAGGGGTTCGCGTTGACAATTCCTTTATTCCTTGCAACAGTGTCATTAGCAATGTAGGGGTTTTGAATACGTTTCAGAAGCTACTACCCGAAGCGTATTCTCAAAAATACAAGATACCTACCAATACGTTAGAACGCGCAACAGCTCATTTTTGTTTATACGTTGGTCTAGATGCTAGCAGCGAAGCGCTACAACTTCCCAAACATAATATTTGGTGGTATGCCCACACCGATACCGATGCCATTATCAATGAGGCAACCCCTGAAAACGCTGCGAAACAGTTTGCTTACATCTCTTTTCCCTCTGCAAAAGATCCGCTTTGGGAGGACACCCACCCGAATACAGCTACCATTCAAGCTATATCTGTCGCGCATTATGATTGGTTTAAGGCGTATGAAGATCAGCCATGGCGTAATCGGGAAGATGCTTACGAAAACATGAAAGAAGTATTTAAAGAGGGCATGCTGAATCGATTATTTGAATTGTTTCCGCAGATCAAGCCCCATGTGGTTGTCACGGAAGTTTCAACGCCTCTTTCCACCAAACATTTCACTAATTATCAAGAAGGAGAAATATACGGACTCGCTCACACCCCTGAGCGGTTTACCCTACCTTTTTTGCGTTCAGAAACCAAAATAAAGGGACTTCGTCTTGCCGGTCAGGACGTTACGCTTGTAGGGGTGGCCGGCGCTATGATTTCAGGGCTGCTTTGTGCTACCACCATTTTGAAATTCAAATCCTGGAAATTGTTCAAGCAAATTAACGGCTTGGACTGGAAACCCGATTCAGCATAAAAAAGCCACCCGAGGGTGGCTTCTATCCTCTATAGGTAAGGGGCTACTACTCTACCACTAATTTGTGAGAAGTAATTAGTCCTTCTGTTTCAACGCGAACTATATACATTCCGCTTGTTAGACCGTACAAGCTAAACTCATTGATGCCTGACGTAAGCTCTCGTTCTTTTACCGTTTGTCCGGTAATGGAAACTATGGTCATCTTTTTCGGTCCTAGCACATCATTGGGCAATTCAACCGTTAAGTTAGATCGCGCAGGATTTGGATAAATAATGCTATTCTGAATGGTTACTACGTCGTTAACACCAAAGACACCATCTAATTCGAAAGCACCAATATCTCTGGTTCCTACGAGTGAAAAGTCACGTTGATCTTTGAATACATCGGCTGGATCACCTTCATCAATTCCCACACTTCCGGTTTGTAAAGCATGCGTGAAAGTATCGCCACCGTTATCTTGAAGCGGACCTAAGAGCGGTGTGACTTCTTCTTGGTCTGTAGCTTCTTCGGGGAATGCGTTAGTATCATCAGTTCCGATAATATTAAATCCGGTAGAACTAAAGTTTCCATCCACATCAAGGCCACTTGCCGCGGTATTTCCAGAAACGATTGTATTTTTTAGGGCAGTGTTTGTAACACTAAAAATACCTCCTCCATTATCCGTTGCGGTGTTTAAGGCAATGGTAAGTGCATTGACAGCAAAAGTATCGTTATTGAAGATTCCTCCTCCGTCTGTAGCTGCCGTATTTCCAGACAAGGTACTTCTTTCAAGGTCGAAGGTACCAAAGTCGTTATGAATAGCACCTCCGGCACCTGCAGTAGCACTATTATTTGATAAGGTAGACGTAATTATGATATACGAACCTCCGTTGTTGTAAAGCGCTCCTCCTCCGGTTCCGGCAGCCGAATTATTTTCAAAAGTGGTTCTAGAAACAATAAGTTGTGTTCCTAGCTGATTCCATAGTGCTCCCCCCTCATTGGCGGCTAGATTCGCATTAATATCACTTCTGTCGATAGTAATCACACTGCTTTCTCCGGTAACGTGAAATGCACCACCGTTACCTGGGTTTGCCGTTCCGGCGGTTCCATTTACATCATTTGCAGTTAATTCTGAAAGATCGATATCTAGCGTTCCGTCAATTAGTTCGATGGCACCTCCGGCACGATTTGCACTATTGGTATCAAAAACACTTTCATTGATCGTTACCGCGCCATCTACACTTAAGAGCCCGCCTCCTGAACCAGAAGTTCCTGTAGCTAGATTGTTGGACAGGATGGTATTATTCTGAACAACGAGGGTTCCTCCATTATTGAAAATACCACCACCACCGTTATCGGCGTTGGCTCCTGTGGCACTATTACCGTCAATTAAGGTATTATCTACCGTCATAGTTCCCAAGCTGTTCCACAATCCACCTCCTTCGCTACCTGCTATATTATCGGTAACAGTAGCATTAAGGATATTGGCATTTCCATCTCCTGTGATATGAAGTCCGCCTCCATTACCAGGACTTGTAAAAGTTTCATTGTTAGAAAGCGTTGCTCCGTTTATAATGATAGTAGTCACCGCACCTGAAACGTCTTCAATTCCTCCACCGGCGCGATTTGAGGTATTGCCAGTAATCGAAGCATCATTAATGGTGAGCATTCCGCCGGCATCATTTAAAATACCTCCTCCAGAGCCTGAGGCTCCATCAGCATTGTTATTAGAAATAACTGCACCATTAACAATTTCAATTATTCCGCTTAAATTATAGACGCCACCACCACCTTGATCGGCATCATCACCGCTCGCAGTGTTTGCGTCAATTTCTGTAGCGTCAATGGTCATCATTCCCGACCCATTCCAGAGTCCGCCGCCTTCGGCAGCGGCGACGTTGTCATTTACGGTTCCTCCAATGATCATTGCGTCTCCTGCACCGGTAATATGGAGTCCGCCTCCGTTTCCAGGGCTTGCGGTTGCAGGTGCAACCCCTGCATTATTATTGTCTAGGTTTACATTGTCCAGCGTAATTGCTACTCCGGCTCCAGAATTGTCTTCGATTCCTCCACCAGCTCGATTCGCCTGATTGCCGGATATTTCGGTGTCGGTAGCCGTCAGAGTGGCTCCAGCATCCACAAAAATTCCGCCTCCGGAACCTGAAGCACCACTGGCTATATTATTGCTTATTCCGCAGTCGTCTATGGTGAGATCGGCACCGGCAACAAAAATTCCGCCGCCATCTTCAGCATCACCGTTAATGATATCCAAGTTAGTGAACGTTACAGGTCCGGCCGTAATATTAAACGCACGACCATTTCCATCGGCATCAATAATAGTATTGATTACGGGTGAGCCAGTAATGGTCAATTCCTTATCAATGGTAAGTTCGTTATTCAGCGCAACCGTTAATACCGCAGCAGAGAATGTAATTTCTCCTCCTGCGGGGGTGTCTGCTATTTCTACTCGAAGTGTTCCATCTGAGCCGTCATCGGCACCGCTTGTCACAACTTGAGCATTTGAAATCTGACTTGCAAAAAGGCCAAAGACCATAGCAAGTAGTAGTGTAATCTTTTTCATAGTTTATAATTTTTTGATAATTGTTTATATAAACTACGGGATAGGAATGACAATGGTTTTCGATATAGCCTTGTTTAACAGCGAATTAACGAGAAATGTTAATCTAAGGATAAGAGACTTCCTAAAAGGCAGAAAAAACTTCTGCTAAACGGTAGGTAGATCATTTTTAGTCTCATTAAATTCTGCGATCATGTTTTGAACGATGCTTGCGGCCGGAAGAATATCGTGGATCAACCCCGCAATTTGCCCAATCTCTAATTCGCCTTCCTCTAAATCTCCCTCAAACATGCCACGTTTGGCGCGTGCTCGGCCGAGCAATTTCTGTAGCTCCTCTTTCGTGGGTTGTTTGGTGTAGAGGTCCATAACATCTTCAAAGAACTTATTCTTCAATAAACGGACTGGAGCCAGTTCTTTCAAGGTAAGCTGTGTATCACCTTCTTTTGCGGCGACCACCTGATCTTTAAACGCGCGATGTGAAGAAGCTTCTTCCGAAGCTACAAACCGACTCCCCACCTGAACCGCATCGGCACCAAGCACCATAGCCGCGAACATCCCACGCCCCGTGGCGATTCCGCCAGCTGCTATTAGGGGAATACTTATTTTTTCTCTGACCATCGGAATAAGAGTAAAGGTGGTGGTTTCCTCTCTCCCATTGTGGCCTCCTGCTTCAAAACCTTCGGCAACTACCGCATCTACTCCGGCCTCTTGCGCTTTGAGCGCGAATTTTACACTGCTCACAACGTGAACAACTGTGATGCCGTGTTGTTTGAGATTTTTGGTGTATGTCTTTGGATTTCCTGCGGAAGTAAATACAATCTTCACGTCTTCTTCCACGATGATCTCCATGATCTTCTCGATGTCGGGATACAACATGGGCACATTGACTCCAAAAGGCTTATCGGTAGCCTTCTGACACTTTTGAATATGTTCTCGCAACACCTCCGGGTACATGCTTCCGGCACCCAACAATCCTAGTCCCCCTGCATTGCTCACCGCACTGGCAAGGCGCCAACCACTATTCCAAATCATTCCCGCTTGAATCAACGGGTATTGTATCGAAAAAAGTTCCGTAATTCTGTTAGGCATTATTGTTTGATAATTTTAAAGGTGTTGCTCTTTTGAGAAGCTTGAATGGTGAGTATGTACACGCCCGGAGAAAAATGTGCTACCGAAATAGCGGGGTCTGCGATTACTACCTTTTGTTGTAACAGTATTTGCCCGGTAAGACTCGTCATGGTGATGAGCGCAGTATCTTCCGCAGCAGGAAACGATATCATCAATTGGTTATGCACAGGATTTGGGTATAGCGCGAAATTGGCATCCAGTTGCTGGGCTTCAATCGATAAGTTTTGCAGCACCCCATACGCCTCTTCAAAATTAGGAATTCCATACCCCATCTCATCGGTTGGATTTTCGAACAGGCTAGCCGATTCACGAATGATCTGCATCAATTCTGCATTGGTCGTTTCGGGTCTAAATTGCCACAGACAGGTGATTGCACCGGCGCTGATCGGAGAACTGAAAGAGGTTCCATTGCTAAAACTTACATTTCCAGAAGAGGTAATGACCGCCGCATCGACGCCTTGCGCCATAATATCGGGTTTTACGCGTCCGTCAACGGTGGGACCTCTGGAGCTGAAACTTGCATAATTACCGGATGCATCTACGGCTCCTACCGAAAGAACGCCTGGAGCATCGGCAGGTGTTGCGACCGTTCCAAAACCGTTGCCGTCATTTCCAGCAGAGGTGACCAATAACATTCCTTTATCGAAGGCGTGGTTTGCGCCTCTCGCAGCAAAGGTGGTTTGCCCATCGAGATCTTCGTAGGAATGATCGTAATTAGCGTTGTCATAATCCTGATATCCTAAAGAAGTATTCACCACGTCCACACCCAGACTATCTGCACGTTCAAGAGCTTCGACCCAATAGGCCTCTTCAACGGGAACTTCGGTAGGGGAGAATTCGGTTCTGAACAAGTAAAAGGAGGCTTCAGGCGCAGTTCCAACAAATTGTCCGTCCAACAACCCACCAATATCGCTGAAGGTTCTGGTCCCGTGAGACCCTGTTCCTGTTACATCCGTTTGCCTTCCGACGAAATCATAGGTACCCAACAACCGACCTTCAGAAACAACTTCAGAAAAAGCGGGAATTGACGCAATGTTTGGAAATCCGCTATCCAAAACAGCCACAATCATTCCGTCGCCGGTTAGGTCTTGTTCATGCAGAAAATCCCCATTGAGCATGGTAATTTGATTGGTCGCCGCTCCGTAATCATAAACGATTCGGGAAGGGTGTTCCTCTTCAAACTTTTCCGAAGGATTTCTTGGACCGGGCATAAAATTTAAGTCCTTATCGGCATATTCTACCTCCGTCACAAAAGATAAATTCAAAAGGTCTTCAATATTCGCTTGGGTTCCCTGCACATAGACACAGTTCATCCATTTCGATTTCGCCAAAACGGCAATCCCGTTGGCTGCCTTCACTTGAGCGATATAGTCTTCATTCACCGGCACATCTCGTTCGTCAATAGGAACACCATGAAGGTCTTTTCGGTCTATGGCTTCCTGGGTTAGAATTGTCAGGGGATTTGCGATCGATGTAGCCACATCTTCTTTATCTCCAAAAAACACCCAGGCATCTTGAGTTTGACTTTGGGCAGGTAGGCAACAACACAGTATTAGTAGTAAAAAGGAAAGGAATTTCATAGCGTTTACGTTAAGAAATTACGCCACTTCCTAACAATTCATCGTCTTGATACCAGACTACAAATTGTCCTTCGGTGATGGCAGATTGATCTCTTTCAAAGATAACATAAAGTCCGGAATGCGTTTGATGCAGCGTAGCATTTTGTAAGGGTTGACGATATCGGATACGCGCTTTAAGGCTCATTTGCTCCCCCTCTCGAAGTTTGAGGTCTTCACGAACCCAATGCACTTCTTCATTGGTCACAAACAAACCACGTCTATACAGTCCGGGATGATCTTTGCCCTGTCCCGTATAAATAATATTCGCTTCCACATCGGTATCGATAACGAACAAGGGTTCTTTGGTGCCCCCCACTGCGAGTCCCTTGCGTTGTCCTTTGGTAAAATAGTGAGCGCCCTGATGGGTTCCTACTACGGCCCCGTCTTCCGGTCGATACTGGTATTTTTCAGAAAATTTTTCGAGAGCCTCTTCGGAAGTTACCTGTTCGGGCAGTTGTTTTTCATACGCTTTATAGCCCGAAGGAACTTCCACAATAGCGCCCTCTTTCGGACGTAATTTTTGCTGAAGAAATTCTGGAAGTCGTACTTTTCCGATGAAACACAATCCTTGCGAATCCCGCTTCTCTGCTGTTACGAGTCCTTGCTCTGAAGCGATTGCACGCACCTCAGGTTTCAGTAATTCTCCTACCGGAAACAGTGTTTTCGATAACTGTTCCTGGGATAATTGACATAAAAAATAAGATTGATCCTTGTTCGGATCTTTTCCGGCAAGCAAACGGTAAATGGTTTCGTCGTCTTTAGTAAAAACTTCCTTCCGACAATAATGACCTGTAGCTACGAAATCGGCTCCGAGGTCCATGGCGATTTTCAGAAAAACATCGAATTTTATTTCGCGGTTGCAAAGCACATCTGGGTTGGGCGTACGCCCCATTTCATATTCGCGAAACATGTAGTCTACAATACGCTCTTTGTATTGCTCGCTAAGATCTACTGTTTGAAAGGGAATACCCAGTTTTTCAGCTACGATCATAGCGTCATTGCTATCTTCCAGCCACGGACATTCGTCGGATATGGTAACAGAATCATCGTGCCAATTCTTCATAAAGAGGCCAATAACTTCGTATCCCTGCTTTTTGAGAAGATAGGCAGCCACACTAGAATCTACCCCGCCACTAAGTCCGACAATAACCCGTTTCATCGCATGATTTTTAAAGTGCAAAGGTACGATAATTCAAAACAAAGCATGACGCCTTCTGGGGTTACCCCTTGGTAGGTTTCGGGTAGCGTTCTTCCAGTTCAATCTCCCCGTTTTTGTAGTATTTCCAGAGTCCGTGTTTCTTGCCCTCTTTGTAGTGTCCATCAATTACAACATTTCCATTGGCGTCGTAATAGGTGGCAGGACCGTGCAATTCATCCTGAAAATAGAGGAGCTTTTTGAGTAGAACTCCTTCCGGAGAATAATATAAATTCTCTCCTTCTCGACTTCCCATTTCGTAGGAAAGTTCTTCGGTCACCTGACCGTTGGGGTAATAGGTGATTTTTCTGCCATGTAGCGTCCCTTCGCGGTAGTGTTCTTTGCTCATAATGGCCTCCGACGCCTTGTGATAGAAGACCCATTCACCGGTACGTAACTTTCCGCTCATTGTTCCTTCACTCACCTTTTTCCCATTTTCCGTAAAGTAGGTCACTTTAGCAAGGTTGTCTTTACCCGTGAATTCTTTCACCACCATGGGTTGCTCTTTACAGGTCTCGCAATAGAATTTGAACGTTCCTACCTCGCTACCGTGTTCAAAAGTACCTTCATACCGCAGTTGTTTGGAATTGTCGAAATACTTTTTCCAAACCCCGTGACGTCTTCCCTGATCGTCCACCTGATTGATGTCCTCTTGGGCGTGGCCGGGAACCATTCCTAAAACAACTAGTATGAGAATAAACGTTCGTAACATCGCAGTTGGGTTTTGTATCACACTAACGATAAAAGCGGTATTCTATTTTACAGAAAACCTACTTACTTTTTCTGGGCTTTCTTCTGAGCCTCGGCTTGTTCCATCATTTCTGCCATTTTTCGTTGGAAACGATTTTGTTTACGAGGTTTCTTTTTATTCTCCTGAATTCTGGCGTGAATTTTATCTTCGTCGATAATCACATTTTTGATCACCAACATAATTCCGATGGTAATAAGGTTCGACGTTAGATAGTAAAGCGATAATCCCGAAGCATAATTGTTAAAAAATACCAACATGAAAAGCGGCGACAGATACATCAGGAATTTCATGTTCGGCATTCCCGGTTGTTGCTGTGCCTGCATGCTCTGCCCGGTACTCATCATCATGTAAACAAATATCGCAATAGACGCTAAAATCGGGAATAAGCTCACGTGGTCTCCGTAGAACGGAATATGGAACGGAAGCTCTGCAATAGTATCATAACTCGATAAATCTTCTGCCCAAAGGAAGCTTTTCTGACGTAAATCGAAGGCCGTGGGGAAGAAGGTGAACAAGGCGTAGAACACCGGGATTTGAAGCAAGGCAGGCAAACAACCCTTCAACGGACTCGCACCGGTGGCGCTTTGCAGTTTCATGGTTTCCTGCTGAATCTTCATTTGGTTCCCCTCATATTTCTTTCGTATCTCATCCATTTCAGGTTTTAATACCTTCATCTTCGCTTGCGAGACATACTGCTTGTACTGTACTGGAGAAAGTAATAATTTAAACAAGATGGTAAGGACGATGATAGCAATACCCGCGGGGAACCAATTACTCAGCACCCCAAAGACAGGAATGATCAGATATTTGTTGATCATTCCGAAGATACCCCAGCCCAGCGGCATGGCTTCATCCAAATTTCGATCATAGCCCTTAAAGATTTGGTAATCAGTAGGACCGTAGTACATGTTCATGTTATACGACAGCCCTCCGGCCTGAGGCTCGAGCAGCATTTTGGCGCCGTATTTTTTGGTGTATACGGTATCAACTTCCTCATCTTTAACCAGGTCTTCGGAAGAAAAGGCTACTTCTGGAAATTCGGTATCGGTAAGTAGCATCGAACTGAAGAAATGCTGTCGGAAATTCATCCAATTCACATCTTTTTCTACTTCATCGTCTTCCCCTGAAGGCGATAATTTTGAAAAATCCTCATCCTCATATTCGTAGGTAAGTCGGGTGTACCGGTTTTCGTATGTAATGCTTTTTGCGTGGCGATATCCCTTCAGTTTCCAATCCAAATAGATCGGCTGAGAGGTGTCGACAACGCCTTCCAATCCTTGAGAACGAATATTGAAATCGAGCATGTACTCGCCGGGCTTAATTTCGTATCGGTATTCCAAATAGGCATTCGCCGACGTTTTCAACTTCATGGAAAGCACTTGATTGGCTCCGTTTTGGGTTAGGGAAGGCTCAAAATAGAGATCCTTTGAATTGAGGAGTCGGTTTTCCGCAGAAAACTGCAAATTGAACTCATTATTCCCGTCTTTGATAAGATACACCGGTTCGCCTGCATAGGTGGTATGCTCCTTCATCATGGCCTCTACCACATAGCCTCCCTGATTACTGATTTCTAATCGAAGCACATCGTTTTCTAGCGTTGTGGTGGCATCCTTGGCAGAAGGGAGCGTTCCGGAATAGGCAAACGATCCTAATCTATTTTGCAACTCCTGTACCGCTGTGGAGTCTCCCTGGGTCACTGCATTAGACGTAACCTCCGGTTCTACGCTCTCATCCACTGCTGATGTCGTAGCATCCTCCGTGGTTGCGGTATCCGATACTTGCTCGGTAGTATCGGGATCTACTGCGGTTTCTTCCGGCTGATTGATGTAAAGCATCCACAGTAAAATACCGCCGATGAGCAAAAAGCCTATAAGTGAATTCTTGTCAAATTTTCGTTCTTCCATATTGAGATCCTGATTGTAGGAAAGCTATAATTTCTAATTGTGTTCTGTCAACAACCTAGCCGACCTCGAAAGGTCGGTCAAATTGTCGTATTACTTTTTATGTTCATGTGCCGCCTTGACGAAGGCCACAAACAATGGATGTGGGTTTGCTACGGTACTTTTGTATTCCGGGTGGTATTGCACTCCTACAAACCACGGATGATTTTCTAATTCAATAATTTCTACAAGATCGGTTTCTGGGTTGATCCCGGTGGCTTTCATACCCGCCCTTTCCAAGTCGGCGCGGTATTTATTATTGTATTCGTAGCGGTGACGGTGGCGCTCGGCAATTTGGTCTTTGTCGTAGATCGCCTTTACCTTTCCGCCCGTCAATTGACAATCCCATGCTCCCAAACGCATGGTGCCGCCTTTATCGGTAATCTCTTTTTGCGATTCCATCAGGTCGATTACTGGATGCGGAGTGTTTGGCTCCATTTCAGTAGAATTGGCCCCTGCTAACTTCAATACGTTTCTGGCGTATTCTATGACGGCCATTTGCATACCAAGACAAATTCCGAAATAGGGAATCTGATGTTCTCTAGCGTACTTAACCGCTTCGATCTTTCCTTCGATGCCCCGTTCTCCGAAGCCCGGAGCTACTAATATACCATCCAGGTTCTCGAGTTCGAAGGCGATATTCTTGGCATCGATATATTCGGAATGAATGGAGACTACTTCCACGTTGACTTCATTCTCGGCTCCCGCATGGGTGAGCGCTTCTAAAATCGACTTGTAACTGTCTTGAAGTTCAACGTATTTACCTATGAGCCCGATGCGCACTTCCCCCTTCGGATTCTTATGACGCTTTAAAAAGGCATTCCATCGCTCGAGGTTGGGTTCGGATTTTTCCGGTAGGTTTAATTTTTTTAAGGTGACGCGATCTAAGCCTTCCTCCAGCATCAAATTAGGTACATCATAGATGGTTGACGCGTCTATAGATTGGATGACCGCTTCTTTCTGAACATTACAGAAAAGCGCTAATTTATTTTTAAGATCGTCTGAAAGTTCGTGTTCGGTACGGCACACCAGGACATCGGCCTTGATCCCGCTTTCCATAAGGGTTTTTACGGAATGCTGTGTCGGTTTTGTCTTAAGTTCGCCTGCGGCGGAAAGATACGGCACTAGGGTTAAGTGAATGACCAGCGCATTATCATCGCCTAATTCCCAGCGAAGTTGGCGAACCGATTCGATATACGGAAGCGACTCAATGTCCCCTACCGTTCCACCAATCTCGGTGATCACGATGTCGTATTCTCCACTATTGCCGAGAATCTGAATACGTTCCTTAATTTCGTTGGTGATGTGCGGTATGACTTGAACTGTTTTTCCGAGAAACTCTCCGCGACGTTCCTTTTCGATGACACTTTGGTAAATCCGACCGGTGGTGACATTGTTGGCCTGAGAGGTAGCAACATTCAAAAAACGTTCGTAATGACCTAAGTCCAGATCGGTTTCGGCACCGTCGTCGGTCACATAGCACTCGCCATGTTCGTAGGGGTTTAATGTCCCGGGATCTACATTGATATAAGGATCGAGTTTTTGGATCGTAACACGATATCCTCTGGCTTGCAGTA
Source organism: Altibacter sp. HG106 (assembly GCF_028561755.1). GTDB lineage: Bacteria > Bacteroidota > Bacteroidia > Flavobacteriales > Flavobacteriaceae > DFVG01. The sequence continues at coordinate 556,555 of NZ_JAQQTD010000001.1, forward strand.
ATTTAGCCAGTGATGCCGCGATAATACCCTTTCCTAAAGATGATGAAACCCCGCCCGTAACGAAGATGTACTTTGTAGTGCTCATGAATGTGTAGCTTGTTGTTACCTATACGGGATGCAAAGGTATGGATTTATTGCGGAAGGAATGCCTTTTGATTTTAAAATTTGGTAGTGCTTCGGAAGTTTATCAAGGTCGCAGTTTTCTTAGCATCGGCTCTAGGCCATTGATCTTAATTTCAAAGACTTCGTGCATGAGTCGCCCGAGCTTTCCTTCTGGCCAGCCTTTTTTCTGAAACCAAACATAGTACGCTTCCGGAATATCTAGCAGGTATTGATCTTTATATTTTCCGAAGGGCATTTTGTACGTGGCAAGGACCACCAGATGCTTCGGATCGAAATTATTTCCAACGTCCATAACGACGCAACTCCTCTCTAATAAAATACTCCCATTTCTCTTCTCCTTCAACGATCTTCGAGTGATCACTTTCTTCGTCAAATTGCTCCTGCATCTCACGGCGTTCTGCTTCAATGCCTTTGTAGATCGCTTCAATTTGAGCTTTGGGATTACCGGTAAAGGTGGCTTCCGACAACCGCTTCCGAAGTTTTCTCGCAAATAATTCAGAAATATCAAAATGAGTTTGCTCGTGTTTCAGAATATAGTCATTAACGCGTTCCGGAATATACCAGGAGAGTTGTGGGTAGAAGTTAGACCGGACGGTGTAATCCACCTCCAGTACACCCTCCGACATAACAAACGAATAGGAAAAAGAAATGCCGCTATTGGTACTGGCCACATAGGTACCCAGTGATTCAGGCACTCCTTGAAAATCATCCCAGGTTAGGGTATTAGCTTCACTCCAAGGTACGCGCTCTACCTCGGTATCATTTGGAAACGAAAAAAATAAAAGAAGCGCGGGGAGCAAAAACTTCATTAACTAGTCGATCTATTAGGGAGTTAAGTACTAAACGGCGACAAAAGTACTATATTTTATTGATTCCAGTGAAAGACGATAACTTTTTCGATATCAGGATGAAGACTATAGTGTACCGGGCAGGTGTTGGCGGTACGCTCTAGAAGTGTTCGATGCTTTTCTGAAGTTTCTTTCGGAAGCTGCAGCACTACTTCAATTTTCGAAATACGTCGTGGGTTTGAAGCCATCGATTTGGTGACGGTGGCGGTACTTCCGGAAAGAGAAACCTCCATATCGCGTGCTTTGATGCCCATAACGGTTAGCATGCAATTGGCCAGACCGGTCGCTACCGTATCGGTGGGTGAAAAAGCTTCCCCTTTTCCTTGATTATCTATAGGCGCGTCGGTAATGTATTTATTGCCAGACCTTAGATGTTCACATTCGGTTCGCAGTTCGCCGAGATAGGTTACTTTAGAGGTACTCATTCTACCACCTCCAAATCTAGATTTTTGTTGTACCGAATAATGTACAAGGCCTGATTCTGGTAGCCGGAGAAGAATTTTTTATTATATCGAAACTTATTCCCAATGTACTCGGTTTCGTAATCACTCTTTACCGCGTCATACATATCGTCATCGGTGGAAGCCAAGCGCAGTAAAATATCATAGGTAATATCGAACCCGCGCACGGCAAACCTATTGGGCATTACGCCGTATTTATTCTTATAGCTCACCAAGAATGGTTCTTTTTCGTCCAGTTGATAATGCTTGCTAATGGAGGGAAAAGTAAAGCTTAAATTGGCCAGGTGCATGTTACTGATATCGTCATAATCGTATACGTCCCCCTTATCTAGGGTGAACAATCGCAAGCGATAGGTTTCGGGCATACCGTTTAACAATCCAACAACATTACTCACTAGGACCGGGTCTGAGGATTCTAAGATCACCCAGTTCTCTTTCCCAGTGGTATCTAGTTTTCCAGCGATATCGGTTTGATATAGAAACCCTTTTTCTCGTGGCATGATGGATTTGACCTGTGGAATTATTTCTAGTACCGCGGTCTTGCTCGCCTGATGACGTTTGTCTGTGATGAGTAACACGTTTTTGTCGGCAGTATTTCGCTCGAGGTAATCAAGCATGGCTTCCTTGAGCATGTCATCTGTAGGCAGCGTTTGAAACAAATTCGAACTAAGGTCGATGTTTCGATTACTCAGCGGAGAAAAAACCGGAACATTATCTCGTTTTAGGTCGGCTGCAGCACGTTCTACGTTTTTTTGAAGTAACGGACCAATAACGGCTTGGGTATTTTGTAAGTTATTGGCACCAATAATCGAGCGCACGCGCTGTTCGCTAGCTTCGGTATCAAACACTTGAAGATTTACGGAGATTCCCTGATCCTTGGCAAATTCGGCTGCCATCAACACGCCACTGTAAAAATCAAGGGCTACACGAACTGTGCGTTGTTGTTTTAATATCGATTCCCGTTGCGATGTGGAATCGGAGGTAACACGATTCAACATAAAAGGAAGCATTACCGCCAGGCGCTTGGTATCGCGATTGGTGATAGAACGCTCTAAATCTATGGTTCCCAATGCCTCACCGGTCTCGGTGCTGTTCTCCTTCGGAATTTTTAAGATCATCCCCTCTTTGAGACCGTTTTTCGCGTAAGGATTCAAGGCGACGATTTCTTCTTCTGAAAGCCCTAACTTCACCTTCAAACGATAGAATCCCTCTTTAGGTTGTACTTCGTAAAAATCAAACTCGTTCTCTTCAATCACTGCTGAAGTCACCACCGCTTCTTCCTTTACGGTTAGCGTATATCCAATAGGGAGGTTCTCCGGAAGTTCAGGATTTAATGCCCGTAATTCGGCGAGTGTTAATCCATATTTTCTAGCGATGCCAAAAGAGGTCTCTTTCGGCTGTACCACGTGAACCGGCCCAGAAGTTTCCGAATTTGAGGCATTGGAATTATCATCGGTCACCACCGTAGGTTTGGTACCGACAGGAATTTGGAGTTTTTCTCCTTTTTTAAGTTGCGCCGCGTATAAGTGTTTGTTATACTTTTTGATTTCGTCAACGGTGGTATTGTATTCTTGCGCTATGCTAAACAGTGTTTCTTTTCGCTGCACGCGATGCGTTTTGAACGAGCGTCCTTCTTCGGTTGTTATTTTTTCTGCCGTACTTGGTAAGATCAAAACACTGTTTGCGCTGATCCCTTCGCGCGCATCTGGATTTAGGCGATAAATGGCATTTTCAGAAAGACCGTATTCTTTGGCGATACTGTAAATAGTTTCCCCTTGCTGTACGCGATGGGTTTTGTAGGTGCTTTGAGAAGGTTGCGAGTAGCTTCCGCAGCCCATACCAATTACACATACCAAGGCGATGAAGAGTGTGTATCTCATAAGAAGTGTTGCAGTTATTTCGGTTTTATTGATCATTCCCACTCAATGGTAGCGGGCGGTTTTGAGCTAATGTCGTACACTACTCTATTAACGCCTTTTACTCGGTTTATTATATGATTACTCGTTTCTTGTAAAAATTCATAGGGTAAATTTACCCAATCTGCCGTCATCCCATCGGTAGATTCAACGGCTCGCAACGCGACAACTTGTTCGTAGGTGCGTTCGTCTCCCATCACTCCCACGCTTTGGACCGGTAGCAATATAGCACCTGCCTGCCACACACTGTCGTAGAGCTCCCATTTTCTAAGACCGTTGATAAAAATCGCGTCTACTTCTTGTAAGATACGAACTTTTTCGGCAGTGATATCTCCCAAGATCCGAATCGCCAATCCAGGTCCCGGAAATGGGTGTCGCCCCAATAAATTTTTGTCCATTTCCATTTCGGCACCCACACGACGCACCTCATCTTTGAAGAGCATCCGAAGCGGTTCTACAATTTTCAACTTCATAAAGTCGGGCAATCCGCCCACGTTGTGATGTGACTTAATAGTAACGGAGGGACCATTAACAGATACACTCTCGATCACATCAGGATAAATCGTTCCTTGTGCCAACCAATCGACGCCTTGAATGGCGGTTGCCTCATCATCAAACACCTCGATAAATACCTTCCCTATAATCTTCCGTTTAGTTTCAGGGTCGCTCACGCCCTTTAATGCTTCCAAGAAGCGTGCCGAGGCATCCACACCCTTTACATTCAACCCCATGTCTTTGTATTGCATGAGGACATCACTAAATTCGTTCTTCCGAAGGAGTCCGTTATTCACAAAAATACAGTACAGATTTTCCCCAATAGCCTGATGCAATAGCATTGCCGCGACGGAGGAATCCACGCCTCCGCTAAGCCCCAGTACTACTTTCCCGTCTCCCACTTGATCCTTCAAGGCTTGCACCGTGGTATCTACGAAAGCTGCCGGCGTCCACGAATGTTCGACACCCGCAATACGGGTTAAGAAATTGTCTAATAATTGGCGGCCCTGGGTCGTATGATAGACTTCCGGATGAAATTGGATGGCATAGGTATGCTCTCCTTCAATTCGATAGGCTGCATTCAATACATCTGCCGTACTAGCCAGTCGGATGCCCCCTTCGGGAAGGGTCGCGATGGTATCGCTATGACTCATCCAAACCTGAGAACCTTCCGCAATATTTTCGAATAAGGACTCTTCCGCTTTGATCATGCTGAGCTTGGCGCGGCCGTATTCACGAATGTTACTCGGTTCGACACTCCCCCCGTTAAAATGGGCGAGGTACTGCGCGCCGTAACAAACCGCTAAGATCGGTTTGTGACCTTTTATTTGAGAAAGATCGGGATGCGGCGCATCCTCGGCGCGCACCGAAAACGGACTCCCCGAGAGAATGACTGCTTTGAATTCCGAAAGATCTTCTGGAATGTTATGGTAAGGATGAATTTCGCAGTAGATGTTGAGTTCACGAACCCGCCTGGCGATGAGTTGGGTGTACTGCGATCCAAAGTCTAGAATAAGGACGTTGTTTTGCATAGGCAAAAATAGGATGTTTTTTTATTGTCATAGGAATATTCCCGAATGAATTTCCACAAAAAACGTAAAAAACAGAAAGCGATCGTTCTTGGCTCGTTAAACATTTGCTAAATACACTTTAACAAAATTAGAGTGGGTCTCTTTTCTAGTACATTTAAATTATGATTGAAAAACAACGAATTGATACGATTTGCAATCATCTCGAAAAAGAAGTTCCTGTAAATGAAGTGCTCCCGGAGGGAGGCTACCTTCATATTGATAAGTTGCTACCCTTTATTTGTGTGTATCGGTTTAAGGAACCGGATGCTTTTTTTTCGGGATTACTAAAAACACAGGCGTCTTTTTTGGTGGTGAAAGACACTGTAGATATTACTGAACTATTAGCCTGTTTATCGACCACTGTTTCTGAAAAATTAAATGCCTTTCTAATCATAGAGATGTGGCCGTTGCGAAAGGATCACGAAGCCGAATTCGAAATTTACTGCCCGGAAGGTAAGGCCCCGGCCACTATTGCTGCTTTGAAAGAAGGCTTTAACGAAATGCGAGTGATCTACCCTGAGGTCTCCACCAAGATCTATAATACTCATCAGCGTCATCCCGAACACCTCTCGGCACTGCTCGATTTAGAAGCGTCTAAGGCGAGCGGGAGTTTGATCATCGGTCTGGGAGTACCCACCATTTACGAACGCCCGGAGGAGAATGAAGTGTACTCTATTTTTTATCGAAAGTTTTATTCGCGCTTTTCTGAAATCGTCAAGCGGGCTGTGTATGAATTTATTCGTGTTCAAACCTCCAACCCCTATGAGCACTATTTGATGTTGGGAAAAACCAATCTTGATAAAATTACCCTCGAAGCCGATGAGGCCCTGGCCGAGATAAGCGAAGGCATGTCGTTTCTACTGCGCACCACCCCGGTGAACAGCACCCAGCAATGGGAGGCGTTCAAAGCGAATGGTTTTCAGAAAAAACCGGCTTTTACATACCGACTCATTCCCTTGGATCCCGAACAAGAAAAACGAAAACTTTACGATATCTCCATCGACAAAATAGACGATCCTACGATCTCGTATATTCTTCGCGATAAGCGCCTGGAAATCGAGAAACAGCTCACTATGCTCGAGGAGCGAGGAACCGATAGCTTTCGATTTATCGGAGAAAGCCTCTATGGAAAGGTCCAGGAACAAACTTTGGAAGAAGCCCGAAAAATCTTAAAAAAGTTTCCTCAAGGCGAAAACCAACAGGCCAAAGAGCGCTACGATTGTCACGCGTTTGCGGCACATGCGCAGGAAGAATTGGACTATTATCAAGAGCAATTTCCGCAGCAGCAGTTAACCATAGAAATCCGCAACGACATTGCCGGCATCATGGTTTCTGAAACCCAGCTATTTATTAGCAGCGACCTATCGACCGATGCTGATCGTTGCGATGCTTTGATACAGCACGAAATTGGCACCCACATTCTCACCTATTGCAATGGAAGGTCGCAACCACTTCGGCAAATGTATACTGGCTTCGCAGGTTACGATCAACTTCAGGAAGGCTTGGCGGTACTGGCCGAAATTCTGGTGGACGGAATCACCGTAAACCGAATGCGACTTTTGGCAGGGCGTGTGTTGGCAGCCGACTCCATGGTGAAAGGCGCCAACTTTCTAAAAACCTTCACCATGTTGCATCAGAAATATAACTTTCCGGAGAAAACAGCCTATTACATTAGCATGCGTATCTATCGAGGCGGTGGACTTACCAAAGATGCCGTATACCTTGCAGGATTGCTAGACGTCTTGGCATACCTACAAGATGGAGGCGCCCTGGAAACGCTCTATACCGGAAAATTCAATGTGAATCACGTTCCTTTGGTAGAAGAGTTGTTACATCGACAAGTACTACGAAAACCGGTGTTGCCACGCTTTTTAGAACGTACGTCCGTTCAGAAAAAATTAAAAGAACTTCGCAACGGAGTTGCACTTACTGACTTATTAAACTAATCAACCTATGAAAATCGCTTTTATCATAAATGATCACGCCACTGAAAAACCCAATTACACCACACCTGCCCTGGGGTTTGCGGCCTACAAACGAGACCATGATGTCTACTTTATTGGTGTGGGAGAATTGGCCTATTCTTCCGAAGGACACATGACGGCTCGATGTAAAACGATCAAAAACCGAAACTTCAAAACCCAGAAAACCTATTTTAAAGCGGTTCAGAAAGAATCCTTCACACGAATTACTTCCGAAGAGTTAGATGTACTGTTCTTACGAAACGATCCCTCCAATGAAATCAACGAACGCGAGTGGGCCCAAAACGCCGCCTTTATCTTTGGCGGTATTGCCAGTAACGATCGGGTGCTGGTGGTCAATCACCCCAAAAGTCTCGCAGGCGCCGTAAATAAAATGTACTTTCAGCACTTTCCGGAAGTATTGCGACCCAAGACCATCATAACTCGCGACCCGCAAGAGATCAAGGAGTTTTTTAAGTCTCAGAAGCAAAAGATGATTCTCAAACCACTGCAGGGTTCGGGCGGAAAAAATGTGTTTTTGATGAACAAGAAAAACGAACAAAACCTGAATCAAACCATCGACGCCATTGCCCGAGATGGTTTTATCATCGCGCAAGAATACCTACCCGAAGCTAAAAAAGGCGATATTCGCTTGTTCTTGATGAATGGCGAACCCCTTCAGTCTAATGGAAAGTACGCCATCATGCAGCGTGTGAATGCTTCGTCGGACATTCGAAGTAATATTCATGCCGGCGGAAAACCGGAAAAGGTAAAAATGACCGATCAGATTATGGAACTGGCCGAGATCGTTCGCCCCAAATTAGTGCAGGATGGCATGTTCTTGGTAGGCATCGACATTGTAGGAAATAAACTCATGGAAATCAATGTGTTTAGCCCCGGAGGCCTCAATGTCATGGGACAAATGTATAAGGTAGATTTCGCTACCGAGGTGATCAAATCCTTAGAACAGAAGGTGTATTACAACAAAACGTACGACAACTATTTATTTAACAGTCGCCTCGCCACGCTTTAGAGCGCCAATACGGTAAACTCCTCTTCCAAAGGATCAAGTTGCGCTTTCAACACCTCAAACAATTGCGGACCATATGCTTCGTAGAACTCTGAAAAGTTGACGGTGCGCTCTTGTAGGTTTCCGTTTGGAAAAAGCGTGTCTTGAAGAAGGGTGAGTCGGTTGAGTTCGTCTGCCAATTTTCGTTTCTGGGCCTTTAGAAGTCGTTTTTCTAAATGATCCAGGCCGTTCAACTGTTTTTTTTCCTGAGCTCCCACCGCACCCAAAAATGACGCGTCGGTTTGTTCGGCCAAGCTGTATAGGGCTTTAAATTGCTCCTGCAAATGCTTCCGTTGCGGAGAGAAGTCGATATCAATAGAGGAAATTTTGCGGGTGTGTTGGGTTTCTAAGGCATGCTGCGGAAGGAATAGAGACTTCATATCGACCTCAAGTTTCTGTAATTTATCTGCGATCTTTACCGAAGAAAGTACTACCGAATTCCGAAGCAACAACATAGGGAAGGGCACTGAAACGGTAGAAAAATACGCCTTCAGTTGAAGCCAATAGGCCAGCTCGCCCCCTCCTCCAATATAACAGAGGTTGGGCAGAATCACTTCCTGATACAGTGGCCGCAGTAAGGCGTTGGGTGAAAAACGTTCGGGGTGATCTTCCAGTTCCTTGACGAGTGCCTCTTTAGTAAAACGCAACTCGGTGTCCATTACAAAAAAATCATCCTCGCGCTGCACGATCCGCTCTCGAAGTCCGTTTTTAATGTAAAACAAATTGATTTCACGAGGATGCACTTGCTCTGGATACCCCAGAGAAGTAAGTCGCTCGGTAGTTTTCGAAACCTCAGAAAAGGCGGTTTGTTCCAACAGTTCTTGTTTTGCATAAGGTGTGAAAACCGACTTCAACGCGGTGTCATCACCATCTACTATGACCAATCCATATTCTTTGAATAGCTCATTAGCAATGTATCGCGTGGCATCAGCGAGAGTGTTGTGCTGAACATATCCCGTTTCAAACCAGCGCAATAATTGCCGGGCGTGGTCACTAGAACCAAATTCCTTCTTTAAGACCGTTGATAATTCTTGAAGACCTTCGGTTGACAACCGACCTACCGGCCCGCTGGCAGCTACTTCCCAAGCTACTTTTTTTCCCCGAGTACGGAAATAATTGATCTCTTCAAAATCATGATCTTCCGTCGCCATCCAATAGACAGGTACAAAATGATAGTCAGGATATTTTTTACGGAGCGCTTCGGAAAGATTGATGGTAGAAAAAATCTTGTACAGAAAATACAGCGGTCCCGTAAACAGATTGAGTTGATGCCCTGTGGTAACTGTAAAGGTGGTGGGTGCAGCCAAAGCCGAAATATTGTCTTGTGTTGTCTGAGACGTGGTAACACCTTTGTATTGCTGCTGAAGCGATTGCACCAGTGTTTCCCTTGTCGCTTTCGAAAAACACGCTTCTTTTTCGGAAAGTTGCGCCTGTGCATTTTCTAAACTCGGGTAGCGATGATAAAACTCCTGAAGCGCATCTTTTTGACGAATATAATCACATATGAAGGAGGAAAAATATCCTGTTTCAGCGTACGGAATTGTAGTTTTAGTCATATACTCGGTTGGATAGCAGTGTCAAAAATAATTAACTTTCGGCGTACTCGCCCTAAAATAACGTTAATACCTCGCCTTGGAATTTGGTTACCTCCTTTTCACAGAGAAAATGTATCTTTATCTGCTCATCATAAAATACAATTCATGTTGCGATATTTCTCTCTCCTTCTTCTTTTCATTACCTCTATTAGCGTGGCGCAATTGAAAAGTCCGGCTGAATTTTTAGGCTACGAAATTGGCACTCAGTTTTCACGTCATGCCGACGTGGTTAATTACTTTGAGCACGTGGCTGCTGAGAGCGACTGGGTACAATACCAAACGTACGGAAAAACCTATGAGCGTCGCCCATTAACATATGCGGTAGTGACCAGTCCGTCGAACATGAATACGCTGGAAACCCTGCGGAAAAACCACTTGCAAAATGCAGGCATTGAAGCGGGCAATGGCACGTCCAATAAAGCCGTGGTGTGGCTTAGCTACAACGTGCACGGAAATGAAGCCTCCAGTACCGAAGCCGCCATGCAAACCCTCTACCAATTGATTACCGAGAAACAGGAATGGTTAGAAAACACTATTGTGATCATTGACCCTTGTGTAAACCCAGACGGAAGAGATCGGTACACCAATTGGTACAACCAGGTAAAGTCGACTCCGTACAACCCCAAACAAATAGCCACCGAACACAATGAACCTTGGCCCGGAGGACGCCCCAATCACTATTTATTCGATCTGAATAGAGACTGGGCCTGGGCCTCTCAAGTGGAGAGCCAACAACGTCTAAAAGTCTACAATAAATGGATGCCTCATGTACATGTCGATTTTCACGAGCAAGGGATCAACGAGCCGTATTATTTCGCACCGGCCGCCGAGCCATACCATGAGGTGATCACCGACTTCCAGCGAGATTTTCAAGAAGAAATTGGGAAGAATCACGCCAAGTACTTCGATCAGGAAGGTTGGTTGTTCTTTACGCGAGAGCGCTTCGATTTGTTGTACCCAAGTTATGGAGACACCTACCCTACCTTTATGGGAGCTATTGGAATGACCTACGAACAAGCCGGGCACGGCCGTGCCGGTCTTGGCATCAATACCGACGAAGGCTTCGAATTGACACTGGTCGATCGGGTGGCGCATCACACCACTACTGGGTTATCTACCGTAGAGGTGGCAAAGAACAATATTGATCGGCTTAATGAATCGTTCAAGGCCTATTTCAACAATGACGACCTTACCTATAAATCATACGTACTAACGGGGCATCCCGATAAGATCAATGCGCTCACGGAACTTCTGGACCTTCATGAGATTGCGTATGGCTTTACTGCTCAAAATAGCGTCAATGGATATCGCTATGGAACCAACGACTCCGGCAGCATGGACAGTACAGGGGCTCTGGTAGTAAGTACCAATCAGCCTAAAGGAAAAATGGTAAAGGTATTATTTGAACCGGATGCTGCCTTGAGCAATCCGCTTACCTACGATATTACGGCATGGAGTTTACCACAGGCATACGGACTGGAAGCTGTGGCCAGTACACGGTTGGTGCCTGCCAACAGTAGCAATAACGATGTACGTGTGGTCAATCAGGTGGGGCCTCAGGGTGCCGGCTACATCGTTACCTGGAACAGCTTGAAGGACGCTCAATTTCTGAGTGATTTGTTACAACAGGATATCAAAGTGCGTTTTTCAGAAAAAGAACTTCGTTTTAACGGAAAAGCCTACCCACGAGGTAGTCTGTTACTCACCAAAAGTGATAACAGAAGTCGGCAAGATTTTCAGCAGGTGGTCGCTACAACAGCCAACACCCACGGACGAACCCTACATGCCATTGCGAGTAGTTTTAGTGATAATGGTACCGATTTCGGTTCGCCAGACATCAAGCTAGTGCCCAAGAACCGAATTGCGGTCTTACAAGGCGAAGGAACCTCATCGCTAAGCTATGGATCGATTTGGCACTTTTTTGAACAACAGCTAAAGTACCCCGTCACTTCTATTAACACCAGCGATTTCAATCCAAGTGCCATGCAGCAATTTGATGTGTTAGTAATGCCTAGTGGATGGTATCGTTCTGTGGCTTCGGAAGACACGATGAAAGGCCTAAAAGATTGGATTCGCAGTGGCGGTAAAGTGATCGCCATTGGCAATGCCGTGAGTACTTTTAGCGGGGAAGATGGGTTCGATCTAACACGAAACAGTACCGACGATACTTCCGAAGAGAATTCAGAAGAGACAGAGCTCATTCCTTACGATCAGCGTGAAAAATCGATGCTGAACAATTTTATCACAGGGAGTATTTACAAGTTGAAAATGGACCCGTCGCATCCCATGGCCTTTGGGTATGACGACACCTATTTTAGTCTGAAATTAGGGAGTACCTCCTATTCCTATTTAGAGAATGGGTACACGGTGGGCTACATTAGTGACACGGTAGAGTCGTATTCAGGGTTTTCGGGTGATACAGCGAAAAACGGACTCAAAAATTCGATGGTTTTTGGCGAAGCGCGTATGGGTCGAGGAAGCGTTGTATATATGGTAGATGACGTTCTTTTTCGAAGCTTTTGGGAAAACGGAAAGTTACTTTTTGTAAATAGCTTATTCTTCGTGAACAGTAACGTATATCGCTTATAATACCTTAGCGTTTCGAAATTTCTTTTGGAGAGATCCCGTATTTCTCTTTAAATATTTTCGAGAAATAACTCCGGCTTGAGAGTCCGAGTTCATACACCACTTCCGAAACATTCTTATTTTCGGTGGTGAGCATTTTCAACGCGCATTTTAATCGGTGATCTTTGATAAAATCATTAACCGTCATGTGATACACCTTTTTAAACCCTTGCTGCAGCCGGTACGGCTCCAAGCCAACGGCTTCGGCGATTTCGGGGATGGTACCCAGAGAATGGAGATTTTCCTCTATATGAGCGACCGCTTTCACAATGGCTTCCATGTCGTGTTCTCGTAGGATGGGCTTTTTGGATATTCCCGAAGCATCCTGGCGGTATAGCGCCAACATCGCCGACATGACTTCAAGCGCCTTGGCCCCAAGAAAGTTCGTTCGTATCAATCCTTGCTGCTCGTAGGTATCTAATTGAGCGATAATATCTGAAATCTCCAGACTGTAATATCCTTTATGCCAAATACGCGTAAGATTGTTGATATCTGCAAAGAGGGAATAAAACGCGGCGTCAATTTTAGTAAGGTCGTAGGATAATTGCTGCTGAAAGCGTTCGCGGTCAATTTCCAAATAGCAAATAAGCGTTTCGGTATGTTCTTTAAACCGAAAGGACTCGCTTTCACTGTATTTTGGAGCCGTAATAATATGTTGATATCGTTTGACGTCATTGACTTCTTCATCATCTCCAAAAACATGTTCTAAACATCCTTTTACACAGTAAACGAATCGCAAGGAACTGATGCTGTCGCTCGAAAAGTAAAGATTAAAATCTTCGTAAAATTCACCTTTGATAAAATGCAGTCCCACCCCGTTAGGAAAGTTGATTCCCCACATCTTACCTTCTCCAAAGCGATCTGGTATTTTTAAGGAGAATTCTCCAAAGTTCTCTTTGTACTCGGTATTAAAATGGGTTGCGAGTTGAGGAATGAGATCATCCACGTGATCGAGATTCAGCGTACAGGTATTCATTTGGTAGACTGTTAGTTAGTTTGCACTTTTTAGGCTCCTGCCAAAGAATACGCTACTTTGACAAGGCAAAACATTCCTCTAAAATAGAAAAAATTAACAAATTGGAAGAGCTGCAGTGCTATTCTACTTCCACAGATACCCTGCGAATAGTTGCCGGCCCACCGGAACCTTCATTAGAAATATACATATCGCCATCGGGGCTAAAGGTGATGCCTTCCGGCTGCGGAAAGGTCTCTATGTCGAGTACAAATAACGCTTTGGTGGCTCCAGTAGGATCTAACACCAATAATTTTGGCGACTTGCCCTCCAGCACATAGATGTCACTGGTTTTAGGATGTACGGAAATAGCAGATGGCATGATGTTTCGGTACAAAATATTATCGCTCAAGCGATTAAAAATAGAATCCGTGTATTGGATGGTATAGGCCGGTGACTTGTCAATAGTTTTGGAGTCAAGATCGAAGGCGTAGATTCGTCTAAAGTTCTCGTCATTCGCACGCGCCCCCTTTGCCGCCAGGAGCAGTCGGTTGTTCTTTTTATCGTAGCACAGGCCTTCAATATTCTCCTTCGATTTGATAAGGTTCTCATATTTTTGGGTGTCAGGTTCGGAGGTGTACTCTGAAATTTCAAAAACATCTCCATCGCTCTGAACGACATATGCCGTGTTTCCAATCACAGCGATTCCTTCGTAATCTCCCGGATCAGAAAATTTGATCTCACGTTCAATTTGAGATGTTTTCAGGTTGAAAATATAAACAATCCCATCTTCATCTTGAACGCAGGCCACGCGGTCTTCGGAAAGGAAGCTTAAGCCCGAGATTTCGTAGAGGGATTCCGGCAGGTTCCAGGACGCGTTGATTTCATATTCGTCGGAGTCGGCAATAATTCTACTAAACCCAGAGCTTCTAAAAAGAAAGAACGAAATCACCGCAAACGCAATGATAGCGGACGTAATCACCCATTCCAAAGTATTCCAACGCATGTAACCTATTTTTTAGTGTAATTTTCAAGATAAAAACAAATAGGCAGGGGCGCCGGGTCTTTAGCAAAAGAATAACATTTGTCTACCACCGTACTGTGCTATTGCTTCGATCGATTCTTCTCAGCAATGTATTTACTCAAATACTTATACGTTTGTAAGGTATGATGCCGCATCACTTGCGTAATAAAATGCGCGTTTCGATGCTCCTTTAAGGTTAGCAATAGTGTGGTAACATGCTCGAGAAACGGAACTTTAAACAGGCTAGGCTCAAAACGCTGTGTTAGCAAAGAAAATCCTAATTGCTGCTGTTGGTGCCAATATGACTTGTCTTGGTAGAGTCGTACCGCTTCGGAAGCCCATTCGGTTGGAGTATCTGCAGCAAACCGAGGGTAGGTATGGTTATCTAAACCTTCCAGACCAATGGAAGTGGAAATCACCGGAGTGCCTACACTCCACGCGGTAAGCACCTTCCCTTTGAGTCCGGCGCCAAATCGCAACGGAGCTAGACATACCCGAACCTGACGCAACACTTCATGAGCCTCCGGCGCCCATCCCTGCAGCAAGAATCCCTCTTCTTCACTGTGAAGTCGTTCTATTTCTGAAGTCGCGTATGCCCCGTAGATATAAAGTTGAGCTTCAGGAAGTACCCTCTTGATGGCCGGCCAAAGCCGTATTTTTAAATGACGAACAGCATCCGCATTCGGCGCGTGTTTAAAATTTCCTATAGTTACAAAATGCTGTCTGGCGTCATATTGGGGAAGTAGTAATTTACCTTGGTCTGAAGGTGCTTCAGCAAACAAAGGAAGGTAATAGAGTAAGGCTTCGGGCAGGTGGAATTTTTCAATTAATAATTTCCATTCCACTTCCGAAATGATTAGAGTGAGGTCACATCGCAGGATGCTGGCAATTTCGCGTTTTGCTAATTCTGAATAAGGGTTGGCTTCATGTACCGGTTTTCCGTTCTCCACGGCCTCTTGCCGTGCCTTCCGCAGAAAATGCAGATCTTCTGTGTCGAGCAGCGTAAGCGCATCAGGGCAGATTTCTGAAACGCGCCAACCAAACTGTTCTTCGGTCATAAATCGATCGTACAGCACCATATCGGGAATTTCTTTCCGCAGAAACGTATCGAACGAAGCATCGTTGAGTCGAATGGATTCGAAACGCACCTGATAGCCAACAAAGGTTTCTGAGTACTCGGATTGATCGGCAACGGAAGCAAAAACGATGTCAACACCCGCATTGCTAAACATATCGATAAGTTGCATCATACGCACCCCGGCCGCGGTTGTTTTGGCCTCGGGTAGGGTATGTCCAATAATGAGAAGGCGATTCATCCTACGAAGGTATTTTATTTGCTACGGATACAGCCTACCACCCCTTGCCAAAATTTCTTAATATTTTCTTAAATCTAAGGGCTTGACCTCAAATTTAAGTATCTTGTAATCATTCAAACTACCAATAAACATAGTAGTTTTCAACGATTAACACTATTGCAAAAAATCTTAACGATATTTTCAAAAAACATACCTTCCATTGAACCAAAACTCAAGTAAACACGTCATTGTAGCACTTGGCGCAAGCGCCGGTGGATTGCAGGCATTAACGCAGTTCTTTAACAATGTTCCCAGACAAACGCAATATACCTTTGTGATTGTTCAGCATTTATCTCCCGACCATAAAAGCCTTATGGGCGAATTATTGTCGAAACAAACCACGGTGCCTGTGGTAGAAGTAAAGCAGGATATGGAAATTCGGAAGAATACCATCTATATTATACCTCCCACCAACAATTTGGTGATCGAGGACAACCACATGAAACTTCTTAAGAAACCGGAAGGTAAGGAATTGAACTTGCCTATAGACATGTTTTTTGAATCCTTGGGAAAAAGTTATAAGGAAAATGCGGTGGGAGTTGTCTTGAGTGGTACCGGAAGCGATGGCACCAAAGGAGTTTGGCATATCAAGGAAAATGGCGGACTGGTCGTGGCGCAGCAACCCGAACAGGCGAAGTTTGATGGAATGCCTCAGAGTGTCATTAAGACCGGCCTGGCAGATTACATTCTTCCCGTAGAAGAAATGTACAACGAAATCGCTAGTTATTTCAGTACACCACGAATTTATAATGCTTCTGAACAACTTGTCAACGCTGATGAAGAAACCTTTAACAAGATCTTACAATTGATTAAGGAGTCTTCCGAATTGGACTTTAACTTCTATAAGAAACCCACGCTCATTAGAAGGATGAGCAGAAGATTACAGATTCATCAACTTGACTCTTTGGATGCTTATTATGAACTGCTGATGAAAGATCCGAGTGAGATCGACATTCTTTACAAAGAGTTCCTCATAGGTGTCACTAAATTTTTTAGAGACGAACTCGCCTGGGATGTATTAGACAATGACGTAATCCAGCCCATGGTGGAAGCCGCTCCCGATGAAGGCACATTGAAGATATGGGATGTAGGCTGTAGCACCGGAGAAGAAACCTATTCGCTTGCCATTTTGTTTCACGAGGCTTGTAAAAAATATGAAAAGAAATTAACCCTCAAGATCTTTGCTACCGACATCTCGCAAGTCCATTTAGACATCGCCAGCAAAGGCGCTTACGAAAAAACCATTCTACAAGGCTTGTCACCTAATATCGTCTCTAGCTATTTCCATATTGACAAGGACAAGTTCAAAATTAATGATGCTATCCGCAGGACCATCATTTTTTCGAACCATAATGTGATCACCGATCCGCCTTTTAATAATATCAATTTGGTGGTGTGTCGAAATCTGTTGATCTATTTTCAGGCAGCGATTCAGAAACGCGTTCTAAAAATTTTACACTACAGCTTGAAAATGGACGGATACCTCATGTTGGGAAGTAGCGAGCATTTGGGACAGGAGAAGAATTATTACGATACCGTCCATCAAAAATGGAAAATCTTTCAGAATACAGAGATCACCAAAAGCTTACGCACAGAATCGCTACATTCTACGACCGATAGAGAACGAAGAGTCGCTTCTCAGGAAACACAATCACATCCAAACTTGTTAAAGGCCAAAGAGTATCGACAAATTGGGGACTCCATTAGTGAGGCGCTACTCGACCAGCTTAACGCAGCCTCCTTATTTATTGATGAAGATTTGAACATTATCGAGGCCAAAGGTAATTTTGGAAATTTTGGAACGCTTCCTAATAAAGGCTTCAGTACAAATCTGTTGAAAATGCTTCCCAGTGAGTTTAAGATCCCTGTGACAAACGCGGTAAAAAAAGCAAAAAGCAAAGGAAAAAAAGTATATCACAAAGACATCGTAATAAAGAATGAGGAACAATCCCGATTGGTGGATTTACTGGTCTCTCCTACCCCTGAAAAACCAAAAGCAGATCAGGAGCGACGCTATGTGATTACTTTGATAGAACGTGATTTTAAGGAAATTACGGATGAGATCTTAGAAGGAGCGACCTTGAATGAGGCCGCGCAGGTACGTATTCAGAATTTGGAAGAGGAACTGGAGCAGTCGGAACAAAATCTTCATCGCGCTATCGAAGAAACTGAAACCAGCAATGAAGAACTGCAAGCCACCAACGAAGAACTACTCGCTTCCAACGAAGAGCTGCAAAGCACGAATGAAGAACTGCAGAGTGTTAATGAAGAATTGCAAACGGTAAATGCCGAGCACGTTCAAAAAATGGAAGAATTGGCATTGTTGAACGCAGACATCGATAACCTACTGGAAAGCACCAATATTGGTGTCTTATTTTTAGATGTCGATCTACGTATTCGGAAGTTTACACCCGCGATACGACATCATTTCGACCTGTTACCGCAGGATATCGGTCGTCATCTGGACAACTTCACTTTTAATTTTGACCGAACAAGCAAGGATACTATCATCGAGCATGCAAAGCAGGTGATGGAAACCGGGAAACCGATAGAAAAACAAATTATCAGTAAGTCGGGACAGCACTTTTTAAAGCGAATAACCCCCTTTGAGAGTAAAGAATCTGATACGGAAGGAATTGTAATATCCTTTATAGACATTCAGCGCATCATCAATTCTCAAATGGAACTTCAAGAAAGCCAGGAGAAATTCAAAGACTTCTACGAGTCGGATCCCATCATGCACCTCAGCGTGAATCCCAATACCGGAGCGATCGTTGAGTGTAACCAACGCTTTGTGAAGACCATTGGCGCAAAGAGCAAAAAAGAATTGATTGGAAAACCGGTCTTCAAATTTTATGATGAAGCGTCTAAGATCAAGGCCAGTGAAGTATTGGAAAAAATAAACGACAATTCACAGGTTAAGAATCAGGAATTGGTATTAAGAACGATGAAAGGAAAGCTCATTCCGGTCATTTTGAATTCGAATGTGAAAGTAGAACAGAACGGGAATAGCTATACGCGTTCGACCCTTACGGATATTTCTGAAATCAAAGCGCTTCAAGACAAGCTCATGAAAAAAAGTTATGAGCTGGAACAGGCAAATAAAGAGCTGGAACAATTCGTCTCCATCTGCTCTCACGATTTACAAGAACCACTGAGCACCATTCGCTTTGGAAGTGATTTGCTACGCACCAAGTTCAATGACCAACTTGATGACAAAGGAAACGAGTATGTCAACTACATTCACGAATCGTCGGGTCGTCTGGCCAATCAAATTAAAGCGCTGCTAGAGCACACAAAAATTGGGGAGAATTTGACCAAAGAAGAAGTAGACACAAAAGAACTTGTGGAGGTAGTAAAATACGATCTCAGCAAACGTATTAAAGAATGTGGTGCCGAAGTTAAAGTGGACAAATTGCCAACGATACAAGGGTATAAAACCGAATTGCGATTGTTATTTCAAAACCTCATCGGAAATGCGATCAAATATTGTAAAGGAGATACCCCGCCCAAGGTTCGCGTGACGGCTTTTGAAGATGGCCCCGACTATATTTTCAGTATTTCTGATAATGGGGTAGGAATCAAAAAAGAGGACTTAGAATCCATTTTCACAATTTTTAAACGCGTTCCGGGAGACGAACAGAAGGAAGGTACAGGAGTTGGACTCGCACACTGCGAGAAGATCGTCAAACTGCACGATGGTAAGATATGGGTGGATTCTGAATTTGGGGAGGGCAGTACGTTTTATTTTAAGCTGAAAAAAGAGTAGTAGACAACCTATATTCATTTTCTTCGCACGCTGCTACGAGACGTGCTAAACCAGTTCGGCATAAAGATCAAAGTCGGCTGCATCAATTATGGAAACGGTATAGAAGTCGCCGGTGCGCAGATATCCTGCTTCTGCATTGATAAGGACTTCGTTATCGACATCCGGACTATCTTGTTCGGTTCTTCCCACATAATAGCTGCCTTCTTTCCGGTCGATCACCACGCGAAATTCTTTCCCGATCTTTTCCTGATTTAATTCCCAGGAAATTTGCGATTGTATGTCCATGATCTCATTGGCACGCTGCATTTTAACGTCCTCCGGCACATCATCTTCCAGGTTGTAAGCATGCGTATTTTCTTCGTGAGAATAGGTAAAACAACCCAAGCGCTCGAATCGCATTTCCTGTACCCAGTTCTTTAGGAGCTCAAAATCTTCTTCAGTCTCTCCCGGATATCCTACAATGAGCGTGGTACGAATGGCCATTTCGGGAACTGCTTTCCGGAACTCTTTCAGCAACTTCGTCGTTTTTTCGTAGGTGGTTCCGCGACGCATCGATTTCAGAATGTGGTCTGAAATATGTTGCAACGGAATATCGATATAGTTACATACTTTTTGCTCTTTTTTCATAACCTCCAGGACATCCATCGGAAACCCGGTAGGAAAGGCGTAATGGAGTCGAATCCACTCAATTCCTTCTACTTTCACCAATGCCTGAAGCAATTCAGCTAGTGCTCGTTTTTTGTACAGATCGAGTCCGTAGTACGTAAGATCTTGAGCGATCAAAATGAGTTCCTTCACACCCTCAGCCGCTAATTTTTCTGCTTCCGTCACCAAGTCCTCGATAGGAGTGCTTCGGTGTTTGCCACGCATCAGTGGGATCGCACAAAAAGAACAAGGGCGATCACAGCCTTCGGCAATTTTTAGATAGGCATAATTTTTTGGAGTGGTGGTAAGGCGCTCGCCAATAAGCTCATGTTTATAGTCGGCTCCCAACGCTTTCAACAAGCTGGGAAGTTCTGTAGTTCCGAAGTATTGATCTACATCAGGGATCTCTTTCTGAAGATCGGGCTTGTAGCGTTCTGAAAGGCAACCGGTCACAAAGACTTTATCGACAACGCCTTCCTCCTTTTTTTGCACGTATTCGAGGATGGTATTAACACTTTCTTCTTTGGCATTCGCGATAAACCCGCAGGTATTAATTACAACCACGTTTCCTTCCTCCTGATGCACCACTTCTTTGTTATTGGCCCGTAGTTGCCCCATGAGAACCTCGCTGTCGTAGACATTCTTGGAACATCCCAGTGTGACTACATTGATCTTATTCTTTTTCAACGACTTCGTGCGCATGTGCTGTAATTAATTTAGGGGTGCAAAGATACTAGGAAACTATCGTTTCTAACGTTAAAGCCGGAAGGAATCAAGAAGGAATGACGCATTTCCCAGTAGCAGGGTGTACAGTTATTGTGAATTACTCGTTCTTAAAAAAGGAGTCTACAAATTCGATTTTATTGAATACTTGCAGATCTTCTACCCCTTCGCCTACGCCAATATATTTTACTGGGATCTGAAACTGGTCACTAATGCCAATCACCACGCCTCCTTTAGCAGTACCATCCAGCTTGGTTACAGCTAAGGACGTCACTTCTGTGGCTGCCGTAAATTGCTTGGCCTGTTCGAAGGCATTTTGCCCGGTAGAACCATCCAGTACCAGCAGCACTTCGTGTGGCGC
This sequence comes from Altibacter sp. HG106, assembly GCF_028561755.1. Lineage (GTDB taxonomy): Bacteria > Bacteroidota > Bacteroidia > Flavobacteriales > Flavobacteriaceae > DFVG01. The sequence continues at coordinate 577,547 of NZ_JAQQTD010000001.1, forward strand.
ATCGGGCACTACCTTTTGCATGACACGCTTCACCTTGGTCAATTCGTTCATCAAATTCACTTTATTGTGCAAACGCCCGGCGGTATCCACGAGGACCACGTCTGCCTGCTGTTGCACCGCGCTTTGTAAGGTATCGAAGGCAACACTGGCAGGGTCGCTTCCCATTTTTTGTTTTACGATAGGCACTCCGGTACGATCGGCCCATACTTGTAATTGATCGATGGCGGCAGCCCGAAAGGTATCGGCGGCACCCAGCACCACGTTCTTTCCGGCCTTTGTGAATTGATGTGCGAGTTTACCAATGGTAGTTGTTTTCCCAACGCCATTAACTCCTACAACCATGATTACATGTGGCTTGGTAGTAGAAGGTACAGAAAAATCGGTAGCTTGCCCTGTATGCGTTTCGCTGAGAAGCCCCGCGATTTCCTCTCGCAAGATCTGATTAAGTTCTGCGGTACCTAAATACTTATCCTTGGCGACCCTTGCTTCGATACGCTCGATGATTTTAAGGGTGGTATTTACTCCCACATCGCTGGTGACCAACACTTCTTCCAGATTGTCGAGAACATCGTCATCTACCTTGCTCTTTCCCGCAACTGCTTTGGAAAATTTATCGAAGAAGGAGGTTTTCGATTTTTCTAACCCCTTGTCCAGAGTCTCCTTCTTTTCTTTGGAAAATATCTTTTTGAATAGGCTCATGCTCGTGCTTCGTTGTATGTAGGTTGTTTGCGTTAAGGATTGAGGCATTGTGGGAGCTCGCACTTGGTGCAGCGACTGCCGAAAGCCTGACCCTTGTGGATTCCCGCAAGGGGAACGCCCAAAAATACAAAAAGCCACTCTTGAAAAAAAGTGGCTTTTAGAGTACGCTACCTAAGTCGCGTTATTGTTTGTTTAACCAATCGTTTACATCGTCGGGAGCCATAATAGACTCTACGAAGGTGTAGGCTCCGGTCTTAGGAGATTTAACCATTTTAATGGCCTTTGTTAATCGTTTTGAGCCTGTTTGTAATGATGCTACTGATTTCTTTGCCATAGTTCAATTATTTTATCTCCTTGTGAACCGTCATCTTGTTCAAGATCGGGTTGAACTTTTTCAACTCAATACGGTCTGGAGTGTTCTTTTTATTTTTAGTGGTGATGTAACGAGACGTGCCGGGTTTTCCGGAGTTCTTATGCTCGGTACATTCTAAGATTACCTGTACTCTGTTTCCTTTTTTTGCCATGACTCGTGGGTTTTGTCGTTACGTCTTATTTGTTAAGAAAGCCATTTTCGCGAGCTTCCTTCACGACAGCGTAAATACCTTTTTTATTGATATCCTTAAGCGCCGAAGTACACACACGAAGGGTTAACCACTGGTCTTCCTCTGGAATGTAAAAACGCTTCTTTACCAAGTTTACATTAAACTTGCGCTTGGTTTTGTTCATCGCGTGGGAAACGTTGTTTCCTACCATCGCTCTTTTACCCGTAAGCTCACAAACTCTTGACATTTCTTTACCTATTTTTCAGTTATTTTAAAACAGGGTGCAAATTTAAACAATTTTCTTTGTTTAGCAACTATTGAAATTAGTTTTTTAATATTTCTTTCAGCAACAATTCCAGGGCTTTATTCACTGTTTTTCGAATCACCCGTTCACGCGAATTCCCAAAATTGAACTTTTCAGAAATCACGCCATTCGGACTCGCAATTCCGATAAAGACCGTGCCTACCTCATCATCACCATCGCCCTTGGAAGGCCCGGCGATCCCCGTAGTCGCCACGGCAAAGTGCGATCCAAAAAGTGCATTAGCCTGCGTCGCCATCGCTTCTGCCACCGGAGCACTCACCACATTATGCGTTTCAATCAACGATCGATCCACTCCCAACACACTGATCTTCTTCTCGGTTTCATACGGTACCACGCTTCCCCGAAAGTATTGAGAAGATCCGGGAATGGACGTTAGTTCCTGTGCAATAGCCCCGCCCGTACAACTTTCGGCCAACGATAAAAATTGACCTCGCTGTTGCAAAAGAGCCGCAATGCGCTCTTGGATAGAGGTCTCTTCTTCGAATCCTACTGCAATGTCTTCCAGCAATTCGCTCAATAGCTCCATTTGAGTATCGAGGTCTCGGTGAATCTGCTGTTCGTCAAAGCCGGAAGTCGAAAGCCGCAAGCGTACCCGCCCCAGGGAAGGAAGGTAGGCCAATTTCACGGTTTCGGGCAAAGCTTCTTCCCAGGCATGGATGCGTTCGGCAATGGCGCTTTCTCCCAGACCGTAAGTGAGTAAGGTTTTGTGATAAATGTGCGGTCTGTTAAAACGTTTAACCACACGTGGAAATACTTCTTGTTGCAACAAGGCTTTCATTTCATAGGGAACCCCCGGCAGCGATACAAAAACGGTCTCTCGCGTATCGAACCACATTCCAGGAGCGGTTCCGTGGTCATTCTTTAAGACCAGCGCTTTGCTGGGCACCATTGCCTGTTGCAAATTGCTGGGAAGTGGTTTCCGTTTGATGTATTTTTCAAAAATTTCTTTAATATGATCGATCGTTGCAGCGTCTTCTACCAGTGTATCCTCAAAAAACTCACAGAAGGTTGCTTTGGTGATATCGTCTTTGGTAGGCCCTAACCCTCCTGTCACGATCACAAGGTCTACACGCTTGTTGGCATCCGCTAATGCCCCAAGAATGTGGTCTCTATCATCTTGAATGGAGGTAATTTGAAATACCTTGATCCCAATTTTATTCAGCTCCTTACTAATATAGGCTGAATTGGTATCTACAATTTGACCGATTAGAATTTCGTCACCTATGGTGATTATTTCTGCCTGCATCTACAAGTTGAAATCAGATTTGAGTTCCTCGAAAACAAGCTTCAAGGTGGTTACCACATTGTCTAGCTCATCGGAAATGTGAGCGCTGTTCTTGGAAGTTTTTGTCCATGCCTCAATCGTGGTAATGTCTTTAAGTACTGCAATACCGAACATCTCGATATTGGGTTTCATTTTGTGAGCGAATTGGTAGGCTAATTCTCTATTATCGTTAGAGATAGCCTCTTCCAACGCTTCTAAATCAGGCGGGATCTCTTCCAAAAATGCCTGGGCCACAACAGCCATAAACTCTTCATCGCCTCCGGCGACTTCTTTTAGTTGCTCTGTATTATAATGGGTACTCATAGCTTATTTTACTTTGATGGAAAACATAGGGCGATTCTCTAGGAATCCCTCCAGCACGTCGTTGGGCGCCACTGCCCCCACTCCGGCAGGAGTACCCGTAAAGATAATATCTCCGATCTTTAAAGTGAAATATTTTGATACATATTCTATCAATTCATCGATCTTCCACAACATGAGTTGTGTGGTTGCCTCTTGAACAATTTCGCCATTTTTTTCTAAGCGGAAGGGAATGTTATCTACGTCCCCCAACTCCTTCTTCGGAATAAAATTTCCTACGACCGCCGCCCCGTCGAATGCCTTTGCTTTTTCCCAGGGCAATCCTTTTTCTTTGAGCTGCTGCTGAAGGTCCCGCGCGGTAAAGTCGATTCCGAGTCCGATTTCATCATAATAGCCAGGTGCAAATTTTCGATCGATATGCTTCCCGATTTTTTTAATCTTCACCAACACTTCTACTTCGTGATGCACTTGCGATGAAAAATCCGGAATCAAGAACGGGTTCTTCTTCAGTAGAATAGCGGTATCCGGTTTAAGAAAGAGTACCGGATCTGTAGGCTTTTCGTTGGCCAACTCCTCTATATGCGCCGCATAGTTGCGACCAACACAAATAATTTTCATTGGGCTTACAATTTCGTATTCAGCTTCCGAAGCTTCACACGCGTTAGAACGTTTTTAGTATACAGTGGAAAATCTGCATTGAGCAACCACCCGAAGTATCCCGGTTCGTTTTCAAGTACCTCTTCCACCAGCGTACCCTTATGTTTTCCGAAGGAAAAAATCTCCCGTCCTTGCTTATCGTAACCGATATATCCGGCATAGTCTGCAAATTTCTTGTGGGCGCTAAACTCTGCCAGAACATTCATATCGTTTTCCAGATCGGTGTAACGATCTAATTGCGATTTGAGTACCTCGTAGGTCGCATTGGTATCTGCTTCGGCCGAATGCGCATTTTCCAGGGTTTTATTACAATAAAATTGATACGCAGCCTCCAGGGTGCGCTTCTCCTTCTTATGAAAAATAGTTTGCACGTCTACCGAATTCGCCTTTTTCAGGTCGATATCAATTTCCGCCCGCAGCAACTCTTCCGCGAGCAAGGGAATATCAAAACGGTTACTATTAAAGCCTCCCAGATCACTGTCTTTGATAAGCGCATGCACCTTAGGTGCTAGTTCCTTGAAGGTGGGTTCGTTGGCAACCATCTCATCTGTGATCCCATGAATATCGCTCGTAGCTTTTGGAATGGGGATGGTAGGATTGACACGCCAGGTGTGACTTTCTTTATTTCCGTTCGGAAAAACTTTTAGGATGGATATTTCAACGATTCGGTCGTTAGCGATGTTGATCCCTGTAGTCTCCAGATCAAAAAAACAAATCGGTTTATTGAGGTTTAGTTCCATAGTGGTGTTTGAACGACAAAGGTACTAATTGTTCTATTGTAGCACCTACGGAAATAGCCACAAGTTCCCCTAACATGCGTAAAACGATATGAGCTATGCTTTCGAAGTCATAAGAATAGCAGTACGAAACGAACGACTCTAAGATTAAATTTCGCGGTTGCTATCCCAACCTTCCAGATAATCGGCTACAGCTTTCACAAACTGTCCTCCCAAAGCTCCGTTGACTACACGGTGATCGTAGCTATGAGAAAGGAACATTTTATAGCGAATTCCAATAAAATCTCCTTCCGGGGTTTCAATTACTGCAGGAACTTTCCGGATCGCTCCTAAGGCTAGAATTCCGACTTGCGGCTGATTGATGATAGGAGTTCCCATAACGCTACCAAAGGTTCCTACATTGGTCACCGTATAGGTTCCCCCTTGAATTTCATCGGGCTTTAACTGATTGTTGCGAGCACGGGAAGCCAAATCGTTTACCGCTTTACTCATGCCCACTAAATTTAATTGATCGGCCTTCTTGATCACAGGGACGATCAAATTTCCATCGGGTAAGGCAGCGGCCATCCCCAGATTTATATTTTTCTTTTTGATGATGCGATCGCCATCTACCGAAATATTCATCATCGGGAAATCCTTCAACGCTTTCGCAACGGCTTCCATAAAAATGGGCGTGAAGGTTAGCTTCTCCCCTTCTCTCTTGGCGTACGCATTCTTTACTTTATTACGCCAGTTCCAGATGTTTGTCACGTCGCATTCTACAAAACTTTGAACGTGCGCCGAGGTTTGGGTGCTTTCCACCATGTGATGCGCAATCAGCTTGCCCATGCGAGTCATTTCAATAATCTCGTCATCACCATTTACACTCACCGGCGCTTTCGCAGTTTTAGCCGCTTGTTTGGTTTCTGGAGTTTTAGCTTCCACAACCGTAGCAGGAGCCGCTGTGGATTGGGATCCTCGAGAATCAATATAAGCGCGCATATCGTCTTTAGTGACACGCCCCTCTTTTCCGGTACCCGGAATCGTATCTAGCTCGGATTGGGAAATTCCTTCCTCCTTAGCCATATTCTTTACCAAAGGTGAATAGAATCGTCCTTCCGTATTTGAGATCTGTGGCGTGGTTTGTGCCTTGGCTTCGGTTACACGCTCGGCCACTGCGTCAACTACTTCTGGTGCTGGTTTTGGCTCTGAAACTTCTTCACTCGATGCGGTAGATACGTCTCCGTCCGTTTCTATAATGGCCAAGGTTTCCCCTACTTGAACCACGTCATCCTGTTGAAATAAGATTTCCACCAGGGTTCCGTCTACTTCACTGGGTACTTCACTATCAACTTTATCTGTAGCGATTTCCAATACCGCCTCGTCTGCCTCAATGGTATCTCCCACTTCTTTCAGCCAGCTAGTGATGGTTGCTTCTGCAACACTTTCCCCCATTTTAGGAAGTTTTAATTCAAATTTTGCCATTACGAAATCGTTTTCTCTCGTTTACGGCTGCAAAATTAATTAAAATTGCGGGGTTTCTGTTTTAAATTTCTTAAAAAACGGTGACCGCCCCACGGTCATCGCTTCGGTCACTGCCCAATATAAAGTCGCTTTTCTTCGGAAGGATACGAAATTGATTTCCGCGTCCTTTGAGTTGTTTCATGACTGAAAATATCTGTGAATACGACATGTAATTAGCATCGAATACAAACAATTTTTGAGCATGATCCATGTCCTGAAAAATGGTCTTCGACGCAGCGTGTAAGGGAATCTCGAGCACTTGTGAGAGTCGGTTGAGTACCGACAAGTTTTCGGTAAGCAGAATGGCTTCCGAAGGTGGTGCAGGGAGCGAAGTCACAGACCGTTGTTTTTTACTCATTTTCTTCGCGAGCGCGGTAGCGGTATTCACGACACTCCGTGATAGCACATTGGTATTGTAGTTTTTCTTGTAAAATAGCCGCATGGCCCCATAGAAAGAATTGTAATAGGCTTCATCCTTCTGCGTGCTCTCCCCCTTATAATGCAGAAGTGTGGTTGTTCCTAGATAGTAATTTTGATATCCGGCCTTTACCACCCTGTAGCTTAGATCGATGTCTTCACCATACATAAAATAGTCGGGATCGAAGCCGCCCACTTCCGTAAACACCGAATGTTTCATAAACATAAAGGCTCCGGCCAGTACCGTGACGTTCCCTACGGCATCGGGCGCTATTTGTGTGGCATAGTAACTGCTGTTTTTTCCGAGTAACTTCATTAAGGCCGACTTAGGCGTGGGGACGTTTCGTTTGCATTCCGGTAAAAAAGCGCCGGTACCATCCATATACTGCACACCAATGATGCCGATGTTGGCAGTTTGTTCGGCGGCATCCAGACAGCGTACAAATGTATCTTCGGCCACCGCCGTATCAGGATTCAAAATACAGAGATACTGACCCTTCGCTACTTTCACTGCTTGATTGTTCGCCTTGCTAAAGCCGATGTTCTCTTTGTTTTGTAGCAGCACTACCTCCGGAAAGACGCGCTGTACCATCTCACAACTGTCATCCGATGAATTATTATCGACCACAATGATTTCGGCATCTAGGCCGTAGATCGCACGTTCTACACTACGCAAGCATTGCTCTAAGAAATACCGCACATTGTAGTTGAGAATGACGACCGACAGCTTCACAGGCTAGTTATTTTTTAAGGAGGTCTCAAACGGAATCCGGTGTAAAATACTACGCCCCAAGGTCACCTCATCGGCATATTCCAATTCGTCACCCACCGATATACCACGAGCGATCGTGGTAGTGGTAATATCCATTCCCGATAGCTGCTTGAAGATATAAAAATTGGTAGTGTCGCCTTCCATGGTAGAACTCAGTGCAAAAATTAATTCGGTGACCTCACCCTCTTTCACTTTTTCTACGAGTGAAGAAATAGTGAGATCGCCCGGCCCTATTCCTTCCATGGGAGAAATCTTCCCTCCTAACACATGATAATGACCGCGATACTGACTTGTATTTTCGATTGCCATGACATCACGTATGTCTTCCACCACACAAATGAGCTGTTTATCACGATTTGGATTCGCGCAAATCTCGCAAAGCGTCTGGTCTGAAATATTGTGACAATTGGAACAAAAATTAATATTCGCCCGCATCTCCTGAAGTCGTCGCGTTAGCAATTCCGTCTTGGCTTCAGGTTGCTTTAGTAAATGCAACACTAACCGCAAGGCAGTTCGCTTACCGATACCGGGAAGTTGCGACATGGCATCGACAGCATTTTCGAGGAGTTTTGAAGAGAATTCCATACGTAAGCGTCACGCAAGGTAAAAAAAATGCTTCAGAAATTAAGACAACTTCTGAAGCATTTATAGCGGTATTAGCAGCTATTTACTGCTTAATAAATTTTTGAGTGAGCGTCCCTTCCGAAGTACTTACACGAACAAAATAAATACCTGCCCGCAACTGATCTACAGCGATGGTGTGCGTCCCAGAAATATCCACATCACGCTGATACACGACTAGTTTTCCAAGCGTATCGAACATTCTAATATCCACAGCGTTTTGATTCTCCATAGCTATGTTCAAGCGATCTGAAGAGGGGTTTGGAAAGATTTGGAAGCTATTGGCAGCATCGAAATCGGCTATTGATAAGTTTCCATCAAATTTTGGCGATGCCCAGAGTCCGCGTCCATACGTACCCGCATAGATATTTCCATCTACGTGATTAATCTCCAGCTCGTTGACAATCACATTGGGGATTCCATTATTAAAAGGCACCCAATCTGAAATGCGGTCATCAATGTAGTAGATACCGTAATCCATTCCGAGATACAGGCCATTATGCGCATTGGTATCCCAGGCTACCGCCAGAGCACTAAAGCTAGGTAATGCACTGTTTAGTGTAGACCAGGTGGCCCCGCCGTCTTCAGAAACCAATACTTGTAATGATGATGTGGTTGCTACCGCTATCTTGTCAGGATTCGTGGGATGAACAGCAATGGAGTTAATGTTACCTCCCGGAAGCGTTTGCTGTGTCCAATTGGTGGCGCCACCATCGCCGGTTCTGTATAAAAAAGGCCCGTGAGACGCATACATCACCTGATTGTTGGAAGGAGCAATCTTCATCTGGTCTAGATTCGTACCAAAGTTTTGAGAAATTGACGTCCAACTACTTCCTTTATTTGTTGATTTGTAGACATTCGAATATCCGAGATAAATGGTATTGGAAACCGCTGGGTCTTGTTCGAAGGGCGTCACCCAATTTCCGAAGCCGGCTCCCGGCTCGTTCAGGTTGATGATACTGGCGGCGCCATTATCGGTTCGGTACATTCTACCGTTCTGAATCATCCCGTACATCACGTCTGTGTCATCTTTATCCACAAAATTCTCCATCCCATCGGCGCCTAACCAATCTTTCCAGCCTTCCGATTGCGAATAGAATGAAGAACCGTTGTCCTGTGAACCTCCGTTCACCACCACATCGGCCGTTTGTGATACTCCAATTTTATAAAATTGACGGATACCTACACCTGTAGTCAAATCTTCGAAATAATCAGCCGTAAGATTGGTGGTATTTTCAGCTTTAAAAATTCCACCATCGGTACCGGCATAAAGCGTCGTACCAGCGAATACTAAAATATCCACATCGGCATGGCAATAGCCGCGTCCAGCTGCAAAAGCTTGATCGGGGATCCAATCGGAAGTACATTCCATAGTGACTCCCGCGTCTAGAGACCGCCATGTTAAGACCCCGGCAATATGTACCTCATCCACATCTTGTGGGTTTACGGCAATATCCATATCACGTGGCGCCTGACCACTATTGTCATTTCCGGTAGTGCTATACCCGAAGAAATTCAGCGTCCCGTGATTTCGTTCTACAAAGGTTGTTCCTTCGTCGGAAGAGTAATACAATCCTCCAAAGGTATTATTGTTGGCATCCAACACATAGACTACGCTCGGATCATTAGGGGAAACGGCCAACATTTTCGCACCGCTGTCAAATCCTGAAAGGGCAACAAATGTGGCTCCCCCGTCGGTTGATTTATGCACACTCTGCGAACCGGCATACACCACCGAAGGATCACCCGGTTTGAACTCAACATCATAGCCATTGCCTGAAATCACTTGATTCCAGGTCACACCACCATCGGTTGAACGATAGATACCGGCATTCTGACTGGACGCAAAAATGATATCCGAATTGGTAGGATGAATTTTCACTTGATTGATAAGTGAATTACTCAAATCGGCCAGTAAGGTCCAAGTAGCACCCGCATCAGTTGATTTGAAAATGATGCCACTGGAAGAGCCAAAATAGTACGTATCGCTATCCTGCGGATCAATAGTTACCGAATACACATACATATTGGTAAAATTATCATTGAGGGGCGTCCAGGTAGCACCGCCATCGATTGTGCGCCATACGCCGCCGGTATTGGCGCCGATGATCATGTGATCGCTGTTCGTTTCATCTATGGCTACCCCTGTAACACGCCCTACTCCCGGATTCCAGGAGGTGGTAGCGTTCCAATCGACCGGCCCCAGATCTGACCAATTATCGTTCAGTCTCAGCTCGCTTTCTGTTTCATTGAGGTAGGCATTGTAGCGTTGCCATTCGGCCCAACGCTCGGCAACGGTAGGAAGGTAACCCTCTTCATTCTGCAAGCGCAGCGCCATATATTCCCATCGTTTAAATTGTTTGTATCCAGACCCACGTCCTTTATCCTTATCAGCGAAATAGGCTTCTGCCGCGTCAATAATTTCGGTGACCCTGTATTCTCCCGATTCTATCATTTCTAGGTATTCCTGTGCGGAAGCAGAAAAACCAATCGATAACAGCATTACGGTTGCTAGTACTTTAATTTTCATATCTGTAGGCTTGTGGTTAACAATTTTTTAAGAGTTTCAAAAATAAATAAAAACCGATTTATAGGTTGTTAAAGTTTGTATTTTTGAGGAAATTCAACAATCCATGCAACCCATCCATATCCTTATTCTTATTGCTGCCTATTTTGGTGTGCTTTTGCTCATCTCTCATTTTACCAATAAGACGGGAAGCAATGATGAGTTCTTTAAAGCCGGAAGACAATCGCCCTGGTATTTGGTAGCCTTCGGAATGATTGGCGCGAGTTTAAGTGGCGTAACGTTTGTTTCGGTGCCGGGTTGGGTAGAAGCTTCTAAATTTAGTTACTTTCAAGTGGTCTTAGGGTATACGGTAGGATATGCCGTAATTGGATTGGTTTTGTTACCACTGTATTACCGACTCAATCTTACCTCCATTTACACCTATCTACAAGGTCGGTTTGGCAATCATTCTTATAAAACAGGTGCTTCGTTCTTCTTGCTCTCCCGCATTGTAGGCGCTAGTTTCAGATTGTATCTGGTTGCCATCGTATTACAAGAATTGGTGTTTGACGCGATGGGAGTAGCTTTCTGGGTGACCGTGTCCATCACCATTTTGCTTATTTGGCTCTACACTTTCCGCAGTGGGATCAAAACAATTGTATGGACGGATACACTTCAAACACTATTTATGCTGCTGGCGGTAGGGGTGGCTATTTACTTCGTTTCCGAAGAAATGGGACTCAATGCCGGGTCATTGTTCACCTTTATTGCAGAAAGTGATCTATCTCAAATGTTTTTCTTTGACGATTGGAAAAGCGGTGATCATTTTGTCAAACAATTCTTGAGTGGAGCTTTTATCGCTATTGTAATGACAGGCTTAGATCAAGACATGATGCAGAAAAACCTCACTTGTCGCAATCTCAAAGACGCTCAGAAAAACATGTTTTGGTTTACCTTGGTGCTTACGGTAGTGAATTTTATTTTTCTCACCTTGGGGTTATTACTCACCGTCTATGCACAACAGAACGGAATTGACGCACAGCGCGACACCTTGTTCCCAACAATCGCCGTGAACTCTGGATTAGGCCCCGGCATCGCCATTTTCTTTCTGCTCGGTTTAATTGCTGCCGCTTACAGTAGCGCCGACAGTGCCTTGACCTCCCTGACCACCTCTTACAGCATCGACATCCTTGAAATTGAAAAGAAGTATGCGCCTAAGGAACAAATTAAAATTAGAAAGCGCATCCATATCGTTATGTCGCTGGTGTTAATGGCAGTAATCATTTTCTTCAACTATGTAATTGGTGATGCTTCCGTAATTGCCAAGGTTTTCACCTTTGCAGGATACACTTACGGACCTTTGTTAGGACTTTATGCTTTTGGATTGTTTTCCAAACAACAGGTAAAAGATAAGTACGTACCAATTGTGGCTATACTAGCCCCTATTTTAGGAGGCATTATTAGTTATGTTTGCACCGCGTATCTCAGTTTTGATTGGGGCTTCTTTATCTTAATTCTGAACGGGGCATTGACCTTACTAGGTTTAGTACTGATTCGAACCCAACAGCACTAAGGTACACGCCACCTCAACCTCGATCTCTTCCTTCCGAAGTATTTCGAAGAACTCGGGGTTTTCGGTACCGGGGTTGAAGAGCACCCGTTCCGGTTTCAGCGAGAGAATATAGTCGTAATAAGGTTCTTGCCGCTTTGGGTTTAGATACAAGGTTACTGTATGTACGTCTTCAAAAGGAACAGATTCGGTTTCGATATCAACGCCGGCCACCACGCCCGCTCTCAAACCAATGGCTACCGTTGGGACATTTTTCGCCACCAATCGATTGATAGCCAAATGTGAATATCGTGAGGGCTTTAAGCTCGCCCCAAGTACTAAGGTCTTTTTCATGGCAATCGAAATTAGAGGATTCAAAAACTGCCTTTCATTAAAAGTATGTTAAAGTTTCAGCACGGTGTAACAATCCCTATGGAATTCCGTCTATAGAATAGAGATATTTCTAACTTTCTTCGCTGTGAAAATTTTTACGTTGATGGTTAGTGTTAATAATAGCAGTGAAGAAAATAGCCCGAGGTTCTAGACCTCGGGTTTTTTTATGCAAAAAACATTCCTTTTGCTGTAACAGAATTCGATTACAGGCGTCATAATTAGAGCGAGGTTATTTCTGCGGAATTCTGTCATCAGGAATTATGCTATACAAGTTACCTTGTTTTACATCATCAATCAGAAAACAATCAGTAATCAATCAAAAAATGAAACAGTTATCTTTATTTCTCCTATGCTTATGGAGCACCCTCACCTTTGCCCTCACCGAACCCGATCGACCCGGAACCATTTCTGGAACCGTTTTCGATAAGATTTTAGCGCAACCACTTCCCTACGTTACCGTAGTGGTAAAAGACCTACAAGGCAACACAGTAACCGGCGGCGTTACCAATGACGAAGGATACTTTCAGATTAAAGAAATTCCGGAAGGAAAGAGCCAGGTATCCATTACTTATATTGGCTATAAAACCTACCAAACCCAGATCGAGATCAAACGCGGGCAGCGCACTCTTGAAATGGGACGTATTCTGTTGGAAGAAGATGTGGCTGCCCTAGACGAGGTGGTGGTTACCGCCGAACGCACCACCATCGAACAAAAACTGGATCGCAAAGTTATTACGGTAGGAAAAGACCTTACTACTTCTGGGCCTACAGCCTCAGATATCATGAACAACTTACCTTCCGTAAATGTCGATCAACAAAGTGGCGAACTTTCCATGCGAGGCAATCAGAACGTTCGTGTGATGGTTGACGGAAAACTTACCAATGTTCCCGTGGCCCAATTGCTGAAGCAGATTCCCTCAACCTCCATCAAACAGATCGAATTGATCACCAATCCCTCTGCGAAATACAATCCGGAAGGCATGAGCGGTATCATCAATATCATTCTCCATAAAAATGTCAATATAGGTTTCAACGGAAACGCCAACGTGGCCCTTACCTATGAAAATCAGCCAAAGTTCAACAGCAGTATCGATATGAATTACCGCAACGGAAAATTCAATCTCTACGGAAACTGGGGACACAACACTTCCAAAAATGAGAACTACGGAAACATACGCCGCCCGGAAGATACGTCAGAACAGTTCTTCAACTTTTTAGATGATAGTCAGTCGAATTTATTTAAAGTCGGACTCGATTTCTACCTCAACGACAAAAACACCTTATCGTTCTTTACCAATCAAAATCTTTTCGAAGGAAGCACGCTGGGCAATGTCAATATTCTGTTTTATGAGATGCCAAGTCAGAATTTACAACAGCTATTCGATAATGAATCAGACAATCAATCGTCGCAGTACAACTTCGACTATAAATTGTTGTTTGCCAAAGAAGGGCACAATATTGAGTTGGAAGCCGATTACAATACCTTCGGGAGCGATGAACTCGCCAACTTCCAGTTCAACGGTGCTTCGTTTATTGATGACTACACCGACTTTGTAGCTACCGAACGAGATCGCTTAACCGTAAACCTCGACTATGTAAATCCGTTGAGTGCATCTGCAAAACTGGAAGCGGGACTTCAAGCGCGGCTCTTTCAGACGGATATTGACTATCGCTCTACGGGACAGACATTCAACAGCAACGGAGATTTGGTAGACACTCCAGACACCAAATTCGAATATGCCCGAGATATTTATTCGGCCTACGCCACCTACGGAAAGGAGTGGGAAAAATTTTCGGTGCAAATTGGTGCCCGTGTCGAACGCGTAGAAGTAAAAGCAGATACCAACAGCATTCGGGCGTTTACCAACAACTATGTACAAGTATATCCTTCGGCCTTTGTCACCTATACCCCTAGTGAACAAAACCAGTATCAACTGAGCTATAGTCGGCGTGTCGATCGTCCCGGCTTGAACCAGGTAAATCCAATTCGAGAGTGGGCTACGCCTTTGATATCTTCCTTCGGAAATACACAATTATTACCGCAATTTACCAACTCTATTGAAACCAATTACACCCGAAACTTAAAGAAAGGGAGTATTACAGCGGGCGTCTTTTTCCGAAGCATAGAAGACGAGATCAACAGAGCGCTTTTTATCGATAGAACCGATTTGAACAAAGTGATCTTGTCGTACGATAACTTTAGTAGCACGAGTGCTTACGGTTTTGAAATATCCAGTAATTACCGTCCGGCAAAATGGTGGAATTTCAATTTCAGTTTCGACCTGTATCAACAAACCCAAAAAGGAATTTCAGAACGTGTTGACAGCCCCAGCAGCAACCCAACGGTGGCAGACATTGTTTCAGAAACCATAGAAGTAGACAACCTGGCCTACAATGCTCGTATGATCAATAATTTTAAAGTGTCTGAAAAATTGACCTTATCTGCCTTTGGTTTTTACCGCGGAAAGAATCGCACCCTTCAATTTGACATCGACCCTATGTACTTTGTCAACATCGGGGCACGATATAGTTTGTGGGACGGACAGGGTACGTTTAGCATTAACTACAACGATATTTTTGACACCATGCAATTTGCTTTTGAAGGAAATCGTCCCTACGCACAAATTGGCGCTTTTAATTGGGAAAGCAATACAGTGAACGTTTCGCTGGCATATAGATTTGGAGGTGGAAAGTATCGTGCAAAATCTAGAAAACGGCGAGACGACAATGAAAAATCAGGCAGCGGCGGAATTTTCTAAGTAGGTGACGTTCAAAATGTTATTATAACGTTAAATACACCACCTCCATGCAACATTTGGCACATTTTTTAGTCTATATAATAGAACCTAAAAGTTCTTTATGATTTATTTGAATTAGCCATTCTACAAAATGAACCACTTTTTAGGTTAAGAAACCCCTCTCATGAGGGGTTTTTCTCTTTGAAGATACCCGGTATTGGGTATTTTGTGCGTCTTTATCTACCGCTACATTTGAACCCATAACCCAATCAATTTCAATGATGAAAAAACACCACTATATTTTTTTTACTGTATGCCTATTTTCGATAGTATTTGCTGCGCTTAGTTGTAGTTCGGATGACAATGATGGAATACCCGACCCTAATGATGACATGGGAACGGTAGATGATGATGGCATGTCTTCTGAAATCGAAGCAGCACAGCAAGCTACTACAACCGCTATTACAGGAGGCAGCTCAAGGACATGGCGCATAACAAGTGCGCAACTCACTAATTCGGGAGGCACTATTGATGTAAGTGATAATTTCAATATTGTGGACGACGAATTTATCTTTATCAGTAATGATATTGGAGGTACCTTGGAGTGGCGCCCGGGTTTTGCCATCAATCCTGATGGAACAAGCGCTCAAGATGTGGCTAACGATTACTACATAGCACCCGTGCAATATCCCTTTATTTTTGAGCCTGAAAGCAGCGACCAGCTTAACAGTATTGACGGGAATTTTACGTTCACGGTAATCGATGAGAATACAATCACGGGAACGATCGCCTATCCCGTGCGTGCTGCTGAAGGTATGCTGCAAATTACCATGGGTGAGAAAACAAGTGAAGACTATGCGGCCCCACCCACAGGAGGTTTGACCTTTAGTTCGTCATTGACGTTTGAATCTGGCGGTATTCGAGGTTTCGCTCCGGGAATGATTGGTTCCTACAGTGACAACAGTCTATTCTTTGTGACACGAGAAGATGGGTTGAATGATGGAACGGCTTCTCCCGAACGGATCATCAAGTTCAATCTAGACGAAGGCACGACCGAAGACAATTTGTATTTCAATGCAGATTTTGTTTCCAAACAATTACACATTATTGATAATGAACTCGTAGTAATTGGCGGACAAAATGTAAACACCTATCCATTAGATCTCAGTGGTGATCCTACCACCAACGCTCACGGATTACAAATTACGCGGCACGGGATGGCGGTACAAGGGGATGTTGCTTATATTATTGGTGGAGATCTTAACAACCCTCCTGTCAACGGGAATAAGGTGTTTGGCTATGATCTTACCACACAAACCACTGCGGAAGTGGCAACCCTCCCAGAGAATCGTTATGGAGCGAGAGCCTCTATCGTAAATGACAAGCTATATATTTTTGGGGGAACCGTAGATCAATTTGGTGAAACGGCTTTAAACACCCTCTATATCCAAGATTTTGCTTCCGGAAGTCTAACGACGGAAACCATGACGACCGGCGCCCATTACACTTTTGTAGATAAATTTGAAAACTTGATTTATGTAGCGGGTCAAATCGACGTTCGCGATGGTAGTGGAGTAATTGTTGGAAACGATTATTTTATTGGTGTGTATGACACAAATACGGGCACATACGAAGAAATCCCTACCAATTTAACGTCGGGTACCGAGTTCTTCACCATTCATGGGATGTGTATTTTTAACGGAAATATGTACATCATTTTCGGAGGTGTTGGTGAGGATAATGGTGGCGACTTCCCTGAGTGGGAAATTCTATCAGCGCCCATCAATTAGGTTGTTGTTAATAAGGAGTTGCTACAACTGGGGAGTTTTAGCAATTCGTGAAGTAAAGGTCGGTTTTGCCGGCCTTTATGTGTTTTACCATCGTATCATGGCGCTTCCCCAGGTAAATCCACTGCCAAAGGCAGCCAATACCAAAAGATCGCCCTCTTGTAGCTTTCCTTCTGCCCAGGCTTCCGACAGGGCTATTGGGATGGATGCTGCGGTTGTATTTCCATACCGTTGGATATTATTATATACCTTATCATCCGTGAGTTTAAATTTCTGCTGAATGAATTGCGAGATACGAAGATTGGCCTGATGCGGAATAAGCAGATCGATATCGTCTACCTGTAGGTTATTGGCCGTTAGGCCTTCCATAATCACTTCTGAAAAGCGCACCACCGCGTGCTTAAAAACAAATTGCCCGTTCATGTAGGGATAGTACGGAATGTTCTCCTGAGGATTTTCTTCGATGATTTCGGGTACCCAGTGTTCGGTACTTGGGCCTTGTAGGGCTAATTCGTCTTTGTGCTTTCCTTCACTGTGTAAATGGGTGCTCAAAATCCCTTTTCCCTCTTTGTCTGAACGAGAAAGGACCACCGCTCCGGCACCATCTCCAAAAATGACGGAAACCCCACGTCCTCGCGTAGTAAAATCGAGTCCGCCGCTGTGGTTTTCACTCCCAATGACCAAAATATGCTTGTACATTCCTGTCTTGATAAACTGATCGGCCACCGATAACGCATAGACAAAGCCGCTACATTGATTTCTAACATCTAGCGCAGGTATGGTGCGCATGCCCATCATTTCCTGAACTTGCACGCCTCCACCGGGAAAATACATATCCGGACTCAACGTAGCGAATACGATCATATCGATAGCATCTGGCTTCAAACGAGCACGCTCCAAAGCGATCTCGGAAGCCTTCACTCCCATGATCGAGGTTGAATTACCATCTCCCTTTTTAATGTGGCGGCGTTCTTGAATTCCCGTTCGCTCTTGGATCCAAGCATCGTTCGTATCCATTACTTTAGAAAGATCGTCGTTCGTCACCACGTTTTCAGGCACATAATGCCCTACTCCGCTAATTTTAGAATGATACATGTGTCAATATTTTGAAAGCGAGACAAGGTAACTAATAACTGTTAGTTGTAGAAAGAAATTGAAAGCATACGTTATGCATGCATAATACAAAGAATTGCATACCCCTATATTTTTGACTACCTTTTTTGAAAATTTTTCAGATGAAATTCTATGCTCTATTGTTTGTCCTATTCTGGACCGCTACTCCCCTCTTCGCTCAAGAAAAAACCGGCTATCAAACTCCTCCTGATGAAATTCTAGAATTGGTGGACGCTCCGTTGGCTCCCCGCGTTATTATTGATGATGCGGGCGTGAACGTGGTGCTGTTATATCGAGATCCGTATAAAAGTATCGCTGAACTTTCGGAAACTGAAATGCGTCTGGCCGGGCTGCGTATCAACCCCAAGACAAATATTGGAAGTCGCACCAATTACTTCAGTAATATCAAGGTTAAAAAAGCTACAGATCAAGTGGCGAAGTCAGTTTCCGGCTTACCCAACACCCCTCGACTTAGTTATTTTAACTGGTCGCCCGATCAGTCGAAGATCGCTTTCTTGCACACTGCTGAAGAGGGCGTTGAGGTTTGGGTGCTCGACATCCCAACTGCCAGTGCCCGCAAACTTTCAACTTCATATGTAAACGCTAATATGGGAGACCCTATTAATTGGTTTGAAGATGGAAACGCGCTTCTGGTTAAAATGCTTCCGAAGAACAGGAAAGAACTTATAAACACTGCCGAAGCGGTTCCGGAAGGCCCTACCATTTCGGTAAGTGATGGATCTAAAGCACAAAACCGAACGTATCAAGATCTACTGAAAAATCCAAATGATGAAGCCAACTTTGAACAATTGGCGGTTTCAGAGTTAATCCGACTTACATTAACGGGCAGCGCCACACAGTTTTTACCCGAAGCGATGTACCGAAACGTTACCTTTTCTCCCGACGGAACCTATGTGCTCGTAACTGCTACCGAACGTCCTTTTTCGTATATCGTACCCTACTATCGCTTTCCCTATACGCAAACAGTGTATAACGCAAGTGGTGAAAAAATACATGCCGTAAATACGGTTCCTTTGGACGAGGTACGCCCTAAAGGGTTTATGGCGACACGTATGGGCAAACGCAATATGGGTTGGAGAAACGATCGACCGGCCACCTTGTATTGGGCTGAGGCGCTTGACGGAGGGGATCCGGAAACGGAGGTGCCTTTTCGCGATGTGGTTTATGAAGTGGAAGCACCATTTACCGGCAAGGGTCGTCAGGTATTACGAACCATCAATAGATTTTCGGGAATCGTGTGGGGTGACGCCACACATGCCATCGCCTACGATTACTGGTGGAACGACAGAAACACCAAAACCTATCTCTTCAATCCTCAAGACGGATCTCAAGAACCCGTTGTATTATCCGATCGCAACTATCAAGATCGCTATAGCGATCCGGGGGAGTTCGTGACGACCAAAAACGACTATCACGAATCGGTGCTAGCGTTAGATAATGGCACGGCCTACATGATGGGTGATGGATATACGGAGGAAGGTCAGTTTCCGTTTATCGACGCCTTAGATCTGAACGATCAAAAAAAGAACCGTTTGTATACTTCAGCATATACCGATAAGAAAGAAACGCTATACGACGCGATCGACATGAAGCAAGGAAAAGTATTGGTGCGTATTGAGTCGCCCAATGAATATCCCAACTATTACTTCAGAAATATAAAAAGAAAAAATGCGCTCACACCGGTAACGTCCTTTGAAAACCCGTTTAAGAGTCTTCAAAATGTTCAGAAGCAAGTAATTACCTACACCCGAGAAGACGGATTAGAATTGGAAGGAACGCTCTACCTGCCGGTAGGCTATGATACCGCTAAAAAGGAGAAAAAACCTATGATCTTATGGGCGTACCCCAGAGAGTTTAAGGATAAGAGCAGTGCTTCGCAGAATACTACCAATCCGAATGAGTTTATTTACCCCTATTATGGGAGTCCAATTTACTGGGTTACCCGCGGGTATGTCGTCTTAGATGATGCTGCTTTCCCGATCGTTGGAGAAGGAGATGAAGAACCCAACGATACCTTCCGCACCCAATTGGTAGCGAATGCTAAAGCGGCCATTGATGCTGTGGATGCGTTAGGATATATTGACCGAAATCGCGTGGGAGTAGGCGGACACAGCTATGGAGCATTTATGGTGGCTAATTTGTTAAGTCATAGTGACCTGTTTGCTGCCGGAATTGCGCGTAGTGGTGCTTACAATCGAACCTTGACCCCTTTCGGATTTCAAAGTGAGGAACGCAGTTATTGGGATTCTCCGGAAACCTACTATCGCATGTCACCGTTCATGCATGCCGATAAGATGAAAACGCCGTTGTTGTTAGTCCACGGAGAAGCCGATAATAATTCGGGTACCTACCCGCTTCAGAGTGAGCGTTATTTTAACGCGTTAAAAGGACTGGGGGCCACTGCCCGCCTTGTGATGTTACCCAAAGAAAGTCATGGATACCGCGCGAAGGAGAGTATATTGCACCTGTTGTGGGAACAAGACCGATGGCTCGAGAGGTATGTGAAGGGGAACAGTAATGGTTCGGAGCTAAAGACGACCACACCTATGAAGAATAAATAGTTGCTTCTAAAATATGGCTAATGAGAAAGGGATTGTCGTTTGACAATCCCTTTCTAAAACAACCTAACCAATAAAATAATAGATAACTACTTTTTCACAGCAATTATATTTAAACTATTACTACAGCTAATATACAAAATGTTTAATAAATTGACAAAATAGTTAAACATAATTTTTATATTCTTTTATGTTGATGTGAGCACCCAGATCGTTGAGCAGATTATAGAGCCCGAAGAACGTTCTATTGATATATAAAAAGTGTTTCGACCCTCTATTTCCATTCATCTTGCGTAAGGTAGTATCTTTCGAATATTTGTCGCTAAGCGCGGCAATCTTTCCGAAGAAGACCGAATCCGAAAAATCGAACGTGTCGTTGTGAAAAGGCTGGGTAAAAAGGGAAAGCATTTCATGAAACAACTCGGTAAAGTACGCTTGTTCTTCGGCGCTATCTGACGGTTTTAATATTTCCAAGGCGAACATCTTCTCTCGAAAGATGCTCGGATCGTTGATGTTTTCTGGGTCAGCCAGCTCGAAATACGGCGTGTAAAATTCGTCGGGTACTTGTTTGACACAACCAAAGTCGATCGCGATCAATTCGTGATCTGAATTCACCAGAAAGTTTCCTGGATGCGGATCGGCATGTACTTGCTTTAATTCGTGCATCTGAAACATGTAAAAATTCCAAAGCGCCTGCCCTACTTGATTCGCCGCCTGTATGTCTTCATTCTCTCGAACAAACTGTGAGAGGTGCACTCCCTGCATCCAATCCATCGTAAGGATACGATCGTTTGAATATGCTTCGTAGTATTTTGGAAATCGAATATGAGGTATGTTCGCGCAGGCTTCAGTAATATACGTGCTTTGCTGAAGTTCTAATTCGTAATTGGTTTCTTCCAGGAGCTTTCCCTCAATTTCTTTAAAATATTTTTCAGAATCCTTTCCCTGAAGGTTAAACATCTTGATCGCCACGGGTTTTACCAGGGCCAGATCGCTGCTGATGCTGTTGGCCACACCGGGATATTGAATCTTAACCGCCAACTTCTTTCCGTCTTTAGTGGCTCGGTGCACCTGACCGATACTTGCGGCTGCCACCGATTCTTTTTCAAAGGTATCGAAGAGGTCTTCGGGAGCTTGACCAAAATATTTTAGGAAGGTCTTCCGCACCAAAGGTGCCGAGAGCGGAGGTACACTAAATTGTGCCAATGAGAACTTTTCGACATACTGCTTTGGCATTATGTTCTTTTCCATGCTTAGCATCTGCGCCACTTTCAACGCGCTCCCTCTCAAACTTTTTAGTCCGTCGTAAATATCCGCCGCGTTGTTTTCATTAAGGCGATCTTTAGTAACTTCAGGATTCACCAATTTTTCGCCATAATATTTAAGATAATTGCCCCCTACTTTCACGCCGGTTTTTACCAGTTTACTCGCTCGGGATATTTTTCCGGTAGGAATGGAATCAATTGACTTCATTAGCGCAGGTTATTTTTCCATAAAAATTTTCCAAAGTCCACAACACTTTCCAGAGGTGTGGTTTGAAAAACATCAAATACAGCACGTACCGACTTCTCTATGGCCATATCAGTTTTTTCAAATTCAGGAGAGCTATCAGACAACCAGTACTTCAGCAAAAACAGTGTCTGCAACCAGGCTCCTTCTGAAAATACGGACACGGGTTGATTCAAAAACTTCAGGTTTTTTTGTTCGTTGTCTTCCGCTATTAGCGTTCCGGCAAAATCCTTCACCCGCTGTCGCAATCCTTTTAGTTGTACTCTGTATTCCATAAGGTCGCCGCGCTTCGGAAGTGTCATCAACACATAACTACGATTAGCGGTCAACAACTCAAAGAAGGTATAAAAGAAGGTGAGCATCTTTTCTTGGTTGTTGAAGTTCTCGTATTCAGGCTGTTTTTCAGCCAGTCGCATGGATTCTTCAAAAAATGTATTCCAAATAGCCTCCCGAAGTCCTTCAAAAGAACCAAAGTACTGGTAGAAGTTGGACTCATCAGACTGTTGCTCTTTAGCAAATTTGTACACACTGGTAGGCGTGTTCTCGGTCTCTAAAAGATGCGTCATATACGCATCGAACCATTGCTTCTCGGTTAATTTTTTCGCTTTCTTTTTTGTGGAAGTGGTTGCGCTCATGATTGTAAATTTTTGATAAACAAAGATAATGATTGTTTAATCTATGTTTTACTTTATTAAACAAAACTTGTGTTAAAGTTACGAGCTAGAGATTCTGACAAGCTGTCAGCCATTCTGGAAATGGTATTTTATTTGAACTACTGCGAGCAGAACATAAACTTTACAATATATTATGAGCAAAGGAACGATAAACGTATCGGTGGAGAACATTTTTCCGTTGATCAAAAAGTTTTTATACAGTGATCACGAAATATTCTTACGAGAGTTAATCAGTAACGCAACAGATGCCACTCTCAAATTAAAGCATTTAACCAATATTGGAGAGGCTTCGGTGGAATATGGAAATCCCACCATTGAGGTAAAAATCGATAAGGATAATAAGACCCTTCACGTAATTGACCAAGGAATTGGTATGACAGCGGAAGAAGTGGAAAAATACATCAATGAAATTGCCTTTTCAGGAGCCGAAGAATTCATTGAAAAATATAAGGATAAGCAGGGAGAGGATGCCGGAATCATTGGTCATTTTGGTCTCGGGTTTTACTCAGCTTTTATGGTGGCCAGCAAAGTAGAAATTATCACCAAAAGTTATAAGGATGAGCCTGCCGCCCATTGGGTGTGTGATGGATCGCCAAAGTATTCGCTAGAGGAAAGTGATAAAACTGAACGAGGCACCGAAATCATTTTGCACATTGCAGAAGATGAGACCGCGTTTCTGGAAGCATCGCGCATTCGTGAACTACTGACGAAGTATAACAAATTTATGCCGATTCCGATTAAATTCGGAACCAAGACCGAAACCTTGCCAAAACCGGAAGACGCGAAGGAAGAAGATCCGGCTCCGACGCGCGAAGTGGATGACATTATTAACAATCCAACTCCGGCCTGGACCAAGCAACCTACAGAGTTGGAAGAAACCGATTATAAGAATTTTTATAAAGAGCTCTACCCGATGCAATTTGAGGAGCCTTTATTTCACATCCACTTAAATGTTGATTATCCGTTCAACCTTACTGGAATCTTGTACTTTCCGAAAATGACACAGGATGTGAACGTTCAGAAGGACAAAATTCAGTTGTATCAAAATCAGGTATTCGTTACCGACAACGTCGAAGGGATCGTACCCGAGTTTCTTACCATGCTTCGCGGGGTGATAGACAGCCCAGACATTCCACTTAATGTGTCGCGTAGCTATCTTCAGGCCGACGGTGCCGTGAAGAAAATATCGAGTTACATCACCAGAAAGGTAGCCGACAAACTCAAAAGTCTCTTTGCCGATAATCGCGAGGATTTCCAAGCAAAGTGGGACGATATTAAAGTGGTTATTGAATACGGAATGCTTACGGAAGATAAATTCTTCGACAAAGCCCAAGACTTTGCACTATACCCAACCGTTGACGGTTCGTATTATACCTTTGAAGAGCTGGAAGAAAAACTGAAAGCTGCTCATACCGACAAAGATGACAAATTAGTACTATTGTATGCTTCCAATAAAGAAGAACAGCACAGTTATATTGAAACAGCGAAAAGTAAAGGGTATGAGGTGCTCTTACTCGATTCTCCCATCGTATCGCATCTACTTCAGAAGTTAGAAACCAGTAAAGAAAACATCTCCTTTACGAGGGTGGATAGCGGACCGATGGACAGTTTAATTAAAAAAGAGGAAGAAACACTGTCAAAGCTTTCCGAAGAAGAAAAAGAAACCCTTCAAACCACGCTGAAGGAACTTATTGCGGAAGAAAAATTCACCGTACAACTGGAAGCTATGGACAGCGATGGGCAACCCTTTACCATCACCGAACCCGAATTTATGCGCCGCATGAAGGAGATGCAGCAAACTGGCGGTGGCGGTATGTTTGGAATGGGAAATATGCCCGAAATGTATACCTTGATCGTGAATACCAATCACGATCTGGTCCAACAAATCTTGACAACGAAGACGAAAAAGAAGAAAGAACGACTGGTGAATCAAGCCTTAGATTTGGCCAAGTTGAGTAGAAATCTGCTCAAAGGGGAAGCATTAACCGAATTTATCAAGCGCAGTTATGAGATGATAAAATAGTAGTAACATACTGACTTTGAAGCCGCTCAAACGAGCGGCTTTTTTATTTCGTATTCGTTTTATAAATTTTTACAAAACTTTAATACTTATCCTTACGCCAACGCTCGTTAAAGCCATATTTTTGAGGGAATTTTAACGAATCCCTTTATTTAATTTATTAAACATTTATGAAAAAAATTACTTTTTCTATTTTATTAATGTTTGCTGCTTTTGTGTGTCACGCACAATCGGTGTTCATTAATGAATTGCATTACGACAACGCTAGTACGGATGTCGGCGAATTTGTAGAAGTCGCCGGACCTGCTGGAACTGATCTTTCTACCTATTCTATTGTACTTTACAATGGAAGTGGTGGTACGAGCTACAACACTACCGGCCTTTCTGGAACTATTGATGATGAAGGCGGAAGTGGTTTTGGCGCTGTTTCTTTCCTTATTTCTGGAATCCAGAACGGAGCCCCTGACGGTCTTGCGCTAGTTGATGGCGGTACTGTGGTTCAGTTTCTTAGCTATGAAGGTTCTTTTACAGCAACCGACGGGCCGGCTAACGGAATGAACAGTACCGACATTGGAGTGTCTGAAGACCCTGCACCTGCTGCGGGCCAGTCGCTTCAATTAACGGGTACAGGAAATATGTATTCTGACTTTACATGGAACGCTCCTGCCGCGGAATCTCCCGGAGACATCAATGCCGGACAAACGTTTATGGCTGCTATGGGAATGCCTCCTGTTATTTCATGTCCTTCTGACGTGATGGCCGACACCGATCCGGGTGTGTGTAACGCAGTAGTAAACTTTGCAGATGCAGTTGCCATCGATCCTGATGGAGGAACGGTAACCGTAACGCAGACCATGGGCCCAACCAGTGGTTCTATGTTCCCTAC
>NZ_JAQQTD010000019.1 GCF_028561755.1 Altibacter sp. HG106
TTCGGCTAAATGTTTTTCCAACTTATCAATTACTTTTTCTTTTTTCAAAATTAAGTTTTAATTGTAGCCAACGGTCCAGTATAACGCCTCGTTGCGTGGTTTCAAGATACAAATTATTCCGAGTAGGAGTGTGGTTTGTTTTGAAAACGGGTTTTTCGGTTAGTAATTCTGCCAGCTATGAGCGTTATACGTTGTTGGCATACGTTTTTATATTTTTCGGAATAAAGGTTCCCTCAGTTTCTTATCGAAATGTAATAAGTCGGCTAATTTTATATTGTTAAGCATAAGTCCAGAAAAGCCTGAATATTTTAAAATTAATGAACATACTAACAAGTGAAGTTTATAAACTATATGATGTAATTCATACGCTTTTGGGTCATTTTCTATATCAAACGGAATTCTACCGTGTAGAAAATCATTTCTCATATTTATACATCTTTTATCGTCTTCACTTAATTTAATGTTTAAAAGTTTGAAAGAAAGTAGTAAACTATCTTTATTTCCAACTTGATTTAATTGTTCCAATTTATTTAAAACCATTTTTTTGCTATTAAATTCAGATTCTGGAATTGCATCTACTATTTTTTTTAATTCCTTAATAGTTTTACTAGCTTTCTTTTTTAGCTTGAATGGATTTATCTTTTCTCCATTTTCTTCTATAATTATGTTTTTAACAGTTTCTAAAGCAACTGAATACGTTGAAGCTTTAATTTCTATTGGATATTGACAGCTTTCAGACATAATTCTAATAGCTCGATATAGTCTTAAATCCTTTAAGCTTTTATTCACTAAATTTTCAAAAACTTCTTTTTCTAAATATGGTCTGATTTTATTTGTTTCTGATAATTGCCAATATAATTGGGGGTCTAAAGCAGGAATTCCTTTCATAGAATCTTCTAATTTTTTATAATTAAAAGCTATAATTTTCTCGAATTTAGGACTAGCATACTTTAAAATAACTACTTCATCTCTAAATAGCTGACCACTAACAATCCCAAAACAATAAATAATTGCTGAAATGTAATTTTCGAAATCATTGCTTGGAAGGTTATCATAGTTTTCAATAAATAATGATTCAATTTCATTTATTTTATAGTCATAAATACCAAATGGCCGATTGTTTATTTTAATTAAAAAATAACCTGCAACTCTAATAGAGGAACCAACATTGAAACCTTCTGATTTAATATATCTAATTGGGAAATTATGAAATTTGGGTTTTGGAATAATTGCTCGATGTATTCCCGTTAAGTTATCGAATGATTTAGACTTTAAATCTCTAATTTCTCCTGTTGAAGTAAATCCTTTACCAATTTTTAAATTAATTGAACCTGCTCCATTATAAGCAATAAAATGATAGTCTTCACTAATTAATTCAAATGGGTCCTGGTAACCATAACTTTTGTGCTGATATTTAACTGGTGGCCCTTTTGGTAATATTTCTCCTGCGGAATATTTAAAACTCCTATTTCCTTTTTCTAAAGTACATTTTATAGTATTAATCGTGGGGTATTTACTTTTAATTGTAAATTCTTTTTTCGAAAATAAGTTCGTCAAGAATTCATTAGTTTGAACTAAATTTACTTTTACTCCTTCAAGTTTAATTTTATCTAATCTGTTCAATTTGTTCGGTCTGTTCAAATGTATGCCAACGGTTTCGTATAACCGTCAGTTACGGTTTTAAAGATAATGATTTTCGGTTTAGCACAGACGTTAGCAATTCCGAGTGGATTCGGACGTAGTCGAATCCGCCGTAATTGCGGTTATACATTGTTAGCAAACGTTTTTTACCAGTCATCTTTTTTTGTCGATTTAACAGTTGTTCCGACTGAATTCATTGTAGCTTTCACACTTTCTTTAACTCCTTTAATCAATTCCTCAAAGGTTGGTTTTGTCATTTCCTGAAATTCTTCTCTTTTCTTTTTTCCAACCATTGCCTTTTTCCAGAGTTCGTCAACGTACTCGTTATAAGCATCAATTTTTTCTTGCTTTAATCCAGTAAAATCAATCATATCAAAAACGATTGAGTATTGTTGTTCCAAATTATAACCCGCAACTGGTGCAGGTGTGATAATATCAGTCAAATGGTAAATTATTCGATACCTGTTGTCCTTTACGTTTATTTCGATTGTGTGATTAAACTCAACTGTATTGTATTCCTGCATATATTTATTTTTAGGATACATTTCTTTCATTACATTTTTGTAAACAGCCTCATTTATTCCTTTCACGATTATTGTTCCAGATTCCTTGTCATTTAGTTGTACTACATTTTTCGCAGAGTTATAATTTAAAGCAATCCATTTATTTATAGCAGAGAATATTTCCGATTTGGATTTTCCGTCTGCTTCATAAATTCCAGTTATTGTTTTTTCCGCATATTCGAATTCCTGTCCATAAATCTTTGAAGATGTCAAAGTCAAAGTCAAGAATGTTAAAATTAAAATCAAATTTTTCATATTGTTCGTTCGTCTAAATGTTTGCTAACGGTCCGGGCTATCATGTCGGCGGGAGCTTAGGCGGCTGAATGGCAGAACCAAAACGCGTAGCGTTTGTGGGAAGCGGTGTTAACCGCGTGCGATTCAGCTAGACGTTGGTGCCGCCGAATATGTTCAAAATATTCCGATGACCTTTTTAGTTTGTTTTAAAGATAGTGTTTTCGGCTAAGAAAATGACCCGATGCATGATAGCCGTTGTTGGCACACGTTTTTATGTATTGACTTATTGTTTACGATAGTCATTGTTATAACCGTCTGAATTCGTTATGCGGACATAATTTATCTTATCGTTTTTATCAATCAAAAATTCATATAGATTGTTGGTTTCTTTTAATATGAACTTTTTTCCACCAACTGGTATGAGTTTAGATTTATTATTTTTAGCATCACTAACAACCAAGTTTTCATTATAAATTTCAAATACCATTTCTTTATCACCACCACTAAATTTTCCAACATAAGTCAGTATTTCATCAACAGATAATTTAAAAGATTCAAATATCGTCGGCTGTAAAAAATCCCAGTTGTATTCTTGAGCTACTGCTCTTGCTATGTAGCTTAATAATATAGTGCCATTATCACTATTGGTCATAATAATAACGCCTTGTTTTTTATTTAAAGATGCAACCATGTAGCAAGTAAAACCTGGGCTACTGCCCCAATGCTCGAATAATAAATCCTGTTTTTCTGGACTAAACAATTTTCCAAAACCTAAACGTTCAGATTTTTTTTGAAAAACACTGTCTGCCATTTTTTTAGATAGGATGTTATTTTTACTAGAATGATAATCCTCCAAAAGTGCTATAGTAAATTTGCTTAAATCTGTAGGAGTTGTCCAGATACCACCTGCTGCCTTCCATGGAAATAATTTATAAGGATAACCCTTGAGATCTTTCGAATAACCTGTAGCAGTTTTCTTCAATAAATTTTGAGGGAGAGGTTGCTCAAATGAACTATTGTACATTTCAGAAGGTTTAAATATTAATTCCTGTATCACAGATTCAAAATTCTTATCTGATACATCTTCGATCATCTTTTGAATTATTGTATATCCAGGATTAGAATATTTTCTCTTCTCGCCAGGAACATAAATTACTGAAACTGGAGGGTCAACTGACGGTTTTGTTCCGGATAACATCTGTACTAAATTGGGAGAATTTTCATTTAGGGAATATGGCTGCGGTACGTAATTTATTATTCCGCCAGTATGGCCGATAAGTCTTTTGAGTGTGACTTTTTGTTCTTCAGTGAATTTATTCTGTGGGATTTTCCAATTTTTGAGATAAGTATTAACATCTTCATTAAGGCCTATAAATCCGTTTTCTGATAGATTTAAAGCAGCCATTGCAGCAATTGGTTTACTTAAGGAGGCTCCATTAAATAAAGTTTTCGTGGTTACAGGCAATGAATCTTGCAAATTTGAATAGCCGTAGGTTTTTTGCCAACTTATATCCCCATTTTCAATAAAAGCAATACTGACTCCTGGAACACTATCCTTTTCCATCATCTTAGAAATGGAAATTCTATTTGAATTGTCTTTCAAAAAATGAATAGGAACTAAGTTTTCTTCAATTTTTTTAACCCTTAATTCAGATTGATTATTTATGTCTTTTGCAAGCTTTTCTTTTTTAGTGTTAGGGCTGGTACATCCTATTAACAATATAGAGATTAGAAGTAGAATATTTTTCATTAGAGCTTTGGCTTTATAGAAAAGATATATTTTCTTAGGAATTGTTACGGTAATTCGAAAATGTGTGCCAACGGTCTCGGCTATGAGTAGTTGCGTGGGTTAGCACTTAACTATGCAAGTACGCACCAAACTGAAAATCCGCGAGG
>NZ_JAQQTD010000020.1 GCF_028561755.1 Altibacter sp. HG106
AGCTTAGGCGGCTGAATGGCAGAACCAAAACGCGGAGCGTTTGTGGGAAGCGGTGTTAACCGCGTGCGATTCAGCAGTGCTTTGGGAGCCGCCGAATATGTTCAAGATATTCCGATGACCTTTTTGTTTGATTTAAAGATAGTGTTTTCGGCTAAGAAAATGACCCGATGCATGATAGCCGTTGTTATGTGCTGGCGTTATTCTTTTCATTCATTATTTTTTCAGCCGTTTCGGACAGGAAATCGGTTAGCTTATCAATCATTGTTGTCAAAAATTCGATTGATTCCATTTTGACTTTTGATTTTTCTATGTCGAAAGAAATTCCATTTGAGTTTTCAATAAACCTCAATATATCTTCTTTTGGGGATTTTAAAATTCCATTGTTATGAGCAATTGAATTTCTAATTAATTGATATTTTCTAATTTCAGCCCATTTTTCATTTAAACTGTCCAAATTTACATTCAGAACTTTAATTATGTACTTTCTACATTGTCCAATATAGTTCTGCTCTTTAATATCTTTTGCTCCGATTCTTAAGTTTTCAATTTTTCGGCACCATTCACACATCTTAAAAAATTCATTTTCGAATGTTGAGTATATGGTCAAATAAACGGATTGATTTAAAATATTTGGAAATTCAGAGCTGTTTAGTATTTCCATTTCATAGATATCATACGCATCTGGCATTTCGGGATTTTTTCCGTGTTCTTTATGCCATTTATCATATTTTTCTGAGAGTTTCTTTTCTTGTTGAAGAATCATTTCTTGAGTGCTTTCCAAGTATGCCTTAATTGGGTCAAACTTGAAGTCATACATTGTTCGTGAGTTTACAAAAACCCAATATTTACTTCCTTTAAATTTACTTCTTCTTGTTCTTGACATGGTTGGTTCTCCGCTTGCACATAACGGTCCGGGCTATCATACGGCGGGAGCTTAGGCGGCTGAATGGCAGAACCAAAACGCGGAGCGTTTGTGGGAAGCAGCGTTAGCTGCGTGCGATTCAGCAGCGCTTTGAGAGCCGCCGAATATGTTCAAGATATTCCGATGACCTTTTTAGTTTGATTTAAAGATAGTGTTTTCGGTTAAGAAAATGACCCGATGCATGATAGCCATTGTTGTGCAACGTATTTTTTTAAAAGTCAATCTCATCTAATTCTTCAGTTTCGTTTTTAACAATCGATATTTCCAATTTCAATTTACTTAATACTATTTCGTCCTCAATTAATTCCGCTAAAAAGCTCCAACCTTTAGAATCGGGAACAAAAAAAGGTTCAGGTAAATTATATTCCGATTTTGATTTGTCATAGTAAATAATAATTTCGAATCCATCGATATTAATTCTTTCAGTACGAAATTCAGTTGACTTTGATTTTAATCCATTTAATGAAATGAGCGTTTTGTAATTTTTATAATTTAATCTCTCCGATTTAATATGTAAAAAGACGTTTCCCGAATATGTGTAATTTTTCAGAGAGTCTTTTTCAATTACGTGTTTTGCTATTCTTTCCGCAATCCGTTTTTCAGTTCCGTCCGAATTCATTTTTCCGCAACCAACAATTCCGAAAATAAATACTATTATAAAGATTTTTATTTTATTCAATTCAAATGGTTTTCAGATTTGTTTTGGATATGTTGCACAACGGTCTCGGCTATGAGTAGTTGCGTGGGTTAGCACTTAACTTTGCAAGTACACACCAAGCTGAAAATCCGTGAGGATTTTCAGAAGTAGGCGAGAACAAGCAATTACTTATAGCCATTGTTGTACACCGTTTTTATTTATTTTTTAATATCTGTTCAACATATTTTCTATGATTGTCAAATCCGTTCTTTTCGGGATTTTCCAAGTCAATCATTTCTCCAATTCCAGAGTCGTAAATCTGCCAATTATGCTTTTTAGCTAATTCGATTAAAGCATAAAGTCCGTTTTCTCCGTATAAATTTAACATTGTATTACTCACAGGCTCGCTATGAGTATAAAAATCAATTGTAAAATCAGTTCCGATTATTTCTCTATGATTATCATCTTTTTTAACTCGGTCAAATGAGTTTTCCAATATTCCTGTAAAATCAGTCGGTTCGAGTTGATTTTCGTCCAATTCTGCAACTGATTCTATTTTCTGTCTTGAATTAAAAAGCACAATGTGCCAACTCATATCTTTTCGCTTGTTGAGTAAAATTTTTTCTTTATGTAAACGTAAGTTGGCAAGGTCAGAATTAATAAAACTCCTATTACTTTAGTCAAATCGGTCATAATGAATCGTCCGCCTTTCCACTCCATAGTTTCTGTTTTACTGTCAATAATTTCTATTCCGCTATATACAAATAATGAAAGCAGAACGATAATTAGAATCAGAAAAGTTAGATTGAAATATGCTTTTTTCATTGTTTTCTCAAATGGTGTACAACGGTTTTGTGTATGGCTCGTTGCGTGCAAATTAGCGATTATTTTTCGGTTGAGCCACAAGCCAGATTTTTAAATTTTACTATTTATCTTCTTCTTGGAAATCGTCAAATTTAAAAATTTGGCGACTTTCCAAATATGCTTTAACTTTGGATTAAGCAACTGACCAGCAATGAGCTATACACGTTGTTGTGGTGCGTTTTTTATTCATTCAGTATTTCCGTTTGTTGTTCAATTCAGCGTTTGTAAAAAATGTAATCAGTAACGATTGGATTAATTCCGCTTTGTCTCAAGTCCGAAATTATTTGGCCTTTATGATGGCTAAAATGATTGGCGATATGAAACAATATCTGCTGTATCGAGTTTCTGAATTCAGTTCCTTTGGAATTGGCGTAAATTATTATTTCATTCAATTCACGTTCAGCTATTATATTCAGAGTTCGGTTATAATTCTCATTATCTATTCGCTTGCATTGCTTTAAGGTATGATTTTCGTGAACGCCGAGTGTTTGGTCATTGGTTATTCTTGCATTCCATATCTGTTGTGCGTTGATTGAATGTGATAAAAGCGGAATTGTACGTTTTGTTATTGCGTTTTCGTTTTCAGCAAGTTGCTCAATCAGTTTTTGATTAAAATGATTATGATATTCAAATATGTCTTCGAAGAATTCTTTCATTTTGCACGATTTCTAATGTCAGCACGATGTTTGTTTTAAATGCACCACAACGGTGATGTATAACAGAAGTTGGGGGACCTTCTGGGTACAATTTAGTTAAAAGTTCTCAAAGATCCTTCTAG
>NZ_JAQQTD010000021.1 GCF_028561755.1 Altibacter sp. HG106
TAATTAATTGAAAATCCAGAGTTTTAATTAACTTGTAAAAAATTAAAAGGCCCTACAGCATGTTATACAGGGCCGTTGTGTGTAATTTGGACAGAGTGAATCACTTAATTTATAAATCTGATAAGAATGTAAGCGCGTTAAATAAACTTATCGCCAACGGACTCTACTGTGGTTATATAGGTCCCAAAAAATTTGAACTTGAGCCAAACAAAATACCGAATAATTGCAGGCTAATTGGAATTTTAAACGATGATGGATCTTATGAACTAAGGTTTGATTTTCTCGCTCCTATTTCAATTGCAGCGAAAATTGCAATCATAATTGGACTTGTTGTTTCAATTTTTCAGTTGATTGAAGGAAATTGGATGTTCCCAATATGGTTTGTATTTTTTCCTCTCGTCCTAATTTTATTTGGCTATAAATTAAAACAGAAACGGGAAATTAAAAGATTCACTGATAGGATGATTGCGATTCGAAAAAAAGAATAAATCAAACTACACACAACAACGGCTATAATGCATCGGGTCATTTTCTTAACCGAAAACACTATCTTTAAAACAAACTAAAAAGGTCATCGGAATATCTTGAACATATTCGGCGGCTACCAAGTCTGGCTGAATCGCACGCAGCTAACGCTGCTTCCCACAAACGCTGCGCGTTTTGGTTCTGCCATTCAGCCGCCTAAGCTCCCGCCGACATGATAGCCTGGACCGTTGTGTGTAATTTTTCTTAAAAACCTATGGACTTCAATGAGAAAGATCAAATCCGATTTAATAAACAATCCAAGCAACATGCATTGGAAACCTTCTCATTTGAATTTAACAATAAATTTGACAGACCAATAGATAAATTGATTAAATCTTTGATAGAAGAACGCAATCAAATTTCTGAAAAGTATCAGTACCATTCAAAAATTCAAAAAGAAAAATCTGAAGATTTCTGGGAGCTACAAGACCGACTCAATATGACAGACCTGGATCTTGAAACGATATTAATGGATCATTTACAAGATTTAATTTATTTAGAAGATGAGATTATTGCAATTTGTGAAACAAAAATAATTTATGGATTTAAACATTTTGAAATAAGTTTAAAAAAGTTATTGAGAATTGCTTTTGGAGAAGATGATCAAATAAAAAAATTCAAATGGCATGAATTAATTTACTTTTTCAAACAAAAAAATATAGAGATATCAAAATTAAAAGGTTTTGATGAAATTAATCAAATGAGAATAATGAACAATGTATTAAAACATTCAGACGAAAAAATAGATGTTGATATTAGAAATTTTCCAGAATTTATAAATAAAAACTCTTTACATTTTCCACAACTTATCGAGTTTTATAAAAGAGTAAGAAAATCGCCAGAAATATTCCTAACCTCATTATCCAATGAGATTCAGAAATACTTATATGATTTTAGTGATAGTCGATTAGAAAACCTTGCAGAATATTATGCATTAAGAATGGAGAAAAAGGATGCTGATAAGTTTATTACTATATTAAAATCCAAATACTAAAAAAACTACACACAACAACGGCTATCATGCATCGGGTCATTTTCTTAACCGAAAACACTATCTTTAAAACAAACAAAAAGGTCATCGGAATATTATGAACATATTCGGCGGCTCCCAAAACACTGCTGAATCGCACGCAGCTAACACTGCTTCCCACAAACGCTTCGCGTTTTGGTTCTGCCGATTCAGCCGCCTAAGCTCCCGCCGTATGATAGCCCGGACCGTTGGCAACAATGTTGAAAAACCGAAAAATGAAAACAAAATTTAATATAATAATTGTTATTCTGATTGGACTTTTAACTCAATCTTGCGACCCTTCTTATTCTGTCTCAATTAAAAATAATAGTGGAGCTGAAATAATTGTTGATGCAAAATTGACTGAATATTTTGACCCGGGACTGACAACAACATTTATTGCGGACGAAAATAACCGACTTCAATTCAAAGTGGAAAACGGACACGAATTTCATTGCGGATACACAATCGGCGGATTAAAAGACGACCTGCCATTTACGGATTTGAGAATCTATATTGTAAATGACACAGTAATAGCAAGAAACAGAAATGAAGTACTGAATTTATTTGACAAGAATTGGCTTGGAAATTTGAAAACACCTTATACTCTGACAGTTGAATAAAAACACAGTTGCCAACAACGGCTATCATGCATCGGGTCATTCTATTAAACTGAAAACACTATCTTTAAAACAAACTAAAAAGGTCATCGGAATATTATGAACATATTCGGCGGCTCCCAAGCGCTGCTGAATCGCACGCGGTTATCACCGCTTCTCACAAACGCTCCGCGTTTTGGTTCTGCCATTCAGCCGCCTAAGCTCCCGCCGACATGATAGCCCGGACCGTTGTGCGTCATTTAGAAAAAAATTAAGATGAAAAACGAAATAGAAGAATTAATTCCACATAGATTTCCTTTTTTGTTTGTCGACAAAATCATAACTGCGAACGAAAAAGAAGTAGTTGGATTAAAAAGTTTTAACAAATCAAAAAATGAAATGTTAACAGGTAGTTTTCCTGACTTTGATTTTATTCCTGGAATGATTCTAATTGAATCAATGGCGCAATGCGGAGGAGCAGGTGTAAAAAAAGCAGGATTAGCAGATGGATTTTTCGGATTGGTGAGTATGGAAAATGTAAAATTTTTGAGTGGAGCAACTTATGACGAAGAAATTAAATATATTATCAAAAACATAAGAGTTAGTAACCGATTAATAAAACAATCTGGAATTGCATATGTTCGGAATAAACCTGTTGCAGAAGCTACTTGGCTATGTGCAAGAATTGATTAAAAAAAACGAACGCACAACAATGGCTATAAGTAATTGCTTGTTCTCGCCTGCTTCTGAAAATCCTCGCGGATTTTCAGTTTGGTGTGTACTTGCAAAGTTAGTGCTAACCCACGCAACT
The DNA here is from genome assembly GCF_028561755.1 of Altibacter sp. HG106. Lineage (GTDB taxonomy): Bacteria > Bacteroidota > Bacteroidia > Flavobacteriales > Flavobacteriaceae > DFVG01. Next base: position 2,945 of record NZ_JAQQTD010000021.1, read on the forward strand.
ACTCATAGCCGAGACCGTTGTAAGTAATTTATGAAAGAAATCAACCCAAATATATTATCCATTGCTATATTTCTAATAATGATTGCTCCAGTCTGGTTAATAGGACAAGAATCAGACTGGTATGTTTTTGAACTTGAAAAAGTTGA
>NZ_JAQQTD010000022.1 GCF_028561755.1 Altibacter sp. HG106
TTCCGGCTTTTGCTCCGCAAAACCGTTTCTGCCATTCAGCCGCCTAAGCTCCCGCCGACATGATAGCCTGGACCGTTATGCAACAAATGTCGTTTTGAATTATGAATTTATTTCGTTAGTTTAGCGAAGACTCCCCGTCATTTATTAAATAATATTATGAAAATATTTTACTTGATTTTGGGGTTCTTTTTTTCAATTTCTCTAAGCTTTAGCCAGTCTTTTTGTACTACAAATACCATTACATATGGAAAAGAATCATATCATAGTGGGCACACCGATATGAATTTTATGTCAGAAACTCCATTAGTTCTAAACATTTTTTTTCATGATTACCAAACTGTAACCTTAACAGAAGATGATTATTTAAGAGCAGTAGCTGATCTAAACATTAACTATAATCAGTTTAATATATTTTTCAAATATCGCGGTTTCGAACTAATTAATGGTACAGCTACTCCTCAAAATGATATGTTAAATGTACATATACAGGACATACCTGGAGGCACTGCATTAAATACTTCTTATATTCTAGTTAGTTATACCGCATTTCAAACTAATCCTCAAATTCTACTTCATGAAATTGGCCATATTTTTGGTTTACTTCATACTTTTCAAGGTACTGGAAGAACATTAATGACATTTAATAATCCTCTTTTCTGTGAATTCGATCCAGTGGGTCAGTTGAGAACAGAAGGTTGGTTTCCAACATTTACAACCAATTCTGAAAATGTAACGAGAAATCAGACTAGTGGAGATTTTAATGCTGACGAAGCAGGTGATTTTGTTACTGACACATTTGCTGCATATGAAAACCCGAATTTTTGTAGAGATTTAACTACTGGTGATTCTTACTATATTTTTAGCAATGAAGTCAAAGACAATGCTACCGGTGTAAAAATTCCATATGTGGATATAGATGCTACCAACATAATGTTGACAGTAGAATCTCCATCCGACTATCCTTTCTTAAGAGACTTTACGCCTGGACAAGGGGTAAGAATGCGGGAGACGATTATTAACAATAACTCTGTTTTTGGCCCAATATTGCAAGATGTGAGCGTTTTATATGATCCATATAAAGGCGAATATTATTTTGCTGGGCCATTACCGCAAAATGGTCCTCCAACTTTTCAACCTGGATTTGATTATCGTTTCGTCGAATGCGAATGCGATTGCCCGATACCAAGAGATTATGAAAACACCAATTTCACATTTGATCTTTCGACTGTTATAGCAAGTTTTGATAAGAACGAATCTGACTTTGCCTCAATAATACATCCAAACCATTCAGCGATACGGATAGTTCAACTAGATGAATCTCCTATACAGCCAAGAAGATGTTATGACAATTTCAATAAAGCTCCAAATGGAGGAAGTGTTACAAGATTTAATGATGGAGTTTTCAACTCGAATGTAACAGTAACACCAAAAGACTCAGTTGGTATAAACGAGCCGAATTTAATATACGATCTTCCATCAGGTTTGTATGTTATTGACAAATATTATGACGATGGCTCAGAAAATCAAACTACGCTAATTAAGGAAGATGAATAGGTACATTGTTATATTATTCTTAATCTTTACCATTCCTATCTATGGTCAATACACTGCAATTTTGGATAGTAATTTTGAACAATTTCTTATTGATGAGGGAATTGATACAGAACAAATTCTAGACGGTCGAATTTTAACCTCTGACGCGGAGAATGTAACCGAATTAACCATTGATGATATCAATAACAACATTTCAGACTTTGGTGGTCTAGAAGACTTTTCAAACTTGGCTTTCTTTGATGCTGCTTTTACTTTATGTACTAGTATAAACTTTAATGGAAATCCACAACTAAGTGAATTAACTCTTGCCTTCAATAGTAATCTTGAATCAATTCAAATTGAAGAATGTATTACATTACTACAATTGAGTTTAATAAATAATAAACTAAGTACATTAGATGTAAGCAACAATACTTTAATATCAGGGCTAAGCTGTTCTAACAATGAAATTGTTTCGTTGGATCTTACCAATAATGCAGATTTAACTTTCTTCAGCTGTTCAAACAATTTGCTTGATCATTTGGACCTTCGTAATGGGAATAACACAAATATTACCAACTATAACTCAAGCAATAATTCAGACTTGCTTTGTATATACGTAGATGATGCAGATTATAGTCAATCTAATTGGATAAATATTGATCCTAATAGCACTTTTGTTGAAACCGAGGCAGAGTGTGATGCTCTAAGCGTACAGGATGTTCCAAAAAATAATGTTTTATTATATCCCAACCCCGCAATAGATAAATTTAAAATTGAGGTATCCGGAGAAGTTAAAGAAGTCCAGATTTTTAATGTTTTAGGCCAATTAGAAAGAGTTTATTTGAGTCCATCTAAATTCTACAATGTTTCAGATTTATCCCAAGGAAGATATTTTGTAGTCGTAAAAACTTTAGAGGGTTTCGAGACATTAAGCTTGTTAGTAAAGTAAGCTATCCATTCGTTGCATAACAATGGCTATCATGCATCGGGTCATTCACTTTAACGAAAAACACTATCTTTAAAACAAACAAAAAGGTCATCGGAATATTTTGAACATATTCGGCGGCTACCAAGCTCAGCTGAATCGCACGCAGCTAAGGCTGCTTCCCACAAACGCTCCGCGTTTTGGTTCTGCCGATTCAGCCGCCTAAGCCTCCCGCCGACATGATAGCCCGGACCGTTGGAGTGCAATAATTCGGACTTTCGGGTTTCACTAAATTTTTATGGGGAACTTAAGGAACACAACGCAGAG
>NZ_JAQQTD010000023.1 GCF_028561755.1 Altibacter sp. HG106
AAATCACTTGAAAATCCTGACTTTTAATTAACTTGTAAAAAATTAAAAGGCCCTACAGCATGTTATACAGGACCGTTGCCAGTAAGCTAACAGACAAATTGCGATTAAATATGGGAAGAGCGAAAATTGCTTGGATGGAGATGCAACAGGAAAGAGATGATACTGCTCTTGCCGAGAGATTAGGAATTACTTACGATGAATTATACCAAACTGATTGGCATATGGAACCCGATGAAAGTAAAGACGGCATACTCTATCAATATATCGTTTATTTTCACGATGGTCCTCAAGATATTTTAGATAAGATTGATGGTTTAAATTCAGATAATCAAGTATGGCTTGAGCCTTATGATGAAGAAGATTACGATTTTGATGACTATGATTATCAGGAAGAATTTGATGCAATCATTGCTAACAAAGCTTATTATGATAGCTTTCATAAAGAAGTCAGAAACCTCGAAAAACTTAACAATCTTGAATTAGAAAATCAAGATTTACAGAATGTACTAATAAGACAACTCTACATTTCGGCAATTGGAACTTTGGAAACTTTCTTATCGGAAACGTTTATCAACCAAACGGACGAAAAACCAGAGTATTTCAAAAACTTTGTAGAAACTTTTCCCGACTTTGACAAAAGAAAGTTTCCACTAAGCGAAATATTTATTCATTATGATAACTTGAAGTCCACCGCTCGCAAAGAGATGCTAAAAGTCATTTATCATAATTTGGACGTTGTTCAAAATATGTTCATAGCCACTTTTAAAATAAGGTTTCCAGATATTGCTGAATTATCCAAACTAATTGCAACAAGACACGACTTAGTGCACAGAAATGGCAAAACTAAAGATGGTAATGAAGTTTCCATTAATAAAGACACCATCACAGAACTACTTAGTAAGACATCCAATTTTGTTGAGCAGATTGCAATAGAGTTAAATCTGAAAGGGTAATAAGCCTACTGGCAACAATGTATATAGCCCATAGCTGGGAAGGTGCTTAATGAATTTGAATTCCTACAAAACAAACCCCAAACTAAACTGAATAATCCGTAACTTGAAACACGCTACGGTCCATATACTGGACCGTTGGCACCAATTAAAGAGATCAACATGAAAGTTACAGAAGAAAAAAATGAAAAAGTAGCCAATATGATCTTCGGCTCCATTTATCCGCTTTATCTCAATAGACTAGAGAAAAATGGTAGAACAAAAGAAGAACTCAATCAAGTGATTAAATGGTTTACTGGATTTGATCAAGATAAATTACAATCTCTTATCGAGCAAAAAGTAACTTTTAGAACTTTTTTTCAGAAAGCTAAAATTCATCCAAATGCACATTTGATTAAAGGAGTCGTTTGTGGTTATCGAATCGAGAATATAGAGGATGAATTTGAAATATATAAACAATGTAGACGTATGGAAAAACTGATTGATGAATTGGCAAGAGGTCGTAAAATGGAAAAAATTCTACGAAAAGAATAGAAAAATAACTGGTGCCAACAACGGCTATCATGCATCGGGTCATTATCTTAACCGAAAACAGTATCTTTAAAACAAACTAAAAAGGTCATCGGAATAATATGAACATATTCGGCGGCTCCCAGGTCTAGCTGAATCGCACGCGGTTGGTTAAACGAATGAAATTTCCCTCGAAATTCCTACAAATTCAACCGCTTCCGGCTTTTGCTCCGCAAAACCGTTTCTGCCATTCAGCCGCCTAAGCCTCCCGCCGTATGATAGCCCGGACCGTTCTACGCAATTTGACCAATCAATGAACAAAGGATTAAAATATGGACTTCTGATTTTTGGAATTGTAATAATTACAGTTGTCGGATTTATTGGATTTGGACTTTATTCAATGGAAATTGAAGACCATTATGGCGACCTTCAAAAATTATATTATGAATCTGAAAACGGAGATATAATTGTAAATAAAACTACTTCTGAATTTGGATTAATTGAGAAAAATTGGAGACGAATTAACATCAGAACTCAAAAGAAAGATTCAACTGATTTATATAATTGGATTTACCAAAACGGATCTGAAAATAAAACGGCAATTTATAGAGTTAAAACTGGAGAAATAGAGCTGAACGGCACAACATATTTAGAAGTGAAGAAAATGATCAAAAAATCAGAACTAAAAATTGTGACAAAAAACTAAGATGGATAAAACTAAAATAATTGGATTATCATCATTTATATTAAGTCATCTATTTCTAATCTTGGGATTCGTAATTGATGATGCTGAACGAAATTATTTTTTTCTGTTCGAAATAGCTTGGGTTATAGGAATAATAAGTGTTGTTTCAAATGTATTATTAGCTGACAAAATCGGAATTAAGGGCTGGTTAATTGGAATATTTGGAGTTTGTGGTATTTTATGGTTTTTTCCACCACTATTGATAACATATTTTGGAATTCCTTGTATGATTATATTTTTGGTAATTGGAGTTTATATACACGGAAAGATATTTGCCATTGAAAAAGAAAAAACTGCGTAGAACAACGGCTATCATGCATCGGGTCATTTTCTAAACCGAAAACACTATCTTTAAAACAAACTAAAAAGGTCATCGGA
>NZ_JAQQTD010000024.1 GCF_028561755.1 Altibacter sp. HG106
TCTGCGTTGTGTTCCTTAAGTTCCCCATAAAAATTTAGTGAAACCCGAAAGTCCGAATTATTGCACTCCAACGGTCTCGGCTATGGATAGTTGCGTGGTTTGGTTACTAATTTAGCAAAAGTTCTCGAACCATAGGAAAATCCGTAGGATTTTCCGAGTAGAACAGACCGAGCAATTATTTATAGCCATTGTTGTACGCAGTTATTTGTTTATCAGAAGCCAATTAGTAATTGACATTTTACTCAATATGATGACTTCCATTTGGTTAATAAATTCTTCGTCTTTTTCTTCTTGAGGCAGTTCAGTCCACAAGTTTTCTGTTTTAAATTTCATTCCTGTGTGCACAATCTTTGAACGAAGACTATATAGTGCGTTAAACTTCTTTTTGTTGTTCGGATTATCTCCAATATATTTTAATAAATAATCTCTATACTTTTTAGAAACTTTATATTGTAATTGACCACATTCATTACATTTTTCCGCTTTAAAATCTCTGTTTTCATAATTAACCATTGTTTCGATTGATGTAAATGCTGAAATTACGGATAATGTCTTTTTATACTGTCTTAATTCCATTGCAGAAACAGTATGTGATATTGCTGTATCTAAAACTTTCTTGACTTCAGTATCTAAATTGTAATATGAGTCTAATCCTAAAAATATGTTGTTTGGGAAAGAAATTTCTTTATCAGAATAGTAATCGTAATTTGGATTTACCTGATAATATTTCATAAACGAGATAAATTCGACAGGCTCATATTTTAATTCTACATCAGTGAATTTTTCAATTTTCAATTGTTCTGGTAATTCAGGCCAATGAAACATTGTCATATTCCATTTGGACGACCAAGTATTTGCCTCTTCTCCAGCGTTATCTTTTAAGATTGGCATTCCCCAATTTCCAGTCAAATCATAATATCTAAAAAACATATGATTTGTAAATAGTGTTAGTAAATTTAATATCTCATCTTGTTTCGTTAGAGTAGAAGCCGTCAGAGTTCTTAAATCTTTCAATCCATCGTCTTTTGATGGCTCAATTATTTCGTGTTCTTCAATAATATATTCTAAAATTACAGGATAATGTTCTTGTAAATTTGATTTTGGCATTCCTTTTAAATCTGCTGGATAAATTAGGAATTTATCAGGATAGCGAAAGTACTTTTTGAGAGGAACTTTTGTGAATATTATCGTCTTTTGAAATCTGTTCATTCTCGTTTGTGGTAATTGCGTACAACGGTCTCGGCTATGGATAGTTGCGTGGTTTGGTTACTAATTTAGCAAAAGTTCTCGAACCATAGGAAAATCCGTAGGATTTTCCGAGTAGAACAGACCGAGCAATTATTTATAGCCATTGTTGTACGCAGTTATTTGTTTATCAGAAGCCAATTAGTAATTGACATTTTACTCAATATGATGACTTCCATTTGGTTAATAAATTCTTCGTCTTTTTCTTCTTGAGGCAGTTCAGTCCACAAGTTTTCTGTTTTAAATTTCATTCCTGTGTGCACAATCTTTGAACGAAGACTATATAGTGCGTTAAACTTCTTTTTGTTGTTCGGATTATCTCCAATATATTTTAATAAATAATCTCTATACTTTTTAGAAACTTTATATTGTAATTGACCACATTCATTACATTTTTCCGCTTTAAAATCTCTGTTTTCATAATTAACCATTGTTTCGATTGATGTAAATGCTGAAATTACGGATAATGTCTTTTTATACTGTCTTAATTCCATTGCAGAAACAGTATGTGATATTGCTGTATCTAAAACTTTCTTGACTTCAGTATCTAAATTGTAATATGAGTCTAATCCTAAAAATATGTTGTTTGGGAAAGAAATTTCTTTATCAGAATAGTAATCGTAATTTGGATTTACCTGATAATATTTCATAAACGAGATAAATTCGACAGGCTCATATTTTAATTCTACATCAGTGAATTTTTCAATTTTCAATTGTTCTGGTAATTCAGGCCAATGAAACATTGTCATATTCCATTTGGACGACCAAGTATTTGCCTCTTCTCCAGCGTTATCTTTTAAGATTGGCATTCCCCAATTTCCAGTCAAATCATAATATCTAAAAAACATATGATTTGTAAATAGTGTTAGTAAATTTAATATCTCATCTTGTTTCGTTAGAGTAGAAGCCGTCAGAGTTCTTAAATCTTTCAATCCATCGTCTTTTGATGGCTCAATTATTTCGTGTTCTTCAATAATATATTCTAAAATTACAGGATAATGTTCTTGTAAATTTGATTTTGGCATTCCTTTTAAATCTGCTGGATAAATTAGGAATTTATCAGGATAGCGAAAGTACTTTTTGAGAGGAACTTTTGTGAATATTATCGTCTTTTGAAATCTGTTCATTCTCGTTTGTGGTAATTGCGTACAACGGTGATGTATAACAGAAGTTGGGGGACCTTCTGGGTACAATTTAGTTAAAAGTTCTCAAAGATCCTTCTAGC
>NZ_JAQQTD010000025.1 GCF_028561755.1 Altibacter sp. HG106
GGACCGTTGGCAGTAATATTACATAAAACTACATGAAGAATACTAGATTAGCATTTCTGTTGTCAACTTTTATAATAACAGCGTGTTCTTTTCAAAAAAGTGAAAACTCAATAATCATCATACCCGAAAATTATTCAGGTCCAGTGGTAATTACGTTCAATCAAGAAAATGGAGAGCCAAAAACGTATGAACGGAATTCTAGAGTCTATAAAATAAATGACAATGGAGTACTCAAGACACAATTTGATCCTCAATACAAAAGTCATTTTCAAAAAGTTTATATACAAAATGATTCATCAAGAGTCGAAGTTCCAGTTGTATTTGAAGTAAATGAAGACAGTAAGGATTCTTTAGCGCAAGCTAGTAAGATTTATGCATACGGATTCCTGCAAAGCGGAAGAGGCGAAAAATATGATCCTGATACAGAGGAACTCATATCAGTGCAAGAACCTGAGCTTTCTTTTTATATTGGAAGTATCGAAAAATATGATGAAAGTCATTTTGAACAAATGAAATTTATTTTAAGAAACCGTGAAACAGATAATGGTAATTAACCAATACTACTGCCAACAACGGCTATCATGCATCGGGTCATTGTTCTAAACTAAAACACTATCTTTAAAACAAACTAAAAAGGTCATCGGAATATTTTGAACATATTCGGCGGCTACCAAGCTATGCTGAATCGCACGCGGTTAACACCGCTTCCCACAAACGCTCCGCGTTTTGGTTCTGCCATTCAGCCGCCTAAGCCTCCCGCCGTATGATAGCCCGGACCGTTGGCAAACATTAATAAAATGAAACGAATCCTAAGCATTGTTTTTTTCTTATTAACGCTAAATAATATTCAATCCCAAAGCGGAATATTTGAGGGAACGAAAGAACAAGCACAGGCGGACTCTAAACAAAAAAACATACTTACAGTCTGTGTGGATGGGGGAAGAGGATCTGATGGAAAAACTAAATATACAGCAAAGGAATATGCGCAACTCCTCGTTAAAATGTTTAACAACCAAGAATACACGAGATTCCCAACTCAGTTAGTTGCATACTACAACGAAACAAATAGTGATGAACCAACTTATGTTAGTATTTATATGGATGGAATTAGATATGTGAATGGGGATTACAATTATTTTCGTATATATTCCATTGGTAAGTCGATTGATGAAATAGCTGAAGATTATGCCGTTAGCAAAGGTCTCACAGTTAAGAAAGAAGTGAAAGATTTAATGGTAAAAGCCAATCAGGATGACCCAAAAGCACTTTACGACTTATCAATCTGTTACCTCTATGGGAGAGGAATCAAAAAGGATGAAACTCTGGGTATAAAGCATTTGCGGCAATCAGAGAAATTAGGATATATTAAAGCCCAATTCACGCTTGGCGATGGTTATGAGTATGGTTGGTATGGTTTGTCGGAAGACAAAGAATTGGCGTATGAATGGTTCTCCAAAAACCACAGAAATGGTGGTGCGGCAAGTGCTAAAATTCTTAGGTATCTGGAACTGGAAATTGGAAATGCATACCTAAAAAAAGCTCAAGAAAACAAATCAAATGACGAAGTAGTCAGAATAAATTGCATAGAAGCGCTTAAATGGTTTCAATTAGCTGTGGATAATGAATATCACCGTGCATATCATGAATTGGGGATGGCTCAATTATTACTAAGTACTGTTCAAACAGGTAAAAAAAAGCAAGACACTGCATTAAGGGGATTATCTGCAATTCTACTTGCTTGCGACTATGGTGATAAATCTGCATGTAAAATGGCAGAAAGGCTAATAAAATAACGTTTGCCAACAACGGCTATCCCCAAGCGAGCGCATTTTGGTAAATTGAAAAACCGTAACTTTAAAGAAACTAAAAACTAAACGGAATGGACCGAACCTTGGCGGCCCCAAACGCTAGCTGATTCTGTTGCTGCGCATCCCGCTTTTGCCCTGCAAAACGGAGCTTGCCGAATCAGCCGCCCAGCGCCGCCAGAGGGATAGCCAGGACCGTTG
>NZ_JAQQTD010000002.1 GCF_028561755.1 Altibacter sp. HG106
AAATAGATTGAAAGAAATTGACGCGCTTTACGTCATAAAATAACAAGCACGGTCTGGTAGTTCAGTTGGTTAGAATACCTGCCTGTCACGCAGGGGGTCGCGAGTTCGAGTCTCGTCCAGACCGCAACCCAGTATAAAGCCTCTCAGCAATGAGGGGCTTTTTTTTGTTTCTGTTGAGTCCCTTAAATGTGGCTTATGGTTTAGAAATAGACCCATGAGAAGCTTATCCACAGGAATCTGCTTTTTTGTGTTTCTACACAACTCATTTCCCGAAAGTCAAGTTTGACAAGTTTTTTACTCCAGAAAAGGTGTACCTATAGGTGTACTTTTTCAAAAAGGTGTACCCTGTTTTTTAATAGTTCATTTTATTTGGAATCACTCCTCTTATACCACCTTCAGGATTTTTTAAATCGCCCTGATATCTAGGAATAATATGACAATGAAAGTGGAAAATTGTTTGACCAGCTGAGGATCCACAATTCATGCCAATATTATATCCATCAGGTTTATTTTCTCTTTCAATTAATTTCTTTGCAATATCAATTAAACTCGGAAGTTCATTTTTAACCTCAAGAGGAAGCTCAAAAAATTCAATGTGTAATTCATTTGAAATTATTAGTAAGTGACCTGGTGATACAGGATAAGAGTCCTTAATGATAAAAAAGTGGTTACTTGTATAAAGTTTCTTATTGTCAGGGATATTTAAAAAATTCTCCATTATTACAAATATTCAAATCCATTATTGTGGGCTATAGTTAACATAGGTTGAATAAATTCTTCAAATCTGGATCTATCGAAATTGAGTAGAGGAAATATTGTTAGGTAATCTTGTAAAAATTTATTTTTTGGCTTACTCTTCTGTACTATTTCAAAACCTTCTTTTTGTAAGGCATAGAAGTCATCAAAATATTTGTCAAAAGAAGGCAGTTTTGCACTTTTTGTTGAATTAAATGAACTTTCAGCTGGGATTAAATTCCACATTAAATCATGTGCAACAAATTGATGAGGTATGAAATGTTCAATTATATACTCACCAACAATCAGTTCCTTTTGAGTATAAATGCATTTAATGTAACCAAGCTCATTTAGCACTATATCCCAGTATTTGCGTTTGTGATTTGTTAGATTGCCTCTGATAATTGGTCTTTGGATTTTATTTGGTATTTCAGGAACACTTGGATTTCGACTTTGCAAGAATAATGACAAGTGCCAATAGCAAAATGATTTTAAAACCCCGAGATTAAGTTGAAAAAAAATAAACCAATCATCATCTATTATGATGTTGTCTTTAAAAAGAGAGTAAGGAGCATTTTTTGATTTATCTAATGACAATTCATAGACAATTTTTTTAGAACCAGTACCTAGCCATGGGCTTAAAAACTTATGTGGCACATTATTATCAAAATGGAGTAATGTGGAAACGGTTGATTTGTTATTAGAATTAATTAGTGTGTTTAGAATTTTATTTTGCCTAGTGTCAATAGGTAAGTTTTCTATTTCTCTTACCGAATAAATAGCATTTTGGATTAGATCCTGTTTGCCAAATGAAATATGAAAATAATTGACAGTATACCAGGATAATGCAAGCATTTTGGCAAACAATTCTTTTTTACCTATTGTTTTAGTGCCATTCTCAACGGATTCCAAAATGGACCAAAACCAATAAAATTTATACGTAGCACTTGTATTGTTAAATACAGATGAAATTTTTGAGAATTTCTCATCGTGAATATTTAAGTGCATGGTGAATAATTGAATTAATAAACAAATTACTAAAACATAAATAACTATGAAACTTAAGATATTATTTCTTTTATATAAATCTAAAGCCAATTCTACTGGCAGGTGTCCAGTTAGGTGTAGAATAACCAGTAATAAAAGAAGAAAAGAATTCTCAACAGGACTTTTCATTAATCCAGATTACTGGAACTCCAAGAAACAAAAGGTGGAACCCTGTGAAGATAGCACCTACATCAACCAACAGCTGAGCCTGGTCAAGAACAACTTGTATCAGGCTTTTTTGTTTTTGCAGGTTAGTGGTGAGTCCTTCACTGTGGAGGATATCTACAGTCGTTACAAAGGTGAACCAACAACAAATGAAAAACAAGTGCTTGAAACCTACCGTGAATACTTAACCAGAATAGAGAAATTAATCGGGAAGGATTTACAGTTGGTAACCTATAAAAAGTATCAGGAATCGTATAGGCACCTAGCTGATTTTATCAAATGGAAATACAAGCGTAAAGACGTGCAATTGAAGTCTCTAAAAGGGGTTTTTTTAGACGATTACAGCTATTTTCTAAAGGTGGAAAAGAGCTTAGCTCAGAGCACACTAAATAAGGCGATACAGCGCTTCAGAAAGGTGGTAAAGTATGCTGTTGCACAGGATTATTTAAATAAGGATCCATTTCTTCTTTACAAGCCAAGAACAAGCAAGAAGGAAGTGGTTTTTCTAAGCAGAAAGGAGCTTACCATTCTGGAGGAAAAGGAGTTCGCTTTGGAACGTCTAGAAAGGATACGGGACATGTTTGTTTTTTGCTGCTATACAGGATTGGGTTTTAAAGAAATGGCTAATCTGAAGAAGGAGGATGTGTATGTGGAATTTGATGACAAACCATGGATTCATGTAAAAAGGCAGAAGAACAATCGTACCTATAAAATCCCAATCCTAACTAAGGCAAGGAAAATCATGGTCAAGTATGATGGGGAATCGCGGGAGATGGTGTTACCTTCTATCAGTAATACTCATTTTAACGCCTATCTTAAGGAAATAGCAAGCCTCTGCGGTATTAAAAAGCGATTGACCCATCATATAGCCAGGAAAACCTTTGCCACCACTATTTTGCTTTATAATGACGTTCCTATGGAGATCGTAAGTAAATTGTTAGGGCATTCAAAGTTACAGACGACGCAGGACCATTATGGTAAGGTTATTCAGAAGCGAATTAGTGAAGAGATTACACGAATAAGTGGAAAATTCAAGTAATAGTCATTGATCCAATATTTTACAGAAATAAATTATTACCTTTATTACGACTCGCTAGTTCAACGGATAGAACGTGGACCTGCTAAGTCCAAAGTGGGGGTTCGATTCCCCCGCGGGATTATTCCTTCCCGATAAATGGGAGACTATATAGAAAGGCTATCTGTCCGGTAGCCTTTTATATTTTCTTTGTCACTTAAAATACAAGCTTTTCACTTCCTTGTGCACAGACATCACTTCATTCAAGTTTGCCCCCATCAATTTAAATTCAGAAAAAAGAACTCCTCCTAATAAATTGACTTCATTTATTCCCATACCATACATCAAGTTTCTAATTATATCGAAAGCATATCTATTCTTATTTTCTGTCGTGATTGAGGTAGTTAGATAGATATCCTTTAAAAATTTTGCACAAACCGGAATAAGAAGATTATTATTATGAAGTGAGTACTGTAAATTATATAAAGCCATGGAATATTGATTGTCCTTTCCAGCGAGCATTTGAAAAAACTCATTCTTTAACACATCTAAATTTAAATCAATTCCCGAATAATTATTCTGTAATAAAAAACTATAAAATTCTGTATCGCACTTATCTCGGTTATAAACCCTTAAATATTTTTCTGGACTCAGTAACCACTTATTAATCTGTATAGAATCTTCGCTTTTCAAAAGATACAAAGAAGAGTCACTCGTGATTAGTCTAAAACCATTTCTACTTGTCAAAAACATATTATCTACAAGGTATCCGAACAATGTATCCCTCTCTTTTCCCTCTTGTTCTAACCTTAATGCGATTTCAAGTTTTTCTTCTACATTGTCAATCAAGCAATTCTCATCAATCCACTTTAGAATTTCTCTGTAAAATTCAATCTTTGAATTTTTATCTGGCAATGGAAACACCTTTACACCCTCAAGAGTAATTTGCGTTGTAAGGCCATCTTCTGGGGCATTTTCTGCCTCTTTTAATCCAATTAAGAATATTTGCTTGGTATAATAAGAAACCGTGAATTTATGCTCAAATTGAAAATTTAGTTTCCTATAAAGTTGATAGAATAAAATTAGTGAAGTAACATCCAAACCATAGACTTCGCTAATTTTTGTGTTTATAGGATTGGTTGCTAAAATTGGGAGCGTAGTAAATTTTGAAGTATTATGACCTGTTAAGTAAAAATAGGCATCAACCATATTGCCTCTGAATACCATCTTGGAAACTTCAGAAAATCCGATGCGGGAATTATAGTAGTCTTGCAATCCTTTTTCTTTATACTCTTTTTCTTCAGTTCCTCTTGCACCAAAATTTTTAATCAGAAAATCCTCAAACTCTTCTTTGTTGGAAGGAAATTCAATCATTTTAAACCCTAATTCATTTAATGGGTTTTCAATCTCTTCTTGAATATTTCTTAATAATTTGAGTGCATCATTATATATTTCAACAATCTCTACTGTATGGATTGACATGTCCAGATTGTTTGTATCCGTAACCGTATCTCCGACCTTTTTACCAATTAACTTTCCTTTAAAGCCACTATCGGAATCAATAAATATTTCATTTAAATCTTTACCATTGGTTCTGAATCTCACCCATACATCAATTTTTACCTTTTCATATTTTTCAAAAAATCTCTTGTCATATTTTATCAATAAAGCCAAATATTCCTTTCTTGCTTGTGTATTTGACTGATTCAATGCCAAATTGTAAAGGATTTTAAAACCATAATCAGCCTCTATGTCATTTCGAAGTAAAATCACTGCAATAAGTAATGCAACCGACTCATCAGCAAAACTTGCAGGAAATAAACTGACCTCATTTTTTATTTCATCATAGGCTCCTAAAATTTCAAGTGTCTTCACATAGGCTACAAGATATTGTTCATTTGTGGGGTCAATTTCCTTCAGCACTTTAACAATACTTTTTACCTCACTCCAATTGTTTGTAAATGCATGTAAGCTATACTCAATCCGCAACAATTCTTCATCGGTTTGATTATGAATTGTTCTAAAATTCTTGAGTAGATCCAGTAACTCAGAATGATTCCCCTCTCCTGTTTTCTCATTGCTCTGCAATTTTTTATACAAAAGTGAAGCATACATTACCAATTCTTGTGATGGTTTTTCTTTATTTACAAATTCAGATAAAAAATCTATCGCTTCATTTATTCTGTCAATCGATTGGTAGGATTCAGCAATTAGACTCTTGTAGTTATGGTCTAAATCATCAGCTTTCTCAAGCTCTTTCAGCTCTTCAGATAGTTTTTCCTTTCTTACTTCTGAGATATCTAAATACCTGGTTTCACAGCTTATAATAAATACTTGTTTAAGATTTTTTGATTTAAATTTTTTGGATTTTACTTTTTCTATATGTTCTAAAAAAAGTTCTTTATCCAATGTCCTATTAAACACATTAAAGAAAGAGTTCAAAATGTTAAAACCCTTTTGCTCGTCAATCATTTCAATGCCGTCAAGGTAGCTGTCAAAAACTTCCTCGATTTCATCTGTCCTTTTTAGGAAAAAGAGAACTGCTGATTTAACAAGATATAATTCACTGACCAGCTCTTCAGATTTTTCGTATTCTTTTAATGCCAACAATGCATCTTCATAATCAGAATTTACAAGTAACGCCTGTACAAAGGTCATTGTATAGAACCAATTTTCTTTTGGAATGGAGGCATATAGGTTCTTCAAATCATCTAATCGAGACTTTTCCTTTTTCAGAAAAAAATCAAAATAATGGTAGACGTGTTTGTGATGCCAAATTGCCTTCGAAAGTTCAGTATTCTGCAGAGTCGCAACATACTTCTTCAGCAATGGCATAAGATTTTTTACCAAATGATGTGATACTACTGGATTTTCCTTACCAGCAAGGAAACGGATTGGGTAATCACCAAAAATCTCATTGATAAGCAAGTCCAATGTAATCGACCATAATTGTCGATTTGTAAAAGTTACTTCATTATACTTATCGTATTCTACTTTGAACTGAAAATTATCGATTCCCACGTTTAAACCGAGAGCATGTTTTCTTAATATGTAGTTTGCGATATTTATTTTAAAGACATATTCATTTTGTACTGATTTTGGAGTTTCTTCAATCGCTACTTTTAAATCTTTAGAATTATGAAGTCTTATTAGCCAAGCAACAATACTAAATTCATCTTCTTTGAGAATCTCATCTGCTATTTTATCCGCTTTCTTTGGTTCTTGTAGGTTCAAATATTCAATTCCGGCCTTTTCTCTTAACTCCGTATCTGTGGGGTTTAATCTATATGCTTGCACAAACTCTTTTGCAGTTTCTTTGATAGCAAATTGTTGTAATTCTCTTTTACATGTAGCACTCAAGAAAAGAATTTTACTTTTTATTTTTGGGTTTCTGTTTAATTCATCCGGAATCCTTTTTTGGAGGTTTTCTAATTGCTTTAACGCAGTATCTGGCTTAAACTCATCAATTAGCAATTTTATACCTTGTAACTGGGCTTTATAATCTTGAAGCAACAATTCAAGGCCCTGAAGATGTATATTATAAGTATCACCAACTCGAAAAGCACCACCATTAGTATTTACATTTCCAGTATTTATATTACTTCCCATAATTATCTCCTATTCTAAAATCACCACCTCCAGTATCAACATTTCCCATATTGACATTCTTACTGCCCTTAATCTTCATATCCGATTTGGGTAGTTTAGAAATGATTTCCTTAAAATGATTTAGGTTTTCTGAGTTTGCTTCAATGGAATTTTCAAGAATAGATTTTACTATTTCAAGTTTCGATTCATTTGAAGGATTCTTTTGGAGTTCCTTTAGGGCTTTCTTAGGCTCGCCTTCTTTGTAGAATAAAGATTTTACCCAATTTATAGCTCCTTGGGATATTGATTTTCCCGTATCCTCTATAAGGCTCTCAAGACCTTTAGTTGCTAATGATACCGCTAACGCAGTAAGCATTGATGAAGTGATTAGTGGCATATATTATTTCTAAAATTTAATTTCCGAGTTAGTAAATGTTGAATTCTCTTTAAGTTAGAATTTATTTATTTAATTTATCTTAGGTATAAAAGTTACATTTAAATAAAGAATTAGTAATAAAACGGATTACCGTAACGAGTTCAAGGATTGATAAAGTGCCGTAAGGATTTGGCGAGGTGGCAATGCTATTTTGTAAATTGAAAAAATTCATGTACTCCTACTCCTATCGCCTCTGCGATCTTGAGTAATGTCAATGCTGTAAAATTTTGCCTCCCATTTTCTATGCTAGAAAGATTAGATTTTTCCATGTCGATCTGGACACAGATATCAAGTTGACTAAAGCCGTGCTGTCTTCTTAGCTTAGCTATATTTCTACCAACATCAAATAAATAATTTTTTTCAGCTTCAGTCATAATTCTATGACAAGATGCTGTAATATCTAACGCAGAGAGTTATGATATATAATAACTATATTTACGCGGTATTTTCTCTATTAAATATTGAAATTTTTTAAGAATCTAATTTTATGAAAATAATTGTCATTACCTTCTTGCTGCTGCTTCCACTTTCTTTAATCTCTCAAATTAATATTGAATTTTATACACAATATGGATATCATGTAAATTTCGACAAAGAGATGTTCAAAGTTATAGATGGAGAACAATTTTATTGGTATCTAGATATTAACCTGAATGAGGTTAAACAACCCAAGGAATATATTCAAGCAATAACTTATAATTCTTCAGGCCATCTTTACAGAATTGATTACGCAAATCAAACATATTATAAGTGGGATATTTCGGAAGTTAAAATCATTAAAAAAGATGGACTAGTCAAAACAATTCTATATCCACAAACCAGAAATAGTTGGCAGTCAGCCGAATTAACCAGAGAAAATGGGATTACAAAACTTAGTGTATGTATTAGAACAGAAAAAATAAGTGGTTCAGAAATCTGTAGAGAGCTATATATGCATTCAACAAACCGATTTGAAGATAACAATTTCAATTATTTGTCAAAGTTACCTAGTCAGAAATTAGATTAATATTATGAGTGCAGCCTAACCTCTATTCATCCCCACCCTTCTTGAAAATTGGGGATAACCCCCCGTAGTCAATTGTCTAATTTAAATTTAAATCTATGACTAAGTATAATGAATTTTTCAACGAAGAAACAGGGGAAATGGGATTCTCCTTTACAGCTAAACTTTTAAGGTTGGGAGAAACAATCCTGCAAAACAGCAATGAAACAAACTACAAAATTGCTGAGGTTAAATTTATGCTTCCGAGCGGGGAAGAGGTAGAGCGCACAGCCATGGTCTACGAGAAAAACTATGAACACGGTCTTGAGGTTGGAAAAAACTACCTTACAACTGTAACTTTTGATGAAGTTGATGGAACACCATACCTGCGTATGTCACATTTGCAGAATGTGCAAAGGGCTAGCGCAGCGGATTTTGCTGGACTTTTCCAGAGTAAAAAACAACTTATCGAAGATGACTCAGTGATGTAGTAATTATAATACCACAGAAACAATTAAAGGGGCTTATCCAAATCGGGTAAGCCTTTTTATTTGACCAAATAACTATTAGTATAAAATATAACAAAATACCATAATGGAAATAAGAAAATCTGAAAGAAGAAAAGCCAAGATGAAATTGGCACTACAAGGCAGTTCTGGCAGTGGAAAGACCTATTCAGCACTCCTCCTGGCAAAAGGGTTGACTAGAAATCAATTTGAGAAAGTAGCCGTAATAGATACTGAAAACGGCAGTGCAGATTTGTATGCACAATTGGGAAACTATAATGTGGTATCAATGAAACCACCCTATTCCCCAGAACGCTACATTGAGGCAATTCAGCTCTGTGAACAAGCAGGAATGGAAGTTATAATAATAGACAGCATTAGTCACTGTTGGGATTACCTATTACATATCCACAGTAATATGCCTGGAAACTCCTTCACCAATTGGGGAAAGATTACTCCCAGACAAAATACATTCGTGAACAAAATTCTGCAATCAGATAGCCATATAATAGCTACTATGCGGGTCAAGCAGGATTATGTGCTAAATAATAAAAATGGTAAAATGGTTCCTGAGAAAGTCGGACTTAAGGCTATACAGCGTGATTCATTGGATTATGAATTCACAATTGTATTTGACATTGACATTTCGCATCATGCAAAAGCTTCAAAAGATAGAACAGAGCTTTTTACAAATAAGCCAGATTTTATAATTAACGCTGCAACAGGAAAGAAATTACTACTCTGGTGTAGTGAAGGCTCAGATGATGTGTTGGAAAAGATTAAGCGCGAGATAGAATCTTGTGAAACCCTAGAAGGATTGAGACACATTTATTCTAAATATCCTGAAAATCAAAATCTTCTAAAGAATCTCGTTATTCAGAAAAAACAGCAACTAGAGAGCATTTCAAGCCAATTAGTGTCTGACGATCAAGTAATTCAACAAAATAATCAAGAAAATGGAACTGACAGCCATAAATAAAACAGAACAACAGATAGTCCCTCAAGAAGACATAATTATTTCAAAAGGGAATTTCATTGAAGCAAATACAGAGCAAGTTACGCTCGAACATCTCAGAAATGATTGTATTATTCCCGTTTACCCTGATAATGAAACTACTATTTCGCATGCATCGTTTATTGAGGCTACAGGGGATGTAACAAAAGATGTTTTTTCCGGTCAGACTATTCTGCGGCCCAATATCAGAATTAGCCACATCATTAAGGGACGTGTGCCTTCTGCAATAGGTAAAGCAGTTAAAGACCTTAGACCGGATGAAAAGACTATTTATTATCAACGATGTGCTTTTATCATTGAGTTGCCGCAAATTAAATGTGATATTAATGGTAACTCTCTTAGTTTGACCATTGGTGGAGTACGAGCATTGAATCAAGAGAACCTATACAGTAAAAGAACTACTGAAAAGTTCAAAGTTTTTATTGGGTTTAAAAATCAAGTTTGCACAAATCTTTGTATTGCCACAGATGGATTAAATGCAGATATCCGAGTCACTACAATAAATGAATTGAAAGATCAAATTAAAAGACTGATTCAATCCTTCAGCCAAGATAATTCAATTATGGCTATGCAACAAATGAGTCATTCAAAGCTGTCGGAAAAGCAGTTTGCACACCTTATTGGAAAGATGAGGATGTACCAACATTTGCCTAAAATTGAAAGATCGGATTTGTTCCCTTTAAAATTGAGTGACAACCAAATAAATACAGTCGTAAAAGAATACTACACGGACGCTAATTTTTCAAGATCGGATAAAAATTCTATCAACTTATGGAAGTTATATAATTTACTAACCTCTGCCAACAAATCCTCTTATATAGATTCCAATTTAGAAAGGAATGTAAGTGCATACGAATTAGTCCGTGAGCTTAGTATTTCACTAAAAAATAACACCAAAAATTGGTTTTTAGATATTTAATAACATAGCTTTTTTCTGAAAAAAATGGATTTCAATAAATTTTCAAATAGTCTCCTTTTTAGCACACCCAAAAGCCTCTTAATTGTTAGTTGGAATAATGTTTTAAAGGAACTATTTTGCCCGTTTGAGGTTGAAGTTATTACACCCGTTAACGGTTACAAAAAGGGGCAATTGCTATGGGTGGAAGAAGTAAAAGTAACGATGGAAATTAAAACTGTATATGTGATCAAGGGAAAAGCTTATTACTATCACTACTTTGAAATTTTGTAATTGTATAACTTTGACAAGTTTAATCTATTCTGTCCCCGTCAGGTGTCAATTAAATTTTAAGAAATGTTAGAGGTAGAGCTAGAAGATTTTATGTCAGAATCATCGTATATCAAGATTCAAAATGATTTTATGAGTTTTGGAAGTAATTTTAAGGATACTGAATTGAACGATGCTATTGTTGCTGAAGATTTCCACATTCAATACAAAGATGAAGAATCTGGAAGCTTACAAGAGAGATATTTTCAAAATGACTTTTTGATTCTTAAAATTGATGGATTAGGGAATAAGCTGATAAATAAATTTCAAAACTACATTTATGAAAATGATCTATTTATGGCAGAACAGAAAATTGAACTCTCAAAAAAATATCAATTACGATGTTTTAGTATAGAAAAATTTGTGAAACGAAGTGCTTTTTTGATTGATGAGGTAAAAAATGCCTTGAATAGAGAAATAAGAATTGCTCTTGACTTTTTTGAAACAAAATTTCTTTTAGATATTAAAAACCGGGATAAAATCAGGTTCAATCTTAATCGAACTGATATTCAAGTTCTATTTCTCTTACTACACCAACAAAAATTAATCGAGAATCCGCTTTTTAGTCCCCTAGGCCATTTAATTGATAAGTATTTTGCTTATTTGGACGAGAATTCTAATACATTTAAAGAGATTAGTAAATCTGGAAGCCTTCTAAGTGATTTTAAAAATGGTTCACGGACTATTGAGAAATCTATGCAGAGATTGAAGGAAATTTTCACGTCTGAAAATTTTTTTGAAATTCAACAATGACGAGGGTTAGCGTAGGGGTAAGAATATTTTCCCCTACAAATGAGACATCTCTTCCATATTTTTGTGCTTGTTTGGTTGAAGAATTAGATTAAGATTCGAGAAATGATGAGCGAAAAACCAATTAGCAGATCATCTCCGTCTGTAATAATTTAATTTTTCTTATCAAGCGATTTATTAACAGCCAAGTTAATTTGGCACAAAATTAAATGAATATTAATAGAAAGAAAGAAGCCCAATTTTGGAAGTTGGGTGATGGAGGGAATGTCACTATAATACATTCCAAATTAATTGAATTCCTTAATGAACAAGGTTTTTTGAATATTATGATTTCACCCTCACATAGAATGTTGGTGAGAAAAGAAAATAATTTAATTAGAGAAAGTTCAATTAATGAAATATGCGAAACCGTGCGCGACAATTTAAAGAATTGTGGATATCCAGAAGTATATGAAGCGTTTGTAAAGGGAGTAGGCAGTTATATTAATAATACTAAACTAGGTTTAATAAATAATCAAGAATTACTAAATGACAGAGATAAAACTGATGAATCTTGCTTTTATTTTAACAACTGCTTTTTTAAAATAAACAAAGATTCAATTCAAAAAGAGGATTTGTCTTCTTTAGAAGCAGTTATTTGGAAAAGCAGGGTCATCAACCATGATTTTTCAGATCCAAAAACCCATGAATCAGGACAATTTGAAATGTTTGTAGAATTGATAACGGGTAGTGATGAGAGATTTATAGCCTTGAAAACAGCACTAGGTTATTTATTGCATAGAAACAAGGAAAAAGGGGAGGATAAAGCTCTTATTTTTTATGATGCAAAGATGGGAGAATTAGGTAGTGCAAATGGCGGGACTGGCAAAACGTTGCTTAGCCAAGCCATTGCTAGGTGTAGGGAGGTAGTTTCCTATGATGGAAAAGAGATTAAGAAGGGGAGCTGGTTCAAAAATCAAAGAATAAACTTGACAACTGACGTAATTGTTTATGACGATTTGGAGCGCACCACTAGTTTAGAAGATTTTTATTCAATTATTACAAGTGGAATTGAAATTGAGAAAAAGAGACAGCAATCTTTCTTTCTTGATAGAGACAACTCACCCAAAATAATGATGACGTCAAATTATATTGTTGGTGGACCAACAGGGTCTACCGATGAAAGAAGGCGCTATGAATTTGAATTGATAAATTATTTTGATGCTAATTATCGTCCTGAAGATGAATTTGGCAATAGGTTTTTTGGATCCAATTGGTCAGAAGAAGAAGAAAACAAGTTTTACTTGTTTATGATGTCATGTGTGAAGGAATATCTTTTTCATGGATTACTCAAACCGACACCAATTAATCTAGGTAATCATAAGTTAAAAAGTGGAACGTGCACTGAGTTTGAAGAATTTGCAAAGGCAAATGTGGAAGTTGGTATAAAACAGAATAAAAGAGAATTAAGACAAAAATTTAAAAATCTAAATCCACATCTCAGTGACATGAATGCACATGTTTTTGATAAATGGATGAAAATCTATGCTGAAAGTATTGATTGTGATTTTAAATCCAAGTCTTCTGGCGGTAATTTATTCTGTTGGACTAAATCTAGAACCGATGCAGGATAACGTCAAGAGCTATTTGATCTATAAATCTACAAATATTGAGACAGGAATGATCTATGTTGGTGTCACAACTAAAAATTTAGAAAGTAGAATAAAAGATCATATCCAAAAATCAAATTCTAATAAGGGGCATTATTTTCAGGAAGCGATTGGGACTTATGGTCCTGAGGCTTTCAATTGGGAAGAAATTGATACCACGTCATCAAGGGATGAGCTTGCACAGATAGAAAAACAATACATCGAGCAGTATAATTCCTATAGGAATGGATATAACTCAGACTCTGGAGGTGGGTTTAAGAAAACAGTGTATCAATATAGCATTGATGACGGAACTCTTACAGGATCTTTTGATTGCCTAGAAAGTGCAGCTAGTGCAGTTAATGCAGATAAAAAGGCAATTTCGAGGGCGTGTTTAAATGTGAATAATATTTACAAAGGTTTTTACTGGAGCTATGAGTACAAAGAACCCTTCATTCCTAACTCAGATGCCAGGAGGAAGGAAGTTATTCAGATGGATGTGGAAGGCAATATGATTGCAGAGTACAAGTCCGTTGCAGAAGCATCTCAATCTACTGGTGCCAATAGGTCCAGCATAGCCAAATGCTGTAGAGGTAAGTATAAAAGTGCTTCTGGGTTTATATGGAAGTACAAACAATAATTTTTTAATAAATGAAATTAAAAACCCTGCCAGAATTGGTGGGGTTTTTTAATGCAATTAACTTATCAGCTATGAATAAAATATCAGAAATAGAACTGAGCTATAAATTCTACTCAAACGAAATACTTAAGGTGTCGGATAGCCAATCTGCTTACGATTTACTCTTAAACAACTGGAATTTAAATACAATAGAGCTACAGGAGGAATTCAAATGTTTACTGTTGGACAGAGACAATAAAGTTTTGGGCGTTTACAGCCTTTCTAAAGGAGGAACTGCTGGAACAGTAGTTGACGTGAAGTTATTAATGGTAACTGCCTTAAAATCTAAAACACACGCCATAATTATAGCTCATAACCATCCATCTAGTAACTTAAAACCGAGTGATCAAGACAAAAACCTAACAAAAAAGATTATGGATGCTAGTAATTTTCTTGACATTACCCTGCTAGACCATATTATACTCTCTAATAATGGTTATTATAGCTTCAGTGATGAAGGTGATATTTAAGTTAGAAGGCGTAGAACTTGAGGTAATTTTCACCTATAGGTAGTAATAATAAAATTGATTAACTTCGCTTAGACTCCCCTACAATATAGTTAATAATAATTGTTGCAATGAGCGATACGGATAATTATATTCTATTACCATCACTAAAGCACATAAAAGTTTCAGATTATACTCTGTTTCAGAAGGATTGGGAATACAAGGTGCAAAAAGGATTGAATTTGTTTGTTGGAGTAAATGGTCTTGGGAAGACAACAACAACAAGCTTAATTATTTACGGTTTAGTTGGATTCACTGCTAATTATGATCGTGAAATATTTAATATTGATGAAGATTATTTTATTAATAGAAAAGATGCAAATTCAAATGATGATCAAGCGTTGTTAGAGGTAGAGTTTTATGTAGGTAAAAATGTGTTCAAAATCACGCGAAGATTATTTGAGGAGGAAATAGTTAGTTTCACCTATAATTCGAAGGACCAGGATTCTGACAATTATTCAGAATATCTTGTTCGAGATACCAAACTAGGCAGTATTGAGGATTTGGCATTTATCTTAGAGAAATTTCTTATTAGAGAGGAGGAAGCAAATTATCTTTTATGGAATTTCAAGGACCAA
The DNA here is from genome assembly GCF_028561755.1 of Altibacter sp. HG106. Taxonomy (GTDB): domain Bacteria; phylum Bacteroidota; class Bacteroidia; order Flavobacteriales; family Flavobacteriaceae; genus DFVG01. The sequence continues at coordinate 14,856 of NZ_JAQQTD010000002.1, forward strand.
TCAAAACTACTTCAACTACTAATTAGTCCAATTGGTTTTAAAGAGAAGTATCAATCCATGGCAAATGAACTCTCCGATTTAACCACGTTTATTAATAGAACTAAGGATACTAATCTCAAATCATTAAATAAGCAATTAGAGGATGCTAAGAAGCTCAAATTAGCGGATAAAACATCGAGTAAAACGGAAAAAAATCGATTAAAAAAAATTGATTCTCTAAATCTTGAAATCACTGAACTTGATGACAAAAGAACCAAAATTTTAGCTGGCTGGAAAGATTCTCATACTTCGTTGACAAAGTTAAGATTGTCAATAGAAAAGGTTGTTTCTGAAATAGATGGTATAAATGAGCAAATTCTACATATAGAACACCAGTTTTATAGGAATACTTATACTGATAAAAAAGTAATGAGTGCAATTCAAAAATTGAAGTACTATGATTCCTGTATTTATTGTGATAATACTGTTAGCGGGCAGATAAAGGAAAGGATTCTCGCTATAATCCAGAATGAAAAATGCCCGGTATGTCGTACAAAGTTTGGTGTTCAGGATGATGAAGTTACAGAGCTGCAATACGATATTGATGATCTAAAGGATTTAGAACAAAAATTAGCTCGGCTCAGCAAGAAAAGGTTAAAACTGGAGGAGTCTAAGATTAAAATTAAGTTAGAGAATGATCAGAAAGCAGATGAACTTGAAAAATTGAATGACAAACTCGATGATCTAAATATTGAGCGGTTGAAATTGAATATTGAGCAGAAGACTGCTGAATCAAAAGATGATTACTCAATATATGACATACAAATTAAGACTTTAAGAGAGAATATTGATAAAATTAAAAATAAGCTACTACCCAAAGAAAATAAGGCCAAGCAACTCGCCTTGAAATTGGAAAAGGAAAATGACAAACTATCATCAGTAGTAGCTGAGAACCTTTCGCTGATTAATAATAGCTTCCGTTCTTTAGCTGCAGAATACTTTCGGGATGACAGTGAGCTTCAAATAAAACAGAAGCAACTTAAGAAGACCAATAATTTTGAGAAAATCAGACAGTCGCATTATGTCCCATATTATGAGGGCAAACAAAGAACTTTACAAAAACATTGTAGTACCTCAGAAAGATTATTTCTTGAATATTTATTCCGACTCAGTCTGATGAAATTATATTTGGAATTGAGGAATGATAAGGGTAACTCATTCTTAATTTTTGAAACCTCCGAAGGGGCTTTTGATGTTAAATATACGGCTCGACTAGCTCAAACTTTTGTCGATTTTGCAAAGACCTCTGATGCCCAGTTGATTCTTATTGTTAATTTAAGCAAACCTGATTTTGTCAAGAATTTACTCGAAGGAGTATCAAGTGATGAGGGTATATTAAATTATCTTGATTTTGGAAGAATTTCACCTGCGGAATTGAAACCTTATTCTGAAACTATTAAAATGATTGGTTTAGCATGAGTGTAAATCACATACCATTCAAGGACTATAATAGATCTAATGAGGTATTACATATTCTGTATGCAGCTAAAACTGTAAATATTCAATCGTTATCTAAAATTGGAATTCAAAAGATTTTCTATTTAGCAAATTTGCTGTCTCCTGTCAAGGAAATTGTTTTAGCCACAATAAGATTCGTAAGTCACTATCGAGGTCCATATTCAAAAGAGATCCAAAATACCGTGGATCATCTTACTGCATTAGGATATGTTGAGATTGAAGATTTTATTGTTCACAATCATAAATATTCAATAGCTAAATATTCATTAAGTGATGCTGGTGAATCCGTTGTTAATAAACTGGTTGAGTACAGTAAGGAAAATGAAAAACAATGGTGGTATTCAATTTTAATTCAAGTCTCAAATATATATTCTAACGAAGAAATTTTTGAGGAACATAGTAGCTATGATGGATTCGATCATATTGTGGACTTGGTTTATAAAGATTCTACATATCTAAGTATAAAGAACAGTCAAGATTTCAGAAAGTTCATAGACACATCTGATCCATCCACCCCAACGTATAAATTAATTGAATTTGTAAAAAAATTCATTGTCACGCAGGATTTACAGGTTGAGAGAACCGATGAAAAGCGAATAGCCGAGTTAGTAATAATAAGCTTTTTTGAATTCCTATATTCTAAATATATCGATGAATTTGCCAATGGATGATCAAACGAGATATATAAATACACTAATGGGAGGGATATTCACGAAATTATCGTTATTAGATAAACTTACTCCTCCTAGCTATAATTTGGACTTAATTAATTCAATTTTGAGACTGATTCGATCAACTGCCTATCAGTCGCAGATTGACAAGTTTTCCTTATTTGTTCTTGCAGTTTACGACTCCTCTTCAGTAATAGAGGGAAATGGAATTAAGTTAACGGATATTTTTACCACAACTTTGATCAGTGACTACAACCTGGATGAAGCTAATATAGTTGAAATAAATAATAAGGGAGAGCTCATAGAATCGAAAAAGTTTGGTCGAAAGAGGATTCTATTTTACGATGAGGGGTTTGAAATTTCAACGTTTAACAAAGAAGTAAAGTTTTTTATTATCGATGGGAACAGTCTACACATATTTTTTGAAGGGAATTATGTAAAGGCCATACCTAATATATTCAATCAAAATGATTGGAGAGGACAGCATCATCGGATATCCATTCAAGAGGTTGAGTCAGTTTTGGAAAGGTATCGTAATTCATTTCCTAAAGATTATAAGCCGAGCTGGTACTGGCAGAATAAAAAGGACAGAATATTAAAGAAGGAACCAGAAGTGTTATTGGGGATGTTTTTTTATCAATTTCTGGATAGGATAATTTCAGATGCCAAGATTGATGGAGAATGTTTTAATTCAAATACTGATGATAAGCTGGATGTCAGAGCGGTTCATTACGAAACAGGAGATCTCTATATTTTTGAGGTAAAATGGATAGGGGAGAGTGAAACTGGCACCAAATACCTTGATGAAAAAGCACATGAACGGGCGAATGAGGGGATCGAACAATTAAAGATTTATATTGATCACGAGAATGACTGTAAGGTTGGAGTATTAGTCCTTTATGATGGCAGGCCAAATGATGAAAAAATCAACTGGCTAGACACAGAAAAATGGGATAGTAAAATATACGACCCTCCCTTTAGATTATATATGGAAACAACCAGTGCTTCAGTAGCTGCGACTAAAATAATACGAACAAAGAAACGTGAGAAAAATAACTAAAAGTAAAGACGTAGATTTAATTGACTATTCAAACGAGTACAGTGATTTAGTATCCTTTAAATCAAACTTGTATCATCCAAAACACAGGTGGTATCCATTTGTAGAAGGTTTCTCCACTGAATTTGTAAGACGAATATTGGGAGAGCAAAACTACATTCCTGAAAATTGCTTAGAACCTTTTGGTGGCATCGGTACTACGGCTCTTACTTGTCAGGATCTAGGTGTTAAATGCACGTCCGTTGAGAGTAATCCATTTTTCTACAAGACTGCAAGAGCAAAACTACTGGACTACTCAAGCCTGGAATTTGAGAAATTGCTTATTGAATTTGAAACATATCTAACATCATGTACGAGTGCAGTTGTTTTACCCGAATTAGAATCTAAAACTTTTTTTGAATCAAAGGAAAAAAACAAATGGATTTTCCACAAAGAAGTATCAAATGGAATAGGTGATATCCTTGGTAAAATAGAAGCAATTAAAGTTACACATAGTGATTATGCAGTTTTATTTGAAATTGCATTGGCAAACATTCTGCTTCCAGTAAGTAATGTGTTTAGAAATGGAAAATGTTTGAGTTATCGGCGTGGTTGGGAGGAACGCAAATTTGACAGGAAAGAAGTTCATACTAGATTCATTGATGTATCTAAACTTATCTTGATAGATATACGATCTAAGGAGAGACAAATTAAGGTGGTTGAGAATCATTCAACATATTATAATGCAGATTCCAGGAATAAATTGATGGATCTTGATGATGAAAGTTTTGATTTGATAATCACATCACCTCCCTATTTGAATTCTAGGGACTATACCGACGTATATCGTCTAGAGCTATGGATACTGGGATATATAGATAAATTTGAAAAAGAAAAAACACTTAGAAAGAGTGCTATCACCTCACATGTTCAGATAAAATTACCTGAAACAAAATATCCTGATGTTGATGAAATCAATCAATTTTTGGAACACCTTAACGGACTAAATGGACGTTTATGGAATAATAATATACCTCGAATGATCAGTGGATACTTCAATGATATGGAAGGAATTTTAAGTAATCTTCATAATAAGCTCAAATCTGGAGGAAGAGCTTATATAAATGTATCAAATTCAGCTTACGGTGGAAAAGTTTTAAATGTTGACTTAATCTTATCTGAAATTGCCCAAAGTTTAGGTTTTAATACCGATGAGATAAGGATTGCTCGATTATTGAAATCAAGTAGTCAACAGAAAATTACTGGACCAATACGAGAGAGTGTAATTATTCTTTCTAAAGGCTAACTGAGGCCTAAAATACGGCATAATAGAATAACTTACTTTTCATAAGTATATGGTAATCAAATAAATATAGTAAAGAGTTCGAGTCTCGTCCAGACCGCAAAAGTTAAAAAGCCTCTCAGCAATGAGGGGCTTTTTTTGTGGACTCGCCCTATTACTTTTGAGTCGTATGTGTTGTTCTTATATACTGTTATTCAGAAAATTACAGGTTTATAACAGACATTTGTGTTTATTTTTTTCTTACTTTTAGAATACCTCCCCGTTTACATTATTCTCTTAACAAAGTAAGTTACTGATTTCCGTTAGCTTCCGAAGCAATATGTTCAAAATGAAGGCGCACCTATTTACCCGATTTCTCCTTGTATTAATAGCGAATGTTGCGATCTTAATGATGTGCAATGCCTGTATGTCTACCCAAGTGATCGCCAATTACCATAGCGATACCCTCGATAACGAGGCCTGTCATGAGCTATCCCATTGGAAATACTGGTGGGGCATTGGCGGCTCTGATGAAGTCTTGGTAGGTCCCAACAGTCCAGATACCGATTGTCCATGTGCGAACAACGCAATGGCCTCCGTGGAAGTAAAGAGCTCTTTCGGTGATTTTTTGCTCAATTTCGTCACACTAGGCATCGTCAACCATCGAACAGTTTCGTACAAATGCGCCGAAGTAGATGAAGGCGAGCAAGGAAGAGATCATCCTTAAAACTAAATGATATGCTGCCTGAAGGGATACTTTCCAGACCTAAAACAGAATGGCGCAATGCCCACGAAAATTTCACACAAACCCTGGTGGAAGACGCTTCCTTTAAACTAGTCAATCCTCCGGGAAATAGCGGTTGGGAGCGCTATCGCGCTACCACGAAAAATGTCCAGTGGTTGATAGATCATGCCATTCAGAATAATCTTTCACTACGAGCGCTAGGGCGTGGTTGGTCGTTCTCGAAGGTGGGGATGACGGAAGGCGGACTGATAGATACCTTATCCTTAAATTTTTCGTTCCCCATCATTGCTGAAGATTTAGATCCTAATTACGAAAAATCACACGAGGACCTTTATTTTCTTCAATGCGGAACAAAGATTCATCAACTTAATACCCGTCTGGCGCAAAAGAAACCGCAGCGTTCCATAAGAGCTTCGGGTGCTAGTAATGGTCAGACGATCGCCGGTGCCTTATCAACGGGTACCCATGGGGCGGCGATTCAAGTGGGGGCGGTTCACGATGCGGTGGTGGGACTTCATTTAATAACGGATGCGGATACTCATGTGTGGATTGAACGCGCATCCTATCCGGTGATTTCTCAATCATGGGCCGAATTATTGGAGGTGGATGAGGTAATTCGAGATGACGCTATTTTTGATGCTGCCGTTGTGAGCTTCGGAAGTTTTGGTTTTATTCATGGAGTCATGATCGAAACGGAGCCTCAGTTTTTGTTGGAGGAACGACGCGTAGGAAATATTCCGTACGATGACGTGCTCAAAACCGTGATGACCACACTCGACTTCAGTCAGTTTCCACTACCGGGAACCGGTCCAGGCAAGGAACTTTATCATTTTGAAATTCTCTTTAACCTTCACAATTTCGAACCCGACAATCCTCAAAAAGGTGCTTTTCTGAAATATATGTTCAAAAAGCCATTTGATCCGGCGGCTGTAGATATGCACCCTTCGGAAAAATTTAAATATGGCGAAGACCTATTGGGTATTATTTCTTCGCTACTCGATACACTAGCGGTACTTTCGGATGCGTTGATTCCACCCCTGGTCAACCTCATGTTCAAAGATGCCTTTACGCCTAGACCCCCTCAAACTGGAACCATCGGTGATATTTTTAACTTTACAAAATTTAGAGGGCAGGTGGCGAGTGCAGCCATAGGATTGTCGATAGAAGATACCCCAAGAGCGGTTAGCCTGATCATGGAAATAAACAAAACAAAACCCTTTGCCGGCGGGTTGGCACTGCGCTATGTGAAAGGTACAAACGCTACCTTAGGCTTCACGAAGTTTACAAATTCTTGTGTGCTAGAGATGGATGGTTTGGATAGTAATAAATCTCGAGATTTTTTCGATACCGTTTGGAAGCGCTTGGAAATGGAGGGAATAGCGTACACCTTACATTGGGGAAAATTTAATGCTATTTTAAACGAAACGCGGGTTAAAAACATGTATGGTACTTCCGCGGTAACCGCATGGATCCATGCTCGAAATACGCTTATGACCCCTTCAGCCATGCGCGTTTTTACCAATCCCTTTATGGCGCGATGCGGACTCGATACCATTGTACATGACATTGTTTAAAATGTATCTTCAATAAAAAGCCCTTCCATTGCGGAAGGGCTTTTCGTAATCGGAAGTTAGTTGAATGTTAACGTTTTAGCAGACGATGTATCTGCATCCCTTGGTCCGATTGTGTTTTGATGATGTAGGCGCCACTAGCCAGATGGCCAATGTTTATGGTGGCTTCTGAAACTCCCGCAAACGTTTGTTTCAGAACCTCATTTCCTACTACATTATAAATGGATACCTCAGTGATTTTTTGAGTTTCTGGGTTGAGCAATTGAATGTTTTCGGAAGCTGGGTTTGGGTACCACTCTAAGAATGATGTAGCTAAGTCGGTTACCCCTAAGGTAGTAGTTTCTTTAAAGAACAAGGTAAAGCTTCTGGGCGTGGTCGTTTTTCGACTGACAAAACGATACGTTTCTTGCGAAAGATCTACAGTAACTCCGGTTGCATTGTCAAACAAGTAAGGTGTAGCGTTTATCAACATACTTCCTTCTAAGTGCTGTAGCGATATTTCGTAGGTGGTTTCGGCGTCCAGGAGGGAAGTAAATCCAAGCGGAATTTTAATATCCTCCTGAAAAGCTTCTCTTGTTTGAATGCCTAGTTCATCTCCCAGGTCTGTCATCGAGAATAGCGAGACTACCGTGGCCAGTCGCTTGCTGTCATAACCGGGGTCGATGCCTTCGGACGCATTTTCAGAAAAGCCAATCAAGGTACTATTATTTAAGTCGAATTCTGAACTCTGTACCGATAGCCAGAGTCGGTTTTTCTCTTCGGAAACATCGCGCCAGGTATCATTTCCGGTAAGACGACGCATGCTGTTAGTAAAGGTGGCTGTTCCGGCAGCTGACGCTTTTACCCCGAAGCCCTGGGCCGAAGCAATGATGCCGTTGGGTTCCGTATCGATCCCAGATGGGTCTGATGCCGCAACTAAGCCTCCCATTAAGTTGTACATCGAGATATCCTCCATGCTAAAGTTCATACTTCCTGCCCCTGGAAGCGACGGACTGGGCGACGTGAGGTGTTCCCAGAAGTATAAGGTTTCTACTTCCGGATTGGCATTGATAAAATCATCGGCCGATATTGCCGATGCATATGGGTTTCCAAGGACATTCGGACTGTCATTTTGAGTCGTGTTGAACAGCAACGGAACCGTCACCGTACCGTTGTTCAAGGTTCCTTCGGTATAGGTTAGGTCATACGTTTGGTTACCATCGAGATAATTAGCTTGGGGGCGTACCAGATATCCCTCTCCCAAAGTTAGGTTTCCGCTATGCGGATTCCAAAAATCACCGTTATCATCAGCAAAATTCTCTGCTGAAGGAAAGGCCGCAGCTACGTCTGCATTAGGCACAAAGTTTCCGGTGGTATGCGCTAACACTAAAAATGCACTGCTGTACACATCTTCACGCGTTTCGGCACTCATTGGACTACTCATGATCATAAAGTCTCGAGGCTTGAGGAAGGGTGTGGTTTTTCGAACTCTTATGATGCCATTATTGGTGGTGATAGCCGCGTCGTCTCGTTGTACCAGACTTCCCTCATGGAATATATCGAGCGTCCCCACCACGTTGATGTCGTAGGCGACTTCCACATAATCACCGCTATTTACGCGCAGGGTAATACCACTATCTACAGACACGCTACAGGCCGAAAAACTACCGTGGGTTGCCGTGTCATATGTGCTTCTAATGATCACATTTTTGGAAAGGTCTGGAGTTCCGTTATTCCAGCCCCCTGAAATCCATTCGGTGGTAGTAGTACAGCCGGGAAGGGGCGAGGGTAAGGCTTGAATGTCGAAAGGGTCGGCATTGCTGAAATCTGCTCGGCGTGCGGCACGAAGGTAATAGGTTGTCCCCCCGGCAAGACCAAAAACCGTACTGTTTCCGGAGAAGCAACTCACTTCGGCTCCGCCACAAGCATCAAAAACCGTTATTCGGGTGAAGCTAGTGGCATTGGTTACCTCCAGATCGCCATCAAATGGCATGGTGATCTCGTACCAGGCATCCATATTAATTTGCGATGCGGTATCGCAACTGGCATCCAGGCTTTCCGTAGCACCTCTTGAATCAAAATCGATGGTCGTAGGAGCAACCACCCCTACCGGCGCTTCTATGGCCATGGCGCAGTCATTATTTTCAATGGCTTCAAAAGCCTGAATACCAAAATCAATCAAGCCGGCAAAATCTGCGCGTTGCGCAATGCGCAGCACATAAGTGGTTCCACTTGAAAGGCTAAAGAAAAAACCATCATTGCTCCCACAGCCCAATTCAATGCCACCACACGCATCAAATAAGCTTCTGGTGGTGGTAGTGGGTATGCCCGTCACCTGCACATTTCCGTCAACAGGCATGGTAAACTCAAACCAAACGTCTAGGTTTTGCTGACCGGTACTTTCACAAGAAGCATCTAAACTTTCAGTAGCTTGTCTAAGATCAAAAGCGTAGTTATTTACGGCAGCTGTGGATACTGTAATAGGGGTGCGATCAACACAGTCGTTATTTGAAATGGTAGGAAAAGCCTCTACCGAGAAGGTAATAGGGCTCGAAAAATCGGCGCGCTCCGCAATGCGCAGCACATAGGTAGCTCCCGCGCTTAGATCGAAGAAGAAACCATCGTTAAAGCCACAGATCAATTCGGTTCCTCCGCAGCTATCAAAGAGGCTTCGTGAAACAGTGGTTGGGAGTCCGGTAATTTTTACATTTCCATCCACGGGCATGGTAAATTCGTACCAGCCATCAAGGTAGGTGCTTCCGCCACCTTCGCAGCTGGCACTGATGCTTTCACTGGTGGTTCTGGGATCGAAATCATAAGAATTGCTACTACCCAGTGGTACGGTAATACCAATTCGGTTAGCACATTCATTATTAACTGCCGTTTCAAACGCTTCCACATCAAAGTTTATCAGCCCTGCAAACAGCCCTCGTTCCGCCATTCTAAGAACATATGTTGTTCCTGAACTTAGGTTATAGAAATAGCCGTCGTTCGATGCACAACGCAATTCGGTTCCCCCGCAAGCATCATACAGACTTCGAGTAACGGTGTTGGGGATGTTTGTAATTCGTACGTTTCCGTTCACGGGCATGGTAAATTCGTACCAAACATCCAAGTTTTGGTTTCCGGCTCCTTCGCACGAACCATCTAAGGTTTCGGTGGCCTGTCTAGAATCGAAGCTATAGGTATTGGTACCTCCTGTAGGAACCGTAATGGGGATACGATCAGCGCACTCGTCGTTACTAATTTCTTCAAAGGCTTGAATGGTGAAATCCACGTTCCCCGCGAAATCTGATCGCTCTGCAATTCTCAATACATAGGTGGTTCCGCTGGTTAATGCGAAAAAGAACCCGTCATTGTTAGCGCATACTAGTTCGGTTCCGCCACAAACATCGTACAGGCTTCGCGTAACAGTGTTTGGGATGTTTGTGATGCGTACATTTCCGTTCACAGGCATGGTAAATTCATACCATACATCTAGATTGTTATTTCCTACCGACTCGCAACTTCCATCAAGACTTTCCGTGGCGGTCGAGGTATCTATCGAATAGGTGTTTTCAGAGGTGGTAACAGCGATTGTAGTTCGCGTAGCACACTCGTCATTAACGGCTTGGGCCCACGTGGTCAGGCTGCCCATAAGTAGCAAAAGGGGTACTAGTATTTTCATGATTGCTTTGTCTTACTAAATAAGAAAGCAAGGAACAACCCAGAAACGAGATTCACAAAAATAAAGGAGCAACGGATTAAAAATTAGACGAATGAACTTTTTCTACATGAATTCATAGAGGGAGAAAATCACCTTTTTTCTACACCACAAACCCTTTTGTTATTTTACAGAATTCCTTATTTCAGATCAATACTTTTTCTTATTTTTGCAGTAAACAGAGTAAGAAACCCAGCTTTTGGGTTACCCTATAAAGACGTTGTGTTGTCCTCATGAAAATGAGGAACGTGGATCAGAGAAATCTGACCAATGAGAAGCTTGTTAGCCTGAGGCTAATGGGCTTTTTTTGTATTATTCAATGCGTCTATAATTTTCTGAATAATACCGCTGTCCGTTATTGTCCAATGCCACTTGTCGGAATCGATCTCCTTCTATTACGAGCTGAAATCGGAAGACCTGGGTGGTGTCTACAATTTCCATCATCGGGCCGGAAGCATATTCCAGTCGTTCTTCCAACCAACCATCCTGAATGCTGTAAGTGCCATACCCAAACCATTCATTAGGATCATTCGGATTAAAACGAGACCACATCACTTTGCTGCCGCTGTACATTTTAATTTGTCGGTATCCATGCATGTTGTACATGGTGTCTGTGATTTCACCATTTTCGTACATATACTGGTGTTCCATTTCCCAAACGCCTTGTAATGATTGAGAAACGGAAGGATCTGTGCTAGGACTGTAGCCTGCCATAAGAAGTAAAGCAAGACATACCCATCCTGATAAAAGAAAGAGTTGTTTGTTCATAATGAGAAGATAAGAGTCTGTCAATGAGCTTATAAAGTAGTATTAAGATACGAAAAAAACGATAGATAGTAGCTGTGGTTAAATGATTTACAATAGCGGTGATGACAATTTACGGTAGCGCCGATGTAAGTAAAAACAAGAATTATGAGATTTCAGACACTTTTTTCAATTGCGCTGGTGAGTGCGCTACTTTTCGTTACTTCCGGATGTAGTAACGATGACACTCCAACAACGCAACAAGACCCGCTGGCGGATTTCAATTCGAGTATTTGTAGCAACGCCCAAGGGATAACCGGTCTGTACTGGGATTACAGTAATGCGCTACCGGTTCCACTTACCCAAATACCCACCATTCAAAATCCCGGGATGCAATTCATTCATAGTGCCTATCCACAGTTGGGATTCCAGCTTCCGCAGGGATATACCGCCGTTGAGGTTTCGGTAAATAATCCCCCTTCAGTGGGAGTAAATGTACTTCGGAACGACAATAATGTGGTATGGCGTTATGTGCCCTTGCTTTCGCTACAAGGCCAGGTCCCTATAAATGATGTCGTGGCTTTTGAAGTAAATTCGATGTTTAATTTCTTTGAATTTAATGGAGATTTTAATGTGATTTGCACGGAAACAAAGTCGACGAATACCGGCACCTTTCAACTTACCTTTAGTGCACGTCTTATTGAATTCGGAACCTTTACCGGATTGGTTTGGGTAAATACATTGTACGAACCGACCACCAATTTTACCCAAGTTTCTGCTTCGGTTTCCGTAGCGCCTACCACACAATTTGAAGCAGAGGTCATGAATACATTTTTGCCGATAAGCTTTCAGTTATTGGTGATTGATGACGGTGTGCGGGATTCCGATTTAGATGGCGTCCCCGATAAGGATGATCGCGCTCCGTTTAATCCCGACATTCAATAAATAATTTTTTTTCAAATACAGGGTAGGGTAAAATCTGTTCCACTTGTTGTATACATAGTTCTTGGAAAGAAATTTGTACCATAATGTACCATCTTTTCACTACTTTTAAATGTTTCACCTTAAAAACATCACCTATGGAACGGAGAAAATTTATAAAACAATCGGGTCAGGCCTTATTGGCAGCATCTACCATTTCTATTACCGGAGCACTTATTTCGTCTTGTTCTCCAGACGATGAGGTCGAAGGGTTTTTTGGTGACGGGTATTACGGTGATGGTTATTATGGAGACGGTTATTACGATGATGGCTACTATGATGACGGCTATTACGGAGATGGTTATTACGACGACGGCTATTATGATGACGGATATTACGATGACGGGTATTATGACGACGGTTACTACGGTGATGGGTATTATGACGACGGCTATTATGATGATGGTTACTACGACGACGGCTACTATGGAGATGGCTATTACGATGATGGATCGGCACTTACAAACATATTGCTCGACGGAATCTGGGCCGTACAATCCTATATCGATAGTGGCTCCGATCAAACCGGAACCTATGCAGGTTATGGTGTCGACTTTATGAGCGGGAACGCAGTAACCGCCAGTAATGGAAGCAATACCAACACGGGTACCTGGCTGGTGACCAGCGGAGGTAACGGACTAAGTCTTGCCTTTTCGGGTTCTCCTTTTGATGAGTTTAATGACGACTGGGACGTGTTTAGTGTCTCGACTACGCGCGTCGAACTTAGAGATGTGAGCGGTGGCGGCGGCGGTACCGATATCTTGGTATTCGAAAAAAATTAATTCCCCTGTTTTAGTTCCATCGGGCATTTCTTTCTTCTGTACCCAACTGTCGAAGTGCCCGATGTATTGAATTTCCGCTTTTGAAAACAATCTTATTTTTACATGATACATCACTCACTACCCCGCGTGGTGCAGAACTTACCATTAAGGAGCTCATTCTTTTAGGAGAGAAAAAAGGATATACCGTACAACTCGATTATCTAAACGATTTGTCCGAATCAAAAAAACGGATATCAAACGCGGATCTCTGTGTGGTTAATAGTACTTCTCGGTGTCGTTATGAACTTCCACTCTTAGAATTTCTGTTGGAGGCCACCACCCCCTACATTAAATTGGAGTATGATTATAATTTCTGTATCCGAAGGAATATTCTCTGTACCGTAGATCGTAACGTCCGGCGTTGTTGCAACCCAGATAAGTTTCATGTGTACCGACGTCTCTTCGGAAATGCTGCGCTAAATGTTTTTCAGTCACCTAAGCACTACCAAGCGCATTATGATTTTTATGGAGAGGCCATTGCCCAGCACCTTATTATGCCCCCAACGGTAACGACCTCTCTATTACAGCCTTCCGAAGAGAAGGAGGATAAGGTCATACCTTTTTTTGGAGATCTCAATTTTCTGAAAGGTGGTCATGAGTATGTTACCTATGCCGAAACCCATCCCGATACACAGTTCAAAGTATATGGTCGACAACGCTTGCGGCGAGAAATGCCATCGAACATATCATTCCACGATCCCATTCCTAATGAAGAGGTGTTGAAAATTCTGGGCAAAACAAAACAATTTATCTGCAAACCGGTGTGGCCGGAACCTTCGGGAAGGCTTGCTGCGGAAGCATTCCTGTCTGGCTGTGAAATGATTGCGAACGATCGTGTAGGCACGTTTTCCTTTGATTTTTATCCTGACGATCCCAAGGGCGCTATAACCGCTATGGAAGCCGCACCACACGAATTTTGGCAGGGGGTGGAAAACATCCTTTCCGAAGTGATTCCTAAGAAGGCTGCCAAACTAAAAAAAGTCTTGGTCTATAAAAGTTATGGCGGCTTAGGAGATATTTTCTTTGCCATCCCGGGTATTTATAAATTGGCAGAAGTTTCTGAAGAATTGCATTTTGCGGTCGCTCCGCGCCTGGTTGATTTCTTCAGCAAATACTTGAGCATTCCTGTAGTGAACGAGGAAGTGGTGAGACAACAGGAATCCGATTATGATCACATCTACGAATTGGGAAATTATCCGGCCTTTCGAGGCTATGACCTTCCGCATGCGCTAAAATATCCGACGCATAAGAAGGTCAATCAACATGCCATTCAGCATTATATTGATACGTTGTCCAAACTCCATCCAGATATGGACAACCAACTTGTACGATATCCCTATTTTAAAACTACCTCCAAAAGTGAAAACCCCTATTTTGTCGTCCATCATGGGGCTGGTTTTTTACTGAAGATTTGGCCTACGGAAAAATATGCACAGCTGGTGGAACAACTGCTAGACCAGTATCCCAATCTCCACTGCAAAATCATTAAAGGACCCGATGACCCCGATATCGAAGCACATTTTACCAAGAAATGGTCTCGTGTTACGATGATCACCGGGGGGATGCTCGATGTTGGCGAAGCGATGGCCGGTGCTTTATTTCACATAGGGAACGATGCCGGAATAACCCATGTTGCTGGTGGTTTCAATGTGCCTTCGGTTGGAATCTACGGACCTACCGGTCCGGGAAGCTGGGGAAGTTTTGCCGAACATAACGAGCTTATTTGGGGTAAAAAGGGTACCTGTAATATTCGCTGCAATTACGACGTCATCCTAAATTGTGAGCATAAAATATGTCTTAATTCTATTACCGTGGCCCGTGTCAAGGAGGCTGTATATAAAGTGCTTTCAAAAGCCTATCCTGAAATAAGTGATACAATTGTCGCCAACCCCCAGGTGACGACAGAATTCACCAAAAAAGATTGCTTGCTTCGCTTAGGAGATCAAGAATTGTTACTGGAATATCACAATGAACAAATGCGTGATGACATTGAAAACTTGCTGCAGAATCGAATAGCCGAGGTTTCAAACAGCGCCGATATTCACAGTGTGATCGACGTACTGCTGCAACAGGGAGTACTTTACGAGATCCCCTCCTTCAAAAAATAACGAATTGGTAACAATCCAGACGCAGCTTCGAAGCGTGTAATTTTGGATTTTAGAGAAGTAATTCTATCGTATGCGAATTTTTCTCTTAGGGCTAAGTACTTGCTTGCTTCTGCTCCTTACCGGCTGTAAGAACGATCCTCCCTCCGTCACACGACAAAGTAAACCTGCTTCAGGCGAAAAACTAGCGCAACTGTACTGTGCCAGTTGTCATCAATTCCCCGAACCTTCATTGCTGAATAAAGACACCTGGGAGCAATTCATGCTTCCCAGAATGGGTTACATGTTTGGAATTTATGACCATCCAGCCGAACGTGCTGCTTTGTTTGAAAATAATGAAGGGGGAAACATTGTTTTGGAAAGCGGATTGTTTCCGGCGGAAGCGACGCTCGACAGCACTACGTGGCACGCGATTACACAGTACTACCTTTCGGAAGCCCCGGATTCTCTACCCCTTCCGCCAGAAAAGAATATTTCAAAAACGCTGTCTCAGTTTGAGGTTCACATTCCGAAGCAAAAGGTGCGTATTCCCAGCAGTACCCTGGTCCAATTTTCTAATGACGGAAGTCTTTATTTAGGCGATGCCATGACACAAAGCTTTACCGTGTTTTCCGACGCCTTAGAAGTTGTACAAACCGGAAATCTCGCCGAAGGTGTCGTAAGTATTGAAATCATAGAAAATAGGCAATGGCTGACAGTGATGGGCAGCTTTTCTCCAACGGATGCGCCATTAGGCAGTATTGTCCAAATGCCCATAAACCAAGCTGATGCGGCTGAGACGGTCATTGACCGCTTGCAACGCCCGGTGCATGCTAGTTATGCCGACTTGAATAATGACGGAGAGAGCGATATTGTGGTCTGTGAATTTGGAAAATGGACAGGGGCGCTTTCGCTATTCCTCAAAAACGCTCAAGGCTATCGCAAGGAGGTATTGCACCCCTTGCCGGGAGCCATCAAAGCGTATATTCAAGATATGAATAATGACGGACACCAGGATATCGTCGCCCTGTTTGCACAAGGGGACGAAGGCATCGATATTTTTTATAATGATGGGAAGGCGAATTTCACAAGAGAACGGGTCTTGTCTTTCTCACCGTCCATGGGTTCTAGTTTTTTCAACTTGATGGATTACAATAACGATGGAGCCTTAGATATTGTATTTACTGCCGGAGATAACGCCGATTACAAACCCGTACTGAAACCCTGGCACGGCGTATACGTGTTTACGAATAATGGGGACAATGAATTTAAGCAGGAGGTCTTTGTTCATCTTAATGGCGCTTACAATGCCGTGGTGAATGACTTTGATGGCGATGGCGATATGGATATTGCCGCCATTTCATTCTTCCCGGATTGGGTTAACAGTCCGGAAGAAAGCTTCGTGTATTTTCAGAAGGAAGGAGATTCTTATCAACTACAAACGTTTCCAGAGGTTAATGTGGGAAGATGGATCGTGATGGATGCAGCCGATTACGATGGCGATGGCGATTTGGATCTGGTCTTAGGGTCGTTGGCGTTCGAAGTCATTCCGAAGCTAGGATTCGTGGAAAAATGGATGGCGTCGGGCGTTCCTTTTGTCGTTTTGGAAAACTCGCAACGCTAGGATTGCGTATTTAGAGGAGGTCTAAATAAGTTGGGATGGATATGTTAAGGATGATTTGGCATGACTTGATATAGTTCAGCCTGTCATACCTACCAAAGGCTTCCGAACATTCTGTAGGAAATCGTCCCACGATACCGGGGTTACTAAATCTTGAATTATCGGTCCCGCCGCATTTCATTATCCTAACAAATCAAGATAAGTCTTAACGTTCGACTAACGGTTCGTTCAACTCCAGTTCAAAGTTTCATAACACGGTGATTTTAGTTTTAGGTGTCTTTTAATTCGAATCAAAACATCAAAAAAACAAAACAATGAAACGACAAGTACTTTTAGTAAGCATGCTGGCCATTAGCTTTTCAATGATGGCGCAAAGTGTGTTTCCCACACGCGTTGTGGAAACCGACTGGGAAGCTACGGAAGTGGTCATTCCTCCTTCTCCCTTTCAATTTCAAATCTTATTTGTAGGAGGAGAGGATATGGTGCAAACCGGAATCAATGAAGCGGTTCCTGCCAAGCAGTGGCACGACTTTATTGGCTTCACTCCTTTGACGGCCGAAGATTGTGTGGATGACCCCAATGCCATTGGATGGGCCTCCGTAAATCACGAAATGATCCTGGCTGATGACAAATTAGGTGACGGCGGTGGCATGACCACCTTCTTATTAGGGCGTGATCCCGTGAGTGATGAACTGTATGTCATCCCTCAAAATTTAAGCGATGGACGTTCAGGAGATTTCTTCAACGTAGATTTTTCTAACGTTGGGGAAACCGGAATGAACTGTGGTGGAATCAACTCTAACGTAGACGGACGTATTTGGACTGCGGAAGAGTGGTTCCGAAGTGATAACGCCAGTATTTATGATTCTGGAAACGGAGTGCGTGATACTACTGCCTACACCATTAAATATACCGAATTTGAAATGGCGAACTTTCAAACCATTCCGAAGTATCAAAACTTTAACTGGATGGTAGAGATCGACCCACGTGCTTCTAAAGCGGTGCGTAAGCAATACAACTGGGGGCGTCAACCTTTTGAAGGGGGAACAATCGCTAACGACAATCAAACTGTTTATATGGGTGCTGACGCAACACCTGGATTCTTTACCAAATTCGTTGCTGATGTAGCGGGCGATTTCACCGTAGGAACTACCTATGTGTACAAGCACGACGAGCCGGGAGATCCTTGGGTAGAAATAAACAACGATGATTTTAATAAGATGTTGAACTTTAGCTCGGAAGCCGTGTCTTCGGGAGCGACCATGTTCAACCGTTTGGAATGGGTGACCATCGACAAGACTACAGGAAAAGTGTATATGACTGAAACCGGTCGTGATAACCCTGCGGGAAACTGGTCTGATGAATTGGCTGCCGGAGCGGTATTTGCGCCGCACCACATTCAGCGTGCTGCCGATCAGGGCGTTTCAGGTCCCGATGATGCCGATTATTGGGATTACTATGGGCGTATCCTTGAATACGACCCAGCCACAGGAGACGTTACTATTTTTGTAGAAGGAGGCCCATACTTCGCTGCGAGTCCGCCGCTTGCCAACTACCCATCAAAGCACCTTTCAAATCCTGATGGTTTAAACATGCTGTATGTGAATGTAGCCGGCGAGGATAAAACCTATATGTTGATCAATGAAGATTTGAACGGTACGTCCTTCGGAAGAACACCATTGGAATATCCTGATGACAGAATGTGCGAAATGTACATTTTGGATATGGAAACGACCAATCCTACCGTAGACGATTTGATCCGCTTGACACAAACGCCGCGTGGCGCCGAAATTACCGGAGCCTGTGCCACGGCTGATGGGAAGTCGGTGTTAGTAAATTCGCAACACCCTGATGGATCTAACCCGTTTCCATACAACAATTCACTTACGTTCGCCATCACCGGATTTGATGATTCAGGAGCGATTGATACCTTAGCTGCACCTGAGTTTGATGAGAATACGGAAGGTTTTATTATCTATCCAAATCCTACAGAGCGTATCGTTTATTTCAACAAGGTTACCGATGTCGCCATGTACGATATCACCGGGAAAAGAGTAGCTGTCTATAGAAATGTAAAATCCATTGATATTTCAGGGCTACAAACCGGAACGTATTTATTGAAAACCAACGAGGGAGATACTAAGAAACTGCTAGTTAAGTAATTTTTTTCATATTCACAGAAAGCCGGGTACCTAGCAGGGCCCGGTTTTCTACATAATAACTTTCTACTATGCGAAGCGATACTATATTTCTTTTTGGCAGTATTTTGTTGAGTGCATTTCTCATGCTGGCGAGTAAACCTTCGGTCCCAAAACGAAGCTATGTCGATAAAGCCATAGGGCATATTAATAGGGACTACCGAGAAGATCTCACCAGGTTTACGGAAGCCACAGAACAGTTTGAAGAACTTGTAACGGAGATTCAACAGGGCAGAGCATCTCAAGCGGAGCTCGAGCCAGCGTATCGAAAGCTTCGCGATCGGTTTAAAACGGTTTCATTCCTATTGGAATACCTCGATAAGGAAGCCTATGATAAATTCTTAAATGGCGCCCCATTGCCAAAACTGGAACCCAAAGTATCCGACTTTGCCATTCTGGAACCGAAAGGGTTACAGGTAATCGACGAGCTCATGGCAGCGCCCTTTTCCGAAGCAACCCTACAAGAACTTTCAATACAAGCGCACACCTTACGTATACAGGCAACGCGATTAGCAGCTTTTGTTCGAACCCAAAAGATTAACGATCGTCAATTCTTAGAAGCCTCTCGACAGGCGATACTGCGCCTCACCACACTGGGTATTACTGGCTTTGACACTCCCGGCAC
Organism: Altibacter sp. HG106; assembly: GCF_028561755.1. GTDB lineage: Bacteria > Bacteroidota > Bacteroidia > Flavobacteriales > Flavobacteriaceae > DFVG01. The sequence continues at coordinate 34,414 of NZ_JAQQTD010000002.1, forward strand.
GCTACAGGGGGTGGAAGATAGCAACGTAGTGCTGCAATCCCTACAATCGTATTTTAAATATTATGAAGAGGAGCTAAAGCAGATGGATCGGCCGGAGTTATTAGAAAAGTTGACAACCCTTTATTCGATAGGCATCGAACGCACACAAAATACCTCCTTCAACACGTTTAATCGATTACGCTTCATCAAAGAAGTGGCCAACCCCATTTATAAAACCATCAAAGACATTCACACCGCCTTGCAGTATGAGACCATTCAAGAAGTTTCTCGCTTTCCATTGGCGGTTAATTCGGAAGCAGCTCATCTCTTCGCGCCCGATTTTCTGAACGAATTCTATTACGTAAGCATCGATCCGGAGGCCCAATTTGACGCCTTGGCTGCGCTGGGGAAAAAACTTTTTCACGACCCCATACTTTCCACCAACAATCGGATGTCGTGTGCGAGCTGTCACGCTCCGGAAAAAGCGTTTACAGACGGACTTCCGAAAAGTGCCAACAATCGGGGAGGTACCTTAGCACGAAATGCGATGACCCTGAACTATTCGGTCTATGCTTCCGGATATTTTCACGACATGCGAACCAAACGTTTGGAAGATCAGTTTGAACATGTTATCCTGAGCAAGGAAGAATTTAATACCGACTATCAGAAGATCATTGAGAAACTAAAGTTGAGTCCCACCTATCAAGCCAACTTCCAAGCTGCTTTTCCGAAGCAGTCGATGATTCGCCCGTACCAAATTGACTATGCATTGGCGGCGTATGTCATGCAATTGAACGCGTTTAACAGCAAACTCGATGCCTACTTTCAAGGGAAGATCTCAGAGTTAACATCCCAAGAAGAGCGTGGCTTTAATCTATTTACCGGAAAGGCTGCCTGTGCCACCTGCCATTTTATGCCCTTATTCTCCGGAACGGTGCCTCCGCTTTATACAGAGTCGGAAAGCGAAGTGTTAGGTGTTCCTGCGCATAAAGATCAACCGCTGACGTTGGATAGTGACATCGGTCGGCTAGGTAATGGCGCCATGCGTGAAGTAGCACCGTTTTTTAAACATGCCTTTAAAACGCCCACGGTACGAAATATTGACAAAACCGCGCCCTACATGCACAATGGTATTTACGATTCGCTAGAGGAAGTGATGGAATTTTACAATGAAGGAGGAGGTGCCGGAAGAGGGATGGTTTTAGAAAATCAAACCCTGGCGCCAGACCCATTGGACCTTTCTGAAGCTGAAATTGATGCCATCGTCGCGTTCATGAAAACGCTAACAGACAAAACGACTACACATACATTACCGGAATTGCCGCGTGATTTTTCGCAGCCTGAATATAACGATCGGAAATTACTGCGATAGCACGGGGCGCGCCAGCGTCTTGAAGAGTTCCATTTTGGCTTGAAACCATTTGTTTTCAAGATCAATTTCTTTGAGGCGGGCTTCTATGTATTTGTTTTCTCGGGAAATGACTAAAAACAAAGAGCTTTCGCCTAAGTCGAATTTTCGCGTTTCTGCCTGCCAGAGGGTTTGGCTGTTTTGAACGATATCATTAATGAGTCGAAATTGTGTTTCGTACGAAGTAATGGCGTTGATCCTAGCATTCAATTTGTTTTGAAGTCGCACCCGCTCATTCGACAGCTCATACGCTACATCTCTTGCCTTGGTTTGGGCTAATTTGAGGGCTCCGCGTTCTTTCCGGAGAAAAATAGGGACAGAGAGTTGCAGTCCTGCCTTGAGATTATCTGTGTTCAAGGTATTCAATTGATCCCCATTCGGAGTCAAAAAATTGTAATAGGCGGTAACGTCTGGCAACAGCAAATTAGCCTTCAGGCGCGCATCTAGTTGTAACTGATCTACCTTCCGTTGGGCCGAGATCATTTTTGGATGCGCATCAATATTCATAGCATTCAACGCCACTTCAGACAGGGTTAGTACGCGATCAATGTCTTCGGAAGTGACCATAGCCGGCGCCATGTCTTCCTGCAATTCAACCGGAATGTTGTCGGCTACCCAGAGGTAGTTTGCCAATTCCAGGGAGGCTTTTATATAGGCCAATTGTGAGGCCTCTAGTGATAATTGTCGGTTTTGATAGGTGATTTTCGCCTCCGTACTATCAATGGCCGCGAGAGCGCCAACTTCCGATTGTCTCTGAATACCGCGAAATCGAGTTTCGGCATTCACCAAAAACGTTTGATATACGCTACGCTCCTTATAAGCTTTAAGCCATTCGACATAGGCTATGGCAGCATCGTACAAAATGGCGGTCACCAACAAGTCGCGCTCTGCTTGAGTTTGCGCTACAAATAATTTTGCCTTGCGAACGGCGGCCATGCGCTTGGTAAGCAAAAATCCGTCTTTTAAGGATAGTTGTACGCCCGCACTGTAGAGTCCGTCTTCCGGCACCGTGTTCTGAGGATTGAGAAACTGCCCTGAATTTTGCTCCCAGGAAGCTTTCAACTCGATACCGTACCAGGTTGGTATTTTAAAGCTCGAATTCAAGTTGTTATAATACTCGGTATTCTTGAATTCCTTGTTTTCATAATCCACTTCAATTTTTGGGTCGAAGCCACCACGTGCCTCCAACAGGGACGCTTCACTCATTTCGAGTTGTAATTGAGCTTGCTTCACCACCGGATGAAAGGCCTTCACCTGTGCCATATATTCTTCGAAGGTCAAGATTCGTTCCTGAGCAAGTGAGAGCGGTCCGGCCAACCCTAGCAAAACCAACCAAAAAAACCGATGGATCATATTCTTACTTTTGTGCAGTTTCATTCGTATTGGGCGTGTAAAAGTTGGGCGGAAATCCGTTCAGTTGGCGCCACACTTCATACCAGATAGGAACATCTTCTAATAAGGCTAAGGTAAATGCCCCGCCTCCGATACGAAGATCCTTGGGCCATTCGTGATCGTCCGAATCGGGTGCTAGTAGCACCCGATATTTTCCATTGGTAGAGATATAATTCTCAATGGCCACCACTTCTCCTCCGTAGGTTCCATAAGAAAGGTTAGGCCAGCCGCTAAAAACAATGGCGGGCCAACCGTCGAATCGGATTCGCATTTTTTCTCCTAGGTGAATTAATGGTACGTCGATAGGGTCCACAAAGGTTTCCACAGCCTTTTCGTATTGCGATGGCATGATGCTTACCAATTGCTCGCCTTCCTTGAAGGTTTCCCCAACCCCAGAGCGAATGGCTTTATTTATATATCCGTTTTGCGGCGCCCGCACGTAGTACATGCTACTTCGAATCTCGTAATTGGTATAATCGTTTTGAAGTTTACTCACCTGGGCTTCGGTATCAAACTGGTTGGATTGGGCTGTAAACTTATCGCTTTGGGCCTTGGCGATCTTATCGGCGTATTCGGCCTGAATTCTGTTCAACTCTACCTGTGCATTGATCACTTCGTTCTTGCTCGCCAAGAACTTATTTTCTTGAGAAACTAATTTCGCCGCCGTTTCTTGCAGTTTCAAACGCCTTTCTTCAACTTCGGTCAGCGATTTTAACCCCTCTTGCTGCAAAGTGTTTATTCGTTCAAACTGTCGTTCTGCAATGGTCTGATTTGTTTTGGCCGCTTCTAGGTCGATGCTGTCACTTTTCACGGTAAGCTTCGCTTGCGCCAGCTTATTCTTTGCCTGTTCTAGTTTCAATTGACGTTCTTGAGTTAGTGCTGAAATTTGAAACTCAAGCGCTTTCACCTTGTTTTTATACGAGGTTACCGACTGACTTTTCGAGTTGATCTGTTCTCCTGTTCGCGATACCAGATTTGGGTCGAAATATTCATTTTTAACTTCTGAAATATGCAATATGGTATCTCCCTTGGCCACAAAATCACCTTCCCGAACGTACCACTGTTCGATCTTTCCGGGAATTGGCGATTGAATCGTCTGAGGGCGTTGTTCGGGCGTGAGTGTCGTGAGACTTCCTGTACCCGTAACGGTTTGAGTCCAGGGTAGGAAAATGATAATGAGAGCAATCACAGCGAATAAGAGCAAGAACCTATTGAAATGTTGGTAGTGCCTTTTGTGAAATACGATCCTGCCGGAGGAATATTCCGTAAGATTTACGTCTGGGCGTTTGCCTGATTTTGAAATGTTTAACATGATTACGCGTTTAAGTTGAAACGTCCATTAGCCATCGTAGCAAAGGTGTTGCAGTATTTTTTCCAAAGTGGATTCTGACTCACCACCACCAAGCTCCACGGGCGCTCTGAAGCGGTTAGATAGGCAATAATTCGCTCTTGTTCCTGGGGTTCCAACTGCTCCAGCGGTTCGTTAAGCAGTAGTAACTTTGGAGAGGTGACAATGCTTCGAGCCAATACGATCTTTTTGGCCACGGTAAAGGGAATTTTTTTCCCTTCCGGATAGATTACGGTATCAAGACCCTTCGGCAACTTCTTGACAAACTCTGTTAATCCCGTTACCGTGATAGCGTGTTGTACGTCCTCCTGAGAGATTTCGGGGTCTCCAAAGGTTAGATTTTCCAGTACTGTACCTTCAAAAGGAGTTTCTTCTGAAAGCGATTGTCCAATTCCGGCACGATACCCATTGGGCAAAATACCTTTCATGGAGAGTCCGTTTACGTAAATATTGCCTTTGGAAGCATCTAAGATTCCAGAGATCAACTGAAGCAGCGTAGATTTCCCCGCACCGCTAGCTCCTGAAATATGGAGACGTGTTTGGCTATCAATCTTCATGCTCACGTTGTCCAGAAGTAGGTCTCCGTTATCCCGGGCATGATAGGAAACACCGTCCAATTCTAAACTAAAACGGTGTTGGTTTTGGAAGGGGTGGGCCCCCTGCTGTGTCTCTAATTCCTTATCTACTACCTGTCCTAATTTCTCTAAGGAAGTAAGCAGGTCGTAAAAGGATTCGAGTCGTAGAATGAGCTTCTCTACCGCACTAATGATGAGAAGAATAATAATTTCAGCAGCGACAAACTGACCAATATTCATTTCCTGATTGAGTACTAAAATTCCACCGATCAATAATAATCCTGCGGTCACCAGCACTTTGAATGTGATTAATTGAATAAACTGCAGTACCAATACCTTAAAATGACTCTCACGAGCACTGAGATATCGGGTAACCAACGCATCATTCTTGCGCATGGCCAAACTGGTTTTTCCCGATAGTTTAAAACTGGTTACCGATCGGGCTATTTCTTGAAGCCAATGCGCGATACGGTATTTGTGGGTGCTTTCCTCGAGACTAGTTACCATTCCCTTTTTTCCGGTGAATTTAATGATCAGGTAAATCAAGATAATCAACAATACCCCATACACTATAAAGAAGGGATGGTAGAGGGATAAGAGTAAAAGCCCGAAAATAATTTGCAGCAGGGCCGCGGGAAAATCCAGTAGGATTTTGGTGATTTCTTTCTGAACGGTGACGGTATCGAAAAAACGGTTGGCCAGTTCTGGCGGATAGTATGTTGAAAAGGATTCCATTTTAATCTTCGGAAAGCGATACGCAAATTCGAAGGAAGCACGGGTAAAGATCTTTTGCTGTACATTTTCAATGATTCGAAACTGCATGAGCTGAAGGATTCCTACGAAGGCTACACCCAGGGTAACAAGTACGACCAGGATGATCCAGGAGGTACTAATTTCCGCTCCCTGAATCAAATTGATAATGGCTTGAATCCCTAGCGGAAGCGACAAGTTTACAAGGCCGGCGAAAATAGCATAATAGATAATCTGGAGAATGTCCTTTCGATCTAATTTCAGCAGATTCACCAAGCGTTTCCAGGGGGAGATGGCGGGATCATTCATGAGTACTCAGATTTAGGGTTGAAAACACAAGGTGGGTAAAGAATTCATGGGGCATGGTGGTCTCATCACAACTCGTTAGAGAAGGAAAATGCTGTTTCAAATAGTGTTGGTGCAACACCCCTTCAATAACCATGCTTGCCAAACTTTCCACATAGGGATAGTTGGGTTGTGCGTTTTGGATGATGTTTTCAAAACGTCCCACCAAGCGCTTGTAGATTGAAAAACACCCTTCTTTATTTTCTTTATCCACTTCTTTGGTGAGGTACGATTTGGAAAACTCGCTGATAATAATCGCGTTTAGAATCTTTTCGTTAACGTGTGAAAAATCGGAGTCTTGTTTGGTTTCTTCGGAAAGTACTTCGATCGCTGTGCGCAACACTTCCTGGGTGTCGTTGAGGTTGGCGGTTCGAAAGACCAACTTGTATTCCATCCAGGCCCAGTACCACGAAGTTAAATACAGAAGCAATTTATGTTTGTTTTCGAAATACCGATAAATAGAGCTTTCATTACTTCCAATTCTACTTCCTAACTTCTTAAAGGTAAATTTCTCGAATCCTATTTCGTCAATCAACAAAATACTTTCTCCAACGATGTTTTTACCTAAATCAGAGGTTTCAGGATCTTTTAGATACAAGCTCTCGTGAATAACCACTTTGAAATTTCGTAGCAAACTTTGCATAATAGTAATTTAAAGCGCAATAATAATAGTAATACTATTAATTGTAAAGAACATTAACGTATTTTTAGGAACTATGCGTATTATTTCTAAGGTCTTTACGGGTACATTTGAGGTATGGAACTAGCACAACTCATTGCGCATCGTCGTTCGGTCTTTCCCGTGCAATACAATAGCGAAGCTATCAGTAAAAGCGAAATAGAAACACTGCTGCAAGCGGCCAATTGGGCGCCTACGCATCGGCGTACGGAGCCTTGGCGGTTCAAGGTGTTTCATTCCGAAGCCTCACGAAAGGGATTGAGTGATTTTCTTGCGCGAACCTTTGAAGCCACCGCCGAGAAATTCTCAAAAATCAAGCAAAAAAAGATTGCCGAAAAGCCGGTACAGTCGGCTTGCGTAATTGCCATCTGCATGCAACGAGATCCCAACGAATCGGTTCCCGAGTGGGAGGAGGTTGCCGCTACTGCTATGGCTGTTCAAAACATGTGGTTACTGGCTACAGCAATGGGTATTGGTACCTATTGGAGTTCCCCCGGCCTTCGAAATCATTTGAATGCCCACGTGACCATGGCCGAAGGAGAGCAATGTTTAGGTTTTTTCTATATGGGAAAATACGACGGGCCCTTGGAAGAAGGAACCCGACATACCGCTATTGAGAAGAAAACTACCTGGTACTAGCACTTATCAACTTACCAACCGCCGTCATCCGTGGCGTCTAATTGTTGCCAATTTTGATTGTTAACAGAGGTGTCTGTATTTGGATTGTAGTACGCATCATTCGAACCAATGTATTCGTTATTTCCGTTGCTCCAGTATTGATTATAGCCCTCTTGCACTTTATAGGTGTTTCCAGAATTGGGATCGGTCATGTTCTTTTGTTCCCAAATGCCGTCTACAAATTGGGATTGCATGCGGTCTGATGATTCGTTCTGAGAACGCCACGTGCTCATCATGGCATCGTTCACGGCATTCGTAGATTCCCGATAGGCTTTTTGTGTGGCATCGAAACTACGCTGATTAGCAGCCATTCGGTTGTTATGCGCTGTCCAACTCGCATTTGATTTTTGGCGTTCACGCTGATTGTATTGTGCAATGTACTGCGGATTGTGCTGAACGTTTAGCAAGGCATTTATCAAGTGTTCTTTAGCCGATTCAAATTCAGACGCTGGAGCGTCCAAAATATAGCCGCTGTATCCCCACATGAGCAAGCCCTGAGAAAAACTGCTCATCTTTTGTAGGATCAGGAGTGATTTACTGCCATCCGGCGCGTTGAATTCAGCCCCTAATACTTCAAAACTCTTTTGTGAGGGTGCTACCTGGTACAATTGAGCAAAATACTGTTCATCCACTTTGGCTAATTGTGGAATAGGATAGTTGCGGATACGAGAGTATCCTTGTTGCGTGATTGACGGAATGATGTCTTGTTGCAGAATTTGCTGTACATTAAGATCTTGCCGAAGATTTGCTCCACTTTGCGCGTATATTTGTTGGTAATAAGGATCTTGGGTGTACATAAACGACTGATACTTCATTTGATACACTTTGATGCCATTAGGACCTTCTAAAAATAACCCTTCATTATTTGGGCCGGAAAAATTCCACGATTGGGGTAAGGGTACGCGCCCGGTGACCATGTTGGTTTTCGGGTCAATGGTGTTTTTATAGACTATTTGAGTGTTGTTTTGAGCCATACGTTTCGAGTTCGTTGGAGTCGCTTCGGAAGGAGTATCAGCATATATTTCAGCATCTTCATACGATTGGAATTCTTCAACGTAGGGTTCTTCTTCCGAAGAAAAATTCATACAACTAGCAACGAGGAAAGTGAAAGATAGAAGGGTGAGCAGAGGTTTCATAAGGGTTGTTTTACCCTACATCGGAAGATTTTGAACTTGTCATCATCGCAACGGACTTAAAAAAGCAATTCGCGGTGGTTCCAGACCTGATAGCAGAAGAGACCAAGATACACCAGGGTGGCAAAAAACTTCATAAAAGTAGAGGCGAGAAATCCTATAAACGATCCAAAAGCAGCCTTAACAGCATCGGGGCCGTTGGTTTCGTTAAACACCATTTCACCAACAAACGCTCCGGCAAAAGCACCCACTAAGATGCCAAAGGGAATAGGCAAAAAGAGCCCGATGATGAGTCCGATGGTCGTTCCCCATGCCCCGGCTTTGCTTCCGCCAAAGCGCTTGGTCCCCATCGCGGGAATGATGTAATCCAACACGTAGATCGCAATGGCGACGAATCCGGTAACGCTAATAAATACCCAATCAAAGGGCAGGGCAGGTGCGAGATAGAGTACGATCAATCCCGCCCAGCTGATGGGTGTCCCCGGAATGACGGGAAGTATGCTGCCCGCTATTCCTACGATCATCAAAACAAACCCTATGGTAATGCAAAGTAGCTCCAAACTGTGTCATTAGTATTCAAAAGTAGGTATCTGTTACAGTATTTAAACTAAAAAATTAGTTTAAACTAAATATTTAGTTATATTTGTAGTGAATACAACAACATGCGGCTACTTCAATGGTTCTGTTTCTTTGGAATATTTTCGGTTTCAACCGTGATAGGGCAAGCCTATGTTGGAGAAGTTATGTATCGAGGTAGCTATGAATACATCAAAATCGTGGTGAGTGAGGCAGACACCTTGGTTTCATTTCCCTATGTAGATGGCAAAGCTAGCTACCCTCTAAAAAACAAAGGCGCATCGAAATTTGTTTTTCTTCGGAAAGGAGCCCCTTGGAACCTTCGTTGGGAACCAGTAACCTCCCCAAGTAAAGGAACTATAACCTACAGCGGACAAGAACAATCGATCACCTTATGGAAGCAGCTTCCTCCATTAGCAGAATCCGATTTGGCGTCCTACGAAGGGGTGTTCGAAGACAGCACCGGCCAACGAACGGTTATCTATGCGGGTAACGGATACCTACATGTGATGTCGCCCTATTCTGAACGAACCATGTCGTTAAAGCCCATTGGAGAACAGCTACTTTGGACGGTTTCCGGAGCGCTTTGGGAATTTCATCCGCAAGATGGCATGTACAGGGTTCAGTTGCGAAATAACACGTCGCGCACGCTTCAATCACTACCTCCAATCAAAATAGAAGAACATTGGATACCCGTTGGTAGTGATACGTTATTCGCCAAAGTGTTTTACCCGCCACAATCACATGATGCAGCAGCATGTTTAGTCCTTCCGGGAGGAGGTGCTGTTGGCATGAAGAATTACGAATACGAGGCACGCTACTTTGCAGCCCAAGGACTGGTGTCCATGATTTTTGATAAATCTGGCAATGGCAAGTCGAAAGGCGAAGGTAATTTTAGACAGCAGACCTTTTCAGAAAAAAAAGCACAGTACATTGCGCTATACCATTATTTGCAGAACCTTCCGGACGTAGACGCGAATCGCGTCGGAGTTCACGGCCCCAGTGAAGGTGGGCGATTGGCCTTAATGATGGCAGGAGCCCTTCCCGACATGGCCTTTGTAAATGCGACCGCCGCACCCATCATGAGCATGCGCGAGGGCCAACTGTATGCGGTCGCTCAATACCACCGTAATTTGGGGCTTTCAGAAGCAGACATCAACGCTGTAGTAGCACTGTGGAATGATTATTACGACGGAATCTTAAACAACAATATACCTACATCCGTTATAGCACGAGCCAATAGTTTCCGAGACCGTCACGAACGGATGTTTTTGCCGCCAAACAGTACACTGGTGCCGGCCGCGCCTTCCGCGGAAGATCTAACCGATAGGACCGTTGTGAGGGACCTTTCTCAAATTGGCTGTCCGGTGTTTTTACAGTATGGTGAAAATGACGAACGAGTTCATGCCTCGGCGAGCCTTCAGAATTTTAAACAGCATATCGCCCCTAATGTGCCCTATCGAATTGAAGAATATCCACGGGCGAATCATTCGTTTATGACGCCAGAGTTTGAAATCAGTCACGGCTATTTGGACGATAAGCTGGTATGGCTTCAACAAATAGGAATTTTAAAACGAACACCATGAAAACAACCCTTCTCATCCTGCTACTCGGTATTTCGTTGGTAGCACAGGCACAAAGTGTAGCGGAGGAAATCCTAACTCAGAATCGCGCCATGGAAACGGCCTATAACAATGGGGAACTTACTGCCATTGCTAACTTTTACAGTTCGGAAGCACACATTATCGGTCCGCGTACCTTCATCGAAGGCAACGAAGCGGTGGTTAACTATTGGAAGGGGTTGGAAGGAAGGCATGTAAGATGGCGATTAGAAAACAATGAAATCCTGCCGTATGGGGAGATTGCGATACAGCGGGGCGTGTCGTACCTCACTTTTATGTACGAAGGAAAAGAAGTAGAATCTGTAGTGCGCTTTACCCTCTTATGGATACAGGAAGACGGTTCCTGGAAAATTAAAATTGATCATTATTCACCTTTATAGCATGAAAGAACTAACAAAAGCAGAAGAAGACATCATGCAGGTATTGTGGGACCTGGGCGAAGGCAACGTGGCTGCGATCATTGACGAGTTACCAAAGCCAAAACCGGCCTATAATACCGTTTCGACCATCGTTCGCATCTTAGAAAACAAAGAATTTGTGGGGTATCGAAAGGAAGGTCGTGGGCATATTTATTTCCCTTTGGTGCATAAGGCAGAGTACAGTCATCAAAGTCTGAATAAATTGATGGACGGCTATTTCCAAGGCTCGTTTAAAAGTCTCGTTTCCTTTTTTGTGAAGAAAAACGATATGAGTTTACAAGAGTTAGAGGGTGTGCTAAAAGAAATTAAAAAAGATTCAGAATGATACATTATCTTCTCCAAACCATTGCATTTCAAGTGTTGTTTCTACTTGTTTATGATGTATTTCTGAAGCGAGAGACCTTTCATCGCGCCAATAGATGGTATTTATTATTAACTCCGTTGGCTTCCTTGTTGCTTCCAATGATTCGAATAGAAGCCATACGAGCGCAGATCCCCGAGAACTATGTGATTTCACTGCCAACGGTCATCGTAGGTGAGTCGGTTTCCACAACTTCTGAAGCCGGGAGCGTGCTTGCCGGAACAACTTCGTGGTTTTCCTGGACAATGCTATGGGCCTTTGGGAGCCTGGTAGCGCTTTCGCTATTGGGAATCAAACTATTTCGAATGGTGCAACTAACCCTTCAAGGGAAACAGAAAGAAAGTCATGGCATCGATTACATTGAATTACCGCAGTCAACGGCAGCCTTCACTTTTTTCCGAAAGATTTATCTGGGAGCGTCTGTGGACGCGACGCAGAGAGCGGCCATCTTACAACACGAAAAGGTACATGTAGACGAATGGCACAGTTACGACCTGCTTTATTTTGAATTCCTCCGAATCTTCTTTTGGTTCAATCCGCTAGTGTACCTGTTTCAGCATCGAGTGGGGGCCTTACACGAATACACAGCCGACCGGCACGTGGCGCGCTTACAAGGATCTTCCAAGTACTATCAGGAATTACTTTCTCAGGTATTTCAAACCAAGAACGTTTCATTCATCAATACATTTTTCAATCAATCATTAATCAAAAAACGAATTATTATGTTACGTAAAAACAAATCCAAGAATATTGTTCAACTCAAGTATTTGTTATTGCTCCCGATTATTGGCGGGATGCTCATCTACACCGCCTGTTCTCAAGAGCGAGCTTCGGAAGCACCTTCTGAAATTTCTGAAAAGATCGTCGACCTACAGCAGGCGCTAGAGGCCAAAGGGGAACTTTCCGAGGAAGAATTGAAACAACTAAACACCTTGAATGTTAGGGTTACCCAACTCTCAACGGCACTACACCCTGTTAATCCGCAAGGAATGACATATTCCCAAGTTGTAAGCACTGAAGAAGTTCCTTTCGCAACTATTGATGAGACGCCAATTTACCCGGGATGTGAGAATTTAGGGCAACAAGCAGCTAAAAAATGCATGACGGAAAAGATTTCCAGTTTGGTCGTCAAGAATTTTAATACCGACGTAGTTAAGGGACAAGGACTGATGGGTATCCAGCGTATTGCCGTTCAGTTTAAAATTGATACTGAAGGAAATATCTTAGATGCAAAAGCGCGTGCCCCGCAGCCAGAATTAGAAACTGAGGCCTTACGAGTTATTCATTTGTTGCCGCAAATGTCACCTGGCGTGCATCGTGGAAAAAAAGTTTCAGTAATGTATTCGCTTCCAATAGTTTTCAGTATAGATGAATAGAGTTTTCCTAATCATTTTGGGAGTACTAGTTTTTAAAGCCGAAGGCCAAACACCTTCGGCTTTGGCCGATAGCCTGTATGCCGCTGGAACCTATTCTGAAGCCTTGCAGATGTATCAGGAGATTCCCGACACCTGGAAGCAACAAGCGGCTATTTACGAGCATTGGGGCGACCTGTCGAAGGCGATCTCCTTGTATGAAGAACAACTACGAAAGCAGCCGGAAACTCCTACCGTACCATTTGCGTTGGCAACATTGTACTTTCGAGAGGGCAATAAACTGGCGGCCGACAGTCTGCTGCGCGAATTATCGGTGAAAGACCCGATGCAGGCGACCTACCACTACCAACGTGGATTGGTTTGGGAAGGAGAAAATGATTCCTTGTCACAGCAGCTCTTTTTACAAACGCTTCAGTTAGAACCGCGACATCAAAATGCACGCTATAAGCGAGCGCGATACACACTCACCAAGCGAGATTTTGACACCGCATCCCGTTATATTTCTGAAGCGCTGAAGCAAAACCCTAACAGTCTTCGTTTTCTCAATCTTAGGGCCCTACATGCTTTTTATACGGAAGCTTTTCACCAGGCCGTTGAGGATTATGAACGACTTGTGAGCGTGGGAAAAAGCAACGAATCGTTACACGAACACCTCGCGATTTCCTACAGGGCGACGCTGCAGTACGAAAAGTCGCTAACACAGTACAAAATTCTGATCAATCAGTTCAATGATAAGATTCCCGAATGGCATGCGGGGGTGGCTGCTACGTATAGCGGACTCAAGGAATACGATAAAGCGGAGCGGCATTACGAGATCGCCATACTTTTGAAACGCCCTTCTGTGGAAGAAGAATACATGCAGTTGGCGTTACTCTATGGCGCACAGAAACGATACAAGAAGCAGTACGAAGCTCTGCAACAAGTTGTTGTCGAGAACCCTGAAAGTCAGCGTGGCTGGTATATGTTAGCCACCGCCGTTGAAAACCAACAATCGGATGCCTCGAAAGCGATTCCTCATTACGAGCGCTATTTGGCGAAATTCGGTGAAAATGGCCTCTACAGCGCCTATGCCAAACAACGTATTAAAGACATTACGACCCAACTTCACTTCGAGAAGGATTAAGTATGAACTAAAAATCGTACTTTTCAGCACTGTTTGCGCCTATGAAGTACGCTGTTTTCATACTATTGGTAATAATTTTGAATTCCTGTCAGTTTTTTGAAACCGAGAAGATCTCTTCGGAAACCTTTTACGAACAGGAAAAAGCACAGCTAGATTGGAAGGACGTAGACCGTTACCCTACCTTTCCCGCTTGTATGTCCTTCACGGAAAAAGCCGAACAAAAAAAGTGTTTCGAAACAACGGTTCTAGACCATTTGTATCGGTCTATCGAAAACCGAGATTTGGAAGCGACACAAGCGCTTCACGATACTTTGTGGATTGAGTTCGTGATTGCAAAGAACGGGGAGCTCATTCTTAGAAACCCTCTTGATATGGATAGTCTTACCAAGGCATCTCTTCCGCATTTAACCGCATGGATACAAGAAAGTATGGATTCGCTTCCACGACTCGAGCCGGCCTATAAAAGAGGGATACCGGTACGGTCCCATTATTCATTTCCGTTGGTGTTGGCCACTACAGATTGAACTTGTATCCCACCGTGAAATCTACCGGAAATTCATCGTTATTATTCAAATTGAGCGCAACAATATCGTTATACGCTACGGTAAGATAGCCATTCCCCAGCGCAATATCGGCCCCAATTCCCAAAGCAAAGGGTGCTAGGAATTCGTTGTAATTACCCAAGGTAATCAACTCGTCAGAATCATCTATAAATTCAACGTTTTGATTGACCACAATATAGTTTACAATTTTGGTGTTCACGAAGAAGTCGAATGCAGCACTCTTTATAAACTTGAAACGATAGTTCAGCGAGAACTGAGAGGATGAAAAATCGTAATCGGAGGTCCCCAGAAGCTGTCGGAATTGCAACACTAATGCATGTCGGCGTAGTTTTACCTCATCATAGATTTCCCATTCTACCCCAAATTGAGGGATGATACTATTATCGGGATTGGTCGCGTACACGTAATTAGTTCCGCCTACAAACCCTCCGAGTCGGGTCTTTAAGGCGACCGACGGAGTGTCTATTGCGTAATTGGGGTCGACTTGTTTGTTGTAGGTGATAAAAAAGGATCGCAAACTGGGAACGGTGAGTTTAACCTCTGAAACGTTCACGGAAGCGTCTGCCGTTTGTGATTGCAGTATCGCTTTGTATTCTTCTTGAAATTGACCGTTCTTCCGCGTGTTTCGCAATTCGAGGATCGTGCCTCCTTTCTTCGAAAAATAGCGATATTCTCCATCCACGGTATTCCACAGCAAAGTAAGAGGTCCCGAAACCTCAGTTTTTAGCGTATAGCTGGTTCCGTTGATCGTGTAAGTGTCTTGTGCCACCATGGAGGCGGTTAGCAGAAAGAAGCAAGCTAAAAGTAGGTGATTCAGTTTCATAGGGCGATAATTGAGAGACTAATGTACTAAATAATTAGGTATTAAAACGACGGCCTTTCCACTGGTAGCCACTGGTAGTGCTCTTAAAAACCACCCAAAGGGTCACAAAGGGGTAGAATAAGGCGCTCCACAGATAGTAGGAAATGGAGAGCCGTTTCCGAAAAAAATGTGCGCAGGTCCATAAGATAATAGGATCGAGCAGCACCTTTAGAATAGCGAATACCAGATAGTATTTGAAGAGTTCCGAAAAAAGCAGCGACAGTAATAAACCGAGAAGGAACCAAAGATTTGCTAAGAACACGATCCCTCCAATAAGCGGATTTCTCCAGTTCTTTTGTTTGGACGTTTTACTTGCCCATCTTATTCGTTGCTCGATAATATGGCTCCACTGTTCCTCTGCCGCGGTGTTCACAATTGCTTGTGGCGATTTTAAATAGGCCGTTTGACCTGGAAATTGGGTGGTCATTTTTTCCAACAGGAACACGTCATCTCCACTTGCAATGTGGGTGTTCCCGTGATATCCGGCGACCTGTAAAAAGGCGTTTTTAGCATACGCCAGGTTGGCGCCATTACACAACAGCGGCGTCTTATTTCCGAACCCAGCCATGGTAAGGGCCTGCAGACTAATTCCATCCCAGGTTTGAAACTGCTCTCTCCGATTTTGTTTGCCCTTGATAAATACGGGACCTGCCAGGAGTTGAACCGAATGGTTCTGAAGGTACGCATCAAACGCTCGCAACCAGTATTTGGGAACCACACAGTCGGCATCGGTAGTTACGATCCAGTCGAATTCAGCCAGCTGTACCGCGTGACTTATAGCATCCTTTTTGGGCGAGCCTGTGTGTGATGGCGTTTTCTCTATCCGAGAGGGAATTGGAATGGAGGCGAGCATGGTCTCAATCAATTCGGTAGAACCGTCGTCTGAGGCATCATCCATAAAAATGATTTCGAACATGCTATGCGGATACTCCAGGTTTTTTAACGAGCCTAATAAGCTCGGCAGATGTTCGATCTCGTTCCGGTACGGAACGATGACCGTAAACAGTGTTTTGGGTGGAGGACCGTCTGTCAATACATCTGGAACGCTTTCACAACGGAAATATCCCCACAAGATCCACAGGAGGAGTACTAAATATGCGGCAGTAATACCAATACTAACAGCGATCATACGGGCTGTTTTTTAACGGTGAGAAGATACCAGGAACCCAGTAGGGCGGGGAGTACCACATTGAGAAACCACATCAAAAAAATCGTTCCTAAGATAATGATTTCCTGAATGTTATAAAAGGAGAATAACCAAACGGCAACCCCAGACCGAATCACTACATCTAACAATACAAAAGAGGGAATAATCGACACGAGCAAATACAGGATCGTAATGACGGGAAAAAATTCTAGAACGGTCATAGAACCACCAAAAACCAGTAATATCACATAGAAAAGGCTGCTAAAACAAAAGTATCGCAGTAACGAATATCCTAGCAGCGTTCCCCAGAGAGTTGTAGAAAGGTTCCGGTAAAAGCTCCAAATTCGCAACGGACTCGCACCTTGGACGAACCAGTCCATTTTTCGGTAGCGATACATTAGGCCCAAGATAACAAGTGTGATCCCTAGGCTACCCCAAAAAAAGGTGGGGGAAATAATGGTGGATACCGACATCGAACTGACTAACAACCCGGCACTCCCCATGAGCACTGTAATGGCCATTTGACTACTCTGACCCGCAAAGGTGAAGAGCATGATCTTTTTTCGATGCCTCGGCGGAAAGAACAATGCTTTTGCTCCATATTCGCCAATGCGATTGGGCGTTGCCAGCGATGCGGTTAAGGCCATTAGGCTTTGTTTCCAGGCGGTACGAAAAGAAATGCTGCGTACCTGAGACGCCGCAGTCCGCCACTTTTGCGTTTCTAATAACCAATTGATGGTCGCCAAAGCGACAAACACCCCAAACCAGGCGTACGAACTTGCTCTTTGGGTCCACTGCCATAACCAGTCGATTTCCCGATCGGCTTGCGACAGCTTGTTATAGACATAATAGGTGGTTACGACCAAAATAATTCCCTTTAGGGCAATCCAACCATAATGTTTAGCTTTGTAGGAAATGGCGATCATGTTTCGCTAAAGTAAGTAATCTTTTGCTGCAGTATGACTTCGGAAAGAATCATCTTAGGGATAGACCCCGGAACCACGATCATGGGGTTTGGGTTGATTAAAGTGGTCAAAAAGGAGATGCTGTTTCTTCAACTAAATGAACTCAAACTTTCCAAATTCGACGATCACTACGTACGTCTGAAGCAAATTTTTGAACGTACGCTCGAGCTCATCGATACACATCATCCCGATGAGATCGCTATTGAAGCACCCTTCTTCGGAAAAAATGTTCAGTCCATGTTAAAATTGGGAAGAGCACAAGGGGTTGCCATGGCCGCGGGCCTGTCTCGGCAAGTTCCGGTGACAGAGTATTCTCCTAAAAAAATTAAAATGGCCATCACCGGAAACGGGAACGCAAGCAAAGAACAGGTGGCTAAGATGTTGCAACAAACCTTAGGGCTAAAAACCCTTCCGAAGAATCTGGACAGTACCGATGGCTTGGCGGCGGCGGTGTGTCACTTCTACAATAGCGGAAGCATAGCTACCGGAAAAAAATATTCGGGTTGGGATGCCTTTGTCAAACAAAATGAAGATCGCGTCCAATAGCTACCCCAGGCTTCAATTGCGTACCTTTCCGAAGAAAAATTATTGATGTCAGGTCTCTATCTACATATTCCATTCTGCAAGCAAGCCTGTCACTATTGTGATTTTCATTTTTCAACTTCCCTTAAAAAAAAGGAACCCTTGCTTCGGGCTATGGAAAACGAACTTCAGCTTCGCAAAAACGAACTCAAAGGTCCGCTTGAAACCATCTATTTTGGGGGTGGTACGCCAAGTTTATTGACTTCGGAAGAGATAGCACGGCTCTTATCCGTAATTTCAGATACCTTTTCCCTAGAGACCTCACCGGAAATCACCTTAGAAGCCAATCCCGATGATCTTTCCGAAGCCGTACTGGAACAACTGGCAAAAAGTCGGGTAAACCGACTGAGTATTGGCGTGCAGTCCTTTTTTGAGCAAGACCTCAAACTGATGAATCGCGCCCACACCGCAGGAGAAGCCTGGGAGGTGATGCAGCGTGCTCTAGATTATTTTGAGAACGTAAGCATGGACCTCATCTATGGCATTCCCGACATGTCATTAGGGCGATGGGAAGAAAACCTTGAAAAGGCCTTTGCGTTAAAAGTTCCCCATCTTTCGTGCTATGCCCTAACCGTAGAACCGCGAACCGCGCTGAAAAAATTTATCGAAAAAGGCATTGTGCCGCCGGTAGAAGATGAGGCTGCGCAACAACATCACGAGCTACTGGTCAAGGCTACCAAAGAAGAAGGGTACGTCAATTACGAGTTTTCCAATTTTGGAAAACCGGGCTACGCGTCTCGAAACAATCAAGGGTATTGGCTGGGGAAGCCGTATCTGGGGATCGGACCTTCAGCGCACAGCTACGACGGCAGACAACGAAGTTGGAATATTGCCAACAATGCCCAATATATTAGGGCGCTGCAACGGGAAATTTTACCTATAGAACGGGAAACGCTCACCAAAACCGATCGTTATAACGAATACGTGATGACGCGCTTACGACTACAGGAAGGAATGGACCTGAACGTGTTGGAAACCACCTTTGGAACGCTTTATCGAGACTATGCCGAACAGCAGGCCGCTACCCATATCGCACAAGGCTACCTACTTCAACAGGGAACAACCTTGCGCGTTTCAGAGAAAGGAAAGTTCCTGAGTGACGGTATTGCAAGTGATTTATTCTTAGTACATTTAAATCCTTCAGAAGAAACGCAATGAAAGCTACCCTTAAGATAGATGAGCGACTTATAACGATCGACTTGCACGCACCGATCGACATCTCATTGACGCTGCGCGGATCTGAAGAGAACCCGGTGGCCTGGTATCTGGATACACCTAAAATAGAGCCGGTACAGCTTGGTGATTGGAAGGGCAGTGTTGCTGAAGGCGCCTCTGTCAATTTCAATAACATCTATTTCAACCCACATGCGCATGCCACCCATACCGAATCGGTGGGGCATATTACGAAGGAAGCGCATTCGATCGCCAGGCTATTAGACCGATATTTTTTTCTGGCGGAAGTGATTACCGTAGTGCCTGAAACCGTGGGAGACGATCAAATTATTCCCGCAATAGAAATTAAAAAAATGTTGAACGGTAGTACACCGGAAGCGCTGATCATTAGAACCCTCCCGAACACCGACGAAAAACAGCAGAAAAAGTATTCCCACAGTAATTGGCCGTACCTTCACGAAGATGCGGCGGCCTATATGCGCAACTTGGGAATACAACATTTGTTGATCGATTTGCCCTCGGTAGATAAAGAGAAAGACGAAGGGGCATTGGCGGCGCATAAGGCTTTTTGGAATGTACCCGAAGCCCCCCGTTACAACGCAACCATTACAGAATTGATCTACGTGCCAAACGAAGTGGCCGACGGTAGATATGTACTGAACTTACAACACGCTAATTTTGAAAATGATGCCGCGCCCAGTAGACCTGTATTATATGCTATAGAATGAAAACAGTATTGAAAATAGAAGAGTGGATGCAGTTTCTCGCTGGACTGTATTTTTTTTCGCAACTTGAATTTGCCTGGTGGTGGTTTCCGGTGTTGATTCTTACGCCAGATATTGGTATGTTGGGGTATCTCCAAAGCCCACGAACTGGGGCGCTTACCTATAATCTGTTCCATCATAAAGGAATCGCCATCGCGCTAGTACTCCTGGGGATTCTCACAAACTATCCTTGGATGCTGTTGGTAGGAATTATACTGTTTTCTCATGCCTCCTTGGATCGGGCCGTGGGATATGGCCTCAAATACAAAGATCATTTTAAACATACCCATCTCGACAAAATAAAAAATGCCTAATGGAAACATTGTTTTTAGGACTGGGTCTAGGTGCCATCGCTGCCTACTTCATTTTCGGTTGGGTAACCAAAGATCGAAAAAAACAACGAGCACAGCGGCAATCGGTGGTGTTGATGCGACAAATTCGGTCTGTATGTAAGCTGATCACGGTAGAAGGTGATTTTTCAGAGATTTATCATTACGAGAGTATGAAGCACAAATGGGTTAACCGTCTCTTAGGAAAGAAAAAAGCGCTGGTGCTTATCGAGGCCAAAGCGCATGTGGGGTTCGATCTTACGACGCTTCAATTGGAACCCGATGAAGCACAGCGAACAATTATTGTGAGTCAGTTTCCAAAGCCCGAATTGCTCTCAATTGAAACCGACTTCAAGTATTATGATAAGAAAGAAGGTTGGGCCAATCCGTTTACGGCTTCCGACCTCACCGAAATCAATGCCGAAGCGAAACAATACATTGTCGATAAAATACCGGGCAGCGGGTTGTTGGAAGAGGCACACCAACAGGCTTACGAAACCATGCAGTTATTAGAAAACCTGGCGGCTACCATTCATTGGAAAGTAGATTACTCACAGCTCACTCCCCATCATACTTCTTTGCTACAAAATGAAAACAATAACAATAGTTAGGGTCCTTTTTTTACTGGGGTACCTTGGTAGTCCAATGCTACAGGCACAAGATTTCGAGCGTGTTGATGCCACCATAGAACTCTATCCTTCTTCTTTTGATTCGACAACAGAACTGGCCCATTTTATCAATCGCGATTTCTCTTCCGAAGCCGAAAAGGTACGGGCTATTTATACCTGGATCATTTCGAATGTGGCCTACGACCCTGATGAATACAAAAAGTTTAACTTCAACTTTAAAAATTACCGCGAGCGGAATGTCAAAGAAGAAAAAACACGCCAGCAAGTGATTGCCCGAACCCTGCAAGAAGGGATCGCTGTTTGTGAAGGCTATGCGATGCTTTTTGAAAAACTCTGTGAGGAAGTAGGGATTTCAAGCTACCTAGTGCGAGGGGATACCAAAACCCATTTCAACGATATCGGTCGGTCTTTCAACACCAATCACATGTGGAATATTGCAAAGATAGATGGCACCTATTTTCACTTCGATCCTACTTGGGGAGCGGGAAGATATGATGGAGCTTTTATATTTGATCCTAGCTATGTGTACTTTCAAACTCCTGCGGAAGTATTTATCAATAGTCATTTCCCGGAGTTGGAGGAAGATCAGTTACTCGAACCGCCAGTCTCATTCGAAGCCTTTAGCGAGCGTCCTTTGTTGTTGCAGGATCGATTCGATTTCTCTGCACTGGAAACACCAACCAAAGGAGTGTTGCGATTGGAAACCTTTTTGGGGAACATTCCTTTTAGTATCCATACCAAAGCCCCGGAGACCCTTGCCTATCGCATGAATGAGACCTATGCTGAAATTCCTTTTGAAATGCGCGAAGGAAGGCTACAGTTTGAAGTTCCGCTCTCTTTGGGGGCACAATTTCTCCTGATTTACATGAACGAACAACCTGTGTTGGGATATAAAATTAAGTAGGTATGAATATTGAGCAATTTAGAGACTACTGTCTTCAGAAAAAAGGTGTCACCGAATCATTTCCTTTTGACAATGATACCTTGGTGTTTAAAGTGATGAACAAGATGTTTGCATTGGCAAGTCTGGAACGGCAGCCATTAACCGCTAATTTAAAATGCGATCCTGAACGTTCGTTAGAATTGCGCGAAGCGTACGACGGACTCATAATCCCTGGGTATCATATGAACAAGAAACATTGGAATACCGTGACCTTGGAAGGTGCCATACCTGCCGAGTTGCTATATGAACTTATCGACCATTCGTATCAATTGATCGTAGACGGCTTACCCAAAAAAGTGAGAGAAGCACACGCCAAACTATAGACATGTCAAAAAGTGTGGTAATAGTGGGGGGAGGTATCGTTGGCTTATGTACGGCCTTCTATCTCGAGCAAGAAGGGTTTCAGGTGACTCTCTTAGACCAGTCTGATATGAGCTCGGGCGCTTCGTATGTGAACGCAGGATTTGTTTCGCCCAGTCATTTGGTGCCGTTAGCTTCACCTGGGATGGTGCGGCAAGGACTTAAATGGATGTTTAACCGTGCGAGTCCGTTGTACATAAAACCAAGACTTGAAAAAGATTTTCTACGTTGGGCGCGAGCATTTCAGAAGAGTTGTACCGCAGCCAAGTCTGCCAAAGCCGTTCAGGCCATTAAAGACCTCTCTGTGAAGAGTGTGGAGCTGTATCAGGAGCTATTGACCTTACCCGCATTTCAATTTCATCTTGAAAACAAAGGACTGCTAACGCTTTGCATCACTCACAAAGCGTTGGAGAAAGAACAACAACTCCAACAGTTGGTACAGCGGGAAGGACTAGGAGCTACGATGCTTACCAAAAACCAGGTAAAGGCCTTAGAACCATCCGTTTCAGATGCTGTTCTAGGAGGGGTTCATTACCAATGCGATTGGCACAGTACTCCACATAAGGTCATGCAGCAGCTAAAAACACATTTGAAACAGCAAGGCGTTACCATTCTTCCGAAGCAGGCGGTGGTAGGATTCAAAAAGAAAGGAACGCGCATTCTGGCGGCACAGACAGCTACCTCCACGTTTGAGGCGGATCAGTTTGTGCTAGCAGCGGGAAGCTGGAGCCGTTCGCTGGCTGCCTCACTAGGACTCTCATTACTGCTGGAAGCGGGGAAAGGGTATCGTATTGATGTGTCGCGTAGGCTTCCTATTACATTGCCGGCCATTCTTGCCGAATCAAAAGTAGCAGTAACGCCTATGGAGCACGCTACTCGATTTGCGGGTACTATGGAACTTTCAGGAATCAACACGAAAATTAGAAAAGAACGGGTAGAAGCTATAGCCAGAGCTGTGCCCCATTATTATAATGCCGTGTCTGTTTCTGAAGCGGAACAAGCTCAAGTGGCTTGTGGATTGCGCCCGGTGACTCCTGATGGATTGCCCTACATTGGCCGTACCGCTGCTTACGACAATCTTGCTATTGCCACAGGGCATGCCATGATGGGATGGAGTATGGCACCTGCAACCGGTGCTATAATCGCCGCAATCTTATCCGGAAAAAAATGCCCGTTTTCCGTTGCCTCTTTTCATCCGGATCGCAGCTTTTAGCCGCAGGACATATCCGCTACAATCTTCCACTCGCCATCGATTTTCTTAAAGATAATCATAAACACACCTTCGGCATTGCCTTTGGTCCGCTCCAGATGATAGGCACCCATCACCCAATAACTGGTAGCATCGATGGGTGACACATCATTAATGGTAAAGCGAAGGGTTCCCGAGTCGGCTGGAGAAGGATAGCCTCTTTTGTAATTGTTAAGGGTAGCTTGCCACCCTTTGGTGAGACCGCTGGCACCGTAGAACGTTAAGGAATCACTTTTCCAATAGCCTTCCATAAAACCTTCAAGATCGTGGGCACTCCACGCTTTTTCCTGTGCTTTCATAACCGTTAAGATGGCTTTTTTATCTTCGGAATAGGATTGTCCATAGACAAAATAGACCATTGAAAAAAGCAGGCAAAGGGTGAGATAAATTGATTTCATACCGTACATTTAGATGGTAAAAATAAGTTTATTTTCTATTCCGAAAATGTATCCTATGCCAACCATTACCTTAGTTACCGAACAGCGATATGCACATCCCAAAAAGAAGACTCCTTATATTGCGAATATCTTGAAGGAATATGAACTCCTGAAAGCTGCCTTGGAAGCCGAAGGGTTTTTGGTGAAGCGTACCGCCTGGGACAATCCAAACTATGCTTGGGAAAACAGTGATGCCGTGGTTCTCAGAACGACATGGGATTACTACGAGCGATATGACGAGTTTATGACATGGCTGGAATCGGTACCGCAAAAAACGCATTTGATCAATTCCATCGATATGGTACGATGGAATGTCAATAAGCATTACTTGCATGACCTTCAACAAAAGCAGATTCCTATCGTCCCCACCTTTTTTGCGAGCACCAAAACCCATAGGTCGCTCGAAGAAATTTGTAAGACGAATGCATGGGAGCATGTAATCGTAAAGCCTGCAATTGGAGCAGCGGCCTATCTAACATATCAATTACAGGGCTCCCAGATTCAAGCCTTTACTCCTCGGTTTGCCGAACTCCTTGCACAGCGAGATATGCTAGTACAACCCTTTCAGAAGTCCATTACACAAAAAGGAGAGGCTTCGCTGATGGTATTTGGAGGAAGATTCACCCATGCTATTCTGAAAAAGGCGAAGGCGGGCGATTTTCGCGTGCAGGATGATTTTGGAGGAACCGTACATTCATATGAAGCTTCCGAAGCGGAGATCACACTTGCTGAAAATGCTATGAATAGTTGTCTATCCCTTCCGGTGTATGGACGTGTGGATATCATGTGGGATGAAGCCGGAGCTCCTATGGTTTCAGAATTAGAATTGATTGAACCCGAAATTTGGTTGCGTGATCATCCTTCTGCAGCACATCAATTCGCCCGTGCTATTAAGACCAAGATGGGGCAAGTCTAAGGGCGGGACCCTGGGGAAGATGCTCTTTGAACAGCAGATCGGGGTTGGGGCACAATGCCATCCAGTGATCCAATTCAGAGGGGTAGGCAGTACCGGGATAGTTTTCGGTATTTCCCAGTAAGTGGGTTAAAATTTGAAAATGCAAATGCGGCACCCAGTCCCCGTTTTCTGAAGCACCTCCAATCCAACCCAGTTGGTCTCCTTGTGCAAGGGTGGTACCTGCCGGGCTATGAACCAATGAATCTTCTGAGAGATGCCCATACAGGGTATAGAATCGTTGGTCTTTTATACGGTGTTCTACAACCAGTAGGGGTCCGTAATCCTTATGAAATGCGTTGTTGTGAGAAATAACCACCGTTCCGGGCAAGGGACAATGAAGAGGGGTTCGATCGGCAACCCAAAAATCGGTACCCAAATGGATGTTTCGATATTCTTTGCCTGTAGGCGTTTGGCGCTGGTAGCGATCGGTATTATAAAAGGAACGAGCTTCCAGATACCCATTGGCAATTAATGCGTCGGGGTGTTGCTGCTGAAACCGATCCATACGGTGCTGTGCGGTTTCCAGATTTTCATGAACCGGATCGGTTCCGAAGAAGGTGCTGCCAACCGACATGTCCGGCGCTTCTACACGACTAAAGGGAAGCGTTGGAAACATATCGTGCAATGAGCACTGCATAGTGAGGTATGTATGTACTTCTTCTGACTTCACGATTTGTTGCGTGTTATTCGGAAAGTGAAGATAGCGAAATCCGGAATATCTTGAGATACCTAAAGCACGGATTTTTGCTTTTTATAGAACGCATCTGCCTGCAGCTGCATCAGCTCCCTGGCTTTCTGTCGTTTGTAATCATAAAGCTCCTGCTCTTCTGCGATATCAGCATACACTCGATTGTTTACTTCTCGATCGGTGGTAACTACTATTTCCCGTTGCATTTGTTGTTGCGTTACCCAAGATCGAACCGCTCCTTCCTGCTCAGCCAACTTGAGATCGTAGGCCCCTTTAGGCGAGAGAAGTTTTGCCAAAATTGGCGAGGTTTCAATGGCCAAGAACAATAAGAAAATAAAAAGAGAAGGCAGCCACGGTAATTTATTTAAGGCGTTCACCCGTGCCATGAGTCCGTCGAATCCATCTATCACCGGTTGGGTGCTGGCGACTTTTTCGTTGTATTCATTGGTTAGGGTCTGCTGTTGTGTCTCGAGCGCATTGATTTTATCAGCATTGGTCGCTCTAAGATTCTGGAGCGCGGCCAGCTCGGCATCGTGTTTGTCGCGTTTTTCCTGGTAAACGGGTCCTTTACCCAAGATTTCGGTTCCGGCGCGGCCTTCTGCTTCGGCGATGTAGGTGTCGTATAAGGCGTTTACTTCGGCTTCTTTCGTACGGACTTCAGATTCCAGTTCTTCTATTTCTGCTGCTATGGCGTTGAGAGTAGGCGTATATTGCAGTGCTAATTGGTCTTGGTTTTCGAGCGTCATTGCATTTTTCTCTTCCAGAAGCACTTGATTGATCTCTTTCTCAAAGATTTTTAGCTCCAAAGGTTTTGAAATGACGATTGCTATTATAACGGCAAGCGCGATTCGGGGTGAGGCCTGGATCAGTTCATCGAAAAAATTATCTCGTTTTTTGATGGTGGAAACAATAAACCGGTCTAGATTAAAGATGAGTAAGCCCCAGATGATTCCGAAGAAAATTGCCGAGACATAACTGTCAAATACCGTAAACAAGGCATATGCGGCAGCAATGGTTGCCATGACAGCGGTGAAGAAAACCGTGGCACCAATTCCTGCATATTTAGTGCGCTCTCCGGCAGAGCACTGTTCAAGAATATCGGTGTCGGCTCCCGAGCAAAAAATAAAAAAACGTTGTAGCATAAGACGCTGATTTTTTGATTGATGGAGTATTTAAAACGTATAATCACCTGCGATGTTGTGTGAGAAAGCGAATAATCGAAGCGTGTAGTTCTTCGATAAAACGAGAAATTAATCGTATTTTTGCCGCGCGAAACGCTCCCCTTTTTTAATAACTTTTGTTCATAGAGGTTCCGAAAGAACATTTATGGCAAAGAAACAAACCCAATACTTATGAAACCTCACATTTCATTACTGCTATTATTTTTCATCATTTTTACCGTGCCGTTCTATGCGCAAGTTGGAATTGGAACGACCAATCCAGATCCTTCTGCTGCGCTGGATATTTCTTCTACCGATGGTGGAATGCTTACACCAAGAATGACCACTGCTCAACGCACAGCCATAGCGAGTCCCGCTACGGGCTTACTTGTCTTTGATACTGATCTCGATTTGTTCTACTATTTTGATGGTGCTATTTGGCAGCCGCTTGGAAGTGCCGAAATAAGAGACAACTATAAATTAGTGAAGGATATATCAGATCTTTCTGATGAGTTTTCTGGAGGAAGCTACGTGTTGAACACAGATTATTTATATGAAATTAACGGAAGCATTACTGTGGATGCTCCCATCGATTTGAACGGTGCTTACATTGAAGGTGTCGACGTGAGCGAGGATATTTTGATAAATGCATCCGGCGGAACCTTGTTTACAGGTTCTGTTGGAGGAAGTTTGAGAAATATTACAATAGACGGAAACGGTAGTTCAATTTTCGATCTAACGGGAGGTACACTAGTGCTCAATAATTCTGTTATGGTTGGAAGCTCTTCTTTAGGAAACTTAGATGGATTGGATTTGGCGTTTTTCAGCATTACGCAATATGTAAACAATGGAGATGGATTTACAGTAACTGATGTTGATTCCTACTTTATGAGTAATTCATTTTGGACGGAAACCAATACAGGGACATTTCTTGATTTAAATGGAACTTTCAGCAATATTCAAATGGCGAATGGTAGAATTGTTGTCAATTCCGGTGAAACGGGGCTTGATGTGAGTGCGAACCCATCTATTAATAACGAGGCTTCCCTTTCTGGGATTAGTTTTGTTGGAAATGGCGATTTCGTAAATGGATATACCACAGGTACTTATCCAGGCTATAACTTTACCGTTGAGTGGTATGTAAATTGCTCCGGACTTTTAAACGAAACACACGAGCTTGCGAATGCAGATTTTTATTATGACGGGGTTATTACAACGGGTTTTACACAAACCATAAGCAATGGGACGGCTGTTGAAATTCAAGCTCCGGCAATCGACTATGGATCTGATAAGTTATTTCGTTTTCGCATTGAAGGAAATGGAAACAGGATGGTATATGAAGGAACCATTGAACGTTCTTTTCAGATCGTCGCTTCCCTATCTGTTAGAGTAACAAATGCATCGGGTGATTTCTATGGATTTACCATTGCAAAAAATGGTGTTCCTTTAGAGCGCTCAAATGCAGTTGTGCGAATAGACAATGATAGCCAGATTCAAAGTATTTCATTGAACGCTGTAATAGATTTAACTACCGACGACTATATTGAAATATACGTACAACGTTTAACGGGGAGCTTTACCGATACCCTTGTAGTGTTCTCTGAGAGTGTTAGTATTAAATAAAAACAAAGCAATCAATAAAAAGCCCCCGAATTTCCGGGGGCTTTTTAGTATCACAAAGAGGCTGTTAACATCCCGATAATCGCACAATGGGATATTCGCTGAGGTCTAATTGTAGCGAATCCGATTTACGGGCCAATTCTAGCATTTGTTCTAACGAATTTTTATGAGGTCCTGAGTAGAAAATAGCCCCTCTCTTGGCCAATTCTTTCACGTATTCCACCGGATCGGGGTTAGGAGGTGGCGGTGGTTCCGGTACACTGTAATACACCCGCTCGGGTGCCGGTGGTGAATCGGTTTCGGGAGCAGGGGGCGGCGGTGGCGTTTTGTTCGCATCAGGTGCCGGAGGTGGCGGCGGCGGTGGAGTAGCTTTCAAACCGCGCTGTGTCACCTTGTATAGATTCGTTTTAAGAAATTCTGATTCGAGTGTTTTAAGGGTCGCTTTGTCTGCATTGTCATAAAAAATGTCCCATTGAAAGGAGTTCATGGACGCTTTCGACCAGTTTTTAGTAAGCGCATCAACGGTTTTGGCGAAATCGGAAGCAGCAATCTTTTGGCCATTAACAGTGACCTCTTTTTGATGTACATAGAGCCTAATCTTATCTCCTTCGGAAAGGAGGTGGCTTATAGTCGAATCAGCAGATCGAACCACTTGTTCTTTGCTACTAAAGCCCCATACGAGAAGTGCTAAAACAGGCACGAAGAAGAGCAGTCTCGCCCATCTGGAAGTTTTGGATAAAGGGGTTGTTTTCATAATAGTAAATCGTTTTTTGATAGATGAATATTGAATGGAGTGCGTTAAGGCCGGGGAATAGGTATTGCCAGAAAACGCCAATAATAATTTTTGATAGTGGTGTGTTTGCACCCCTTTTTGTAGTACGGCTTGATCGGCCAAGAACTCGTGATTTAACTTCATCGAGCGTTTGTAAAAGTACAGGACCGGATGAAACCAAAAAAACACTTGAAGGAATTCAACCAGCAGTACGTCCAGCGAATGTCGTTGTATGGCATGCGCCTCTTCGTGTTGGATGACTTCCTGAGGAAGGGGTTTCGTTTTGTGTTCCTTCGGAAGAAAAATATACTGTAAAAAAGTGTGTGGTGCTTCTGAAGTGTCCAACTGAACGTGAATCAAACCATTCTTATGAGTATGAACATGCCGCTGAATCTTTAGCCAAAGCTGACGTACATGGTTTCCGAAGCGAAAGAGGAAAACAACCACACCCAGGATATAGCCCCATAAGAGTAACGACATTCCCGAGGGTGCCGTTTCCACATCCAAAGTAGGTGTCGCAGTGGGAACCACAGTTATTAAATTTGTGGTGACCGGCTGTAGGGTGGCTTCAATATATTCGGTAATTGTGATACCCGGTATTGCCAAAGAGATTACTAGCGCTGAAAGGAGGTAGCCTCGCTTAAAATGGTGAAATGAGGTGCGTTCCCACAACAATAGGTAGCCCATATAGAGAATACCCAAACACAGTATCGATTTTATAGCGTAAACTATCATGGGCTCGGACTTTCAATTTTTTCATCGATTAGGCTTCGCAACTCCTTTAATTCTTCTTGAGACAAGGACGTTTCTTCGGTAAAGAAAGAGGCGAATTGGGTGGCGCTATTATTAAAAAAGCGCTGAATTAATCCCTGCACATGAGTAGCGAAATAATCCTTCTTTTTCACTTTTGGAAAATATTCACGAGAACGTCCTTTCTGCTCGTAGCCTACATATCCTTTTTCTCCCATGCGTTTTAACAGCGTGGCTACCGTTGTGGTAGCCGGTTTAGGTTCGGGGTAGGCCTCGATTAATGTCTTCATAAATGCGCGTTTTTCTTTCCAGAGAAATTGCATGAGTTGTTCTTCGGCTGTTGAAAGTGAGTTCATAGGGAAAATTGTTCTACAAACGTAGAATAAAATTTTTAATTCTACAAATGTAGAGTAAAATATATTATAGAATCATTGCCAAAGCCATAATTTCGGTAGTCGAAAAAAATTACGGTTCTTTGACGCATGGATATAGCATCACAGTTACAAGCGCGATCTCAAAATCAATGCGAGTTATGCTCCGGAACCGAGGGGCTTTCGGTTTACACGGTTCCAGATGCTCTTTCAGAGGAACAAGCAACCGCTATCTACGTGTGTTCGATCTGTCTTGATCAGATTTCTGAAGCGACTCCCTTAGACACCAACCATTGGCGCTGTCTTAACGATAGTATGTGGAGTACAGTTCCGGCGGTTCAAGTGATGGCTTTCCGACTTTTGTTTGCCCTAAAAAATGAAGGGTGGCCTCAAGACTTGCTGGACATGATGTATATGGAACCTGATACCCGAGCCTGGGCAGAAGCCAGGTTAACAAGGGAGGAAGAAGTACAAATTACCCATCGGGATGTAAATGGCAACGAACTTACAGCGGGCGATTCGGTAGTGCTTATCAAAGATTTAAAAGTAAAAGGCAGCAGTATGGTCGCCAAACAGGGAACAGCGGTACGTCGTATTTCGCTAGATCCGGAAAATGAGAACTATATTGAGGGAAAGGTTGATGGGCAACACATCGTTCTGGTCACCGATTACATAAAGAAAATGTAAGGGTTTCCTCTTTGAATTATTGTTTTGGTGAGTGATTTATAACGCATACGAAAAATCAATATTTATAATCGAGGGTTTCCACAAATTCTTTCCAGCGTTTCTCATTTCTGTAGGGATTGAATAGTGGTTCGAGCGGTAACTCGGTAAGTCCAAGATCTTCGTTCTCCCTCGCTTTTTTCAACCAATGGTACATTTGTTTCGGTTCGCCCATCGCAGCATAGGCAGTGGAAATTTGAAAGCTATAACTTTCCTGATACGTCTCAATCATTTGCCTCATCTCACTCTTTGAAGCCTCTGTATTTCCTAGAAAATGATAGATAATGGCTTTTATGTAAAGCCGAAATCCTTCCAGGGGTTCGTTATCAATAACCGCTAAGGCATCTCGATATCGCTTTAATTGAATTAATGACAAGGCGTAAGTGGAATATACAACATCGTTATTGGGATTAATCTCGATGGCTTTTTTGATACTTTCAATGGAAGCCTTATACCGTTCGGCAAAATAATAGGTGTTTGCTATTTTATGATAGTTGTAATCGTCTAATGGATCCAGTTGAATCGCTCGTTTATTCAATTGTATGGCTTCATTCCATTTGCCACGAAGGCTGGCTACTTCGGAAGCCCTGTCAAGGACATCAGCGTCATTAGGTGCCAACTCCATTGCCATTTGGCTCCATTTTTCCGCTTCTCTTATGTCCTGATTATAGTCTAATTCTAATGTTGCCATGGCCGCGTATGTCCTTGCATACGTGCTATCTATTTCCATCGCTTTCAACAGTGCTTCTTCAGAAAGATGATACCCGTCGGTGGCATTTAAAATGCCGTAGTTGTTCTGCGAATGGTATACCGACCCTAGTAGTTGCCAAGCTGGTGCGTAGGTAGGGTCTATTGCCAAAGATTTTTTCAATTTCTCCTCCACTTCAAGAAGCTTGTCTTTCCCTATGGAGTTTTGATAATCGTACTTAGCCTGTAAGTACATATCGTAGGCTGTCGCTTTGGCTTCACGCGATTTAGGAATAGAAGCGTTTAACAAGTGAAGTTGCATGTGCTTGACCACCGCTTGGGCAATATCATTTTGAATTTGAAAAATGTTCCGAAGTTTTTTATCCCACGTTTGCGCCCAGAGATTCCGGTCGTTTCGGGTGTCGATCAATTTTACACTAACTCTAATTAAACTGTCTTGGGTCCTCACGCTTCCTTCCAAGATATAATTGACGTTGAGTTTGTCTGCAATACTCTTAATATCGAGATTTTGACTTTTAAAGGAGAAAGCCGAAGTTCTTGAGGTCACTCGCATATCGGGAATTCTGGCAAGCGAATTGAGAAGTTCTTCCGCTAGACCATCTGCAAAATATTCCTGATTTTGTTGCAGTGACATATCGTGAAATGGCAACACCGCAATGGAATTATGAAGTGCCGAGTTGATGGCCAATGAGCTTCCCGATTTCTCTGAAACCAGACGCGATCGGTCTACAATAAGCAGCACCACCGCAATACTTAGAAAAACTAGAATAAACATGTTCAGTTTTTTACCAATGGCTTCGGTACGTTCAGCATTAATTTCTCCATCAAGGGGCGCTGTACGCTGTATTCCTTCAGGGGTTATATCATAAAACCACGAAAAAAGAAGCCAGAAGGGAAAAAGAATCAATAGCGAAATCAAAATTGTTTTTCCTGTTCCATTCGGAATAGAAATTAAGGATCCCAATACTGATATAACTTGCAACAAAACCCAGGAAAAAACAATGTACGAGATAATACCCTTGGGAACATTCCTGCGACGCAATTCATTCCAGAACTTAAGAAATGATTTCAAAAGGTTAGTTGTTTGGTTATGAGTAGATAAAGATACATATATCCATTTATCAAATTACTCTGGCAACGTATTTTGTTGTTAGCCGTCCTTACTTTTGCCACGTTACATCGCAAGAGGAAAGGATCAATACTTCATTTTATTGACTTGCTTCATGATAAAACACAGGTCTTAAAAATCTGTAATATAGTAGTTTACTATTTGTTTTTAGGTAAATTTTAGGCTATTTATAACGTGGACTTAATACACCAATTCTCAATGATTGCCTATCTTTCTTAACGTTCAACTTAGATTTTCATGGGTAAAAAGAGAGAAAATTTCGCGCGCTTCGGAATGGTGGCCAAAGGAATGGTCTATGCCTTAATAGGCGCTCTTACGACATTAGCGGCGTTCAATCTAGGAGGTTCTCGGAGTGGACAAAGCACTGTGTTAGAATTTTTAGCAAGACAACCTTATGGGATGGTATTGTTAATTGTTATTGCTGTTGGTCTATTTGGATATGCTTTTTTTAGATGCTACGAGGCATTTTATAATACTGAAGAGGGATGGAATGAACTAAAAGGGGCAGTGAAGCGCATCGGATTTTTGGTTAGTGCTATTTTTTATGGTGCCCTTGGCGTTAGCGCAACCACTATGGTAATCAGTTCAAATTCAAACGCTGGTGATACACCTTATATTCAGCAGCTTTTAGATACGCCTTATGGAAATTATATAATTGCCTTTATAGCGTTATGTATCTTAGGAAAGGGGCTATTTCAATTTTATAAAGCCTATTCCAAAAAATTTAAAGAGGAGGTGCAGGAAAGTAGTCTGAGCAGAAAAGCACAAAAGGTACTCATCCGCGCCGGAGTGATTGGTTTTAGCGCGAGAGGTGTTGTCTCTTCCATCGTAGCCTACCTGCTTTTTAAGGTTTCACTAGGTTCTAAAGATTCAATGGATGGTAAAGTGGAGGCCTTCAATTTTCTGCAAAATACATTTGGTGCAGCCGTTATGGGAATTGTAGCACTGGGGCTGGTATCCTACGGAATATTTATGTTTATACAAGCTAAATATCCGAAGGTGTCTATAGATTAGAAAGGTTCCCCACTAGTAAGGGTTCTATATGCAACATATTTAGAATGCATCCCCATAGCTCTGAAATAATGGAATAATCTGTGGAAGGGTTTCGATTCCTTTCCAATGGTTTCAAACGCCGAAATAATCCTTAAGAGCATGTAGGGTGTCACTGTTTAATCTGAAGTTCATCAAATTGGATTTACTTTTGAATTCTTCTTTCGAAAAAAAATAAGGGAACGTATCCGCCGCTTCTCGGTTAGATCGATATCTTTCCGAAGGTATTATCGGTTATAGGGAGTTTCATTGATCCAGTGGAAGCGACGTCCTATCAGTTCAAAATCCTCAAGATTCTTCCTAACTAAGAGCATAGAGAGGGTGTCACGCTCCATCACGCCATCAACTTGCAGGGCTTCAGACCCCACAAATTGATACGAAAAATTAAGAGGAATCGAATCGCTTTCTGAAGTATGCCATCCTATTTTCTTCACTGTAGTGTCGATGCGCGTATTCCACCATTCTTTTGAGCCGTCCATGAAGATAGCCGCCGATCGCTTCTTCCTTTCCATCACCACATACTTTAGCCGATATCCATCATTTTGTAGCGGCGGAAGGGTGTCCTGATTTTGCGTCATGGTGCGGACTTCCCAGATACCGTAAAAGGGCGCTGGCGCCTTGGTAGAAGCTCTTCGGTTCATCACGGTTGTCGATTGAAATGTGAACAACCCAATAGCAACAACTAGTGTGAGGATTTTTAGTCCCCGTATGACCCAAATATAGGTAGATTCTGTGGAAGGAATTGGCTCAGAAATAGCCGTTGTTTCTTTATTTAATAAGAAGAAGTTAATTACGCGATTACCGTCGGACAGTAAGAGTAAGAATGCAAAAAAGACCAGGTGTACCGAAAACAACTTCACGGGAATATCATAGGTGAAGTTCATCACGGCTACATGACCCATCACACCAACGATGACAAGAGCTCCCAAGGTTTGCGTTCTGCGGGAAAGCAAAAGCAATCCTCCGATAAGTTCCGCCAGTCCAACAAAAAAATTGTACGCAACAGAATGTCCCATATAGGTCCATGCGAGCCCCATGGGTGATAGGTCTCCAATAGGTTGTAAGAGCTTAGTAAGTTGGATATCGGCAAACTGTATTTTAAAAACTTTTACAAATCCGTAGGTCATCATAAAAAAGAACAGATAACATCGAATTCCAACCCGAAACCAGTACGCCAGTTGATTGTACGCGGTTCGTTTTCGATCGAACACCGTCCAAACAAGTGTCCCGATCACCGAACAAATCGCAACAAAAATCAGTTGCACATAATGAAAGGTCGTGTCCCCACTACCGGTGGAGGCAGTGCTAAAATCAGCACCCCAATGAAGCACGGTTTCAGCAAACCACCGCATGAATCCGCCAAACCCCTGCCCAAAGAATGTCATAAAAATATAAAGCGTGCTGTAGAGAAACAGCAACCTGAATACTAGTTTGGCCACGAAAGACCAACGCTCTTTGTGCGCACGCGTGAAAATCATGGGCTATTCTTGCATAGTGGCGAAATAATGATAGAACTGTGGTATGGTTTCGATTCCTTTTAAATAATTCCAAACGCCAAAATGCTCGTTGGGAGAATGGATCGCATCACTGTCTAAGCCGAATCCCATCAAAATGGTTTTACTTTTCAGCTCTTTTTCAAAAAGCGAGACAATAGGAATGCTCCCGCCACTTCGCTGTGGGATAGGCGTCTTTCCGAAGGTTTTTTCATACGCTTTTGACGCTGCTTGGTATGCCACGGTGTCAATCGGCGTTACATAGCCTTGTCCGCCATGATGCGGTTGTACTTCCACACGCACTCCCTCAGGAGCGATGCGTTCGAAATGCGACTTAAACAATAGTGTGATTTCTTTCCAATCTTGATGTGGCACCAGACGCATGCTAATTTTCGCATACGCTTTACTGGCGATCACGGTTTTGGCACCTTCTCCGGTATAGCCCCCCCAAATGCCGTTGACGTCGAGAGTTGGACGAATACTATTGCGCTCGTTGGTGGTGTATCCTTTTTCTCCATAGACGTCATCGATATCCAATGCTTTTTTATACGCTTCTTTATTGAAGGGCGCTTCCGCCATTTTCGCGCGTTCTTCGGAAGATAATTCTTCTACTTTATCGTAAAAACCGGGAATGGTGATATGGTTGTTCTCATCGTGAAGCGACGCGATCATTTTGGCTAGCACGTTGATGGGATTGGCGACCGCCCCACCGTAGAGTCCGCTGTGCAAATCGCGATTGGGTCCTGTGACTTCTACTTCTACATAGCTGAGTCCGCGTAGCCCTGTGGTGATCGACGGAATATCATTAGCGATCATTCCGGTATCGCTAATGAGAATAACATCATTGGCGAGTTTCTCTTGATTTTTCGTCACAAATCCTTCCAGGCTTTCGCTGCCCACTTCCTCTTCCCCTTCAATCATAAACTTCACATTGCACGGAAGCTGATTGGTTTGCGTCATATATTCCAACGCTTTCACGTGCATGTACATCTGGCCTTTGTCATCGCAGGCCCCTCGAGCGAAAATCGCGCCTTCGGGGTGTAGTTCGGTTTTTTGAATGACAGGTTCGAAAGGCGGACTGTTCCACAGGTCTAACGGATCTGGGGGTTGTACGTCGTAATGCCCATAGACTAAAACCGTAGGAAGATTGGAATCGATGATCTTTTCCCCAAACACGATAGGATATCCTGGTGTTTCACAGATCTCGACGGTATCGCATCCTGCCTTTTGCAAACTATCTCGAACGGCTTCGGCTGTTTTTAGAACATCTTCCTTGTAGGCCGAATCGGCACTTATTGAAGGTATTTTAAGGAGTTCGATCAATTCGTCGATAAACCGTTGTTTGTTTTTTTCTATATAATTATGAGTGTCTTGCATAGATAAAATTTGATTTTTATAAAGGTACAAGAGATTATTTATATTATAAACTTCCGAGCTAATAGATTACGATGATGGATTATAATTATGTAATGATATTTAAATACTTAGCGGGAATAATTTATAGGAATCAGTTAAGCGAAAAATTTCAGATTATTGGATTGCGCTTTTATCAGAATGTTCAAGATTTTTTAAAAGTCATGCAGTAGGAATGTATTACTTTTAGCTTTGGTTCAATATATTTGTTAAATTCTTAAATAATTCAATTATTTATTCTATTTAGGGTATAACTAATTAAAAATGTTTCACTTATGAAAAAAATTATTCTTGTATTATTTATTGCTCTTTTTTCAGTAACTTCTTTTGCTACGGAGAAGAGCTCTCAAATAGCAGAGCAACTATCAGAACAACCTCCTTCTTGTTTCCAACAGTGTAATACTGCTGGGCAAATATTTAGAGATTTGTATGGTTGGACTGCTATCCAATTTGGAACGTGGGTCGTTGGATGTACAAATGCATGTCAACAGAATCAACAGTAAGCAATCTGTTTTTTAAGTCAAACTTGTAACTAATTAAAATTTATACTTTATGAAAAAAATAATTTTAGTATTAGGGGTTGTTTTTCTTTCGGAAACTTCGTTTGCAACGGAAAAAAGTTCCGCAGTATCGGAACAACCTCCCACATGTTTTCAGACATGTAACGCTACTGGTCAAATATTTAGAGATATGTATGGTTGGACTGCTATCCAATTTGGAACGTGGGTTGTTGGATGTACAAATGCATGTCAACAGAATCAACAGTAGATGATGAGATATTATTTAATTTGCATAGCAACAATGTTTCTGGCCTGTAAATTACAATGCCAAAACATTGTTGTTACTTATGATATTAAATTACAAGTTCCTGAGTCCATAGAAACACAAAATAGTGATGTAAAAAATCTTTTGTATTTAATGTCTAAGAGAGTGGAGGATTATGAAAGTAAACTCACCATTTCTGGCCGAAAAACAAAATTTGAAACAATAGCGATGCTCCCAATAGGAGATGATACTTCTGTAGACTTAGCAACAACCTATACCCTTAATAGTAATGATTTATTTTATACTTCGAATGACAGTCTTCTGCGGGTTACAGAAATACTGATTTCGCCACTAGTGATTAAATATAAGCCGAGTTATCCTTGGCAATTAATAAATGAAGGAGGTAAAAAAATAAAAGGATTTAATTGTTTGAAGGCTCTATGCACCTATAGAGATATCCAAGGAAATGAAAGGAAGGCGGTGGCATACTATGCGCCAAGCTTACCATACCCCTATGGCCCTGTGGGGCATATGGGCCTCCCAGGGTTAATTTTAGAATTGAATGTAAATAACATTGTTTATACTGCAATAAATTTTTCTGAAACGGATGAAATAAAAAAGATTCAAGTTCCAGATAAAGAAGTTCTAAGCTTAGAGGAATTTAAGAGTATTCTTAGCCAATCAGAGAAAAATTTTTCTAATTCAAAAGGATAAATAAAGAAATAGTTCGCATCAAATTTTGATTTCGTATTATAAAATTAAAATTATTATAATCCTGTCTATGACAGGATTTTTTACACTACAAGCACAAGAAGTACGCTTGGAAGGTATCATTTTAGACACTCTCAAACAACCCCTTCACAATGCAAACATACTTGCTATTCCTTCTTCCGAGGACGGTCAAATAAAATTCTCCATTTCTAGTATTGAGGGCGTTTATCGCTTAGAGCTTATAAAGGGTGTGCGCTATTCGGTTGAAGTAAGTTATCTGGGTTACGAATCTTTTAAAGATAGTATATCACTACAAGAAGATACATCAAAAAATATAGTTTTGATCCCCAATGGTATAACATTAGAAGAAATCATCCTAACAGAGCGTATACCAGTTAAAGTGCGGGAAGATACTATTACCTATCGGCCAGAAAAATTTCTTACGGGGGAAGAGCGAAAACTAAGAGACATTCTTAAAAAACTTCCTGGTCTGGAAGTAGACCGAGAGGGCAATGTAACTGTAAATGGTAAAGATGTGACTAAATTACTAGTAGAGGGTAATGAATTTTTCACTGGAGATGAAAAAATGGGTGTAAACAATATTCCAGCAGATGTTGTAGATGAGATTGAGGCACTAGATAATTATAACGAAATTACTTTTTTAAAAGGTCTGAGCGATAGTGAGGAGCTTGCTTTAAATATAAAACTCAAGGAAGGGAAGAAAAAGTTTGTCTTTGGAGAACTGGAAGCTGGTGTAGGGATAGAAGATCG
Organism: Altibacter sp. HG106; assembly: GCF_028561755.1. Lineage (GTDB taxonomy): Bacteria > Bacteroidota > Bacteroidia > Flavobacteriales > Flavobacteriaceae > DFVG01. The sequence continues at coordinate 73,257 of NZ_JAQQTD010000002.1, forward strand.
TTACGTAATACATCCCACACTCTTTTACTACAGCCCAAAAACAAGTATAAATGCTATAGGCGATATCAATAATGTTGGGGAGAAGGCTTTTACAACCCAAGATTATATAAACTTTGAAGGTGGTTTTTCTAGACTGGGCGAAGATCCTCAAGCCTATTTTAAGCTTTTTAATGATGAATTTGCTCAATTTTTATCTCAACGTGACTTTATTTTTAATCGCAATAAATTTGGAGCCGTTTCGCTTAATCAGAATATTGCTAAAAACGTTGATTTTTCAGGCTACTCCATTGTATCCATAGGGGATGTGAGCGCTCAGAGAGAAAATGATTTGACCTATTTGAATAACCACATAATTAAGGAGAATCGAACAACTAATCTAAATAACGAAAAAAATTTTACGCTAAACAAGGCTACGCTCCACTATTTAAATACTAGAAGTCTTGATGTACGATATGATGCGTTTTTAAAAACAAGTAGTGGCCGAAGCCTCACCAATATTAATTCACAAACTAGCGGGGATAGTACTTTTGTAAGTCAAAATAATAGACTAGTTTCACTCGATTTCACACAGAAAATTAGTGCAAATAAAAAATTTTCGAGGGAACATACTACCTCATTCAATGCCAGTTACAAATATCGTAAAAGTGATGCCAGCAATCGATGGGATTTTAACACCCCTATCTTTTCAGCAATTATTCCGCTAGATACTTTAAGTGAAACAATCCGCTTGCAACAGCAACGCGATAATTTGTTTAGAGAGTTCAAAGGCAATTTGAAACACTATTGGGTGTTGCATCCTTTTCATCATATTTATCCCGAGATTGGCATTAACCGTATCGATCAAGCATATAGAACCTTTGATGGGCAGGAGGTAGATGAAACGATTCTTAGCTTTCGCGAAAGTGGATTCAACAATGATCTCGATTTTGGATTAACAGAATCTTATTTTGGGCTGCAGTATAAGGCCAAAACAGGTAAGTTTGTTTTCAAACCCGGGTTGTTTTATCATTACTATGATTGGGAGATTCAGCAATTTCAAAATGATTTTCGTAAACGGGGAAAGGGTGCCTTGCTGCCGCAATTGCAAATAGATTGGGAATTGAATAGCGCCTATAAAATAAAACTGAAATATAATAGATTATCCACCTTTGGTGACGCGTCTGAATTAGCAGATAGGCTTGTATTACAAAATTTTAATCAACTTTTTGTGGGTAATTCAAATCTTGAAAATGAACTATATCATAGACTTTCATTAACCTACAGCAAGTTTAGCCCCTTCAAGGGAAATTTTATTAATGCTACGCTACACTATACCCATAGAGAGCAGTCTATCAGATCCGCAACGGCCATAGAAAATATTGACCAAATTAGTACCCTTATATATACAGATTTGCCTGAGAATTTGTATTCTAGTAGTGTTCTTTTTACCAAATTATTAGGTAAATACCGACTAAAAATAGGTTCTGATGGAAATTATGCCGCCTATTCAAGGATTATCAATGAGGATATCCAAGATTTCACAGCGCTCAATTACGACTATCAATTAGGCGGAACAGTTCAATTCAAAAATAGTCCCACTATAACAATTGACTGGCTCCACCGTTTTAGTAATTTTAAAAGTGAAAGTGACAATAATAAATTTACAATTATTACTCCATCCATAGAGCTAGAGTATTTGTTCTTAAAGGATTTTGTGCTTACAGCAGATTACGGTTTTACCTATTTCCAAAATAGAGAGCAAAAAGAGTCTAATCAATTTTCTATTGGGAATGCATCGTTGTTATACCATCAAGAAAGTAGCCCATGGAGCGTTACGTTAGAGGTTACAAATATTTTCGATACCCGATTTCAAAGGGAAAACTTCTTTTCTCAGTTTTTGGTGAGTGACACAAGAACTTTTATTCAGCCTAGAGTGATTTTGATAAAATTAGGATATAGGTACTAAGAATTACTTTTCATATTTGAAACGGATTACAAATCTCCTAGGTTTCGAGACCTCCTTTTGGTATTTTTCAAAAGGTATTTACCGAAACTATTGGAATTAAACAATGCTTTTTTCTGTAGAGTCCTTAACTCTTCACAGTTCCACTCCGCTTACTCCTTGTAAAAAATAATATAATTTTTCATAGGTTATTTTTTAAGGGTGTAATACTGTGTAAATTCTAAATGTTGTTTATATTTGCACACCCTAAGCGGCTGTGGTGGAACTGGTAGACACGCTAGACTTAGGATTTAACCTAAGAAAAAGTGTTAAAATATTTAAAATGCGGATGTGGTGGAACTGGTAGACACGTCAGACTTAGGATCTGATGCCGCGAGGTGTGCAGGTTCGATTCCTGTCATCCGCACAAAAGCCGAAGAGAAATCTTCGGCTTTTTCATTTTAAAAAATGGGATTTTCTTCACGATTTTTGACCTTGGGTACAACATAGGTACAACATTTTACCTTTTTTCAGAACTGAATTGGCTTTAGTACTATATCCATTCATTTGATAACAAATCCTATTTTCTGTATTGAGGATTAATAAATTTTAGGTTATCTCAACCTCTGTTCTTCGTTTGAGGGGTTTATTATCATACAATATACACGCAAGGTAAACTCGTAAAATACTTCCATCAAAAGACTACGGCATAAAGCCAACGCTTCTTCCCCTACTCATTTATTCCGTTTCCTTTTGAGCCAAGATTTTATCTTCCGTTTGGTTTCTGCTCAAATATTGTTTAATCAAAAATTTGAGTATTATGACAACAAAAGCGAGTACCAAAATGAAGCGCAGTAGAGCGAAATCTACTGCCAAGAAAGAAGTAAACGGAAAGAAATCCGAAGTACTTCAAATTCAGAACTTACCATTGGGTAAAATCAAGCCTGACCTTGAACAGCCCAGAAAAACTTTTAATGATGATGCCTTGCAGCAGCTTTCTGAGAGTATCGAAAAGCACGGTGTGTTGCAGCCAATCACGGTAAGGCAACTAAATGGCCATTATATCATCGTGATGGGCGAACGCCGATATCGTGCGAGCAAGCTTGCAGGAAAAAAGACCGTACCCTGTATCGTAAGAACTTATGAGAACAATGATGTTCTGGAAGTTCAAATCATCGAAAACCTGCTAAGACAGGATGTTGAACCGACCGAAGAAGCCGATGCGATTGCTTACCTAAGTGAGAAATATTCACCTACCGAAATTGCGAAGCGATTGGGTAGAACGGATAACTTCATCAGACAGCGTTTGAAACTGGCCGGATTAATTGATGGTTTCAAGCATTTTGTACGCAATGGCGAAATGACCATTTCCTTGGGCGTAGGCGTGGCACTTTTTGAACCGGAAGAGCAACAGATGATGTTGGAAACGATGGGCGAGGATTTTAATGCACATCAGATAAACAGGATGATTAAAGACCAGACATACTATTTGGAAAAAGCATCTTTTGATGTAGCCGATAAAAAATTGGTCCCAAAAGCTGGGTCTTGTGTTGAATGTCCTTTCAATGCCGCAAATCAAGGCAATCTGTTCGGCGAAGGAAAGATGGTCTGTACGAAAGCAGCCTGTTTTGAAACGAAGAAAAGCAAATCGCTCTTGAACCTGATTGAAAAATCCAAGAAAGAGAATATCCTTCTAATTCCTGAAATACGACAGTATTGGGCAGATGACGAAAACAATAAGCTCATTATATCCCAATTGGTAAAGAACGGATTGAAAGTTTATTTACTGGACGATGTTGAAATTATAGAGAATCCGATTGAGCCAACAATCGAAGCTATTCAGAAAGAATATCAACATTACGATTATTCTGAAGATGAATTAAAGGCAGAATTGGATGAAGCAATGCAAAATTATAAAGAAGCATTGGAAAAATTCAGTTCAGCAAAAGAAGAAGGATTTAAAAACGGTATTGTGTTCCATCCCGATTCATTCCAGCACAAGGAAATTTTTGTAAAGATTGTTGAAAAATCAAAGAACGATTCTACGGAATATTCGGCACCATTGGCGAACAGAAAAATGGCAGATTGTACGCCTGAAGAACAAATCGTTAAAATTAACGAAAGGGAAATCCGTAAGAAGCAAATTGAGAATAACAAGCAGTTTGAAGAAGTGGTTCAGATGATTCGTGAAACGAAATACGTTGATACAAAGAAAACACTTTCAACAGATGAAATGGTGGCATTCTCGATATCGCTATTTGAGAACAATGTGGACTATATGAGCCAACAAAAGTATTTCTCAAAGTTCTTGGGCGACACTTTAAAGATGACCAAAGTTGAAATGGTCGAGAATTTCAAGAAGAAATTCAAAAAGGAAATCTTCCATAAGCTGATACGGTATATGCTCACGAAACAAGTTCATTTTGGCGAAAGCAATCACGTCAATAATCTGACAAACATTTCATTCTACAGCGCAATGCAAGGATATTACAAATCCAAGATTGCCGGCATAGAAAAGGAATATGCCGAAAAACGAGACAAGCGTGAAGCACGTTTGAAAGAGCGTATCACAGTTCTTGAAAAGCAAATTCAGGAACTCAACGATTAGCTTTTGTTGTTTGGAGAAGGGTCGGCATTCGTGCTGGCCCTTTTTCTTTTTTATGATAGTGTTTTGAAAGTTGGGTTCATAAGGAAGGGGTTATCAATCAATAGTTAGCGCAAAGGTAAACTCGTAAAATACACCCATCAAAAGACTACGGCATAAACCGTTCGTACCTTCACTATTTATTCCGTTTCCTTTTGAGCTGAGATTTTATCTTCCGTTTGGGTACTGCTCAAATATTGTTTAATCTAAATTCAAAAGCTATGTATTTACAAAATTTGCAACAGGATGAAATCTTTGTTCCATCAGAAATGAAATCCTTAAAAAGTCTGACACAGATGGAATCCCGACGAGGGCTTGAAAATGTCATTATCTCAAATGGCAAAATCGTTAACGTGGTATCGAACAGCTATGGCCATATTCCAAACCAACTGTTCTTCAAGAAAGCTGAAGAAATGCTGACCGATGCACAGCTGAACTTCCACAAACGCACCATCAACAAAAATGACAGGTCGTTCATTACCGACTTTATCATCGACGACAAAAGCCAGTTTACCGTCAAGAACGATAAGGATTTGATACTACCGATGCTTCGGTTCAAGAACTCTTATGACGGAAGTGAAAAGACCTCTGGACACTTCGGGTTTTATAGAGAAGTGTGTTCAAATGGTCTGCACGTTTCTCTGGCAGAAATCGAGTTTTCTATCAAGCATAGCAAGAATAATACACACCTCATTATGCCAAGGTTGAACAATCTATTCGATAAATTTCTGGACAATGAATTCTATACCATTACCAAGAAATTCGATAAGATGAAGGAATTTAAAATCATCGATACACAGGAATTCGTAAAGGAGATTCTTGACAGAACGAAATTGTTCAGATACGAGTGTAGCGACACGAATAGCGACCCTTCAAAAAAGTCTCGTGAAGTCATCGAAATCTTGAACTACGAAGCCTTGTTGCTCAATGAAGAACCAAATCTGTGGTTGGGTTACAATGCATTCAATTCAGTACTTCATAACGTTTTGAAGAAAAGCTTCGGCCAACAAGAACGGTTAGATAAAAAGCTGTTTGATGAAGTCTATGCTATGGCATAAAGTTAATATAGGTTTGTCCAGTACCTCAAACTGGATTTTTTCTGCCTTACCATTTTGCAACACAGTTGCACCAAAATATTTTTATCTTTGTATTGTGAAAGTTGTAGCAATCATTTTATCGTTTTATTTCTTGGCACTCAATGTAGTGCCTTGTAGCGATGCGGCAAATAGTGCCGATGATACCCAAGTTGTTACGGTAATAGATATTGATGGCGACCACGACCAAGACTGTGAGTTATGCTCGCCTTTCTGTCAATGTCATTGCTGCCACGTTCATACCATAAATTTTGGACTTGCTGCTTTTGAGCCGCTACAGCCTGCTATTCCTCAAGAATTCTTTGTCCATTTTGATGACCTTGGCAAAGATGTTCCCCATTCCCTTTTTCAGCCACCTCGGGCATAATTCAGTTTTCATAGGACAACTATATCCTGTTTTGACGTGTCCATCTATTGGGTTCGTCAACATAGTGCATTGCATTTTTATGTAATGTGCTCAACAAGAATTTCAACTGAATTAACATCCTTATCTATGATTAATAAAATCATTGATTTTTCAATCAATAACAAATTTATTATTGGTCTTTTTACCTTGACTCTTATAGGTGTCGGTATCTGGTCAATGGCAACGGTAAATCTTGGGTCTGTGCCAGATATTACCAATAATCAGGTGCAGGTTATCACGCAATCGCCCAATCTGGGAACGGAAGATATTGAACAGTTCGTAACCTATCCCGTAGAACTATCTATGGGTAATTTACCAGGCGTTACAGAAATAAGATCTATCTCACGCTTTGGACTTTCCGTAGTTACTATCGTTTTTGAAGACGATATGGGAACCTATCTTCCTCGACAGCTTGTAGGGGAAAAACTAAACGAACTGGGCGAATCCATTCCTGAAAAATTTGGAAGTCCATCTATGGGACCCATCTCTACTGGTTTGGGTCAAATCTATGAATACACTATAAAGCCAGAAGAAGGTTTTGAAAACAAGTATTCGCCTATGGAACTGCGCACCGTGCAAGATTGGGTTATCAAACGACAACTCACATTACTGGAAGGCGTGGTAGAGGTCAACTCTTATGGAGGCAGTATTAAACAGTACGAGGTCGCTGTCAACCCAGATAAGTTGAATAGTTTGGGTATTAGTATTTCACAAGTGTATGAGGCTCTCGCTCGGAACAATGTGAATACAGGCGGTGCTTACATAGAAAAAAATAAAATGTCAAATTTCATAAGAGGTGAAGGTCTTATTCGCTCTTTGGAAGACATTAAAGATATTTCGATTATTAACGAGGGCAACATTCCCGTAACTATTGGAGATGTTGCAACACGCGTCCATTTTGGGAATCAGGTACGTTATGGTGCTTTTACGCAAGACGGTAAGGAAGCCGTGGGAGGAATAATAATGATGCTAAAAGGTTCAAACCCTAATGCGGTTATTCAAAATGTTAAGAATCGTATGGCAGAAATTGAAAAATCCCTGCCAGAAGGTCTCACTATCGCCCCTATCATTGATCGTAGTGAGCTAATTGCCAGAACGACCGATACCGTTAAAACCAATTTACTGGAAGGCGCCCTAATCGTGATATTTGCCCTTGTTTTATTGTTGGGTAGTTTAAGAGGTGGCATCATAACGGCCACGACCATACCGTTGTCCTTGCTTTTTGCCTTTATATTAATGAAGCAATTTAATGTATGGGCAAACTTAATGAGCTTGGGAGCTATAGACTTTGGGATTATTATAGATGGTGCCGTGATTATTATAGAAGGAACGGTGTATGAGATCCAAAAACGGATTAGGTCTGGAAAGCTAAAATTCAATCAAGGCGTAATGGATAAAGTAGCCTATGATGCCGGAACCACGATGATGGGTTCTGCTTTTTTCGGGCAGATCATTATCCTTATAGTTTTTACACCTATACTTTTCCTTACAGGTGTAGAAGGTAAAATGTTCAAACCGATGGCATACACCTTTGGTTTTGCAATGATAGGTGCCATCATCCTGTGTCTTACGTATGTGCCTATGATGTCTGCACTCTTTATGAAGCCAGTACAAAATACCAAAAACTGGTTTGGCAAGTTTGAGCGCTGGCTCGAAAAGATAAGTGATAAAATCATAGGTGCCATTCATAGTGCGTATATGCCTTTGTTAAAGGGAGCACTTAAACTAAAGCTTATCGTTTTATCAGCTGCTGCCGTATTACTTGTTATCGCAGGTGTAATCTTTTCTAATATGGGAGGAGAATTTGTGCCGCAGCTTGACGAAGGTGATTTAGCAATGCAAGCGCTCATTAGACCAGGAAGTTCGCTATCAGAATCCATTGAAGTTTCCAAAAAGATAGAAACCATTCTATTAGAAAATTTCCCTGAAATTAAAACAGTCACTGCTCGTATAGGTGTTGCAGATATTCCTACAGACCCTATGCCTATGGACATTGCAGATATGTACATCATCCTTAATAAGGATATGGACGAGTGGACAACAGCTTCTACTAAAGAAGGTTTGATAGATGCTATTAGAGACAAATTGGATGAAGAACTCGTAGGTGTGAATTTAGTTTTTACCCAACCGGTAGAGTTGCGATTTAACGAGCTGTTAGAAGGTGTAAGAGAAGATATTGCGGTAAAGCTGTATGGCGAAGATTTAGATGTGTTATCAGAAAAAGTACAGGAAATGGCAGCGATTATACAGACCGTTCCTGGTGCTGGTGATGTGAGTGCAGAACGAACTGCTGGATTACCACAGATGACCGTAAAATATAAGCGTGATAAAATGGCGCAATATGGACTGGATATTCAAAAAGTAAATGATTACATAAGTACCGCATTTGCAGGTGGTACGGCTGGTGTCATCTTTGAAGGCGAGAAACGATTTGATCTCGTGGTACGATTTGATGAAAGTCATAGAAAAAGTATTGATGACCTGCGCAATATGTACATCGATCTTAAGGATGGCAATCAGATACCCATTATCGAAATAGCCGAAATTGAATACGTCCCTGGACCTATGCAAATCTCACGTGACAATACGTATAGAAGAACCTACGTAGGTGTAAATGCTCGAGGCAGGGATGTGGAATCTGTAGTAAAAGATATTCAGCAAAAATTAGATGAAGAATTGGACTTGCCATCAGGATATTATATTACCTATGGTGGAGAGTTTGAAAACCTACAAAGCGCAAAGGATCGTTTGGTCATTGTGGTGCCCATCGCCTTATTCTTGATATTTATACTATTATACTTTGCCTTAAAATCCTTTTCACAATCGCTAATGATTTACATCGCGATTCCCTTGGCAGCTATCGGTGGTGTGTTTGCTTTATGGTTGCGAGATATGCCTTTTAGTATCTCGGCAGGTGTAGGATTTATTGTACTATTCGGTGTCGCGGTTCTTAACGGGCTGGTTCTTATAAACCGATTTAATTCCTTAAAAGAAGAAGGTGTGATAAGTATAAAGGATCGAATATTTCAAGGGACTAAAGAACGTATTCGTCCCATTATGCTCACGGCCACCACAGATATTTTTGGCTTTTTACCTATGGCATTTTCCACATCGGCCGGTGCAGAAGTCCAACAGCCGCTAGCTACGGTAGTTATCGGTGGGATGCTTACAGCCACGCTGCTCACGTTGGTCGTGCTTCCCGTGCTATATACCTTTATAGAAAAGAGACGTGAGCGCAAAGAGCAGAATAAGATTGGTTCATTTAATTCGAAAGCATTAACTACGATTTTGATACTTGGTTTTATGTTAGGTGGTACCGCTTTCGCGAAAGCGCAACAATCACAAACATCTTTGCAAGAAATTGTAGTTCAGGACAGCATCACGCCCATCACATTATCACAAGCTGTAGAAATTGCCAAAGAAAATTATCCTGCACTTAAAGCAAACCAACTCGAAATTGATAGACAGAATGCACTCACGGGCAATGCATATGATTTCGGAAGTACGCAGATATTTACTGGTGGCGAAGAAGTGGCCGATGGTCAGGGCATTTATACCTTGATAGGTATTGGTCAACAGAATATTGATCTACTGGGAATAGGTGCCAAAAAACGCTTACAACAACAGCGCATTCAGTTGGCACAAACGGCATTTGACCTTTCAGAAATTCAAATAGAACGGGAAGTTAAAAAAGCCTGGTCAGAAGCTTTTCAGGCAAAGAAGAAGTTTGTTTTGTACCGAGAACTGGACAGCATTTATGGGCAGTTTGCACAATCTGTAGAACTCAATTATGAAGTGGAAGCCATTTCAAGACTGGAATATGCTGCTGCGCGCAATCAAGCACTACAAATTAACAATAAGTTTCAGCAGGCAGAAACAGACTATTTCATCGCCTTGCAAAAGCTCAATCTTTGGTTGACACCAGATACGATGTACACCGTTACTAATGAATTGGAAGCTACTGAAATTTCAATTTTAGAGACTGATGATACATTGAATGATCATCCCGAGGTATCGCTTTTGCGAAAGCGTATAGACGAAGCACAAGCAAGCTATGATGCAGCAAGGGCAAGTTTACTGCCCCAGTTTAATCTGCAAGGTGGTCTGCAACGTGTCAATGGCGATAGTGGTTTCTACACATATCAAGCAGGTATTTCCATACCGCTGTTTTCTGGACCAGACCGCAGCCGCGCAAAAGCTGCTAAACTGGATGCACAGATTGCAGAAACCAATGCCGCATTCAAACAACGCGAGCTGCAATCCCAATATACACAAGCACAGCAAAATTATACACGATGGCGAGATACTTGGTTTTTCTATAAAACCGAAGCTCTGCCACTTGCCATAGACCAGCGCAAAGGCGCATTGCTCGCCTACAAAGAAGGTGCGCTGGATTATGCAGCATTCACGCAAATAATACGTGATGCTATACAAACCGAAATGGATGCGCTGGACGCACTCGATAATTATTTAGATGCCTTGTTTGAACTACAATATTTCCAAAACTAAAAAGATGAAAACGATAAAATATATACCTATTACAGCGATGCTATTAGCATTATTATTATTGACCAGTTGTGGCGACTCAAAAACTGCCGAAGATGAAACTAAAGAAAGTACACAAACTGAAGAAAGCCATACAGAAGGCGAAGCTGAAGAACTGATGCTCACAGCACAGCAGTTTGAAGCCTTACAAATGGAAATTGACACACTCGCGCAACGCAATATGAGTGGTTATGTAGAAGCAAATGGTACGCTTGAAGTGCCACCGCAAAACGAAGCAAATATTACCGCGCTTGCTGGAGCAAATGTGGCTTCTATTGAAGTTATAGAAGGCGACGAAGTCAAAAAAAATCAAGCGGTCGCGTACCTCTCGCATCCTAGCATCATACAGATACAGAGTGATTACCTAAATGCATACAGCAACAGTCGTTTTTTAAAGCAAGAATATGAACGTCAAAAGAGGCTTTATGAAGCTGGCGTGGCATCTGGTATGAATTATCAAAAAGCCACGGCAGACTATCAGTCATCTACCGCAATGGTAAAAGGCCTTGAAGCGCAGTTGCGACAGTACAACATCAATGCGAGTGGCGTGCGCAATGGCACTATCTATCAGCGTGTGGCATTGCGCAGTCCCATCGCAGGTGTGGTAGAAAAGGTATTCATAAAAACTGGTCAATATGTTGAGCCACAGACCAACTTAATGGAAATAGTAGATACAGATCACGTACACGCAGATTTAATGGTTTTTGAAAAAGATGTGGACAAAGTAAAGAAAGGCCAAAAGGTACGTTTCAGTATTCAATCGCGTCCAAGAAAAGAACTGGAAGCCGTGATTTATTCGGTCAGCCAGACCTTTGAACAAGATCCCAAAGCAGTGCACGTTCACGCTGAAATTGAGAATAAAGAAGGCGGTCTTATTCCAGGAATGTACATTAAAGGTAAAATTCAAGTTGACAATCAGCAGACAACCGCATTACCTGAAAGTGCAGTAGTAACAGAAGCTGGAAAGACTTATGTATTTACAGCGCAAAGAGAAGGCGATGCGTGGAGTTTTACACCAATAGAGGTTACAACAGCCGAGAAAGATGGCGACTGGATTGCCATACGTTTTTTTGAAACCCCAGATTCCAACACGCGTTTTGCATTCAATAATGCCTATTACCTTATGGGAGAAATGAAAAAAGGAGAGACAGAACACGAACATTAAAAGATATGAAAGAGGCAAGAAAAAGAAATTTAAAAGAAGCCAGAACACTACAGATTTGGAACGTTATTTATGATGTTATTGAAGTGGTGGTCTCGCTTATAGCAGGATTTACGGCAAATAGTTCGGCATTGATAGGCTGGGGATTGGACAGCACCGTAGAAGTTGTAAGTGCGGGAACGCTGGGTTGGCGATTGCACGGTGAAATCAAAGGTCTGGACGAAAAGCGTGTAGAGCAAAGAAAAATGACAACCCTTTATGTCATCGCAATATCCTTTGCCCTCATCTGCATTTTCATATCCTATGATTCTATTTCAAAATTAATAAGTCAAGAAACGGCATCTTGGTCCACGGTGGGTATTGGTATACTGATAGTTTCCTTGGTGGTAAATCCATTTTTGATTTATTACAAAAGAAAGTACGGACATAAACTGGATAGCCCTGCTCTGCTTGCAGATGCCAAGGATACTTTTATCTGTCTATATCAAACCGTAGTAGTACTAATAGGCCTATTGCTCGTGAAATGGCTGGGCTGGTGGTGGGCAGACCCAGTTGCGGCATTGTTGATAGTACCATACGCGGCAAAAGAGGGTTGGGAAGCCTATTCCAAAGCACAAAAAATCAAAAACAGCATCGATAAGAAATGAAAGAAATAGAAAAAAGATTGAATGACAATGGGGTTCGCCCCACGGCAATGCGCATATTGATTTATAAGTATATGGCCGAAAAAGAAATTGCGGTCGCGCTCACAGATATCGAGAATGCTTTCGCGAAAGCGGATAGGACTACTCTGTACCGTACCCTCAAAACCTTTGAGGAAAAAGGTATCGTACACCAGATAGATGATGGCACTCATATTTCGAAATTTGCATTGTGCGAACCCGGTTGCAACTGCGAACTTGAACAAGATTTGCACTTGCACTTTCATTGCAATAATTGTGACGAAACGATTTGTTTAACGGAACAAAAAATCCCGCATATCAATTTGCCCGATGGCTATGTCGCCGAGGATGCTAATTTGGTGCTTAAAGGTATATGCGAGAAGTGTAGCGGTCAATAAATGCACTTCCGTTGCACTACTATTTCCAGTATATTTTGAGTGAATTATTAAGTGTAAAAAACTATGATACAGCTATTAAATTCAGAAAAGGACAATTTGATTTCCGCAAAAATCAGCGGTAAAATTTCAAAGAATGAAGTTGAAAAAATCCATTCACTTATTCACGAAGTATTGAAAGAAAACAACAAAGTTGATTTCTATTTTGAAATGGAAGACTTTGATGGTTATACCCTAAAAGGCTTTTGGGAAGATATAAAAGTGGACAGCGCACATATTTCAGACTATGGAAAAATGGCATTTGTGGGCGAAAAGAAATGGCAGGAATGGGCTGCAAAAGCAACCGATTTCTTTACAAGCTCAGAAGTTAAATACTTTGATTTAAAAGATAAAGAACTGGCAAGAACTTGGATTGCCTCTTAAGTAGCGTATAAATGAAATTCAACACCATAATGCCAAAAGGCTTAAAAGAACATTATGACAATGAACTACGATTTTACCATTTGTCATTACTCAATGGAAATTTGTCTCAAGCTTGGCATCATCTTGAACGCTCACACATAATTGGGCAATCCTATCCTTTTGAGCATACATATTCCCATTGGCTAATGCTCAAATTTGGATTCAGAAAAAAGAATGTGAAAGAAGTTTTAGGTCAAGTTGTTCGCTTACTTGTCGGCGGGTGGAAATCGTTTATTGACCACGTACCAACTGGAAATACTGGTGGTTCTGATGTGCCACCACTTAAAAAGATGGAACTTCCACAGGATTTAAGTCTCATTTTAAACCAATACAAACCAATATAATGAAAAAGAAAAAAGTAAACTTACGTGACTTAGAACCAAAAGAACACCAAGGCGAGCACAGTCACGACGATGGCCATAACCATAGCAGTCCTGAACAGCTCTCTAATTTCAGAACCTATCTTCCAGCTATTTTCAGCTTTCTAATGCTGATAATCGGGATTGCAGTTGATTACTTTGACACCTTTCCGATTTTCGAGGGCTGGGTAAGAGTGGTTTGGTACACCGTTGCCTATATACCCGTCGGTTTTCCGGTAATAAGAGAAGGTTGGAAGAGTATCAAAAATGGTGATTTCTTTACGGAATTTTTCTTAATGTCCATAGCCACTTTAGGTGCATTTGCCATTGGCGAATATCCCGAAGGTGTAGCCGTAATGCTATTTTATGCTGTGGGCGAATTATTCCAGAATGCAGCGGTCAATCGGGCAAAAGGAAACATCAAAGCCTTACTTGATGTCCGTCCGAATGAGGCATTGGTACATCGTGATGGTGACTTTGTTTCAGTAAATCCCGAGACTGTTGAGATTGGCGAAAAGATACAAGTGCGTGTAGGCGAAAAAGTTCCGCTTGATGGTATTCTGCTTTCTGAAAAGGGCTCTTTTAATACTGCTGCCTTGACAGGCGAAAGCAAACCTGATACTATTGCTAAAGGCGATACCGTTTTTGCCGGAAGTATCAACCTTGATGGCGTAATCGAAATCGAGACTACTAAGGAATTTAAAGATAGTTCCATTGCACGAATTCTGGATATGGTGCAGAATGCAACCGCCAGAAAATCAAAGACCGAATTGTTCATCAGAAAATTTGCCCGGATTTATACGCCTATCGTTGTATTCCTTGCCATCGGACTTACATTTCTACCTTACTTTTTTGTAGATGATTATGTGTTTAGGGATTGGCTATACCGTGCATTGATATTCCTCGTGATTTCGTGTCCTTGTGCGCTGGTCATTTCGATTCCTCTCGGCTATTTCGGCGGTTTGGGTGCGGCATCGCGAAACGGTATTCTTTTTAAGGGTGCATCCTTTTTAGATGCAATGACTCAAGTGAACACAGTCGTAATGGACAAAACAGGAACTGTTACCAAAGGGGTTTTTAAAATCAAGGAAATCAATTCCATCACATTTGAGGAAGTCAAATTTATGAAGTATTTGATGGCGATGGAAGAACAATCTACCCATCCCATTGCAAAGGCAATACTGGAATATAAAGCGGACGGTGCGGATTATGAGGCAACCGATGTTTCAGAAATTGCAGGAAAAGGTTTAAAAGGAACAGTCAACGGAAAAACGGTGTTGGTAGGTAACAAGGCTTTGATGACCTCAAACAGCATAGAAGTTCCTTCGGAAACAGATGGTATCGTAGAATCAATCGTTATGGTATCCATTGATGGAAATTTTTCAGGTTATGTAACTATTGCAGATGAACTAAAGGATGATGCACACCAAGCCATTAAACAAATTCGAGATTCAGGAATTTCAAAAATTATAATGCTATCAGGCGACAAGGACTCTATTACACAGCAAGTTGCAAAAGAGTTAAATATTGATTGGGCGAAAGGTGGATTGTTACCTGAAGATAAACTCAATGAAGTTGAAGAGCTCAAAAAGCAACCCGAAACGAAAGTCGCATTTATCGGCGATGGTATCAACGATGCACCCGTTTTGGCAGCAAGTGGTGTAGGTATTGCGATGGGCGGTTTAGGAAGCGATGTCGCCATCGAAACAGCCGATGTTATCATCCAAACCGACCAACCGAGCAAAATTGCAAGAGCGATTAAAATTGGTCGTTCAACGCGACGAATTGTCTGGCAGAATATTGCGCTTGCATTTGGGGTCAAGGTCATAGTCCTCATTCTCGGTGCAGGTGGATTAGCGACAATGTGGGAAGCTGTTTTTGCTGATGTGGGTGTTGCTTTATTGGCTATTCTCAATGCTGTTAGATTGCAGAAAATGAAGTGGAACTAATTATTGTTCAAGTTATATTTTGACTTCAAGTCTTAAAACTCTAAAAATATACTCAAATTTCATTAGTTTTGTATTTGATGCAAAAACCAAATAAAATAGCGGCATTCTTCTTTTTAGGCTTATTTAGTCTAATGATGCTGCATCAGGTTTTTCCACATTTGCATCATCAGCACGAGGAAACGCATTCCCATTCAGATATTGCACATACTGGCGAACACCATCATCACGATGACAGTTCTCACGAGAAAGAAGAATCCCCATACGGTTTCTTTGGATTCTTTATGGATATGCACGTTCATTCAACGGTTTCCAGCGATATTGTTGTACTTAAAAAGAATACTTTTGAGCAACAGACTATCGTAGATTACAATGTTGTAAAACCTACTTCTGATTTTCAAGAATTTTATGTCGTTGATAAAAGGCAAAACGCTAAGCCCCCAATTTATCAGCCACCCAGTTATTATTTCAATCCTTACCTCTCATCCCTCGATTTACGGGGCCCACCATCTTTAGGTTAATCATTTAGGAATACCTACCGCTACGGAAGGAATCCTCTTATACATTAAGATTAAACCTAAAATTTCAAACAATGAATAAATACATCGTGTCCGCGATTTGCGGATGCCTGTTCTTTGCTAATGGTTTCTCACAGGATAAAAACATTGGGGAACTGCTTAACGAAATAGAACAGAACAACACAGAGTTAAAAGGCTATCAATCGTTCATTGAAAGCCAACAACTCGAAAACAAGAGCACCAATAATTTACCCGACCCACAGCTTTCAGGCTATTATTTGCCTTTTGGCGATAATGCAACGGGAAATTACACCGAATATGAAATATCGCAATCCTTCGAGTTTCCGACGGTTTATGGTTCCCGCAGTAAATGGAACGACTTAAAGTCGATACAACTGCAAACGTCCTATGATAAAAAACGACAGGAAGTTTTGCTGGAAGCAAAATCGGTATTGGTTGAACTCGTTTTCCTTCAAAAGCAGAAAGCCATTGAAACCGAAAGACGAACCCAAAGCAAACAGGTTTTTGACCAGATTCAAGAGCTTTATGATAAAGAGCAAGTGGGTCTTTTGGATTTGAACAAGGCAAAAATCGCTTGGATTCAAGAGCAATTCGTTGTTCAACAGATTGAAAGCGAAATCCAAATTGTACTGGCCAAACTCAGAACATTGAACGGCGGGAATGCCATTGATGGTTTTACGGCAGGTATCGATTTGCCTATCGAAGTTGCTGCGGTCGAAACGCTTTGGCAAGAAAAATTGGCAAACGATCCTTCTTTACAAAGTTTAAAGGCTGCTGAAACAGCTTCGCGTCAAAAAGTAAAACTGGAAAAAAACAAGGTCTTGCCAAATGTGGCATTCGGTTACAATTATCAGGGTGTTAGTGGTAGCAATTATTCAGGTTTTTACGGTGGCCTTTCTATTCCGTTGTGGAACAGCAAGAACAAGGTAAAAGCGGCCGAGGCCGATTATGAATATCAGCAATCGAATACTCAAGTCATTACCGCTTCGCTGTATGCCCAATTTCAAGAAACATACAATCGATACGAATTGATGCTCGAAAAATACAATGAGTATCTAACCACAATGGGCAACTTAAACAGCGAACAACTGCTTTTTAAGGCCTATATGTTGGGCGAATATTCGTTTATGAATTACTATGTAGAGCTTCAGTTTTACCGAAATGCATCAGACAGAATGTTGCAGATGGAAAAGGAAATACAATTACTTCAGGCACGATTATTAAGACATCAATTATAAACTATAAAACATACAACTATGAAATCGAAGATTCACGAATACCAAAACAAATATTTGGCAATGAGTAAAATTTCAAAAACAATATTCGCAATAGCAATCGCATCAACTTTTTTGGTAACCTCTTGTAGGGAAACAAAAAAAGAGAGTACAGATGACCACGGTCACGAACACAATGAAGACGGAAGCCATATGCACGAGGAAGACATAGAACAGGAAGAATTTGAAGTAGGAAAAGATGCTTTGGAACAAAAGACAGACGAACACGGTCACGACCACGATTCGGACGGTAACCATTCAGATGATGATTCTGACACCCACAAACACGATGATGGGTCAGAACACCACGACCATTAAAAATCAAAAACATACGAAAGATGAAATATATAATAATTGTGCTCGCCTTTTTGGCAATGTCCTGTAATAACAAGGCAGAAGATGCACACGCACATAATGCAGATGGTAGTCACGTGGGCGAAGAAATTCCACGATTGAGCCATACTATCTGGACGGATAAAACAGAACTCTTTGTTGAGTTTCCTGCGCTTATAGTAGGTAACGGAAGCAAATTCGCAGCCCACTTTACGGTTTTGGATAATCACCAGCCCGTTCGTGAAGGTTCTGTAACGGTCAGTTTAATAAAAGATGGAAAAGGAATCAGAAATATGGTAGATGCACCGTCATCACCAGGTATTTTTTCGCCTGCCATACAACCGAAAGAAGCTGGAAACTATCAATTGGTTTTTGAATTGACAACACCAGAATATTCAGATAAAATTTCCATTGATGATGTAGTCGTATATGCCACTACGGATGAAGCCATAAAAGCTTTAGGTACGGAAGAAGAAGATGAGGCCATCTCGTTTTTAAAGGAACAAGCTTGGAAAATCGATTTTCAGACTGCGCCTGTAATTTCAGGTAAAATCTACGATGTTATCAATACGTCTGGTGTTTGGATGCCATCGCCAGGTTCTACAAAGTCCTTGGCGGCAAAATCCAATGGTGTGGTAGATTTTAAAGTTAATAACCTAACCGAAGGTACAGCGGTAAAACAGGGTCAGTTGTTGATGAGCTTGAACAGTCAAGGTTTGGCATCCAATAATTTAAGTACGGATATCGCTTCCGCGAAAGCGACATTCCAACAGGCCAAATCGGAATATGAAAGGAAGAAAGAGCTATACGAATCCAAAATAGTCCCGAAATCTGAATTTGAAAAAGTAGAGAGCAGTTTCGAGATAGCCAAATCCAACTATCAATCATTGGTGTCTGGTGTCTCGGGCGGAAGCAAACAAATCCGCGCCCCTTTTGATGGCTTTATCAAATCCATAACAGTTTCAAATGGCGATTACGTAGAACAAGGCGTTGCGCTTGTGACCGTTGGAACGCATCAATCCAGAGTTTTAAAAGCGCAGTTAGCACCCAACTACGGACTTACGATGGGTAATGTACAAGGTATATGGTATCAGGATAATGATAACCTTTGGAAAGACGCAACTGATGCCGAGGGCAAAATCCTTTCGATTGGAAAGGACGTGGAACGTGAAAACCCTTTGATTTCTGTTTTTGCAGAAGTCAATGCCACCGTCGATATGCCAATAGGAAGTCTAACACCTGTTCAGATAGCGATGGGAAATGCCACCCAAAATACAATGATACCTGTAAATGCCTTATTGGAAGACTATGGAAGCTATTCCGTTATCGTTCAACTATCAGGCGAAAGTTTTGAAAGACGACCTGTTAAGATTGGAAAGCGCAATGGCGAAAATGTAGAGATACTGGAAGGTCTGCAAGTTGGCGAAGTGGTGGTAACTACAGGAGCATATCAAGTTAAAATGGCTTCAATGTCAGGTTCAACACCTGCACACGGTCACGAACATTAAAAACGAAGAGAAATGTTAAACAAAATATTATCAATTTCACTTCAAAATAGATTGCTCATACTATTGGGAGCGGTCGCATTGAGTGTGTTGGGCGTATATTATGCACGTACAATGAACGTCGATGTATTCCCAGACCTTACAGCGCCCACGGTAACAATTCTTACCGAAGCGCACGGAATGGAATCTGAAGAAGTAGAAAAATTAGTGACCTATCAACTGGAAACTGCCTTAAACGGTTCGCCCAATGTGAGACGAATCCGTTCGTCATCGGCAGCAGGTGTTTCCATTGTTTGGGTAGAATTTGAGTGGGGAACCGATATTTATCGGGCACGACAAATTGTAAGTGAACGCATCCCGATGGTACGGGAAAATTTACCCGAAGGCATCGGTGCACCAACAATGGCACCTATTTCATCCATTATGGGCGAAATAATGCTCTTGGGAGTGACATCGGATAGCCTTTCACCAATGGAACTGCGAACCTTGTCCGACTGGACCATCAGACCTCGTATAAAAGCCATTGGCGGTATTGCAAACGTGGTGGTCATTGGTGGCGATTACAAACAATACCAAGTATTTGCCAATCCCGAAAAGATGAAGTATTACGATGTGAGCCTATCAGAATTGGTAGAACACGTTAAGGAAGCAAATCAAAATGCGCCTGGCGGTATCATTAACCAATATGGCAATCAGTATATCATTAAGGGAAGCGGTAGAGCCTACGCGTTGGAAGATTTGCAAGAAGCCGTTCTTAAGGAAGTGAATGGTCAAACCATCAAGATAAAAGACGTTGCAACCGTACAAATTGGTGAAGCTGATAAAATTGGCGATGGTTCATTAAATGCAAAACCCGCTGTGATTCTGACTATTTCAAAACAACCCGATGTGAATACCTTGGAGTTGACAGACCGCTTGGACGAAGCCATTGCAGATTTAGAAACTACCTTGCCAAAAGGTGTCAACATCAAAAGCCAAATCTTTAGACAGTCCGATTTCATAGATGCTTCTATTAGTAATCTAAATATGACTCTTTTAGAAGGTGCGTTTTTTGTAATGATTATCCTGTTCATCTTTTTAATGAACTGGAGGACTACTGTTATTTCCTTGCTGGCTATCCCTATTTCATTATTGGTTTCCATCATCATATTAAAATGGCTGGGTTACACCATAAATACAATGAGTTTGGGCGGTATGGCCATTGCCATTGGTGCATTGGTGGACGATGCAATTATTGATGTAGAAAATGTGTATAAACGCTTGCGCGAAAATATCAGAAAACCAAAAGCGGAACGGGAATCGACAATAAAAGTAGTACGTGATGCTTCAGTAGAAATAAGAAGTTCCATCATTATTGCGACCTTGATTATCATCGTATCATTTGTTCCCTTGTTCTTTTTAAGCGGAATGGAAGGACGTTTGTTGCAACCGCTGGGAATAGCCTTTGTAACATCTGTATTGACCTCATTGATTGTTGCCGTGACGGTAACGCCTATTTTGTGTTCTTATTTATTGGACAATGAGAAGCTTCTAAACAAACAAGCTGATGGTACAAAAGTAGAGCGTTGGTTGCAGAAACATTATGGCAACCTTTTGGAGCGAGCGACTAAAATACCTAAAACCATTATAGGCGTAACTGTCATTGCATTTGTATTAAGTCTTCTGGTTGTAACGCAATTGGGAAGAAGTTTCCTGCCGGAATTTAATGAAGGTTCATTGGTAATTAGCGTGGTTGGTCCACCGGGAATGTCTTTGGAAGAAAGTAATAAGACTGGAAAGTTAATAGAGACCATTTTATTGGATATGCCCGAAGTAGAGGTCGTTACCCGAAGACAAGGACGTGCCGAATTGGACGAACACGCGCAAGGTGTCAATGCTTCGGAAATTGATGTGCCCTTTGTTCTCGAAGACAAAACCAAAGAAGAATTCTTTGAAGAAGTCCGAAATAAATTGAGCATCGCACCTGGTGTTAATATCACATTAGGACAACCCATCGCACACCGTATTGACCATATGCTTTCGGGTACACGTGCCAATATTGCCATAAAGATATTTGGTTCCGATTTACAACGTTTGTTTGAAGTTGGTAAAAGTGTAGAACAGAACATCAAAAATATTGATGGACTGGCAGATGTTGCGGTTGACCAGCAAATTGAAGTGCCTCAAATTCGTATTAAACCCAAACGTCAGATTCTCTCGGCGTATGGAATGACGGTCGGTAATTTGATGGAACAGGTAGATATCGCTTTTGCAGGAGAGGAAGCGGGCGAGATTTATGAAGGACAGCAGTATTTCGATTTGATAGTACGCTATGAAAAACCATTTCGGGACAATATTGAGAACATCAATAAAACCCTAATCAGTTTACCGAATGGTGGACAAACTACATTGGGCGAATTGGCAACCGTACAATCGGTAAGCAGTCCAAATACCATCAATCGGGAAGATGTGCAACGAAAGATTGTGGTAGCCGCCAATGTACAGGGCAGGGATTTGCGTGGTGCGGTAAACGAAATAAAGGAAGTTGTGGCCAATAACGTGAATATGCCAGAAGGCTACCGTGTGCAATATGGTGGACAGTTTGAAAGTGAATCCAAAGCATCACAGCTTCTCTTGATAACGGCCATCATCGCCATAGCTGTCATTTTCTTGTTATTGTATTATGAATTCAAGGACGTAAAACTGGCGTTCGTAGTGTTGATTAATTTACCTCTGGCATTAATTGGCGGCATCTTAATTGTCTATTTCACATCAGGCATCATCAGCATAGCTGCGACCATTGGATTTATTAGTCTTTTTGGGATAGCAACACGTAACGGTATTTTATTGGTTTCTCGTTATGAAGATTTGCGAAAAGAAGGAATCCAAGGATTTCAATTGATAAAAAAAGGTGCATTGGATAGATTGAATCCCATATTAATGACTGCCTTTACCACAGGTCTGGCTTTGATACCATTGGCCTTAAAAGGTGGCGAACCTGGTAGTGAGATACAAAGTCCTATGGCAGTTGTTATTTTAGGAGGATTGTTATCGGCTACTATTTTGAACTTGGTGGTAATTCCTTGTGTATATCAGTTGGTTCTGAAAAGGGAAAAATAGCAAACGAATTACAATTAAAAACCTTCTTACTATGGTAGGAAGGTTTTTTTATGCATTAATTTTATAATCCCACTCAGCACATTCCCCTACATTCCGTGAAAAGAGCTTCATTACAAAGGTCTTGGACACAATCCCCAATTTCAGTTTTCCATTCCGTTAACCCTTCCCGTCCCGAAACTTCGGGACTGGGAAGGAACACTACATTTCCGTACCAAAATCGTGAATTAATTTCGCTTGAAACCCGTCTTATTTTTCACAAAGTCTATTTGTTTTTTAATTCAGTTATATTGTGTGAAAATTTAGCTTAAATGGAAAAACTAACGGAAAATAAAACCATTGAATTACTGATGCCTCATTTGGTTCAACAAGGCTATGAGATAGAGAGTTATTGCTTGGGCCAAACGAGAGGATATGATATTGTAGCTGTAAAGAATGGCCAAAAATTATTAATTGAGGTAAAAGGTGCAAAAGCACATAAGGATTTGCCTACGAAGCGACGAGATTATTTCAACTCTGGACAGATTAAAACTCATTTGGGTAAAGCAATTATTAAATGCTTAGAAACCAAAGTTGCGTTCCCAAATGCAAAAATTGCCATTGCACATCCTGAGGATGAACAAATAAGAAAAGCAATAGCCAGTATTATTCCAGAGCTCAATAAGATAGGTATACAACATTATTGGGTTAATGCTAATGGAACGGTAACCCTTGAAAAATAATTGATTTTGAATACAACAATGAATTCCAAATTATTTTCTTTATTTCATTTCTTGAATGAGAACAGATATCATAATAAAAGGGTCCAATCAAATTCTTATTACCGGTTTTTAGCACCGTTCGATTCTCTTGAAGATAAATTATATTCAGCTCTTCATCACGTAGCGAATACCCAAAGCCAACCTAAAATTGATATTCTCGCACCTTTTTTTCAAAAAGTATATTCCAATAAAACCCAGCTTCATAGTTTTAAGACATTCATCGATTTTCTAACAGATAAAGAAAACGATGTTCATAATTATGAATCGCTTTACTATGGTATGTTGAGACAAAAAGGTTGGGGTAATAAAACGTCTGCATTGTTTGCCAAAACCATTTATCATTTACATAATGGTGCGTATGGATTTCAAAATTCAATATGGGACGATGCGCCGAAAATCATTGACAAAGAAGAAAAAATCTTCTTACCTGTCGATGCTGTAATTGAAGCAATTTTCCATCGTATTGACCCAACAATTAAATGGAATTTCCATAAAATTAATAAACTGCTACAGCATAATTATTCTTCTGAAGAAATGGAAGTTTGGGACGACCTTTGGTTCTGGGGATTTATAAATCAACGTGGTTCTGGTCTAACAAGAGAATTTGTTTGGAACGAATCCAAATATTGGGCATTACTTGAGACTGAAAAGAATAATGCTATGATTGAAGAGATAAAATTGAAATCGTTGCAATTCCTTTCCATATTGAACCCAAAACAGTAACATATGTATTTGCCATTATCATATTCTAAGTTTGTCTGAATTTAGATAGATTTAATTTCCAATTATTACCACTTAATCTATATAGTGGCGAAAATTTGTTTTCAAATATTCGCCACTTTTTTGTATTTTTGGCAAAGTTTTGATTTTTAACTATGCCAAAGATTATTGAAAATAAACTGATACAAGCTTTCAAAGACCGTAGTTCTTTTGATAGGGATGCGCTATATAACTTCTATCTGGATTTCGAACCAGACCTAAAAGAAAGTACATTTAGTTGGCGAATTTATGACCTGAAGAAAAAGGACATAATTAAAACCATTGGTCGTGGACTTTATGTTATTTCCTATAAACCTAAATATAAACCTCTTCTATCTGATAGTGTGTTCAAAATAGCCCGTAAAACCAATGAGCGTTTTGAAGATATAAAATATGCCATTTGGGAAACCCAATGGCTCAATGAGTTTTCTCAGCACCAGACGTCAAATCAAATGATTGTCGTCGAAGTAGAAAAAGAATTTGTAGACTCACTCTATTACTACCTAAATGATAATCTAAGAATGGATTTTTTCCTAAATCCAGATGAAAAGGAAATTCAATTCTATATTTCAGAAAGTAACGTGCCAGTTATTATTAAACGTTTGGTGACAAGGGCACCCATACAAAAAATAAAAAATAAAAAAGCGGTAGTGCCCATTGCAACACTTGAAAAGATTATGGTGGACCTGTTTGCAGATGAAACTCTGCTACATTTTTACCAAGGTTCTGAAATGGTAAACATCTACGAGAAAATAATTGATAGATATAGCATCAATTTTACAAAGTTGTTCAGCTATGCCAAGCGAAGAAAAAAAGAACAGGAAATAAAGCAGTTTATAAGCAACAACATTCCAAATTTTTTAGAAGATATTCAATATGATTAACAACAAAAGTTTTGAAAAGGAATGGCTGAATGGCTTCCGTGCAAAAAAGGAACATAAGGGAATCGATGTAACCATTCTGGAAAAAATGGTTCACGCACTATCATTACTCGAACATTTAAAAGTTTCAGGACTCGATTTTGTTTTCAAAGGGGGAACATCACTTGTGCTTTTGCTAAAAGAAGGGAACCGATTTTCTATTGATATCGATATTATTTCGAGCGTTGAGCGTGATAAATTAGAAGAAATTTTGGATGCAGTTGTAGCCAATTCACATTTCAAAAAGCACGTGCTTAATGAGCATAGAAGTTATAAGGAAGGTGTTCCAAAGGCACATTACACCTTTGAGTTCGAGTCGGTATATAATCCAAACGTTCCTGGAACCATTCTTTTGGATATCCTTTTTGACAGTCCGCACTATCCAGAACTTATAGAATCGCCCATTGAAACACCTTGGCTGTCAATCGATGGAACTGCTACAACGATTACTACGCCTTCGGTAAACGCTATTTGTGGCGATAAGCTAACAGCTTTTGCACCAGATACCATAGGCATACCATACTACAAAGGCGGGGCTTATTGGTTAGATTATTTTTTTAAGAATTTGTAATAATTCATTATTCTTTAAATAGGTGGTTTTTTTAGAAAAATGAGAAAACCAATAGCAACTAAAATAATGCTTCCTGCAATTAGAAATGGATAATAAAAACCACCGGTAACCAACCAAGTTCCTAAAATGGGACCTAAAATCTGACCGATACTGTTTGTTGAACTTTGTATTGAAATATTTCGACCTGTATTTGTTTTGGATAACAAGGATACCGCAGACAGCAAATTAGGTGTAACCATAGCACCACCAGCAGCAAACACCACAATTAAACCGTACACAACAAATTCATTTTTGAAAAAAGGAAAGACAATTAATGAAATTCCTGAAATGAATAACCCAAAGCCGATTTGCTTTTTAGTAGATAGAATCTTTTCCCCATAACTGGCAAATACAGGCTGCAAAACAGCCATTATTGAACCACACAGCATAAAACCAATACCAACCTGATTGCTATTAAACCCTAATTCGTCTTTACCGTAGATTGAAAAAACAGTTTCAAACAAGGTCACTACAAATTGGATAACAAATGACAAGGCCAATAGAATAAGGAAATATTGGCTGAACGAGAAGTGAAAACTGAATTTTTGAGTTGTAAATTTATGGATGCGAACGGAATTTTTTAACCATTTTACAACAATGACTAACACAATAAAACCTAATAATGCAGCAAATAGAAACGGCGTGGAAAATCTACCTAAATGTAGTTGACCAATTGCATACTCAAAATGAAGGTCTGATTGCGAAAGAAAGCCACCGATAACGGGTCCAAAAATAACCCCTGAACTAATGGCTACACCAGACCAGGCCATTATCTTCGTTCTACGTTTTTCTGAAGTAATATCACTTAAATATGCGTTGCTGACAGGAATAACTGATGAAGTAAATATGCCGCCAAAAATCCGAGCGATATATAGCATCGTTAGTGATGTTGCAAGCCCAGTTAGCAATTGCATTATTACAAAGCCAATCAAACCAATAATAATGACGGGTTTCCGACCATATCTGTCAGATAACTTTCCCCAAACGACAACAAAAATTAATTGAAATAGAGGATAAATGCTGGTAAGCAAGCCAATATGGAAGTTGATTAAATCGGTGTCGAGATTGTCTTTTAAAGCTAATCTTTCGGTATAGTAGGGAAGGGTTGGCAATAAAATACCATAACCCAACATCACTACAAATAAACTCAACAGGATTAAAGATATCCTGTTGAGTTTTTCTTTTTTGTCCATTTATTTTTTACCGATTTTTCGCTTTAATAATTGCGCATTAATAGCTACTATAATCGTACTTAAACTCATAAATACCGCACCAACCGCAGGACCTAAAACAAAGCCTGAAGAATATAATACACCGGCTGCTAAAGGAATAGCCACGACATTATATCCCGTAGCCCATATTAGGTTCTGAATCATTTTATTGTACGTAGCCTTTCCGAACAAAATAAGGTTTGCAATATCTTGTGGATTGCTATTTACCAATATAATATCGGCTGTTTCGGCAGCTACATCTGTACCTGAGCCTACTGCAATTCCTACATCGGCTTTTGCGAGAGCGGGCGCATCATTTACGCCATCACCCGTCATAGCTACAAAATCACCTTTGTTCTGTAACTCTTCTACAATTTCAACTTTTTGATGTGGCAATACCTCGGCGTAGTAACCATCCAATCCAAGTTTTTCACTCACAGCTTTGGCTGTTTTTTCGTTATCCCCAGTTGCCATCAAAACTTTGATATTATTCTTTTTAAATATTTTTATAGCTTCCGCAGATTCAGGTCTTATTTCATCAGCAAGGGCGATGTAACCGGCCAATTTTCCATCAATTAAAACAAATACTACAGTTTCCGCTGCATCGCTGTAAGCATCTTCAGGAATAGTAATTTTCTCATCTCTTAGATAGCCTGGACTTACTACCTTAACTTGTTTGCCTTCCACATTTGCCTCTACACCTTTACCAGTAATAGCATTGAAGTTTTCTGGGCTAGGGATAGTAATATTATCTTCTTTTACTTTTTTGATAATACCAACTGCAATAGGGTGTTCTGAGCTTTGTTCCAATGCACTTGAAAGTCTTAAAATTTCCTCTGTTGAATAAGTCTCGTTAACAGACTCAATTCGAGTGACACCAAAATCACCCTTGGTTAGTGTTCCTGTTTTATCAAAAAGCAAAGCTGAAATTTTTCTGGACTCTTCAAACGCAGTTCTATTTCGGATAAGCAATCCATTTTGAGCAGATACTGCCGTAGAAATTGCAACCACCAGGGGAATGGCAAGCCCTAATGCGTGTGGACAAGCAATTACCATAACAGTAACCATTCTTTCTAAAGCATAGACAAATGGAAAGCCTAAAATCAGCCATACTGCTAATGTTCCGAAACCAATAGCCAAAGCGATATAGGTTAGCCATTTTGCAGCCCTATCTGATAGGTTTTGCATCTTCGATTTGGTTTTTTGCGCTTCCTCGACCATCTTAATGACCTTGTTTAGATAGCTGTCTTTTCCAGTATGTTCAACTTTTACTTTTAAGGTGCTATTGCCATTTACAGAACCACCAATAACCTTATCGTTTTCATCTTTTTTTACAGGTTTGGATTCGCCTGTAAGCATAGATTCATTTAGGTAACTTGAACCGTCTACTATAATCCCATCAGCGGGAACTTTTTCACCTGGTTTTACCAAAATCACATCATCTTTTAGTAAATCTTCCAAAGGAATGTCTTCTATGGTGTCACCCTTTACCCTGTGCGCTTCCGCAGGCATCATACTTACCAGTAACTGCAAGGCTTTTGATGCACCTAACACACTTTTCATTTCTATCCAATGACCAAGCAACATTATGGCTATAAGTGTTGATAGTTCCCAGAAAAAGTCTTCACCTCTTAAGCCAAATACAGTAGCTGTACTATAAAAATAAGCTACGGAAATTGCCATAGAAATCAAGGTCATCATTCCTGGTGCACCTTTTTTGACTTCAGACCAAAACCCTTTTAAAAATGGCCAACCACCATAAAAATATACAACAGTGGAAAGTGCAAAAAGGATGTATGGATTTCCTGGAAGTAAAAATTCATAACCAAAAAATTCCTGAATCATTGGTGAGAAGAACAATATAGGGATGGTAAGCACGAGTGTTACCCAAAACCGTTTTCTAAAGTCTGCAATCATCATTTTATGATGGTCGTGACCCATTTGACCGTGACCCGGATTGTGACCCGAATGGTCCCCACCTTTGTGGTTCATTTTAGAATGGTCTTCTTTTTTGTGTTTCATCTTCGAATGGTCCATTTTAGAATGGTCCATTTCATCGTGATTGTGGTGTTCGTGATTTTCCATTATTGTCTTGTTTAAGTGTTATCGTAATTTTTTTCTCATAGCTTCCGAAATGTTTTCGGCACAGACGCCATAGGCATCTAC
Organism: Altibacter sp. HG106; assembly: GCF_028561755.1. Taxonomy (GTDB): domain Bacteria; phylum Bacteroidota; class Bacteroidia; order Flavobacteriales; family Flavobacteriaceae; genus DFVG01. The sequence continues at coordinate 102,027 of NZ_JAQQTD010000002.1, forward strand.
CAAAAGTCCTTTAATCCCATTTTTTGATGAAATAGCATAAAGCACACTGTTATCGTCGGTACTGCTCATACCCTCAAAACGATGCATCTCGTCAACATTAAAATCTTCTGGGTGTATTTCAATTTTTAGTGAGGCACACTCCAAACATTCTGGTTTTAGGTTAAAATCGTATGTATAACCTTTTCGCTGTAAATCGTTTATTGCTTCTGAAAGGGTGTCGTAATTGTTCATTTTTATTTTATTTATAAGTCATTGTAAAATAACTATTATCTTCTTCTGTAAATTTCTGAAAGGTCAATAAACCATTCCCGTTTAATTTTTCGTTAACGGTATAGTTGAGTTGCTTAATGCGAATGCCCCAGGCATAAGCCTTAATATTTATTTTTGAATTAATGTTGGTTTTGTTGTCCTTCAATGTTCGGTCGTAAATCTTTATGATGCTTTTTGAACCAAAAAAATCCAGCAGTCCTGAATCAAAAGTCATTTCCAATTCTATATCTTCAAGGTTGTCCAAATCGTAGAGCTCTTTAAATTTTTTAGAGGTGGTGTTGATTTCTGTTTTCTTTGATTTTGGATTGGAAAACGGAAAAGCCATTACCATTATACTTGCTTCATCAGGTTTACAGCGATAGGTTGTGGTGTATTTATCGGTCGATTTTTTGTCACGATCAAACAATTCCGTAACCACCTCAATTTCATAGTATCCATTTTTCTTTATTGTTTCACCAGCTTCAAAAGTTTGTTTGTTTAGAAAAGAGCCTTCTTCATCAAAATTTTCTCGAACAACAACTCTACCCGAAATCTGCCCAATAAGCATTTCAGTTTGTCCAGTCATTGTGATACTGAATAAAGTGATTAGTACTATGAAACTTTGCTTTCTCATATATGGTGCATTAATATTTCTACCTCTTTTGCCATAATATCACTTAAATCTATTCCATTTGAAGAGTGTGGGATGGTATTGCAGGTCACTATTTTTTCTGTGCCTGAATCCAATAAGTCTTGATAGGCATTGCCTGAAAAAACAGCGTGTATGCCTATGCAAATTGGTGGTTTCATACCAGCTTTTTTCAAATGTTCTACGGTTTCAATCATTGTACGTGCGGTGGAAATAATATCATCAACTAAGATTGGTGTGGCATCTTTATATTTATCTACATCTGGAACTGAAACTTCCACGTCACGGTCGCCGTGACGTATTTTCTGTAATACCGTAAAAGGTGCGCCTGCATTTTTAGCAACTTCGGAAACCCATTGTTCGCTTTCTGAATCTGGACCTATAAGTACCGGATTCTCGATATTTTCTTTAATCCAATCTGAAATAGCATCGGCTGCGTGGATAACTTTGTTTGGGATGTGGTAGACTTCGCTCAAAGAACTAATCCTGTGCAAGTGAGGGTCAACTGTGGTAAGGCTATCTGCAAAACCGGAAATCAACTTTCCGAAGAACGTAGAAGTAACACCCTCGCCTTGATTGAAAATTTTATCTTGCCGCATATAAGCCAAATACGGTGCTACCAAACAGGTGCACATTGCTCCCATTGATTTGGCCGTGTGGCTTAAAAAATACAAGGGTAACAATTTTTCATCAGGGTTGTGCAAGGTGCATATCAGCACCACACATTTATCTTTAACATCAGAAAGTATACGTGTATAGGATTCTCCATCAGGGAATTTTCGTAGAGTGGCCTCGCCCACTTCGGCACCCATTTTTGTGGCCATCAATTCTGTGAGGTCTTCATTTCCAGGAAGACTAAATAATATTGTTTTCATATATAGTGTCTTATTTAATGGTTATTATATCGTTATGGTTACTTCTATAATCTAATGCATAGTTTAGTTCGCCCTGTGATTCAGCATACAGGGTGTACAGTAATTGGTTTTTTTCAATTTTTTCATTTAAATGAACATTTAATAGAATTCCAGCAGACTTGGATTGAGGTGCGCCTGATAGTTTTGCAAGCTTCGCTATTTTCCGGTTGTCAATATTCTTCAAAATACCTGTAGTTTCTGCTTTGATTTCTATTTTATAAGGCGCTAAAACGGGTTGTGTAAAACGTCCTTGGGCGTTACAAATGGCAAGGAATTTTTCATATGCTTTTCCAGATTTGAGAATTTTATGTGCGGTTTCCAATCCCATTCCTTTTCCTACTTTTCCAGAAAGTTCTAATAGTTCAGCGGCTAAAAGCAATGCTCTCTCTGTTAAGTCTTTGGGTGCGTCTGGCTCATTTTGCAAAACTCTTAGTATATCTATGGCTTCTAGAGTTGGACCGATACCTCTACCAACAGGCTGCGTGCCATCCGTAACTACAACTTTTACATTCAATCCAACGGCAGTTCCTACGGCCTCCATATGGTCTTTTAATTTTTGAGCCATTTCCATACTTCTTACCTTGGCTGTTTTTCCTACTGGGATATCAATAACAACGTGAGTTGAACCTGCAGCAGCTTTTTTTGAAAGTACGGAAGCAATGAGCTGTCCTTCACTATCGATATCTAGTGCTTTTTCTACCTTTATAAGAAGGTCATCCGCTGGACTTAATTGAGCGGTACCACCCCAAACAAAACAACCACCTTCCTGATTCACCACGCCCTCAATCTCGTCTGCAGAAAGTTTTACGTTGGTTAGGACTTCCATTGTGTCGGCTGTACCGGCTGGTGAAGTAATGGCTCGGGAAGACGTTTTTGGCATTGTAAGTCCATATGCGGCTACAATAGCCACTACCAAGGGTGTGGTTCGGTTTCCAGGCAATCCACCAATACAATGCTTATCGACTACAATATCCTTGTTCCAATTTAATTGTTTTCCTGAAGCTATCATCGCTTGGGTAAGGTCTGATATTTCATTTATGTCCATTCTGTCACCTGCACAAGCTGTTATAAATGCAGAAAGGTGGATATTGGAATAGTCGCCTTCTACGATGTCTGTTATGATGTCGTTGTAGGCTTTATAATCCAATTTTTGATTATAGATTTTAGCCCTAACGTAGCTTAGCGATTCAATAGGCTCTAAATGAGAAACATAAAGCGTTTGATTTTCGGAAGCTTTCAGTTTTTTTGCAGCAGCATCAGATAAACCTATTTCATTGTGACTTAGAATATCTGAATTTATAACATTAAGACTTGCAACTATTGTCGTGGTTGTAGTTGATACCCTAATTCTGGTCAAGGCTTCGAACCCTTCTGAAATACATACGTGGCAATCTTCACGCATATAGACCACGTTCTCATTTTGGGTATAGATACCAAGATGTTTGTATTTTAAAATATTTGATGGTTGTTCCATAGCTTATTTTATTTCTTTAATGGTATATAGTTGTGGAATCTCAGCATCCCAAGCGTAAGTGTCTTTGATTCCTTTTTGTAGGGCTTCTGCACTTTCTTTCTCACCGTGAACAATAAAAATTTGTTCTGGTTTGTTTTCTATCTCGTCCATCCAATCCAAAAGTTCTTTATGGTCTGCGTGTGCAGACAGTCCCTCAATTTCTGCAACTTGCATATGAAATGGCACCCATTTTCCATAAACTTTGAGTTCCTTGTCACCTTCCAACAGTTTTCTACCACGGGTTCCTTCAGCTTGATATCCAACAAAAAGCAAGGTGTTATTTGGGTTTTGGGCTTGGGTTTCGAGATAGTTGAGCATTCTGCCACCCGTGAGCATTCCACTACCTGCAATTACGATTTTTGGATTGTTGTCCGTTCTTAGTTCCATTGTTTCGCGATAGCTACTAACGACAGTGAAGTGTGAACACATTTCTTCACATTCATATTCTTCTAATTTGTGCCAATCTCTTGTGCGGTGGAATAATTCTAGTACATTAGCACCCATAGGGCTGTCCATTATCATTTGCACTTTAGGGATTTTGTCTTTCTTGAGTAATCTCCAAAAAATCAGCATCATCAATTGGGCTCGTTCTACCGAAAAGCTAGGTATAAATAAACTGCCACCTCTATTGATGGTATCGTTGACCAATTTTTCTATCTGTGGAATTGCTTCCACTTCGTCTGGATGAAACCTACCTCCGTAGGTTGACTCTATTAATAATACATCTGCCTTTTTTGGCTTTAAAGGTGGATACAATAGTAAGTCGTTAGTTCTTCCTATGTCTCCCGAAAACACAAAACGTTTTCCGTTTATATCCAATTCAATGTAGGTTGCACCAAGAATGTGTCCGTTGTATTGAAATCGAACCTTCACATTTTTGAGAATGGGTAGCCATTGCGATGGCGGCACCCCTTTGAAGTAAGGAACGGTTTTTTCTACATCCTTTAAATCGTACAATGGTTTAGCCGGGTTGTGTTTAGAATAGCCTTCTTTGTTAGCGCGTTCGGCTTCTTGTTCTTGTATTTTGGCACTATCGTTCAATATAATTTTTGCAATATCCAAAGTGGGATTAGTACCATAGATGGGGCCTTTAAAGCCTTGCTTTACCAATCTTGGCAAATAGCCTGTGTGGTCCATATGGCCGTGAGTGAGTAAAACCGCATCAATATCAACAACATTAACTGGCGGGTACTCCCAGTTTTTTGCGCGTAGTTCTTTCAATCCCTGAAAAAGGCCGCAGTCTATCAGTATTTTTCTAACACCAGTATCTACCAGATATTTTGAACCTGTTACGGTACCAGCTGCTCCTAAAAAGTGTATATGCATTATAATATTGTTTATTTATTCTTTAATTTCATTTTGTTCTACATAGTTCTTCAGAGTCTTGTAAAATCTTTTTGTGCCTGGATTTTTCAATTCCTACTTGATTTAATAAATCTGGATTATTGTGTACTTCCTTACAGAGCACGGTTCCAGTTTCGAGTAGCAATGTTTTCTCCCGTTTTGTAATTGTTGTTAACGCTGTGAGTGGATGTAGACCAGATTGGTCAATTCTATCTTTAAGACCATTTCCCTTAGGGTAATCCCAACTATTCATTATTAATCCAGTACATTTACCATATTGTATAGCATCTGTAGTAAAGCGGGTATTCGTGTAAACGCCACCTTGATGAATTTTTGTTTGGTGACCTTTTTGACGTTCCCATTGCTTTTCTACATCTAAAAATCTCGAATTGATGTATAATGGAATCTTTACATTGCAAAAGCGTCCTTGGTCACTATGGTATTTGCATTCAATCATATAATGCTTATTGTCTTTTTGCGCAATGACATCTACTTCGTGCTTAACACAATTGCCTTGCACTATAACTCCAACTTTCGTTTCAAACCCTTCCTGTTCCATTATCTTACCTATTAATTTTTCAAAAGGGAAACCAGAAGGTCCTAATTCCATAATAGCTTTTTTGAGTTTGTATTTTGAAGCACTTACTCGCGATTTTCGTTTAAGCATCCTAAAGGCCATTTGGTAGATTTTCTTGGTTGATATACCCTCGTATATAGTAGCTTCAATATGTTCAACTATCTCTTGGATAAGTACTTCACTTGCGTGCGCGCGCCGTAATGAGTTGATGAGTTTTTCACTTTTGAAGGGCTCTATCTCTCCAGAATGTTTTATTATGTTTATGGAATCGTTCATTATCTATATATGTATAGTCATTACAGGTAAGGTGGAATGGTTAGTAACACCTTCGGCGATACTCTTAGAAAATAGACTTAAAAATCCTGTTTTGCCGTGTGTCACCATCGCTATTAAATCTATGGGATGTTGTTTTATGAACGTATTAATGCCTGTTTCCACAGAAGGTTCATTATATACAGCCATTGAGTAGTTCTTCAACTCTGGAAAATTTTGCAATGTTTTTTCAATGGGGTCTAAACCAAGATTAATATTATTGAAATCTGTCTCGGTATTAATACGTAATAAGTGGATGCGAGCATCACATTTATTCGCAATGGATATTACCTGCTTAAAAGCATCGGTAATGTCCTCATCGAAATTTGAAACAAATGCAATATTCTTGAATGGAAAGTTGACTTCTTCATCTTTTACAACAATTACGGGTGCATTAGCTTTTCGTACAATTTGCTCAACATTACTTCCTGTTATTTCCCTAATGACACCTTTGGTTCCACTACTTCCAGTAATGATAAAGTCGTGTTGATAATGACCTGAATGGTCTAAAATATCACCTTGACCTGCATCAAATTGTAAAAACGTTCGGCATTTTAGTCCGTTGCGTTCTGCTATTTTTTCTAATTCCCGTAATGCCGCTTTGGTCTTACCTATTTGCTTTAATGTTTCAGGATATCGCTTTTCCTTTTCTTTGTCCAGCTTTACCCAATCCACAGGGGTTTGCATAAGATGTAAAAAGTGAATTTCGGAATTGTATAGCTTTGCCATTTCTATACCTAGTAGTTCAGCTTTGTTGCAGTTCTTTGAAAAATCGGTTGGTACTAATATGTTTCTCATTTTGGATGATTTATAGGTTCGTATAATTTTAGTTCAGTATAATTTCATTTCCAGAAGGTACTTTGTCTTCAAAACAGTCTAAATTGTATATGGTCGTGTCTGCGATATTTTTTAATGCGGTTTCGGTTAAAAATGCTTGATGACTTGTGATAAGAACATTGTTGAAAGTCATCAATCTTGCAATGACTTCATCTTGCAAAATTGTATCAGAGTGGTCTTCAAAAAATAGTCCTTCTTCCTCTTCATACACATCCATCCCGAAATACCCAATTTTGCCAGATTTTAATCCTTCTATAACGGCCTTGGTGTCAACTAAACCACCTCGACTCGTGTTAATGAGCATAACACCTTTTTTCATTAAGCCTATGTGTTCCGTGTCAATTAGGTGTTGCGTTGATGGGGTCAATGGGACGTGCAGGCTGATTATATCTGCTTGTTTACAGATAGTAGTACAGTTGGTGTAAATGACGTCATAAGAGTCTATCAGGTTTTTATCCTCAGCGACATCTTGGGCCAATATCTTACAGCCCAAACCGTGAAGTATTTTTACGAGAACTGCACCTATTTTTCCTGTCCCTATAACACCTACTGTTTTACCGTTTAGGTCAAACCCTGTAAGTCCGTTCAGTGAAAAATTTTGTTCCCGAACTCTGTTGTGTGCTCTGATTATTTTTCGGTTAAGTGCTAAGATGAGTGCTAGAGTATGTTCTGCAATAGCATATGGTGAGTAGGCTGGTACACGAGCTATTTTTAGTCCTAGTTTGTCAGCTTTTTTAAGGTCAACGTGATTGAATCCTGCTGAACGTAATGCGATATACTCAATTCCTTGTTGATACAGCTCATCTAAGACATCAGCAGAGGCATCATCGTTAGAGAATAGTGCAATGGCTTTAGAGCCTCTCGCTAATCTTGCTGTTTCTTTCGTAAGCCTATATTCCAAAAAATATAACTCGTGCTTTCCGTCGTTTGCCTTGATAAGTGAAGGCTTATCGAATTTATGTGTACTAAATATTGTTGTTCTCATAATTTAAGATTTTATGAACCAAAAAGTTCTAAAAGGTCCTGCAGTTCTTCATCTATATGGTGCTGTTTTACGACACTTTGAAATGAGGTTGTGCAAATCATATTGTTGTAGAGCCCAACCATTACGTTTTTAGAGCCTCTTAAAAGCACATCTACAGAAGCAGCACCAAGCCTGATTCCCAACATTCTGTCAAAAGCAGACGGGTTGCCGCCACGTTGCACGTGTCCTAACCTTGTAATTCGCAAATCGGCCTTTGGGTTGACTTCTTTAATTTTAGATGCCACTACGTCTGTACCTACTTCATCACCTTCGGATACTATTATTAAGAATGCATCCTCACTATCATAGTTTTTTACTTTTTCTAATAAAAATGTCAAGTCTTGTGTGCTTTCAGGAATTAGAATTCCATTGGCACCGACAACCAAGCCAGAATGGATACCTATATATCCTGAATCCCTTCCCATAACTTCTACAATGAAGACGCGGTCGTGGGATTCGGCTGTATCACGTATTTTATCAATGTTTTCAATGGCAGTATTTACTGCTGAATCAAAACCAAGGGTATAATCTGTTCCTGAAATATCATTGTCTATAGTGCCAGGAATACCTATAAACGGGATGTCGCATATTTTTGAAAAAACAAGTAAACCTTTAAAAGTACCGTCACCACCAATAGCTATTAGCGCGTCAATATGGTTGGCCTGTAGTGTCCGTAATGCTTTTTTTCGACCTTCTAGAGTCATAAAACGTTCACTTCGTGCTGTTTTTAGAATAGTGCCGCCTCTGTGTGTTATTTTTTGTAATTCGTGTGATTTTAATGTAACTAAATCACCGTCTATTAGTCCTTCATATCCTTTTCGAAACCCACTTAATTTGATATTATTTATTTCAGCAGATTTTGCGATGGCGTACAACGCAGCATTCATCCCGGGACTGTCGCCACCAGAAGTAAATACGCCAATATGTTTAATTTTATCAGTATTCATTAATTTATCATTCTAAATTTGGTTTATTATCTGTTTTGATATTGGCTAATGACAGTCTTTTTCCATACAAGGTGTTGAATACCATACAAGCCGTAAGGTCGCCCGTAACATTTACTGCTGTTCTAAACATTCCTAAGAGACGTTCCACACCGATGATAATGATGATACCCTCAGCAGGTATACCAACACTTCCTAAAACAGAAGCGAGAATCACCACACCACCACCTGGTATGGCTGGGGTGCCAATGGACGCTGCTACAATGGTTACAATGACAACAATGATGTTAAGCAAACTCATTTCTAAGCCATAGGCTTGAGCTATAAAAAGGGTTGTTATGGTTTGATAGAGTGCTGTGCCATCCATATTAACGGTTGCACCAATAGGAATAATAAAATTACTGACGGTCTTATCTACATTTAATTCTTCCTCTGCTGTTTGAAGCGACAACGGCATTACGGCTGCAGAACTAGTGGTAGAAAAGGCCAATAGTTGGACATCTCTAATCTTTTTAAGGAATTGAAGCGGGTTAGACTTTCCAAGAAAGGCTACTAAACAAACGTAGAAAATCACAAGTAGTAACAGACCAAGCAGGACCACTCCCGCATAGTAAGTTAAACCCGATAATGAACTTAAGCCAACACTAGAGGTAAGCTGCGCCATAAGCCCAAATACGGCAATAGGTACTAGAAGCATTGACCATTTTACTACCGTCATACAGACTTCCTGTATGGCGCTTAAAAGAAGCTTTACTGGGCGCAGTAAAGAATCCTCAAGCGATAGCACAGCTACACCAATAATGATTGTGAAAATCACGATACTTAACATCTCACCGCTTACCATTGATGCCAATGGATTTTCAGGAAGCAAATTTGATATGGCATCGGGTATGTTTTCAAGTCCGAAAGACAGTTCAGAACCCTCTGAATTCACCACGGATATATCGTTGTGCTCTGATAGCGATTGTTGATGTAAAAAGCGTCCTGGTTTAAAGAGTTGAGATATAATCGTGCCTATACTTACTGAGACTATAGTGGTACCGAGAAAATAAAGCAGCACGCCACCACCAAGTTTTTTGAGGCTATCTTTATCATTGCTTGCGATACCTGTTATGATGGATGCTACAATTAATGGAATCATTATCATCTGTACTAGTTTAAGAAATAGCACTCCTGGAAGTGCAAGCCAATTACCTACCACATCAGCAGTTTCTTTGGATACCCAGCCATTTTGTGGGCTTAAGAGCAACCCAAAACCAACACCAAGTAACAGGGCGATAATGACTTTGAGCCATAGTCGGTTTTCTACTAGCTTTACTAAATAATCGTTAAGCGATTTAAGCGATTTTATCTCTGTGTCAAACATTCTTTTTTGTTATGCGATGTCAATTTTATCCTCCAGATATACCTGTTGAACCGATTGTAAAATATTTACACCCTCACCAAAAGGTTTTTGAAATGCTTTCCTACCCATTATCAGCCCAGAACCACCAGCTCTTTTATTGATTACGGCTGTGGTAATTGCCTCGACCAAATCAGACTCTCCTTTAGAGCCACCTCCGGAACTAATTAATCCTATTCTGCCCATATAACAATTTGCCACTTGTAGCCTACATAAATCAATGGGGTGTTTAGTGGTGAGCGTTTCATACATTTCATCATTATATTTACCGAAATCAATATTTTTAAATCCATAATTATTTGTAGGTAATTTTTGTTTGATGATATCGGCTTGTATAGTAACACCTATATGGTTAGCCTGACCGGTTACATCGGCAGCTGTGTGATAATCTTCCTTTTCTGTTTTGAATGCTTCGTTTCGGGTGTAGCACCACAAGATGGTTGCCATTCCCAAGTTATGGGCTTCTTCAAAAGCTTCTGATATTTCTTTAATCTGCCTATTGCTTTCTTTAGAACCAAAATAGATGGTTGCACCTATACCAATTGCACCCATATTCCAAGCGTCCTTTACCTTGCCAAATAAAGTTTGGTCATATTTATTAGGGTAGGTTAGCAGTTCATTATGGTTAACCTTTACTATGAAGGGTATTTTGTGGGCGTATTTTCTAGAATATAGACCCAATACACCAAAGGTTGATGCCACACCATTGCAACCTGCCTCTATGGCCAGTTTTATAATGTTTTCAGGGTCAAAATAATCAGGGTTTTTATAGAATGAAAAAGCAGCACTATGCTCTATACCTTGGTCTATAGGCAAAATGCTTAGATAACCTGTATTTGCCAAGTTTCCGTGATTGTATAATTGAGCAAGACTTCTTAGTGCTTGCGGGTGGCGGTTGCTATTGCTAAATATTTCTTCTTTGCTGTTACCATTAGGGGTATATATTTCATCTTTTGTGATTTTTTCACAAACGTGTTCTAGATAAAAAGAAGCTTTATCGCCTAGGTATTCTTTAATATTTTCATAAGTATCCATTTGTTATGATTTTAAGGTTTCATAGAATTTATTTCTTCACGATGAAAAATTTTACAATGTCACTCCATAGCCTAGTTTCTTTGATGTTTTCGAATCCTGCTTTTTTAAGATTTTCATCTGTTCTTCGGTTAATATTATCACCGATTATATAGAGGGGAATAAAATTGAACCAATCCATAAGAGTGCCCAACATCTTGTTGCCGCTCCGGACGTGTTCAAGCATAATCAGCTGTCCGTTAGGTTTGAGGACTCTTTTAATTTCTTCTAAACCTTTTACAGGGTTTGGTACCGAGCAAAACACACAGCTTGTTAGGATTGTATCAAAGGATTCATCTTTGAAGTCCATATTTTCCACATCCATTTCCAAGAAACTTGTTCTTGGTAGGTCATCCTTATATTTTGCTTTCGCTTTATCAAGCATTTTTTTACTAAAATCAATAGCAGTTAAATCCATTTCAGTGCTATAATACCGTAGGTTTTTACCTGTACCCACGCCAACTTCAAGAGTTTTTCCCTTAGCCTGATTAACAAGTTCTTTGCGCCATTTATCAAATCCGCTTGTACCCATAGGTTTTTCCAAAAGGTCAAAATAGCCGGCAATCCTATCATAGCGTTTTCTTATTTTATTGGTATTATCCATTGCTATTTTTTCTTAGTTGATTGATAAGCTTTTGTTTGTTTTTAGAATGGATTTTGAAGCATTTTTTTCTATGCCTGTTAATGCTCTAATGGCATCTATGGTTTCTGGGATTACAATAGCCTGGTTATCGACGATGTAGGCATAAAACAGCTCATCGCCCTGTACTTTGAGCATATCTTCCCAAAGGGCTACTTCGTACATATCGCCCCAAGGTCGCCCCATATCTAAAAACATTTCTTTAATGGTGTTGTTTGAAACCAAACCCTGGTCATAACGAATTAGTTTGATTCGGGTGGAAGTCTTAAACGCTTTTAGCACTTCTTCCTTAGTTGTCTGTTTTTTTAATTTCACGTTCCAATAGTGCATATGACTTAAGGTTTGGGGTACTTTTACCGCAGAGGTAATTACATTTAATTCTGGGTCGACGCTTTTAGCATCTGGCCCTTGATGGCTTGGAATATCCTTTTCAGGCACCATTGTATTCATAATGCCACCTAAATGGCTTTCCCAAGGGTCAGTAGCTCTTCTTAAAAGTGTTCCCCTTGCATAATCCAACAAGTCAGCTCTTTTTAATGCGGTTAACGTTCTCAGTATGGAAGTTGTATTACAAGAGACTACTCTAGTCGCATCCCGATAAAGAGCTGATTCATAATTATTTTCGGCACTAAATGAATGCCCTGTAGTTTCGTGTTTTTCACCACCGTGCAATATAAATTTGATGCGCTGTTCCTTATAGATTGCCACATTTTGGGCCGCAACCTTTTTAGGTGTGCAATCCACAACAAGGTCTGATTTATTTAAAAGTTCCTGCATATTTCCTTTTACGATAATACCTTCAGATTTCATTTTATTAGCGGCTTCTTGAGTTGCGGCGTAGATGTCATACTCTTTCCTTACTGCATTTTGAATGCGCCAATCACTTATTATATCACATACTCCTATGAGTTTCATATCATCTTGTAGGTTGATGGCATCTGCCACTCTCTTTCCGATAACTCCATATCCTATTACTGCTATATTTTTCATTTTTATATTATTTTAGGTGTTTTATTTTTTATTAATATGATGGAACCGATAATGCCCGCAATTAGTGAAGAAAATAAAATGCTGACTTTAGCGGTATATATAAATTTCTCATTGGCAAAAGCCAATTCGTTTATAAAAAGTGACATTGTAAACCCAATACCTGCTAAAAAGGCAATTCCGTATATATGATACCAAGTGATGTTCTTAGGAAGTTTCGCTAATTTTAGAATGACCAAAATTCTTGAAAATAAGACCACACCAATGAACTTTCCGAATATGAGACCAAAACCTATTCCTAAACTTACAGGGTGAGTAAGTACTTCTAAAACTTTGCCGTGAAGATGGATACCTGCATTAGCAAAAGCGAATAAGGGCAATACGATAAAATTCACAAATGGATTTAAGGCATTTTCGAGCTTTTGAAGTGGTGTTTCGGCTTCAGAACTTGTAACTTTAATTTCTTCGAGTATTTCTAATTGAGAATGAGAAATCAGCGACCCTTTTACGGGCTTTTCTTGTTTGAACTTTTTGTGTAATGCAGCAAGGCGTTGCGAAAATGTAGCCTCGTTTATTTTTACACGACCTGGTATGGCTAGGGCTGTTAGTATTCCAGCAATGGTAGGGTGTACTCCTGAGAAGAAGAAAGCTAGCCAAACACCGCCAATACCTATGATGGCGTAGAACCAAGTTTTTCTAACACCTGCATAATTTCCAATAATTAATAATCCAAAGAAAAGAAAAGCGTGAAACAAATCCATTGTAGAGATGCCAGAAGTGTAAAAAAGTGCAATTACCAACACGCCTCCCAAATCGTCCACCACGGCAAGTGTTACTAGGAATACACGTAATGCAATGGGTAAGCGTTTTCCGAAAAGTGCTAGTACGCCCAAAGAGAAAGCAATATCGGTAGCCATAGGTATTCCCCAACCCTGTGATGCTTCGCCACTAGGATTTAAGATAAAATATATAAGAGCTGGAAACACCATTCCTCCTATAGCGGCACCAATGGGCAATATAGCATTTTGAGGTGTTGATAGTTTACCGCCTAATATTTCTCTTTTTAATTCTAAGCCTACTTGAAGAAAGAACAAAGCCATTAATCCGTCGTTAATCCAAAGTAGTAATGGCTCGGTCAATTGCAAATCGCCAATACTAAATGAAATAGTGGTGTTTAGAATGTTTTGATAGATGCTCTGCCAAGGTGAATTTGCCCAAAGCATAGCTATTATTACTGCTATTAATAGTACAATACCTGTGTTACTAAATACTTTATTAGTTATATTCCAGACGCTATTATGTACAGTTCCTTTAATCATTGACAGTTGAGTTTTTAACTGCAGTTAGCACACTGGTCGTGGATTTTGATTCTGATGGTTTGTTGAAATTTCTAATAATCAGGCGGTTGCTCTTTTCATAGGTGAAATAGCTAACCGCCCAATTAAAACCAACCATCAATCTATTTCTAAAGCCACTTATGGACATTAAGTGTACGATAGACCATAATAACCAAGCGAAATAACCTCCAAATTTGAATTTGCCTAAATCGGCTACTGCTTTGCGTTTTCCTACGGTGGCCAATGAACCTTTGTCTTGATATTCGAAAGGTTTTGGGGCTTCGTTATTAATGATTTTTAATAATGATTTACCCAGCCATTTGCCTTGCTGTATAGCGGTTTGGGCTACTTGTGGATGCCCTTTTGGCCTATCAGTTGTAATTACGGCGGCTATATCACCAATCGCGAAAATGTTTCTGTAACCTTCAACCATTAGAAACGAATCGGTTTTAATACGGTTGCCTCTAACTACATATTTTTTATCGATACCTTTTGGAAATTGGCCTTTTACACCTGCTGTCCAAACTAGATTCTTAGCTAAGATAACCTTGCCGCTTTTTGTAGTAACTCTATTGCCATCATAATTGGTGACGGATTCATTGAGTAGCACTTTTACATTCAAATCCTCTAAATATTTTAAGGTCTTCGATGATGCTTTGTCTGACATTGTACTTAATAGTTCATCAAAAGCTTCTATCAAATAGATATTCATAATAGAAGAAGGGTATTCTGGGTAATCTTTAGGAAGGATGTACTTACAAAACTCTGCCAAGGCTCCTGCCATTTCCACACCTGCGGGACCACCACCTACAATGACGAAATTGGTCAGCGCATCACGTTCCTTGTCATCACAGGTAATAGCAGCCTGTTCTAAGTTTTGCAACATCATATGGCGAATGTTCAATGAATCTCGAATATCCTTCATTCCTAAACTGTTCTGGGCTACGGAATCCATACCAAAGAAATTGGTAGTCGTGCCCGTAGCAAGTACCAGATAATCATATTGAACCTTTCCTTTGGAAGTTATAAGTATATTTGATGAGGGTTGAATTTCCTCAACTTCGGCCAAGCGGAATATTACATTATTATAGCCTTTAAATTGCTTTCTAAATGGAAAGACGATGCTGTCTGGCTCTAAGGCACTCGTTGCCACTTGGTAGAGCAATGGCTGAAACTGATGAAAGTTGTTTTTGTCAAACAAAACTACTTGTACCTTTTTGTTCTTTAACTTTTCTACCAAGGCCAAACCTGCAAAGCCACCACCAACAATAACCACGCGTGGATAATCGGTGTCCGGAAGACATATGTCATCTGCAACGCTACAAACGGATTTTGGCATTTTATTATGAACGTGTTTATTTTCCATATTCATTCTAGATTCTCTAGCTATAACCAAAGAGTTTTACCTTTCACTTTTATCCCTTGCTATCATAACCGAACATTTAGCGTGAGTTGCCAAGTATTGGGAAACTGAACCTAATAACAGGCGTGAAAGCGCACCCTGACCTTGAGAGCCGACTACTATTAAATCGGCATCCCATTCTTCAGCCTTTTCAAGAATCACATTTTTGGGTGCTCCACTAACAACATTAGTAGTTATAGTAAGTGTTTTGTTCATACTCTTAAGAGTATCACTAGCATCCGAAACAATTTTGTCACCCAATTTTTTAGCACCACTTATAAATTCTTCAAAATAATTGTTCAAGCTACCGCCGGTAGCCATCAGTTCTGGACCTATAGCTGTGGGAAATTCATAAACATTTATAATGCAAATCTCGGTACTTGCTGGCAAGGTTATTCTGTTAAGTTCCTTAACGGCTATTTTGCTGAAATCTGAACCGTCTATAGCCAATACTATCTTCATATTTTTATGTTTTATTAATAGAAATATCCTAAGCTTTGTTTTTATTTATAAAGTTTTGGGCATCTTGTTTTGTTGCGAAATAAAAGACACTCCCCTTATTTTTATCCTGAACGATTACAGCGGTTGCCTTGTCTACTTTTGTATCATCGATTGGATTACTTCCAAACCGGACATTATCTATGTTTTTCTGAAGTTTTTCAACACAGCCTTGACAGCACCCATAGTAAGTTGTGCCATCTACATCTATTGGTATTTGCTTTACCCCCATAAATCTGTCATTAACCATACAGACTTTATCGTTGGGTACAACTTCATAAGGTATTTGAAACGTAGTAACAGGATTAGTTTGAACGGGATTTGTTTTTGTGACTGTTAGCGTTGCTGTTTCGGCCTTTTCCTTCTTTTCGTTGGAACACGAGAGCAATACAATTGAGGCCAGAATCAAAAATAGAATACTTAATAATAGCTTGTAAATTCTTATATTTGGATTTACTGCTGTTACTACTACAGGTTCCTTTTTCTGTTGTTTAAAATGTCTTGATTTCATTTTTAAATTTTTATTGATTTTTAGTTTTATTTAAGCTTATTAGTTTATGCCAATACAAATGTTCGTATAGACCAGACCAATACATCCCAAAGGTGAAGGCGAACAATAATTCTTCAATGGGAATTCCCAAAACAAGAATATGGGTTAGGTTGTCGAGATTCCAGTACAGCTCCACAAATCGGGGATAAAATGGAAGGATACTTCCAAAGTATATGAAGTATAATACCGTAAACAAGATGCCCCCAACCCATATCTTTCTTTTTAAATCTGGGCGACAGTATAATGTTGCTAAACCACCTAGGAACATCGCTATACTACCACAATAAATATGGTTTAATGATGTAAATAGCGCTAAAATTAAAAACACGATAGCTGGTACAAATAAGATGTATATATGCAAGCGATGTCTTCTGTGATTTCGCTCTGTAGGTGTTATTTCTTGCAAGGTTTGTTTAAAAATAAGATTATAAAGTACCACACCAATACCACCGATTGCAAAAGAAAAAATGAGACTTTCGATATCAAACCTTGTTTTTTCAGCCAAATCAAAGAGCGAAGGTGGCATCCAATATTCTGGCACAAACAATGGTTCTGTTAAGCCAAAAGGCATTGTAATCAGGCTCATCTTGAGCATTTCTTTTCTAGAATCTTTCTTGAAGAGATATATTACTGCCCAAAGCGCCAGGATAATTAATGACCATATAAACCAGACGTATTGCATAAAATGTTACAAGCTTTTATTTTTTTATTTTAAGTTGTGCATTGTAAAATGCCGCAATACAGGCACCAACCAGCCAACCCAATATGAAGGTCTGTATGATTCCTAAACCAGCTTCCCACAGTGGAACATCCATTCTGATTATACTTGTAGTGTCCAATCCGTGCAAAAGGCTGTTGAAAAAATCGATTGTGGCTTCCCTACCTGCGGTTGACATCACTATCATACAGCCCAAATAGATTAATGCTCCGGTTAGACCAAAAGCAAACCCTAGTTTTTTTACGTTTAATCGATACATAATTTTATAGTTTTGAATTAATTATCTGCTTTTAGAATCTTTTTAGATTCTTCATATTCCTCCTTAGATATCTCGCCCTTTGCAAAGCGTTGTTTAAGAATATCCAGTGGGCTGTCTTTCGCTGATTTTTGATATGGTATATCTGCTGGGATGAAAAATATCCAAGCCAATAAAATAATCCATATAATCCACCATATTAGGTGCATACCTCCAAAGTGTCCGTCGTATAAATGCATAATTTTTAGTTTTAAATTACTATTGATTTATTTTTGAAATTGTATATCCGTTGAGTTCATCAAGTTGCTTTTGTATGTCTTCAACCGAGAGCGTTTCGTTCATAGTGATAATTGTAGCCCCTTTTGGTGCCAAAAAAATCTCTGCTTTTTCGATATTAGGATGATTCTCCAAGGTTTTCTTGACCCTTGAAACACATCCGCCACAAGTGATTCCGCTTATTTGAAATTTTTGTTTCATAACATTTGCTATTAATGATGTTGATGTCCTTTTCTTTTCTCTGTTGAACCATCATCAGACTGCTTTTCATTATGTTCGTGGTCGTTATGGTTTCCGTTATTGTGTCCGTGTCTTCCGTGGCCTTGAGACCCGTGAGGCATAAACAGGTGAATGGCGAACATAAACAGTATGAAGATGAAAAGGGAAGAGCCTCCTCCTATACCAAAAGAAGGTGCTAAAAAGATGAACAGAAGCGGTAAGCCACAGCCTATAATCATCCATATCCAGTGATTGTTTTTCATATTTGCTTGATTTTTAAGTATTATTAATGATGATTGTGGTCATCTTTTTTCGATGTGTCCATCTTGCTTATTTCTTTCATATCCATTCCCTTGTTGCTCATCATCTTAGTACACAATTCCATACAATCTTCGCTCATCATTCCTTTTTCGTGCATCATTTTCATCATTTTTCCCATCATTTTCCCGTCTTTCATCATCCCGTCCATCATAGAATGCATCATCGTACTGTCTTTCATCATCATTTGCATTCCTTGCCCTTTCATCATAGCACCCATCATTTTTTCATTGCCTCGCATCATTTCCATTGTATGCTCATTGCCGTGCATACTTTCCATAAATTCGTTGGTATAATCATCGTTTTCAACAATGGCATTATAAATCGCCGTACGCTTCTCAGGGTTTTCCATTAGAGCCTTAGGGTCTTTTTCTTGTTGGCAACTGTATAAGCTTAAAAAGCCAATTGCCATTAAACCGATAAATAGTGTTTTCATTTTTTAAATTATTTTAGTTAGACATTGTTTGTAAACCCATTCCCAATAGCTAATTGGGTTATAGAGAGGGAATGGGTTATCAGCTATTAATAGGGCTGAGCTTTAGTCTTTTTTGATATCATAGTTTTGACTTTATTGTTCGATTTTTTTAATACGCCATTTAGCGTCATCCCCTTTTACCGCAATCAAATTTTTAGAGATTAGTTTTGATGTTATTTGCGGTGGGCTGTTGTCTTTTCTGTTTTGGGGCGAAACGTGCAAGGCTAGTTGGGTTAGATGTTCTAATGTAGTTCCGTTACTATCTATTGCCACTTCAAAATAATGGTAGCTTACTACGTCTTTCTTGAAAATGTCGTTATAACCTATAGTTTCTCTGTGCACCTTTAGCGCTAATGCTTTTCCTTCTTTAAAATTGGTGGCATTTAGGAAC
The DNA here is from genome assembly GCF_028561755.1 of Altibacter sp. HG106. GTDB lineage: Bacteria > Bacteroidota > Bacteroidia > Flavobacteriales > Flavobacteriaceae > DFVG01. Next base: position 120,930 of record NZ_JAQQTD010000002.1, read on the forward strand.
TGTGGTGTAATGACTGTTTTTCCGGATTTATCAATATATCCATAATACAATATGTCATTTTTTTGATGGGCAATTAGACATTTATCATTGCTGAATATGGGATAGCTGTCATTGTTTGTCTTGGTCGGCACCAGGTCGCTTCTAAAATCTACAACGATTTTACCTTCATTATTGATAAACGCCCATTGGCTACCTTTTTTGATAGCCGCAACCTCGTTATGGAAAGGTGAGATATAGTCTATATTATCAATTGTTTGTGCCATTCCCAAAAAAGGAATTGATACGAATGTGATGAGTAGTTTTCTCATTTTGTTTGATATGTTTGGATAAAATTAAAGACTGCCATATGGATTTATCTGCATAACTTTCGCTGTTTTCTATATAATTTCATCATAGAAATTCCGTTTCCAATTTTCTGTGTTTTTATAGTCGGTCATACTCATTCCCACAACTTCTTTAAACTGCCTGGACAAGTGGTTAACGCTGCTATAATCCAGCAGATAGCCAATGTCAGAAAAGGTATGTTGTTTAAGTTGTATAAGTTCTTTGGCCTTTTCTATCTTTAATTTGATAAAGTACTTTTCAACTGTTGTTTTTTCTTTAGATGAAAATAGTTTACTAAGTGTTTTATAATCACGATGCAGAGCCGACGCCAATAGTTCTGAGGTCTTTACCTTTATGTCCAGTGGTAAATCAACAAGTTGCTCAATTAGAATAATCTTAATTCTCTCTATGAGCATTTCTTCTTCACTGTGTACGATTTCAAAATCATTGGCGTGAAGTACTGTTGTTACCGCATCGATAATTTCATTTTTGGTTTTGTTTGGTGCTTCAACGAGCAACCTTCCCAATTCCAAAGAAAGCACGGTTACTTCCAGTTCCTGTAATTCCTGCTTAATTACTTTTAGGCAGCGGTTACAGACCATATTTTTTATCCAAAATTCTTTTGATTTGCTCATTGTATTTAGTGTGTTGTCATCGAGTCTTTAACTCAATGGTTTGAAAGGTCAAGACCTAATCTTGTTAATGGTGTATGATGCTTTTGAGAATTGGGTACAACAAATGTTAGCCAAAAGTGAAACTATGGCTATAGAGGTAATGCAGATTACTTAGTGTTATCTGCGATGTGTAAAAATCAAATTAGGAAGGTCTCGTGAAGTAGTAGAATATCCCTGTACAACAAAGGCGGTCTGTATTGCTCGAAAGGAATAACGTTTGCTTCTAATTCTTCAAATAGATTGAGGTATGTATAAAAGAAAGTATTTAAGAAAACAATGTTTTCAAACTCATTATGAGTTTGAGCTTTTTTTATTGAATCATCCGCTGTTTTAACAATCGTTTTATTACTACAACAGTCTTTTTCTTCTATGGAAGTACATTGCCTAAAATTATTATCTTCTTTTTGAGCAATATCAGAGCAAGATTTTGCCTTACCAAAAAAAGTCATATCCACTAATTTATTACAGCAAAAGTGCATATCTACTGCAAACGAAACCGTACTAAAAAATATAGTAGCGGCTAAAAAGAAAGATACTATTTTGGTAAAAAAAGATTTCACGTAATAAAATTAATGATTTTATATCATATTCTTTAAAAATATGTTAAAAAATTAGTTTATAAAAGTGTAATGTTGTAAAGCAAGTATTAGTTTGATGGTTCAAATGTAAATTAGTTGATTTTATTAAAAGATGACTTTTGTCATACATTGTTAATACTTAAAATCCATACGCCACGGCAAAATTAACCCCAAATGGATGCCCAGGACGTAACCCTGCGGGAACTCTCGATACTGCATAGGTTGTATTAAAAAGATTTATGATGTTCGCAGACAGGGTAAAGTTCTCATCAATAAAATAACGGGCAGACAAATCCACTATGAAGTTTGAATCTACTTTAAAGTTTTCCGGGATTGGTCCAGAACCTGCTTTTGTTCTGAAAGCACTAGTATATCTTGAATTTACATTTACATCAAACTTTCTGTGCTGCAACCCTAATGACGCGTTGAATTGATTTCTTGCAATATAAGGTATCTCATCGCCTACGGTAACTACACCGTAAATATCCTCATTACTGTCAAAACTGGTTAAAAATTCAGTATCGGTAAGGGTGTATGAGATGGATAAGGGCAGCTTAAATCTACTACTTTGTTTATGCAACAGGTTGTAATTAAGCAAAACCTCGATACCACTTACACGAACTTCGCCAGCGTTAAATTGGTCAAGGCTTCCTGTACCACCAGTAGCGGCCAAATCACTTCCAAGTAGGTTTTGGTAGTCATTGTAAAAGCCTACGACTTCGCCGTTGAAACCTTTAAAGCTAAATCGGGAACCCAATTCATAATTAATGCTTTCTTCAGGATTTTGCCCTGGGGTATTACTTGGCGGTGAAAAGCCTTTATGAACACCACCAAATATTGAGAGGTCATTACTGAACCTATAATTAGCCCCAATTCCAGGAATCCAGACATTTACTTCGTTTTCTCTAATCGATAGGTCTTGACCAGTTCGTGAAGGGTCGTCAGTACCATAATCTGTCCGGGTTAATGTGATATTTTCATAGCGCAACCCTGGCGTCAAGGTCAAATTTTCAATTTTTACCGTGTACAGTAAATGTGCTGCCAGTGCTTTAGCACTGCTTATACGGTTAGCATCTGTTCCTTTTTCGCCAACGGTAGTCCGTATCATTTCTTGGTTTTGAAAAGCATATCTATCCACCCATTGAAACCTGTCCTCGTCATCTTCGTGGTAGCGTATTCCTGCTTCTAAGTGCTGTATCCATTGGTTACCCCATTTTAGCGTAGCAACAGATTGAATTCCGTTTGAAGTATAGACCCTATTGTTTGCCTTTATACCCAAAGCATCGGGTTGGGTGTCATCGTTGCCCAAGAGCGTTTGATATTCAGAAGGAAAATTTTCTGGTGATGATAAAATATTGTTAATACTTACGCGTTCACCTAAATTTACATCATCCAATTTATACCAATTCCGTTTAAATCTATTGAGATAGCCTGTGGTCCTTATATCAAGTGATGGTGACAAACGGATAAAATGGGTAAGCTGGTATTGTTGGTGTTCGGCGTTAATAACATCTTCTGAAGAAGCTCTATATCTTCTAAAAGTGTTTTCCTCAAAATCTGCGTCTGTCAGTCCCAAATAGGTCTCGTTGGCCACTTCTTCTGAATATTGGATTTTAAATAGTAGCGACTGATAAATTTTGGCATCCAAATTTGTATTTATTCTAAATTTGGCCAAATAATCTGTCTTGTCGAAACCCGTGTTGCCACCTCCGTCTAAATCCTTGAAACCATCGGAACTGTAGTTGAAATAATCCGTCACAAACCCAAAATTCTTAAAACTATTACCTAATATCAATTGGGTGTTTCTTGAATCATAATTTCCTGCAGCAATCGACGCTTTTCCAGAAAATTTTTCCGGTATACGAGAGGATATCATATTTATGGCACCACCTGTGGTGTTGGGCCCGTACTGTATTTGACTGCTTCCCTTTAACACCTCTATGGCTTCCATTCTGCCAATAGTAGGAAAATAGTAGGCAGCTGGTGCACTGTAAGGGGCAGGCGCAATTAACACACCATCTTCCATTAAATTAATCTTAGCGCTACGCTCAGGCGAAGTACCCCGTAGACTAATATTTGGGCGTAATCCAAAACCATCTTCTTCGTAGATATTAATACCTGGAACCGTGCGTAAAATTCTATTGATGTTGGTATAAGAGAATTTTTTTAAATCTTCATTTGAGATATAAGTTGCAGAACCCGTTTTGTTCCGTGCCTCAAATTTACTACCCAATAATACATTTCCCGTAACGACGACTTCCTTAAGTCGCTCGGTTTGTTGCGTAGTTGAATCTTTTTTTTGTGTGTTGGTCTGTGCCAATCCCGAAATATAAAATAGCAAAGCAATTGCTGTTAAGGGTATAATTTTCATTTGAAATTTTATTTAGAATGATTATAAATAGAGCCCAAATGTAATATACTCTTTATATATCTTCCAAGTTATTTAGAATAATTCTTAATAATTATTTTTTAAAATCATTTATGATTGAGATACAATGAAAAATCATACACATAAAAGTGTAGATTCCTAATAAATCTTTTTAAATTTTTAATAAAATGAATCCAAAATATTTGTTAATTAGATAAGCTTTGGCAAAAAATTTATACTTTTGTAGCATTGATGAAAGATTTTATAAAAAAAATAGTATCTTTTATGATGGCTCTTTTGATGCTGTCCTCAACCTTTTCTTTTACGGTTGCGAGTCACTATTGTGGTGATACATTGGTAGATTCATCAATTTTCGGTCACGCTGAAACTTGTGGAATGCAAGTTAAAAAAGCAGTATCTAAGACCGATTGTGATATTTCAGATAAATCTTGCTGTACAGACGAACAAAAACTGGTAGAAGGGCAGGATACACTCAAAACTTCATTCGATAAATTAGAAAAAGAACAAAAACGCTTTGTTGCAATTTTCGTTTCTAGTTATGTTCAACTCTTCGAGTCCGAAGAAGTTGATAATGGGTGGGAAAAAAATTATATTCCGCCCCCCTTGGTCAGGGACGTTCAAGTTTTAGACCAAACTTTCCTTATTTGATTTTTAAGTAATTGCTTATTAAGTCCAACATTAATTTGTTTGGGCTAAACTGCCTGTATCTTGTTTTTTTAACAAGTAGTCTAATTACTTAATAATTATTTTTATGCTGAATAAAAGCATCAAATTTCTTATAGAAAACAAACTTGTCGCCGTTATATTGCTCGCCTTATTCGTGGGTTGGGGAATCGTTAACGCACCCTTCAATTGGGAAACAGGTATTTTACCAACTGATCCTGTAGCGGTTGATGCCATTCCAGACATCGGCGAAAATCAGCAAATTGTTTTCACCAAATGGCAAGGGCGTTCACCGCAGGATATTGAAGACCAAATTACCTATCCACTTACAACTTCATTGTTGGGAATCCCTGGTGTCAAGACCATCCGAAGTTCTTCAATGTTCGGTTTTTCCAGTATCTATATCATTTTTGAAGAAGATGTAGAATTTTATTGGTCGCGAAGCCGTATTCTCGAAAAACTCAATTCACTTCCCGCTAACTTATTACCCGATGGTGTTAACCCAGCATTGGGTCCAGACGCCACAGGTTTGGGTCAAATTTTTTGGTACACGCTGGAAGGTCGTGATAAAGATGGCAATGTAACTGGTGGTTGGGATTTACAAGAATTACGCAGTATACAGGATTATTATGTGAAATATGGATTGTCTTCGGCAAGTGGTGTTTCAGAAGTGGCCTCAATTGGTGGGTACGTCCAGGAATACCAAGTGGATGTTGACCCAGAAAAAATGCGTCAGTACAACATCGGTTTGACCGATATCGTAAAAGCCGTAAAAGAAAGCAATCAAGATATAGGTGCGCAGACCTTGGAAATCAATCAAGCCGAATACCTGGTTCGGGGTTTAGGGTATGTAAAATCTGTCGCGGATATCGAAAATGCGGTGGTTGCTTCTGAAAATTTCACTTCTATCCGAATTAAGGACATTGCAAATGTCCATTTGGGACCACAAACGCGACGCGGTATTTTGGATAAAGAAGGTGCCGAAGTGGTAGGCGGTGTCGTGGTAGCTCGTTACGGTGCTAACCCATTGGAAGTTATCAATAATGTAAAGGACCAAATAGCCGAATTATCATCTGGACTGCCCACAAAAACCTTGGCAGATGGTCGTACTTCACAAGTGACCATTGTTCCCTTTTACGACCGTACTCAGCTTATTCAGGAAACACTTCACACGCTCAATGAAGCCCTCACTCTTGAAATCCTGATTACCATTTTGGTCATCATCGTAATGGTGTTCAACCTACGTGCGTCCATTCTAATCTCTGGCCTGTTGCCTGTTGCCGTTTTAATGGTTTTCATAACAATGAAGCTCTTTAATGTAGATGCCAATATTGTTGCCTTGTCAGGAATTGCCATTGCTATCGGTACAATGGTGGACGTGGGCGTCATACTCGCCGAAAATATGATTCGGCATCTGGAAGATGAAAAATTACGCTTTCGCGAAAGCGGAATAGAATACACTACAAACGAAATTATTTACAATGCAACTGCCGAAGTCTCTGGTGCAATTTTAACCGCTGTGCTCACAACGATTATCAGTTTCCTACCTGTGTTCACGATGATAGGTGCCGAAGGGAAACTCTTCAGACCATTGGCTTTTACAAAGACAATGGCACTTGCGGCATCTTTGGTTATTGCTCTTTTCCTGATACCGCCATTTGCCGCGTTCCTTTTCAGAAAAACAAATATTCGCCAGCGATCCATACTGCTTTTGAATGGTCTTTTAATCGCACTCGGCATCACTGCACTTATATTTGGTTACTGGCTTGGGTTGATTTTGATAGCTTTTGGATGTAGCGGTTTATTCTTTTCGCTTAAAGCGAAAAAGGAATACAACCATACCATTGCTGGCTACAGGCTCAACATCAATCAAAATGTAGTAAATATCATCATTTCCTGTATTGCTATCGTCGTGCTGTTAGCCGAATACTGGCGACCACTTGGTTTTGACCGCAGTATCCTAATGAATTTGATTTTTGTAGCGATTATCTGCTTTGGACTGCTTGGTGTGTTTACAGTTTTCCGAAGATACTATGACAGCATTTTGCGTTGGGCACTTCAAAACCGATACCTGTTTTTAATCATTCCAACCACGTTGCTGATATTAGGTGTGGTCATAATGCGTAACACTGGGAAGGAATTTATGCCTGCACTTAATGAAGGCTCATTCCTGTTGATGCCAACATCCCTACCTCACGCCGGTGTGGAAGAAAATAAGAGGGTTCTACAACAGCTCGATATGGCTGTGGCGAGCATACCAGAAATTGAAACCGTAGTTGGGAAAGCTGGAAGGACAGAATCTGCGCTCGACCCTGCGCCGCTCTCGATGTATGAAAATGTCATTCAGTACAAGTCTGAATATATGCGAAATGAGAATGGCGAGAGACAACGCTACCGTGTAAATGAGGATGGTTTATTTGTGCTGAAAAATGACAAATTTATTATCAACCCAAATAATGAAATCGATGATGATGCAAACTATGAAGCGTCACAACTCAAAACAAGTGCAACACGCAATGATTTGATCGAAGATAATGACGGGGAATATTATCGAAACTGGCGACCGGAAATCAGCAGTCCTGATGACATTTGGAATGAAATCGTAAAAGTGACCAAATTCCCAGGCGTGACTTCTGCGCCCAAACTGCAGCCCATCGAGACGCGACTCGTGATGCTACAAACGGGTATGCGAGCACCAATGGGAATTAAAGTAAAAGGACCCGATTTAAAAACCATAGAAAACTTTGGATTGCAACTGGAAGATATTTTAAAGCAAGCCGAAGGTGTCAAAGAACAAGCCGTTTTTGCAGACCGAATTGTGGGCAAGCCTTATTTGTTGATTGACATTAAACGAGATCAGTTGGCACGCTATGGGATTTCCATTATGGATGTTCAGGAAGTCCTTCAGGTTGCTGTGGGCGGTATGCCCCTTACCCAAACGGTAGAAGGCCGTGAGCGGTATGGTGTCAGAGTACGCTATCCACGGGAATTGCGTGCAAATCCAGAAGATTTAAAAAGCATCTATGTTCCTGTATCAACTGGAAGTCCGGTTCCTTTGGGCGAACTGGTGGATATTCGTTACGAGCAAGGTCCACAGGTTATTAAAAGTGAAGACACCTTCTTGATTGGGTATGTGCTGTTTGATAAGCTCGATGGCTTTGCCGAAGTAGATGTAGTGGAAAATGCACAAGCACTTATTCAGCAGAAAATAGATAATGGCGATTTGGTCGTGCCACAAGGAATCAGTTACCGATTTACAGGAACGTACGAAAATCAATTACGGGCAGAAAAAACGCTATCGGTAGTTGTGCCACTTTGTTTGCTGGTCATTTTCTTGATTTTGTATTTCCAGTTCAAATCGGTTTCTACGTCCCTTATGGTTTTTACTGCCATCGCCGTAGCATTTGCTGGTGGCTTTATAATGATTTGGTTATACGGTCAGGATTGGTTTTTCAATTTCAGCTTTTTTGGTGAGAATTTACGGGACTTATTCAATATGAAAACCATCAATTTAAGTGTGGCCGTGTGGGTCGGTTTTATAGCCCTTTTCGGTATTGCAACTGATGATGGCGTTGTAATGGCAACCTATTTAGACCAATCTTTTAAAAGCAACGAGCCAGACAGTCAAAAAGGCATACGTCTCGCCACATTGGAAGCGGCAGGTAAACGCATACGCCCGTGTTTGATGACCACCGTGACCACAGTTTTGGCATTGTTGCCAGTACTCACATCTACAGGAAAGGGAAGCGACATTATGATACCGATGGCCATCCCCATTTTTGGCGGAATGATTATCGACGTCACATCTTATTTCCTATTACCGGTTCTATATAGCTGGAAAAAGGAATTTCAACTTAAAAGAGCAAACAAATGAAAAATATAAAAATCATAATCTGTCTTTTGTTTGTTTCCGCTTTCGCGAAAGCGCAACTGCTACAAAGCTACATTGAAGAAGCTGAAGCTAATAACCCAGAAATTCAGGCTTTTGAACTGCGCTACAATATTGCCGAAGAAAAAGTAAACGAGGTCAACTGGTTGCCAAATACCGTGGTAAGCGCGGGATATTTTGTAAGTGAACCCGAAACCCGAACCGGTGCCCAAAGGGCACGATTCTCTATTTCGCAGATGTTGCCTTGGTTTGGTACGATAACAGCGAGAGAAAACTATGCGAGTTCGATGGCGGAAACCGAGTTTGTAGAAATTGCCATCGCCAAACGGAAACTTGCACTTGCGGTCGCCCAATCCTATTATCAACTGTATTCCATAAAGACGAAGCAACTTGTGTTCGATGAGAATATCGAACTTTTGGAAACTTATGAACGTCTTGCATTAACCTCGTTGGAAGTTGGTAAAGCATCAGCGGTAGATGTTCTTCGACTTCAGATAAGACAAAACGAACTCGTTCAGCAAAGAGAAGTTTTGGAACAGGATTATCAGGCCGAACAGACGCTTTTCAACAATCTTTTAAATAGAGATGAAACGATGCCTGTAGATGTCATAGAAGATATGATGATTCCTGATGTTGACCCTCTCGTTTTAAATGAAAATCTTCAATTAAATCCTGAGCTCATAAAATACGATAAGCTGTATGAGTCTATTGAACAGTCAGAGTTATTGAACCAAAAGGAAAGTGCACCCAGTATTGGTTTTGGATTAGACTACGTACCAGTTTCAGAACGACCGGATATGAATTTTTCAGATAATGGAAAAGACATTGTTATGCCTATGGTATCCATATCCATACCAATATTCAATAATAGGTACAAATCTGTAACCAAACAAAATGAACTGAGGCAGTTGGAGATAAAATCCCAGAAAGATGAGCGGCTTAACAGCCTCAAAACACGCCTTGCGCAAGCTGTCTATAACAGGAATACTATGAGAATCAAATTCAATACGCAGACAGACAATTTAAAGCAGGCGAATGATGCCGAGGAAATTCTCATTAAAAATTACGAGACCGGAACCATAGATTTTAATGATGTACTGGATGTACAAGAATTACAGTTGAAGTTTCAAATCAATTTAATCGAATCTATTAAAGGGTATTATACAGAATATGCTAAGATAAATTATTTAACAAGATAAAATAAAAACATAAACAGTCAATGGGTGAAACCCAAACTTGATAAATTACAAATAGTTAAAAATGCAAATTATGATTAGAAAGATAACAATAGTATTTGCGCTGCTCATAACATATATGGGTAATGCACAAGTAGGCACAAACGGACAAGATAGAAAAGAAGAAGGAAGACCAGTTAAGGAATACAATCTTACGATTGAAGAAAATGAAATGACGCTCGCTGGTGTAACCGCTAAGGGAATGACCATCAATGGTGGTATTCCTGGACCGGTTTTGGAATTTAACGAAGGCGACCTTGCCATTATCAATGTAACCAATAAAATGGATGAAGAAACCTCAGTGCACTGGCACGGGTTGATACTTCCCAACTTTTACGATGGTGTTCCGTATTTAACGACACCACCAATAAAACCAGGTACAACATTTCAATATAGAATCCCTATTAATCAATCAGGAACCTATTGGTACCATTCCCATACGATGCTACAAGAGCAAAGCGGTGTTTACGGTTCAATAGTTATTCAACCAAAAGAAAAAACATTGGATTATGACAAAGATTTAGTAGTGGTGCTGTCAGATTGGACCAACGAAGATCCAATGAATGTATTGCGAAACCTTAAAAGACGTAACGAGTGGTATCAAGTTAAAAAAGGAACGGCAGTACCGTTAAGTAGAGTCATAAAAGAAGGTGCCTTGGGAGCACAATTTAAGTTCTGGAGAGATAGAATGGAAGGTGCAGATATAGCAGACATTTATTATCCCGCATTTTTGAGCAATGGTAAATCACTGGCAGAATATCCAGAATTTAAACCGGGAGAAAAGGTAAGACTTCGCTTCATCAATGCCTCGGCTTCTACTTACTACTGGGTAGATTTCGGTGGTGGTAACCCTTTGTTGGTTGCCAGTGACGGAGTTGATGTGCAACCCGTTTCTAAAAGCAGATTTCTCTTTGGTATAGCTGAGACGTATGATGTTATCGTTACCATTCCCGAAGGTACTATAGAGATTACCGCTACGGCACAAGATGGCTCTGGTTATACCTCTATACAATTAGGTAGCGGCACACTCTATCCAGCTAAAAGAATTGACAGACCTGATAAAGTGGAGATGATGAAGCAAATGGCTAAAATGGATATGAAAATGGGCGCGCCTGCGATGGTGGGCAACAAAAAGAAGAAAACACCAGAATATCTGAAGGAGAATTATGGAATGAAGATGGATATGAAAGACGGTCAGATGAAAATGGTGATGCGCGATAAGATGTCGATGAAAGATGGCAAAATGAATGACCAGATGGATATGAAGATGGATGATACGATGGGAATGAAAAAGGACAAAATGCAAATGAACCAAGCAGGGGATTCAGACAAAATGAGTGACCATATGCAGCACGATATGTCAAAGATGCAAAAGGATACTTCCTCATTTGATTACGAAACCCGTAAAACCTATTTCAACTATGATTTTTTAAAAGCAAAAGAAAATACTGCATTTAAAGATGATTTACCAGTAAACGAACTACTATTGAATCTAACAGGAAATATGGAACGGTATGTATGGAGTATGAATGGTGTGCCATTATCAGAAACCGACAAGATAAATATAAAAGGAGGTGAAGTAACCAGAATTACACTTAATAACCTCACAATGATGCACCACCCAATGCACTTGCACGGCCATTACTTTAGGGTCATCAACGAAAATGGTGAACGTTCCCCATTAAAGCATACGGTAAACGTACCGCCAATGCAGAAAGTGGTCATAGAATTCTATAACGAAGAATATGGAGATTGGTTCTTTCATTGCCACGTACTATACCATATGATGGGTGGTATGGCGCGTGTGTTTAGTTACGATACCCCAAGGGACGAAAGAATGAAAGATTATCCAGTTCAAAAGCTTATCAATGAGACAGACCATTACTATTCTTGGGGATTGTTGCGTGCAGGCTCAAATTTTAACGAACTCTTTTTGATGTCAAGCAATATCAGAAATGGATTTGGTTTAAGGGCAGAGTTCGACTATGACAAGAACCTTGAGGCCGAAGTGAACTATGATAGATATCTAAATGATTGGTTGCGTCTCTATGTAGGGGTAAATACAGAAACAGAAATACCTAATTCCTTCGATGAGTTCAATACTGTAGGATTGGTCGGTGTAAAGTACTTTACGCCATATAGATTTTATGTAGATGTGAGTATGGACCATCAACTGCGCCCAAGAATTCGTCTGGACAGGGAAATCTTGATTTTTCCAAGAATTTTTCTGGAAGGCGAATATGAATATAGGGCAGACTTTGGATGGGTAAATGATATAGGGAATAGCTCTTATGAGAGTGAAACCCAATGGTTGGTTGGACTTTCCTACATCCTATCAAGAAATTTTTCAATACAAGCAAACTATAACAACCGATATGGCTGGGGTGGTGGTCTTTTAGCCCGTTTTTAATGTTTAATCAAATACTATATACAAATGAAAACACTAATGAAAACAACAATCGCAGCTTTTGCACTTATAGCGTTTATTAGCTGCAAGGAAAAACAAACTGTAGAGATTAACACACCTGAAGAGGTAAAGACCGCAAAGGAAAACACTGCAGATGTGGCAGACCAAGGCTTTATAGACGGGATGACCGGGAAGGTGTGGCACAATTACCTTGAAATCAAGATGGCTCTGGCAAAAAACGATGAGAGCCAAGCAAAATCCATTAGCAAGGATATGGCCGCATCATTTGGTGAAGAACGAATGGAGATGAAACAGCTCGCACAACAAATGGCAGATGCTCAAGATATAGAAGAGGTAAGGGAACTTTTTGCACAGTTCACGGAAAAGGCGGGGCCTATGTTTGAAGATGCCTTATCTGAAGGAACCATATACAAAAAATACTGCCCAATGGCATTTAACAATGAAGGAGCCTATTGGTATGCAGCGGTAAAAGAAATTACCAATCCCTATTTCGGAGAGAAAATGCTGAAGTGCGGGTCGGTCAAGAAAACCATTAATAAATAACCCTTAAATATATAATTATGAAAATTATGAAACAAAATGTAATGATTGCCGGACTGGCATTAGTTCTATTAAGTGCTACTGCCTGCAAAGACGGAAACAAAAACGAACCCGCAGCGCCTATGAGCAATGAGATGCATCAAGAATCGATGGATGATATGATGGATGATAAACCAATGAATGAAGATGATGAAATGGCAATGAACAATGGTCAAGACGCAAAAGCAGAAGCTATTTTGACCGACTATTTTAAACTTAAGGACGCTTTGGTGGCAGATGATAATGCCAAAGCCAAAGAACTTGGGGCAAGCCTCGCAACAACCTTAGGAAAGTTGGATATTTCAGAATACACCGATACACAGCAATCAGATTTAAAGGACATCGTTGAGGATGCGGTAGAACACGCAGAGCACATTTCAGAAAGCGATATAGCACACCAGCGAGAGCACTTTAAAGTATTGAGCAAGGATGTAACAGATATGGTTGCTATTACGGGAACAGAAAACACCTTATACCAACAGTTTTGCCCAATGTATGATGGCGGTAGCGCTTGGTTGAGCACGAGCAAGGACGTGAAGAATCCGTATTATGGTAGTAAAATGTTAACCTGCGGTAAAGTCCAGAAAGAAATCAACTAAATGAAGATTGTAAAAATCATAGCGGGAATTATTTTGGTGGTGTTTGTGGTAATTCAGTTTATTCCTACAACACGTAATCAAAGCGATACCGTGCCCCAAACAGATTTTATGTTGGTGCATAAGGTTCCGGAGGCTATTCAGAAAAAGATACAGGTTTCCTGCTATGATTGTCACAGTAACAACACCCAATATCCTTGGTATAATCGAGTTCAGCCAGTTGCTTGGTTCTTGGAAGACCACATTAAAGAAGGTAAGGCAGAGCTAAATTTCAACGAATGGGATTCATTGTCAAGTCGCAGAAAGACAAGTAAATTAAGGTCTATCATCAAGCAAATTGAAAGTGGTGAGATGCCCTTGGATTCATACACCTTAATTCATAGAGACGCCAAGTTCTCGAAAGAAGAAACGGAAGAAATCATCAATTGGGTAACACAATTAAAAGACAGTTTATAAATAACCTAAAAATTAAAATTATGAAAAAGATAAAAATGAGTATAGCAGCAATGCTATTATTAACGGTTTCTTTTGCTTATGCACAGGAAAAAGATAAAATGGACCACAGCAATATGAAAATGGACCATAGTAAAATGATGGATACCAAGACGGATGCAAAGGCAGAAGTGATTTTAAATGACTATTTCAACCTAAAAGATGCCTTGGTGGCTGATGATACCAAAAAAGCGGCACAATTAGGCACTACATTAGTGGCTTCCTTAAAAGCATTTGACAGCAGTCACTATACAAAAGAACAACAAAGCGAGCTGGCAGATATTATAGAAGATGCCACCGAACACACCGAGCATATTGCCGAAAGCGCCATAGACCACCAACGCGAACATTTTAAAACGTTAAGCAAGGATATCACGGATATGGTGGCCATTACTGGAACAAAAAATACATTGTACCAACAATTTTGCCCGATGTACGATAAAGGTAGCGCGTGGTTGAGCCAAAAGGATGAAGTGAGGAATCCGTATTACGGGAGCAAGATGCTTAAGTGTGGCAAAGTACAAAAGACTATTCAATAGATTATCCCTATCCAAGAAGTCCTTTTCTTGTTCTGGTTTATTAGTTAACAGATAGTTATAGAGTTTTTGGAGAATCTAGAATAGTTTATAAGTCCTGTCGTGGGAAGAAAATAATTGATGGTTAGTGTAAGTTCCTTCCCAAGTCAGGCAAAAACTTAAGTCCTAATAAGAGAGAAGGCACGTATTTCTGGTTGGTTCTAAGGCCTTTTCTCTTAATTAGGCACAATAAATTTATTGAAAAAGAAAAGTTGATTTGGTTAATAGTAGCTCGAATATGGAAGAGACGATGCATCAATTAGTGATGAGGAAGCTCTTCCCTTTCCGGGCAAAATGGAGAATTATTGAAAAAGAGAAGTTTAGTGAAGATTACTTGATTTTGGGAGGTGAGCATTTCAGATTGGTTTATTGGTTAATACCAGTTCGCCTCTCATCTTCAAGTATAATCTAATAATTTCAGTTTCATAATCTCAAGCTGAAAATATATAAAGTTAATGAAGGATTGCTGTAATACAAATAATGGCAAAGCGCAAAATAAAAGTCCATTAAAGAAATGGACTAACTATATAGTGTATACTATTATTGCTGTCATAGTTATAGGAGCATTGGTGTTGCAATTATCAGGTAAAAATTAATAACCGTAAGAAATGAAAACAATAAAAATCTTTTCAATTATTTTGGTCATTGCCTTTTCAGGCAGTTTCACCAATGTTTTTGCCCTAAATGAAAAACGAAACGATTCAGATAAAATTGAATTATCGACTAACATAACATCAATTGCACAATCGGATGACGTAAAAGCAGATTTTGATGCGTTTCCCAACCTGCACCCTATGGTGGTGCATTTTCCTATCGTACTGCTCATTATTGCAGTACTCTTGCAGCTCATACAGCTTTTTACATTGAATCGAACAATGGATTGGGTTATACTCTTAATGGTAGGCTCAGGGTTTATAGGCGCATATGTAGCCAGCACTTTGGTGCATCCACATACTGCAGAATTGACCGAAATAGCCCAAAGCATATTAGACCAACACGATAAATATGCGGAATGGACACTGTGGTCCAGCGCTCTTGCTGCGATTTTAAAAATAGTAAGTCTGTTCCGGGTCAGATTAAAGTGCGGCTTCGAAATAGCGGTTTTTTTGGTTATGGCATTTTCGGCATATTCGGTTTCTGAAGCGGGACATTTTGGTTCGCAGCTGGTATATATAGAAGGAGTTGGGCCACAAGGAAAATATATCGAGACTGAAAATAAAGAAGGAAAAGGCGAAAGTGACGAACATTCACATTAAACTAAACCAATGAGAAAAGGATTTATTATCACGAGCATCATCTTGATTTTGGCATTAGCTGCCATAATCATTCTATACCCACTTTTGTGGTGGTTGGCTTTGATACTACTTCCAATCCTCGTTTTGGGTTTAATAGATTGTTTTCAAAAATCCAATAATATAAGACGCACCTATCCTTTGCTGGGAAGAATTACCAATCTATTGGAAAAACAACGTCACGTCATTCAAGAAACTGTATTGTTGAACAGAACAGAGGGAAAACCTTTCAATTGGATACAGAAAGAAATCGTTTATAAACGTGCCGAGGACGCGGTCAAAAACCAACCCTTTGGAACGCAGATTCCGTATGACGAAGTTGGTCGCGAATGGTTTACCCATTCCACGTATCCTGCAAAAGAAATCAAAGATGATTTTAGGGTTACCATAGGGAGTTCAAAATGCTCAAAACACTATTCGGCAAGCATCCTAAATCTGGCAGGGATGAGCTATGGTTCCATAAGCAAAAATGCGACCCTTGCTTTTAATGGCGGTGCAAAAATCGCAGGCTTTGCCCAAAATACTGGCGAAGGTGGATTTACGCCCTACCATCAGGAATATGGAGCCGATGTTATTTTTCAATTTGGCACTGGATATTTTGGATGCCGAGATGCAGAAGGAAATTTTGACCCTAAAAAATTTGCGGAAATCGCATCCAATGTGGTGGTCAAAATGATTGAGATAAAAGTCTCACAAGGTGCAAAACCCGGTTTTGGTGCCATTCTTCCTGCCAAAAAAAATACCGAGGAAATCGCAAAGTACAGGGACGTAGAAAAAGGAACCGAAATTCTATCGCCACCAACTCACGCTGAATTTAGTACTGATTTGGAAATGATTGCCTTTGTACAAAATTTAAGAAAGCTGTCTGGAGGAAAACCCATAGGGATTAAAATGTGCATCGGACAGAAAGACGAATTCGAACGAATGGTTCGCACTTTTGCTGAAAAGCAAAACTATCCAGATTTTGTAGCCATTGACGGCGCAGAAGGTGGTTCCGGTGCTGCACATATGGAATCGCTACATTGGGCTGGAATGCCAATAATTGAAGCCGTACATTTTGCAAACGGCATTCTTAAAAAGTATGGATTGCGAGATGAAATAAAAGTAATGGCGGCAGGAAAAATAATTTCAGCTTTTGATATCTATAGAATGTTGGCACTTGGTGCCGATGCTTGCTATAGTGCCAGAGGGATGATGTTTGCCTTGGGCTGCGTACAATCCTTAAAATGCAATCTGGATACCTGCCCTACGGGAATCACCACAATGGAACCTTCAAGGGTAGCATCATTGGTAGTAGAAGATAAAAAGACCAAAGTAGCCAACTACCATAAAAACACTATGGAAGCTTTTAAGGAGTTGCTTAAATCAATGGGAATTGATAATAGAAGGGATATCGACAAAAAGTATATAATAAGAAGAATCAATGAGAATGATACAAAGACGTATGATGAGATTTTTACAGATAACAAATAAGAATGGATAAAGAAAAAGACATAGAAACCACAAGGGCGTTTTATGGGCAGCTTTTCAATAGCTCAAAGTATGTTTTATTGGTGCTGCTTATTGCTTCAGTAATCGAACTGTATGCGCTACCTACTATGAAAGGGTCTTATGCTATAATCATCCTTCTGGCCTTAACATTACTAAAGATAGGATTCATTATAGCCTTGTCCTTTAACCAACTAATGAAGATAATTGGTCAGAGCCATCTATTGAGCCACGTACTGGTCTTGTTCGGATATCTGATTGTGTTGATAGTTTTATCGTTTGCAATAGATTACACGGCGTTACAGTTTGTGGATGCTATTCATTTTAAAATGAACAACAGTATTGGCAATGATGGACTGTCGGTATTTTTTGATTTATCCTATTTTAGTTTGATAACATTCTCATCAGTAGGATATGGTGATATAGTCCCAATTTCCTTACCCGCGAAAATCCTGGTGGCGCTTGAAGTGGCACTGCGGTTTTTCGTCCTGGTCTTTGGTATCGCAAATGTGAATAGAATTCGAGTAAATAAATAACCTTTAAAAACTAAAAGTATGAAAACACTAAAATTAACTACGGTGGTAATGTTGCTCATAATAGCGACAAGTCCACTATTTGGACAAGATGCAAAAACAGAAAAAGAAGCAGTGCTTACAGTAATGAAAAGCTATAAGGATGCCCTACAAAACCTAACGACCGATGGTACTTTCGAATTATTTACCGAGGATTCCGAGGTTTTTGAATCGGGAGGCGTCGAGGGTACGTACAGCCACTATATAGAACATCATTTAGGACCGGAATTGGGTCACTTTGAAAAATTTGAATTTTCAGATTATGAAATCGATGTAAAGGTAGATGTACCCTATGCCTTTACTACCGAAACATACGTATATACCATTGTCCTCAATCCGGACGACAAGGGAAATAGCCGGACCATAAAGAAAAAAGGGGTAGCAACCTCAATCCTTAAAAAAATAGATGGAAAATGGAAAATAATAAAAACCCATTCATCTTCAAGAAATACTAAGTAACAACCGATGAGTAGATATATTTCAATTAGTATAGTGTTCGGTCTTCTTCTTATTACCAGTTGTAAAAAGAAGAAAACCGAGCCATTGCCAGAACTGTCAAAAGAAGCAACCACAGACCAACCGCCAAAAAAAGTGTTAAGCCCTCACACCTCTGCAATGGCGACCATTGGTAATGCGCACATCCATATTGATTATTCATCGCCAGGGGTTAGGGACAGGATGATTTTTGGTGGTTTGCTGGCGTATGACCAAGTCTGGCAAGCTGGGGCACATATGGCCACGTGGATAGAGACGGATACGAATTTAGAAATAGATGGTAAGGAACTAAAAGCAGGTAAATATGGATTTTTTACCATTCCTTCAAAAGAAGAATGGACCATCATTTTAAATTCCAATTGGAACCAGCACGGAAAGGATGAATATGACCAAAAAGATGATGTGTTGCGGTTTAAGGTGAAACCGATTATTGCGGATAGCCTAAAGGAACACTTAGAATATAATATCAAGAAAATTAGTGATACTGAAGGTGAGATAACATTAGCTTGGGAAAAAGTTAAAGTAGTAATTCCATTCAAAGTAAAATAACAAGATAGGGTCAACAAGGGTACGATGATAAAAAAAATAAAAAAACGTGAATCATCAAAGAATAAAAACTAATACAGTTTAAACCGTGAACGAATTTTTAAAACAATGGGGCGAGGCCGCCTATACGACCACCGGATTTTTCTGGATGGCGCTTTGGGCATTCATTTTGGGTTATATCATCAGTAGTATGATACAGATTTTCGTGACAGAAAAACGGATGCAAAAAACAATGGGCGAAAACGAAGGCAAAAGTGTGCTGTTGGGCACGTTTTTCGGTTTTATAAGTAGCTCGTGCAGTTTTTCTGCTCTGGCAGGTACAAAATCCATTTTTAAGAAAGGGGCAAGTTTTGTGTCTTCCATTGCCTTTTTGTTGGCATCGACCAATCTCGTCATAGAATTGGGGATTATCATTTCCATATTCTTAGGATGGCAGTTTGTGGTGGGCGAATATGTAGGTGGTATTCTCTTGATTGGTATTTCGTGGATTCTGATACGACTCATCAATCCTAAAAAACTCATCGAAAAAGCCCGTAAGAATCTCGAAAATGAAGATGATGATGAGATGGACGGTTCCAAAGATTGGAAGAAACAAATAGCTAACGAAGACAGTTGGGCGCGCATTGCCAAAAAATATAAGATGGAATGGCAAATGGTCTGGAAGGATGTAACCGTAGGTTTTACCGTTGCGGGTATTACAGCGGCTTTTGTGCCAGATTCGTTCTTTCAGACCTTATTCATCAATAGCGGTCAGGGTAATACAGATTTCACATTTCTCGAAATTTTGGAACATATCGTTGTTGGGCCGGTCGCCGCATTTTTGACTTTTATCGGTTCAATGGGTAACATCCCATTGGCAGCATTACTATTCGGCAAAGGCGTAAGTTTTGCGGGCGTAATGGCCTTTATTTTTAGTGATTTGGTGGTTTTTCCAGTACTGAGAATCAATGCAAAGTATTATGGTTGGAAAATGTCACTCTTTATTCTATTCTTACTTTTCACGGCATTGATTGGCACCTCTTTGACCTTACATTATGGTTTCGATTTGCTGGGAATATTGCCCGACCCTTCGCAGGTCAAGATTCAGGATAAGGAACATTTTAAGATTGATTATACCTTTTTCTTGAACGTTGCTTTTCTCATCATTTCGGCCTATCTCGTTTATCTGGGTTTTTTCAAAAAAAAAGATGTAGAACATTCAATGAGCGAGATGGCACCCAAGAGTCCATTGTTGGAAAGTGTTTTAAAATATGCAGCCTTCATCTGTTATATATGGCTCGCTGGGGGACTTATTGTAAAATTTTTAGTGAATTAAAATGAAACACACATACCACATACACGGAATGACGTGCAACGGTTGCAGAACCCACGTCGAGAACACCCTTTCTAAAGTAAAGGGTGTGACCCAAGCGTCGGTCGATTTGGAAAAAGCCGAAGCCACCATCGAAATGGAATCGCACATTCCTATCGAAACGTTTCAGGAAGCTCTAAAGCAAGATGGTGGTTCGTATAGCATTCACAAACCGGGCGAACATCATCACGAGGATGATTTCGCTTCCGCGAAAAAGCAAAAACCAAAAGGCAAGGGAACCGGAACGTTCTACTGCCCGATGCACTGTGAGGGCGATAAAACCTATGAAAAGCCGGGCGATTGCCCAGTCTGCGGAATGGACTTGGTCGAAGAGCAAAAGTTGACTACAACTACTTCTGAACAGTGGACCTGCCCAATGCATCCTGAAATCGTAAAGGACGAGCCGGGAAGCTGCCCCATCTGTGGAATGGACTTGGTACCGATGGAACCCGACCTATCCGCAGAGGAAAAAACCTATAAAAAACTGCTCAAAAAGTTTTGGATAGCGGTTGCCTTCACCTTGCCCATCTTTGTGATTGCAATGTCAGAAATGCTGACTAATAACCCCCTGGAAACTGTACTTGATATAAAATACTGGAACTGGATCCAGTTCGTGCTTTCCCTTCCCGTTGTTTTCTATGCCACGTGGATGTTTTTTGAACGTGCGTATCGCAGTATCGTCACCTGGAATCTAAATATGTTTACGCTCATTGGCATAGGTACCGGAGTGGCTTGGGTTTTTAGTGTTTTTGGGATGCTGTTTCCGCAGCTTTTCCCCCAAGACTTTTTAACCGAATCAGGAACTGTATTCGTTTATTTTGAGGCGACCACAGTTATTTTAACGCTAGTGCTACTCGGACAGGTACTCGAGGCCCGTGCGCATAGCAAGACCAATAGCGCAGTAAAAGAATTATTGAAGCTGGCCCCCAATAGAGCTATTAAAGTTGTAGATGGAAATGAAGAGGAAGTTTCCATCGACCAGATAGAGAAAGGAGATATATTACGAGTGAAACCAGGCGATAAAATTCCTGTTGATGGCAAAATTACCGAAGGCAAAACCACCGTAGATGAATCGATGATTACAGGGGAACCTATTCCCGTGAATAAATCTGTCGATGATAAAGTAAGTAGCGGTACCATAAACGGCAACCAGTCGTTCTTGATGGAGGCCGAAAAAGTAGGTAGCGACACATTACTATCCCAAATCATCAAAATGGTAAACGATGCCAGTCGCAGTCGTGCACCCATCCAAAAGCTTGCAGATACGGTTTCAGGCTATTTTGTGCCAGTAGTCATATTTATTGCGGTCACAACCTTTATCGTTTGGGCAATCTGGGGTCTGGAACCCGCTTATGTCTATGGGTTTGTGAATGCAATTGCCGTACTGATAATCGCCTGCCCCTGTGCCTTGGGGTTGGCCACACCTATGTCCATTATGGTCGGTGTAGGTAAGGGGGCGCAGAATGGCGTACTTATCAAGAATGCTGAATCCCTTGAAAAAATGGACAAGGTAGATACCCTTATCGTAGATAAGACTGGAACGATTACCGAGGGAAAACCCACGGTGGAGAAGGTAGGTTCTTTTGATGATAAACGCTTTCGCGAAAGCGAAATTCTACATCTTATCGCATCTCTAAACAGTTCCAGCGAGCATCCATTGGCTGAAGCTACCGTGAAATACGGAAAGCAGCAGAATGTCGAAATATCAAAAACCGAAAACTTCAGCGCAGTAACGGGAAAAGGCGTAGAAGGTACTGTTGATGGCAAGAAGCTCGATTTAGGAAACGATAGGATGATGGAATATGCCAAGGCTACTATTTCATCTGCTATGCAAGATGAAGCAAAATCCTTTCAAAAACAAGGGAAAACCGTTTCGTATTTAGCTATTGATGGTAAGGTTTCAGGCTATGTCGTGATAGGCGACAAAATCAAGAAAACAAGCGCCAAGGCCATAAAGGAATTACAGGACAAGGGGATTGCCGTGATAATGCTCACGGGCGATAACCACGATACGGCACAGGCCGTAGCATCAGAGCTAAACCTTGCTGACTTTAAAGCAAGTATGTTACCTGAAAATAAGTTGCAGGAAGTTGAAAAACTGCAGAATGAAGGGAAGGTGGTCGCAATGGCAGGTGATGGCATAAATGATGCACCGGCACTGGCAAAAAGTAATGTGGGAATCGCTATGGGGACAGGTACCGATGTAGCCATAGAAAGTGCGATGATAACCTTGGTAAAAGGTGATTTGCACGGTATCGTAAAAGCTAAAAATTTAAGCCATATGGTTATGCGAAATATCAAGCAGAATCTCTTTTTCGCTTTCATCTATAATACCTTAGGTGTGCCCATTGCGGCTGGAGTGCTATTTCCGTTTTTCGGTTTGTTATTATCACCTATGATTGCAGCTTTGGCAATGAGTTTTAGTTCCGTATCGGTTATTGCAAATGCCTTACGATTACGTACCAAAAAAATCGATAGCTAATGGTCAACAGAAAAACAGCAAAATGGATTCGAAAAGCCCACCGCTACTTGGGTATCTTCCTGGGTATTCAGTTCCTGATGTGGACGATTAGCGGGATGTATTTTAGCTGGACGGATATCGATGAAATACACGGCGACCAGTTCAAAAACGAGGAGCCAAAACAGACGGCTTTTTCAGATTTATTGGGTACAGGCCAATTAGATAGTAAGCAACCCATCCAATCGCTGGAATTATTGGAAATAGCAGAAGAACCTTACTATTGGATAAACGAAGCAAAGCTTTATAATGCCAAAACAGGAGAGGAAAAGGAAGGTATCACTAAAGAAGAAGCGCAAGAGGTAGCACAAAGATATATACTTCCAGAGCTTAAAATAGCCGCAATAAAAAGAATAGAAGAAGTCGGAGACCACCACGAATATCGAGGACGCCCCCTACCGGCTTATGAGATTTCGTATGAAACACCACAAAATCTAAAGGCTTATGTGGCTGTCGAAAATGGGGCGTTTCAAACGGTGCGGCATAGAGATTGGCGCTGGTTCGACTTTCTGTGGATGACCCACACAATGGATTATGACACGAGGGATAACTTCAACACCATTGTTTTAAGAGCCTTTTCGCTCTTAGGCTTGATAACGGTATTGAGTGGCTTTTTGCTTTGGTATATTTCATCACCAACTCTTAGAAAATTAATTAAAAACAAAAGTAAATAAGTAACATTAAAATCAACTATTATGGAAAATTCAATGGAAAACAAAAAGAAAAATCAATACACAAAATTTGTAGGAATGCTCGCTGCATCCTTTGTTGCAATGTATATCACAATGTATCTAAATACCTATGAGTGGGACCACGTGTGGTTTAGCCTAACCCGCTTTTATATGGTTTGTTTAGGGATTGCGGCAATGGCCATTATTATGTTTGTCGCAATGCGCGGGATGTACAAAAACAAGAAAAAGAATATCGCAATTGTTTTAGGAAGTATAGTATTGTTTGTTAGTGCTTTGACCTTGGTGCGTGAACAAAAATCAACCGTGGGTGATGTACTTTGGATGAAAGCAATGATACCGCACCACTCAATAGCAATTCTAACAAGTAAAAGAGCAGATATCAAAGACCCTGAAGCTAAAAAATTGGCAGAAGAAATTATTGAGGCACAATTACGGGAAATCGCACAGATGAAAAAAATTATTTACAGATTAGAAAACGAAAAAGAGGAATAGTACGAGTACTTATTTCTATAAAATTATTATTATGAAAAAGAACATTATTTATATAAGTGTTGCAGTTATTGCAGGTTTGTTGGCAGGGTATCTCATATTCGGAAATTCGGGAACAGAACAAAATGCTGTTAAGGATTTATCTGATATGTCAGATACTCACGACCATTCCGGCGAGTCGGAAAACCAAATGTGGACCTGCTCAATGCACCCACAGATTATGCAACCCGAACCGGGTGATTGTCCCATTTGCGGAATGGATTTAATTCCTGCCGAATCTGGTGCAGCTGGCCTTGCAATGAATGAGATTAAAATGACAGACAATGCAATGGCGCTGGCAAATATCCAAACTTCTATTGTTGGCAAAGGACTAATAGGAAGCAATTCCCTTAAATTATCTGGTAAGATAAAAGCCAATGAAGAGTCTAATGCAGTACAGGTCACCTATTTTGGAGGAAGAATCGAAAAACTATACGTAAATTCTACAGGAGAGCGTGTTCGCGCAGGGCAGCGCTTGGCAACGATTTATTCACCAGATTTGGTTGCGGCACAGCAGGAATTGCTTACCGCTTCATCCTTGAAAGAGTCACAGGCGGAATTGTATAAGGCTGTTAGAAATAAACTTAAACTTTGGAAGCTTTCAGAAAATCAAATTAACGCCATAGAAACTGCTGGAAAAGTACAAGAGAATTTCCCTGTTTTTGCAACCGTATCGGGCACAGTTACACTTAAGATGGTTGAAGAAGGCGACTATGTTAAACAGGGTCAGCCCCTGTACAAAATAGCGAATTTAAATACTGTTTGGGCAGAATTTGATGCTTATGAAAACCAGATTGCATCCCTAAAAGAAGGGCAAAACATAAAAGTAACCACCAATGCTTATCGCAACGAGGTATTCGACGCCAAAGTCTCGTTTATTGACCCATTATTAAACTCTGCGACAAGAACTGTAGTTGTGAGAGCGGTTTTACCAAATAAAAAAGACCTCTTTAAGCCAGGAATGTTTGTAGAAGGAACAATCGAGGGCACTCAAACAAGCACGGAAAATATCGTTTCAATACCTGCCACGGCCGTTATGTGGACAGGTAAGCGCTCTGTAGTCTATGTAAAGACCAAGCCTGATGTTCCTGTTTTTGAGATGAGAGAAGTTCGGTTGGGTAACGCTACTGGTGATAGTTATACTATCCTCGAAGGTCTTAAAATCGGAGATGAAGTGGTAACCAACGGAACATTTACCGTAGATGCCGCTGCACAATTACAAGGTAAAAAAAGTATGATGAATGCATCAGGAGGTAAAACGATGACAGGTCACGAAGGACATCTGGGAATGCAAGAAGGTAGCTTTGGAGAAAATGCAGATAAAACCAATCATTCTCAAATGAAAGAAAGAATTGAAGTTTCTAACAAATTTCAGAATCAGTTAAAACAGGTTTTCGATGATTATATCCTTTTAAAAGATGCTTTGGTAAAGGATGAGGCTAAAAGCGCTCAACAAGCAGCAAAGCAAATAGACCAATCCTTGAAAAAAGTGGATATGAAATTATTATCCGGTGAAGAAGCACATAACCATTGGATGACAATTCAGAAAGAGCTGAAGAAATCTGCCAATGCTATAGAAAAAAGTTCAGATATAGCAAATCAAAGAGTGCATTTCAAGCATCTCTCTGCCCATATGATAAGTGGCGTACAGCTCTTTGGTGTAAACGAAACAGTTTATAGTGAATTTTGCCCTATGGCAGATAATAATAATGGTGCTTTCTGGTTGAGCTTAGAAAAAGAAATTCGCAATCCGTACTACGGTGAGGCAATGCTTAAGTGTGGTGAGGTTAGTCAGACAATTGAATAATTTTTTTTTGGATTAATTAAGTAATCCTTGTCATATAAAGAAGTACGATGATGAGTGAAAGCAGAAGAAATAGAAGAAAGGAAAAAAGAAAAACTTCCAAAAGCGAAATCTCTAGAAAAGATAAAGTTATTGGCATACTAGCAATGGTAGCCATTTTTATGGCTGCAGTAATCGCAATAATATTAATGAATCTTGGTTTTTTCAAACATTTGTTTGAATGATAAAAAATATCCTACATATAAAAAATATGGTTTGCCCGCGATGCATATCTTCTGTTTCGCGAATCTTAGAAGATATGAATATTTCCTATCGTACAATAAAGTTGGGCGAAGTACAATTGGACGCTCAACTTGAAAATGAGGACAGGGCGGTCTTATCCAAAAAATTAAATGAAGAGGGCTTCAGTATCATAAACAATCGTAAAGCACAACTCATTGAAAGAATGAAAAACTTGGTTGTAAAAACCATTCACCATTCCAATGAAGGTAAAGACGTTATTTGGGCTAAGCTCATAAGCAATGAATTTCACCTGGATTATAAATATTTAAGTTCATTATTCTCATCTGTTGAAGGTATAACTTTAGAGCAGTTCATCATCAATCAAAAGATTGAGCGCATAAAAGAACTAATAGTTTATGATGAATTAACCTTAAGTGAGATAGCTTTTAATTTAAACTATAGTAGTGTTGCTTATTTAAGCAATCAGTTTAAAAAGCTGACAGGGATGCCCCCTTCAAAATTTAAGAAGAGTACGAATCAAAATCGCAAATCTTTGGATGAGATTTGATAAAAAGTTCCATTAGAATAAGGGATTTCTTGTTTGTAAGCTCAAGGAAAGTGTACGCTAAAGCCCACATCATTAAGGCTAAAAGAGCTTTATTTCTTAAACACTCTACCGTAAACCTAAAATAATTCAAAATAAATTTGGAGACCACCCCTATGCCAACCCCATCTTTGTCGTGTAATTAATTTTAATCATTAAAATCCTAAAAAGATGAATCGACAAATTGAAGTATTCACGGCTGGATGTCCAGTATGTGAACCAGTAGTAAAAATGGTAAAAGAAATGGCTTGCGACTCTTGTGAAGTTACTGTTTATAATACAGTTGAACAATGTGACGAAAAAGTCTGTGTTGACAAAATGAAAGAGTACAACATCAATTCCCTGCCTGCAGTTGCTGTAAACGGCAAATTACTTTCTTGCTGTAAAAACAGAGGAGTAAATAAAGATGAATTAATCGCTGCTGGAGTTGGAAAGGCAATCTAAAAAGAAGTTGCTAAATTTAACATCAATACATTCCAAACGCTGTTTACAGCGTTTGGAATGTATTTAATTGAAATCATTATGCTGCCAAAAGATTTAACCAAAGACCTTAAAGACCGTCTAAAGAATATCAACGGACAAGTAGAAGGGCTTTTAAATATGCTTGATAAAAGTGATAATCCTGCTCAAATTCTCAATCAGTTTAAAGCGGTCAATAAAGGTTTTGAAAAAGCCCAATATCTGCTTTTAGATGAAGTGTTCAGAAAGACATTAGCTATTAAAATTGCAGAAGCATTGGAAACTTGCCCAGGCAATTGCGGTCAAGAGGAAAAAATTGCAACCATAAGACAGCAGTTTCCAAACTTAAATCTTTACGAGCTTACTGATAAGATGGAAGAAATTGAATCCATTTATGAATTTCTACAAACAAATACAGAAGAAAATATGCAAACTATAACGCTAAAAATTGACAATATGGTGTGTCAAGGATGTGCTGAAAAAATAACGGACATTTTAAAAGAATTAAAAGGAACAAAAAAGATAAAAACCAAAGTGATTAAGAAATTGGTACAAGTTGAATTTAATCCAGACCTGATAAATGAATCAGAAATAGAAACTGCCTTGACCAAATCAGGATATCAACCAAAAAAAGCTGTTATATGAAATCCGTTTTCAATTCTTCATTATTTTTATTGTTTATGCTTTTAACGGGTTGTGCTGAAAACAGTAATAAAAGTAAGCAAACTGACATAAATCAAGCTGATAACGTTTCTGTTGAAATTTCTATTGAAGGAATGAGCTGTATGTCTTGCGTAGCAAATGTGAAAAAGACACTTTCTGATTTGAACGGTATAAAGGAAGTAAAAGTTAGCCTTGAAAACAAAAATGCAACACTACAATACAATCCAAATATCATTCCAATAGACAAGATAAAGCAATCCATTAATGAAATTGGTTATAATGCGGGAACTGTGAAAACATTATCTCAATGAATCTGGAGCAATTTTTAAATGAATTTACAGCTGCATTTCAAGACGGCTCAATTTTAAGTTTAGGAATAGCTTTTGTGGCAGGCTTGATTTCAAGTGGCATTTGTCCTTGCACGTTACCTGTTGGACTTGGGTTTGCAGGTTATATTGGTAGTACTTCTGTGCGAGAATCAAAAACAGGCTTTGCAGTAACGTTTTCATTTTTTATCGGCATAGTATTTTGTTTGACATTATTAGGGGCAATTGCAGGCTATTCTGGAATTTTCTTGACTGAAATATTTGGTAAATATTGGACTTTAAGTATGGCAATAATTTCGTTAATCGCAGCAGGAATTGCATTTTACGGACCATATTTACGTGTAAAACACCTTGAATCCTTACGAATACCAGGAATTGGTGGTTCATTCATTTATGGATTTATATTTAGTTTAGGTACAGCAGCCGCACCTCTATTGCTCTTATTGTCTTTTGCAGTTGCAAAAGCGAATTTAATATATGGTCTACTTCTCGCCTTGTGCTTTGGTATTGGAAGAGGACTTCCTTTTTTGGTTGTAGGTCTTTTTTCAAGTTCTGTTTCAAAACTTGCCAAATTGTCTTGGTTGAGAAAAAGTATTCAAATAATGAGTGCCCTCGCTCTTCTATATTTAAGTTTCTATTTCTTTAGGATCTTCAGCTTTTATCTATAATTAGTTTTCACCCACAAGACGTAATTAACACCAAAATACCTAAAATTTCTCTATTGCTTAAGAACTATGTTTTTAAGTATTTGCTTAAATACGTAATTAATTATACCTTAGTTCGCCTAAATAATTATTATGAAAATGGAAATTTCTTGTACGAGAGCTGAAGCTGACCATAAGCAGTTGCTAAACTGCAAAACGGTCATTGATGGTATGACCAATGATTTCGATAAAATAACAAAACTACTATCCATCTCAGGTAATGAGGTTCGTTTGAAAATTCTATTTCTCTTAAATATGGAAAAAGAACTGTGTCCTTGTGATTTATCCGACATTTTAGGTATGAGTGTTCCCGCGGTTTCACAGCATATACGAAAAATGAAAGATGCAGCTATTATAAGCTCAAGGCGAGAAGGACAAACCCTATACTATTCATTGAACGAGGATGAGACGGATATTCTGGATAGTATTTTTAAGTCAATTAAATTAAAAAGAAAAACAGCATAAATTTTTAATAATGAGTACCGTAATAACATCGAAAAATGCAGCTTATACAGGTTTGTTTGCTGCTGTAGCTGCATCATCTTGTTGCATACCACCAGTTATTGCATTAATTGCCGGCGTTGGGGGAAGTGCATCGGCTTTATCTTGGATGGAACCTTTTAGACCCTATTTAATTGGTATCGCTGTCGTAGCAATTGGTTATGCGTGGTATGATTATCTAAAACCGAAAAAAGCAGAGGATTGTTGTGAAGTGGATGCAAAGCCAAAGTGGTTTCAAACTAAAGGTTTTTTGTTAGGTATTATGCTATTTGCGGCTATATCAATAAGCTTTCCTTACTACTCTCATATTTTCTATCCAAATAATGAGAAAGAAGTAGTTATAGTAAATCAATCCAATATCAATACGGTAAATTTTGATATAAAAGGGATGACTTGTGCAAGTTGCGAAGAGCACGTCAACCACGAAGTAAACAAGCTCGACGGAATTGTAACCTCAAAAGTGTCCTACGAAAATGGGAATGCCATCATTGAATTTGACCAAACAAAAACGAATGAAACGGAAATCGAGAAAGCAATTAACTCAACAGGCTATAAAGTAACCGACAAAAAACAAACCAATTAGTATGAAAGAATATGATGTATTTATAATTGGTTCGGGAATGGCGGGAATGACTATCGCCAATAAGTGCGCCTCAAAAGGCCTGAAAGTCGGAATCACAGATGAATTACCGTATGGTGGTACTTGTGCTTTGAGAGGTTGTGACCCAAAAAAAGTGATTATAGGCGCTACAGAAGTACGGGATTTTGCCAAAAGGCTTAAAGGTATTGGCATTGATACCATACCTAAAGTAAATTGGAAGGACATAATGGCCTTTAAGCAAACCTTTGTGGATGAAATGCCACCAAAAATTGAAAAAGGATATAAAAAGAATGGCATAGACACCTTTCATAGTTCAGCTAAATTCCTCTCAAAAAACACATTAGAAGTTGGAAATGACAAGGTAAAGGCCAACAAAATTGTAATTGCATCGGGTTCAAAGCCAAGAGTTTTAGAATTTGAAGGCGGTCATTTTGCCAAATCCAGTACCGATTTCTTAAATTTAGAAGAATTGCCAAAATCGTTGTTATTTATCGGTGGTGGCCATATCGCCTTTGAGTTTGCACATATTGCAGCTCGATGTGGTGCAGAAGTTACTATTGTTCATCGTGGGGAAAATCCCTTGGAAAATTTTGAACAGGATATAGTAAAACATCTTGTTTCTGCCACAAAAGAGTTAGGCATAAAACTTATTCTTAATACAGATGTTACCGCTATTGAGAAAGTGGATGGCCAGCATCGCGTAGAGGGTAAATCCGCAGGGAAAATAGAATATTTTGAAGCTGAAGCTGTCTTTAATTCTGCCGGACGACAACCTGCGATATTTGATTTGGATATGGACAAAGCCAATATAGCTTATACTAAAAAAGGTGTTACCGTTAACGAATATCTTCAAAGTACTTCAAACCCTCATATTTATGCATCGGGCGATGCGGCAGATTCGGAAGGTTTGCCATTAACGCCGGTTGCGGTCTTGGAAGGTCATACGGTTGCTTCAAATATCATCAAGGGCAATTCTAAAGAAGTAAGTTATCCACCTATGCCAACGGTAGTTTTTACTTTGCCTACTATGGCATCTGTTGGCTATACTGAATCGAAAGCGAAAGAGCTGAATTACAATATTCGAGTAAATTTTGAGGAAGTTGGCAGTTGGTTTAATGCCAAAAGATTGAATGTAAAAGAATATGCATTCAAAACTATCGTTGACGAAGAAACTCAAACAATTTTGGGTGCGCATCTAATCGGACCACATACAGAAGAAACAATCAATCTTTTAGCAATGGCCATAAAAACAAAGATGCAAGTCAATGAGATTAGAACAATGATTTTCTCATATCCAACATTAGCTTCGGACATACCACATATGCTTTAATCAAAAATTGAATGGAAACTATATTAAAATCTGAAATAACCTGCCCAAACTGCGGGCATAAAAAAATAGAGGAAATGCCAACGGAGTCCTGTCAATTCTTTTACGAATGTGAGAATTGTAAAAAAGTATTACGACCAAAAGAAGGCGATTGTTGTGTTTATTGCTCCTATGGAACAGTTCCTTGTCCACCAATTCAAGAAAACAAATATTGTTGCTAACATCTGAACAATCTTTGCACAACCTGTGCATCGATTAATTTGTATCTTTGTTAAAATTTATGAAAACACTTTTTTCCATATCAATGTCGCTATTATTCTTTTTTCAGGGAATTAGTCTTGATATGGACTTTTGTGGGCCAATTAAAGAAATTTCAAGCATCGTAACCCATTACCAGGACCATAAAGTTTATGGTGACTCTTTCCTCGATTATGTAGTTGAGGATTACTTTGGTAAGGAAGCAA
Source organism: Altibacter sp. HG106 (assembly GCF_028561755.1). Taxonomy (GTDB): domain Bacteria; phylum Bacteroidota; class Bacteroidia; order Flavobacteriales; family Flavobacteriaceae; genus DFVG01. The sequence continues at coordinate 152,509 of NZ_JAQQTD010000002.1, forward strand.
AAGATGAAAGGCACCACAATGACACTGATAAGGAGAATGCACCTGTACATAGCCATCATCAATGTTGTCATCCCTTAGTTTTGTTTGCTGCAAATAAAAATACCGATACAACAAATCGGTTAAAGTTTGAAGATAAAAAGCAATTTAGTTTATATAAGGTAAACTTCACTTCCAGATATCTGGAATCCCTATTCCAACCCCCTAAAGTATAATTCAGTTTTTTTAAGGATAGCTATATCCTATCGTGATGCTTTTCAAAATAAGTATCACATCATAAACGTATTGCATCTATTTGCATTGCGAGGTTTAAACTGAATTAATACTTTTTCTATGATTAACAAAATCATTTCATTTTCCATTAATAACAAGTTTATTATTGGGCTCTTTATAGTGGCGCTTGTGGGTACGGGCATTTGGTCTATGGCCACTATAAACTTGGGTTCTGTACCCGATATTACCAACAACCAAGTACAGGTTATTACTGTTGCCCCAAATTTAGGTACTGAAGATATTGAGCAATTTGTCACCTACCCTGTGGAATTGGCAATGGCCAACCTTCCTGACGTTATCGAGCTACGTTCCGTATCCCGATTTGGGCTGTCTGTGGTTACTATTGTTTTTGAGGATGAAGCGGGTACCTACCTACCCCGGCAATTGGTGCAAGAAAAATTAACCGAAGTTTCAGGGGAAATCCCCGAAGGCTTCGGCGAGCCATTTATGGCACCCATAACTACAGGTTTGGGCGAAATATTCCAATATACCTTAAAAGTAAAGGAAGGCTACGAAGAAAAATACGATGCTATGGAGCTTCGTACCATTCAGGATTGGATTGTAAAGCGCCAGATGGCATTAGTTCCTGGGGTGGTTGAAGTTAATGCTTTTGGAGGCTACGTAAAGCAGTACGAAGTGGCCATAAACCCTGACAAACTAAAAAGTTTTGGCATTACAATGAATCAGGTTTTTGAAGCCCTTGAAATGAACAATGCCAATACGGGAGGTGCTTATATTGAAAAAAACCACCAAGCCAATTTTATTCGTGGCGAGGGTTTAGCGCGTAGCCTTGAAGACTTGGAAAACACCGTTGTAACCAATCAAAACGGAAGCCCAGTTTTGGTAAGGGACGTTGCCGAAAAAGTAGGCTTTGGCAATCAAGTGCGCTATGGTGCGTTTACCCAAGATGGACACGAAACTGTTGGTGGCCAAATTTTAATGCTTAAAGGCGAAAGCCCTGGCACTGTCATAGAAAATGTACAAGAGCGCATCAACGAAATTCAAAAATCGCTTCCAGAAGGTGTTTACATAGAGCCGTTTTTAAGCCGAAGTGAACTCATTGGAAGAACCACAAGTACCGTAGAAACAAATCTTATTGAAGGTTCACTTATCGTGATTTTTGTACTGGTATTGCTCTTGGGAAGTTTCCGTGGCGGATTGATAACAGCCTCTGTAATTCCGCTATCATTACTCTTTGCATTTATCCTGATGAAGCAATTTGGTGTATGGGCCAATTTAATGTCCTTGGGAGCAATCGATTTTGGAATCATTGTGGATGGTGCAGTTATTATTGTAGAAGGAATGGTATTCCACATCCATCAACGGATGAAAAAATCAAAAGCAGCGATAGGTCAGGCCGAAATGGACGAAATCGCCTACGACTCGGCAAGTACAATGATGAATTCGGCATTTTTCGGACAGCTAATTATCCTTATCGTATTTACACCGATTCTCTTTTTGACCGGTGTTGAAGGAAAAATGTTCCGTCCAATGGCGTTTACTTTCGGATTTGCAGTTTTGGGAGCCATTATCCTTTGTCTTACCTACGTGCCAATGATTTCGTCAATGTTTCTCAAACCTGCCAAAAATCAGAATAGTTGGTTTGCCAGATTTGAAAACAAAATTGACAGGTTCAGTGATAAAATAATGTCCGGTTTAAACAGGGCGTATGTTCCCTTGCTCAATTTTGCACTTCGCTTTAGAGCTGGTGTGGTTATAGGTGCAGTCGCCTTATTATTGATTGCAGGATATATTTTCAGCAATATGGGTGGCGAATTCATACCCAAATTTGATGAGGGCGATATTGCATTTCAGGCCTTGATAAAACCAGGTAGTAGTCTTACAGAATCTATAGAGGCATCAAAAAAACTTCAAAATTTAATCAATGAATTTCCTGAAGTAAAAACAGTGGTTTCCAGAATAGGGGTCGCCGAAATTCCTACCGACCCAATGCCGATGGACATTGCCGATAGCTATATCATTCTTGAAAAGGATAAGAGCAAATGGACCAGTGCAGAGAGCAAGGACGAACTCATAGAAAAAATACAGGAAAAAATTTCAGTGGTTCCCGGTGTGAATTTCGTGTTTACGCAACCCGTGGAACTTCGTTTTAACGAATTGCTAACGGGTGTTCGTGAGGATGTGGCCATAAAGTTATATGGGGAAGATTTGGGCGTATTGGCAGACAAGGTTCAAGAAATCGCCGCGGTCATTAGGAGTGTTCCCGGAGCGGCCGACCTCAATGTGGAAGCTACGAGCGGTTTACCACAGATGACGGTAGCATACAATCGTGCAAAAATGGCTCAGTATGGAGTAACTGTTGATAAGCTAAATGATTATGTAAGTGCTGCATTTGCGGGAGAATCGGCAGGTGTGATTTTTGAGGGCGAAAAACGCTTTGATGTGGTTATTCGTTTGGCGAAAGAGTTTAGGCAAGACATTAATAATCTTAAAAATCTGTATATCGACCTACCAAGTGGTGCACAAGTACCTTTAAAAGAAGTTGCAAATATAAGTTACAAACCAGGGCCAATGCAGATTTCAAGAGACAACACCTCGCGCCGTATTTCGGTAGGTGTCAACGTTCGTGGACGTGATGTAAAATCGATGGTTGAAGAAATTCAGCAAAAATTGGAAACAGATGTAAAACTGCCACCGGGCTATTTTGTAACCTACGGGGGTTCGTTCGAGAACTTACAGCGTGCATCAGACCGATTGATGATTGTAGTACCTATCGCACTTTTTCTGATATTCATTTTGCTCTATTTCGCTTTGAGCTCGTTCTCACAATCACTAATGATTTATATGGCAGTGCCTCTGGCAGCCATTGGCGGAGTGTTTGCCCTTTGGATAAGGGGGATGCCATTCAGTATTTCAGCAGGAGTCGGTTTTATTGTACTCTTTGGGGTAGCGGTATTAAATGGATTGGTACTGATAAACAAATTCAATGAACTAAAAGAAAGTGGAATGACAGACTTAAAAAAACGAATATACGAGGCAACGCACGAGCGCCTACGCCCTATTTTATTAACGGCAACGGCGGCCATTATGGGCTTTATCCCTATGGCGCTTTCTACTTCGGGCGGTGCAGAAGTGCAGCGACCATTGGCAACGGTGGTAATTGGAGGATTGCTCACAGCAACATTTTTAACACTTGTGGTCCTTCCAGTCTTGTATTATTGGTTGGAAGCTCGTAAGCAACGAAAGGATAACGGTAACGACCCAAGCTATATTAACAAGAGTACTACTGTTTTGGTTGTGCTATTGAGCTTGGGAGGATTTTTAACCTCAAATTCAGTAAATGCGCAAGATAGCGGAATAGCACAGACTGTTACTTTGGAGGAAGCTATTTCTTTGGCAAAAGAAAATTATCCTTCCCTTAAGGAAAGTCAGTCTTTTATAGACCGTGAGCGGGCGATGAAAGGAACAAGTTTCGACCTTGGTAGTACGCAAATTTTTACGGGCAAGGAAGAATTCGGTAATGACCTGCCCGGTGTGCAAACTACCATTGGGGTGCAGCAGGGAAATATCGATTTGTTATCTGGTTTCTCAAAATCCAAGTTCTATAAGCAACGTGTTCAATTGGGTGAGAAGTTTTATGCCCTGAGCGAGCAACAATTAGTGCGTAATGTGATGCAAGCCTATGACCAGATAAATTATAACAAAGCCCAGTTGCGCTTCGCAGAACAATTGGATAGTGTATATAACAACTTCAAGACAGCTGCAGAACTGCGTTTTGATACAGGTGAAACCGGGAAGCTGGAATTTATCGCGGCTTCTTCTGAATATCAACAGATACAGGTCTTGAGACAGCAGGCCTATGACGATATCGAGATTGCCAAAAGGGCGCTTAAACAGTATTTGGGGATTGACCAAGAAATTGAAACCGTTGGAGGTACTTACGAACCGTTGAATTATATGAGCGTTATAGATTCAACATCCATAGACAATAATCCATTGTTGCAATATTCTATGCAAAATGCCGAGGTGAGCAAAGCCAACGTTGGGGTCGAAAAATCCCAGTTTCTACCAAAGTTCAATTTGACCTATGGAAGACAAATCGTTGACGATGTTTCAGGGTTCAACACCTATCAAGCAGGTATAAGTATTCCGTTGTGGTTCTTTCCTCAAAAAGCAAGGGTCAAGGCTGCTAAAGCAGATGCTTTGGTGGCCGAGAACCAATATTTGGAACAAAAGGCAATAACCGAAAGCAGGGTGTCACAATTGTTAAAATCATTGGAAAAAACCCAAAAAACGCTTAATTATTACCAAGAAGGTGCACTGGTTTTGGCCGAAGAGCAGATTACAACTGCAGAACTTGCTTCCAAAGAAGGCGAGATAGACTATGTAAACTATATCACGATTTTAAACAGTGCCATTCGCATAAAACAGAACCACTTACAATTTATTAACCAGTATAATCAACAAGCCATTGAGTTACAGTATCAATTGGGCAATTTATAAACCTAAAAAAAGGAGAATATAATGAAAAATATAGCAATAATTATAACAGTACTATTAACCTTCTTATTGGTAGGCTGTAACGGCAAACCCGATTCTGAATTGGGTCATAATGAAGCTGAAGATGTTTCAAAAACCGAAGCTACTGGAGAAGATACACACGGCGAAGAGGGTCACGACGAAGAAGAAGGTGACCACGAGGAAGAAGGAGAAGAAGGCGTGGTAGAACTTACAACACAACAAATAGAGACCATTGGCTTGGAGACCAAGACCTTGGAAAAAAGAAACCTCGGTAACAATATTAAAGTTACAGGTAACCTCGAGCTATTTCCTCAAGATATGGCCAACATTAGTCCTTTTGTAGGCGGTAATGTACGTTCCATCAAAGTAATAGAAGGAGATAAAGTACGAAAGGGTGAGGTTCTGGCCTATTTGGAACACCCAGATATCATTTCTATGCAACAGGAATATCAGGAAAAGAACGATGAACTCGTGTTTCTTAAACAAGATTTTGAGCGCAAGCAGACCCTTTATGATAAAGGTGTTTCTTCGGGCAAGGAATTTCAAATGGCACAATCCAAATTTCGTTCTACAACATCGAGTGTAAATGGATTAAGGTCAAAATTACGCCTGTTGGGAATCAATACAACTAAGGTTGAACAAGGTGAAATATTTTCAGCCGTACCTATTACTACACCAATTTCGGGCTATGTCGATGAAGTAATGGTAAGCTTGGGCGATTACGTGGCACCACAATCCAAGATGTTTACGGTAAGTGATAATTCTAAAATTCATTTGGACCTTAAGGTGTACGAAAAAGATATTCCTAAAGTAAAGGAGGGTCAAAAAATACAATTTACGGTAGCGTCAAGACCAGATGAGCTGTTAAGTGCCGAAGTACATTCCATTGGAAAGACTTTTGAGGAAGACCCCAAAGCACTGCACGTACACGCAGATATAGACAATAAAAACGGCGACCTCTTACCAGGTATGTATGTAGAAGGACGAATTATACAGGGTAAAAAGTCAGGCTTTGCAGTTCCTGAAGAAGCAATCATCAAGGAAGGAGAACAGTCCTACGTTTTTATCGTGGATGAAGACGAAGCACCAGAAGAAAATAAAATCAAGTTTAAAAGAATACCTGTAAGCATTGGTATTCAAGATTTAGGCTTTGTAGAAATAAACCTTCCCGCCGACGTTTCAACGGATGCCAAAGTGGTCATCAAAGGGGCTTATATGCTTTCCTCGGAAATGATTAAAGGTGAATTGGATCACGACCACTAGTCCTATAATTAGCAAAGGTTTTGATTCCGGGTTTGTTTATCGTCTTAATAAGTTAGTTAAAAATTAGAAAATAGGCTCGGTTCAAAATCGATTAACATTTTAAAAACCATAATATGAAGGAAATAAAAGCATTTGTAAAACCAAACCGCATTCAAAGGGTCATCGAGGCCCTTAGCGATAATGGTTTTAAAAGTATGACCCTTTCACAAGCAGAGGGTACTGGGGCATTCAAAGCAAAAGGAGCAAGACCTTCCCTTGATTTTAATGTAACCGATAGCCCAGTTGTTAAAGTGGAATTGGTATGTCAAAATGAAGAAGCGCAATCAGCAATCGACATCATCTTAGAAAATGGTAAAACGCCCGAACCTGGCGACGGAATTATTTATCTATCTGATATTGAGGATGCCTTCCAAATCAAAACAGGTGAATCCCTAAAACGGTACGACCTTTAAAACCCAGTGATAGAAATGGAAAAAATAGTCCAACTTCTGGAAAGCAAAGGCATAAGACCAACAGCTATGCGGCTAATGACCTATAAGCGCTTGGCAGAATTAGAGATGGCCATTAGCCTTGGCGATTTGGAAAAGGATTTCAAAATATCCGAAAGGAGCACCTTGTATAGAACGATGAAGACCTTTGAAGAAAATGCCATCGTACACCAAATTGAAGATGGCACAGGAGTACTAAAGTACGCCCTTTGCGAAGAGAATTGTGAATGTGAGGTGGGCAACGACCTGCACCTGCACTTTCATTGCAGCAACTGCGATGAAACCGTTTGCCTCACAGAACATAAAATACCACAAATCAATCTACCAGAGGGTTATATCACAGAAGATATCAATCTGGTTGTAAAAGGTGTGTGTGAGAAATGCAGTAGGCAATCAGAATAATTAATATCAAGAAATATAAACCATAAAAATCCTATTATGTTAGCGATTTATAAAAAAGATAAAATCCTATACACATTGGCAGAAAATGGTATGGACCAAGGTGATGTCGCAATGTTATTAAAGGCTGTTAGTGAGCACCTTGAAAAACACAAAAGTGCTGCTTGGTATATAGAAGTCAGTGAAGTCAAAAATACACGGCATCACATTATTAAAAATGAAATGCAATTCAAAATTCCAAAACAAGACCATTTAAAAAAAGTGGCACTTGTAGGTAGTATAGAATGGCAGGAAGAATTTACCAAAAATCTTTTGCCATTCTCTGAGGCACATATTAAATATTTTCATTCGGAAGATAAAGAGCTTGCTAAAAGCTGGATTGAAAAATAACGATGGCGAAATAAAATATTGAATTTTTTAAAATGAAAAAGTGTGTAATTAGGAATTCCGAAGAAAAATGTAAGAATCCCAAGATTTGATAGTCAAGGTAAAAAAAAATGGTTTACAGGAAAAAAATAGCGTTTATAATAATAATTGGCTTTCTCATTGGACTGTTCATCATTCAGCCCCTGGGACTATCACTTTACTTATTTGATGAAACAGGAGATACTGGTAACTGGTACGCACTTTTTTTAGCAACCATTAAAAACACGATACGTTTTGGTGATATAGACCAAATATTTAAAAATGTTTTGTTCGGGATTATGGGCAGTAGCCTTACCCTTATGGTTTTTCTAAGAAATAAAATTTTCATTTTAATAAAGAAAAGAAATGACGGCAATGCAATTATAGCGCTTATCAAAGACGGCGAAAATCAGTTTGTAGAGTTCAAGGCTACCTTGAGGTGGGATTTACGTCAATCCAAAGTGAATAAACAATTGGAATTTGTTGTTGCCAAGACCATTGCGGGCTTTATGAACACCAACGGTGGTAAATTGCTTATAGGAGTAGACGATAACGGCAACATCCTCGGTCTAAACCAGGATTTTGACACCTTGAAAAAACCGGGTACAGATGGTTTTGAGCAATACCTGATGCAGTTGATATCTTTAAAATTGGGAACCCATTTATGTACGGCTGTAAATGTATCTTTTTACAGATATGGAGAAAATGACGTGTGCTACATAGAAATAGACCCGGCCAAAACACCAGTCTATCTAAGTCAAGACGGGAGGTCACGGTTTTATATTAGAACGGGCAACGGAACACGCGAACTCGATTTGCCCGAAGCCATCTTGCACTTAGGAAAAGAGAAGGCGCTTTATAATTAAGAAAAGTAAGTGTAGGCCAATGGATATTTGCACATACAATGCAGTAATATTTTAAATAGATTAATATAAAGATATACAAATATGGTACAGATTATAAACTTGGAACAGGAACACCTAATTGCCGCTAAAATCAGCGGGAAACTTACGGAAAAGGATATGGAAAAGATGCATCCGCTTATCCACAACATCATAGAAAAAGGGCATAAAGTGGATTTCTATTTTGAAATGGAAGATTTTAAAGGCTATACCCTTAAAGGCTTTTGGGAAGACCTAAAGATTGATTCGGCTCATTTGGAAGATTATGGCAAGATGGCCTTTGTGGGCAATAAAAAATGGCAGGAATGGGCCGCGAAGGCAACTGATTTTTTCATAAAGTCTGAAGTTAAATTTTTTGATATTAAAAATAAAGAGCAGGCAATGACCTGGGTCTCAACAAAAGGATGAAAAAGAAAAAACTACAGCTACGGGAGCTAAAAGGGAAACAGTCCACTGTAATTTCAGCGAGCGAAAAAAAGCTCAAAACCTATTTACCGGCAATTTTCAGCTTTGTGATGCTCATAGTTGGTATTGCCATTGACTATTTCGATGCCTTTCCTTTCTTTAAGGGATGGGTTAGGATTGTGTGGTACACGGTGGCCTACATCCCTGTTGGCTTTCCCGTCATCAAGGAGGGATGGGAAAGTATTAAAAATGGCGATTTTTTTACGGAATTTTTCCTGATGTCCATCGCAACCTTGGGAGCATTTGCCATAGGCGAATATCCAGAGGGCGTTGCCGTGATGTTGTTCTATGCCGTGGGCGAACTGTTCCAAAATGCTGCCGTAAACCGTGCCAAAGGAAACATCAGGGCACTTCTGGATGCACGACCGGACGAGGCATTGGTCTATCGTAATGGGGACTTCGTTTCCGTCAATCCCGAAACGGTCAATATTGGCGAGAAGATACAGGTACGGGTGGGCGAAAAAATCCCGTTGGATGGCAAACTGCTATCAAACAAAGCATCGCTCAATACAGCTGCCATTACTGGCGAAAGCAAACCCGACACCATAACACAGAACGAAAAAGTCTTTGCGGGAAGCATCAATCTCGACGGTGTCATCGAAGTAGAAACCACCAAGAAATTCAAGGACAGTTCCATCGCCCGTATTCTGGAGATGGTACAGAATGCCACGGCCCGGAAATCAAAGACCGAATTATTTATTAGGAAGTTTGCACGGATTTATACGCCCATCGTGGTTTTCCTTGCTATCGGACTCACTTTGTTACCATACTTTTTTGTCGATGAATATGTGTTTAGGGATTGGCTATACCGAGCTTTAATTTTCTTGGTGATTTCCTGTCCTTGTGCCTTGGTCATTTCCATTCCACTGGGCTATTTCGGCGGTCTGGGTGCGGCATCGCGCAACGGAATCCTGTTCAAAGGTGCATCCTTTCTCGATGCAATGACCAAAGTGAATACTGTGGTGATGGACAAAACCGGAACCGTTACCAAAGGGGTCTTTAAGATTAAGGAAGTGATTAATACATCCGCTTTTGCGGAAGTGGAATTTATGAAATACCTGATGGCGATGGAAGAACAATCCACCCACCCCATTGCAAAGGCAATTCTGGAATACAAAGCGGACGGTACTGATTTTAAGGCATCCGAAGTTTGTGAAGTTGCCGGTAAGGGATTAAAGGGCACAGTCAACCATAAGCAGGTCTTGGTCGGCAACAAAGCATTGATGACTTCCAATAGTGTTGATGTTCCACCTGAAACCGATGCAATAGTCGAATCTATAGTGATGGTCGCCATCGATGGAAAATTCGCAGGCTATGTGACCATTGCCGATGAACTTAAGGAAGACGCGCATCACACCATTCAACAGATTCGGGAGGCCGGAATAGCTAAAATCATAATGCTCTCTGGAGATAAGGATTCCATAACCCAACAAGTTGCAAAGGAACTGAATATTGATTGGGCCAAAGGCGGCTTGCTACCGGAAGATAAGCTCAACGAGGTCGAAAAGCTCAAAGAACAACCTGAATCTACGGTAGCATTTATGGGCGACGGCATCAACGATGCACCCGTGCTCGCAGCCAGTGATGTGGGTATCGCAATGGGCGGTTTGGGCAGCGATGTGGCCATAGAGACCGCAGATGTCATCATTCAGACCGACCAACCAAGCAGGATGGCCCGAGGTATCCAAATTGGACGCTCAACACGCCGTATCGTATGGCAAAATATTGGTCTTGCTTTTGGGGTAAAAGGGATTTTCCTGGTTTTGGGTACCATCGGTTTGGCTACGATGTGGGAGGCTGTGTTTGCCGATGTAGGGGTTTCGTTCGTTGCCATTCTCAATGCAATACGTTTGCAAAAAATGAATTGGAAATAGTAAAAGTGTTACCCTTTAAACAAAATACAAGCCCAAGAGCGGATTAAACCTGAATCAACAATAACAAAAATAATGATAATATGAAAGACAAGGAAAAACACAGCAAAGATGATGCCCACAACCACGACCACGGTGGCATCTTCGGTAAAAACACGGAGCTCTATTTTGCGATTTTAAGTGGGGTCACACTAATTACAGGTTTCCTGTTGGAAAAATATTCAGGGGTTTCAGCGAACATCCCTTTTGGGCTCTATATTGCAGCCTACTTTTTTGGTGGCTTTTTTACCCTCAAAGAGGCCGTTACCAAAGTTGCCAAGGGCGAGTTTGAAATCGATTTCCTGATGCTGGTTGCAGCTGCAGGAGCCGCCTATTTGGGTGAATGGGCAGAAGGTGCCTTGTTGCTGTTCCTGTTTAGTCTGGGTCACGCACTGGAAAACTACGCAATGGGCAAGGCAAAAAAGTCCATTGCAGCATTAACAGACCTTGCGCCTAAAACCGCACTATTAAAGAAGGATGACGATACCGTTGAAGTCGGTATAGAAGAGTTACAGATAGGTGATACTATCGTGGTACGCCCAAACAGTAAAATATCTGCCGATGGTGTTATTGTAAAGGGCAATAGTAGTATAGACCAGTCACCCATTACCGGGGAAAGCGTTCCGGTGGACAAAACACCAATAGAAAATCCCGATAAGGAATATACAGCAAAAAGCGATATCCCGGACGAGAACCGTGTTTTTTCTGGAACTATCAATGGCAACAACACCCTTGAAATAAAGGTAATCAAAGAGGCAAAAGATTCTACTCTCAACCGCTTGGTCACTATGGTTCAAGAGGCCCAGGACCAAAAATCGCCCACACAATTGTTGACCGACAAGTTTGAGCGGTACTACGTGCCATCGGTAATCTTATTGGTCATACTATTGAATTTTGCTTTCCTGGTCATTGATGAAACGTGGAATGAAAGCCTGTACCGTTCCTTGGCGGTACTTGTGGCAGCCAGTCCTTGTGCCTTGGCTATATCTACGCCATCTGCTGTATTGAGTGGTGTAGCAAGAGCAGCACGAGGCGGGGTTTTGATAAAAGGCGGCCGCCCCTTGGAAGATTTAGGGGTACTTACCGCTCTCGCTTTTGACAAAACGGGAACACTTACCGAAGGAAAACCAAAACTCACCGATGTGAAAACTCTGGGCAACATTGAAGAAAAGGAGTTTTTGGAAATTGCGGTCGCGGTGGAAGAACTCAGCGACCATCCCTTGGCGAAAGCCGTGGTTCGGGACGGAATGGAAATGCTCGGAAAGGACAATAAGATACCCGATGCCGATAATCTGGAAGCTATTCAGGGCAAGGGTATAAAGGCGAGCTATCAGGAAAGCCCTGTCTTTATAGGCAATCTGGAACTCTTTGAGGATATAGATGATGGTGTCCCCGATAAAGTCTCGGAAAAGGTAAGAAACCTCGAAGGTGAAGGCAAAACCACGATGCTAATAAAAAGGGGCGATGAATTTATAGGGATGCTCGGGCTAATGGACACCCCAAGGGAAAAGGCCAGGGAAACCCTTTCGCAACTGAAGGAAATAGGCATCAAGAAGATGATTATGCTTACGGGCGACAACCAGAAAGTGGCCGACGCTGTAGCGGAGGAAATCGGGCTGACAGAAGCCCGTGGTAGCCTGCTGCCCGAGGAAAAAGTGGAAGCCATCAAAAAGCTTGCGGAACAGGAAAATAAACTGGCAATGGTCGGCGATGGTGTCAATGATGCCCCTGCTATGGCAAACAGCACCGTTGGCATTGCAATGGGTGCAGCGGGAAGCGACGTGGCCTTGGAGACAGCAGATATAGCGCTGATGGCCGATAAACTGGAAACCCTACCCTTTGCCATTGGTTTGAGCAGAAAAGCAAAAGCTATTATCAGGCAAAACTTATGGGTAAGTTTGGGGGTTGTAGCCTTTTTAATCCCTGCGACCATAATGAGTTGGGCAAGTATCGGCATAGCCGTGGCGGTTCACGAAGGCTCTACATTGGTAGTGGTGGTCAATGCATTGCGCTTGCTCGCCTATAAAAAATAAATCAAATAAAAGAGATTGGTTTTGAATCAAGTTTAAAAAAATGACCAAAGCGGAAAAAATATTGTCAAATCACGGTATTCGCCCTACTCAAATGAGGTCCAAGATATACAGGTATCTGAGAAGGAAGCAAAGTGCTGTGTCCTTTTCCGATTTAAAAAAGGTCTTTGCTGAGAAGAGCGAAAACAATAAGACAGCAAACAGAACGACCTTTTATCGCAACCTCAAGATTTTTGAGGATAAAGGACTTATTCATCAAGTTAATGATGGAACCGGAATGGCAAAATTTGCGATTTCTGGTGAAAATACAAAAAGTAAATACGGTACGGATTTACATCTGCACTTTCATTGTACCGAATGTAAAAAAACAATCTGTTTGCCAAATAAATTACCGGAAGAAAGTTTGCCAGATGATTATAAAATAAACGATGTCAACTTGGTATTAAAAGGGATATGCGTGAAATGTAATGAAAAATAAAAGGTGGGAGTTCCAGAACTTTGAACACTTGCGCCCAAGAGTCAAGTTCAAGGTTCTTCCACCTTATTTAACCCAAAAAAATACAATTATGGAAAAATATGATATAACAATTATTGGTTCTGGTCCGGGTGGCTATGTGTGTGCCATACGTGCCGCACAATTGGGTTTTAAAGTGGCCATAATCGAAAGGTACAGCACCCTTGGCGGAACTTGCCTTAACGTGGGTTGCATCCCATCAAAAGCCTGGTTGGAAGCCTCGGAACATTACCACAAGCTCAAACACCAATTCGAAGATTTCGGCATTGATGTCAAGGAGGCGAACGTAGATATTGCAAAAATGAACCAAAGGGTTCAGGACGTCGTGGGGGAAATCATCAATGGGGTAGCCTACCTTATGAAAAAGAACAAGGTTACCGTTTATGAAGGCCACGGAACCATCAAGGACAAAAACACCATTGAAATTAAGGGCGAAGGCAAAACGCAAACCATAGAAACCGATAAGATGGTCATTGCTACCGGGTCGAAACCCGCATCCCTGCCCAATATTGAAATAGATAAAAAAAGGATTATTTCCTCTACGGAAGCCCTTGCCCTCAAAGAAATCCCCAAACACTTAATGGTCGTTGGAGGTGGGGTCATTGGGGTCGAGATAGGTTCGGTTTTCGCCAGGTTGGGTTCAAAGGTTTCCATCGTAGAGTATTTTGATGGGCTTATCTATACAATGGACAAATCTTTAGGGCATCAATTGTACAGGTCCCTAAGGAAACAGGATATCGAGTTCTATCTGGAACATAAGGTCACAAAAGCTGTGGCGGCAGAAGATAAAGTCACCCTTTCGGCTCAGAATAGAAAAGACGAAAAGGAAATGCAATTGGAAGGCGATTATTGCCTTATGGCCATAGGCAGAAAACCATATACCGACAATCTGGGCCTGGAAAACCTGGGAGTGGAAACCAACGATAATGGACAGATAAAGGTAGATGACAACCTGGAAACCAATGTAAAAGGGGTCTATGCCATTGGAGATGTAGTCCGTGGGGCGATGCTCGCCCATAAAGCCAGTGAAGAGGGTATTTTTGTGGCCGAACGCATTGCGGGACAAAAACCGCATATCAAATATTCCCTCATACCAAACATTGTCTATACACAGCCAGAAGTGGCCGGCGTGGGCCTTACCGAGGAGGAACTTAAGGAAGCAGGTAGAGCGATAAAAACGGGCTCGTTTCCTTTCAAGGCCAATGCAAGGGCCAAGATAAGTATGGATACCGACGGCTTTATAAAAGTGATTGCGGACAAGGAAACCGATGAGATTTTGGGCGTTCATATGATAGGTCCACGTATAGCCGATAGTTATACGGAAGCTGTCGTGGCGATGGAATTCAGGGCAGCGGCAGAAGATATTGCACGGATGTCCCACGGACACCCCACATTTTCAGAAACCTTTAAGGAAGCCTGCTTGGCCGCTACCGAAGACCGGGCGTTGCATATATAAAATTATAAAAAAACGACGATGAAGAAAATTCAGAAGCTAACCCAAGAAATCAACGAATTGACAGTAAGGATTGAGCAGGAACATCCCGAACTCTATCGCTATTTAGATGAGAATCCCATAACTATTCCCGTAGATGATGAAGCAAAACCGACCATTAAATCGTTCACTGATTATTTGGAGAGCTTAAAATCGATTTTGGAAAAATATATGGAATCCCATAATAAGTAAAGATTTGAAACACCAAACGTAGAATTTAATACAGATTAATCAAATGTCCACCATAAACAAAACCACTTTTAAGGTCAGTCAAATGGATTGCCCTTCCGAAGAGCAGATGATACGGATGAAACTGGAGTCAAATCCTCAAATCAAATATCTGGACTTTGACATTCCGAATAGGAAATTGGATGTGTACCATCAGGGGAATGCTCAAGAAGTAAACATCGCATTGGGTACATTAAAGCTGGGTGAAAAACTCTTGGGAACAGAAAAGGCGGAAGCACCTATTGCTGAGGCTGAGACCAAACAAAAGAAGATACTCTGGTGGGTTTTGTACATCAATTTTGGTTTTTTCGTTATCGAAATGACCACGGGTTGGATTTCTTCCTCAATGGGCCTAATTGCCGATTCTTTGGATATGTTGGCAGATAGTATTGTGTACGCTTTGAGCCTTTTTGCCGTAGGTGGTGCTATTGCACGAAAAAAGAAAGTGGCAAAGTTCAGTGGCTATTTTCAGATGGCGTTGGCTCTGCTTGGATTTTCTGAGGTGTTGAGAAGGTTTTTGAGCAGTAGCGAGACCCCTTTGTTCCAGTGGATGATTATTGTTTCCATTTTTGCCCTTATCGGCAACCTCGTTTCCCTATGGCTCATAAACAAAGCTAAGAGTAAGGAGGCGCATATGCAGGCAAGCGCCATCTTTACCTCAAACGATATTATTGTGAACGGCGGGGTAATCTTGGCAGGGGTGCTGGTTTATTTTTTGGACAGTAAATGGCCCGATTTGGTCATAGGCGGTATTGTGTTTGCCTTTGTGATGCGAGGAGCCATTAGAATTTTAAAATTGTCGAAATAGTTTAAATGAAAACATTTGTAGTACATAGTAACTGATGAACATTCAACCGTTAGGAATTAAAAAGCGAAGCTGAATACTTAAAATAATAATGGAAAAATCGAGAAAAAAGAATCTTAAAGAAGCAAGGACACTTCAAATATGGAACGTCATTTATGACGTTACCGAAGTGGTTATTTCGCTAATTGCAGGAATCACAGCAAACAGTTCGGCACTTATTGGCTGGGCATTGGACAGTACCATAGAAGTAATTAGTGCGGCAACGTTGGGCTGGCGATTGCACGGTGAGCTCAAAGGTATAGATGAAGAAAAGGTTAAACGTCGAAAGAAGATAACCTTGTATGTAATTGCGGCATCCTTTACCCTGGTCTGTATTTTCATTTCCTACGATTCAATCACAAAGCTCATCAATCAAGAAACATCAGATTGGAGTACATTGGGTTTAATTATTTTGCTTGTTTCATTGGTAGTTAATCCTATTTTAATCTATTACAAAAGGAAATATGGGAATAAACTTGAGAGTCCAGCTTTGCTGGCCGATGCCAAAGACACTTTTATTTGCCTATATCAAACCGTAGTGGTACTTGCTGGATTGTTATTGGTCAATTGGCTAGGCTGGTGGTGGGCAGACCCTGTTGCGGCGTTGTTAATTGTGCCCTATGCGGCAAAAGAAGGTTGGGAAGCATACAATAAAGCTAAAGATATAAACTATAACGCCGAGTAAAAAAGATCAAAATGGAGAGAAGATCTTTAATTGTATCGCGTCAGTTTGCCGGTAAGGGTTTTTTACGTGTTGAAACTTTTTCGATAGATGAAAGATGAACTTTTTAAAGATTGCTCGATGAGGCTCAATATGCTGGATGAAAACATCCACAAATTGACAGTAAGTTATGCTGAAGAATATTATACAACAAACCAATGTTCCAATGAGGAAGCCCTTGAACGAGCATTATAAATGAAGAGATGGGAATTAGAAAAATTTAATCATTTTAACTAAAACAATTTAATAATCAGATGGACTGGATGTTTGAAGACTTTAAAACAGATTTGGATAAACTCAATCCAACAGTAAGGGAGAAGGCTATAGAAATTGCTAATATATTAATTGAACAGGATGATTTTTCTAAAGAAAAGGCTATAAAGGAAGCGATCGTGCGAGCTGAAGAATGGTTTTATGATTTAGGAGGATAAATAACAAAAAATAGTTATGTCCATTAATAGAAGAGAAAGAAGAAAGAAAAGAAATCTAAAAGCAATATTAGTAAAAAAATTATAGGAACTTTTGCTTTAATCGCTGTATTTGCCGCCGCCATTCTTTTTTGCTTTCTTTTTCTTATCATCCACCATCATTAAACAAAATACTGCCTAGCATCTAAATATCAATGGATTAAGCTTCGCATTGAACATTAGTTTAATTGTTAATTGATAAAAAAACAAATGGCTTAAATAAACTATTAAAATGACCAACTCGGAAGAGAACCATATAAAAGCTATTTTTCATTTAAGTGAAGAGGGAATTAAAATCGCATCTACAAATGAAATTGCAAAGCGGATGAACACAAGGCCATCCTCTGTAACTGATATGATTAAGAAGTTATCAAAGAAAGGTTTAGTCAATCACAAAAAATATAAAGGAACTTTTTTAACAACGAAAGGAAAAAAAAGAGCACTTCAGATTGTTAGAAAACATAGATTGTGGGAAACTTTTATGGTTGAAAAGCTCAAATTTAATTGGGATGAGGTTCACGAAATTGCAGAACAATTAGAACATATTCATAGCGAAAAATTAATTAATAAGCTTGATGAATTTCTAAATTTTCCAAAAGTTGACCCTCACGGCGACACTATACCCAAAAAGGATGGTTCGTATGAAAAACAAGAAAAAATACGTTTAAGTGAATTACCTATTGGTAATGTTGGGGTTTGTGTTGGTTTAGGAGATTCTTCAACACCTTTTTTCAAGTTTTTGGACAAATATAAAATTGCCTTGGGTAGTACAATTAAAGTATTGAACAAAGAAGAATTCGACAAATCAATGGACATTTCCATTTCGGGCAAAAGTTTTCATATATCACATCAAATTGCGTATAACCTATATATTAATATCGAACATTAAATGGAATATATAATAGATTATTTTGAATCTATCAACCCCATTGTAGCAGCACTATATGCAACTTTATTTACGTGGGGATTAACCGCGGCTGGTGCTTCGCTGGTTTTTTTATTTAAAGGTATGAATCGTGTAATTTTGGACGGAATGTTAGGGTTTACTGGTGGTGTAATGGTGGCCGCAAGTTTTTGGAGCTTGTTGGCACCAGCAATTGAAATGAGTCCAGGAGAAGGGTTCGTTAAGGTATGGCCTTCTGTAATTGGATTCTTTTTAGGCTCACTTTTTATTTTTGGATTAGATAAAATTCTTCCTCATTTGCACATCAATTTTAAAGAAAGTGAAAAAGAGGGTTTACAAACATCTTGGCGCAGAACCACGCTTTTAACATTAGCAATAACGATGCATAATATACCGGAGGGGCTAGCAATTGGTGTTCTGTTTGGTGGGGTATCTGCTGGATTTGAAGGTGCAAGTATTGGGGGTGCAGTGGCTTTAGCATTAGGTATAGGCTTGCAAAATTTTCCAGAAGGCTTTGCTGTTGCTATGCCGTTAAGAAGACAGGGATTAAGCCGACGAAAAAGCTTTATGTTTGGTCAAGCTTCTGCCATTGTAGAACCATTTGCTGCTGTTATAGGGGGCTGGGCAGTTTCAACCTTTCAGCCCATTTTGCCTTATGCTCTCTCTTTTGCTGCGGGTGCAATGATTTTTGTGGTAGTTGAAGAAGTAATTCCAGAAACACAACGGGATAACTATACTGATATTGCTACAATGGGTTTTATAGGCGGTTTCATTATAATGATGGCATTGGATGTTGGTCTAGCGTGAAACAGTAAAAGTATTGAGAAAGATGATTGTATAATCTATTAATTTTTAATCCCGAATTATAATTTTGAGACGGGTTTGATAATTAATTAAAGCTATTGAAGTTAGAAAAATAATAAAACATAAGAACAATACGCATTTTGAATGTCCTTTATCGTTTTTCAAAGTAATAGCATTGCTTATTGCGGCTCTTCTAAAAGAGAGTTTAGACTTAATTAGTTTTCACATAAAAACACTATTTAGTAACAAGTTCAGCAACCTGAACTAATGCTTGTATAGCGAGGTCTAATAGTATAGAAGTAGATAAGGTAGGGTGCCTAAAGAAAACGCATAATTTATAATTGCGATATGCTTTTCACGGGCCCGTCTGTAAATTTCCCACGATTCGATCTCAAAGCTCATTAATACAGAAACGGCTAAGTGGAGTAATTTAGATTTAAACATTTGAGTGATTCATTTCGTAAATTTTTAAAAATAAGAGTATTTTTTTAGTGTTACTAAATACAATGCCATTTGTATAGAATCACAATCCTGTTGATCATAGCATTTTTTATTTCTCTGATTAAAAACAAAGTAATTATTGAAATGATTGTTAAAAACCCAACTAATATATTTATTAGAGCAATTAATTAATGTAGAAATATGAAAAAGAGATTTTTAACTTAGAAAATAAAATAATAGAAAATGAACAAAGCACTACAGTTACACTATGGCTCAACATTTGAACCAGCACTTATAAAAGAAATACAACAGGTCGCAACCTTTATGGAGGTACTCGAAGGGCAAGATTTATTAAAACCTGGACAGTTTATAAAATCGATGCCATTATTACTTTCTGGAAGCATAAAAATAATGCGTCCCGATGCCGATGGAGAAGAGTTACTACTATATCATCTTGAAAAAGGCGACACCTGTGCAATGACGATGACCTGCTGTATGGGAAATACCAAGAGCGAAATCCACGCTGTTTCGGAAACACCGGCAAAGCTACTTATGATACCTATTGGTAAAATGGAAGAATGGTCGAGAAAATATAAAACCTGGCGCAATTTTGTTTTTGAAAGTTATCACAAGCGTATGATGGAAATGCTTGAAAGCATTGATAACATTGCTTTTAATAATATGGACGAACGACTTGAAAAATTGATAGCAGACAAAACCCAAATTTTGAACAGCAAGCACATTTACACCACTCATAAAGAAATTTCCCAAGACTTGCACACGAGTCGTGTGGTCGTATCGCGCCTACTCAAAAAAAAATGGAAAACGGCAATAAAATAAGGTTACATCGTAGTTTTATTGAAGTCCTGTAACATCGGTTACCAACATTAAATATACCTACAAGTACATTTGTCCCATAATTGGTTTGACAAATGGAAATCGTAAAAATATTAGGATATATTGGAGCACTTATAATCGGGCTCGTTTTAGGTTTAATAGGTGGTGGTGGCTCTATACTTACCGTACCTATTTTGGTATACGCACTTTCACTTAATCCTGTAATGGGTACAGCCTACTCATTGTTTGTGGTGGGTATAACATCTCTTGTGGGTGCCATTAAAAACCTTATGAAGGGAATGGTGGATATTAAGACCGCTATCATTTTTGCCATCCCTGCTTTTATAGCAGTATATCTTACCAGAGCCTTTCTAATTCCTGCCATACCCGAAGAGCTCTTTCAAATAGGCAATTTTATGGTCACTAAGAATCTGGCCATTATGCTGTTTTTTGCTATCATAATGCTATTGGCTTCCGTTTCGATGATACGAAATAAACGTAAGGAAACAGATGAGGAAACGAAAATTACTTATAATTACCCGCTTATTATTGTTGAAGGACTCGTAGTTGGAGCCATAACAGGTATCGTAGGTGCTGGCGGTGGGTTCTTGATTATTCCGGCTTTGGTTCTGTTGGCAAAGTTGCCTATGAAAAAAGCAGTGGCCACTTCACTTTTGATTATAGCCATTAAATCTTTGATTGGCTTTTTGGGAGATGTTCAAAATTTAGATATTGATTGGCCATTCCTGCTTATTTTTACAGGAATTTCAATAATTGGCATTTTTATTGGTATATGGCTAAATAAATTTATCGATGGAAAAAAATTAAAGAAAGGGTTTGGCTGGTTCGTGTTGGTAATGGGCATTTATATTATCTATAAGGAAATTGCCAAACAATAACTATGGAAAAATACATTGAAATAATAAAACAATCTTTCTCAGGGTATTACAACTACCTTGTTCAAGAAATAACCAATCCATCTTGGACCAATTATTTTTATTGGCTCATAGGGTTGTCCTTACTTGTATTTCTATTGGAAATTGTTATTCCTTGGCGAAAAAAGCAACCTATTTTGAGAAAGGGATTTTTTCTGGATGCCTTTTACATTCTTTTTAATTTCTTCTTGTTTTCCTTGATTGGCTATAATGCACTCTCTAATGTGGGTGTAGAACTATTTAATGATTTCTTAGGCCTTTTTGGCATAAAAAATATAGTGGCTATAGAGATGCAAACACTTCCTGTATGGTTGCAGCTTCTAATAATGTTCATTATTGCAGATTTTATACAATGGAACGTGCATAGGATGCTGCACAGGGTACCGTGGATGTGGAAGTTTCATAAAGTGCACCACAGTGTCAAGGAAATGGGTTTTGCGGCACAGTTTCGGTTTCACTTTTTAGAAACTATCGTGTATAAATCCATTCAGTACATCCCCTTGGCTATGATAGGTTTCGGTATCGAGCAGTTTTTTGTGGTACATATGTTTGCCGTTTTTATAGGTCATCTCAACCACGCAAACCTTGACTGGAGTTATGGAAAATTGCGCTATATATTCAACAATCCTCGTATGCATATTTGGCATCATTCCAAAAAATTGCCTGAATCACATCCCTACGGAATGAACTTTGGCCTTACACTTAGCATTTGGGATTATATTTTTGGAACGGCCTATGTTCCCAGAAGTGGTCGCGACATAGAATTGGGTTTTGAAAACGACGCAAATTTTCCAAAAACATTTTGGGGACAACTTAAATATCCATTTATTCAAAGTACAAATAATCAAAAAGAATATAACTCGTAAGTCTATTCAACTGGCCTAATCTATTCTTGTGTATCAATTGTTACCGAAATTGGTTTTGATATTATTTAATATTACAAGAAAATTAAATAAGTATGAATATCAAGCAATTTGAATATAAGCCACTTGCCCACTATTCCTATGCAATTGAAAGCGAAGGTAAAGTGGCCATAATAGACCCAGAACGCAATCCAGAGCAATATTATGCTTTCGCGAAAGCGAACAACGCAGAAATCGTTGCGGTAATCGAAACACACCCACACGCTGATTTTGTAAGCTCACATCTTGAAATCCATAAAAAAACCGGAGCAACGATTTATAATAGTAAAAATCTGGGAGCCGACTATCCGCATCAATCATTTGATGAAGGCGATGACATTCAATTAGGAAAAATTACTATTAAAGCCATAAACACACCTGGACACTCGCCAGATAGTATAACCGTTGTGGCGACCGATGCCAATGATACAGCATTATTTACAGGCGATACCCTATTCATAGGCGATGTAGGCCGTCCAGATTTGCGGGAAAAGACGGGAAATATGAAAGCCAAACGTGAAGAACTTGCTGAGATGATGTATGAGACCATCACCCATAAATTCAAGGGACTGCCTGATGATGCCCTTGTTTATCCAGCCCACGGTGCAGGCTCGCTTTGTGGTAAGAGTATGAGTGATGCCAATAGCAGCACTTTGGGTAATGAGCGTATGGGCAATTGGGCCTTTAAAGAACAATCGAAGCAGGAATTTATGGATACTATTCTTGAAGGACAACTCTTTATCCCTTCTTATTTTGGGTACAACGTAGATATTAATAAAGATGGTGCCGAAGTAGTGGAAACGGCTTTGGAAAAAATTCCTTTCGAAGATAATGCGACGGCCCAGGGCCTTATTATTGATATGCGGGATGAGAGCGAATTTAAAAATGGACATTTAGAAGGAAGCATCAATATTCAGGCAACCTCAGACAATGCAAAATTTGAAACCTGGTTAGGTTCCATAGTAGAGCCAGAAGAGGAATTCATACTGGTTATCGATACCGAGGGGAATAAGGACAAGTTATTACATAGAGTGGCAAAAATAGGCTATGAAAAACAGCTTACGAAAGTTATCACGCTTTCTGATAAAAATCTAGTGAAAACTGAAAAATTGGATTTAGCCGATTTCAAGGAAAATCCAAACAATTACACCATTGTTGACATACGCAATAATAGCGAGGTAAATGAAGGAAAGTTTTTTAAAAGCGCTCTGTCGCATCCGCTAAATGAATTGAGAAATACTGCAAAGGAAATCCCAACCGATAAACCCATCGTGGTACATTGTGCAGGTGGATACCGTAGCGCAGCGGGAAGCAGTATTCTCGAAAAACAATTGAAAAGTGTAAAGGTTTATGATTTAAGTGATGATGTGAAAGATTTTAAAAATTAATGAAACCTTGCTTATGAATTGGATTTATGAACCTTGGCCGTGGTATGTAGCGGGACCACTTATCGCACTTGTAATGTTCCTTTTATTGTTCGTAGGAAAGCAATTCGGGATGTCATCAAACCTACGCACGGCTTGTGCAGCAGTTGGAGCAGGAAAAGCAGCTGATTTCTTTAGATTTGATTGGAAAGCAGAGCGATGGAACCTAATGGTCGTTTTTGGCGCCATTATTGGCGGTTTTTTAGCGTCAAACTATATGAGCAACAATACGGTAGAAATCAAACCTGAAATCGCACAACAACTTTCCGAAGATTATAACATTCTAAGTGCTGGAGAAAGTTATCTGCCACCAGAAATATTTGCGACAGATGCTTTGGGCGACCCATTTATCATAGCGGTACTCTTAATGGGCGGGCTTTTAGTGGGCTTCGGGGCACGATATGCAGGAGGCTGTACCTCGGGACACGCCATTTCCGGATTAAGTAATTTGCAGTTGCCCTCACTTATAGCTGCCATAGGCTTCTTCATAGGTGGGCTGGTAATGATACATTTAATTTACCCCTTAATATTTTAATAATGAGATATATCACCTATTTAGCAATTGGTATTTTTTTCGGAATTATAATGTATAAATCCGAGGCAGCATCGTGGTTTCGTATTTACGAGATGTTCCAGTTTGGCAGCTTTCATATGTACGGCATAATAGGTTCAGCTTTGGTGCTTGGAATTATTGGCGTTCAGATAATCAAAAGAAAAAATATTAAACCGCTTGACGGAAGTGAAATGAGTCTAAAGCCTAAAGATAATAGTGTTGCTCGATATTTAATAGGTGGAATTATCTTTGGATTGGGATGGGCACTGGCAGGTGTTTGCCCAGGGCCAATGTATGTGCTGGCAGGTGCGGGGTATGTGTCGATATTTATGGTAATTTTTGGTGCAGTTGTAGGTACTTTTTTATATGGTCTTATAAAAAATAAATTGCCACATTAAATATCAAAAAAATTATTTAATATGGGTCTGAATATAAACGTGAGGTAATACCAATATTTTAAATGGAATGTATTTCAAACAACTATCATCTTAGTCGGTTTTGATTGTATTAAAGATAGTTTGACAGTATATTTAGCGAGCAAATTCTACAACTCTTTCAGCGAATAACGTAACAGCTTTCCCGTGTTTATTCCGAAATTTGTGAAATACAAAACGGAGTAATAAAATGGAAGCAACCAACATATTCAATGCCAAACCCAAAGAACAAAAAACAGGAATAAAAAAATCCTTTCCAGTTACGGGTATGACCTGTGCCGCCTGTGCCAGCAGTGTTGAGTCGATTCTTTCCCATACCGATGGCGTAAACAAGGCCATCGTAAATTTTGCCAGCAATTCGGTTTTAGTCGATTACGATGAAACCATTTCTGAAGAAAAACTTCAGAACGCACTGCGTGAAGTGGGCTATGATATCATTATCGATGCAGAAGACCCAATGGAAGCACAACAAGAGCTTCAGCAAAAGCATTACCAAGACATTAAAAACCGTACCATTTGGTCAGCTATTCTGACACTGCCCATCTTCATACTTGGAATGTTCTTTATGCAATGGGAATCTGGTAGGTGGATTTCTTTGGTATTGGCTATTCCCATTCTCTTCTGGTTTGGGCGTAGTTTTTTTATCAATGCTTTCAAACAGGCCAAACGTGGCAAGGCGAATATGGATACCTTGGTGGCTTTAAGTACGGGTATTGCATTTTTGTTTAGTGTGTTCAATACCTTATTTCCGGAATTTTGGTTAAATCGTGCTATTGAGCCACACGTTTATTACGAAGCGGCGACAGTGATTATTACCTTTATTTCTTTGGGGAAATTACTGGAAGAAAAGGCCAAATCGAATACTTCTTCTGCCATTAAAAAATTAATGGGACTACAACCTAAAACGCTTAAAGTTATTGATGATGGGGAAGAAAAAGAAATTCCTATTTCGGCTGTGCAAGTAGGTCAAACTATTTTAGTCCGCCCTGGAGAAAAGATTCCCGTAGATGGGGAAGTTATTAAAGGAAGCTCATATGTAGACGAAAGTATGATTACGGGTGAACCTGTTCCAGTACAAAAGTCCAGAGAAGAGAAGGTATTTGCTGGTACTGTCAATCAAAAAGGTAGTTTTCAATTTACTGCAGAAAAAGTTGGAGGTGAAACCCTGCTTTCCCAAATCATAAAAATGGTACAGGAGGCACAGGGTAGCAAAGCACCCGTACAAAAATTGGTCGATAAAATTGCTGGAATATTTGTTCCCATCGTATTGGGGATATCCATTGTTACCTTCATCGTCTGGATGTCTATGGGAGGTGATAATGCGTTTTCTCAAGCTCTATTGACTTCTGTCGCTGTATTGGTCATTGCCTGTCCTTGCGCCCTAGGGTTGGCTACACCTACTGCTATTATGGTGGGTATTGGCAAAGGTGCCGAAAATAATATTCTTATAAAAGATGCCGAGAGTTTAGAACTCGGTCATAAAGTTAATGCTATCATCCTTGACAAAACTGGCACTATTACCGAGGGAAAACCATTGGTGACCGATATACATTGGAAAGGTACACTTGAAAATAAGGTTGATTTAAAACAGTTCTTGTTAGCAATAGAAGCCCAATCTGAACACCCCTTGGCGGAAGCAGTTGTTAATCATTTTAAAGAAGAAAATATTGAAAAAGTTGAAATTGCTTCTTTTGAAAGTATTACGGGTAAAGGTGTGCAGGCTAAAACAGAAAATGGCTCACAATACTATATTGGAAACCATAAGCTAATGCTTGAGAAGAATATACAAATTGATGCTTCCTTGATGCAAACAGCAGAAAGTCTTGAAGAGCAAGCAAAAACCGTCATATTCTTTGGTAATGATAAAGATGTATTAGCGATACTTACTATTGCAGACAAAATAAAGGAAACTTCAAAAATAGCCATTGCAACACTTCAGGAAAGGGACATTGATGTCTATATGCTCACAGGTGATAATAATAAGACAGGATCAGCCGTAGCCCAACAAGTGGGAATAGCAAATTTCCAAGGGGAAGTAATGCCATCGGATAAAGCAGCCTTTGTGAAAAAATTGCAGTCTGATGGTAAGATAGTAGCTATGGTAGGCGATGGCATCAACGATTCCAACGCCTTGGCGCAAGCCGATGTAAGTATCGCTATGGGCAAGGGGTCCGATATTGCGATGGATGTTGCAAAAATGACATTGATAACCTCAGATTTACAATCCATTCCAAAAGCATTGGCACTATCAAAAAAAACGGTACTGGGAATCCGTCAAAATCTATTTTGGGCATTCATCTACAATATTATAGGTATCCCAATTGCAGCGGGCGTGTTATACCCTATAAATGGCTTTTTGTTAGACCCAATGATTGCAGGTGCAGCAATGGCATTTAGTAGTGTCTCTGTAGTTGCAAATAGCTTAAGGTTAAAAAGGATAAAACTTTAATATTAATTATAAATTAAAATAAAATGAAAACCTTAAAATTTAAAACAAACATTAATTGTGGCGGTTGTGTATCAAAGGTAACACCATTCTTAAATAATCAGGAAGGTGTTGAAAGCTGGGAAGTGGATACTGTAAACCCAGATAAAATTCTAACAATAAAAAGCGATGGTGCTACCAAAGAAGATGTAAAAGCCACATTGCAAAAAGTGGGCTTCAAGGCAGAAGCTGTAGATTAATACTCTTTAGTTTAATATGGCTTACATTTTAATTTCGGTTGTAATTCTTCTATTTGCGATTCATTTTTATAGAAAAGCGCAACGTCATAGCATTAAACCATTTCCAGAACATTGGCACGGGCTATTACTAGAGAATGTACATTATTATAGTAATCTTTCAGAAGAGAAGCAAAAGGTTTTTCAACAGCGAATGATGCAATTTCTGAGTGAAGTCTATATTGATGGTGTGAAATTAGAATTGGAAGAGCTCGATAAAATTTTAATCGCTGCGAGTGCAGTAATTCCTGTATTTGGTTTTAAAGAATGGCACTACACCAATTTAAGCGGAATTCTCTTGTACCCAGATAATTTTAATGAGGATATGCAATTTGGCAGTAGGGATAAATCACGTAACATTGGTGGAATTGTTGGCAACGGTCGATTTGAAAAGCAAATGATTTTGTCTAAAAAGGCATTATATCACGGTTTTAAAAATAAGAGTGATAAAAACAATACTGGGATCCACGAATTTGTACACCTGATAGATAAACTTGATGACAGAACGGATGGTGTACCAGAACGATTATTGCAGCACCAATATGCCATACCGTGGTTAAATCTAATCCATAAGGAAATGGAAGCAATTAACGACAACCATTCGGACATTCGTAAATATGGTGGTACCAACCAAGCAGAATTCTTTGCGGTTGCATCAGAATATTTTTTTGAGCGACCAGATTTACTCAAAAGAAAACATCCTGAACTTTATGGTATGTTGGTTGATTGTTTTAAACAGAAACTCGCTTAAGGTTAACAGTATGTTTTGGACTAGAAATATTATTTCAAAAATTAACTACACTATTCAAAGCATCATCTGCTTCTTTGTGAATAAAATTAGCTTGATAGTTCAATGTGGTTTTTAAATCGCTATGGCGATACAGTTTTTGCAACATCAAAGGATGAATGGTATCACCAGCTATATTTCCGAAGGTATGTCTCGCAATATGCATTGTGATTTTCTTATCTATTTTTGCCTTTTTAGCAATAGACTTTAGATTATCATTAAATTTCTTGGTAGCTGTCTTTCTTTTGTTATAAACATCTTTGGCATTATCGAGATTTGCTTTTTTCAGTTCGGGAAAAACAAAATCTGTTGCATATCTTTTATCTTTTCTGTAGTAATCTAAAATTTTGAAAACCTTATCAGGTATTTTTAATGACAATAATTTTGAATTCTTATTCATTCTATAATGCAACCTTTTGTCGTAAATGTCAGACCACTTTGTTAACAATACATCGGTAACTCTCATCCCAGCAAAATTGAAACTAAAGAGCCAAACATTTCGCGTATGAACCTCGCTTAATGTCAAATTTTCAAGAGCTTCTATAGCTCTTACTTCAATAATATTCAAACCAACCTTACTCGTTTCTGGAAACTTAATTTTAATTTTGTCGCCACCAAAAGGATATAATTCCCTACTAACTATCTTTAGCTTTATGGCTCTATTAAATAACAAACGAATGAGAACTAAGACGTTCATTACCGATGTTTCTGAGAGTCCGTGATTAGATTTTAAATGTAACATCAGCTTTTTAAGAAAGCGTTCATCTATTTCCTGAAATGCGAGCTGCTTTGATTTATTGAATTTTATGATATAGCTAATCAAAGCGCTATCAGTTGAAAGACGATTCAACTTTTTAGCAATTTCCAATTCGTCAAGATGCTCTTGAGCTAGTTCGAAAAAGGTAGAAGAATTTCCCGAGGCATAAATCTCTTTTTTGATTTGATTGGCAGACGCATCTTTATGTTCGGATTGCAAGTCAATCAATGCTTTATTTGCATTTGAGAGTTCTTTTGATAGCAGTTTATTTAAACTATCAGCATTAGGATTAGATTTTCTTACTCGAATATTTTTTTCGTCCCAATCTTCTAAATCGATATAATGACCAACATATTGATATGTTGAACGACGATTTTTTGTGATTCGAATGGCTAAAGGGTAGAGTCCTTTACTGTTTGGTTTTTTGCGTAGAACTATCTTAGCGTTTGATGACATAATTGACCTTTTTTGAGTACGAAAGTCAAATCAGGTACAACATAGGTACAACATTGTGATTTTTGCTCAATTTTTGGTTTATACCTTTGATAAAGGTACAAAATTATTGGGCTTTTTAGGTACAACATAGGTACAACAAATGTTGATATTAACTGATATTAATTGACTTTAAATAAAATGATTAAAAACATAAGTCATTGAATATGAGCGATTTTATGTTTTATTGGTGCAATATATACCAGACTTAGGATCTAGTGCCGCAAGGCGTGGGGGTTCGACTCCCTTCAGCCGCACAAAAACCAGCCGTAAATGGCTGGTTTTTTCGTTATGGCCTCCGTATATATTCTATATTCACAAAAACTGTAACGTTTCTACACAGGAAGCTGTAAGAATTTTGAAATGCGATTTCAGGAGCACCTGAATGGCACTTACCGAAACGCTTATACCAAAAAAACAGCTGACTGGGAAGTCTACTTAGAAATTGAAAATTTAGAATACCGGCAAGCAAGAGCCATTGAAAAACATGTCAAGAGCATGAAAAGTAAAAAGTACATCCAGAATCTGAGAAAGTATCCAGAGATGATTGAAAAACTGGTCTCCCGCTATGCATGATATGCTAGTCCCGATAGCAATCGGGATAGGATCTATTGCCGCAAGGCGTGGGGGTTCGTTTGGATACCTATCGGAACCCTTCAGCCGCACAAAAAGCCTCCCGAAAAGGAGGCTTTTTTTATTTTTCAATTCATAAGATCCACACGGATTCCAACATTAATTACCGTCAATAACAATCCATTTTCAACTGTTGCTGATGTTCTAAGACATCCAGGCTCAAATCAGGGTGTTGTTCCAATTGTGCGTCTAAGACGTCCAACACATCATGCTGCATAGCCAACGAACCACAGATCATGACAACCCCATCATTGCTACACACCTGCTGGACCAAAGCGGTTTCTGTGTGAAGGAGATCCTGAACGTACCTGTTACTGCCTTCTCTGGAACTACAGCTATGGAGTGTATAATGAGGGTTTTTTGCCAAAACTTCCGCCAGAATCGGTTGATAGAGGGCAAGGGAAGCTTCGGTTCGGCCGCCCCAAAACAAATGAATTTTGGTGTTAGGGTTTGCCGCGATCATTCCGAAAAAAGGGGCAATGCCAGTTCCGTTGGCAATGAATATGGCTTCCTTGCAGTGCTTCGGAAAATGAAACTGTTTATTGATCTCAAGGCTTGCTATCAATTGTTCTCCTGGCTCCAATTCGAACAATTGTGAGGATGCACGTCCAAATTCATGCTTTTTGATGCTCAGCAAAATATCTCCATTGATGTTGGCAATGGAGTATTGCCGTACGATTTCTGACCCTTTCGGAAGCACGGTTAAGAGGTCTCCCGAAACAAACCGAAGTGTTTCTTTAGGCCGTAATCGCAGCAAAAAGGTGTCGTCAACATTTAAGGGTGTGCGCTCCATGACGGTAAAAGAATGTTGCTTTATTTGTTTCTTTTTCCCTTTGGGATGGGCAACAACGAAGGAATGCGGTAACGGTTGCTGCCATTTCGCAACCCAATGGTCAAATTCAGCGGTGTTCGCGTTGTTGATTTTATAGAGCGGGTGCGCGCGTTCAAAAGTGTCTATGGAGGCAAGCAATTCGTCAACCCTTATCGCAAATTGGCAATAGTCTGGATATTCTAAAGACCCAAAACCAACAACAGCATAGGCAACAGTGTGTTTTGGCGGTAGCGAGCGAACGAGGGCTTCAAATTTTCGGGCGTTGGTAGGAGCTTCTCCTTTGCCATAAGTGGCCGTTAAGATCAAAATCTGCTTGATGTTCTTAAAACCGTCGGTTTGTTCGAACACTTCGGCATACGCATTAAGCTCGCATCGGTGGAGGGCATAACCCGCTTTTTCCGCAGCTATACAAAAGCGCGTGGCTATGTTGTAGGTACTCCCGGTTTCGGAACCCACCATTACAATCATGTCTGCTTCCGAAGCAGGTCGCGTCACCCACGGTGTTTTCTTGCTTCTCAACCGCCGCCATGACATCACGAAGCCCGAATACATAAAAAACACGATCGATGCGCTAGCCAAGAGTAATACTACAGACCACCACACGCTTCCTTCGCCAGTATGCAGTTGGAAACTCCATCGGGAAGCTAAATCAACAAAGGGGTAGGTCGCTTCGCTTAAAAGAGCTCCGCTTTGTTGATTCACCCGAATTTCACGATCAACAAGCGACAATTGATAGTATTCTTCCGGGTGGTCAGAGAAGGGAAATTCAATGGTTCGTACCTGGTCTAAGGTAATCTCTTGCAGGATGGGAAGATCGGCCGGCTTGGCGTAGACGGAAGTGATTTCAACTTCTTCAGAAGTGGTTTGAAGAGCATTCGTCTGAGGCAACCATCCAAACTTTTCAATCGAGAGATAGACTCCCGTAACCGCCACAATAAGAATGGGCAGAAACATCCATCTACTTAGGACCACATGGTACCGCAATTCAAAGTAATCTTTTTGAACTTTCGAAAACAGACGCTTGACTCCTCCCTGGCGCTTCAGTAAGAGGACAAAGCCGGTGATGGCGATAAGGCATAGCAAAAAGGAAACGACGCCTACGAACACGCGCCCCGTGGTTTTTAAAAATAAGGAGCGGTGTAGGTTGGTGGTAAATCGATAGAGATCGGGACGCTCCGGAACGGGAGCAAGGGTAGCTCCCGTTCGAGGATCTACATATACTTCGGCAGTTTCTAAGTCAGTGGTCAATACCGAAGCTTTTACAAATCCAGAAGGCTCAACAGTGAGGGAAAATACTTCTTCGTGACTATTTTGGAGGAGGGTAATGGCATCTCCTGTCGAAATGGTTTCCAGGTTGTCTATGGCATATCCCTGAAATTGATGTTGGATGGGCTCTACGGCCAAAATGACTCCGGTAACCGAAGCCAGGAGCAAGAACAGGGAAGCAATAGCAGCTAGGAGAAAATGACTATAACGCCAGATGGAGATTGTCATACGTCGCTTTTATTGTGGTAACATGCGCACATATCGAATAAATCCATGTCCTTCTTGCTTACTTTTCAAGTTGGCTGTGGTTAACGGAAACTCAAGGTCATCGCTGTAATACTCCTGATCTTCGACCGAGGTTTCAAAACGCAAGCGATAGCCGGCATCTATTTTACTCGCCGGAATCTGTAAAACGCAAATAGCCCGTTCTCCACCACTTATAGTCGCTCCGGAAATAGCATCGATATTGGGGCGGTGTTTTCCGTAGAACTTCCACCATTCTGGGATTTCACTGTACCACTCGGGATCTTCCCCACGTACGTATAAGGTTTCTTCATAGGCTCCCGAAGCATCCAAAAGGGATACCACGATATAGGCGCCTTCTCCCGTATAATTGGTCATTTGGATAAGACATTTTACCGGTTGTGTTTCCGAAGTACTGGTGGCTGCCATAAAACCAAACGCGGTAACTAGTAGTATAGATAAGAGGCGAACGTTTTTCATATTATTTCAGGAAATTCAGGGATACGTTTTTAGATTGTAGCAATTCGTTTTCTTGGGCTAAGTCCAATGCCGTTTCCTCGAAATCCGTAGTAATAGAAGCATCGGCTCCAAGAGCCAAGAGTAATTTAAGGGTAGCCTCGTTGGTCGCTCTCATGGCGGCAATATGAAGTGCTGTCAGTCCGTTGTCATTTTTAGCATCTACAGGAAGGTTGAAGGAGGCTACTTGTCGCAACAAATCAGCATCATTGGCGCCTGCCGCAAGATGCAATAAGGTGTTATTTTCTGCTTGTTTTTGGGTAAAATCCACGCCATTTTGCTGTAATATCACTTGTTTCTGCTGAAAGGCTTCCAAATTTTTCGGATTGTAAGAAGCTACCCAGTAATACGCTAGATTATTTCCATCAGCATCCACCGCCTGAACTGTCTTTTTTCCTCCCGGTTGCTGTAATAGATAAGACACGACTTCCGGTTGATTATTCTGAGTGGCCAGCATCAAGGCATTTTGTCCTTTTTTATTGGTTTTTTCTAGGGAAGTAGCATGTTTTGCTAGCAAGGTTATAACGTTCAAGCTGTTTCGTGACGCCGCATTGAGAAAGGGCGTATTCCCATCTTCATCGGCTTGCATCACATCGGCCCCTTTCGTCAGGAAAAACTTGATGACCTCTTCATTTTCAGAAGCATATGCCAAGCGGTGTAAAGGGGTATACCCGTCTTCTGTTACAATATTGGGATCGATGCCTAATCCTTGTAAGTACCTATAGATTTCCATAGAATTTTCGTGTCCACGTGTTCCCTGAGCGGCAAATAAGAAAGCGTTGCCTCCCACCTTATTAGTAGTTTTGTAAGAGACTCCCTTTTCAACCAGGAGTTTCAAAAAATCAATAGACCCTTTTCGAGCAGCGTAATTAAAAATTCCATTTCCATCGGCATCTGTACTATGAAGGTCGAAGCCTTTGTTGAGGAAATAGTTTAATTCGGTTTCATTAGAAAGGGAAGGCGCGACCAACAATAATACATTAGCTCCATGCTCATTGGTCTCTTCGGTGATTAAAACTCCGTGGTTCTCGAAGGCTTCATAGAGGGCTGGATTTATCTGTCCCGCATTAGCAGCGAAGGCTAGGGGAGTATAGCCATGGCTATCTCGTTTGGTTACTGATATTCCGCTGTCGAGTAGGTGTTTTACCGTTTCAATAGTACCCGCATAACTTGCCCAATGTAGATAATTACGGCTATCGTGGGTGTTTTTATCAATTGGATTACCGTCAAAGGACAACAGATACTTAATGATTTTAGGATCATTTTTTTCTAACAGGGCATAGATCACAGCATCAAATGCATGGGGCGTCATCGCCGTTGGATCATGGCCTTCCGCCACCTTTTGCTGAACCATTTCCAGATCCGGTTGTTGTTTCCAAAAAGAACGATTTAAAAAGATGTTTTCGGTTTGCCCAAACCCAATGGCTGTCACCATAAAGAAACAGCCAAAAAGAAAAGGAAATAATTTCATAAGATTATTTTTTAACGAATGATTCAATAATAGTGTTAATGGCAGTAGCTTCTTCATAGCCTTCTCCAAACAAATATTTATACAGTACTTTATTGTCTACTTTCTCCTCCAACACAAGGTCTTGGTTTCTACCATACACCTCGGCCCACTTAGCACGTACCTTAGCCCATTTTTCACCGTGTTCAGCCCACCAATTAGCAGCGGCTGCACAACGACTATCAGGAACGCGTACATAGGTGTTGTAACCTTTTTCTTTGGCAAGGATAACGTCTTCTTTGCCTTCGGAACGGATTACTTTATCGTTGTCTTGGTCGTGCACCCAACCGGTTTCGGTGATCTCTTGACGATTTCCGCGAATGGTAAGGTTGTAATCACTGCGCGTAGTATATTCACGGCGCGGAAGGGGAGCATCGGCCGTATTTTCCCAATAGCTTTTGCCATCCACGTGAACCCAAGTGGCCGAACCTTCGTACCGCGGACTGTCATCTACCTGATACACTTTTTGGGTCCATTGCCCGGCTACTTCAGTGGGTGAAAGGCGTCGATAGGTCCATTGGTTGTTGGCATTATAGGTATAGAGGTCAGTATTTTCATACAACCAATCCTGGCGCCAGTGTTTTACGATGTGAGGAGATGTTGGACTCCCAACCAATAACAAATGCTGAATTGAAATCAAATCCTCCTGGTCGGTTACTAGTTGCGCCCATTCCAATCCTTTGTCTACTTTGGTTTTTGAAGGTTTGTAGAGGCTGTCGTCGCTGTAATTGAATGTTTCAGCGAAGTTGAAGGTGACTTCAAAACAACCGCACATTTCTTTAATCGCATCACGATCGAGTTGTTTTTTGGATTGTTGAGCATGCATCGTACAAACGATGAAGAAGGCGATCAAAAGATGTAGGGATTGTTTCATGATAAGGGCTCTTTAAAAATTAAAATGACCGCCACAAAACTAATTATTTTAATTCATTCTAAATAACAATAAAGAAAAAATTTATGTAAAATTATCGTTGCTCTGCCGCAGCAACGATCCTATATTGATACAAAAGAGTACGTAATGAAACTTATGGGAATCGCTAGACGAACTATGGTTACGCTTTTAACAGGGCCATTATTTCTTCGGAAGAAACCTTGCCATTAGCGCCTTCTTTGGAAGCGACTAAGGCACCCAACGCGCTGGCGTATCTCAGGGCGTTTTCCGGAGTGTTTTTGGTGAGCAATTGGAAGAGCAGCCCGGCCAGAAAAGAATCGCCAGCTCCAACGGTGTCGGCAACCTTTACGCGAAATCCACTGTGATAAAAAAAACGATTACTGTGGTAGAGTATCGCTCCCTGATCGCCTCGAGTAACACAAATAGAAGGTATTTCAAACCTGTTGGCGATTTTTAAAATATTCTTTTCGGCGTCTGTGGAAGGTAACGTTAACCAGGCCGAAACCTCGCCCAATTCTTCTTCGTTCATCTTTAGAAATTGAACCTTTGGAAGCATCTCCAAAATGACCTCTTTCGATGTATAGGGTGGTCGAAGATTAATATCGAAGACCGGGTACGCTGATTTCACCAGAAGTTCATTCAAGACGATTCGATTGGCGGGGTGTCGTAGCGCCAAAGAGCCAAAAACAAGCGCCTCTTGTTGCGAAACCCTGTTCCGCAAACTTTGATTCATTTCAATGCCATCCCAGGCCGAAGGATCCTCAAACGTATAGCTGGCATTTCCCTCTTTCAGGCTGATGTGGACAGCACCCGTGGATAATTTTTTATGTATTTGTATACCTTCCGTACCCATACCGCGTTCCGAAATGATACGTAGGGCGTTAGCTCCCAGGGGATCATCGCCTACAGCACTGATCATATGAACATCAGCCCCAAGTTGATGAAGGCGCAGCGCTACATTTAAGGGCGCGCCTCCCAGCAATTCCTGATGCGGAAAGACGTCCCAAAGGATTTCTCCAAAACAACCGATTTTTATCTTCGGTTTATTCATCTTCTGGAATAAGTTTACGTTCGAGTTCTTCTAACGAAACGCCCTTGGTTTCCGGCATTTTTAATACCGCCCACAACAGTTGCAAGACCATCATGGCTGCGAAGAAGTAATAAATAACTTCTAATTGATCTCTAAAGATTCCTTCGCTACCGTCGATAAAGAAGGGGGTGAGCAAGGTGATCAAGGCGGCAAACACCCAGTGCGTACTGGTACCCCAGGATTGTCCGTAGGCCCGTACCCGGTTTGGATAGATTTCAGAAAGAAATACCCAGATGATAGCGCCTTGCCCTATGGCATGGGCTGCCACAAACGTACAGATAAATGTGAGCAGAAGGATCGAACTGAGTCCGGCCTGAAAGCAATAGCCCACCATAAATAAACTAACGATGTAGCCGATAGAACCTATAATTAATAATTGACGGCGACCCAACCGATCGATGAGTCGGATGCCTATCAGCGTAAAGATCAAATTCACCGCTCCAATGGCAATAGAATTGAACAAGGATTCTTCACCGCCCAAGCCAGCCTGCTCCAGAATTTGTGGGGCGTAATAGAGTACAAAATTAATTCCTGAAAGCTGGTTGAAGAAGGCTAACAGAAAGCCCATCCATATTACTTTTCGATATTTTTTCTGAAAAAGTTGGTCGCTACGTTTCGGTTTGTTCGCGTCTCGTTGAATGTCTTCCAAATGTTTTTCGGCCTCCTCATCTTGATAGATTCGTTGTAAGATTGCCAAGGCGCCTTCCCGATCCTTTCGCTGAAGCAATAACCACCGCGGACTATTAGGTACTTTCCAAACCATTAACGTATACGCCAAGGCAGGAATTCCTTCGACGCCCAACATCCATCGCCAATCATGTTCACCACCAACACCTTCTAACAACCAATTAGAAATAAATGCCACCAATATTCCGAAGACAATATTAAACTGGTACAAGGCTCCTAGTCGGCCTCGATTCTCGCCGGTAGTGATCTCTGAAATGTAAATGGGGGCCGCTACAGAAGAAATACCAACTCCTATACCGCCTATAAACCGAAAGAACGAGAACAAATACGGTCCTGTGGCAAGGGCCGATCCTACGGCTGAGACAAAAAATAAGATCCCAATCCAAAACAAGGTTTTCTTTCTTCCCAAATGTTTCGTAGGGATTCCGCCTAATAAGGAGCCCAACACGGTGCCCCACAGCGCCATACTCATGATAAAAGTTCCGTGAAAGAGCGGAGACGTATCCCATAATTGTTGAATAGGTTGGTTGGCCCCGCTGATGACAACGGTATCGAACCCAAAGAGAAATCCGGCCAAAGCGACCGTAATACTCCACTTGGTAATGTCTTTCATGGAAAGTGCTGTTGGTTAGAAGGCTAAATATAGAAATTTATGGCTGAAGTTAGGAAACAGCTTCCGTGATCTCCTCGATTTCCTCTTTTTCATCACCGTTTAATGGAGGTGCAGTTTCTTTCTTCTGAAGTGTTTTTAAATGGATCTCATAATACATTCCGAAGTGATCACTTCCAAAACTCTCGGTGCGCTCCATGACATCCACAAACAGGCTTTTGCTATGAAATAAATGGTCTAGCGGAAATCTCATAAAACGATATCCGGCATGATAGGTAGGGAAAAAGCCTCGGCCAATTCGAGGGTCTATCATATCGGTCATTTTTTTAAAGAGT
Organism: Altibacter sp. HG106; assembly: GCF_028561755.1. Classification (GTDB taxonomy): domain Bacteria; phylum Bacteroidota; class Bacteroidia; order Flavobacteriales; family Flavobacteriaceae; genus DFVG01. The sequence continues at coordinate 189,991 of NZ_JAQQTD010000002.1, forward strand.
CGGGTGACGCGACTCCACACCACATCGTTCATATCGCCGCACACTACAACAGGATCTTCAATCTCACGAATCTTTTTACCCACGATCATCAATTCTGCATCGCGTTCTTTGGAGGTTTCATTTTCGGTCGGACTGGGCGGGGCGGGATGCAAACAGGCCACAAACACATTCTGGTGTTTCGTGATCGGATAGTTGAAAAATAGGGACGGCACATCTTCTTCCACTAAATACTTTACCTCAGCGTCTGGCAATGGAATTTTAGAATACAGATGCATGCCGTAGAAATTGTCATGAGGCAAGGCGATCATTTCCGGATACTGTTCTTGCAGTGGTGATAGACCGCGCTCCCATTCTTTGTGACTTTCCATCGTAAGCACCAGGTCGGCGTCGTATTGTTGGGCGAGTGATACAAATTTTTCGTAGTCGGAATTGGTTTGCAAAACATTGGCCGCCAATATTGAAAAGGAACCCGAACTTGGAAAACTGGGCTTGCTTCTAGGATAATACGAGCTGTACGGAAACACTTTCACAATTTGGTACGTAAGGGTGGCGACAAGAAAGACAAGCACGGCAATGCTAAACAGTTGATATTCCGTTTCAAACACAAAGAACAACGCCAGCAATAGGAATTGAATAACGATGGTTTGGAGTCGGATAAAATCCGGAGTTCTAAAAAACCAGTGGGGATTTTTTAGGGCCGGTAGATACGAACCGATACAAAAGATGAGTATGAGTATATACAGTATCACGGGTCAAAAGTACTCAATTTTCAATTGGGAGAATGTTTACATAATCCTAAAGAAAACGTAGGGAAACCTTTATTTTTGCAGCCTAAACGAATACAGCATGATTCCCAACAAGAAAGCGACCCTGGAAATGGAAACCGAGGCCATGCGAGCCTATGGGTATCGGGTGGTAGATGCGATTGTGGAGCATACCGCCACACAACGCGAAAAACTTCCGGTAGCGCTTGCTTCCCGCGAAGAAATGGACTCTATGTTTCTGGAAGAAGCCCCTGAAAAAAGTTCGGATGCCGAAGAAGTATTGAATTTCGTGTTGGAAAAGGTTATGACGCAGAGTACCATCGTCTCACACCCCAAATCCTTTTCTTTTGTACCCGGACCCAGCAATTACGTGAGCGCTATGGCCGATACGCTGGCTACCGGATTCAATATATTTTCGGGAGGATGGGCAGCCTCTCCTGCGGCGGCAGAATTGGAGATAGTGACCATAAATTGGTTATTAAAAATTTTTGGCTTCCCTTCGAAAAAGGGAGGCGGTATCTTTACCAGTGGCGGTAGTATGGCCAATCTTACCGCTATCGTAACGGCACGACGTATTAAGTGTGGAGACGATTTTTCAAAAGCGGTGATCTATTTGTCCGATCAAGCGCATTCTTCGAACATCAAAGCCATTCGGATTCTAGGATTCCGCAAAGAACAAATTCGAATCATTCCCACTGATCTTGAGTTTAAAATAGGCTTGAACAAACTGCAAAATGCCATCGCCAAAGATAAACTGAAAGGCTTACAGCCGTTTTTGATGATTGGTACCGCAGGAACTACCAATACCGGAACGGTGGATCCCCTTTCCGAAATCTCAAAAATTTGTAAGGCAGAAGGCCTATGGTTTCATATTGATGGTGCCTACGGTGGAGCCGCGATTTTGGCGAAAGACGGGAAGAAGTTGTTGAAGGGCATCCAGAAAGCAGATTCGTTGACCGTAGATCCTCACAAATGGTTCTACCAGCCCTACGAAATGGGTTGTTTGTTGGTTCGGAATCACAAATGGCTGAAGAATACCTTTACGGAAAAACCTGAATACCTGCGGGATGTGGAGGGAAATACTTCAGAAATTAACTTTTACGACCACGGGGTGCAACTCACACGTAGGTTCCGCGCTTTGAAATTTTACATGTCGATTAAGACATTCGGACTGCAAGCATTTCGGAAAGCGGTGACCTATAATATCGATCTGGCAGAAGCCACCGAAAAATACCTTCGGAAAAGCGCACGCTGGGAAGTGATCTCTCCCGCTACCTTAGCGGTGATCAATTTTCGGTATAATCCCATCAAAGCTCAGCTTTCAGAAAAGGAACTCGACCAACTCAATCAGCATATTTCTGAACAAGTGGTTGCCTCTCGGGAAGCGCTGCTGGTTACGACTGTACTCAACGGGCAGATCGTGTTGCGCATGTGTTTGATCAACCCAAGAACCACTTTGCAAGAGGTAAAAGATACGTTACAGTTGTGTGCGCAATTTGGCCAGGCGAAATTAGAAGCATGAATGCAGATGTAATCATCATCGGAGGAGGTGCAGCCGGATATTTCACAGCGATCAATATCGCAGAAATGAATCCGTCGCTTCAGGTGTTGATATTAGAACGCGGCAAGGAAGTGCTCACAAAAGTGAAGGTTTCCGGTGGCGGACGTTGCAATGTGACCCATGCAGAATTTCTTCCGAAGCCCCTCAGCGAGAACTATCCCAGAGGGAAAAAAGAATTGCTGGGGCCCTTCCACTCCTTCATGACCGGCGATACCGTAGCATGGTTCGAAGCGCGTGGTGTTACGCTACACACCGAGGAAGACGGTAGGATGTTCCCTGTCACCAACGATTCACAAACCATCATTGATTGTTTTACGGAAGCGGCACAACAATTAGGCGTGCAGGTAGCGCTTGGCGCTGGGGTTCAGGAAATAATCTCAGAAGTGGGCGGTTGGACGGTAAGGACCAAAGCGGATACGCACACTTGCAAGCGTCTGGTAGTCGCCACAGGGAGCAGTCCGAAATTCTGGAACGTATTAGCAACATTAGGACATACTATCGTTTCGCCAGTACCCTCCTTATTCACTTTTAACATAGACGACGAACGGATTTCAGATTTACCCGGAGTATCCACTAATGCGACGGTTCAGATGCTTTCCGAAGAAAACAGTGTGCTCTTAGAAAGTGAAGGGCCTTTGTTGATTACACACTGGGGAATGAGTGGTCCAGCCATTCTAAAACTTTCGGCTTGGGGAGCTCGTCATTTGGCTACTATGGATTATCATTTTAGAATACGCGTACGATGGGTGCCGGAGCTATCTGATGAAGACGTGCTAGCAACGCTAACTGACTGCAAGCTGCGATTTGCCAAACAGCGGGTTCATAACAATCCACAGTTCGAGTTGCCAAAACGGTTGTGGAAGAATCTGCTTCAGGCTGCATGGGTTTCCGAAGATATTATTTGGGCACACATTACCAAAGAACAAATGCTACGGATGGTTCAAATGCTTACGATAACGGAGTTTCAGGTGCATGGAAAAAGTACGTTCAAAGAAGAGTTTGTGACCGCAGGAGGCGTCGATCTAAAAGAAATAGATTTTAAAACCTTTGAAAGTAAGCTCCATCCGGGATTGTATTTTGCAGGTGAGGTAGTGAATATCGATGCCATCACGGGAGGCTTCAATTTTCAAAACGCCTGGACAGGAGGATTTATGGTGGCATCGGCAATTACTAGCGCTGGCCTTTAGGAACATCTTAACGGAAGAAATGTGTTTTCCTTTGTACATTTCCTCCATGAGAATTGTTCCCTTGTTATTTCTACTAATTTCATTTCATATGAATGCACAACAATTTCCCGAATTACAATGGGAGCATCGTATCATTTGTATTACTTCGGAAACCTTTGAAGATGCCAAGGCAACTACGCAAATCGACCTGGTAACAAAAGATGAGGCCGGAAGGAAAGAGCGTCAATTGCTGGTGCTACATTGCACCGATAGCTTTTGTAGAAATGCACTCACCAAAGCCTCGATTACCGGAGCGCCTCCCAAAGAGACTAATGGATTTAGTGTACGGCTTATTGGACTCGACGGTGGGGTCAAGTTTTCTTCGGAAACTCCTGTTTCTTTGGAAAAATTCTACGAATTGATCGATCAGATGCCCATGCGACGTGCCGAAATGCGAACTAAAAATTGATCGTTTGCCTAATTTGGACTCTCCTTGGCTTGCAGCTCGTCGAGCTCCATTGATTTGAGCAGGCTATAAATCTGTTCAATTTCTTCTTTCAGCGTGTCATTTTCTGCTTCCAGGCGTTCGATTTTTCCGACCAATGCTTTGATGCTTTGCACATATAACGCGTCATACGTCCCATAGGCCGTTTGGTAGTATCCAAGGTTATCTTTTTCCACATTTTCCGGAAACACTTCCATAAGTTCTTGCGCGATAAAACCGTACTGAACGCCTTCCGGTCTTTTGCTGCCTGTTTTATCATCATTCCATTCATAAGTAACACCTCGCATTTTTAATAATTGCGAGAGGGCTTTTTCTTCGGAAAAGGTGGCAATATTCTTTTTTAATCGTCGATCACTATTGGCCGCCCAATCTCCTGCAGAATTTTTTGAAGCGTCACCTTCTACCTCAAATACGTTGGTGGTTGGAATTCTCCCAATACCTGTACGTCCGTTCTTCAGAATGTTCAGCGCATTGTTGCCAGTGTTATTGGCGACCACAAATAATCTGTCCGATGCGTTTATTGCAGTGGTACTGCTAGGGGTGTAACTTGCGCTGCCATAGCCAATAACCGTTTCTCTGAAGGAAAAGGCCTGAACATCATTACCTAGTGCAAATGACGCTGCTCCCGAGGCCACTGCTGCCTCGCCTAAAGCGACACTATCCTCTCCTGACGAGGTTCCGTTGATCCCAGCAAAGCTAAAGTCGCCAGTAGCCTGACCACCGTTAAAGGCAACGGCATTTTGTCCGGAAGCCGTTCCAAACGATCCGAACGTGAAACTTGCTTCTCCTGTTGAAAAATTGTTGTTTCCAATGGAAACAGCGCTGAGTCCGGTAACTTCATTTGCAGAACCAAATGCCAATCCGTTGGTCGCCCCACTGCCGATCGTATTTCCGCTTCCCAGAGCGATTGCTCTCTCAGCCGACACCGTAGTTCCGATACCAATAGCCAAACTGTTGAGTCCGGCTGCTTGCCCATCGAGAAATGCGATGGACGATTCTCCGGAAGCGATGCCATTGATTCCCGCGAAGCTAAAGTTTCCGGCGGCTTGTCCTCCATTGAAGGCAACCGAATTTAACGCAGACGCCGTTCCAAAGGAGCCAAAGGTAAAGCTGGCCTGTCCGGTTGAAAAGTTGTTGTTTCCTATGGAAACAGCGTTGAGTCCGGTAACTTCATTTGCAGAACCAAATGCCAATCCATTGGTCGCCCCACTGCCGATCGTATTTCCGCTACCCAGAGCGATTGCTCTCTCAGCCGACACCGTAGTTCCGATACCAATTGCCAAGCTATTGAGTCCGGCTGCTTGCCCATCGAGAAATGCGATAGATGATTCTCCGGAAGCGATGCCATTGATTCCCGCGAAGCTAAAGTTTCCGGCGGCTTGTCCTCCATTGAAGGCAACCGAATTTAACGCAGACGCCGTTCCAAAGGAGCCAAAGGTAAAGCTGGCCTGTCCGGTTGAAAAGTTGTTGTTTCCTATGGAAACAGCGTTGAGTCCGGTAACTTCATTTGCAGAACCAAATGCCAATCCATTGGTCGCCCCACTGCCGATCGTATTTCCGCTACCCAGAGCGATGGCCCTTTCTGCTGCAACTGTCGTCCCAATTCCAATGGCCAAGCTATTGAGACCTGAAGCTTGCCCATCGAGAAATGCGATAGACGATTCTCCGGAAGCGATGCCATTGATTCCCGCGAAGCTAAAGTTTCCGGTGGCTTGTCCTCCATTGAAGGCAACCGAATTTAACGCAGACGCCGTTCCGAAGGAGCCGAAGGTAAAACTTGCTTCTCCTGTTGAAAAGTTGTTGTTTCCTATGGAAATGGCGTTGATGCCTGAAACTTCGTTGTTCACCCCAAAAGCAAGTCCGTTTGTTGCGCCGCTATCGATCGTGTTATTGTTTCCAAATGCGATACCTCTTTCAGCGGCTACCGTTGTTCCAATTCCAATGGCCAAGCTATTGAGACCGGAGGCTTGCCCATCGAGAAATGCGATAGACGATTCTCCGGAAGCGATGCCATTGATTCCCGCGAAGCTAAAGTTTCCGGTGGCTTGTCCTCCATTGAAGGCAACCGAATTTAACGCAGACGCCGTTCCGAAGGAGCCGAAGGTAAAACTTGCTTCTCCTGTTGAAAAGTTGTTGTTTCCTATGGAAATGGCGTTGATGCCTGAAACTTCGTTGTTCACCCCAAAAGCAAGTCCGTTTGTTGCGCCGCTATCGATCGTGTTATTGTTTCCAAATGCGATACCTCTTTCAGCGGCTACCGTAGTTCCGATACCAATGGCCAAGCTATTGAGACCGGAGGCTTGCCCTTCAAGCAATGCGATAGAAGATTGACCGGAAGCGATTCCGTTGATTCCAGCAAAGCTGAAGATACCGGTTGCTTGTCCGCCATTGAAGGCTACCGAATTATCCGCGTCTGCTGTCGCAAACGAACCAAACGCAAAACTACCATCCGCAGCCGCCGTATTCCCAAAACCAAGCGCTACTGAGTTAGTACCTACATTGGCATCGTCCCATTCGGTTCCTGTGGCGTTTCCTGCTCTGAAAGCTCCTTTACTCTTATCAAAGAAAAATTTGGTGCCACTTCCTTGAAGGTCGGTGTCTCCAAACACGAAATCATCGTTATTCACATCAGTCGTGTTTTGAACAATCCCGGAGAGGCTCGAAAACTCGCCACTGGAGGACGCGCTATCGCTAATTTTAGTCCATGCCCCTCCTTGATAGTACCAAAACCCAATGGAACTATCGGTTTGGTAGATTAGAAGTCCGTTGGCAGGGGAAGGAATGGCATTTTTATCAGCTTCGGTCATTCGCGGCACTAAAATACCCGCTTCGGTGCTTTCAATATCAAGCGCAGAAGAGGGGTCAGGTGAGGTGGTGTTAATGCCTACCTGTGAAAAGCCAAAACTTGTAATACAGAGCAATAGAAAACATACTTTCTTCATAATAAATAGATTGAAGCATAAGTAGGAAAGCTCGTAGTAACACTAAGTGACGAGACGTTTGGGAGGGCATCTCAATGCTACATCGAGATTCCTCAGAAATGTCATCACCAAAACAATTATTTTTTTCGAACGAATAGGTAGAAGAGAATTGATAATAATCCTATTACCCCGAAATACCAGAGCCAAGGAGTGTTCGAAGAAATTGGAATAGGTGCAGTGTCACCTAATAATACAAGACCTGCCCAATATTGGGGTGCGAGCGTTCGTCCTTTCGCTTCAGAAAGATACTGCAATTTGGCTTGTTGCAATGCTTTGTGCTTGGGCATTTCACGCGCTAAATTCTCATAAAAATGATCGATAATGATAGCACTGGATTGTTCATCGATTTTCCACAAACTTGTCAAAATGCTTTCACTACCGGCGTAGGTAAACGCATGCGCCAGCGATATCATTCCTTCGCCCGGTTGATAGGAAGGCTTTCCGGTTTCGCAGGCTGTCAACACCGTAAGGGAAGAAGACATATCGTAATTATAAAGCTCGTAGGTGTACAAGGAATTATCTTCCATTTCGTCCGTTCCTAAGGCCTTCGCAAAGATAAGGCGGGAAAGCTCGGGGTTAACGTTGTCTGATTCAGCATGGGTGCCTATATGTACAATTTGATGATTTTTGGAATATTGGGTAAAGGCCGACTTCACCGCATCGTCATCTAAGTAGGATGTGCCATTCCATTTCCTAGAAAATTCTTTGACCAGCGCATGGCTAAAGGGCTGCGGAAGTAATTTAAAGTAAGCGCCATCGATTCTCGCGCTATCATTGACCGTGTTTTTATACGCTTCTTTCATGGATTTGGTAAACTGGGGTGCAAAGGCGATGAAAGGACCGTCATAGGAAGTCGTAGGGGGTGCAGTCGCTACGAGCAACGGACTAAAATGATAGGAAATAGTGTGTTTGGATAACAATGATTCCGAAGCCATGTCTTTAAAAGACTGAATAGGGGTAGCTGTGAGCATTTCAAAGTTGAGGTTGTACAATATGCCATCAGGAATAATAATAACATCCTCTGTTTCGATGTGTCTTGATATCGGTTTCCAAAGCTGTTCATAGAGCGCATGTAATTTGGGCGCGATGACAGCTACGTCAAAAATTTCGTACTGAAGCGAAGCAATATCGGCATCGAGATTGTGGTGAGGCAACTCTACAAGCGCGACATTACTCTTCGTAAAAATCATGGCGTACAAGTTGCCTTCCACGAAGAAATAACGAACTAGCGTACTCCCTTCAGGAACGCCTTTCTGAATAGACGGTAGCGCTGCCTCCAACGACCCGTAACGCATTTGATAATATTTGGGGTGATCCGTTTTAAGATCATCTAAAAATTGATTCCAATTGCGATTAGATTCAAAAAATGCTTCCATGCCCATTGCCGCTTCGAACGTATTCGACAATTGCTGTTTTAATCGAACTTCTTGTTCTAATATTGACGTCGGAACATTTGAAAAGGCGATATCGTTGCGGAGGTTTAGACGGGAACGAATACGATTATACAGGCTTGCTTCCTGCAGCGAAAAGATAGCATGTAAGTACTTTGTTTGTTGGGTTTGCTGATATAGTTCAATGTTTAGCTGTTTGGCAAAATCAAACAATTCGTTGTTTTCTTCAAGTAATAATTGAAGATCTTCATAGGTTTTTAAGAATGCCTTTCGTTGCTCCAAAATATCAAATGCCTCCTCAAGTTCTTCCAGTATAGAGGTTACTATTTCCGGGTGTTCCCTGCCTTCTAAGTGATAGATCGTTTTCGCTTTGGTGAGAAGCGCAGTGGGTTTTCGAAATTGAAGTGCAATCGAATCGGCTTTGTGGGTTGTGTCCTGCCTTTTCACTTCCATAGATAAGGCTTCTTCCGCATAGTTAAGCGCATTTTCATATTGTTTCAATGCTATGTAAACGCTGGCCATATTTACGCTTTGCTGAAATGCTTGTAGGGTATTTTCAAAATCGCCTGAACGGGTAAATTCATAGGCGCGCTTTGCTAATAAAATGGCAGTCTCAGCTTCATCATTACGAGCGAAGAACAGAGAAGCTACATTTAGGTCTGTTATATAATCTACGGTAAATTCTCCTTGCAAGGTGCTTTCATAGATATCAACCGCCTGTAGATACCGTTTTTTAGCTGTTTCAATAGATCCTTCGTGTTCATCAATTCGTGCCCGTGAGGTTAAGGCGCTGGCATGCCAGTATAATTGTATGCCGGGATTTTCCTGAATACGTTGCAAGGCTAAATCTAAGTAGGTGGCTGCCTCTTCATAGTTCAGCAAACTGGATTCGGCCTGCCCAAGTACCACGAGCGAAATGATAAGGTTGGGATCGGTAGGTTCGAGATATTTTTGTTTTTCCTGATACGCATATGCCACCAGATCACGGGCGCGTTTGAATTGCCCAATCGCATTGTAGAACGACCCCAAATTTTCTATGGCCGCCATTAAATTACCGCGTGCCTGGTTGATGGATTGTTCGTCTTTAGATCGCGTCATAAACACTTCAAACTTATCAATAGCGTCTTGCGAATAAGAAATGGCTTCGGAATGATTTCCCATTGCCTGAGCAATCACTGCCAAGTTCATATTGATCAACCCGGGTCGGTAGAATTGATTCATTACATCGTCGGGCGGACTCTCTTTGAGGGCCAATAGCGAAGCTTCAAAGTAATAGAGCGCACTGTCCATTTTTCCTGAAAACCACATCACGCCTCCCAACGCATTATAGACTTGCTGGTAGAAAACAGGGTCTTTCCTGGGGGATGCTTTAAGTAGTTTTAAGGCATCCTTATAGTGCTTTTTTGAAAGTGGGTAGTTTCCTAAGCTACTGGCGTAATATCCCATGTTATACACCACGCCTGGAAGCAAATTTGTAGTGTCGGATGGTTGCTCTTTCAGCAGGATGCGAGCCTTGTCCAGTATTTCGTAAGAGCTTCTTGGTTGTCCGGCATCACTATATATCCAAGCTAGTTCTTTATAGGCTCTGGCGGTTAGCATGGGTTGATTTTGAAGTTCGATACGCTGAACGAGCGCTAGCGCATTCTTCAAGGCTTTTGTGCCGTCGTTGTTGTTAAGAGACAAGCTTCCGGCGATAGCGATATACGGAATGAGACTATCAAATGCTTTTTGTTGTTGTAATCGCTCTATTTGCGCATGGTACGCTGTTCGAGCTTCTTGTAGCTGCCCGTTGCTAATCAGTTCTTCAATTCTTGAAACTTCGGAAACCGAATTGGTTTGCGCAACACTTAAGGTACTCACATAAAACGCGAAGAACACCAACCCATATGTGCCAAACGGCAGTCTCATGGGTTATTTTGAAGTAAGGGCTGTTACAATTTCCTGGCTCGCAGGAACATCGCTTCGCTTCAGCACTCGTGTCGCCTTTTTGGGTTGATTGAGATCTAGGTAAGAAAGCCCTAAATACCAATTGGCTTCCGATAGAAAACTACTGCTGGTCATGGCTGCCACTTTTTCCAAATACGGAAGCGCTTCCTTAGATTCGTCCTTTGCGAGATGGGCCATCCCTAGAAAGTACTGTAGTGTATCATTTTCTGGTGATGCCTCTAATAACGGTTCCCATTTGGATAGCGCCTCATCATACTTTCCTTGTTTGTAATCTACCATTCCTTCGAAAAAGGCGTAATTGCCGCTTGTGCTCATCGTTGTGGGAAGTCCGGGATCGGGCTCAAAATGTTGTGCAAAGAGTTGTTCGGTAGGTGAGGTGCGATTTAAAAACCAAAAGATACCGATGAGGGCAACTAAAATTCCTGCCGCCGCATACCAACGCGTATAGTTTTTTTCGGGTGTTGAAATCAACTTTGGTGGGTCTATTACTTTCGAGTGAGTCGCCGAAACTTCTTCGTGATAGGTATTTAGTTTTTCTTTCAGGCTCGCCGCTTCGACGCCGTCGATCAGCATTCTCACCTCATTGACTTTTTGTTGCAGGGTAGGCTCCTCAATGAGTTGTTGCTGAAAGCGTTCTTGCTCTTCAGCCGACATATTGTTTTTGAGATATCTTTCGATCGTCTCAAATTCCTGTTCTGTTATTTCTGGTGAATTCATAGCGTGTAGGTACTTAAGGGGTTGGGGTTGTGAGTAGGGTTCTTAGTTGTTGAATACAACGGTATTTTTTGTTTCGCGCGGATGCTTCCGCAATCTCAAACTGCTTTGCAATAGTTCGCAAGGAGTTTTTTTCGAAGTAAAAGCTTTTCAGAAGTTCTTTACAGTCGGCGCCCAATTGTTCAAAACCTTTCATTACTTGAGCGAGCTGAGCCTCGGTATTGCCATCGTTGGTCAATGCATCGTCTTCGTCTTCCCAAGGCGTCATTTCCCCTATGGTAAGTGTTTTTTTAAAGCGCGCCGAGCGGACTACATCTAACCATTTGTTTTTCGCAATTTGATACAGATATCCTTGCACGGCCGTTTCATTCTTAGGGGTGAATTTCCCCTCCTTAATGTTTTGCCACATGGCGATAAAGGCTTCTTGATATATGTCTTTTGCTTGCTGCATGGAACCACTATTTTTTAGAATGAAAACTTCAGTCTTTTTATAGTTCTCTGTATAAATCTTCTTTAAAACCGCGTCGTCATTAGCCTTGATGGCCTTGACGGTGGTTTCTTGGTTTCGTATGTTCAGCACTTTCCCCATCGTGAAGAGATAGGAAAGGTACTAATTTTTCAGTTCAATTTAGAGCACCTCTTTAGCAATGCATCGCAAAAAAAAAAGAATGTCATCATGATATTTTATCACGGGAGCCGTACTTCACTTTTTCCCGGTAGTGGCGAGCTGAAAATTCATTTGCGTTAACTGATGACATTTTGAAAGAGTATCGATGTCCCATATATAAGACGTATTGCATAACCAAAAAACTATCCTTATGAAAACACACTACCTCACTTTTATGTTCTTTGTGGCGATGGCCTTTTCATCGCTCGGTCAAACCGGAATTCCCGTCCCGGAAATGACGGCTTGCGACACCCAAATGCAAAACTTTATGGCAACGCATAATATACCTTCCATGACCATTGCTATGGCCAAAGAAGGGGAGTTAAAATATATGCGCGCCTTTGGAAATGCCGATATTGCCGGAACCGAGACGACCCAACCTTATCATATGTTTCGAATTGCGAGTGTTTCCAAACCCATAACCGCCATCGGGATCATGAAAATGGTAGAAGACGGTCTCATTACTTTAAACGATCAAGTCTTCGGAACCGGGGGATTGTTAGAGAATCACTGGTATTTTTCTAATAGTACGATCACCGATACCCGCGTATACGATATTACAGTACAACACCTACTGGAACACAGTGCGGGATGGGATCGAAGCTCTAATTGCTTCCCCGACCCTACGAGTCCGTATCCATGGTTCTTCCAAGGATGCGACCCAATTGCGGCTCCCTTACATATTACCCAATCGCAAGGAGAACAGAATCCGGTGAAGGAAGAATTCTTAATCAATTATCTCTTAGAGAAAACCCTGGATTTTGAACCTAATACGGATTATAATTATTCGAACATGGGGTTCTTAGTGCTCAGCGAAATTATCGAAGAAGTATCAGGACAATCCTACGAGGCGTGGATGCAGCAAGAAATTTTTCATCCATTAGGTATTTACGATATGTACATCGGAAACAACTTGATAGACGAAAAATACGAACGTGAAGGAGAATATGTAGGGAATGGATTTACCACCTTAGACCTCTATGGAAGTGGGAATACCGTGCCATGGGAATACGGTGGTTTTAGTATTGCGGCTATGGATGGTCACGGAGGGTGGATTGCTACGGCACGAGATCTTGTACGACTGTTGGTTGCCGTTGACAGGTTTCCGACCAAACCCGATATTTTATCGAATGCTACCATTGACAACATGACAACGCCTTCGGCGAATGCCTCTTTTTATGCTAAGGGCTGGTCGGTCAATGGCGCTAATAATTGGTGGCATACCGGGGCTGTAGACGGTACCGCGAGCATTTTTGTACGCACCAATAATGAATATACCTGGGCCATTATTTTGAACAAACGCGTCGTAGATGGTACTGCCAATCAGTTTTGGATCGATTTGGATGGCTTGGGATGGAATTGTATTGCGGCTACGAGCAACTTTCCAGCGCACGATTTGATGGATGCCCCTACCGTGGCGGCGAGCAATCTAACGCACGCAGGCGATGGAACCAGTACCATGGATGTGTCATGGACCAATGGAAACGGTACGGCACGAATCGTGGTCGCGAAAGATATTACCAACAATACCGATGCCTACAACTTTAGCGCTTACCCTTTAGATGGAGACGAATATACTGCCAACGCTGCCTTTGGTAGTGGAGACGATTTGGGCGACGGGAGCTTTGTGGTGTACGAAGGAACCGGAGAAAGTGTTACCATTACTGGTTTAGACCCAACGAAGCTATACGCCCTACGCGTGTACGAATACACCAAGAACTCCAATAACGGCAACAATGCGCTATATCTGCTAGGGAACGCGCCCGAGCGAGAAGCCACGCTTTCTATAAATGACGAAACGCTTTCTGCTGCGATTACCCTATATCCAACCATTACTTCAGAGGTAGTGAATGTAGAGGTTATGATTCCAACCGAAATGAACTATACTTTGTTCGATATCAATGGAAGAGCACTGCTGAAAAACACCTTGAAGTACGGTCAAAATACGATCAATGTGGGGTCATTGCAAAGCGGACTCTATCTGGTCACTTTTTCTACAGAAGAAAAAAGGATAACGCGCCGCATTGTGGTGAAATAATTCAGAAATAACGCTTACTGTTTCAAAGGCTGCCTGAGGGTGGCCTTTTTCCGTTTATAGTTGGTCAAACAATGCCTATCTTTGTCTCAGAATTTGCCGAAATGACCGAACATCAATTTCTACCCAAGACCTCATATACATTCCTCGAAAGTGGGTCGGTAGCTGCCCAAAGTCCTAGCAATATAGCCCTTGTTAAGTACTGGGGAAAATATGGAGAACAACTTCCGAAGAACGCTTCCGTAAGCTTTACCCTGTCGCAGTGTCGTACCGAGACCACCCTTTCTTTTGAACGAAAACAGTCGGAAGGATTTGAATTTGAAGTGTATTTAGAAGGAAAGAAGGAGGATGCTTTTAAACCAAAAATTCAGAAGTTCTTTGAACGAATCGAACGCTATGTGCCTTTTTTGACGGCCTATAGTTTTACGATCGAAACCAAAAACACCTTTCCACACAGTAGCGGAATTGCTTCCTCCGCAAGCGGAATGAGCGCTCTCGCCTTATGCCTCGTTGCCATAGAGCAACTCTTGTCATCAGAAGAAATGACAACACAACACGGTACTGAGAAGGCTTCGTTTTTAGCGCGTTTGGGCTCGGGGAGCGCGTCCCGAAGTTTGCAAGGGCCCTTGGTGGTTTGGGGAAAACATTCCCGTATTGAAGGAAGTAGCGATTTAGTGGGCACGCCCTATCCCTATGCAGTTCATTCCAACTTTCAATCCTATCACGATACCATCCTGCTGGTAGATACCGGAGAAAAGCAGGTGAGTAGTACCGTTGGACATAATTTGATGCACGAGCATCCCTTTGCTACGCTACGATTTGCGCAGGCCAACGAGCACCTCGAGCAGTTGATTACCGTTTTTGAAACAGGCGATCGCGCCCAATTCATCACTATTGTAGAAGGTGAAGCCTTGTCCTTACATGCCATGATGATGACTTCGAATCCCTATTTCGTTTTGATGAAACCAAACACCTTGGAAATCATTAATCGCATTTGGAAATTTCGGAAAGAAACCGGAAGCTCCGTCTGTTTTACGCTGGATGCCGGGGCGAATGTTCATGTACTTTATCCTTCCGAAGAAAAAGAAGGGGTTTCCAAATTTATCCGAAAAGAACTGGCGCCTTTTTGCAAGGACGGGGCTTTTATAGACGATACAGTGGGAACAGGAGCCAGCCTTTTATAACGCATACATTGGTTTTGTCCTTCAGTAAGAAGGAGTTATACAAACATATTTAAGAGAATTTTACCGTGCCCAAGCATCAAATATAGTAGGGGTATCGTATCTTTGCACCACAATGTAGAATTGCTTACATTTAACAAACCCTATTCAGAACCTATGCGTGGTCCCCTTTTTTACTCGAAAATCTTACTTTTTGGTGAATACGGTATCATTAAAGACTCAAAAGGTCTTTCCATTCCGTATAACTTTTACAATGGCGCACTCAAAATTGATGAGCACCATACCATAGCCACCAAAAAAAGCAACGAATCGCTGGCTCGTTTTGCTGCCTACCTTAAAGAATTGCAGGAAGAACAACCTACTTTGGTGAGCTTCGATAGGAAGCGCATGGAGGAAGATGTGGCCAATGGGTTGTATTTCGATTCCAGTATTCCGCAAGGATATGGCGTAGGGAGTAGTGGCGCTTTAGTGGCGGCGGTGTACGATCGCTACGCCTACAACAAGATCACGGTTCTCGAAAATCTTACTCGCGATAAATTGTTGCGCTTAAAAGCCATCTTCGGAGCTATGGAATCTTTTTTCCACGGAAAATCTTCCGGTTTAGATCCGTTGAACAGCTATCTAAGTTTGCCAATTCTGATCAATTCACAAGATGATTTAGAGCCCGCCGGAATTCCTTCTCAAACGGAAGAAGGCAAAGGCGCCGTTTTTTTACTGGACAGCGGAAGCACTGGTGAAACAGCGCCTATGGTGCAAATTTTCATGGAAAATATGAAGCAGGAAGGTTTCAGAAATATGCTGAAAAACCAGTTTGTGAAACATACCGATGCCTGCGTCGAAGATTTTCTGCAAGGGGACGTAAAGTCGCTTTTCGGAAATATCAAACAGCTTTCAAAAGTAGTGCTCGATAACTTCAAGCCCATGATACCCAAAGAATTTCATACGCTGTGGAAGCGAGGGATCGACTCCAATGCATATTACTTAAAACTTTGTGGTTCTGGAGGTGGCGGATACATGCTTGGCTTTACCCAGGATATTGCGAAAGCGCGGGAAGCGCTCAAAGACTATCGTCTGGAAGTAGTGTATAACTTCTAAGAAGTCTATAGACATCCTATATGTTACGTAGGAAGCAAAAACATTTTCTCTTAAAATCGTTCAGCCTGCTTTCTGTGGTGCGCGGTTACAATATTCTCATAATTGTTCTTGCGCAATACCTTACCTCAATCTACATCCTCGCTCCTGAACTTCCCATTCGGCATGTGATCCTGGACATAAACATGCTTATGTTGGTGTTGGCTTCTGCTGCAGCCATCGCGGGAGGCTATATTATCAATAATTTTTACGATAGGGAAAAGGATCTCATCAACCGCCCCAGGAAGACGATGCTCGACCGATTGATCAGTCAGCGTACAAAACTCAGTACGTACTTCGTGTTAAACTTCTTATCGGTAGTACTAGCCAGCTATGTTTCGTTCAAAGCAGTGATCTTTTTTTCGCTCTATATTTTCGGAATTTGGTTCTACTCACACAAGCTCAAAAAATACCCAGCGATAGGCAACATCGTGGCGTCCACCTTGGCTGTGATTCCCTTCTTTGCGGTGTTTATTTACTACCGAAATTTTGACGTGGTGATCTTCGTGCACGCCACTTTTCTCTTCTTATTGATCGCGATGCGGGAATTGGTAAAAGATCTGGAAAATCTCAAGGGCGATCTGGCGCAAAACTACCGGACGATCCCCGTGGTCTATGGGGAAGGGCTCTCCAAACGTATGCTCACCATTCTCTCTTTGCTCACTTTGGTGCCTGCTTATTTTTTAATTACGCAATTTGAAATAGGCTATATGTATCTGTATTTCTACGGAAGTATGTTAGCGCTGGCCTTTTTTGTATTCATACTGTGGAAGTCTAAGGAGAAATTACACTACATGATCTTGCACGGAATTTTGAAATTTGTCATCGTCATCGGGGTGTTTAGTATCGTACTTATTGATGTACCGCTCTTGCTGAAACGTTTCGTGTAGAATAAATTTTGATTCTAATCATTGAAGCCATAAACTTCTCAGTATCTTTGCCGAACAATTTTCAAGGAAGGACTATGAGCAGAAAGGATTTTAATTCAAAGGGAAAATCATCCGGTCGCGGCGGTGGTAACACTAAGAAGCGCAGCAGCGCACGTGGGAATGCACCGCACAAAAACCAATCCACTAAAAAACAGTCGGGTCGCCAGAATAAAGTGACGAAGACCAATCACGAAAAGAACCCGGATGGCATCCGACTCAACAAATACATCGCTAATAGTGGGGTTTGTTCGCGCCGCGAAGCCGATACCTATATTGCTACCGGTTTGGTAACGGTCAATGGCAAGATCGTAAACCAAATGGGTCACAAAGTTCAATTGGAAGATGATGTGCGCTTTGATGGTCGCCGTATCAATCCCGAACCCGATGCGTATATCCTTCTCAATAAGCCCAAAGGAGTGGCTACCACCACCAGCGATCAGAAAGGACTTACCGTTATGGATTTGATCGCGAATGCAACCTCGGCGCGCGTAAAGCCGGTAGGCCGACTCGGTAGAAATGCCACCGGACTCTTACTTTTTACCAATGACGACAGTCTGGTCGACAAGCTTCACAGCAAAGGGATGGAACGACTCTTTCATATCGAGCTAGATAAAAACCTTAAGCACGAAGACCTCGAGCAAATTTCGGAAGGGTTTTCACTCAAAGGAAACACCGTTGAAGTAGAGGAGATCAGTTATGTGGATAACGCTCCTAAATCACAAGTGGGCTTACGTATCAAGAATATGGGAAATAGTATCATTCGCGATATTTTCGACCATTTTGGATATGATGTGGTTCGTGTCGATTGCGTTACCCTGGCGCATCTTACCAAGAAGGATCTTCCGCGAGGGCGCTGGAAAATACTGACCAAGAAGGAAGTAGCGTTGTTCTCGATGCTTTAAATAATTAAGCGTACCTCTCCCATTTCTTCAATGCTGTAGGGAAAATCTTCTCCAGGAGCACCCATAAACATGAAATTAATTGGAATGTTCCATTTCGCTGAGAGCGCTTTAATCTTTTCAGGAGAAAAATCGCCGTGCTCTTCAATAAGCTCAATCGCAATAGAAGGGTAGGCTCGGTCCAGCACTTCGATATCAGTAACTAGCTGTCGTTGAAGATGCTCTTCCCGCTGTAACACCGAAACAATCTTTAAGCGTTTGGTGGGTTCGTTATCCTTAATATATTGCATCACCGTATTCAGGGTTTCGACGTCGTGATGATAGGTAAAGAATACAAATTGCTGGTTGTTGATTTTTTCTAGTATGCGGAACGAATTGCGATAGATCCATCGCGTAAATTTAGTGTTCTCCGGAAAATTTTTCTTGGTAACCTGCATTAGAAATTTGATGATATGCGTTCTGTAGAACATAAAGAACACCACAGCGAGAGTGGGAATAAGGTAGCGGATAAAAATGTAGAAATAACTTGGGTTCAGTATAATGTTTCCGACGATCGCAGCGATCACAGCGATCATGGCGATCAACACGCCCCCCCAGGTAGCTCGTTCGGGACGCGGTAACCTATTTCGCTTTACTTTCAGTAATATCGTGCCTATGGCGAACAAAACCATAACCGATAAGAATGCGATAGTATACACTCCGGCTAGTTTTTTCAAATCCCCCCAAGTAATCAATAAGATCGAAACACAAAGCAGAAAGAACAGTCCGTAAATGAGGTAGGAGGTGTTTCTCGGAC
Organism: Altibacter sp. HG106; assembly: GCF_028561755.1. Taxonomy (GTDB): domain Bacteria; phylum Bacteroidota; class Bacteroidia; order Flavobacteriales; family Flavobacteriaceae; genus DFVG01. The sequence continues at coordinate 208,658 of NZ_JAQQTD010000002.1, forward strand.
TTTTTTTAAGTAATGGCTTCGGAAGGATTCTGTCTAAAGTCATCCGCTCCATGAGTCCGCCTACCCCTACAAAACTGGTTAATACGGCACCGCTAAGCACTAAGGCAGCATCCACACCAATCAAAACAGACAGCCAATCACCAGAAGCGGTGCCTCCCATAAAAGAAAGTAAGGCCTCTTGGTTTTCGGCCACCGTAGCCATAGGGAGGATCGCCAGGGCTAAAAAGGCAATCAGCGGATTAAAGATACTAACCACGATCCACATGTTCCGAAGCGTTTTCCGAAAGACGCCCTTTTGTTGTTCTTCCACGTAGTTTGCGGAACTTTCAAACCCGCTAATCCCTAACATCGCGGCACTAAAACCAAAGAATAAGGCAAGGGTAATGCTTCCTTCTACAGGCGTTCTAAAATTTTCCAACAGCGTTTCAAAACCATGTGTAAAAAAGTAATAGCCGCAAAACGTACAGAGTAGGGTTAGGGAAATTAAATGAAAAATAAAGATGCCAATCGCTACTTTAGACGATTCGCCAATTCCCAGAATGGTAAGACACATAAAGACCAAAAGCAATACCACCGTAGCGGGAATGACGGGGATGATATCAAAAAAGACACTCAAATAATGAATGGCTTCCGTAGCGGAAATTACGGCCGTAGCCATGTACGAAAGAACGGTAAGGGCCGCCGCAGTGGCAGCAGTAGATTTTTTAGTGGTGTTTAGTAGCGCATTATAGGCTCCTCCATTTAAGGGCAACGCCCCTACTACTTCTCCATAAATTTTGCGAAATAAAAAAAGCACGCCGGCAACAATCAATAAAGAAATCCACGCGTATTGTCCGGCATACCCTATCGCTAATGCGGAAACATATAAGCAGGAAGAACTGATATCATTCCCGCATATTGCAGTAGCCTCAAGCTGACTGAGTTTTTTTGCCATGCTCTTGAAATTGTAGCATAAAGGTACTTGGTAAATAAGATTTTAAATGACAATGCTTTGTTAAACAGTAGGTTTAAATTTTTCCGAAAAAAATTGCCCAATTCAGAAATTAAATTACATTTGCCCCGCTTTTAGCTGAACACATTGAACGATGTTTTTACGTTCGGGTTTTTGAAGGTTAGGAAGTCAAATTCAAAAACAACCCGCCAGGCGGGAAACCGAAATTTAAAGCTAGCTTCCGTTTTTCTTACAATGCCGTCAAGGGTCGTACATATATTCCAAACGACGCGCGTATTTACACCAACTTCGGTTAAAAAATTGTTATTGTTTCGTCAGTCCTACGGATTTTGATGACGAATCCCTATTTTTCTAACAAATTCTACCACTTTGAACATTACTTATAAAGATCTTATAGATCAAACGTATTTTTTTCCGCAGGAAGAATTTACGCTAGATGAGAATCATTTGCAGTTTCACGGTATCGATCTTATGCAATTGATCGAACAATACGGAGCCCCTTTAAAATTCACCTATCTTCCCAAGATTTCAGAAAATATTCAACGGGCCAAAGGTTGGTTCCAAGAAGCCATCAATAAACACAATTACAAGGGAGAGTACCACTATAGCTATTGCACGAAAAGCTCCCATTTTCAACATGTGTTGCACGAGGCGCTTACCAACAATATTCATATTGAAACGTCTTCTGCTTTTGATATTAATATCGTAGAGCGTCTGAAAAAGGCTGGCAAAATCCATCAAGATACCTTTGTGCTTTGTAACGGTTTTAAGCGGGCGCAATATGTAACCAATATTGGACGCTTGATCAATAGCGGCCACAATAATTGCATTCCCATCATCGATAATTATGAAGAAATCGACTTGCTTTCCGAAGAAATTAAAGGAGATTTTAAAATCGGAATTCGAATCGCATCCGAAGAGGAACCTAAATTCGAGTTTTATACCTCGCGACTGGGGATCGGGTACAAGAATATCGTTCCGTTCTACGAAGAACAAATAAAGAACAATGAAAAAGTGGAGCTTAAAATGCTTCATTTCTTCATCAACACAGGCATCCGTGATAACGCTTACTATTGGAACGAATTGAACAAGTGTTTGCGCGTGTATACCCGACTAAAAAAAGTGTGTCCTACTCTCGACAGCCTTAATATTGGCGGTGGCTTCCCTATTAAGAATTCCTTGGCGTTCGAGTACGATTACCCGTATATGATTGATGAGATCGTCAACCAAATCAATCTTACCTGTCAGGAAGCCGGTGTCCCGGTTCCGCATATTTTTACTGAATTCGGAAGCTTTACCGTGGGAGAGAGCGGAGGCGCGATCTATGAGGTGTTGTATCAAAAACAACAAAACGACCGTGAGAAATGGAATATGATCAACTCTTCCTTCATCACTACACTTCCCGATACCTGGGCCATTAGCAAACGATTTATTCTACTGGCTGTCAATCGTTGGAACGATGAGTACGAGCGTGTATTGTTAGGCGGCCTTACCTGCGATAGCGACGACTATTACAATAGCGAACAACATATGAACGCTATTTATTTACCAAAATACAAAAAGGAAAAACCCTTATATATAGGCTTCTTCAATACCGGGGCCTATCAAGAAACCATTGGCGGATTCGGGGGCTTACAGCACTGCTTGATCCCCTCACCAAAACATGTATTAATTAACCGTGAGGAAGATGGAACCCTCACTACATCATTATTTTCTGAACAACAAACAAGCGAGCAATTGCTCCAAATTTTAGGCTATGACAACTAAAACCTATGCAGGTATTCCACAGCAATACGCTGCGCTAGAAACTAGCAACATTGTATTAATTCCGGTTCCTTACGACGGAACCAGCACCTGGCAAAAAGGAGCCGATAAAGGTCCTCAGGCCTTTTTGGAGGCTTCTGAGAATATGGAACTTTACGACATCGAAACACAAACCGAAGTCTATAAGCAAGGCATTCATCTCGCCGAACCCATTACCGAGAACAGTTCTCCTGAAGCCATGGTAGCAGCGGTGCACAAGCGTGTCAAGGAATTGATCTTACGTAATAAATTTGTCACCATTTTTGGAGGAGAGCACAGCATTTCCATTGGGACTATTCGGGCCTTTAATGAATGTTTTGAAGACCTTACCGTCCTGCACATCGACGCCCACGCCGATCTTCGGAAAGAATACGAAGGTTCTACCTGCAATCACGCATGTGCCGTATACGAAGCGAGCCAACAGACGAACTTGATCCAAGTAGGGATTCGCAGCATGGATGTTTCTGAAACAACGGTCATGGACGAAGATAAAACGTGGTTCGCGCACGACATGGCAAGTGACGAATACTGGATGGACAATGTGATCGAAGCTTTAGGCGATAAAGTATTTATCACCTTCGATTTAGATGCGTTCGATCCTTCTATCATGCCGTCTACCGGAACGCCAGAACCAGGCGGACTGTTATGGTACGAAACGCTTGAGTTTTTACGCCGTGTGTTTGAAGAGCGCGATGTCGTTGGTTTTGATATCGTAGAATTATGTCCCGATGCTTCGGAAAAGTCATCCGACTTCCTCGCGGCAAAGTTGTATTACAAAATGCTTTCCTATAAGTTTGAAGGATACGACGAAGAGGAAGCCTACGAAAGTGACTTCCAGGAAGCGAAGAAAAGCATTTCAAAATTTAACGATACCCATCATGACGACTAAGAAAGGAGCCATTTCAGAATTTATTCAAAAGTACTATCTTCATTTCAACGCGGCGGCATTAGTAGACGCGGCCAAAGGCTACGAGGCACAGCTAGAAAGCAACGCAAAAATGCTGGTATCCCTGGCCGGTGCCATGAGTACTGCCGAACTTGGTAAGATTTTTTCCGAAATGATCCGACAGGACAAGGTGCATATCGTCTCCTGTACGGGTGCCAATTTGGAGGAAGATATCATGAACTTGGTCGCGCATTCCCACTACAAACGCGTTCCCGAATATCGCGATTTAACACCTCAGCAGGAATGGGAGTTGCTAGAAAACGGACTCAATCGGGTAACCGATACCTGTATTCCTGAAGAGGAGGCGTTCCGAAGACTGCAAAAGCATATCGTAAAAATTTGGAAGGATGCTGAGGCCAAAGGAGAACGCTACTTCCCACACGAATTTATGTACAAGATGTTATTGAGCGGCGTGCTGGAAGAATATTATGAAATCGACTTAAAAGATTCCTGGATGTACGCTGCCGCGGAAAAAAATCTTCCGATGGTCGTGCCGGGATGGGAAGACAGCACCATGGGGAATATTTTTGCCAGCTACGTCTTGAAAGGCGAATTGAAGGCGTCTACCATGAAAAGCGGTATAGAATACATGACGTTCCTAGCCGATTGGTATACCGATAATTCAGAAAATGGTATTGGTTTCTTCCAAATAGGAGGAGGTATCGCTGGTGACTTTCCGATTTGTGTTGTGCCTATGTTGTACCAAGATATGGAACGAGAAGACACCCCATTTTGGAGCTATTTCTGCCAGATTTCCGATTCTACCACGAGCTATGGAAGTTATTCGGGAGCGGTTCCGAATGAAAAAATCACCTGGGGAAAATTAGACATCAACACACCAAAGTTCATTATCGAAAGCGATGCCACTATCGTCGCGCCGTTGATCTTTGCTTACTTGCTAGACATGTAAGATGGAGCAGCCTATCGAAAACATCGAATTATTCTATCTAACGCTGGAAGATTTTGAAGCGTTAAAAGAAGCCAATATTCAATCGTATGGCGCTATGCCCAATTCGTACTGGAAGATCGAAGAGATCGATAGGTTGGTTAAATTATTTCCGGAAGGTCAGGTCATTATCAAAGTAGATGGAAATATTGCAGGATGTGCCCTGTCTGTTATCGTAGATTACGATGCTATCGAAGACCAGCATACCTATGATGATATTACGGCAGACCCAGATTTTAAGATTCACGATGAAGAAGGGGATGTGCTCTACGGAATTGATGTGTTTATCCATCCCGATTATCGCGGATTACGACTGGGACGAAGATTATATGACTACCGAAAGGAGTTATGCGAACAGTTGAATTTGAAAGGAATCGTATTTGGCGGTAGAATTCCTAACTATCACAAATATTCCGATCAATTGAGTCCGAAACAATACATCGATAAGGTCCGTCAAAAAGAACTTGAAGATCCGGTACTCAACTTTCAATTGTCAAATGACTTCCATCCGGTGCGTATCTTAAAGGATTATTTGGAAGGCGATAAAGCTTCGGAAGAATTCGCGGTCTTGATGGAATGGGATAATATCTACTATTCCAAGCCTACTAAAAAACCGGCGAGCGTCAAAAGTGTGGTGCGGTTGGGGTTGATTCAATGGCAAATGCGACCCTATGAGAATTTGGAAACCTTACTACATCAAGCCGAATACTTTATTGACAGTGTAGCGGGATACCGAAGTGATTTTGCGTTGTTTCCTGAGTTTTTCAATGCTCCGTTGATGGCGAGTTTTAATCATCTAAGTGAGCCGGAAGCCATTCGGAAGTTAGCCTCTTTTACGGAAGAGATCAAACAACGACTGTCGCAATTGAGTATCTCCTACAATATCAATATCATCACCGGGAGTATGCCCGAGGTGGTCAATGAAACGCTATACAATGTGGGTTATCTCTGTCGACGCGACGGAAGTGTAGAACGCTACGAGAAGATCCATGTGACGCCCGATGAGGCCAAGGTGTGGGGCATGCAGCAGGGAAGCGAACTAAAGACCTTTGAAACGGATTGCGGGAAGATCGGGATTCTCATTTGTTACGATTCTGAATTTCCGGAACTATCCAGACTGTTGGCACAAGAAGGGATGGATATTTTATTTGTGCCCTTTCTTACCGACACGCAGAATGGTTTTTCTCGTGTGAAACTTTGCGCCCAGGCAAGAGCTATCGAGAACGAATGTTATGTGGCGATTGCGGGAAGCGTAGGGAATTTACCCAATGTTCATAATATGGATATCCAATATGCACAGTCGGCGGTATTTACGCCTTGTGATTTCGCTTTTCCTAGCAATGGGATCAAAGCGGAAGCTACGCCAAATACCGAGATGATTTTAGTGGCCGATGTGGATATCGACCTACTGCGCGAGTTACACAATTTTGGAGCGGTACGAAACCTAAAGGATCGACGCGACGATTTTTACGAAGTGAAAAGAGTGTAATTCATCAAACAAACTCAGTAAAAAAGCCTGCTCATACGCAGGCTTTTTTATGTCGTGAGTTTACTCACATTCATCTGCTCTGATCGTTATATCGATCACACTAAATTCACTGGTATCGGGATCTGTTTTCCTCACATAAAGTATTTGAGGATTACTCGTATTTTGATAGGGAACAGCGGTGTCTATCGCATTTTCGTTGTTTTCCGCGTCAGCGATTAGCTCGTGAAATGAATAGGTAAAATCTACGCTTTCCTCGGTATCATCTGGTACTGGAGCTGTGATAATGTCAATGCAGTTGAGGTAGCTTTCCAAATCAAATTCGGCTACATTAGGGGTGTCCGGCAGTTCGCATTCGACGTAGGTGAGGGTGTCACAATAGGCATCTTCATCGCACTCTTGCACTAAATAATAGACGGCTCCATCAGAGTCATTTAATATAAAACGAGTGCCTTCTTCATCACTGATGAGCGTCGTTTCCCAATCTCGATTCCAGAAAGAGCCGAGTTCCTCGTTTTCAAGGGCGATGTTTAAATGGAGCTTGTTTTCGATATAGTAGAAAACCCAACTACTTTGATTGGCTAAACCTCGGTAATAGTATATATTGATTCCGGTTTCGTAATCTGAGAAAACAGAGTTTTCATAGATAAAGGGAGGCTCTGTTTCTTCCGCCATCACGATCCAACCACACTTTTCGAGTGCAATGTCCTCGCAACTTCCAATGACGGCATCTTGAATGATATTTATACATTCACTTAACGATTCTTCTAGCGCTTCTTTGTTTTCTACGACAAACTCCGTTCCGTCGTCAAGACGCGCCATGATGGGAAAGCTGAGATTGATATAGTTGCCTTCCGGAATGGAAAGCAGCAGGTTGAGCAACTGCTCTTCGTCATTCACAATACGTTGATCCAATCGATTTCCTTCCGCGTCGTATTCCACAATTGTGAACGGAAAAATAAATTCGATACATACCAAATCGCTTTCCGTAGGAGTAGTAATGGTTTCCATCATGGAAAAGGTTTCGGAAGATTCTGCAATCAACTCGTCTGTATCTACTAGTTCAGGAAATGTTTCCACGGCAATAGTGTCATCACGATCAACAGCACAGGAACTTAGTACAAAACAGCATAATAGGGTAACATAAAGGGATGTAAGTGGTAATTTCATAGCAACTAATTTTTTTAGTAGTCTATGAGCGCCCTAAAGGGTTGCGTGAGGAGGTATTTTTTTCAGAAGAAAATACTTCATAGAGAAAAAATCCTATAACAATGAGGTATTCCAGGGCAACCAGCCAAAGGTTCTCATCAAAACCTGCTTCGCCATAGGCCGCATAGCTTAGCATGACGGTACCCGACCAAAGCACAGGAAATCGATATCGCGTAAAAAGGCACAGCAATAAAGGGGTCGCTACATACCAGGGGTGAACAGTGGTGGATAATAGAAAATAGCAAAACAGTCCGATGGTCATGGCAGTGAGTAGCTGTGGAATCGTTGTATTTCTTCGGAAAAAGGTGAGCACGAGTAAAAGTGCTATGACGACAAGCGGAAGGATCTTCCCAACACTTTGGATAATGTTCCAACCTACCACTTGATATCCAATCCATCTAATAATATAATAAATAGAGGCATTAAATTCGAACTTCTGAAACCAGAGTCCGATGGTCGCGGCAAAGTTTTCAATAAAGGTTTGGTTGAGAAACGGTAGAAAAGTCAATAATACCGTTCCCAGGCAAATTGCATAAAAACCTATGAGCTTCCAAAAACCTAATGCTTTTTGTGGTTTTAAAAAATACTGAAAGAATAACGGCAGCAATAATAGCGGCAGTAATTTCGTGGAAATGGATAGCCCCCAACATAGCGCGGCGAGTACCCACCGCTTATGAAACAAGCAATAAAGTCCAACTACTACAAAAAAGAGCATTACGCCTTCAAAATGTAAATTTCCGGTAAGTTCGATAATGATAAATGGGTTGAGAAAATACCAGAAAATGGTTTTCTGCGGAAGGTGTAGTTGTGTTAGTAGTTTCCTTCCGAAGTATAAAATTCCCACATCAGCAGCGATGATACAGCCACGCATTACCATGGCAGCCCCCAGCATACTCTTTCCTGAAAGCGCCGCGGCAAGCGTAAAAAACAATTGATTAACGGGTGGGTAGTTACTAAAATGACTTGCATTCAAGTCGCCCATCCCCTGGCGAAGTTCCGCAGCCTGCGAAACGGTAGTCACATCTAATTCCATAATGGTGTCCACAGAAAATAGATATGGACTCACTCCTTCCCATACCAAACGGCCGTCCCATATAAAACGATAGAAATCTTGCGACAAATTGGGAAGAGCCGGGAAGAAAATAACACGAGCAACGATACCCAATAATGCTAACAACCAAAAGGAAGTGCCATAGATTTTAATCAGTTGGTAGGTAAGATAGAAGAGTCCGCCGTAGAGCGTTAGTAACCTTATGAAATCGCTGCGCTCAAGGTGGTAGGCGAACGTATAGTAAAACACCACGCACAGCAGTCCCAATAGCAGGGGCATACGGTAGGTGGTGAGAAATGTTTTCATCTTAGTCTACCCATTCTGCTATAAAAAGGTTGGTGTCGCGTGTTCCCCCGTTATTTCGGTTGGAAGAGAAGGCAAGATACTTTCCGTCATTACTAAAGACCGGGAACGCGTCAAAGGTCTCTCCATGAGTGATGCGCTTCAGGTTTTTTCCATCAATATCGATCATATACAGATTGAAGGGAAATCCACGTTCGGCTTCATAATTGCTTGAAAACAAAATCTTTTCGCCACTAGGGTGGAAAAACGGACTCCAATTTGCATTACCTAAGTTGGTGAGTTGTTTCAGGTTGCTTCCGTCGGCATCGCAGATAAACAACTCCATTTCGGTAGGTTGCACCAAGCCTTCTGCTAACAAATCTTTGTATTCTTTAATGGCTTCAGGCGTTTTCGGACGAGAAGCACGGAAAATGATCTTACTGCCATCAGGAGAAAAGAAGGCACCTCCGTCATACCCTAATTCGTCGGTAATCTGAGTGACCTCACTACCGTCAATATTCATGGTATACAATTCTAAATCTCCGCTTCGGGTACTGGTAAAGACAATCTTATCGCCTTGTGGAGAAACGGTAGCCTCGGCATCATATCCCGGGCGGTCGGTAAGTTGTCCGGTAATCGTTCCGTCCAAATCGGCTACGAAGATGTCGAAGCTATCGTACACCGGCCATACATAACGACCATTTTTCCGAAGGGGAACCTCAGGACAAGCCTCGTCAGCAAGATGTGTTGAGGCGTAAACGATGTGTTGGTTGTCGGGTAAAAAATACGCGCAGGTGGTGCGTCCTTTTCCGGTGCTCACCATAGGCGGTTGTTGGTCTTTAAACGTTTCTCCCGCATCCATCAAAAACATTTGATCACACCCAACACCCCATTCTGAATAATTAGATTGGAAAATAAGTTGCTGGTCGTCAAAACTCCAATACGCCTCTGCATTATCGCCTCCAAAGGTAACTTGACGAATGTTCTTAAAGTGAATTTCTTCCGGATAGATCAAAGAATCCACGGTAGATGCTGTGGGTGTCGCTGTGGTTTCTGAAGGGGGTACATTCTTGGTTTTCTGGTCGTTACAAGCGGTTATAAGACAAATACCAAGAAGGAGGAAAAATACTCTCATTTTTTACATTAATTTTGAACAAAAATAATGATATGCGATTTCTTGTAATAGTTTTTTTTGGAGTAATCTTTATCGGGTGTAATGAAACGGCTCCCGAACCGGTGAGCATGAAAGAAGATGTGATGGCCTTGGCAAGTGACGCCCTAAATGGCCGAGCTACCGGTACGCAAGGCGAAGATGCCGCAGCCGAGTATCTGGTGAAGCGGTTTGAATCGCTAGGATTGCTTCCGAAGGGTTACCAAAATACCTACCTGCAAGAGTTTACCTTTAGACCTTCACAAAACCCGCATGAAAAAGCTGAATTCACAGGATTAGCTTCCGATAGCACCACCACAGGTACCAATGTGATCGCCTATATAGACAATGAGGCCACTTCCACTGTGGTCATTGGAGCACATTACGATCACCTGGGATTGGGCGGAGAAGGGTCGCTGTATCGAGAAGGACAGGCCATTCATAATGGTGCCGACGATAACGCGAGTGGCGTAGCGATCTTGTTACGATTAGCGGAAACCTTGCAGCAAAAGGAATTTGGTAATCAAAACTATTTATTTATTGCTTTTTCAGGAGAAGAATTAGGCTTGCTAGGATCCAATTATTTTGTAAAAAACCCAACCATCGATCTATCGTCGGTTTCCTATATGATCAATATGGACATGGTCGGTCGCCTTAATGAAGAGCGTACCCTGGCAGTGCATGGAGTAGGAACGTCCCCAACCTTTAAGCAAACCTTGTTCGCTAATAATGAGTACGACCTCAATATCGCCGAACACGAAAGTGGCGTAGGACCTAGCGATCACACTTCCTTTTACTTGATGGATATTCCGGTGCTTCATTTCTTTACCGGGCAACATGAAGATTATCACAAACCCAGTGACGATGCCGACAAGTTAAATTACGAAGGCATGGAAGCGATCTACAGCTATATCAGAAGCATCGTAAACGATCTTCAGGATGAAGACAAATTAGCATTCCGAAAAACAAAGAATGAAAGCGAAGAAGTCCCTCGATTTAAGGTGGCTTTAGGCGTTGTTCCCGATTACTTGTTTACGGGAGAAGGCATGCGCATCGATGGCGTGAGTGAAGATAAACCTGCCCAATTAGCCGGTCTGAAAAAAGGCGACGTCGTCGTTCAATTGGGCGAGCACCCCGTGACCGATATGATGAGCTATATGAAGGCCTTGTCGAAATTTGAAAAAGGTCAGGAGACCACCGTGCAGGTACAGCGAGCATCCGATACCTTGACGGTTTCCATCACTTTTTAAACGGTTTGTCCTTCGGAAAGGGTGGAAGCTCACGCTTTGGACGTAAGGCTTTTGAAGAAGACAAAGCCAAACCCAACGAAAAGCATGAAATGAAACGGAAAAAGACCGAAGTCTCCCCCTTGGTCGCCCACGATAAAAGCAGAATACATTCCGAAGGCGAAATAGACCATCAACAATCCCTCTACAAAGACTCTGGGAGAGATCTTTTCTTTTAGGTATTTATTGCCCTTCCAACTATCACGAATGCTGTTAATATTGAACTTGGGCGTTCTAATAAATTCACTTTTCTTCCCAAGATGACCCTCAATCACCGCAATACTATTGTGTAGTGAAAAGCCCATGGCAATAGAGAAAAAGGTAAAGAACATGCCTGTATACCGTAAAAAATTGCGCATGCCGCCACCGTAAATACTTTTGAAAGAGAACCAATAGCAGATAAAAAAGATGACTGTGCTAATCACAAAAAAGCTCATCACAAAGAAGTACATTTTTAAATGCTCGTATTCATTTTTGATGTACAACATGGGAATGCTGAGAATCGCTACCACCAAAATGTTCAGAAACATGGTGCTATTCAATAAGTGAATAATGCTGTGGAGCTTTGTTTTAAAAGGAATGTGTTGATTCGACAATACTTTCTTTGCCATTTTCTGAAAGTTCTCCGCGCCCCCTTTATTCCATCGAAATTGTTGGGAACGTGCGGCGCTAATCACCACCGGAAGCTCGGCCGGAGTTTCCACTTCTTCCAAATATTTAAATTGCCACTGCTTTAACTGCGCGCGATAACTCAGATCCAGGTCTTCAGTAAGCGTATCTCCTTCCCAGTTTCCGGCATCTTCGATACAGGTTTTTCGCCAGATACCGGCGGTTCCGTTGAAGTTGATAAAATGGCCACGACTGTTGCGGCCTACTTGTTCTAAAGTGAAATGGGCATCTAAGGCAAATGCCTGAACGCGGGTGAGCAACGAATAGTTTTTGTTGAGGTGGCCCCATCGCGTTTGAACGACCCCGATCTTTTCGTTTTTGAAATACGGAATGGTTCGCAATAGCCAGTTTTTCTTCGGAAGAAAATCGGCGTCAAAGATGGCGATATATTCGCCCTGAGCCGTTTTTAAGCCTTCCTTGAGCGCGCCCGCCTTAAAGCCAGTCCGATCGGTACGGGTAATATGTTTGATATTGACACCCTTTGCCTGCAAGCGTTCAATGTGAGCTGCGGTTTGCTGAAGCGATTCATCAGTAGAATCATCTAAAACTTGTATTTCAAGTTTGTTGGAAGGATATTCCAGTTGCGCAATATTATTCAACAATCGCTCCATTACGTAGAGTTCGTTATAGACAGGGAGCTGTACCGTTACAAAAGGGGTTTCCTCTGGGTTTTTTAGATCGAATTGGGGTTCGGTAGAGCGGCTATTCTTGCGCGCCCGGAGGTAATTGAAGAGCAAATTGAGTTGGGCCAACGCGTAGAAAAAAATCAACAGAAGCGCGATCGAATAAATGGCAATTATGAGGGTTTCTACGATCATTTTTTGAGGCTGTATTTAAAGATCCATCCCAGTATCTTCACGCCGGCAAATATAGCACCTTTTACGGTACCCGACACTTTGGAAACGCCAATTCTATTGCGGTACGGAACCGGAATCTCTCCATATCGCAATCCTTTTTTTAAGGCTTTCAATTGCATTTCAACCGTCCATCCATAGGTTTTATCTTCCATATTCAATTTTCGTAATGATTCGTACCGAATCGCGCGAAAGGGTCCTAAATCAGTAAAGCGCGACCCAAAAAATACGCGCATTAAAAAGGTAGCCAAACTATTTCCGAAGCGCTGCGGAAAGGTCATAGCGCCTGCCTCTCGCAAGTTCGCCACTCTGGCTCCAACCATTAAATCCTTTGCACCGGAAATGATAGGAGCAACCAGCGGCGTTAGATATTCCGGGTAGTCACTATAATCGCCATCGAGAAAAACAACAATGTCGGGCGCAAGAGAGTGGTCGGAAATATAGCGCATACCTTTCAAGCAAGCGTATCCATACCCCTTTTGGTTTTCACGAACAACAATGGCGCCCGCTTTTGCCGCGACCTCACCGGTGCCGTCGGTAGAGCCATTGTCGACAACGATCGTATGGGAAACTTCCGCAGGGATCTCTCGAAGCACCAGGGCAATACTTTCCGCTTCATTAAAGGCTGGGATAATAACTACGATGCGAGGGGGGCGAGACATGAATTCTTAAATTTTCCGCGCAAGGTACATTAATTGAGATGATTCATAAGATCGACGTCGGTTCCTAACAACACGTCTTTTCCTTCTATTCGTCCCTTACGAGGCCCGTTTTCTAGTTTTAATACTCCTCTCGGACACACAGCAGAGCAGATACCACAGCCCACACAACTAGAACGCACAATATTCTCTCCTTTTTGGGCGTAGGCCCGAACATCGATGCCCATTTCGCAGTAGGTAGAACAGTTTCCGCAGGAAATACATTGTCCGCCGTTCGTCGTAATTCGAAAACGCGAAAACAAGCGCTGCTGAAACCCAAGAATGGCTGCCATGGGGCACCCAAACCGACACCAAACCCGACTTCCGAAGATGGGATAAAACCCTACTCCAATCACACCACTAAACATCGCCCCAATCAAAAACCCATACCCTTTTCGCAATTGATAGGCATCAAAAAAGAAAAGCTTCCAGGGAGTGCTCACGTAGGTGAAAAGGAGAATGCTGATAACAATCACGAAATATCCAATGGCTCCATACCTCGCATCTTTAGCGAGTTGTTCTCTTCGGAATAGCATCACCCAAGCAAAAATTAAGGTGAGTAGCCCAATTACAAACCAGATAAAAAACTCTTTTGAGATCCACAGATTATCAAAAAAAGAAACGGAGGTGCCTTCAGAAACCGTTACGCGTGTTGTTTCGGGACCGTCTAGAATAAAGGTAGCCGTCGCCCCTTGACGCACATTCTCAAGGGCCTCTCTATTTTCAATTTCCGAAATTACATAGAACGGAATGGCAATACCTTGGGTGTTAGATAAGCTCGGAGGTGTTTCCGAAGCTTCCGAATTAATAAAATACACTGCCGACGCTTTAGCATCTTGAGCGCTGCGTACACGTTCGTGCAATGGACGCCCGTCAAGCGCACTGATGAAGACCGTATGGTTCTCCAGTGGACTGTACTCTGAGAGGGATTCCGATTCATTTTGTCTGAGGTATGAAAACACCACGGCGGTCGTCATTACCGTGACAAATACCACCACGCTATGCACCACCCATCGTTCTACTTTCCAGGCTCCCGTGCTTTTGTCAGATAAATGTCTAAACGGATCTCCCGCGGTTTCTGCGAGTCCGCCACAACCACACACCCAACTGCAATACCATCGCTTTCCGTATTTGTAGGTAAGAATTGGGGTGATCACGAAAACGGAAACAATTCCGAAGATCAACATGATAAGTCCGATAGTACCAGCGCTTATAAATTCGTCAATTTTATAGCCTGCGAAGAGTTCGTAGTTTAAGGGCCAGATATTCTTAAAATCATAATAGGGAAGTTGCAACGCCACTAAGAATTCAGGAATTAAAAAAGCAAAGGACAATTGAAAGAACATCACCGAAAAGGTTCGGATAATCTCATACCGATTGTGACGGTACTTGTAAATAAATTTTATCCCGAAGGTAAGAATAGCCAGGGTATACAGCGTTCCGTAGACAAACCACTGGGAAGCTGGGTTGCCACTGATGAAGCGGCTCAACGGATCGAACAAGGCGATAAGTCCTTTATTGTCACCTTCGTTTACAAGCCCTAAATACTGTGGAAACCAGTAGAGGGCCACATAAAAAAGGGTAAGGGCAATCCCCAACACCCAGGCCCAGAAGCCCCGGGAGGAGAGCGATTTAAAATAGACTCCGTGATTCTTGATCCCTGCATGCTCATTGAGATAGGCGGCGCGCGCAAAGAGGATAACACCTGTGGCCATGAGAAGCAGGGAGCTGGTGAGCCAAATCGCTTTTTGAGGCAACGAGAGATTCATTAAAAATAGCGCGAGGATTCCCAGACCGATGAGTCCGATAACCGTGGCGATTTTTTGTTGTAGGTTGATGCTTTTTGGGGGTTGTCCGGTAAGCGACAGGTCGCGTTGAAAGGTGCTCATATTAGGCGGTTAAGGTAGCATTGGTTAGAAACTCTTGTTGAATTAAAGTGTAATACTGAGTATAAAATTCAGGGTCAAAATTTGCCTGAGACAGTTTTTGAATCACATAGTCCACCGATCGTTTTTCTTCAAGCCATCGGTTGAATACTTCATGTCGCATGCGTATACCAAAGGTGTTGATGCCTAAAAAAGCACGAGAAGCTTTGTGATACGCCAGCGTGATACATATTTCTTTATCGGGATTTTTCCAATGAAAATGAGTTTCTTCCTCAGCTTTCTTTTTTTCTGAAAAGACCCAACCGTAGGTTTGATATTCGATATCAAAAAATTTCGCGGAATTAAACCAATGTCCGGGTGAATACGCAGTGGAATTTCCGCATAATGTCTGTGCCACCGTTTTTCCCATAATTCTCCCGGTGTACCACACCGCCTCCACAGGAGGACGCTTCCCTATGGGTTGGCGCTGTTGCGCACAATCGCCAATGGCGTACACCTCTGGGATGTTGGTTTCTAAATATTCATTGACCAAAATTCCCCGATCGATTTCAATGCGACTGTCTGATAAAAAGGCAATATTTGGGGTAACACCCGTGGCGATGCCTACCAGATCACAAGGAATCTCGACACCCTCTTTGGTGATTACGGCGCGTACGTTTCCATCGGCATCGCCAAGAATTTCACGCAATTCAGTATTGTGTTGCAAGTCCACCCCATGCGAAGCGATATGGGCAGAGAGCATGGTGGCTTCCGGTTGCGGAAGGACACCGGTCCAAAAGGCGTTTTCACGTACCAGAAAACTCACTTCTATGTCGCGCGTGCGCAGCATCTCGGCTAGTTCTACCCCTATGAGGCCGCCTCCCACAATCACCGCTCTTCGACACTTTTCCTTGTTAGGCGCAATTTTTTCAAGCGCTTCCAGGTCTTGTTTGGTAACCAAGCCTTGAACTCCATTAAGGTGTTGTCCCGGCCAATCAAACATTCGCGTAGAAGAGCCGGTAGCCAAGATCAATTTATCGTACGATAAGGGTTCGTTGTTTTTGAGATGAAGCTGTTTGGTTTCGGTATTAACGCTTGTTACATAGTCTTGTAGTAGATCAATGCTATTTTTTTTCCAAAAACCAGCTTCATAGGGCTCAATGTCTTTCCAGCGCATATGTCCCATATAAACATACATCAGGGCGGTGCGAGAAAAAAAGTGGGCCGCTTCCGAAGAAACAATAGTAATTTTCTTATCGCTCAATTTCCGGATATGCCGGGCAGCGGTGATACCAGAAATTCCGTTTCCAATAATGACTACGTGCTCCATATAATAGTTGTAATTGACGGTTATGTCGAACAACAAGGTACAAACATTACAGCATTTCTACGGAAGAAATAAAAAAAGTGTCTCCGTGTAAGGACTTTTAGATTGAAAAGACAGAAGGGGTCTAAACAGTACGATATGAAACGCCTCTACTTACTAGCTGTATTAATAGTAGTGCCTTCACTGCTGAAGGCCCAAGAACTAGATAGGTTTTTCGATGAAGCCGATGCATTTTTCGCCTCCTATGTGAGTGAGGGGCGTGTTGATTATGCATCCCTTCACGAACAGCCGAAGCCCTTAAACGACCTTGTGAAACAATTAGAGGGGGTTCGAGTAGACGTTAGGAACATTGATGAATATAAGGCGTTTTGGATTAACGCTTATAATGTACTGGTAATAAAGGGTGTTGTAAATCACTACCCCATTGCCTCTCCGCTTGACACGAATGGATTCTTCGATCGAATCAAGTATTCGGTGGGAGGTGCCAACCTCACGCTAAACGATATTGAGAACAAAAAACTACGAGCAGTATTTGACGATGCTCGGATCCATTTTGTCTTGGTGTGTGGAGCTAAAGGTTGCCCTCCTTTGATCGCTTCGGCCTACCGGCCCGAAACCTTAAACAAACAGTTAACACGGCAAACACGTTTGGCATTGAACAATGAGCAATTTATTAGAGTGGCTAAGAATAAGGTGGCGGTTTCAGAAATCTTTACATGGTACCGGGAAGACTTCCTGAGTGCGCAGAAGACAGTACTCGATTATATAAACACCTACCGGAATCAACCTATTTCGAGCGATAGTAAGCTTGAATATTATTCCTACGATTGGCGTTTGAACGCGCAAAAGTGATCTCAAAACATTTTCATAAGGAACAACAAAAATACAACCCGTATGCACTGTAATAGACTGTTTCGATTGACCGTTCTATTTTTGATACTCGCTCCCGCGCTACAGGCACAAGAGGAAGTGGAAGGCTCTGTAATTCAAACACTCACGCCTTCTAAATTGATTGGTAAAGGACAATGGGACCTTAAATGGTTCAACAATCTATACACTCAAAATAAAAGTACTTTTTCGGAAGGTACTGAGCCTCGCGAAACATTTTTCACGTCGACCTTAGAAGGGTTTACCGGAATGGACACCAAACGACGTTGGAATTTGGGGTTGATCTTAGAGTTTAGAAGCAATGTAGTGGCCAACCGAAACGCACTTGATGTCTTTGCCTTCGACGGAGAACGAGGAACCGCCCGAAGTGGATTTACCAGTATTGCGCCTGCCGTTAAGTTTGTTCCCTTTAACAATGTAGGGAACTTCTCCATTCAAAGTGCATTCTTCTTTCCGTTGGTCGATAACGAAACCGAGGAAGGTGTCTTTTTAGACCAAAATGGTTACCTCTGGCAAAATCGATTGTTTTACGACCACACCTTTCCGGGAAACCATTTTCAATTGTTTACAGAATTAAATACAGAACTAAACTTCGGGCCGCAAGCCAATAGTTTTGCCAATGATAGCCTCCGACTAACCCCTGGTCTGTTCTTTAGCTACTTTCCGTCTGCCAGTTTTACGGTGCTTGCCTTGGTGCAACACTCACAACTCATTAATATCAACAATAATTTTTCCCAAGATTTTACGGCGGTTGGAGGAGGAGCAAAATATCAGCTTACAAAAGAACTGAATCTTGAACTCTTGTACACACAATTTGTGCGTGGTACCAACACGGGCTTGGGCAAGACTTTTAACCTGGGCCTTAGAGCGGTGTTCTAAAAACAGATGGTTGTGATAAAACGTAAGTATTTTGCGTATTTTTCAGTAAAAAACAAATGAGGATATTTCACATAGTATGGATTATCGTGGTACTATCTGCGTGTCAGGCACAACATAAAAAGATCAATGGCATGAGTCTGGTGGCCTCCAGAGATACGCTTTCCGAAGTGCAGCTACGACCGCTGTTAGCAACACAAACGAACTTTGTTTCGATCATGCCGTTCGGTTTTGTAAGAGATATTACTGCTCCGAACATTTATTTCAATACCAACCGGCAATGGTATGGGGAAACTGTGGAGGGTGTCGCGCAATATATAGAGATTGCGCATTCCCATGGGCTGCAAGTGATGTTGAAACCACAGATTTGGATTATGAACGGGGTCTATACCGGGCACATGAAAATGACAACCGAGGCCGATTGGCAGCTGTTGGAAACAACCTATCGCGATTTTATTATGACCTTCGGAAAGGTCGCTGCGGAAAATGAAGTGGCCCTTTTTTGTATTGGCACCGAGTTACAACGCTTTATCGAGCATCGCCCGGAATTTTGGAAGGAGCTCATCGCCGAAGTGAAGTTGATCTATCCCGGAAAATTAACGTACGCAGCCAATTGGGATGAGTACGATTCGTTTCCATTTTGGGAAGAACTCGATTACATTGGAGTAGATGCCTACTTTCCCATTTCCGAAGCAAAAACACCTACGCTGGCCCAGGCAAAGGCCGGTTGGGCACCTTGGGTAAAGGAACTGAAACACGTTTCCCAACGCCATGATACCCCCGTTTTGTTTACCGAATTTGGCTATCGAAGTAGAGATTTTGCGGGTAAAGAGCCTTGGCAGAGCGAACGAACCGAAAAGGATGTGAATATGGAAGCTCAAGTGAATCTGCTTCAGGGCTTATACGAGTCGGTATGGCAAGAACCATGGATGCACGGAGGTTTTTTGTGGAAGTGGTTTCTTGCCCATGATCGAGTGGGTGGAGTAGAAAATACCATGTTCACCCCTCAAAACAAGCCGGCCGAAAAACTACTCAAGGACTTTTATGACATACCGGAAGAGTAGGGAAGAAGATGGTATACCGAATCTGAGAACATCATTGGTGGTAGTGATGTGTTTCATTTCCGCACTTTCCTACGCACAGAACATCGCTGAAATCCGATTTGAAAACCTAAAGAAAACCAAGCCCTCTTTCGTTCAAAGACTTGTTGAAGTAGCGCCCGGAAAACCATTGGACAGCACTTTGCTGGAACGAGATATGGTGCAACTCATCCGGCTACCGGGAATCGCGCACGCTGCGTACGAAACACAGCGTAACGAGGATGGAACCTATCTTGTTATCTATCGCTTTGAGGAGAACTTTACCTTACTTCCTACGGCCAATATATGGACTACCGATAACGATGAGTTTGCCTACAAGATTGGATTGTATGAGTTCAACGGACTAGGAAGAAATATTTCTTTCGGTGGATTTTACCAAAACGATATTTTTAGTAGTTGGGGGGTAAATTTTAGAGCGCCGTTCTTATTTGCAGCGCATTGGGGGTTGGCCGCCAACTATCAGGATCTAACGACCCAAGAGCCTGTTTTTTTGGACGCCCGCACCGCCAATTATCGTTATAACAACACCTCTTACGAGCTATTAGGATTGTACCGTTTTAACTTACAACATCGGTTGGAGGCGGGCGCGAGTTTTTTTACGGAAACCTATGAATATTTGGAAGGAGCGACACGTCCCGATGTTCCTACCAACCTGGAAGTAGATAAATTTTTGCTGAAGGGGATCTACGAATATAATACCGTGAAACGGTTTTATTACTTGGTAGATGGCTTCAAAAGCACTGTGAATCTACAGTATGTCAATAGTTCAGATAAGGCACTACCAGATTTCTTCTTGGGGTTTGCAGACCTTACCTATTATCGACAATTTGGAGTAACTGGTAATTGGGCCTCACGTTTGCGGTTGGGGATAGCGACCAACTCGGATACACCCTTTGCGCCTTTTGCTGTAGACAATAACCTCAACATTCGCGGGGTGGGAAATACTATCGATAGAGGAACAGCAGCTATCGTACTGAATACCGAGTATCGTCATACCCTCTTCGAAAAGAACTGGTTCGTGTTGCAGGGGAACGCCTTTGTGGATGCCGGAAGTTGGCGAAATCCGGGAGGAGATCTCAGTGATTTTGGAGATAATCAAAACCTTCGTATTTACCCCGGTTTAGGTCTGCGATTCATCCATAAGCGAATATTCAACACGGTATTTCGTGTCGATTATGGGATGGGAATAACCAAAGACGCGACCCAAGGGTTCGTTATCGGAATTGGCCAGTACTTTTAGAAATTACCGATTGGATTTCATGGCTTCCAAATAGTCTTTAGCGAGCGCTGTTTTTTGAGCTTCGCTAAATACTTTTCCGGATAACTGAAAAAAGGTTTTTTCCTCATCCTCCAAGTGGTGCTCCACTTTTTCACAAAGTTGCTTGGCGTAGGTTAACCAAGCAGGAGAGTCCATATCGGTATCGTCTATTTTTTCGATCAGCTCATCCATTTCATGATGCTCTGCAATCCCATGGCGGGCGTGCTCTTGCATCATATCATTATCGATGAGTGGAGAATAAAAGTGGCGCTCTTCGGCGTCTGCATGTATTTGAAGTTCGTGTTTGAGTTGCTCCCACATCTCCTTGCGTCCTTTAGAGTCGCCAGAAGTAGAAGTTACCAAACGACATAGTTCTCGTTGTTTGTCATGATCCTTTCGGATGGCTTCATAAATATTCATGGTTGGTAATTTTCGTTCAAATTACAACCAATATTTCAGCGGCCGTGTTTAAGAAATCCTAAAGTTTACTTATCGAATATCGCTTCTACCGTCATCGGTGTTTTGTCTAACTCCTGACTTTTAATATGCTTGCAATAGTAGCCGTAAAGCTCTTCCGGGGTGGCGCCAAGCGCTTTTTTGAGGTAGATCATGTAGAAATGGTATTGCAGCGTAGCGATTCCTTTCTCTCTGTACAAGCGCGCTGATGTAGTCAACCAATAGGGTAAGACGGTAAAAGAACCGTGCGCATACAATTGATTGATAAAGATGATATCTTCATAAATGATATACTCTTCATTAAAGCCGCCAATCGTATCAAACAAAGATTGTGTAACAAAGATACTCTGGTCGCCACCCCGACAGGCGCGCCAATTGAATCGTGTTAACCAGCCCGCTAGTTGTAACCAAGGATGTTGGCTGTCGAAACGCATTCGAAAGCAACCCGCTTGATCTCCGGTGGCAACAGCTTTCAGAATGTGAGCGTCAAAATGAAGGGGCGGATAGGAGTCTACGTGAAGGAAATAGAGCACTTCGGCTTCAGCCACTTTCGCACCGGTATTCATTTGTCGGGCACGTCCCTTTTCCGAAGACATCACCTGTATGGGAATGATTGATGTTTCAACTACGGATGTGGCTAGGGCTTTGGTATCATCGGTACTGTTGCCATCTACCACAATGATCTCACGAATGTGCTGTGACGATCCGGCAGTGGTAAGATAGCGCAAAATAGGGGCAATGCGCTGCGCTTCGTTATAAACGGGAATGATGATACTGATCATTGGGTAAACTTACGAAAATTAACCTAGGAAGGTTTTATTTTTGCTCATTCAAAGACCAATCGTATTCTTTGTACATGAGTTCTACCCTTGGATTGATCTCCACGGTGCTATACTGATTGATAAATCGAATCACATCGGTTCTATCATCTACCGTATAATCATTTTTGTACCACTTAAAAATCGAACTCACTTTGGGCTTGTTCGCTGTAATATCATTTTTGTCGCTATTGATAAATTCTGAAGTGGCCCGGTCCAATTGCTCGTTGATGGTTGCTGCCGTATAAGCTTCTCGGAGGAGTTTGGGACACGACATCGACGCGCAATTGATGGCGAAGTGGATACGAGGTTCGTCCATTTTTCGAAGGATACCATTTTCAATACCCCCTAATGATAGCTCGCGGTTTCCTACAGGAACAATTCCTTTGGTCCAGGCACCGTCAATATCTTTAATGCTTTCTAAAGGATAGTTGTCAAGAATGAGGTCTACGGTATAAGCGTTATATAAATTGATGTAATACGCCAGTAGTTCTTGCACACTCCAATCGTTAGAAGGATCGTAAGACGATAACTCTTGTAGATATGCGTTGAGCGCAGCACGATCTGCCTTCATGCCTTGATAGTCTACGAGTCCATTGGCGTCTACGTGTTTCTTTAACAGGGTGTCCCAGGCGCTGTGATCTACATTGATGGCCGAGTTGGCCGTAGATGAGGTAAGCGTTCCATCTACCTTTTTAGTAGGTTGTCCCTGACTGGTAATGCCGGCGGCGGAAAGTAAATTGCAGCTTTGAAGGGTGAGGGCTATTGCGATGGTCAGTAACGGTAGTTTGATGCATTTCATACATGAGTGTTTTAAGAATATACGTAGTCGGAAACAATATAGATTCCTTATACCAATTCCTTAAAGATACTTGCTTCAGAAAGGTGAACCGCGGTACTTAACAGGGTTTAGGAGTGTTTTAGCAAAAATTTAGCGTACTATGAGGTGCCGTTGTTAGCAACAGCCCCCTCCATCGTAATGATAGGTGCTTTCACTAATGTAAATATCATCACGCCCTAATTGTTGTAAGGCATTGGCCGTTTTATCGCAAATGGCCAGCGGTTGATTTTTTAGCAATACATGTCCTTTGCTATCGTCAAAATAATCTTCTGTTCCGTAATAAATAGCCGCTTTTCCGGTAAAGATGCACGGGCCATCTTCGGGCATAGGATCTTTAATGGCAGCCACCTCAATTGATTCAATGTAGATCAATTCCTCGGTGGGGTAGTGTTTTGGGTCTAAAATACGATAGGGTTTGCGCGCTCGTATTTCTATGGTTCCGAAGCCAACGTCGGTTAGTGCTTTCACATACTCTTTGATGGGCAGGCTTCCGCTGAGACATAAAGCGCGTAAACGGTCGTCATTTCGAAGTGCTTCATTCATGGGCTGTTCACAGGTTGGATCACTCATCACGAGTCGGCCATGCGGTTTCAACACACGGTACATTTCTTCAATCGCACGTTTGAGGTCGTCTTCTTTGAAGATATTGAACAAACAATTTTGAGCTGCCACATCAATCGTATTGTCGGCTACCGGAAGATGCAAGGCATCTCCTTTTTTCAAGGATACGAAGTCACTTGAAAACCACGGATTCTGTGCTTCCGCTTCCATAAAATTTTTGCGTGAAGCTTCCAACATCTCATCGACCACATCAACACCAATGACACCTTCTTTTTGTCTGCTGAAATAGGCAAATTGCAACAACTCCATTCCGCCGCCCACGCCAACATAAAGCACCTTAGGGTTGTTGGTAAGGTCCCGAGCATGTACGGTGCTTCCGCAGCCATAATTCATCTCCTGCATGATTTTTGGAATTTTGAGGCCGGGTAGCTCCCAGATAGGGTTGGTCGTACAGCAGAGTCCGACATCCGGCGTCAAAGCCGCATCTTTATATACGTTGTGGGTGGTTTCTAAGTAGCTCATTAAAAGGGTGCTTACAATTGTTTTATTAATTCAGTAAAAAGCGTGATCATATGGGGTTCTGCCTTGGCGGCCATTGCCATGATATCGGCAATGTCTACAGGTTCTAAATTGTCGGGGTCGCATTCGTCGGTTAGTACCGATACAGCGGCGACGGGAAGCTGTAAGTGATTGGCCACAATGATCTCAGGAACGGTGCTCATGCCTACGGCATCGGCACCAATAATCTTCAAATAACGATATTCTGCGCGGGTCTCCAATTGCGGTCCCACCACACTGGCATAGACTCCTTTGTGTAGTGTGATGTCGTGTTCGTTGGCAATCGCTTCAATAGTTTCGTTCATGTTGGGGTCGTAGGGTGCACTCATGTCTACAAATCGTTGCCCAAGTCGCTCTACACCCTTAAACGCCAACGGCGATCCACCCTGCAAGTTGATGTGATCATCAATAAGCATAATTTCTCCTTTCTTAAAGGAAAGATTGATGGCGCCACTCGCGTTGCTTACCAGTAATTTTTCAATGCCCAGCTTATGCATTACGCGTACCGGAAAGGTGACATCCCGAAATGAATATCCTTCGTACAAATGAAAACGACCTTGCATTAAGATCACTTTTTTTCCGGCGAGGGTTCCGAAGATCAACTTTCCCTGGTGGAATTCAACCGTGGCGGTTGGAAAGTAGGGAATGTGGTTGTAGCTCATTTCAGCTTCAATTGCTACTTCTTCCAGGATCTGGCCAAGACCAGTACCCAGTATGATACCAATTTGAGGGTTTCCAAAGCCGCGTTCTTGCAGAAATGCGACCGATTCGTTTATGTATTTATCCATATTTCGTTACCTAAAAGTGTTGTCTAAGTGGTCCGGAAGCAAATGTTGTAAGGCTTCCAAATGCCGAATGTCGCTAAAATAATCAATATCGTTTCGTTCGTCTAAGAGCGTCAGCTTTTTATTGTTGAGGTCGGCTAACGTGGCTTTTAGCACGGTATCGGTACCCCAATCCTTCTCTTTAAAAAGTTTCGGAAGCAACTGCTTCATCCCGAGCAGGTAGTATCCCCCATCAGTAGCGGGTCCCAAGACTACTTCCGCGCTGTCTAAGGCGGTAAAAGCGTTGGATAGATCGCGCTCACCAAGATCATACATATCGCTTCCAATGATGATCACTTTTTCATAGCCCACGCTAAAAAGCCCTTCAAACGCATCCAGCATGCGCGCTCCCAGATCGGTTCCTTGCTGTGCTTTTTTTCGATATACGTGTTCCGACCAAATATCGTTTTCACGCACCTTTTCGGAATAAAACACATATTTATCTACGGGTAGTTTTTGGGTGATCGAGGCCGTGTGTTTCAGCAAAAATTTATAAATCTCAAGTGCCGATTCGTCTCCTACCGTCACGGCGAGTCGGGTTTTCACTTTTCCCAACTCCGGATTTCTGGTAAAGATTACAAGGGCGCTTTTGTGCGACGGCAACCCGGCAGTATTTTGCGCGTTCGTTTCTTCTTGCATAGAGGATGATTCCATGATCGTATTATTCTTGGTCTATCACGATGATTCCGTTGTGCAGCCACTTGCTCCAGCTTTTAGAGTAACCGTGAATGCTGTCGGTAGGTTGGTTCTCTGAGTTCACCACCGGATAGCCCTTATTCTTCCATTCAAAGATACCACCGTACAAATTTTCTACCTGAGTGTAGCCTGCTTTTTTCAGTTTTTCAGCAATTTCTTCGGAACGTATCCCGAGTGAGCAATAGACCACTATTGGCGTCTCCTTATTGGGTAGGATCGAATCGATCTCGGCTTCGGAAAAATCCGAGAATCCAACAAACGTGGCGTTTTGAATGTGACTTACCTCATACTCATTGCGTTCTCTGGTATCCAGCACTACTCGATTCCCCTGCTGCTGAAACATCCGTAATGCTTCTACCGAAATATAAGGAACACTTCGGGTGTTGTACCGCTGCAAGAGCTCTTGTAACGCGCTTTGCCCCAACCCTTGAAAAAAGGTAAGAGAGAATGTTATGTAAAGCAGTGTTTTCATAGGTATCTTGGTCTATTCTTTCTTGGCGCCTTACAAACGAATGCCAAAACCTTGCAATCCGGTTTCCACGGGCGGAAGGATTTCGGTATTGTCCCAAATTCCCGTCAGGATAGTGCGGGCGTATTCGGGAGGTAACGGTGCCTCTTTCATCAAACGGTGGGTTCGTATATGATCATACGCAAAGGTATTCTGTGTGTACGAAAATGTGTCATCCGTATCGTCCAGCAGTGCGTACCATACCAGCGGCGTACCGTCGTTGGGAGGCATGCCAATAACACCGGGATTTAGCCAAAGTTGGCCCTCCACCTCATGCTGGAAGGGAATACCGCAATGTCCCGCGACAATAACATCACTCTGGGTAGCCGTTAATGAAGCTTTCTTTGTTTCCCAGGGAGTCGATTTGAAGATGTAATCAGCCACTTCAAACCAAGATCCGTGAACTACCATCACTCGTTTCCCGGCATAGGTGAATTCGATGTGATCGGGTAAGGTGTTGAGATAGGTATAAGACTGTTGTGACAGCTTGCTTTGCGCATACGGGTACCACTGTTGGGAAAAATCATCGCAACGCGATCCTTTTCTGAATTCGCAACCGCAATCCTGAGCCCCGCTGCGCAATTGAATCTCGACATTCCCCAATATGCTGTGTGCACCCCAACTATGGAACAGTTGTAGCGTTTCTTCTGGTTGGGCGCAATACCCTATGATGTCTCCCGTACAGATGCAATTTTCCGGCGGAATATCAAGATTTTCTGAAATGCATATTAGCGCTTCTAAGGCTTGCAGGTTGCTGTATACGCCACCGAATAATAGCACTTTGCCCTTCAACTTCCCTAATGATTTTATTTTTTTATCCATGCCGGAACGAAATACAATATAAAACAACAAACGATACCCCAGAGATTCACCCACAATAAGGAAGCATATTTTCCCGAGGTGAACAAAAGCGCCTTCGGAAATAGCCCGAGGACCAACAATACCCCAAAAAACAAGCCACATCCCACACTTAAGTAAAAACTAAGTGGGGGTGCCTTCACCTTCCAACAGCAAAAAACGGGGGTGAGCCCAATGACCATAGTACCCGAGATAGTAGTAGCACTCAAAATTTCAGCTTCTAGAAATACGGGTATGGTTCCAACTATGGCAATGCCTATCATCGCGGCACGACCAAAGGTCAAATTTCTTCCCATGCCCAGATCGACCGAAAGTAGTTTGGAAAAAGACGAGAAGGTAGAGTCTAGCGTTGAGGCCGCCGAAGTGATCATGATAAAGTTGATTACCAAGAGAATCACAATTCCGAAGGCCTTGCCTACTTCCACCGCGGCTTGTCCTTCCATTCCTTGACGCTGCGCATACACCCCAATCAAGCTAAATAAGAAAATGCAGGAAGCGCCTAGCACGCTGGCCCAGAGAAAACTTTTTCGGGTGATCTTCGGACTCGTAATAAAGCCTCTATCGGTTAACACAGGATCGTGAAATGGATAACTAAACGATTGCAATATGGCGGCCAGAAGAAGGTTTATTCCCGTGTCGAAGCCCCAACTTCCTGAAGCAGCAATGGCTTCCGAAGAAAATTCGGGAGTCGAGAAAATGGCTCCCAGGATAACCATAAGCAAAATGGTGAACAATACCATTTGGATAACATCTGTAAAAATAGAGCTACTCAAGCCTCCTTTCAGGGCGTAGCCCAATGTGAGTATCGTGAAAATTAAGATAGCGGCATAATAAGGGGTCGTGCCCATTTCCCCGAAATAGGTACCTATGACCATGGTATTGCTCCAAACCTCGTTGAACAAGCGAATGATGATCAAAAAGGAAAAGAGCGCCATCGCGCCTTTTCCAAATCGTTGGGTTAAAAAATGATGTATGCTATTGAAGCCTCCTTTGGTGCGAAGCTGGTAGATGAGTATGCCCGCTACCGCAAACGACAGATAATAGCCTGCGTACGCTATACCGCCTACCCAGCCAAATTCGAGTCCGAGATTCGCCGCATTGGTAATACTTTTGGCAAAGATCCAAGAGATAATCAAGCTTCCTGTAAGCATCCAGGCATTGGGTTTGATCTTCCCTTGCGCTGCCTGAAAGAACTGCGCAGGCGTTTTTGCCCAAGGCGACAACCAAAATAGGAGGCCGCTTGATCCGATGACCAAAATCCACTGCCAGACTGTACTACTCATTTACTTCAATTATTTTACTCATCCCACCAAACGGGAACGTTAATGCTATTGCCATTGGTCGCAGCAGCAGCGGCCGCATAGTTTTCAGCATTCAGAGCTTCTTCTTCCGCAGGGTATGGCATACGAATCGGGATTAACCCGTCATTCAAACTTGCTTGAACAGGGCGAAATTCCGGGAAACCGGTACGACGGTATTCTACCCAGCCTTCATAACTATTGATCGTATTGGCGATCCATTTTTGAGTGATGATTTGCTGAAGGGGTTCGGTTCCCGGGGCATCATAAGCTGCGGGTCCTGTGAGGTACTCGGCGGGAAGCGGCGTATTCCAGTAGTCGAATGCCAGTTGCACTCCCGTTTCATAGAGTTGCTGGGCGTCGGCGGCTATGAGTCCGCGTGCTGCCGCTTCCGCCAAACAGAAGTAGGTCTCCCATGCCGTCATAAAATTAGCGTCCAGCAAGGCCGTATTTTCACGAAAGATCGTACCGGCCAGCGAATATTCAGCCAACTCGATAGAGGTAGAGGAGGCGTCGATACCGTTGATTAGGCCGTTGTATGCTTCCGAAGAAGCATTTTCAAAAGGCCGGAATAACACGCCAATTCTAGGGTCTTCCAGTCCAATCATTAGGTCTTCCATGGTTTCCGACAGCACGAAATTATTAAAATCGCCAATACGCAATTGTGCCAACCGAAAGTTATTAGGCTCGGTATTGGTGAAATTGAAGATGGCATTTTGGTCGTTCGTACTGATAAAATTACCTTCGGAAAAAATAGCTTGCAATTCGCCTGCCACATCTTCTCTTCCGGATATACGAAGCAAGTGCCTGATCTTTAAAGAGTTTCCGAAGCGAATCCAGCTTTCTAAATTGCCGTTAAAGAGAATATCTCCCTCCAGGGCGATGACATCGTCATACGTTGCTAACGCTTCAAGAGCACGATCTAAGTTATCTAGGATTCCTCCTTCCTGAAGGTAAATATCGCGTTGTGCATCATAGGCCGGCCGAACCGTCCCATTGGTGCCATTAAACGCTTCGAAATACGGCACGTCTCCAAACAAGTCGGTGAGCTGTCCTGCAAGATATGCTTTCATAATTCGCGACGGACCTTCATATATGGCATTGGTAGGTTCGTTGAGCGCCCGCTGCAGCATGATTTCGTTATCTCGAAGGTTTTGATATAAAATGGGCCAGGGATTGCCACCAAGTTGTGGCGATTTAAGGGCATGACGATCAAATAGGTTGAAATCGATGGCGGTGCGATGTTGCGAAAGTAGATCTCCAGCAACAAAACCCTCATAACTTAATTCATCTCCAGTATTATACAGAACCTGCCGCAATAATAGCGATGGTTGCACCGAGTTGGGCGCATTCGGATTGGTATTCAATTCTTCAAAATCTTGGGTACATCCCAACGTCATGAAGAAGGCTAGCAATAATAAAGTATAGTGTCTTGTATTCATGATCGTATATTTAAAAGTTAATGCCTGCTTTGAAGCCAAAGCTTCGTGTGGTTGCGTAGCTCATGTCTTCTACACCGCTCACGAAGGTGTTCCCTTGAATGGCGTATTGCTCCGGGTCAAAATGTGGGATGTCTGAAATGGCGAACAAATTTCTTCCAATCAGTGCCACGCTTATTTCTGCTCCCTCTTCCAAGCCCAGAAATCCATCCCTTGTGGTAAAAGAATAGCCCAACGAGAATTGCCTTAATTTAATAAAGGAGGCATCATAAGTGTTATTTTCTTCGTGATTTCGATCGTAGAATTGTCGGTAATAGGTTTCGGCGGGAACGGCCGTGGTATTCGGTACATATTCTGGGTTTTCGGCCGTTCCTATATTTACCACTCCCTGAGGTACGATGCCTGCTTCCGGGCGATTGGCCGTTTCAGCGAGTTGTCCTCCTACCGTGGCCAGGGCGCGGGTTCGTGATACGAGCTCACCGCCTTGACGCCAGTCGAATAAGAAATTGAGATTCCAGTTCTTATACTGAAAGTCATTGTTCCACCCCAGGGTGAAATCGGGGTTATAGTTTCCTATTTTCCGAAGCGTATTATCAGCGATATAGCTGCCGCTCTCGGTCAAAATGAAGTCACCATTTTCGTTTTTTAGATAGCCGGTACCATAAATATCTCCAATTTCGCCTCCTTCTTCCACCTGAAACCACACGGTTTGATCGGCGCTGTCGTAAATTCTACTGAAGGCCAACGTAAGGCGGCCATCGGTTTGCGGTAATTCTTCGACTATGGAGGTATTGGTACTGAAATTAAACGTAGAGGTCCATCTCAGGTTTTGGTTGCGAACAGGTATGAGTTGTGCAATAAGTTCTACCCCTCGTGTACGTACTTTCCCACCGTTTACTACTTGTTGCTCGTAGCCGGAAGAAATAGCAATAGGCAGAGAAATAATTTGGTTTTCGGTGAGGGCGTTGTAGTACGTTACATCAAAATTCAGACGGTCTCTAAAAAAACGGATATCTCCTCCAAATTCGTAGGAAGTAGTTTGCTCCGGTTTCAGATTGGGATTCGGAATAAAATCCTGATCGCTAAACGTGGCTTGTCCGTTAAAGGGTGTTTGCGAGACAAAAGCTCCACTGGTTTGGTACGGATTGGTGTCGTTCCCCACCTGTGCTACGCTGGCGCGAAGTTTCAGAAAGGAAAAGACATCGGGTAACGATGCTGCTTCCGACAAAACAAAGCTAGCCGAGACCGAGGGATAGAAAAAGGACGTTCCGTCTACCGAAAACGGGGTGGCTAGCGCACTGGACCAATCGTTTCTTCCCGTAATGTCCAAGAACAGATAATCTTCATAGCCTAATTTTAGCAAACCGTAGAGAGAGTTGATCCGTTTTTCGGATTGGAATTGAAATACTTCAATAGGTGCTGCGGCATTGTTCAAATTAAAAATACCGGGTTGGGCCAGTGCCACTGTTTGCGATTGTTTGGTACTGGCTTTTTGGTCGAAACGGTTACCTCCAGCAGATAGATTAAACGAAACGGGACCCCATTGATCTTCGTATTTTATCAGGAAATCGGTATTTACTTCGCGATAACTCACGTCGTGTTCGGCGTATCCACCATTCTGGAAACGGTTACTGCTGAAAGCCCTGCGCAGCTTCCGAAGCTCGGTGGAATAATCAATTCCGGTGCGTACCGAAACACTCAATTTATCGGTGAGGTGTTTTTGCCAGGAGAGATTTCCGAAGACACGATCACGCTCAAAGGAATTTCGGTTTTCATACAAGATAAAATACGGATTGTCAAAAAACGTATAATTAAACGAATACTGTTGTACATCCTGAAGTCCCGGCTGCCAGTAGTCTCGTAGATTACGAATGTTTAGCGAACGCGGGCCCCACGCGACCAACGAATAATTTACATTTTCACTTCCATAGCCATTAGAAGGTCGGTTGTCACTTTGAGAATGCACATAATTGATCGACGCATTGAATTCCGACTTTTCCGTAGGTTTAAAATTGAGTCGTGCCGCAGCTGTTTGTCGGTCTAAATTGACACCGGGAATAATCGATTCACTACGGAGGTCGGTGAACGAAAGTCGGTAATGCCCGGTTTCAAAGCGATTGGAAACCGCCAGGTTGTTGATGGTAGTAATACCGGTTTCATAAAAATCCTTCAAATTGTCTGGATTTGAAACGAAGGGTGTAGGCGTAATGTCCAGTCCGTTGTACAGTGCCGTATCGCCACCGCGCACAATACTTCCGTCAGGAAGCACTACCGGACTATCGTATTGTGGAATGAGTAACCCCTGATCTAAACGAGGTCCCCAAGAATAGGTGATGTTATCGTTGATGCCGCCACCTAATCCATCTACGTATTCAAATTGACCACTGTTTCCTTGTCCGAATGAATTTTGAAACTCAGGAAGCTGAAACGCCCTGTCAATAAAAAGAGAGGTATTAAAACTCACGCCAATTCCTTTCTTTTGGCTACCATCTTTTGTTTCAATAACAATCACTCCGTTGCTCGCTCTGGAACCGTACAGGGCGGCGGCAGTAGGGCCTTTAAGTACCGTCACCGACGCGATGTCATCGGGGTTCACTTCCATAGCGCCGTTTCCGAAGTCAATTTCTTGAAACCCGGCGGCCGCTTCATTGGTCACGTTCAACACGGTGGTGTTATTAATGGGCGTTCCATCTACAATGAACAACGGATTGTTGTTAGAAAAAGAGGATTCACCCCGAATGGAAATACGCGAACTTGAACCTACCCCGGTGGGTCCCGGAGTAATAGTGACCCCCGCTAGTTTTCCCGTCAGGTTATCTAAAAAGTTCACTGCTTTCACTTCGTTGATTTCTTCGGAAGCAAGGCGTTGCACGGTATATCCAAGCTCCTTGGTTTCCCGTTCGAGTCCGAGAGCCGTAATGACCACCTCGTCCAAACTGGTGGTCGCCTCAAGCAAGGGAACGTCAATTCGGGTGCGTGTACCTACGGTTTCTGTACGGGTTTGATAGCCAATGGCAGAGAATTGCAAAGTGTCTTCTTGATTTGTTACTTCAATGGTATAATTACCGTCCTCGTTGGTGGTTGTAGCTTCGCCGTTGGACGCTAGCACCGTCACAAAAGGTACGGTTTCATTGGTAGGAACGCGAGTCACGGTTCCTTCTATGGTGATTTGTGCATGTGTTACAGAAACAAACAGTAACAGAAGCACGAGATAATATTGCTTCATAAATGATTTTTGAGATATGCGATACCGCTACTAGGCGGAGAAAAAATTGAAATCGTTAGTATATCGCAATCGGAGACCCTTTATTCAACGGTTTTTTATAGAAAAGTTGGGATATGAGGTTGGAATGATAGCCCCAAGTAAGCTGAGTCTTTCCAAAGAGTGAATTGAGTACTTGTTTTAGAACATTAGAGAGCGACTGAAATGCATCAAGGAAATAGCGCGCGTCTTGCAGCCTATCCAAATCTCGAAGTCGGTTTAAAAAATGAACCGCTGCGCCTTGTAGTTTACATTGAGCCGCAATCGATCTCAAGAGGGATGAAGTTTGCCAGGGCATTGACGCCAATTGCGAGCGACAGTATTGCGACCGGTGTAAACCCAACAAGTAATACCCTCCATCGGCGGAGGGTCCAAAAACAACCGAATCTTTTTCTAATTGTTTATCCGCTTGCTTTAGGTGAGCTGCAGTGAGTTGTGGTGTATCGTTTCCAATAGTAATAATACGGTCGTATCCCTGAGCGAACACCGTTTCAATAGCATTGAGATACCGTTCGCCGAAAGTAGTTCCCATTTGTTGTTCTTCGGAAAGAATCACATAAGGGAGTCCGCTGCGCTTTACAGTGCGTAGCGTTTGTGCATTGAGTTCCTCAAAAAGTTGTGAGGCGCCTACGAATGGTTTCCGAAGGGCTTCCTGCGCAGCTGACTGCGCAAAGATAAGTATGGCGGTGGTTGGTTTGATCTTTTTTTAGTATTAGGTTACCGAGCCTTGACAACTGCTTCCTGAGCCTGCCGTGCATCCGTAGCAGTGTTGTGAGATAATAATGTTTCTGTCATTCAGTATGTCTTCGTTATAATCTGAAATATGTTTGACGTCACTCGCTGCTTTTAAGCCCAGCATCTGATTAAAATCACAGTCGTATAAATACCCATCCCAACTTATGGAGAGGGTATTGGTACACATCACATTTTTGACAGCTGCGGGGTTATACGCTTCCACTAACTGATACATATAGTCCTCGTAGTTTTCTGAAGCAATCAAATAATCGAGAAAGCGAGAGATCGGTAAATTTGTGATAGCAAAAAGATTATGGAACTGAATCCCAAAATCTTCTAACAAGGCTTTTTTGAAATCACGCTCCATGCTGGCCTGGTCTGAGGGTAAAAAAGCACCGCTGGGGTTGTAGACCAAGTCGAGGCGTAAGTCACTATCAGGCATTCCATAGCCAATGGCATTGAGGTCTTTGAGCGCTTGAATTGAAGCGTCGAAAACTCCGTCACCCCTTTGTTTGTCAGTTTTGCCGCGTGTCCAATGTGGCATACTGCTCACGACGTGAACATTGTGCTTTTTAAAGAATTCAGGGAGGTCATAATACTTTTTATTCGCTCGAATGATCGTCAGGTTACTACGTACAATGAAGTCCTGGATACCCGCTTTGCTGGCTTCTTCTACGAATCGGCGAAAATTAGGGTTCATTTCGGGGGCGCCTCCGGTTAAGTCGAGCGTATGTGCTCCCGTATTTTTGATGACCTCTAGACACTGTTCCATGGTTTCCCAGGTCATGATTTCCTTTCGATCGGGTCCAGCGTCTACGTGGCAGTGTTCGCACACCTGATTACACATATAGCCTACATTAATCTGAAGAATTTCTAACTTCTTTGGGCGTAAGGGGAACTGCCCCGATTCTTTTATTTTTTTAGCAAAGGTGGGAAGTTCTCCGTCTTTAAAAATTCCATTGGATAGAATTTCAAGTTGGCGTTCCCCTTCGGCTAAGTCACTTTTTCTACGTTTAAGAGATTGGGTTTTTACTTTCGTCATAAATTATCCGTCCAGTTTATTCACTTTATTCATCATCATCACTCCATGTACGAGGCTCGCTCCTCCTTTGATCGCTGCTCCAGCATGAATGGCTTCCATCATTTCGGCCTTGGTAACCCCTCGTTGTAAGGCATCTTTAGTGTAGGCATCGATACAATACGGGCACTGTTCGGTGTGGGCAACGGCCAGGGCGATGAGTGATTTTTCACGAGCTGTAAGAGCCCCGTCTTCAAAAACGGTCCCATACCAGTCAAAGAACTTATCGCCTAATTCTTCACTCCATTCTGTAATCTTGCCGAATTTCCGAAGATCCTTCGGATCATAATAGGTAGACATGCCTGTATTTTTTAATAGTTACGAACTTATGAGGGTTTCGGTTTTTACCGATGTGCGTAAATATAGGGAAGAAGTCGACAATACCCTTGAGAACTTACAAAAACCTCTGTACTATTAATCGAAGCTGTAGGTTAGACCCGTTGTAAAGTCGTATTGAGAGTTGGGAATCCCCACCGCTGGAAACGCATCGTATACAAAAGTATAGCGTGTGGTAAGGGCCAGGCTGTTGATGAGTGTGACGACAAGGGAACTCTGACTCGATATTCGGTAGTCGCTAAACCCTCCTAAATCCGGCTGATAGTACGTGGTGCTTACAAAGGTGATACGATCGGATGGGTAAAGGCTGAACGACAGGTAAGCACTTCCTCGGAAATCTCGTTGCAAGGGTGTAATTCCATCGGCTACTTCTTCGTATTCATACATCACCAAGGTTCCGGCATAAAATTTATATTTTTCTGAATCGGTCAATTTGAAGCGGGGTCCAGCCCCAATCAAACCTCTAAAGTCGATTAAATTCACTTTGTTGTACTGTCCTTGTAAAAAGAACTCCCAGGCAATGCGCGGATGGAAACGGTAGTTATACCGAAGGTGGGAAATAAAACTATTGCTAAAATCTTGACCTTCGATCTTTTGGAAATCTACATCATTCTTAAATAGAAGAAGATGGGGCTTGTTCTTGTATTGAATATGAACATCACTTCCAAAAGTGACAAAATCATTCACATTGCGCTTGAGCGCAAAATTGGCACCTACATAGCCCGACCAGCCCGAAGTGTCGGTTACTTTTCGCAGGGATTCTACATTGAGGATTTGGGCATGCAATGCTGTGGAAAAGCAAACGCATAGCGCTATTAAGAAAAATTTCATTGGTTAGTTTTGAGTTTAAAATTAGTGAAATGTCTCGGAACACGGTTGACATGAAAAAAATTCCTACTTTTAAGAATTCATTAACAACCAAAAAACAACTACATGGGCGAACTCAACCCTCTCGATCTGGTCGTAATTATCGGTTATTTTATCTTGGTATTCGGAATTGCGTGGTATGTTACTAAAAAGGAAAAGGCGGGATCTGACTCCTCCCATTACTTCTTAGGCGGAAGAAACCTGGGGTGGTTCGCTATTGGAGCGTCGCTCTTTGCCAGTAATATTGGTTCAGAACACCTTATTGGACTCTCAGGCGCGGGAGCTCGCGGTGCCTTTCCGGAAGCACAATTTGAAATATTAGCGGCTCTCATTCTTTTATTGCTAGGATGGGTCTTTGTTCCTTTCTATATTAAAAGTGGGGTGTTTACCATGCCCGAATTCTTAGAGAAGCGGTACAACCGTGGGGCGCGCACCTACCTTTCTATCATTTCTATTATTTCGTATGTGCTCACCAAAATCTCTTTTACCATATTCGCGGGCGCTTTGGTATTTGAGGTACTCCTTGGAATCCCCTTTTGGACGGGAGCCATTATTACTGTATTTGCTACCGGACTGTATACTGTGTTTGGCGGACTCAAAGCTGTGATCTATACCGATATGGTGCAGAGTATCATCTTTATTCTGGGAGGGGTAGCCGCAACCTATTTTGGCTTGCAAGCCATTGGAGGATGGGATAATGTGCTCCTCGCTATTGAAGACAACGCGCCTAGCCCGGATACTTTTATGAGCTTATGGCGGAACGAAGAATACCCATGGACCGGAGTGCTCCTAGGAGCCCCCATTTTAGGAATCTGGTATTGGTGTACCGACCAATTTATCGTGCAACGGGTCCTTTCCGCAAAAAATATAAAAACCGCGCGTCAAGGAACTATTTTCGGCGGATTCTTAAAATTATTACCCTTGTTTATTTTTATCATCCCCGGAATCATCGCCTACGCCTTATCGGTCACTGAATATCCCGACCTGTTTACTATCGAGAATCCTATTACCGGAGAAACGAAAACTACTACCGATGCCGCACTACCCGCTTTGATTTTACAGGTAATGCCGGTAGGGATCAAAGGCTTAATGGTCGCCGGATTTCTGGCGGCGCTTATGAGTTCGCTGTCGAGTGTTTTTAATAGTACCTCTACCTTGTTTACATTCGACTTCTATAAGCAATGGCGTCCGGGTGCTTCTGAAAAGGAATTGGTGAATGTAGGTCGGTTGGCTACCATCGCTCTTGTACTGGTAGGATTGGCCTGGATACCCTTTATGCAGAAATTAACGGAAGGCGGCGGTATCTATCGGTATTTGCAAAGCGTACAGGCGTATATTTCACCACCCATTGCGGCGGCATTCTTGCTGGGAATCTTTTATAAGAAAATCAACGGAAAAGGTGCGTTGGCTGCCTTGTGGGCTGGTTTTATCTTAGGAATTGGTCGCCTCGTTCTGGAATATATGAGTCAGGAAGGCGGAATGAGCCTTTCGGATACGTCGCTACTAGGAACGCTGGTTACCATGAACTTTTTGCACTATGCCATCTTCTTGTTCGTGGTAAGTGTTTCTATCATGGTTGTGGTAAGTTTGGCGACACAGGCCACGGCCAAGCCGGTAGACGGACAATTGGTCTATCAACGACATGTGTCGCAAGCGGGACCTTCGATGTTCCGAAGCAAAGAATTTTTGCTCACCGTGCTCATCATCGTGATCGTCTTAGCTCTGTGGTGGATTTTTAGATAGCGGAACGAAGGCTTAAAGCTTCAATAGGTCAGAAAGTACTTCGGCATAGTCGGGTACACGTCCTACATTTTGAAGCTTGATGGCCGCCATCTTTAGGGCGGTGGCCATACATTTTTCTGGAGTTTGCTCTTTGAGGGTTCCGAAGAGAAAGCCGCTCCAAAAAGCGTCTCCGGCACCGGTTGCGTCCATGATTTTATCCACTTGTAGGGCCGAAAGTTGTAACACCTCGTGGCCCTTCTGACTTAATTTAGCCCCTTCTTTTCCTAAGGTAAGGCATACTTGGGAAGCGCCCCAGGCATGTAAACGTTCAAAGATCTCATTATGGGTGAGTCCCTTTCCGAAGAGACGATCCATGTCATCCTGGCTAACTTTTACCAAGGCGTCATGCGAAAGATAGGCGGCTAAGGTCTTTTTCGCTTCGGAAACTTCCGGCCAGATCTGTGGCGAGAAGTTAATGTCAATACTCAGTGTACACCCTAACGCCTTCGCTCTTTGGGCGCTATCTAGTATTGTAGAACGCGCGGGTTCGCGGCTCAGTGCAAAGCAGGTCGTATGATAAATTTTGGTTTGTGATAAGAGCGCATCCGAAATCTGTGCACGTTCAATGATAGAATCGGCGCCCCGCATGGGGATGAACTCTGGAGTGTGTTGGGTGCGGTTCACAAAAATTACGGTCGTGGGGGCTTCCTCCGTTTCACGAACGGCATCCAGTTGGATGTCGGTTTCCTGTAAACGTTTCAGAATATAATCGCCAAATCCATCGGCTCCCACCGTGGCCACCATATGAACGGTAGACCCCAAACGCGCTAAGTTCATGGCGACATTTGTGGGTGATCCACCCAAATAACGATGGTAATCTTTGGTAGCTTTTATCGGGGCTTCTACTTGCGCTCCAATAAAGTCAATTAACGCTTCTCCTACGCAAAGGATATCGATGCTTTTCTCTGTCATGATGGCCTTTTTCAGTTGTCCGCTGAAGGAACCTGGTTCTCAATCGTTACTTTTTTGACATTCAATCGCATGGCTAAAAAGGCGGCGATAGCAAAGAAAGCGCCTGCGAAGAGCATGGCATTTACGGCATTGCTTCCGAGGAAATATTTGTAGATCGGTCCAAATGATAAGGTCTGAATGAACATGGGGATCACAATCATCATATTCAAAATTCCCATGTAAACGCCACGGCGTTCTTGTGGAACCACTTTGGAGACCATGGTATAGGGTATTCCCATCATGGCAGCCCATCCAATCCCGAACAACACCATAGGTACTAACACTAGGTTTGGATCGCTAATATTGGCAATGCTAAATAAGGCGACTGCGGTTCCAAATAAACTAAGCGCGTACACGCGTTTGCCACCAAATCTTAAGGTAAGTGGTACCAAGGCGAGTGCCACCAGCATGGTTACGGTATTATACGTGAAGCTCATTTTTGCAGATTGCGCGGCGGCTTCTGAAGTAGTAAAATTGAGCGTTTTCATAAACAAAGGCGTCGTAAATTGCCAATAGATAAAGAGTGCGTACCATTGAAAAAGATAGACGGCGCCGATCTTCCACATAAATTTGGGCATTTCCTTTACCGCGTTGGCAATCTCTAGAAAGGGCTTGCTTACACGTTGGGTGAAGGGTAGTTTTTTTATGGCATTGATCTCTTTTAGCTCCTGGTCGGTTGGCGGAATTTCCGGGGTTTTGATCACCGACCATAAAATGGTGACCAGTGAAAGAAACGCTCCAATGTAGAACGAATAATAGATCCACTGTGGAATGGTTCCCACTTCTTCTACCGATTCACCACCAAATAGATACTGAAACAAAATGATCGAACCATTGGCTAAGAGGATACCGGCACCCACAAATAGACTCTGCATTTGATATCCTAAGCTCAGTTGTTTTTCGGGGAGTTTGTCGCCTACGAAGGCTCTATACGGTTCCATGGCCATGTTGTTTCCCACATCAAGGATCCATAGTAATCCTACGGCAAACCAGAGCAACGGACTGTGAGGGAAGGCAAACAGGCAAAGACTTCCCATTAACGCGCCAATCAGGAAATAGGGCTTGCGTCTTCCCCAACGAGGGGACCATGTTTTATCAGACATTGCTCCAATAATAGGTTGCACGATGAGTCCGGTGACCGGGCCGGCGATGTTCAGTATGGGAAGCATCTCTTCGGGAGCACCCAGGTATAGGAAAATAGGATTGATGGCTGTTTGTTGTAAACCGAAACTGTATTGGATTCCTAAAAACCCAACATTCATGTTTAAAATCTGCCAAAAACTAAGGCTTGGTTTTTTTACGCGCATGATCACAGAAGTTAAGCAACGACATTCTTAGTAATGCCATAATTTTAGAGGAGTAATATCTATAATTTTTGGAAATAATGTATTTATTCTACTAAGGAATTGATGAATAGTCAACCGAAAACGTTATCGAAGTCGCTTCTAGCTTGCTCTAAAGATAGTTGTCATTAAGAGCGGCATGCATAAAAACAATGCCTGAAGCCGTATATCCTAAGGATGGAGTACCACCGGGTGCTAATGTTTTGGCGTCCAGATATTCATGAAAATTCCAACGAGGCTGATTCTCAAGCGTGTTTTCAAAAGAAGTTACGATTTCTGAAAGATCGTCGTGCATCTTTTGACGGGCAAGTCCCAGACAGAATAACCCCATCCAGACAGGCCAGATACCGCCATTGTGAAAATGTCCCGCTCGATTTTTGAACGCATAGGAATAATTTCCTTTCAGAAGAAAATAGTCTTCCGAAGTTTCTGTAATTATGGGCCAGAAAGCCGGAATCAAGGTTGTGCCAAGCTCCTTTTTGAAATTTGTTAGCCCTTTGGAAACACCTCTTTTTTGAGCTTCCGAAAGAGAGTATAAAAGCATCGCCAGAGAATTTCCGGCGGCGTCAAATCGCTGATCGTAGATTCCCGGAAGAATAAAGGAAACAAAATGAGATAGCTCTTGTTGCTGTAGCGTTTCAAAAGGCACACGCTGATAGGCATGGTGAGACTCCATTTCCGGTAGCGGCCAAAAATTTTGGCGCGTTCGCTCTGTAATGCTTTCGTAGCTATTCTTCTTGTTTGACAGTTCAGACCAAATTTGTTCTGCCCACAACCGCAATACATTGTCGTAAAGGGTATATCCATGAACCGGATATTCATCGGCCCAATTTCCACTTAAGGGTGTATATATCCAGCCTTTCCCATTAAATTCACTAGCCTGTAGAAAGGTTCGCGCTTTTTTTATAATGGGTTGGGCATAATCCCAGAAGTCGTCATCGCTACTGTGTTTATAATAGAAGCAGGCACCCAGA
This sequence comes from Altibacter sp. HG106, assembly GCF_028561755.1. Classification (GTDB taxonomy): domain Bacteria; phylum Bacteroidota; class Bacteroidia; order Flavobacteriales; family Flavobacteriaceae; genus DFVG01. The sequence goes on from NZ_JAQQTD010000002.1 coordinate 249,489, forward strand.
ATCCACCAGCTGGCCGTATCGATTCTACCCACCAGACTTCCGTAGCTTACCGTGTCTTCTTCGGGCGCTACGTTTGATGGTATCATTCCCAAATCGTGTTGTCGATCGCCCAGCGTTCGCAACGATCGGTGTAAGCCGTCCAACAGCCTGTCTTCGTTCAAAAGAACGCCTGCGAGTCCGCATACCACACTATCCCGCGCCCATATTCGTTTATAGTTATCGCTCTTTTGGGTACTCGCCAGAAAACCGTGCGGTGTCAGCAAATCGAATAATAACTCGGTTGCTTTTGGCAATAAGGTGGCTATGGAAACACGCATAGATTACAACTTAATCGATTAAAGGTAAATAAATATCTGCTTCCCAACTAAGGGGGTCGCCACCAGTAACGTGTGGATCGTTGCGATAATATTCAATGGGTTTACCGTTGTGTTTATAGCCATGACGCTGAGCGTACTGTAATAAATAATACCAACTCAAATGGGATATCCGATAGTTTCCACGGAAGCTGAGGTGTAACGCCTTTTGTTCGGGTCGGGTTCCCAATTGAATCTCAGGGATCTCAGGGGGTACAGCATCTTTTGCGATAGGAAAGGAAAAATGAAATTGCATGGTGTTTTCTTCTCTGTTCCAGGCGACGACTTCAGAAAATGGATCGTCTTTGAGTTTAAGCGAATCCTCTTTTATGTAGCTCATGATGGTATAGATATTTCGCACCATCACATTTGCCTTTTGATCGACTTTCGCGTCTAAGGTCAGATAACTATAAAAGGTGCCGGGAATGGTGGTTTCAGACACGGGTGTAACTCGAAATGCCTTTTTGGTTTCTTTGAGTACTTCGGCGATCGCAGAGGCATTTTTAATATTTGTTTTTGTAAACGCATTCTGAACAAAAGGGGTGGCTATTTTTTGCTGAAAGGAATGTTGCTCATCGGTGATCCATACCTTCACTTGGGTAGTAGAATCGTCAACACTGCGCAAGAACCATTGATAGGTGCTGATGGAATCATTGTAATACACACGCTGCATCAGTTTCTTTTCAAAATCGTTCTGAAGCAATTCAATTGAATCGATGTCTGCATCCGAAAAACGCTCCCAATCGGCAATTTGCAGGGCTACCAGTCCTTTAGGCAGGGGCGTGGTAAACGTAATTTGATGGTGGTGTTTCCGAAGAAAAAAGTACCATCCCAGTACCCCAACGATCAGTAATAGTATCGCAATTTTAAGGAAACGCATCGCTTATTTCTTCATTGTAATGGTTTCATTCACCAGTCGTCCCAAAGCGCGACCTTGTTTCAATCCTTCATCTATGGCGGCCCGATAGTGGATACCCCCATATAGCCTGCTGAGCGCAGCTTCATCGGCCGCTTTATTGAAGGAAGGAAAGGAGCGAACGGGTATTCCATATGGCACTTCGGTATCGTCTTCAAAGGCAAAATCATCTCCAAACAAATCGGTTAGGACGGTGGAAGCTGCTCCCGATACCACCGAATGACCGCTGGTATATTCTGGAAACGGCGGTGTTTGTAAAATGGGCTTCCAGTTTTCGTCTATGTGAAGATTAATCAAAGTTTCAGGCCGAATCAAATTACTGCGGTACTTTTCATCCCAGCAGCTAATAAATCCATCAAAAATCGCCATGGCCGTTTTCGTATAGGCGTGAACCGTCGCGTTGAAATCGGTTTCGGCCTGCTCTGTAGCAATTTCAGTGATGCCAATCCAATGGGCTCCCGGAGTAATTTTCTTAGTGGCAAACATCAAATGTCCACGGGTCACTGATACATACGGATTGCAATCCCAAAATTGCGCGATCCCAATCTCTTCTGAAGTATCACCGGCTTCGGTAATCCCCTGACTAACTTCATATACCTCTAGGAGTTCACGATAAAACTGACTGTCTTCCTCCAGCGAAAATTCCGGTGGCGGAATGGGTTGAAATTGATTGGCAGAATCTAGCACAAACGGTCTAATCTTCATCCAGTGAGGCTCAATCCCGTCCATGTAGGCTGGTGGTGTGGGTTGCCAGCGTCCAGGTTCGTCGGTATTCACTGTAAACTTAGACATGGTACGAGTCTCTTTGTACAGGTCTTCGTTCATCCAGGCACGGATATGATCGGCAACTTCGAGTCCGTATTCCTTAGCCTCCATAAACTCAGCGTCGTTTTGCTGCGACCATTGTTGGTAGAGACTGTCTGAAAATTGCTGCATACGTTCTTCTGAAAAGATTAACGACTGACTCAAATTCATGTGTGCTACCATGGCTGCCAGTGGATAATTAAGTTGTTTGTTTTTTGGCGTTGGTATGGCCGTGAGTCCGTTTATTTGCCCAGCGAGCGATTGATAGGTGCTGTCTCCCTGTGCGACGATTTCGTAGGCAGCAATATTCGGGTAGGAGTAAATTCTGCTGGCCACCGGGGGCGAGAAGATATCATGCACCATAATATCGGTCACCTGATCGACGCTATTTCTAAAGTCATCCGGACTAATTTGTATGGGTTCTTTTTCCTGGCAACTTACAATAAGTAGCCCTGTAAAAAGTAGCTTAAGGGGTGTTTTTATCCAATTCATAAAGCGCTGAAGTTTCATTATTATAAACGACCAAAAGGTGTTCCTTTTGATCTATCATTAGGGTTCTTAAGTGTCGAACCGATTTTTGATAAAAATCGATCCCGTACTGAAAGGCGGGACGGTGTTCTTTTTCGGAATGGATCACGCTACCGGAAAAGCTATCAAACCTTCCGTGAAACGGAATGACCCCAAAATAATTTCCGCCGGCCAGTAGATATTCTTTTTCTGACACCGAAGCGAAGGCAGTAAGGGGCGCGATCTGCAAGGGCCCCTCCAATGGGTGCCAGGAGAAGCGGCCATTATCGTTTCGCAAATAGCCTGAGGCCAGCTCGGTTACTTCGTATCGAACAGCTTTCTGAAGGGCGGCTTCGCCAAAAACAGCCTTTATATCTTTTCCTGCAAAATCAGAATAGGCTACAAATTTCTTGCGAAGATACACCAATTGTTCGGCCAACTCGTTCAAACCAAGTAGCGGGTAATAGCTGCCGTTCTTTTCGATGGCGATCACGGTTTCTGAAGTACCGTTAGCGTCAAAATCGTCATAGTACATGTGTAGGGGAAATGCGGTACTTGCCTTCAGTTTCGAATTCAATCCCCAGTTTCCGAGGACATAATCCATATCGCCATCGTGATCCATGTCGTGTGCCGCAACCGTTTGCCAGAGTCCGAATAACGGAGGACCTTCCAGATTTTTTAAGTGGAAATGACCCTCGCGATTTTCCAGAAACGTAGGAGGCATCCATTCTCCAACAACCAACAGATCTTCGTCACCATCCTTGTCGAAATCGGTCCAAAGGGCATCGGTCACCATTCCTTCAAATTCAATTTTTTGATGCATGGGGAGCAATTCTTCCGAAGAAATCTTGAAGAGGTACGAGCTCACTTTCTTCCCAAAATCTAGGGGTTTTGAGTGATTTCCCACAAAAACAAAGCCTTCTTGTTCGGAAGCGGTGATTACGGCGGTGTTGACCATTTCATCCGTCCATTGTTTTTTTTGGAAGCCCTCCTCACTTCCCAAATAGAGGAAATCTTTCAAATCTTGTAAGGAAGCTTGTACGCGATTCCCTCCGTTTCCGATGAGAATATCGTTATACCCGTCCTTATTTACATCCAGAATTGCTGCGGTCACATTTTCTGACAGCGAATCTGATCTGAGCTCCGGAAAGGCGTGTGGCTGAAAACCATTGCCCTGTTGCAAGAAAACGGAGGCCGGTTGTCCTACGGCGCCTCCAAAGAAAATATCGGAGGTGCCATTGTTGTCGAGATCACCAAGGGCCAGAGCGGGTCCGCGATCTGATAGTTGGTAGGGGATCAGCTTTTGTACGTTGAAATCGGAGTAGGTGTCTTCCCGGTGCGTAAACGCAAGCGAATTGGCTTCGGAGGCGCGTTTCCATTCAAAATTGTTTGTTTCGGAAGCGGCGGGTTGCCAGGGAATGGTCTGTTTTGGAGCGATAGCGAGGGTAGTGTTGATAGAAGGTTCTACAAGTGTTTGTAAGGTCCTGTTAGGCCAAATGATCTGCAGCGAATCAACCTTAGTCTGGGCGGGGATTCCAAAATGCAGGACGTTTTCACTTGTGGCTTGCCACCCCTTGTTAGGGTATAGTTCGCGGAATTGCATGCCGTCTTCGGTAAACAGCATCGCTTTGGTTCCAATTCCCGCGGTGTTTGGTGCTGCATATTGAAATTGCAGTTTGAGATAGTGTTGCTGTTGATTGGTTTGATTGATATACACCGTGGGCACGTTATTGATATTTTGGGTTACCACATCTAAGTCACCATCCCCGTCCAGGTCACCGATGGCTGTGGCCCCCGAAATACTGGGTGTTTCCTTAAGCCATTGGGTGCTTTGATCTTTAAAGGTCCCTTCTTCGGTACCTTGGTATACGTAATTGGCAACCGCGCCCGAAGGCATCATTTCTAAGGCCTGTTGATCTACCAATCGCGATTCGCTCATCTTTTTTTGAATTTGCTCGTTGGACGCAAAGCGAATAAAATCGAGGTCATTGGGTCGCTTCGGAATTCCGTTAGAGATGAACAGGTCTTCGTACCCATCCTGATTGAAGTCGGCAAAGAGCGCGCTCCAGCTCCAATCGGTTGCGGCAATTCCGCTTTGAAGCGCTTGCTCACTAAAATTTCCGCTCGCTTGATTCAGAAATAACATATTTCGCGCGTATTGATAGTGATATCCAAACTGCTCGGTCCGCATTTTAAGGGTGTGGTAGGTGTCGTCACCTTCTGAAGATTTTAAAACCGTCTCATCTTGTGGCAACATATCCAGAGAAATCAGGTCTGGGCGCCCGTCTCTATTGACATCTCCTACGGCATTTCCCATGGAAAATCGGGAAGTATGCCCAAAATGTGTTTTGAGACGTTCCGTAAAGGTGCCATCGCCATTATTCACGTAATAATAGTCGTCTTCATGGAAATCATTTCCCACATAGATGTCTGGGTAGCCATCTTGGTTAAAGTCGGATACCGACAATCCCAGTCCGTACCCATTATCGCCGCCAAAGATCCCTGCCTGCGCGCTCACATCGGTAAAGCGCCCGTCGTTATTTTGGAGGAGTCGGTCACCGCTCTTCGGGTTTCTGCGGTTCCGAATTTGTGCCCTTCCGAAGGACTCTTGCGTGTGCACAGCATGGTTTAGGACGTATGCATCCAAATCGCCATCGAGATCGTAGTCAAAAAAGGCTGCCGTTGTCCCATAGGCCGAAAGATCTAGTCCGTGTGCTTTGGAAGCTTCCACAAAAGTCAAATCCCCTTGATTAATAAACAGTTCATTATGGCCCTGAAATCCATTGATACCCACCACCGCAAGTACGTAAATGTCTAGGAGACCATCTCCGTTGACATCCGCCATGACCGCACCGGTATTCCAGGAACTCTTGCCTTGAATTCCCGCCTTCTCTGAAATATCTTCAAAGGATAAATCTCCCTTGTTGATATAAAGTTTGTTGGGTCCTTGATTGCTGCTGAAAAACAGATCTGGGAGTCCGTCGTTATTGATATCTCCCATGGCAAGTCCGCCACCGTTGTAAAAATAGAGATAGTCTAAGATATTGAGCGAGTCGCTTTCCTTGAGTTGATGCCTATAATCGATACCAAGTGCTGACGCTTTCATTGTTTTGAACAGCCGGTGTACCGGCACTTCTTCTGAAGCCGATTCACAAGCTACAATTACAAGTACGAGCCAAAGCAGCAGTAGCGTTTTACTCATTGGTTGCGAAGACTTTCGGTTTTTGATTATTGATGGCTACATAAAAGAACTCAACGCCGTCGCGATCCTTGAAGGTAGCGATGTGTTTTACTTCTTCTCGAACAAAAAAGCCACTGGAGTTATAGTCTTCCCAGGAAAAATTCATGTTGCCATCGTTTAACAGAACGCTTCCGTAGTTGGCATCTAAGCGAGAGTATTGCGGTTTGAACTCATAGTCATTTCCGCCCAAAACGATATCTAGATTACCGTCATTATTCACATCGGTACAGGCAATCCCACAGACGCAGGAAAGTTGTGCTCTTGCGGGAAGCGGTTTTGTACCGAAGGTCCCATCGCCATTATTGATAGCGATTACGGAGGAAGAGGTAGCTACCTCCCTAACGGTAGCACGTGCCAGTGTTTCTTCTGGAAATAGTTCTTGAATCGATTTTTTGGCGTACTCGGATGCTTTTAGGTTTTGCTTTTTCAATTTTACCAGTTGGGAAACGATCTCCTTTTTCTGATGAATCGGCATGTCGCGTCCGTCGATTTGTTGGGTCATAATTTGTTCGATGGTTCCATTGTTGTCGAAGTCATTAATCCATAACTTGATAAGGCTTGTTTCGGAAGGAGTATAGTGAATATTTTCTCCCTGGTTTCCGAAGATAAAGTCTACATCGCCATCCTGATCGATATCGGTTGCATGAATAGTGTTCCACCATCCTTTTAGGTTCGCTAAAGGCGAGGCGTTCTTTTGAAGTTTGCCATCGCTAAATTGATAGAATTCCGGAGCCCCCCAGTCAGATACGGTAACGAGCACCTTCGTATTGTTCAGCTCAAGCCATGTTGCGTCGGTGATCATTCCACTGGTTTTTGTCGCTTCAACCACGGATGGTTTTTCGAGAAAAGTTCCATCGCCCTGATTTTCCAAATACCGATGCTTGGGAGTAACACCGTAAATACCCACCACACTTCTGGAACCAACGAATAAGTCGATATCGCCATCGTCATCCATGTCGGCCGGAGTGATTACCGATACGTTGTAACTGGAAGGCGGTTGATTGAAATCTATCCGCGTAAAATTACCCTTGCCATCGTTTTTGTACAAGCGTATCCCAGCGTCGATGGTTTGGGTTACCTGGTTTCCACCTGAGCCAACAGCAAGATCGAGATCGCCATCGCCATCCATGTCAAAAAAACTAGCTGCGGTGTCTTCATAGGTAGCGTCTTCTGAAAATACTTCAGCTGGCTTGGGGACCAAGGCTCCTTTTCCTTGATGTCTATATAGCATGCCGGGCTGCCCCACAGCTCCGCCCGTAAAAATGTCTTCATTTCCATCGCCATCGATATCACCTACAGCTACGGCAGGCCCTTCTTGTGACACCATCCGATTGATCATCCCTTCAAAATCAAAATCAACGTACGTATTCTCTTCGTGTTTTACCAGTTTTGAATTGTCTCGTTCGGTAAATAAGGTTTTTACGGCGTTTTGTCTTGGTATATAGCGTTCGGAAGCTTCCGAATGTAGCAACTGCAAGGTTTGGTTGGCGGTGATATTTGTTAGCAGCGTGGTTTGATCATCCGGCCAAATTACACGAATGGAATCGATGGTTTCCGCAGCCCCTAAACCAATGGTCATTCCGTATTCCATAGACGACTGAAAGCCGCGCGACGGAATCATTTCCTGCAGCACCACCTGATCGTCGTAATACATTTTGATAGTGGTGCCAATCGCAAATCGATTTTTCTCGGGTCCCTCGAAGCGAAGCTTTACGAAGTTGTTATCTGTTTGCTCGTTCGTGTTATTTCGGTAGAGAAATGATGGCATATTTACATTGTTAACTACTAAATCCAGGTCACCGTCATTGTCTAGATCGCCGTAAGCGGCACCGTTACTAAGACTTGGTTCCCCAAGTCCCCATTCCGTTGCTTTATTGGAAAAGGTAAGGTCTTTGTTGTTGCTGTAGGCATAATTAGGAAGGTACACCACCGGCATTTTATTGATGATCGAATCGATGGCTTCCTTTTTCCCGGTTAGCGCCATTTTTTGGATGATCTCATTGGCAAAGAAATCTACAAAATCCAAGTCGGTAAGGTCGTGGTTGATCCCATTGGTAATAAAGATGTCTCTAAAACCGTCGTTATCCATATCGAACATAAGTCCAGACCAGCTCCAATCGGTGGCAGAAATTCCGCTGTAATAGGCAATTTCAGAAAACGTGCCATTGCCATTATTGAGTTGAAGGGTATTTTGAATGTATTGCTGATGAAAATCTTTGCTTTGTTTCAGCTTGAACACATTGTAACCTTCAAATTCCATAACCGATTTAACCCGTTGATCGCCATCCGGAAGCATATCGGTAATAAACACATCTGCATTTCCATCGTTATTGATGTCGGCCATATCAACTCCCATGGCAGATAGGCAGAGATGCGACATCCAACTTTTGATGTCTTCGGTAAAAGTCCCGTCCTGATTATTGATATACAAGTAGTCCCGCTCGTAAAAATCGTTAGAAACGTAAATGTCGGGGTAAAGATCGTTATTAACATCGCTAATCATGACCCCCAGCCCGAAGCCAATCAAGCTCCCATAGATGCCCGCCTCTTCGCTTACTTCCGTAAAGGTGTCGCCATCGTTCCGCAACAACATATCGCCCACGCCTCTAAAAATCTTCGGGATATCCCAATTCTGCGCTCTCACGTCGCGCTGATGTGCAAACCCTAAGCTACTCACTGGAACATTGCTGTTGTTCAAAATATAGGCGTCGAGATCGCCATCTTTATCATAGTCAAAAAAGGTAGCATGGGTACTGAAACCGGTTTTCGCTAGATTGTATTCGTCAGCCATTTCGGTGAAGGTGAGGTCTCCATTATTCATGTACAGGTCGTTGTCATGATTGTTGCCTTCCATATTTCCAGCATTGCTCACATAGATGTCGAGCAAGCCATCGTTATTGATGTCGACCATGGTAACTCCAGTAGACCAGGGTTTGTTTCCGGCCACACCAGCCGTCGCGGTAATGTCTTCAAAGGTCATGTTTCCTTTGTTTAGGAACAGTTTGTTTTCCCCCATGTTTGCGGTGAGGTAGATGTCGGCCAGACCATCGTTATTCACATCACCTATGGCAACGCCACCCCCGTTATAGAAATTTCGATATTTAAAAATGTTGAAATCCTTTTGGTTCACCACGGTGTTGGTAAAGTCTAACCCACTATCTTCTGCCGAAAGTTTTGTGAATAGGCTAGGGGTCTCCGCGGTGGAAGGTTGGGATTCTTCAGAATTGTGGTTACAGGATAATAGGCTTGTGGCTAGTATCAATATCCAGAGATATGGGATAGCCTGACGCATAAAGGCATTAATCATTCTTCAATCTTTTTTAAGAATAAAAGTGAATCGTTGTTCCGGCTAATCACCAAATAGGTGTCGCCGGCAATGGTTAGTTCTTGGATATGTCGTGCCGCTCCCGGGATATTGAATGTGGTGTTTTTGGCTTCTGAGAATTGGCCTGAACCGTTGTTCAACATTAGCAACCCGTGCGAGGCATCTAATCTACTCAATTGTGTACTGATTTCAAAATTATTCCCCACCAAAAGCAGGTCTGGAAAGCCATCGTTGTTAACGTCCTCCACCCAAATATCATTCACACTGGAAATTTGGGCTTTAAAAGGAAGTAGGTGTTTTTTAAAGGTTCCGTTTCCGGTATTTTCAAAATAGCAAGTAGCCAGTTCGTATGCCTTTTTTTGATAGGAATCTTCCCAAAGTTTCTTCGGAAACAGCTCCTGTATTTCTGCCTTCGCAAAATCTCTGTAGCTCAGGAAGGTTTTATTGAGAACAGGTATTTGTTTGACCAATTCGTCTTTGGAGGCGAAGGTGGTTTCTTTTCCTCGATAGTGATGGGTGACAATAGTTTCTACATTCTTGTTGTCATCAAAATCATTTCGGTAGAGGGTAATAGGTTCGGAAGCGGAAGCAGTGAGTCGTGTATTTAATCCCCAATTTCCGGCGACCAGGTCTACATCACCGTCACCGTCAAAATCTTCGGCTACGATACGATTCCACCAACCATGAGTTTTTTCAAACCCTTTTGTTTGTTGACGTGTCAATCGATTTCCGTCATTCAAAAAGACGGTCACGGGCATCCAATCGCCTACTGCGATGAGGTCCATCCATCCATTTCCATCGAGATCAACCCAGGTCATGTTGGTAACATTTCCAATAGTCTGCCACTCGGGTGCCCACGTGGAGGTGACGTCTGTGAAGCGACCCTTTCCATCATTTTCAAACAGGTATTGCTTCGGCGTATGTCCAAATTGGTGCGGCGTAAGGGAAGCACTTATGGCGATGTCAAGATCGCCGTCCAAATCAACATCAATAGCGGCTATATCCGAAGCGTGGATTTGCACCCCTCGAAAATTGAGCGTGTCTTTGATAAACCGTCCTGATTCGTTACGGTATAGTCTGGGTTGTATGGCCTCGCCGTTCAGAAATTCATTTCCCGCGGAAACCACCAACAAGTCGTTAAAACCATTGCCAGTCGCATCAAAAAATACGTGGGCGACATCTTCCGACTTACTGTCTTTTTGGAACATGTCTTCTTGCTGTTGCATAAAACTTCCGGTAGGGGTCTGTATCCATAACTGAGACGCTTGGTTTTTAGCGCCAGATACGAACATATCTTGCCGTTGGTCGTTATTGACATCTGCTACAGAAATTGAGGGCCCTTCATTCGACATGGCAAAAGGGATCAAAGGGTCTCTGTTAAAATCTAAGGTCTGATTCTCTTGGTGTCGAAACGGTATTGGAGCCGGAACCGCTTTTAAAAAGGAAGGTGTTTTAGTACCCGTACTGCTATAGAAATTGCCGGCGGCATTTGACTTTTGGAAATGGAGCCTCTCATTTTTAGGAACGTTTTTCATTGTTTCAAAAGATCCGTCTGGCCAAACAATAGTTAGCGAGTCTGCCGCGTTGGATGACTCCCAACCGAAGTGCAGTTGGGGCGCGATAGCAGACAGATACCCTTTGGTGGTAAAAAGCTCTTTTTGCTGAAAATGTCCGTTGGTATATAACATCGCCTTAGTGCCGATTCCGAAGGGATTAAGAGAATCCCCTTTAAGCGTAATGCGAACAAATGAACGCTCGGGAAAGGCGGTGTTGCTTCTGTTTTCATAAATAAAGGCAGGAGCGTTGACATTATTGGTAACAAGGTCTAAATCGCCATCGTTATCAAGGTCTGCGTAGACCGCACCATGGCTGTAGGACGGAGTGGGTTGATGCCAATCTTCCTTGGTGTTTCTAAAGGTGTTGTTTTTGTTATTCTGAAAGAAATAGTTGGGTACATGTTTCTTCGGAATTTTATCGATAAAAGCCATATCACTTTCATCCATACCTTCGTTCAAAGATTGTTGAATCGTTTCGTTTGCGATGAAGTTGATAAAATCCATATCATTGGTGGCTCCTAAAATGCCATTGGTGATATAAATATCATTCCATCCATCGTTGTCAAGGTCTGCGATCAAGGGGCTCCATGACCATTCGGTTGCGGCAATACCACTTAATTGTCCGGTTTCGCTGAAGCTATTATTGCCGTTGTTCCACTGAAGGCTATTTTGCATGAATTGATGTGCATAGCCATTTTTAATGTAATTGGAATAAATTTGATAATTAAACTCGGCACCGGCGGTCTTATAGGTTTCAAGGTTTTCTGGAAGCATATCGAGTGAAATGATATCCGGGAGGCCGTCATTGTTGAGATCGCCAATGTCATTTCCCATTGAGAAATGCGTAGAGTGCCCCAGTTGATCAGGGTCTGAGGTAATAAGCTCTTTAAACGTTTTGTCTCCATTATTTAGATAGAGATAATCGTTTTCAAAAAAATCATTGCTCACATAAAGATCCGGATAGCCATCCTGATTCAAATCGCTAACGGAAACACCCAGTCCGTAACCAATCTTGCTTTGAAAGATCCCCGAAGCTTCGGAAACATTTGTAAAAACGCCGTTTCTATTTTCCAATAATTTATCCCCAGAGGTGGGATGCGGGGTATTACGGGCGCTGCCTCTTCCGTAGTTTTGATTGGGGTTGGTGGCATGATTTAATAAAAAGCAATCTAAATCGCCATCTAGATCATAGTCGAAGAAGGCCGCTTGTGTCCCGAACCCCTTAAAATCCAAATTGAACTGCGCAGCTTGTTCCTGAAAGATAGGTTGTCCTTGCGGGTCATTGCCTTGATTGATAAATAATAGATTGTGCGCAGCCGGATCGCTATGCGCTGCTACTTTACTTACGTAAATGTCTATACGACCGTCGTGGTTGACATCGGCGACTGTTACTCCAGTGGTCCATCCGGTTGCATTCGAAGCGCCGGATGCTGTGGTGATATCTTTGAACTTTAACCCTCCCAAATTGAGGTATATTTTATCAGGGCCTTGATTGGCTGTGAAATAAAGGTCTTGGAGTCCGTCGCCATTAAAATCGGCTGTGGCTACGCCGCCACCATTGTAGTAATAGATGTAGTTTAAAATATTGAGTTCTGGAGTACTTTTTAGGGTATTTTCAAAATCAATTCCAGAACGTTCCGGTGCGATGGGGGTGAAGAGGTAATCGGTTTTACTTGACACTTCTTTTTGTTGACATCCAATACAACAAAGAAAAAGTAAGGAGAAAAAACGCATGGCGTACTTTGAGTAATATGTAACGTTTGAAATCATGTACATCAGCCTAATTCCGAAGAACCTTCAGCAAAGCAAAAATAATATAAAAAGAACAGGCCGCCTCGAAGAGACGACCTGTTACTTAGGTATTGATTAAATGAATTAGTAACCAGGATTCTGCACTAAGTTTGGATTCGAAAGAATTGCGTTCACTGGAATAGGATAAAGATTTTTGGTTTCATCACCAACTGATTCTTCATTTTTAAAATCCCAATCTCGTGTGAATTGTCCGAAACGCACTAAGTCATTTCGTCTCCAGAACTCAACGTATAATTCACGTCCGCGTTCTGCCAGCATTTCAGCTTCGCCTACACTTCCAAGAGCGCCAGCTCCTCGTAAGGTGCGTAGGTCATTTACCATTGCGGTAGCATCACCACCGTTACGCAGCATAGCTTCTGCCTTCATCAAGTGCGCATCGGCATATCGGAAAACGATTTCGTGTGCACGGAAGGAACCACCGTCAGCTTCGTTCGGGTGATATTTGATCACTCGTACTCCGGTATCTTCAGTATTTCCTGAAAGACCTGGAAGATCTTTTGTAAACACTAGTGGAGCACCGGCACGCGTAGTCAATTGACTTCCATCCTCATCAAATTGTTGTCCGATAAGGAATCCGTAACCGATTCCCAGGTTATCGCTATTGGCGTTACTCGCATCTGGAACAAATCCACGACGCTCTTCTTGTCCGCTTCCAACGGTGTTAACATTTGGATCTCCTTCAAAACTGTCGTAGAATTCAGCCAAGGTGGTAAACCCATTCCATCCTCCTCCTGTGTTGTCCGGAGAGTTTTGGTTGTAGTGCATACCATTCCAAATACGGTTTCCTACCGAAGTAGTCGCATACCAAATAGTTTCAGAGTCTACATCTGGAGTAAAGAGGTCGAAATAACCTGCCTGAAGGGCATATCCGTCTGCAGCAATCGCATCCACCGCATCAATCACAGCCTGATAATTAGGAGTAGTTCCTGTATATCGTTCGCTGTTCAAGATTACTTTGGCCAATAAGAAATTTGCCGTCGCTTTTGAGGCGAGGTTTGTTTCTGCGCTTGGCCCACGTGCTGGTAAGTCAGGAAGGGCGCTATTAAGGTCTGAAATGATAAAGTCGTATGCTTCTTGTGGCGTAAATACCACAGGATTTACATCCGCTCCTTCGTCTGGCTGACGGAAGGGTACTTGACCGTATAAATCAAGTACGAAATACATACAGAAGGCGCGTAAAAATTTTGCCTCTGCCGCCTGCTGTGGAGTAGGAGCACTTCGATCATCGATAATTTGAGACGTACGGAACACATTTTGGTTTAATTGGTTCCATACGGTCAATACATATTGGTGGGTAGGACTCCACGTGTGTGCGTGAAGCGTTCTCCAAATCCCATTATCTCCCCAGTCGGTTCCACGAGTAGGGACTAATTGTTCGTCTGTAGAAACCTCATTAAGCGCGAAGAAGTTCGCTTGGTCTCCCAGCATACCATAAATGGCATTATAGGTTCCACTCAATTCAGATTCTACGTCAACTCCGTTAAAGTCTCCTTGGGAGTCTTCAAACACAGAGTCGGTTGGTTCAATTTCTAGATCGGTACAAGAAAAAGAAACCAAGCTCATCAACGCCACCACAAGGATGGGTTTCCATGTTGTCACAAAAGTTCTCTTCATAATGTTTTTTTTAAAATTTAGCATTTAATCCTAAAGTAAAGGTTCTTGGTCTTGGAAAGGCTGAATAGTCAATACCAAACACAGGAAGACCGTTCAATAGGTCTCCTCCACCTGGAGAAGAGCTAACTTCTGGATCAAGCCCTGAGTAATCGGTAATTACAAATAAGTTTTGACCGGTAAAGGAAAGCATCAATCCGTCTAGGAAAGAATCCTCCGCCAATGGCCAATCGTAGGCGATAGAGGCATTTTGCATACGTACAAAGTCACCCTTTTCTAAGAAACGAGTAGAAACTTCAGCAGCAGCAGTAAGCGCTTCACCTGAGTTCAATGATTCTAAAGGTACATTTCGAGCACTGTTAAACGAACCTGCCGTAAAGAAAGCGTTCGCCGTGTTGTTGTAAATATAGTGTCCAAATTGTCCTGAGAAGTATGCAGAAAGCGTCCAACGCTTGTAGGAAGCCGACGTAGAAAGACCCCCAGTGAAATCGGGTAGGGCACTCTTTCCAACGAACTTCTGAACGTCCTCCTGAATAGGTTGTCCGGTAACAGGGTCAAACCCTTCAAACTCACGTAAGAAATATGAGAATAATGGCTGTCCTGCTTCCAGTTTTTGAGCAAATGCATTAGAAAGTCCTTGCCCTCTAATAGTACCTGCATTGTACTGTCCTTTTAGGTCTTCGATAATGTTATCGTTATAAGCAATGTTGAAGTTTACATTCCAGTTGAAATCTTCTCCCTGTACCAGATCGTACCCTAAAGCAAGTTCTACCCCTTGGTTGACTACCTTAGAGTCGGGAAGGTTTTGGAAAATAAATGGATTTACCGCAGGTTGTGCAGCCTCTACTCTAAAGAGCAGGTCTGTAGTTTCCTTTCGGTAGAAATCTAAACTACCATTAAATCGATCGTTGTTAAATCCGAAGTCTAATCCGGCAGCATACTGCAAGGTTTCCTCCCACTGTAGGTCTGGGTTTGCAAAAGCGATCTGAGAAGATGGGAAGGTGTCGGCAGTGTTGAAGTTAATGTCTCCATTATCTCCAGGGCTAATAAAGTCAAAACGACGTTGGCCTCTAAAGTTACCATATCCTAATCCCTCTTGGTTACCGGTAATACCCACACCAACACGAAGTTTCAGCGTTGATACGTTATCTCCAACAAAGTCTTCATTGTGAAGCTTCCAAGCGATCGCTCCAGAAGGGAAATAACCGTATTGGTTTTCATCACCAAATCGAGATGAACCATCCGCACGAATCGTTGCAGTGATCAGGTATTTGTCATTGATACTGTAGTTAATACGCCCAAAGTACGATTGTAATTCGTCGGTATTATCGAAGGTATCTCCCATTAAGGAACGTACCTTCAATCCTTGTGGGCGGTTGATAAAGTTGGTTTGCAACGGATCTGTCAAACGGTTTACGAATACCCCTTCACTGATGTTTGGCGCATACCCGTACGATTGATAGTCATCAACAGCGATAGCATCTTCAATTAAATTAGCAGTCGCTTCAAGATCGTCACCCATATAGTTTAGGTCTTTGGTGAAAAATCCAAAACCATCTACGTTGCGTCCAGAACGTTGGAAGTCCTGGAAAGAGTAACCAACAATAGCGTCTAAGTTAGAACTTCCGAAGTCGGCATTGTAATTCAACGTCGCTTCTAAAAGGCGGTTCTCGCTATCCAGATCGTTCAAACTACCACGACCGTTTCCGAATACTCCACGGTCAAGATTTAGTGCTTCTGCGGAAACCACAGCGATTCGTGTAGATTCTGCATAATCATATCCTAAATTGATTTTTGCGGTCAAAGAAGGTACAATATCGTATTCCGTAGAAAAATTGATCAGATAACGATTTGTGTTTGATTCATTCTGTGTGAAGGCCAATAATGCCGCCGGACTTGTTAGTCCGCCTGTATTTCCGAAGGTTGGATCGGTAGGCCACGTTGGGTTAGCACTATACGCTGCCCCTAACACGTCTCCACGGAAACCTGCACTACCACTAAGAGGTGCAGTTTCGTCGTTCACGCGAGAAATCGTTCCTTGCAGACTCAAACGTAATTTGTCGTCAAGAAATTTGTGATTGGCATTCAATCGTCCAGTAATTCGCTCGAGAGACGAGTTCTTTACCACACCAAATTGTTTTGTATATCCAAAGGTAGCACGCACGTTACCCCCTTCGTAGCTGTTCGCATACGATAGGTTGTTATTGGTTGACGCCGCGGTGCGTAACACGAAGTCTTGCCAGTCGGTAGAACTTCCAAAATCACGTTCGCTTAGCGGAAATCCGAAACGTTCTGACTGCTCCAGATATTGCTGCGCGTTCATTAAATCGAAGGTCTTACGAGATTTGGAAATACTTAATTGAGAATTGAAGTTCCAAACACCTCCACGAGCGCCACGTCCAGATTTCGTAGTAATAATAACCACCCCGTTGGCACCACGAGAACCGTAAATAGCGGTTGCTGAGGCGTCTTTCAAAATACTGATACTTTCAATATCGTTCGGGTTTAAGAAGGATAGCGGGTTTTTGGAAGCAGACGTACCAAAACCGATATTTTGCCCTTCAGCCGTAGTATTGTCACCAGATAATGGCACTCCGTCTACTACGAAAAGCGGGTTATTATTGGATCGTACCGAGTTAGCACCTCGAATACGGATATCGATTCCAGCACCGGGCTCACCACTTGTTTGAGCAATTTGCACCCCTGCTGTTTTACCTTGAATTAATTGTTCTGGAGACGAGATAACCCCTTGGTTAAATTCATCAGAAGTAACCGCAGTAACCGAACCGGTAGCATCACGTACGGTGGTTGTACCGTATCCGATGACCACTACTTCGTTAAGCGCTTCCACATCTTCAGAAAGTCTCACGTTTATGGTAGCGCGACCATCCACCCCAATTTCTTGCGTGGCATAACCCACATAGCTAAAAACGAGGGTAGCGTCTGACGCTACATTATTTAAAGTGTAGTTTCCGTCAAAATCTGTTTGTGCTCCATTAGCAGTACCCTTCACGATAACGTTCACGCCCGGAACAGGTCCGGTCGCATCGGTCACATTACCGCTCACAGTTGTTTGCGCGTACGACGCACCTCCCAAAAGCAACAGCACTGGGAGCAACAGAAGTTTAGTTAATAATTTGTTTCTCATTTGGTTCCTGGTTTAAAGTTAATTTAATCGTTACATAAAATTCACTTCCATCACCACCTACTCGGTTACGTATTAGTTCCGAGAGAGATTGTAGGAAGATACAAAATAATTATCTGTTTTGCCACTCAATTTGCTATGAACAAATGAGTTGCGAAATAAATTCTCACTATTTGCAAGGGAGGTTTTCCAAGCGTACATAAAAAAATCAATCCTCTTCAACGGATGGCTAATTCCCAGACCTTTTCCCAAATAATAATCTGTGGTGTTCAAGCAACCATTCATAGTTATTTCCAATGCTTGCGAAGAGGATTGATTTGAATTCATTAGAATGACGTTCACAACTGTCGAATGGCTACCTGTATGGTCAAGAGATGAGGCTTGAGTACACATAGGCATCAATATCAAACATACGACAAACACCCTCGTGAAAAGGTGCATATTGCGAACATTCATTTGTTGAATATTAAACACTTAGTTAACTATAAAACTTGAATTGTTAAAATTTTAACAACATTTTAGTAACTACGAATTTCAAATATTTTTTTGAATTTTATAATAATTACTGGCTAAAAACACCATTTTAACAGCCGAAAACGTTTTCGATTGTGGTATTCACAATTTGCGAGTCTCTATCAAGGATTTTAAAGATTTCTCCATAAATAAGCGGATGGTTTTTTCGTTGGTTTGTTAACATAATATTATATTTGAGAAGACCAGAAAGAATAATTGCCCAATAGCGCCAAACCAAAAGTCAATTTTTGTTTCTGATAAACCCTGTAATTCAATTTAGCACGCGTCAATGAAAGAAGTAACCTTAAAACAAATTGCCGAAAATTTAGGTATTTCTATAACAACAGTATCGAAGGCCCTCAAAGACTATCCCGATGTGAGTGCCAAAACAAAGGCGCGCGTTAAAGAGGAGGCAACCAAATTAAACTATAAACCTAATGTCTTCGCGGTTAATTTGCGAACGAAAGAATCGAAGACCCTTGGGTTGATCATTCCTGAAGTGGTGCACCATTTCTTCTCAAGCGTGATCAATGGAATCATCGAGCAGGCCGAAAAGAAAGGGTATTTGGTGATCATCCTGCAGTCGAACGAAAATTTTGAACTCGAAAAGAAGCAGGTAGAACTACTAATTAGCAAGCGCGTAGACGGAATCATGATTTCGTTGGCGAGTTCTACGGCCGACATCTCCCACATCAATCGAATCAAAGAACTGGAAATACCGCTGGTTATGTTCGACAAGATTTCCAAATTGGTAGATTGCTCTAAGATTATTATCGACGATCGCGAAGCTGCTTATAAGGCCACCAAACACCTAATTGACCAGGGCTGTAAGCGAATTGCCCATTTTCGCGGTCCGTTATTGCCCCAAAATTCAATCGATCGATTTTTAGGGTATAAGAAGGCATTAGAAGACCATGGAATTACCTACGATTCTTCTTTAGTATATATATGTGAACGGGTGAATTATGAAGATGGCCGAAAAGCAGCCCAGAAATTATTAGACGATCACGATGATGTAGATGGTATTTTTACCAATACCGATCTCATTGCCGTGGGAACGATCGCCGTTTTTAATGAACGTGGAATTAAGGTTCCCGAACAAGTTTCGATTATGGGCTTCAGCAATTGGTTTGTGTCGCAGGCCATCACGCCTTCGCTCAGTACGGTCGATCAGCCGGGCTATCAAATGGGAAAACAGACCTTTAAGATGCTTCGGAAAGAAATCAAAGCCAAAAAGAACAAACGTCGCTTTACTCCAACAACGGTGACACTTCCCACCGCTGTGATTAAACGTAATTCTACCTAACTCCAGCCACCGTTGCGTGATGAAGACACATACTTTATTAATAATTTGTTACCTGTTCCTTGGTTGTCAAAATCAAACAGATACTAACGCTACAAAACAAGCGGAAGAAAAAACTCCTGCTACGTATCAAGAGCCTTTTCGTCCTCAATTTCACTTTTCTCCAAAGTCACAATGGATGAATGATCCAAACGGACTCGTGTATGAAAATGGCACCTATCATTTATTTTATCAGTATTATCCTGAAGACACTGTATGGGGGCCAATGCATTGGGGACATGCAAGCAGTGAAGATTTGATTTCTTGGAAACATCATCCTATCGCCTTGTACCCAGATGAACACGGTTATATTTTTTCTGGCAGCGCGGTCATTGATTCCGAGAACAGTTCGGGTTTTGGAAAAAACGGTAGTACCCCTATAGTTGCCGTGTTTACCTACCACCAGATGGAAGGTGAAAAAGCCGGACGCAATGATTTTCAAACCCAAGGAATTGCCTACAGCCTGGATCATGGCATGTCTTGGGTCAAATACGAGAACAATCCCGTCATTTCAAATGCAACCGCAATACGTGACTTTAGAGATCCCAAGGTCTTCTGGCATGAAGAAGATTCGCAATGGGTGATGGTCTTGGTGGCTGGAGATCACACTAAGTTTTATAAGTCCTACAATCTCAAAGAATGGGAATGGATGAGCGACTTCGGAAAAACACAAGGTGCACATGGAGGCGTTTGGGAGTGCCCAGATCTTTTTAAACTTCCCGTGCAAGGCACAGATCTAGAAAAATGGGTGCTGCTCGTGAGTGTCAATCCGGGCGCGCCTAATGGGGGTAGTGGCACGCAATATTTTGTGGGAGATTTTGATGGTTCGACCTTTACCGCCGACTCCGAGACATCGAATTGGATTGATTACGGCCGCGACAATTATGCAGGGGTTACTTATAATAATGCTCCAGACGATCAACGAATTTTCATTGGGTGGATGAGCAATTGGGACTATGCCCAAACGACACCAACAAAAAGTTGGCGTAGTGCCATGACCTTGCCAAGAGCCCTCTCCTTGCATCAAGATACGACAGGATATTTCTTACGGATGAATCCGGTAGCTTCCTTTCAAAACTATATTGAGATGAATGACACCATCCCTATGCGGGCTACTCAAGACAGACTGGAAATTTCTATGGAAACCCTGGGACAGACAGCGATTCAACTCGAAATCAATTTATCTGAAGAGTACACTTTTACCTATCAAAATGAGAAGGGAGAAGCCGTGGTTTTTAAACTGCTTCCGAAGCAGCAAATCATGACCTTCGATCGAAGTCATTCCGGACGGACAGACTTTAATGATTCTTTCGTGAAAAATGAACAAATCATGCCGTACAAGGCTGAGAATCGTTGGGTGAAGGCGCAGTTTATAGTAGATCGATCTTCTTTAGAGCTATTTATCCACGACGGTCGATACGTTATGACGAATCTGTTGTTTCCTACCGAAACATATACGGAATTTACGGTAACGCATACCACGGCTGCTCCACCAAAAAATATTTCCGTAGGATCAATACCCGCTATCTGGATGCCTTGAGAAATGGTTATTGATTTTAACCGCCATCTCTAATATGCGTGATATAAACTCTATAGTTGCGACTATTTACATTTCATTCGCTTACAAAAACTGATGTTTTCGTCGCTTCTGAAACGTAAAAAACCCACTCATTTGAGTGGGTTTTGGTTCATTGTGGTACCTCCAGGATTCATTTTACGAAGAAAAATGTTCCTTTGGTCCCGAAAGTCAGAATACAAAACCCACAACCTGCGGTTGCCGCTTTTTACATTTCATTCGCTCACAAAAACTGATGTTTCCGCCGCTTCTGAAACGTAAAAAACCCACTCAAATGAGTGGGTTTTGGTTCATTGTGGTACCTCCAGGAATCGAACCAGGGACACACGGATTTTCAGTCCGTTGCTCTACCAACTGAGCTAAGGTACCCTAATGGGACGGCAAATATAATTGTATTTTACCGTTTGCAAAACATAAATTTAAAAAAATCAGTATTCTTCTATCTTTTTTAAAGCAGGAGGCGCTCGCGATCTTTTAGCTTATTGTATTTTTACCGTTAAATAGCTTCGGATGAATCTCATTATCGATGTCGGAAATTCAACGGTCAAGTGGGCCCTGTTTGAAAAGGGAACCCTGTCGTTTCGCAGTACTACTACTTCGGAAGCTTTCGAAGCCACCTTTCGGCAACTGCTTCTAGACTACCCGGCCATTACGCACGCAATCCTTTCGGTGGTTGGTACGCTTTCCGAAGCAACCCTTCAAAACCTTCCACCATCCGTAGCCTTACTATTTTTAGATCACCATACTTCGGTTCCTTTCCTCAATAAATACGGTACGCCAGAGACCTTAGGAGTCGATCGTATTGCGTTGGTCAGTGCCGCTGCGAGCCTATATCCGAAAAAAAATGTGTTGGTGATTGACGCGGGAAGCTGTATTACCTACGATTTCATTAACGCAGATAATGCGTACATGGGTGGAGCGATCGCACCCGGACTCCAAATGCGGTATCGTGCCTTGCATACGTTTACCGCGAATTTACCGTTATTGAAACCAAAGCAACCCGAATCCCTTATAGGTACAAGTACTTCGGCCTCAATGCATGTTGGCGTAGTGTTGGCAATTGCAAAAGAGATCGATGGTTTTATAGGCGATTTCAAAGCAACCTATAGTGATTTAACAGTTATTTTAACAGGAGGAGATGCTCATTTTTTGCGAGATAGCTTAAAAAATGACATCTTTGCCAACTCTAATTTCTTGTTGGAGGGATTACACTTCATTTTAGAACATAATAAAGATTGATGTTGAGACGATTTATTGTAGCGTTTGTAGTATTAATTTCAGGCATCACGTTTGCTCAAGAGGGAACTTCTTCTCCTTATTCATTTTACGGTATTGGCGAATTGAAATTCAAAGGAACGATCGAAAACCGAAGCATGGGGGGTATGAGTGTCTATGCAGATAGTATTCACCTGAACATACAAAATCCGGCTTCCGTGGCGCGGCTCGGGTTGGTCAATTATTCGGTAGGCGGGAGTCACCGGGTGACCAACTTAAAGAATGCTTCCACGTCGGAACAATCAACCGCCACCTCCTTAGGGTATATTGCTATTGGTGTGCCGATGGGGAAATTTGGAGCGAGTTTTGGCTTGATTCCGTTTTCTTCGGTAGGGTACGATGTCCAATTGGATGCCAATGGGGGCACCGAGTTTTATGAAGGTACTGGCGGACTCAACAAGGCGTTTCTTACCTTGGGATATCAAATTACACCCGAACTGAGCGTTGGGGTGGATGCTAACTACGACTTCGGAAACATTGAAAATACGGCCGTGGCCTTTTTGGACGATGTGCAGTTTGGGTCGCGGGAATTCAATAAATCGGATATTTTAGGATTTAGTTTTAATTTCGGACTTGCCTACCAGAAAATGATTACCGAAGAGCTAGAATTGATGGCTTCAGCAACCTATACGCCAGAAACCAATTTTGAAAGCGATAATATTCGTGAAGTTTCAACGGTGGTTGAATCCCCGGGCGGCGGTGAATTGGTTATTATCGATTCTGAAATGGAGGAAGTGCCCAATACCGATTTTACATTTCCTTCTCAATATACCCTAGGCGTGGGTGTAGGAAAACCTAAGAAATGGTTTGCCGGGGTAGAGTATACCGATCAAAAAACCAGTAATTTTAATAATCGTACTTTTGAAATCACCAATGTAACTTTTACCGATGCGACAAAAGTGCGATTGGGAGGATTTTATATCCCAGATTATAAGTCCTTTACCAGCTATTTTAAGCGTATCGTCTATCGGGCAGGATTTCGGTTTGAGGAAACAGGGATACGCGTTGATGGGACTAAAATTAATGAGTTTGGCATAACCTTTGGAGTAGGATTACCCGTAGGACGATTATTCTCGAATGTAAACGTCGGATTTGAGTTCGGAAGAAGAGGAACCACCGATTTTAATCTGATTCAGGAGAATTTCTTTAACACCTATATAAGTCTGTCGCTAAACGACAGATGGTTCCAGAAAAGATATTATGATTAACACAATAAATACCAAGACCATGAAAAAGAGAGTTTTTATTCTGGCGGCAGTGATGTTGCTTAGTTTGGGGGGTAAAGCGATAGCTCAAATGGACGACTGTGCTGTAACCTTGTCCCTGTTTGCAGAACCTGCCAAAACAAAAAATTACAATGCGGCCTTGCCTCATTACGAAAAATTGATCAAAGAATGTCCTAAGTATCACATCTCTATCTATCAATACGGAGAGAAGATGTTTAAACACTTCATTGATGAAGGCGATAATTCTAAGATCCCTGCGTACATTCAGAATTTTGAAATGCGTTTAGAAAACTATCCTGCTAAAACAAAAGAAGGAGAAGTACTTTCCAAGATCGCCCAGCTGAAGTACGAAAACAATATTGGTTCAAAAATGGAGCAATTCAATGCCTTCGACAAGGCGTACGAAACCGATCCTGATAACTTTACGAGCCCAAAAAGTATCTATACCTATTTTTCTTTGGCTGTAGACCTATATGATTCTGGAGAAAAGGACATCCAGGAGGTATTCGATATGTATGATGAAGTAACCGAGAAAATCGAGGATGAAGAAGGGCAGTTGGCAGAGCGTCTTACCGAGCTTATCGATAAGCAAGAAAACGGTACCGATCTTTCCGCGAAAGAAAAGCGTTTGGTCAATGCCTATGAAACAAATCTTGGCGCCTACAGTAAGGTAAAAGGTAGTGTGAATGGAAAGCTAGGAATTCTTGCCGATTGCGAAAACCTGATTCCCCTGTACGAAAAACTATTCGAAGAGAAAAAGAATGATGTAAACTGGTTGAAAAGTGCGGCAGGACGTTTGAATGCCAAAGATTGTGAAACCCCTATGTTTTACCAAATGGTACAACAATTGCACTCTCTAGAACCTTCTGCTTCTTCTGCTTTCTATTTAGGACGTCTTGCGGAAAGAGACGGAAAAGCGAGCGAAGCTTTAGACTATTATAACCAGGCGGTTGAGTTGGAGAGCGATCCTAATCAAAAAGTACGGTACTACCGAAGCATTGCTGAGAACTTTAGAGGTAAAGGGCAGTACGGACAAGCGAGAAACTACTATCGTAAACTGCTTGAGATCAAGCCAAACGATGGAAACTCCTACCTGAAGATCGCAAATATGTATGCGAAGAGTGCTAATAACTGCGGAAGTAACGTATTCGAAAAGCGCGCGATGTACTGGTTGGCAGCTCAAATGGCCGATAAAGCGGCGCGTGTAGATCCTTCGATCTCAGGAACCGCAAACCAAACAGCAAGCAGCTACCGAGGATTAGCGCCTAGTAAGAGTGATATCTTTAGTGCTGGTATGGGTGGAAAAACCGTAAGCTTCAGCTGTTGGGTTGGTGGTAGCGTTCGCGTACCGAACCTATAAGAATGAATACTCTCAAAAATACGTGGATAAACGTGGTGGCAATTTTTATTGCCATCACGTTTTTTGCTTGTGAGGGGAACTATCAAAACATTCAAAAGCTGTCTGAAAAAGACAACCTCCCCATCAATATTGTGAAGGAAGTGAATCTTAAGTACACAGATTCGGGTAAGTTGATCACAAATCTCATGGCCCCGACGCTGGAAGACTATTCTAACTTTGACTTCCCGTATCAG
This sequence comes from Altibacter sp. HG106, assembly GCF_028561755.1. Classification (GTDB taxonomy): domain Bacteria; phylum Bacteroidota; class Bacteroidia; order Flavobacteriales; family Flavobacteriaceae; genus DFVG01. Next base: position 274,284 of record NZ_JAQQTD010000002.1, read on the forward strand.
GAATTTCCAGACGGTATAGAAGTGCTCTTCTGGAATGAGAAGGGTGAAAAAAGTACCGTTACCTCTAAATACGCCATTCGCTTTGAGGAAACGGCAATCGTCGACCTTCGAGATAGCGTGGTATTGACAACGAGCGATGGCAACGTATTAAGCGCAGAACAACTCTACTGGGACCAGGCGAAAAAATGGTTATTTACCAACGAACCCTATCGAATCACCTTCAAGGATGGTTCGTATAACGATGGGGCACGCTTTGATTCGAGTGAGGATTTTAGTATTTTCTTATCTCGAGACAATCAAGGAATTCAAATCGTGGAAAATACGTCCACTGAAAAAAATACAACCGAAAATGGGGAATAAAATCTATCGAATTTTTGAATATGCTTACCTGGCCATGGCCGCCTTTTCTATCTACCTGGTTATTACCAACTGGGAAACCGACCGAAATCGCGCCTATATGTTCGCCTTTTTTGGTGTCGTGGCGATCTTTATGTTCTTTTTTAAACGTCGCTTCCGAAGAAATTTAGAAAAGCGAAATCAGGAGTAAGGTGCTTCCCGTTAAAAATACTACCTTAGACATTCACAAAACGGATGTCATTTAAGCCTTGGATCCCACGATTCTCATCATTATATGTTCACTCTTGCTCTCGGCCTTCTTTTCGGGAATGGAGATCGCTTATGTTTCCAGTAATAAGATCCATATCGAGATCGAAAAGAAGCAATCGGGTTTTCTTGCCAATGTGCTTCGGAAAATAACGAACCGCCCTTCTAAATTTATCGCTACCATGCTGGTAGGTAATAATATCGCACTAGTGGTGTATGGGCTATTTATGGGAGAGCTTTTGGTACGCTACCTGGCATTGGAAGGCTTTGCAGAAATTTTGGTGCACACCTTGATCTCAACGGGTGTGATATTAATCACAGCAGAATTTCTTCCGAAGGTGTTTTTCCAGATCTATGCCAATAGTCTCTTTAAGATCTTTGCGGTACCCGCCTATCTATTCTATGTACTCTTTTCCATCATTTCAGAATTCGTGATTTGGATTTCAGATAAAGTCTTGAAAATCTTTTTTAAGACAGAAGGAGATACGGTGCAGTTAAGCTTCAGTAAACTGGAGTTGGGAAATTATATCAACGAGCAAATTGAAACTTCCGATATACAAGAAGAACTTGATAGTGAAATTCAAATTTTTCAGAATGCCTTAGACTTTTCAGAAATAAAATCGAGAGAAGTCATGATTCCCAGAACCGAAGTGGTTGCGGTCGATATTGCTACCACGCCCAAAGAGCTGATCAAACTTTTTGTGGAAACCGGGCTATCGAAAATCCTGGTCTATCAGGATAATATTGATACCATCCTGGGGTATGTACACTCTTTCGAACTGTTCAAAAAACCGGCGAATCTTAAAAAGATCCTTATGCCGGTGGTTTTTGTGCCTGAAACCATGTTGGCCAAAGATGTGATGAATATTTTGTCCCGAAAGCGGAAGAGCATGGCCGTCGTGGTGGATGAATATGGAGGTACCTCAGGCATCATGACGGTAGAAGATATCATTGAAGAATTATTTGGAGAAATTGAAGACGAACACGATCAGGTAGCCCTTACCGAAGTAGCCATCAACGAGCATCACTTTCAGTTTTCAGCGCGTTTGGAGGTAGATTACCTTAATGAGGCCTATAAGCTGGAGCTTCCGGAAAGTGAGAATTACGAAACGCTGGGAGGTCTTATTGTAAATGAAACAGAGGGAATTCCCGAGCAGGGAACCTCGGTACTGCTCCCGCCATTTCAATTCAGAATTTTAGAAGTTTCCAACACAAAAATAGAATTGGTGGAACTCAAGGTGCAGGAAGAAGATTAACCGCCGTTTCGCGCTCCATTTTTTTATCACAACTTTTTTTTATTACTGCCGTGAAAATAGTATTTTCGCCCCCTATTAAATTGAATGACAGATGGCAGTTTTAAACAAAATTAGACAACGTTCCGTTTTTCTTATCATCATTATCGCCCTAGCACTCTTTTCTTTCGTTTTGGCAGATGTGATCAGAAACGGTGGGTTTTCAAGCAATAATGCGCAAACAACCGTTGCGACCGTAAATGGAGAAGATATTCCGCGGCAACAGTTCATGGAACAAGTAGAGGCGTACCAACGTTCACTGGGTCCTAATGCAAACCCAAATCAAGCAATGAACACGATCTGGGAACGCGAATTGCGCAAGGTGCTATTGCGGGAGCAGTATGAAAGTCTTGGACTCAGCGTAGGGCAGGAACAATTAGATGATACGTACAGAACCACTTTAGGAAGTAATCCTACCTTCTTGGATGAAACCGGACAGTTCAACTTCGGAAAGGTGGTAGAGTACGAACAAAGCATTCAGAACAACCCACAGTTACAATCAAACTGGCAAAATTTCAAAGAGAATACGCGCGCGAGTATTCTTGAAAGTTCCTACATGAACCTGGTGCGCAGCGGACTCGTTGCTACGCAAGCCGATGGAGAAAAGCAATACCGTTTCGAAAACGATAAGATCAATATTGAATATGTTCAAATTCCTTACACCAAGATCGCCGATGAAGATGTGACGGTGACCGATAAGGAAATTGAGAATTATATCAAAGAACACCGCGCGGCTTACGAAGTAGAGCCTATGGTGGATATCGAGTATGTAGCTTTCTTCGAAGATCCCTCTAATGACGATATAGATGCGTCCCGTGAGAACGTTCGTTCCTTAATAGGGTCTCGCGTTGAGTATGGCGATACGATTCCGGGATTTGCGGCGACCACAGACGTCGAAACTTTTGTGAATGAAAATTCAGATGGAACCTATGTAGATCGTTGGTTCTTTAAAAATGATATTCCTGAGAACATCCGAGACAGTATTTTCGACAGACCTGTAGGGTATGTATACGGTCCTTATAAAGTGGATTATACCTATAACCTTTCTCGAGTGATGGACGTTGCTCAAAAATACGACTCGGTGAATTCAAAACACATCCTGATTCGATATCAAGGAAGCATGCGCGCATCTTCAGACATTACGCGATCGAAGGAAGAGGCTCAGCAATTAGCAGACAGCTTATTGTCTGAGATCAAGAAAGCCCCTGCTACGTTTGAAGCATTAGCAGCTGATTTTTCTGATGATGCCTCCAACCGGGATAACGGAGGTGAGCTAGGCTATTACGGTCCGGGTGCCATGGTTCCTGCGTATGACGATTTCATTTTTGACAATGAGATTGGTGATGTAGGAGTTGTAGAAACTGATTTCGGATATCACGTGGTGAAAATTGAAGATCAGAAGAACCTTCAGCGTGTTATCAAAGTAGCGTCGGTGAGTAAAGATATTGAGGCTTCCGAAGAAACCATTAACGAGGTGTTTAGTAAAGCAACCACCTTGGAGGTTGCGGCACAGGAAGGAGACTTCACAGAAGCTGCCGCGGCACAAGATCTCGAAGTGCGACCTGTAAATCGCATTGGTAAAATGGACACTAACATTCCGGGCGTAGGGAACAACAGAACGATCATCAACTGGGCTTTTGAAGACGGTACAAGCGTAGGCGATGTGAAGCGATTTAATATCCCCGACGGATATGTGATCGCAAGATTGACACGTCGAAATGCGGAAAAAGGATTGATGAGCGTAGCAGAAGCGACCGCTACCGTAGCGCCTATTTTGCGCAAGCAGAAGAAAGCCGAAATGATTCGAAAAGACATTAGCGGAACCACCCTGCAAGAAATCGCATCCAGTCAGGGAGTGACGGTCAAAAACGCTACGGCGGTGACTATGGCGGCTCCTACGATTGCCGGAGCCGGAACAGAGCCAAAAGTAGTGGGTGCTGCCTTCGGAACGGAAGCCGGACAAACTACGGGATTGATTGATGGAAATACCGGAGTGTACAAGGTTCGTGTACTGGCCGTTAACAAGGCGCCGGATTTAGAAAGCTACCAGTCGTTTGCAGAACAAGCGAAAGCGAAAGTGACGCCACAAATTAGCAATAAAGTATATCAGGCACTTAAAAAGAAAGCGGATATTCAAGACAACCGAGCTACTTTTTATTAATAGCGAGTTGAGATACATTCAAAGCGTCCTGATCTTCGGGGCGCTTTTTTTTTATACAATGATTTCTGAAAAAGAAAGCACCGTTTCATAGCCCTTTGACTTAAAATAGGGTAGTGGGTTTTCCCTTGCTGTGGCAAGAACAAAGTCGCCGCCCCAGGCTCCAAGGCTCTTCACAACCCCAGAATAATCTGGAAACCGCGTGGCTTGAACGGGCGGTGTTTTAAGAATCCGGCCCATATGTTGTTCGTGTTCGCGGAGTAGCGTTTCAAAGCGATGGAATTCTTGGCATGTCACTAATGCTTCTGTTAAGTTCGAAATAACAGTGATATCTGCTTCGGAAGGGCGGTGTTCTCGATAGGCTTCTATAGCGCTTCTGCTGCTCTGTTTTCGGTTTAAATGGACAAAGTAAAGTTGGTTGGTGAAGTTCCACGGAAGGGTTTTGTGTGTTACCTTCGGAAGACCTTCTGTAAACATGTACTGTATTGGCCCTGTGGCTCGCGCTGCGGCAATATCGTACCCACTGCCACCAAATCCTTTCTGAAGAAGTTCGTATGGATCTACAGAAGCCCATTGTGCGATGTTATTGATCAAGGTGGAAGAAGAACCTAGGCCCCACGATTGCGGAAATTCTAGTTGTGTGATGACCCGTGCTCCTCCCGTTGATAAAAATTCAGGGTTTGCCTGTTGCGCAAGTTGTACGAGGGTGATGAGCTGATCTTCTATGGCGCTGGCTTGCGCTGTGGTCTCTTGCTGAAGTGATTTCCAGGAAGGAAGCTTAAGGATCGTTTCAAACCATACGCTGCCATCGTTTCGTACACTTGTCCAATGCAGCGTGCGTTCTGTCGTTGGAACTACTTCCAACGTCTGCCCCAGGCGCGTAGGAAGGGCGAGCGCTTTGGCTCCATCCAACACCACATATTCTCCTGAAATGAGCAATTTTCCGTTACTTCGATAGGTCACCGACTTCATGAGGGAGCGTGGTTGCGGAGTGACTCTATATAACGGGTTACCGCGCTATGGGAAATGACTTTAGTGTCGAAATGCTTGAGCGTGGCTTCTTTTTCAGAAGGGGTGGCATTGAGTTGCGACAGTATATTCAAAATATGCATCTTCATATGTCCCTTCTGAATTCCCGTGGTTACTAGCGATTTCACCGCAGCGAAATTTTGAGCCAGTCCGGCTACGGCTACGATTCGCATTAAGGTTTCGGCATCGGGTTGCTGAAGGATTTTCATGGACAAATCCGCAAGCGGATGCAAAGAAGTGAGTCCGCCTACCGTGCCTAGGGCCAAGGGAAGTTCTATCCAAAAGTGAAATTGTTCGTCTTCAATCGTAGCGTGGGTCAGACTTTGATAACGCCCATTGCGTGCCGCGTAGGCATGCACTCCGGCTTCCACCGCCCGAAAGTCGTTTCCAGTAGCCAAAACCACCGCATCAATGCCGTTCATGATTCCTTTATTATGGGTTACCGCTCTCCTTGGGTCTGCGTGTGCGATTTCAACGGCACGCACAAAGTTTTCAGCGAAGGTAGCTCCGTTTATGTCAGAAGTATCGAATGCTGTTACAGGGCATGACACTTCGGTCCGAACCCGGCATTCAGGCACATAGTTCGACAAAATGCTCATGACTACTTCAGGAATCGTTTGGCTAGCAATGAAGGGGGAGTGTTGTGCCGCTTTTTCTTCAAACGTTGTCGCGACTTGCTCCAGGCAGCTATTGATGAAATTCGCTCCCATAGCATCTTTGGTTTCAAAGCGAAGATGCAATTGGTAATATCCTTCGAGTGTTTCCGTTTTGTCGATACAGTCAATCGCTAGGAGTCCGCCTCCACGGGCTTTCATATTCTTTTCTAAATGGGATATGCTATCGATCAAGATGGGTTTTATGTCCGTGAAGAACGATGCTAAGACCTCTTTGTTTCCGAAGTAATTAAAATGTATTTGCCCGTTTTTCTCGGTTCCCAGTACCGTTGCCTTAAACCCACCGCGATCTAACCAAAACTTAGCGGCATTACTAGCCGCTGCTACTACAGAACTCTCTTCGATCGCCATAGGAAGTGCATACAAGGTGCCATCAATGAGAAAGTTTGGAGCCACGGCGTAGGGAAGGTAGTAGTTGGTTAACGCGTTTTCTATAAAATCATCGTGGCGCTGTTGGCGCTTGGCATCAGGGTGGCGGTAGGTGGCTAAGAGCGATGTTGCTTCCGGGATATCTTGAAGGTATTGTTCGATAAGCCAGCGGGTCTTCTGATGCTGACTTTTTTTTGAAAAACCCGAAATACGACGTTGCGACATGTTACTCGATTTGAATCACAAAGATAGCATTAAATCGCAAGTAGCATAAAGCACGCATGCGCACCTAGTGGGGGCATTTAACAAAATTATCCTGTGTAAATTCAGCAAATTTTAGTAACATTGAGCTAACAAAATTTTAACAGTTTGACAGCTTCTACTAATTCATGGGTGTGCTTCTTTTTCTTGAGTCTTGGCATCTCCCTTACCGCGCAGCAAAAACAAATCACTTTAGAAGAAATTTGGGGGGGAGCCTTCCGTACCGAATCCTTGCGGTCCATCCGTTCGTTAGACAATGGGACAGAGTATTCGGTATTGAATTACGACCGCGATGCCAATGGTTTTGTGGTCGATGTGTACAGTTACGAAACCGGGGCGAAAGTACGTACCTTGGTCAATAGTTCAGACCTTACCAGCGTTGAACGCATCCTTAATTATGAGTTTAGTGAAGACGAATCAAAACTGCTGATTGCAACCGAGTTGACCCCGATTTATCGTCGTTCTACCCTTGGAAAATATTATGTGGTCGATCTGTCCACGAATGAAGTGACCCTCGTATCCAACCATACGATTCAGGAGCCGACGTTTAGTCCGGATGGAAGCAAAGTAGCCTATGGCTATCACAACGATTTATACATTAAAGATTTGGTTTCCGAAGAGACCTATCAGATTACAGATGATGGAAGTAAAAACCGCATTATCAATGGAATCACAGATTGGGTGTATGAGGAAGAATTTGCTTTTGTTCGTGCGTTCGACTGGAATGCCGATGGTTCCCGAATTGCCTATTTGAAATTCGACGAAACTAACGTTCCCGAATTTTCTATGGATGTCTACGGAAGTGATTTATATCAGCATCAAGACGTATTCAAATATCCAAAAGCCGGAGAAGAAAACGCTTCCGTGAGTCTTCATTTGTACGACGTAACCCAACGTACAACCACTGCAGTTGCGCTAGATGCTTTTCAAAATTACTACGTACCCCGCTTAGAGTGGACGAAAGATCCCGATGTGTTAAGTGTTCAGACCACCAATCGCAATCAAAATATTCTCGACCTTGTTTTTGTGAATGCAACCGATGCTACTAGCAAATTAATCTTGCAGGAAGTTGATGATGCCTATGTAGATGTTACCGATAATCTTACCTTTCTTAACAACAATAGCTTTTTCTGGACGAGCGAAAAGGATGGCTGGAACCACATCTATTTGTATAACAAGAATGGTAAATTATTGAACCAGGTCACCGAAGGTCCCTGGGAAGTGACGCAGTTCTACGGATTCGATACCAAAACAGGACGCGTGTATTATCAGAGTTCTGAAAGCGGTGCGATCAACCGCGATGTGTACAGCATTACTCGATCTGGTAAGAATAAAGTGCGACTCACCGAGCAAACGGGCATACACAACGCTTCCTTTAGCGCCGATTATACCTACTTCATAGATAGTTTTTCCAGTGCGGAAACGCCCTATGTTTTTTCATTACACCAGGCGCTTTCCGGAAAATTGATTCGAGAGATCCAAAACAACAATTCATTAAAGCAGGAGCTTTCCAACTATGCAATTTCTCCCAAAGAGTTCAGTACTATTGAAGTTAATGGGGAAACGCTAAATATGTATACCATCAAGCCATTAGATTTTGATCCTGAAAAGGAATATCCCTTATTTATGTATCAGTATTCCGGACCCGGTTCGCAGCAAGTAACCAACCGATGGAATGGTGCCAATGACTACTGGCATCAGATGTTGGTACAGGAAGGAATGATCGTGGTCTGTATCGACGGTCGCGGAACCGGTGCCAAAGGGCGTGACTTTAAGAAAGTTACTCAGAAGGAACTCGGAAAGTACGAGGTGGAAGATCAAATTGCTGCCGCGCAGCAACTTGCCGCTTTACCATATATCGATGCCGAACGCATCGGGATTTGGGGCTGGAGCTATGGTGGATTTATGTCATCGAACTGTTTGTTTCAGGGAGCCGACACCTTTTCTATGGCCATCGCCGTCGCCCCGGTGACAAGCTGGCGATTCTACGATACCATTTACACCGAGCGATACATGACCACACCACAAGAAAATGCATCGGGATACGATGAGAACTCTCCTATATCGCACGTCGATAAATTGGAGGGTGATTTTTTATTGGTACATGGAAGCGCCGATGACAATGTGCACGTACAAAACACCATGCGTTTGGTGGAGGCACTGGTACAAGCCAATAAAGATTTTGACTGGCTTATCTATCCTGATAAGAACCACGGAATCTATGGTGGGAATACCCGACTTCATTTGTATAACAAAATGACCGATTTCGTGAGAAGTACCTTAGGGGTGGCGCGTGTGCCTCAAACTTCCACAGACGACGAATAATCAACTACGTATAACCAATACTAAACTATATGGAATTTAAATTTGGAGGATCTGAAATCAACCAAAGAACCGTACTAGGGCATCCTTCCGGCCTTTTTGTGTTGTTCTTTACAGAAATGTGGGAACGCTTTTCGTACTACGGAATGCGAGCACTGCTTGTACTTTTCTTAATTGCTTCATTAACTGGTGAAAATGAAGGCTGGGGCTGGGAACGTGCAGATGCAACAATTTTATATGGTTGGTATATTGGGTTGGTATATCTCACCCCCATCATCGGTGGAATTATCGCGGATAAGATTACCGGGTATCGCAACGCGGTGGTTATCGGCGCACTCATTATGACGCTGGGACACGCGTCTATGGCATTGGAGGTTTTTGTCGATATTTTCTTTTGGATCGGACTCGTAATGTTGATCATTGGAAATGGAATGTTTAAGCCAAATATTTCTTCTATCGTAGGGCAGCTTTACAAAGATCAGGGCAAGGAAAAGGACGCGGGTTACACCATCTTCTACATGGGTATTAATGCGGGTGCTTTCTTAGGAATTCTTCTCTGCGGATATATCGGAGAAAACGTAGGCTGGCATTATGGATTTGGACTGGCGGGTGTTTTTATGTTCTTCGGAATGCTGCAATTTTATTTTGCACAGAAGATTTTCGGAAAGATCGGATTGTCTCCTTCAAAATCTGAGGATTTCGACGATGCCATGGAGGAATCCGTAGAAGACACACAAGAAGCCGTGGCAGATGTTATGGATGAGGCGAAACGTTCTAAAGTAACGCGCGACCGACTCATCGTGATTGGTATTTTTGCGCTGTTTACCACCTTCTTTTGGTGGGCTTTTGAACAGGCAGGGAGTTCTATGACCATCTTTGCAAACGACTATACCGATAGAGCGCTTGTTGGAAATGCTGCGCTTACCTTCAAAGTGATTAACGCCATCATTACGGTTGTCCCATTGCTGGTAATAAGCTGGGTGCTTGCGCTATTGTTTAAACAAACGTTTGGCCACTATGCCTTATCGAATGTATTCCTGGGGACGAGCTTCGTCATTATTTGGGGGATTGTTATTTGGATGCTCGTGCGGGAATTCCAATCAGATACTACAGAAGTCGCCGCTTCTTGGTTCTCTGTACTCAACTCGCTCTTTATTATCATTTTTGCTCCCATGTTCTCGAAACTGTGGCAAAGTAAGATCAATCCGTCAGGACCCATCAAGTTTGCCATTGGATTAATCCTGGTAGGTGTTGGTTTCGCCGCCTTGGCCTACGGATCTATGGATATTCCGTTGGGCGCCAAAACCGCCTCAGTGAGCATGATTTGGCTTATTTTGGCCTTCCTGTTCCATACCCTAGGCGAACTTTGCCTGTCTCCGGTTGGATTATCGTATGTGAGTAAATTAGCGCCGGTACGGTTAGTCGGACTCATGTTCGGAGTTTGGTTTATTTCAAACTTCCTGGCAGGGGTCATTGGAGGATGGACGGCCAGTTATATGGACCCGATATTGGAAGAACACGGTCTTGCTACTTTCTTTTTGATCTTCACCTTGATACCCGCGGGAGCAGGCGTAATTATGTTGTTGATCAACAAAGTACTTATTCGAATGATGCACGGTATTCGATAATCACACAATTTGAAACCCTAAAAAACGTTCCAATATTTGGAACGTTTTTTGTTTCTTACTAGAAGAAATTCGATGCTTATGAAATACTTACTTACGTTACTATTGGTGATACTAACGACCAGCCTTTCCGCTCAAAAAATTCAGTGGATGAGCATGAACGAGGCGCTAGCGGCCCAACAGGAAGCTCCCAAAAAGATCATCATGGATGTGTATACCACCTGGTGTGGCCCGTGTAAATTATTGGATAAAAACACCTTTACCAACCCCGATGTGATTGCCTATATCAACGAACACTACTATCCGGTTAAGTTCAATGGTGAAGGCACCGAAGAGATCACCTATCAAGACTTTACCTATACCAATCCGAACTACCAAGAAGGGCGTAAGGGCAGAAATGCGACGCATTTTTTCGCGGATGCATTAAAGCTACGAGGATATCCTAGTTTAGTGTTTTTCGCAGAAGATGGTATGCTTATTCAAGCCATTCCCGGATATAAAACGCCACAACAACTGGAGATTTATCTAAAAATGATTGCCAGCGACGATTATAAGTCTTTAACCACTGCGGAAGCCTGGAAAGCCTATCAGCAGAACTTCGAAGGAACTTTTAGGTAATCAACCTGTCATTCCGATCGAAATACGCCTTGAGCGCGTGTATCGTGAAACCGAATTTGTTTTCGAATGCAGGTGCCCTGCCATCGTTTTACATAGGAAGGATAATTGCTTCCATCGGCAATAATTAGTTCTGGATGTAAACGTTCAATAAGTCGGTCTAAATGTAACTTCGGACTCTCCGTAAGAATGACAATATCTACCGGGGCCTGAAGGGCATATTGTGCAAGACTGTCTACCAACAATACCCGTTTCCCCGCTACCTCAAAATAGTGCTGTAGGGTTACGGCTGCTTCAGTGCTAACCCGATTTGCGACACGGTAGTCTAGCAGGCTGTTGCGGGATGAAGTAGTGAGTGAATCGGAGTACATATAACGAAGTTTGTTTCCGCTTCGAAATCCAAAGAGAGAGGCTTTGTATTTATGAAAGACGAGCCATTCAGACTGCCGGGAAGTATGGTAGGAAAGAATTCCTACGCTCCCTAGTAACACTGCAACAAAGGTTCCAAATTGTAGCGCTTTTTTAACCGAGAACCTTTGAATTAATAGGAGTCCGCTTATCGTCATTGCGTACAGCGATAACGCTTCCCATCTGCTGAATGCTATATTCCGAAAGATAAAAGTCTCCTGCCGTGCCACCCAAAGTATAAAATTGTTCAATTGTTCAAATAGAAAGGTAACCGCCTGCGCGATGGTTGGTGGCAACGGAATAATGGCGCTCCAAAGGACACTCAGCAGCCCGGCAATCAACAAGAGGCTTATTAGCGGAAGCACCACGATGTTGGTCACTAAAAATAACCCGGGAAAGGTGTGAAAGTAAAACAAACTTATGGGCATGACACCCAATTGGGCGGTCAGGGTCACTGTGATGAAGGCCCACGCCTTTCGCACTACTGTGTTTCTCGGTCGAAGGCTTCTGGCTACAATAGGCTGCCCGAAAACAATAAAGAAAACGGCCAAATAGCTCATTTGGAACCCAACGTTAAAGAGATGCTTTGGTTGGTGAACGAGCATAAGAAAGAAGGCCAGGAACAGTATCATCAAGGTATTGGTATTTCTTCCGAACCATTGGGCGATCGCAAAGAGTGTAAACATGACTACCGCACGAACCACCGAAGGCGATAAGCCCGTCATAAATGCGAAACCCCAAAGCAGCAGCACCAGCAAGACGGACCGAATATAAGTTCCGTAGTACAGATACTTTAGCGGTCTTAAAATGGACGAAAACAACAAAAATAGGATCCCTACATGCAAGCCCGAGACAGCCAAGATATGCAGCGCGCCGGCATCGGCATAGCCACTGTATAGCGTGGGTGAAATAGCGCGCTTTTCACCCAAAACTAACGCTTGTATGATAGCGCGCTCCCTGGGAGGGATACCGCTTTGCGATAGTTTTGAGATGAGGTGGGCACGAAAGGCATTTGCCTGGCCCTTGAGCGTATTGTTACCGGCGGTTTGGAGGACTAGTTCTTCGGAAGAAGGAGCTAGTAGGGCATAAATGGATTGATTCTGAAGATAAGCCGCGTAATTAAAAGCTCCGGGGTTCCTGGGAAATGGAAGCGGCTGTAACCTGGTTTTTAGTAGTATCACATCATCAATAGTCCAGGCGTGGTTGACAGTGTCTATTGCTTTTTGAAGCAACAGTTTTCCGCTGCATTTAGCACCGTTTAAACCAACACAGCGTACCACATAGCGCTCCTGAAATGGGTTCTTCTTTAGGGATTCAATAATCTTTACCTGGAATACTTCAGAACGATTGCCGACCGTGCTTTGCTGTAAATAGTGATAGGGCTGGTATTCGGGTTGATGCCATTGGTAGTTAAGGTAGCCCAACAAAATAAATAGGAGCAATAGGATAGGGTAGAAGCTCCGGCTACGCGCAAACCTTTGTTTTGTTCGTTGCCATTCCGAAGTGAGTATCAATAGTAGAATGATGGCATACGGCCAAACGGGATAGGCGATCGGGACATAATGCGCCCAAAGAATGCCAAATGCGAAAGCAAGAATGGGTTGGGTAAGAGGATACTTCAAGAAGAACATGCCGCGACACATTAATTAGCATCGGGGAGATGTTCAGAATAAAGATATAAAATTTAGATGACCCGGCGCACCTCTACAAAGGCGCGTTTCCAATAATTTTCATTAAGCGATGAGATGATAACACCTCTGGAAGTAGTGGAGTGAATAAAAAACACTTCACCATCTTTCCTATCCACAACCAGCCCCACGTGGTTGATAACCTTCCTATTTTTATTGGTTTGAAAAAAAACCAAATCACCTGCTGAAATCTGATTAAGGGCGATGCGCTTGCCTTGTTTGGCCATATCCCTTGAAATTCTGGGCATGGTGATATTTTCTTCCTGAAAGCAAGTGTACACAAGTCCCGAACAATCCATTCCCCGCTTGTCCATTCCTCCATATTTGTATCGAACTCCTTCAAAACTTTTGGCGCGATTTACAATATTAATGGAGGCACTGCTGCCAGCCTGGGATGTAGTTGAAGTTGTGGTCTCACGGTAGGTTCGGGAGGTGTTTTTAGAACCTCCACAGGAGGATAGGAGAACGGTAAAAAAAAGTAGGTAGAAGAAATGTTTCATGGGTCTAGGCATCTTTTCTTTAACATAAAATTAAGGAAATTATTTCATTCACTAGACACTTTCTCAAAGATAAGGCGGGCGGTTTTTTCGCTTGCGCCTTTGCCTCCAAGGGCTTTTTCGAGATCGTAATAGTCCAAGAATAAGGTAGCTCGATGGTACTCATCCAGGATGTTTCGAAGCGCCTCAGTAAGGGTTTCCGTGGTAAAATTTTCTTGAATCAACTCGGTTACTGCGGGCTTGTCTAGAATGAGGTTGACCAGCGAGATGTACTCTAAATCGATCACTCTTTTAGCAATCTCGTAGGAAATCCTGCTGCCTTTATAGCATACCACTTCGGGAACCTTGAACAGGGCGGTTTCTAGCGTGGCTGTTCCAGAAGTCACTACCGCCGCAGAGGCCACACTCAATAGATCGTAGGTTTTATTTAATAAGAGATGTACGTTTTTCTTCTGAATAAAGGGTGTGTAGAATTCAGCATCCAGACTGGGTGCTCCCGCGATAACAAATTGATATTCTTGAAAGGTATCAGTCACCGTTAGCATCACTTGTAGCATTTTCGAAACTTCCTGCTTTCTACTTCCCGGAAGGAGTGCGATAATAGGGCGGCTATCCAATTGATGCGTTTGTTTAAAGGGTTCTGGATCTACAGGAATGCGATTGGCAATGGCGTCAATAAGGGGATGCCCGACAAAATGCACTGGAAAGTGATGCTTTTCTTCGTAGAAATCTTTTTCAAAAGGAAGAATAACATACATTTCATCCACCGATTTCTTAATGTCTTTGATGCGGTTTTCTTTCCAGGCCCAAATTTGCGGTGAAATATAATAATGTGTTGGAAACCCTTGTTGTTTGGCCCATTTCGCGATGCGCAGATTGAAGCCGGGATAATCGATAAAAACAATCGCATCGGGTTGAAACGCCTGAATGTCTTTCTTACAAAAGGAAATGTTCTTCAGGATGGTACGTAGGTTGAGCAGCACCTCTACAAACCCCATAAACGCTAAATCTCTGTAGTGTTTTACCAGGGTTCCACCCACGGCCTGCATCAAATCGCCACCCCAAAAGCGAAATTCTGCCTTTGGATCTTGCTTCTGAAGGGCCTTCATGAGGTTGGCGCCATGAAGATCTCCGGAGGCTTCACCCGATATGATGTAATATTTCATCTTACAAGAAATAAATTAAATATGCGATAATGGCTGTCATAAAGGTAGCCAACAATACGCCTCGCGCGCGATATTCTCGATTAATTTTCAGAAAACCGAAAAAAGCAAGTAGGTTGGGGAGGGCTCCCAGGCTTAAGATCATCCATAGCGAACCTGAGCGTTGATAAAAAGTTAGGGTTTCCATAAAGGGAAGTCCCTTCGCCATAGCAATTAGCGACACGCAAATCATCACCCCTATCGTGGTGGCGATGACCCCTACGAGCCATCCAATTCCTATTTCTTTCTTCATGTTAAGTCCCATGCATTAATATCTTTGATGGCGTGATGTGCGGTAAGATCAAATTGCACCGGTACCACAGAAACATAGCCGTGTCTCAATGCCCACTCGTCGGTATCCTCACCTTTGTCTTCATTCACAAATTCACCCGTCAGCCAGTAATAGTCGCGTCCTAAAGGATTGGTGCGTTTATCAAAATTCTCAATCCAATGGGCATTCGCCTGTCGGCATACTTTGATTCCTTTTATTTCGGAAGCTTTTAATTTGGGAAAATTCACATTTAAGACCACTCCTTTGGGCATGCCGTTTTCCAAACATTCTTTGGCGAGTTGTCGCACATATTTTTTGGTGGCTTCAAAATTGGCTTCCAGTGAATAATCCAATAATGAAAAACCTATGGATGGAATTCCCAGCGTACCGGCTTCCACCGCGGCGCTCATGGTTCCGCTATAGATCACGTTGATAGAGGAGTTGCTTCCGTGATTGATGCCGCTCACACAGAGATCGGGTTTGCGCTTCAAAATTTCGTTAACGGCTAATTTCACACAATCGACTGGCGTGCCACTGCAGCTAAATTCTTTCTGGGGCGCGTTCTCGGTGATCTCCACCTTATCACAGTAGAGGGTGTCGTTAATGGTAATAGCATGTCCCATTCCGCTCTGAGGCGAATCAGGGGCTACCACGTAGACTTCTCCCAATTCGTTCATTACCTCAATCAGGGTTCGAATTCCGGGGGCGGTGATGCCATCGTCATTGGTTACTAAAATCAGGGGTTTTTTTGTAGGCATAATTCAGAAGTATCTTTTGCTAAAATACAATTAAAGCCCTACTTTTTCGTTGCGATACCGAAGGTTTTACAGAAGCTTTAAATTTAGAGGAGATCCCCTGTCATTTGGAAGTATCTGTTTAACAAAAAATTAGTACCGGAATAGCGAGTTGGCACAGTTTTTTATATAATTTAGTCAACTCCCATAAATGAGAACGCATATGCAAATGATGAAACGAAATTTGAAGATATTATTGTTGGCCGTATTCGTGGCGGCCGCTTCGTGTAGCTTTACTACGAAATCGTTTGACGATCCCGATAAAGACAAACTACTGATAGACCTGATTACTTACGTTTTAGAAAAGGGTCATTACAACCCAAAAGATATGGATGACGCCTTTTCCGAAGGCGTTTACGAAGACTTTATAGAGGCGCTCGATCCCTTGAAGCGTTATTTTTTAGCATCCGACATAGAATCGTTTGAAGCGTATAGAACCGACATAGACGATCAATTAAAGGCGAAGGACCTCACCTTTTTCAACTTGGTTTTTGAGACCTATCAAAAGCGAATGAACGATGCCAAAGGATTTTATAAGGAAGTGTTAGCCGCTCCATTCGATTATAATGCTAGTGAATCTATAAATGTTGATTACGACCAATTGGCGTATGCAGGTTCTAAGAAAGAATTGAAAGAGCGTTGGAGACAACAATTAAAATTCTCTACCATTGGAAATTATTACGATCTGGTAGAAGAAAATGATACCAAAACAGAAGAGGAAGATGGTTATGAGCGAAAGACTGAAGCCAGCTTAGAGGAGAAGGCGCGCACCACCACCTTGAATTCATTAGATGAGTATTTTGATTTCACCGATGACCTCGAGCGCAAAGATTATTTTGCCATCTTCCTGAATAATATTGTGGAAGAATTTGATCCCCACACCAACTATTTGGCACCACCGGATCGCGACCGATTCGACCTTCGCATGAGTGGTAAGTTGGAAGGTATTGGCGCTAGACTTCAGAAAAATAACGACAATATCAAAGTGGTAGAGGTCATTAGCGGTGGTCCCGCGTGGCGCGGTGAGCACATTGAAGTGGGAGACATCATCACCAAAGTGAAACAGGAGGATGAAGAGGAGCCCATCAGTATTGTGGGAATGCGTTTAGACGATGCCGTACAATTGATAAAAGGCCCTAAGGGAACTTCAGTGACGCTAACGATCAAAGCGGTGGATGGAAGTATCAAAGAAGAAACCATTGTGAGAGATGTGGTAGAATTGGAAGAAACCTATGCGAAATCTACCTTAATTGAGAAGGAGGAGAAGAAATTCGGACTCATAAACTTGCCGCAATTCTATTTCGATATGCAAAATTATACCGAACGTAATGCAGCCAAGGATGTGAAAAATGAGATCGTTCGACTCAAGGAAGAAGGAATGGAAGGTCTTGTTTTAGATTTACGTGGAAACGGTGGAGGTTCATTACAAACGGCAGTGGATATTGCAGGTCTGTTTATAGAACAAGGTCCCGTAGTACAGGTTGCTTCAAACGGAAGACGCAAAGAAGTACTGGAGGATAAGGACAAGTCGATTGTATGGGACGGGCCCCTTGTTATCTTGGTCAATGAACTGTCTGCTTCAGCTTCGGAAATCTTAGCCGCCGCCATGCAAGATTATAAGCGCGGTGTGATCATCGGAAGCAAACAGTCTTACGGAAAAGGAACCGTTCAGAACCTAATCGATCTGAACCAATGGCTTCGAAAAAATGACTTAGGCGATATGGGTACCTTGAAGATTACCACGCAGAAATTCTATCGTGTGAATGGTGGATCAACTCAATTGGAAGGTGTAAAGAGTGATGTGGTGATGGCCGACCGATACAGTTATATCGATATTGGTGAGCGCGATTATGACAATCCGTTACCCTATGATAAAATTAGTCCGGCTGAATATGAGGCCTGGGATGGTTATATCGATTACGAAGCAACCATCGAGAAGAGCAAAGAACGGATGGCGAAAAGCGATCAATTGCGATTGATTGAAGAGAATGCTTTATGGATTAAGAAACAGCGAGATGAAACCATCGTGCCGCTTAATTTTGCAGAGTACAAGCGTCAGTTAGAAGAGCGTCAGCAAGAAACAAAAAAGTTCGATGCAATTGACACCTACGACAACCAATTGAGCTATAATTCATTGCCTTACGAGATGGAAATGATGCGTCAGGACACCACCCTTCGCGAGAAAAGAAAGCGCTGGC
Source organism: Altibacter sp. HG106 (assembly GCF_028561755.1). Lineage (GTDB taxonomy): Bacteria > Bacteroidota > Bacteroidia > Flavobacteriales > Flavobacteriaceae > DFVG01. The sequence continues at coordinate 292,290 of NZ_JAQQTD010000002.1, forward strand.
ATAAAAATCTGGCAAAAGATATTTACGTAGAAGAAGCTGTAAATGTCCTAGAAGATTTGAAACTGAATAATATTCGCAACGGAAAAATGGCAAAAGTGAAAGATTAGAGCGGGTTGATAGGGATAAGTAACAGCTGCATTTTTGTTACCTTTATCCTGTGAAAAAAGCAACCTCCTTATCCCGTATAGCGCTCCAAAAATTCAAGCGGAATTTTTGGGGCGTTTTTAGTTGTTGCTTTTTAGTGGTTTGTGTACTCACTGCTATTTTTGCCTACGCCTTGGCACCAGACGACTCAGAGAACGCCAATCAAATGCATCTTTCCATACACTCAAAATCACCTGGTTTTCAAGCTACGGTCCTCACCATTCCGTCAAAAGTTCCTGAGGAATCTTCCAGTCTGGCCACTTTTTTTATGGGGAAGAAAAATACCGCTAGCGAAGTTCCCATCAATTCGTATTCGCTTACTTCGGAAGGCATTGCGATTGAAGAATATAACGAGGAGGGAGAAGGACTCCAGAAAGAATATGCGCTTGATCAATTTCCGAAGGCAGTTTCCGTAGAAGACATTCCGAAGCACTACATAGCGAATACCAAATTCCTGTTAGGAACCGATAAATACGGTCGGGATCTTCTCAGCAGAATGCTCATCGGCATTCGTATCTCACTCTCCATTGGCTTTGTAGCCGTCTTTATTTCTCTCATCACTGGCATTACGCTAGGAGCGATGGCGGGCTATTTTGGCGGGAAAGTAGATGCCGCCATTATGTGGCTTATCAATGTTACCTGGTCTATTCCTACCTTGCTCTTGGTCATTGCCATCACCCTCGCCTTAGGAAAGGGTTTTTGGCAGGTCTTTATCGCGGTGGGGCTAACGATGTGGGTGGAAGTAGCGCGTGTGGTTCGGGGGCAGGTCATGAGCGTTAAACGGATGCAGTATGTAACGGCCGCCACAGCCTTGGGATTTGGACATTTTAGAATTATTTCAAAACACATTCTACCCAATAGTCTGGCGCCGGTGATCATTATTTCAGCGGCCAATTTTGCGGCAGCCATCTTAATTGAAAGCGGATTGAGTTTTCTGGGAATAGGCGCGCAACCTCCTATGCCCAGTTGGGGTGGCATTATCAAAGATCACTACGCCTATATCATCTTAGGAAAACCGTATCTCGCCTTGGTACCGGGCGTAGCAATCATGAGTCTCGTGATGGCCTTTATGCTTATAGGAAATGCGCTTCGCGACGCGTTGGATGTTCGCAATTAACTATCAAATATTCCTCGTAATTGATAGAAAAATCGTTCTAACAAACGCAAATCTTCGGTAATGATTTCGGCCGTACCATTCATTTCGTTACGAAACGGAATTTCAATCTGATAAGAGGTGATCAATTCGGAATCTAACTGCGCCTTCACTAAATAGTATCCTTCTTCGTTGGGAATAGCAGACATCGAAGCCACACTAGCGGTAAGCATTCCGTATTCAGTTTCCGGAAAATTAAGCAATTTGATGTGTACTTTTTGTCCGGTTTTGATCTTTCCCGAATTTTGAATGGGCGCTTTGATGGTGGCGAAATAGTGCTGATCTCTATCTGGAATTACTGTGAAGAGCAGCGTTCCTTGAGGAACGAATTGTCCTTCGGTCCAATTATCCATAAACGAAACACGGCCCGAAACATCTGCGGTCACGGCATAGTTTAGTTCCCAGGTCCGAATAGCATCCTTGAGATTGGTAAAAGATTGAATCAGGTTTTTGAATAGCCTGGTTTCCTCCATTTTATGATTGATTTTACTGTCTTTAGAATTCTGATAGGTTTCATGTAGTGACTGTTTTAATTGCGATAAGGATATGTCTAGATTGTTCAGGTTTTTTTCCTTTTCCAAGAATTGAAGTTGTTTGATTTCATATTCATTGAGAGATATAACCCCTTTATTATAGAGCTGTTCATTCCGGGCGAATTCTTTTTTAGACAAAGCAAATTTCTGTTGGTCAATTACTTTCTGGTTTTCTAAACTTGCAATGCGAAGTTGTATTTCCTTTTCAGACAAATAATACCCTTGCGCTTGGTTTGCGTACGGATTAAGCGATTGATTAAGGGAATAATCGATATAGTCTTTTTCAAAAACCGCGTAGTCGGGTGCAATATCACCTAAGGAAAGAAGAGGTAGTCTTTCTAACGGAAAAACAAACCGTTCTTGCTGTAGTGTGATGGTATCTAAAATATGCTTTAGCTGCAGGACATCGGTAAGATTCGCTGTGTTTTCCATAACCGCCAAAAGGGTGCCTTCCGAAACAACTTCTTTATCTTGTACTAGTATGGACGTAATTTTAGCCGCGGTAGGAGCATATTGTTTTTGTGGGGGTTGATTCGAGGTAACGATCGCTTCCGAAGCAATGACATCGGGGTATTTGATAAACCAACTAAAAGCGAAAAAAAGGACGATGCAGGCAATGATCAAGGCATTTCCCCAAATAATCATCCAGTGCGGAACTTTGGTTAATATGTCTTGAACTGCTTCGCTACGAATATTTTGTTGTTGTGGCATTGGGAGTGATTTTAAGTCGCCCGCTAGTGCGAGCGACTTGATTACTATTTTCTGCTTATGGACAAGCTACACTTCCTGGTTGACATTGTGGTTGCGCACATGAGGTGCTGCATCTCGTACAGCGTCCCGCTTGATTTAAGCAATTTAATTTTCCACCCAAAATGGCTTCCATTTGTTTGGAAGAAAGGGCGGTTCCTAATTTTGAAATGTTTTGTAACATAATTCTAAGTTTATTGGTGTTACTTATAAGCGAACAGTTAACGACAGTCGCAATTTCTGTCGGTTCTTGCAAGAAATATCATGTGCCTAGTTCTAACTGGTTTTTTACGAGTTCAAAATAGCTTTGTTGTTGTGCCACGAGTTCTTCGTGCGTGCCTTTTTCAATGATTTTTCCTTTGTCCAATACCACGATCTGATCGGCATTTTTCACGGTGCTCAATCGGTGGGCGATTACCACTACTGTTTTATTTTCGAAAAAACGATTTAGGTTCTCCATGATCTTTTTTTCGTTATTGCTGTCTAAGGCGGAAGTAGCCTCATCGAAGAATAGAAAGTCAGGGTTTTTATACACGGCTCTCGCAATGAGCAACCGTTGTTTTTGTCCGGTACTCAACCCCACGCCTTCCATGCCTATTTTGGTGTTGTAGCGCAACGGAAGACTTTCAATATGTTCTTTGATCTGCGCTACTTCCACCGCATGTTCTAATCGCTCATAGTCAATATCATCTTCGCCAATGGCGATGTTTCCGGCAATGGTATCGTTAAAAATATATCCCTCCTGCATGACCACACCGCAGTGTTGGCGCCAAACTTTATTGGAGACTCGATTCAAATTATGTTCTCCTACGGAAATACTACCTTCTTGTGGTTCATAGAATTTTAGAAGCAATTTCATCAGAGTAGTTTTACCGCTTCCGCTCACCCCTACAATGGCCGTGATTTTATTAGCCGGAATGGTAAGAGAAAGGTTTTTTAAAACCGAATCGGCAGCACCGGTATATCGAAAGCTTAGATTTTTGAGATAGAGGTCTTCTTGTAGCGGAATTTCAGTAATAGCGTGTGTATCCTTGGTGGTCTCATCTTCTTTGTTGTGGATTTCACCGAGGCGTTCCAACGAAATTTTAGCGTCCTGCAGCTCTCGAACAAACCCAATAAATTGTTGAATAGGCGCGTTGAGTTGCCCCACGATATAGGTAATGGCCAGCATCATCCCTAGGGTGATCTCTCCTTGCACCACTAGCGTGGCTGCGATCATCGTGATCAAGATATTTTTTAGTTCATTGATGAGCGATGACCCAACGCTTTGGTATTGTTCTAACGCAAGGTTTTTAATAGAAATATTGAAGAGTCTGGCCTGTACGTGTTCCCAGTTCCAGCGTTTTTGTTTTTCGGCGTTGTGCAGTTTGATCTCCTGCATGCCATTAATCATTTCAATGACTTTGCTCTGTTCTGTACTGGTTTGTGAAAAGCGTTTGTAATCAAGTTCCTTTCGCTTCTTTAGAAAAATAAGGATCCAGGAGAAGTAGATGAGACTACCTACGAGAAAGATTCCGAAGATGGTGCCACTATAATAGGCCAATACCGCGCTAAAAATGATAAAAGTAACCATCGAAAACACCGTGCTCAACGAAGAAGTGGTAAGAATGCGTTCGATGCGTTGATGGTCGTTGATGCGTTGCATGATATCGCCCGTCATTCGGGTGTCAAAAAAGGCGATGGGCAAATCCATCAGCTTGATGAAAAAGTCGGATATAATAGAAATATTGATTCTCGTACTGAGATGCAACAAGATCCAGCTACGAATTACTTCAATGGTACTTCTTCCAAGGAATAGCGCTACTTGCGCGAACAAGATGAGGTAGACAAAGTTAATATCCTGATTTCGGATCCCTACATCCACCACGCTTTGGGTGAGAAAAGGAACGACAAGCTGTAACAAACTTCCAGCCAGGAGGCCAAGAATAAGTTGAAATAAAAATTTCTTGTATTTGAACACGTACTGAAACAGATACGTGAACCCAAATTTTTTGGATTCGTCTTCCAGTTCTGTGTTGAGGTCTTTAAAGCGTGGGGTGGGCTCGATGAGCAATGCGATTCCTTCTTGTGTTTCCTGATCGGCATTTTTTCCGATCCAACAATTGATAAATTCTCGTTCAGTAAAGGTGGCGAGGCCATGTGCAGGGTCTGAGATATAATAGTTCCCTTTTCTAATCTTATAAAGCACCACATAATGATCTTGATTCCAATGTAGAATGCAGGGTAGGGTTGCTTCGGAAAGGGTTTCTGCGGAAAGTTTTACGCCCAGCGTTCTAAATCCGAGTTTTTCCGCGGTATCGCTCAATGCCAACAGGGAACTCCCTTCACGGGTGGTTTCACTCAAGCTTCTCAATCGCTGAAGCGAGAGGTTTTTTCCGAAGTGTTTGGCAATAATCTTAAGACAGGTGGGGCCACAGTCTTTGGCGTCGGGTTGTCGGTATGTTGGGAATTTTTTCATTGGAAAAAACAGAGTAAAACGAAACGTTTTACCCTGTAAATTTGATTAAAGATCTTGCCCCGGGTCAATTATGCATTGATAAGTACATCCGTTTCTTGAATAGACTGGACCACAATGGCCGCCAGTTCCTCCACAGGCAATTATACATTGCTCGAAACCAGTGCAGGGAAAACTGTTGCCAGCAAAAGTTTGTGAAAGCTCCTGCTTACTTAATTTTTTGACTTGATCTATATTTAAAATGTTCTTTAACATGATGTAAAATTTTAAATGAATATTTCCTCATCATTTATTGACGCTGAGGGGTGCGTCACACCTATTACCTAAAGCAACGAGGGTTTGCAGGGACACTCCCTGACGGGCACGATCCTGAAGCCGGCACGATAACACAATAGGTTGGGAAATCACAACGACATCCGCCGCCGTTCACGTCCGAAAAGCAATTATCTCCACCGCCTTTCACATCGCGTAGTTCATTGGCACTCATTTCGTTAGTGCCTTTTGTTTTTAAAAGATTTTTTAACATGATTAAAAATTTAAATTGATAAGATTCCACGACACCTTTAGAGACACGCGTGGGGTATGTCTGCTCTTCGCGAAAAGATATTGTTAAGAAGCTTTTAATGTGTTTTGTTGCGCTTCTGCCTCTTCTAGATAGGCCTGCGTTAATTCTTCAATAAACCACGCCAGGTCGGTTCTGTCGTATTGCTTTGGAAAGGCTTGATCGTTGAGATACAGCGCCGGAGTAAAATTGATCTGATGTCTAGAGCACCATTCGCGCTGCGCCTCGATCACCGTATCGTAAGCTGGGTTAAAATGAATGGATTGTGCTTCCACCCAGGCGGGTACATCCGCATTTTCAGAATATAACCGATGCAATTCTTTCCAGGCGGCTGCAGGGCTTTGAGTATGGTAAATATGAAGAAGTTGGGAAGAAATTTTCGTGAGCATACTCTCTTTTGCTTCCGCATCTGCATTGAATCGAATTCGTAGTGAAACCTGTTCGGGATGTTGCTCAAGAATTCCTGCGAGGTCTTGATGTGCTTGTTTACAGAAAATGCATAACGGACTTGTAACTAAGGTAAGCTGTACTGCCGCGTCCGGATTTCCGAATTGTAATTCGTTGGGAATGATAGGATTTTCTGCGAGGGGTGCTTCTTCCTGCAACGCTGCTTGAAAAAACGAGAAATTTCGTTTGAATTTCGTATGTGCCACATTTAGCTTGGCGAATTCTTCTTGTTTAATAAGTAAGGGTTTCAGCATCGCCCATAGCATGGCGGAAAAGAAGACGATACCCAACACGAGTAATACGGCTGATGGCGAAGGAGTCAAGATCCTTTCCGAAGCAACAAAAAACACAGACAGTGCAGCCTGGAGACTCAATATTCCGCCTAATGCCAAACAAAGAGGGCACCATTTTTTCACCACAACGGCCTGATAGTACACAGAATAAATCACGATAGGAACAGCCAGCATCGATAGGATGCCCCAAACGCCCCAAAACGCATCACCAAGAACCATTGCGATCCATCCGCTTGCAATCATTCCGAAGAAATAAACAAAGCTAACATCGCTCAGTTTGATTCCGAAGGGCAGCGTGGCCCCTTTAGAGCCTAACACGGCATCACAGCTCGCTTTTTCTGAAAAATTACAGAGCTTTTGAGTCGCCTGAGAGTGAAAGCCCAACTCATGTCTAACAATGAGTCCTGCCAGTAATACGCCAAGAAAGCTGAAGGCGTAAAAGCTGGCCGGATATACTGATGGAACTGAGTAAAAGAAGAAACCCGTCAATCCTAGAAGTACTGCAATCACTCCCCAGTGAATCCTTCTGGAAAGCGGGTTTTTTGTTGATTCTTTTACCGATTCGTCTTTTTCTATTGCTACCAAAATACCGTTCCATCTCGTTAGAAAAACCTCTTCAGTCAGCCAATAAGCGGAGTTTTCATCGGTAATTTTGAGTTGTTCTCCTCGCTTTTCAACGAGACTTAGCGTATCTCCGGTTTCGCTGGATAATACGCCAAGGAAGGAGGAGGGGAGTTGCTCCAAATTTTCTTTGGTGGTAGGCATTTTAAGCGCTGCATTTGGAATCGAAAAGTGATCTAATACTCCTACAATAGCATGCAAACTAGGATAGGAAGGGTGACTTGCCAGTTGAAATTTTAATTCATCTTGGTGAATGTTGATGTGATTAGTAAGCAACAATTTTTTTAGCAGGGAGTGCATTGCAGTTTTCATATGAGAAGAATTTAATATTGATTTCTCTCTAAATTCTTCCTTTTTAAAAGGACAAACAATACACATTGTAAAAGCGTAGCCTTCTATTTCATATTCGTAAAGATCTTCAAATACAGAAAATAAAGCCGCCCCATAATGGGGCGGCTTGGTTACTGACGAAAAGCTTTTATAATTTAATCTAATAAGTCGGTAAAATCAATTCCACTGTATTGGCCGCCGTAAAAGCATGGGTCATCGAGTTGCGCAAAAGGATTTCGTTTGGGTCGCGCCACAATGATATTATCGTTGTTTAAAACGTAGGTGTTGTCTACAGAGGCAACCGCATGTGTAACACAACCATTGTAATGGGCGCACACCGGGTTTCTTCCATCCGAACCACTAATACCGCCGCTTTGTCCCGTGTAGGTTCGTAGAATACCGTTGTTCCAATTGGCTGTGGTAAGCGGATGCGCTGTTGAGGTGAGTTCAAAAGAACCGTTTAGGTTCAGACCATTGGGGAAGTACAGTTCGGTACAGTTATCATCAATCATGTAAGAGATAAATACATCTATTGCGGCGAGAATTGCAGGATCATTATTTCCATCATTGTCATCAAACGATTTCATTTGTGCCGGACCAACATAGCTAACGGAGGTATTGTCTAAGAGGTCTGGTGCCGAATTCCCACCGGGAGGAACGGGAGGAAACCCAGGGTCTTCCGGTTCATCATCGGGATCGGGACGCGTCCCTTCTATGTAATAGTAAAGGTAGTCTTTAAAAGCGGCGTTAAAGGCCGGATAGTTGGAGTTATCACCGATGAGTATGTTTAAATTCACAGTGTTGTTCATAAGGCCTAACGATTGAACCAGTTGACTCCTTCCGGTTGTATTATAACGAATGATTTTAGCGGTAATAAAGGACGTCCAATGAAGGCGCTTTTCGAAGGTAGCTGTTTCATTTCGTTGTTTAGACATGGGTCCATCGGTTTCAATGATGGTCGATGGAGAATCTTCATTCGACGTTTGCTGTATGAGTTGCTGTGTGTCTGTTGATGCTGGAACAACTTCTTGTTCACAAGCGATCATAGAACACAACACAACAATGATAATAACAAGGAGTGGGAGTGATTTTTTCATAATTAATAGTTTTCTGATTCTCTCAAATATGCGGTGCAATCTACGATTACACAAGCTATACTACAGATGCGTAGCAATTGGATGTAAATTCGTATTAAGGCATTTCATATTTGGATTATTATGCAAATATTCTAGCCAAAGTGTAATCTTTTCGTCTGCTTGAAACCGGTACTTTAAAGTCTCGCTTCACAACGAGCGTACCATTTTTGTTGTATCGTAGTACGTGTTTTTTATTGACCATATACGATTGATGGCATCTTACAAAGGTGGTTTCAGACACAATTTCTTCCACCTGCTTAAGGGATTTAGAAACCATAATAGTTTCTCCTTTTAAGGTGTAAAAGGTGGTGTAGTTTCCTTCCGATCGGCAATACAAAATATCTTCTTCATAAACGGCGTACACGGTATCTGTAGTTTTTAGTATAATTCGCTTCTTCTCAACACCTCGAAAATACTCTCCAGAAATCTCCAACAACTTTTCTATTTGATCTTCCTTTTTGTGGGTGTCAATCGCCTTTCTTACAGCTTCGTCGAATTCAAAATCGTCTATAGGTTTCAACACATAATCCAAGGCGCCCGCTTTAATGGCTTTGATCGCATGCTGGTCGTACCCGGTAATAAAAATAATATCAAAAGAAACAGAAGGTGTTTTTTCTAGAAGGTCGAAGCCTGTACCATCCTCCATGTTTATATCTAAGAAAAGAAGTTCGGGATTCAAGGTTGCTATGGCTTCTAAGCCTTGTGAAACGCCGGATGCTTCCCCAACAATTTCGATGGCATGTGCAAATCGTTGCGTCACTTTCTCTTGAATGGCATTTCGGAATAGCGGTTCGTCGTCGATGATCAGTGCTTTAATCATGTTCTGAATTTTTTGTAGGGATGAGAAAGGTAACAATTACTCCGGGTTCCTCGGGATTTAAGTCACGCTTATTTTTCGTTTGTAGTCCCCGTCCAGTCGTTTTCCGAAGAAAACTGTGAATCAAGTCAGTGGCGGTAGATGTTTTATCTTTTGAAGTAGTTTGAACATCGATTCCGCGACCGTTGTCTTCAATTTTACAACTAAGAAATGAGTCCTCTAGTGTCAAACTAATTTGAATTCTTCCCTGATATCCAATATTCTGAAATCCGTGCTCGATACAATTTTCAACAATGGGTTGTAGCAACATAGGCGGAATAAATATAAAATCGTCCTCTGACAAGGAAACTAAATTAAATTGATATGTGAACTTCTCTGGCGTGCGCAATAATTGAAGTTCCAGATATTCTCGAACCGCAGTTAACTCTTTCTCTAGTAAAACGTAACTGTTGGTGGAATTTTCCAGGATGAGTCGTAGTAATTTAGAAAACCCCAAAAGGTACGAGGTGGCGCGTTCTGGTTCGGTGGTTACTTGTTGCTGAATCGCATACAGGGTATTAAAGGTAAAATGTGGATTCATTTGTGAGCGCAACAGCTGTTGCTGCATCTGAAGGCTTTTTCGTTCAAAACGTAATTGACGCTGGCGATACCACAGATATCCAATAATTGAAGCTAAGATGAGACCAAAGATCGCTACATACAATCCTATCCGTAATTCTATATTTCTAATTTCGCTGAGTTGCTTTTCTCGCAGTAGCCTTTTTTCGTTTTCGTTGGCGTTACTTAGTGCCACCAGTTCCTTCTCCATTTTCTTTTCGTACTGAAGGTTTTGGTATTTTTCAAGCGTATCTAGATTTCTTAAAAGAAGGTCTATATTTTTGTCGGTTGCTGTCGCTAGTTGAAGTTCATACTTTAAGATGCTATTGCGCAGTTCTCTATTGATATTGTGAATTCCAATGAGACGAACAGAATCTAGGTATTTTCGAGCATCTAAATATGCCTCTTTCCATATAAAAGCTTCCGCCAGATTTGCATACCCTCGTGCCAAGAGACTCTTACTGTTTGAGGGAAGTGGAGTAATCTTTTTAGTGGCTAACAGCGATTTCTGATAATCAGTAATTGCGCTATCAAAGTCGCCATCAAGAAAATGATAGACTCCTAGCGTTCCATAGAGTTGACGCTCCAGGTCGGGCGACAGGGTCCAATTGCTTTTTTGAATACTGTCTAACACAACCAATGCATCTTTGCTTCGGTTTGATTGATGGTACAAGAGCTTCGCCTGAGTGAGTAAGGCAGAGACCAAGGCTATTGTGTCTTTATTCTGTTGTAACAACTCAATTTTCTGTTGATTGTAAAAAACCGCCTTGTCAAAATTTGCTGCTGTTTTGTAGGCTTCCGAAAGGTAATATAACCCATGTGCCCTTAACCTATTATCGTCAGCAGGAATTACTTCCAGATAACGTTCCCCAACGGCAACCGCGTTTCCGTATTCCCCAAGATCTAAATAGGCCTTGAATGCGTGATTGAAATAATGAACCACATATAGATTCCGCAACGGTTTTTTGATCAGATAGATGGATTTCTGAAAAGATTCAGCCGCGCGATTTAATTCATCAGTATCTAGTAGCCTCATGCCTTGGAGGTCATAATAACGCGCCTGAATCGAATCTGGAAGCATTTTTGTCCGACTCATGATGCGCTCGATCGAATCTAGATAAATAGGTAATGAATCGGAGGGTGTTCTATATGCCTTGCTTTGAAGGTCCCAAAGTTCATTATACGAAAACTGCGAGTCTTTTCTTACGTTTTCGCAAGCCATACATAGGCTCGCCACGAATAGGATGATGGTTAGTATTCGCATAACTCAAACTTAGAAAATAAAACAGGACCAAGCGTTCTTTCCGATGAGAATTTACCTTTCGTTCAAATAGGACAAAGAGTTGCACAAACCCATATTTCAACGTAGGTTTGTGTCATGCGTTCTCGGCTTCTGTATGTGTTCCTTTTCGTTGTTATTGTTTCCGGATTGTACTTGGCGGAACGTTATATCGATTCCAATAATATCACGCTCAACCCAGAGGTTTCTGAAACTACGTCCCTTAAAATAGTGGGGGAACAACTACTTCCGGAGAGTACTACTCGAACCATTATTTCGCATCAATTCTATACCCTCTCTTATGTGGAAAGTCACGAACAAGCCGAATGGGTTGCGTACGAATTGAGACCAGAACATATTTCCGACCAAAATCATAGCAGACCCAATTTTGAAATGGATCCAAAGGTACGATCCCGTTCTGCTCATTGGAACAACTACAAAGGTTCGGGGTACGATAGAGGCCACCTCTGTCCCGCAGGGGATCGGCGTTTTTCTTCCCAGGCGTATGAAGAAACCTTTTTCACCAGCAATATCAGTCCGCAAAACCATGACTTCAATTCGGGAATATGGAACCGCTTAGAACAAAAAGTTCGTCGATGGACAGAAGACAAGGGTGCGCTTTATGTCATCGTTGGTGGTGTGCTACGCAACGAATTACACGCAATAGGCCGGGAAGCGGTGTCTGTGCCGGAGGCATTTTATAAAATCGTGCTGGCAACTGATGGAGAAAGCTATAAGGTCATTGCATTTCTGATTCCGAATCAACCGAGTAGTCGCTCGTATTTTGACTATACTGTTTCCGTAGATGCTTTGGAAGCCGTGACGGGAATTGATTTCTTTCCGAAGCTGACCGATTCCATAGAACATCCACTGGAAGCGACTGTAGCAACTACCTGGTGGCAATAGCCTTATTTGTAAAAGGTGTTGGACGCATCGAGACGTACGAAAATAAATAACAAAATGGTAAAGCCCCAAAGACCGGAACCTCCATAGCTAAAGAAAGGGAGGGGGATTCCAATGGTGGGTAACAGCCCGGTTACCATACCAATATTCACAAAGAAATGGATAAACAATATAGCGGCAACACTGTAGCCATATATCCGGTTAAATTGTGCCTTTTGCTGTTCAGCTCTGCTTAAAATACGAACAATGAGGAGTATAAACAGTACAATAACTACCATACTTCCAACAAAGCCCCACTCTTCTCCCACAGTCGTAAAAATATAGTCGGTTTGCTGCTCCGGCACAAAATTTCCTTTGGTTTGGGTACCTTGGGTCCATCCTTTTCCGGTCCAACCGCCACTTCCTATAGCGATTTCACTTTGATTGGTGTTGTAGCCTATTCCTTGGGAATCGGTTTCTTTTCCCAGTACAATATTGAATCGATCGCGATGGCGTTGTTCAAATACATTGTTAAAGATATAATTCACCGAAAAAGCGAAGCCAATACAGATCACACTTATGAGTCCGTATCGCACTAAGTTAGGGCGTTTTTTTCTTCGCCAAAAAAACACAAAGGCTGCGATGAGCACAATTAAGATGGAAATCCAGGTGGTTCCTAAGATGAGTGTTCCGAAGAATAGCGCCGCCGCAAAGAAGCCTAATAATAGATAGATAAAATGAAGTCCTTCTCGATACAGTGGAAACAAGAAGGCGGCGTATACTAAGGCACTTCCGGGATCGGGCTGTGGAATAATAAACAAAGCCGGAAGCGCGATTATTATAAAGGCTTGTAGCTGGTGCTTGTAACTCTTGATGTTTGTTTGAATATCACTAATGAACTTCGCTAACGCCAATGCTGTTGCTGCTTTCGCAAACTCACTGGGCTGAATGGAGGCCGGCCCCAAGGCATACCAACTGGTAGCCCCATTGATGTTTTTTCCGAGCACGAATAGCCCTAAGAGTGACACCAAAGAAACGAGATAAATGATACTTCCGAAGCGGTTGTAGAACTTTGAATCAAGTGCAAGTACTACGACAATGAGCAAGACACTAAGCCCAATCCATAAGAGTTGTTTTACGTATTCTTCCTGAAAGGAACTAAACGGCTCAATGGCCTCGTTGGCAGAAGCACTGTAGATATTGATCCATCCAATGGCCACCAGAGCCAGATACAGGAAAATAGTAATCCAATCGTACTTGACATATTCTCCTCTTGGATTCACTACTATTGGTTAATTTTAAAGGGTTCGCCACTGTATGGTTTCGCGTATTCATCCATGAGGCTACCCTCTAGCACGTACTTTTCAAGATCTGTTCGGGTGATCTCTCCCTTTATGTATTTTTCGATCATGAGACTCGCGATCTTCCCGGCCCACCGACTTCCCCAATAGCCATTTTCAACAAAAACGGCAATGGCAATTTTTGGGTTGTCTTTCGGAGCAAATGCCACAAAAACTGAATGGTCGGTTAGCTGCACGCGCTTGCCGTCAATCTTCGTATAGTTTTCAGCCGTTCCTGTCTTTCCGCAGATCTCAATTTCCGGAATCTTAAGACTAGAAGCGGTTCCATAGCGATAGACATCGTGCATTCCTTCTACCACAGGCTCAAAATGTTTCGCATCAATAGTGGTGTATTGTTTTTTATTGTATTCCGAAGGAATCGTATCCACCCCCTTGATATTCTTTATGATGTGCGGTTTTATATACCAACCCCTATTGGCAATAGTAGCCGTGAAATTAACCATCTGCATCGGAGTTAAACTTACCTCTCCTTGACCGATAGCGTTGGAAATGGTTGCTGTAGCATACCAGTTACGTTCTGGATACCATCGATTGTAGTAGGTAGAGTCGGGAATGAGGCCTTTACTACCGATAGGAAGGTCGTATCCCAAATAATCTCCTAACCCGAAACTTTTAAGGTGGTTGTGCCAGTTTTGAATGCCTTCCTGCGGACTCGGATACTTCTCAATAGTTCTTCGATACACCGTACAGAAATAGGCATTGCAAGAATTCGCAATACCGCCTTCCATAGCGAGCGGCGTAACATGGCTGTGACATCCTAATTTTCTACCACGTCCATAAACGTAGCCATGCGGGCAATACACTTTTTCCTTGGTATCTATAACACCTTCCTGCAAAGCGATGAGTCCGGTGAGAGTTTTAAAAGGAGACCCTGGAGGGTATTCGCCTTTGAGAACACGGTCAAACAAGGGTCGCGCAATAGTATCATACCAGAGCCTCGTAAAATTCTTAGATCGCTCTCTTCCTACCAGCAAGGCCGGATCGTAATTTGGAGCCGCAACTAGCGCCAATATTTCTCCGCTAGAAGGCTCTAAGGCAACAATACCGCCGCGCTTGTTGATCATCAGTTCTTCTCCGTAGGACTGAAGTTGCGATTCAATAGTTAGCACAATGTCTTTTCCCCGTTCGGGAAGGGTGTCAAAAGCTCCGCCTTTATACGGCCCGATCTCACGATTGAAGCGGTCTTTTTGGGTATACTTTACCCCTTTAACACCACGTAAGACATCTTCATACTGCTCTTCTACACCTTGCATACCAATAAGGTCTCCCATGCGATAATACGGGTTGTTTTCAATGATGCGGTTGTTTACTTCGGCAATATACCCTAACACATTCGCCGAATGAGCGATCTGATAATCTCGAAGCGATCGTTTCTGAATATAAAAGCCTTCGTACTTGTGCATTTTTTCTGATAAATACGCGTATTCGGCTTTGGTAAGCTGTGGAATAACTACCGACGGAAGGCGAGGCGAATAGACTCGGGCCTTCTCGAGTTTGGTGATAAACTGTTCTTTTGTTAGTTTCAGCAGTTTGCAGAATTCTAAGGTGTCTAAGGGTTTTACCTCTCGCGGAATCACCATGACATCGTAGGAGGGCTGGTTAGATACCAGAAGCTTTCCGTTACGGTCAAAAATATAGCCGCGTTGGGGGTAATCGTATTGAATTTTAATTGCATTGTTTTCCGAAAGCTTGTCAAAGGAAGTATCGTAAATCTGCAAATAGAAAAGCCGTGACGCGAAGACCACGCCGCTAACAAGTACAAGTATAAGTAAGAGTAACTTTCGCATTAGCTGTTTCTACTAAAGATAAGAATTACAGATTGAATAACAAGGATACTAAAGAGGCTATTGAACAACGTAGATTGCAGGATCAAAAGTATATGAGAAACGTTAAAAACCTCCATTGAAAATAACACCAAATGATGGAGGAACACGAAAATAGAAATAAACGTAAGTTGTTGTGATAGAGCTCCTTTACTGACGCGTACGGCGTTGTATTCATAGCTCACTCCAAAGGAAAATTTAAGCAACCACGGTCGCACCCATGCGACGAACACGGAAGCCGCTGCATGAACCCCACCAGAATCCCCAAAAATATCAACGAATAACCCAAGGAGAAAGCTCAAAACGATGAGCAAGCTCTTGTTCCCAGTAAAGGGAAATAACAGGATGAACAGAAGATAGAGGTAGGGGTTTATATACCCTAAAAAGTTGATGTGATTGAGCAGCAATACCTGAAGTAGCAACACTATGATAAAGCGGGAAAGGTTGGTAATAATTTCGCTATTCTGCATCCTCCACGGTGGTTTCTAGTTGCCGGATTTCTTGTAGATCACGATTCTCAATGATGTAAACGTGATCCAAATTGGTCATGTCATTAAATAGTGTAACCGTTAGATCGTAATAGGATTCTCCCTGCGCCAATTGGTAGGTGGCTACAGTACCTACCAAAATACCTTCCGGAAAAATGGTAGAGCGACCTCCTGTAACCACGATATCGCCTTCCGCTACGGGCGCGATACGTGGAATATCGATAAGCGTTACTTCGGAAGGGTTCTTACCTTCCCAAACCACCGTTCCAAAATGACCCGATTTTTCCAGTTTGGCGTTAATCTGACTTTCGGTATTCAAAATCGATTGGACGGTCGCATAGTTCGCAGAAACACTACTAACGATGCCTACTACGCCTTGAGAAGAAATAACACCCATATCAATTTCAAGGCCGTCATTTCGTCCCTTATCAATCGTAATATGGTTTTTCGTTTTCGCGTAATAATTGTTGATCACCCGGGCACTGGCAAAGGCGTATGGACCATCAGGCGGCAAGGAGTCGATAGCGCTACTGTCGGATGCTATACGCGAGCCCAGCAATTGTCGTAATCGCCGGTTTTCTTCAAGCAGCAACGCATTCTGATCTTCCAGGCCAAAATAGTCGGTGATACCACTTTTAATAGTGTAGACGCCTCCGCTGAAAAAATTCGCAGAGGTCATAAATTTGTTGTTGTGATAGGAATGAGATTGTACGGTAAAGAAAAATGATATCGCAAATAAAATGACAAACAACAGAAAGTTCTTATTCCGTATAAAGAAAAATAGGATCTGTTGCATGGGGTCGCTGCTTATTGTTTACCGATCAATACACTTTTGTATTTGTTGAGGTTCTTAAGGCAAATCCCGGTACCGCGAACCACCGCTCGCAAGGGGTCTTCAGCGATATAGACGGGAAGGTCTGTTTTTTGCGACAACCGCTTGTCTAACCCACGTAGCATCGACCCGCCTCCGGCGAGATAGATCCCGGTATTGTAAATGTCGGCAGCCAATTCTGGGGGTGTTTGCGAAAGCGTTTCCATTACGGCATCTTCGATACGCAAAATAGATTTGTCCAGTGCTTTTGCGATTTCACGGAAGGAAGTCTGAATCTGCTTCGGTTTTCCGGTTAATAAATCTCGGCCCTGAACGGCCATTTCTTCCGGGGGAAGTTCGAGATCTTCGGTAGCAGCCCCAATCTGAATCTTAATTTTTTCCGCAGTACGCTCTCCCACATACAGATTGTGTTGGGTGCGCATATAATAGATAATATCATTTGTGAAGACGTCTCCCGCGATTTTAACCGACTTATCACAGACGATTCCTCCTAAAGCGATCACAGCAATTTCGGTGGTTCCTCCTCCAATATCAACCACCATATTACCCTTCGGCTGCATGATATCAACACCAATACCAATAGCGGCGGCCATAGGTTCGTGAATCAGGTAGACCTCTTTTCCGTTCACCCGTTCAGCACTTTCTTTTACTGCACGCATCTCTACTTCGGTGATTCCGCTAGGAATACAGATAACCATCCGAAGGGAAGGGTTGAGCCATTTCTTTTTCAAGGCAGGAATGTCTTTGATGAACATATTGATCATCTTCTCACTCGCGTCGAAATCGGCGATCACTCCATCTTTCAAAGGGCGAATCGTCTTAATATTTTCATGGGTTTTTCCCTGCATCATAGACGCTTCCCGTCCTACGGCAATAATCTTTCCGGTAGTGCGATGTCTGGCAACGATAGATGGGGCGTCCACCACTACTTTATCATTATGGATAATCAAGGTATTGGCCGTCCCTAGGTCGATCGCAATTTCTTCGGTTAGGAAATCAAAAAATCCCATAAATCTTTCGGTGTAATAGGTTTGTCTTTGTAATGCTTGCTATTCCAACAAATGTAACAATTTTAGTGTTTAAAATGACGGGTCCCGGTAAATACCATAGCGAGGTCATTTTCGTTGCAATAATCAATGCTCAGCTGATCTTTTATCGACCCCCCCGGCTGAATAACGCTGGTGATTCCGGCATTGTCTGCAATTTCTACACAATCTGGGAAGGGGAAGAACGCATCGCTCGCCATTGCAGCACCTTGCAAATCAAACTTGAAGTGATTCGCTTTGTCGATGGCTTGACGCAACGCATCTACTCTGGAGGTTTGCCCGGTTCCGCTGGCACAAAGTTGCTTGTTCTTGGCCAACACGATCGTATTCGATTTGGTGTGTTTGCAAATTTTGGAAGCAAATAACAAATCCTCTAACTGTTTTTCAGTGGGTTTATTGTGGGTCACTTCGGAAAGTCCGTTTTTGTCATCGGTTTTACTATCTCGTTCTTGTACTAAGGTGCCGTTAAGACAGGTTCTAACGAGTTTTGAAGGAAGTGGGGTTTCCTTCTGAACCAGCAAAATCCTGTTCTTTTTTCCCTTGAGAATTTCGAGCGCTTCGGAAGCAAACGAGGGAGCGATCACCACCTCACAAAACAAGGAATGAATTTCTTCGGCGGTCGCCTTGTCGATCTCAGTATTACTGATGAGAATCCCTCCGAAAGCAGAAACCGGATCGCCCGCCAGCGCATCGACATAGGCTTGGTGAAGCGATTCTCGCTGCGCTAGACCGCAGGCATTATTGTGTTTTAAAATAGCAAAGGTGGGGGCTTCGCCGGTAAACTCGGCCATGAGATTCACAGCAGCATCTACGTCTAACAGGTTGTTGTAACTTAATTCTTTTCCGTGGAGCTTATCGAACATGGCTTCGAAATCTCCATAGAAATACCCTTTTTGATGTGGGTTCTCCCCATAACGAAGAGTTTTTCCCTTGCTCTCACTTAGCTTGAACGCATCGATTTTTTCGTCTTTATTGAAGTAATTGAAAATGGCGGTGTCGTAATGCGATGATATCTGGAAGGCCTTTGCGGCGTAAAGCTTTCGCTGTTCCAAGGTGGTACTTCCTTCCTGTTCTGAAAGCAGGGTTAAGACCTCCTGGTAGTCGTCGCGACTCGAGACACATAAGGTTTCCTTGAAGTTTTTAGCAGCCGCTCGAATTAACGAAATACCTCCGATATCAATTTTCTCAATAATTTCCTGTGCACTGGCGTCGCTCGCCACTGTTTTTTCAAACGGATACAAATCTACGATCACCACATCTAGCTGCGGAATGCTGTATTTCCCAATTTCTTTTAAGTCGTCTTGATGATCTCCACGGTATAAAATCCCTCCAAAGATCTTGGGATGCAATGTTTTTACACGACCTCCTAATATGGAAGGATAATCGGTAAGCTCCTCTACCGGTACCACTGGAATGCCTAGCTCTTTGATGAATTTTTCGGTACCGCCGGTAGAATAAAGGGTTACTCCCTGATCATTCAGTTTTTTGACAATGGGTTCTAAACCATCCTTGTGAAATACCGAAATTAGCGCGGAAGTAATCTTTTTGGAGTCGCTCATGAAAAGTGATTTATTCGTTAATACTGCGTAAGATAGGTGCAAAAATAAACAATAAAGGGAGATTTTTGTAACATTGAGACGCATAAAAAGACCTATCTTTACCTTGCGCCATAAACCGGTTTTTCTCTATGTTGATCTATCTTCGTGTTTTAAAAGAAAGCTTCAATTTTGCGATCAACGCGCTTAAAAATAATAAGCTGCGCACCTTTCTTTCGTTAGTTGGAGTGACTATTGGTATTTTTTCCATTATCGCGGTACTCGCTGCTGTAGATTCCCTCAAAAAAGAGATTGAGGGCAGCATAAGCTCCCTCGATAACAGCACCATTTTTGTAGGTCGGTTTTCCTTTGGTCCTACCGATGTTCCTCGTTGGAAATACGAGCAGTTTCCCGATGTTACCTATGAAGAATATCAATATTTAAAACGGAATACACCCAATTTGTATGCCGCTTCCTACACCCTTAATGTGGCTGCGGAAACCGTAAAATATCAGGACAAATCGGTGGGTAACGTAGAAATTGGTGCGGTGACTGAAGAATATTACGATATTGAGGCGCTGCAGATTGCTGAAGGACGATTTTTTAACGAGCCGGAATCCATTAGTGGTGCTCCGGTGATTGTATTGGGAGACGAAATCGCACAGACCCTCTTTGGGTCGGGTCCGGAAGCCATCGGGAAGAAAGTAAGACTCTACGGTCGTAAGTTCAACGTGATTGGGGTGCTGAAGAAGGAGGGGAGTGGTCTCTTCGGAAATAGTAAAGACACAGCAGTGTTTCTACCGGTAAATATGGTGCGTAAGATTTATGGTGTTAACAACAAAAATCTTTTTCCATTCATTGTTATCAAACCCGAAAAGGACGTAGATCAAGCCGAATTTATCGCCTTGCTCACTCAAAAATTACGACAGATGCGAGGCCTAAAGCCTGATGAAATTGACACCTTTTTTGTCAACCAATTACAAGGATTTGCCGATTTTATCGATAACATCACAGGGCAAATGAATGTCATCGGACTTATCATTAGTGGGTTTTCGTTGCTTGTTGGTGGGTTTGGTATTGCCAATATTATGTTTGTGAGTGTCAAGGAGCGCACCAACCTCATTGGAATTCAGAAATCGCTAGGTGCCAAGAATAAGTTTATTTTATTTCAATTCCTCTTTGAAGCAGTGATTTTGGCGGTGATAGGTGGGTTAATCGGACTCTTCTTCGTGTTTATCGTCTCGTTAATCGCGTCACAGTTTACTGGGGATTTCGAATTTGTATTATCTCCCTGGAACCTCTTCCTGGGAACGGCTATTTCGGCAGTCATCGGACTGGTTTCCGGGATTCTTCCGGCCATATCGGCCTCGCGATTAGATCCCGTAGAGGCCATTCGAACAGGAATGTAATTATAAGATCTTCGCGACTTCAGCGTTCACCCAAACCAGAAATTCTTCGTCTTCCGGAGAAAACGGATCAGCCGTGTGCGAATCAATGTCAATCTGACCCATATTTATTCCGTCCTTAAACAAGGGAATCACAATTTCAGCTTTTACATAGATACTACACGCTATGTAATTGTTTTGCGCCTTTACATCAGGAACTACAAAGTTCGCATTGCTTTCGGCCACCTGCCCGCAGATCCCTTTTCCGAAGGGGATTTCAGTATGATCGGTAGGCTCTCCCGCAAAGGCTTCCAAATGCAGTGTTTTGGTGTCGTGGTTGGCAAAGTAAAAGCCTACCCAGTCATAATACCCGATGCGTTCCTGCAATAATACACACACCTCTGTAAGTCGGTCATCAACCGATTTCTTGGGTTGTTGCAATAAGGTAACTACTTCTTTTTTTAAGATATCGAATGGCATGTGCGAATTTTTTGTAAATGTATTTGAAAAGGGACGCTTTTGCCAATTCGGAATGCTGTATTTTTGTTAAAAAGCCTCTGTTGCGAACGATATTCAGAAAATACAAATCGGTGCTCCTTTTTTTGGGGTTGTTCTTTGGAAGTTATCTAGTGCTTAGTGGGTTGTATGGTGGGTATCTCCATCTTTCGGAAGAAAGTGCCTACAAACCCGATCTGATCACCCACCTTGTGGCCAAACAAAGTACAGCGGTCATTCGTGTTTTTGAGTATGAGGCTATGGTAGCACCCCATCCCGATAAGCCTACGATGAAGTTGTATGTAAATGGCGACTATTTAGCGCGTATCATCGAAGGGTGTAATTCGGTGAGTATTATTATATTATTCATGGCATTTGTCATCGCATTTGCCCAACAATGGAAGAAAACGCTGCTTTATCTGTTGACCGGAGCCGTTTTAATATACAGTGTCAATTTAATTCGTATTGCAGTCTTAGCGATTGCTCTTTACGAATATCCGCAGCATGCCTCTTGGTTACACGGCATCGTTTTTCCCGGCCTGATCTACGGAATGGTGTTTCTACTGTGGATCGTTTGGGTGCGACAACTCAAACCTATAGCCAACAAGCATGAATAAACTCCTCAGAATTTTCGTTGGGATTATAGCGGTGCTAGTACTCGTGGCTATTCGTGCAAGGGCGCCACAGCTATTTTACGATCCTTTGATCGCCTATTTTAAATCGGGTCATTTATCGCAATCGCTTCCGCAGATAGAGCTATGGAAGTGGGGGCTGCATATGGGAGCACGTTTTTGGTTGAATAGCGTGATATCACTTCTGCTGTTGTGGGCACTCTTTCAAAAACGAGGCGTGCTGTTACTCTCATCTTTGTTGTATATCGTTTTATTTATCGTGGCCATGGTGTTACTCATCGTGTTGTTGCATCTGGAAACACCATCCACCGGGGTAATTTTCTATGTACGCCGATTTTTGATTCACCCTGTCTTAGTCTTGTTGTTAATTCCGGCGTTTTATTTTCAGCAGCGATAGCAGTAATTTGTATCTTTGCGGAAAGAAATTCGTTAGATATGAGAACCCTTCAAAACTGTTTATATTTCGGCCTAGTATTAACGTTGATTGCCTGCGGAAACGAAAAGAAAGAACCGAAAACGGTTACCGTAGATAATGAGGCGCCCATTACCATAGAAGCTTCCGAAGAAACCACTTCCTTTAATGATGCCAAGATGGAGCAAGTGTTTGATCAATACCTTGAAGTAAAAAATGCGTTAGTACAAACCGATAAGGAAGCGACACAAACGGCTGCGTCTAATTTACTCACGGCCTTTGCTAATATAGGAGTTAGTGAGAAGGCTTTTATGGCGGGGCAAGCCATGGTAGAAGCTGAAGATGTGGAGGCACAGCGAGAAGCATTTGTAGTGGTTACTGCGGAAGTAGAAACGTTATTAGAAGGAGCGCTTTCGGAAGGTGCTGTCTACAAGCAATACTGCCCTATGGCTTTCAATAATACCGGTGCTTACTGGTTAAGTGATTCCAAAGAAATTTATAATCCCTATTTTGGAGATAAGATGCTGCGTTGTGGCCGTGTCGATTCAAAGATCGAATAAAAATTTTAATGTCAGTATAGCGGCTTTAGAAAGATTCACTTTTGGTTAAAAATTCGCCAATTAACAACTGACTATTAGGTTTCAAGCGTACCTTTAATTGTCTTTAAATAATGACATAATGAAGGAAAAAAAGCAAACCAAGAAGCCACAAGCGAAAGCTCAGCAGCAACCTGCGAAGAAGGCTCCGAAACCTGCCAACAAGAAGTAAGCAGATTTCTCTGGCAGTCCGTTCTTAGAGATTGGAAATGCCTGTTACAATTTATGAATACACTTAATATGAACCTAGAACCCTCTCCTTTGAGAGGGTTTTTTGTGTGGTGTTCTTATTCGTTGGAAGCTTCCACGGTACCAGTTCTAGACACGGTTGTCGTTTTTGCGATGGTGTCGTGAAGGGTCCAGTTTTTTGTAACAATGAAGACCAGGAAGGCGATCAAGGAAAACACCACAGAAATCATTTTTATCAAAGAACGTTTCACGTGTTGCGTGGGCGATAGTGCTAAATGACTACTAGAGACTACATGAATACCGCTAATCAGCTTTCCTAAAGTAACGCCTCTGTGGGTGAAATCAAACAGAACAAAATACCCCAGATAGAAGAATAGTAAAAATTCGGCATTGAATTCAATGTCCATACCCCACCAGGTATATTGAATTGGATTAAAAAATGGGCGGATGAATGATGTAACAATGCTGGATATGATTCCTATGATAAGGCCATCGATGAGATAAGCTACTATTCTTCGTAATGCGATCGTGTTCATAGTTTATTTTTTTTGAACCCAGTATTCGAGATCAGTGATGTTACCCTCTTCGTCTACCGCATACGTTCCGGGCTTCACCGAGATTTGATTAGCTCCCCAAGTGAAGGTATTGGAGCTTATGACGGTAACCGAATCACTATTTTTTCGCGCACTGGCTTGTTTGTGATTCTTAAAGATAGGAAAACATATAAAATGCTCTGTGTTGCAACAAATAGTGACTGTGGTACTAATTGTGATAAATTGACCATCAATCTCAATGGTTACGTCTTGACAAAAATTCCGACTGCTTTCGCCTGCAGGCACATATTGTGATAGCGTAGCATTATTTACTACTGTGGTTTCTTGTGCTCTGACTTCAGAAAGGGTGACTAAAATCATTACAATCATAAGAAGGGTTCGGGTTACATAGATACGTGTTGACATAATATAAAGGTTTATGGTGATGCCTACTCTTGCGCTTTTCGGCGGTCGCGAGCCGATTACTACTCGGCCATAAAAGGGAGAACGAGTAGACCCATAAACAATTGATGTTATAAAATTGATAAAATACTGAAAACTATGCAATTATATTTTCTGGTGATTCATGAAAGCAGAGTAATGTTACATCGTATCGCATAAAAAAACCCTCCCGTTTTAAGGGGAGGGTTCTTAGATAAATAGTGCTTGTTTCTTACATCATTCCTGGCATACCACCGCCGCCCATAGGAGGCATTGGAGCTGGATTGTCTTCTTTAATATCGATTAACGCACACTCGGTAGTCAGGATCATTCCGGCCACAGAAGCTGCGTTTTCCAGTGCAATTCGTGTCACTTTCTTAGGATCGATAATTCCTTCTTTAAGCATGTCCACATAGGTTTCGCTCTTCGCATCGTATCCAAAGTTCTTTTTACCTTCCAACACTTTGTTGATGACCACTGAACCTTCGCCTCCTGCGTTCTCTACAATAGTGCGAAGCGGTGCTTCGATGGCGCGTGCGACGATTTGCACTCCCGTGGATTCATCCAACGAGTCGGTTGTCAACTTTTCTAACACTTTTAAAGCGCGAACGAACGCAACACCACCTCCGGCAACGATACCTTCTTCTACCGCAGCACGAGTGGCATGAAGGGCGTCATCTACACGGTCTTTCTTCTCTTTCATTTCTACTTCAGAAGCAGCGCCTACGTATAGAACAGCAACCCCACCGGCTAATTTCGCCAGGCGTTCCTGAAGTTTCTCTTTATCATAGTCGCTCGTTGTCGTCTCAATTTGCGCTTTAATTTGACCCACACGCGCCTGGATGTCTGATTTCTTTCCAGCTCCATTTACAATGGTCGTGTTATCCTTATCGATGGTTACATTTTCAGCGGTTCCCAGCATCTCCATAGTGGCGTTCTCCAAAGTAAATCCACGCTCTTCCGAAATAACCGTTCCTCCGGTGAGGATTGCGATATCTTCTAACATGGCTTTGCGTCGATCTCCAAATCCTGGAGCTTTTACAGCGGCGATCTTTAAGGAGCCGCGAAGTTTGTTCACAACTAATGTGGCTAAGGCTTCTCCTTCTACGTCTTCTGCAATAATCAGCAATGATTTTCCTTGTTGCGCTACAGGTTCAAGAACTGGGAGTAAATCTTTCATGTTCGAGATCTTTTTGTCGAACAACAAGATCATTGGGTTTTCCAACTCGGTCTGCATCTTTTCGCTATCGGTCACGAAGTAAGGAGATAAGTAACCGCGGTCAAACTGCATTCCCTCCACGACATCTACATAGGTATCGGTTCCTTTGGCTTCCTCTACGGTGATCACGCCTTCCTTACCAACTTTATCAAATGCCTGTGCGATAAGGTCTCCAATTTGATCGTCGTTGTTTGCTGAAATGGCTGCGACTTGCTTAATCTTATCGGTAGAGTTTCCTACTTTGGTGGCTTGCTTCTCCAGTTCCTTTACGACAGATTCTACAGCTTTGTCAATACCGCGTTTCAGATCCATAGGGTTGGCTCCGGCAGCCACATTTTTCAATCCTTCTTTTACAATAGCTTGCGCCAATACGGTAGCCGTGGTGGTTCCGTCTCCGGCGAGATCATTGGTTTTGGAAGCGACTTCCTTCACCATTTGCGCTCCCATGTTTTCCAGCTCGTCTTCAAGCTCTATTTCTTTCGCTACGGAAACTCCGTCTTTGGTTACCTGTGGGGCTCCAAACGATTTACCAATAATTACATTTCGTCCTTTGGGTCCGAGCGTTACTTTTACCGCATCGGCCAATGCGTCTACACCGCGCTTGATTCCGTCGCGTGCAGCTACATCAAATTTTATATCTTTTGCCATAATATGCTAAATTTTATGCTGTTATATATTGTTGAACTACGGTTTAAATGATAGCGAGAATATCATCTTCACGCATGATGAGATAATCCTTTCCATCAAATTTTAATTCGCTTCCACTGTACTTTCCGTACAATACCACGTCACCTACCTTTACGGTCATGTCGTGATCTTTTTTGCCTTTTCCGACAGCCACTACTTTTCCTTGTTGCGGCTTTTCTTTAGCCGAATCGGGAATGTATAAACCCGATGCCGTCTTTGTTTCAGCCTCTTGAGGGGCCACTAAAACGCGGTCTGAGAGGGGTTGAATTTTTAATGCCATATTCAAAATTATTTTAGTTGATAAATTTTCAAAGTGTCACGCGTCAAAAGACAGAAATTGTGCCATGATCTAAAAACTGACAGATTGAAATAAAAAATGCCAGCTTGTCAGAAGCTGGCATTGTTTTTTGCAGTATTTCGAAACGAATTATTCTTGATCGCCCTCGGTTGAAGTTCCACCGGTGTCAGTACCAGCGTCACTTTCGGTAGCCGGCATGGTCGCTTCTAAATTATCTTGTTGGTAGTCTTCCACCTGACTTCCGCTGCCTCCCATGATGGGAATGTTTGAAAGTAAGATAAGCGCTAACATTACGGTCGCCAAGGTCCAGGTACTCTTGTCTAAGAAATCGGTTGTTTTCTTAACACCACCCATTTGCTGACCGCCGCCACCGCCAAACGTGGAAGAAAGTCCGCCACCTTTTGGATTCTGTACCATGATCACTACCACCAACAAAAAGGCGATAAAGATGATCAAAACGAGGAATATTGTAAATGTACTCATATCGAATTACGAATTTTTTAATTTTTCTATGGCCCGAATTTGGTCTGCAAAGAAACCACTTTTTTCGGGATTTTTCAAAATTAAAATTTTATAGGCCTGAATGGCTTTTTTATAGTTTTTCTGTTGTAAATAAACCTTCGCCAAGGTCTCTGTCATTAGGGATTCCTGTGGTTTTGTAAAGGGTTTAGCAAGGTTTTTATTCCCTTCGGAAGGGCGCGAAGTAGGTTCTAATTTTGGTGTTTCCTGTATAAATTTGTCGATAAGCGCAAATTTGCGCGCTTTTTCTTCTTCATTTTCATCTTCGGCACCTGTTGTTTCCTCCCGTTCAATAGGTTCGGCCTTGGTCAGTTTTAGCCATTCGGCAAACGAATGAGTGTCTGCTTTGGTAAACGGAAGCGGAGCTTCCGGCTTCACCGTGTCTGAAGGTTTTTCAGTCGCGGTCGTTTCGGAAGTTGGTGTCTCAGTGAGATCGACGACCGAGGCTACTTTGCGTTCGAATAGTTCTGGATTTAAAATGGCTTCCGCTTTTTTCAGCTCTGCCTTCATTTTGTTGTCGAGGTCAACGCTCACGGCTTCCGAAACATTTTCCGCAATAACTTCAATTTCGTTCACGGAAGGATCGTGCTGAAGAATTTGCTCTGAGATCTTGTTCTGCACAAACTCTTCCGATGTGATATAATCAAACAATATATCCCGATCGGTAGTATGCGCTGCCGTTTTTTTTAGTGCCTCATTGTATAGGTAGCTGCCTTGGTTTTTGAGTCCTTTGAGCTGTAAGGCGCGCGCACTTTGGAAGTAAGGAAATTTTTCCACTACTGTTTCCAACGCCTTCATATGAGACTCGTCGATCTCCTGTGGATGTGCTAATAGGTATGTGTAGCGATCTGTTGTCATTACCAATTTGCGAGCGAGGCGTTAAAAATATCTTGAGTAATCCGTTCAAAAATCTCTGCCAGAGCATTCTCTAATTGCGCTCCTGTTAGTTGCGCGCTTCCGCCGTAATCAAAGTAGAAGGAAAAGCGTTGTTCAAAATCTTTTTCAGGTTCTAGCGTGTTGAAGAACCGAACGTTCACAGAAATAGTGAGTCGGTTTTGCGCCGCCGTACTTTGTGCGGTCGCCGTAATAGGAGCTACGTAGTACTCGGTGATCTCGCCTTCGTAAATAAGATCACCACCATTGTTTACAAGGTCTAAACTGGTTTGCGTAAGAATAAGATCCTGTAAAAGGATGGTAAAGTCTCGCGCAATTCCCGGTTCTACAATGGGCGCATTGTTTAAAAAGTTATTGACCTGAAAAGTGCTGGCATTCCCTACATTGGCGCCTGTAAAGGAGTAGACGCCACATCCTTGCAACAAGCTACACGAAAAGAGTAAAAGGATAAGATGTTTGCAACGATTCATAGCCTTAGAGATTGTATTGTTTGATCTTTCGATATAAGGTGCGTTCGCTGATACCTAACTCTTCGGCCGCCGCTTTTCGTTTTCCGTTGTTCTTTTCCAGCGATTTTTTGATCAATTCCAGTTCTTTGTCCTGAAGGGAGAGGCTTTCCTCTTCTTCTATATCTTCGGCGAAATCGTATCGGTCTTTCGGTTCTCCTGAAGGTTCGGGAATGCTCAGCACTTCTACATCGTGCGCGTCCTCTTCCTCTTCGGCATCCACCATAGAAGATAACTTGTCTTTGTACGAATTATTTTCCGCATAGATCTTATTGATCAAAGAAGAATTCTCCTCCTGCACATCTTTGGCGTTGCCATTCTTCATCAATTCGAGCGTAAGCTTCTTTAGGTCGTTCACATCGCGTTGCATATCGAACAGCACTTTATAGAGAATTTCTCGTTCGCTGCTAAAATCGCTTTCTTGTTTTTTCTGCTGAATGACGGCCGGTAAGTTGCTCCCCACGTCAGGGAGGTAGTTTCGCAGGGTGTCGTAGGTGATCTGACGCTCTTGCTCCAGTACTGAAATTTGTTCTGTGATATTCCGCAATTGACGGATGTTTCCGCCCCAATGATACTTTAACAACAAGCGAACAGCCGCATCTTCAAGTCGGATTGTCGGCATTTTATACTTCTGAGAAAAATCGGCAGCAAACTTTCGGAACAATAAGTGGATGTCTTCCCCACGATTCCGAAGCGGTGGTAAATTGATCTCCACGGTACTAAGTCGGTAGTAAAGATCTTCTCGAAATCGTCCTTTGGAAATTGCCTCCGCCATGTTCACATTCGTGGCGGCCACGATACGTACGTCCGTTTTTTGTGTTTTAGAGGAACCTACTTTTAAAAACTCACCGTTTTCCAGAATTCGTAACAAACGAACCTGTGTAGGAAGCGGAAGTTCTCCTACCTCGTCCAAAAAAATCGTTCCCCCGTCAGCTACTTCGAAGTATCCACTGCGGGTAGCCGTTGCCCCGGTAAACGCCCCTTTTTCGTGTCCAAAGAGTTCACTATCAATAGTGCCTTCGGGAATGGCGCCACAGTTTACGGCGATATATTTATTGTGCTTTCGGTGGGAGAGCGAATGTATGATACGCGGAATGCTTTCTTTTCCTACTCCGCTTTCTCCGGTAACCAACACCGAAATATCGGTAGGGGCCACGCGAATGGACTTCTCGATGGCGCGATCCAGTTTTTGGTCACTTCCTATAATTCCGAAACGTTGTTTAACGGCTTGTACGCTTTCCATAGGTATTTAATTATTTTCTGAATACCCCACAGCCTTCCCCAATAGGGTAGCGGTGGTGCAATCTTCGATTTTTACCATCACAAAGTCACCAACCTTATACTGTTCCTTCGGAAATACTGCCACCGTGTTTTGCTCGGTACGACCGCTCCATTCGGCATCGCTTTTTCGCGATTCCTTTTCGATTAGCACCTCCACCGTTTTCCCCACAAATTCCTGAGTGCGATAGGCGCTGTGCTTTTGTTGCAGGTTTACGATCTCGATAAGACGTCGTTTCTTGACTTCCTCCGGCACGTCATCTTCCAATTTTCGAGCGGCCATGGTGCCGGGACGTTCCGAATACATAAACATAAACCCAAAGTCGTATTTCACGTATTCCATCAAGCTTAGAGTGTCCTTATGGTCTTCTTCGGTTTCCGTGGGGAAGCCAGAGATCATATCTTGCGAAATGGCACAGTTAGGAATAATGTCACGAATCGTATCGATGAGCGCCATATACTCCTCTCGAGTATGCTGTCGATTCATTTCTTTTAAAATTCTCGTGCTTCCACTTTGCACCGGTAAGTGAATATAGTTGCAAATGTTCGGGTATTTTGCCATGCTATGCAGTACGTCTTCCGTCATGTCCTGCGGATTGCTAGTAGAAAAGCGAATACGCATTTTGGGTTGGGCCTGGGCTACGAGTTCCAGCAGTTGCGCAAAATTGGTGGCCGTAGCTTTCTGCATGTCAGTGGCATTTTTAAAGTCTTTTTTGAGTCCGCCGCCATACCATAAATAACTATCCACGTTCTGCCCCAAAAGCGTAATTTCTTTATAGCCCTTTTCCGCCAGATCATTTACTTCATCGATAATGCTCAAAGGATTTCTGCTGCGTTCTCTTCCGCGGGTAAAGGGCACCACGCAAAACGTACACATATTGTCACATCCTCGAGTGATGCTCACGAAGGCCGTCACACCATTTCCGCCCAGGCGAACCGGAGCAACATCTCCGTAGGTCTCTTCTTTCGACAGGATCACGTTCACCGCGTCACGACCGGCTTCTACTTCTTCTAACAAATTAGGAAGGTCTTTGTAGGCATCGGGGCCCACGACCATATCTACGATCTTTTCTTCCTCTAAAAACTTACTTTTTAGCCGTTCTGCCATGCAGCCCAAGACCCCGACTTTCATATTGGGATTGTGCTGTTTTTTTACCGCGTTGTACTTTTCGAGGCGTTTGCGAACAGTTTGTTCGGCTTTGTCACGAATGGAACACGTATTTACCAGTACCAGATCGGCTTCCTCCATCTTTTGGGTTGTATTGAAACCTTGTTTAGCAAGAATTGAAGCGACAATTTCGCTATCGCTAAAATTCATCTGACAACCATAACTTTCAATGTAAAGTTTACGACTGTTCGATCCTTCAGGAGTTTGCATCAACGCTTCCCCCTGCTTGCTTTCATCAATAATCTTCTCTTGGGTCTCCATAAATAAGTGTCTGGTGCTTCTGCTTTCAATTGAATCAGCAAAGATACAATTAAATTTAAGTTTGTGTCAAAATGGCAGCTTTCTTTTTCCTAATTTTGGGTCATCAACTGACAACCAACCTGCTCATGGAACATTCTATTTTCAAGCGTATTGAGGCTGCACCCAAACCCGATTTTGGAGACATTCTCACCAAAAGTTTTAATTTGTTTAAAGAAGTTTGGACGCAAGGCTTGTTACACGGACTCCTAAGTATGGCGTTTGTGTTTCCTTTTATAGTGATCGTTTATATTCCTATGATTCCATTCTACATCGAAGCTTTTGAGGCCAGTCAGTATGGTTATGAGCCCTCTTTCGATTATGCCCCGGCGGCGATTGTAGGATATGCTTTGTTGATTTTGGTGTTGAGCTTTGTGATGCAAATTTTTGTATTCGCGATCAATCTTCATTTTTATCGGGTGATGAAGAAAGCCGATTTTCAAACCCATGAAGATACGGGGGGCTACTTTACGTATTTGAAAGGCAATTTTGGAAAATTATTTGTGCTGAACCTGGCGGTCTTCGGAATTGCCATACTCGCTGCCTTACTGTGTTATTTACCAATCTTTTACGTGATGGTGCCGCTGCAGCTCATTGCGCCCATCTTTGCGTTTAATTCAGAATTATCTGTTTCCGACACCATCAAGGCAAGCTTTAAGTTGGGTAATCGTTTCTGGTTGATCATCTTCGGCTTGATCATTGTTTCTTCCATGATCGCTCAATTGGGCATATTGGCGTGTTTTATTGGGGTTATTGTTACGGCGTATTTTGTGCACATTCCCATGTATTATGTCTATAAAGACACGATAGGGTTTACGGAGGGCCCGACGGCAGCCCCCGAAGCGCCAGATACTGGTGCGATAAACGAATCATTCTGAGGGATTGAAATGTTTTGAATGGTATTCCTGTGGGCTGTATGCCTGAAAGAATTATCATTTGAGACGCAACCTTTCAGAAATATCACATCTTCTAGGTGCTTTTCTGAAACAGGAAAAGTAAAGTTTAGTATTTATTGGAAGTGAAATACCTTGATAGAGAGCCCGCATAACTTGCGGGCTTTTTGTTTCGACAGCGATGTATTTAAAAAAATCCTATACTTTTGTACTCCTAAAAAGTTGACGATGGCAAAGAATTTAGTGATAGTGGAGTCTCCTGCGAAAGCCAAAACCATAGAAAAATTTCTCGGAAAAGATTTCAAGGTAACCTCGAGTTTTGGACATATAGCGGATCTGCCTTCCAAAGAATTGGGCGTGGATACCGAAGGGGATTTTACACCTAAATATATAGTCTCTCCTGATAAAAAGAGTTTGGTCAAGGAATTGAAGAATCTGGCCAAAAAAGCAGAAACTATTTGGTTGGCGAGTGATGAAGACCGCGAAGGAGAAGCCATCGCCTGGCACCTTGCTGAAGAATTAGATCTTTCGGATGCCAATACCAAACGTATCGTGTTTCACGAAATCACGAAGTCGGCTATTCTCAAAGCGATTGAAAACCCTCGTAGCATAGACTACAACCTGGTCAATGCGCAGCAAGCCCGCCGCGTCCTAGATCGATTGGTGGGATACGAATTGTCTCCGGTATTATGGCGGAAGGTGAAAGGCGGACTCTCAGCCGGGCGTGTGCAAAGTGTGGCTGTACGACTAATCGTAGAGCGTGAGCGCGACATTGAAGCCTTCACACCCCAAGCCTCCTATCGCGTGGATGCCGTTTTTGAAACAGAGGAAGGTAGTTCGTTCAAAGCAAAACTTCCGAAAAATATAGAGACTGAAGCCGCTGCGCGCACCTTTCTTGAGCGCAATAAGGGAGCCGAATATGCTATTGCAGAACTAACTAAAAAACCCGCCAAGAAATCTCCGGCAGCACCGTTTACCACTAGTACCTTACAGCAGGAGGCGTCTCGAAAGCTATATTTTTCAGTAGGGAAAACCATGACGATTGCACAGCGACTCTACGAAGCCGGTCTCATTACTTATATGCGAACCGATAGCGTGAATTTATCGCAAGACGCACGAAACGCTGCCCAGAAGGAAATTGAAACCTCTTACGGTTCAAAATATAGCAAACCCCGAAACTATAAGGGGAAGTCAAAAGGCGCACAAGAGGCGCACGAAGCCATTCGACCCACCGATATGAGCAAGCACTCCATTAGCGGCGATCGCGATCAGGAGCGTTTGTACGATCTTATCTGGAAACGAACCATCGCATCTCAGATGAGTGATGCCCAATTAGAGCGTACACAGGTGAAAATTGAGATCAAAGCCGCACAACCGGTGGAAGAGCAATTTCACGCTAATGGGGAAATGATCAAATTCGATGGTTTCTTAAAGGTGTATCTGGAAGGAACCGATACCGAAGACGAAGAGCAAGACGGGATGCTTCCGCACCTTTCCGAAGGAGAGCTGCTCAATAACGACTATATTACGGCAACCCAGCGATTTACTAGACCGCCCTATCGCTTTACGGAAGCGTCGCTGGTGAAACAATTGGAAGAACTGGGCATTGGGCGTCCCTCTACCTATGCTCCTACCATTTCTACCATTATCAGTAGAAATTATGTGGAAAAAGGGTCTATTGAAGGCGAGCCACGGGCGTATTTGCAAATGGTGTTGGAAGAAGACACGCTCAAGCAAAAGGAATTGACAGAAACTGTGGGAAGTGATAAAGGAAAGTTGGTTCCCACCGATATTGGGATGATCGTGAATGATTTCTTGGTGGAGCACTTCGGAAACATTCTCGATTATAATTTCACGGCGAAGGTGGAGGAAGACTTTGATGATATCGCCGAAGGAAAAGAAGAGTGGACGCAGATGATGAAAGACTTCTACAAGAAGTTTCATCCGCATGTGGAAGATGTGCAGGAAAACGCCGATCGCGAAAGCGGTGAGCGTATCTTGGGGGAAGATCCCGAAACGGGACGGCCGGTGTTGGTTCGTTTAGGGAAGTACGGTCCCATGGCGCAAATTGGAGCGCCCGACGATGAGGAAAAGAAATTTGCCAGTTTGCGACCCGATCAGCAATTGCATTTAGTGACCTTTGAAGAAGTATTAGACCTCTTCAAGCTTCCGAAGACGCTCGGCGTGTATGAAGGGGAAGAGGTGGAAGTGAATAATGGACGCTATGGTCCTTATGTTCGCTTCGGAAAGAAATTTATTTCCCTTCCGAAGGGGAAAGATCCCTTAGACGTAGATATGGCTTTGGCCAAAGAACTGATCGAACAAAAGAAGAAGGCCGATGCGCCTATTTACGAATACGAAGGACTTCCGGTGCAGAAAGGGAAGGGTCGTTTCGGTCCTTTTATCAAGTGGAATGACATGTTT
The DNA here is from genome assembly GCF_028561755.1 of Altibacter sp. HG106. Taxonomy (GTDB): domain Bacteria; phylum Bacteroidota; class Bacteroidia; order Flavobacteriales; family Flavobacteriaceae; genus DFVG01. The sequence continues at coordinate 326,237 of NZ_JAQQTD010000002.1, forward strand.
ATTAATGTCAATAAAAAATATGACTTCGATAATCTTTCCGAAGAAGACATCATCCAACTGATCGAAGATAAGAAGCAAAAGGAGATCGATAAATTGGTAAACGAATGGCCCGATGAAGGCATACGTTTGGAGAAGGCACGTTGGGGTCGCTTCAAGTTGATCAAAGGAAAAACCAAAATTGAACTGCCAAAAACCACGAAGGCCGATAAAATGACGCTGGAAGAAGCACAAGAACTTCTGGAAAAGAAGGCGCCTAAAAAGAAAACCCGAAAGCGTAAAAGCACTGCGAAGAAAAAATGATCGAATTTCTTTCCCCCGTCCCTAAATCGGTTGTAGCCCACCGCGAGATATTACCTGAGGGAGTCCTCGGAAAACAGATAAAGATACACGCCACGAAAGGTGACCTGCCTTCTTTAAAGGGGGTGGCCTTGGCTCTGGTGGGAATTCAAGAACATCGCAATGACATTAATTACATCGGGGGAGTGCCGCAATTTGAAGCGGTGCGAAAAAGCTTTTACCAACTCTTCCCGGGAAATTGGGCGACTTCCATCATCGATTTGGGAAATATTGAGGCGGGAGAAACCGTACAAGACACGTACTTTGCAGTTCGAACGGTGCTTTCCGCTTTGCTACAGAAAAAGGTAATTCCGCTGCTCTTAGGCGGAAGTCAGGATTTGGTGTTTCCGCTGTATAGAGCGTACGATGAGGTAGGTGAGATGGTGAACATGGTCAATATTGACAGTCGGTTTGACCTGGGCGATGCCGAAAAACCGATCTCAAATGTTTCGTACGTAGGGAAAATTATCGTCGAGAAGCCTTATAACTTATTTAATTACAGTGTGCTGGGATATCAGTCGTATTTCAACCCGGCGGCAGAGATCACTCTCATGGAGAAGTTGTTTTTCGATGCCTATCGCCTGGGGGAGGTCACCAAAGACATTACATCCGTAGAGCCCATCATGCGTGCTGCCGATATCGTTACCTTAGATATTTCCGCAATAAAAAGCGCCGAAATGAGTTATCATAATACGAGTCCCAATGGCTTAGACGGCCGCGAAGTATGTGCTTTGGCACGCTATGCCGGGATCAGTAATCGGGTAACGTCCTTTGGCGTGTTCGAAATGAGTGCTTTAGATCGAATGAATTCCGGGGCGATGTTGATCGCTCAAGTGCTGTGGTACTTTATAGAAGGAGTCAACTTTAGAATTGCAGATGAAGATTTTGAAGATGAGGCTCATTATATAACGTATCAGGTTCCTGTGGACGATACGGTCTTGGTTTTCAAAAAGAGTAAGAAAACCGGGCGATGGTGGATGGAACTGCCGTTTATTTCGAATGTTAATAATAAATTAAAAAGAAGAACGTTATTACCTTGCACTTATGGCGATTATTTGGGTGCAACGAATCAGGAAATTCCTGAACGATGGTGGAAAGCCCGTCGAAAAAATGAAGTATAACCTAGCGAACTAAGTACATTCAGCTTCAAGCGTTTTTTTATAAAATTGTTGCTTTTTTGAAATTTTATAGATAGGTTTACGCCCTTGAATCTGACAAAATTTAACCTAAATACCTATGAAGAAGTCGATTGCATTCATTGCGATTCTGTCCTTATTATTAAGTTGTAATGCTGGAGACAGAGGTGAATTGGTGGGAGCCCAAGGGAAGAAGTGGCACCCCGAAAAGCCTTACGGTATGACCTTGATCCCTGGTGGTTCTTTCATCATGGGTAAATCTGATGATGATTTTGTTGCAGTTAATGACGCCCCTACCAAAACGGTAACGGTGCGTTCGTTCTATATGGATGAAACTGAAATCACGAATGCCGAATACCGACAATTCGTCGAGTGGGTACGTGATTCTACGGTTCGTCTAAAGCTCGCCATCCTGGCGGATGAAGTAGGCGCCGCTCCCGGAGAGGACGGTATTGGTGAATACGCCTTTGTCGATCAAGAAGGAGGAGAAGAAGAAATGACGCCATACGAACAATATATGTATGATAATTATTATGGTATGGGCGAAGATTTTTACGCAGGTCGTAAGATCAATCGCGATATCGATCTTGTTTGGGACACCGAAGAATATCCTGACGTGTATTATGCGGAGGTTATGGACACCATGTACATTCCTGCGGAAGAAGCCTATAATGGGCAGCGTACCATCGACGTCAATAAATTAAAGTTCCAGTATACCTACATGGATATTCAGGCAGCAGCTCGTTCGAACGGGAAGCGCTCTGACTTTATCAAGAAAGAGGAAATCATGGTCTATCCCGACACTACGGTGTGGATCAAGGATTTCAACTATTCGTATAATGAACCCATGCACAACGATTATTTCTGGCATGAGGCTTATGGAGACTATCCCGTAGTGGGCGTTAACTGGAAACAAGCGAAAGCCTTCTGTGCGTGGAGAACCTTGTACAAAAATTCGTATCAGAAATCACGTCGTCGTCAACATGTAAACTCCTTCCGTCTTCCGGGTGAAGCCGAGTGGGAATATGCCGCGCGTGGCGGTCTGGAATCAGGTACCTATCCATGGGGTGGTCCGTATGCCAAAAATGACCGAGGATGTTTTATGGCCAACTTTAAGCCCTTGCGTGGTGACTATGCGGCAGATCAAGCCTTATACACAGTAGAGGCCGATGCCTACGAGCCAAACGATTTCAACCTTTACAACATGGCTGGTAACGTAAGCGAATGGGTAGCTTCTTCTTACGATCCTGCTGCTTATGAGTATACCTCTACCATGAACCCCAACGTTAACGACGATGAGAACATGCGCAAAGTGGTGCGTGGAGGATCGTGGAAAGACGTAGCCTATTTCTTGCAAGTAAGTACGCGTGATTACGAATACGCAGACTCTGCTAGAAGTTATATTGGTTTCCGAACCGTACAAGACTACATGGGAACTGATGTAACCCTAAATCAAGCCTATGGAGATGCGCGATAAGCGCTCCTTACAATATCAAAGAACTCAATCTTAACTACTTAACTTAACTAAAAAACGAATGTATTATGGCACAGTCTAAATCATCAAAACGACTTTTTAACATGGCCTATGGCCTTGGAGCTTCTATTGTAATCTTAGGAGCACTTTTTAAAATCCTTCACTGGGAATTAGGTCCCCTTAACGGAGGTATTCTTTTGGCCATTGGTCTGATTACCGAAGCGATCATTTTCGCTATTTCTGCTTTTGAACCGGTAGAAGATGATCTTGACTGGTCTTTAGTGTATCCCGAATTAGCTGGTGGAAAGACAATGACGAAGAAGGAAGAGCCTAAAGACGCTCAAGGAATTCTTTCTAAGAAATTAGATGCGATGTTGAAGGAAGCGAAAATCGATTCTGAATTGATGAGCAGCTTAGGAGACAGCATTCGCTCTTTCGAAGGTGCTGCAAAGAATATGGCGCCTACTGCTGAAGCAATGACCTCCACGAAAAAATACAGTGAAGAGATGGCATTGGCTGCCGCTCAAATGGAATCGTTAAACAGCTTGTATAAAGTTCAGGTAGAATCTACCAGCCGTCAGGCAGAAGTGAACGAACAAGTTGCCGAAAATGCCGCTCAATTGAAGCAGCAAATGGAGCACTTGGCGTCAAACTTATCTTCGTTAAACGGAGTATATGGTGGAATGCTTTCTGCAATGAACCGAAACTAAGGTTCCCTTAGATATTTTTATTAATTCAAAAAACTAAAGATGGCTAAAGGAGCATTATCCCCGCGGCAGAAGATGATTAACCTAATGTACTTGGTGTTCATCGCTATGCTTGCACTGAATATGTCCAAAGAGGTACTTTCCGCATTTGGACTTCTAAACGAAAAGATCAATTCGGCAAATACACAGGCGAGTCAGCGTAACCAGGCCTTTATGGATGGGTTAGCGACCAAGGCCAGTGATGAGCCCGAACAATATGCGGCGGTAGAAGCCAAAGCACAAGAAATTGCAACCATTTCAAACGAATTGGATACGTATCTGGAAGGTTTAAAGGCTGGAGCGGTAGCGAATGTTGAAGACCCTCAGGATTATGAAGTAATGGACAAGCCAGATTACTTCAACAACTTGTTTTTCCGGGGTGAAAATTTGAAGCCCGAGGGACAAGAGTTTATCGATAAAATGGCTGCTTACCGCAACGGTATGATGGAAGTTTTGTCTGATACAGCCGTCGCTAAGAAAGTGGCAGGCGCTGATGAAATCAAAGCGAGTCTTGAAGAAAACTTTGGAACCGGACAAGTGGAAACACGAGATGGAACCAAACAAGACTGGTTGAATTACCACTACGAAGGCTTCCCATTGATCGCGTCCTTGACAAAAATGACGTCTATCCAAAATGATGTAAAGACGAATAAAAGTGAGATCCTTCAGAAAATGTTATCGGGTCAACAAGCCGCGGCACTTTCTTTCAGTAACTACTCTACGATCATGGATGTTGAAAAATCAGCATACTATTCGGGAGAAACCTTTAACGGAGCGATCATGCTAGGGCGTACCGATGCGAGCACTGTGCCTCAGGAGGTAAATCTTACGCTAGATGGAAGACCGCTTTCTGAAGACCAATACTCAGTTCAAGGCGGGCGCGTAGTCTTAAACGTAGGCGCTGGTAGTCCTGGAGATCACAAGATCGAAGGAATGCTGGTATACGGAGAAGGAGGAGAAAAAGTAGAAGTTCCTGTAAAAACAGGTTTCGCTACGATTTCTAAACCGAATGCTGCCGTTATCTCTGCCGATAAGATGAACGTTGTATACCGTGGAGTAGATAACCCAATGACGATCTCTATTCCTGGAATTCCAGATAATAAAGTTTCTGCTTCTGCAAGTGGATTATCAAAAACATCGGGTAGTAAGTACGTGATGCGTCCCGGAACCGGAAGAACGGTGAACATTTCTGCAAGTGGTACCCTTCCAGACGGACAGAAAGTAAATACGACTTCAGAATTCCGTATTAAAGACATCCCTGCACCGGTAGGATCCGTGCGTGGAGAAACAGGAATCGTTCGTATGCAGCGTGAAGGACTTGAAATTTCAAGTATTGGTGCGTTGTTAGAAGATTTCGACTTCGACTTAAACCTTCGTGTGACTGGATTTAGCTTTAAAGTGTCTGGACAACCAACGGTTCGTGTTAACGGAACTTCGCTTAACGCACAGGCCAAAGCGGCATTGCGTCGTGCTGGTCGCGGAGAAGCGGTACAAATTTTTGATATCAATACTAATATTGCAGGTAGTGGCGTTAAGTTAAAGAAGACCGCTCCTGTAGTGATCGAATTGACAAACTAGAATAAACAAACGAATATGACTCTTAAGAATGTTGTTTTATGTGGAATTGGCCTCTTGATGGGAGTAAGTGCACACGCACAGCTCAACGTCTTGAATGCCAAAACGCCGGAAGAGATCGGGAAGAAAACCGAAGCTCAGATCGCCTACGATAACGACGAACCGTTGCCGTATGGGTATACCGATGAGCGAGATGTACTTTGGTCGAAAACCACCTGGGAAATCATCGATCTCGATGAGCGCGTGAACTTCCCACTGTACTACCCGATCGACACCAACAACATTGGAGCCGAACGCCGATCGTTATACGATGTATTAGTTCGTGGTATCAAAGACGGTAAGATCGAGGATGTATATGCAGATTCGTACTTTACGGAAAAGCGTACCTTGGATGATTTAAGTGCATCTTTGGTATACAGTGATACAACCGACCTAGGTATTGAGCAGTTTAACGCTGAAGGTACCGTAGATCGACAGTACATTCGTCGATTTACACTGGATGCCGGTGATATTGAAGAGTGGCGAATTCGTGGAATTTGGTATCTAGACAAACGCCAGGGGGAGTTGAAATATCGTCTCCTAGGATTGTGTCCGGTAGCCAATGAAGCGCGTGCCAAAGCCTTTCCTGATGATAACATCGATTCTAAGGTGGAATTATTCTGGGTGTGGTTTCCGGGTGCTCGTGAAGTATTACACAATGCCAAAGCCTTTAACCGAAAGAATACATCACAGCCTATTTCCTATGATCATCTGTTGAACTCAAGAAGATTCAATGCCGTAATCTACAAAGAAGACAACGTTCAGGGCGACCGAGGCGTAGCCGATTATATCAACGACAATGCGCTGATGCAGTTGTTGGAGTCGGAGCGCATTAAAGAGCAAATTCGAAATATTGAGATCGATCTCTGGAACTATTAATTAGTTTCAAGTAATATATTGTAAACCCTCTTGAGCGATGCTTGAGAGGGTTTTTCTATTTTTGCGCATGCAGCAGCTGGATTATATCATTGTGGGTTTAGGGATTGGCGGACTCGCCCTGGCGCGCCGATTGGAAGAACGAGGGCACTCTTTTGTGGTATTCGATACTCAAGAAGACGGTGCTACGGCGGTGGCCGGAGGTACCATCAATCCGGTGGTGCTGAAACGCTTTAAAGCGGTCTGGAAGGCTTCGGAATTTTTTGAATCGGCTCAACACTTTTATCGAGATCTGCAAAAAGACCTGTCTCCCGAATTTCTAGACGAAATTCCGGTACGCCGCATCTTGCAAAGTGCAGAAGAACAAAACGACTGGTTGGTGGCCAGTGATTCAGAACAATGCAAAACGTTTTTAAGGTCACAAATTGCTGTCAATCCATACGAGGCGATAAAAGCTCCATTTGGTCTGGGTACTGTACGCAATACATTACAGCTTAAAACACCCCTCCTCTTAGAAGGCTTCCGAAGCTATTTACAACACCAGCAACGATGGGTGAATGAATCCTTTGCGTATGACCAATTGCAACGGGTCGAGGGCGTCCTTCAGTATAAACAATGGCAAGCAAAGCGTGTGATATTTTGTGAAGGGGTAGGAGCCTTGCGTAATCCGTATTTTCTTCCAAAGAATATCCTTCCAAAGAAAGGAGAGTATATTACCATTCGGGCTCCTAAACTCGAACTCGACGCAGTACTTAAAGGCCCCTTTTTCATCATACCGCTTGGGAAGGACACCTACCGTGTGGGAGCAACCTTTATCCATAAAGATCTCAGTCCCACTCCCACGAGTGGCAGTTTAGAGACGTTGGAGAAAGCCCTCATTAAAATGCTGCACTGCAACTACGAGATCATCGGTCGAAGTGTTGGGATGCGGCCTACGGTCGCCGATCGAAAGCCATTGTTGGGATGGTTTGAGACAGACCAGCTTTGTTTTATGAACGGATTGGGAACACGAGGCCTGTTTATGGCACCCTTGTTGGCTACTTGGTTGCTGGATGCCTTAGAAGGAGCCCAACCACTACCTACAGAAGTAGACCTAAAACGGTTTTTGTGATGGTAATTACTTTGCTTTTTCCGGATCGTATTTGAAAAAGAAATTGATCCAAATGTTTCGGGAGAGACGTACGATCACCGGAAGCATCACGATTAAGGTTCCCATGATCACAAAAAAGGTATTTAATCGATTCAGCCCGAACATAAAAAATGCAATGATAAATGCTGCCACGGCAAATGCGACGCCCACGCCATAACTCACATACATGGCACCATAGAAGAAAGATGGTTCTATCTTGAATTTGGTGTGGCAATGCGGACAGTGTTCGTGCATTTTCAGCGTTTCTGAAAGCACATAGGGATTCGGATTTTTATACATCTTTCCGCTGTGACACACCGGGCAGGTACTGGTAAAGATACTGTAGACTTTGGTTCCTTTCATTCGCTTTTGTTTCCTTCTCAAAATTAAGCATCTTTGCACAAAATAGCAGACATTCATGTTGAACATTCACGATCTTTCGGTTTCTTTTCAAGGCGATGCGTTGTTTAGTGGTATTACCTTTCAGCTTACTCCTGGCGATCGTGTGGGGCTCGTTGGAAAGAATGGTGCCGGGAAATCAACCTTGTTGAAAATTATTGCCAGAGAGCAGGAATACGATAAGGGTCAAATTGCCACCGATAAAGAAGTTTCTATTGGCTTTCTGAAACAGGACATCGATTTTGAACAAGGCCGAACCGTTCTGGAGGAAGCCTACCAAGCTTTTACTGAGATCAAACGGCTGGAGAAAAAATTAGCGAACATCAATGAACAGCTTGCCGAGCGAACCGATTACGAAAGCGATGGGTATCATCAATTGATGGTAGATCTCAATGAGGTGCAGCATCAATATGAAATCATTGGAGGGTATAATTATCAAGGCGATACCGAGCGAATTTTACAAGGGCTCGGGTTTCAGCGAGAGGATTTTAATAAAACAACCGAAACCTTTTCTGGTGGTTGGCGAATGCGCATTGAATTGGCGAAGCTATTACTTCAGAATAACGATATTCTACTATTAGATGAGCCTACGAACCATCTCGATATTGAATCTATTTTATGGCTCGAAGATTTCCTGAATGCCTATCCCGGCGTGGTTATGTTGGTATCGCACGATAAGATGTTCTTAGACCGGGTCACCAATCGCACCATCGAGATTTCCTTAGGATCAATTTACGATTTTCCGAAGCCGTATTCTAAATACTTGGTGGTTCGTTCTGAACTAAGAGAGCAACAATTGGCGGCTCAAAAGAATCAGCAAAAACAAATTGAGCATACCGAAAAGCTCATCGAAAAGTTTCGCGCGAAAGCCACCAAAGCATCCATGGCGCAATCGCTAATCAAAAAGCTAGATAAGATTGATCGCATTGAGGTAGATGAAGAAGATACCGCGGTCATGAGTTTGCGTTTTCCCCTCTCTGTGACGCCCGGAAAGGTAGTGCTGGAAGCTGAGAAGATTTCAAAGAATTATGGTCAGAAAGAAGTGCTTCGGAATATTGACCTCATGATCGAACGCGGAAGCAAGATCGCCTTTGTGGGGCAGAATGGGCAGGGAAAGTCCACACTGGCGAAGATCATAGTGGGAGAGATCGAACATCAGGGACAACTGAAGTTGGGGCATAATGTTCAAATTGGGTATTTCGCGCAAAACCAGGCCGAATACCTCGACGGAAGCAAAACCGTGGAAGATACCATGCTCGATGCGGCTGATGAGAAAACACGACCGCGGGTTCGTGATATTCTTGGGGCGTTCTTGTTTCGGGGAGAGGAAGTAGACAAATACGTACGTGTGTTATCTGGGGGCGAACGCAACCGACTCGCTTTAGCGAAACTCTTGTTGCAACCCTTCAACGTGTTGGTCATGGATGAGCCTACCAATCACTTAGACATTCAATCTAAAAATGTGCTAAAAGAAGCCTTGAACAATTTTGAGGGTACCTTGCTCTTGGTATCTCACGACCGAGACTTCTTGCAAGGCTTGAGCGAACGTGTGTACGAGTTTAAAGATCACAAGATTAAAGAGTATTTAGGCGATATCGACTATTTCTTGGAACAGCGAAACCTTCAGAACCTACGAGAGGCAGAGAAACGCGAACAACAGAAGAAAGAGGTACCGCAGAAAACGTCTGAAGGAAAATTAGATTATAAGGCACAGAAAAAACTAAAATCGCTTCAGAATAAATTGAGCAATACCGAAGCCAAAATCGCCAGTCTTGAACGAGAAATCAAAGAGCACGACGTCGCGATGGAAACCAATTACGATGAAACGGTTTCAGATCCTACCTTCTTCGATATTTATGAGAAGAAAAAAAACGAGGTGCAGCGTCTTATGGAAGCCTGGGAAGAACTTACCCTCCAAATTGAAGCCCTGAACTAACATTTAATATACTTTTAACGGTTGTCGCTCCAAGGCGCACTATTTTTGAAAAACTAACTCTCAAAGCCTTGGCATGCGTAAATTAATCCTCACTCTACTGGGTGTTCTTATCATCGGTATTTCTATCGTAGCGGCTTATTTTATCATCGAAAGTAATACGAAAACAAAGCCAAAAGTTGATAAAGTAATCAAGACCGTTTTTGCTGAGGAAGTTCAAAACGGTGTGGTACCTATTACGATTCCTGCGAACGGAAATCTAGTGGCGAAAAACCGACTGGAATTATACGCCGAAGTTCAAGGGGTTTTTCAGAATAGCGCACACGATTTTAAAGCCGGGCAAACCTATCGCAGAGGCGAAACCTTGTTGCGCATCAATGCGGCAGAATATTACGCTTCCGTGCAATCGGCGAAAAGTGACTTCTACAATTTAGTGACTTCCCTAATGCCTGATTTACGCCTGGATTATCCGCAAGCCTTTCCGAAGTGGCAACAATATTTAGATGAATTCAATTTGAATGAATCGGTGCCCGAATTACCGAGTATTGATGATGAGAAAGTGAATTACTTCATCACCGGTCGCGGCGTATTGGCTTCCTATTACAATATTAAAAACTTAGAGCAACGCCTCGGGAAATACAGTATTAGAGCCCCCTTTACGGGAACAGTCACTGAAGCGTTGGTGACGCAAGGAACGTTAATTCGACAAGGACAAAAACTAGGTGAGTTCATTGACACCTCGGTGTATGAATTGGAGTTGTCTATCGGAAAAACCTATAGCGATCTTTTGGGATTGAATGAAAAAGTCACTTTGGCGACCCTGGAAGGAAACAATACCTATACCGGTACGGTGAGCCGTATCAATGCACGAGTAGATCAAGCCACACAAACCATTCAGGTGTTTGTTGAAGTGAAAGGTGAAAACCTGAAAGAAGGCATGTATCTGGAAGCGCAATTGGAAGCGAAAGACGAACCCAATGCCATCGAGATTTCCAGAAAACTATTGGTTGACGAAGACGAAATTTTTATCGTGCGAGATAGCGTGTTAAATACCATAACGATTGATCCCGTGTACTTTTCACCCAAAACAGTGGTGGTAAAAGGAGTGCCTGACGGTACAAAGATATTGGCGAAACCTATTCCCGGGGCCTACGCCGGAATGCGCGTTAAAGTGAATGAAGAGTCACTGCCGGGAGACGCTTCTTCGAATCAAGTGGTGCAGTGAGATGAGAAAGGTAATTAGTTATTTTATAAAGTATGAAGTGGCGGTCAATGTCTTGATCATCGCCTTCATCATCTTTGGAGTATTGGGTATTTTTCAGCTGCAATCCTCCTTCTTTCCCTTACAAGACCCGGAGATTATAAACATAAGCATTGCGTATCCAGGAGCAGCGCCGCAAGAGATCGAGGAGGGTGTGGTTTTAAAAATTGAAGACAACCTAAAAGGTCTCAAAGGAATAGAGCGCGTAACTTCTACTTCCCGGGAAAATGGGGGAAGTATCACTGTTGAGATTGATAGTGACGAAGACATCGACGCAATGCTGGCAGAAGTTAAGAATGCCGTAGATCGCGTTCCAAACTTTCCCACCGGGATGGAACCGCTGGTGGTCGCAAAGCAAGAACGCATACGGCAAACCATCGATTTTGCGATCAGCGGAGATAATATCGAACTCAGTGCGTTAAAGCAAATTGGCAGACAGGTTGAGAATGATCTACGCGCGATGGAGGGCATTTCACAAATTTCGGTTTCGGGATATCCCGAAGAGGAGATTGAGATCGCGGTTCGGGAAAACGATCTGCTGGCGTATAATCTAACGTTTGCTGAGGTGGCTTCCGCCGTGAGTCAGGCGAATATTTTATCGACCGGTGGAAACATTAAAACCGAAGCCGAAGATTATCTGATTCGGGCCAATAACCGTTCGTACTATGGAGACGAATTAAACAACCTGGTGGTACGTGCTCAGAATGATGGAACGGTCGTTCGATTACAGGATGTGGCAACCGTTCGCGATCGTTTTTCGGAAACTCCCAATGCCTCCTATTTCAATGGAAACGTCGCGGTCAATATTGAAATTACCAATACCAATAACGAAGACCTTATTTCCACCGCAGAACAGGTAAACGAATACATCGTAGAATTCAATCAAAAATACGATGGGGTACAAATCGATGTGGTTTCAGATTCGTCTATCCGACTCCAACAACGTACGCAGCTCCTATTAGAGAATGGTGCGGTTGGTATTTTACTCGTGCTTATTTTCTTATCGTTTTTTCTTAATACCCGACTGGCTTTTTGGGTGGCCTTTGGATTGCCTATTGCTTTCTTGGGGATGTTCATCTTTGCCGCGCAATTTGGTGTGACCATCAATGTGCTATCGCTCTTCGGAATGATTATCGTGATCGGGATTCTGGTGGACGACGGAATTGTTATTTCAGAAAATATTTACCAACATTACGAACGTGGAAAACCACGTATTCAAGCGGCCATCGACGGTACCATGGAAGTGATGCCGCCCATTCTGTCGGCTATTATCACCACGGTATTGGCCTTTTCTACCTTTTTGTTTCTCGATGGGCGTATTGGTGACTTTTTTAGTGAAGTCTCTGTAATTGTAATGCTTACCCTCATCGTTTCACTCGTGGAAGCCTTGATCATTCTCCCCGCCCATATTGCCCACTCGAAGGCATTGGTGCACGAAGATGAAGTGGATAAAAAGAACAAAAAGGGCATCGATAAGTTTTTTATGAAACTTAGAGTGTTCAATGAATACGGCGATCGCTTTATGCGCTATTGTCGAGATAATATTTACAGTCCGATGTTACGCTTTGCCCTGAAGCAACGGTTCATCACCTTTGCGATTATGCTTGCCTTTATGATCTTAACCATTGGCGCTATGCAAGGTGGTATTATTCGTTCCGCGTTTTTCCCAAGTATAGCCAGCGACCGGGTGAGTATCGACCTGTTGATGCCGGAAGGTACTAACCCAGCGATCACTGACTCCATCATTACTTATGTAGAATCGGCGGCCTGGCGGGTGAATGAAGATTATACCGCACGTCAAACTGACAACAAGCAGGTGGTTGAAAATATTATCAAACGTGTAGGGCCCGGAAACAATAAAGCGAGCTTACAGGTAAATCTGCTGCCGGGAGAAGAGCGCGATTTTGGTTCTCCTGAAATAACCGCCTCCATTCGGGAAGAAGTAGGAGAGGTGTACGGGGTAGAGCGACTTACGTTTGGTAGTGGTGGAAACTTTGGCGGGAGTCCGGTGTCTGTCTCGCTCTTAGGAAACAATACGGAAGAACTCAAAGCGGCCAAAAATGAGTTGCGATTGAATTTGGAGAACAATTCTATGTTGGCCGATGTTACCGATACCGACCCGGAAGGAATTAAAGAAATTAACATCCGACTCAAAGAAAACGCCTATGCGTTAGGACTTAATTTACGCGAAGTGATGAGTCAGGTGCGCGCTGGATTCTTTGGGTTACAAGCGCAACGATTTCAACGAGGCCAGGACGAAATTCGGGTATGGGTGCGTTTCGACCGAATTAACAGAGAATCGATTACTGACCTGGATGACATGCGGATTGTTACGCCTACAGGACAGCGTGTGCCCTTTGCCGAGATTGCCGATTACAATATCGCGAGAGGTGATGAAAGTATAAGTCACTTAAACGGGCTACGAGAGATACAGGTAAATGCGGACATGAAGAACCCAAAAGATAGCCCCACCGAGGTACTGGCGGAAATTGAAAACTTGGTCATGCCCGAAATACTTTCAAAGTACCCAACGGTAACGGCCTTGTATGAAGGACAGAATAGGGAGGCGTTGAAATTACAACGTTCGGCAAACACCGTAGTGCCTATAGTCATCTTTTTGATCTATGTGGTGATTGCGTTTACTTTCCGAAGCTATAGTCAGCCGCTCTTATTGATACTCATGATACCGTTTAGCTTTATCGCGGTGGCCTGGGGTCACTGGATTCATGATTTCCCTATCAATATCCTTTCAGCCTTAGGAATTATCGCTTTGGTTGGAATTATGGTGAACGACGGACTCGTACTTATCGGAAAATTCAACACCTACCTCAAGGAAGGGATGAAATTTGATGAAGCCTTGTATGAAGCCGGAAGAACACGTTTCAGAGCGATCTTTTTAACCTCCTTGACGACGATTGCAGGGATTGCACCCTTGCTCCTGGAAAAGAGCAGACAGGCCCAATTCTTAAAGCCGATGGCCATCTCTATTGCCTACGGAATTGGAATTGCGACCATTCTCACCCTCATCATCCTACCCTTGTTATTGAGCTTTACCAACAGCGTAAAAACAGGTAGTAAATGGTTGCTTACGGGGAACAAAATTGATAAAGAAGAAGTAGAACGCGCCATCAAAGAACAGAAAGAACAGCATGAAGCAGCTTAAGCATGCCTTACTTATTGTAGGAATTCTCTTCTCGAGTTATAGCATAGGGCAAGTGGGCCCGGTGCTTTCTAAAGAGGAAGCGATTGAAGAGACCCTTTCCAATAACTTTGGAATAGAAATAGCGGGTAACGACCTTGAAATAGCAGATAATAATCAAGGTATTCTCAATTCAGGATACCTACCTCGACTCACTGGAAATGCCGGAGCCAATTACAATGTGGAAGACCAGGAGGTGGTACTTCGAGACGGGTCGGAAAATAATGTCGAGGGTGCGGAAACCGAGCGTTACAACGCGTCTTTGAACCTGAACTATACGTTATTTGATGGATTGGGAAGGTGGTACACCTACAAGCGCTTAAAAGAGGAATATAACCTCACAGAATTACAAGTACGGCAGACCATAGAAACCACTACATTGCAGCTCTTTTCGGTGTATTATGAGGTCGCCAGAATTACCGAAAATGTGGCCGTGTTAAAGCAAACCTATAACAATACACGCGATCGATTAACGCGTGCGGAGTACAGTTTTGAATACGGACAGGTAAATAAATTGGAGGTGCTTAATGCCGAAGTCGACCTGGTTACCGATAGCATTAACTTAATGAACGCTCGTCAACAGTTGCGCAATACCAAGCGCGATCTTACGGTGGTGTTAAATAGCGATCTGGATCGTAATTTTGAAGTGGATACCACGGTGTCCTTTATCGGAGAATTGCAACTTGAAAATTTCGTTCGAACTGCCGACACGAACAATGTTCGTTTACTTCAGGCGCAAAAGAATATTTCTATTACCAATTATGATTATAAGGCCAGTAGATCAATATTCTTACCAACCATTGGTTTAAGCGGGTCTTACGGTTGGAATCAAGGTAATTTTCCGGTAACCAGCTTTGCCACGAGCAGCACCACCACTGGGTATTCTGCGGGGGTCAGTTTGACGTGGAATTTGTTTGATGGCGGAAGTGGTATTACCAATGTGAAGAATCTTCGTATTCAGCAAGATTCTCAGGAGTTGTTGTTGCAGCAGATCACGCTCGAGGTGAATAGAGATATTGCCAATGCTCAAGGAAATTATGAGAACCTCTTAGAGGTATTTCGACTGCAAGAACAAAATGTTACGACGGCGCAAAATAATTATGACCGCTCGCAAGAACGCTACAAACTAGGGCAAATCACTTCCGTAGAACTAAGACAGGCACAAATCAACTTGCTCAATGCGAAGACCAATAAGAATTTGGCAAAATACGAAGCGAAATTGGCAGAATTAGAATTACTGCAACTTACCGGACAACTGCTGAACGTTGATTTTTAAGCGCTTGCCTTAGGAAAAATCCCCTTTCAATTTGGTGGGAAAGCCTTCTGTAATCATGGAAACTTTGGTTACTTTTCAACTGTATCAATCGTTACGTGACATTATGGAGGATAAGAATACCGTTAAATTATGCATTACCATGGCTGGAGCTGTTTCGGCAGGCGCCTATACAGCGGGCGTTCTGGACTATCTATTAGATACCCTAGCCCTCTGGGAAGCGGCTAAGGAGAAAAACCGAAAATTGGGCCCCAGTGACCCAAACTACGACCACAGTATTCCGATGCATCAGGTAGAAATAGACGTTCTGAGCGGCTCTTCTGCCGGAGGAATTTCATGTACGCTGATGCTCCTGGCACTGGCGGATAAAAAATACCGCAGTTTCGGCAGTAGAAACGAACTGGGAGAAAACAATGTGTTTTATCAAAGTTGGGTGCATATGGCCGATGATGAACAGAGCGATACCCTCGATAAATTGTTAAAAGTAGATGACCTAAAACAGTACAAAGCGGTTCATTCACTGCTCAACACCCTTCCAATCGAAGAAATAGCCGATAATGCCTTACAGGTGAAAGAACCTAGAGTGTTGCCCAAATTTGCTTCCGATAGTCTGGATGTTATTCTTACGACAACCAACTTACGCGGTCTCAATTTTCAAGTAAATTTTGATCAATTAGACCGCTCCGGTTCCAAAGGAACGATCATTACCAATCACGGTGGATTTTTCCGCTACAAGCTCACTAATGAAAAATTCAAGGTGGGAATTCCTGAATCAAAAGAAGAGCTTTATTACGTGTTAGACCTTCAAGATGAAAAACATATCAATTATCTGAAAAATGCGACCCTGAGCACGGCCGCTTTTCCGGTGGGACTAGAATCGCGGGAGATGAAGGTAGCTTCCGAGTACATTCAGCGCTACCCAAAGTACCTCTTCAACGAGAGTGCCGGAATAACCGCCTTACTTCCCGATGGTGATACCTATAGCTTCACTTCGGTAGATGGTGGTGTTATTAATAATGAGCCTTATGGAATTGGGCTGCGAATATTGAAGGAAAAGAATCCCGAGCATTGCAAAAATGAAAAGTATGCGGTCATCATGGTGGATCCCTTTCCCAATAAGGATCGGGATGTGGCGTACACAGGCAAAGGTATCTTTGCAACCTTATCAGGCTTGTTTAAGGCGCTTCGGAATCAAGTGATGTTCAACCAAGATGGTATTATTGATGCCCTCGATACGAACGACCGTACCAAGTTCTTAATTGAACCCATCCGAAAAGTAGAGAAAAACGGGGCATGGGTACGTCCTAAAAGTGACCTGGCAAGTGCGCCCATTGCGGGATTTGCCGGGTTTATTAATAGTGACTTCCGAAAACACGACTTTCAGCTGGGTCGCAAAAACTGCCAGAATTTCTTACGGTATCACTTTGCCGTGGCTCAAGAAAATACCGAAAAGCGTCTAAGTGTTACCCTGCCGGAGGAGGCTATAAAGCGTTTCGAATTTGCGTTGCCTCCACGAGACCCTAACGGGAAAAAGTACTTTCCGTTTATTCCGGACCTTCGGGTAAAGTGTAATTTCGACGAGCAACTGGATGTAGCTGCTTTTGGAGAAGATGCCAAAATCAATTTATTTGCCTACCCTAAAGTGTCGTTCAGGGAGTTCGAGAAACGCTACAAGAAAAAAATAAAAAACCGAATCGGCTATTTAGTGAAATATATGGTGAATAGTTCGGTGCTTTCTGGGCTGGCCAATTTCTTTTACGCCAAACGGGCCGGCTATCGGTTCGTAAAAGAAAACCTGGAGCAGGAACTCCGGGACAATGAATTACTGTAGTTAAAATGATAGAACACTTTTTTCAATGTCCCCATTGCTGGGAACCCATATCCATGTTGGTTGATGTTTCTGTATCGCAGCAAACCTATATTGAAGATTGTGAGGTGTGTTGCAATCCTATTCAAATTCATGTGCATTGTCAGGGAGGTGCTATTGAATCGTTTGAAGCGCATAGTATCGAGCAATAATTTTGTACCTTGTATTGATAAAGAGCGACTTATGATCTCCAGTTTCAGTTTTTCGGACAATACCGTTGGCTTTTTGATCGAAGGTAAATTTACTTCCGAACAAGGAGACAAGTTACAACGTCTCATCGTCAACAAGCTGGAAACCTTTCCGAAGATCAACCTCTATCTGGAAGACGCTTACATTGATGGCTTCTCTTTACAGGCGGTATTCGATAATGTATTGTTCAAATTCAATCACGCCAAGAGTTTTCATAAGATCGCCCTGGTGACCAATCGCAATTGGATTCATCTCTGCGGAAAGATTGACGACTTCATCATGGAAGGCGAAGTACGATCCTTTCCTACCGAACAGCGCTTAAAAGCCATGTCTTGGATTGCCGAAGCTCCCATAGATTAGCCTAGTCGTCATCGTCGTTGTGATCTAAGATAGCCTTCCGAAGCCCGGCCATGATATTGATCCAGATATAATTAAAAGCAGATTTGTTCTTAACGCGCGCGGTGGTTGCCTTCCCTTCCTTAAAATTGTCTTCTTCATCGCTCGATTCTTTATTGACCACCGCATTCGCCAATAAATTGGTAATTTCTTTGGTGTCTCGGCCTTCCTCTTCTAACATGCGAATCCTAAAGTTCTTAAAATTGGTTTTCAGGTTGATGTGGCCTTGGTCATCGTCGCCAGTAATGGTAAAGTAGGTCTTATTGATACGTCCCTCTAAGGCCATACGGGAGGAAGGAATGGTAAAGCTGTTCATCACTTGCGACTGGAACGCTCCGGCTTCACATTCAAAGGTAAATCGGTCTAAGGTATCTTGTACGCGAAACGTCCAAAGGGCGTCGATTGAGGTATTTTTAAAAATATGGGTGGTGACGTCTATGCGGGTTTGCGTACTGTCTGGGTAGGTGTTGCCTACATTGGCGATAGCTGCTTGAAAGTTAGAGAACGTAACTTCTCCCGGAGGTTCGGAGGTCGTTATTTTCTCACGATATATTAATTTCAAATTTTCCACATCAACCGAATCTATTCCTAGCGGAAACGACAGCTCCCGAAGAAGTTGGCCGAACATGGGCTTAAAGCTGGTATCGTCGGGCAAACGTTTATCACGATAGATTTTGATGTCCGGTTGCGACAATCGCAAAGACCGGGCATACACACCCCAGGAAGTCGCTTGATGTCGTGCCTTAAATCCGTTGAAGGTCAATTTCGGAATCACAATATCGTAATGGTCTTTTTCTTTTGGAGAGGCCTTGGACAAGTCAGCTTCCGAACCTTGCGTAGTGATCCGAAATTCGTCCAAACGCAATTGCGCGTCTTCTAACTGAATATTGTTCAGGGTAAGTTGGTCAAAAGCATTGAGTTGCACAAACAACGAATCGGAAGAAAATGAAACTTCGTCGTACGAGGGAATCTTCTTTTGAATGGGAGCTATGTTATTAATCGCTGCGGAAACATTGGCGAGGTACATTTTGAGGCTATCGGCTTCCTGCAACACCTCAATAGTGGCATTGTTCAGTTGAACGTTCTTAATCTGAAAGGTTTTAGTTGACTTCTTTTTTCCAGAATCTGAGGTAGGGAATGAGCGGGCCGAATAATATTGAAGTTGTGGTTGGTCCAATCGGAGGTTTTTGATGCGAATGGCATCCTTAACGAGGTACCCCCAATAGTCAATACCCTGAAGTCGCACCTTTTCTAGAGAAACCTTTAAAACGGGCTGAGCGGCACTATCGTTTATGCGCAAGGTGGGTTGTTGAAGTGCATACGTTGCAGTCCACAGATTAAACTCACTTTTTTGATATTCTAATGCATATTCGTTAGGAAGTGCTTCTGAAATGGCGGCATCAATTTTAGCACGGATCACAACCGTTCCGATGCCATAGCCAAGTAAAAAGATCAGAAGTAAGATTCCCGCTGTGAGAAGCAGGCGTTTGCGTGTTTTTGACATATAATTAAAAATAAACAATCCATGACTACTCCAAAAAAGTTTGTGAGAAACTGTTAAATTTCGCTGGTATTTGACTTGTCAGAATTAAAAATGATTGTATCTTTGCCTTCCACATCGCGGGGTAGAGCAGTAGGTAGCTCGTCGGGCTCATAACCCGAAGGTCACTGGTTCGAGTCCAGTCCCCGCTACGAAGGAAAACTCCTCAGAAATGAGGAGTTTTTTTATGGAAGAATATGTAGTATATATATTGGATTCTGAAACGGCTGGAAAAGTCTATACAGGTTTCACTTCAAACCTGATTTCTAGGATGCTTTCTCATAACAAGTTGGGTAAAGGTTGGACGGTAAGGTATGGGTCTTGGTGGCTTTTTACATTCGTTTAGGGGTAAATCTAGCTGCGATACTGGAAAATAGAAGAACCATCGAGGCATGCTGAAGACGACAACTTCTTACTTCTGTCCTTTCTTAAACCCATAGGTGTTTTGACGAACAAAATCTTTGGGAAAGGCGTCATCTCCGGGAAACCCTAATTCGATCGTCCCGCTATCTTCCGGAATATAATGGGTCTTGAAGAGATAGTCCCACAGGCTTAAACTAATCCCGAAATTGACGCCATAGGTGCCTTTCGGCAGCTCATACGCGTGATGATACAGGTGCATGACAGGGTTATTAAAAATGTATTTGAGCGGCCCCCAGGTAATTTTGATGTTCGCATGATTAAAATGTCCGATGGTAATGGCCAAAAAGTGGACGATAAACGCTTGCGCGGGCTCAAAGCCAAACAAAATCATTACCCCGAACGTTTTCAAGGGCTTGTAGAGAATGTTTTCCATCCAGTGGTACCGCAAATGTGCCGCGAAACCCATTTCTTTCACGCTGTGATGCACTTTATGATACTTCCACAAAAATGAATATTTATGAAGCAACACATGTGTAAACCATTGAACAAAGTCTAACACGACAAAGAAGACCAACAATTGCAACCACATAGGCCATTCCGAAGGATCAAAAAGGGCTAACGTGTCCTCTTGGATTCCCAAATCCTCAAATCCCAACTGCAAGAGTTTGTAAATACCACTGATAGCAATCGCAAAGAGGAAGAAATTAAAAAACATGTAGAAGGCGTCCAGCCAAAAATCTTGGCGGAATATCGCTTGCTCCTTTCGCCAGGGGAAAATAATTTCCAAACCCCAAATGACGAGGGAGATCACAATCAATCCCCAAAAGTAATTGGTATACCAGGGAACATTGAAGAGTATTGAGTTCCAGGTCCAATCCAGCGTGTTCAAAAACGCTTCCAAAAAGCCATTCACGTACCGCTCCATGGGTGTTATTTTTAATTTAAAAGTGCCCGCCCTTGGTCGAATTATTGAAGGGCACATTACACGAATAGTGTTCCAAAAGTGCGATAAGATATGGATTAATACAACCTTTTCTTCGGAAATCCTTCCACGGTGTGCTGTGTAACTATGGTTACTGTTTTGGAAAGATAGCATGTGTATCTTTACGCTATTCACAATGCTTCGGAAGCGAGATCCTTGAGTATGTTTCAGAGGCCTAAAAAATTCACATCATGAAAGTAGAACAAATATATACCGGATGCCTGGCACACGCCGCTTATTATATCGAGAACAATGGCGAAGCTGCTATTTTTGACCCCTTACGAGAAGTAGCACCCTATTTGGAACGTGCCAAACAAGATCAAGCCACCATTAAATATGTTTTTGAAACACATTTCCACGCCGATTTTGTGAGTGGCCATCTCGATCTTCAGAAGAAAGCGGGCGCAGCAATTGTTTTTGGACCGGGAGCGGCGCCAGAATACGAGGCGATTACCGCCAGGGACGGTCAGATTTTTTCCGTTGGAAATTATCAAGTAAAGGTTATTCACACCCCTGGTCATACCATGGAAAGTACCACCTATTTGTTAGTTGACGAAAATGGGAAAGAGCACGGGATCATTACCGGGGACACCTTGTTTATTGGAGATGTGGGACGGCCCGACCTGGCCCAACACGTGGTTGCCGATCTGACCGAAGAAAAGCTCGCCGGGCATCTCTACGATTCTCTTCGCAATAAGATCATGCCGTTAAGCGACGATCTCATTGTCTACCCCAATCACGGGGCGGGTTCGGCCTGTGGTAAAATGATGAGCAAAGAAACCACCGATACCCTGGGAAACCAGAAAAAGCTCAACTACGCCTTGCGACCCGATATGACCAAAGAAGAATTCATTGAAGAATTGCTCACAGGGCTTACCAAGCCTCCCGGATATTTCCCTCAAAATGTGTTGATGAATATTAAGGGATACGATAGCTTAGACGAGGTCAAAGCGCGCGCCTTCACTCCGATGTCACCCACCGTTTTTGAAACTGTGGCCAATGAAACTGGGGCGTTAGTATTAGATACGCGCGATGCCGAAACCTTTGCCAAAGGATTTATTCCCAATAGTATCAATATTGGCCTGGAGGGCAATTTTGCACAATGGGTGGGTGAAATGATCCCTGATGTTACACAACAGATCTTACTGGTTACCGAGCCGGGAACCGAAGACGAAGCGGTAACACGTCTTTCTCGTGTTGGGTACGATCATACCATTGGGTATTTGGACGGAAGTTTTCCTAGTTGGAAGGCAGACAACAGACCGTTCAACACTATAGATCGGGTGGATGCCGCAGAGGTCGCTTCAGCCTATGACGAAAATTCTTTGATCATTGACGTTCGAAAGAAAAGCGAATACGATTCGGAACATATTATCAATGCCGTGAACATTCCGTTGAATGAAATCAACAAACATTTGGCTGAAATTCCGAAGGACAAGACGTTCTATCTGCACTGCGCCGGTGGTTATCGCAGTATGATCGCTGCTTCCATCTTAAAGCAGCGCGGTTGGGATGAGGTGATCGATGTGCGCGCTGGTTTTGAAGCCTTAAAGGAAACCAACCTGCCCAAATCAGACTATGTGTGTCCCACCACCTTATTATAAATTAAGTACCTGGAATATGGAAAGAGGGGCTCGGTTTCGTATCGAGCCTCTTTTTTTTTGGTACTTATTAAAAACAGCTACCCAAATGGGCAGGATGGGGTAGCTGACAAAAATCATCTTTTTCTTACGTGCCAGGCACTACCTTCGTTATAACTTTTAATCACAACGCTATGAAGACAATTTTAGTTCCTACTGATTTTTCACCGCATTCTGAAAATGCCTTGAGAGCCGCCGCGAGCATTGCCAAGAAAAAGAACGCCCAGATCATGGTGGTACACATGATTGGATTGGAAAGCGGACTCCTAACGTCGAATACCGATCTACCCACCGAAGCTTCTGTGTTCTACGTTAAATTGGCCGAAAAACGCTTTTCTGAACTATTAGATCAGGTATATCTAAAAGATATTCAGGTGAAGTCTATGGTAAAAAAATACCGGAATTTTTCAGAAATAAATACGCTGGCCGCGGAACTTGAAACCGACTTGATCGTTATGAGCTCACACGGTGCCAGTGGTATCGAAGAGCTATTTCTGGGATCGAATACCGAAAAAGTGATCAGAACGTCTGAAATCCCCGTGTTGGTGATCAAACAATTTGTAGCTGATTTTGATATTGATTTAGGGGTGTTTGCAAGCGATTTTTCTTCGGAAGCGGTTAGCGTCTACATAGAAGCAAAGCAATTTTTCGACTTGTTTCAAGCTACCATGAAAACGGTTTATGTCAATATTCCCGGTAGGAACTTCAAAACGAGTTCTGAAATTGACAAATTGCTCTATGATTTCTTTGAAGAAGCCGGATATGAAAATCCATCGGAAGCGGTTTCACAAGTCTCTATTGTTTCCGATAAGACCGTAGAACAAGGCGTGCTAGCCTATAGCGACCTTATCGATTCAGATGTAATAGTAGTGCCTACCCATGGTCGAAGAGGCTTGTCTCATTTGCTCCGCGGGAGTATTTCCGAAGATGTGGCAAACCACTCGCATAAACCGGTACTTACCATGAAATTATGAGGGTTAAAGTCCTTCTGAAAGATTGTAAAGCGACTTCTTGTCTTCCAGTTTGATACGCTTTCCGGAAGTACTTACCAGTCCTTCTTTCTTAAACTTGGTAAGAGTACGTATGAGTAATTCGGTTGCCGTCCCTACCACGTCTGCAATGTCGGCTCGGGATAACTGAAGGTATAGGTATCCGTCTTCGTCTTCGCCGAAATGGCTATCGAGGTATAATAAAACTTCGGCAAGACGTTGGCGGACACTTTTATGCGCCATATTTACAATGACATCATCGGCAAATTTCAGTTCCTGCGCCATCATCTTGAGCACGGCATTGGTAAAAAGCGGATTGTTTTGTAAACTCTCCTCGATATGTGTCTTCGGAATAAAACACACTTCCATATTTTCCAGCGCTGTGGCGCTCAAGTTGGTAGTTTCCGAAGCAATGACCGAGCGTTGTCCCAGCACCTCACCCTTGGAAGCGATCTTCACGATTTGATCGCGCCCGTTATCGCTCATTTTAGAAAGTTTAGAAATACCGTTCCGAACGCAAAACACCCCATTGAGGCGTTCGCCTTCTTCGAAAATAGATTCGCCTTTTTTGATACTTCTGGTTTCTTTGCTATCCGACATGCGTTTTAACTCCTCTTTCTTCAAGGCCTTAAAACTGTTCATTTGTCTTATGATACAATTCTCGCAGCGCGATTGTGCTTTTTTATCCATTGCGTAACAAAGCTAACAGATTTCTAATGATTTTGAAAGAGGGAGGTGTATTCCTTATCGCCCAAGGTCGGGACGATCTTCGTAGAAATCGTCAAAGGTCTTGTCGGTTTGATAGTCATCCCGAAGGATTCGATATACCGTGTAGACGAGGATTGCCTGGCCCGCGCAGGTGAGTACAAATACCCAGGAATAGGAACCTCCTAACGTAGCAAAGCAAAGGGTGGTAATAAGCAGTAAGGTGGTAACGCCTAATAAGGTGAGGGCAGAAAGTTTCATAACATATTTTTAGAAAGGTACGGATTACCACGTCAAAAGGGTGTCAATAAATTCCTAAAAAAGAGGATACGGCTGACAAAAGTCATCTTTTTCGCCCCCTTACTTTGTCACCTTTGTATCCATCAGATAAGGGCGTGTATCGTCCTAAGCATTGTAAAGGATATGGAATTATGTTTTCACTGTGGGGATCCTTGTAAGGAGACAGCGATTGTTGCGCAAGACAAGCATTTTTGTTGTCACGGATGCAAAACCGTTTACGATATACTAAATGACAACGACCTTTCGCATTATTATAATCTCGAAACAAGACCTGGAATTTCTCCCTCCCGATTTGACGGAAAATTTGATTTTCTGGAAAACGATTCCATTGTCGAGAAGCTACTGGATTTCAATGAAAACAACGTTCAAGTAGTCACGTTTACCATACCATCGATTCATTGTAGCTCCTGTATCTGGGTCTTGGAAAACTTGCATAAAATAGAACCCGCCGTACAAAGCGTACAAGTAAACTTTCCGAAGAAAACCGCGCGAATCACCTATGCTGCCAACGAACTGAAGCTGCTTGACGTCGTTGTCTTATTAAGTAAAATAGGCTACGAACCCTACATTTCTCTAGAGGACGCCACTAAGGAAGACGCCCGTATCGACCGAAGTTTGATCTACAAACTAGGGGTAGCAGGTTTTGCCTTTGGGAATATCATGTTTTTGTCGTTTCCCGAATATTTTGAAGTTCACGACTTCTGGTTAGACCGTTTCAAACATTTGTTTCGTTGGTTGATGTTCGGGTTTTCGTTGCCGGTGGTCCTGTATTCGGGACAGGATTATTTAATTTCAGCCTTCAAGAGCTTGCGCGCTAAAATGCTCAATATTGACATTCCTATCGCATTAGGAATTATCGTGCTCTTTGCGCGTTCTACGCTAGAGATTGCGATGGATTGGGGAACCGGCTTTTTCGATAGCCTATCGGGCTTGGTATTCTTTTTACTACTCGGAAAATTTTTTCAGCAAAAAACCTATTCCTTCCTCTCTTTTGAGCGCGATTACAAATCGTATTTTCCCATAGCGGTGACGCGGTTGCGAAAGCTAACTTCGGAAGGCAATACTTCCATCAAAGAAGAACAAGCGCAGATAAACGAATTAGCTCCGGGCGACCGTATTTTAATTCGGAATGAAGAATTGATACCCGTCGACGGGATCTTAATCAACGGGAACGCCTTGATTGACTATAGTTTTGTGACCGGGGAAGCCGAACCCGT
The DNA here is from genome assembly GCF_028561755.1 of Altibacter sp. HG106. GTDB lineage: Bacteria > Bacteroidota > Bacteroidia > Flavobacteriales > Flavobacteriaceae > DFVG01. The sequence goes on from NZ_JAQQTD010000002.1 coordinate 351,801, forward strand.
CACAAAGCAGTCGGGAGATACCTTGTATGCAGGAGGGCGACAACAGGCGGGTATCATAGAGGTAGAGGTAATTGCTTCCGTGGCCCAAAGTTATCTAACTCAGTTATGGGCGAATGACGTATTTTCGAAACGGCACACCACTTTTTACAAGGGCATTACCAATACGGTGAGCAAACACTTTACGATAAGTCTTTTGGCTATTGCCATTATCGCCACCACCTTTTGGCTATATTACGAACCCTCCTTGGCGCTCAATGTTTTTACGGCGGTTCTTATCGTCGCCTGTCCCTGTGCGATTGCACTGGCTGCGCCTTTCACTTTAGGAAACATGCTCAGAATTTTCGGGCGTCACAAATTATATGCGAAAAACAGCGCGGTTATTGAGCAATTGGCCGAGGTAGATACGGTGGTTTTCGACAAAACCGGAACCCTTACCACTACTAAAAAAAGTGTGATCACCTATGAGGGAATCGCCCTTACTTCGGAAGAAGAGCGTTTGCTTACGGCTACCTTGCGAGCTTCCAATCATCCGTTAAGTAGATCGCTATACGATATGCTTCAGGTCAACGACATCTATACGTTGGATGAATTCACAGAGGAAGTAGGGCAAGGAATAACAGGGCGAAAAGAATACAATCAAGTGAAGGTGGGAGGGTATGATTTTGTCGCAAAAAATTTGCCACAACATGAAGCGCCTCTTTCTTCCAACCGAACCAGTGTTCACATAAGCACGAACAAGCAATACAAAGGGTGCTATGTATTCTACCACGAATACCGTACAGGGGTGCAAGCGGTGTTTGACGCCTTATCTCCTTCAAACGAACTTGTGGTCTTATCTGGCGATAATGATGGAGAGAAGGCATATCTATCAAAATTACTTCCGAAGAAAACGCGATTTGCTTTCAATCAAAAGCCAGAAGACAAGTTAGTATTCATTAAACGTCTGCAGCAGGATGGAAAGAAAGTGCTTATGGTGGGCGACGGATTGAATGATGCAGGAGCCCTGGCACAAAGTGATGTGGGGATTGTAATTTCCGAGAACATCAACGTTTTTTCGCCAGCCTGCGATGGTATTTTAGATGCTGCTCGTTTCAACGACCTTCCACGATTTATCCAACTTTCTGAAAAGGCGAGAGCGGTGATCAAATATGCCTTTTTATTTTCTCTGCTCTACAACTTAATAGGATTAGGGTTTGCCGTCATAGGACATCTGAAACCGGTGATTGCGGCTGTTTTAATGCCACTGAGTTCAATAAGCATTGTCGTTTTCACTACCCTCTACACTTACGTGCTTGGAAGACAATTGCAAACAAAAGGGACCCGTCAAAGTTCGGTGCGATGAAGGATATAAAATACGTGGGAACTGACAAAAGTCATCATTTAGGAAATCGGGCCATGCTACTTTTACACCGTATTAAAACTTCCATATGAATATTATTTATCTGCTTTTAACCATTAGTGTTATCGTTGCTCTCGGCTTTTTCGTAGCCTTTGTGCTTTCGGTGCGAAAAGGGCAGTATGACGACGTATACACTCCCTCGGTGCGAATGCTGTTTGATGATGAACTCGTTAAAGGAAAGACCGAAGTATCCACCAAAAACAAGCAATCAATACCAACTCAAGAACAACAAGGATCATTATGAAATTAGACACTTTTTACTACGACAATAAGATCGTTCGTAAGTTTGTAATCGCAACATTATTTTGGGGCATTATTGGGATGAGCGTGGGGCTCCTGCTCGCCTTTATGTTTTTATTCCCAAACCTCACGGATGGTATTTCCTGGTTGAGTTTCGGGCGGTTACGTCCGCTTCATACCAACGCGGTGATCTTCGCTTTTGTTGGAAACGCCATCTTTGCCGGGGTCTATTATTCTACCCAGCGCCTCCTAAAAGCGCGTATGTGGAAAAATTGGCTCAGTAATTTCAATTTTTGGGGCTGGCAGCTGATCATTTTAGGCGCTGCCATCACACTTCCGCTAGGATATACCACCTCTAAAGAATACGCAGAACTGGAATGGCCTTTCGATATCGCCATTGCCCTGGTATGGGTCGCTTTTGGCGCCAACCTTATTGGGACGATCTTAAAGCGTCGTCAACGACACCTGTATGTCGCCATTTGGTTTTATATCGCCACCTTCGTAACGGTTGCGGTGCTTCATATTGTCAATAGCATCGAATTGCCTATTAGCGCCCTAAAAAGCTATTCGGCCTATGCTGGAGTGCAAGATGCCTTGGTACAATGGTGGTACGGTCATAACGCGGTTGCCTTTTTCCTTACCACACCGTTCCTGGGGTTGATGTACTATTTTGTTCCGAAGGCGGCAAATAGACCCGTCTATTCGTACCGTCTGTCGATTATCCACTTTTGGTCGCTCATCTTTATCTATATCTGGGCAGGGCCACACCACTTGTTATACACTTCCTTACCGGGTTGGGCACAGAGCTTAGGGGTCGCTTTTTCGGTGATGCTGATCGCCCCTTCCTGGGGGGGGATGATCAACGGACTCCTAACCTTGCGCGGTGCCTGGGATAAGGTGCGTACCGACCCCGTGTTGAAGTTTATGGTGGTCGCGATTACCGGATACGGGATGGCGACTTTTGAAGGTCCCATGCTGTCTTTGAAGAACGTGAACGCCATCGCACACTTCACCGATTGGATCATTGCCCACGTGCACGTAGGCGCTTTGGCTTGGAATGGCTTCCTCACCTTTGGAATGGTGTATTGGCTGGTTCCGAAGTTATTCAAAACCAAATTGTGGTCAACGAAATTAGCGAACGTCCATTTCTGGATCGGTACGTTGGGAATCATTATGTATGCGCTACCCATGTATGTAGCCGGATTTGTACAAGCCTTTATGTGGAAACAATTCAATCCTGATGGTACCTTGGTCTATGGAAACTTTCTGGAAACCGTCAGCGAGATAATCCCCATGTACTGGATGCGTGCGATAGGAGGAAGCCTTTATATCGTAGGGGCAATCATTGGGGTGTACAACGCCTATAAAACCGCTCGCTCCGGAAGCAAGGTAACCGATGAGCTAGCCGAAGCGGCTCCTTTAGAACGTGTCACCAAGAAGAGAACCGTGAAAGAAGGATGGCATACCTGGTTAGAACGACGTCCTGTCAAGTTAACGCTGTATGCGACCATCGCGATTCTTATTGGTGGTATCGTACAGATCATGCCCTCTCTCTTAGTGGATGATTACGTCCCAAAAATTTCCAGTGTGAAACCGTATACGCCATTGGAGCTGGAAGGGCGCGATATCTATATACGTGAAAGCTGTAACGCCTGCCATTCGCAAATGGTACGGCCCTTCCGAAGCGAGGTAGAACGCTATGGCGAATATTCTAAAGCAGGAGAGTTTGTGTACGATCATCCCTTCCTGTGGGGAAGCAAGCGAACCGGGCCCGACTTGCATCGTATTGGTCAAAAATACAGCGATAACTGGCATCTAAATCACTTCTACGATCCGCAGAGCACCTCTTCCGGTTCGATCATGCCTTCGTACAAGTGGCTCATTCGGAATAAACTGGATAAAAGCATGACAGAGAAGAAAATGCAGGCTATGATCTCTTTAGGAGTGCCATATTCTGAAGAAGATGTAGCGCGCGCACAAGCATGGATGAGCGAACAAGGAACACAGATCGAGCAGAACTTATATGCCGATCCCGATTTCGCTAAAACGTACGAAGCCGATAAGACCTATGCGGCTGAAAATGGCGAAGAATTTATTGAAATGCGTGATCGCGAGGTGGTCGCCCTTATCGCCTATCTACAGCGGTTAGGAACCGATATTAACGTGCCTGAAGGAGAAGAGACGGCAGTAAACTTAAACGACTAAGCTATGTTGAAATTTGTGAAAGGAAATCTGGAAAACATTGATGGGGTGGCACTTTACCCGATCATCTCATTGCTCATCTTCTTCCTCTTTTTTGTAGGGTTATTCTGGTGGGTGTTTACGGCCAAGAAGGCACATATCAAAGAAGTGAGTCGCATTCCGCTAGAAGATAAAAATAGCACCAACCAAAAATCAACTGAATTATGAGAAGTACCGCATCTATTATTAGAGTTATCGGGTTTACCCTGTTTGGATACCTATTTGTCAATTATATAGGTTCCACCGGCGATACCTCCATATTTGTAGAACAGCCCTGGTTGTGGGCGGTACTTGCGGTAGTTGTGCTGATCTACATGGCCATTGAGATTAGTCTTGGGGCGCTTGAAAATGTACTGTACCGCACGCTATCCGCCGAGGCCAAAGAACACTATGATCAAGAACGTGCCAAAGCGAAGGCCAACCAATTCGGATGGGTGAAGCGAACCTATAAGAAGCTTGTAGGCGGTAAACCCATTGAAAAGGAAGGGGAGATCATTCTGGACCACAACTACGACGGCATTCGTGAATTGGATAACAAGCTTCCGCCATGGTGGGTATACGGGTTTTATGCTACGATCATTTTTGCCGCCATTTATTTGATTCGGTTTGAGTTGTTCAAAGATTATAATCAGGTAGACGAGTACGAAGCCGCCGTGGCTCAGGCCAAGGTAGAAATTGAAGCGTATAAAAAGACCGCCAAAGATATGGTCGATGTCAATACGGTACAACTGCTTACCGAAGTAAGCGATTTGAATTCGGGTAAGAGCATTTTTGAAGGCAATTGCGTAGCCTGTCACAAGGCCAGTGGTGGTGGCGGAATTGGCCCGAACTTGACGGATGATCACTGGATTTTGGGTGGGGGAATTAAAAATGTATTCAACACTATTTCTGAAGGCGGGCGTCCTGGAAAAGGGATGATCGCCTGGAAAGCCGATCTAAAGCCTTCCGAAATGGCACAAGTAGCGAGTTATGTACTCAGTCTTCACGGAAGCAATCCGGAGGACGCAAAGGAAGCGGAAGGAGATATTTGGTTAGATCCTGAAGCTCCCGTGGAAGCGATCGAGGTAGAAGTCATCGACAGTACCAAAATCCGAATGATAATTGAAGATCAGCCGGTTACCGGCGATGTGGTTAACGATTCTATACAGTAAGCATGTTGGTACTCAATGACATCGTATTTAACCTAACGCAGAAGCAGTCTCCTGTCGTTCAAAAGATCTATGATCATCGAGGAAAGCAATTGATCGCTGTGGGATTGGCACACGGGTCTACCTTACACCAGTATCAACCCAGTCCCAAAACCAAAATTATGGTGGTACAAGGGGAAATCGATGTGAATACGGCAACACATAGCTACCGTCTGGAACGGTTCGACTCTTTCGATGTCCCCGAAGAAGCCTATTCGATTACCGGCGTATTCGATGCGGTCTTCTTAGTGATGAATGCGAATTCCGAAACAGGTATATAACGGTATCATGGCAGAACAGGGAAAGGACAATTTTAGAGATACGATCGGCACGCTCAATGAAGAAGGAAAGCGGGCTTGGGTATTCCCGAAAAAACCATCGGGAAAATGGTACGAGTACCGAAAATATGTAAGTTACATACTACTGCTCTTTTTGTTCAGCGCGCCTTTTGTCAAGATCAATGGCAACCAGTTTTTGATGTTCAATGTGTTGGAGCGTCGCTTCAATATCTTTGGGGCTCCTTTTTGGCCTCAAGATTTCCACCTTTTTGTGATCATGATGATCATTGGGGTGGTCTTCGTGATCTTTTTCACGGTGGCCTTTGGTAGATTGTTCTGTGGCTGGGTATGTCCGCAAACCATATTTATGGAAATGGTCTTCCGTCGGATAGAATATTGGATTGAAGGCGATCGCGGAAAGCAAATACGCTTGGACAAAATGCCCTGGAACAAAGAAAAAATCCGGAAGCGAGTCACCAAATGGGTGGTGTTTTTTATCATATCCTTTTTCATTGCCAATGTGTTTTTGGCTTATCTCATAGGAAGCGATCAACTTATTCGATACATTACAGAAGGACCGTTTCAACACGTGAGCACCCTTATTTCCTTGCTCATTTTTACCGGGGTCTTCTATTTTGTCTTTGCCTGGTTTCGAGAGCAGGTATGCATTATTGCCTGTCCGTATGGTCGCTTACAAGGCGTACTGCTCGATACCAAGTCGATTGTAGTAGCCTACGATCACAAACGAGGCGAGAAAGAAGAAGGACGAGCGCGTTTTAAGAAAAATGAAGACCGGGCCGCGACCGGCAAGGGCGATTGTATTGACTGTTTTCAATGTGTGCAAGTATGTCCTACCGGAATAGATATCAGAAATGGAACACAGCTAGAGTGTGTAAACTGTACGGCCTGCATCGATGCCTGTGACGCCATGATGGAAGCCGTAAACCTGCCGAAGGGATTGATTCGATATGCCAGTGAAGAAAACATCGAGAAGAAAAAGAAATTTGAATTCACGCCACGCCTCAAGGGATACTCTGTGGTGTTGGGCATCTTGATCGCTGTATTTGTGGGAATGTTGTTCTTGCGGAATGACGTAGAAGCGCGTGTCTTGCGATTGCCCGGACAGTTGTACGAGCGAAAGGAGAACAATATGATCAGCAATGTGTACACGTTCAAACTTGTGAATAAGACAGTTGATGAAATTGAAAATGTCACCTTTCAATTGAAATCGCATAAAGGAATCATTAAAGTGGTCTCTCATGATTCTTTTGATATTCCTGAACAAGGCATGGCAGAAGGTACGCTTTTCATCGAGATCAATGCCAGTGCACTAACGGGCGACAAAGATCGGGTGGAAATTGAAGTGCTCAGCGGCGATACCGTGATAGAAACTACTACCACGGCCTTTTTAGGTCCCAGAAGCTATAAATAAAGAAACGAGATGAGGGAAACGATCTATACGAATATTGCGTGAGGGAATGCAGTGAAAATCCCGCAGCCGTAAGGCGAGGAATTGCAACGAAATGCCCGACCGTGCTACAGCGCGGGCACGCCCAAAAATATCAACCTATGAAAACTAACAAGAAGAAGCAATGTTGTAAAGATTGCCAGGGGGGAAGCCCCGGAAAGAATGAAGCTTGTAAGCTGCGATTGCTTGCAGGCAAACAACAACACCTGCCGGCTAAAACAACGAATGTATCATCCATAAAATCCGTTAATGCGGTGTATCGTCATGAAAATTAATTGGGGATTTGGGATCGTCATCGGCATGACCTTGTTCATCAGCTTCATTATGTATCTGGTGATACGAATGACAACGGAAGAGGCCTTTGACCACGATATGGTTACTGAAAATTATTATGCCAAAGAAATGGTGTATCAGCGGGAAATTGACGCCGAAACCAACACTAAAAACCTAAACGGCAAGATTAAAAGTAGTAAGGTGGCCGAAGGTTGGGAATTGGTCTTCCCAGCCGAATTAGAGCCTTCTAAGATTTCGGGCAAGCTATACGTTTACCGCCCGTCGAATGAAGATCTCGATACCGAGTGGCCACTTGATCTGGACAGTCCTCGACTCGTGATTCCGAAAGAGAATTTGCTCGATGGCCGGTGGAACATCACCCTCGATTGGGAATATGAGGGCCAGCACTATATGTATAAAGAAGCGATAACCTACTAAAATGATCTGGTCGGGCTTGTTATTCGGACTCCTGGGAAGTTTGCACTGCGTGGGCATGTGTGGGCCGATTGCCTTTTTGCTTCCGCTGGACCGGCAAAGCAGAAGCAAACGCTGGGCGCAGCTTATGAGTTACCACGCAGGACGACTTAGTACCTACGCCTTGCTAGGGGCGTTGCTCGGATGGGTAGGTCAACGCTTCCAGCTATTCGGTTTTCAACAACAGCTCTCTGTGGTTATTGGTGTGTTGATGATCGCTACGGTACTCCTTCCGCATCGCGTCTTGAATCGCTATGCGATCTCGAAACCGCTCTACCGATGGGTCGGCACCATCAAAGGTACGCTGGGAACGGAATTAAAAAAACGGGATCCAGGCACCTTCTTTACTATTGGCTTTCTCAATGGGTTGTTGCCATGCGGACTCGTATACATGGCTATTTTTGGAGCGATGGCGATGGGTGGGGTGAGTTACGGAGCACTCTATATGGTCTTATTTGGATTGGGTACCGTTCCGTTGATGACTACGGCGGTGTACCTCGGAAATTTCTTAAAGGGCAGCCTTCGGAAAAAGATCGTAAAAGTGATTCCCGTGGTGATCGTGCTCGTGGGCTTATTATTTGTCCTACGTGGTATGGGGCTTGGTATCAAATTTATATCGCCCCCAGATTCGGTGGCTATCGAGCAGGTAGGCGCCACTCATAGTTGTCACTAACATTTAATTCTTAACCATATGAAATCACTTTTATTACCGCTAGTAGATTGGGACATGGGTACCATCATCATTGGAGTGTTCGCCTTTGTCTGTATTGTTCTTGTAGCCATTGTCATTGGATTTATGAACAGTGGGAAGGAGAATGAGGATGAACCTCACGCAAACAAGTAAGCTATGGAAGCATTGGCGATCTTATTGACAGCATGCTTCGGTCTGTTTTTGCTCATAGTGTTCTTCGGAACTATAGGTAGCATGATCCGTATGGAATTCCGAAGAAGGAATTCCAAACAAACCTCCTTACAAAAGAAGAACGCAGACGAGGCTGCGTTCTAGGACTACTAACTAAAAAGGGGAATAGTATTATACCGTCATGGAAAACAATCGAGTTTCCGGACGTCTTCGTTGCAATCGAAGATCAAACGGAAGACATACATTTCGAACAAATGGTTTTCCCGCTTCCGTGATACGAAGGTTAGTGGCTTCCAAGGCTACAAGACCGTCTCTTTCGAGTTCCGATAATTGCGTTAGGATCTCCGCCATTTGAGGGAGTTGCATGGCTTCGGAATCCCACGAGGTTTCAAACCGGCACATGAGATTCAGAATATGTTTTCTTACGATAAGGTCTTCTTGGGTGAGTAAATGTCCACGAAATACTGGAAGCTCATGGGCGCGCAACGCCGCATAATATTCAGGTAGCGTCTTCACATTCTGAGCGAATCCGCTCCAGCTATCTCCAATGGCGGAAACGCCTAGCCCCAGCATCATTTTGGTTGCTGCGGTGGTGTAGCCCATAAAGTTTCGGTGTAGTTTTCCGTTTTGCTGCGCCAACGCAAGGTCGTCTGAAGGCAGCGCGAAATGATCCATGCCTATTTCACGATAGCCAGCTTGCTCAAGCATCGCCTTGCCAAGTTCGTACTGACGGCGTTTTTCGGCGGCGGTGGGGAGATCAGCCTCCTGATAGCCACGTTGTCCGTTCCCTTTGATCCAGGGAACATGGGCGTAGCTGTAAAATGCTAGTCGGTCGGGCCGCAAGCGCAGGGTTTGCTCAATGGTATATGCCACATGCGCTTCGGTTTGAAAGGGGAGTCCGAATACCAAATCATGTCCCACAGAAGTATAGCCAATAGCACGAGCTTGTTGAGTTACCTCTGCTACATTTTCGAACGGCTGTACGCGATGAATCGCACGTTGCACCGTTTCATTATAGTCTTGAACTCCATAACAAACCCTTCGGAAGCCATTGCGATACAAGGTGTTAAGGTGGGTTTGCGTGGTGTTATTAGGATGGCCTTCAAAACTGAACTCGGCTTCGGGATGAAGAGACGCTCTCGTAAACAAGCCCGCCAATAAGGCTTCAAGGTTTTCCGCGGAAAAAAAGGTAGGCGTACCACCACCCAAATGAAGTTGTTGAATGATGGGTGCATACCCTAACAGTTCACAATACATTTCAAATTCCCGTAACACCGCTTTGATGTAAGGAAGCTCCACCAAATGGTTTTTGGTGATGCGTTTGGTACAACCACAAAAAGTGCACATGCTTTCACAAAAAGGTAGGTGAATGTACACGCTAATTCCCGTTTCGGGGCTGGCTATTTGCTGTAAGGATTGTTCCCAACCCTGGGCAGAGAAACGCTCGGTATTCCAATAAGGGACCGTGGGATAGCTAGTATACCGCGGTCCGGGAACATTGTATTTGGTGATTAATAAAGTGTTGTCAATCATAAGAACAAACTCACTACAATAACCAGAGTGTTAACGATAGTGCTGGCCACTAATAGCTTGAAGATCAATTTGGGTTTCTGGACCGTGAGAATTGCTGCATTATGGGCCGTGCAAATACCTACACAGATCATCACTAACGCCATATGCCAGAAGCTGTGACCGAAGGAAAGTATTTGCATGATTGCGATGGAGCCCAGGCAGGTAGAAAGAATAATTCCTAAGGCTGAATAGCCCATTATATTGTTCGTAAAATCTTTCTCAAGTTGTGCAAAGGTTGTCATACCACTGATTTTTAATAGTTACAGGGCAAAGATACCTTGGGTTATACAGGGTTTTTATGACTTTTGTCAGTTGAATGGTTTGTGGACAATTTAGGATCTAAGATGTTGGTCTCAAACCCATCAATACTTTGCGTATTTTTTTCTTGCCAATACTGTTCAATGCGCTCCTGACCTTGTTTTTCGGCCCAGTCGTGTAGCACGGTACGTTCTTCTTTATATTCCATGAACGGAACTGCATATCCACAAGAGGTTTGTACTAAATCTACCTGCATTTCAATGATTTGCCGCGCACCTGGAGTTTCAGGAAATAGACCTATGTGTTGTTGATAGGCGGCATCTCTAGGATGATAGATGGAAGCTGTTCCGTATAAACGAAGAATGAGTGGTTTACCTTCAAAAGCGCAAAACATGATCGTCATACGCGGGTGTTTCAGTAAATGCGCTGCCGTTTCGTTCCCGCTGCCGGTGAGATTGAGCCATACTACCTTGTTCGCGTTAAGAACACGAAATGAATCCATTCCCTTTGGAGAAACATTCACGCGTCCTTCCGCAGCCGCAGTACCCACAAAGAAGATCGGCTGTTTTTCAATAAAGTTCTTCAATTCTGGAGTGATGGCATCCAATTGTTTTCCCATAGCTGGCGTTTAAAAAAATTCGTCAATGTATCACCGTAACATTCGACAGAAAGATACGATATCTCTATGTTTCGATCCATTCGTTAATAGGTCAATACTTCAAAATCTTTTACCTGGTGTAAGAATTTTTCGAGGTAGCTTTTGTGTGCCGACCCAATGATCACCAACAATTTCTTGCCGGGATGTTTCGCGGCGACCGCAAGGATGTTGGCGGCGATCTGTAAATTCCGCATTTCCCAATACGAATAGCGCGCCCGGTCTGATCGCGAATCGAATTCGGTCTTCAGCCATAATTCCCACTGTGCTTTGTAATCCTGATCCATATAGGTGTCGCTATTGATATACTCATAAAGAGCGGTAAGGTCCTTTTCGGTCACCCCTGTATTCATGAGTTGCTGTGATTTGGTATATACAGGTAGTTCCATCACCATAGCAATGAATTCTGGATGTTCTTCTAGGTCTTTTTCAAACATCGGGAAATACTTCTTCTGAAACGACATCTCTTGAAAATTATCGATGGGTTCAATGATATTATGTCCACTTCGGAAGGCCAGCGGCACTGCCATCGAATAATATTCGTTGGCATTATCCAGCTTGCTTGCTAAATAGGTCGTTAGTTTTTGGTCAAATTCGGAAGAAAATAATGCTTCCTGCTCCTGTAGGTACCTATACTGAAGCACGGCTGCCGGAATGTTGGCGGTGGCAACATAGTGATAGAGTAGTTCTTTTCGCTCGGGAAGGGTCAACGATTCTTTTTTCAGCAGCACATAGATACGGTCCTTGGCTTGAGCGAAGGATACTTTTCTGAATTGCTGCACCGAATCGGCCCAGCGAAGGTGATTGGCATCTCGCGATGTCAATTGGAAGTCGGGATCCTTTCTTCGATCAATATCGTATAACAATTGACCGGGCATTTTCTCGATGCAGACCACATCAAAGTTGAAGGTTTCGAGTTTTTGAACGACCGGTTCGATCATTTGTGGGTCGAAATTGTCTATCTGACTCAAATGTGTGGTACCTAAAATAAGAACCTGAGTTTTTTTAGCGGTATTTTGAGCTTTTGCAGCACCTAGGCTTAGTAGTAATAGTAGCAACAGAAAGCGTTGAGATGAACGTATCGAAGTGTATGTCATAGATGCTATAAGATACGATTTTTCATAGGAATTCTATTCGCGAATGCGGGTTCGGTAAATAAGATTCCATACCCCAGAGTTTGCTTCTACTATATCCGGGAGGCCATCTCCATTGAGGTCGCCTGTAATTACCTTATAGGTGTCTTCTTTAAGATCTTTGTTCAGGGCAATCTCGCTAAATGTCCCCGATTCGCTCCCCAATTGGACATAATTCACATCCTCCGCATTGCCAAAAACCAGGTCGGGCCAGCCATCCTTATTGAAATCGGCTACCGCAACAGAAGCCGTCATTCGGGAGGTTTCAAAAGCGTACGTTCTTGTAAATTTCGATTCGGCGTCTCCGTAAAAAATCTGGTTAGGCGTGCCCAGGTTTCCAATAATGATATCGATAAAGCCATCCCGATCGATGTCGTGAAGTGCCACCGACCGGCTATCATCCTCCTTAGTTCCGAAAGGGGTAGGTTGCTCAAACGCTCGGTTTCCCTTTCCGAAGTAGATAAAGTTAACCGACTTCCGTTCCGCCGTAACCAAATCCAGATGGCCATCACGATTGATATCAGCAATTGCAATCTGAATCGTGGGATCTTTTTCCGCCCCAAAAGTTATGCAGGTATCAAACGACCCGGAACCATCATTCCAACAGATCTCATTCGGTGCGTTCCGATGGGCCAAGACAATGTCTAAGTCGCTATCATTGTCTAGATCGACTAGGCGGATACCACGAGTGGGAGCAATGGCGCCAAAACTTCCTTGCCACGTAAATTCTTGACCTTTTCCACCGAAATAAAGGGCGTTTGGAATATTGTCGTTAGCGACCAGTAGGTCCATATAACCATCCTGATTGACATCGGCCGCGACCATTTCATAACTGGCATCCATAAGGCCAATAGGTTGCCCTTGTTTAAAGTTGCCTTTTCCGTCGTTGTAGAACAGGTAATTTTGTTCGGCCCAATGCCTGCCATTGGCCACCAGCGCGTCTAAGTCGCCATCATTGTCCATATCGGCCAAAGAAATTCCGGCCGTGCGATTCGACTGGGTTCCAATGGAAAGAAATCCGTCAAAGTTTTGGAAAACGACTGTTTGTGCGGTTCCGAAGAAACTAACACCTGCAAAAAAACCGAAAACTAGTAGTTTGCGAGGTATCCCAATACGAGAGAACATAATCATTGCAATAACATTTTTTTGATGATCACTACTTGCCCTAAATGATAATAGCAGTGCTCGATCATCATATTAATGTTATGCCGGTAATTTCCATAAGTCCCATTGACGAAAGGGTGCTCTAATTGTTCATCCGATAGGGCTTCTATGTGGGTCGCGAATTTTTCAGCATCGTTCCAAAGGGTAGTCAAAATACGTTCCCATTGTTCTTGAGAGGTCACGGGAGGAAAATCAAAACTGAATTTGTCGCGAATGGTTAAATCGCCTCCTTCAAAAACCTGTAGCACACCGTGAATATAGTAATGAATGTGTTGCGCCAGTTGAGACAGGCTGTTGCGGGAATGTATTTGTTGGGTGGCCAGTTCCCAGTGGGTTCCCTCCAGTTGATCTTTATAGTTCGTAAAAGCGATAGAGGTGCCGTTGAGCAGGGCTTCTCTGAAACGTTTGGCAAGTTGTGCAGATGCGGTCATGAGGTTAATTTTAGGACAAGGTACTATATTCCCAAGAAGAAAAAAAGAGGACAGCTACCATGCGTGTATTGCCTATCTTTGTAAAAAATTACTATGGCACACAAAGCAGGTTTTGTAAACATCATCGGAAATCCCAACGTAGGGAAAAGTACGCTTATGAATGCTTTTGTGGGCGAACGGCTCTCTATTATAACGTCCAAAGCCCAGACCACGCGTCATCGCATTTTAGGAATCGTGAATGGAGATGATTTTCAGGTGGTCTTGAGCGATACGCCGGGCATCATTAAACCCGCCTATACCCTGCAGGAGAATATGATGGACTTTGTAAAATCGGCTTTTGAAGACGCCGATGTGTTGCTGTATTTGGTAGAGTTAGGAGAAAAAGATTTAAAAGACGAGGCCTTTTTTCAGAAGATCACAAACGCTACTATTCCGGTATTGTTGCTGATCAATAAAATCGACAAAGGCGATGAAACCCAACTTGCCGAAGCCCTTTCCCTCTGGCAAGAAAAAGTACCCAATGCCGAAATCTTTGCCATCTCTGCCCTGGAGAATTTTGGCGTGCAAGAGGTGTTCACCCGCATTCTCCAATTATTACCAGAATCACCCCCATTTTATCCCAAAGATCAGTTAACCGACAAGCCCGAGCGCTTTTTCGTCAATGAGATCATTCGCGAAAAAATTCTGATGCATTACAAAAAAGAGATTCCGTATTCGGTGGAAATTGATACCGAAGAATTTTTTGAAGAAGAGGAACTCATTCGCATTCGCAGTGTCATCATGGTAGAACGCGACACCCAAAAGGGAATTCTTATCGGGCACAAAGGAGCCGCCATTAAGCGGGTAGGTGTAGAGGCTCGTAAGGATCTCGAGGCCTTCTTCGGAAAGCAGGTCCATCTGGAAACCTATGTAAAAGTCAATAAAAACTGGCGTAGTGACGATCGGCAACTACGTCGGTTCGGATATCAACAAAAATAAGTAGGGCGTTCCCGCGCCTACGGCACGGTCGGGCTATCCGCTGTATGCCCGTGGGGCGATGCCGCTGCTATCCCTAACGCAGGCTATAAAAACAGCATGTTCTTTCCACCATATTCGGCTAATGCGTTACCTTTGCAGTCAATTCTAAGTCTATGAGCAGTATTGTTGCCATTGTAGGTCGGCCTAATGTAGGAAAATCTACCTTTTTCAATCGATTGATCCAACGTCGCGAGGCTATTGTGGATGCGGTAAGCGGAGTCACGCGAGACCGTCATTACGGTAAATCGGATTGGAACGGAAAAGAGTTTTCCCTCATCGACACCGGGGGGTATGTACGAGGCAGCGACGATGTGTTTGAAGCCGAAATCGACAAACAAGTAGAGCTCGCCATCGAAGAGGCCGATGCTATCATTTTTATGGTAGATGTAGAATCTGGCGTCACAGGCATGGACGAAGAAGTCGCGCAATTGCTACGACGCAGTAAAAAACCCGTATTTCTCACCGTCAATAAGGTAGATTCTGCTACCCGAGTGAATGATGCTGTGGAATTCTACTCGCTAGGTTTCGAGCAATATTACACCATCTCAGGGATCAATGGTAGCGGTACAGGCGAATTGTTAGACGATCTGGTCAAAATTTTGCCAGACGAGCCGGAAGCCGAAGAAGAAACCTTGCCGCGCTTTGCCGTAGTAGGGCGGCCCAATGCCGGAAAATCTTCTTTTATCAATGCCCTGATTGGAAAAGAGCGTTTTGTGGTTACGGATATTGCGGGAACCACCCGAGATAGTATCGATACGAAATACAGTCGGTTTGGGTTTGAATTCAACTTAGTGGATACGGCCGGAATTCGGCGTAAAAGCAAGGTGAAAGAAGACCTGGAATTCTACAGTGTAATGCGAAGCGTGCGCGCCATCGAACATTGCGATGTGGCTATTCTGGTCTTTGATGCCACCCGCGGATTCGACGGACAAGTGCAGAATATCTTCTGGCTGGCGCAGCGCAACAACAAGGGGATCGTGATATTGGCCAACAAATGGGACAAGGTGGAAAAGGACCATAAGACTACCAAAGAAATGGAAGCTTATATCAAAAAGGAATGCGCACCCTTTGTCGATGTTCCCATTGTGTTCATTTCCGTATTGAACAAACAGCGTATATTCAAAGCGATCGAATCGGCTGTAAAAGTCTATGAAAACCGAACCAAGAAGATCAAGACAAGCAAGCTGAACGATGTGATGTTACCGATTATTCAAGCAACACCCCCACCAGCCACAAAAGGGAAATACGTTAAGATCAAATTCTGTACGCAACTCCCCACCCCGTATCCAAGCTTCGCGTTTTTCGCCAACCTTCCACAGTATGTAAAAGATCCCTACAAACGATTTTTAGAGAATAAGTTGCGCGATCAATTTGATTTTAAGGGGGTGCCTATTACTATTTATATTAGAAAGAAGTAAGTTTTGACCGTCAGCGTTGGAAAAAACTTGCGTCGATTCCATAAACGGCCTCAACGCAAGTTATGATACTATAAACTCTTAATATTTTGGGAGCAACATATCGGCAGTACTCATGTACTCAAATGGATTTTTTTCACTCCAGCCGATGTAATGAAGGGTAACTTCCTCTTTGTGATTCACATAAAATCTGAATTCGTATATCAAAACACTTCCTTCGTGATATCCGATATAGGTATGTCTAAAATAGCGATCGCTTCCCTGTAAAAATCCTTCCTCGATAAGGTCATAATCATCGAGGTCGCCATACAATCCCTTTGGAGGTTTCAAGCTAATGATTTCGAACTTGCCCAAGTATTCATTACGTTGGGATATTTTTTTAGTTTCATCCCAGGTAGCTCCCAAACTGTTTACGATGAAATCGGCATTTTCCTTGAGTTTTTTGTCTTTGAAGTTGGTAAAAAAGGTGTTTGCGATAGCCTTTGCCTCGGCAATGTAGGCCTTTTTAGGCATGGCGTGTATGTCGAGTTCTTGTGCAGAAATGTTAAACATTGAAACAAAACAAATTGTGACACAGAGGAGTAGCTTATTTTTCATAAAAATGTGATAATGATAAAAGATTAAAATATAAGAGGTAGCAATATAGAGGTTTATTAGGGGTAGAAAAATTTTAATTATAAACGACACAACGCCAGAGACATCCATTAGTGATTTCCCATTGTTGAATTATATCGATCGCACCACCGCCCATTACGGCGGCTTACCTTAAGCTCATTATAATCTTGATAATGATGACAAACATTACCAGCCTCCTGAGGCTCCTCGATTGGTTCTTACGGAAAGTTTATCCCATTTTGTGCTTCGCAACGTACAAAATGGTCTAAACAACCACCGCCCATTACGGCGGCTTACCTTAAGCTCATTATAATCTTGATAATGATGACGAACATTACCAGCCTCCTGAGGCTCCGCCGCCACCAAAGCCGCCTCCTCCGAAGCCGCCGCTGAAGCCACCACCGCCACCAAAGCTGCCGCCACCGCTACTGTAACCACCGGTGCGTCCCATATTGCTCAGGATGATCACGTCTAGCAAACTGCCACCGCCACCGCGACCGCCTTTTCCGCCACCGCGACTTCTCAAGATGATAATTAAAATAAAGAACAGTAAAATGATCACCGAAGCGTATGGGATCTTGGAATCCTTCCGTTGTTTTCGATCTTCCTTAAATTCTCCTCGTAGGGCGGCAAATAGTGCGTCAGCTCCTTGATCGAGTCCGCTGTAAAAATCCCCTTTTTTAAATTCAGGGATCATGATCCTGTTGATAATACGTTCGGCCATGAGGTCGGTCACGCGATACTCAATTCCGTAGCCGGTATTGATGTCGATCTTTCGATCGTCCTTAGCCAAGAGAATAAGTATTCCGTTATCTTCATCGGCCTGGCCAATACCCCACTGCTGCCCCCAACGCGCGCCCAACATTGAGATGTCTTCACCTTTTGTGGTTCCAATAATAGCGACAACGATTTGGGTGGAGGTGGAGTCGGCGTATCCAACTAATTTCCGTTCCAAACTACTCTTTTGAGTGGGAGACAACAGCTCGATGTAATCGTATACGGAAGTTTGTTGTTTCGGAAGTTCTGGAATGTCGTATTGCGCCAGCGCAGACAGTGTTCCGAAGAGAAACACGAGCCAACAAAGACACGTCTTGGGCATTCGTGGGTTCATCATCCTATGGAAATATCGTCGGGCAATTCGTTTTTGTCATTCTTCCGAAATGGAAAGTGTTTCTTTAGTTGAAGTCCGGCTTCTTCAATACCTGCAATCAATCCTTGTTTCATATTCCCATCTTTAAAGTGCGTAATAATGATATCACGGGTACTGTCCCAAAAATCAGGAGCTACCACATCGTTGATGCCGCTATCTCCTAAGATCACCAGAGTGCGATCTTCCACAGCCACGTAGATCAAGACCCCGTTGCTCAATTTGGTATTGTCCATATGAAGGAAGTCGAATACTTCGGCGGCCCGTTCAAATGGATCAAGATCGGTATGCGCTTCCAGGTGTACTCGAATTTCTCCGGAAGTGTTTTTCTCGGCATTCCGAATGGCTTCAATAATGGCTGCTTCTTCTTCCGCAGCAAGAAAATCTTCTACTTTCGACATACAAAGGGTATTAGTTGCTAAAATCGAATTCTACCTCTGGAGCGACTTCAGCGCCCGCTTCACTCTTAAAATAGGCACGCTCTTCAAACCCGAGTATTCCCGCAAAGAAATTGGCAGGGAACTTTTTCACTTTGGTATTATAGGTTTGTGCCGTTTCGTTGTAACGGTTGCGCTCTACGTTGATCCTATTTTCGGTACGTTCTAATTCGTTGATCAATTCCTTAAAGTTCTCGTTCGCTTTTAGGTCGGGATAGCGCTCAAACACAGCCAAAAGTCTTGATAAGGCAGAACTCAAACCGCTTTGAACTTCCTGAAATTGTTGTAGTTGTCCGGGGGTGATATTGCTAGGGTCGATGGTCACTGCCGTCGCTTTGCTGCGTGCTTCGATGACTTGCGTCAGGGTTTCACGCTCAAATTCAGCATAGCCTCTGGCGGTGCTCACAATATTCGGAATGAGATCGGCACGACGTTGGTACGCGCTCTCTACATTTCCCCATTGGGCTTCGGCGCTTTCATCGAGCTCGACAAGGGAGTTGTTCAACGAAGCGATATATCCACCAAGAATGAGTACAAGCCCCAAAATAACGATGAGGGGTAGCCATTTTTTCATAAGAAACAGAATTTAAAGTTGGTCTTTGATTTTCAGTAATTCGGCTTTCACCGATTCCAATTTACGAATTATCTCAAAGTTGCTGAAGGTTTTCTTTTTGTTTTCTTTCAGGTGCGTTTTGGCGCCTTCCAAGGTAAAACCACGTTCCTTTACCAAGTGGTAGATCAATTCCAGATTCTTGATATCTTCGGGCGTAAACTTGCGATTGCCTTTGGCGTTCTTCTTCGGTTGAAGGACATCAAATTCTTTTTCCCAGTACCGAATGAGCGAAGCGTTCACCTCAAAAGCTTCGGCAACTTCTCCGATGCTGTAATAGCGCTTCTCCGGTAATTCGACATGCATTAGTCTAAGGATTGGTTTTCTTGCTGTGACTTCTCTAAAAGTACGGCAAATTCTTCAGCCGTTAGGTTTCCGTAGTAGAAATTAATCGGATTGATACGTTCCCCATCCTTGAACACTTCATAATGTAAATGCGGGGCTTCACTTCGTCCGGTACTTCCTACAAATCCAATAAGATCGCCGCGTTTTACTTTTTGCCCCTGGCGAACATTGTATTTGTAAAGATGGGCGTAAAGGCTCTCGTAGCCAAAGCCGTGCTCGATGCGAATGTGGTTTCCATAGCCCGAAGCGGTATTGTCGGCTCGACTCACAACACCGTCTCCCGAAGCATAAATTGGCGTCCCACGGGGCGCCGTGAAGTCCATTCCCCAATGGAATTTACGCGCCTTGGTAAAAGGATCGGTTCGATATCCGTAGCCAGAAGCCATACGCGTTAGGTCTTCGTTTCTCACGGGTTGAATCGCCGGAATAGCGGCTAATAATTTCTCTTTATTTTCGGCGAGTTGTGCAATCTCATCTAGGGACCGCGATTGGACCACAATTTGCTTGGTTAGAATATCAATACGTTTGTGTGCATTAACGACCAACTTCGAATTGTCAAAACCTTCCAGCTCCTGATAGCGATTTACTCCGCCAAACCCGGCTTTACGCTGATTTTCAGGAATCGGATTGGCTTCAAAATACACACGGTATAAATTATTATCGCGATCTGCCAACTGATCCAAGACGGTTTCGGCCTGGTCCATCTTACGGTTTAACAGCTCGTATTGCAGCTCCATATTGGCCAATTCGCGTTTTAAGGCCTTTTCTTTGGGCGTTTCTACATACGGAAGGTTGAGGTAGATCACCAAAAGCACGAATCCGCTTAAGAAGATTCCTAAGAGACTCAACAGTACAATACCCAATTTTCTACCTTTTTTCTGTTCGATTTTTCGGTACGAAAGGGTTTCGCTATCGTAGTAATATTTGACTTTAGACATACGCTAAAAAAGTCCTATTTTTGCGGTTGATTGAACACGACGTTCAGAAGCTAACGCATTGCAAAGATAAAAATTGTTTGCATTGTAGGAGAAAACGTCATTTTTAAGCTGTTTTACCTATGAATTCCAACGATATACGTAGTCGGTTTTTAGACTTTTTTAAATCGAAGTCACATACCATTGTCCCCTCGGCCCCAATGGTGATGAAAAACGACCCCACGCTGATGTTTACCAATGCCGGTATGAATCAGTTTAAAGAATATTTTTTAGGGAATAAAGAATCGAAGGATGTCCGTATTACCGATACGCAAAAGTGTTTGCGCGTAAGCGGAAAACACAACGATCTGGAAGAGGTGGGGATGGATACCTATCATCACACCATGTTCGAGATGCTGGGCAATTGGAGTTTTGGAGATTATTTTAAAGAAGAGGCGATTGCCTGGGCGTGGGAGTTACTCACAGAAGTTTTCCAAATGGATCCTTCGATGCTTTACGTTACTATTTTTGAAGGGGATGCTTCGGAAGGACTGGAACGCGATACCGAAGCCTTCAATTTTTGGAAACAATGGGTGCCGGAAGAACGAATTCTATTAGGCAATAAAAAAGATAATTTTTGGGAAATGGGCGAACAAGGCCCCTGTGGCCCCTGTAGTGAGATTCATGTTGATATCCGTTCCGAAGAAGAAAAAAAGAAAACACCGGGAGCTGATTTAGTGAATCAAGACCATCCACAAGTAGTGGAGATCTGGAACCTGGTTTTTATGCAGTTCAACCGAAAGGCCAACGGTAGTCTCGAGCCTTTACCCGCGCAACATGTAGACACCGGCATGGGTTTCGAACGTTTGTGTATGGTGTTGCAAGGCAAACAAAGTAATTATGACACGGATGTCTTTACGCCCTTAATTCGCGAGATCGAAGCCATCACGAACAGTACCTACGGAAAGGACGAAAAAATCGATATCGCCATTCGTGTGATTGCCGACCACGTTCGGGCGGTGGCATTTTCGATTGCCGATGGACAATTACCTAGTAACAATGGAGCAGGCTATGTGATTCGCCGAATTTTACGACGTGCCATTCGGTATGGCTTCACCTTCCTCGACCAACAGCAACCTTTCATTTATAAATTGACAGAAACCTTGGTCAAGCAAATGGGCGATGCGTTTCCGGAACTTCGGAAAGAAAAGAACCTGATCGTGAATGTGATTCGCGAGGAGGAAGCCTCCTTCTTACGAACCCTGGATCAAGGATTGGTATTGCTGGAGAATATCATTCAAGGGGCTTCCGATAAGGAGATCTCCGGAACAAAAGTGTTCGAACTGTATGATACCTATGGATTTCCTGATGACCTAACCGGGCTGATTCTTCGTGAGCGCGGATATCACTACGATAAGCAGGCATTCGATGCAGCATTGCAAAAGCAGAAAGATCGTTCGCGTTCTGCTGCGAAGGTGCAAACGGGAGATTGGGTGATCTTGGAAGAGGACGCGGAAGAAGAATTTATTGGCTATGATAGTCTGGAAACTTCGGTTCGGATTACCCGGTATCGAAAAACAGAAAGTAAGAAAGAAGGCGAAGTGTATCAATTGGTTTTCAACTTAACACCGTTTTATCCGGAAGGAGGCGGACAGGTTGGAGATAAGGGGTATCTGCAAGCGCCAAACGGAGAGGTGGTCTATATTGTAGACACCAAAAAAGAGAACAACCTGATCATCCATTTTGCCAAGAACCTTCCTCGAAATCCCGAGGAGACCTTTAAAGCGGTGGTGGACGCTAAACAACGATCACGAACGGCTTCCAATCACACCGCGACGCATTTATTACATCAAGCGCTTCGGAATGTGCTAGGGGAACACGTAGAACAGAAAGGATCGATGGTACACAGCAGAAACCTGCGATTCGACTTTTCGCATTTCAGCAAGGTTTCCGAAGAAGAACTCAAAACCGTAGAAGATTTTGTGAATGCGCGAATTCGGGAAGGGTTAGCGCTTCAGGAACAACGCAATCAACCGTATCAAGAAGCATTAAATGAGGGGGCCATTGCCTTATTTGGAGAAAAGTACGGAGATACCGTTCGAACCATCCGTTTTGGAAAATCGATGGAACTTTGCGGAGGAACCCATGTTCTAAACACCAACGAGGTTTGGCATTTTATTATTACTTCGGAAGGAGCTGTGGCTTCGGGAATTCGACGTATTGAAGCGATTACCGGAGATGCCGCCAAACAGTATTTTATGGAGCGCAGTGAGGCCTTCAAGCAGGTACAACAATCGCTCAATAATGCAAAAGACCCGGTGCAGGCCATATCAAAATTACAGGAAGAAAAAGAACAACTGGAACAACAGGTAGCCGGCCTTTTAAAGGAGAAAGCGCAAGGCTTAAAAGGAACGCTCAAACATAATATTCAATCGGTAAACGGTATTAATTTCCTAGCGGAAAAAATTGATTTGGACGCTTCGGGTATGAAAGATCTCGCCTACGAATTAGGTGGTGAGGTCGAGAATCTGTTCTTGGTTTTTGGTTCAGAACAAGAGGGAAAAGCGCTACTCACCTGTTATATTTCAAAAGACCTAGCTGCGGAAAAGGAACTCAATGCCGGAACCATCGTACGCGAATTGGGTAAACATATCCAAGGTGGAGGCGGCGGCCAACCGTTTTTCGCTACGGCAGGCGGGAAAAACCCGCAAGGAATTTCCGAAGCCTTAGAAAAGG
The DNA here is from genome assembly GCF_028561755.1 of Altibacter sp. HG106. Classification (GTDB taxonomy): domain Bacteria; phylum Bacteroidota; class Bacteroidia; order Flavobacteriales; family Flavobacteriaceae; genus DFVG01. The sequence goes on from NZ_JAQQTD010000002.1 coordinate 374,672, forward strand.
CCAAAGCCTATCTCGCTTAGGTGAACTGGAGTACCGAAATACCGCTTTCTCCACAACAGCCTTCCATTGATTATGCGTCGGATGTCCTTTTATTAGGCTCTTGCTTTGCTGAACACATTGCGACTACGTTAGACTACTTTCAGTTTCGATACCTCAGCAATCCTTTTGGCGTGTTATTTCATCCTTCTGCCATCGAAGCGGTCATCACAAGAGCCATCAATCTAGGGAACTACACAGAAAAAGACTGCTTTCAGCACAACGATTTATGGCATTCGTTTGAGGCGCATTCTAACTGTTCTACAGCCACTCAAAAAGAGCTGTTGAGTACCTTGAATACCGCTTTGCAAACGCTTCACGACCGAATTCTATCGGCATCACATATTGTGCTGAGCTTCGGAACCGCTTGGGGGTATCGGCATGTTGAAAGCGATCAATTGGTAGCGAATTGCCATAAGGTTCCGCAGAAAAAATTTCTGAAAGAACTGTTCACTCCGGAAGAAGTAGCAACGGCTTTGGAGAACATTGTGGTATTGGTTCGTGAAGTGAATCCTAAGGCTACCGTTATAACTACCGTTTCACCGGTACGGCATCTAAAAGACGGATTTGTTGAAAACAGTTTGAGCAAAGCCCATCTACGCGCCGGAATTCACCAGGGGATCGATGCCTTGGAAGGTGCGTATTATTTTCCGTCGTTCGAAATAATGATGGATGAACTCCGGGAGTATCGCTTTTACGAGTCGGATATGATTCATCCCAATCAGGTTGCGATCGCTCATATTTGGAACCGCTTTAGAACGGTCTGGATTTCCGAAGAGACGCTGTCGCTTCAGAAAGAGATTGATTCCATTAGAAAAGGGTTGGCGCATCGTCCGTTTCATCCCAACCACGAGGCGCATAAAAGTTTTCAGCAATCCCTTCAGAAAAAAATGGAAGCAGTGGCAAAAAAGCTACCATATGCCCGCTGGTAATCCCTGTATTTATTGAGGTTTTAAGAGAATACGTCAATTGCCCTATTGAACCGTGAGGCGTTATATCGCAGTTTTGCTTCAGAATAATAACCTAAAAACCCAACAATTATGAAACGGTTCAAAAATGTATTTCTCGTGCTACTACTAAGTGTTGCCGTGGTAGCGTGTAATAAAAGTGACGATGATGGTGGCGATGGGGGCGGTGCTGCAGAAGGTACGGTAACGGCCAAGGTAGATGGTGCTAATTTTACTTCTATGTCTATCGCGACAACAGCAGTACAAACCACAGCAGGTGGGGTTACCACGCTGCGCATTCAAGGATCGGATGCCGATGGAAAAGGAATCATCCTAACCATTACCGGTTTTGATGGTACTGGATCCTATGACGTAGGTGGTGGAGCTGATATTTTTACCAATGCTATTTATGTTGAAGCCAATGTTTCAAATCCAACCGATTCACAATCTTGGATGGCTCCTTTTGATGAGAGCGTAGCGGGAGAGATCAACATTAGTGAGATCAACGAAACCAATGTTACCGGAACCTTTAGCTTTACTGGTAAAAATTCGAACGATGATTCTACAAAAAACATAACCGAAGGGGCCTTTAATGCCAATTTCTAATGGTTTAAACGTATAAAGAAAATCTCAAGTGTTGAGGTTTTTACGTGGAGCCGGGGGTATTACAACTGTAGTACTTCCGGTTTTTTATGTAATGCCTCCGCGGTGTCTGCCGAATACGACAACTGCCGTATTGAATGCGAGTTTGGAATACGACACCTTTGAGATCAGATTAAACTTCAAACACATGAACATACAAAAAACACTTAGAAACCTCTTGATACTATTTACAGTATCCACAAGTTTGGTTTGGTCTCAAAAGGCCGAAACACCCGATTTTCGCTACGATGTAGGCGCGAAGATCAATGAAATGACCTTGACCCAAGGAGGAACCCTTGTGGTAGCTACCAACGATGGCTTGGTAGGAATTAAGCCCGGTTCTAACGAACTGCTCTTTAACTTTACTGACTACGGGCGCGTAAAACCTGAAGAACTATTCTTTGTTCCCAATGCACCTTATGTGATGGTAGGCCAAACCGGGTTTGCCAGTATCAGCACAAAGAAAGCTGTGATCGATTATATCTCTGGAAAGAAACTATTCAGTACAGAAGATAATGGTTGGAAAATGGTGACCACCTGCGATGTTATGATGCCACAAAATAAACTCGTGGTTAGTGGCCAACGTCGTGCGAAAGAAAAATATGCAACCCAGGTAGCCGTGTATGATCTCAATACAGGGCAAGAGGATTATCGCTTTAATCTAGGAGATCCAGACCGCGTAGGAATTGCAAAGAACTATAGCGTTACTGGACGTCCCTTGTTGCTGAAAGATTACCTCATCGTGCCTACGGCACAAGGGTTGGTTGCCAAAAAGGCACAATCAGGTGAAATCCTTTGGGATAACAAAATGAAGAATGTGAATTGGATGGTTACAGACGAAACTGAGACGGAGATCTACGCTTTTGAGGTACATCCCAATGGAAACAACACCAAGATCCATAAAGTGGGTACTAATGGCGCCGAACTATGGGAAGATGAACAAAAAGTAAAAGGTGTAGTGACCAATTTCGAAATCCTTCCGCAGGGCTTGGCGATCGTAAGTAATACGTATAATCAAGGTAAAGGAATTTTAGCAGGCAGTTCAGAATCTAAAATTGCGATGCTAGATGCAAAAAACGGTGAAGATTTGTGGGATAAGGCTCCCAAAACGAAAGGCTATGTACAACATTTCTACATCATGGAAGACGGTATTCTCTTCGGAATTCACGAAGGAGGGATCAACAAGATTTCGTACGACGGAAATACGCTGTTCAAAAAGCCTTTAAAAACAGGAGAGAATATTCTCACTATGGCCGAAACCCCTCAGGGATTGATCTACATCACTTCCGAAGATGCTAACATCGTGAACTTAAATACCGGAGAGCAAGTGTGGAAGAAACCGTTAAAGTACAAGCGCACGGATGCGGTTTCGTCAACCTTTGATAAAGCCAACAACCGGTACTTGATTAGCGCGGACGAAACCTTGTACGCTATCGATGCCAATACCAGTGAAGTAACCGAATTGGCGGAGTCTAAATTTGAAGGAAAGGAAGCCCCCACCGGCATTGAAATCCGTTCCGGAGGCATCTTGCTAACCAGCGATCAGAACATGATGATGCTCGACAGTGGCGGAAGTACCAATTGGCATGAGTATTACAGAGCTCCGGGGAAAAGTGCAATGGGAGCTATATTAGCCGGAGTCACTGCCGTGGCAAGTGCTGCAGGGGCTGCAGCAGCAGCGAATGCTTCCATTCAGAATAGAATTGCCAAATATGATGACCTGGCGGATCGCCAATCGAATTTAGCAGGCGGACTAGCAGCGGCGTCTGGCGCTTCGGTAACGGAAATGTTGAAACGTTTTAAAGCGACAGCGGCTACGGCAAACGCGCAATTTGTCTTAACCAAACTCGATGACGGAGTGGGCTTGGTAAAATTGAATAAAGACACGGGTGCGTTGGAAAAAGAGATCGTTCTGAAGGACAAAAAACCAGAATATCAAGTAGATGAACTAGGCGGTGTATTGTATTACAAAGCCGATAATAACAGTATTTTTGCATACGATTTAACCCGGTAACTAACCAAGTTAGATGGAGGCTTCTTCGGAAGCAAAAGCCCTATCGCTTGATGGGGCTTTTTTATACCTTATGACTATGAAAGCAATACTGCTACCCAATAAATACAATGCCGTGGTGTGGGCACAGGCCGTGTTCTTTGCCGTGTTAGTTGCTCTTGGTATCGTCGATGCATTAACCGTCTTACTGGCTTATTTTCTAGAAACCATCATCGTTGGAATGCTACACGTGATCAAGCTTGCCATGGTGAATCGCTATGGTAAGGCTTCAGAATCTAACGATCCAAATCAACCGAGAGGCATTGGTTTGATCCTATTCTTTATTATGCATTATGGGTTTTTTGTGGCCATTCAATCCATTTTTATGTTTGGATTTTTTGAAGGCGCCATTCCCGAAATTACCAGCGGCTTTAATTTGATCGAAAACTACAGTTATGCCTTTCGACATCCCGGGATCATTCCTGTGTTGGCTTCTATTATCGTGACGAACGTTGCCTATTTCATCACTAATTTTATACAGCCGCAACGGTACAAAGAATACCGAGCGAGTGAACTACTCATGAAGCCGTATGTTCGCATTTTTGTACAACAGTTTGCTGTAATTCTAGGAGGATTCTTCTTCGTGATTCTTCAAGCCGGTACAGCAGCGGCTGTCTTCTTAATCCTGTTTCGGCTTGGAGTCGATCTGGTAATGGTAGCGCTTCGGAAAAATGGAAATGCCCTACAAACGGTCGCTGAGAAACTGAGCAAAACCGAAGAAGAGGCCCTTAAGATGAAACGCGAATTAGAGCGCTTTTCCGAATAAATAGTGCAAATGCCCTATTTTCTTACAACGCATTATTGGTGACTTTTACCGGACACTTAAAAACCAGAATCATGAGATATGTAATCATGCTATGTTGCTGTATCACTTTAGTAGCTTGCTCGGGCTATGGAGAAAAAGTGACCTACGACGGCACCGATGTTCACTACACCCAAGACGATCTTAAGTCGAAAGCAGAAGCCACCGGAGCGTATTTAGAAGAAATCGGATTTACCGATGGAGACCCTAAATCGGTTCAAATTACGCGCGACTCGGTCTATCATTTTCGTATGGTGGTACAAGACGGTATCGCAGAAGACCCGAGCATGGAGGTGAGTTTTAAAGCCTTAGGAATGTTGCTTTCCGAAAAGGTATTTGAAGGCGAACCCATTCATTTCGATCTTTGTGACGATACCTTTACTACCCTCAAAACGGTTCCGATTCGTACGTCAAAAAATCCTAGTTCGTAGCATCTCACCATTCGAGTTTTTCAAAAATCATTATTTTCACTGTACCAAATTACTTCATTATGAAATTTTTATACACCCTATTATTATTGTGTTCTGTGGCTGTGGTAGCGCAAGTGTCACCGCCTTCTACCCCAAACCGCCCCGGAACGAATACCACAACAATTACGGGTCCGTCTTGGACCAAACAAGGCATTTATTATACGCTCAAGGACGCGAAAGGAAATGTGTTGAGCAATACAATGGATCTAAAGTATCTTAAAACAGATACCCTTGGAGTCTTGGATAAGACCAACCGAAATGTCTACTTATTGGCTGATTTCAAAAACGCTTCCGAAGGAAGTACTGGAAAGGCCATACTGTTGCAGCAAAACGTGGGAAACAGTTTTTTCTTCACGAATCCCTATTCGTTCGTACATTATGTGAATGATGAATACAACGCCGGTCCTTTCAGTAATATCAATGGCGACTATATCTATTATCAACCCGAGCTTGGAGCTACCTATCGGCTTCCAAACATTCGCTCCTACACCACCTTTGCCGCCGGAAATAGTATGAAACTTCCAGCTTCGAGCAATCACACCTATTGGTATCGTGACGCGGCCAAAGGGGAATATGGAATCATCAAGGAAGGACGACCTATCGATTATTCAGTGGCGAAACCTAAGAAAGTGGGTAACGACATGACCGTTGATATCAACGGAGTGCATACCTACACCTTGCCGGGTTATTATACCATGGCATCCTTCGTCTTCACTCCGGTGACCATGGCGAATACGTCGGTTTCCGGTTCGGGCTGCGTTTCTGGAGATTGTCAAAACGGATGGGGAAAATGGGAAGACGACAATGGGTATTACGACGGATTCTGGAAAAATGGTAAAAAGGACGGCTACGGCATGTACAAATGGACCGGTATTGGAAAGTATATAGGCAATTGGTCCAATGGAAATATGACGGGCTACGGCGTGTATTTGGCCGATAATAATGATAACGTCGTGGGAGAATACCTGAATGGAGAACTCAATGGAAAAGGATATACCGTGACGGGTGAAACCTGGGCTCAGGGCGTGTATAGCAACGGGCAGTTGGTTACGCCGCATAAATTTGTAACAAATAACGTTACCACAGGCTGTACGGCAGGCGATTGTGTTAATCAGTATGGTCGCTATAAGTGGGATAACGGAGATTCGTTCACCGGTTTTTGGTTGAATGGTCGTATGTATATGGGAACTTACGCTTTTGCCTCCGGCGATAAGTACAGCGGGATGTTCAATTCTAATAATGAGTTCGACGGATTGGGGCGTTTTTTCTTCGAGTCGGGTGAATACTATGGCGGCGAATGGAAAAACGGAAAGTACCACGGTAGAGGCTACTACCACGATCAGGACTACAAACAACAAATAGGGGTTTGGTCAAATGGGACCTTGGTTACTCCTATGAAGTAACATCTCTTGTGAGACATACAAAAAGGGGCTTACGGCCCCTTTTTTTAATTTCAGTTGCATATGTCTTGGCTGTTTTTCCGCGGAAAAGAAGTAGGTTCTGAATAAAATAATTGCGCTATATTAGACCCGTTTTGAGAAAAATTTTCTACATCATCTCCCTTGGTGTCTTCGGATTCTTTTTGAATTCGGAAACGCTCGTTGCACAGGAGGCGGCACTGGACAGTATTATCGAATCGTATAAGGATCAAGCCTGGGAGCTCAAATATTCTAACGAAACGGAAGCCAATCGTGTATTGCAATTAGGCTTAAAGCGATCCAGAAAACTAAAGCGTCAAGCCGATGAAGGGTATTTTTATCGCAAATTGATCTCGCAAAAAGGATTCAATGGCGAAACCGATAGTGCACAGTATTACTTTGAAACCGGGATGAAATTCGCCCTGCGACAGGATTCTCTTGAGGATAGCGGACTCGTTGGAAAACTACACAGCGAAATGGGTGAGATGAGCCATCGCAATGGTGCTTTGAAGGAAGCAATTTACCATTATCAAAAAGCCGATTCGGTTTTTCGTGCTGTGAACGATAGCCTCGGAATAACCATCGCAAAACTCAACTTAGGGAATATCTATTATGTTCAGGGGGAATATCCTAAAGCCATTCAACTCTATCTGGAGGGCGATCAAATGGCCGATACAACTCAATACCAATACATCAAAGGAACCATCTATAATAGCTTATCGGCAAGTTATGGTGCCTTGGAGGACGATAAAAAGGCAAAGCTATTCGCTGAGAAAGCCCTGGAAACCTTTACTAAAGAAAAAGATCAATATCCTGAATACATGCCTTTAGCGTATACCAATTTAGCGCAAAAGGAACAGGCTGACGGAAATTATGACAAGGCGTTGGCGCTCTTGGACGAAATGGATCTTTTTATTGAGGAGAAAGGACTGGAGGCCTCCAAATCGTTGGCGGCGACACGACGTGCCAAGATCTATTTGGAGATGGAGCGGTATGCAGAGGCTATTGAGGTGCTAGAAGCTACCAACCACCTGCTCGACAAATATCGCATTAATGCTGAAACCGACTTTGATTATCACTACACTCTGGGAGTGGCCTATGTGGAGTCTGGTGCCTCACAAAAGGCCCTGCAAACCTTAGAGCCTTTAGAAGCCAAGGCCGATAGTCTGGAAATGCTTTCCGAAGTGGCCTACATTAACGATGCCCTGGCCAATCTCTATGCTTCTAGAGGTGACTTTACAAAAGCCTATCAGGCACAAGAGAAGTTTCAAAAGATCAACGACAGCCTATTTACCCTCGAGAAACAACGGTCGTTCAAAGAGATTGATGCCAAGTACGAATCGGAAAAGAAAGAGCGTCAATTGGCAGAAACCCGGGCAGATCTGGCCCAACGAGAGCTAGAAGTAAAGCAAAAAAACGCGTTGGTGTATGGGGGCTTCGGATTGGCGATGATATTAGGGCTGCTGGGATATCTGTTGTACAATCAACAGAAATTGAAAAACCGTCAATTACAGCGCGAAACCGAACTTAAAACCGCTTTGGCCCGTATCGAAACGCAAAATAAACTTCAGGAGCAACGCCTTCGGATTTCGAGAGACCTGCACGACAATATCGGGTCGCAACTCACCTTTGTAACTTCCTCCATTGAAAATCTTTCTTACGGAATGTCGAACCAGGAAGACAAGGTGCGCCACAAGCTGAAAACCATAAGTGAATTTACCACCCAAACCATTTACGAACTACGGGACACCATCTGGGCCATGAATAAAGAACAGATCTCCTGTGAAGATCTACAAACTCGTATTGCCAACTTTATCGACCAAGCACACCGCAGTCAGGAGCAGGTTACTTTTCAGGTGGAAATAAGTCCGTCTGTACCCTCCCACCACACCTTTACGTCGGTGCAGGGAATGAATACCTATCGCATTATTCAAGAGGCGGTGAACAATGCGATGAAGTACGCAAAGGCGACGGTTATTGGAGTACGTCTTGACAAAGTGGATGATCAATTTCAGGTGACGGTGCAAGATGATGGTAACGGTTTTGATCCTTCTAATGTGCCATTGGGCAACGGACTCCAAAACATGAAAAAGCGGGCCCACGATCTAAACGGAAGTCTGCAACTTTCCAGTGAACCGAATGTGGGTACTACCGTGCGTCTTGAATTTCCTACAATGAACTAAGGCAATTGTCGTATAGGGTAGCCAAGGCTGAGTTTCTATCTTTAGCTTTTATTCTGAAAATTATGGCCGAGCGGTTCTTCTTGCTTATTGGTGGTGTGTTGACAATGCTATTGGTGATGTGGCACTGGTTTCGTGTGGAAAGAAAGCGAGATTGGAAACGACATCAAGCGTTTTGTGAGCAGTTGGAAACCAAATTGGCCCTGCATCGCAAGCAAATCGCGAAACGACACATCGCCTTAAGACGTTATGATTTCCTGGAGTATAATCTGGAGGAAGCGCTACTTGTTCAGCAAGAAATTAAATAATACCTTTCCAGCTCCTTATATGATTCGCTACGCGCTTATACTTGGTTTGCTCTTGGGTTGCTTCGGAATGCAAGCACAAGACCTAGAAACACTATTAGAAAAGGCACTGCCGCCTTCAGACTCCTCGGGCTATTACTTTTCGCAAGCGGAAACCTTCCTCCGAACCTCTGATGACCGTATTTCCTTTCTCACTGCCAGGCAGAGCTATTATTCCGAAGTCTTGCAGCGCGATTCCCTGGATAGGGTAGCGAATGAATTAGTGGCTATTTATGCGGAAGCCAATGATTATGACGCCCTGAGTCTGCAATATCACAAGATGGGTTATTACCTTGAGAAAACCGGACTTTACGATGAGGCGATCGCTCTATATTTTAAGTCGGTGGAGGCCGCAAAAAGGCAAAACAATTATGTGTTGATCAACCGTGCCTATCGATCGATCTCGCAATGTCATCGCCTTTTCCACGACTATGATGAAGCGATTTTCTATGCCAAGAAGACCATACTAGAGACGCCCGACACCTATCCCGAATACGAAAAAGATATGGTAGATGCCAACAATTTGATTGGGGCTGCTTTTAGTGAACTCAACAAACCCGATAGCACGCTTTTTTACTACGAACGGGTGCTTTCTTATGTGCCCCCTCTGGATTCCATCGATATTGCTGCCACGCTGGGTAATATGGGGTATGCTTATTTATTGGCGGGCGATATTGAGAAGTCACGTCAGTACAATCAAATAGGCCTTGATATGTATTCTAAACTGAACAATGAATACGCGCTGGCCGTGTTGTATGTAAATAGTGGAATGACCGAAAACGTGGCAGGGGAGTACCAGCGGGCGCTTCGCTATTTGGATAGCGGTGTGGTGTATACCGAACGAACCAACTACGTAGAAATGTACAAATGGATCTACGACGAGCAATATAAAATCTACAAGGCGCAAGGAAAGTTTGAAGCGGCAATGAAAAGCCTCGACAAGCTGCGAGTCATCAAAGATTCACTGTTTGAAGTAGAACGTGCCAAAGCGGCAAAAGAATTGGAGACCCAATATGAAACCGCTGAAAAGGAAACGCAAATTTTGCAACAACGCGCCCAATTGGCCGAAAAAGAATTGGAAGTGCGACAGAAAAACATCATCATTTTCGGAAGTTTGGCATTGGCACTGGTGCTTGGGATACTGGGATATATGCGCTACAAGCAGCAGAAGTTGAGAAATCAGCAGCTTAGAAAAGAAAACGAACTAAAATATGCGTTGGCGAAAATAGAAACACAAAACAAATTACAAGAGCAACGCCTTAGAATCTCACGCGATCTGCACGATAATATCGGGGCGCAACTTACCTTTATAATTTCGAGTCTGGATAATTTGAAATACGGCTTTAAAGACATGGGCGCGAGCCTGGAAAATCGTTTGGGTGGGATAAGTCGGTTTACAAGTGCTACCATTTATGAATTACGAGATACGATCTGGGCGATGAACAAAGAAGAAATTACCTTTGAAGACCTACAGGCACGCATCACTAATTTTATTGAAAAAGCACGTACAGCTACTTCTTCGGTTACTTTTGAATGCATTATAGAACCCAATGTAGATAGCGACTACACCTTTACTTCCGTGGAAGGAATGAACATCTACAGGATCATTCAAGAAAGCGTGAATAATGCGCTTAAATACGCACAGGCGAATCAAATAAAGGTAATTTTTTCCGAAGCTAACAAGTTGCTGACCATCCAGATTTCAGACAACGGACAAGGTTTTGATAGCGATCTGATTTCCGACGGAAATGGTTTGCAGAACATGAAAAAACGCGCGAGAGACATCGATGCAGAATGGTCGGTTTTATCACAAATCGACCACGGGACAACCATCGAGATCAATGTTCCGAAGCGATCCTAGATAGGGCATTTGTCGTATCGGTTGGGGATCTTATTATTTGTAACTTCCCTATCTTTAACAAACTAACCAAACGACCATGAATCTCAAAGTTGCGATTGTTGACGATAATACCTTCCTCATTCATGCGATTAAGGAAAAATTGTCCTTTTTTGAAGATGTTTCCATTAAACACACCTCTCTTAACGGAAGTGAGTTGCTCACGCAATTAGAGCATAATCACAATCTCGATGTGATCTTGATGGATATTGAAATGCCGGTACTCGACGGGATTGAAACCACCCAAATGGTGAAGCAGAAGTATCCACATATCAAAATTGTGATGTTGACGGCCTTTGATAACGACGAGAATATCTTCAACGCCATCAAGGCGGGTGCCGATGGGTATCTGCTGAAAGAGATCAATCCAGAAGACTTGTACAATGGATTGCAGGAAACAATGAATGGCGGAGCCGCGATGAATCCGTCTATTGCGCTTAAAACACTGAAGCTGTTGCGAAATCCTGACAGTATTAAAAATCAGTCGGATAAAGAGGAAATATCCCTGTCCAAGCGCGAAGTTGAGGTCTTAGAGCAACTCAGCAAAGGATTGAGCTATACCATTATTGCAGAGAATCTGTTCCTCTCTCCAAGTACGGTACGCAAACACATTGAAAATATTTACAAAAAGCTACAGGTGCACAGCAAGATTGAAGCGGTACAAAAGGCGAAAAATCACAATATCATTTAGCCGCTACGCCAATCCAAATGCCTCTTTCACTTTTGAGACGTAATCTAGTTTTTCCCAGGTAAACAACTCAACGTCCACTTCCTTTCTGCCGCTATACGGACTCTCAAATATTTTAGTGACAGTTTCAGGAATGCGCCCCATGTGCCCATACGCCGCAGTTTCCGAATAGATTGGGTGACGTAATTTGAGTCGCTTTTCGATGGCGGCCGGGCGCATATCAAATATCTCAGCTACTTTCTTAGAAATTTCTCCGTCTGTGAGTCCGAGTGACGATTTTCCATACGTATTGACCAAAATCGAAGTAGGCTCCACCACACCAATGGCATAGCTCACTTGCACCAACACTTCATCAGCGACACCCGCTGCTACTAAATTCTTGGCGATATGGCGGGAGGCATACGCTGCACTTCGATCTACTTTACTTGGGTCCTTTCCACTGAAAGCACCACCTCCGTGCGCTCCTTTTCCGCCGTAGGTGTCCACGATGATCTTTCGTCCCGTGAGTCCGGTATCCCCGTGAGGACCACCAATCACAAATTTTCCGGTAGGATTTATGTGGTAGGTAATCGCATCTGTAAAGAGCTTTTGCACGTATTCCGGAAGCTGCGCTTTAACTCTTGGCATCAAGATAGAAATGATGTCCTCTTTGATCTTTTTGAGCATGGCCTCGTCCTCGTCGAACGCGTCATGCTGTGTAGACAATACTATCGTATCGATGCGCTGTGGCACGTCGTTATCGTCGTATTCTATGGTCACCTGACTTTTAGAATCGGGACGCAAATAAGCTATCTCCTTTCCTTCACGGCGCAATTTTGCGAGCTCAATGAGGATGGTGTGTGAGATTTCTAAGGCCAACGGCATGAACTTATCGGTTTCATTGGTCGCATAGCCAAACATCATACCTTGGTCTCCGGCACCTTGTTCCTCTTTAGAATCGCGATCTACTCCTTGGTTAATATCCTGTGATTGTTCATGGATCAACGAAATAACACCGCAGGAATCACCGCTAAATTGATAGGCCCCTTTGGTGTACCCAATTTTGTTGATCACCTCGCGGGCAATGCTTTGTACATCGAGATAGGTGTCACTTTTTACTTCACCTGCCAGCACTACCTGCCCTGTTGTCACCAACGTTTCGCAGGCAACTTTCGATTCGGGGTCGAAGGCCAAAAAATGATCTAATAAGGCATCGCTAATCTGGTCTGCCACTTTATCGGGATGTCCTTCGGAAACGCTTTCCGAAGTAAATAAATACGCCATACAAGGAGTTTAAATAAGTTATCAAAAAGAGGAAACGACGCGCAAACTGCTGAAGGAGATGTACTGCCTTTAGCATTTTTATTTTGAAACCCTACTCGTTTTCAAAAGAGGTTGCAATCAGTCAAATCTTTCCTCTTGAACGGGGCAAATGTACGTATTTAAAAACAACTACAAAAGCATTTACGCCCGGCTTAAAATTTCCACGTCTGTCAGGGTAACTTTTTAATTCCAACGGTAGGGTTATGTCTTTTTTTAGCGATGACTGTCGTAAAATATAAAATGTAAAATGCTTTAATACAGTTGTTTATCTATTTTTTTGAAGTATTGAGCTTGGGCACATTTCTAATTTGCATAGGCGCGTCTAAGTTCATTCCAGTAGTTTCGAATATATTTTGAAACACGCACTACATGGCTCTTAACGGATATAGCAAAGCAGTGACACAGGACCCCACCCAACCGGCAGCCCAAGCCATGCTGCATGCCATTGGACTTACCACGGAAGATTTTTACAAACCCTTTGTAGGTATTGCAAGTACTGGCTACGAAGGAAATCCTTGTAATATGCATCTCAACGGCTTAGCTGAATTGGCCAAGGAAGGAACCTTTTCTGAAGATCTTGTCGGGCTCATTTTTAACACCATAGGTGTAAGTGACGGTATTTCTATGGGAACCCCGGGAATGCGGTATTCACTTCCTTCAAGAGATCTCATTGCAGATTCTATGGAAACCGTGGTGCAGGCGATGAGCTACGACGGACTCATAACCGTTGTGGGATGTGATAAGAACATGCCCGGTGCGCTCATGGCGATGATCCGTCTTAATAGACCGAGCATTTTAGTCTATGGCGGCACCATTGATTCAGGCTCGTATCAAGGGAAAAAACTGGATGTGGTGTCTGCCTTCGAAGCCTGGGGAAGTAAGGTAGCTGGCACCATGTCGGAAACCGACTATCAGGCGGTAGTCGAAAAAGCATGTCCGGGCGCGGGTGCCTGCGGCGGGATGTATACCGCCAACACCATGGCCGCTGCGATTGAAGCCTTGGGAATATCTTTACCATTCAATGCTTCCAATCCGGCACTTAGCAAAGACAAGCAACGCGAAAGCGTAACCGCGGGAAAGGCCATGCGATTGTTGTTGGAAAAGGATATCAAGCCTAGCGATATCATCACGCGAAAGTCGTTGGAAAATGCCATTCGTTTGGTCACCGTGCTCGGTGGCTCTACGAATGCGGTGCTTCATTTTTTGGCCATCGCCAGAGCGGCTAAGATCGATTTTACGCTGAAAGACTTTCAAAAAATAAGCGACACTACACCCTTTTTAGCAGATCTGAAACCTAGCGGAAAATACCTCATGGAAGATGTTCATGACATCGGAGGTGTCCCGGCAGTACTTCGTTATTTGCTAGAAAATGGATACCTGCACGGCGATTGTTTAACAGTAACCGGAAAAACAGTAGCCGAAAATCTGTTGGAAGCGCCTAAACTTTCAGAGCAACAAGATATAATTCGCCCAATTGAATCACCTATAAAGCCGTCGGGGCATTTGCAGATGCTCTTCGGAAATTTGGCCCCGGCGGGAAGCGTGGCCAAAATAACCGGAAAAGAAGGACTGTATTTTTCGGGTCCGGCGCGTGTGTTTAACAGCGAATATGAAGCGAACGACGGCATTCGAGACGGACTTGTACAAGCAGGAGAGGTGGTCGTTATTCGATATGAAGGTCCCAAAGGAGGACCCGGTATGCCCGAAATGCTGAAACCTACTGCGGCGATTATGGGCAGCGGACTAGGAAACGAGGTGGCGCTCATTACCGACGGTCGCTTTTCAGGTGGAACGCACGGGTTTGTGGTAGGTCATATTACGCCGGAAGCCCAAGTTGGCGGGCCTATTGCCTACGTGGAAGATGGCGACATTATCACTATTGACGCTGAAGAAAATACGATCTGCGTAGCGCTTTCCGAAGAAATCCTTCAACAAAGAAAAGCACAATGGAAACAGCCGCCGCTTAAATGCGAGCGCGGCGTGCTTTACAAATATGCTAAGACCGTATCTCCGGCAGATACTGGCTGTGTTACTGATGAATTTTAGATCAAATACCTATGGAAACATCCACCTTATCCGAAACGGCAACACAAACCACTTCTCATGCTATAAGTGGTAGCGAGGCGGTTATTAAATGTTTACTGGCAGAAGGTGTCACCACATTGTACGGATACCCCGGTGGGGCCATCATGCCAGTATACGACGCGCTATTTCACTACCATGACAAGCTGCACCATGTGCTCACCAGGCATGAGCAAGGCGCCACACATGCCGCACAGGGGTACGCCCGTATCTCGGGAAAGGTTGGCGTGGCCATGGCTACTTCCGGGCCCGGTGCTACTAATTTGGTGACAGGGCTGGCAGATGCCTATATAGATTCTACACCACTGGTTTGTATCACCGGTCAGGTTGGGTCGCATTTATTAGGAAGTGATGCCTTTCAGGAAACCGACATCATCGGAATTTCTACTCCGGTGACCAAATGGAACCACCAAATAACCGATGCTAAAGAAATTCCTGAAGTCTTCGCCAAAGCATTTTACATCGCGCGAAGCGGAAGACCAGGGCCGGTGCTTATCGATATCACCAAGGACGCTCAGTTTGATACCTTTGATTTTGAATATAAGGCGTGCAAGCATATTCGCAGCT
This sequence comes from Altibacter sp. HG106, assembly GCF_028561755.1. GTDB lineage: Bacteria > Bacteroidota > Bacteroidia > Flavobacteriales > Flavobacteriaceae > DFVG01. The sequence goes on from NZ_JAQQTD010000002.1 coordinate 390,097, forward strand.
ACAATCCAGTGCCAAAATGCGATACTGAGGCAATCCAAGCCGCCGCAACACTGATCAATTCGGCTAAAAAGCCACTGGTGGTCTGGGGACAAGGCGTGATCTTGGGACAGGCCGAGGCTATCTTTCAAGAGGTCATCGAGAAGGCGGGACTTCCGGCCGCCTGGACCATTTTGGGAGCTTCTGCGATTCCTACTGACCATCCGTTGAATGTCGGGATGGTAGGCATGCATGGCAACTACGCGCCAAATAAACTTACCAATGAATGTGATGTGTTGATCGCTATCGGAATGCGATTCGATGACCGGGTAACAGGAAATTTGGAAACGTATGCGAAGCAAGCGAAAGTGATCCACTTTGAGATCGATCCGGCGGAAATTCACAAAAATGTGTACGCGGATGTGCCGGTGTTAGGAGATGCCAAATCAAGCTTGGAAGCATTGTTGCCCTTATTAAACCCGAAAGCGCATTCGCAATGGTTGCAATTATTCCGAGAGCTTTATCAATTAGAGCACGATACCATTATTCAAACAGATCTTTTTCCCTCGAAAGAGGGTCTCACCATGGGGGAAGTGATCCAACAGATCAACGAAGTAAGTGGTGGAGAGGCTGCGATTGTTTCCGATGTAGGACAACACCAAATGGTTGCCTGTCGCTACGCCAAATTCATCCACTCCAAAAGTAACATCACTTCGGGAGGCCTTGGGACCATGGGCTTTGCCTTACCCGCAGCTATCGGGGCAAAAATGGCGGCACCACAACGCGAGGTGGTCGCCATTATTGGAGATGGCGGGTATCAAATGACCATTCAGGAATTAGGAACGATTTTTCAGACGCAAACCGCAGTGAAAATAGTAGTGCTCAATAATGAATTCTTAGGCATGGTTCGCCAATGGCAACAACTCTTTTTCGACAAGCGATACGCCGCTACCGAGATGACCAACCCTAATTTCGTCACTATAGCTCAAGGTTACCACATTCCCGCTCAACGGGTCACAGAACGGGCCACGCTTTCAGAAGCGGTACAAACCATGATGCAGCATGAAGGTCCGTATTTCCTGGAAGTCTGCGTAGAAAGAGAAGACAATGTGTTTCCTATGATTCCCACGGGGGCTTCCGTTTCTGATATTCGCCTTTCTTAATACCACGCTATGACAACTACCACGCAACGCTATACGGTTTCTATTTACACGGAAAATAACGTCGGACTCCTCAACCGGATCTCCGCTATTTTTCAACGTCGTCATATTAACATTGATAGTATTAACAGTTCTATTTCTGAAATTGAAGGGGTCTCTCGATGGACCATCGTTGTGGAAGTTTCCGAAGCGCAGATCCGAAAAATCATCGGGCAGATCGAACGACAGGTCGAAGTGATCCGGGCCCATTATTTTACCGATGACGAAACCATTTATCAAGAATCCGGCTTGTTCAAAGTAGCTAGTGAGCTGCTTTTTGAAGAACGCCAAATTCAGAACATCATCAAAGAGAGTCATGCGCGTATTGTAACCGTCAATAGGAACTTCTTTGTCTTGGAGAAATCTGGTCGAAAAGAAGAAGTAGAACGGCTGTACGAGCAATTGAAGCCCTTCGGAATTATGCAGTTTGTGCGTTCCGGGAGAATTGCGGTGACCAAAGAACCGATTCAAATAACCTCATTATTAGCTGCTTTTAATGAACAATAAATGATTATGAAGAACTATTTCAACACCCTTTGCCTACGTGAAAAAATAGACGCTTTAGGGCAGTGCCGATTTATGGAAACTTCCGAATTCTCCAAAGGAATTGCCGCGCTTGAAAACAAGAAGATCGTAATTATTGGTTGTGGTGCCCAAGGGCTTAACCAAGGTCTGAACATGCGAGATTCCGGCCTGCGAATTGCCTATGCATTACGTCCGGAAGCTATTGAAGAACAGCGTGCTTCGTACAAAAATGCCACAGAACATGGGTTTCAAGTGGGTACTTACGATGAACTTATTCCTGATGCAGATGTTGTCTGTAATCTCACACCTGACAAGCAACATACGTCCGTTGTGAAGGCAATCGTACCGCTGATGAAAGAAGGTGCTACCTTATCGTATTCACACGGGTTTAACGTCGTGGAGGAAGGAATGAGCATTCGAAAAGACCTCACCGTCATCATGGTCGCTCCTAAATGTCCGGGCACGGAAGTACGAGAGGAATACAAAAGAGGCTTTGGTGTTCCTACCCTTATTGCCGTACACCCTGAAAATGATCCGCAGCAAAAAGGCTGGGATCAGGCCAAGGCCTATGCGTACGCTACGGGTGGGCATCGTGCGGGAGTGTTGGCTTCCTCTTTTGTCGCGGAGGTAAAAAGTGATTTGATGGGGGAACAGACGATTTTATGCGGGGTGCTGCAAACAGCTTCTATCCTTTGTTTTGACACCATGGTAGCACAAGGAGTCACGCCCGATTACGCGGCGAAATTAATTCAGTTTGGGTGGGAAACACAAACGGAAGCGCTGAAGCACGGCGGAATCACACATATGATGAATCGCTTGTCAAATGCCGCGAAAGTGCGCGCATTTGAGTTATCGGAAGCCTTGAAAAAACAATTGAAGCCTCTGTTTGAGAAACATATGGATGACATTATGAGCGGAGCGTTTTCAGAAGGAATGATGACCGACTGGCAACAGGACGATGCCGATTTGCTGCGATGGCGTGCAGCCACAGGCGAGACGGCATTTGAAAAGACGGAAATTACCCGCACCCCAATTGCAGAACAAACCTATTTTGATCAAGGTACCCTGATGATCGCTTTTATCAAATCGGGAGTAGAATTGGCCTTTGAAACCATGGTGGCCTCCGGAATTATTGAGGCCTCCGCGTATTACGAATCGCTACACGAATTGCCACTCATCGCCAATACCATTGCGCGTAAAAAGTTGTATGAAATGAATCGTATTATTTCAGACACGGCAGAGTATGGTTGTTATTTGTTCGATCATGCCGCGCAACCCTTGCTGGCCGATTTTATGAAGGAGGTGCAGCCGGAAGATATTGGTCATGATTTCCCAAACACGGCCGTAGCTAATAAAGAATTAATCACGGTGAACGAAGCCATTGCGTCTCATCCTATAGAAACTGTAGGAAAGGAACTTCGAGCTGCCATGACCGCCATGAAGTCGATACATACTTCAAAGGCAAAGCATAGCTTGCAAGCTGTTTAAAAAATACGCTATGGAGACATCGGTTTCAAAAGGGGTAACGCTTGCATCAGTTCGAGAAGCTGCCAAGACGCTGAAATGGGTTTCCTTGCGAACGCCCTTATCCTTTCAGAAGCGCTACTCAGATGTATACAGTGCGAGCATCTTGTTTAAGCGAGAAGATCTTCAGTCGGTGAGATCCTATAAGATTCGAGGCGCGTATCATAAAATACAATCGCTTTCTTCCGAAGAAAAAAAGCGTGGGATTGTTTGCGCCAGTGCCGGGAATCATGCCCAGGGGGTGGCGCTTTCTTGCAAACTTTTGGCTATTGATGGTACCATCGTCATGCCAACTACCACGCCTCAGCAGAAGATCGAGCAGGTTCAAATGTTTGGTGAATCCTTTGTGAATCTGAGGTTAGAGGGAGATACTTTTGACGATGCGCAACGTCTCGCACTTACCCTTTCAGAAGAATATAGTAAAACTTTTATTCCGCCTTTTGATGATGCGAAAATTATTGAAGGTCAGGCTACGGTAGCCTTAGAAATTCTCGAGCAAATACGAGAACCCATCGATTACCTGTTCGTGCCGATTGGAGGTGGCGGACTCGCCGCTGGTGTTTGTACGGTGTTCCAAGAACTTATGCCGGAAACCAAGATCATCGGCGTGGAACCACAGGGTGCGGCGGCCATGAAAGCTTCTTTGGAAAAGGGAGAAAACACCCCCTTGAAGTCAATCGATAAATTTGTAGATGGCGCTGCGGTTCATCGTGTAGGTGATCTGAACTTCTCGATCTGTAAAGAGGGGTTGCACGATGTCGTGGCCGTAGCGGAAGGTAGTGTTTGTCAGACGTTACTCGACCTGTATCATAAAGAGGCTATTATTGTAGAACCTGCTGGCGCTATGAGTATCGCCGCACTGGAACCTTATGCCGAACGAATTCGCGGAAAAAATGTGGTTTGTGTGATTAGCGGCGGAAACAATGATATTATGCGTACAGGCGAAATCAAAGAACGAGCGCTATTACACGCACAATTGAAGCATTATTTTATTGTGAAGTTTCCGCAGCGGGCCGGGGCGTTGCGCCAATTTTTAGATCAAATTCTCGATTCGGAGGATGACATTACCCATTTCGAGTACACCAAAAAGACGAATCGAGAAAATGGAGCCGCCGTGGTGGGAATAGAAATTTCGCACCCATCAAAGCTCCAACCGCTTATTTCACGGATGAAAGCAAATGGTTTCTATGGGGATTATCTCAATAGCAAACCCGAGTTATTTCAGTTTTTAGTCTAATTTTGTTTTAACAACACTAACTAACCTATTTTGAGAGTTTTAAAATTTGGTGGCACTTCTGTAGCCACCTCGGAGAGTATTCAGCAAGTGGTTGCCATCCTCTGCGAAAAAGCAAAAGACGAACCCCTGGTGGCGGTTGTTTCGGCACTAGGGGGTGTGACTGATGAATTGCTAACAGCTGGACAGCAGGCCTTTCGAAAGGACACTTCTTACAAGCAGACTTATGAAGCGCTCGTTTCTCGGCATCTTGAAGTGGCAACAGCCCTTGCCTTACCCAATTCAGTGCTTGATGCCATTCAGAAGGAGCTTGAGCTACTAAAAGAGTTGTTGCAAGGCGTGTTTTTGATCAATGAGTTTTCAAAAAAGACACAAGACAAAGTAGTTAGTTTCGGCGAACTAATATCGTCCATCATCGTGGCTGCCGCTGTAGAAAAGGAATGTGATAGCGTGGCAAGAGCAGACAGTCGAACCCTGATCGTGACCGATTCTCAATTCACCAATGCCCATCTTTTAGCGTCAGTTTCCGAAGGAAACATTGAGGAATATTTTAGTACTCATTCGAATCAGATCACCATCATGCCCGGATTTGTGTCGCGTAATCAGGAGGGAGAAGCAACCACCCTGGGACGCGGGGGTTCCGACTATACGGCCGCGATTGTTGCCAGTGCCTTGGAGGTTGAGGCATTGGAAATTTGGACCGATGTAAGCGGAATGTACACGGCGAACCCCAAGTGGGTAAAACAGGCCTATCCGTTACCCAAAATTTCCTATCAGGAAGCGATGGAATTATCGCATTTTGGCGCTAAAGTATTATACCCGCCTACCATCCGGCCGGTGCTCGATAAGGACATCATTATACATATCAAAAACACCTTCGATCCGGAAGCTCCCGGCACCGAAATTCTGAAAAAAGTGAGCGACGATAAACAGCCGGTAAAGGGTATTAGCCACTTACCCGACATTGCGCTACTTACCTTGGAAGGATCAGGCATGGTAGGGATTCCCGGCTTTTCGAAACGATTGTTCGAAGCGCTGTCGTCGAAAGAGATCAATGTTATTTTGATCACACAGGCCTCTTCAGAACACTCTATTTGTGTGGCAATTCCAGAAGAAAAAGCAGCACTGGCAGAACAAATTACCAATCAGGTGTTCGCCTACGAAATCTCGCTCCATAGTATCGATCCCGTATCCATCGAGCACAATCTGGCTATTATCGCTCTCATTGGAGACCGTATGAAAAGCCATCAGGGCATCAGTGGTAACATGTTTTCGTCCCTCGGAAAGAACAACGTGAACATTCGCGCTATCGCGCAAGGCGCTTCAGAACGGAACATCTCGGCGGTCATCGCTGCTAAGGATGTTAAAAAAGCATTGAATACGTTACATTACCGATTCTTCGAACGCCAAATTCGAACCGTGAACCTCTTTATAATTGGGGTCGGAAATGTTGGAAAACGTTTGTTGGCACAAATTCAACAACAACAAGCCTTGTTGAACGAAGAATTGTATCTGAAGATTCGCGTAGCGGGTCTCAGTAATTCCCGAACCATGATTTTAGAGGAGGAGGGTATCGATTTAAACCAATGGGAGTCGCTCTTAGCGGCCGGAGAAAAGGCAGATGCCGATCGCTGGTTAGCAACCATCAAACAGCTAAACCTGCGCAATAGTATTGTCATGGATATTACGGCAAGTGCTTCAGTGGCTGAAACCTATCAAGATTATCTTAGAGAAAGTATTTCGGTGATTGCTTGCAATAAGATTGCCTGTTCTTCCGCTTACACCTCTTATAAAAAGCTGAAACAAACCGCGCGAAAATACTATGCGCAATTTCTATTTGAAACCAACGTAGGAGCGGGGCTTCCGGTAATTAACACATTAAAAGACCTAATTCATTCGGGAGATCGTGTCACCGCCATACAGGCCGTATTGTCTGGGTCACTAAATTTCGTATTTAATAATTACGATGGAAACAACACCTTTCATAATATTGTAGCACAAGCCCAGCAGGAAGGCTATACCGAACCCGACCCACGAATCGATCTAAGTGGGGTAGATGTAGCCCGAAAAATCTTAATCCTTGCGCGTGAAAGTGGCTACATTTTAGAGCTGGAAGACATCGAAAATCAGTCGTTTTTGCCGGATGCCTCTGTGGGAGCAGATACGGTAGCCGATTTTTACCACATTTTGAATGAGGAGGAGGCTCATTTTAGAAAGTTATATACTCAAGCTGCTGAAGCGGGGAATCGATTGAAATATGTTGCGAGCTTTCAAGACGGCAAGGCGCGGGTGGGACTCCAACAAATTGCTCCAGATCATCCGTTCTACCACCTTGACGGAAAAGATAATATTGTGTTATTTTACACCCAACGCTATGCCGAACAGCCGTTGATTATAAAAGGCGCCGGTGCCGGTGCCGATGTAACGGCTTCCGGATTGTTTGGAGATGTAATTCGGTTGGCCAATAACTAACTATGGATGAAATTCGTGTTTTTGCGCCGGCAACCGTCGCCAACGTTTCCTGTGGATTTGATGCCCTGGGGTTTGCTGTAGCCGAATTAGGGGATGAATTGTTGCTTCGGAAACGGTCGAACAGAGATGTCACCATTTCCAATATTGAAGGTGCCGAACTTCCTACAGACCCTAAAAAAAATGTAGCAGGTGTTGTGGCGGAAGCCATGCTGACAGCGGCAAATGCCGACTTCGGACTCGATATTCAATTGATTAAAAAGTACAAGCCCGGCAGCGGATTAGGAAGTAGTGCGGCAAGCAGTGCCGGAACGGCGTATGGAGTAAATCAATTGTTGGGAGGGCCTTATTCAACTGAAGCGCTGGTGGAATTTTCTCGACTGGGGGAAGCGCTGGCGTGCGGAACCCCCATTGCCGATAATGTGTCGGCTGCGCTGTTTGGCGGCTTCGTATTAGTGCGTAATCTGGATCCCTTGCATGTAATTTCATTACCTACACCTCCCAATCTATACGTGACTCTCATTCATCCGCAAATAGAGATTAAAACTGCTGATGCCCGCTCGGTATTACCTCGACAAATTCCATTGGAAACAGCCACCAAACAATGGGCGCATGTGGGGGCATTTGTGCATGCCTTGCATACTTCAGATGTTGAGTTGCTACGCGCAGCGATGTTTGATGGCGTGGCAGAACCCGCCCGGAAAGGATTGATACCATTATTTGACGAAGCCCGTGCGGCAGCGCTAGAGAACGGAGCTCTCGGTTTAGGGATTTCCGGTTCAGGGCCCACCTTATTTGCGTTATCTGAAGGAAAAAATACAGCCATTCTGGTAGCGCAAGCATTGACACGCCTCTATTCGGTTTCAGACATCGCCTTTCGCACCTATGTTTCTAATATCAGCGAACATGGCGTTCGAACCCTTACGCAATCATGAAGTACTACAGCCTACACCATAAAGCCCCAATGGTTTCCTTCCGGGAAGCAGTGATTCAAGGCATCGCTCCAGATCGCGGACTCTATTTTCCGAAGGAGATACCCACCTTGTCTGCGGAATTCTTTCAGCAGCTACTCACAGCCGATCGTAACGAAATTGCGTTTGAAGTCATTCGTGGTTTTGTAGGTGATACCCTTCCGAAGAGCGTATTAAAAAAGATCATCTCCGAAACCTTGGTATTTGATTTTCCGATGGTATCCGTAGAGAATAATATAAGTGCGTTAGAATTGTACCACGGACCAACCTTAGCTTTTAAAGACGTGGGTGCTCGTTTTATGGCACGCTGTTTAGGATATTTTAATCAAGACACTTCACACGAAAAAGTGACGGTGTTAGTGGCCACCTCGGGCGATACCGGTGGCGCCGTAGCCGACGGATTTTATGACGTACCGGGCGTTGAGGTAGTAATTTTATACCCTTCCGGAAAGGTGAGTGACATCCAGGAGAAGCAATTGACGACCTTGGGTAAGAACATTCATGCGGTGGAAGTAGCGGGCAGTTTCGACGATTGCCAGGAGATGGTAAAGCAAGCGTTTCTAGACCCCATTATCACGAAGGCACGAACGCTTACCTCGGCAAATTCCATTAACGTTGCCCGTTGGTTACCACAGATGTTCTATTACTTTTTCGCCTTTCAACAGCTTCCCAAAGAAGCTGCCGAAGTGGTATTTTCAGTGCCCAGCGGCAATTACGGAAATATTTGTGCTGGGATGATGGCGAAGCGATTAGGGCTGCCAATTTCACACTTTATCGCCGCCACCAATGTCAATGATGTAGTACCACAATACTTGCTTTCTGGCGCGTACCAACCCCAGCAAACCAAAGCCACGATTGCCAATGCGATGGATGTGGGCGACCCGAGCAACTTTATTAGAATTCAGGCGCTCTACGGAAATAATTATCACCGGCTTAAAGAAGATCTTTCAGGATTTGCTTTTACCGATGAACAAACCCGAAGCGCACTTGTTTCGTTGTATCGGGCACATTCCTATCAGGCCGATCCACACGGCGCCATCGGGTATCTTGCCCTTCAAAAATACCTGCAAGAAAGGGAGGCGTTTGGCGTGTTCTTAGAAACGGCGCATCCGGTAAAGTTCTTAGATGTGTTGCCCGAAGCGCTTTCCGAAGCGATCGCTATTCCGGAAAACATCCAACGAATCTTACCTAAAAAGAAAAAGGCCGAAAAAATTTCGACCTATTCTCAACTTAACGATTACCTATTAACCAACGCTTAGATAATGGTTGACTGCCCTAAGTGAATGTTTTGAAAATTCACGTTAGAGTCGTGTGGATTTAGGATATAATCTTCAATAAAATCCCCTACTTGATTCGTTTTAATGTGAGTGTTTTCAGGGTTAATATCGGCGGTGGTAACCGATAGTTCCAACGCTTTTTCCACGGCCTTTTGAATGCGATGCGCTTCTTTATGGAGTTTGAAATGCTCCAGCATCATGGCTGCGGAAAGGATCGAGGCGATCGGGTTGGCGATGCCCTTCCCAGTGGCTTGCGGAAACGATCCGTGGATGGGCTCAAAGAGTCCGATGTCCCCTCCCACCGAAGCCGACGCTAAGAGTCCGATAGACCCGCCAATCACACTGGCCTCATCGCTTAAAATATCTCCAAACATGTTTTCGGTTAGGATGACGTCGAACTGTGTTGGATTGAGAATAAGTTGCATGGCTGCATTATCCACAAACAAAAAGTCTAAGGTGATATCCGGGTATTCATGCGACAGCGCGGTAACGACTTTGCGCCAAAGACGCGAGCTTTCCAGGACATTTGCCTTGTCGACAAGGGTTACCTTTTTCTTTCGAGATCGCGCTGCTTGAAAAGCTAAATGTGCAATGCGTTCTATTTCATTCTTGGAATAAACACAGAGGTCTGAGGCCTCGGTGCCATCTTCGTTTCGATGTTTTTCACCGAAATAAATACCACCCGTCAATTCGCGATAGATGCTAATGTCGGTGCCTTTGATGCGGTCTTCTTTAAGGGGTGAATGATGAAGTAGGGTGTCGTAGGCCTTCACAGGCCGAATGTTAGCAAACAACCCTAATTCCTTCCGAAGCGCTAACAAACCTTGTTCGGGTCGAACCGGTGCCGAAGGATCGTTATCGTATTTGGGATGACCAATGGCCCCGAAGAGAATGGCATCACTTTCTTTGCATAGCGCTAGGGTATCTTCAGGTAGGGGAGTGCCGGTTGCGTCGATGGCGGTAGCGCCTACTAATGCCTGCGGAAAAGAAAACTGATGATCGAAAGCAACGGCAATCGCTTGTAAGGCTTTTATCGCTTCATGAGTCACTTCAGGCCCAATGCCGTCACCGGGTAATACTGCTATCATTTTTTTCATACGTACGTTCTTTGTTGTTCAAAAGCTTCGATGGCTTCTTTCTTACTCAATAGAAAATCAATATCGTCATAGCCGTGAAGCAAACATGTTTTTTTATAGGGGTCGATGTCGAAAGTAGTTTCTAAGGCCTGGTTTTCTACGGAAAGCGTTTGAGTTTCCACATCCACGGTGATTTTAGTGTCAGGCGCTTTTTGGAGTTGTGGTAATAGTGCCGACAAGAATGTTGGTGAGACCTGTACGGGAAGTAATCCGTTGTTCAGGGCATTTCCTTTAAAAATATCCGCGAAAAAGCTTGAGATCACGACCCGAAAACCATAACCAGCCAATGCCCAAGCCGCGTGTTCCCGACTCGATCCACAGCCAAAATTAGTTCCGGCCACCAGGATGCTACCTCGATAAGTAGGGTCATTCAAAACAAAATCGCGGTTAAGTGTGCCATCATTCTGATACCGCCAATCGCGGAAGAGATTATTTCCGAAGCCTTCCTTATTGGTTGCCTTTAAAAACCGTGCAGGAATGATCTGGTCGGTATCTACATTCTCAATAGCCAACGGCACGGCAGTGTCGGTAATGCGCACTAGTTTTTGCATGTTTCGAGTTGTTGGGTGATGTCCACAATTTTACCTTCAATAGCGGTGGCAGCAGCGACTAACGGACTCGCCAGCAGGGTACGTGCCCCTTGTCCTTGTCGGCCTTCAAAATTTCGATTGGAGGTCGAAACGCAATATTCGCCTTGCGGAATTTTATCGTCATTCATCGCTAAACAGGCAGAGCATCCCGGTTGTCGGAGTTGAAATCCGGCGTCTTCAAAAACCTGTCGCAGCCCTTCGGCTTCCAATTGCGCTTCCACCTGTTTACTTCCGGGAACCAACCAGGCGGTGACATGGGATGCTTTTTGCTTTCCGGCCACGTAAGTTGCGGCCACGCGAAAATCTTCAATTCTGGAGTTCGTACAACTACCGATGAAAACATAATTGATGGGATGGTCTATTAAGCGATCTCCGGCTTGCAAATTCATATAAGCTAAGGACTTTTGAAAGGAAGCATCCGTTTTTGTCGGTATGGTTTCGGAAAGTTTAATACCCATACCCGGATTGGTTCCGTAGGTGATCATTGGGGCGATGTCTTCAGCATCAAATTCAAATTCGGTATCAAAAACAGCATCCGCCTCGCTGGGTAAGGTCCTCCAATAGGCGATCTTACGATCTAATTCAGCTCCTTTGGGAGCAAATTCTTTTCCTTTCAGATACGCAAACGTAGTTTCATCTGGAGCGATCATGCCGCCCCGCGCCCCCATTTCAATGCTCATGTTACAGACGGTCATTCTACCTTCCATGCTCATCTGTTCAAACACGCTTCCGGCATATTCACAGAAATACCCAGTGCCCGCATCGGTTCCTAGTTGCGCAATTATGTACAAGATCACATCTTTCGGAAGAACGCCCGGTTTCAGCGTACCATTGACGGTAATACGCATGGATTTTGGTTTCCGAAGCAACAAACACTGACTTGCAAATACCTGTGCTACCTGACTTGTTCCAATTCCGAAGGCTATCGCGCCAAATGCTCCGTGGGTTGAGGTATGGCTGTCGCCACAGACGAGGGTCATTCCGGGTTGTGTGATACCAAGTTCCGGAGCCATCACATGAACGATGCCATTGTATTTATGACCTAGTTGATACAGCGTTATATTGTGTTTTTCGCAATTTTCTGATAGTTGTTTCAACTGATTTCTTGAGAGGGCGTCTTGAACCGGCAAGTGTTGATTGAGGGTGGGCGTATTGTGATCTGCTGTGGCTACTACCTGCTTGGGTCTAAATAGTGGGATGTTGCGATCGGCTAATTCATTAAAGGCTTGCGGACTCGTAACTTCGTGGATCAAGTGCTGGTCGATGTACAGAATTTCGGGTCCGTTTTCAATCCGTTGCACCACATGGGCGTCCCAAACCTTGTCAAAGAGTGTCTTCATCTTTTAGGCAGAAATAATCTGTTGATACACATTGCTGGTTTCGATGATCTGATGGATGTCGGTATCTTCGATCTCTTTTTTGCGATCGGCATAGGCCAAAAAGTTTTGGTATACGACATCTAACTGAAGCTTGGTGAGTTCGTAACCAAGCTTTCTGGCGCGATAGGCTAACGCGGCTCTTCCACTGCGCGCGGTGAGCACGATGGCAGAATCGGTGACGCCTACTTCTTTAGGGTCGATAATCTCGTAAGTTTCACGATTTTTGATCATGCCGTCCTGATGAATCCCCGAACTATGCGCAAAGGCATTTGAGCCTACAATGGCTTTGTTCGGCTGGGTGTAAATGCCCATGTGTTTAGAGACCAACTGACTGGTTTTGTAAAGTTCCTTAGTCTGGATGTTGGTATCCAGCGCTAAGTATGGATGCTGTTTCAAAATCATAACCACCTCTTCCAATGCTGTATTTCCGGCGCGTTCGCCAATACCATTAAGCGTACATTCAATCTGCCGGGCACCGTTAATAACCCCTTCAATTGAATTTGCTGTGGCGAGCCCCAAATCATTGTGACAGTGACAGGAAAGAATGGCCTTATCAATGCCTTTCACATGCTCTACCAGGTATTTGATCTTCGCCCCGTATTCGCTGGGTAAACAATAACCGGTGGTATCTGGAATGTTGAGAACGGTAGCTCCCGCTTTGATGGCTACTTCACAAACACGGGCTAAATATTCGTTATCCGTTCGTCCGGCATCTTCGGCATAGAATTCTACATCTTCAACAAAAGATTTGGCATAGCGTACGGCCTCAAAGGCGCGTTCTAGTATGGCTTCCCGCGTACTGTTGAACTTGTGTTTGATATGAGAATCGGAAGTTCCGATACCGGTATGAATTCGCGGTTTTTTGGCCTTCTGAAGCGCTTCCGCGGCCACTTCAATATCTTTTTTCACGGCACGTGTGAGTCCGCATACCGTTGCTTGTTCCACGATTTCTGAAACTTTTGCAACTGAATTGAAGTCTCCCGGACTGGAGATGGGGAATCCGGCTTCAATAACATCTACGCCCAGAGAATCTAGCTGTCGCGCGATGATGACTTTTTGATCGGTGTCGAGTTTACATCCCGGAACTTGCTCCCCATCGCGTAGGGTAGTATCGAAAATTTGAATCTGTGTTGTGGCCATTTCTGCAGATAAAATTTTTATAATGCAAGACGAATGTATACTTTGGCTTGAATAAAATGAGAGAAGGAGCACATTGTATTACGAGGTTTAACTTCCGAAGAATAAAATTAAATACTTGATAATCATTTTGTTGCGTAATCATAAATTACTATGCCCAAGATTGTAAAGGATGCTTTATTTGATTTGGTACAGTCGTTGACCAAATCTGAAAAACGACAATTCAAGTTGTACGTAGGTCGCTTGGGCGTAAATGAAGATGCCAAGTTCATGGCACTTTTCGATGTTTTAGAAAAACTTCCTTCCTATGATGAAGCGGAAATTCTCAAAAACGGAAGTATTAAAAAGCGACAGCTCTCCAACTTAAAAGCACATCTCTACAAGCAGCTGCTGGTCAGTTTACGATTGAGTCCGGCGCATCAAAATATTCGCGTTCAGATTCGAGAACAATTAGATTTTGCGAGCATTTTATATCATAAGGGATTGTACCACCAAAGTCTGAAAATCTTGGACAAGGCAAAAAACTTAGCGCTGCAGTATGAAGAAAAAAATAGTGCTTATGAGATCATTGAACTGGAAAAGGTGATCGAATCGCAATACATCACCAGAAGTATCAGCAATAGAGCCGACGAATTGACCGTTCAAGCTGCCCATTTGAGTAAGTTAAATGTGTTGGCGAGTAAATTGAGTAATTTGTCTTTACAGCTCTACGGAATTTTCCTGAAAACCGGCTATGTAAAAAGTGATGCTGAGTTTCAAAACATCTCGCAATATTTTCACGATCGTATGCCCGAATACGATATAGAAAGTTTAGGGTTTCGAGAGAAATTATGGCTCAATAAGGCCTATTTGTGGTACAGTTTTTTAAGTCAGGATTTCAAAGCTTGTTATCGCTATGCCTTAAAATGGGTTCACCTGTTTTACGAACATCCCGAGATGATTACCTTAAATCCCGTGTTCTTTTTACGCGGACAACAATATTTGTTAGAAGCACTGTTCTACATTCAAGACATTTCTCGTTTTAAAGAAGCGCTGGAACGGTTTGAAGCGACTGTGGAAAAACCTGATTTTCCCAGAGACGACAATGTCAAGTCACTCATATTCCTACATCGTTATTCCCATAAGATAAATCTCCATTTCATGGAAGGAACTTTTGAAGACGGCCTTGCACTAGAGTCGGAAGTACTTACGGGAATCCGCGAGCATAAGCAGCGACTGGATGATCATCACGTCATGTTGTTTTATTACAAAATTGCCTGTCTCTATTTCGGTGCAGGACAGAATAAAAAATGTATTGAATACCTTGATAAGATCATTTCCAATAAGTCGTTAGAGATGCGTGAAGATTTATTGTGTTATTCCAGAATATTGAATTTGGTGGCGCATTATGAGGCGGGGGAGGATTATCACTTGGACCGTTTAATTAAGAGCACGTATAAATTTCTGCGGAAAACAGAAGATCTGTATCAAGTTCAGAAGGAAATGATTAGGTTCTTGCGAAACTTAGGTAATATCTATCCCCATGATCTGAAGCAGGAATTCCGAAACTTATACACGAAACTAAAAAGTTATGAAGATGATCCCTACGAAAGGCGAAGCTTTTTGTATTTGGATATTCTATCGTGGTTGGAGAGTCATATAAGCGGTAAATCCATTCCGGAGATCATTCGCGAAAAAGCGGCTCGCCATCCTTCTCTCCACAAATAAAGCAGCCATTTTTGTCATTTAATTTTCTGAAAAGATGGAAATTATTTGGAGGTTATGAATTTGTTTTATAACCTTTGTAACAATCAAAGTTCAAACTTTTACTGTGATGTTATCAAGAAAGGTGGAGGGAATAGACCCTGCGAAGCCTTAGCAACCCTCCGATTCCAATCGGTGAAGGTGCTACATTCTATCCCGCAAATCGGGAATAGATAACGAAACGACAATTCTTTCTGAGTTGTCTTCTAAATTCTTATAACATTCTTCTGGTAGATACGTCGCAAGACGCATTTTGGCTTTGAGTTTAACTATTGTTCAACTCAAAATAGAAGAAAATGAGTACACACAAATTTGCAACGCAAGCGTTGCACGCAGGACACACCGTCCAAGACAACAAGGGCACCCGAGCGGTTCCTATTTATCAATCCACAAGTTATGTATTTAATGACAGCAAGCACGCCGCTGATCTATTCAGTTTGGCGACTCCCGGCTTTATTTATACACGGTTAAACAATCCAACCAACGACATCCTCGAACAGCGCTTGGCAGCTTTGGAAGGGGGTATAGGAGCTGTAGTTACCGCTTCGGGAACGTCGGCCATTGCCACGACACTTCTTACGCTATTACGTAGTGGTGATCACATCATAGCTTCGAATAGTTTATATGGAGGGACCTTTAATCTTTTAAATGTCACCCTCCGAAGATTAGGTATAGAAACGACCTTCGTTGAGGCGTCAGACCCACAAAATTTCGGAACCGCAATTCAGGAAAATACCCGTGCTGTATTTGTAGAATCCCTTGGGAATCCAAAGTTAGATGTGCTAGATATTGAAGCCATTTCCAAGCAAGCGAAAGCCTATAAAATCCCCTTGATAGTTGATAATACGGTAGCGACCCCTTATTTATTAAACCCAATTAAATACGGAGCCAATCTCGTAATTCATTCATTGACGAAATACGTCTGTGGAAACGGAACTTCCCTCGGAGGTGCAATTATTGATGCAGGTACCTTTGATTGGACCAACGGAAAATTCCCTGAATTCACAGAGCCCTCACCCGGCTACCACGGGTTAGTTTATTCTGATGCCTTGGGCGAAGCCGCATTTATCGCTAAGATTCGGGTGGAGGGCCTACGTGATTTTGGAGCGGCTTTGAGTCCCTACAACGCATTCCAGATTATTCAAGGGTTGGAAACGTTGGAAGTTCGAATTAAGAAACATTCTGAAAATGCTTTGGCATTAGCCCAATGGTTACAGCAACACGAAGAGGTAGCCTGGGTACAATATCCGGGACTTGAATGCAACAAGTATAAATCGCTCGCCGATAAATATTTGCCTCATGGGCAGAGTGGGATTGTTACCTTTGGCTTGAAAGGAGGGTATGCGGCTGCCAAAGTTGTGGCTGATACAACACAAGTATTCTCTCTGCTGGCGAATATTGGAGACACCAAATCATTAATAATTCATCCGGCCAGCACAACGCACCAACAATTAAGTGATGTAGATCAATTGAAAGCAGGGGTTTCCAAGGACTTAATTCGACTTTCCGTAGGACTTGAAAGTCTACAAGATCTAATCGACGATCTTGAACATGCCTTCGCTGCCATTAGAAAACCTGAATTTGTATAGAAACAGGAGAAGTAGGGGTCGACTCCAGCTATGAGTCGACTCCTTTTTCTGAAAAACGAAGGATGATGAAAACAATCAATATATCTCACTACAAAACCGAATCGGGATTTGTCTTTGATCATATTCCGCTGAGCTATGAATGCTTCGGAAGACCGCTCAACCAAGCCCCCGTGGTTTTGGTTAATCATGCTCTAACAGGAAATAGCCACATCGCAGGCGATGACGGATGGTGGAACACCCTCATTGGTGAGGGAAAATGCATCGATACTACCCAATTTTCGGTGCTCTGCTTTAATGTTCCCGGAAATGGTTACAATGGATTTCTAATTGAGAACTACACCGATCTTTCAGTTTTGGACGTAGCTCAACTTTTTTTAAAGGGCATTGATATACTACAAATTGAGTCGCTCTTTGCTGTGATTGGAGGATCCTTGGGCGGAACTATCGCATGGCAATTGGCCGCGTTGCGTCCGCAGCTGGTTCAGCATTTAATTCCAATTGCCAGTGATTGGAAGGCCAGTGATTGGGTGATTGCTCAATGCCGAATCCAGAAGCAAATCCTGAAACATTCTGAAAAACCTTTACAGGACGCTCGAATGCATGCCATGACCTTCTACCGAACGCCGCAGTCGCTAGGAGAAAAATTTAATCGACGACGTCAAGAAAGTACTTCTATCTACGCCGTTGAAAGCTGGTTGTTTTATCATGGTAAGCGATTGGAAACTCGATTCCAATTGCAGGCATACCAATTAATGAACCACTTATTGACAACAGCGAACATAGCTCGACAGACCGGAAACTTCATCGCATCTGTGAAAGATATAGCTGCTTCCGTGCATCTAATTGGGATCAATACCGATGGTTTTTATACTAATGATGAAATTCTTGACACCTATAAGCTTTTCAGTAAAATCAAAACTAATTTGTACTACCATCAAATTAACTCGATACATGGTCACGATGCGTTTTTGATCGAGTTTGACCAATTATCAACTATTCTATCTCCAATTTTCCAGCAAATAACCCCTAAAAAACAACAGTATGAGTGTGCAACTATTGAATAGTCAACCATCACTGATTGACTTAAAATCTATAAGGAAACGACGCGTACATCTTGCTATTTTTGGTCACGGAAATGTGGGGGCGATACTGATTGATCAAATCATAAGCTCCAAAAGTGAAATTTCCCGTCGCCGTGATATCGAATTGACCGTATTTGCCATTGCCAACAGCACTCGATTGATATTAAACGAAGAAGGAATCAGCGAAAATTGGCGTGATGAAAAGAAAACGAAAGGTCAACCCTACAATATTCGGGATGTAATTAATTTTTCAAAATCGAAGAACTTATCAAATGTAATTGCCATTGATAATACAGCGAGTTCCACCTTTGTATCCGATTACCAAACCTTGGTAAAACATGGGTTTCATTTGGTTTCATCGAATAAAATAGCCAATACCTTGGCCTTCGATTCCTATAAGTCCTTGAGGAAGCTGTTGTTTGAAAAACGAAAGCAGTACTTGTATGAAACCAATGTTGGAGCCGGTCTCCCCTTAGTAGATACAATTCAACTATTGCATCTTTCTGGAGAGAATATTACTCGAATCAAAGGCGTGTTTTCGGGATCGCTGAGCTATATTTTTAATACTTTTTCTGAAGGTAATTTACCTTTTAGTGAGGTCTTACGACAGGCTATTTCAAAAGGATATACCGAACCCGATCCTCGCGAGGATTTGTGTGGAAATGATGTAGGAAGAAAGTTGTTGATTCTAGCACGTGAGCTCGATTTACACAATGAGTTTGAAGATATTTCCATTCAAAATTTAATCCCGGAGAACTTACGAGACATCCCTAATAATGAATTTATGGATCGTTTAGAAGAATTCAACGTGGGGTTTCAAATCAAACGGAAGAATCTGGGTTCCAATCAGGTGCTTCGATATGTTGGTGATTTGCATGGCGACCTTTCAAAAGTTGATGGTGCAAAATTGCAAGTTTCCTTGGTTTCGGTCCCTAAAAGTAGTGCATTGGGACATTTGCAGGGTAGTGATTCTATATTTGAGATTTATACCGAGAACTACGGAAATCACCCTATTGTGATTCAAGGAGCCGGAGCCGGAGCAGCAGTAACGGCTAGAGGTGTATTGGGCGATGTGTTACGACTTTCGGAAAGAATTGTCTAGGAGATGAAACATATGGAAACAGCAGCTATTCGCAGGCAAATAGATCGTTCCCAGTATTTGGAACATTCTACGCCTTTGTACCTAACCTCGAGTTTTGTCTTTGAAGATGCAGAAGATATGAGAGCTTCTTTTTCAGAGGAAAAAGAACGAAACATTTACAGTCGGTTTACCAACCCTAATAATACTGAGTTTGTCGAAAAGATGTGCGCCTTAGAAGGTGCAGAATCTGGTTATGCTTTTGCCACAGGAATGAGTGCGGTTTTTTCCACCTTGGCTGCCTTGTTGAATAGTGGAGACCACATTGTTTCATGCCGAAGCGTTTTTGGATCAACCCATACACTATTTACTAAATTCCTCCCAAAATGGAGTATCAATACCACCTATTTTAAGGTGAATGAAACAGCGACGTTGGAATCTCTGATTCAACCTAACACAAAAGTTTTATATGCGGAAACACCCACGAATCCGGCTGTGGCGATCTTAGATCTGGCCTTGTTAGGACGTATTGCAAAAAAACACAACCTTATTTTAATCATTGATAATTGTTTTGCGACTCCTTATTTACAACAACCCATTACCTTTGGTGCTGATTTGGTCATTCATTCAGCTACCAAGTTGATCGACGGACAAGGACGAGTGTTAGGAGGTGTGACCGTGGGTCGCGCGGATCTAATACGCGAAATTTATTTGTTTTCCCGAAATTCGGGTCCGGCATTATCACCTTTCAATGCATGGGTCTTATCTAAAAGTCTCGAGACCCTCGCAGTTCGTGTAGAACAACACTGCGATAGTGCTGATAAAGTGGCTCACTTTTTAAGCGGTAACAGCAAGGTAGCACATGTTGCCTATCCGTTCTTACCCACACATCCGCAATGTGCGATTGCCAAAAAACAAATGAAACGAGGCGGAAACATTGTTGCCTTTGAGTTGAAGGGTGGATTAGAAGCTGGACGGAATTTTTTGAATCGCTTGCAGCTTTGTTCGCTCTCGGCTAACTTGGGCGACACAAGAACTATCGTGACCCATCCGGCCTCCACAACGCACCATAAATTATCAAAAGAAGAGCGGTGGGAGGTTGGGATAACGGATGGTCTCATTAGAATTTCCGTAGGATTGGAACACATAGAAGATATTATTCAAGATATAAAACAAGCCCTAAATAATTTATGACCACTTTAGAGAAAGCATTACAAAATCGAATTCTAGTCTTAGACGGCGCCATGGGCACCATGTTACAACGCTATCATTTTACAGAAGCTGATTTTCGAGGGGAACGTTTTAAAGATCACCGTCATCCGGTACAGGGTAATAATGATTTATTAAGTCTCACTCAGCCTGAAGCTATCGCTACAATACATGCCAACTATTTTGAAGCAGGAGCCGATATTGTAGAAACCAATACCTTTTCAGGCACCACCATCGCTATGGCCGATTACGGTATGGAAGATTTGGTGTACGAATTAAATTATGAGTCGGCTAAAATCGCTAAAGAAGTAGCGCGTGAGTTTACTCGAAAAACACCCGAAAAACCTAGGTTTGTTGCCGGAGCGATGGGGCCTACCAATAAAACGGCAAGCTTGTCTCCCGATGTGAATAATCCTGGTTTTCGAGCCATTTCCTTCGAGGAGCTCCGTGTGGCCTACAAACAACAGGCCGCAGCCTTGCTGGATGGCGGCGTAGATGTGTTACTGGTGGAAACGGTGTTTGATACATTGAATGCAAAAGCAGCACTGTTTGCCATTGAAGAACTAAAAGAAGAGCGAAACCAACAAGTGCCCGTGATGCTCAGTGGAACCATTACCGATGCCTCCGGAAGAACGCTTTCAGGGCAAACGGCAGAGGCCTTTTTGATCTCGGTATCTCACGTACCCTTGTTGAGCATTGGCTTTAACTGTGCATTAGGGGCAAAACAACTCACGCCGCATTTGGAAGTGTTGGCAAGACATTCAAACTTGGCGGTTTCCGCTTATCCAAATGCCGGCTTGCCAAATGCCTTTGGAGAATACGATGAAACCCCCACCGAAATGGCGCGACAGATTGAAACCTACCTCGATAAGAATTTGATCAATATCATCGGGGGCTGCTGCGGAACGACTCCCGAGCACATCAAAGCCATCGCAACCTTGGTCGAAAAGTATTCGCCACGATCTTTTTCACTACGCACTAACACCCTGAAATCAGTATGAGTAGGGAAGCACGATATTTGCGATTATCAGGGCTTGAACCCCTGGTCATTACCCCCGAAAGTAATTTTATAAACGTTGGGGAACGTACCAATGTGGCCGGCTCTCGTCGCTTTCTGCGCTTGATTGAACAAAAACAGTACGAGGAGGCGCTGGCCATTGCGCGCGAACAGGTGGAGAACGGGGCGCAAATTATCGATATTAACATGGACGACGGTCTCATCGATGGTAAAGAAGCCATGGTCACCTTTCTGAATTTGGTAATAGCTGAACCCGATATAGCGCGTGTTCCTATAATGATTGACAGTTCGAAATGGGACATCATAGAGGCGGGACTGCAAGTCGTTCAAGGAAAATGTGTCGTGAATTCGATCAGTCTGAAGGAGGGCGAAGAAGAATTTGTTCGTCAGGCTACTCTAATCAGGCGCTACGGAGCGGCCGTTATTGTGATGGCGTTTGATGAAACGGGGCAAGCCGATACCTACGAACGCCGTATTGAAATTGCCAAACGCAGCTACGATCTTTTGGTCAATGGTGTTGGGTTTCCGCCGGAAGACATCATTTTTGACCTAAATATTTTTCCCGTGGCTACGGGCATGGACGAACATCGAAAAAATGCAACCGATTTTATCGAAGGAACCCGATGGGTACGTAGCAACTTGCCGCATTGCAGCGTGAGTGGTGGCGTGAGCAATGTGTCGTTTAGTTTCCGCGGAAATAATACGGTGCGAGAAGCCATGCACTCGGTTTTTCTGTATCATGCTATTGAGGCGGGAATGAATATGGGGATCGTCAATCCGACGCTTTTGGAAGTCTATGATGATATTCCGAAGGATTTATTGACGCATGTGGAAGATGTTATTCTTAATCGCAGAGATGACGCTACCGAACGTTTGCTGGAGTTCGCTGAAACGGTGAAAGGTGCCGAAAAGAAAAGCACAGTAGACCTGTCATGGCGTGAAGAGCCGCTGCAGGACCGAATTACACGTTCGCTGGTGAAAGGAATCGATGCGTTTATTGAAACCGACGTGGAGAAAGCGAGGCAATCCGTTGCCCGTCCCATCGAAGTGATTGAAGGTCATTTAATGACCGGAATGAACGTGGTGGGCGATCTCTTCGGAAGTGGAAAAATGTTTCTGCCGCAAGTGGTGAAAAGTGCCCGTGTGATGAAGAAAGCAGTAGCATATCTCCTTCCGTATATCGAAGAAGAAAAAGACGAACATTCTCAACCGCAGGGAAAGGTATTGTTGGCTACCGTTAAGGGCGATGTGCATGATATTGGGAAGAATATTGTTTCCGTTGTTTTAGCTTGTAATAACTACAAGATCATTGACTTGGGGGTCATGGTGCCGCCGGAAAAGATTCTTGCTACGGCACAAGAGGAACAAGTAGATATTATTGGGCTAAGCGGACTCATAACGCCCTCTCTTGACGAAATGGTGTTTGTTGCTAAAGAGATGAAGCGAAAGAACTTTGAGGTTCCCTTGCTCATTGGCGGTGCTACCACGAGCAAAGCGCATACCGCTGTAAAGATCGATCCCGAATACGCCCATGCGGTAGTGCATGTAAATGATGCCTCACGCGCTGTTACCGTGGTGGGAGAACTGCTTCAAAAAGATCGAAAAGCGGACTACCAGAAAAATCTGAAAAGCGAATATGCCCATTTTAGAGATCGTTTTCTCAATCGGCAAACAGAAAAGAGTTATGTCTCTCTTGAAGCTGCGAGAGCCAACAAATTACAGATCGATTGGGACGCTTCGGATATGTTAACTCCCAAGGAGCTTGGCGTCCAACAAATGGATGACATTCCTTTAGAGATACTGGTGCCGTATATCGACTGGACGCCCTTCTTCCGAAGTTGGGACCTCCATGGAAAATATCCTGAAATTTTGAACGATGCCGTAGTCGGCCCTCAAGCAACCGAGCTGTTTTCGGATGCCCAGCAGATGCTTCGGAAAGTGATTTCCGAAAAATGGTTGCAGGCAAAAGCGGTCTTTGGGTTATTCCCCGCCAATCAGGTGAACCACGACGATATTGAAGTTTGCTCCGGAACACAAACCTACCATTTTAGAACGCTACGCCAGCAGAAAGAAAAAAGTTCGGGGAGACCCAATATCGCGCTCGCCGACTATATCGCTCCGAAAGATTCGGAAATTCAAGATTACATTGGGGCCTTTTGCGTGAGTGCTGGCTTCGGAACCGAACAACGAGCCAAAGCCTTCGAAACGGCTCATGACGATTACAATGCGATCATGATAAAAGCCCTGGCGGATCGTCTTGCGGAAGCTTCCGCAGAATACCTTCATGAGCAGGTTCGGAAAAGGCATTGGGGCTATGCTTCCGAAGAAAACCTCGATAACGACGCACTTATTAAAGAAGCATATAACGGAATTCGCCCCGCTCCCGGCTATCCTGCCTGTCCCGACCATCTTGAAAAAGAAACCATTTGGAAGCTACTACAAGTGGAAGAGCGCATTGGCGTCACCCTCACAGAAAGTTTGGCTATGTGGCCGGCGGCTTCCGTTTCAGGCTATTACTTCGCGCATCCTGAAGCACGTTATTTTGGCGTTGGAAAAATTACACAAGACCAGGTTGCCGATTATGCAAACCGAAAAAATATCACCATAGAAAAAGCCCAACAGTGGCTGTCACCCACAATTGCAGATACCCCATGAAAGTAATCGACCATATCAAAGAAGCGAATGGAAACACCTTATTCTCGTTTGAGATACTTCCCCCTTTAAAAGGGCAGAATATTCAGTCTATTTTCGACAATATTGATCCCCTTATGGAATTTAATCCACCTTTTATTGACGTGACGTATCATCGAGAAGAATATGTCTATAAAGAGTTAAAGAACGGCTTGCTGGAGAAAAAGGTGGTACGCAAGCGCCCGGGCACTGTAGGGAT
Organism: Altibacter sp. HG106; assembly: GCF_028561755.1. Lineage (GTDB taxonomy): Bacteria > Bacteroidota > Bacteroidia > Flavobacteriales > Flavobacteriaceae > DFVG01. The sequence continues at coordinate 414,123 of NZ_JAQQTD010000002.1, forward strand.
TTGTGCCGCTATTCAGAACAAATATGACGTAGATGCGATTCCCCACATACTGTGTGGTGGTTTCAGTAAAGAAGATACCGAAAATTTCCTTATAGATCTAGGATTTTTAGGGATCGATAATGTAATGGCCTTACGAGGTGATGCCGTGAAGAGTGAAATTTATTTTTCCGCAGAAAAAGAAGGGCATCGCTATGCGAATGAACTGGTAGGGCAAATTTCGCATATGAATCAGGGAGTGTATTTAGATGAAGAATTGCAAAACAGTACTCCCACCGATTTTTGCATTGGAGTGGCCGGATACCCCGAAAAGCATCTGGAGGCGCCTAGTATGGAGAGCGATATTCATTTTTTGAAGAAGAAAATAAAGGAAGGTGCTACCTATGTAGTGACCCAAATGTTTTTTGATAATAAGAAGTACTTTCAATTTGTAAGTGCTTGTCGAGAGGCGGGGATTACCGTTCCTATCATTCCCGGTTTAAAGCCAATCGCTACCAAAAAGCAACTTAATTTAATTCCGCACCGTTTCAGTGTGGGCCTTCCCGATGAACTCGTAATGTCAGTAATCAAAGCGAAAGACAATTCCGCTGTACGAACTATCGGAATCGAATGGTGCATTCAGCAGAGCCGAGAATTAATCGCTGCCGGGGTTCCAATCCTGCATTATTATTCGATGGGAAAAAGCGATAATATTAAGGCCATAGCACAGTCGGTTTTTTAGGATACTGTATCTTTAAGGAAAATTTTTGATATGGAGGTTTCCTTAGAGCGAATTAACGATGAATACTTGTTCAAAGGCACCGGCGGAAGTGAGGTGCCGGTTTATATTGATAATAAAACCGATGTGTCCCCAAAAGGCGCTAGTCCGATGGAATTATTGCTTATGGGAATTGGGGGTTGTAGCGCTATAGACGTGATCATGATCTTAAAAAAGCAGCGGCAAACTATCACCCATTACGGGGTTGAAGTACGCGGCGACCGAAAAGAAGTGAAGGGTGCCAAACCTTTTGAAGCCATGCATGTGGCCATTCATCTGGAAGGGGAAATTGATCCCGCCAAAGCCTTGCGAGCTGCGAAACTCAGTTTTGAAAAATATTGTTCCGTTTCCATCACCTTAGAAAAATCGGTGGCTATAACCTACGACCTTACCCTAAATGGTACTGTGATCTCATGATCTCAAGGAAGACCAAATACGGATTTAAAGCCTTGGCCTACCTGGCAAAACGCACGGGAAAGGGGCCGATTGCCATTGCTGAAATTTCCGACGCTGAAAATATCTCACGGAAATTTCTAGAAAGTATTCTATTGAGTCTTCGGAAAGCTGGGTATCTCGGTTCCAAAAAAGGAAAAGGGGGTGGCTATTATTTGCGAAAACAGGCTGCAGATATACCCCTTACGCATGTCTATCGAATTTTGGAAGGTCCCATTGCCATGGTTCCCTGTGTTAGTTTAAATTTCTATGAAAAATGTGAGGACTGTAAAGATGAATCCAGCTGTGGCATCCATAAGGTGATGATTCAGGTTCGGGACAATACGCTAAAAATACTGAGCAACACTACCTTAGCCGACTTGGTTATATAAACTTGTACGTTCGAGATGTGGGGTCTTCTTAGAAACTGTATATTTGTAAAATCTAGTAAACCTATAGGATTTAAGTAATGACGAAGATATCCCCAAAGAATATAGCGCTCTTTAATGAAAACCTACGCTATGAAACCCCTGAAGAGATTATTTCTTTTACCTTGGGACTGTCTAATTGTCCTTTAGTAAGCACTAGTTTCGGCACCTATTCTGCCGCCTTACTGCATGCAACCTACCAACAAGATGTCAACCTTTCAGTATTGTGGTGCGATACCGGGTACAACCTTCCGGAAACATATGCCCATGCACAGCAGTTGCAAGAGCGATTCTCATTACAACTTGAAATCGCTACACCGCCGTATACTACCGCCTATATGAACGCATGGCTAGGAGCACCTAGCATTGACAATCCCAACCACGAAAGGATTTCAACCCTTATGAAAACTTTACCTTTCAAAAGTGCCATCGATCGATTGGCTCCCGACTTATGGTTTACGAATCTTCGGAAGGGGCAGACGGCGCATAGAGATCAATTGAATATACTGTCGTTTACAGAAGAAGGTATCTTAAAAGTGTGCCCCTTCTATCATTTTTCGGATGAAGAAATGGACGACTATTTGAAAACATATCACTTGCCCAAAGCGACAGCTTATTACGATCCGATAAAGGCTTTAGAAAACCGGGAGTGCGGCATACATTTACCGGGATAAATTCCTATTTTCGTGGTATGGACACGGTCATTCCTACGGAAAAAGAACTTCAGCAAACGCAGCGCGAAATTGCGCCGTATATTCATCGAACTCCAATTTGGACCTCCAAAACTCTCAATCGAATAAGTGGCGCTTCCTTGTTTTTTAAATGTGAGAATTTCCAACGAATGGGCGCCTTTAAAATGCGCGGAGCCGCTCACGCTATTTTGCAATTATCGGAAGAACAACGTGAACGTGGCGTGGTGACGCATTCTTCTGGGAACTTTGGTCAGGCGGTCGCACTAGCGGCTAACGAATTAGGCGTTCCTGCGTATGTGGTCATGCCGAAGAACGCACCTCAGGTGAAAAAGGAAGCCGTTAAAGGGTATGGAGCTTCCGTCACCGAATGTGAAGCGACCCTCGAAGCACGGGAAGCTGCCGCAGCCCGCATTCAGAAAGAGACTGGCGCCACTTCACTACACCCCTCTAATAGCCTACCCGTCATTTTGGGAAATGCCACGGCAGCCATGGAATTGTTGGAGGATCAGCCGGGGGTCACTGTGCTTTGTGCCCCGGTGGGCGGGGGCGGACTCCTAGCCGGGACCGCTTTAGCCGGCCACTATTTTGGGAATTCATGTACCACCTTTGGCGCCGAACCTGAAGAAGCAGATGATGCGTATCGGTCATTTCATTCTGGCGCTATACAAGTCAATACCACCACCGCAACCCTGGCCGACGGATTGCGAACGCATTTAGGAGATCAAAATTTTCCGATCATTCAGCGTCACGTGAGTGATATTATTTGTGTTTCCGAAGCAGAAATTATCTTCGCTATGAAGCTCATTTGGGAACGTATGAAGATCGTCGTTGAACCCTCCAGTGCCGTTGCTTTGGCAGCGGTTCTCAAAGAAAAGCAACGGTTCCGGGACACCGAGATCGGGATTGTGCTATCAGGCGGAAATGTTACGCTTTCGGAGCTGCCGTTTTCCTGAAGATTTCCGTTCTTTGCAAGGTGAAAACGGCCCCATGTCTTTTCTTGATGTTGTGCGGCTTTCTTGGCATGGCACAATCGGTATTACCTTCCTTCTGGATAGAGGGACAGTACTATTACGGCACCCTATTGCGGCACAATAAAGACATTGCGCATCTGGTGCGAACGCATCCTACTGGCCTTGTGCTCGCATATAATAAACCCACCTACGGTAAGAAGCGATGGCAGCAGGAATACGGCTATCCTGACTACGGAGTTTCACTGGTCACGCAGTTTTCGGGTAATGAGGTCTTAGGGGATACCTACGGACTCTACGGACATTTCAATTTCTATTTTTTCCGAAGAAATTTACGAATGCGCATTGGCCAAGGTGTTGCTTATGCCACAAACCCCTTCGATCTCGAAACTAACTTTAAGAATAACGCCTACGGAAGTCATTTGCTGAGCACCACCTATTTACAGCTTAGCACCGCTCGCTTTCGCCTATGGAACCCATGGGAGTTGCAAGTGGGTGTGGGTTTGTTGCATTACTCCAACGGAAACTTTAAAGCTCCGAACAGCAGCATGAACTCCTTGATCTTTCATGCCGCCCTGGGATACCATAAGGAATCGAATGCCGAACAGCGTATGGATTCGGTGTATGAACCATACAAAGAACCCATTCACATGAACGTGGTCTTGCGTGGAGGGAGCAATCAAAGTGATTATGTGGGGTTGGGATCGCACCCCTTCTGGGTTGTTTCCGCCTTTGCAGACAAGCGACTTTCTTATAAAAGTAGCCTGCAGGCGGGAGCCGATCTTTTTGTCGCCTATTTTCTGAAAGAAGAGATTCGCTATTTACATCGTTCGGGTCTTGATCCTACGCTCAGCGGCCAGGAAGATTATAAACGAGTAGGTGTCTTTGTAGGGCACGAACTGCACTTTAACGCGCTTTCGGTGCTCTCGCAGTTTGGATATTACGTGTACTATCCCTATGATTTTGAAGGAAGAACCTATATTCGGGCCGGTTTGAAGTATCGATTTCACCCCAAATGGTTTGGGGCAATCACCTTGAAATCTCATGGAGCCAAGGTTGAAGGGGTTGAATTTGGAATAGGGGTTAGAATGTGATATGAGAAAAATGTACTACATACTATTGATGCTGGGATGCTTCGGATGTACTTCTGAAAGCGCTTGGGACTGTGTTCAAACGTCGGGAGACACGGTGCAACAAGAGTTTATCATGCCTTTTTTCGATGCTATTCAAATAGAAAATGAAGTATCACTAATCTTGCGTCAAGGTCCTGAAGCGAGTATAACGATTGAAACAGGAACCAATGTGCTACCCGATGTTTCGGTTTCAGTGGTAGCGAATACCCTTGTTATTGTAAATACCAACACTTGCAATCTGGTTCGAGACTATGCACCGGTACGGGCCTTTGTAACGGTACCGGAACTCTCTGAGATTAGAAATAGTTCTATTTACGCGGTGCAGAGTGATGGGGTGTTGCGGTTCGAGTCAATCCGACTCTTAAGCAATACCTCAGGGAATGTTTCCATCGCACGAAAAAGTGGTGATTTTGTACTGTCCCTCGACGTGAATGAATTAATTATTTCCGCCAACGGACAAAGCGTTTTTTATTTGAATGGAAATGCAAGTCGCGGTCGGTTTGCTTTTACGGATGAATTTCCGCGTTTAGAAGGTGAACATTTGTTGGTGGATACACTCCAAATACAACAGCGTAGCGCTAACAAAATGATTATAAATCCGTTGCAAGTGTTGCGGGGAGACATTCAAGGGGTAGGAGATGTAGTGTCGCATTATCGCCCGCCGGTAGTGGAAGTAGAAGAATTTTATACCGGCCGCCTCATTTTCGTGGATTAATGTATCTTTACGCGACCTTGAAAATATGAGACCATCTTTTTTGCCCCTGTTGTGTTTTATTTTAAGCTTTCCGGCTATGGTGGCTCAAGATGCAAAAGAACAGAAGCCGGTCTCTCTTGAAGTCGATTATTTTTACGGAAGCATACTAGAGCACAATCCGGATATCGCTCACCTCATTACCGACCATCCCTACGGACTTATCTTAACCTACAATCGTAAAACCTACGGATTCAATGAATGGGAACGTCGTCATCGCTATCCCGATTGGGGGGTTACGTTCACGTACCAGGACATGGTAAATCAATACTTGGGAGAGAATTACGGATTGTACGGACACTATAATTTTTACTTCTTCAAACGACATTTGGTGATTCGGCTGGGGCAGGGAGTTGCCTACACAACCAAACCCTACGACAGAGAAGAAAATTTTATCAACAACGCCTACGGTACTCGCTTTATGAGCACCACCTTCCTCAAGGCAAATTTCGTAAAAGAAAACATTTGGGAAGGGTTGGGGGTACATGCCGGTTTTAGTATTATTCACTACAGCAATGCAAACCTTCGGGCACCCAATAATAGTACCAATACCTGGGCTTTCAATGCGGGAGTTAGTTACTTGATCGATCACGAGAACATGCCTGAGTTTATCGAAAAAGACGATCCGCCCAGTAGCAGTCATGCCGAGCGCCTGAAGTATAACGTTGCCTTTCGCTTTGGAATGAACGAAAGCGATGTCATTGGGTTGGGTCAAGAGCCTTTTTACGTGTTTTCGGGATTTGTCGACAAAAGAATCAACTATAAAAGCACCCTCGTAGGAGGCGTCGATGTGTTTGCAGCCATGTTTCTGAAAGAACTTATTAAATTTCGCTCCATTGCCTATCCTGAAGACGGTCTGAGCGGAGACGAAGATTTTATGCGGGTAGGAGTTTTTGTTGGGCATGAGCTACGCTTTAATAAAGTAGCATTTGTAAGTCACCTTGGCTATTACGTATATTGGCCCTATGCGTTTGAAAACCGCGTGTATAACCGATTGGGTCTTAAGCGGTATTTTATAAAAGACCAATTTTACGCTTCGGTGACGGTAAAAGCCCACTGGGCAAAAGCAGAAGGTGTTGAATTTGGAATTGGCATACGATTATGATGAAACTGAAAACACACTGGTATCTATCACTATTGCTGTTCGTTCTCTTGTTGGGGTGCGATTCAGATAAAGGGTTGAATTGTTTTCAGGCGACGGGAGACTTGGTGCTCGAGGAGATGGTGGTGCCGCCTTTTACGCGTGTAACAGTTTTTGAACGAACCCAATTGATCGTTCAGAAAGGACCCGAACAAAAGGTGTTTGTAGAGACCGGAGAAAATTTATTGAATGACATCGAATTAACCGTAGCAGACGGCCAACTTTCTATTGTCAATAACAATGGCTGTAATTTGGTTCGGGATTACGGCGTGACCCGTGTTTTTGTTACCGTTCCTAATCTCACCGAAATTCGAAATAGCTCAGGTCTCATGGTGGAGGGGCGTGGTACGCTAGCCTTTCCGAAGCTCACTTTGCTTTCAGAAGACGGTGCCGACGAAGACGAATTTCATATTGATGGTGATTTTCAGATGCGCCTGGACGTAGATGAGCTGAACGTGGTGGCAAACGGACTTTCAAACTTTTTTCTCTCAGGTTCGGCAACGGTGGCGAATTTCCGACTGTATGCCGGAGATTGCCGGGTGGAGGCACGGGACTTAATAATTGATTACATCAATTTGTTTCACCGCAGTAGTCAGGATATGATCGTCAATCCACAACGCTCGATTGTGGGAGATATCGTAAGTGTAGGAAATGTTATTTCTGTTAACAGACCGCCCCAAGTAGATGTGCGACAGCCGTATGAAGGCCGCCTTATTTTTGAGTAAGTTCCGAAAATAACTTTTCCAAGGTGGTGTTGCGTTGGTGAAGCTGTAAGATCTTCAAGCCATTGTCATGTGCAAAATCAAAAACCTCACTTCGCATATCGGTCTTGGTGTTGAAATAGATGTCATACTGAAACCCTCCTGGATTCTCCACTTTATCGACATTAGGTAAGCCTTGAAGCGCTACCGTTTCCACGCGATAATCGAAGGCTACGGTCACAATTTGTTGTTGCCCTCCTTTTAATTCTGAAAGCGATTGATCTAAGACAATCGACCCTTTGTTTATAATAATGACACGATCGCAAATGGCCTCGACCTCTTGCATAATATGGGTAGAAAGGAGTACCGTTTTTTCTTTCCCAATGGTTTTAATCAGCTCTCTGATTTCAATCAATTGGTTGGGGTCGAGTCCGGTGGTAGGCTCATCTAAAATAAGGACCTCAGGATCGTGGATGAGCGCGGCCGCCAGTCCTACGCGCTGTCGATACCCTTTGGAAAGCTGCCCGATTTTTTTGCGTACCTCAGGAGTGAGTCCGGTTTGCTGTACCACCTTATCCACACGTTCTTTGGAAACGCCATAGGTTTTGGCGGTAAAGGCCAGATATTCTCGTACGTACATATCGGTATACAAGGGGTTGTGTTCGGGTAAATACCCGATACTTCGCTGCACCTTCCGTTTTTCTTCGGAAACACCGTGCCCATTCACCTGAGCATCACCCGAAGAGGGGCGCAAATAGGTGGTGAGGATTTTCATCAAGGTAGATTTACCGGCACCATTAGGGCCTAAAAAACCGACGATCTCCCCTTTCTGCACCGCAAAGCTTACCGAATCTAGCGCTAGTTGATCGCCATATCGCTTGCTAATATTTTGAATTTCTAATGACATACTGTAGGTCGTAAAGGTACGTATTTAAAAAAACGACGAAAAAATTTTGTTGTTGTCTGTAATTGGTTACTTTAGCAATACAAACAGAGATCAATGACGCATTTTTTTACATATTTCAACTTTTGGTTCTTCTATGGTACAGAGGGATCCGGGGCCGGTATGTAAGAAATAACACGTCAAACATATACAGAAAACCCGGAATTTTTTCCGGGTTTTTTATTTTATAATCTGAAAAACTGAAACGTATGAAAATTGCTATTCAAGGTATCGAAGGCTCCTTCCACGATGAAGCGGTGCAGCAGCTCTTCCCAAATGAAGAAGTCTCCTTAATTACTTGCGATTCGTTTGATGCGGTTGCCCAAAGCGTCAAAAAAGGAAAAGCCGAATACGGGGTCATTGCCGTTGAGAACTCCATCGCGGGTTCTATCTTGCCCAATTACAATCTTATTGATTCCCACGATTTTGAAGTGTATGATGAGGTGTTTTTGAACATTCAGATGTATTTGATGGCTTTAGAAACCGAATCGATTATCGATGTTTTCGAGGTGCATTCGCATCCGGTGGCATTGCTTCAGTGTAAGGATTATCTACGGAAATTTCCGCCGCAATTCAAGATTATTGAAGGAAAGGATACCGCTTCCGAAGCAAAACGCATTAAAGAGAACAATCTCAAAGGGGTAGCCGCCATTGCTGGAAAACAAGTAGCTGAACGTTACGGTCTGAAAATTCTGGATAGCCATATTCAGGATATTAAAGAAAATCAAACGCGTTTTGTGCTAATCGGTGCCCGTGGCAGTACGTTAAATAATAAGGAAGCCACCAAAGCCAGTCTCAAGTTTCAACTGGGGCATGAAGTAGGTACCTTGAGTAATGCGCTGCAAATTCTAGCGGCTAACGACATCAATCTCACTAAAATTCAGTCGTTACCGGTCTTAGGAAAACCTTGGAAATACGCATTTTTTATGGACGTCACTTTTAATGATGTCGAAACCTTCTATCAAGCGGTGGAAGCCTTGCAGCCTCATGTTCATAATTGCAAGGTGTTGGGGGCTTACGCCAGTAACAAAGAAAACATTCCCAGTAAATTAACGCCCATGTCCAATGAAAAATAACAAACAATTACGTCATTGGTTGGATGCCATGGCACTCAATCACCCTTTGGTCATTGCGGGGCCTTGCAGCGCTGAAACCGAAGACCAGGTATTAAAGATCGCTCATCAATTAAAAGATACCGATGCCACGGTGTTGCGAGCCGGTATCTGGAAGCCCCGAACACGGCCCGGGAATTTTGAGGGGGTAGGGGCACTCGGCCTCAAATGGTTGCAACGTGCGAAGGAAGAAACAGGCATGTTAACGACCACCGAAGTTGCCAATGCGAATCATGTGGATCTGGCCATGAAGCACGATATCGATATTCTGTGGATCGGGGCGCGTACCACAGTTTCTCCATTTATTGTTCAGGAGATCGCCGATGCCTTACGAGGAACCGATAAACCGGTGCTGGTAAAGAACCCTGTGAATCCCGATTTGGCCTTGTGGTTGGGTGCTGTGGAACGCTTTTATCACGCGGATGTCAAAAACCTTGGAGTGATTCATCGTGGGTTTTCTACCTACGAAAAGACGCGCTATCGGAATAATCCCGAGTGGCAGATCCCGATTGATCTTCAGAATAAATTTCCAGACCTACCACTAATTCTAGATCCTTCACATATTGCCGGAAGACGCGATATCATTTTTGATCTTTGTCAGACGGCATTAGATTTAAATTACGACGGACTCATGGTGGAAACACATTTTGATCCCGATAATGCATGGAGCGATGCCAAGCAGCAAATCAAGCCGGAAACCCTCGATCAAATGACCGTCGATCTTCGGATACGAAAAGAAGAGGGGGACGCGGTAGAATTCAAAAATAAACTGGCTACCGCTCGAACTAAGATCGATGTGGTTGATCATCAATTGCTAGAAATTTTAGGAAAACGGATGCGTATTAGTGATGAGATTGGTTCGCTGAAGAAAAAGAATAATGTCGCCATTCTGCAAACCAAACGCTGGAATGAGATTCTCGGAAAAATGATTCTACAAGGGGAAGAACAGAACCTAAGCGAAGAATTCATCTTAAAGATCTTTAAGGCCATTCACCAGGAATCTATCAACCACCAAAAACAAGTGATCAATACCTAAAAGTTTTGCACCTTTGTGAGCATGAAAGGCATTGTTTATAAATCCACCGGAAGTTGGTATACGGTAAAGACCGATGAGGGCGTATTTTATCAATGTCGGATTAAGGGAAAATTCAGGATAGATGGTATTAAAAGTACTAACCCTGTAGCCGTGGGCGATCGTGTTCAGTTCGAACTGGAAACTACGGGCGATGAAACCATTGGGGTGATCAAGGAAATCGGTGAGCGTGATAATTACATCGTTCGTAAGTCGGTGAACCTCTCGAAGCAAACGCACATTATCGCGGCAAACATAGACATTGCATTTCTAGTTGTGACGGTGGTGAACCCCGTTACCTTTACCACTTTTATCGATCGTTTTTTGGTCACTGCGGAAGCCTATGATGTAGAGGCCGTATTACTATTCAATAAAATTGACACCTATTCTGAAGAAGAATTGTTAGAGGTCAAATACCTTGCGGCGCTGTACCGAAGTATTGGATATACCTGCGTGGGTATTTCTGCTAAAACCGGAAAGAATGTAGATCAGGTAGTGGCACTCATGAAAGGGAAGACCAGCATGTTCTCCGGGCACAGCGGCGTGGGGAAGTCAACCTTGATCAACGCCATCGCGCCCGATCTGGACTTAAAAACTGCGGAAACTTCCGAACAACACCAGCAGGGGCAACACACGACCACCTTTGCTGAGATGTTCGACCTTTCGTTCGGCGCACAGATCATCGACACTCCCGGTATTCGAGGTTTTGGTATGGTAGCTATGGAACCTGAAGAAATTGGTGATTATTTTCCGGAATTTTTCGCGCTGAAAGAGGACTGCAAATTTAATAACTGCCTGCATCTCAACGAACCTAAGTGTGCCGTTAAAGATGCGTTGGAAGAGGAAGCCGTTTCATGGTCTCGTTACAAAAGTTACTTACAACTGTTAGAAGGAGAAGACGAACCCTACCGAAAAGATCCGTACGCCACCTCATGAGAGTCTTGCTACAACGTGTCAAAAAAGCGTCTGTTACCGTTTCAAATGAAGTGGTAGGACAGATCGATCAGGGGTTGTTGGTATTGCTGGGAGTAGGGCAGGATGATGCTCAAGAAGACCTGGATTGGTTGGTTCGGAAAATTGTGAATCTGCGCATTTTTTCTGATGAAAATGGCGCGATGAATCGCTCCCTTCTCGATATTGACGGCAGTATCTTGGTGGTGAGTCAATTTACCTTGCACGCCGCTACCAAAAAAGGGAATCGGCCTTCCTTTATGAAGGCAGCATCTCCACAACTAGCAAAGGAGATGTATCAAACCTTTGTGCATCAATTGGGTAGCGAAATTTCGGGTGACGTAGCTACAGGTGTCTTTGGTGCTATGATGGAAGTATCCCTCGTAAATGATGGGCCTGTCACCATTTGGATCGATTCAAAAAGTCGCGAATAAATTTGTAAGAAATATCTTTTTTTTTAGTTTAGCGGCTGTGGCATTCTTTTTTATTTACGCATTTCTTATATGAGAATTTTTCTATTATTTCTTCTCATAGCGTGTCAATCTATTGGGTATTCTCAAGAAGATTTGTATGCTGTGGGAACGATCCCTGCTGAGTTGAGAACAGAGGCAAATGCCGTGATTCGCAATGAAGTGGTAACTATCGACGTCAAGCATACGAGCAAGATGCATATTCGTCACGAGCAAATTATTACCGTTTTCAATGAGAACGGAGATCGCCATGTGTCCGCCTACGAGTTTTACGATGATACGCGCAACATACGTTCGCAGGAAGCTACCATGTACGATGCTAATGGGAAAGAGATCGAACGATTCAGAAGAAGTGATTTTGTCGACAGAAGCGCGATCTCTTCTAACGATCTGTATACCGATAACAGGATCAAATACCTGAATCTTACCCCGCAACAATATCCCTACACGTTACATTATATTTCCGAAGTTGAAACCTCGGAAACGGCGTTTGTCATGCCATGGAAACCTATTACAGAACACTATGTTAGCGTGCAAAATAGCGCTTACAAATTGAACAACGAAAAGAATATTCCCATTCGGGTTCAGCGAAACAACCTCGCCGATTATAAGGTGTCTGAATCGAGTACCGAAACGTCCTTGTCTTTTAGCGTATCGTCTATTCCGGCTATTGCTCGAGAAGCGAGAGCCCCCGAAGTGGAAACCTTTACCCCCTCTGTGAAGGTAGCCTTGAATGAGTTTTCGTTGGTAGATGTTGCTGGGAGTGCCACCGATTGGAAGACGTTTGGAAAGTGGCAATACGATCATTTGGTAGCAGGTCTTGATGCGCTTCCGCCGGAGACTATTTCCGAAGTAACAGCGTATATCAAAGACGCCCAGACCACCGAAGAAAAGGTAAAACGGGTGTACGAGTACATGCAAAATAAAACCCGCTACATTAGCGTGCAGTTGGGAATTGGAGGATGGCGGCCGTATCCTGCAGCAGAAGTAGACCGACTTGGTTATGGAGATTGTAAAGGACTCACTAATTATACCAAAGCGCTGCTAAAAAGCCAGGGGATTACGTCCTATTACACGGTGGTTCATGCCGGAGAAGAGCAGCAGAATATTGATTCAGAATTCGCCTCCATGCAGGGCAATCACGTTATTTTAAACGTGCCTTTGGAAGAAAAAGATATTTGGTTGGAATGCACCAATCAGGAGATTCCGTTCAATTATTTAGGTGGTGGTACAGACGACAGAAATGTGTTAGTACTCACGCCAGAAGGAGGAACTATCAAGCGAACAACACGCTATGACGAAGGCATACAACGTGAGGGGAAATCAAAGCTCACCATTGATTCGGAAGGAAATTTGGAGGCTACCCTAGCGGTGGAATATCAAGGTATCGCATACTATAATGCTTCGAGACTAGAGCGAATGGACGAAACCGACCTACGCGAACATTACAGCAGTTCTTTTTCGGATATTAAGAAACCGGAATTCAAGAATTTCGAGTATTCGAATGATAAGGACGCCATCGTTTTTCATGAGAAAGTAGCCGTTACGGCCGATGCGTATGCGCGTCGCATTAATGACAAACTAATCATTCAGCCGAACGCCTTTCGCGCCGCTTCGTATGTTCCGAAGAAATACAAACGTCGCAAACTAGACTTTGAGGTACGACGTCATTATGCAGAAACCGACGAAGTTTACTTGAGTATTCCAGACGGATTTGAAATTGACTTTCTTCCGGAAGATGCTTCTATAGAGACTCCTTTTGGCTCGTATACCGCTTCCGTAGCGGTTACCGAAGAGGGCACTTTATTATACCAACGGTCACTTCGCCTGGAAAAAGGCGATTATTCAGCATCCGACTATACGGCCTATCGAGATTTTCGAAAGGCCATTAAAAAATACGATCATCAAAAATTAGTTTTAAAAAAGAAATCCTTATGAAGCCTTTTACTATCCTGTTTTTCCTTGGTTTAATTGTCTCCACTTCCGCACACGCGCAAGACTATGAATTTGGCGAAGTTTCCAAAGAAGAACTGGAAATGACTACTTATGCCAAAGACAGTACTGCCCATGCTTTAATCCTTCGGAACTACAGAAACACCTACTACGACTATGAGCAGAATACCGGATGGGTGTTGTATACCGAAGTCCACAAACGCATCAAGATTTTAGACAAAGAAGGGTTAGACTACGGAACCTTTAAGATCAATTTGTACAAATCAGGAAGTACTGAAGAAGAATTATCCCGTCTTCGTGCCTACACCTACAATCTGGAGAATGGCAAGGTAGAAGATTATAAAATGAAACGTGAAAACCGTTTTAAGACCGAAGTAAGTGATAGCTGGGATCAAATGGCGATTAGTATGCCTAATGTGAAAGAAGGTTCGGTGGTAGAGATCAGCTATACTCTGGTGTCGCCCTTTGCGAGTTCGATTGATGATGTAATCATACAAGAAGATATACCAACCTTGTCGTACCATGCCGAGATCAAAATTCCGCAGTATTTTAATACGCGTCGAATGGTCAAAGGAAACTTCAACGTCAATCCTAATGATTCTCAGCGCCGACGAAACGTAAGTTTTAAGTCGGGTGGAGGTACCGCCAACATTGCGGTGAATGAAACCGTTCACGAATATCGCTATAAGGATATTCCGGCCCTAAAGGAAGAGAGTTACGTAGACAATATCAACAACTATCGCTACAGCATTGCCTATGAAATTATTTCGGTGGAAAATTATAGTGGGGGCATCAAGAAATTGGCCACGACCTGGGAAGAGGTGGCTAAGACCATTAATGACTCTAAGTATTTTGGAGATGAAATTAAAAGAACCCGCTTGCTAAAAGATGATGCCGAAGCCATCAAAGCTGCTCATACAGGGGCTATGGAGCGTATGTACGCGGCCTTCGATTTTGTTAAGAATCATATGACCTGGAACGGTAGTGCTCGATTGTACTCCTACAACGGAGTGGTGAATGCTTATAAAGAAAAGACGGGAAATTCTGCAGATATCAATTTAATGCTGGTGGGGTTATTAAAAGAATGTGGCCTGGATGCGAGTCCGGTGCTAGTAAGCACCAAAGATCACGGTATTCCCTTATTTCCAACGCGCGAAGGCTTTAACTATGTGGTCGCAGCTGCGAATATCAATAATACGTATTATTTATTGGATGCCACCGAAAAGTATGCGGCGCCCAATGTACTCCCTACCCGTGTGTTGAATTGGTTCGGGTTTATGGTTAATGAGGATGGAAGCTCGCGTCAAATGACCTTGTATCCTGCGGAAAAGAGCAAGCAAAGCATCATGATGAATGCCAGTTTGGACGAGGAAGGCGGATTGCACGGACAGCAGCGTGTAAACTATACGCTTTCTGAAGCCTTGCAGTTTAGAGCCGTGAACGAAGGCGCGCCCCAAACACAGAAGACCGAATCGTTGATGGAAGCCTATGGCATGAGTGATGTATCAGCCTGGGAAGTTGATAATATGGACGACCCCTATCAACCGGTAACCGAATCCTTTGAATTTGAAATTGACGAGGCGGCAGAAGTGATTGGAAATGATATCTATTTCTCCCCTTTGTTTTTTCTGAAAATGGACAACAATCCGTTTGTGCAAGAAACCAGAGAATACCCCATCGACTATGCCCATCCCTTTGTCAAGACAACCATGGTTACGGTCACGATTCCGGAAGGGTATGAAGTCACCTCCTTACCGGAACCTATCAACCTTGCCCTACCGGAAGGAATGGGAACCTTCCGTTTTATGGTGCAAAATGCACAGGGAAATATCAATATTCGTACTACCTTTACCATCAATAAGAGTATTGTGCCTTCTTTTCACTACCCTTATATCAAAGAATTCTACAAGCAACGAGTAGATAAGGAAAATGAAAAGGTGGTGCTTTCAAAAGTGTAAGCATGAATATTGAAAATGCGCAAAAAGCAGTAGACATCTGGATTCAGGAGCACGGCGTACGTTATTTCAATGAACTCACTAATATGGCGCAACTCACCGAAGAAGTGGGAGAGGTGGCGCGCATTATAGCGCGACGCTATGGCGAGCAAAGTGAAAAGGAAAGCGATAAGGATAAAGACTTAGGGGAAGAACTCGCCGATGTCTTATTCGTAGTGCTGTGCTTAGCGAATCAAACGGGAGTAAAGCTCGAAGAAGCGTTCGCAAAGAAACTCGAGTTGAAGACCAAACGCGATCACGACCGACATCATAGCAACAAAAAACTGCGCTAATGTTACAAAAAGTAATTTCCCATCCGGGCTTTTGGAGGTCTGTGATACTGTTGGGAATCATCTATATGTTGGTGCTATTTTTCCTGCAGTGGATGTTTCTGGGCTTCGATCTTCGGTTCTTGTCCGCGCGCCCTGTTTGGGTGACCCTTCTGGTTTTTCTAGGGGGGATTCTCGTCTGTGGATTTTCCGTAACCTATGCAAAATTTTGGGCGAAGATAAAACGTAACGAACATCGCTCATGAAAGCGGTCCTTTCCCATACAAAAAACCTTTCTAATGAGAACCACCTGAAGATCACCGGATCGAAAAGTGAATCGAATCGGCTGTTGATCGTGCAACAACTGTTTCCGACGATTTCTATAGAAAACTTGTCTGAAAGTGATGATACGGTGGCCTTACAAGAAGCATTGAAACAAACCAGGGGTACAGTAGATATTCACCATGCCGGTACGGCGATGCGTTTTCTAACAGCCTATTATGCGAGTCGGCCCAACGCTGAGGTGCTTTTAACAGGAAGTACGCGCATGCAAGAACGGCCTATCGCCGTGCTGGTTGAAGCCTTACGGGCCATGGGTGCTTCTATTGCCTATACGCAAAAGGAAGGATGCCCACCGCTTCATATCATGGGAAAGAACTTTGTAACCAACAAAGTGAGTATTAAAGCCAATGTAAGTAGTCAGTATATCTCTGCGCTTCTTTTAATAGGTGCTTCACTGCCTCAAGGAATTGTCATTCAGCTAGAGGGAAAGATAACTTCCTTGCCATATCTAACCATGACCTTAGATTTGCTGAATGCATGCGGGATTTCTGGTAGTATCGAGGGGGAAACCTTGAACGTTAAGCCGCAGAAAACCCTTCCGCCAAAAACGATGGTGGTAGAAAGTGACTGGAGCTCGGCCTCTTATTTTTATAGTTTGGTAGCGCTTTCCGAAGAAGCTTCCATCACACTTGGGAAGTATCGTGAAGAAAGCCATCAGGGCGATGCAGCGGTAGCAAGATACTATGCTGAACTGGGAGTGTCGACGACCTACGATCGCGTAGCGCAAACTATTACACTCACAAAAACCGACACGGTCGAAACGTCCCATTTCTTTGAAAAAGATCTTAGCCACACACCCGATTTGGCACAAACGATTGCTGTCACCTGTCTGGGCTTGGGCATAGGTTGCCAACTTACCGGCTTACACACGCTGAAGATCAAAGAAACCGATCGGCTGGTCGCCCTGCAACAAGAGATCCATAAACTAGGGGGAGAGGTTGAGATCACTGAAGATAGTCTTCGCCTGGCACCTAACCCCAAGCTACCGTCAGACGTGGCCATCGACACCTATCAAGACCATCGCATGGCCATGGCGTTTGCTCCTTTGGCTTTAAAAATACCGCTTACCATCAACGATGCGGAGGTGGTTTCTAAATCGTTTCCCGGCTTCTGGAACGACCTAAAAAAACTAGGTATCGTCCTGCGGCTAAAATAATTGCCGGTTTACTTGACAACCCCTAGTTGGAGATTGTATATTTGCATCTTTTTACACCAAAAACCAGACGTTGCTATGGGAATGAAATTATCCAACTTCAATTTTGATCTACCAAATGACTTACTAGCGGAATATCCTGCTGCCAACCGAGACGAGGCGCGATTGATGGTGTTGAATCGAAAGGAGAAGACCTGGGAGCATAAGATGTTTAAAGATCTAATCGATTATTTTGAAGAAGACGATGTCTTGGTGTTGAACAATACCAAAGTTTTTCCGGCGCGGTTGTTTGGAAATAAAGAGAAAACCGGAGCGCGTATTGAAGTGTTTTTGCTTCGCGAATTGAATCCGGAAACCAGACTTTGGGATGTTTTGGTAGATCCTGCACGAAAGATCCGAATCGGGAATAAACTGTATTTCGGGGAAGATGAATCCTTGGTGGCAGAAGTGATCGACAACACTACTTCACGCGGAAGAACGTTACGTTTTCTTTTTGACGGGTCGTACGAAGAGTTCCGAAACAAATTAACTGAGTTGGGCCAAACCCCACTTCCGAAGTATATCAAACGAGATGTAGAGCCCGAAGACGCCGAACGTTATCAAACCATCTTTGCCAAGAACGAGGGCGCTGTTGCGGCACCTACGGCGGGATTGCACTTCTCGAAGCATTTGATGAAGCGTTTGGAGATCAAAGGAATTAATTTTGCGGAAGTGACCTTACATGTGGGACTCGGTACCTTTAGTCCGGTGGAAGTGGAAGACCTTTCCAAGCACAAAATGGACAGTGAAGAGATTGAAATTTCGGAAAGCGCTGTGGGCGCTATCAATACCGGGATTTCAGAGAAGCGCCGCGTCTGTGCGGTGGGGACTACGGTGATGCGCGCGTTAGAGAGCTCGGTGTCTTCCAGCAACACACTAAACGCGTATCAGGGTTGGACGAACAAGTTTATTTTTCCTCCTTACGACTTCAGCATTGCCAACTCGATGGTCACGAACTTCCATACGCCAAAATCAACCTTGTTAATGATGGTTTCCGCCTTCGCAGGGCATGAATTTATTAAGGAGGCCTATCAGGAAGCGATCAAAGAAAAGTATCGATTCTATACTTATGGTGATGCGATGTTGATCATCTAAGGTAAGTTTATATATAACTACAGAACCTCGCCCCTGTGGCGGGGTTTTTTGATTTCTGTCGAAAGGGTTTTAGAATCAGCAGATAAAGTCCTATATTAGTATGTTTGTTACCGTAACTAACCAACAGATATGACCCTTAAACAGCATCTTGTTTTTTTACTATGTTTGCTGCTGGCTACGTCGGCAGGAGCGCAAGATGTTTCTCAAGAGGTACCCTATAGTTGGTCCCAACCGCTCAAGCAAACAATTCCCACGATTAGCTTGCCGGCTATTGATCTAGAAGCGATCATGCTCGAAGATGAGATCAACGATCTCGATAAATCTATCCCTTATCGATATGGTGTTACACGACCTGTTGCGATTGATGTTTCTGAAGTGGGTAGTTGGGAAGAACTTACCAATGGCGATCGTGTCTGGCGGTTGGCCATCCATTCTCCGGAAGCACAAAACCTGAGCATCAACTTTGATGATTTTTATTTACCCGAAGGAAGCCGACTTCACTTTTACAACACAGCGCAAACCGATATTTCCAAAGCTTATTCTTCCACCGATAACCGAAGCAACAACAAACTTGGCGCGTGGTTTGTTTTTGGTGATACCGTGGTGATTGAATACTACGAACCCGTTTCCGTTCGTGGAGCGGCAACATTGCAAATTGGTAGCGTGATTCACGGGTATCGAATGGACTTCATGGAAGGAGAGAGTGGTGCTGGAAGAGGCTTTAACGATTCGGGTGCCTGTAATTATGATGTGAATTGCCCCGTGGGAGCCGATTTTGACGGTATCAAGGATGAAATTAAGAAAGCGGTCGCTGTGCTGAATCTAGGAAATGGATACTTGTGTTCAGCGGCGCTGGTAAATAACGCTTTAGAAGATAAAACACCCTACCTACTTACCGCGAAGCATTGCCTGGATGTGAGCGATCCCGATCTTTGGTCGGTTCGCTTCAATTGGATGAGTCCGAGTCCCGTTTGTGCCACCGGGGAAGAAAGTACCAATATTCAAAGTAACTTCACCTTGAGCGGAGCGCAAACACGCGTTCAGAATGAACTTACAGATGTGGCTTTGGTAGAAATGTACAGCGATATTCCAGACTCATGGGATGTCTCGTTCGCGGGCTGGGACCGTTCGGATACACCTCCTTTATTTGAAGTGGGAATTCATCATCCCAACGGAGATATTATGAAGGTGTGTCGCGATAATTCGGGCGCAGAAAAGAGAAACAGCGACGGTGTATCCTTGTGGCTTATCGGCGGTGTGAGCGAAGGTACCGGTGGTGGTTGGGAATTGGGAACCACCGAAAGTGGTTCTTCCGGATCGCCTCTGTTCGATCAGAATGGGCGAATTATTGGGCAATTGTTTGGCGGGAATGCCTTTTGTGATGGCACCAACAACAATGGCGATTACGACGTGTATGGTAGGTTTGGACCTGCCTGGGATTCGGGTACCTCTTCCGAAGAAAACCTTGCGTTTTGGCTTGATCCGAATACGACAGGATTGACCCGAATGAACACCTTACAGAACATATTAAATGTGAATGACGTGGAGGCCCCGGGGCAGCTTGAAATCTACCCCAATCCCGCAACCGATTTTATTCAGGTGATGAATACGCGCTACCCTCAATTGGAGTATACATTATTTGATGTGGTAGGGCAGTCCCTACACTCGGGTTCACTCTCGAACACCCAAAGCGCCATCTCGGTATCCCACCTCACTCAAGGGGTGTATTTTCTTCACCTACGCGATGCCGACAGCGGTGATAGCATCACCAAGAAGATTCTTGTTCAGTCGCGCTAAGAGCATCATAAACCTTTACCGTAACGCACCCATTCCCCCAGGGATTATTCGTATTTTTGCGCATCGTGAAAACTCAAAAGAAAGACATACGCGCCCTATCAAAACAAGAACTTCGAGATTTCTTTATCTCCCGAGGGGAAAAGGCATTTCGCGGAAACCAAGTGTATGAATGGTTGTGGAGCAAGGGTATACACACCTTTGAGGACATGACCAACTTGTCTAAAGAAATGCGCGCCCATCTGGAAGCCGAATTTGTGATCAACCACATTGAGGTGGACAGCCTTCAGAAGAGTCAGGATGGGACGGTAAAGAATGCGGTGAAATTGCACGACGGACTCGTAGTTGAGTCGGTTTTAATTCCTACGAAATCACGAACTACCGCCTGTGTATCCTCTCAGGTAGGCTGCAGCTTAGACTGTAAATTTTGTGCGACGGCGCGTTTGAAGCGGATGCGAAACTTGAATCCAGATGAGATCTATGACCAAGTAGTGGCTATCGATCGAGAGAGCAGGTTATATCACGACAGACCCTTAAGTAATATCGTCTTTATGGGCATGGGAGAACCCTTGATGAATTATAAGAATGTATTGGCGAGTATTGATAAGATCACTCAAGATGAAGGACTGGGGATGTCGCCAAAGCGTATTACACTATCTACTTCCGGAGTGCCAAAAATGATCAAGAAGTTGGCCGATGACGAAGTGAAATTCCATTTGGCGGTTTCGCTGCATTCGGCCATTCAGGAAACCAGAGAGCAGATCATGCCGTTTGCTAAAAACTTTACATTAGACGATTTACGTGAATCCCTGGAGTACTGGTACGAAAAGACAAAACGCCGCATCACCTATGAATATGTGGTCTGGAAAGGAATTAACGACCAACAACACGATATTGACGCCTTGGTACAATTCTGCAAGTATGTGCCCTGTAAGGTGAATTTAATTGAATACAACCCCATTGACGATGGCGATTTTCAACAAGCCGCCGATTCTTGTGTAGATCATTACATCAAGGCTTTGGAGCATAATCGTATCCCGGTGACCGTACGACGAAGTCGCGGAAAGGATATTGACGCCGCCTGTGGGCAGCTAGCGAATAAGCAATAAAAAAACGGCTTCAATTGAAGCCGTTTTTTATTATTTAAAAGCTGTAGTGCTTATCGCTTAACGATTTTGAATGACTTAGTCTGTCCTTCGATGGTAACATTAGCAATGTAAACACCAGCGTTCAAAGCTGAAATACTTACAGTTTCGCTAGATGTTGAAAGCTTTTGAGACACTACTTGCTGTCCAAGTACGTTGAACAAAACAACGTTGCTCATTGGAGCACCTGAACGCAATTCAAGATCTGTAGCAGTTACAGAATGTGTAAAATTTTGGAATACATTATCTTCTACACCGAAAGTAGTAGCTTCAACACTCCAATCATCAGTTTGAAGGACAAATGAATCTGAACCTAAGTAATGAAGTGCAATGTAAACAACTTCACCTTCATACGCAGAGATGTCAAAAGTGTACTCAGTATAGTCAAGTGGAGCTTCTTGTACACCACCCGTTAAATCTTCCGTGAAATCAGCTTGTGCAGTTCCTGTAGTAGAAAGTAGTACTTCAAATCGCTCAAGTCCGAACGCATCCGTTACCGACTTTGCCCACATTGTGAAGGAAGTTCCTCCAGAAGCACCGGTAAGATTAATCGCAGGTGTAATAAAGTAATCATCGTTCTGCGGCGCACCACTTACGTCTCCTGTTGCTGCAACAAAATACAATCCTTTGTCACCTGTTCTCGCATCCCACGCAGTACCTGTAGCCGGAGGCGTAGTAGCAGATGGGTTGAATACGATTCCAGTTCCGGTATATCCTTCATTCGTAAAATCATAGTCTGCTGAACCGTAGGTGCTGTCTCCGTCGTTATCAATTTGAGAGAATCCGCCAATTCCTGAAATCGCGAAATCATCGTAAGACTCAAATCCTTCTTCCCAAACAGTTGTTTGAGCATTCATAGTAAAAACAGCAAACAAGGCTGCTAAAAAAGTAATTTTCTTCATAATTATTTTTGTAAGAGTTAATATAAGGGCTAAAGATAGGGAAATGAAAGGATTCTAGCATATAATATTTTCATAAATAATGTACTTTTATGCCCCGCATGAAGGTAGTATCACAAATAAAACTTCCCATTGAGGTAGAGATGGAGCGATTCGAGAAAAAGTTTTCGGGCGCTATGTCTTCCAAAGTCTCACTTCTCAACAAGATCACACATTACGTAGTAAATCGCAAAGGAAAACAAATGCGGCCCATGTTCGTCTTTTTGATCGCAAAAATGACCGGCAATGGCGAAGTGTTAGAACGCACCTATCGTGGGGCTTCCGTTATTGAGTTGATTCACACCGCTACCCTGGTGCACGACGATGTGGTAGACGATAGTAACCGACGCCGCGGCTTTTTCTCTATCAATGCATTGTGGAAGAATAAAATTGCGGTGTTGGTGGGGGATTACCTTCTTTCCAAAGGCTTGTTGCTTTCCATTGATAACGACGATTTTGATTTACTGAAGATCATTTCCGTAGCCGTACGGGAAATGAGCGAAGGCGAATTACTTCAAATTGAAAAGGCGAGAAAACTCGATATTACCGAAGACGTTTATTTTGAGATCATTCGCCAGAAAACAGCAACCCTTATCGCTGCGTGCTGTGCGATGGGGGCGCAATCGGTAGACGCTCCGGCCGAGGAGGTCGAAAAAATGCGGCTCTTTGGGGAAAAAATTGGGATCGCCTTTCAAATTAAGGACGATCTTTTTGATTATGGTACTGCCAAGATCGGGAAACCTACCGGAATCGATATTAAAGAACAAAAGATGACGCTTCCACTGATTTACGCTCTCAATAACTGTTCAGAATCAGAAAAACGCTGGGTGATCAATTCCGTAAAAAATCACAATACCGATAAGAAACGGGTAAACGAAGTGATACAGTTTGTAAAAGATGCCGGAGGATTGGACTATGCCGTTCAGAAAATGAAATCCTATCGCGATGAAGCGCTGGCCATTCTCCAGTCGTATCCTGAGAGTCCGTATCGCGCGTCGCTCATCATAATGGTGAATTACGTCATAGACCGAAATAAATAATTTTTTTTAGCCTCAGGCAACCATTAATGAAAAAGGCGCGTCTATAGTAATAGAAGCATCTCATAACACACCCTTTAGTGAAAGTTGTAGCGCTACATACCAATTACAAGAAGCACATAAAAAGAGCATTGCAGGGCAATCGCCGCGCGCAGTACGAATTGTACCAATGCTTCGCTCCCAAAATGTTAAGTGTGTGTAGACAGTATTTGAAGTCGGTGGAACTAGCGGAAGAGGTGATGAGCAACGGGTTCTTAAAAGTGTTCACGCGCTTGGATTCGTTTAAGCATGAAGGAAGTTTTGAAGGATGGATCCGCAGGATCATGGTGAACGAATGTATTTCGCAGTTGCGGAAGGAAAAACGCCTGCATTTCCAGGAACCGGAAGGTATTGAAAATAGCGCCGCACATGTAAGTTACATGGAAACCGAACTGGAAGTAGAGGTCATTCAAAAGTTGATCGATGCCCTGCCGGACGGCTACCGAACCGTATTTGTGTTATATGCGATAGAAGGATATAAGCACGGAGAGATCGCAGAAATGCTTCAGATTTCGGAAAACACTTCCAAATCGCAACTACACAAGGCGCGCAAAGAATTACAAGAAAAGTTGAACGTATTAAAGAATACCCATTATGGCACCCGTTGATTTTGAAAAACAGATGCGTGAGAAGTTGCAAGAGCGGGAACTCACCCCAAATCCTGAAACATGGAGCAAACTGGAGCAGCAACTGGCACTTCAGGAAAAGCCAACAAGAACGTTGATCCGTCCTTGGGCGGTTGCGGCAGCCGTGATCACCATCGTATTGTTAAGTGTTTGGTGGTTACGCCCTACGGCGGAAGTGGCGACTCCTTTGGTAACCAATCCTGAAGTGCAAGAGGAAGCTCCGTTGTTTGAGAAAGAAATATTGCAGACGCCGGATAGCGACATAGCTTCGGAATCGGTTGTCGAGAAGAAGCAAGCGGAAATCAAGACAACACCTTCCGAAGAAATAGCAACCACGAACACTATGAGCACTACCGCTTCCGAAGAAAAGCAGTCACAAATCATGCTGTCGCCAGAAGCGAAGGAAGCGATCGCTAGTGCTGTAGAGGCACCTAAGGAAACACCTTTGATCACCGAATCGATAGCGCAAAACGTAACCTTTGAGGAGCAAAAGATCGATGAAATTGTTACGCAGGTGAAGCTTTTGCAGCAGCAGAACAAAACAGTGACAACGGCCGAAATTGAAACCTTGATGGCAGCCGCTCAACAGGAAATTAAATCAAACCAACTGTTTAAGGAAGGCGGTTTTGAAGTAGATGCCACGGCCTTGTTACAGGAAGTAGAAACCGAATTAGAACGCAGTTTTAGAGACAAAGTATTTGACGCGCTTGGCAAAGGATTTGAAAAAATTAGAACCGCCGTTGCCGAACGGAATCAATAAAGCAAAACATCAATCACGCCCGGTTCCGGGCACTAAATCACGAACAGTATGAAATTAATTACGCTAAGTATCGCAATCGCGATGTGGGTAACTGCGGCCTTTACCGCGGCAGCCCAGGAGAAGAATGAAGAGACCTTACAGATCTTGGAACAAACCAAAGAGAAGGTTACTCAAGAAGAGAAAGACGCTCTAAAAGTAGAAGTTGAAGCCATTATCGAACAGCAGGAGCGCAATCTGATTACCGCTGAAGAAGCTGAGCTTCGGAAAAAGAAGGCGGCTGAAAAGCACGCGCTCAACATTGAAAATCGTTTAGCGATCATCAATAACAAGATTGAGCTGTTGCAGCGAAACGGTACCGATACCTCGTTGGATGACGACGATCGGTTGGTGCTATCGGTAGGGTGGGGAGATCGAGGTGATTCGCCTTTCGTATTCTTGGGACCTAAAAATAGACAACGCCCCTATGATCGGCGCACCACCAGCGATTTTGTCTTAGCGGTGGGGTTTAACAATGCAATTACCGAAGGGCAATCCTTAGACGATTCTCCCTATAAGTTAGGCGGAAGTCGCTTTGCCGAACTAGGTTGGGCCTGGAAAACCCGGGTCTTTCAGGAATCGAACTGGCTGCGCATCAAATACGGGATTTCGTTTCAATTCAATGGTCTCAAACCAGAAAATAACCAATATTTGGTAGATACGGGGTCTCAAACCGAGTTGCAGACCTATCCCATCGAGCTGGATAAATCGAAATTCCGCTTAGACAATTTAGTGGTGCCGATTCACTTTGAATTTGGCCCCTCTAAAAAGATCGAAGGCGAAAATTACTTCCGCTACGATACCCACAACCAAATTAAAGTAGGATTGGGAGGGTATGCCGGAATTAAATTGGGCGCACGCCAAAAGTTAAAGTACGAGGTGGACGGCCAGGATATTAAAGAGAAGCAAAAAAGCAGTTTTAATACCAACAACTTTATCTATGGGGTAAGTGCCTATTTGGGCTGGCGCGATACCGCATTGTATGTGAAATACGACCTCAACACTATTTTTAAAGACAATCCTGTAGAACAACGCAATATTTCACTCGGACTCCGTTTCGATATGGATTAGCCAGAGATTTCCGAACCTGCAAAAAGACCTCCTTCAAGAGGTCTTTTTTTGCTTGAAATCGTATTTTTACGACAAGAAACTTCCTATGATATCCAAAACCACCATTGATGCCGTATTTGATGCCGCTCGCGTAGAAGAGGTGATTGGTGATTTTGTGCAACTGAAGAAATCCGGAAGTAACTACAAGGGGCTGAGTCCGTTTACCGATGAGCGCACGCCCAGTTTTATGGTGTCACCGGTAAAGCAGATCTGGAAAGATTTTTCCAGCGGAAAAGGCGGAAGCGTGGTTTCTTTTTTGATGGAACACGAGCATTTCAGTTACCCTGAAGCCATTAAATATTTGGCTAAAAAATACGGGATCGAAATCGAAGAAACCGAACAAACCGACGAGCAAAAACAGCAAGCCACCGAACGGGAAAGTCTGTATTTGGTTAGCGAATTTGCTAGAGAATATTTTCACAAAACCCTTTTGAAGACCGAAGCGGGAAAGGCGATTGGACTTACCTACTTCAAAGAACGCGGCTTTTCCGACGAGACCATAAAAAAATTCGACTTAGGATATTCGCCCAATGTTTGGGATGCCTTTACTTCCGAAGCGATCAAAAAAGGATATCAGCTAGAATTTTTAGAGAAAACAGGTCTTACCATTGTTAAAGAAGAAAAGCAATTCGACCGTTTTAAAGGCAGAGTGATGTTTCCCATCAAAAGCATGAGCGGAAGAACGCTTGGGTTTGGAGGAAGAACTCTGACCAGTGATAAGAAAGTTGCCAAATACCTTAATTCTCCTGAAAGCGATATCTATCACAAAAGCAAGGTTCTCTACGGAATTTATGAAGCCAAACAAGCCATTGCCAAAGAAGATCGTTGTTATTTGGTGGAAGGCTATACCGATGTGATCCAGCTGCATCAAAGCGGTGTCGAGAACGTGGTGTCTTCTTCAGGTACGGCGCTTACGCCCGAACAAATTAGGCTCATCAATCGACTCACCAACAACATTACCGTATTGTTTGATGGTGATGCAGCAGGATTGCGTGCCTCGCTTCGGGGTGTCGACCTAATTTTGGAACAAGGCATGAACGTGCGTATTTGTACGTTTCCGGAAGGGGAAGACCCCGATAGTTTTGCGCGTTCGCACTCGCGGGAAGAGATTCGTGAATACATTACCAACGAGTCTCGCGACTTTATCGATTTTAAGGCGAGCTTATTAGCTTCCGAAGCAAAGAACGATCCGGTCAAGAAAGCGGAAACCATACGGGATATGGTGGTGAGTATTTCCAAAATTCCGGATGTTATAAAACGCGAAGTGTATATCAAAGAGTGCGCGCGGATTATGGATATTAGTGAAGAGGTCCTCTTTAGTTCGTTAGCGCAAATGCTTCAGAAAGAACAGCGCGATGCCGCCCGAACCTCTCGTAAAGAAAAGGCGCAACAAACTATGAATGTGGTTGCGCAAGAGCACACTCCGGCGACCAAGATCGATGAGCAGTACGAGCTAGAGCAGAAAATTATTCAGTTGCTCTTGCTGTATGGTTCTGAAGAGGAGGAATTTGAAGAATTGATATTAGAAGCTGATGAAGATGGCAATATCGCCTTTCAGCCCGAACAAATGACTGCCAAGGTGTTTGAGAAGGTTTATTTGGATCTTCAGGAAGATGAAATCGAATTTGCCAATCAAGGCTTTCGCGAGTTGTATGCGGCCATCATCGAACGGCTCAACCAACAACAGGAATTAGCGGTCGATCAATTTGTAAACACCTTGCCTTCGGAGAAGGCAGCCACCGTAACGCACATCTTGATGGAGGAAGAGCGGCACCGGTTACACAATTGGGAAGGCAAAGATATTTTTGTGAAAGAGAAAAAGCACACTATTTCTCAAGTAGTGAGCGAGACCATCCTTAATTTTAGACGGTATTTGGTAAATCGAAAGATAGAAGAACTGTCTGAAGAGCTGAAAGAACTGGAAGCGGAAGAAGCAAAGCGAGAAAGTCTGCAAGATGTGATCGATTATCAAACCTTGAAAAAACTACTTTCCGAAAAACTCAATCGAGTCCTTTAATTATCCAAACTGAAACATCCGGGATTGGTGGATCAGATCGGCCAGATTATCAACTTTCAATTTTTTCAACAGCCGCGTCTTGTAGGTGCTTACCGTTTTCTCATTGATGTTGAGTTCGTTCGCAATATCCTTATTGCGTTTACCACTAGAGAGCAAATTTAGCACTTCAATTTCCCGTGATGATAATTTTTTGTAGCGGCTAATCGCAGAAGATTCTCCTACATTGCGCTTGGTAAAGGTAGAGGTGAGTTCTTCGTTCAGGAAGATACCTCCTTTGGCGATCTGCCGAATCGCTTTCAGAAATAGTTTCGTAGAAGCGGTCTTCGGAACGTAGCCCGCTGCCCCAGACTTGATCGCACGAAGCGCATAAATTTCTTCGGGATGAATGGAGAAGATCAACACTCTGGTTTCCGGGAATTGTGTCTTTATACTGCGCAATGCATTGATGCCACTAATCTGCGGCATGTCAATTTCCATAATAAGGATATCCGGTTGTTCCTTTTCAAGGTATTTGTACAGTTCGTCCCCGTTATTGGCCTTCGCGATAATTTCAAAGCTACCTTCTTGATCCAGCATGCATGAAATCCCTTTACGGACAACAGGATGATGATCTGCTATTAAGATTTTTTTCATTCCTTCCTATATTTTAAGTAACCACTTAGAACAACAGGGGAGGCAGTTATAAGTGTGAGGTTTTGTTAATTTGTAATATAAATACTACAAAATCAAAGCTAAAAAAAAGGTAGGAAGCACCGTGGAAATTTCGTTCAACGTACAGAAAACTCGTTAAAACAACGTATTACCTCAGGTTTACGGGGATTTCACAAACGGGGATAGGCTTCATTTTGTGTTGATTGATGCGATTAAGCCTTGAGTAGGTGTCAAATACGACCTTTTGGCGCCCTGAGAAATCATCAGATTGCTTGCCTTGGTCTTGCATGTGCATGGCCCACTCTAATTCATCGTAACTTGCACCTAGTTGGTCTTCGTCGGTTCGACTGTCTCCAAAGAGTCCGTCGGTAGGAGCTGCGGCTAAAATGGCGTCTGGTACTTGTAGCGCACGCCCGATTTCGTACACTTCACTTTTCATCAAATCGGCAATGGGACTCAAATCGACCCCACCGTCTCCGTATTTCGTAAAAAATCCAACGCCAAAATCCTCTACTTTATTTCCGGTTCCGCAGACCAAATAACGATGTAATCCGGCAAAGTAATAGAGTGTAGTCATCCGCAATCGGGCGCGCGAATTCGCCAAAGAAAGATCTAAAAAAGCATCGTCCTTGGTTTCGGGTAGTTGTCCTTTAAACGATTCGAAAACCGGAGTAAGGTCAACACGCACATCGCTTACGTTGGCAAAACGTCGCTTTAATTGGGCAATGTGCTCTTCGGAACGAGTCACCTGACTGGCTGCCTGATGGATCGGCATTTCTACGCAAAGGGTGCGCAATCCTGTTTTGGCGCAAAGGGAAGAGGTTACAGCCGAGTCGATACCGCCACTAACGCCAACAACAAAACCTTCCAGTCCCGCTTGAGTGATGTAGTCTTTAAGCCAATTGACAATGTGATCGATCACTTTTTCGGTTTTCATATAACTGGTTTTGTTGGGTTATTCCTATACCTTTGCATCACAAATGTAACGCAATTGCAAAATTTATAAAAACCTCCTGCGTTAAACAGATGCTAAAAAGGATTGATGTGAAAAATATGCTATTAGCTATAGGGCTTATTATTTTGGTTTCTTGCAATTCCAAAAGCAAACGGGAAGAAGCCATAGAAGCTATTCCGGTAGCCTTTTCTGTGTCGCGACTCGATCAGGAATTCGCCCAGGCACAGCCTTCAGAATTGCCAAAACTCAAGCAGAAGTATCCCGCTTTCTTTCCGGAACAGTTTCCAGATAGCCTCTGGCTTCAGCGTATGCAGGATACCCTTCCGAAGCAATTGGCAGCAGCGGTAGCAACCGTATTTCCTTCCGAAGCGAGTATCGAAAGCGAATTGCACTCTGTTTTTCAGCATATTAAATATGATAGGCCCAACTTTGTGGTGCCGGATGTGGTTACCGTCATCTCGGATGTAGATTATCGAAATAAGGTGATTGCAACCGATAGTGTCCTTGTGATTGGACTAGACAATTACTTAGGGGCCGAACATCCGTTCTATGAAGGGGTGAAACATTACATCAGCAAGAATTTAAGGCCGTCGCAGCTGGCGCCTGATGTGGCGTCGGTCTATGCAGAACAATGGGTCGCCACACCGCGGCAGCGAACGTTTTTAGCACAGCTGTTGTACTTCGGAAAGCAATTGTATCTAAAAGATCTGTGGCTTCCCGATGCTACTGATGCCGAAAAGATAGGCTATACGGAAGCCGAGTGGCAATGGGCTATTGAAAACGAAGAGGAAATTTGGCGGTATTTTATTGAAGAAGAAGTGTTGTACAGCACCGACCCTAAACTGGCTACGCGCTTCATTGTGGACGCTCCTTTTTCAAAATTCTATCTGGAGATCGACAATGAATCTCCGGGGCGTATTGGCTCGTTTATTGGTTGGCAAATAGTACGCGCCTATATGGAAAACAATGATATTCCTTTAGCCCAGTTAATGACACTCGATCCGGAAACCTTATTCCGACAATCCAAATACAAACCGAATAAACAACCTTGATATGCATACCTCAGAAATAAAAATAAAAGTGGCCCTTGACGAAAATAAGATTCCCGAAGCTTTGCGGTGGTCCGCACCCGACGGAGGTGTCAATGAGGCCGACTCGAAGGCGGTGTTATTGTCGGTTTGGGATCATAAGGCACAAGAAGCCTTGCGTATCGATTTATGGACAAAAGACATGCCGCTGGATGAAATGAAGGTATTCTTTCACCAAACCCTTAGTGCCATGACAGATACGTTCGAACGCGCTACCGGAGACGATAAAATGGCAGCTACCATGCGTGATTTCTGTGATTATTTTGCTGAAAAGTTAGACTTGAAAAAAAAGGATTAGTGCCCCAGATCTGAATTTACGGCGTCAATATAATCGAGTAGCTGTTCGCGACCGTAGCCTTTGCTCGATGAGGTTATAAAATACGGTGGCATACTTTCCCAGGTTTGTAACAGGACTTCCTGATAATGCGCGATATTTCGCTTTAGGGCATTGGGCTTTAACTTGTCTGCCTTGGTAAAAATAATACCGAACGGTAATTGTTGTTCGCCCAGCCACTGCATAAATTCAAGGTCGATGGGCTGTGGTTCGTGACGACAATCTACCAGTACGAATCCCATGACCAGTTGTTCGCGCTTCAGAAAATAATCGGTGATGTATTTCTGAAAGGTTTTTTTATCTTTTTTCGACACCCTTGCATATCCATAACCCGGTAAGTCTACCAAATGCCAATTCTTATTGATCAAAAAGTGATTGATCAACTGGGTTTTTCCAGGCTTACCTGAAGTTTTCGCGAGGTTTTTACGCTCCATGAGCATATTGATCAACGATGATTTCCCCACATTACTACGGCCTATAAATGCGTATTCGGGTAAGGGTGTATTGGGGCACTTGGCAACATCACTATTGCTAATTACGAATTCTGCCGAGTTGATCTTCATGGTAGTTGCTTAAAATGCTCGCTCTTTCAGCCAGGCGTGTAATAGGGTGTTGAAGGTGTCTGGATGTTCCATCATTGCTGCATGGCCACATTTGTCGATCCAGTATAAATCGGAGTCCGGCAACAGCTTATCGAATTCTACTGCCACTTCCGGAGGCGTGACCGTGTCCTGTTTTCCCCAGATGATACAGGTGGGAGTGGTCATTTTTGGTAGGTCTTTCGCCATGTTGTGGCGAATGGCACTTTTCGCAATGGATAAGGTTCTAATGAGTTTGTTTCGATCATTCACCGTGGCATACACTTCATCAACGATTTCGGGAGTGGCCACTTTCGGATCGTAAAACACGTTTTCCGCTTTTTTCTGAATGTAATCGCGGTCGCCTCGTTTAGGATAGCTTTCCCCCATGGCACTTTCATACAAGCCCGAGCTTCCCGTAATTACCAGCGCTTTGATTTTTTCGGGATACAGCTTGGTGCAGAGTAAACCGATATGACCGCCCAGCGAATTCCCCAGTAAGATCACTTGTTCAAATTGTTTGTGGGCAATGAATTCAGCCACGTATTCGGCGAAGCGCTTCACGTTGGTTTTTAAAATTGGCATCGAATAAATAGGGAGTTCAGGAATGAGGATTTGATATCCTTGATCCGGGAAATAGGTAGAGACCCCGTCAAAATTACTAAGACCTCCCATGAGGCCATGAAGGACGACGATGGGGGTGCCTTCGCCTAATTCTAAGTATTTGAATTTTCCTTCCTCGCGTAAATTATTTGCCATGCAAAGTCGCTATTGATCGAAACAAAAATACACAAAATTATATGAACCTGTGAGTTATCAACAGGATAGAAATAGGCCTTGCGGTATCTGCTTCATTTTGAACCGATGAACATATACGCTTTCGTATTGGCGCTGCGGATTCCTGCGAAAAGAACACTTCCGGTAGGATGGGAGCAGGTGGTAAAACTTATCAACAAAGTGGTAAAATGTGGGAAAAAGTGGTAAATCTTAGTTATATTTGAAACTATAATTAAGATTTGGGAATCCTTTTATGCTCAACCTCATTGGGACATACGAATGTAAAGCCGACGTAAAAGGGCGCGTCATGGTACCGGCTGCTTTAAAAAAGCAGCTGGCGCCTGTAGCGCAAGAAGGCTTTGTGATCAAACGCGCGGTGTTTCAACCCTGTTTGGAAGTATATCCTATGGCCGAGTGGAATGCCTTGATGCAAAAGATGACAACGCTCAATCGATTCAATCGAAAGAACAATGATTTCATCAGAAGATTTACCGCCGGTGTTAAGACCGTAGAGTTGGATAGCAACGGTAGGATTAACATACCCAAAGATCTGGCCTCCTTCGCTGGAATTCAAAAAGAACTCACCCTGTCTACGGCGATCAATATCGTAGAGATTTGGGATAAAGATAAATACGAACAAGCCATAAGCGATGCCGCCAATGACTTTGCGGATTTGGCAGAAGAAGTAATGGGCGATGCAACTGCAGGTGATGGAATATCATAATCCGGTACTGCTTACCGAAACCGTCGAGGGTCTCAATATTCGACCCGATGGCGTGTACGTGGATGTGACCTTTGGCGGTGGCGGCCATTCCCGAGAGATTCTAAAACACCTTGGCGACGAAGGCCGACTTGTGGCGTTCGATCAAGATCCAGATGCGCTTGAGAATGCTATCGACGACTCGAGATTTTTGTTAATCCATGAAAATTTCAGATTTCTCAAGCGCTTCTTACGGTTTCACGGGTATCGGGAAGTGGATGGTATTTTGGGAGACCTAGGGGTCTCTTCGCATCAGTTCGATGTGGCCGAGCGGGGCTTTTCTACGCGTTTCGATAGCGCACTAGACATGCGTATGAACCCCGAAAGCAGCCTGTCTGCCTATCACGTACTCAACGAATACGATGAAAAACAATTGCGTGCGATTTTGTCGCAATACGGAGAACTGCGTGCTGCTGCAGGCATGGCGCGCGTTATCGTGGAAGCTCGGCATCACCAGCCGATTGAGAATGGTAGCGACCTAAAAAAAGCACTTGGTAAGTTTTTGCCCGCGCATAAGGAGAACAAGATTCTGGCGCAAGTGTATCAGGCAATTCGAATTGAGGTCAACCAAGAATTAGAGGCGCTCAAGGAATTCTTAATGCAAACGCAAGAGGTGATAAAGCCCGGTGGGCGTTTGAGCGTGATTAGTTATCACTCGCTTGAAGACCGATTGGTAAAACGCTATATGCGCGATGGTTTGTTTGAAGGGCAGCCCGAAAAGGATGTCTTCGGAAGAGTAGAAGTGCCATTTAAGCCGGTGGGGAAATTTGTATTGCCTTCCGAAGAAGAAATAAAAACGAATAATCGAGCCCGGAGTGCGAAGCTTCGAGTGGCAGAAAAGCTATAAATGAAAGACAAACTCTATCATATTCTAAAAGGTAGGTTTTTGGTGAGCGACGATGCTTTCAAAAATTGGAGGTTCATCATTTTTTTGTCGGTGTTGGCATTGGTAATGATCGCTAGCTCGCATACGGCAGATAAAAAGGTACATGAGATCGCTCAACTGAGCAATGAAGTGAAAGAGTTGAAAAGTGAATATGTGGATGTTCGTATGAAGGTGATGCAATCCAAAATGGAAAGCAAAGTAATTGCGGCGATGAAAGGTCGCGGATTACAGCCTTCGGAAACACCGCCGCAGAAAATAAGAATTGTAACCGATAAAAAGTAACGCGGTGGCTATTGCAGAGAAAAACATACTCAACCGCCTCTACGTTATCGCCGGATGTATGTTCATCTTCGCGATTGCCGTAGGTGTTAAGTTGCTCAACATTCAAGTGAGTGAAGGGGAAAAGTATCGTGATCTGGCAGAGAAAAGCACCGTCAAAAATTTTACCATTCCTGCGAACCGAGGAAATATTTACGCAGATGATGGAAGCTTGCTTGCGACCTCGGTCCCCAAATACGAGATCCGTTTTGACGCGGTAACGGTGGCTTCTGAAGATTTTAAAGAACAACTGGTTCCGCTTTCCAACGCATTGAGTGAACTGCTGGGGCGTCCTTCTTCCTATTATCAAAACCTCTTCCGAAAAGCTCGAGCCAACAAGAATCGCTATCTCCTAGTGGCAAAGAATCTTGGATATTCCGACTACGTGAAGATCAAAGGGTTTCCGCTTTTTAATAAAGGGCCCTACAAAGGTGGAATCATCGTGCGACAAAGTGTGGTTCGGGAGCATCCTATGGGCAAGGTTGCCGAGCGGTTGGTAGGGAATCAACAGCGCAATCAACCGGGTGTTTATGAGGTGGGCTTTGAAGGGGCCTTCGATGCGTATTTGAGCGGTAAAAAAGGACGTCGCCTCAAGCAAAAAATAGCCAAAGGACAATGGAAACCGGTGACGGATGAAAATCAAATTGAGCCGCAAGACGGATTCGATGTGATCTCTACAATTAATGTAAACATCCAAGATATTGCGCATCACGCTTTGCTGCGACAAATGGAATACTACGAGGCGGAACACGGTAGCGTGATCGTCATGGAGGTGAAGACCGGAGCGATCAAAGCGGTTTCCAATTTGGGCAGAACTTCTGCTGGAACCTATTACGAAAAGCTCAATTATGCGGTGGGGGAAAGTCACGAACCCGGATCTACATTTAAAGTAATGGCGTTGATGGCGGCATTGGAGGATAAGGTGATCGACACCGCAACCGTGGTAGATACAAAAGACGGTCGAAAACGATTCTACGGTCGGAATATTCACGATTCCCGACGAGGTGGCTACGGAAAAATTTCGGCTGCGAAGGCGTTGGAAGTCTCGTCAAATATTGGATTGGCGTCTATCGTAGATGATCACTACGCCGAGAATCCTACGAAATTTACAGATCGCTTGAAAGCCTGGCGCCTCAATGAGCCTATAGGTATTACCATCAAGGGAGAAGGAAAACCTGTTATCCCAGAACCGGGTCATGAACTGTGGAGCCGCAACGCGTTGCCGTCGATGGCCTATGGGTATAACCTTCGGTTAACGCCGCTTCAAACCTTGGCCTTTTACAATGCGATCGCCAATAATGGCACCATGGTAAAGCCGCGATTCATCAAAGAAATTCGCGCCTGGAATGATGAGGTAGAGACCTTTGAAACTGAGGTGTTGATAGACAAGATCTGTTCCGAAGAAACCCTGCTAGAGATCAAGGATATTTTAAAGAATGTTGTAAGACGCGGCACCGGAACCTCGCTCTATTCGCCCAACTTCAGTATGGCGGGTAAAACAGGAACGGCACGAACCGAGTACTGGATGGCCGACTGGGAAGCGGATCGCCGTTATATTTCTTCTTTCGCGGGATATTTCCCTGCAGAAGATCCCAAGTATTCCTGCATCGTCGTCATTCACAAGCCTAGTACCAAAAAAGGGTATTACGGGGCCGATGTAACTGGGCCGGTATTCAAGCGCATCGCCCAAAAGATTTATACCGATGCCCCGCAATTAGACGCGGTTGAAAATATTGAGTTGGATGCCCAGCTACAAAAGAAATTTGAATCCTATTATGCCAAAGCCCAAGCCCGTTATTCAAAAGTTCCGGATGTTTTGGGAATGGCCGGAATGGACGCCGTTTCCCTCTTAGAAAATATTGGATTCCAGGTGCGTTTCAACGGAAGCGGAAAAGTAATAGATCAATCGGTGAAAGCGGGTAGCCCTGTCATTGAAGGTCAAGAAATTATATTAACATTATCGTGATTCAGTTAAAAGACATACTCTATAAAGTGGCTCTAGAAGAAGTGGTGGGTACCACCCATACCGCGATTCGCGATATTCAATTTGATTCGCGAAAATTAGGACTCGACGATGTTTTTGTGGCCATACGCGGAACGGTTTCCGATGGACACAATTTCATAAAACAAGCCATTGATAAGGGGGCCATCGCTATTGTGGCAGAAGCGCTCCCGAAAGAACGTGTGAACGGAATCACCTATGTGAAAGTAGAAGATACACAAGCTGCCTTGGCACGCATGGCCGCTAATTTTTATGAGAATCCTTCCGAAGAAATTGAACTCATAGGCGTTACCGGAACTAATGGGAAGACCACCATCGCTACCCTCTTGTATCAATTGTTTACGAATGCCGGTTTTGCCTGCGGCCTCCTTTCTACCGTAACCATTAAGGTAGGATCGAACGATTTTAAGGCGACCCATACCACGCCCGATTCACTAACCATCAACAAATACCTGCGTATGATGGCCGATGCCGGGGTTGCCTACTGTTTTATGGAAGTGAGCTCACACGGAATTCACCAAAAGCGAACCGAAGGGCTGCGTTTTAAGGGAGGGGTGTTTACGAACCTTTCTCACGATCATCTCGATTATCACAAAGATTTTAAAGAATACCGAGATGTGAAGAAAAAATTCTTCGACGAATTGCCAAAAGACGCCTTTGCGCTCGTCAATAGCGATGACAAGAACGGAAGCGTGATGCTACAGAATACCAAGGCGACCAAGTTGAGCTATGCCCTAAAAACTCAGGCGGACTTCAAAGGACAGATCCTGGAAAATCAATTCGATGGTCTATTGCTCAAGATCAATGGGCAGGAAGTCTGGGTGAAACTCATTGGTAGTTTTAATGCCTACAACCTCGTTGCGATTTATGGAGTGGCTATTCAACTCGGACTCGAACCCATGGAGGTTTTACCCTATGTAAGCGCATTGGAAAGTGTGGCAGGACGGTTTCAGTATTTGGTTTCGGAAAGAGACAGCATCACCGGTATCGTGGATTATGCGCATACACCGGATGCGTTGAAGAACGTATTGCAAACCATCAATGACATTCGTACGGGTAATGAATCGTTGATCACCGTCGTGGGATGCGGGGGCGATCGCGACGCCACCAAACGTCCTAAAATGGGAAAGATCGCGGCGATGTTGAGCAATCAGGTGATTTTTACGAGTGATAATCCGCGCACCGAAGATCCAGATAAAATCATACAGGAAATAGAAGTCGGTGTTCCCGCCGAACACTATAAAAAGACCTTGTCTATCACCCAGCGTGAGCAAGCCATAAAGACGGCTTGTCAGTTAGCAAAAGCAAATGACATCATTTTGGTGGCCGGAAAAGGACACGAAACCTATCAGGAGATCAATGGAGAACGCACTCATTTTGATGATTTTGAAACGCTTCAGAAGCTACTAACCGAATTACATAAATAAGATGCTCTACTACTTGTTCGAAAAATTAGATTCGCTGTACAATGTCCCCGGGGCTGGCTTGTTTCAATTCATCACCTTTCGCGCCGCTATGGCTGTGATCCTTTCATTGATCATCGCCACCATCTTCGGAAAGCGGATCATTGGGTTCTTGCAGCGCAAACAAATGGGGGAGACCATTCGGGATCTCGGACTCGAAGGTCAGAGTGAAAAAGCGGGTACGCCCACCATGGGAGGTATCATTATCATTCTGGCAACCCTCGTTCCAGTGCTGTTGTTTGCAAAGCTCGAGAATATTTACGTCATCATGTTGATTGTAACCACCCTTTGGATGGGAACGATCGGATTTATTGATGACTACCTAAAAAAGTTTAAAAATGACAAAGCTGGCTTGCCGGGAAAATTTAAGGTGATCGGGCAAGTAGGATTAGGACTGTTTGTAGGTGCCGTAATGTATTTTCACCCAGACGTAACCATCAAACGAGAAAAGATCAATCCAGTGTATGAAACCGAAGAGATCACTCAAAATTCTCCTCGCGAGTTCTATCCCGAAGAAAAATCCTTGCTCACTACCATCCCTTTTGTCAAGCAAAACGAATTTAATTACGAAACGTTAATTGAGTGGGCGGGTGAAAACTATAAAGACTATATCTGGTTGTTGTTTATCCCTATCGTGATTTTTATTATCACTGCAGTGTCAAATGGTGCGAATCTTACCGATGGGATCGACGGACTCGCAGCCGGCTCCTCGGCCATTATTGCGATTACCCTGGCGCTGTTTGCCTGGGTGTCGGGTAACGTGGTGTTTTCCGATTATCTCAATATCATGTATCTGCCTAACACCGGCGAGATGACCATTTTTATCACGGCCTTCGTGGGAGCTTTAATAGGATTCTTGTGGTACAATGCGTATCCCGCACAAGTTTTTATGGGGGATACCGGTAGTTTAACCATTGGCGGAATCATCGCGGTAATAGCTATCGCTACGCGGAAGGAATTATTAATACCCTTGCTTTGCGGAATCTTCTTTGTGGAAAACCTATCCGTCGTGCTTCAGGTGAGTTGGTTCAAGTATACCAAGAAGAAATTTGGAGAAGGCCGAAGAATTTTTCGGATGTCGCCCTTGCACCATCATTATCAGGTACGCGGGTTTCACGAAAGTAAGATCGTTACCCGCTTTTGGATCGTCGGAATTTTTCTGGCCATCCTCACCATTGTAACCCTAAAGATTCGCTAAATGAAACGATTGGTGGTGTTGGGGGCCGGTGAAAGCGGAATGGGAACCGCGCTATTGGGAAAGCAGAAAAAGTACGAAGTATTTGTTTCCGACTTCGGAAAAATTAAGGAGACAAACAAAGACGTTCTGACACATCTTGAGATTGAATGGGAAGAAAATGGGCATACGGAAGCCAAGGTGCTTTCCGCAGACCTGGTGATGAAAAGCCCGGGAATTCCAGATACGGCTCCTATTGTTCAGAAGTTGCTGGAAGCGAACATTTTGGTGATTTCTGAAATTGAATTTGCTGCGAAGTTTACGGAAGCGGTGTTGGTGGGAATTACAGGAAGTAATGGTAAAACCACCACGGCCACCCTAACGCATCAGTTGCTAAAAGACGGCGGATTAGACGTCGCCTTGGGCGGAAACGTAGGGACAAGTTTTGCGGGCTTGATTGCCGTGAAGGACACTCCGCACTATGTGCTGGAATTGAGCAGTTTTCAATTAGACGGTATTGTGGAATTTCGACCGCATATTGCCGTGCTCACGAACATCACACCCGATCACTTAGATCGGTATGATCACGACTTCAGCAAGTACATCGCCGCAAAGTTCCGGATCGCGATGAATCAGGGGCCAGAAGATTATTTTATCTACGATGCCGATGATGCGGTTATTTCCGAAGCCCTAGAACACCATTCCATTCGCTCTCAACTGTTGCCTTTTTCGGTGTCAAAACCGCTGGAACAAGGCGCCTATATAGAAAACGATCAACTAATAATAACCTTACAACAAAAACAACATATCATGCCAATTAACGCACTCGGATTACAAGGGCAGCACAATACTAAAAACGCTATGGCGGCAGCTACCGTGGCCACCCTTCTCAAAATAAGGAAGGCCACCATACGCGAATCGCTATCCAATTTTCAAGGGGTTGAACACCGTTTGGAAAAAGTGTTGAAGATCAACAACGTAATGTATGTAAACGATAGCAAAGCCACCAATGTGAATGCTACGTTCTATGCCTTAGACAGTATGGAAACCGCTACCGTATGGATTGTAGGAGGAGTTGATAAAGGCAACGATTACACGTCGCTGCTTCCCTTGGTCAATGAAAAAGTAAAAGCCATTATCTGTCTTGGGGTAGATAATGAAAAGATTATTCGGCAGTTTTCAAATGTGGTCGATATGATGGTTGAGACCGATTCGATGCATGAGGCGGTACAAGTCGCCTATCGATTGGCAGAGCGTGGGGAGACGGTACTGTTGAGTCCGGCCTGCGCCAGTTTTGATCTATTTAAAAATTACGAAGACCGCGGTCGGCAGTTCAAAGAAGCAGTACGACACCTATAAAGTGAAATGATGCAAGGAGTGTTCAAAAATCTAAAAGGAGATCGCGCCATCTGGGCGGTAGCAGCGCTATTGGCAGTGTTTTCCTTTTTGCCCGTCTACAGTGCCAGTAGCAATTTGGCCTATCTCTATGGCGATGGAAGCACCTTGCCCTATTTGTTAAAACACGCTGCGCATCTTCTGTTGGGGTTTGCCATTATGTACGGAGTACATAAAATACCGTTTCACTATTTCAAAGGACTTTCCATTTTGGTGCTGCCCGTGGTGGTGGTGTTATTGTTAGTGACATTATCGCAGGGAGCGACCATAGAGGGCGCCAATGCGAGTCGGTGGATTCGGGTGCCCTTCGTTGGCGTCACTTTTCAAACGTCTACACTGGCCGCGGTAGTATTATTGACCTATGTAGCGCGTTACTTATCTCGTATTAAAGACAAGCAGGTTTCCTTTAAAGAAACCTTATTGCCGCTCTGGCTGCCCGTATTTGTAGTATTGGCGTTGATCCTTCCGGCGAACTTTTCAACCACGGCCATCATCTTTTGTATGGTCGTCATGCTGGTTTTTATTGGCGGGTATCCTTTAAAATACCTCGGAATCGTTCTCGGTGCAGGCTTGATCTTGCTCACCCTATTTGTCCTTACCGCGAAAGCCTTTCCCGGTGTTTTTCCCAACCGGGTAGATACCTGGATCAATCGTGTGGAAAACTTTGCCGATGGAGAAGATACCGAAGCAGATTACCAGATCAAGCAAGCCAAGATCGCCATCGCTTCTGGTGGAATTACCGGACTAGGGCCCGGAAAGAGCGTTCAGAAGAACTTTTTACCCCAGTCGTCATCCGATTTTATCTACGCGGTGATCGTAGAAGAATTTGGAATGATTGGCGCGTATTTTTTAATGGCGCTGTATTTACTCTTGTTATTCCGACTAGTGATCGTGGCACATAAATCCGATTCCATCTTCGGAAAACTGCTGGTCATAGGCGTCGGTTTGCCTATTGTCTTTCAGGCCTTGATCAATATGGCGGTGGCCGTAGAATTTTTTCCGGTTACCGGTCAGACGCTCCCGTTGATTAGCAGTGGAGGAACCTCCATTTGGATGACGTGTTTGGCCCTGGGAATGGTGCTGAGCGTCAGTGCGAAGCGCCAAGCGGTGATCGAAGAAGAAACAGAAACCATAGAAAACCCCTTAGATATTTTAAGTGAGACCCTATAGATTCATCATATCAGGAGGTGGTACCGGCGGACATATATATCCGGCGATCGCCATTGCGGATGCGCTAAAAGCGCGTTTTCCTGAATCGGATATTCAATTCGTGGGAGCTCAAGACCGTATGGAGATGGAAAAAGTGCCGCAGGCGGGATACCCGATTGAGGGTCTATGGATTTCTGGAATTCAGCGAAAGCTCAGTGCCAGGAACCTACTGTTTCCATTTAAGCTTATCGCGAGCTTATTAAAGTCGAAACGAATCCTCAAAAAATTCAAACCCGATGTGGCGATTGGAACGGGCGGATATGCCAGTGCTCCCTTGTTAAAAGTCGCTTCCGGGAATGGAATTCCCAGTCTCATTCAAGAACAAAATGGATATGCGGGTGTGACCAACAAATGGCTTAGCAAGAACGTGCAAACAATTTGTGTAGCCTATGATGGGATGCATCGCTTCTTCCCTTCGGAAAAGGTTGTGCTCACTGGAAACCCGGTGCGCAAGGACTTGCTTTCCGTAGCCAATAAACGAACCGAAGCACTGTCGTTTTTTGGACTCGATAGCACCAAAAAGACAGTCTTAGTTCTGGGCGGAAGTCTAGGCGCTAAAAAGATCAATGAATTGATAGATGCGCACCTCGAAGTATTCAAAGAGCAGGGATTACAGCTAGTGTGGCAATGTGGCAAATTGTATGAAGAGACCTATGGAAACAAGGGCAGACACGGAGTGCAGGTGCATGCTTTTTTAAATCGAATGGACTTGGCGTACGCGGCCGCCGATATTATCATTTCGAGAGCGGGAGCCTTATCTGTTTCCGAACTGTGCC
This sequence comes from Altibacter sp. HG106, assembly GCF_028561755.1. Lineage (GTDB taxonomy): Bacteria > Bacteroidota > Bacteroidia > Flavobacteriales > Flavobacteriaceae > DFVG01. Next base: position 456,384 of record NZ_JAQQTD010000002.1, read on the forward strand.
TGGTAGGAAAACCGGTCATTTTTATTCCCTCTCCCAACGTTGCGGAAGACCATCAAACAAAAAACGCGGAAGCGCTAGCTTCCAAAGATGCTGCGATTGTACTTCCGGAAGCTGAGGCGCACGCCAATTTTAAGCACCAACTGTTGGAACTGATCAACACTGAAGGGAGAAGCCAAGCCTTGGGACGCAATATAAAAAGCCTGGCCAAGCCAGAAGCTACGCAACATATCGTAGACGAAATCGTAAAACTACTGCCGAAAGAATGAAGGCACTCCAAAACATACAAACCGTTTACTTTGTGGGCATTGGCGGAATCGGAATGAGTGCCTTGGCGCGCTATATGAAGTTGCAGGGCAAAGATGTATTTGGCTACGATAAAACAGCCACTGAACTCACGGATGCACTGCAACGAGAAGGAATACAGATAACCTTTGAAGACCGTGTTTCTGAACTTCCAGCGGCTATTGAGAATACGTCAGATACGCTGGTGGTATATACCCCAGCCATTCCAACTTCGAACAACATACTTACCTATTTTCAGCAAGCCGGCGTTGCGATGATGAAGCGGGCTGCTTTGTTGGGAAAGGTGACACAGCACACTTTATGTTTGGCAGTAGCCGGCACGCACGGGAAGACCACCACTTCGGCCATTTTGGGTCATTTGTTGGCCGCCTGTGATATGCCGGTTACCGCTTTTTTAGGAGGAATTGCTGAAAACTACGATTCTAATTTTATACACAAAGGAAGCGAGATCACGGTGGTAGAAGCCGATGAATTCGACCGATCCTTCTTACAACTTCATCCTAATATCGCTTGCGTGACTTCGATGGATGCAGATCATCTGGATATCTACGGAGAAAGCGCAGAGATCGAATCGGCTTTTCATGAATTTTCAAACTTGGTTTCAGATAAAAAACAATTGTTACATCCTGTGGAAGTTCCTCTTGGCGGACACACCGTAGCAATCGATGCGTCAGCCGATTATGAAGCAAGGAATGTTCGCATAGAAGACGGTGTGTATGTTTTTGATTTGAAAACACCACAAACGCATTTTCGGGACTTGCGGTTTTCGCTCCCCGGACACCACAACCTACAGAATGCAATTACAGCCTTGGGTATGGCGTTGTTAGCGGGTTCCCCAACCCAGCAGCTGCCCAAGGCTTTAGCTAGTTTTCAAGGGGTACAACGCAGATTTTCATACCGTATCAAGCGGGAAGATCTCGTGGTGATAGATGATTATGCGCATCACCCTACAGAACTCAATGCGCTTTTTCAGGCGGTGGCAGAGATGTTTCCGGAAGATCAGAAATTGATTGTATTTCAGCCTCATTTGTTCTCCCGCACCCGAGATTTTGAGGCCGAATTCGCCCAAAGCTTATCCCAGTTTGATGAAGTATTGTTATTGCCTATCTACCCTGCCAGAGAAGCGCCTATCGCCGGAGTCTCTTCAGAGCGATTGTTAGCGCTTATTTCTTCAGAAAAGAAGGGATTGATCACGAAGCAAGCGATGGCAGACCAGATGAGCTATTCTAGCTGTCGTGTACAGCTTATCGTAGGGGCCGGAGATATTGGCGCTGAAGTGAAAAATGTCATTAAAAAACGCATTGCATGAAACGATATCAACACGTCATTTTGGTAGTGACCGCAATCCTTCTGATAGGTGGATTGTTCGGCTTTACACAAAAACGGAATTCAGCACGTTATTTAACAGGGCCTACGATTGAGTTTATGGATGAAAATGAGCCGTTTATCACGCGTTCTGCCGTTAATAAATTGTTAATACAAAATTACGACAGCCTTACGGGCATCACCAAAGAAAAGGTAGTTTTGAAAGAGATGGAGTCCCGCTTGTCGGAACACCCTATGATTAGAGGGGCGCAGGTCTTTATGGATGTCGAAGGAGGGGTAGGTGTGCAGATCACACAACGCAATCCGATTGGTAGAATTGCCGGATCTCCGCAGGTCTATCTGGATGCTGATGGGGCGATCATGCCGCTCTCCCCGGTGTATGCTGCCAGAGTACCGTTGATCACGGGACCAGCAAAAGAGCATCTGGAGCAACTGACGGCGGTGCTGTTGGATATTGAAAACGATCCATTTTTGAAGAGCAGTGTGGTAGGAGTGGAGGTCGCCAAAAAGGGACATATAAAGCTGCGACTTCGGGAGTACGACGGGATTGTCTACTTCGGAAAAGCCTCTGAGCGAGCGCAGAAGTTTCAGAACTTAAAAGCCTTTTATAAAAAAGCAAAAGAGAAGAAGGTATTACACGGCTATAGAGACATTCATCTAGAATTTGGAAATCAAGTGGTAGCCACAAAAAAAGAATAATCATGGAACAGGACAAGATTGCAGTAGGATTGGATATTGGAACGACTAAAATCGTTGCCATGATAGGGAAGCGCAATGAATACGGTAAGATGGAAATTCTGGGCATTGGAAAATCCAAGAGTCTGGGCGTCCATCGTGGTGTGGTGAACAATATCACGCAAACCATTCAGTCAATTCAGCAAGCCGTACAGGAGGCTGAAACCTCTTCGGGGATGGAAATTTCAGAAGTGGTGGTAGGCATTGCAGGACAGCATATTCGCAGTTTGCAGCACAGCGACTATATCACACGAACCAATAGCGACGAGGTGATTGATGGCGATGATATAGACCGCTTGTGCAACCAGGTACACAAATTGGTGATGCTTCCTGGGGAAGAAATTATTCATGTGCTACCGCAAGATTTTAAAGTGGACGGTCAGGCTGAAATCAAGGAACCCATCGGAATGTACGGAGGCCGACTCGAAGCCAATTTTCACGTGGTTGTGGGGCAGGTGTCTTCCATTCGAAATATTGGTCGCTGCGTGAAAAGTTCGGGTTTAGAACTCTCCGGAATTACCCTCGAACCGCTGGCTTCGGCGCACGCCGTGTTAAGTCAGGAAGAAAAGGAGGCCGGTGTGGCGTTGATTGATATTGGGGGCGGAACCACCGATCTGGCTATTTTCAAAGACGGGATCATTCGGCATACGGCGGTTATTCCTTTTGGAGGCAATGTGATCACGGAAGACATCAAAGAAGGGTGTAGCATTATTGAGAAACAAGCAGAACTATTGAAGATAAAGTTTGGTTCGGCCTGGCCGGGAGAGAACAAAGACAACGAGATTGTTTCCATTCCCGGATTACGAGGCAGAGAACCTAAAGAAATAACCCTGAAAAACTTATCAAAGATCATCCATGCCCGAGTGGTAGAGATCATTGAACAGGTGTATTTGGAGATCAAGAACTACGGGCATGAAGAGCAGAAGAAAAAGTTGATCGCAGGGATTGTCCTTACGGGAGGCGGCTCCCAGTTGAAGCATTTAAAACAATTGGTGGAGTACATCACGGGAATGGATACCCGCGTAGGCTATCCCAATGAGCATCTTGCGGGCGACAGCGATAGCGAAACCACGAGTCCGATGTACGCAACGGCAGTAGGATTGGTACTAAATAGTCTTCGGAATCAAACCAAATCGGAAACCAAATATACTATGGTCGCGGAGGAATCAGCGAGCACGGAAACTACGTTGGAAGAAACCGAAGAAGAACCCACTGAAGCGCCGCCGAAGGAACGCAAGCGATTTTTTGATAAATGGGCGGAAAAGTTCAAGGAGTTTTTGGACAACGCAGAATAAAAAGAAACAACGAACCTCACAAATAGAATATATATGAGCAGCAACACAGAATTTGACAATATTTCGTTCGACATGCCGAAGAACCAAAGCAACGTCATTAAAGTTATTGGCGTAGGCGGCGGGGGAAGCAATGCGATCAATCACATGTTTAATCAAGGGATTAAGGGTGTCGATTTCGTGATTTGCAATACAGACGCACAGGCCTTAGAGAACAGTTCGGTCCCCATCCGAATTCAACTAGGGGTATCCCTCACTGAGGGACTTGGAGCAGGTGCCAACCCTTCCATCGGAGAACAGGCAGCAGTAGAGAGTATGGAAGAGATCAAGAACATGTTGACCACCAATACCAAAATGATCTTTATCACCGCGGGCATGGGCGGCGGTACCGGTACCGGTGCGGCTCCAATTATTGCCCGTATGGCGAAGGAGTTGGACATACTAACGGTGGGCATCGTGACCATTCCGTTTCAGTTTGAAGGAAAAACGCGTTCTGAACAAGCCCAAATAGGCGTGGAGAAGCTCCGTCAGAATGTTGATTCCCTTATCGTTATTAATAACAATAAACTGCGTGAGGTCTACGGAAACCTCGGTTTTAAAGCCGGATTTTCAAAGGCAGATGAGGTGTTAGCCACGGCTGCTCGTGGTATCGCTGAAGTAATCACACATCACTACACTCAAAACATTGACCTTCGGGATGCCAAAACAGTACTTGCTAACAGCGGTACGGCCATTATGGGAAGTTCTAGTGCCAGCGGAGCTAGTCGGGCCAAAGAAGCGATCACCAAAGCCTTGGATTCGCCGTTACTCAATGATAATAAAATCAAAGGAGCTCAAAACGTATTGTTGCTTATCGTTTCGGGAACCGAAGAAATTACCATTGATGAAATTGGAGAGATCAGTGACCATATTCAGGATGAAGCCGGACACAGCGCCAATATCATCATGGGAGTTGGAGAAGACGAATCGCTGGAAGGTACCATTTCTATTACGGTAATTGCTACCGGTTTTAATGCTGAACAGCAAGACGATATTGTCAATACCGAGTCGAAGAAGATCATTCACACTTTAGAGGAAGAACAGCGCGCCGAGCAGCAGCTGAGTGTAAAGCCGGGTGCGACTCCGGTCGAGCTTCCGAAGAAGTCTACTTCTGAAGCAGCACCAAAGAAGGAACCCGTGATTCGGCATACCCTGTTTGAAGAACCCGAAGCGACCGCGATACCTGCTTCCGAAGCGAAAAAACCACAGCAGAAAGAACTTCCGTTTGAAGGTTATATTCCTACCACCGATTTTATCAAGAATATTGAAGTAAGTTCAGAAGTGATCGATATCCATCACATCGCAGAATTTGAACAGTTGATGATCAATGAGATCGATGTGAATACCTTCACCATCGTGCAGCCCAAAGTGAAAGAAGCAAAGAAAGAGGCGGAAATGCCGGAAGTTAATTCAAAGGCCGTAGAAGAAGATCAGATGCTTATGTTCGACCTCCCCGTGCATCCGAGTTCGAATAGCAAAGAGTCGCTTCAGGAACAGGAAGCGCAAGAGGATGTATTGACCGATCGTGTAGAAGATATTGAAGTTCGTGACGCGGTAGAAATCGTTCCCGTAAACGAGTACAGTAACGAAGGCATGAAGCGGTACAGCCTTGACGATTACGAGGAGAAGGAACAGGAATTGCTTTCCGCAAAGCCGAAAACAGACAAGGACGGGGAGGAGGAAATCGTCTTTGAAAAACGCGTTGTAGCACCTGCGGAAGAAGAAGCTCCTGTGGACGATGATGCCCCTATCGACCCGCTCAATACGCCAATTTCAAAGTTATTGGCAGAACGAACAGAAGAGCGAAAGCGCAAGATGAAAGAATTTAATTATAAGTTTCGAAACAGTGCGTCGAAGATCGATGATATCGAAAAACAACCGGCGTACAAACGGATGGGCATCGAATTAGAAGATAGTGATCAAGAGACAAATATGTCACGAACATCTGTAAATACGGATGATGATGATATAGATTTGCGATCCAATAACTCATTCTTGCATGATAATGTAGATTAATGGCTAATTCATCTACTGGACGAGTCCGCTTTTTGTTATGAAGAGCGGACTTTCCTTTTTAAGACCCCCTGATAAAGCGAAACTAAGCGGATTGAATATAAAAATCCCGCATCGCTAGGTTCTCGCAAGCTTGACTTTTAGGTACCATTGAATACGTTTTGAATTCTCACAACGCTCCGCGTTTTACATACGGATGGCTTCGCATCCTCACAACGCTCCGCGTTTTACATACGGATGGCTTCGCATCCTCACAACGCTCCGTGTTCTACATATTGATGGCTTCGCATCCTCACAACGCTTTGCGTTTTACATACGGATGGCTGCGCATCCTCACAACGCTCCGCGTTCTACGTACGGATGGCTGCGCATCCTCACAACGCTCCGCGTTGAAAACAAAAAACCCGCATCTCTAAGTTCAAGCAAGCTTGACTTTTCGATACAGGTTTTTTGTTTATTCGTGACCGCGGGAGGATTCGAACTGAAGAGTTAACATATTGATATTGAGTATATGATTAGAATTGTTGTGGCATTATTGTGTCAATATGCGTTTGAGTTTTTGGGAATTATCATCTAGACTTTTAAGTATCTCGCGAAGCGCTGCCTTGTTTGTAGCGATAATTTTGTGATGATCTTCAGGTGACCTGGAGGAATCTGTGTCAAATAACCAGTTAAGATCTACGTCCGGAAAGTGATGTACGAATTTCATAAGTAGATCAAACGATGGATCCCTTACGTCGTTGAGCACCTTGTTCAACTGAATAGTGCTGATCTCATTTTGCTCGGCGAATTCTTTTTGCTTTAGTCCTTTTTCCTTGAGGACTTGTTTCATTTTGCTACCTATTCCCATATTTAGAACCAGTATAAATTAACGTATAAGACAATTTATATTTGGAAAATTGTCATCTATGTCAATATATTTGTACACACAACTACACATAATGACACATACCAACACAAAAGTAAGAAACAAAGAGGAGAATCCGGATATGCGTCTGCATAATAACCGGGTTATCATCTTTAAAAAGTGGTATAAACTAAGTGAAAAAGAAGCTGAAACAGCTACGGAGTTCATGGATAAGTATTGTTCTCGAGGTTATTCCTCAGAGATCGTAGCGCTTGCGAAAGAGAATAAGCTGGAGGTTTCTGAAGCACAAGTGAGAAGTGTCAGACATGGCCGCTTGAACGATCTTAAAATTTTCAATTTGATTGTTCAGTACGTAGCTGAAAAAGATAGAGTACAGGTTGCAGCTGTAAATACTCTTGAAAGTTTGAAATCATAATTAATAACACATGGAAAGTAATAGTCAATCATTTAGACCTTATGCAGGAATGACCTGCACAGGTACGGAAATCTTCAAAGGCCCTGATGGTGGGTTAAGTATTATCGATAGAGGCCGAGTAAAACCATTTTCGCAAGCGCCTATTTCAGTCATAGAAAAATTGCGATCGCAAATTTCACTAGATATTGAAGCGCAGAATGTGCTTCGGGAAATGCACCCTTGGGATGCGAGTAACAGGATTGAGCAATTTGCTTGGTGTCGCTATGGAGGGCTAGATTTTAAACCCGATATAAAGGACGGCGAATTTCAGGAAGGAGAATTTCATAGTTGCCCAAATAGGGGTAAATGCAAGGGAGAAGGAATTCTCTGTAAGCTTCCTGTGTTTGGCGGAAGAAGACTTACCGGGAAAATGGTGGTGTTGATGCAGCATCTTTCAGGAACAGATACAAACGAAGTTATTGCAGAGAAAATGGATATGGCCATGGGGTCATTTCATTTACTCAAAAAGAAACTGTATGAAGCATTAGGCGGAATACAAACGAAGCAGGAAGTCGTGCACATTGCACGAGACCTGAACATTGTCTGAGTTGAGATCCAGGCGATACGTTCTGATAACGCTATTTCTCAAATAGCACTAGATGGTAACCGCTGCGTATTCCGAAGACCTTTCTTCACCAGCAGCGGTTTTTTAAATGAGTACTAATTCTAAATCTATAAATATGATCAGCGCATTAAATGTTACAAAGATCACCGATGCATTTCAAGAAAAGTTTGGAGTGAAAGCAATTGCCGAAAAGAAGGATGATGAGGGAAGAGCAGAATCGATCAAAGGAGTAATTAACGGAGTTCTGGATGGAAACAAATTGGCTGAAATGGTCACTCCTTTTCCCTACAGATACACTTTGGCTCGCTCCGGAAAGGGCGTTAAGCTAACATTTAAAGGGTAGTACCCGAAATGGCGGGTGGTTTTTTTCATAAATAAATTTGAAAGGAATAGTTAATAATCACCGCCCGCCATATTTAAACCAAAATTGAGAATTATGAATACTGATATATACGAAATAAAATTCCACGAGGCCATGGCTGTTTTTGAGGTGAATCCAAAAGAATTTAGCAGCAAACATGCGGAAGAGGTTATGGAGCAATACAATTGGGAGTATGGTCCAGATGATAATCTCTTGGAAAAGTGTCTAAGGCATTTAGGCATGGAATGTATTATGATCGCAACGGAACAACAAGAGGAGACTGATCTTGATGACATTACCGAGCGTATGGTTTTATATGGAGGTATGTGTAAGCTGCTAGATGGGAGCTGTGGTTTGCGAATCACAGGGTTGATCAGGCTAGAGGCTCGTCAATGGGAGTTTAACAAAGTCCAGATTGAAAAATTGAGTTGTAATCATGTATAAAGCGCGAATTATTCATGGATTTATACGCGGCATGATTGCAGTGGGATCCTCTTATCTACTGGTAGCCTTTGTTTTAAATCAGTGGAAACCATCGGAGTGGAATGCTGATGTGCGTTTAGTATTTGCGATATGGTTTATTGCTGTTATGGTTCTTCAATATCTACAGGATGCATAGAAATGAATCTATTTGGCACCGGTAAGAAATATTTGTTTGAGGTTCGGCTGCGCGGTGATCACCCATGTCGGCCGATAAAAAAATTAACACGCGCATTCTGTTTTGAAGAAGTAGAGAAAGAATTTCCGGAAGCAGAATGCATTAAGAAATTTTGAAATGAAAAATGTTGTAATAAGAACAAGTGAGAATATTTGGGGTACTGATGGTACAATCATAAGAAAGGGAACAGAATTAAATGGCAAACTACATGAAGGTATTGTCACCTCTGTCAATTGTTTCATTCCTACTCTGGATGCGGAAATTGTTTTTTATCCTGGATCAACTTGCGAAATAATATTGAGACCGGATGACCTGGAGTGTGATCTAGAGAAACGCATAAATTTTTTAAGAATAAAGCAAAAGGAATTTCAAGAGTGTGGATTATTCAGCGGAGCTGAATCGAGCCATTTGATAGCCTTGCTACAAGGGCCCATTGATAAGATGGAAAACGCAATTATGAATTCGAATTAGAGATTTTTAATGCCGTATATAAAGAAAATAACGATTGATAAAGTTTTTGATACTGCGGACCTCGTAGAAGTGATTGGCGATTATGTCGCGCTGAAAAAAGCGGGAGCAACATTTAAAGGATTAAGTCCATTTGTAGAGGAGAAAACACCAAGTTTTATGGTTTCGCCGGCTAAGAGCATTTGGAAGGACTTTGCTTCTGGTAAAGGCGGAAATGATGCTGTGTCATTTTTAATGCAGCACAAAGGAATTTCGTTTCCGGAAGCGATTGAAACGTTAGCGAAAAAATATGCTATTGAGATTGAATATGATGATAGCGATAACGCTAAAAAGTATGCTGAGCTTCAGGAGAAAAAAGAAGAGCTGCGTCCTGTCCTAGAGGCAGTGATTAGAAAATATGAGGAAGCATTTCAAGAGCTTCCGGAAGATCACCCGGCAAAGATTGAAGCGTTTAAAAAACGAGAGTACACACAAGAGGTTATTGATGATTATCGGATTGGTTATGCGCCTGGTAATGGCTTTGTGTACAATCTCTGTAAGGAAGCGGGAAAAGTAGATGAGGCAAAGAAGTTAGGATTAGTTGGTGATATGCACGACAAGTGGGTAGATCGATTAATCTATCCGCTAGTTGAGCTTAAAGGAGGATCACTGCTTCCAGTGGGAATTGCTGGTCGTAGGTTGTCTGAGGAAAAGAAGTATGCTAAATGGATGAATTCTGTTGATAGTGATCTTTATAAGAAGGACAAGTTTTGGTACGGTCTAGATAAAGCTCGTCAATCGATTGTTAAGGAAGGAGAGGCGTGGCTAGTTGAAGGCTATAATGATGTAATTGCTTGGCAGCGTTACGGTATTTTGAATACAGTAGCTTCTTCCGGAACTGCTATTTCTCTTCATCAAATTCGGATGCTCAAGAAACTTTGTGATCAGGTGGTGTTTTGTTTTGATCCTGATGCGCCTGGGAAAAAGGCAATGTTGAAGCACATACCACTTTTCCTGAAAGAAGGATTTCGTGTTTTCACGGTTTTCACAAAACCGCAATTGGATCCGGATGACTTTGTGCGTCATTGGGATATTAAGGATCGTATGGAAGGTCTGTTATACAGAATTTCTAAGATGAGGGCGTTTAGAAAAGATGGATTTGAGTTTCTAATGAAAAATTCATTTGAGAACAAAGATGAAGTAGAAATATACCAAGCTTCTTCAGAATTAATTGAAATCATTGCTCAGATATCAGATGAAGCGCTGCGGAACATTTACATGTTATGGTTGCAGAAAGAAAGCGGAATAGGCAAAGTCGAACTGAAAAAACAGCTAAAGGAAAAACTTGATGTAAAAGTCGAGCGAAGCTTGAATGATTGGGATGGTGTCTACTATGAATTACCTACGGAGGTAAAGGTACCATTAGAGCAGTTACGGCCAGTAATTGATAGGTACCAACTTTTTCAAGCAAATAATCAAATTTGGATCCAGGAAAAGAATGGTCCGCCATTTACGTTTCGTTCTGTCTCAAACTTTCAGATTGAGATCATCCAGCATATGCAGGATGAAAAATTTCCAATGAAGCTTGTGAGGATCCGAAATATTCATGGGCTGGAGAGAATATTCGATATGCAGTCTTCAGACATGAATAGTCCGCAAGCATTTGAGAATGCTGTTACAGCTCATGGTAATTTTAGATGGAAGGGAAGCCGGCCGGATCACGAGCTTTTAAAAACATTTCTCTTTGATGGAATGGGTACCGGTAGAAAAATTGATGTTTTAGGATGGCAGCCGGAAGGTTTCTGGGTTTGGAATAATAAGATAAGTGTTCCAAATGGTGAAAACATTGTCCTGGACGACAATGGAGTTTTTGAAAAGGACGGAGTTTCCTATTACGTGCCTTCAGCGAATCAAATTTATAGAACGAATGCCTATAAATATGAAGCACAAAAAAAGGTGATGGCCATAGAACCAAAATTGAACTTCCAAAATTTTACGGCACAGGTTTTAAAAGTACACAGACAGCATGGAATGATGGGGATCTTATTCTCAGTTGCGAGTATTTTTCAAGATGTGGTGGTTAGTGATCTTAATTTTTTCCCGATGCTTTTCTTGTTTGGTCCTGCATCTTCCGGAAAGGATCAGTTGGCTGATGCCTGTCAAAGTTTTTTTGGCCAGCCACAGACCGCTATAAATTTAGAGGGAGGCGTTAGTACGATAAAAGCACAAGTGAGAGAGTTCGCTCAATTCTGTAATATGATATCGCAGCTATCAGAATATAAGAACGGAGATCCAAAGTTGGATGGGGTTCTAAAAGGATTGTGGGACCGTAGAGGATATAAACGGGGAAATATTGATAGTCATGTGGGAACCGAAAGCATTCCAATTTTATCGGCAGTATTAATGACTGGTAACTATGCTCCAGATCAGGAAGCGCTTATTTCGAGATTCATATGGGAATTTATGGATAAGACAACGTTTTCAGATCAGGAAACGAAGGAATATGAACAGTTAAGCGATATGGTGAAGAAAGGCATTAGTGGTTATACTAATGTATTTCTGAAGTATCGGGAGGCAGTAAAGAATAATTTCAAGTTTAAATATCGTGAGTTTAAGAACACACTGCAGCAGCGCCGTCCTGATGCCATGGCCAGAATGATTTCAAACTTAGCTGTTCTAGGAACATTCTATCAGATGTTTCAGAATTCTCCGGAAATAACCTTTCCGTTCAGTTTTAATGATATGATGGAACATTTCGATAAGACTATCGATATGCAGATGAACAAATTGAGCTCTGCCAGCACGATCAATAGATGGTGGGATTGTTTCCTGGCTTCTATGAGGGGAACGTTGTCGGATCAGATTCAGCACGGGCGCGATCTTAAAGTGGACGGAGATCGGCTGTATTTCAATTTTACGAATTGCTACAACAAAGTTTCAAGGCAGTGGTACGTGCAATATCGTGACGCGGCACCGGCTAAAGGGGTTATGATGGATGCTTTGAAAAAGGATTCATCTTGGTTAGAGACGGTCGCGGCGTGCCGGTTTTCTCCTGGTAGAGATAGTAAGAGTACGAGTGCCTATGTTGTCAACTTGAATGAAATACCGGTTCAGGAAGAGATCAAACATGCTGTAGATTTTCAAATAAATGAAAATGGACTATTTGATTCGTCGTCCCCTGCAACCCCTGAAAAAGAAAAAAATGATAAGAAGCAGGGCGGGTTGCCCTTTTGAGTTTCATACACTTCAACACATGTTTTAATTAATTGAGTATGACAAAATTACAGGTTTTATAGTATGTTGAAAGTGTGTTGATTGTGTAAGAAGGTGTTAGAAGTTAGTATTTAGTTTCTAACCGTTTCAACACAAATAAATTGTTAAATAATTGAAAATTAGAGGTGTAGATGTGTTGAATCTGACCTATTGATTTAAGTATAACGCGAGAAAAATTTTTTTTATGAGTGAGGTAGCAACAATTAGAAAAGATCCAGAGATGGAGGAAACATTCTTCGCTAATGTCAAGTTACGTAAGGCATTACCAAGTGATTTGAAAACCAACGATGAGAATCTCAAGATAGGATACCCGTATTGGCAACGATCGGTACAGACTGGGGAGTTTGATCAACGAACATATTTTCTATCACCAGAGACAGATACATATTATCTAAAGTTTCAGCTTGATAACGAAATGATTTATGTCGCGGTGAATTGGCAAGAAGATGAAAAAAATAAGCAAGATGGAGAGAGTTAGTCTATGTACGAGTAGCTATGATCCAACTGATATAGGCAGAATACTAATCGGTTGTAAAAACAGAGCTGAAGAAATTTTAGCGATAAGAATACTATTCTCTATCTGCGAAAATGTTGAATCTGTATTTGATTTAACAAGAAAATTAAAAAGAGTATCAAAGCTTTCATTGTTTGATTGGGTCATGTTGGAAACCGGCCGAATGGCAAATGAAAGGATCTGCAGTTTATTTAAATAAAGAAAGGCGCTTGTCCTGGAGAGATGTCGCGCCCTTCAACTAATAATCACTTAACAAAAGCAATTATGAAAACAAATGTAACATTTTTGAAAATTGTAGTAGTCATCGTGCTATTACTGAATGTGGTTGCCTTATACGGACAGCCGAAAGCTCTGGAACGAATTCCAAAGAGTAACCCAACAAATGATATTGGAAAAGAGAGAAAGTATCTAGGGCTTAGTATTGGGCTTGATCCTAAGAATGCTCTAGTTGGAGGTACAACTCTTGGTACCGGAGAAAGAAGAAACGATGAAGCTCTGGATGTGGTAATTCGCGTTATGGCCGGATGGGATAATTGGGAGATTGGAGTATATGCAGAGATCTTCGATGAAATTCAATATTATTCCTGGGGAATGGATTTTAATCGAGCTGTACCTATAACGAGAACCTGGATCTTACTAGGTGGTATACACGCTGAAGTTGTTTCTCGAAATGGGCTTGAAGATATTCCTACGTACCGGAGCAATGATCAGAAAACAATTAACTACGGTGTGAATCTTCGGAATCGGTTTGAAGCGCTTTTTGGTTCTCCTATTTTCATTGAGGGTAAGCTGAACTGGAGATATCGCAGCGACATACGTCATTTTTGGGGAGCCGATGCAATGCCTTCTTTTAGAGATGCATTGAGTGGTTACATATCATTAGGAATCAAATTTTAATATTGATGAGAGAATTTGTAATAGACCTTTTTTGTGGAGCTGGAGGAACTTCTACAGGTATTCATTTATCAGATACCACAAGGCAGGCGAGAAATAAATAAATAGTAATAACCTTCCCTGAAGGCGTAGCATACCCAGACCGTTGTGGGGAATGAGCGTTGCGGGAGTCTTAATAAATCATTATGCCAGAACAACATAGAGTTAAAAATCTTATCGAAATGTACGAGAAGTTAGTAAAATATTCTAACCAAGTAATCGATGAATGTAGTAAAGACAATAACAGGGAATTACAAGCCTATCACAAAGGCATTGCTAATATTTTACGTGAAGTAATTAATGACTTAAATAATGATTTATTATAGCGTAGCAATGCGACCCTTGTGGTCATTCCCCACAACGGTCACGGTATAAAGCGAGTGGGGCGTATGCCACACGGGTAGCTTTTAAAACGCCCCATTAGCTTTATATCATGTTCTGGCTCAGTCGCCTTTAGTGCAGGGCGATATAAATAAAATGCACTGGCCTTTGAATGGGGAGTTTTACACCGTGACCGTTCGGGCTAATAGAAGGGCAGAGGGGAAACGCAGTTTCCTGCCCTGTACCGTAGAACCGTTAACAACACGATAATCTAAAATTTTAAACTATGAGTAATATTCTAAACCTCACATTAAAAAAGAAATGGTTTGACCTGATTAAGTCAGGCGTGAAGAAAGAAGAATACAGAGAAGTAAAAGACTATTGGCAAAATAGACTTGAAAAACCTAGAACAGCGCCATTTGTTATAAGATTCAAGGATTTCGACTGTATTCGATTTCGTAACGGATATGCTAAAGATGCACCAACTTTCGATATTGAACTGAAAGGTATAGAATATGGTACTGGTAATCCTGAATGGGGTGCTGAAAAAGGCAAAACATATTATGTACTGTCGTTGGGTAAAATTTTAGATTGAGTGTTGAGGTTCGGAGGGCGATTAGCCCGAACGTGCCACGTATAAGAATAGTTGCGTGAAATATTAACTTAAATAACTAAATAATGAAACAAGAAGATTGGAAAGAATTAAACGAAAAAAGCCATTACAGAGCTTTACAAAAACAGGACACGGAAAATAGAAAACTAATTAAAAAACTACAACTTGAAAGAGAAGAACTGAAAAAGCAATTATTTTTATACGGTGTTGTTGATAGTAGCGTGACAATAAGTAAGCAAGAATACGATGCCCTTAAAAGAGATAGCGAAGATTTGCAAAAGGTAAGTTTTAGTATGTAGCTATTATCTACAACTCTCGCGGCTATGTGCCGTTTCCGTGTAGCGATCACATCGAGTTTACTCGAATGTGAGAGTAGCTACGAAAGGGAACGGACAAAAAGAAAGACCCCAATGGCTCATAGCCATTGTTAACTGGCGTAACGTCAGACGAGAACCAAACGTAAAAGTAAGATTATGAGTAAAACACTGAAGTTTCCAAAAACAGCGCAAGAATTAACGGCTTTTGAAGAAAAGCACAAAGATTACCCCTACAAGGGTGATCCATCCAAAATAGATCCTGAAAAGATATGGAACAAGGTTCAGGGGTTTATGAAAGTTCGAATATCGAAAGACAAGTTGCACGGCATTTGTTTAGAAAACGGCAATGTTTATGAGATATACCACAATAATCATCTCGCAAGAATTGCCGCTAAGTGTGCGTGGTTTCATGTAGACAACCCACAATTTACACCTGACAGTATTCAGGATGCTGTACTATTGGACTGTGGGAAAATCAAAGTCAAGCCGTAGGCTTGCTGGGTCTTTCTTTTTGTTAGCCGCGAGA
This sequence comes from Altibacter sp. HG106, assembly GCF_028561755.1. GTDB lineage: Bacteria > Bacteroidota > Bacteroidia > Flavobacteriales > Flavobacteriaceae > DFVG01. The sequence continues at coordinate 471,942 of NZ_JAQQTD010000002.1, forward strand.
GTTAACTGGCATTAGAGAAATAGGTCAAACGTAGTTTGGTTTCTCGTATGCGAAGAACGCACGAAACGAACGTAGTGAGTTGAGGTAGTGATGAGGTTATGCCAGTTAACATATAGGATAAACGAACTTTTTAATGAAAATTTTATTAGTGCCAAAGAGACAATCGAATACTTGAGATAATGATCTACAGCATCATTAGTGATGGTTTCGTGCGGGTGATTCAGATAATAAAATTGACTTCAAAGACAATGTAATTATCATATAGGGTTATTTTTTCTATCTTTGATCAAACCTGATTAAAGTGGACCTTACCAAAAGTAGAGTACATAATGTTATTTGTGGGATCGAGATTGATGCATCTTCGGTTCCGGTACCGGCACCGGTTGGATCTCTCCAGCCGTTTTTTAATACACATATTGCTAGTAATAATGCAAAGCCGGTTTACTTCGGTAATAAAACGGTGCGTATTGGCCAGGCAGGAAAGCAAACGCGCGCCGGGATGCTTTATGAGCATTCCTTGAGAATAATGTTCCCAAATGGGGATCTATTCAGCGCGAATAGAATTGAAGAGTACCGAAAGGCGAAGGCCATCTACATTAAATTATCCGGAGGCGTTCAGTTGCATTTTGGACGAAATGATTACTTGCAAAATAAATTTCCTGAATTTAAGACGGAGTCTGATGAAAATATGACTTCAGTTTCCTACAGCTGCGAGAGTATGTTCCCAATGGGTCAAACGAACGGCAGCTTTGATCATTTGTTTCCGGAAGATCTCCCAATAAACTTTTTCACAATTTAGCCATGGCAGAGAATCCATTTCCATTAAACATAGCAGTAAAGAATGATACTTGGGAAAAGCTCCAGCTGCTTTTGAATGTTCCGGAGGAATTGAAAATTACTGCAGAGGAATTCAATAAGGTCATTGCGGCTTTGAATTTCATTTATAATTCGGGTGCTAATGAGCAAAATTTTCTAGGAACCTTTGACACCTACGCACTTTTTATAGCAGCACATCCAGTTGGTGAGCCTGATCAGTTTGCATTTGTCCTGGAGGAAGTAGAAGGTGTGACGACTATTTCAGAGTATCGATGGAATAAGGTTACGGAAGCCTGGCAAAAGGAAGAGAGCACAGAACCTCAAGGAGCAACTCAAATGAAGGTACAGGGATTCCCTTTTGTTGGAGTGGCTTCCTTGTTTTTCCGTTTCGACTCGAACCACTTTAGAATTAATCAGATCCAAGGTGGTGGTATTGGGATTGAAATTGCAAATCCGGGTTCCGGAGGATCCGGAGGTCAGGTTCTTAACTTTAATTTCAGAGCTTTTTTTAACTCAGCAGGGAATGCGAATATTTGGTTTGGTAAAGGTGTCTCGTCCTCAGGTTTTGATACTTTGGAATACTCTCAAAATTATGGTTCTGACTTGACAGCTCTTTTGTCAAACAATGATATCAGTGGTGAATTTATAGCTCCATTTCCATGTAAATTGAAACATGTTAATTTCATTAATCATTACTCATATGGGTCAACAACGTCAATTGCAGTGATGAAAAATAAAAAAAGTGAGTCTCCTTTTTATTCTGATGATGCAACAAATGGTACCGTTTTGATGGAAGAAAGTTTTGTGGGATCAAACCAAAGGGTTCGATCATTAAACATAGGGGAAGCCGATATTGATCAAGACGTTATTGAGACTGGAGAATCGGTGTATATTTTTTTTAAAGCAGCAGCGTCTTTCAATCTCGACAGAACAATAACAATGGGTATGACCTTTGAAAAAGTTTCGGAATGATTTATTACAGAATATTAGAGGGGAAGCTCGCTGGTGTATACACTCAAGAGCAGCTGGAGAAAAAAAAGCAGCGGAAGTATGTGCCGCGTGATGGTCAGGAAATGGAAGATTGGGAATTGATCAGCGAAAAGCCAAGCCCTCAATTGATCTCGCCTCGATGGGAAGAAGGGAGATGGGTTGAATCGGCAACTAGTGAGGAAATTGAAAGAAGAAGATCGAATCAGAACAGCGCTACTAAGAACAATTTGTTAGAGAATGGAGTAATGGCAGTTGCAGGAAATCGAAATTTTCATTTTACGGAAGCTAATCTAATGAAGTTCATTTCTTATAAGAATGAAAGGAGCGCTTCAGGCGCGACGACAGTTAATTGGTTAGATTCCGGGGGCACCTGGTTAGATATTTCTTTAGAGGAGGCAAATGATCTTGCTCTATTGGCCGCAGAACGTTTCCATGAAATCTATAAAAACAACAGTTAATGGCAAGACAGCTGGTACCGATCCATATTAAAAGTCATTTGGTTCCTTTTCTTTTTCGTGAATTTGATAAGATCGATGCTGTTTATGTAGGTAGAAAAGTCGTTGCGGCCTACGTAACAAATCACAGTGTAATAGGCAGAATGGTTAGCCTATTGTTAAAGCCATCACAAAAAAAACCGACCTGTGACAAACAACAGCAAATTTTTTTATCGGTGGCTGAAGCTCCAAATTATCGTCTTGAGTTTGAGAATATTTATTCTCGAGTAGATGGAAGAAGTCAATTTGTTTTTATGCCTGACGAGGGATCTGAATTGATAAATGCAAATTTAGAGCTTCTCTTCGAGGCATGTTTAATGAACTACATTAATGGATGGCACGAAAAAAAAGGTTCTGAAGGTATCGATATCGGAATTGTAAAATTTTGTGAACGATATGATCTCGAGGAGTACAATTACAACGTACTTAGGATCCGGAGAGATTACTACAGAAAACTAAACTCGGGATACTTTAATGCTAGGGTTACTCAGAACCCTGTTGGCAGCGGATTAATTAGCCGTTGACGTCACACTTATAGTGTAGTCTGTTTCATACTTTGGCGCCATGTCGAATCCATTGTATTCTGTGATTTATGAGTGTTGCGCGATTCTTCATGAAGTTTAAAAGCCCATTGATTCGGCTTTTTTTCTGGTTGGAGAACTTATCAAAAAGAAACATTATAAGAGTGTTGATGATTGCCATACCGGTGGCGATCAGTGCTATTTACACAAATTCAAGTAATGCAGCTCTCGAAACTCAGATCGGGGATCTGAAGTCAAAAAACACGTTGCTGCAGGCGAAGCTCCGTAATCAGGAAAGTGAGTACGATCGATTAAAAAGTAACATGATTCTGCTTTCCCTAGCAGATGATACGTACCCCAATCCTAAGTGGCTTAAGAGTACTGATGGAATTATGCTCCGGCTAAACAAAGCCTATGAAGATCTATTTCTTCGTCCACTTAATTATACCAGGAGCGATTATATAGGGAATGATGATTACGCCATATTTTCAAAAGATATAGCTGACAATTTTAGAAAACATGACCGCTATGTTCTTAAAATTGGAAAGCCGGTAACCTTTATGGAAACGGTAATCATGCCAGATGGCACTAGAGAGAACGTAGAGGTAACTAAATATCCATGGATCGTAAACGGCCACACTCTTGGAGTTGCTGGATACATGGATATTGATTATTTCAGTAACTATTTAAAAACCGATGATGGAGAGTAGTAAAGATAAAAAAGCAAGTTGGGAAAAAATGAAGGCGGCTAATGTGATAGCGGTAATTGTTATCGTGTTTTGTGGCGCTTACTTATTGTTGTTAACCTTTCATGAAATCCCTGATAAGAACAGGGACCTGGTTATTTTCTTAGCAGGCCTGTTTTATGGATTATTGGCGGCCCTAGCGCATTATTTCTTCAACTACAACAAGAAAAAGGATATAGGAGGGGACTATTTTGAATCGAACATGAATCACGACGAATGCCCCAACTGTGGACAGAAAACCAATGAGAACTATGAATAGGATTATTGCATTTCAGCATAACAACAGGTTGGTTGCTGACGGGATTATCGGTCCGGCAACATTAGGTAAAATGAAAGAGGTATTCAATATCGGGCAGAATATTGCACTAGCTCATTTTTTGGGGCAGTTAGCTCATGAAACCGCTAGTTTCACTAGAAACGAAGAGAGTTTGAATTATTCTGTATCTGGTTTGATGAAAACGTTTTTGTTTTATAGAAGGAACCCAGACTTGGCAAGACTGCACGGAAGAGCTCCAGGGCAATCGGCCAAACAAGAAGATATAGCCAATACGGTTTATGCTGATGAGAATCGTGGGAGAGGCTACAAGTTAGGAAATGTTCATCCCGGCGACGGTTGGAAATTTAGAGGCAGGGGAGCAATTATGATCACCGGGCGAAGCAATTACGAGCTGTTTTTTAAATGGGAAAATTTACCGGCTGATACAGATCCGAACTTACTTGCTACTAAGTACTACTGGAGAACTGCGCTATGGTTTTTTGAACGCAATGATGTTTGGCGACATTGTGGGCAAATATCTCTACCCAATGTAAAGAGGGTGACAAAGCTTATCAATGGTGGGTACAACGGCCTTTCTCATAGATATAATTTAACAAGAATGTATCATGCATTAATAACGGCTTAATATGAAAAAACTATTTCGAATATTACTGTATTTCGCATTGATTGCGGCAGTGATCATGTGCTCGAGTTGCGGAGCAAAAAAGAAAATTTCTCAGCGCGAATCAAGAGAAATTGATCGGGAGAAAGTGACTGAGGTAAGTGAGATCTCATCTGAAGAAAAAAAATCGAAGGATCTTCTTCAGGGGAAATCTACGCAACTAATTACAGATGCAAATGAATCTGTAATTGTTGAAGCCGAAGAAGATGCGGACACTGTAGAAGTTACTCGAGAGATTGTCGGAAATAAAACGGTATGGACCGGGCGCGGAGTGAAGAATTTGAAGGTTGATGTTTCTGAAAGGAACGAAGTAAAACAAGACACTTTTTCTCAGAATATTGAAACTCAAGAAAAAGTTGATCTTGCGAAAAAGGAGTCTACTGAAGAATCTGAAAATATTGATGAAAATAATAGAAGTACGTGGAGCTGGGCGGTTCGTACAAGTCCATGGCTGATATTCATTGTTGTGTTCATTGTGATCATTTGGTTTGTTTGGCGTAGGATCAAGGGAAGGATCCCGCCCACAACAATGTAGCCGCCCGAAGGCGGCCACCTGGAGAAAGAGGAGTTTGGTATTACTCCTCTTTTTCTTTTACTGGAAATAATTTGATCCACACTTGGCCCTGAGGGTTTGGTAACGGAAGTACTTCGAGATTAAGATCGAGGTGTCCTTCTTCGTTTTCCAAGACAGCGCCAATTTCATGGTAGACTTTTTTCTGATTTCCTTCTTTGTCTTCGTAAGTTCTTACTACTACTGCTGCGTTGAATTTTCGTGTTGTCATGATTTTGAATTTAGAGTTAAACTTTAATTATACACTTCACCCAAAGACGTGTGTGTGATTAAAGTGTCTCTGAATGACCATGGCGAAATCGTGATCCGAAAATAGAGCTGCGTTAGAATTACGGAATTAAGTTGCAGGAAATCGGGCTATCATTGGCGTTGTCACAGATATTACGAAAGGCATTTAGCAAGTTTGTGGAAACTTGAAAACAATGCTTACCAATTCACAGGTGTTACATGAAATTATGCATGAAGAGTGGTTAATGAACTTCTCATCATGGTTGCAGCTGCGGGACTACATGGAAAAGGTGGTAGCCTCCGGCGCCCAGCAGTCGCGAAAAAAACAGGAAGGTGTAACCGCATTAGATTTTTATTCGGATGATCTGAAGAAAATCCGTCCGGAAAGAATTTCCGATATCCCGGAAGGATCTGTGGCCGTCGTGAAAATGGTTGGTCCTATGATGAAATACTGGAGCTGGTGGTTTCAGGGGGCAGATGAAGTAGTGGCACAACTAGATTTTGCCAATGACCTTCAAAACATTGCCTGCATTATTGCTGTTATTGATGGTCCTGGTGGTGCGGTTTCCGCGATCCCTCCCTTTATTGATTTCGCACGTAGAAAGAAAAAACCTATTGTGGCCTTAATGGACCAGAGCCTTAGTTTGCACCGATGGATCCCCGATGCAATTGCGGACCATCAAATGGCGGACAATGATATTGTATCGCGATTTGGAAGTATCGGGGTGATGAGCTCTTGGATGTATTTAGGGAAATACTATGAAGATCTGAAGATCGTGATGGAAGAGGTATATCCAGAGGAGAGCAAACATAAAAACGAAGTCTGGAGACTCTACAAGGAGGATCCGGAAAAAGGTAAAGCATTATTGCGCAAAATGCGCCTGGCGCCGATGGCACAAAAGTTTCAAGGGGCCGTAAAAGCAGCTCATCCTAATTTAATTGAAGAGGAGGGAGTGCTTACCGGTAGAACATTTAGTGCTGAAGACGCAGTACGAATTAATATGATCGATAGTATCGGTAATATGGAAGAAGCGATGTCAATGGGATTGGCCTTGGCAGAGTTAAGTTGAATCAATTATTAATCTAAACCGTAAACAATGAAATTTACAAAACTGAAAAGAACGGTTGCTTTGATGATGGTGGCTCTAAAAATTAAGGAGTTGCCGATTGAGGAAGGTAAGGTCAACTTCTCAGAAGACCAGCTTGAAGAGCTGCGAACTGCTTTTGGGGGCACGATCGATCTTGACAAAGCACTTGATGCCGTGAACAAAGAATTGGCGGAAATGAAAGAAGGCGCCATTGAAAATGACCAGCGTCTTATTGATGCCAGGGACGAAATCCAAAAAATGCTCAAGGAGCATGGATTGGCTGAAGAAGATGTTGAAGAAGCTGCTGAAGGGCAAGAAGACAATAAGGATGTGTCGGCTCAAATTAAAGCAATGCTTGAGAAGTATTCCACTTCTGTAGATGAGAAGCTTCAAAAATTAATCAAGTCTTCGGAAGAAGATACTCCGCAGGCGCAACTTGAAAATGGAAAAACGGATATGAAACACTCAGATACGCACCTTTACGGTAGTAATAAGGTGTATGATGAATTAGAAGGTCGCGCATGGAACCAGATTGCTGCGGGGGTTCAAGGAGTTTCGATGCCAAAATTTGAGGCAGGCAGTTTAGAGGTTCAGAAATTAGCCAATGACCTGGACTTGTATAACCGCCAGACGAATTCAAAGCTTACTTCGCTTTTCCGTGATACGCTTAAGCTACCAAGTTTTTGGACGCTTCGTAGTAACGTTGATGACCGAGTAGCTGATGGTAATATTGTAACTGCAGAAATTACTCAGGCAAGAAAGAAAGGTTGGTTGCCCAAAAATCAGCAGCTTATTCAACCAGAAGAAGCTCAAGTATATCCAGCTCAAGTGGATATTGAGCATGCGGGATACGAATTGCAAAAATGGCTTACTTCGTGGCTCGCAGATTACAACAAAGAAGGATCTCAAGCTTACAAATGGAGTTTTGTAGAGTATTTAAACATGGAGCTTGACAAGCGACGAGGGCAGGAAGATCGTGTCGTCTCGATTAAGGGTGTGCACGTGGCTACTCCAGACAACACAAATATTCCTGGGCTGGCCATTCATCGAGGAGATGGTATTTTGATTAAGCTGTGGAGAGCACTCTACTACGACAAGAAATATCGGGTAGCGCAAATTGAAGCGCCTACAAAGCAAAATATTTTGGATCATGAGGTTCAGCTTATTGAGAAGAACATCCCAGAAGAAGAAAGAAACGCTCCGGGATTAATTTTGTATATGAGTCCTGATTGGGTGCGAGCTCGTATGACGCGCAAGCGAATCGAGTACGGTGAAAATACAACCTTCAAAAACGAGGAGCTTCTTGAAATTGAGAACTATCCAAATATCAAGATTTGTCCATTGGTGGATTTAGCTGGATCTGACTTTATGTTTATCACTTATGATAATAACATTGGTCTGATGGAAAATGTTCCTGGTGAGCGAGGAATGTATCGAATGGAAACCCTTAAGCGCGATGTGTTTATTTTCAGTGATTATAAGTGGGGACCACGAATCTTCCATATTGGAATGAAGGTAAAAGAAGGGGATCCGAACTCGTTCAAAGTTCAGACGGTATGGACCAACGGTATGCCAATGTTCAAAAAAGACTTCTTTGTACGCTTGTACGACGATGGAACTGGAGAGATCAAGCTTCCATATAGCAATATTACCATTACCGACGATTGGACCTCTAACATTGAGACGCTATCAAACGGATACGCTGGGCAGATTGTGAGAATTAAAGGTAACGCTAGTATTCAAGGTGCGGCCAAAGTAGTAGACGATGGAAATATTTCTCTTACCGGTGATGCGGACTTTAATCTAAATACTGGCGGTGTTATCACATTGCTTTGCAACGGAGATAATACATACACTGAGCTGAAGCGAACTACTGAGCCGGATCAAGATCCAGGTGAAGAAGATGTGGAATTCAATGGAACTGCTATTGATGCAGATGAAGGTTACACATTCAACTATACTGGAGGTAATGCAAACTTTACTGGAATTACCGGAGGTATTGAAGGACAAGCGATCACTATCAATGGTGGCGAAGGCGGAACTTTGACGGTTGATGATATCGCCGGCAATGTTAACGTTTCTGCTGCTGCTGCAATAGCAGATGGTGACTATCTGAAGTTGACACTAGTTGATGGTGTTTGGGAAGAAACGGACCGCTCAATAGCGTAAGCCGTAATGTTTAATCTTAAAAATTAGAAAACTATGTGGATGCCTAAAAGTATATTGAACCCCGGTGCTGGAGCCGGGGCAGTTGCTAGCAATGATCCTAATATGGTCTTTGTTCGCAGCGAGGATATCTTATCACGACCAGAACGAAATGCTAATGGAGTTTTGCTTCAAGGAAGTTACACTCTTAAGGAAGGTGCCAGGATGTTTACGATCTATGGGACGCCTACTTCTCATGTGAAAAATTACACTACAGAGGGAGACGAGGACAAAGAAACGATCAAGCAAAAGCTTGAGATTTGGACTCCGGGCGACAGCCTAGACCTTAATGAGTTTGTTCAGAATAATCTTGGCGTTGGATACGAGATCATTGCAGATAACTGTGTAGATGAACGCAAACGCGTTTACGGAACCAAATGTTCTCCAATGAAGCTTCGTGCTGAAAAGTCGGACGACAGTTCCGGACGTGGTGTTAAATTGATGTTTGAACAAGCTGTAGGAAGCAAGTATGTACCTGCTCATTATGACGGTAACCTGGTATTTGCTGAACCAACAGATACGGATGTAACGATTGAAGTAACCAAGGCAAATGGTAATCAATACCGAGTTGAGGAGCTGGATGCAACTGCCGCGGTCGATATTGCTTCCATTGATCATGATCATGGAGCATTTATTGATTTCATTGGTGATGGTGGGGATGATCCTGCAACGTTATCCTCTGGAGCTGCAACTGCTGCGACAGTATTGTTAGTTGACGGGGTTGACTGGACTGCGTTAAAGAACTCAGTAATTACATTTAAAGTGTTTAAGGATGACGGAACGACTTACCTGGTCGAGCAAAGTCGAACTTAGGCGATTGAATCATGCCAGAAAGAGCCACCATTGAGGTGGCTCTTTTTTTTGTCACAAGTTTTGGCAGCAGATCATTAGATATTTAGGCTGTTTAATTGCAATCAAAACTTTTACCATGGAACAAGTAATAAAAACGTTAGTCAGTGTGATGGATGACAAGAAGCGATTTAATGAATTGCTACGTCATTTTATGTCACACAAATACCGTCCTGAAAGCCAGGCGCGATTCTACAATAAGGCAGGTTTTTCGAAGGATCGGCTGAAGCAGCTGGAGTATGATGTGAAAAAACTCTACGGGATCAAAGATGTAGATCTTAAAGATGATACCGTTGTTAAGAATTTGAACGAACAATCGGCCCCGGACCAGAAAGGTGCTTCACAAAATGCAGATCCTCACGCAGTGCTGATGGAAATTGCTGCTGAAAAAGCTACACACGATGATTTGATCGATGCAGCTATATATTTGGGTCTTCCGAAACCAGATCTTGTTAAAACTCCTGAGTTTTCCAAAGGTATTGCCGGCAATAGAGAGCGCAAGGAGTGGCTAAAAAGCAATGGTCAAGAGGAAGTTCCCAAAACGAACGTAGAGCTGGATGAAGCTATCTCAGAAGTAATAGTGAATATTAACGAAGAGCAGCTTCAGGAAGTTCGCGAGGCTTTGGTAGAATATCAATCAAAAGCGGTCAACGGGAAGGAAGTTGAATTTACTGTGATCGGCGAAGGAATTGAGATTCCGGAAGAAGCCGGTACCGGATTAAAATTGCGATCGGAATTTCCATTTTTGGAAGAAGAAGATTGTCCGGACGAACTTAAGGTCCTTGTGGCCGATAAGTTGACTGCATGGAAAAAGTTTCTCGAGGGACGAGAGGAACTTAAAGAGAAGGTCGACTCATTGTCTTCTGCAGAGATTTATGAGCTTGCCGAAAAAACGGTCAAGAATTTCGAGTTGAATCAGGAGATTTACGACGAGCTGAATTATTACAAGGAGAACAAAAAGGTGCTTGGGCAGCATCCGATATTCGCAGATATGATGCTTGAAAAAAAGGTGGTCGCATACAAGCCGCGGGAACTTGCGACGCGCTTTAGCAATTTGAAAAATTACATTCGCCGTGATTCGAAAAAATTAGATGAATCTAAGGAAACAGAAGCTCAAGAGAAGCTGCAGGCTAAAATCGACGAATGGAAAGCAGAGTTGGATCTAGTAAAGAAGCGACTGTCTGCCGATGAAGAGGAGTAGAATGTTTAATATTTCGGAAGTAACAGGTGCCGGCCAGATTGGGGAGTCCGTCGGCGCCGCTTCCGGAAGTTTTTCGGCTAAGTATCTTAATGCGCATTATCAGAAAATTGAAAAGCTGAAGAAGGAGCTGGGCCGCCTCCCCGAAAAAGAAGAAATCTTCTTTCTTCAGAGTGATAAATCTTTTAATGCATTCACATTTATTCCATGGATTTGTGAGATAACGGCAATCAAACATCTCTATGTAGCCACATACAGCATAAATAAGCGTGTTATTGGTGCGCTGGTGCAATTACATGCTGAAGGAAAGATCGATCGAATTACGCTACTTGTGAGCGATTCTATGCTTAAGAGAAATCCGCAGACCTGCGATCTTCTCGCGGCGCAATCGCTACAATATGGAAATATTCAAGTTCTTTTTGCCTGGAGCCATGCAAAAGTGAGCTTGATCGACACAGGATCTGGAAAGTTTGTTTTGGAAGGATCTGGAAATTGGAGTGAAAATGCGGCGTATGAGCAATACATTTTTGCAAATAGCCCGAAAGCTTTTGAATTTAGAAAAAAGCTCTTCACGGAAACCGATATACGATGGATCTCAAAAAACGGAATTAATCAAAAACATCAGTGATATGAATTTAGATAATCAACTTACAAGAGGAGAAAACTATCCTCTAAAGGAAAAAACTGAAAATGCAAGTTGCGGCAATCCTTTAGGGTGTGCCTGTGCGATGGCGAACGGCCATGTATTGACAGATTGTTTTTACTGGTCCTAAAAAATCAATTTTGAAAACTGAAGACGAACATATTGAGCTTACTGAAGAAGAGGAAATCGAATTGATGTCGGCATGCGGAATGACGAATTCCGAAATGGCGATAGCATTAGGCTACAATAAGGCTGAGTTTGTTGAAAAAGCGTTGGATCCTACAAGCATTGTCTATCATAGTATTTTGAAGGGAAAGCTTGTAAGTGAAGTGAAGATCGCCGGCGCATTGAAGCGATTGGCTGAGATGGGAAACATCACTGCGGTACAACAATTTGATAAGCACCTGGAGAAAAAGGGACTTGCTCAAATTAAAAAGAAAATTTGGTTTGGCTAAAGCAGAATTTCCGGATATAAAAGATATTTCGATCGAGCAGATATGGGACTACCATGATCGAGGGCTTGATTCGAAAAAAATGCCTGAAGAAATAGTTCAGTATTTAGACGCCATGGACAAAGTACGAGCGATGTCCCGGCGTTTTGATAAGTATGGGGGCAAGGGCACCATCATAAACTATTTAGTTGATGTGGTTGGCTACAGTCGTTATTTAGCAAATCAGCTCTACAATAATTCCTTTGAGTACTTCAACACTAATGATTCGATCAGCAAAGATTCTTTGCTGAATTGGATTATTGAAATGATGCAAAATAATATTCAGGAGGCAATATTGAAAGCGCACGATGTCGCGGATAACGCAAGAATTAGTCGTATGCTCAAGGAATTGAAGGAAGTTTTGATGGCCAAAGGATCTGAAGATGATAAATGGGCGGAATTAGCGGAAAGAAAGCCACTGAAAATTTATAGTCTAAAACCTGAAGATATTGGTTTGGCGCATGTGGGAGAAAAGGAAATTGCAGCATTAGTGGCGAAAATACCTGGAATTACTGAAGCTCAGAGAAAAATTATAGAAGGAGAAGCTGCTTTATTACCTATCGATATTTTTCAACCTCAGGAATTAAGAAACGAATAGAATGAATATTAATGATCCTTTGGTAGAGGCTAGATATGCTACTTGGTTGAACCAGAGTGTTGCATATATATCTCCGCAATATCTTGAGATTGTTGGTGGTCGTGGAACGAGCAAGACAACACAGATTCATGCAGAAAGATTTCAAGGAGCAGTTCTTGAAATGCCGCGCAGTCTTCAAATGTTTCTGTGTAATACCTATGAAAACGCAAGGACCAACCTAGTTCCTAGTTTAACTACTGGTTGGACCGAGTTTCGAGATTGGAAGAAAGGAATTGACTTTGTTGTTGGAGAGCCTCCGCCATCGTATTTTGAAAAACCCTGGACTGAAGTAGAAAACTATAAAAACTTAATAACGCATAGAAATGGTGCTACAATTGTTGTAGGATCTGCTGCACAAATTTCCGGTCTAGCAGGAAATTCCTATCAATATCTTGGAGTTGATGAAGCGAAGTACATCAGTAAAGATGTTATGGATACTATTGAGCCTGCCCTGAGGGGTTACAATAAATTTCCTACTTCGGCATATTGTTATGGTCATACATTTACTACTGATTATCCAAGTGCAGGTAAAGGTGACGAAGCTTGGATTTTGGAAAGAATGAAAAACACGGATACCGAAATGGCCAGGTTAGCGTTTTATTGCGGTTATCATTATTACCAAAATGAATACCAAATAGCCAAGGCTTTAAAATTTAGGGATCAAACAAAGGTTAAGAGACTAGTAAGAAAACGTGCGAGGCTATATGAGCGTTGGTTCATTGTTCGCAAAAAGCTTTCTTTTTTTTTATACGTTTCATCTTTTGCTAATATTCATGCATTAGGAATTGAGCCTATTGAAAAGTTGATGACTTCTTTAGGGGTTGAGGGATTCAAGGAGAGGGTTTTGTCTATAAGGTCAGGAGTCGAGGCAGGGCAGCGCTTCTATGGCGGTTTGGAAGAGAAGCATTTTTATCGTGACGGTGAAAATGAGGAATACTCGACAAATCTTGGACTCAAAGGAGATCCTTCATGTCTTGTACTGAAATATCTTCGCCGCGATCAAGAGCTGGACGGGGGGCTAGACTTCGGAAATATGATTTCTTTAGTGGTTGCTCAGGAGCAAGGGGAGTATTTGCGCTGTATGAAAAACATTTACAAGCTAGGGAAAAATAATACTCGAGAAATGGCTGATCACTTTATTCGTTTCTTCAAGCCACATAAGAATAAAGTACTGAATCTATATTACGATCGCTCCGGAAATCAGTATGAAAAGATTGGTCGTGATTGGGCCAGTGATGTTAAGAAAAGCATCGAACGAGATAAAAACGGTGCGACCGGCTGGAAAGTTCGCTTGATGAATCGGGAGCAGGCCACTATCACACAGAGTGATGAACATCTTTTTATGAAAAAGGTTTTCGAAGAAAATACTGAGGGGCTTCCAAAAGTATTGATCGATGCGGTTTTCTGCAGGGAACTAAAAAGTAGTCTAGAGCTTGCAAAAATAGAAGTGAAGAAAAATGCAAAAGGTCAGAAAAAAATTTATAAGGATAAATCAAGCGAGAAGCTTCCGCTTTCTCAGCTGCCTATGAATAGTACTAACTTTAGTGATGCCTTTAAATATTTGTTGTACCGGAAAGCCTGGGCAAAAGTAGCAAAAGGACGAGGAGGACTCCTGGGAGCTTCATACGAAACGCTTTAATTTGTATTTTTGTGTTGAATTAAAATCACAATGAAGGTTTGTGATTTATAAAATTGTAAAAGAATTATGTTTGGAAATGGTAGAAAAGCAAAGGATCTAGCTAAATCACTAGAAGAAAAGTTTATTGGTATCGAGCACATGATTGTTACTCCGGAGGGAGATGAAATTGAGGCAGGGTTCATAGAATATCCAACTGCCAATTATATTGCAAGAGAGTTCATTGAGGCTATGAATTTGTATTTTACGCATGCCATGACTGAAATAGGATATGATGTCAGAAAGCCGCATCAGGAGTTTTTTGAGAAAGTTAGAGATGAGCTTTTAACACTTAAGAATGATAGAAAAAAATATCAATAAAAACATGTTTTATGTCCCTTCAGATCCAAACAAAATAATTGATAAGCTTGAAAAGGATATCGAGCATTTTTTCGAAGAAAAAAAGCGGTCCTTAATTCGGGAGTCGCAAAATTCTGCAAATAAAAAACCCACCGATTAAGGTGGGTTTTTCGGAAAGTAAAAGGTTCAGGCAAATGAACCTTTTTTGAAATTAGAGTATTGTTAAAAGTAACAAACAGTATATTTGTGCTATAATAAATAACTAAAAAATGAACATTAATAGAGAGTTGTCGAAGCAGTTTCGTCTCGGAAATTTTTTTAAACCAACCGACCACAATCGTGGTTATATCAAGGTAAGTGTAGCGGATTTGGAAGCTTGGCGACTTGGAGCTATTTATGGAAAATTTATTTATTTAGATAATGAGTTGTTAAATAAACTGGGGATTTTGACCGATGAAAAGCGCCTTGAAAAAAACTTTATTTTTCAAGATGATTTAGGTTGTTTTTATTATGTGTTAGACACATATTTTGATGAAAATTCTAATATTCTAGATATTTCATCTCGTGTAGAGTATTTACACCAAGTCCAAAATCTATATTTTCTATTAAATGGTGAAGAACTCGACCTATCGAAAATTTCATCTGAGCCTTAGGCCATCACGGCCTTTATTCAAATATCTTATTTTCGTTTGAATTTTAAGACTAGAGGCGCTTTTGAGATGTGAAAATCTGTATTGATTTCGTAGGAGTTGAAAGGCGCTTTTTGGCCAAGTGCATCCATGTGATGTACGGTAGCTTTTACGCCATGAAAGGCTAAGTTTATACAGGTCATTTTCACGCAAATATGGTCGAGATCTTGAGCGGTATAATGATTGCCCGGGCAATAGTTGTTTAATGCCAGGATCATGCGGCCGCTGCCGCAGGCCGGCTCAAGAATATCTTTTCCAAAAGTTCCTTTAGGAACGGTCATTCTAGCAGTCATTTCGCAGAGCGCTGCAGGGGTAAAGAATTGACCGAAACTACTTTTCTTGTAGGAGCCGGATAAGGCTTCGTAATAAGCTCCCAAGGGGTCGCACCATCCCTGCATAGGGATTTGGTCCCGGTAGTAAATTAGCAGCTGTGCAAGCAGCTGCGAAAATTTTCCGAATTCGTCTTCGTCGTATTTTCTTATGGTGCTGTGGTACCAGTCCTCTTGTGTTTGTCTGGCAAGGCAGCAAATGACAAGAGTTAGAAAATCGTCGAAGACGCGCGACGGGTCGTATTTTCTCGCTAAAAACGAGAAGAGGGAGTTAAACTCCCTCAATTCTGCGGGTATATCTACTGTCTTAGGCACTTTCTCTGTGTTCTAGTGGTTTTACTTGGGCGTTGCTAAAAATGTGTGCTAAGGGAAAGAATTTGCGTTTTTTGCCGTTCTTCTCTTTCTCTTTTTCGGCTTCCTGCTTCTTGTCTTTCTTCTTTTTCTTTGGAGGTTTCCCCCAAATAACAAAGGCTTTTTCTCCTGGCTTCACGCACTTATTCTCTTTTAACCATCCTTTGAATGTGTTAAATTCTTGGTGCGTATCATCTGTGTACATATCATCGATGATAATTTCGTTAACGCTCCGTTCATCGCCTTGCTTCTGTTGCATTTTGGCAATTTTGGAAAGTTGCTTTAGGTGTTCTCGTTTTCGTTTAGTGCTTTCTTTCATAATTTGAATTTTAGAGTATGCATTCATCCGCAAAGCTGTAGTAACTTTCGGTTGTAATTATTAGGTGGTCTAATAATGTTATATCGAGAAAATTTGCAGCTTCTTTAATTTTCTTAGTTAGTTTTTTGTCTGCTTCGCTCGGGCGAGTGTTTCCGCTTGGGTGATTGTGCGCCATTAAAAAGCCAATGGCGTTACATTTTAGTAGTTTTTGAAAAACTTGTTTAACGTCAACTATTGTCCCGGTGGCTCCGCCTCTTGATATTTCAATAATTCCTAATACTTCGTTGGAATTGTTTAAAGGCATTAGGCAAAAAATTTCTTGATAGTCTAATTTATTGCCTATGTACTTGCGGAAAATTTCGCTTGCATCCAGTGAAGATGTAATTTTTTGGCGGTCAATTTTCGCAATGGGGTTGCGGTACACGATTTCGATTTCCTGTATTTGTGGAATTTCCATAGCTTAAAAAATGTAGGTTTGAAAATCGTTCGCTTGTGGTTCTGCTTCTGCCATAAATTTTTGGGCGATTTCTTGCGCTTGGTTGAACGCTCGCCGTGTCTGTCGCTTAAAAAGTTGGTAGTCTGTGAAGTTGAAAACAGCAGAAAAGCCGTTATTTTTTAGAATCCTCTGTACTTGTTCAGATAACAAATAAGGGTTATTTTTGCCTTGCATTTTATTACTTTCCATTTTTAAAATGTGTTATTTATAGCCCCTCTTCCCTGCAACGGTTGAGGGGCTTTTGATTACTTTTAGATTTGAAATTCTTGTACTTCTGCATCGGTGCGCTCTTTGAGCGTGTGTAGGTCGTCCTCAATTACGTTGAGTAGTTTTTCAATCGTGCCATTGTGAGAAATGGTAAAGCGGTAGCCGCAATCTGTTGTAAATTCCATTTTTTGGGATACGTTGTCGTTTCCTGCTCGGAATTTTGCGAGTTCGTCCGCCTTACTGTCGATGCGCTTTTTTCTTTCGCCAAGTTGTTGAAATACCTCTAGGCGCTGAATGCGTTGCTCTGCGGTAGGGTTTAAAATTTCGGCTACCTTTTTAACCGCTTCTGTTTTTTCGGCTTCCTTGGCGCTCGTTGTCTCTTTTTTTTCGGTTGCCTTTGGCGTTGGCTTCTTGGCTGTTGCGGTTTGCTTCTTGCCGTTGGTTTTACTGTTTTTTTCCTTTGTTTTTGTTTCCATAATAATGGGTTTTAATGTGTTATTTATTTACATAAATATACGGAATTAAGTTGTAAAATACAACCACAAAGGCAGTAAAAACAGGGGTTTAGGGTGTTTTTTAATTAAATTAAAATCATTCTAAATAAGAATAGAATAAAGTTTGCACAGGCTCGAAAAAGGTTAAATTTCAAAACCTCAAAAATCTAACTTTCTGAAAATGAAGGAAGAAACCTTAAAAAATAAACGCAGGCGTTTATTTGTCTTGCTCCGCACCCCGTCACGCTGAGAATTGAAAATGTACGTGCAAAAAAAAGAATCAATGAGATATATGACGGTAGGCGCCCTCAACCAGTAATAGCTCATACAACCAGTACCATAGGTATTGGTTGTGTGAATCCTAACCATGTCACAGACTATAATACTAGCTATAGCTATCATTGTAGCATGGCACAGCATTTAGTTTACGACGTTTTGAAAGCAATGAAAAAGAGGAGTGATGAGAACATTCCTTTTTCCTTTTCATTTGTTACTTGCGATACAAGTAAGAGGAATAGCAACGGAGTGAAGCACGTTGCACGTGCAAAACTAAGAACGGGATTCTCAGCTGAGCATGGCATAAAGAGTAGAAGTCTAATTGGGTATACAGATCTTGACACGAATCAGGACCGTTGGTTCTACTTACCCTTACTAATTTCCTTTAACAACAAGAAGTTATGAGAAGTGATATCGATGTAGAATTTCAAGGCGGGGCTGCGATTGTATCAGGAGGTGCGGTAGACTTTACCTTTGAAGTGATTGAAAACCCTAGAGATCTTAATTCGAATAAAGTCGAAAGACACAGTTTAGACTGGACAGGGTCCTCATATATGCTCGAGGGATTACAGGTATTTCCATTTGGAAGCAGCGATGATTTGCCAAGAGAGATTAAGGATGTTGTTCAGAATAACTACATCGCACCTGGCTATTTAAAGAAGGGTACTGGTATGCTATGGGGAAATGGTCCTAAGTTGTACCGGGAGGAATACCAGGAAGACGGACAGGTAAAACGTATTTGGGTAAGGGATGCTGATATCCAGCAATGGATGGACGATTGGGATGCGCTAGCATATATATATGCGGCGTGTGTCGATTACCAATACATTCAGGCTGTAGCTACAAAGGTATTTAGAAATCGTGGTCCGCGAATAGGAGCTGATGGTTTTATCACAAAGCTGGAGCATATTAATCCTAATAGAGCTCGAAAAGCTCGTTACATGACAAGCAGATCCCTAAAAGCTACACATTGTGTCTACAAGTATAATGAGTCTGAGAAGGCGGTACACAATAAAATGTTCGGGATCTATCCGTTATTTGATCATAGAAACGCATTTAAGTACCCAACCTCAGTACATTACAGTAATCTTTATTCTTTCTGTTCCGATTATTATGCGGTACCAGACATTTATGGAGCACTGGAATGGATAAGACGTTCTACTGCTGTTCCAATGATCCTAAAGGCTTTCACTAAAAACAGCATCACTCCAAAATATCATATACAATCTCCTGCGATGTTTTGGGAGGAAAAAGAGAAGGAACTACAAAAGTTGTATGCCAGTAAGAACAAAACCTATACAGACAACGTGCTAAAAGAGTTTATGCAGGGATATTTAAAGAAAGTTGAAAAGGTGCTGTCCGGAGTAGATAATACTGGAAAGTTTTGGCACTCCATAAAGTATCTAAATGTGGATGGTGTGAACCTCAAGGAAATGGGCTGGGAGATTAAGCCACTTGATCAGAAAGTAAAAGATTTTATTGGGGCACAGGTTAAGGTTGGTGAGGCGGCCAATAGAGCTGTTGGGGCAGCTGTAGGGATGCATCCGGCGTTAGGCGGTTCTGGTGAGTCGGGAAGGAGTGATTCCGGAAGCGAGCAGATCTATGCATTTAAGAACTATCTGGCCAGTGGTATTGACATTGAGGAGATGGCTGTGCTGAAGACTATCAATATGGCCATAAAAGTAAATTGGCCCAATAAGGATCTGAAACTAGGCTTCTATCGTCAGCAGCCGCAAAAGGAACAGGATATCACGCCCTCTAAGAGAGCGGTAAATAATTAAGCTATGGAGTTGTTATTTAAAAAAAATCAGAATGATTCTGCGTGTGACGCTTTAAAAGAGGCACTGAGCTTCATTGATGCAGACTTTACCTTTTCTAAAATGCAATCAGATCTGAGATCTGCAACTGTCCGTTTATTGGAGTTTGTTGGTCAAGATGTGTACAATGAGTTGATTGCTGTAGCGGGTGATGATGATCCATCAGCTGATGATAAGGAATACTTGCGATTAGCGCGTTCTGTTATTGCAAATGATGCGTACCGATTGTTTGCACCGGCGAATGATTTGCAGCACGGAAACAATGGCCGAACCATGTTGAGCTCTGAAGATAACAAAACACCTTTCGAGCACATGCTTATCGCATCGAATGATGAATTGGCGCGTCGATCACATAGAGCCATGGACGACCTAATTCGTTATTTAGATAAGGAAAGTAATACCTGGAAGGAGAGCGATCAGTATAAGGCGTCTCATAAATTGTTTGTTAGAACAATGGCTGAGTTTGAGGCTTATTATGAAATTGGATCGCGTTTGTTATTAAAGAAATTGGGACCAGGAATTGCAAAAGCGGAAATTCAATTGGTCCTTCCCCGGATTGGTCGCGAACTATTTGATTCTCTAAAGGAGAAACGCAAGGGTGCTGCAGACAATACTTTCACTGATCAAGAGAAAGAGTTGTTTCCACTGATTCAAGGGGTCTGTGTGTTCTATTCGTTGTCATGGGGAATTCCTAGACTGCAGGGAACGTTGTTCCCCGAAGGAATGCTCCAACCAGTGCGCGGCGATAGAGCAACTATTAAGGGTAGACTTCCCCATCAGGGCAACCAAATCGAGCAGATGTCGCAGCTATTTAAAACGGATGTAAAAGATCTGTTAGTTGATCTTGAGGAAGTGATTAAAAAATACAAGGAAGATGATCAGGTTGAGGAGAGCGATGAAATAATTGATACTGATCATCTGATTCCGTTTGACGAAGATGATTTAAGTGTAACTACATAAATTAATTGGCATGATAATTATTAAAATTTTGATTTCGTTCTAT
Organism: Altibacter sp. HG106; assembly: GCF_028561755.1. Taxonomy (GTDB): domain Bacteria; phylum Bacteroidota; class Bacteroidia; order Flavobacteriales; family Flavobacteriaceae; genus DFVG01. The sequence continues at coordinate 492,313 of NZ_JAQQTD010000002.1, forward strand.
AAGCGAATAAAAAGGCGTTGGCTTTTAGCTAAGGCAGCTCTAGTTCTTGAGGAGGAACTGAAGAAAAAGAAGATGGCAATGGCAAAGCTTCGGATAGAGATTAATCACGCACTAGGATTTGATTTCTTCCGAATTAACGCGAAATCAGAATACATTCCACCGCAATTTAAAAGTAAGGCTAAGGTATTGGCCTTTGTGGAATCGAAGTTTGGAACCAAGATGGAGGATATTGGCGTTACAATTGATGATCTATTCAAGTCATGAGTGATACCAGGTATGTTCACATTGAAATTCCGGAGATTGGATATCGGTACGATATGCCGTTGGATTTGGCCGCCTGTAATGAGGAAGAGTATATTCGTATTACACCGGTATTGTACGCCCTTGAGCGCAGAGAAATAAACATCCAAGAGTTTCAGTATCTTGGGGTTTATGCTCTTCTGAATTTGGAAAAAAGTGAAATGGAATTGCCTGAAGAAGAGAAGGAAGACGCGATGGGAAATATTGCGATGTTAGGCGAAAATCTAGGGCAGTTTTTTTACGTCGAAGGCGATAAGGTCTTGGTAAAACGATTTTATACTGGCAATCATGTTGGTAGAATTTCGAGTTTATTTCGAAACTATTATGGACCAGCTGATTTTTTCACTGATGTTACCTGGGGAGAATATGAAGATGGTTTAAACGTTTTCTTTGAACATGAGCTTAATCCGGATCCGGAACTTCTCATTCGTTTAGCTGCTATCTTTTTTAGGCCGAAACGCTTTGGAAAGCGAATTATTTACAATGAGGAAGATGTAGATAAAAGGATAAAGCGTCTAAAATCTATGGATATGAGACGTATCATTGCTTTCTATTTCACTTTTGCTGCCTTTCATCTGTATCTATCATCGTCGAACGTTCGGTGGGAGGGTAGAACTATTGATCTATCAATTATTTTCAATGTGATGCCAGGTGAAAAGAAACCAAAAGAGAGTGAGTTCAATTCATTAGGTACAAAGTCGCAAAGTATCATGTTAGCTAATACAGGGATATTCGGAAATTATGATACGCTCAGGCAAACGAATTTATGGAAGGTCATGCTTGTATTGTACGATATGAGAAAATCGGATTTAGACAACAAACCAAAAGACAACGATTAAAATGGGGTTAATAGCAGATTATGGTGTATACCTAGAAGGAATTAAAAATGAGTTTGCCGAGGTAAATCGCCATCAAATGGTGACGGACAAGTCGCAGCTCATGAAGTATTTGGATTCCATTTCCAAGCAAGACGGGATTGTGTTGCTATCAGTGTTACCAAATTTTGGAAACAACTCACCGCGAGACGCAAGCACGTTCCAGCGTAAAGCTTTCTCTGAGGTTTCTTTTTTGAAGAAAGTTGATTTTGGAAACTTAACGCAGCAAAACTTTATTGATTGGTACGATGAAATTTTTGAAGTAGCAAATAAGTTTGTCAATAAGTTATTGAATGATTCGGTAGGTGGCCAGTGTGTTCTGCTCAGGCAATTAGATCCTAAGACGATCCGAATTGTCGATGAGTATAATTTACACCAGTGTATTGGTTGGACGGTAACATTTTCTTTTGATATCATTTAAAAAGGTTGTATATTACAACTATGTACACAAAGATAATTGGTCAACAGGAAGTTGATACTGAAATTGAAAACCTTCTCAAAGATGAGGAGAGTATGGATGCCTTAGATAAATATCTACGGCATGATTTAAAAAACCCGGGAACCCGGTCGGTGACGTTGAGTAGAAAGCTCAAAGCGCTGTATGATAGTGGTAGATTATATGTTAAGTCTAAGTGACAGATCAGAGAGAAGGTTTATATCTAGAGTACTCTTAGAAGAGTCTCAGGATATGGACCAGGCGCAGCGTCGTATAATGTCTTCAAGAGGCTTCGGTGACGGAAAGATGTATAATGATAGAAAGTATTCGGTACAGGATACTGAATTGGTGTACGAGCATCTTCCGGAGCATCGCTTTACTGACATGTCGACTAGAAATACCGGAACCGGGAAGCGACGAAAAAAGAGCCACCCTATACACAACAAAGTAATGTATGGATTTGCCAATAACGTTGTACGTCGGCTGAATGTCGGATATACAACGGCAGTGAAGAAAATGATGATGGACGAGCTGGCAGCTGAACTACGTGAAAATACGTAGTAAAAAAAGGGGTTTTTCCTGTCTTAAAAGGGCTTTTTCCTGATGTTTTGAGAAAATTACGGTTTACCGTACGATTTTTCTTATTTTGCGAACCAACAAAATAATTGATATGATAGAATTTAACTGCATGCCTGAAGGCGACGATGAAGATCCAAAACCAGTAAAACCAACTCAAGGAAAAGAATCGGAAGAGGATGGTAAACAAGTAAAACCAAGCCAGGGAAAAGAATCTGAGGAATTAGATGATTAGATTTTACACTGCGCTGCTTCTTTTTTGCAGTACTGTCTTGGTAAATTATCTGGATGAGTTAATCCCTGAATTTAGAGGCTTTACAATTTTTGGGAAAGAATACTCTATAATTGAGGGGTATCGTTCAGTTGACATGATGTGGGGTTTGGCTCAAAAACTTGAGTTTGTTGTTTTTATTCTGGCTGGATTGGTTTTATTGAGTGCTATTGATAATTGGTCGGCCAAGAAATTACCAAGAAGATTTAAGTATGCTTTTTATGCTGTTGGAACAATACTGCTGCTCTTTAATTTGTGGTTGGCTGCCAATGTTGTGATTGACTTTGTAATTGGTTTTGATAGATCAATGTTATTGCTAACCTTCATTTTTATCTGTGTGATTTGGGTTGTAATGTTAGGAGTGATATATGTGATAAGAAGGATCTACGTAAACAAAGAGGAAAAGAAGCTCGAGAAGTTTAATGAAAAACTTGATTTGGTTTCCATTCAAGCTGTGGAAATGTCGAGAGAAATAGAGATGATTGAGGCCATTGCTGATGAAATGAAAGACAAGGATAATGTAGCGAGCTGGAGAGTTGTTTTAAAAACAAAGGCTCGCGCAATTTACGAAGCTGCTGAGAAAGTTTTGAATACAATTGAAAAGTAAAAATGGGAGAAAATAAGTTGAGGCAAGAACATGATCAGAACGCATTTGTTTTGGAATGGTTCGAAAATTTAATCACAATAGATTCACCAAAAAACATTCTGGAAACCTTAGATATATTATTTGATGGATTTTTAGAAAGCGAAGCTGCTAACATTAAATCGGATAGGGTCCGATGTAGGTTATTGTATAATGAGGTGAAAAGTTTGTTGGAACAAAAAATCAGTCATGCTGAAGAATCTGTTTAGAAAGAAGTTAGACTTTCATGATCAAGAGATCCTGAATCCATTTGGTTATGAAGCGGGAGATTTTACGAAATCTAGAACGTACATGAATTTGGTAAATGGAGAGGAAGAGAGCCACAAAAGAATGTTGAAACAATTGAGTGAGAAAACTTTCTTAGGTGGTATTCCGATTGCGGAAACACATGCCTACGGGACCAAAATAACGAGAGATTTTCTCTTCAATAATTTGAAACGAGGAAATAGAAAGTTTGCATCCACAATAAGGATTACAGTATCTATTGGGGATAATTCATTTACAGTTAATTTAAAAGTGATGGATATCCAGCCTTCAAGCCGAGTAGAGCAAAAAGATAAATGTGATGTCAGTCAGTTTCGCAGTTTTTCTGAATTAGGCTTTGAAATTGACACGTATTTTACTGTGAGAAAATAATTATATTTGTTTATCAACTTAGTATAGATCGTGTTATCGCGAGATCTTCATTTTTAAGCCGCCTGTTTGGGCGGCTTTTTTTATTTTTGAGTTGTCGAATCAAGAGTGTGAATTTTAAGGAAACCGTGGAAGGTGCCCACCTGTGGTAACTACGGTGGCAGTTTGTGAATACACTCTTGAGCTGGACAAGCGCCTTCCCGACCTTAAATTGAGTCATGTCAAATCAAGAGAAGTATTACCGAAACAAAAGTGATATAAAGTCAATTGAAGGTATTGAAGTGGACTCAGGCTCTCTTTGGAGATGGGATTCCAAATTGAAAGTGTTGGTGCTTGAAGATGAGGACCAGCATGTCACTGCTTATAGATCAGATGAATTTGATCTTGATTAACCAAAGCCCTGCATTGCGGGGCTTTTTTCATGTCACAGAATTTTGAAAGGATCTTCAATAACATTGGGGTATAATTTTCAACCCCTATGACTAAAAGAATTGTAGATGAAGTGATGCGGTTTTCCATTGTTGTCAATGGAAATAGTGCGCAGAAAGAGCTCTACGATTTAGAAAAGCGTAAACGCACCCTTATTCAAGCAAATAAGGATCTTCGTGCGGAGCGCTCAAAGCTAGACAAGTCATTAAATCCGGAGAAGTATAAGAAGCTCTCTGCAGAGATACAGAAAAACTCGGATGAGCTTGAACAAAACCGTTCAAAAATGAGCGCCCTGCAAAAAGCGGTCGGGGTGACCGGTCTTACGATGGGGCAATTGCGAAAGCGTGCCATGGGTCTTAGGGCACAGTTGGATAACATGGTACCTGATACGGTTCAGTATAAAAAATTACAACATGAGCTGCAGCAAGTTAATAAGAGAATGTGGGAGTTAAGAAATGGAGCTCGTGCTTCACAAGGCGCTCTCTCAAAGCTTGCTAATGGCTTCAATAAATACTTGGCTTTGGGTTCTGCGGTGGTGGCCACATTAACGGGAGTTGTATTTTCTTTCCAAAAGTTTATTGACTACGCCGGGAAGCTAAGTGATGCACAGGCGAACGTGCAAAAAACGACTGGTCTTACAAAAAAGGAAGTTGATGATATGACCAAATCTTTTGGAGCATTTTCAACAAGAACTACCCGAATTGAATTACTCGAGCTTGCGGAAGAGGCCGGTCGGTTAGGCATCAAGGGGAAGCGGGACATTATGGCTTTTGTAGAGCAGGCCAATAAATTAAAAGTTGCTTTGGGTGATGACTTATCTACTGAACAGATTCGCGAAGTTGGTAAGTTGGTTAATGTTTATAAAGTCGGGACTGAGACTGGTAAAGATTTCGCCGGGTCCATGGATTCTCTAGGATCTGCTATTAATGAGGTAGCCGCTTCAGGAGCGAATCAGGCCGGCTTCTTAGTTGAATATTTGAAAAGACAGGCTGGTATTGCAGCACAGGCTAAGATATCAGCAGCGGACAATATAGGTTATGCGGCTACATTTGATGAAATTGGACAAAGCGTTGAAGTAGCAGCTACTGCTATGAATAAGGTGATTTTGGATATGTTTCAAAATCCCGGTGAATATGCGAAAATTGCAGGAGTTAGTATAAAGGAATTTAACAAGTTACTCGAGGAGGATAGTAACGAAGCAATGATCAAGTTCCTGGAGGGGCTCAATGGAAACAATGAAGGACTTTCGGTCATGACTCAAAAAATAGAGGAGCTGGATGCCGGAGGTACAAGAGGTGTCCAGGCGCTAGCAGCGCTATCTGGTGCTACTGATATTCTTCGTAAGCGGCAAGAGACCGCTAACGATGCTCAAAAAGAAGCGATTTCTCTTACTAATGAATATAACCTGAAGAATGATAATCTCGCGGGTCTTATCGAAAAGATTGGCCGCCGATTCCGTGCCGTTTTTGCGTCTAGAGCATTAACCAAAGGACTAGAATCATTCTTAAAGTTGATTGGAAGAATTACAGGGGCTGTAGAGTCTAATGAGGATGCAGTAAGACAGCAGCGATTGGAGCTGTTCAAGCTTCAAAGTAGAATATTCAATGTTAATACTAGCAATGAGGATCGGTTGAAGCTGATAAACGAATTGAAGGCTTCATATCCGGAATTATTGGGTGATATCGATGCGGAAACTGTCTCTAATGAGGAGTTGAGAAAATCTTTGAAAAAGGTAAACGATGAGCTAGTGAATCGAATAATACTCGCTAGAAAGCAGGATGAGATCAACGAGCAAAATGAAGATACTGCAGACAAGCAGGAGGAATATTTAAAACGGGAGGAGAAGCTACGCGAGACGGTAGCGGACATAGTTCAGCGACATTCTGATTTTAAATTTGATGCCGATAAAACAGAGCTTCAAAACGCAAAAGCGTTGTTGTCATTGGTACAGGATAGAACCAAGGGTGAGCGCACATTATTCGAGCAGGGTTTTAGAGATCGTAGAGCGTTGAGTGTGGCCATCACAAACCTTCAGGCAACCGAGAGTTTCTATAATGGTGCCGTGTCTGAAGGAAATAAACTTTTAGAGGAGAGAGAGGCCCTTAAGAAGCGTTTGGGATTGATTGACACGGGTGGCGTAGTTGAACCTGATGGGGAACCAGGAGGAGATAAGCCAAAAGAAGGTGATACTAGGTTCATAGCAGGGGAGCTTTATACTTTCAAAAATGGAAGGTGGACTAAAGTTGTACCGGAAGGAACAAAGAAAGCACAGAAACAGGATCCTGAGATAAATACACAATTGAAGGAAACCCTGTTGATGCGAAATCAGTTGATCAAAGATAGTTATCTCAAGGAGCTTGCCGACATGGAGATTACTCATCGTTTAAAGATGGATTCTTTACGGGCGAACATTGAAGAAGAGCAAAAGGTGCTAGATGAAATGTTCAAAACTGAGACAGATCCAAAACGTCTAAATGATCAAGCAGAGCTTGTCAAAAATTTGAAGGAGCAGTTAACCCTTGAAGAAGAAATTTATCAGTTAGAGATCGGGAAGATGGTTGAGGAAGGGTATAATTCTCAATTATCTGAGCTCCAGGAAAAATATGAGCGAGAAAAAACGCTCCGCCTTACTGAGCATAATAATCAAATGGCTGCCCTGGCCGGCAATGAAAAGGCGAGAGCAGATCTTCAGAAGCAATTTGATAAGGAAGAGTTAGATCGTGAAGAAAAGCACTTAAAGGAACTTATTCGGGAGATGAAACAAATCATCGAGCAGGGTGACTTTGGTGGTTTTGATCTTTCTCTGCTAGATGAGGAAGAGGCGGAAAAAATGAAAAAGCTGCTCGAGGATCTAAGACTTAAGTTGGCTGAAGTTGCAAAGGAGAAAGGCGGATTATCGGGTTCCGGATCAGGATCTGATGAGGAGGAAGGTCTGAATATTCTTGAAGAGGATGTTGATATTTTAGGTTATTCTGCAGAGCAGTGGTCTCAGGTTTTTGAGAACCTTGATGTTACGAAAAACAAAATCAACCTAGCTGTTATGGCCGTCAATGCATTTCAAAATGCGTGGGCTAAATATCATCAGTATGTATCTGCAGGTGAAAACAGAAGGTTAGCTGAGTTTGAAAAAAACGAAGCCAGAAAACGGGAAGTATTAGACAATCGACTTGATAATGGTTTGATCAATCAGCGGCAACATGACGCTGCTGTAAAGGCGAGTGAAAAGGAAGTAGCTCGCATGAAAGCCGAGATTGAATACAAACAAGCAAAGCGTCAGAAAGATATGGCTATTGTAGAAACTATAGTCAATACTTCTGTCGCTATCATGCAGGCGTATGCTCAATTAGGGCCGATTGGAGGGACCATTGCAGCTGTGCTTATTGGTACCCTGGGTGCGCTTAATTTAGCGACGATCGCTAGACAGCCGTTGCCCGCGAAAGGATTCGAAGAGGGATATTACGATAGAATTCCAGTAAGAAGAGAGCAGGACGGGAAGGTTTTTGATGCTGAATATGGAGGGGAATCTAGAAGCGGAATGGTAGATAGACCTACGGTTTTCCTAGCAGGAGAGAGCGGAAGAAATTTTCCGGAGCTTATTGTCAGCGGACCGGATTATAAGCAGTTCAGCCCGAACCTTAAAGATAGTATTGCCAACGAATTGCGCAGAGTGAAAGGTTTTGAGCGTGGATATATAAGTCCGAACGCAATGAGTCAGGATGCGACTCCACGTCAAAGTGATGAGGAGATGAAAGCGCTCCTGGCAAAACAGAATATGTTGCTCGAGCTATTGTACTCAGAAGGGGTGACAGCAACGATGTCTCGAGATATGAGAAATATCAAAAAGTTTCGGGATGAATTTGATCGTCTAAATGAAATTGAAAATAAAGCGAAGCAGTAATGGCGTATAGTAATTTTTCCGATGAGCGATTGTTTTTGGATGAGGGAGTGAACATTGTATTGAATCGTATTTATGAGGAACTTGAAGAAAGTTTTCCAGGTCTTACCTTGAATGATGAACTCTGTATAACGGGTACATTAGCGAAAATAATCCAGGGAGATCCTGCGCAAGAAATTGAAGTAGTTCCTTTCATTACAGACAACGAGAACATTTTTAGCTATTCGTATGAGAAACTTCCTGTTTTGTTATATAAAGCGCGCGCAGTTCGCTTTAAGGATCGAGTACAAATTAACCTGCCAAATGTGTTGATCGAGGTTTGGAAGACAGACGATATAGGAACAGTTAATGTGGTAACGGGAATAGCGGTTCAGGATCCAGCGGACATTCCTGCAAATATAAAGTGAGATGTATAACTTAATTGTTAAAGAGAATAGGGATTTTTCATCTATTGATGGAGCGGAGCTTCCGGCACAGAATTGGTCTTTCTCTCCGGAAAGCCCACTGAACGTTGTAAGCTTTGTTGGAGAGTCAATTGATCCAATCGTGATTCCTATTAGTATCAAAAATTACATTGATGCGCTGGGAACAGACATATATGATGAGTTTTATGTGCAAATATCTATTGGTTGGTATTGGCCAGGTATTAGTACTCAGTGGTTTGTTCTTTCAGGGCCATTGCCTGACGCTAGTGGTAATGGTTATCTTCTAACTGAAGAAAATTTGTCAGTTGAAACAACTGTTACTTTTCAAAATTTGAGTTTGCTTCCGGAAGGAAACGGGTTTGCTCTGGTACACCATAAGGTTTTTGGAAAACTGAGTACGGGTGAGCTAGTACAAGTGGATCAGGAAGTTTATACGATTGCCTTATACCGGCTTGGTTATTTTGATGTTCAAATAGAGCCGTCTTATCATGAGATAACACATGTAATTGGAAATGATTTACCTGCAGCAGTAGATCTTGATATTTATTGCAATACGGATTTTACGATTTCAATTGGCCAACACGCAGCGCTTAGTGGAGGAAATTTAGAGTTCCAATATGAGTTAGGCGGTTTCAAAACTTATACCGGGAGTGGTAAGCAAACCATTCAAGCTGCTTTATTGGTTAGTGTGGAGGATCTTGGGGTGACAGAGCCTATGCATGCAATAAATATTTCAATGTCAGCTCAAGATGGAGATTACATTGATAGTTCGGCCTTAAGAGTTTTTCAGTATGATTCCGAAGGATTTACTGTTGATCCATTGGCTTTATCTTTTAAAGCCGTGAAGGGATTTTATGAGGCAGCTAGCAAAAGCATAAATTTAATTGGAGCCGGAGATTTTACAATTAGTGGTCCATCTTGGTTGTCATTGTCGGCGTCCGGGGGAAACGGTAATTCAAGCATTCATGTAGTGCCGATAGCATCAGGGAATTTAGCCGCTGGTAAATATCAGGGGATAATTCGTATTGAGAATCCTGAAGATGATATAATTATTGAAGTGCTACACACTGTGGTGGACCGATTTGATATGAATTTAGAGGAAGGTAGGTATCATTTTACGTATGACAAGTCAACTATTAGTGACGTCTACGGGGAAGACAGCCATCAGTTATCATGGAATTTACAGTGTCAGGTGTATAGACATGGATTCTTGGAATATGATTTGGTTAACAGCAATTTTAAAGAGAGTTTTTTTGACACAATGGTTTCGATTTTTATTGGTCGAACCATGCATATGCTGATGAATAAAACTCTGACCTTAGAAGACGCTGCGTTCTACAACGTGTTTTCAAATTTAGGGATTGCATCATTTTTGAAATACTACAACCCCGCAAGAGTAGATTTAACGCTCAATATAAACGATCGAATTACTGGAGATGTTGTAATTAGTGATGCAGTATTTGAGGATCTATATTTTATAAAGGGACGAAGACCGGTAAGGTTTGATGATCATTTAGGAATATTGGACGTTAAAAATTCGGCGATTAGAGTAACCAAGAAATCACAAGTATACCTCAATGTTTTTAGTAGAAGAAGCTATAAAACGATCGAAGTATATCGCAATGGTATTTATGAAAAAAGCTTGGTGAATACGCCTGGATCATTTCAAATATTTGCAAGGGCTATGACTTTCCCATCCTATAGTCCTGGTGATGTTATAGAGGCAAGAATTTACGATTCACCTAGAGTAACTCTGGAAGGCGACAATCGGAAATACTACGGTCAGAAATATGTAATGTTTCCGGAGGGACAACAATCATATCATCTGGTATGGGTAAATGAGCATGAGTTATTGGAAAGCTTTGAGTTTACGGGGGATTATGTGTTTAAAACTGCTCATGATAATGTGATTGCTAAAAGTTTTGAACGATTCACTGAGATAACCAGGAAGCTAGAGCATAAAAAGGGAGTAGCTTTTCAGGCAAATACTGGTTGGGTTTTGAAAGAAAACGATGAAAGAATTGATGCTTTGTGCGCATCTAATGTTTGTTGGATATTTGCCCCTGGAGGTGTTCCAATAATGTGCCGTGCGGTAGCACAAGACGTCTCGAATATTGATTCGCGACGGGGACTTTACGAATATGAGATAAAATTTGAGGTGTATCTAGAAAATGAATATACGAGTAGTACATTCTAGTTTTGAGATTAGTTTGATTGATACTTCATTCACGCGTATTGAGGAAAACAATTGGTATAAGGAGGATCTTCTTTCAAAGTATACTTATCCGATTGTTATGGAATTGCCTGATGATCTTTTGGTGAAACTTAAGCATATTGGGCAGAGAGGCGCGACTGGATATCTTACAATCTTCGATGTGATATTTATTTTGGGAGACAGGGAGCATGAAGCCGTTATGGAGATCAAAAAAGTAAAAGGTAGAACTATTGATTTTGAGCTGCGCTATGGCTTCGAGGAATTTCCAAATTTTAATTTAAAGCTTTCACAATTACCGCTGTTGAAAGAAGAGTTGGTAGGAGAAAGTATCTATGAGCATGCAGAGGATCGGGTAGACCTTACTTACCCGGTTGTTGACTATAATTTTCCAAGGATATTTAACGACGAGATAAATACGGAAGACGAACAATGGGCGTTTTTCGAAGGCTCAATGAATTTATACCAGGGAGGTTCTTTTGTTGTAAACGAATATGATCTGGCTACGGATACTCAAAAGAATTATAACATAATGCAACCTTTACCGCATCTATTGTATGTCCTCAAGAAAGGTTTTGAGATGGGCGGATTTGAGTTGAAAGGTGATGTATTGGAGGATAGTAGGTTTCAAAATGCTTTTTTGTATAGATTCTCAGAGTATTATGGCAGCATAACAGACAGTGGGAGTCAGGAAATGGTAGTAAAGACTGATGAATTTATAGCGCCTTATGACGGTCCATTTAAAAGGTATCAGGAAACAATTATCATTGAGGATCCAGGAAGGTATTTGGTAAATGGAAATCTGTTTTTACGGGCGCTAGGAACTCCGTTTGCCCCATTTGCATATGCTGAAATAAGATTAAACGGAGTTCGATTGTGGTTATGGCGCTCATGGGAATCTGAGAAGTACTATTTTGTGGATGGAACCTTTGAAGTGCCTGTGGGGGAAAGTAATATGGAATTAACATTCAATTCAATAAATTTAAATTATGGAATCCAAGGAGGTGCTGTTATTGAGGATGCGACAATCTTAGATATTACAGTTTCGCAGCTGGTTGCATTTGATATTAATGGCGATGCAATACCGCGGTTAATTGCGCCAAATGTGATTGATTTGACTAAGTGTGTCCCGGATGTAACATTTGGTGATCTTGTTGAGTTCGTCCGGACACTAAGCAATTATAGAGGAACAGTTGATGGGACAGATGTCTATCTAAATAAAATATCCGACAAGGTAGGTCAGGGCGAAATATTCGATGGAAGATTTTCGGAAGAAGAATTTCCGGAAATAACATTGAATAAAGGGAAAAGCTTTGAGTTGGTGTATGATAACCCAAGCAATGAGGATTTTGATTATGGAGGGTTGCTAATTGATAATACGGGTGTGGCCACAAAGCCTTATGTAACAAACAGGGACACAAAACAGATTCGCATCCCTGGTGTTTATCTTCCAAATGAAACGAGGTCCGGAGATAGAACAGCTCTTGATATCGTAAATGATAAATCAAGGATCCAAGTGGTTTTGTACTCAGGACTGATAGGTGGTAAGAATTTGACTTTTGAGCCAATGGAGTATGAAATACAGAAGATATTCGATGACAATTATAGTACGTGGCTATTATTTCAGATCGATGCGAACACTTATAAATGGATCTTTAGAAGTGATTCTGAGCAAATAAAGAATCTCACTACTGAATCAAATTTCTTCGCTTATGGGAAATATCATGTTGTTAAGAAGCTTTCGATTACAAAGGTAGGAAGGTTCACCATGGAGACCGAGATAGAAACGGACTCAATCGAGTAATTTGTCCATTAATGCCATTTTTTCGTTTGCTTCACTGTTAACGATATGTACGTATATCATTGTGGTTTTTAGGTCCTTGTGCCCCATTAAGTGCATTAATGAAATAACGTCTCCACCCATTCTCAAAAAATTGGTGGCAAAGGTGTGCCTGCCGGTGTGAAAGCTGACTTTTTTAGTGATGCCGCAAAGCGCAACGATCTTCTTGAGTGTTTTATTTAAGTGCTTGTCCGAATACTTTTCAATAAATAGTTCAGGTGATCTCTCTAAAATTTCACGAGTGGTTTGATTGATTTTTTTCCGTTCGGTTCTTTTTGATTTCTTGTTGTAGTATTCATAATAGTCGTCATGAAATTGATCACGATCAATATTCTGAAGCTCTGAAATTCGCAGGTTGTTAAAGCAAACGAATAGAAAGTAGCCCGTAATGATGCGATAGGAGTCATTTATGAAATCAGATTGATAGAATTTCATCAGACGCTTTACTTCTTTCGGTTTGAGATCTGTTCGGTCGCCGTTGGTATCGCCTACTGAGATATCTTCCGGATTAATTGGTAAGGGAATGTTTGACTTGGCCGCCGACATTAGAATGCTCTTTATGACTGAAATATTAGCCTCTATTGTTGTGCTTTTATTTTCCTGGTCGCTCATCCAGCCACGAATTTTGCTAAATAATTCATGGTTGATATCACTGAATAAAATTCGTGAACGGAATTTTGCAAGTTTGCGTATAACGGCCAGGTATCTATCTCGAGTGGACTTGGTAATGATTTTGCTCTTGTAGCGGGAGTTAATTTCATATTTGGCGAATGGGATAAAGTCTACTCTGGGAATGCCATTGATAAACTCATCTTTGAAAGTCTCGAGGGTCAAATGCTTTGATGAGAGTCTGTAGGTAGTTTTAATGGCGGTAATTTTTGAATCAACGTTATCGAGAATAAGGTTGATGTCCTTGTGATGTGATTCAGCGCTATCTAGGCGCTGTTTCTTAGGGTTCCACAGCTTGGGTGGTACACGAATATCTAAGTTAATTCGAACCTTCTGAGAGTCGCCCGTAGCATATAAGTAGAGTAAGGAAGTTCCATCTTTAGAAACTTCCGATCGCATTGTGATTTTAGTACGTATTGACACAAGCCATTTGTTTGTGTCAACTCTTGTGTCAAAAATCTGCTCCTGGGCAGTGATTGGTGATATCATAGAGAAGTAGCTTTTAGTTAAACTGCTCACAATGAGCGGTTATATGCTACTTCTCAAATAGCACTAGATGTTTTTGTGACCGCGGGAGGATTCGAACCCCCAACCCTCAGAGCCGAAATCTGATATTCTATCCAGTTGAACTACGCGGCCAATATGTATCTTATGACATCAAGCGCTGCTTGACAATCGTGGAAATCGTTTTTCCATCGGCTTTTCCAGCCAATTCCTGATTTGCCATTCCCATGACTTTCCCCATGTCTTGCATGGACGAAGCACCGGTTTTGGCGATTACGTCATCTACAACCTTGGTAATCTCTGCTTCGGAAGCTTGCGCCGGTAAGAAACGTGAAATAACTTCTGCCTGTGCTAGTTCGGGCGCTGCCAAATCGTTGCGACCTTGCTCTTCATAAATAGCAGCACTATCCTTGCGTTGCTTGACGAGCTTTTGCAACAACTTAACTTCTTCCGTTTCAGACATTCCATCCTTCCCGCCAGCTTCTGTCTGCGCTAGTAATAAAGCAGATTTTACAGCGCGCAACGCTTCTAACGAAGTGCTGTCTTTCGCTTTCATCGCCACTTTCATGGCATCCATTATTTGGTTCTGTAGACTCATATCGTAATAGGTTGCGAAGATAACTATTAATCTATCGCGAATCAAATAGTGCCTCTTCTTTTTCCGCCTTAAAAAATATATGTATTTTCAAATCGAACTATAACATTAAACCTATGACCAGCATATTAGGAATCGGGTCTCGTATAAATCACCCCGAATACGGAAAAGGAGTTGTCACCAATGTAGATTCGAAAATGTATTGGGTGACATTTATTGATAGCGGCCTCGAAACGATTGATCTTTCAGATGATTTTGAAGTGATCGAAGCTTCCGATGACGATCTAGATACCGTGAGCTTTTATGAAGTAGAACGCAGTTTGCGTAGTATCCTAAAAAAATGGAGCGACGCCAGCGAAATTGTACCCATCGCCGATAAATATAAAGGCGGAACTTTAGTGCTGAATCCTTCCGACACCAATTTATCTTCGAAAGAAATTCCAATCGATACCTTTTTTCATAAAATTGTAATGCTTCGCGACCGACTTCGTGTCATGGAACAAAAAATCAACTCAAATTCAAATCTGGACGACCAAGACAAAGTAGATCTTCAGCAATACATTACGCGTTGTTACGGTAGTTTAACGAGCTTCAATGTACTTTTCAAAAATAAATCACAACACTTTAAAGGAGAGGGGGGTAAGAATTAGGTCGGCATCGATACGAAATACTACCGTTCAAACGTTTTACCGCTAGCTATAAAATTGAAAATCAGAATAAATCGTTATATTTCACTCCCCAAATTTAGGGTATGGTTACGATTCAACCCCATGACGATATCAGCTGGATGGCACCTTATGCCTACGCCATTGTATTGTTGGGATTCGGATTCATTGTATTCAGAATTTTCGAGAATTGGTACGCGGCTCGTTTTGACAAACCCCTCTTTCGACACTATTGGGTGTATAAAACATTAACTCCTCCGCAAGTTCAGATCTTAGAGGAAGAATTTTCTTTTTATCGTGCCTTAACACCGCAATTACAACGTCAATTTCGACACCGGGTGGCTACCTTTTTGGTTGATAAGAAGTTTCTAGGTAGGGAAGGTCTCGAGGTCACCGAGCGCATGCGAATTCTCATCGCTGCGGTGGGTTGTATGCTTAGCTTCGGAAGAAGAAATTACGAATACGCGCTCATTGAACATATTCTCATCTTTCCCAATGAGTTCTACAGCTCCCGGAACGATTCGTTGCATCGTGGAGAATTCAACCCCCGAGATCGTGCGTTGGTGTTATCCTGGCACCACTTTGAAGAAGGTTTTCAGATCGATAATGACAATTTGAATCTCGGAATTCATGAGTTCATGCATGCCATGCAGTTGGAGGCTACGAATGCTCGAGACCTAGATTCAACCCGATTCGCAAAGCAATTTCAGAATATCCTAAAAACGTTAATTGAAGACGAAACGCGGGAAAAGTTAGATCAGACACAATATTTTCGGTCGTATGCCTTTACCAATCAGTTTGAATTTATGGCAGTACTGGCCGAATACTTTATAGAATCTCCCAGTGACTTCAAGGGCAATTTTCCGAAGTTATACCAACACACTCAAAAACTACTCAATTTTACCTTTGCGGGATACTAAGCGTCTCCGCAATATGGTCGGTGATAATATCGGCATGTACCCGGCTGTTCTCAATAAACCATTTGTGCGTTTCCATACCGCCGCAGATGACTCCGGCCAGGTAAAGTCCTTCCACATTTGATTCCATCGTCTCCGGATCGTAGGTGGGGAAATGTTTGTCGTCTTCGGAAAGGGTTACGCCTAGTGTTTGCAAGAAACTAAAGTCGGGTCGGTATCCAGTAAGGGCTACCACAAAATCATTGGGTAAGGTTTTAGGACCCTCTGGTGTAGTGATCTCTACCGAATCTTCTGTTATTTCTGAAATCTCGGCACTAAAATACGCCTTTATACTGCCTTCTTTTATACGATTTTCAATATTGGGTTTCACCCAATACTTTACGCGCTCTCCAATGTGCGGTCCGCGCACCACCATGGTGACCTCTCCTCCTTTCTGCCAAATTTCCAAAGCAGCGTCTACCGCAGAATTGCTGGCGCCCACGACAATGGTTTTCTGCATGACATAGGGGTGGGCTTCCTTGAAATAGTGACTTACTTTTGGAAGGTCTTCCCCGGGTACTCCTAAGAGTTTAGGAATATCGTAAAAACCGGTTCCAACAATTATTTTTCTAGCGTGATAGGTGTTTTTCGATGATTGGACTGTAAACTGGTCTCCCTCCTTGATTACCGCTGTCACAGCTTCATAGAGATGTATGTTCAGGGCATTTGAAGTGGCTACTCTTCGGTAGTACTCTAAAGCCTCGTCTCGGTTAGGCTTTGGACTGTTGCTGATAAACGGAATGCCACCAATTTCCAATTTTTCCGAAGTAGAAAAGAACTGCATGTTTAGTGGATAATTGTAGAGGGAGTTCGTGAGGGTTCCGCGTTCCAGCACGACGTATGATATGTCACGTTTTTGGCACGCTAATCCACAAGCGATGCCAATGGGACCCGCTCCAATAATCAGTACATCCGTTTTTGTCATAGCACAAAGGTACAAAGCCCATGCTGAAAACAGAATGGGCAAGTATCGAATAAATCAATAAAACGGAACAAAGAATTTATCTCTTAATAAGCTTTACTGTGGCGACGGTTCGATTGGTAGCCAAGGTACAAAAATACACGCCGGCCGGTTGATCGGTAAGCTCCAATTGAATTTCATTTCGCCCAGGTTGTACGTTGTTCAAGTCTTTCTGAAAAATTTGCTGCCCAAGAATATTAACAACGCGCAAACTATGATCTTCAGTATTGTTGGTAGTAAACACAAGAGTGGCACTATTGTCGAATGGGTTCGGGTAGCCCCAGAAGGATGTCTCGCTATTCCCATCAACATCTGTAATGCTAAAGGTGGTACGCTCTAACGATCGATCGATACATTCAAACCCGGAAATTCCATTCGGATTATATATACTAAACCCTTCGCTCTGTGCAAGTGCCCAGATATTTCCAAATTCATCAACCTCTATGTCTTCTACCTGTTTATGGCCAAGCGGACTGTCTTCTGCTAAAAAGGTAGTAAATGTGGTGTTGGAGCTGTCGCCATCAAAATAGGAGAATCCGCCGTAATAGGGAAAAATTTGTGTGTTATGCGCGCTAATGTAGATATTGTGATCGGCATCGGTAGCAATGCCTGTCACATAATTTGCGGCTATATTGCTGTTGTCTATATTCCAGTTTGTCCAGGTAGTACCATCAAACTTCCAGAGACCGTTTTCAGCAGCAATCCACATATTATCGAGTCCGTCGAAAAGAATATCACGAATGCCGCCAATGCCTTGAGGGCTCAGGTCTATGGTGCTCCAACTTCCATTTTCATAGACATCGATTCCTTGAAATCTACCCACATACATGCCGCCTCCGGGACGCGCTGCTAGGCAGTCTGGCGGACTTGTAAGTCCGTTAGACATATTCCAAACCGTCCAGGTACCGGTGTTTTTATCGTACATTGGAGTATTCGCTGAGAATTGTCTCAGGAAAACCAAGCCATCATCGGTAGCTTCTACTTGTTCAACGAATTGCAGTTCGGGCACCGAATTCGTATTATCCCAGATGATCCATGAATTATAATCGTTGTAGTTGCCATCAGGAATTTGAATGGCATATCCCGAGGTTCCGTCGTAGGTAAACCAAATATCTCCGTCTCCATCTTCCGTTATGGAGGTACCAATCGTCGTTTCAAAAATAGTCTGAGGATTCGGAAATAATCCCTCGTTATCGGGGCCATACACTTCCCAGGCGGGGCAATCAAAAACTTGAATACCTCCGTTTCCGTTGGCAAACCATCTTCGGCCCTGACTATCAATAAAGATATCTTCATTGAAATCGCTGGGCAATCCTGTATTGTATTGTGTAAATCGTGTCCATTCGGAACCATCGTAACGGATTACGGCTTCGGAACAAGACGCCCAATAATTTCCTTCTTCGTCAATGAAACTATCAAACATGTGGTAGTTCACGAATTCAGCAAACCACTCGGTTCCATCAAAATAAATCAATCTAAAATTGCTGGCGTCGGTCATAAGAATTTGATCGCCGCGTACGTCCAACGAATTCGCATTGAGGGTACTTACCGGTAGATCGGCTGCCGTTACGTGTGTCCAGTCGCTTCCATCGTAAATGTCCAGGGCACCCGAAGATAACACCAAGATTCTATCTTGATCATCAACAGAAACTTCCAGTACGTCGTTCGATGACAGGGCACTATTGGTCGTTGTGAACTGATTCCAGGTACTACCATCGTACTGCAGCAATCCACCATCGGTGGCAACCCATTTGTTGTCCTGTGAGTCTATCGCGATGTCATTCAGTTCAACCGGACTTGTGAGTCCCATTTCCACAAAGGTTGAAAAGACCCAAACCGTGTCATCAAAAGTACCCACACCCGATAATGACGGAGTATCATCATTGGCGACCATCCATACTTTATCGGCACTATCGATAGCAACCCCCTTGGTGTTATCAGCTAACAATGTGGAATTTGAAGTATCGTAATGTGTCCATTCAAAGCCATCTTCCGAAGTGGTTACTCCCGATGCAGTGGCCACCCAAATAATTCCGGTGCTGTCAAAATCAACATCGTAAATAAGTCCGTTGGTTAAGTAATCCTCGTCATAGGTACTCCAGTTGGTGTATACAGTGTCTTGTGGACTAATGCGAACGAGACTGCCCTCTTCGGTGGTGGAAGTGTAGCCTCCCGTCCAAATATTTCCGAAGGGATCGCCTTGTATCATAAAATGAAGAAGGCCTCCAATTCCTGTATTATCTTTCTTGATATAGGTCCAATTGGGATCGTCCTGGGCCCAACTGGAAAGGCCGGTAAACAGCATGCAAACAATGAAGGGAAGTAGTCTTGCTATCATAAGGTTGTTTTGAGTATAACAGTTTTATGTATAATTACCCTACTTAAAATAGTGAATTTAACATTCTCTAAGTCTATACGAAATGTTAAACCACCACCCGTATTCAAGGGAATGCGGGTGGTCTTGGTGGGTAGGCAACCATCAATGCCTTACCACAAGCTTCTGAGTTATCGATGATGTGCTATTTCGCAATTGAACAAAATAAACGCCCGAAGCAATAGCTGAGGCATCCCAAGTGAGCTGATCTGTAGACTGTTGAGACACCACGGTACCCCGTAGGTCAAATACAATCCATTCGTCAAAACTGGTGGCAACGGAATGTGTCAATCGGAATGTATCTCCGATGGTTGGATGAATCCACGGTGTGGTTGGAGTTACGTCACTAACTTGAAGGGTGCTGCTATCAAACAGAACAACGGCATTGGGTTGCAATAAATCGAGCGCACCCGCCGGCACCACATCTTCTACTGTGGTACCACTCGCATCAAAAACGCGTACACTACCATTGCCACCAGCCTGACCATTACCTACAATATAATCGCCATTAGGCAGCTGATCGATGCCTTCAGGCTGACTAATATCAGTCGTGAACGATTCAAGAAAGTCGCCATTACTATCAAATCTATCAACACTCCCACCGCTCCAATCGAGCACCAGTAAATCACCATTGTCCTCGAACCAAATATTTGTCGGTCCGGTAAGGTCATTTTCTATGAACAACCCGAGGTCGTTACCACTACTATCAAACTGCCGAACAGTGCCTCCGTTAAAGGAGGAAACGTAGAGATTTCCCGCGGCATCCCAATCGAGACCGATACTATTGGGGACGCCTACGGTCGTAAATTCATCAACAAAGGTTCCGTCTTGTTGATAGCGTAACACGCGACCATTTCCTTGCCACTGCAATACATAAATAAGACCATCACTTCCAATTTTCATTCGGGTAGGACCTCCGTCAACTTCCGCAAATACATTTTGATAGTCCCCTGAGCGACCTACGTGCCTGTTAATGAGTCCGGTTGTTAAATTGGAAATAAGCACTTCATTGCGATCGGGCAGAAAAAGGATGTCTTGTGGCCAACCCAGTTCTTCGGTGATGAATACTTCACCATTGCTACCGTCTGCATCAAACTTAAGGATTTGCCAGGGTGGGTTGTTAAAGTTGCCGGCATCGCTTACGTAGATTTCTAAGCCCTGCGCAGATACAGTAATAATGGCACCTGCCAAGAGCCATAAAAAGAGTGTTAGTTGTTTTTTCATGGGTATTTTGTTTAGAATTTATAGATCCTAAAGTCCTACTTACCTATGAAAAAGGTGTTTACAATTATAAATGGATACGATTTTCTGAAGTATTCTTACCCTTTACCTTTTCGGTTTTGATACTCAGAGGGCGTGCATTTGTGTTTGCTTCGGAATACCTTGTAAAAGGTCGCTTTGTTGTTAAATCCTGAATTGAAATACACTTGTTTAATGGGCGTATTGGAATTGTCTTTCAGTAAGGTCTCTGCATGCGACAATCGGTAATTATTAACAAATTGATTAAAATTCATGCCCGATCGAAGGTTGATTAGGTGCGATACGGTGTGTGCCGATAACCCGATCTGATCGGCCAAGGTCACCAACCGCAATTGATTGTCTAAATACGGTTGCTTAGTCTGCATATGGGTGAGTAGTAATTGGTAGAATTCCGTTTCGGTTTCCGCCGTAAGGCCCGATCCATTTTTAGATTCAGCCGGTAAAAAGAGCTGCTTCCAAAGCATCCCGTTAAAGATCGAAGGTTCTTTGATCACAAAATAACTCAAGCCATAGATGCCTATTGTCATGGTGAAAGAAATCGCATAATCCCAGGCAGTATTGAAAAATTCAAAACGAACCAACGTAAAATAACTGAGATATGCCAGCGTAAATACCGAAAACCACCGAAGCAACCACCGAGCCCATTGATCTCGAAGCTTCGTGTATTGTTGGTTCCCATCAGTGCGATGAAAGGCGATAAAATTCTGAATCGTAAAAATATAGATACCCAGGGAAATACCTCCCACCCAAGGAGAACGTAAGGAACGAAAAAAGTAGTGTAGCGTTTCGCCTGTCACAGCAGGGTCGAAAAAGCGGCCTCCGGTTTTTACAAAGTAGATTGTGGTAAGTACGGCTAAAACTCCTGCCGGGAGATAGTGCATCCAGCGAATGCGATATTCGGCATGATAAAATTGAACGACATACTGATAGAGTAAGGGGCCAAAGAGCAGGTACCAGGTACTGTCGTATCCGTACAACCAAGGATATTTTTGCTTATAACCGGTCCAGAAGGCTACGTACTGCACCAATATGATGGAGAATCCCAATAACACGAAAATCATGGGAAGGTTCAGACGATTACCGCTACGAGATTGGATGAGTTTGATGCTCAAGTAGATTCCGAAGAGCGATACCACTAGAAATCCTATTATCCATGTATCGAATCCCGGCTGCACCATGCTACATCTTTAGGATTGCACTAGTTCTTTCAACTGTGCGATGGTATGCTTCGGGTCCTTCGATTTAAAGACAAAACTTCCTGCTACTAGAACATCGGCACCGGCAGCCACGAGGGCTTCGGCATTTTTACTAGTAACCCCACCGTCAATTTCGATCAAGGTGGAGGCCTTGTTTTCGTTGATAAGCGTTTTTAGCGCTTTGACCTTTTCGTAGGTGTTTTCTATAAAACTTTGTCCGCCAAACCCTGGATTGACACTCATAAGACAAACCAGATCTACGTCCTTAATGATATCCGAAAGCTGTGCAATAGGCGTGTGCGGATTGAGGGCTACGCCAGCCTTCATTCCGGCTGCTTTAATGGCTTGTAATGTTCTGTGAAGGTGGGTACAGGCTTCGTAGTGCACCGTTAGATTGTGTGCGCCTAAATCGGCAAAATGTTGAATATACCGATCTGGGTCCACGATCATTAGATGGACGTCCAAGGTTTTGGTAGCGTGCTGCGCGATAGCCTTGATAACCGGCATTCCGAAGGAAATATTTGGAACGAAGACGCCATCCATCACGTCTAAATGAAACCAGTCTGCGTCGCTCTCATTCACTAATTCACAGTCGCGTTGAAGGTTGGCAAAATCGGCTGCTAGTAGGGATGGGGCGATGCGTGGTGTTGTCATGGTATGATAAATGGGTGAATTAATCGATGAACCTTATCGGAGAACGGATTAGACTCTTTATGTGTGTCTAAATACGTTCGAACCGCTTCCAGTTCGCGATTGGTTTTAACAATATTGAATTTCGAACTGTAGGTTGCAAAGATAGGAATTGTTATGTAATGACGAATAAGAACCTCCACGCGTTGATGTCGTTCATCCTCACAGATTTTTTGAAACAAGCGTTCAACAATTTCTTTATTTCCTTCCAACACCTGAAAGAAGTTACCAAATCCGTACAGTAAAATTCCATGGATATTGTTAGCAAGATTGTGCTGCTGGGTTTCGTCAAAGATATTCTGAATATCTTCTTCGGTACAGTGCTCTTGCGCTTTGCTTACGTAGCAAATGGTATAAGACATAAATTCATAGTTAGGTATCTTGGAAAGATACGAAAATGACCCTAGTTTGGATGCTGCAATTCCTACAAAAATGATTGGTATTCAAAGAAAAAACCTCCGGTAATCAGCCGGAGGTCATTCATCAATCAAAAAACGAACAGTTATCTTAATCCAAATCGAATTTGGGAGTAACTGTTGTTGCTGTAAGGGGCTAGCCCAAATAGGTTTTCAAGATTTTACTTCTCGAGGTGTGTTTGAGTCGGCGAATTGCCTTTTCCTTGATTTGTCGAACACGCTCGCGTGTTAGGTCAAAGGTCTCTCCAATTTCTTCTAAGGTCATTGGGTGTTGGTCTCCAAGGCCAAAATACAACCGAATCACATCCGCTTCACGAGGCGTTAAGGTTTCTAGCGCACGTTCGATCTCCGTTTTAAGCGATTCGTGTAATAAGGTTCGGTCTGGATTGGGAGACTCACCACTTCGCAATACATCATACAAGTTGGAATCTTCCCCTTCTACCAACGGAGCGTCCATGGAGACATGGCGTCCTGAGTTTTTCATCGACTCTTTCACATCGTTGATGGTCATGTCCAACTCTTTGGCGATTTCTTCCGCAGACGGTGGGCGCTCATGCGCTTGCTCTAGATGTGCAAAGGTCTTGTTAATTTTGTTAATACTTCCAATCTTATTCAGCGGAAGGCGAACAATACGAGATTGCTCTGCCAATGCCTGAAGAATGGATTGGCGAATCCACCAAACGGCATACGAGATGAATTTGAACCCTCGGGTTTCATCAAATCGCTGCGCAGCTTTAATAAGCCCCAGGTTCCCTTCATTGATCAGGTCGGGCAGCGTTAGCCCTTGATTTTGGTATTGCTTAGCTACCGAAACAACAAAACGTAGATTCGCTTTAGTCAATTTTTCCAAAGCGCGTTGGTCCCCCGCTTTTATGCGTTGTGCCAACTCTACTTCTTCATCTGCGGTAATTAAGTCAACTTTTCCAATTTCCTGAAGGTACTTGTCTAAGGAGGCAGTTTCCCGGTTGGTAACCTGCTTGGTGATTTTAAGTTGTCTCATGAACGATAATCCTTTCTAAAGTAAGTTAAATAATCCTGTGCATAGGGTTATACGTAAAAAGGTTTCGAAAAGTTACACAACTTTTATCTTTTTTTAAAAAGTAGCGGTTAAGTAGCTGCTTTATGGCGCTATCGAATCTTTGAGCATTATGGTTCCGGGTGTATTCGCTTTCGTAATACTATCGAGTTCTCTCCTGTTTGTTGTGCTGTAAAAACTGTCAGTAGCACTGTTGTAATAATGATAGATGGTTTTCTTCTTAAACCCTTCCAGATCGCGGGTGTCTTTGGTGTCGTCTACTTCAGAACCACGGGTCATGTTGGAAACCGACCGCACGTTGTCCTCAGGGTTTTTAATGGCCGCTGTCTCCTCATCTGCTAGATTCTTGCGTATGGTGGTACTTGCTTCGGAAACTTTTTCTGTACCCTTTTTTTCAGTGACCGTTTGGGCAATGTTAGAAGATTGGGCGGTTGTTTTGCTTTTCTGTTGAAAAATTAGCGCGATGGCACGAGCACGTGGCGTACGGTAAGGAGCCGCAGTAGACTCAGTAGAGATGGATGTGATTCCTTCCGAATGTAGCGTGTTCGCAGCGATGAGCGCCTGTACTCCTGAAGTACTTTTTTCAGCACTCAACCATATCCCCACACCAAGAATGATGACCCCTAATCCGGCGGTCCAAAGCCAAAATAAACGCTTTTTTCGTTCCATGCTGGCCTCAATACGATTCCAAATTTGAGCGTCAGCTGTAACCCGTGCACCCTGCAAGCGTTCTTCAAAAAGGGATCCAATGTCTTTAAAATCTTTCATAAGCTTCAGGTTATGACGCCTGTTGGCGTAGGTGATTAATTTCTTTCTTTAGTAGTTTTTTAGCACGATGGTAATTGGAGTTAGAGGTGCCTTCCGATATGCCTAATTCCCTGGCGATCTCCTTGTGCGTAAAACCGTCCAATTGATATAGGTTAAAGACCAGTCGGTATTGATCGGGTAATTTTTGTATACACGATAGAATGCGAGATAATGATAAGCATTCAATCGTTTCTTCTGCTACTTCTGCATCGCTGCCCAATTCGGGATTATACGTTATATTATCCTTTAGGCCTTTTTTGAATTTATCGATTGCCTTGAAGATCGCCATGCGTTTCATCCAACCTTCAAAAGAGCCTGTGCCTTTGTAGGTATGAATCTTTTGAAATACCTCGATGAAGGTGTCGTGTACGTTATCTTCTGCCTGCTCTTGATTTCGGCAATACTTTAGGGACAAAAAATACAAATCATCCTTATAGCGCAGAAAAAGTTCTTTTTGAGCGGTTCGCTCCTTTTTCTTGCATTTATCAATGAGTTCGTTCAATTCCACAGAATGAGTTTCTCGTTTCTTTTTCAATAGTCTTTTCATCGCACAAAAGGTTGCTTGTATCCATTCGATTTCTTAATTGAATTCGGTTGAATCTTTTGTGAATAGAACATCTAAAGCCATTAAATTCCTACCGTATTGATCAACATATTACGCTCGTAAAAAAAGACACACCAACAGGTAGCGTAGCGGATTTAAAAATAGGCAAAACAAAAAAAGCACCTCAAACGAGGTGCTTTTTCTTGTGTTAAGAAACAAATTAGTCTCTTTTATTATCCCGATTGCGGTTGCGATTTCCATCTCTGTTTCCATCGCGTTTGCGGTTTCGGTTTCCACCGCCGCCTCCGCTGCGTTCCTTGTATCCTTCCGGTTTTGGGATCAATACCTTTCTGGATACACGATCTTTCTTCGTACGCGGATCGATTCCGAGGTATTTCACATCTAAGACATCACCAAGGTTTACCACGTCGGTAACATTGTCGGTACGTTTCCAGTCGAGTTCAGAAATGTGTAACAAGGTTTCATTCCCCGGTGCCTCGAGGTATTCTACTACCGCACCAAAGTCTAATAGCTTAATTACTTTTACTTCGTAAACGCTGTCTTTTTCAGGTTTGAAGGTGAGGGCTTCAACGGCTTTAATGACCGCATCAATTCCCTCTTGGTTGGTTCCAAGAATTTCGACAATCCCTTTTCCATCCTCTTCGTTAATAACGATAGTTGTTTCCGTACGTTTCTGAAGCTCCTGAATGTTCTTTCCACCGGGTCCTATTAACGCTCCAATATAATCTTCCGGAATCGTTGTGGTAACGATTTTCGGCGCATGCGCTTTAACGGTTGTATTCGGCGCCGCAATCGTATCGGTGATTTTTTTCAAAATATGCAAACGACCGTCACGAGCTTGCTTTAGTGCTTTGATCAAGATCTCGTAAGGCAATCCTTTGATCTTGATATCCATTTGGCAGGCTGTGATTCCTTCTTCGGTCCCGGTTACTTTGAAGTCCATGTCACCTAAGTGATCTTCGTCACCAAGGATATCGCTTAATACCGCGTAATTTTCACCATCGGTAATTAATCCCATGGCAATACCACTAACGGGACGTTTCAATTGAATACCGGCATCCATCAACGCCATGGTTCCGCTACATACGGTTGCCATGGAAGAAGATCCGTTACTTTCCAATACTTCACTTACCACTCGTACCGTGTAGGGGCAATCCTCTGGGATCATTCCTTTCAAGGCGCGTTGTGCTAAGTTTCCGTGACCGATCTCTCGACGAGACGTTCCGCGAATAGGACGTGCCTCTCCCGTTGAGAAAGGAGGGAAGTTGTAATGTAGGTAGAACGTCTCTTCCCCTTGTTGGGTAGGAAGATCAATGATGTTGGCTTCTCTTGAAGTTCCCAAGGTAGCCGTGGCCAGAGCTTGTGTTTCTCCACGGGTAAAGATAGACGAACCATGGGTAGATGGTAAGTAATCTACTTCACACCAAATGGGGCGAATGTCGGTGCTTTTTCGACCGTCTAGGCGCATCCCTTCTTTGAGCACGACATCACGTACCGCTTCTTTATGCGCCGCTTTGAAGTATTTAGAGATCAAGTCTCCGTGTTCTTCAATTTCTTCTTCTGAAAAAGTAGCTACTAATTCTTCTTTAATTGCAGAAAATGCTTCGCTACGCTCTCCTTTGCCAAGACCTTGTTTGGCTACATCGTAGCATTTTTGATAGACGGCATCTTTTATTTTAGCGGCCAAGGCGTCATCTTCACGCTCTCCTTCATAGGTGCGTGTTTCCTTTTTACCGCCTGTTTGTTCTACCAAACGAACCTGAGCGCGACATTGTTCTTTAATAGCTTCGTGCGCAAATTTGATGGCTTCTGCCATGTCTTCTTCGCTACATTCGTCCATTTCTCCTTCTACCATGGCAACGCTGTCTTCGGAAGCACCCACCATGAGGTCCATATCGGCCTCAGCTAATTGTTCGTAGCTAGGATTGATAATGAATTCTCCGTCAACACGAGCGACACGTACTTCAGAAATAGGATATTCAAAAGGAATATCACTTAGTTGAATGGCCGTTGAAGCAGCCAATCCGGCTAGGGCATCGGGCATTACGTTTTCGTCGTGCGACATTAACTGGATCATCACCTGTACTTCGTTGTGATAATCTTTTGGGAATAAAGGACGTAAGCAGCGATCAACCAGACGCATCACCAAGATCTCTTCGGTGCTAGGGCGTGCTTCTCTTTTAAAGAAACCACCAGGGTAACGACCGGCAGCGGCGAATTTTTCGCGATAATCTACGGTAAGGGGCAAAAAGTCAACTGGGCTTGCTTCACGGTTGCTCACGATGGTACACAGCAGCATGGCGTCTCCCATACGTACCACTACCGAACCGTGGGCTTGTTTGGCCAATTTTCCGGTTTCAATGGAAATCTCTCTTCCATCTCCCAGATCAATGACCTCTGTAAATGTTTTAGGTATCATGTTTGTTTTTCAATTTTGTTTGCAGACGCAAACGTTTGTTAACTGGTCGTTGTCTGTATTTCAGACAAAAGTTGTGTTGTTGTGGAGACCAATGAAAAACTAACAGGCAGCTTTTTTGTTTTTTCCTTTCGGAAACAATACAAAAAAGGGGCATAACGCCCCTTTACATTCTTACTTACGCAATCCTAATTCTTTTACGATGGCGCGGTAACGCATAATGTCCTTCTTCATTAAATAATCAAGAAGCGAACGGCGCTTCCCTACCAAACGTACCAAAGAACGCTCTGTGTTGAAGTCCTTTTGGTTGTTTTTTAGGTGTTTTGTAAGGTGCTCGATACGGTAGGTGAACAACGCGATTTGTCCTTCAGTAGAACCGGTATCGGTCTTCGACTTCCCGTGCTTTGCAAAAATTTCTTGTTTCTTTTCTGGTGCTAAATACATGCCAATATTATTAAAATGATTTTTATGTACCGACTCACTTCGTGTGATTCGAGCGGCAAAAGTACAAAAATAACTTAATACAGGTGCTTTAAAAGCTTTATTATTTGAGGATGAGGTACTAGGTTAAACTTTTTTCCGTTTTTAAAGTCATAACAACAAACCCAAAACACTAATAGTATGAAACGTATTCAAAAAACCATCGCTTTGTCTTTAGTAATTAGCATGTTTGCATTTACAGCATGTAATACTGATGATGACACTGTTGTGAATGACAATGATCCTCAAGTAGATTTTTCCGCAGATAATGCTACGATTGCTGCCCGAACTGATATTGCAGTAGAAGGAAGCTTCAATATTGTTGAAAACGCTTACGCGGAAGAAGCCGAAGGGCGTTCCGCAGAAAACTCTTTATTTACCAACTGTGCGATTGTAACTCTGGTAACCGACGGAAATGGAGGAACCATCACAGTTGATTTTGGTGAGGGCTGTACCTTAAACAATGGAGCAGAAGTTTCCGGACAAATCCTCATCGAGTTTTCTCCCATTATTGAAGGAGAACGTAACCTGACGTACACCTACGAAAATTTCACCTACAATGGTAACGGTGTCACTGGTGGCGGAACCATCTTGCGTGAAATTGCCAATACCGATGGAAATCCGCAATCTACCTGGAACGGTTCTATAGTTGTGACGTTCCCCGACACCGAGGTAACCGCTACACGAAATGGCCTTCGTATTGCCGAATGGGTCGAAGGAGTTGGCAGTGGTACTTGGGAAGATAATGTGTATCACATTGAAGGCAATTGGACGACCACTTTGTCAAACGGTTTTGAACGTACGGGAGAAGTGACCGAAACCTTAGTGCGCGAATTGGATTGTCCGTTTTTAGTAAGCGGAGAATTGAGCATTACACAGCAATCGCTTACTGGAGCTCTTAATTTTGGAGCGGGTGAGTGCGATAACATCGCCATATTTACCTTTAATGGGGTGGATTACACCATTATCCTTCAATGATGGCCACTCACGAAATTGAGTTGATTCCAAAAAAAAAGCCGCTTTTGAAGCGGCTTTTTTAATTAAGCTGATTTTTCTCGTAAGGGACGGTTCAATACCAAATCCAAATAGAGATTTATTTTTCGTTTGAGATCTTTTCGATGTGTGATAAAATCTAAGAAGCCGTGATCCAGTACAAATTCAGCCGTTTGAAAACCTTCCGGCAATTCTTTTCCGGTAGTATCGCGCACTACACGAGGTCCTGCAAACCCAATTAAGGCGCCAGGTTCGCTGATGTTGATGTCACCTAACATCGCAAACGATGCGGTGGTTCCACCCGTTGTGGGATCGGTACAAAGTGAAATATAAGGGATCTTTGCCTCGGCCAGTTGCGCTAACTTCGAACTGGTTTTTGCCAATTGCATGAGTGATAAAGCGGCTTCCATCATACGCGCGCCGCCACTTTTAGAGATCATCAAAAACGGAATGTTGTTCTTTAAGGAATGATCTGCTGCGCGGGCAATCTTTTCTCCTACCACACTACCCATAGAGCCGCCGATAAAACTAAAGTCCATACAGGCAACCACAAGGTCTTCCCCCATCGATTTTCCAACGGCGGTACGCACGGCATCTTTTAATCCGGTTTTGTCCTGCGCGGTTTTAAGACGGTCTGTATATTTCTTCTTGTCTTCAAATTTCAAAGGATCTTTTGACGTCAGGTTTTTATCCAGTTCTTTAAACTTGTTGTCGTCAAACAGGATCTGGAAATATTCGGTACTACCAATACGCACGTGATAGCCGTCTTCCGGGCTCACATAATAGTTGTTTTCCAGTTCTTCGGCATCTACAATCTTTCCGGTAGGAGATTTGTACCAAAGTCCTTTTGGCACATCTTTTTTCTCTTCCGTAGGGGTTTGAATTCCTTTTTTAGTTCGTTTAAACCAAGCCATAAAAGGGGGGTTTTAATTAAAGCGTGTTAATGTTGTTAAGGTCTTCGAATGCTTTTTTCAAGCGAGCTTTGAAGGTGAGTTCTCCTTCCCGAAGCCATTTTCTAGGATCATAATATTTTTTGTTGGGAACATCATCCCCATCGGGGTTACCGATTTGTGTTCTCAGGAAATCAATATTTCCGGTCATATAATCGCGAATTCCTTCGTTGAACGCAAACTGAAGGTCGGTATCAATGTTCATCTTGATTACGCCATACCCAATTGCTTCTCGAATTTCTTCCACCGTAGAACCGCTTCCGCCGTGGAATACAAAGTCAATAGGATTGTGATCTGTGTTGTATTTTTTCTGAATAAATTCTTGCGAATTCTTCAAGATCTTTGGAGTCAACTTTACGTTCCCCGGCTTATACACGCCGTGTACGTTTCCGAAGGCCGCTGCCACGGTAAATTGATCACTTACCTTACTTAATTCTTCATAGGCGTAGGCTACTTCTTCCGGCTGTGTGTAGAGTTTTGAACTGTCTACATCGGTATTGTCAACACCGTCTTCTTCCCCGCCGGTAATTCCCAATTCAATTTCCAGGGTCATGCCCATCTTGCTCATGCGCTCGAGGTATCGTTTGCAAATCTCGATATTCTCTTCTATTGGTTCTTCCGAAAGATCCAGCATGTGAGAACTATAGAGTGACTTCCCTGTTTTCTTGAAGTGTTCTTCTCCGGCAGTGAGCATGCCATCGACCCAAGGCAGTAATTTCTTGGCGCAATGATCGGTATGCATGATCACCGTGGCGCCATATAGCGTGGCCATCTGGTGTACGTGCTTGGCGCCGGCCACAGCTCCTGCAATCGCAGCGCGTTGGCCATCATTCGACAATCCTTTTCCCGCATTAAAGTGGGCCCCGCCATTGGAAAACTGAATGATCACTGGAGCGTTCAGCTCGGCTGCAGTTTCCATTACGGCATTCATAGTATTTGAACCCACCACGTTTACTGCGGGCATGGCAAAGCCTTTTTCTTTTGCGTATTGATGGATGTGTTGTACTTCTTTTCCGGTAGCAACTCCGGGAGTGATCGAATGACTCATAGTTGGAAAGGTTTAAGCAACAAAAATAAGAAAAATAAAGCGTTTAAAAAGGGTAGTTCACTCCGATATTATAGACGGCATTTTTGAAATTATAGTCTTTGAACCAGCGATTTCCTTCACTTCTTGCCGGGTCATAAGTTTTAAATCCAATATCGAATCGCAGCACAAAGAACCCAAAGTCATATCTAAGTCCGAGCCCCGAAGCAATGGCCAACTCCTGTAAATCGGCCAATCCATCGAAAGTAAACGCCTCGTCTTCCACATCGTCCCAAATATTCCAGATGTTTCCAACATCAACAAAAAAGGCTCCTTTGAAGGCCCCTAATAAGGTGTAGCGATATTCTGCATTAAAAGCCAGCTTCATATTGGCTTCGTTAAAGTCGAGTACGCTTCCGCTGCTACCCGGACCTAATTCATAGGCGCGCCAACCTCGGTTGTCATTGGCGCCTCCAGCAAAGTAACTTCGGGTAAACGGAATGTTATCACTGTTTCCGTAAGGCGCGGCTAACCCACCGAAGGTTCGGATGGCCACAATGGTATTATTAGAGAGTTCCCAGTGTTTAATATATTCAATTTCGGCCTTGGCGTATTGCGAGAAGGCCACGCCCAGGATCTTTTGCTTTCCATTGGCGTTGGTTTCCAGTCCTGCCGCGCTCCCAATTAATGACAATAAATTTCCTGCTGTTTCCAGCTTCCAACGGAGTCGGCTGAAATTCCGATCGTTCAAATTCAAGCGCGTGTCTCGTAGCCATTGAAAATTGGTAGCGAAGATCAGGTTGTTTTCCGACAATCGATCTTTTCGTTGTTTGATACTTCGGATGTTTCCCAGGTCTGTGACCGCCGAGCTTGGTATGCTGTCATTGACAACATCATTGATGAAGTTATTGGCTCCATTTGGAATTGTAAGCACCACATCTCCCTGTTCATTTACCGTGTAATCTGCGACATCGATAGTACCGGGGTTTATCGTTTCGATATCATTTGCTATTTGATTTAAAAGGTCGTAGGAGCTTTGGTAAACGTTGAAATAATTTTGAGGATTGAGGTTGCGAACATACTGAATGTCGATCAACCCCAGGTTATAGGTCTTAATGGTAGACGGTTCCCAATTGTAATTGAAGATGGTATTAATGTTTTGTCGATCGAGTCCAATATTATTTTGCGCGTTAAAACCTACGCTGATATTGGTGAAGGGCGACATGTATTTGGGGATGATCTTTTCGGTATTCAGCGGAAAGAGTATCCTTGGAAAGGAGAGCTTTACATTTCCTCCCAGGTCCCAAATATTAAAAAATCTGCTGTCTCCGTCGGAGGCATCCTTGGAAGAACCCACACTTCCGGATGCCGATAATTCTAAGGTTTCTGCCCCACGGAACACATTCCGCGTTAAAAACGAGGTGCTAAACCCGATCCCGAATTGTTGGATGGTAGAGGTGTAGGTATCTAGATCGATTCCGAAGTTATATTTCTTCCGAGGCGAAAGCAAGATGGTTGTAACCAGACCGGTCCCGGTGCTGTCTGCGGGGTCTTCTTCATAGGTGATGTTGGGATATTTGAAGATCCGTAGATTGCTCAACTGATTGTAGGTAAGGGTGCGGTCGATATCTTTAAAAATAGTATTGGGCGCAATGGAAATAGCATCAGTAATGGCCTTTGGGCGGTACGCGATTTCATCATAACCGTACAGCGTATAACCGGCGTAGCTAATACTATCGGTAAAGGTCTTATTTCGGTTCTCGAAGGTGTAATCGGTTACAATACGCACTTCATTAACGGTGTGCACTTTAAAAGGTTTGGTGTAAGAAGTATCTCCTACTTTTATAGAACGATCGGGAATCACATAGTCCACATTCACTTTGTGTCCGGTATTGACTGTGTCTGCATCAAAATTGATGTAGTCCTGGTCGAAGTAATACAAGCCAGAGTTTCGAAACTGAATGGTCAGTCGGTCGCGTTCGTTGATAAAATTGTCCACATCGTACTGTTCGCCCGCTTTGATAAAGGTTTTGTTTTTTGAGGATTGAAAAAGAGAATCTACGATGGGTGAACTAATGCGTTCAGAAATACTGTCAACAACATACGGCCGGTAGCGTTCAACCTCGTAGACAATGGCTCCTCGCTTTTCCTTGGTGGTGTCCTTCTGAACCGAATAGGATGCCTTTACATTGAACCACCCTTTCGTAAAATAATAGCGTTTTAGGCGTTCTACCGATTTCTCGGCCCGTGTTTCTTGAATGATCACCGGCGCCGATCCGGAATTTTGAATCCATTCATTGAAGCTTACATAACTGCGACCTAAACCATAGACTTGCTTCTTCGATAAAAAACGAACCAGTCGATCTTCTCGTTGGGGCTTTCGATGCAACCAGCGTTGAAAGGTCGAATCGGGTTGGGGATCGGCTAAATTATAGATATGTAATCCCACCGGAACACCAAGGATTCGGGGGTTTGGACGTTGGTATAACTGACTGTAAACGCGGCTGTCATTAATTTCAGTGCTGTCAACAATTATGGAGTTGTCGGTGAGCAGTAATTCGTCTTCTTCCAGATTTTTTACAGCGTTACAGGAAACGATAAGCAGGCCAACTGCAAAAAATAGTGATATTTTTGTGAGGTATTGGGTCAATCCTATGTAATTACACGTTCAAAAATACATTATTTTGATAAGTAAGAGTGAAATAAAATACATAACGGCACTGCATCAAAAAAAGTACCGTCAGCAGCACCAACTTTTTATAGCCGAAGGGCCAAAATTGATTGCAGACCTAATGGCCAGTGGTTGGGTTCCTGCCTATTATTTCACTACTGAAGACCGCGCAGAAGGCGTGCCTGAGTCGGTGTTTCAACAGGTTTCTGCTTCCGAGTTAAAAAAAATAAGCGCCTTGAAAACGCCTCACACGGCGCTGGCTGCTTTTCGCATCCCAAAATACAGGGTACAGAACGATGCTTCCCTAACCGTGGTGCTCGATTCGATACGAGACCCTGGGAATTTAGGGACCATCATCCGACTCTGTGATTGGTTTGGGGTCCATCAGTTGGTGTGCTCTGTCGACACAGTAGATTGTTACAATCCGAAGGTGGTACAGGCTACCATGGGGTCTTTGGCTAGGATTCCCATTATTTATACTGATGTTGCTTCGTTTATAGAAACCATAGACCTTCCCGTGTATGGGGCCTTCATGGACGGAGAAACAGTGTATAAAAGTCAGTTGCCCGATCGGGCGGTGCTTGTCATGGGAAATGAGGCCAATGGGATTTCAGAACAGCTCTCTAGCCTTGTTTCCCATCGTATCTCCATTCCACAATATGGTGCCAACCAAGAAACGGAAAGTCTCAATGTAGCGACTGCCACCGCAATTTTGCTCAGCGAGTTCAGGCGTACTACTGAAAGGTAAAGTTGATAAAAATACCGCGGGTCTTCATGCTTGCGATGTTTCCGGTCCACGGACTATTAGGATCGTCATCCGGTACCAACTCATCAGACAACGCAAAGACACCTCGAATCGAGGGGGTGAATTTGAAGAAATACAAATAGATATCTATTCCGAAGCCTAACTCGTAATAGTTGGTGGTATTGGTCATTCTAAATTGTCCTTCATTGTTGTCTTCCGGATTGCTTTCATTACTGGAAAGGTTTAAGGAAGTGGAAAGTCCGGCGACTACGAAAGGCTTTATATTATTGAGGCGTTTGGTAGAAAACTTCACCAGAAGCGGCACATGGATGTAGGTTGATTTCACCTCTCGTAAGGCATCCCGATCTTCGGTAAAGCCCGGAAACATTAAATTTCGCTGCGTAAAATATAAGCCCGGTTCCAACCGCAGATTGATGTAGTTGTTGATGCGCATATCGCCAATCAAACCTACATTGAATCCTACGTCGGCGCTCACCAGAATATCGGTGTTTTCACCAAAGTCTTCCTGGTTGTAATCAAATTCAAAATCGTAGCTGTTAAAGCCTAAAAAGTAGCCCCACGTAAGAAATCGCTTATCGAAGGTTTCGAGGTTTGCCAATCGTTCTTTACTGAATAGCTGTGCCTGTGCGCTTTGCGCGCCCAGCAATATCGCCAACACAACAAGTAGTTTCTTCATAGTTATTTTGTCGCCGTATAAATGGTTGCAACCCCTAGTGTTTGGGGGAGGTCTTCTACCTCTTTAAACCCTATTTTTCGTAAAATATTGTTGAGCTGTTCGCCATAGGGAAAAACCGAAGCGCTTTCGCTCAAATAGCGATACGCCACTTTATCCTTTGAAAAGAGTCTTCCCACAATGGGAAGCACCCCTTTGGAATAGAGATAGTACCCTTGTTTCCAGGGAAATCTCGTGGGCACCGAGGTTTCTAAAATGACAAAGATACCGCCGGGCTTCAGCACCCGAAGAATTTCTGAAAGTCCCGCTTCCAGATGTTCAAAATTTCGAATTCCGAAGGAAACCGTGATCGCTTCGAACAAATTAGCTTCAAAAGGCAGGGCTTCCGAATCACCTTTTACAAATTCAATGCGTTGAGCCCAGGTAGATTCAGCCACTTTTTTTCGAGCCACGGCCAACATTCCTTCCGACAGATCCAATCCAACAATCTTGGAGGCCTCCGATTCTTGCGCAAACTGTATGGCAAGATCTCCGGTTCCGGTAGCGATGTCTAAAATAGATTCAGGCTGGGTGGCCGTGACTTTTTGAATGACCTTATTCCGCCATTTTACATCTATTCCTAGTGAGATCACCCGATTCAAACCATCGTAATTGCCCGAGATGGTATCGAACATCTGTTCAACCTGCGCCTTCTTATTCTTTTCTGAATCTTTATACGGGGTGACCGGCTTTTTTTCCATAGCATTCTGAAAGGTGCAAACATACCAAATTTTGAATAGATTTTGTGCAGGGAAACTAGAATATCACTCCCTAGGCGGCTTGTAATAATACTGCTTCTTAACGTTTGTGTTTTTGAATTTTGCCTACATTTGCAATCGCATTGTGTAGCTGATTTTTATGAAAATTATCATTGCCGGAGCCGGTGAAGTAGGATTTCATTTAGCAAAACTCCTTTCTTTCGAGTCCCAAGACATTACTTTAATTGATACGGATCGTGAATCCCTTTCGTATGCAGATACCCATTTGGATATTCGTGTGGTGCGAGGGGATGCTACTTCGATTTCGGTTTTGAAGGACGCGCAAGTAGCCAATACACAGTTGGTAATCGCGGTAACGTCTAGCGAAACAACCAATATCACCGTATGCGTATTGGCAAAACAATTAGGGGCAGAGCGCACCATTGCGCGAATTTCTAATACCGAATTCATCGAGAATAAAGACGAAGTAGGGTTTACCAAATTCGGAATAGACGAATTGATCTCTCCCGAATCGCTGGCGGCACGTGAAATTGAATTGCTGCTAAATCAAAGTGGGTTTAACGATACCTATGAGTTTGATGAAGGTGCCTTGATGATGATCGGGCTCACCCTCTCACGAACGGCGGCTTTCGTAGGGAAATCGGTGCGACAACTGGCGGAAGATCATCCCGAGCTGTCATACATTCCGATAGCCATACAGCGCTATGGAACCCAATATACCTTGATCCCTCGAGGAGACACCCTATTTAAGGAGGGCGATCAAATTTACCTTATTACCAGTCCCGATGAAGTAAAACATATCTACACCCTCACGGGAAAAGTTCGAGAAGAGATCAAAAATGTCATGATTTTGGGCGGAAGTAAAATCGGTTATAAGGCTGCTTCCGATCTATGCAAAAGCAGGTTTAACGTGAAGTTGATCGAGAACAGCAAAGAGAAGGCTTTTGAGATTGCCGATGACATCCCAAGTTGTTTGGTAATCAATGGCGACGGACGCAATGTAGAATTGCTTGAAGAAGAATCCATTAACGAAATGGATGCGTTTATTTCGGTCACCGGAAATAGTGAAACCAATATCATGTCGTGCCTGGTGGCAAAAAGCAAAGGTGTGAAAAAGGCGATCGCTTTGGTGGAGAATATGGACTATTTTCAGCTATCGCAATCCATCGGTATTGATACCTTAATAAACAAGAAACTATTGGCGGCCAATAATATTTTTCGCCACGTACGAAAAGGCGAGGTAGTGGCGATGACCATGCTCAATAATATGAACGCAGAGCTGTTAGAATTTATGGTCACTCCTTCCGCAGAGGTCGCTAACAAACTCATTAAAGACATCGATTTTCCTAGATCAGCTATTATTGGTGGGATCATTCGCAACGGCGAAGGCATTATCGCTCTTGGTGATTTTGAAATTAAAACGGGAGACCGAATTGTGGTGTGTTGCTTGCCACAGTCCATTAAGAAAGTGGAAAAACTCTTCATGTAATGGGTTCCTTTTCCAAGCTTAACTACAAAATTATTTTTCACCTTATGGGCCTGCTGTTGCTGGTAAACGGAGGCTTTATGCTGCTATCGGCCCTGGTGAGTGTTCTGTATCATGACGGCGTTGCACTAGAGATGTTGTATGCTGGTCTCACCACCCTAACGCTAGGTGGGGCTTTGATGCTAAGCACCAAACGCCATAAAAAAGAACTTCAAAAGCGAGATGGGTATATCATCGTAAGTTTCGGTTGGGTAGTCATGTCGCTGGCGGGAACCTTACCCTATCTTTTTACGCAAGCCATTCCCACCTTTGCGGATGCTTTTTTTGAGACGATGAGTGGCTATACTACTACGGGGGCCACCATTTTAAATGATGTTGAGATCATTCCGAAGGGAGTCTTATTTTGGAGAAGCATAACCCATTGGATCGGTGGCATGGGAATTATCGTCCTTGCCATCGCTATTTTACCACTGTTGGGGATTGGAGGTATGCAGTTATTTGCCGCGGAAGCACCCGGTCCTGGAGGCGATAAACTGCATCCACGTATCACCGATACGGCTAAGAGATTATGGCTGATCTATGTGGGATATACCATTATTGAAACCATATTATTAAAGGTCGCCGGAATGTCTTTTTTCGATGCCTTGAACCATTCTCTTAGTACCTTAAGTACGGGTGGGTTCTCTACCAAAAATGCCAGTGTCGCACACTGGAACGGTCAACCCATCATACAATATATTATCATCGTCTTTATGTTTCTGGCAGGAACCAACTTTGTCTTGAGTTATTTTGCGTTCAAGACGAAATTTCGACGGATTCTACTGGATACCGAGTTTAAATTTTATGCGCTAAGTATTCTGGGGTTGAGTCTGGCGGCCGGACTCATCATCTATTTTAAAACCGATATAGGAGCTGAAGTATCTGGCTATGTCATGCCGTTTGGACGGTTGGAGGCTTCCTTTCGCCATGCAGTTTTCCAGGTATTGGCGGTGGTTACCACTACTGGTTTTGTAACTGCCGATTTCACACAATGGACCGCCTTTTTGACGATATTTTTCTTCGGAATGATGTTTTTGGGTGGGTCTTCTGGGTCTACTTCCGGGGGGATCAAAATTGTACGGCACTTGATCATGATTAAAAACGGAATTCTGGAGTTTAAGCGAGCGCTTCATCCCAATGCGATTCTTCCGGTACGCTATAACAATAAAGCCGTACAACAGCCCATTGTATATAATATTCTGGGCTTTTTTATACTCTATATGCTTGCCTTTATCATGGGCGTACTGGTGTTCTCATGGTTGGGGCTGGACTATAAAACGGCCTTGGGGGGTGCGGCGTCAACGCTGGGTAATGTAGGGCCTGCCTTGGGAGACCTTGGTCCGGTAGAAACCTATGCCAAACTGCCCGTTGCTGCAAAGTGGTGGGCTAGCTTTCTGATGCTTATCGGAAGGCTCGAGTTATTTACCGTACTCATTATCTTCACGCCGTTCTTTTGGCGAAACCGTTAAGATTCAACCTTCAGTTTAGAGGCTAATTCTTTCGCGCGTTCGGTGACAGAAACCAGGTCTTCGGAAAGCGAATCGTATGTAACCACTACGCCCATTCTACGCTGGGGTTGTGCGCTTGGTTTTCCAAAAATCCTGAAATCACTTTTTGCTTCGGAAGCAATCGTTTCTATGCCGGTTACCTTGGGTTGGTCTGAATGTTCGGAAGCCAACACTACTGCTGAAGCCCCGATGCGTTCTTGAGTAATGGCAGGTATGGGCCATCCTAAAATAGCCCGTAGATGCAATTCGAATTCGTTGAGGTTTTGCGTGCCAGCCAAAGTGACCATGCCGGTGTCGTGCGGACGCGGCGAAAGCTCTGAAAAATACACGCCATTTTCGCCTACAAAAAACTCTACGCCCCAAATTCCGGCGCCGCCTAAGGCTTTGGTTACGGCTGCCGCCATCTCTTGTGCGGTTTTTAAATGATGTGATTCCATGGGTGCCGGTTGCCAGCTTTCCCGATAGTCGCCGTCTTCTTGTCGATGTCCGATAGGAGGGCAGAACAAGGTGGGGCCGTTTTTTTGAGTGACCGTTAGTAAGGTAATTTCGTATTCAAAGCTGATGAAAGCTTCCACGATTACTTCAGCCACATCGCCTCGCGAACCCGATTGAGAATAGGTCCAGGCAGTTTCAATATCGGCTTCCGAATGAATCGTACTTTGACCTTTTCCGCTCGAAGACATCAAAGGCTTCACCACACATGGGGTCCCAATACGCTGTACCGCGGCTCGAAGCGTTTCCACCGAATTCGCATACTCATAGGCTGCGGTTTTGAGTCCTAATTCCTTGGCAGCCAAATCGCGAATGGCTTTGCGGTTCATGGTATAATTGGCAGCTTTGGCCGATGGTACTACGGTATAACCTTGCTCCTCGTAGGTGTAGAAGCGTTCGGTTCTAATGGCTTCGATCTCTGGAACAATATAATCGGGTTGATATTTTTCTACAAGTGCATCCAGAGAAGCGCCGTCTAACATATTGATGACTTCATTGCCATCGGCTACCTGCATGGCCGGTGCACCGGCATAGCTATCAACCGCTATGATGGTTTGGCCAACGCGTTGCGCAGCGATCGTGAATTCTTTTCCTAATTCGCCGCTTCCCAGTAATAAGATTGTCGCCATGGATTATGTCGTTAAGGCGTTTTTCATTCGTTTTAGTGCTTCTTTGATGTCTGCTTCGGAAGCTGCATAGGAAATACGAATACAATTTGGGTCACCAAAAGCTTCGCCTGTAACCGTAGCTACAGCCGCATGTTCTAACAAGAACAGACTAAAGTCAGAAGCGTTATTGATCATCATTCCTTTGAGCGTTTTTCCGAAGTAATACGACACATCTGGAAATACATAAAAAGCACCTTCCGGTTCGTTGGTTTTCATTCCCGGAATTTCCTGTAAGAGATCAAGAATCAGTGCGCGTCTTGAACGAAACGCGTCTACCATATAGTGTATCTTGCTAGGAGAGGCTTCTAAGGCCGTAATAGTTGCTTGCTGCGCAATACAATTGGCGCCACTGGTAACCTGACCTTGCATTTTAGTACAGGCTTTAGCGATCCATTCGGGGCCGCCCATATATCCGATACGCCAACCGGTCATTGCATAGGCTTTCGAGATACCGTTTACCGTCACCGTTCTGTCGTACATATCGTCAAAAGCCGCCATGCTCGCATGACCTTGCCCTGTGAAGTTAATATGTTCATAGATCTCATCACTAATTACGATGATGTTAGGATACTTTACCAAGACATCGGCCAAGGCTCTTAGCTCTTCCTCACTATAAACCGATCCACTCGGGTTACAGGGGGAACTATAGATCATCATTTTTGTTTTGGGCGTAATGGCAGCCTCGAGCGCTTGAGGGGTTACTTTAAAATCGCTTTCAATGCCGGTCTCAATTTCAACAGGCACTCCTCCCGCTACTTTGCTGATATCGCTATAGCTAACCCAGTAGGGTGCCGGTAACAGCACTTCGTCTCCTTCGTTCAGTAACACCTGTGCTAGATTTGCCAAAGTTTGCTTGGCACCGGTGGATACTACAATTTGCCTGGGTGAATAGGTGAGGCCGTTGTCTCGCTTGAATTTTGTGATGATAGCTTGTTTTAGCGCTCCGTATCCATCCACGGGTGTATACGAGTGATAATCATCTTCTATCGCTTTAATGGCTGCAGCCTTAACAAAATCGGGAACGGTAAAATCGGGTTCCCCAAGGCTAAGACCGATGATGTCTTTGCCGGCCTCACGTAATTCGCGTGCTTTGGCGGCCATGGCAAGCGTGGCAGAGGTTGCCATGTTGTTGACACGATCTGAAAGATGTTGGTTCATAACGCTAAGAGGTTAGTTGCGGCATAGCGCCCATTTGTTTTAAGTGTCTAAAATGTGCGATCAGAGCGCTGCGAGTGGATTTATATTCGAGATACGGAAGATTAAATTCTTCTGCTGTCTTTTTAACAATGTCCGAAATTTTGGTATAGTGAACATGGCTTATGTGCGGAAAAATATGATGTTCCACCTGATGATTAAGACCACCCGTAAACCAATTCATTACTTTGTTCTTCGTTGAGAAATTAACCGTCGTAAACAGCTGATGAATCGCCCAGGTATTTTTCATAGAGCCTGAATCATCCGGAAGGGGCATATCGGTGGCCTCTACTACATGTGCCAATTGAAACACGAGGCTTAAGATAAGTCCGGCGGTGTAATGCATAATAAAAAAGCCAATCAATACTTGCCACCAGGCAACGTCTAAGATAAGCATGGGCAGTAAGATCCAAATGGCAAAATAAAGTAGTTTGGTAGCAATTAGCGTGCTCCATTGCCACACCGGATTGGGTAACTTTCCGTATGACAATTTTCTATTTAGGTATCGTTTCGTCTGCATAAAATCAGCAGTGATCAACCAATTTACGGTTAATAATCCGTATAAGAACACACTGTAAATATGTTGGAAGCGATGAAATCTACGCCATTTTGAATGTTGTGAAAAACGAATAATACGTCCGGCTTCAAGATCTTCATCATGGCCGTGGATGTTTGTGTAGGTGTGGTGAAGCACATTGTGTTGTACTTGCCAATTATATACATTCCCAGAAAGTAAATACATACTTCCTCCCATGAGTTTATTGACCCATTTTTTAGAGGAATAGGAGCCGTGATTGCCATCGTGCATTACGTTCATACCCACACCTGCCATGCCTACGCCCATCAGAACGCTAAAGAGGATCAAGGTCCATCCCGGAAGGGGTAAGGTTAAGATTAGAATAAAGGGTACAATGTAAAGCGATAACATGACCACCGTCTTTAGGTGTAATTTCCAGTTACCGGTGCGCCGAATATTGTTTTCTTTGAAGTATTGATTAACCCGTTTGTTGAGGGTTCTAAAAAATTGAGCCGAATCGACTCTTGAAAATTTGACTTGAGGAGTACGAATCATGATGTATGCTGATAAATAATCCCATTTTATGGGGAAGTCGCTAAGGTACACATTGTAATTGAAACCTTTGGTTTCAGCCCTGAAAATTTATAAAGAATCCGCTACCTTTGTCGAGAATTCAGCCTATGGAACTCATTCAAAAATATTTTCCCGATCTCAGCGATACCCAACAGCGTCAATTCCTACTCCTTGAAGGACTTTATAAGGATTGGAATCTAAAGATCAATGTGGTTTCTCGTAAGGATATAGACGAATTGTATTTGCGTCATGTGCTGCATTCGTTGGGAATCGCCAAAGTACAGGCATTCCATTCGGGTTCTCGGGTACTAGACGTAGGAACAGGCGGAGGATTTCCCGGAATTCCCCTGGCCATCCTTTTTCCGGGAACACATTTTCATTTGGTTGATAGTATTGGTAAAAAGATGAATGTGGTACAGGAAGTGGCCACCGGATTGGGCCTCCAAAATGTTCAACTTACCAATGATCGTGTGGAAACCATCACCGATCAATACGACTTCATCGTGAGTAGGGCAGTAGCTAAAATGGAAACCTTTGTGCATTGGGTGCGCGGTCGTATCGCGAAGAACAGCACGCATGAGCGAAAAAACGGCATTTTGTATCTAAAAGGAGGAGATCTTTCGGAAGAGTTGGCGTTGTACAAAAATGCGCAAGTAATTCCCTTAACTGAGTATTTCGAGGAATCTTTTTTCGAGACGAAAAGTGTGGTCTACCTTCCGCTGAAATATAAGGGTTAGCGGAGGCTACCCATGGCGCTGCAGGAACCACTGCAAGGCAATCAAGGTTTTTCCATCTATAACGGTGTCTTTAATAAAAGAAGAAACGCTCTGGGCCGGAATCTTATGAATCTCAATATCTTCATCTTCGGAAGCCACACCGCCCCCTTCAAACGTACGATCTGCTTGTGTCACTTCAGCATAGAACAAATGACATAATTCGGTGCAGGCTCCTGGAGAAGGGTAGAAGTGGGCGATCTTTTGTGGGTGCTCAATAACATAGCCTACTTCTTCTTTTGTTTCGCGAATCACACAGGCAACCGGAGGTTCTTCTTCTTCCATAGATCCAGCTGGAATTTCAAACATCCAGCCTATTTTATGAAGGGTGGTCGGATAGCGAAATTGACGGGTTAGTATTAATTGATCGGTATCTTTTTCGTAGAGAAGAATGGCCACAGAATCCCCGCGGTGAAATGCCAATCGGTCGACCGTAATAGGAGCTCCACTAAAAGTGTCATGGGTTATAGTAGCCTTCAGCATGGTGTAATGATCATGAAACACTTCTTGTTGTTTGCTGACCTTATAGCTCATGTTTTTTTCCATAGTCTCTAAAGATAAAAATAAAAACCCCGACCTAGGCCGGGGTTTTTGAAATATAAATTGGTTGGTTAGTTGTTGATCACTAGTTTTTTAACCTGCGTGTCGCCTTGACTCTCAATGCGAACAAAATAGGTTCCGGCGCTCAACTGAGAGACGTTCAGCGAAGTGTCTCCAGAAATTCCTGTGGTAGTAATGACAGATTTTCCAACAATGTCGAATATCGCTACGGAAGCATTCTCTAAATTCGTGATGGTTACGCGATCATTTGCCGGGTTCGGGTACATCACGATGTTGGCAAGGGTGTTATCTTCGATTCCGAAGTTTCCTTG
Source organism: Altibacter sp. HG106 (assembly GCF_028561755.1). Classification (GTDB taxonomy): domain Bacteria; phylum Bacteroidota; class Bacteroidia; order Flavobacteriales; family Flavobacteriaceae; genus DFVG01. Next base: position 536,395 of record NZ_JAQQTD010000002.1, read on the forward strand.
GGACCCAAAATTGGTTTGGATTCCCGTTCCGTAATTTCCACTCGTAGCAAAGATGGTCGTGCCGTCCGAATCGAGTAAGCTCACGGCTCCTCCACCGTCTCCGTAAGAGTCGATAAGATAGAAACTATAGCAGCCCTCGTCTAGTTGGAAAGTTTCTTCAATGGTGATATTGTTTCCGTAAGGTCCACCTTCATCAACAATAGTTCCGTTGCTGTCCTCAAGCCTCCTGGTACACTCAGAACCCCAGTTATCAGTATTGAGTGTAAGATAGAACGTTCCTGTACCTTCAATGGCTTCATCAAAAGAAACACTAACATCGTTATTTGAATTATTATCGTCTGAAACAATGGAGATTTCCACATTATTGGTCGCCTGCATGGTGTATGGAATTGCCGGTAACTCAATATCTATATATTCCATTTGTCCTAAGGTGCCGGTCCATGTATAGGTTTCGGTAGCACCCCCATTCACAGAATATTCGAAATCCAGGGAAGTGACCACGTTCTCACCTAAATTTTGTGTGCTAACCACCGGTGCGATTTCAGAAGCACACTGATCTAGGATGTCTTTTGCAAAACGAAGAGAAACATCATCTTGAAATTCAAAATTAGTAAAAGTTGGGAATGCACCATTTCCACTAATCAATTCCTGAGTCGTTTCAGTCATGAACACAACCACTTCCATATCGATTAATTCGGTTGGAATTCCGTTGTAATCATCAGGAATGGTGTAAGTGTAGGTTCGATCGACGAAAGAGCCACTAGTAGTGGTCGTAATATCTTCTCCCCACTGTCCGGTAAGCATATGAACCAAACGATGTTGGTGTACATATTCATTACCACTGCCACCTCCAACTTGTGGCCCTAGTGTATTATTCTGAAGCAGCGCCACATTCAATTTATTGGTTCCTAAGGGGCTGTCGCCCGTGTAATAAGCTTCAACATGCACGGTTATTTCCTTGGTTTGTACATCAATTTCGGCTTCTGTCGCTAGATTTACATAGGAAGCTTCTCCTAGTATTTCATTGGAAGCGCTTACCCATTGATTTCGGCTCATGGCCGTACTCCCAGCATTTTGACCTTGTCCCGGGAAAACGTGTCAGTTTACGGTTCCTGCTGGATACCCTGCTAAATTCGATTGGTTGGCGATGGCGGTACCAAAAGAAGTACGAACGACCGTAGAAACGGAAATCGAACCCCTTTCTATTATCATTCCGAAGCAAAAATTGTCATTGAGGATTATACGGGTACTTAGTGTGGCTTCTGCCCAAGAATTACGGCGGCGATTGACGCGGTGCATGCACTCACCGAAGATATCGTTGTGGTAGCCATTCACAATGATGATGAAATGGCACTCCCTTATGAAGGCGATATTCGAGAAGAGTTTGGAGTGTTTGGATTTCCTTCCGGAAGGTTGAATAGAACGATCAATTGGAGAAATCCACATCCTGTTGAAGAGGTGACAGATATCGCCGGTTAAGATACCGATTTGGCCATTGGGATTACCTCCCAACTCGATGGGAGCACATTGGCGGTACAGGTAACGGTAGCTTCAGAAGTAGCCATTAGTGATAAAAAGCTGGTGCTCTATCTTGTAGAAGATGGGATCATTGCCGATCAGGTAAATTATTATAACGAGGACGAGGGGAGTCCATTCTTTGGACTCGGAAACCCAATCCCCAATTACGAGCACAAAGACGTGTTGCGTGCCTCTTTGACGGATATATTTGGGGATGCCATTTCAGCCACCCCCGCGCTCACTGATGTCACAGCCAATTATTCTATAGAATTGAATAGCGCCTTTAATCCTGAAAAACTTCGCTTGGTAGCGATGGTGGTCGGCCCCGATAATACCGCTGTCAACGGTCAGGAAGCAACGGTAGACTCGACTGTTGGATATGAGTAATATTCATATCATCATACCATAAAAAATCCCGCTCTCGAGCGGGATTTTTTATGGTAATCGTTTCCCTATCCTAAGAAGGGATATTTGTAATCACTAGGCGATACAAAGGTCTCTTTAATCATTCGCGGCGATACCCAACGGTACAGGTTTAGCTTGCTTCCGGCTTTGTCATTGGTTCCGCTGGCGCGGGCCCCTCCAAAGGGTTGTTGCCCAACCACAGCTCCGGTAGGCTTATCATTTAGGTAAAAATTACCGGCCGCATTTTCCAGTCGCTGGGTCGCCTGATTCAATGCGTATCGGTCGCCACTAAATACCGCTCCGGTAAGCGCGTATTCGCTAGTGTTATCTACCAGATCCAGCGTTTCTTCCCAGGCATCGTCTTTGAACACATAGATGGTTACTACCGGTCCAAACAATTCGGTACACATAGTAGCATATTTAGGATCGTCTGTTTTGATGATCGTTGGGTGCACAAAGTATCCTTCCGATTTATCGTAGGTACCACCCACTACAATTTCTGCATTCTGGTCGATTTGAGCTTGATCGATATAGCTTGCAAGTTTATCGAAACTGCCTTCATGGATCACTGCGGTAACGAAGTTTTCCATGTTTTCAGGAGAACCTATTTTGAAGGAATTGACATCGCCAATAACGTGATCACGTACGTCTTCCCAAATGCTTTCGGAAATGTAACAGCGACTCGCGGCACTACATTTTTGTCCTTGAAATTCAAAGGCTCCTCTCGAGATAGCGGTGGCCACGTGTGCCGGATTCGATGATTTATGCGCTACGATGAAGTCCTTTCCACCCGTTTCCCCGACAATACGAGGATAGGTTTTGTACGTGTGAATGTTATTGCCAATCTTTTTCCAAAGATCCTTGAATACGTCGGTGGAACCGGTAAAGTGAAGTCCGCTGAAATCCGGACTCTCCAACACGGTATCTGTAATCATCACCGGGTCGCCCATTACCATATTAATCACACCATCAGGAACGCCTGCTTCACGGAATACGTCCAAGACGACTTTAGCGGAGTACACCTGACTATCACTTGGCTTCCAAAGTACCACATTGCCCATTAGCGCGGCACTGGCTGGGAGGTTTCCGGCAATTGCCGTAAAGTTGAAAGGCGTTATCGCATACACAAAACCTTCTAGCGGTCGGTATTCCAATCGGTTCCAGGCATCAGAGGTCGATTCCGGCTGTTCCGAATAGATCTCTGTCATAAACTGTACATTGAACCGCAAAAAGTCAATGAGCTCACAAGCCGAATCAATTTCTGCCTGATGAATGGTTTTGGATTGCGCCAACATGGTTGCCGCATTGATTTTAGCGCGGTAGGGTCCGGCAATCAATTCGGCTGCTTTTAAGAAAATACCGGCACGGTGTTCCCACGGCATGGCTGCCCATTTTTTTCGAGCTTCCAAGGCCGTTTCAATCGCTTGTTTCACATGTTTTTTCTCAGCTTTGTGAAAAACTCCCAGGGCGTGTTTGTGATCATGGGGAGGCGACATGGTTGCCGTGTTTCCAGTTTCAATCTCTTTGCCGTTTATGAACAAAGGAACATCTACTGTTTGTTGATACATTTTTTTATAGGTATTCAACACTTCTTCGCGTTCCGGACTCCCCGGAGCGTATGATAAAATAGGCTCGTTTACGGCTAGTGGCACGTCAAAAAATCCTTTTCCCATGATTGTTGTTATTTAGATTGATTTGTAGGGTGCAAAGGTACGAATTTAACTACCAATGCGCCAATGCCCTGATTTTAAATGTTTCGTTAAATTAGGCTATATTTGGCGCTATGTGTACGCTCACTTTTGTGCCGAAAAACAATGGTCGGTTTCTAATAACATCCAATCGGGATGAAGCGCCTCAACGAGAAACTGAGGCGCCTACCGTTTCGATGATCGACGACACCCGTGTCTTGTTTCCGAAGGATAAGCAGGCTGGAGGTACTTGGATTGGCCTTAGTGATCAGAAGCGAATGATTTGTTTGCTGAATGGAGGGTTTACCGCCCACAAACGCAAAGAGGCCTACCGTATGAGTCGCGGACTTATTGTAAAGGAATTGCTGAAAACACAACACTTGAAGGAAACGATTAGTGCCTATGATTTTAACGGAATTGAACCCTTTACGTTGATTGCTGTCTCGTGGAAACACGATTCCGAATTATTGGAGGTAGTTTGGGATGGGCGTACGGCACATGTAGAAGCAAAGCCCTGGCATCCTGCCATCTGGTCATCTTCTTTATTGTACACTCCAGAAATGAAAATGGCACGGGAAACATGGTTTGCTTCCTTTCTGAATACACATCCCAATCCATCGAGTGAAGAATTACGTAGATTTCACCAAACAGCGGGAAAGGAGTGTCCAGAATATTCTCTTGTCATGGATCGCGGCTTCGTACGCACCAAGAGCATTACACAAATTAAAAGGGAGGAGGTTGTAAGTATGTGGTATCAATCGCTACCAAAAGGCAACGAAAATGAAATTATTTTTTGAAGGCAACCGGTAACATACTCGTCTTGGCTTGGCCCGATACCTTTGTCACGCACAGTGATGAATGGTTGTGTTCCTTGCTGCCGTGGTTCGGACTAGGTACTCGTAACGCGATAAAAGCGGGCCATGCCGCCATGGTGCTCATTGAAAATAAAACCGGGAATTGTGCGTATTTCGACTTTGGACGTTACATTACACCTTCGGGAATGGGGCGCGTACGGGGAGCGCAGACCGATTTTGAGCTCGCCATCCCGATGAAAGCGCACATTTGCAACGACGGGATCATCGAAAATCTTTCCGATATCCTGAGATGGTTATCAGCACATCCCGATAAGACCCATGGGGAAGGCCGCTTGGTCGCTTCCGTTTGTAATTCAATATCGTACGAAAAGGCACTGGAGTACGTTCAAAACATGCAGTATAAGGGTAGTATTCCCTACGGAGCATTTCATAAAAAGGGGAGTAATTGCGCACGCTTCGTGGCAGATACTATCTTGGCCGCTACACACGATGAGGAGATTCAGAAGGCGCTTCGATTCAACAAAAAATTTACCCCAAGTACGGTTGGGAATGTCGAAAAAGCAGCGTCTTCACTAGGTGTTTTTGAAGTCGTGGCCGGAACCGTTCGGCGCTATAAAGGCAGTGCCCTCCGTGAAAACCTGACAAACTATTTTAGCCGAACCAGAACGAAGGTATCCCGAATTCGCGAGCCCCAATTTCCGGAAAATAGTTGTCGATTAGAAGGGATTGGCAGCTCAGCGGTGTTTGAATGGGTGGAAGAGGAACAGCTTCCAACACATCACTATCGCATTCGGAAATACAATGAAGACGGATTGATAGACTACGATGGAGTATATGTTTCAGAAAACTTTGATCCCGGATTGCCGTTCCAGTTTACCTACGACTCACACTGCGCTTTCTGTCATGTGATTCAGCAAGAAAAACGTATTAAATTACATGGATTGATGCCGTTTGAGCGATTTGAAATGCAATTAGCAAGCTCTTCGGCCTAAGCTGTCTTAATTCAAACAGAATTGGGCGCTCAATTGGAAGGGAGGAATCCGAACTTTAAAAAGGGTTTTGTTTTCCAAATTGACCATGTGATACCATCCGCGCATACTGCCTACAGGCGCTCTCAACAAACAGCCGCTGCTGTAGGTGTGCTGTTCTCCAGGTTCGATCACCGGTTGTTGGCCAATCACGCCATCACCGGTAACTTCTTCCATTTGATTCAACGCATCTTGAATGATCCAATGGCGCGAGATCAATTGTACCGTGCTTTTACCCGTGTTTTCAATGGTGATGGTGTACGAAAACGCATAGTTTTCCAATAAGTGCTTCTGAAGAACTCCTTCGAAGTTACTGGTAACTGAAATACGTATGCCTTTCGTTATTTTTTGAGTCATTTTTCTAATACATGGCCGCTGTTATCAGGAAAAACAAGGTGGCAAACAGCGTGGAACTAATCCAGAATACAATGTTTAAAAATATAAATTTTAAAATTGTTATGATGCGGTTTTGCTGATAAAAATTCCGAAGTGCTTTGTAAAAATAGAAGGGCCCGATGATGGAAAACACGATCCCGCTGAACAAATTCATGTCAAGAATGGTGTCGGGTATCAAGCAGATCATCGATGCCAGAAAAACGAAACTGAAAATATGGAAGATAAAGATCATATGTTCCATATAGGTATACTTCTTTTTAGAATAGATCAACCAAAAGAACAGGGCATAGACCGGGGTGAAGAAGAACACAAAGAAAGGTGTCTTCTCGATGAGGTAATACACAAAGGCCGAAGGATTTTCCTGGATTCGTTCAAGCGCCTGAACCTTATTATACGCCCATCGATTATAGGTAGAGTTGTTGTGTTGTAAGCTGTCTAATGCGCGTTCTGAACTTTTGATCTGCGTGGTTTTATAAAAATCCCAATAGAGCTCAAATCGCGAAAAAACCCGATCCCCACGCTGCATGGAATCAAGTTGTTCCTCCGAAATTCGTTCGTAGGTGTGGGCCTCATCTTTCTCTTTATCTTTCGGAAGAAAAGGGATATATGATTTAAGTATAGAATCGGCTTCCTCATTCGAGTATTTCGCTTTTTGATTCCAGAGCGAATCGGCGGGAATATTATTGGCTCGAAACACCGAATCGATCGTGATTGAATCGCGTTCCGAGAGATTGTCCAACGCCTTGGAAGGGTCGGTGAACTTGACAATGCCATCAGAATCGGGATCGTTAAAATCTCCCATCAAATTATTGCTTCCGGTAAAAGTTGCGATGAGACTTTGTAGAATAAAATAAATGATCGAGACGCTTAGAAAGAACCGAAACGGATTGGCGTACTTTAAGCGCTGTCCGTGTACATAGTTTCGGGTGATGACTCCGGGACGAAATAGCAAGTCCTTTAAGGTATATCGAAAGCGAGAATCGTAGGTAATGATGCTCCCCAGAAACTCACCGAAGAAGTCTTTTAACGAGAGGTTCTTCGTGGTGTTCATTTGAGAACAATACGGGCAGTAGCGATTGGTAAGTTCTAAGGGCTGCCCGCAATTAAGGCATTCGGTGCCCCGATACTTACTCGCCTTCCGACTGTTACTTACAACTGGTTTGTCATCGCTCACTTCGTAAAAGTAGTGAAAACTTCGTTTTGTTAATCAGTCTTGCTTCGGAAGGAGTTTTTTAATTATTCGTAATGTTTTCTGAATTCGCGCGGCCCATCCCAACAATACGGTCAAAGCGGGCTCCCAAATCTCTGAAGTACACGAGTACGGTGTAATCATTTTCAGTTTGCCAGTGGTTTCCGCTGATAAAACCTTCGTCAATTGTGCCATCGCGATCTACTAGCACATACTTGTAGTTGTAAAAGCCTTGTTTAAACAGACGGAAATTTGTGTAGGTATCGGTGGCTTCATCATAGCGCATCCAGGTAGACGCGTCGATACTCCAATTGTTGAAGTTTCCGTAGAGATGAATTTCCTTGTCGCCAATATCATCAAAATTTTGAAGTTTAAAGTGCATGCGTACGTATTCGGCTTCGATGGCTGGGTTTGCGACGTCTATATTCCGCACCACAAAATTTCCGTTGATATCAGGATTGTAAGTATATATTCGGTCCCTTCGGGTGCGATCGGTATAGAGATAGTTTTCATAAACATCGGTGAGTTCTATTCGGCGTACGCCATTGCTGGCTGATCGAACATCCTTGTTGTCATAACTCAAAAACTCATTCCCGCCCCAGAAAGCCGCTTCCTGATCGTAGCGATAGATTAGTTCGCTCCCTAGAGTGTACTGCGGAACTAAATCGGTGATGGCCGTTTTGAGGTTGCTGTTTTGCAGCACCAGGGTCTTTACTGTTTGCTTCGGATTAATCAACAGCAGGTTAGGAGAGTTGATAGTGAACTGCACCACCTGCTTCGATTCTATAAACTCTAATTTTCGTGATCGTTTGATCTCTACGCCCACGCCGACCAAGTTTTCCATGATCATGAACTTCCGGGTAAACATTAATACACCATCATCATCGAACACGCTTAATAAGTAATTACCGCTTTTGGTCAAACCTCGCGTTTCCCGGTTGGGAATCGTTAAGGTGTAATGCGAATAAATTTGAAGGGCGTTCAAAGAGTTCTCATAGGTCTCTATCCGAACATCATCAAAGCCCAGTAAATATTCACCTTTACTCAAGTCGCTTGGCGACCAATCAAAATTGTGGTGGGTAATGGTGTAAAAATAATCAGCTTCATCTCCATTGATATCATCAAAACTCAATTGCAGTCGCTCTCCAAGATTGATGATGGGCAACTGACTTTGATTGGTACCTCCTTGAAACTGAATGGTTCTTATATATTCGGGTTCTACCTTATCAATAAGTTGCGCATGTAGTTGAAAGCAAAAGAATATCGCAAGAAATGCCAAAAAGGTTCGAAGCATGGTAATTTTGTTTGTGGGCTAAAGATAAACAATTTTCGTGCCGTACAAGGATGTGAAATGTTTCTCGCAACTGAGAAAATTTATGAAACAATTATTGTGGGTTGCTGTCTAAAATTCATAAATTTGCACACCCGAAAATTGGGCGTAGACCCTTCGGGAAAAAAGTTATTGAGTAGTAACACATGTATCCTATGTCCAAAGACATTAAGATTAAAAAAGGTCTTAACATCAAATTAAAAGGCGAAGCGGATAAAACACTTTCCAAAGCACCACGCTCCCGTACTTTTGTTATTCGACCTTCCGACTTTCATCTGGTCACTCCAAAAATGGTCATTAAAGAAGGAACTAGCATTCAAGCTGGAGACACGCTTTTTTATTCCAAAAATGACGAAGCGATCAAATTCGCTTCTCCCGTGAGTGGCACGTTAGCCAAGATAGAACGTGGCGCAAAACGAGTCATTACCGCTGTGGAAATCGAGGCAGACACCCAAGATTCATTTAAGGAATTTGGAACTACAGATGTCGCTTCGGCTACTGCTGATGCGATCAAAGAGCGCTTGTTAGAGAGCGGTTGCTGGCCTTTTATCAAGCAACGGCCCTACGATGTGATCGCCGACCCGGAAACCAGTCCACGAGATATTTTTATTTCAGCCTATACCACCGCGCCCTTGGCAGCCGATGTAGATTTTTCGCTTCGCGGAAAGGAAATGGAGTTGCAAGCAGCGGTTACGGCACTTCGCAAACTAACAGATGGAAACGTACATGTAACCATCGCAAAAAGTGGAACCTCTCCTTTTGAAGGATTAAAAGATATTGAACTGCACAAGGCTACAGGGCCGCATCCCGCCGGAAACGTAGGAACGCAAATCGCTAAGATCGCTCCGGTGAATAAAGGAGAAACGGTTTGGACGGTTGCTGCGCAAGATTTAGTGATTATTGGGGAGTTGCTACTCACTGGTAAATTCAATGCAGAACGCGTCGTGGCGCTCGTAGGATCTTCTGTAAAGACTCCAAAATACTACACCACGCGCATCGGATCGGAAGTGTCAACCTTTATGTACGATTCGGGACTTTCCGAAGAGAATGTACGCGTCATCAGTGGCGATGTGCTTACGGGAGATGAAATTTCTCCAAAGGGGCATTTAGGATTCTATCACAATACCGTATCGGTGATTCCGGAGGGTGACGATTATGAGTTCTTTGGATGGAACAAACCGGTATTCAACAAAGTATCTACCACGAGAGCCCTTACGTTCTCCTGGATGAATCCAAATAAGAAATACGAATTAGATACCAATACCAACGGAGAGCATCGCGCCTTTGTGGTGACGGGAAATTACGAAGAAGTATTTCCGCTGGACATCTATCCACTACAATTGCTCAAGGCTTGTATGGTACAAGATTTGGATCAAATGGAAGCCTTGGGGATGTACGAAGTAGCCCCGGAAGATTTCGCGTTAACAGAATTTATCTGTATTTCCAAACAACCGCATCAGAAAATAATTCGTAACGGCTTGGACCTTATGTACAAAGAAATAGGATAATGCTATGGGATTGAAACAGAAATTACATACGCTTAAAGAAAAATACAAAGGCAAAAAGATGGCTCCGGCTTTCAATGCCTTACACACGTTTTTATACCTGCCCAATGAAACTACCCATGGGGGAACTCATATTAAAGTAGCAGACGATCTAAAGCGAACCATGAATACGGTGATCTTGGCGTTAGTGCCTTGTTTGATCTTCGGAATATTCAATGCCGGATATCAGCATTACGCAGCCATCGATGAAACACTTCGCGCTAATCCTTGGGCGAATTTCATTACGTGGGACAACTTCATCATGGGATGCTGGACCGTGCTTCCACTGGTCATCGTTTCCTACGGAGTAGGATTGGCGATCGAATTCTTATTTGCCGTGATCAAAGGGCATGAAGTAGAAGAAGGGTATTTGGTTACGGGCATGTTAGTTCCCTTGATCGTGCCGGTAGACCTTCCGCTTTGGATGCTCGCCGTGGCGGTTGCTTTTGGTGTCGTTATCGGAAAAGAAGTTTTTGGAGGTACCGGAATGAATATTCTCAATCCGGCGCTGACCATCCGTGCCTTCCTGTTCTTTGCATATCCAACCTGGATGAGTGGTGATAAGGTGTGGGTGCATCAAGCTGTTGAGCGTGCCGGGACACCAGACGCCATTTCCGGAGAGACGATTTTAGGAAGTTACGCACAAAATCAGGATGTGGTGTACAGCCTAAGCGACATGTTCTACGGGTTTATTCCTGGTTCGGTAGGAGAAACATCAAAAATATTAATCATCTTGGGAGCAGCTATCTTGATCTTTACAAAGATCGGGAGTTGGCGCATCATTTTTAGTACGCTTGTAGGAGCCTTGACCATGGGCTTGATCTTCAATGGAGTGGTAGAAGCCGGATGGATTGGAGAATCGTCTAAATTTTGGGGCTTGATGAACGTACCGTTCTGGCAACATTTAATTATTGGTAGCATTTTGTTTGGTGCCGTCTATATGGCAACCGATCCCGTAACAGCTTCTCAAACTAACAAGGGAAAATGGATTTATGGGTTCTTAATCGGATTGATTTCCATATTAATTAGGGTGTTCAACCCAGCCTATCCTGAAGGTGTGTTCTTGGCAATTTTGTTGATGAATGTATTTGCGCCAACCATCGATCACTACGTGCTGCAAGGAAACATCAAAAAAAGAATGAAACGTCTAAAAGTTAAAACAGCGTAAGCATGGCAATTGATACGGACAAAAATAGTTATACCATCATTTTCGCCGTGATCATGGTGGTTGTGGTAGGATCGCTCTTGGCAGGTTTTGCAAGCGGACTAAAACCTACCATTAAAGAAAATGAACAGCGCGAGAAACAGCAGAACATTCTCTACGCCATGGGCGTGAACAATAATGATCCTGACGACAGCAGTGTGGCGTTTATTCAGGAAGATGTGGAGGCTACCTTCAAAGAGTATATCACCAAACAATTGGTGATTCAAGATGGAGAAGTCACAGAAGATGACCAGGCCTATCTGATCGATATTAAGAAAGAAGAAACCAAAGCAAAAGATCCCGAATACAAACGCCGCCTACCGCTGATGGTGGGTGAAAAAGACGGAAAAGAGGTCTATGTAATGCCCGTGCGTGGAAAAGGACTCTGGGACGCGATCTGGGGTTTTGTTGCCGTGGACAAGAGCATGACAATTACTGGGGTGTATTTCGATCACAAGGGAGAAACGCCGGGACTGGGTGCAGAAATCAAACAGCGTTATTTTATGGACGACTTCACAGGAGAAAGTTTCTTAAATGGAGGCGCTTTTAAAGGAATTGATGTTGCCAAAGGAAATAACGACCCAAACAATACAGATACTTCCGATAACGAAGTAGACGCCCTCGCAGGTGCTACGATTACCGGTGATGGTGTAACGGCTATGCTTCGGAAAGATATCAAGATGTACGTACCCTATTTTCAATCCTTAAATCAATAAGAAATGGGATTACTTTCAAAAAAAGACAGCAAACTCATATTAGATCCCTTAGCGGATAACAACCCGATTACTATTCAGGTATTGGGAATTTGTTCTGCACTGGCGATTACGGCACAGCTGAAGCCTTCCATTGTGATGGCCATCTCAGTATTGTTCGTAATGGGAGTAGGGAATATTGTGATCTCCTTGATGCGGAATATCATTCCGTCAAAAATTCGAATCATTGTTCAGTTGGTCGTGGTTGCGACCCTGGTAATTATTGTGGATCAAGTACTGAAAGCCTTTGCCTATGAATTGAGTAAGGAACTTTCGGTGTTCATTGGACTTATCATTACAAACTGTATCATCATGGGGCGTTTTGAAGCCTTCGCTTTAGGAAACGGTGTTTGGCGCTCGTTCCTGGATGGTATCGGAAATGCCGCCGGATACGGTGTCATCTTGATAATCGTTGGGTTTTTCCGCGAGTTATTGGGAAGCGGAACGCTTTTCGGATTCAAAGTACTGGGCGATCCTGTAGCCAAAACAGGCTTATACGCCATTGGATACGAGAACAACGGATTTATGGTATTGCCTCCCATGGCCTTGATTGTGGTGGGAATTATCATCTGGGTGCAGCGTAGCAAGAATAAAGACCTCATTGAAGAAAACTAAGACATGGAGCATTTAGAATTATTTTTTAAGTCGGTTTTTGTAGACAACATGGTATTCGCCTATTTCTTGGGAATGTGCTCGTATTTGGCCGTTTCGAAGAAAGTGAGCACTGCCGTAGGATTAGGGGCGGCTGTAATCTTTGTATTAACAGTAACGGTGCCTATTAACTGGTTGTTAGATCAATATATATTGCAGGAAGGGGCGCTAACTTGGTTAGGGCCAGAATACGCCACTTACGACCTTAGCTTTTTGTCGTTTATTCTTTTCATTGCTACTATCGCTACCATGGTACAATTAGTAGAGATCATTGTAGAGAAATTTTCGCCTTCCTTATATAATAGTCTCGGTATTTTTTTGCCACTTATCGCGGTAAACTGTGCTATTTTGGGAGGATCGCTTTTCATGCAGTCGCGTGAGATCGCCAGTTTTGGTTTGGCCTTAAACTACGGGTTTAGTAGTGGTATTGGTTGGTTCTTAGCGATATTAGCCATTGCGGCCATTCGTGAAAAAATACGATACAGCAATGTTCCTGCACCCCTACGTGGTTTGGGAATTACATTTATCATTACCGGACTCATGGCCATTGGGTTTATGAGCTTCGGAGGAATGCTAACCGGAGGTGACGAAGAAACCCCCTCCTTAGACAGTCAGCCTGAAAATATCGGGATGGAGCTTCCGAAAGAAAATACAGAAGAAACAACCGAAACCGCAACCGTTTCATCAACTATAACAGCACAATAGTATGTTCTTAGCAGCTAGCACATTAGGGGTCGTCGTAGCAACTGTAGTGGCCTTTTTGGTTCTTATCCTTTTATTGGTATCACTGTTGTTGTTCACCAAACAAAAGTTATCTCCGTCTGGGCCCGTTACGATCACCATTAACGAAGAAAAGAAAATCGAAGTTCCTTCAGGAGGAACTCTGCTTTCTACCTTGGGAAGTAAAAAAATCTTTTTGCCCTCAGCTTGTGGAGGTGGTGGTACTTGTATTCAATGTGAATGTCACGTACTCGAAGGAGGGGGAGAAGCCCTTCCTACAGAGACGCCTCACTTCACTCGTAAAGAATTAAAAGAAGGAGCCCGACTTTCCTGTCAGGTGAAGGTGAAACAGGATATGAATATTCATATTCCTGAAGAAGTCTTCGGAATTAAAAAGTGGGAAGCCACCGTGGTTCGTAATTATAACGTTGCTTCCTTTATTAAGGAATTCGTAGTAGAGATACCAGAAGATATGAATTATAAGGCAGGTGGATATATTCAAATTGAAATTCCGCCTTGCGAAATCAAATACGAAGATATAGACATCACGGCGCACCCCGAAGAGCATGATACTCCGGATAAATTTCAAGCCGAGTGGGATAAGTTCAATCTTTGGCCTTTGGTAATGAAGAATACCGAAGTGGTAGAACGCGCCTATTCTATGGCTTCGTATCCTGCCGAAGGGCGCGAAATCATGCTAAATGTTCGTATTGCAACACCACCATGGGATCGCGATAAAAACCAATGGATGAGTGTAAACCCTGGGATTGCTTCCTCTTATATCTTCAATTGTAAAGAGGGTGATAAAGTAACCATTTCCGGGCCCTACGGAGAATTCTTCATTAACGAAAGTGAAGCCGAAATGTTATACGTAGGGGGTGGTGCCGGTATGGCGCCCATGCGATCGCATTTATATCATTTGTTCAAAACATTAAAAACTGGAAGAAAAGTAACCTATTGGTACGGAGGGCGTTCAAAACGTGAACTATTCTACATCGAGCATTTCCGTGCGCTAGAACGTGATTTCCCGAATTTCAAGTTTTATCTAGCACTTTCAGAACCGTTGGAAGAAGACAATTGGAAAGTGAAAGAGGATATTGATGCGGAAGGGGATGGCTTTGTTGGGTTTATCCACCAGGTGGTGATCGATAACTATTTAAACCACCACGAGGCTCCAGAAGATATAGAATTGTATTTCTGTGGTCCTCCTTTGATGAACCAGGCGGTTCAGAAGATGGGAGAAGACTTCGGTATTCCAGATGAAAATATCCGATTTGATGATTTTGGTGGCTAATCACTAAACCGTACAACGATCATAAACGCTCCCTTGGGAGCGTTTTTTTATGGTAAGGCTTAAAAATATTATGATTTAATTAAGAAAAATGCCGATAAATAGTTGCATAAAATCGATTAAGTGTTATTTTTGACCTGTTAATAGCTACTTACTAGCCCCTAAATCTTTGTGTAACCAAAATCCAAATACCTCTTATACCAGTCCCCACCTGGGTTAATTAAATAACAAACTCGAAATATTTTAGCTATGTGTTGGTGTTGGAAATCCACTCTTAACACCCATATAATTTTAACAAATTGAAAATGAGACTTGTAGTTGCATTGTCTTAATAATATGTTAAATTAGTAGCCTATAGAGAGAACTAATCCATCTAATTAACTATGAATCAAATGTACACCCTTAAAAACCGGAACGCTGTACGACATGCATTACTGTCTACGGCATTGTTTGTATCTGTCTTGTCCACCTCTTTTTCGCAATCACAATTGCAGCAGGACAAGAACGACAATGAACCCTCGAAAAAAATTGAATTAGCTACCCTCGTTGAAAAAGGCCAAACAACTGATTTTGTAATTACGGCCCAACATGTAAGTCGGGTAAGTGGCGTACACCATATTTATTTACGACAAGCCATCGATGGAATAGAGGTCTATGGAACCGAATCGAGCATTCATAAAACACCGGCTGGCTCTGTATTTAGAACCAACAATCGCTTTGTTTCTAATATTCAAGAGCAAGTACTAAGTAACCGTGCTAGTATTAATGCAGCCACGGCAATTTCTTCGGTAGCAAATCAAATGGGCTACAATCTCTCAAACCTACAGCTTTTAGAAACCAAGAATCCCTTAACGCAAGAAGCGGTTTATAATGGAGCAGGGATCTCCGCTTCCAATATTCCAGTAAAATTAATGTATTACTACCGTGAAGGTATTGGCGTTCAACTTGTGTGGGAACTTTCCGTAGAGGAAATCAACAGTGCCGACTGGTGGAATTTCCGCGTTGATGCTACTACCGGAAACATTATCGATAAAAACAACTTTACCGTATCCTGTTTAGATGAGATGCACGATCATGCGCACGGAGATGAAAAGAGCGAAATCGCTTACGAAACACCGTTGTTTTATACCGTACCGGAAGAAGCATCTATGATGGTAGGTACGTATAATGTAATTCCAATGCCTGTTGAATCTCCTGGGCATGGATCTCGTGTTTCTGTTTCTGATCCTGACAATGCTGTAGCCTCTCCATATGGATGGCACGATACCAACGGGTCTCCAGGAGCAGAATCAAATTATACCATCGGAAACAACTGTGACGCCTATGACGATAGTTCGAGCACGGTTACCGGAACGGGTTCTGGAACCAATGATGAACGTGCCTTTGGAGGTGCCGGACTTACCTTTAACTTTCCGTTTAATACTAATGTGACGGTAGGAGACGGAAGTATCGATGCTGCGGTGACCAACTTGTTTTATTGGACAAACATCATTCATGATGTAGTATATCAATATGGATTCGACGAAGCTTCTGGAAATTTCCAAGTAAACAATTACGGAAATGGTGGTTCAGGAAACGACTCTGTTCGCGCCGAAGCACAAGATGGTTCCGGTACTTGTAATGCCAACTTTGCAACGCCTTCAGATGGAAACCGTCCGCGGATGCAAATGTATGTATGTGGTACTCGTGATGGCGACTTCGATAATGGCGTGATTGTTCATGAATACGGTCACGGAATTTCAAACCGACTTACCGGAGGGCCTGCTGCTGCGGGTTGTCTCGGAAACCAGGAACAAATGGGTGAAGGATGGAGTGATTACTATGGCTTGATGCTTACCATGGATGCCAGTGATGCCAGAGATGATAGTCGCGGTATCGGTACCTGGTTGGTAGGACAAGCACCTACCGGACCTGGGATTCGTACCTATCCATACAGTACTAACTTTGCTGTCAATCCTCATACCTATGCCGATACTGCTGCGGAAGTAGCGCCTCACGGAGTTGGCTCGGTGTGGTGTGCCATGTTGTGGGAAATGACCTGGGATTTGATCGATGAATACGGATTTGATGCCGATATCTACAATGGAACGGGAGGAAACAATATTGCCCTAAACCTCGTAACAGAAGGTATGAAATTACAAGCCTGTAGTCCAGGCTTTATCGACGGACGGGACGCTATCATTGCGGCAGATCAGGCAATTTACGGCGGTGCTTACAACTGTATTATTTGGGAAGCATTTGCACGTCGTGGATTAGGATTTAGTGCGAATCAGGGTTCTACCAATAATAAAAATGATAATACTGAGGCCTTCGACTTGCCTCCGGGATTAGGAACACCAGATCTAAATTCATCGTTACAATCTCTTTGTATTACGAGTGGTGTTCAAACAGGATTGAGCGGCGGATTGCCGGAAGGCGGTGTGTACAGTGGTACGGGTGTAACCGACGATGGCAACGGTCAAACGTTTAGTTTTGATCCTGCCGTAGCAGGTGTTGGAACTACAACGGTAACCTATACCATCACCAACTTGTGTTCTGGTTCCGTAGAAAATGATACCGATACGATTTCGGTTGGAGATAGTTCGTTAGCCTTGGTATGTCCCGCAGATATTACCACTTGTGATCCGGATATTAGTTTTGAATTTCCTCGCCCAGCGGATGGTTGCTTCGGAAGATCAAGCAATCGGGTGACGCAAAATACGGTGGAGACCAACAATGGAGGAATTGATTGTACCGGAGAACTTTCGGGACACTTGCGCCAATTCAATTTAACGACCGAAGGAGTCGTTAGAGATTATCTTATTACCGGTATTGATGTTGGTATCAACAATACGACGGGAGCAAACATTACCGTGAATATCTATTTGAACAATACGTTAGATAATGCGATTACAACGTATACCGTACCTATCTCATCCACAGTGACTCCTTATGCAACAGCAACATCAGCTGTACCAGCGGGAAGTGCATTTACCCAAACGGTTCCGTTTGATGTCTTTTTGCCTGCAGGAACTGCGTTTACGGTCGAAGTAATTTCTCCCGCATCGCAAAATTTTATGATTGCTTATAATGATTCCGGGGTGTTGAATAACCCTAATGATACATCCATCGGTTATACGAGTTGTATTAGCGGATTACCCTACAGTGATCTGTCTGATTTTGACCTCGGAGCGAACTCTGTATTAATCGCTGTACAAGGAACCGAAAGTGATTTCTTAACCACGGTACAGACCACGGGAATCACCACCGGAGAAACCTACCCATTAGGGCTCACTACAAATACCTTTGAAACGACTGATAGTAGTACCGGAAGCAGCGTAAGTTGCTCTTTCGATGTGAATGTATTAGGAAACAGCGTTTCGCAATTCGTAGGAGGTGCCTGGAATAATGGGGTGCCTACCAGTACCACTCGTGCCATCATTTCAGATGATTTTGATACTGCGGCACAAGGTAATCTTGATGCTTGTGACTGCGATGTAGAAGCAGGAAACACGCTTACTGTGGGACCGAATGACTATTTGAATATTCAGTATAATATCAATATCGACGGAACACTAAACGTGGCACATACAGGCTCTGTAGTGCAATCAGAATCTAGTGCCATCGTCAGTAACAACGGTACGATCAATGTTGATGTAACCACTCCGGTGCTTCAGACGCGTGACTTTATGGTCATGGGAAGTCCGATGGACGCAGAAACACGTAACGATGTGTTCAACAGTGCCTTTTTAGTACT
>NZ_JAQQTD010000003.1 GCF_028561755.1 Altibacter sp. HG106
TGTGACCATAACCACCCAAGAAGGAACAGTCACCAAACGCTTGATTAAGCGATAATGTAATTGCTGACTTTACTATTGAAAAACCGCCTGATTCCTCAGGCGGTTTTTTGCTTTTAACGTGTCTATATATGTCAAATGTAAGTATTTACCTACCAATAACATGGGTGTTCACCCCAGATTATTAAATAGTCTGAGCAATCTTATATATTGCTGTTTATCAGTTATTTAAGTTATTTTAAGGCGGCGTATATATTTTTAATAGTGCAGTTCATCGAATAAATTTGCTTATTAACTGAATAAATTGTTAATATTGTCGTGTTAATAGTTTGTTAAATCTTTAACGTCCCCGAATTATGAAAATACGACTACTTAAAAAGGGTCTAGGCATTGCCCTTATGTTTTTCTCAATGCTAATTTTCAATATGGCTCATGCCCAAGTGGGTATAAACACCACCTCTCCTGCCCCGGGTTCCATGCTCGACATCGAAACAACCGATAAAGGAATCGTTATTCCTAGAGTTGATATTGCCAATCTCGCTACTATTGCACCTGTTACCGGTGGCAGCACGGAAAGCTTGTTAGTGTATAATACCAACGCCAGTACAGGCCCTGGATTTTTTTACTGGGATAGTACCCAGTGGGTTCCTGTAGGTACTGGTGAGTTTTGGGAATTGGACGGAAACGCAGGAACTACCCCAGGAACTGGTGCGGGTCAGCATTATATCGGTACTTCAGATAATCAAGATCTCGTGATAGCCACCAATGGAACTGCTGTCGCTACCATGACCACTGGAGGTCAAATTCAATCGCAGAATGGAACAACAGGGAGTCCGGCCTATTCCTTTGCCAATGACACTAACACTGGCGTCTATCGCAGTACAGCCGACCGTATCAATATTTCCGCCGGAGGGCGAGAAATGGTAGAGTTTAGAGAAGCAGGCGGAAGCTCGGTCATCTCATTTAATGATAATGGTGATGATACCGACTTCCGAATTGAAGGAGCTAACGAAGATGATATTATTTTTGTGGATGCCGGAAACGACCGCCTAGGATTCTTGGAAGATGCCCCTCAAACCGATATACACGTTGGGGGCACCACTACCCAGATTCGTATTGATGCCTTTAACGATACTAACGACACCAATAATAACGGAGTTGACTTTTCACCACTCTATGTAGATACCAACGGGAACCTTACATTAGAAGGGCCACTTATTCAGAATAATATGCCCGAAGATAACTTTTCTACCTTTGTTCCGTTAGCGACTAATATCGACTCTCCATTAGGAACGTTTGTAGCACAACCGCTCTACAATTCAACCATCACTTTAACACAAGATGCCTTAGTAGAAGTAGTATATCAAATTGGCGTGAATGTTACTGATCTCGGACTTCCCATTACCGATGGCGATCCTCGCCAATACGGAACCGCCTTGTTTATTGACACGCAATTAGTTGGATATACTTCGGAATGTTACACGAGTTCCGGAAGCGGAACCGTGACCAGTGGTACTTTCTTCCTAAACGGAAACGGATATGCGCAGTTGGCGGGTGCTGCCGCTGGAACGACTTATAACCTTCAAGTCGTTGGTTTCGTTTTCGGCGCTAATGAAGATAGCGTGCGTGGCGAATTTGGAGGAAATGTAGGTACCGATCGTTTTCAGGTAATCGTTCACCATTAAGAACATTGTTATGAAGCAATTATTTCTATTATCGTTCTTTCTTCTGATAGGTGTAACAACCGTATTCGCACAAGAAGAAACTAAGAATACGGGCATTTCGAAAGGTCTTCTTACACTGGAAAGTTTAGTGACCGCACAACATCCAGTTGGTGTCGCAAAATCAGAAGCGAATTTCCTTCCGAAGAAAAAACAACATGACCCAACGGCCCAAACGGTTAACGGGAAGCTTCAACTATCAAATGACAAAGGTGGTAAAAATGCCTTCTTATTTGTTGTGGAAGACAGTAAGAAAAAAATGGTGCAACCCACTCCGAAGAAAACCGATACGATAAAGAACGGCCAAGTATCGGCACTAAAAGCCGCTTTAGGAATCGACAATTAATCGATGTATTTTAAAAACTCCCCCCAAGACCTCGATTGTAAATAATCGGGGTCTCTTTCATGTTGGTAGGCCTCTCGTTCAAAACTGATATTTCGATAGGCCTTGTCCCAATTTCCGGAAAACATCCAGCGTATTGCAAACTCTATCAAATACCAGATATAGAAGGGAATCACCAACAACTCCAACTGTTGCCGCAGATGTATTCGTTCATGTTGCAATAAAACAGAATTTTGCAAGCATGCCTTATCGCGAACGATTACGATAGGCCATAAGGTAATGGCCCGAATGTTCTTCCGAAGAATCGCTGGCTTCACAATAATTATCACGCCTACAAGATAAGATTTTGGTATTTTTGAGGGATGGGTTTTTTTAAAAAGAAAATCGAACTCGAAGACGGCGATTATTACCTCACCCCAGAGGGATATCGTTGCTTTACCGCACAATATCATCTCAAACGAGGCTACTGCTGCGAAAGCGGTTGTCGTCATTGCCCCTACGGATACGATAAAAAAACCAACACCTCATCCTCGTCAAAAAAATAATACTGCGTTTCTATGACTTTTGCTGAAGAAATACAACTTGGAATTCCGAAGGAACTACCCCTTCCGAAACCCTACGATACTAACATCAACCACGCTCCCAAACGTAAAAAGATTCTAACGGAAGCAGAAGAAAAGCTGGCGATGCAAAATGCGCTGCGTTATTTCGACCCAAAGCATCACCACACCTTGCTTCCTGAATTCCGTAACGAATTGCGTACCTATGGAAGAATCTATATGTATCGTTTTCGGCCAGAACATGAAATTAAAGCGCGTCCGGTGACTTCTTACCCGGGGAAAAGTCTGCAAGCAAAAAGCATTATGCTTATGATCCAGAACAATTTGGACCATGCCGTCGCGCAACATCCTCATGAGTTAATTACCTATGGCGGAAATGGCGCCGTGTTTCAAAATTGGGCGCAATACCGACTCACCATGCAATACCTCAGCGAAATGACCGATGCGCAAACGCTTGTGATGTACTCAGGGCATCCATTAGGGTTGTTTCCATCCCATAAAAATGCCCCTCGTGTGGTCGTTACCAATGGAATGATGATCCCTAACTATTCGGCTCCCGATGATTGGGAACGATTCAATGCACTGGGTGTAACACAATACGGCCAGATGACCGCCGGAAGTTACATGTATATCGGCCCGCAAGGAATTGTTCACGGAACAACGATCACCGTGTTGAATGGTTTCCGAAAAATTAAAAAAGAACCCAAAGGCGGCCTATTTGTTACTTCGGGTCTGGGCGGAATGAGTGGCGCTCAACCCAAGGCAGGGAATATAGCAGGCTGTATTACCGTTTGCGCCGAAGTAAACCCTAAAGCCACCCACACGCGCCACAGTCAGGGATGGGTTGACGAGATTATCTCAGACTTGAATGAACTCGCCACACGGGTTCGAAGTGCTCAAGAAAAAAGGGAAACTGTTTCGATCGCTTACCAGGGGAATATTGTGGAAGTATGGGAGCACTTTCTAAAAGAGAACATCACTATTGATTTAGGCAGTGATCAAACGTCCTTGCATAACCCCTGGGCGGGTGGATATTATCCCGTGGGAATGAGCTACGAGACCGCGAATGAAATGATGGCGAACGATCCCGTTCAATTTAAATCGAAGGTACAGGAAAGTTTGCGTCGGCAGGCTGCTGCCATCAATGAGCACACAAAACGTGGTACGTATTTTTTTGACTACGGAAACGCCTTTCTCTTGGAAGCCTCAAGAGCAGGGGCTGATGTAATGGCTACAGAGGATGCTTCCCCACGCGAGTTTAAATACCCAAGTTATGTACAGGATATCATGGGGCCTATGTGTTTCGACTATGGCTTTGGTCCGTTTCGCTGGGTATGTGCCTCTGGAGATCCGGAAGATTTGAAAAAAACCGACGAAATTGCTTCGGAAATATTACACGATCTGATGAAAGAAGCGCCTGAAGAAATTCAGCAGCAAATGAACGATAACATTCAATGGATTCAGGGAGCGCAAGAAAATAAATTGGTGGTAGGCTCTCAAGCGCGTATTCTGTATGCCGACAGTCAAGGGCGTATTGCCATTGCCAAAGCCTTCAATAAGGCCATTTCCGAAGGTACCATAGGTCCCGTTATCTTAGGAAGAGATCATCACGATGTTTCAGGCACCGATTCACCCTATCGAGAAACGTCTAATATTTATGACGGAAGTCGTTTTACCGCAGACATGGCCATCCATAATGTGATAGGCGATAGTTTTCGAGGGGCCACCTGGGTAAGCATTCACAATGGTGGAGGCGTAGGCTGGGGAGAAGTGATCAACGGCGGATTCGGTATGGTTCTTGATGGTACTAAAGATGCACAACAACGACTCGAATCCATGCTCCATTGGGATGTTAATAATGGGATCGCCAGACGCAGTTGGGCAAGAAATGAAGAAGCGGTTTTCGCCATCAAAAGAGCGATGGAACAAGAACCTTCGCTTAAGGTGACGCTTCCTAATTTCGTCGACGAATCATTATTTTAAAACAAAAACGCTATGAAAATTATTAACGTTATTCCGCTGCTCCTCCTTACGCTGATCCTAACTTCCTGTAGTACGGTTCGGGTAGCGACTGATTACGACCGGCAAGCTAATTTTACAGGATACGAATCTTTTGCTTTTTACAAACCGGGAATTGACAAGGCTGAAATTTCTGACCTTGACAAAAAGAGAATCCTCCGTGCTATAGACGCCGAACTTTCTGTAAAGGGCATGGTAAAATCTGAGTCTCCAGACCTGCTAGTAAGCATCTTCACCAAAGAACGAGAACGGGTAGATGTGTACAACAACAACTTCGGCTGGGGCTGGGGTTGGAATCCCTGGTGGGGTGGTGGCTTCGGAAGTACCGTCTCACGATCTACTGAAGGAAGTTTATATATTGACCTGATTGATGCCAAAACCAACGAATTGGTATGGCAAGGGGTTGGAAGTGCCAATCTGGTGACACAGAATATGGAAAAGAAAGAAGCGCGTATCCGTGAAATTGTGGCCGAAGTACTGGCGCAATACCCACCCGGAATGGCCACTAAGTAAGACACGCACTAACAAAACAATTTCAAAAACAACAACGCTATCATCTTCTTCTCAAGACGAAGAAGATATTTTAGTATGAATCAATAAAAAAAAGCTATGAAAATTTTTAATGTATGTATGATTTTTCTTTTGTCTGGAATCACCTGGGTTTCAGCACAAGATTTTCAACGAGGTTCGATCACCAAAAGTGACGGAACCGTAGTGGAAGGACGCGTTGCGATTGATAACGATCGGCAGCAAGTAGTCCTCAAAACAGGCGGAACCACCCAAACGCTATCTGCGAATACCGTGGGTTCTGTTCAATTGGGAGAAGTCACGCTTCGCCCAATGACCTTGGATGGCACAACGCTCTTTGCTGCGCCTTTGGTAACAGGTAAAGCGACCCTGTATCAAGTAGGTACGAATGAGTATTTTATTCAGAATGAGAATGGCACATCACAACGCATTCCACTTCAAAAGGAAGAAGAGAAAATTCCCGGATTGTTATCGGTTCTTTTTAGCGATTGTAACGCCATTCGCAGGGAGGTAACGCAGGAAGACACCTTTAGTGAATCGGATCTTATAGAATTTACCGAAAGCTATAATTCGTGTGCTTACAGCGCATACCGTCCTACCGAAATGGAAGCTGAAAAAGCAGCGCGACACAATACCGATAAAATGCGGTGGTACTTCGGACTCGGAGCGAACTTCAATAGTGTTGCATTTTTTGACAGTGCCAATACCGAAAACCAAACAGCAGCTACCCTGCACGCCGGAGTGGCAACCACACCGTCTTTCACAGGATCGCTTCAAGGGAATTTGTATTTCTTTTTAGAAGGTTCGGCTGGTTTTTCAGAAGATAAAGACTTTTCAAATAGTCCGGAAGCGGCTAATTTTCGTGTGAATCATTTTCGTGTCATCGCGGGAACCGAATTCCATTTTAACAAAAATGGCAAATTTCAACCGTTTCTTGGTGCCGGTATAGGCGCCGCGGGTGACTATTTTAAAGGTAGCTATCAAGGATATAATTTTGAGATCAGCGGCGGAAACGTATTCTTCGCCCCAAGTGCTGGCGTCGTTTTTCCTATAGGCAACGGAAAGTCACTCGGACTCAAAGTGACGTATCTTACCGAATATGATAATGATCTTACCTTCCCTGTAGCGGCGAATACACCGCTATTCTTAGAGGTAGACAGCCAGCATATCAATGCTTCAGTGAATTTTTACTTTTAAGCCAATGAAGGAATGAAATTAAAAAAGCCTCCATTTTGGAGGCTTTTTTAGTATGCTAAGAGTTCTTCAAGTTTCTTTTTCACTTTTTCTGTAGAAGGAATCATGGTTTCTTCCAGGGTAGAATTCAACGGAATAGCAGGCATATTTTCGGAACCGATCACCATCACCGGCGCGTCTAATTGCTGGAAACACTCTTCCTGAATTTTTCCAGCGAGTGCTCGGGCGAAGGTATTTTCGGAAGGTTCTTCAGTAACTACCAAGCATTTTCCACATTTTCGAACGCTTTTAAACACCGTTTCATAATCTAGCGGGTGCAGCGTTCTGAGATCCACCACTTCTATTTGATCTTCCAATCCTAATGCTTCGGAAGCATTTAGTGCCCAATGAACACCCATTCCGTAGGTAATTACAGAAATTGTTTCTACGTCCTCCTGCTTCCAAATTTCTTGCAATACCCAGGCTTTTCCGAAGGGTAACATATAGTCCTCCGCAGGTTCTACGGAAGTGGCTCCTTTGGTTCCCGGAACTTTACTCCAATACAAGCCTTTGTGTTCAAAGATCACCACCGGGTTGGGATCATAATAAGCGGCTTTCATCAACCCTTTCAAGTCGGCCCCATTACTGGGATACGCAATTTTGAGTCCGCGTATGTTGGTCACCACACTTTCCACAGAAGACGAGTGATAGGGCCCGCCACTTCCGTAGGCACCAATAGGCACACGCAGGATCATGGAAACCGGCCATTTTCCATTCGACAAATAACAGCTGCGGGAAACTTCCGTAAATAATTGATTTAGTCCCGGCCAAATATAATCGGCAAATTGAACCTCAACAATAGGTTTTAAGCCCACCGCACTCATCCCCACGGTAGATCCGATAATAAACGCTTCTTGGATGGGCGTATTGAATACCCGATTATCGCCAAACTTCTGTGCTAAGGTGGCTGCTTCCCGAAACACACCTCCCAGTCGACCGCCAACGTCCTGGCCGTACAGCAAGCATTCCTTATGCTTGGTCATCAATTCTTCGATCGCAAATAACGCGCAGTCTACCATCACCACTTTGTCGGCGCCTTGCGGACTCCGTTCTCCGGTTTCCTCGGTGATATCAGTAGGCGCAAAATCATGGGTAAACAGATCTTCCGGTGTGGGATCTTCTGCTTTGAGCGCTTCGGAAAGAGCCTCTTTTACTTCCTGGCTGCAACGATCTTCAATTTCTTGTAATGCTGCTTCAGAAAAATCATTTTCTAACAGCAATTTCTTCAACTTCGGGTAGGGGTCTCGAGCGCGAGACTCTTCCAGATCATCACGATACCATTCCATGCGAACTCCTGAAGTATGGTGATTGAGGAGTGGTACTTTGGCGTGGATAAGGAATGGGCGACGTTCCTTTCGAATGGTTGCTATTACTTTTTCTACTGTCGTATAACTTTCGTGAAAGTCAGTTCCATCGATCGAAATAGCTTCCAATCCGTGAAATCCGGCTGCGTATTCTGCCGCGTTTTGAGCGCGAGTTTCTGCTTCATTGGCAGAAATATCCCAACCATTATCCTGTATCAAATATAGAATGGGTAATTGTTTTAGGGCTGCCATCTGAAACGCTTCAGCAATCTCTCCTTCGGTAACTGAAGCGTCACCGAGGGAACAAACAACCAACGGGGCCGCTTGGTCCTTCTCAGCCAGACCTTCTGCTTCCTTATACCACATTCCCATAGCGGTTCCTGTGGCGGGAATGGCCTGCATTCCGGTTGCCGAACTTTGATGCGGAATTTTAGGCTTGTCGTCATCCCGCAAACTTGGGTGGGAATAATAGGTTCTGCCTGCAGAAAAAGGATCGTCCTTCTTCGCCAGCACTTGTAACATCAATTCGTACGGTGTCATCCCAATCGCCAATAACATACTATCGTCACGATAATACGGGAACGCAAAATCCTGTGGCAGCAGCTGCATTCCTACTGCGGTTTGAATTACTTCATGACCGCGAGACGTCGCATGTACATATTTAGAAACGACTTTAAAGTTCTCTTCATACTGAAATGTCATGGCTTTTGCCCGACACAAATTGGTATAGGCCTTTTCCAGAATTTTTCTTGGGATGGTGTTCGCCTGTTTCTCTTTTATCTCTTCCTTCATCATATTCCTCTGTTGGTATCAAATTCTTCCATATAATCGGCTACTTTCCGAAGAAAAGAGCCTGCTAAAAATCCATCAACAATACGATGATCGAACGATAGGGACAAATACATCATGTGACGAATTTCAATAGTATCTCCATGTTCTCGTTCCATTACCTCGGCACGTTTTTTAATCACTCCGGTCGCCAAAATAGCTGCTTCGGGCTGATTGATAATTGGGGTTCCCATCAAGCTTCCAAACGTTCCCACATTACTGATCGTAAACGTACTGCCTTTGGTATCGTCTCCTGTTAGCTCGTTGTTTCGTGCGCGAACAGCAAGATCGTTAGTCACTGCGGCAAGGGATTTTAAATTCTTTTGATTGGCGTCTTTCACTACGGGAACGATCAAGTTTCCGGAAGGTAATGCTGTAGCCATCCCAATATTTATGTTGTCTTTCACAATGATTTCGGACCCATCTAAGGAGGAATTGATCTGCGGAAATTCCTCAATTGCTTTGGCCACACATTCCACAAAAAGCGGCGTAAAGGTTAGCTTTTCTCCATATTTCTCTTGAAACGGCTTTTTGTTTTTATTTCGCCAGTTCACCATTTCGGTCAGGTCCGCTTCCACGTATGCTGTTACATGTGGCGAGGTGTGTTTACTGAATACCATATGATCTGCGATCATCTGCCGCATGCGGTCCATAGGAACCCGTTTTCCTGTTCCTTTGTCGAACGTCAGCTCGGGAACTTGAAATCCAGAGGCTTGTGGCACGGGTTGTGCGAATTGATACGGTCTTCCGTCTTCAAGATAGCCAGTAACATCACTTTTTTTGAGTCGGCCGTCCTTTCCACTTCCCGGAATCCGCGCCAGTTCTTCGTAGCTGATATGATGCTTTCTAGCCATGCTATCTACCAACGGAGAAATAAAGACATTGTCTCTAACGTGCACTGCATTGGCAGCCTTGGGTGATTTCAAGGATTTCTTCTGAATCTTTTTGGTAGCAGCTTCAGCAGCCGGTTTTTGGGTTGCAGGAGAAGATTTCTTTTTGCCAATTGCACCGTCTTCTAATGCTAACATCGCAATGGGTTCCCCCACCGGAACCACCTCTTTCGGACCTTTCAAATGTTTGACCATCACCCCATGACCGGGCGCAGGTACTTCATTATCTACTTTATCAGTGGCCACTTCCACGAGAATATCCCCTGCTTCGAAGGACGCACCCTCCTCCACCAACCAATTGATGATGGTTCCTTCAGTAATACTTTCGCCCATCTTGGGCATGTTAAACTCGGTTTCAGGCATCTACCCTTGTCGTTTTATTTCGTTCAATGTTTTATAAAAATCTTTTTGTCCCGGTCGCTCCTTCGGAAGTTCTCGCAGCGGCGCTACTTCGCGAAGCGATTCATGACAGTCGGTTGGCAATTGCTGGTACAGTTTCGTTCCGGCTGTTTTCCAGGCAATCATATCTTCGGAAACTTCCTTGATCGCCTTCGCCGGATTCCCTACGATTAGCTGGCGTTCAGAAAAAACCGTTTCCGCTTTAACAAACGCCATAGCACCCACGATACATTCGTCACCTATGATAACATCGTCCATAATCACGCTGTTCATTCCAATCATGCAATTATTTCCTAACACGGCCCCATGAATAACGGCTCCGTGCCCCACATGCGCACTTTCTTTCAGAAGCACTTGTTTCCCCGGAAACATATGTAGGGTACAGTTCTCTTGCACATTAACACCATCTTCCAGAAGGATCTCTCCCCAATCGCCGCGGAGGGCTGCCCCCGGACCGATATAACAATTTTTTCCTATGATCACATTTCCGGTCACCGCCGCAAGCGGATGCACGAAACTTGATTCATGTATGACTGGAATATGACCTTGAAAACTATAGATCGCCATCTTATTCTTGAATTACGTTTAGGAGTTGCTCAATCCAATCGGAGTCGGTAGCCAGCTCTTTATCAACCGGGATCCCAACGCTCTCGTATTCCATAAAATCTTTGTAGTCCAAATCTGTAAGAAAAAAGCTAAAGCGACCTGAAGGAAGCACCACCTTTTCCCCATAATTCAGACCGTAATTAATGATACCCATGGTGCGGTCGCCATAGACCGTCACATTATCTGACTTTCTAAGTACCTGTGTAGTTTGCTCTGCGTTGCTTCCAGAACGACCATTGACCAGTATGTGTACCTTATTTTTCTTCGCATATTTCTTCACAGCTTTCCTCAGCGGTTTACCTATCTGATCCGTACCTCCGCCGTTGTGTCTCAAATCTAGAATGAGGTGTGTAGCCGAAATATTCGGAAATGTCTTTTCAAAAAAGGCCAGAGCCTTATCCACATTTCCATTCTTCCAACTAAAGGTTTCAATGCGCATGTATCCGATGTCTTCGGAAAGAGCCTCATAGAAAAAAGTCTCCGTATCCTCAGGAGCATAGTAGTAGGGCGCCTCAGCATCTTTTGCGATATTCATGATAAGAAATCTGCCATTCACAACGCGTTCAGCATTCAAGGATCGGTATCCGGAGAATTCCTGAGGTATCCACGCAACTCTATACTTATCTCCCTGTGCCGGGCGTAATTCGAAGGCAACCATTCCGGGTTTCCATGACGGCAAGGTAGTCTTGAGCACAATTCCAGTATATCCACTCCCCTCAGAAACGACCGCATAGGTCGCGTTTTCACTGTAATAGATCCCTTCCACTGCCTCAAAAGGCCTTTGCTGTAACGCTTGCTGAAGACTATCCAAATCGTAGCTAACATCGGGAAGTTGTTTATAAAACGTTGTTTGTTCGATTGGACTTTCTTCATTCTTAGGGCCCTGGGCCATCACTCGACTATGTTCATCTCTAATCACATCTTTGAGTGTGGTGAGTTTTAGAAAACAATCCCATTGCGATTCCTGGCAGCTGATAGAGTTTTGAAGTGAATCGTAAGTTTGCGTAAATTGCTTCTCGATCTCTGAGTTTTTACTCTGTTTTTTATATGAGATGGTACGGGTGTAAGCAGTTCTAAATTCCGAAAGGTCGGTACGACAATCACAATCCTGCCCGAAGAGCGTGTTAGCAACAAAGAGGAATAATATTACGCTAAACAAACCGTTCATCTTACTTTATTTAAATCGTTTTAATGTTTCCTTGGTAAATTCGGAAAGCACCAGGCGTCCGCTTATTTCGGCGCGTTCCGGTAATAATTCATCCCAGTCTTCGGTTCCGCGCCAAAACACTTTTTTCATTTCTTTCATCGCTTCCGGATTGTAGGTACACAAATGTTCCGCAAACTGCTGAACCGCTTTGTCTAATGCTTCCGTAGATTCAAACACCGAAGCAAACAAGCCTTTTTCTTTGGCCCATTGTGGTTCGTAGAAGGTGTTGGCATCGATCGCGATTTGAGACATTCCGCTGAGTCCGAGTTTTCGCTCTACGGCCGGTCCTACAACAAAAGGGCCGATTCCTATGTTCAACTCACTAAGCTTAATAGATGCATATTTTGTCGCCATGCAATAATCCACGGAAGAAGCAAGCCCTACTCCACCTCCTACAGTTTTACCTTGGACCCGACCAATGATGAACTTCGAACATTTCCGCATAGCGTTGATCACGTTTGCAAAGCCCATAAAGAAAGTTTTTCCGGTGGCTTCATCTTCAATATTGATCAACTCCTTAAAACTAGCACCCGCACAAAACGTACGATCGCCCCCACTTTTTAAAATAATAACCTTCACGGCATCATTCGTTCCTGCTTCGGTAATGGTCTTAGCAAGCTTAGCTAAGACGTCGCCAGGCAAACTATTATGAGCAGGGTGAAAGAATTCTATGGTTGAAATTCCGTTTTCTATATGTTCTTTAACGTAAGGTTGCGTCATGATAATAAGTTGAATTGTTCAAAATGGTGATTGAGGTGCTTTCGTTCCAGGAGGTACCACTCAAATTTATTGAGGGCGCCAAATACCGGACTCAATGTGCGTGCCTCAGGGTTGTGTTTGAAATAGTTTAGATATTCCTCGCGGGCTTCCAGCATCTTTTCTTTTGCTGAATCAAGCGATTGGTGTTGTAATGGCAAGGTTTCCCCTTCCTCATACAAGGGGAAATTGTACCCGTGCGGCATTTTTTTATAGTTGTAGAGGGTCGCGTGTGTTTTTTCCAGATACTCTTCAGGAGTCGCTACCTCAAAATCTTGTATTTCTCCAGAAGCGATGCGATAACTGTGCTCCAAATGTTCTACCATGTGTTGCGGCGACATATTACCCCATTGCGGTTTAGTATCTTCGGAAAGTTTTGCGAGGGAGTCTTTGATGGAGGTTTCGGTCATTTCCGCGAATACCGTTTGTTTCTTCTGAACCATGGTCAAAATCGTTGCAATAGCTACCAGTGGCTCCTGATCTTCGGAAGGTTCGGCATCGAACACTTCAACAAACCATTTCACGATACCGGAAGGCAACTCAGTACCTTTTTGTTCGCGATCTACTTTCTGTTTGCATGTCAATCGGACATAGATTGTGTCGTTGTGATAGAGCGGTCGCAAAAACCGAATCTCTTCCAGTCCGTAATTCGCTGCCACGGGTCCTTTGTTCGGATACACAAAAAGTCCGGCTGCCGCTGAAATGATAAAATAGCCGTGTGCGGTTCTCTTTTCAAAAATACTTCCTTCCAAAGAAGTTATATCGGTATGCGCGTAGAAGTGATCCCAGGTAAGATTTGCAAAATTGATGATATCAGTATCTGTCAACGTACGTTTGTGGGTTTCTAATGACATGCCCGGCTGAATGTCTTCCCAATGGTAGGCAAAGGGATGCTTCTCGGTTTCTTTATACGCCGCATTGGCTTGATAGATTCCGGTGATCTCGGTGAGGGTCGTCGGACTCCCCTGTACGGCACAGCGCTGGAGGTAATGTTTGACGCCGCGAACACCGCCCATTTCTTCACCTCCTCCGGCACGTCCAGGGCCTCCATGGATCAAATTAGGAAGTGGTGACCCATGACCGGTGCTTTGTTTGGCACTTTCACGGTTTAATACGAGAATCCGACCGTGGTGTGTGGCTGCGGAAACAGTGTATTCCTTGGCGATTGAATCGTCATTCGTAACTATGGAACTCACCAACGAACCTTTCCCCATTTTTGAAAGCGTAATGGCTTCTTGTAAATCTTTGTACGGCATCAAAGTGCTAACGGGTCCGAAAGCTTCAGTTATGTGTGCGGCCTCATTCTGAAGTGGATTATCTTCGCGAAGTAGGATAGGCTTTATGAATGCTCCTTTTTGTGTGTTGTCACCAAGGGCAGCTACCTCATCAAAATTTCCGTAGACCATTTCCGCGGAAGCGGTGATCTTCTGAATTTGCTCTTTCACACTTTCACGCTGCTTGTGATCTACCAGCGACCCCATTCGCACTTCTTTTAAGCGAGGATCTCCAATGGTTACTTTGTCTAAGGCCTTCCCGAGTGCTATTTGCACGTCTTCAACTAGCTTTTCAGGAACGATAATACGGCGGATTGCTGTACATTTTTGTCCGCATTTCACCGTCATTTCATTGCGAACCTCCTTAATAAACAAGTCGAATTCGGGAGTGCCCGGAACCGCATCTTCTCCTAGAATAGAAGCATTTAAACTATCGGCTTCCATGGTGAAAGGCACCGATTCTTCAATGAGTTGAGGATGATTTTTTAATAGTCGGCCTGTACTGGCAGAACCCGTAAACGTGACCACATCCTGAGAGGTGACCGTTTCTAACACATCTTTTCGTGTTCCGCTGATGAGTTGTAGGGCGCCTTCCGGAAGAATCCCCGAGGCAATAATTTCTTTGACAACCGCTTCGGTAAGATAAGCGGTTTGAGGCGCCGGAAGTACGACAGCCGGCATACCCGCCATCCAATTTACCGCACACTTTTCGAGCATGCCCCAAACCGGGAAATTAAAGGCATTGATATGCACTGCAACTCCTTCACGAGGCACCATGATGTGATGCGCCATAAAACGACCTCCACGCGAGAGATCAATGGGGTCACCTTCTACGTGATATGGCTGATTGGGAAATAATTTCCGCAGGGATGCATTTGAAAACAAGTTTCCGAAGCCCCCTTCAATATCGATCCAACTATCGATTTTGGTCGCTCCCGTACGATAGCTAATTTCATAAAACTGTCTTTTTTTCTTGGTGAGATAGAACGCTAATTTTTTCAGCATCAGTCCGCGTTCCTGAAAGGTCATCTTTCGCAGGGTATTTCCTTTATCTCGCCCGTATTGAAGAATTGCCGGCACGTCGAGCCCTTCCGTAGTTACGTTGGTAAAATGCTCCCCTGTCACCGAATCGAGGATCGGAATACCGTCTCCCGTTCCGTCGGTCCAATTTCCTAAAACGTAATGTTGTGTTTTGCTCATCACTTATACTTTTTCAATGATCGCCGCATAGCCTTGACCTACCCCCACACACATGGTGACAAGGGCATAGCGCTTATTTTGTTCATGTAGTTCCAAGGCTGCTGAATACGCAATGCGCGTTCCGGTAACGCCCAGTGGATGTCCGATCGCGATGGAACCCCCATTAGGATTGATGCGCGGGTCGTCATCCTGCAATCCCCATTCCCGAATACAGGCTAGCGCCTGCGAGGCGAAGGCTTCATTCAGTTCTATTACGTCCATATCGGCCATGGTCAATCCGGCTTTTTCCAACGCTTTGTTGGAGGCTGCCACAGGGCCAATTCCCATAATTCGTGGTTCCACGCCTACAACAGCAGAACTCACGATGCGAGCAAGCGGTTTCAAATTATATCGTTGAACGGCAGCTTCGGAAGCAATAATGGTCGCCGCAGCACCGTCATTTAGTCCCGAAGAATTTCCGGCCGTCACGCTTCCGTCTTTTTTGAAGGCAGGTCTCAATTTAGCCAACACCTCTTTGGTGGTGTTCGGTTTTATAAATTCGTCTTGGGAAAACAAAATAGGGTCTTTTTTCCGCTGCGGAATTTCAACCGTAACAATCTCCTTTGCCAAGCGGCCGCTTTCTTGGGCTTTAGCGGCTTTCATCTGACTATGATAGGCAAACGCATCTTGATCTTCTCTTGAAATGGCATGTTTATCAACTAAATTCTCCGCGGTGTTGCCCATGCCATCCGTTCCGTACATATCGTGCATCTTCTGATTCACGAAGCGCCAGCCAAAACTACTGTCGTACATTTTCGCATCCGTTCCAAACGCGGAAGAGGGTTTTGCAATGACGTACGGGCCACGCGTCATGTTTTCTACTCCTCCCGAAAGAAACACATCACCGTCGCCCGCTTTGATCGCACGATTGGCGTGAATAATAGCTGAAAGACCGCTGCTGCACAGTCTATTGACTGTTTCACCGGGTACGGTGAATGGCAGTCCTGCCAGCAGCAGCGCCATGCGAGCCACATTTCGATTGTCTTCACCCGCTTGATTGGCGCACCCTAAGATCACGTCATCATACGCTTCTTTTGGGATAGAAGAATTTCTTTTGACGATTTCAGCCAACACAAGTGCGGCGAGATCGTCGGTGCGAATTGTACTTAAACTTCCTTTATAATTTCCGATAGGCGTTCGCACACCATCTATGATATAGGCTTCTTTCATATTATGTTGTCCATTCTTTAGAGGTTCGGTATACAATGCCTTTGAACAAGGCCACCAGCTCTTCTCCGCGTCTTACCTCAACCACATTAAATCCTAATTTTCTATTTACTTTTTCGATCACCGATTCGGCTACGAGATAATCTCCCGCTTCCAAAGCTTCGATATGATTGATGCTCGTTTCAATAGAAACGGCATAATTTCCGTGTGTATTCGCAGCAAAACCGAAAGCCGTGTCTGCCAGTGAATAACTGATGCCACCGTGCGCTTTGTTCATGCTATTCAACATTTCAGGGCGAACGGTCATCGCCACGCGGCACCGCCCTTTTTCAACTTCAAGTATTTCAATCCCCAACCACCGACTAAAAGCGTCTTGCGCCAACATTTTGTGAGGGATGTCTGTCGCTGCGATCATGAGAAGAAGGTTTTTTGTGCTGCATTCATCTCACGGAGCAAAGGCGAACAGCGATAGCGGTCTTCCCGATAGCGCTCATAAAGCGCATCCAGTTTTGTTACACACCAATCGATTCCTTTCTCATCGGCCCAGTGTAATAGCCCTTTGGGATAGTTGACGCCTTTGGTCATGGCATTATCAATATCTTCTGCCGAGGCAACCTGCCAGAACAAGGCATCGGCGGCTTCGTTGATAAGCATCACCAACACTCTATCGAATAATTGTTGCGCCAGCGCCACGTCTTCTTTGGGCTCGGGATTCTTTGCATTCGCTCCGTACTGATAATATCCTTGTCCGCTTTTTCTTCCTAAGAAACCGGCTTCCGCCATACGTTTCTGAGTAAAGGACGGCTTGTACCTCGGGTCGTAGTAAAACGCTTCGAAGACGGTTTCAGTAACCGTATAGTTCACATCGTTCCCAATAAAATCCATCAGTTCAAAAGGGCCCATTCGGAACCCGCCAATCGATTTCATCGCCCAATCAATGGTAGCAAAATCGGCCAATCCTTCTTCATACATCCGTAAAGCTTCCCCGTAGAAAGGGCGTGCAACGCGATTTACAATAAAACCGGGAGTGTCTTTAGCAACCGCCACCGTCTTCTTCCAGTTTTGAATGTTCATTACTACTTTCCGAAGTACTTTTTCAGAAGTTTGCACCGCAGGAATCACTTCCACTAATTTCATCAAAGGTGCTGGATTGAAGAAATGAATCCCAATACAGCGTTTCGGCTTTTTGAGGGACGCCGCAATAGAAGCAATCGAAAGCGATGACGTATTACTTGCCAGGATGGTCTTCTTAGAAACAATAGTTTCCAGTTTTTCGAACACCGCTCTTTTGATGTTGAGGTCTTCAATAATGGCTTCGATTACGAGTTCACTTTTTGAAAGCCCCTCCAATTCATTGGCGTAGGTTATATGTTCTTGAATACGTTGCTTTTCATCTCCATCGATTCGTCCCTTTTCAATGAGGCGTGACAGAATTTTATCCAACGCCTTTTCAGCGTTCTGAAGGGCTTCTTCCCGCGTATCATAGAGCACCACATGACAACCCGCGGTCGCAGCCACTTGGGCGATTCCGCTTCCCATGGTTCCAGCGCCTATGATTCCAACATTTTTTATCATTACTTACTTCCCTTTAAAGTTCGGTTTTCGTTTGTTCACAAAAGCATCTACTCCTTCGGCATAATCATCCGACTGCGCAGCTTCTATTTGAAGTTTTCCTTCGAGTTCTAATTGCGCTGTCATATCATTGGTCATGGATTCATTCAGCAATCGTTTTGTCATCCCTAATGCTTTGGTGGGCATTTGCGCTAGTTGTGCTGCTGTGTTTTGAATAACTTCGGAAAAATCTTCCGCAGCCACCACCTTATAGATCATTCCTAACTTCTCTGCTTCTGAAGCCGACACTTTATCGCCAAGCATCATCAAGGCCGAAGCTTTCTGAAACCCGATCAATCGCGGAAGAAAAAATGTTCCCCCACTGTCGGGTATGAGTCCGATTTTACTAAACGCCTGAATAAAACTTGCCTGTTCGGTAGCGATGACCACATCACAGGCCAAGGCGATATTCGCACCCGCTCCGGCCGCCACGCCGTTCACCGCTGCAATAATGGGTTTTTCAATGGCTCTAAGTCTCTGAATGATGGGGTTGTAGTGTTCTTCCAATATCTTTTTGAAGCCGGGGTTTTGCTCCGCACTTGTTACTTCCTTCAGGTCTTGACCCGCACAAAAAGCCTTGCCATTTCCAGTCAAGACGATGGCGCGTACGGCATCGTTCTTCTCCATATCGTCTAAAATAGTTTGAAGTGCCAACGCCATCTCACGATTAAAGCTATTAAACACTTCAGGGCGATTTAGCCGAATCGTGGCCACATGATTTGAAATTTCTGTCTGTAGGGTTGTGCTCATTGTTATTGCTGAATTAGGTTAGGCATTTGAAATAATCAAACGGTTCTTGACAATCGTTACATTGAAAAAGCGCCTTGCAGGCCGTAGATCCAAACTGACTCACCAATCGGGTATTCTTACTACCACAGTTGGTACAGGCTACCACTTTCGCTTCCCCCAATAAGGCTTCTTTATCGGCTGTGGCATCTAGGGGGGCGGCAATGCCATAGGCTTCCATTTTCTTTTTACCCGCTTCTGAAATCCAATCGGAGCTCCATGCCGGTGCTAATACCAATTTCACGATTGCCTTTTTTCCTGCTTTCTCAAAGGCCGTTTTAAGGTCGTCTGACATCACATCCATGGCCGGACAACCCGAATAGGTGGGTGTTAATTTTATGCGCACCACGCCGTCAACTTCCACCGCTTCTCGAATCACTCCCAGATCCAAAACTGTCAATACCGGTATCTCCGGATCGGAAACTGTTTCCAGAATGTCGAGTAAGTGAGGTTCTATATGCGGTGCGACTTCAGTCAATAAACTATTTTTTGATTACCAATTCATGTTTGGATAGGTGCGCTGCATATACTGCAGATCAGATAACAAATATCCCATATGCTCTGTGTGAATCCCGTCTTTCCCGCCTTTCTGAAAGTAGGTATTATCGGGAACCGCTAGCGTTGCATCAGAAAGCACCGTTGTGATCGTTTCGTAATAGGTATCCTTCAAATGGGACAAATCGACTCCTATGTCATTATTAAACATCGCTTTATCGGCTTCCGTCATGTAAAAAAGCTCGTCTGTGTAGCGCCAAAGATCATTTACGGCCTCCTGTACTTTTTGATGACTTTCTTCGGTGCCATCGCCTAGGCGTTTGATCCAATCGGATGAAAACCGCTGGTGATAACCAACCTCCTTCACCGCCTTGTTAGCAATGGCCACTAAGGTCTCATCGGCGGACTGCTGTAGTTCTTTCAGAAATAACAAATGAAAAACATCAAAGAAAAACTGTCGCACCATCACGTACCCAAAGTGCGTATTGGGCTGTTCTACTAACAACACATTACGATACTCTCGCTCCTTCCGAAGAAAGGCAATGTCATCTTCCGTAATACCCTCATCACTAAGCCCCGCTGCGTATTGATAATAACTACGGGTTTGGCCAATGAGGTCTAAGGAAATATTGGTTATGGCGATATCTGTTTCGAGGGTAGGACCGTGCCCACAAAGTTCGCCCAGACGTTGTCCTAAGATGAGTGAATTATCGGCGATTCCTAGAATATATTGGTATAATGTATCTTGCTTCATAAAAGGTCTTTCTTACATATGTTTTACCTCATCAGGCAAATTGTAAAACGTGGGGTGACGGTACACCTTATCCTGAGCCGGTTCGAACATCTCTCCATTTTCAGAAGGGTTCGACGCCGTAATATGTTTACTCTCTACCACCCAAATGCTCACGCCTTCGCTTCTACGCGTGTAGACATCTCTAGCATTTTCTAACGCCATTTCGGCATCGGCAGCATGTAAGCTTCCGAAGTGACGATGTTCCAAACCATTTTTACTTCGAACGAAGACTTCCCATAAAGGCCAGTTGTTTTTCATTGTATATGATTTTAGTATTGAGTAGCGAGAAATGACAGCATCTAAGATCTAAATTCTCATATCTCCATTCAGCTTGCTTTCGCCACCTTCTTATGTTCTTGTTTTTCGGCGTATGCCATCGCAGCATCACGCACCCAGGCACCGCCTTCCCATGCATTCACACGCGCTTCCAGGCGTTCCTTATTACAAGGACCGTGTCCTTTCACCACTTGCCAAAATTCATCCCAGTCTATCGGACCAAAATCGTAGTGACCGGTGTCTTCATTAAATTTCAACTCCGGATCTGGAATGGTAATTCCTAAAATATCTGCCTGAGGGGCTGTCTGGTCAACAAATTGTTGACGAAGTTCATCATTTGTCTTGCGTTTTAGCTTCCATTTCATCGACTGCTCGGTGTGGGTCGATTCTGCATCGGTAGGACCAAACATCATCAAACTCGGCCACCACCAACGATTTAAGGCATCCTGTGCCATTGCTTTTTGCTCTTCCGTACCATTGCAAAGGGTGAGCATGATCTCATATCCCTGGCGTTGGTGGAAACTTTCCTCTTTACACACACGTACCATCGCACGTGCATACGGCCCAAAGGAGGTATTACACAGCGGTACCTGATTGATAATCGCCGCTCCATCTACGAGCCAGCCAATGGCTCCCATATCGGCCCAAGTAAGGGTGGGATAATTAAAAATGGAGGAATACTTCGCTTTCCCGCTGTGTAGTTGTTCGTACAATTCTTCTCTTGAAATACCTAAGGTCTCGCAAGCAGCATACAGATACAATCCGTGTCCTGCCTCATCTTGTACTTTCGCAAGGAGCGCTGCTTTCCGCCGTAGAGAAGGCGCCCGGGTGATCCAGTTACCTTCGGGAAGCATTCCCACAATTTCAGAATGGGCATGCTGACTGATTTGTCGGATATGCGTTTTGCGATATTTCTCCGGCATCCAGTCTTTGGGTTCAATTTTTTCGTCACGGGCAATCCGTGCTTCAAAAAGGGCTTCTAAATTCTTTACTTCTGCATCGCTCATAACAATTGTTTTTTCAAATTATACGTCAAAATCAACTTTTACCGAATCGGAGGTCGGTACGGCCTGGCAACTCAGCACAAAATCCTGAGCTACTTCATGTTCTTCCAGGGCGTAGTTTACTTTCATCTCTACCGAGCCCTCTAAAAGCTTACACTTACAGGTACTGCAAACGCCCCCTTTACAAGCAAAAGGAAGGTCGGCTCCCGAAGCCAACGCGGCGTCTAAGATATTATCGAAATCTTTGGTCATGGTGAAGTGGAATTCTTTTCCCCCATCGAGCAAAGTGATCTCTACGCCTTCAACATTTTGCTGTGCTAAGCGCTCGGCCCGTTTTTTATCTTCTTCGGAAAGACCCGTCACGAATAATTCGTAATGGATATGGTCTTTGGACATTCCTGCCGCCACCAGTTCGTCACGTATGAGGAAGATCATGGCTTCCGGTCCGCAAAGAAAGACCTCATCGATTTCAGAAACAGTTACAAGTTTTTTAAAAATCTCTTGTAATTTTTCCGAAGTAAACCGTCCATTCAGCAATTCAATATCGCGCTGTTCGCGTGTGAGCAAATAATAGATCTCAAAGCGTCCAAAATATTGATTTCTAAGCTGTTCAAGTTGTTCTTTAAAGATAATGGATTTCACCGTCCTGTTCAAGTAAAATAACTTGAATTTAGCATTCGGTTCTTGCGATAAATGGGTCTTTATCATCGATATTACCGGAGTAATACCACTTCCCGCCGCAAAGGCCATGTAGGTCTTAGGTGTTTCCGAAATGTCCACCCCAAACATACCACTGGGCTCCATGATCTCTAGGGTATCGCCGGCTGAAAGCTCTTCGTTCACGAAGGTGGAAAATGCACCCCCGGGGATTTGCTTGACCGCCACTTGCCAGAGTCCTTCGGTCGGACTGCTACACAGACTGTATGAACGCCTGGTATCCTCTCCATTAATCATGGCGCGAAGCGTAAGATGCTGTCCTTGGCGAAAGGTAAACGTATCTCTTAATTCCTCTGGAATCGAAAATGACACCACTGTGCAGTCGGTTGTCTCCTTATACACTTCTTGAATCGGAATGGAATAAAATTGCGCCACGTGTTTCTTTCTTACTACAAAACTAACGTTTGTTAGTTAGAATCACAAATGCAATGCCAAAGCTTATACAATGCCCCGTAAAAGGACTGAAACCATGTCTTTTTTTAAGACGTTCACATCCAGTTTTCCTCGTTTCTGATACCATATATAAAGGGTGCGAAGGGTCGATAAGATGGAAAATAAAATTACTTCGGGATGATGCGGTTGTAATTCGCCGTTTTCAATGCCTTTTTTGATAATACTTCGGAAATTCTCTTCGTAGGCTTCCCGCATGTGCACAAAGCGCTTCAGATCTTCACCTTCCAAGTGCATCCAATCGTTGTTTAGCGCCGCCAACGCTTCCGAAGCATTGACGGTAATATCAATATGAAGTTCTATAATACGCTTAATCTTTGAAACCTCAGAACCCGGTTGCTCCTGAACCGCTTCCATACCTTTGGTAAATTCTTCCGCCAGACGCAACACTAAACGAGACAACAATTCTTGCTTACCCGAAATGTGATTGTACAAACTGGCCGCTTTGATGCCCATTGTTTGGGCGATGTCGCGCATGGTCACAGCAGTATAGCCTTTTTCTTTGAACAACCTACTGGCCACCATAATGATTTCTTCCTTTCGAGTATTTCCGCTCATAGACGCTGCAAGATACGTAAATAGCATAAATGACTTATGGCTCTTGGAAAGCTGTACCGACTATAGTACATTTGATAGCCTATGGAAACTTCCTATACCTCAAACGCGTTGATAGATCGGTTGCCGCCTCATTTGAAGCAATTTATCAAGCCGCAGAATTACGACCAGTACACACCGGTAAATCAGGCGGTGTGGCGTTATGTGATGCGCAAAAACGTAGATTATTTGAGTCAGGTGGCCCATGAAAGCTATGTAGAAGGGCTTCGGAAGACAGGAATTTCTATCGAAGAGATACCGTCGATGTACGGAATGAATAGAATTCTAAAGGAAATTGGCTGGGCTGCGGTCGCCGTGGACGGTTTTATCCCTCCCAACGCTTTTATGGAATTTCAAGCCTATAAAGTATTGGTGATCGCCAGTGATATCCGACAGCTAGAAAATATTCAATACACACCTGCCCCCGATATTATTCACGAAGGCGCCGGGCACGCCCCCATTATTGCCAGTCCCGATTATGCCGAATATCTGCGTCGCTTCGGAGAGATCGGTGCAAAGGCCATTAGCAGCGCGCATGACATGGAATTGTATGAAGCGGTTCGGGAATTATCTATTTTGAAAGAAGCCGAAGGTATTTCAGACACCATGATCAACGAGGCCGAAAAACGCGTACACCAACTGCAGCAAAAAGAAGTGACCCCTTCTGAAATCGCGCTCATCCGAAACCTGCATTGGTGGACCGTAGAATACGGCTTGGTGGGAACGCCCGAACAACCAAAAATTTACGGCGCCGGCTTGTTATCTTCTATCGGCGAGAGTACGTGGTGCATGAAGCCTGAAGTAAAAAAAATACCGTATTCCATAGAGGCGGCCTATCAAGAATTTGATATTACCAAACCTCAACCGCAGCTCTATGTTACGCCCGACTTCGCCTATTTGCAAGAAGTATTGGAAGAATTTGCAAATACCATGGCAGTGCGAAAAGGCGGGTGGCGTGGTCTCAACAAACTCATTGAATCCAAACAACTTGGGACTATTGAATTGAGTACCGGGTTGCAGGTAAGTGGCGTGTTTTCCCGAATGATCCAAAACGAAGACAATGAGGTGGTTTATTTTGAAACGGAAGGTCCAACAGCCCTGGCCTACCGCGAAAAGGAGGTGATCGGTCATGGAATCGATCGCCATCAGAACGGCTTTCGGTCTCCCCTCGGAAAATTAAAAGGAATCAATCTCGCCATTGAAAATATGGGTCCGCGTGACTTACAAGCCTATAATTTTTATGACGGAAAGGCCATCGAATTTGAGTTTGAAAGCGGCATCACCGTGAGCGGAATGAACGTCACCGGAATTCGAAACCTCAACGGAGAACTGATGTTAATTCAATTTACCGATTGCACCGTCGCCTATCAGGACGAGATTCTCTTTGCGCCTGAAGACGGCGATTTTGATATGGCGGTGGGGAAAGAAATTGTTTCGGCCTTTGCCGGGGCAGCCGACTATCATTCGTTTGACGTGAACACCCATATGGTAAGCGACACCAAGACGGTTCGTGTACACTATTCCGAAGAAGACCAGAAACGCTTTGCCCTGTATCAAGAAATACGCGAGATGCGGACACAAGATTCCGTTTCCGAAGCGCGCCTGGCGGAAATATTTTCAGAAATAACGCAGCTAGAAAAAAACACCTGGTTGCTGCCGCTCGAAATTTTTGAATTGATTGCCGGTACCGATAGTTCGCTAAGTAATACCATACTTGATTACTTGCTTACACTGAAAAAAAACAAACCGGCCGTTGCCCATTTGATAGACGATGGCCTATTGCTAATTGAAAAACAAGCACACAACTTACAAACCAACTAACCATGGGTATATTAGATTTTCTCTTCGGAAATAAAAGTGAAAAAATTCAAGACTTTAAGGAGCGCGGAGCGGTTATCTTAGACGTTCGCACCAAAAACGAATATGAGCAAGGCGCCATTCCTAGATCCAAGCATATTCCATTGCAGCAATTGCAGTCGCACCTCAACAAAGTAAAAGGCTGGAACAAGCCGGTCGTCACCTGCTGTGCCAGTGGGGTTCGAAGCGGAAGTGCCGCAGCGCTTCTTCGAAACAATGGGGTGGAGGCCATGAACGGTGGCGGCTGGATGAGCCTTCATAAAAAATGGGAAGCGTGAAAGCCTACCTCGCTCAATACGAACACGTACTTTCCAGTAGGGATGCCTTATTCGCCTATTGCGATACCTTGCCTGAGGCGGCACTCTATGAAATACCCCAACCGTTTACTGCTTCCATATCGCAGCTTCTGGGGCACACGATCAATTGCTATTATTTTTGGATGGGAGAGACTGTTTTAGACAAGACTCCTGAGTTTATCGAAAAAGACGCTCAGCTTTCCCTTTCTGAACTTTCAGCGCATTATGAGAAGGTCAATGGATTTATGAACGAGCTTTGGGAATTTCCCGCAACACGAGCTATTTCCTTTCAACTACGCGATCAAAAAGGCGCTGCTTCTTTGTTAAAACTGTTTACCCATGTGATAACGCATGAGTATCATCACAAAGGACAAATTGTGATGCTCAGCAGAATGCTAGGTCATACTCCAAAAGACACCGACATTATGCGCTAAGGTTGCAGTGGTTGCCAGGCAGCTTCAGAATCGATGATTTGCTGATTGTATTGTAAGGTCCACCCCATAGACGCGGTTAGAATATACAACTTCTGAAGCTCAGAAATAAGTCGGTTTTCTGCATTCCCCATCAAATCGGAAGCACGGATCTTGGCTTCCAGTTCTTTGGAAACCCGGTTTTTGATCGTATTGTAATCGGCTGCTTCA
The DNA here is from genome assembly GCF_028561755.1 of Altibacter sp. HG106. Classification (GTDB taxonomy): domain Bacteria; phylum Bacteroidota; class Bacteroidia; order Flavobacteriales; family Flavobacteriaceae; genus DFVG01. The sequence continues at coordinate 25,592 of NZ_JAQQTD010000003.1, forward strand.
AACTGGTTGAGATAGTCTTGCTGTACATCGTAATATTCAAAATCGGGATTGATTGTCAGCTCGGGCTCAGGTATTGCCGTGATGGTAACGGTTTTCGTTTCCGCATTCACTTCGGTTTCCACCTTTCGCAGGTCATACGCCACGGTGGCTTTGGCATTCACCACCACCAAGGCTTTCTTTCGAGCCGAGAAGATATCGACGTAGAATTTTTTCCAATCTTCATAAGTGTACACCTGCGCGTAGTTGCCTTCGGTGACGATCAACTTCCCTACATTCTTAATTTCTTTCTCCAATAATGCAGATTGTGCTTCCAACTGTTCGCGTTCCTCCTTTTGGTGTTCACAATAACGAAGCCCGAATATAATTATGAAGGTTAACACCGCCCCTAGCAGGATGTTTCTCATGGCTTGATTCTTTTCTGAAAGATACGAAAAAGCGTCACTCCTTACGAAGTGACGCTGACAAAAAACCCATTCCCATGGTACTAATTCTTGGATATGGAAACCGGAAAATCTTGACCAAATCCGAAACTTGACGGGTACTGCGGACTTCCCTTATACTGCTCTGAAATTTCGGGAACACGACTCTCAATATATGCCTTCAATTCGTTTACCGTAATACGCTTATCGCCGCTATCGGCCTTCCCTGATAAGGCTTCCAACAACACATAGGTAAAGACGCCATGTCCTAGTTCATCAAATTCGGTGGCGAATTGCTGACTCCCGGAAGCGGTAAGCCAATGGGTCCCCGTGCTGCGCGCTAACTGCGCAATCGCTTTCTCTTCGGCAGCCCCACGAGCGGTAAGACTGGTAAGCGCTCCTGCACTTTGGCAGGCATCGAGTATGTACAATTGCTTTTGCGCCGGGATGCCCGAAGCGATCAAGGTAAGTTCTTCCGCGGAAATCCCTTTTTGTGCCAAGGCTCCGTCATTCCCATACAATTGCGTCACATCGCTAGGCACCAAATAGAATTGTTGATCCCCTTCCGAAGCAATCACGCCGTGTCCCGCATAATAGAAGACGAAGATATCTTGCGGATTGGCTGCGGAAGCAATCTCGGTAAGCTGATCGAGTATCGTACCGCGAACGGCATCGGTGTTTTTGATGAAATAAAGATGTGTCTTGGTGGTGATGTCCTTCAATCCGCGCGACACGGTTTCCTGAAAACTGGAAGCATCCGCTACAGCGTAGTTCAGGTTGTATTTCGGGTTTTGGTATTCGTCAATTCCCACTACCATAATATGCGCTTGAATTCCCTGAGGCTGCAAGATTTGTTGATTAGCAGGAGTATATTGCACCAGAAGCTTTTCGGGGGCGCTTTCGGTTCCTTGCGCATTGATCGCAATAGCCGAAAATTCATTAGCTCCTTCCACCAACTTGATCGCAAACTCTCTTTTTCCGGGATCTGAAGGCACATCATCTTCTACCACTAAATTTCGGGCGCCACTCCCCACACGTTTTCCATTGTGATACAACCGCAATTCTTTTATGGCGTTACCCTTCGCGACTCCCGACAGCAGCAACGTTCCGGTACCATTCTCAGTATTGATTTCTGTAGGAGACGTATCGTCGTCCGTTACATACAGGTTGCGACTACCTTCTTTGTAGGTAAGCGAAACCACCGGAGGGGACGCTAATTTATTGATATTGGCATTCGATTTAAAACTGGATTGTGCCAGTACTTGATGGACCAGCCGCGGGGTATAGAATTGGTCAAAAACGCTTTCGAGCGGTATCAACTCCTTTTGCTTCAGAAACGCTACTTTCTCCCATCCTTTTTGAGAACCGTCAAACTGTCCTGATGGGGTATACGCAATCCAGCTGTCGTCTTCAAAGACGTACATCCGCAACACCTCCTCCTGGGTGGTAACATCCATAAACTTCAATGCGCCTGACTCGGCATAGGCCAGGATATTATCGGTGATAAAATCTCCAAAGAGTTTACTGAAGTTTCCCAGATTAAATACCTGTAATTGTTTTCCGCTAGGGATGTGAAACACACTTTCGCCGGTGGTATATCCTGAGTACAATAATAATTCTTCGTTGGGAGACATAAAGCTGTCCATCAAGGTACCGTCGAAGGAGGTAGGAATACTCCGAAGCAAGGCCCCTGTTTGCGTGTCTAGTATTTCAATTTGATTGGACGTCGCATTAGAAACCAAAAGTTCCTTCCCGTTCTTCAAATGGAAAATCCCGAAATACCTGCCCTCTTTGCTCCATTTTTCGGTGTTCGAACCAAAATCGAAGTAATGTAATTTGTCGTACATGGGTTGATCTCCCTGAATTTCCCTGCTGGTGTAGGCTACGGAATTGTTTACCGGAGACAGACTCATTCCCTTCCGAAAGGCACCAATATCCAAATCAAGGGGTTTGTAAAATACCTCCGCCTTGGTTTCGGTGTTCACTACACGCAAGCCCGAAGTATACAAAAGGGCGAGCAATTTGGTTGTCGGACTAAAATCTGCGTACTGGGCATTGCGATAATTATCGATCAAATCGTTAAAACTTTCCGGTTTTCCACGATGAAATACTTTGATGGGATCTGCCGTGGTGGTGATACCAAACACCTTATCGGAGGTAGGGTCTGCGATCATTTCTCCATAGCCATATTCATCGCGATAGGTGGGTTGGTATTTTGTAAACTGCGTCACTCGGGGATGTGCCATGAGTGAAAAAGTCTGACTCCCGTACTGTGCTGAAAACACGAGCTCGATGGCTTCCCCGTTCTGAAAACCGATAATATCCCGTGGCTCAATCACTTTATTACCGTATTGTAGTATAGGGTTGGCTTCAAACAATCGGTGTTTGGTTAGCGGCGCTTCGTAGCCCATTTGTCCATAAATATACTGGCCCGCGTCTATAAGTCCGTAGGTTTCTTCCAGTTCCGAAAAACTTCCCTTCACCGCTCCTGTTTCTGCATCGATCAAGGTTAGCGGTAGTACATAATTCTGAAGCCACACTCCCTTGCGATCTTTAGAATACATGGCATCGAAACGGGTGGGCGCAATAATGCCCTCAACCTCTTTTTCATACGTAAATGTTTGATTCCAAAGAATGCTTCTCGTCGTGGGATTCATACGCATATAGACAAGCCTCTTGTCTTCCTGACGATATACAGCACGCAGTACATCCCCATTATCAAACATCATAATATAGTCACCCTCTAGGGCGGTGTATTCTTGAGTAGCGAAAGAATACACATAGTACCTTCCATAATCGGGTGCCAAATACAGGTAGTTGCCATCGGCGCTATATTCAAAGAACAGTTGTTGCGCTTCAAAAGGAAGCGGTTGCATGTTGGCCGGAAGAAAGGTGCCGGTGATTTCATCCAGCGCGTATAAAGCGATCATATAGTTCTGATCTTGCGCCAGCAGTGTAAGCTGGCCTTTCCCCGCCTGTTCGAAATACGCAATGCTATAAATGCGCCCTAGCGGATATTCCTTCAACTTTTGAAAGGTCTCGGTACTATAGGTGGTAATCACATTATTTCCTAAGGTGTATACTATCCCTGACTTCTCGTTAATTTCTAGTTCGGTGATGTTGTCGGACAGGTCGATGGTTTTATACAACAAACCATTTTTCTCATTCCAGAATTTCAGGGTTTTGTCCATGCTCCCATGGGTTACCAAAACGTTTCGTTTAGCGTCTAAGACGGTGGCGGTAATTTGCTGTGAATGATTGCTTTGAACCACGAATTGTTGCTGCGCTTTCGCGGAAATCCCAAACAGTACACACCAAAGAATGAATACGGCTCTCATCTTATTGGTGTGTTATTTCTACCATCAACGGAACCACATAGCCTTCGGCTCCTTCTTTTACGCTAAATCCGGGTGTAGCCGATTCGTAGCTTACCATTTTTTTGTCGATGAGTTTATCGCCCAAGGCCGCCTTGATCTTGGTAGTTAATCCGCCTTCTGTCGCCTCCATTTTAGCCAGTAGATCGGCCTCGTCTAATTGTTGTTGACTGAACAAGATCAGTAGGTAGTCGGTTCCGGGGTTATCGTCCATCCGAATCACCTTCTTTTCGCTAGGGAAGGCCAACTCGGCATTGGCAGAAATCAAGGGCGACATTCCGTCTTCAAACGGAAGAATCTTGTTGATTTTTTGGGTGAGGTCGGTAGCGAAGGCATAGATATACCCTTCATTTTCGTTTTCTAAATAAAATCGGAAACGCGTCCCGCTTGGATAGGCCTTGTCCATTTTGTAGGCAACCAGCTCCTCTCCCGGAACATCATCTTCCACCACGAGATTTCGAGTAGACGTGCGCTGGGTTGGCATGTCCATTCCTGTATTAGTTACGAATCGCAAGCTTCCTTTTGGGAATTTTTGAGCAATAGGCGATTGATCCAAGGCTTCCGGTAAACTCGGTTGCCCCGGGCGCCCGGGCTTGCTAGGTGACCCTTTGGGTTGGTTGGGCACTACCTTTGGTGCACCAGGCGGACGCGGCACTACCTTCGGCTTCCCAATATCTTCTTTCTTCGTGTAATAACTGTACGCCTGTAAGGCTCCCATGGCCCACTCTTCGTATTCGGTATAGGGTACCCATATAAAGCCACCATCACCCCATTGGGTTCCCCAGCTATTCAAAAGACGAAAAGCGCCCCCTTCGTAATTGTCGTCATAGCCAACCACTACCATGGCGTGATACCCGTGTTGCTTGGCTGTAGTTCCTTTTTCTTCCGGAGAAGAACGCCAAACTCGCTGTGCTTTGAAAAAGCTCTGCGGAAGTTTCATTCCCAACAACACCGGGTAGCCTTCTGCCAATGCTTTTTTCGTAGCATTGGTTTTTACACCATAGTCGGTTGTATTAAAAAAGAATAAGGTTTGATAGTCCCGGATACGATAATCGATAGCCTCCATTTGTACCGTCGTGGAAATTTGCGGATTACAGACATACGGCAGCGTACTTAATCGCGGAGCCCCATATACTTTCAGCGCCTCTAAGCCCAACTTCGGATTGGCACCTTTATCACAATTGAGGTCGTCTTCTTTTTTGATCAAGGAATAGACAAAGGAAGGCGATAAGGCATTGGCCGTTATGGTTTGTTTGTTGGTGAGTCCGTTGTCCTTCGCTAGCATAATTGTGCGTAAGCCGTAGGCCGAAGCGTAGGCCACACAGGTTCCGTATTGTCCCTGGTTTCCGGGAATGGGAGCGTATTGCTCTAGCGAATAAGAGGAAGGTAAGGTTTCATAAGTCGAAGCGGTGAACTGCGCCTTATATGGAATGCTTCGATAGGATTCTTCATCCCAAACCATTCCGGTGGGATACTGTTGCGCAAAAGAAATACTAACGAATAATAAGAGTAGTAATGATAAGTGTTTCATAACGTAGGGTTTTTACGCTATAAAAGTCTATCAATTCAGAAAAAATTGAAATACGGCAATTGTCGTATATCTGAAAGAGACGTCTTACAAATTGTAGCGAACTACCAACATCATGATGCGTGGTAGGACGAAATACTGACTCGTTGTATTGAACTGATCGTTAAAACTGTCGTTATTCAAGAATTCCGTATTGAGCAAGTTGGTACCTCGAATGGAAAATTCCCACGGACTATCGCCTTTTTGGTAATACAGGTTGGCATTGACGAACGAATAACTATTATCTACCGTATTGTCTTTGTTGGTGTAATTGTAGTAGTTCCATTCGGCGTCAAAGGTGAAATCCTGCAGAAAACGAATATCTACATTCGCGAAGGGCTGGTGGGTATAGAACGTTTGTTCGAGTCCGCCATTGTCATAGTCATTTAAAATCAATCCGTACCCAAGCTCGAAATTCGGCCACTCTTTAAAATTACTGCGAATACTTCCGCGGTAATTCTGTGTAAAGCTCTCGCTGGTTCTTATGTTTTGGGTATCATCATTGGCATCACCTCCGCCCCCCGGAAGCGACTGAATGATATTGTTCGATTTTAAATACGCGACGTTGGCGTTGGCAATAAATTCGACCTTCTTGACTCGCTTGCTAAACCTTCCGAAGGCAGAAAGGGTTTCATCGGGAAAGTTGCTGTTTAGGTTCACAGGACTGCTTACCTGGTTGATGGCGATAATATTGGTATTGTTTTTAATCCCTTCCACACGACGGGTATAGCTAAGGTTTCCACTGATGTTGGTATAGCTGAAGAGGTTGAAATTGAAATAGGTTAGATTATACGTATGTGAAATGGCGTTTTCTAAGAATCGATTCCCACGAAAGAGTCGGTTGTAATTATTGAACACAAACGCTTCCGCATAATTGATCACGTCGGTATATTCAGCTGCCAGCGCATAATTAAAGCGCAACGATTCACTTTTCTTGATCTGCCAGATGGCATTCACATCCGGTAGCAGCATCCAATTGTTTTGTCGGTTTTCAAACCCCAATTGCTCGTTTACCAGCGTATAGTTGTGTAAGGTCACTCCGGGCGTAAAAATGAACTGTCCGGTCTTTACTTTGTAATGTAAGCCCAAAAAGATATCAGAGAATCCGTAGGCCACATCATTTTGAAGGGGTTGTGCGTTTCCGTCGATGGGAGGTGTTTCGGTAAGATCGCTTTGTGAGCCGTTGTCGAGCAACTGGAAAATGTTCGAGTCAAATTCTTGATCGCTAATTGTGGCTCCTGCTGTCACGTTTAGGTTGCTCGTATTATTCAATACATAAAACCAATCGACCTTCGCATCCAGCTTATGGGTTTTCACATTTTTTTGCTGATTCACATTAAAACGAGTTTGCGTGGTATCTACGGGAAGGATGCCGGGGAAAGGTTGCAGGTCGGTAATGGCATTGTAAAACGGATCTTCCTCCTGCCACAAATGTTGTACTTGGCCGGCGAAGATGTTCTTTTCATTTAAGGTATAATAGGCATTGATATTTTGATTGATGCTGAAGGGGTCGTTCTCTTTGGCTTCGGAAATATTGTTAGTCGCCGTTTCAAACTGCGAAACCGTCATGGCATCTTCGGTTTGCTGAGATCCTTTCACCAAGACATCGTAATCTAACTGAAAATCTACGTTCGGCTTGTACACCGCACTTCCTTTGAACATCCCCAGTTGCGTTTGTTGGTCGTTGGTAGAAGTGGTCGTTTCGGTCGTTCCGGTAGCGATATATCTTCGGATGGAATTCTGAACAATATTCGTTCGGTTATCTGAAAGGATTGTAAAGCCGCTAAGATCTAAGCTTTCCGAGGTATTCCAACTAAAATTACCGGCCACGAATTTAGCTTCAATCGCATTAGCGCGATTGTTCTGTGCCACAGCGAAACCCAGATCTCCTTCCGAAATATTAAAACGCGTTCCGCCGCCGCGATTGAAATTTCGGAAGCCTCCGGTAAAGTTGAAATAATCGCGCCAGGTAAACGGTACTTCGCCAATATCGTTGAAGTCGGTGATCAGGTTAATGCTGTATTTCGGACTGTAATAAAACAATTTGGGATGCACCAAATAGCGCGCATCGTCATCGCCATCAATACCTGCTCCGGCTGTTAGCTCCCCGAACCAGAAATTCTTTTTTCCTTCTTTCAGTTTGATATTAATAGCCACATTGTCCTGATCGTTCCCCAAACCGCGCATCTGGTCGACCTCATTGTAATTCCGAAGCACCTGTACCTTATCGACGGCATCGGCCGGAATATTCTTGGTAGCGAGCTTTGAATCGCCATCAAAGAAATCTTTTCCTTCCACCATCACCTTGGTTACCGGCTTTCCTTCTACTTGTATCTCACCATCGTCGTTCACCTCGATTCCCGGTAGGTTTTTCATAACATCGCCTAGTTTCCGCTCGTCGCCTCGATTAAAAGAATCGGCATTGTAGACAATGGTATCTCCTTTTACCGTCACAGGCATTTCGTACACAATTTCCACCCCGTCTAATTGGTCGGCCTTCGATTGTAGCACAAAATCTTGTGTCATATTCGCAGCCCCTTCTGGCACTTCTAAGATGAGCTCTGTCGTTTCATAGCCTAAAAAGCTCGCCTTTAACAAATAAGTATTTCCCACGGGCAAATCGACTTGATAACGACCTTCGTAGTTGGTAATAGCATACGATTCGATAGCCCCGGTTTCCTGCACGGAAGCGATCACATTCGCCAATTCTAACGGGTCTCCAATACTGTCTTTAATGGTTCCGCGTACTTGAATACTTTGCGCGGTTGCGCTGAGGCAAAAGAAGAGGCCAAGGGCCCACAAATAATGATTCATGAAGCTAGTTCAAAGTAAGGAAAATTATCCGCCAAAGCGTCGGTTTCCACGACCGCCGCGTCCTCTAAAGTTCTCTCGCATTTCCTGCATTTTCTCGGCTACAATTTCGTTGTATTCAGAACGAGAGACCTCTTTTCCTTTAGTTGGTTTTTCGATTTCTATAGTTTCTTTTGGGTTCAAAACGATCTTTGAACATAAAATGGTAGTTCGGTAGGCATTCAATTCGAGGATTAAACCCGGCAAACCGGCGTATTCTCCGGGACCGTTTCCTACCGGGATCTGAGGCGTAAACCACGCTGTTACGATGATCTCCTTCGGAATTTCAATCTGCTCAAAAGGGTCTTCCACTTCGGTTTCGGTTTGAGTAGAATCAGTTTCCTTTTCTGCACCTTCGTCACGATCTCTTCGACGCGCCATGCTAAAGTCGTTTTCGTCAATAGGTTTAACAGCCGTTGCCTTGATGGCTAAGTATTGGCCGATTTGTTTCGACTCTTTTCCGACTTCCCATTTTAGGTTCGCCAAGGTATCATTAATCAGAAATTCTTTTCCGAAGAACTCTCGCTCTTCCAAGATCTGATTGTCCTTCAAATTTTTATACTGTGCTCCGGGGGCGAAGCTTCCCATCATCATCCCGAAGCCGCCACCGGCTCCCGCTTCCAGCTTTTCCTCTTCTTCATATACCGATTCGTTCCCGTTGAAGGTTAGAATATAGGTTTTTTCTAAAAAGCTCTTCATTCGCTGCGCGATCATCTGTTTCATCTGTTCGCTCATTTCCCGATTTCCAAAATTATCCATATCAATGGTCGTTTTGGATTCGTAATAGGCTTTTCCGCTAATGCTTTGAGCCTGAACCGACAGCGTGAGGAATAGGACTCCTAAAAAAGTAAAGAATTTCATTTTCATAGAATTATAACGTCTTATAAGTACCAAGGTACTCTTTTTGTTACAAAATCTTAGACGCTTTTTACAGGAAATGGTTTAGCCACCTATTTTGATCTCGAAGTTGTTTCCATGCTTTCCACCTCTACCTTGTTGTTGCTCATGAATCTCTTCCATTTTCTTGTCGACGATCTCTTGGTATTCGGCATCGGTCACTTTCTTCCCTTTTCTCGGTTCTTTAATAGCAACTCCGTCTTCGGGATTCAACACGATCTTAGAACACAAGATGGTTTGAGAGCCATCGTTGACCTCCAGGATAAGCCCCGGCAAGCCTTGATAGTTCGCCGGACCGTGACCTATGGGAACTTGGGGTGTGTACCAGGCGGTTACCAAGACCTCTTCTTCATCCTTCTGATTCGTAGAATCACTTCCCTTTTCGTCGGTGGATGAACTTACCGAACGAATCGTGCGCGTGGTTCGATAGGTAGCTTTAAAGCAGGTGTATGCTCCAATATTCTTAGTTTCCTTATGCAACTCCCAGTTAGCTTGTTCCAGACTGTCCTGAATTAAAAATTGCTTTCCGAAGAGCTCTACTTGGTTCGCAAATCGTTGTTCTCTTAAGTTTTTATACAGTTCATCATTTCCTCCCGCCCCGGCTACAATTACCTGAACACCGCCAGAGGATGCCATGGGATTCGGACTATCGAGGCTTTGGTTTTCCTTGTAGCTCGATTCTGTTTCCGTGAACGTGAGACTGTACTCTTTCTCAAACTGTTTTCGCATCATGGCCAGCATTTGTTGTCGCATGTCATCCGAAAATTGAGTACTGTCTAGCTGAATGTCTAATTTACGTTGTGATTTGTACGTGGCAATTCCCGTAATGCTCTGCGCTGTAAGCGGTAGCGCGAAAATTGAAAACGCCAATAAAGGTAATAGTTGTTTCATATTAGTAAAGTTACACCATCTTTGCTAAAGACGACATCATCTTGTCTCTGTTACACCTGCCATCATTGGCCCGCATTTTGTATCTTGCCTGGCATGAAATGGCTTTTTACCATCTTACTGTTGAGTTCGATGCTCACCCATTCGCAGGAACTCAAATTAGTGGCCTCTGTGCCATTGGTCGCCGATCAATTTATTGGAATTGACGCGTACGACAATACCTATTTTGTGCAGGATATGGCGCTTCGGAAAGAAGGTCCTTTAGGTTCCTTTGTTTTTCAGGATTTTCAATTGGGGCCCTTGGCTTCTGTAGACATCATTAATCCACTGAATGTCGTCTTGTTTTTTGAGGAAGCCAATACGGTGGTTTTTTTAGACAATCGATTAAATGAAATAGAGCGACTTAACTTCAATACGCTCACCGAATTCACCAATGTTGGGAAGGTAACCAATGCGGGGAATAATCGGTTGTGGCTTTTCAATATTGACACCCAACAATTAGAACTGTATAATTACCGCAGCGGAAGAAAAACCGTGGTATCGCAGCCTTTTCGAGGTTCCGTCTTAGAACAGGCAAGTGATTTTAATTATTGTTATGTGCTTACCGACACTTCCTTATACGCTTTCAATATCTACGGAAGTATTCTTTGGAAACGTCCTATGGAGGTTGCAACCCATGTCTTGCAGCAAGACGAAAACCTGTTGTTGGTATCTAACGGAAGCTTACAGTGGTATCCGGAAGGCAGCAGCGAACCACAGGCCGTATATACCCCGGAAATAAACATAAAAGACTTGCAGCTTACCGTGGATTTCCTGTATATTTATGACGGTAAAAAACTGCACAGCTTTACCCTAACCCAACCAAAGAAATAATACGTATGCACGTTGCGATTGCAGGAAACATAGGCTCCGGAAAAACTACGCTTACGCGCCTTTTAGCAAAACATTACAAGTGGAAACCTCAATTTGAAGACGTAGAAGACAACCCGTATTTGGATGACTTCTACAACAAAATGGAACGCTGGTCTTTTAACCTACAGATCTATTTTCTAAACAGTCGGTTTCGTCAAATTTTGGAAATACGGGAGAAAGGTAAAGATGTCATTCAAGACCGCACCATTTATGAAGACGCCTACATCTTTGCGCCTAACCTTCATGCCATGGGGCTGATGACCAATCGTGATTTTGAAAATTACCGTTCGCTTTTCGACCTCATGGAAAGCGTCACCGAGGGTCCGGATCTACTTATCTATTTACGCAGTTCAATTCCCAATTTGGTAAACCAAATCCACAAGCGCGGACGCGAGTACGAGAACAGCATAAGCATCGATTACTTGAGCCGCCTCAACGAACGCTACGAAGCCTGGATTCATGACTACAACAAAGGAAAATTGATCATTCTCGACGTCGATAATCTCAACTTTGTAGACAAGCCCGAACATTTGGGAGAAGTGATCAATAAGATCGATGCCGAGTTACACGGGCTCTTTTAAAACTTAACATTTCGCTGACATAGATTCGAGGTGAATATATGTACTTTGCCGGCAGATTTATGGCGAAATTGTACAATACAAAATACTATCATCGCGACCTGTCCTGGTTGCGATTTAATCACCGCGTGCTGCAAGAAGCGGCCGATACGCGCAATCCGTTGTACGAACGCATTAAGTTCTTGGCCATTTTTTCATCGAACCTCGACGAGTTTTACCGCGTACGGGTTTCAGACATTCGGCAGATCAAACACGTTGAAAAACCGCTTCGGAAGAAGTTGATCACCAAACCCAATAAAGTGCTGAAAGAGATCAGCAAACAGGTGGCCATTCAACAAGAAGCCTTCGGAAAAATCTTTCAGGAGACTATCATCCCCGATCTGAAACGTGAGGGCATTCATCTCCTTCGGTTCGAAAATTTCTCAGCCACCCAAAAAGAAGTAGCAAAAACTTACTACGAGGACATACTTCGGGAGAAAATCACCATCGAACGTTTTTCCAATTCCACCAAAGAGCCCGTTTTTATTGAGAATGAAGAGCTGTATCTCGCCGCCCAAATTTCCGAAGACAACTTCGTACTGGTAAAAATTCCGGAAGACGAACCTAGATTCTTCGTATTTCCGAAGCAGAATGGAAATTACTACATCACGTTCATTGATGACATCCTGCAATTCAACCTGAAGCAGAGTCCGAAGAAAGAATACGCCATTCAGTTCTATGCCATCAAGAAATCTCGAGATGCCGAACTCTATATTGAAGATGAGTTCTCGGGAAATCTCAAAGAAAAGATCAAGAATTCACTTTCCAAACGAGAAACCGGACAAGCTACACGACTGCTGATCGATGAACGCATGCCCAAAGCTTTGCGGGAAATTTTAAAGAATGCTTTGGATGTTTACAATGCCGACCTTATAGAAGGGGGGCGTTATCATAATTTCAAGGACTTTTTTAGTTTTCCGAATCCAACTACCAAAAAATTATCACAAGAAGAATGGACTCCGCTAGCGCACCCCATACTTGATGCTTCCCAGTCTTTGTTGGAATTAATCGAAGCAAAAGATCGCCTGGTTCATTTCCCATATCAGTCGTTTGAGCCGGTGATCCGATTGATTGAAGAAGCCGCTAATGATCCAAAGGTAACCACCTTAAAGATCACCATTTACAGGGCTGCCAATGAATCGCGTTTAAATGATGCCATCGCACTGGCCGCCAAAAAAGGTAAAAAAGTGGTAGTTTTTATTGAAGTAAAGGCGCGCTTTGACGAACAGAATAACTTAAAGTGGGGAAAGATCTTCGAGGAAAATGGAGCCCGGGTGATCTACAGTTTCCCAGCCATTAAAATTCATTCAAAGATCCTCTACATAGAGCGAGAAGAAGAAGGAACTATCACACGCTATGCCTACATCGCTACCGGAAACTTCAATGAAAAGACCGCTACTCTCTACACCGATTACGGACTTCTAACGGCCCATGAAGAAATAACAGAAGACATTAATAAAGTATTTCTGGTGCTTGAAGGTAAAATGATCATCCCCAAGCCCGAACAACTGCTGGTGGCGCCATTCACCGCGCGAGAAACCTTCGAGAAATTAATTGAAAGTGAAATTGAAGCTGCTAACGCAGGAAAGGAGGCGTATATTTTAGCGAAGATGAATAGCTTGCAGGATAAGAAAATGATTAAACTGCTGTACAAAGCGAGTAATGCCGGGGTTAACATTCGCATGGTAGTACGTGGCATTTGTTCGCTCGTACCCGGGATCAAAGGGCAAAGTGAAAATATATACATTACCAGCATCTTAGATCGCTTTTTAGAGCATGGGCGCATGTACGTTTTTGGAAACGAAGGTGAGGAAAAAGTGTTTATTGGTTCCGCCGATTGGATGAAGCGAAATCTTAGTCACCGTATTGAAGTGGTGACCCCGGTTCTTGATCCGGATATTCGAAAAACGCTTCGTAAACTCCTCGACATACAACTCAGTGATACTGCTAAAGCCAGAATACTCGATAAAGACCAAAAAAACGAGTATGTTTCCGAAGAGAAGGAGGGAAATCGCGCACAATTGGACACCTACCAATATTTCGAGGAAGCTATTGAATAAGTCCGTTTTCACGGGCGTGTTGAAGCGCCGCTTCGCTGTCTTCTACCAGCAGTGTTGGCGTTGTGGTATAGGTTGCCAGCAACCCTTGTACCCGCAAGACCTTTTTCTTGTGTTTAACGCTTCGTAAGTAGATGGCCTTTATCCTGCCGGGAAATTTTTCAGCTATTTCAATGTAGATATCCGCGTCATGTTCTCCACTATCGCCAATCAAAACAAACTTCATTTCTGGATACATGTTCAGGATATCGATAATTTCTCGTTGCTTTTGCGGTTTCTCCTCCTCTTTTCTGCGTTTGAAGAGACTCAAAGATCGGAGCAAAATGGGGCCTTTGGGAAACGAGTTCTTCCGAAGAAATAATGCCAAGTACCGATATAAGTTCCACGGACTATGACTTACGTAAAACAAAGGGTTGGCACCATCACCCTGAGGCCCGCGATGCAACTCGTGATAGAATTCGGCTGCGCCTTCCAGCGGACTCCTACTTTCGGCGTTTCTAAAGAACGTATTGAAGATCAACTTCATTTTTAAAAAGGAGGTCACGCCCGTTTTTAGTATCGTGTCATCGATGTCGCTAATGACTCCAAAATCTACTGTTGGTGATGGAATCAAGACATCACCATGGAATCGGTTGTCATTTATAATCACGCGGTTGGGGTGCGGGTCATCGAAGGAAAGTTCGTAGGACAGCCAGCCTTCTTCGTTCGTTAGGTTTGCAAGGTCGGAAAGCTTCTCTTTAAATTTAAAATAGCCTTTCTGATCGGTGGTAGTGTAATAAAAAGATTGATCAGGCAGTTTTATTTTGATGGAAGTATGTGCAACCTCATCGGTTTCAAAGCGTTTCCAAGAATTTTTCAGCAATCCAAAGAGACCTTTTCGCGAAAGATCGATGCTTTCGTCTTCTAAGGCTCTGCCGCGGATATAGAGCGTGTTATCGGTTCCGTAGCTTGCAAATGCAATAATCTGCAGTGGATCTTTTTTGAATAACCCCATGCTATAGCAATCCGCTTTGTGGCCATAGCCATATTAGTAAAAGGCCGAGTACAATAACAATTCCGAAAGTTGCGCCCACCCATTTCGCCAGGGTGCGAGTACCCAGTAAGGCTGCCATGACCCCTTTGAAAGCAAGGTTCGACAAGGATGCCAGCAGAATGAGCCTCCACCCCACCGAAGTTTGTAGTCCGCCTCCTTTCATCAGGTTTGAAAGCGATAAGGTAATGGCATCCACATCGGTGAGTCCGCTTATAATGGCCACGGCGTACAAGGCTTCATTCCCGAACTCCTCTTTTGTAAATGCTACCGCAAGTAAAATCAAACCGTATAATAGTCCGAATACAAGCGCGCTTTTAAATTGCGCCGGATTCTTCGGTTCCGGCATGGTGTCGTCTTCTTTCGAGTCTTTATTTATTCGGTAAAACAACCCGACACACAGCAAGGCCATAAAAACGAATTCTACTACCAATGGAGGTAATAAAGCCCCCATTTTCTGCGGAACCACCACGCCAATTTCAACCATAACCCGAACAAGGGCAATGGCAGAAGCGGTCATTATCACAAAGGCGGCAATTTTATTGATGTTTTTAGCCTGCGCCGTTTTTCGAGCGTAGCTTACTGTCGTTGCTGTACTGCTAATCAAACCTCCCAAAACACCATTGGAGATGATGCCAACTTTCTTTCCAACAAATTTATAGATGAAGTATCCTATCACACTAATACCCACAATCAAGGTAACCATCAACCAGATATTTCTTGGGTTGAGCACATCTAAAGGGCCATAGGTTTGATCGGGAAGAATAGGAAGAATGACCAATGAAATTCCGGCGAAGGTCATTATAGCTGCGATATCTTTATCTTTCAGTCGTTCAATAAATTTGTGCAGATGCTCTTTTACGTAGAGCAATACCGCTAAAGCTCCCCCCACCACGACACCCACAATTTGACTTCCCAAGACCAAATAGGCCCCAATGGCAAACATTAATAGTGCCGCGACCTCGGTAGTTTGACCAATATCACTTTCCTCCTGTTTTCGTAATTTGATAACATTGGCCACCACCAAGAGCGCCGTAAGGGCAAGTCCGAATACCGGAAGGATGAACGGATTGTCATAGCTTTCTGTTAGAAAACCTGCGACCACCCCCAGTACCGATATCAGGGTAAACGTACGAACGCCTGCCATTTCATGATCGGAGCGTTGTCGCTGCACTCCTACCAACATGCCAAGGCCAAAAGCAATTCCTAATGTGATTAGGTCGTTATAGTCCATTGGATAAAAGATACGGTAATTCCATAAAAAAACCCTGCCGTAGCGGCAGGGTTTATCAGTATTTTAACGAAGTTTCGTCGCTTATTGTTGCTCTTCAATTACTTCTACTTCTTTCACAACAGCACCGCCTTCTACCTTGATATTAGCTTCTTTTAAGGCTTCTACTTGCGCTTTTACCTCTTCCATGGTTCCAGTGAAGGTTTTTGTTTCGGAGGTAGTTTTTCCGTCTTTCGTGGTCTTGATGGTCACGTTGGCCGTGGTCAAACTATCACTCGAAGACATTTCCACCATCACATCACGCGAAACTTCCGTCTTATTCGCTTTTTTGATCTGATCGGCTTGCGCTCCCGTAAGCACGGTACGGTTTCCGTCTTCATCAATAAACACCATTTCTTCAGTATCGCTCATGGCAGTTACATCACCGTGATGCCCTCCTAAAATCGGAGCAATTACCAATCCAACCAAGCAGGTTAACTTAATAAGAATGTTCATAGAAGGTCCTGAAGTATCCTTGAAAGGATCCCCTACGGTATCTCCGGTTACAGCAGCTTTGTGTGCTTCACTTCCTTTGTAGGTCATTTCACCATTAATCATTACTCCGGCTTCAAATGACTTCTTAGCGTTATCCCAAGCGCCTCCGGCGTTGTTTTGGAAGATCGCCCACATTACACCGCTCACACATACACCGGCCATATAACCTCCTAAGGGTTCAGCACCAAAGATCAATCCGATAAGAATTGGGGTGATGATCGTGATCAATCCCGGCATCAACATTTCCTGAAGGGCCGCTTTGGTTGAGATATCTACACACTTACCGTATTCTGGCGTCCCCGTTCCTTCCATAATTCCAGGAATTTCTTTGAACTGACGACGTACTTCCTGTACCATTTTCATGGCTGCTTTTCCTACCGATTTCATCGCTAAAGCGGAAAAAACAACCGGGATCATTCCACCCACAAATAACATCGCTAGTACATCGGCACGGAAGATATTAATTCCGTCAATACCAGTGAAAGTTACGTAAGCAGCAAACAAGGCCAAGGCTGTCAACGCAGCCGAAGCAATGGCAAATCCTTTTCCAACGGCAGCCGTTGTGTTTCCAACTGAGTCTAAAATATCGGTACGCTCACGTACATGATCTTCCAATTCGCTCATTTCAGCCACACCACCTGCGTTATCGGCAATCGGTCCAAAGGCATCAATCGCCAACTGCATTGCGGTGGTAGCCATCATGGCAGAAGCCGCCAAGGCCACTCCGTAGAATCCAGCAAGTTCATAAGAACCGTAGATCGCTGCCGCGAACAATAAAACACTCCAAAGAGTTGATTTCATTCCAACGGCAAGACCTGCAATAATGTTGGTCGCCGCTCCGGTAGAAGAGTTTTGTACGATATCCAGTACCGGCTTTTTACCAAGACTGGTGTAGTAGGCCGTTACAAAAGAGATCAACGCACCTACGGCAAGACCGATGCACGCTGACCAGAACACATTAATTGATGGAACTTCGATGGCCCCTTCACCGAAAAAGTTCATGGTCATGGTTTCAGGCAACATCCAATCAATTAAGAAATAACTTGCCGCTAGCGTAATAATGATCGCTGTCCAGTTCCCCATATCCAGTGCTTTTTGCACTTGAGGTTCTTTCGCATCGTTATTTTTAATACTCACCAGGAAGGTTCCGATAATGGAGGCTAGTACTCCTACTCCGGCAATTACCAGCGGAAGCAAGATAGGTCCCATATTATTGAAGGCATCTGTAAAGGGAGCGGTTGCGCTCATATCACGGATCACGTAGTTTCCTAATACCATTGCCGCCAAAACCGTAGCAACATAACTTCCGAAGAGGTCAGCACCCATTCCGGCCACATCACCAACATTATCTCCTACGTTATCAGCAATCGTAGCTGGGTTTCGCGGATCGTCTTCTGGAATACCCGCTTCTACTTTTCCCACTAAATCGGCGCCAACATCGGCCGCTTTGGTATAAATACCACCACCAACACGAGCGAAGAGTGCAATACTTTCAGCCCCTAAAGAGAATCCGGCTAAAGCTTCCAATACAATGGTCATATCGGTATAAAAATCGCCGCCTTCTACGAGAAACTGACTTAAAAAGAATAAAAAGAACAAGCTAAGTCCCAATACCGCCAGACCCGCAACACCAAGTCCCATTACGGTACCTCCACCAAAGGAAACTTTCAAGGCTTGTGGTAAGCTCGTTTTAGCCGCTTCTGCCGTACGCGCATTCGCTTCGGTAGCAACACGCATTCCGATGTTTCCTGCCAAAGCAGAGAAAATTGCCCCGAAAATAAAGGCAGGTACAATCATCCAACTGGTGGTTTCAACCATCGTTGAAATGAAGAAAAGCAGTCCCGCAGCAATTACCGCGAAAATAACGAGCAACCGGTATTCTGCATTTAAAAATGCCAAAGCACCTTCTTTAATGCTCTTTGAAATAGATTGCATCCGTTCGCTTCCCGCCGCTTGTTTCTTTACCCAGCTCATTTTCACAAGCATAAATAAAAGCCCCAAAACAGCGAGGGCAATAGGTACATAGATAATGTTCTGTTCCATGTTATATTATTTAGTTGACATTAACATTTTTGCGGTGGCAAAAGTAGTAAATTTTTGCGGCGTGGTTACTATTAAATCGGATAGAAATACAATCGATAGGAACGGGGTGTAGCGCAATTGATACTGAAGTACTTGACAACTCTTTGTTATCGCCACACTACATACGCTCTTAAAATCGCTTTTGAATCCTCTTATTTTGGCTACATTTGTCCAAACGCCATGAAGCACTATATCGCTGTTTTTTTAGTTGCCTGCCTGATCCTTCCGGTATCGGGAACATTTCTTTGGCTCACCTTTCAACAAAAGCAAGTGCGGAAAGAAGTAAAACGTGAACTGATGGCGAACGCTCACGAAGCCGACTTAAAGCTGCTTATTTTCAGCAAAGAAGACAGTGAACGCCTGGACTGGAAACATGAGAAAGAATTCGAGTATCAAGGCAGCATGTACGATATCGTTTCGACAGCGATAAAAAATGACAGTCTTTATTATCGCGTGTTCCCCGATAAAAAAGAAACGAAGTTAAATCGGCAATTAGAAAAACTGGCAATCGATGCGTTCGGAAAAGATCCGCTGCAAAAGGACAAGCAGCGCCAACTTCGGCATTTTCTTTCGATTCTGTTTTTCTCAACACCAGATGAATGGCATCCATGGAGCCCGAACAGCTTCTTAACAACAATAGACACCTACGCCAATACTTTTCATTCGATAGTACTGTTATTGGACGACCCACCCCCACAGTATTCTCTTCATACGTAAGCTTATTTACTATTTCTAATCATTTCGGGAACGGTTCTTGTGGCCGTATTCCCGAGCCTATTTTTTTTTACAACTACTATGAAGAAACTATTACTGGGTCTTGTGATATGCCTACTGGCGAGTCCGGTGCTATCACAAACCATTACTATTACTGATGCCGAAACAGGAGAACCGTTAGAACTGGTTACCTTATACAGTGCGGCTCCACGGGCATCAGCAACTACAAATTATGAAGGACAAGCCAATATAGCCGCTTTTGAAGATGCCGAGGCAATTGAAATTCGATCGCTTGGATATGCACAACAAACAAAGAGCTATTCGGAGCTTTCCAACCAAAATTTCGAATTGGCCTTGACACCGCAAAATTTTACCATGGATGAAATCGTGATCTCCGCGACCCGTTGGAATCAATCTTCGAAAGATATTCCTTCCAAGATCACCACCATTAGTCCGCAGGAAATTGCGCTTCAGAATCCTCAAACAGCAGCAGATCTGCTCGCGCTCTCAGGCGGTGTTTTCATACAGAAAAGTCAGCAAGGCGGGGGAAGTCCGCTCATCCGCGGGTTTGCCACCAATCGGCTATTGTATACCGTAGATGGGGTTCGCATGAACACCGCCATTTTTAGAGGCGGAAACATTCAGAACGTGATTTCCTTAGATCCCTTTACCATTGAAAATGCTGAAGTATTATTTGGTCCTGATGCTGTTATCTACGGAAGTGACGCAATTGGAGGCGTGATGAGCTTTCGCACTTTAACACCACAATTTTCAACGGAAGACAAGCCTCTGGTATCCGGAAAGGCCGTCGCTCGATTTGCCTCTGCTAATAACGAGAAAACCGGCCATTTTGATGTGAACGTAGGCTGGAAAAAATGGGCGTTCCTTTCCAGTATTAGCTATACCGATTTTGATGATCTGAAACAGGGCAGTGAAGGACCTAACGAGTTCTTGCGCCCCTTCTATGTGGAGCGTCGCGACAGTATGGATGTGGTGGTGACCAATGAAGATCCAAGAGTACAAGTTCCTTCGGGATACTCACAGATCAATATGATGCAAAAAGTGCGCTATCAACCTAATGAGAACTGGGATTTTCAATACGGATTTCACTACTCGGAAACCTCCGATTACGGTCGCTACGATCGTCATCTTCGAATGCGCAACGGAGCACCACGCTATGGAGAATGGAGCTACGGGCCTCAAAAGTGGATGATGAACAACCTCAACGCTACGCATTATAGCAATACGACACTCTTTGATGAAATGGCTATTCGATTGGCCATTCAGAATTTTGAAGAAAGTAGGATCAGTCGCAATTTTAATGATGAGACGCGTGAAACGAGAGTCGAAAAAGTGGATGCCTATTCGGCCAATTTGGATTTTACAAAATTGATCGGTGAGCGCCATTCGTTATTCTACGGACTGGAAGTGGTTTACGATGACGTGAATTCAACCGGAACCGACACCAACATCCTTTCCGGCGAAAGTCGGCCCGGACCGAGTAGGTATCCACAGGCCACCTGGGCTTCTTATGCCGCGTATGTTTCAGACCAATTTAAAGTAAGCGAACAGGTGCTACTTCAAGGAGGTTTGCGATATAATTATTTTACGCTCGACGCCGAATTCGATACTCGGTTTTACCCCTTTCCTTTTGAAGAGGCTAATTTGAACAATGGTTCCTTAACCGGGAATCTCGGCGTGGTGTATCGACCAGCAGACGACTGGGTGTTGAGCGCCAACGCTGCCACCGCCTTCCGGGCTCCCAATGTAGATGATGTTGGGAAAGTATTTGACAGCGAACCGGGAGCAGTGGTGGTTCCGAATCCTGATCTTAAGGCAGAATATGCCTACAATGCTGATGTAGGTATTGCGAAAATCTTCAATGATAAGGTAAAAGTAGATGTAAGCGCCTACTACACCCGTTTAAAAAATGCCTTAGTGCGGCGCGATTTCCAATTGAACGGACAAGACAGTATCGTGTATGATGGTGAATTGAGTAAGGTACAAGCCATTCAGAATGCCGCAGTGGCTCGTGTCTTTGGAATACAAGCAGGTGTCGAAGTAAAATTACCGGCCGGCTTTGGGTTCTCGTCTCAATTTAATCTACAAGATGGAGAAGAAGAGTTGGACGATGGCACTACGAGCACATCCCGACACGCAGCCCCTTGGTTTGGCGTGTCGCGCTTGACCTTCAAAACGCGGAAATTAAATCTTCAGATGTATATTGACTATAGCGGTGAACGCGCCTTTGAAGATTTGCCCATAAGCGAACAGAGCAAAACCGAGATCTATGCGATTGACGACAATGGCAATCCATATGCACCCGGGTGGTATACGCTCAATTTTAAAGCGAATTATCGCCTTACGGAATTACTGTCCGTCAATGCAGGGCTAGAGAATATTACCGATCGAAGATATCGACCCTACAGTTCGGGAATTTCTGGGCCGGGTAGAAACTTTATTTTGGCGCTACGCGCACAATTATGACAAAAAAACCTTCAGAATTTATAGCGCTGCCTTCCTGGACGGGGAGGCAGTTTGTTTTTGTAGAATGCAGAGGGCACATGGCTTCACTACATCAAAGTAGTTTTGCGCTTCCACCAACGCTTGTTCTATTTTGGTAGCCTCTAGAGTAATCCTCGCGTGGATATCAGGAAGAATTTCACATTGAGAGCGATGCAAATAGTGTGTGTTTTGAAGACGTGCTTTTTTTCCGACGAAAAACATGGGGAACGATCTTTAGCAACAAAGTTACATTAAATTAACACTGCCTTAACATTTCAGTGAAAACTTAACATTGACCCGGTAAGTGGCTTAAAATGAGAAGCCAAAGATTCCTGTGACGCCAAATTCACGCGCTCCTGGATTGTCGAGGTAATTACCACGGAAGTTGAAGTCTAAGCGAAATATTCTGAAAATGTTGCCAATTCCAACACTGTATTCCCAATAGATGTCTTCGGGTGCCTGAAGCAGCAAACCGTTAGGCGCATTAAGCGCGATATTCTCATCTGAAATTTGCCCATAAACCGCCCTAAAGCCAATGACTTCTCGTAGGTCAAGATCGCGAAGACCGGGAATCCTGGAGAAAATACGCCCTCCAAAGTTGTGCTGAAGGTGCAAACTCACATAGGTATCGCTTACAAATTCGTAGAAATCTAAATTCGCAAACGTGTTATAAAGACTGAAGTAGGTTTGGTTTCCGGGAATCGGACTCAACAGCCCTAATGGAACGGGATCTAAGATAGTACCTGCTTCGACCGTAGATAACAGTCTTCCAAAACCACCCAGATTCCAAGGTTGCGTGTATAGCCCTTGTATTTTTGAATACTCGAAATCTCCTCCCAAAATATCTTGCATTCCGTAGGTATACCCTGCATAAAAACTGGGATAGTCACCGTCGTTGATGATGGTTCTTTCCACTCCGTATCCAGACGTTTTTCGTTGCGGGGTGTAAAAAAGTCCTACCTCGATCTCGGGTTGCTGAATTTCACTTTGAACCACACCATTTTCATCAAAATAATCCAGACTAAACGTTTCCGTGGCCGACCTTAAGGTTCGGTAGGATCCGGTCACCCGCACATTGAAGTTCTTAGCTGGTTCTAAAGAAAATCCAGCCGTGGTGAGGTTGATCCGCGTGAGGCGATCGTTCGCCCCTACGGAAATTAACGAGGAAGATGCCAGGCTTCTCCCCAACACGTCATTGCTATTGGTAAGGCTAGCTCCCGTTTGCTCTACATCCTTTCGATTTCCTGCGAAAACGGTGAGTCGCGATTTCCGATCCAGCAACCATTTTGCCGAAATCCCGTACTTAAAACGATCGTCGCGAAAACCATATGCACCGAACACTTCCACCCGCCAGGGATCATTCTGACTGAAGTAGGTGCGCCCTCCAACGCGCACCCGGAATCCTTCCGCTTCATTAAATCCGAAAATTGAGAACACAGGTCCCACATCTACATTGCCTACTTGATAATAGCCCGTAGCAAGGGTCGCTCCAATATTGTATAATGTTTGAAATCTTGGAATGGTCTTCAGCGTATCCAGCATTTGATATACGCCTTTTTCATCTTTACTGAGCTGTTCCATTCGCTTCTCATCCCAGTAAGAGTCGGGGCGATTATAGATAGCCTCACTGTACGGATCTACTTGCTCTCCGTAGAAACTTTTGTCCTTCGGAATATCGAAGGCGTAATTGTCGTATAAAGTGGTTCGTTTTCCGTAGACTCCCTGCGCTTCTTCCTTCTTTCGGAAACTAAAATCACTTAAAAAATAATCACGGGTAATAAGGAAAATTGAATCGTTTAACACGTCGAATTCCTGCTCAATATAGACCTCACGAACCCAGTTCAAATTGGCGCTTTTACTGGCCTGAAGGTTAATTTCTTTGATCGCCCAGGTGGTATCATTCACCCAGAAGTCGCCTTTAAAGGTAAGTTCGTTCTTACGTCGTGGGTAATAGACAATGTTATAGCACCACTTGTTGTCTCGATAGGCACTATCTAAGAGCACGTAGTTGTACACGTCGATTCCGGTGCGGGACAACGGACTCGTAAACGCCTTGTCAAAAAACTTCAGGTAATTATCGTAGACGTTGTATTCTTTGTACAGATCCTTTACAAAGGCGATCAAGGTTTGGTTATTGCTAAAACCACTGTTCTTATTTCCTTCCAGGATCTCTTTTTCTTCCTTCAGCACATTGTCTCCGTATACCTGACTGTACGCCTCGTTCACGAAGATGGGTAAATAACTGTTTCCAGTGACAGCAGAAGTATCAATTTGATCCCAAATGAATTCCATTCCTTTGAAAACATTGCTATTGATGAGCGTAGAATCAATGGTGTTTAAATCGAATTCCAATTTCTCGTACTTGTCGTAACTGTACTGCTTGAATTTTTTCACGCCATTCTCACGCCGATTTTCCCATATCTTACGAAGAATGACCAGTGCCGGATTATCTTTTTTAGAGGTTTTTCCACTGAAGATAACAACCTCATCAAGGGCTGCCGCCTCTTCTTCAAGAGTAACCTCCATTCCATAGGTGGCACGGGTTTCCAAAGCGACCTCTTTGGAGGTAAACCCGATAAACGAAAAAACAACTATCTCCTGCGTAGTATCGCTCTCTAAGTAAAACCTACCGTCTTCATTGGTAATTGTTCCCTCGTTGGTGTCTTTAAAGATGACGTTTACAAAAGGAAGGCTCTCACCGTTAACATCGGTTACCACCCCACTTACTTTCGATTGTGAAAAAAGCACAGAAGTAAGCAACAAAAAGATAAGGGGTAACAGTATTCTCATAGCAAGATTTGGACCTTTTGAAAAGGAAAACGGTAAGTTGCAAAAAATAGTGCGGTTCGCTTAGCGATATAACACTTTTTTAACGGCTTTCACCACATCCTCGCTGTTCGGCAACCATTCTTTTAACAAGGCTGGAGAATACGGTGCCGGAGTATCGGCCGTATTTATTTTTTCGATGGGAGCATCCAGATAATCAAACGCTTTACTTTGCACCTGATAAATGATTTCTGTTGCGACATTTCCGAAAGGCCAAGCTTCTTCCAAAATGACAAGACGATTGGTTTTCTTTACCGATTCCAGGATGGCATCGTGATCCATGGGGCGCACCGTGCGCAGGTCGATGATCTCACATTCAATACCGTCTTCTGCAAGGGTTTCTGCAGCTTTGTAAGCCTCTTTGATAATCTTTCCGAAAGAAACAATGGTCACATCAGAACCTTTTCTTTTGATATCGGCCACACCAAGAGGAATCAAATATTCGCCTTCAGGCACCTCCCCTTTATCCCCGTACATCTGCTCGCTCTCCATAAAGATCACAGGGTCGTCATCGCGAATAGCGCTTTTCAGCAAGCCTTTGGCATCAGCCGGATTACTGGGCACTACCACTTTGAGTCCGGGACAGTTCGCAAACCAGCTTTCAAACGCTTGCGAGTGTGTGGCGGCGAGTTGTCCTGCGGAAGCGGTTGGCCCACGGAAGACAATTGGACACGGAAACTGACCCCCGCTCATTTGACGTATCTTCGCGGCGTTGTTGATGATTTGATCGATCCCCACCAAGGAAAAGTTGAAGGTCATAAATTCAATGATCGGTCGGTTGCCTGTCATCGTGCTACCCACACCAACACCGGCAAAGCCCAATTCGGAAATAGGAGTGTCGATCACACGTTTGGGACCAAATTCATCCAACATTCCTTTACTGGCTTTATAGGCTCCGTTGTATTCGGCTACTTCCTCTCCCATCAAATAAATGGATTCGTCGCGACGCATTTCTTCGCTCATCGCTTCGCAAACCGCTTCCCGAAATTGAATTGTCTTCATAAAATGTTTTGAATAATTGCTGCTGAAACGTTTCAGACGGACAAAAATAATGGGAAAATGGCAAGCATGGAAACTTTTGCTCCATTTTTAGCGCGATTTATTATGCATGCATAGGAAAATTCCAATTATAATTGTATCTTCGTAGCCGCGAAAACAAACGGTCGATAACGTTTTTGTTTAGAACCGGATACTAACGATAAAAAATCTTCAAATTTTATGAAAATATTAGTGTGTATTAGCCACGTGCCGGATACAACGTCCAAGATCAACTTTACCGATGGAGACACTAAGTTTGATACCAACGGAGTTCAATTTGTGATCAATCCTAATGACGAATTTGGTCTTACGCGAGCTATGTGGTTCAAAGAGAAGCAAGGTGCTACCGTACACGTCGTAAATGTAGGGGGACCGGAAACCGAACCCACGCTTAGAAAGGCCTTAGCTATTGGGGCCGATGAAGCCATTCGAATTAATATGGCCCCTACCGATGGATACTCTGTCGCCAAACAATTGGCACAGGTGGTGAAGGAGGGTGATTATAATCTCATTATTGGCGGTCGTGAATCCATTGATTACAACGGAGGGATGGTGCCTGGAATGATTGCGCATCTTACTGGGGCAAGTTTCGTGAATAACTGCATCAGTCTCGAAATTGAGAACGATACAGCTACTGCCATTCGGGAAATCGACGGTGGAAAGGAGACCCTAAAAACAAGCCTACCGTTGGTGATTGGAGGACAAAAAGGGTTGGTAGAAGAAAGTGATCTTCGCATTCCGAACATGCGCGGTATCATGCAAGCGCGTTCAAAACCACTTCAAACAAAAGAAGCGGTGGATGCTGCTGCGGAAACACAAGCCGTCCAATTTGAAAAGCCAGCGCCTAAAGGAGCTGTGAAACTAGTAGACAGCGTGGACGCATTGGTGGATCTTTTACACAATGAAGCCAAAGTGATATAACGGATTTTTCCGAAGTCAGTTAACAATAAAAAAGAAGTACATGTCAGTTTTAGTATATACAGAATCAGAACAAGGAACTTTTAAGAAAGCGGCACAGGAAGTGGTGAGCTACGCCAAAGGGATAGCAGATGCTATGGGGACTACCGTTACGGCTGTCGCCGTGAATGGAGACAGTCCCGAATCGCTAGGGCAATTTGGCGCATCGAAGGTGTTGTCGGTACAAAATGATGCCTTAAAAGCCTTTAACGCGGAAGCCTACTCGGATGTCATTGCCGCCGCTGCACGAGAAGAAGACGCTAAGGTCGTCGTAATTTCCTCTACGGCGAATGGAAAATTTGTGGCGCCCATCGTAGCTGCCAAACTAGATGCAGGATACGTTCCTAACGTCACCGGGCTACCCGAAAACACCGAGCCATTTCAAGTAAAACACAGTGTTTTTACCAACAAGGCCTTTGCAACTACCGAGATCAAAACAGAAGTGAAAGTTGTAGGCTTGGCGAAAAACGCCTATGGCGTTCACGAAAACGCAACAGATGCAAGCACCGTTGATTTTAGTCCGGAAACCAACAATGGAAATGTAGAAACCGTTTCAGTGGATAAAGCGACCGACAAAGTGACCATCGCCGACGCGGAGATCGTGGTTTCTGGAGGACGCGGATTAAAAGGTCCTGAAAATTGGGGAATGGTGGAAGAACTTGCGGAAACCTTAGGTGCGGCTACGGCTTGCTCTAAACCGGTTAGTGATATGGGGTGGCGCCCGCATAGCGAACACGTTGGGCAAACAGGAAAACCCGTTGCATCTAATTTGTATATCGCCATTGGAATTTCCGGAGCGATTCAGCACTTAGCCGGAATCAATGCTTCCAAAACGAAGGTGGTCATCAATAACGACCCAGAAGCGCCTTTCTTTAAGGCAGCCGACTACGGAATTGTAGGCGATGCCTTTGAAGTGGTTCCCCAACTCACGGAAAAATTAAAAGAATTCAAGGCACAGAACGGCTAAAATTTTAGTAATTTGCGCCACGAAAAAGGGGCTGTTTAATAAGGTTTATCCCTTGTTAACCTGCCCTTTTTATTTTAATTTTAGTTCGCAAGCGAGGACAACGCCTAGTGGAATCGGGCGATACCCTAACGACGGGGACTCCTCTACGTATATCGCAATCTATGAGTTTGGTACGCCTCAACATAAAAGGAATTTCTTACAGTCAGACCCAAAATGGCGCCTATGCCTTGATTTTAAGCGAAAATGATGGCAATCGAAAATTACCCATTGTAAATTGGAGCCTTTGAAGCCCAATCAATTGCCATCGCCCTTGAAAAAGAAATCAAACCACCGCGTCCTCTCACTCACGATCTCTTTAAGAATTTTGCCGATCGCTACGAAATCGTCGTAAAACAGGTCATTATTCATAAACTTGTAGACGGAGTCTTTTATTCGAGCATCATTTGCGAACGCGACGCGTTGGAAGAAATTATCGATGCACGCACTAGCGACGCCATCGCTCTGGCACTCCGATTTCAAGCGCCTATTTTTACCTACAAGAATATTTTAGACAAAGCGGGAATTTATCTAAAAACCTCCGCTAAGAAAAAGGACGAAAAGGCTTCCGAAGAAAAAATTATCGAAGAACTCATTGCGGGCGAAGACAAAGAATCGGTATCGAAAGCGAAGAAAGACTACACCAAGTTCACGAAAAAGGAACTCAATAAAATGCTGGATGAGGCCGTTGCAAACGAAGACTACGAAACAGCGGCACAATTGCGCGATGAACTTTCTAAACGAGGAGAATAATGAAGCGTAACTACCTTCTCATCCTATTGGGATGTTTGTTTGCTTGCACCGGAATTTCACAAAATATAGAACGTGACTGGACGTTTTCATCCATCACAGATACCACTGGAGAAACCATTACTGCGGTCGATGACACTAAGGATTACTTCCGACTGGACAGTGGCCGTTTTGAGTATGCTCTTGAAGCAAAAGCATTGGAAGCATCAGGAGATTATATGTTTCAGAACAACCTACTCGTTTTCTTCTACGAACAACCTTCCGACACCCTTCGCAGATATCGAGTTTCCCAACTTACGGACAGTACGCTTGTGCTCACGGAAAATGACATAAAGTACGCCTTTACGTCGCCCACAGCGGTAGAAGTAAGTACGGTCACTCCAACAGAAAACGACAAAAGCAATTTGGCCTTAGACAATTCTCAAGGATTGGGGGTCAACACGCAAAGCATCTTCCGCGGCGTCTTGGGAATGGTATTTTTATTAGCGGTGTGTTTTGCACTTAGCAGTAATCGACGTCGCATTAATTGGCGATTGGTTGGGACAGGGCTCGCCCTGCAACTGCTCTTCGCAATTTTAGTACTGAAAGTTCCTGTGGTTGCACAAGTCTTTGATTGGGTTTCAGACAAGGTGGTTACCTTCCTGAATTTTTCGGAAAAAGGAGCAGAATTCTTATTTGGCGGACTCGTTACCGACATGGACACCTTTGGCTATATTTTCGCATTTAAAGTGCTCCCCACCATTGTATTTTTCTCGGCTTTTACGTCCTTGCTGTATTACCTCGGAATCCTTCAATGGATCGTTAAAGGTTTCGCATGGGTAATGAGCAAAACCATGCAACTTTCGGGCGCCGAAAGTCTTGCCGCAGCAGCCAATATTTTTATCGGGCAAACGGAAGCACCGCTCGTGGTAAAACCGTATCTGGATCGCATGACAAAGTCGGAGATCCTGTGCCTAATGGTTGGAGGGATGGCGACCATTGCGGGAGGAGTACTCGCCGCCTTTATCGCGTTTTTGGGTGGGGATAGCGATGTTGAAAAAATCATTTTTACAAAACACTTGCTTACCGCATCTATCATGTCGGCTCCGGCGGCCATCATTATCGCTAAAATGCTGTATCCGGAAACCGAAACCGTAGACCGCACCTTAGACATCAGTAAAGACAAGATAGGTAGCAACATCTTGGACGCGGTATCCAGAGGAACCACAGAAGGACTCAAATTGGCAGTGAATGTGGGTGCCATGCTCTTAGTGTTTACCGCCATCATTGCCGTTTTCAACTGGGTTACTGTTGATTGGATAGGGGCTCCGTTAGGATTAAATGAAAAGATCGCTTCGGCCACCGAAGGACGCTATTCAGGATTTTCGATGCAGTATATCTTAGGAAATATATTTGCACCCGTCGCCTGGATTATAGGGGTTCCTTCCGAAGACATTACTGTAGTAGGACAGCTGCTCGGGGAGAAAACTATACTAAATGAATTTTACGCCTACGCTACACTGAGCGAATTAAAAGAAGCTGGTACTATCATTAACTATCGTTCGATTGTGATTGCCACCTATGCGTTGTGTGGCTTCGCTAACTTTGCGTCTATCGGAATTCAAATTGGAGGCATCGGAGTGTTAGCCCCCAGCAAGCGAGTGACCCTGGCAAAATTTGGCATAAAGGCATTAATTGGAGGTACTGTAGCCGCACTACTTACGGCGACCATCGCAGGGATGCTTATCGGGTAGTTAACTTTGTTTTACTACGGTATTGGCCCAATCAACGGCTTCTTCCACCGTGGCGAAATAACTAAAAGAACCATCAAACCAGGATTGTTCGGTCATAGCACTGGTTCGGGTATTTTCATTTTTTGAAACAATAGCTATCCCAACCATGTATTTCAGGTTTATTTCTTTGTATGCTTCTTCGGAAATGACGGAAGGCAATGTTCTATTGGAAATAAAAACAAATTTTCTCTTTTGAAAATGTCCTTCTGCTATCGACACTATTTCTTTTGCCTCATTACGACTAATATTCTCAGCCTCAAGATGAAACACCAAATAGTTTTCGAAACATTGCATCGTGCCAAATGGAGTCGTATACGTTTTCACAGGGTATGCATTTCTACACCTAAATTAACAAAATATTTGAAAAATGAAACCGTTAATAACTTATAATAAAACCCGCTAGTAACGGTTTACATTATAGGATGGCTTTGTTACTTTTATCTCCTAATTTTTTCTCATGAAACAGTACCACGACCTCATTAAACACGTGCTAGAACATGGCCACGAGAAAGGAGACAGAACCGGGACAGGAACGATAAGTGTCTTTGGGTATCAAATGCGATTTGATCTAAGCGAAGGATTTCCTATGGTTACCACCAAAAAATTGCACTTAAAGTCCATTGTCCATGAATTGCTTTGGTTCCTGAAAGGGGACACCAATATTGAATACCTTCAAGAGAATGGAGTGCGTATTTGGAACGAATGGGCGGATGAGGCAGGAAATTTAGGTCCGGTTTACGGACATCAATGGCGCAATTGGAACAATGAAGAGATCGATCAGATCAAAGACATCATCACCACCCTCAAAAACAACCCCGATAGCAGACGCATGCTGGTAAGCGCCTGGAACCCCAGTGTGATGCCTGACACCTCCCAATCTTTTGCCGATAATGTGGCGCAAGGAAAAGCCGCTCTGCCGCCCTGCCACGCCTTTTTTCAATTTTATGTCGCCAACGGAAAATTATCCTGTCAGTTGTACCAACGAAGCGCTGATATTTTCTTGGGGGTTCCTTTCAACATTGCCTCCTATGCGCTACTCACCATGATGGTTGCACAGGTTTGCGGATACGAAGCGGGAGACTTCATCCACACCTTTGGTGATGCTCATATTTATAGCAATCATAGAGCACAAATCGATTTGCAATTATCGCGTGATCCGCGTCCGCTGCCTAAAATGTTGATAAATCCAGATGTAACCGATATATTTGGCTTCAAATTTGATGACTTTACCCTAAAAGACTACAATCCGCATCCTCATATCAAGGGAGCGGTTGCCGTTTAGTTGAAACCCTACTTTATGAAAAACCTTATTATTGCCCTTTTGCTAGTTAGTACTACTTCCTTATTCGCGCAGCGTGAGTGGGGAAATCTTGAAAAAAATGAATTGACCATGCGTGAACTAGCCCCCATCTGGCCGGGCTGTGAAGACGGAAATGCCTCTCAAAGAGATGCCTGCTTTAAAAAGAAGTTAGCCACGCATATCGCAAAGAATTTTAAATATCCTTCCGAAGAATACAAGAATAATATTCAAGGCCGTGTGGTAATAACATTTTTTATTACGGAAGCCGGATTAGTGGAAATCAAAAGTGTAAGTGGCGGTAATGAAAACTTACAAGCGGAAGCCAAACGCAATATCTCTTCAATTCCGAAAATGTCGAAACCAGGCATGATGGGAGGAAAACCTCGCGCCATTAAATACACGGTTCCGATTACCTTCAGCACGGGAAAATAGCATTTAACAATCCTTAAACAAAGAGGCTACCCTTATTTCGTATCTTTAAAGTGTTGCCATAAACGGCAGCACTTTTTTGTATGATCACAACCAACAAGCTGGTTTCCTTCTTTCTGGAAACGCGTGCCTATACCGAAACCCTTTGCAAACCGTTAGAAATTGAAGACTATGTGGTGCAACCCATCGTAGATGTTTCTCCTCCCAAATGGCATCTAGGGCATACTACCTGGTTTTTTGAAGAATTTATTCTGAAACCTCACCATCCGACATACGAGGTATTTCATGAGGATTTCTCTTACGTTTTCAACAGTTACTATGAAACCGTAGGGAAGCGTGTGATGCGTTCCGATCGCGGCAACCTATCCAGGCCCGGTGTAGCAAAGGTGTATGATTACCGACATTATGTGACGGAAGCACTTGAAACACTTCTATCAGGACCGGTGACAGAGGAAGTGGAAGCCCTCCTGGAAATAGGAATACATCACGAAAAGCAGCATCAGGAACTATTGATCACAGATATTAAGTATATTCTGGGTCACAATCCCCTGTTACCTAAATATGCCGATGATGTTTCAGAGCATCTTCCCGAACCCAATAAAAGCACTTGGATTTCCATTCCCGGAGGCATCTACGCCATTGGTCACGACGGAACCGGTTTTCATTACGATAATGAAATGGGTAGACACGAAGTATTACTGGAGCCTTTTGAAATAGCTTCCAACCTCGTTACCAACAGAGACTTTCTAGCATTTAGGAACGACGGAGGCTATCAAGATCACAATCTCTGGCATGCAGAGGCATGGGATTGGGTACAACAGCAGCAGATCAATCGCCCCATGTATTGGCATCAAGTGGATGGAAAATGGCACTATTATACGCTCAACGGTCTTCAACCCATTGACCCCGAAGCTCCTCTTTGTCACATATCGTATTTTGAAGCCTTTGCGTACGCCCAATGGAAGGGGTGCCGTATTCCCACTGAGTTTGAATGGGAAGCGGCTCAAGACGAATTTAATTGGGGTCGGCGCTGGGAATGGACCGAGAGCGCATACCTGCCTTATCCCCGCTATAAGAAAGCACCAGGCGCTATTGGCGAGTACAATGGCAAATTTATGGTAAATCAAAAAGTATTGCGCGGAGGGTCGGTGGCCACTTCTCCAAAACATACAAGAGCCACCTATCGAAATTTTTTTCAACCCAATTTGCGGTGGCAATTTACCGGCCTTCGCCTCGCTAAATAATAGTCCTTTTATGCCAACTCAAGTAGCCAACTCCTTCGACACCATGTTTCAGCAAGACGTGTACGACGGACTCACATCTCACCCGAAATACCTATACTCCAAATATATCTATGATCAGAAAGGCGATGCCCTATTTCAAGACATCATGGCGATGCCCGAATATTATCTTACCGGGTGCGAGTATGAGATCATTGATACCCATTCTGAAGAAATAGCTTCCCTTTTTGAAGATAAAGAGACCGGATTTGACTTGATTGAATTGGGGGCAGGCGACGGAAAAAAAACCAAAGTACTGCTGAGGGAGTTAGTGGCACAGCAGATCGATGTTACCTATAAACCCATTGATATTAGCCAGAATGCCATCGATTCTCTGGCGGCTTCCTTAACCACCGAATTTCCGCACTTAGAGGTAGCCCCAGAACGCGGGGAATATTTTAAAGTGCTCAATCGATTGAAAAGTTTTACCGACCGTAAAAAGGTCATAATGGTATTGGGCTCAAATATTGGCAATTTGCTGCATCCTAAAGCCATTAACTTTTTAACGCAATTGCAGCAAAGTCTTGCGGAAGGAGATCTATTGTTCATGGGATTCGACCAAAAGAAGCACCCACAAACCATTCTAGACGCCTATAATGATCCCGCCGGTATTACCGAAGCCTTTAATAAAAACATACTGCATCGTATTAATGCAGAACTCGGCGGTGACTTTGAAGTCGATAAGTTTACCCATTGGGAAGTCTACGATCCCGAAACAGGAACAGCCAAGAGCTTTCTGGTGGCAACCGAGGCGATGAAGGTGTGTATAGATGCCCTTGACCTTACTATTACCTTCGATCCATGGGAAACGATTCACACAGAAATATCGCAGAAATATAACGATAAGATCGTATCTTGGTTGGCCGAAGAATCTGGGTTACGCATCCGAACTTCTTATTCGGACCAAAAAATGTATTACAAGAATTACGTATTTGAAAAAGGGAACGGTTAAATGAAACATCGTACGATAGCGTTGATATTAGGTTTGTTGATTGTGGGCTTCGGAAGCTGTGAAAGTCCGGTGAAACAACATAATGAATTGCTATTGCCAAAAGTAGATTGGTCGGCTCACGAATGGAAAGGAGAGCACACAGACAGCTTGGAAAGCGGAAGCACCTATCTTCCGGTCTATTCTGAAATTTACCAACGTACCGATGCATACACCTACCCGCTTACCATCACGGTGAGTATTCGCAACATGAGTAAAAGTGACACTATTTTTCTTCAAAATGCTGAATACTTCAACACCCATGGTGATCTTATCAGAGACTACGTAAAGAGCAAAGTGTTCGTAAAACCCATGGAAACCATAGAGATCGTGGTTCGTGAAGATGATCTTCATGGCGGTACTGGGGCCAATTTTATGTTTGACTGGGAAAAAAACCCGGGCACCGTAGACCCGCTCTTCGAGGCAGTAATGATTTCAACTACGGGACAGCAAGGTCTTTCCTTTACCACTCGTGGCGTTCGTAAGTAACGTCTGGCGCTTACAGAAAGTCGAGCAATTGTTGCAAATCGTCTTCCGTATTGTAAAAATGAAACCCCACACGAATTCCTCCTCCCCGTTGCGAAACCACTATTCCTGCTGATTTCAAGCGATTGAACAACGCTTGATCTCCCTTTAGATTGAAGAATGGAGCATGTTGTTTTCGATCTGCAAACGCTTCCGCTAAGCGACCCTTTTCAATAAAAGCGAGCAAGGCCTTGTGCGCGAGTTTTTTACTAGCTGAATATAATTCGGCTTTTCCCCATTGTTCGATAAGCTTTAGAGATTGGCCCATACTTCCGAAGGGTATCGGTGCTAAATGTCCGGGTTCCCAATGCTTCATAAAGCGGCTCGCTCCCGGCGGACTTCCAAACCCTTCTGAAGAATTGAACCCCACTGTTTTCGGAAAAATATGCTTCTGCGCTGCTTCCTTGATCATAAAGAAACCATTTCCGTAGCCACTCAACAACCACTTGTAAGCACTACCTCCCATGACGTCGACAGCGCTGTTTTGAAAGGAGAAAGTAGCTGTGCCCAGATATTGAGTGCCATCTGCGATTAATAACATTTGAGGGTGGTATGCCTTTACCTGGTGCAAAAAATCCTCCGAGATTTGAAGTCCGTTGAGCCATTGTGTCTGACTAAAAATAAAGATATCCGGACGGTGTTCGGCAATAGCGGTTTCAATATTTTTTTCCAGATTGGTATCTACCTTCGCATAGCAAACATCAAAATCGCGATGTTCTACCGGCCAGTTTACGGATGGGTAATCATTCTCCAGTAGCAGGATTTCTTGCCCCTGGGGTAGGCTATCCAGTAGCATATTAAACCCCAATGAGAAATTTGGAACCAGGGCAACCGTATCGCTAGGAGTATTGAAAAATCCGGCAATCCGATCACGTACGCTTTCGATGAGCTTAATAGCTTGTCCATAATCGCTTCCATGGGCAAGAAATGCTTCCTCTTGCTCACTGCGCCAGGTCGCGAGAGAGGTAGATAACAATCCTGAAGCAGGCGTGTTTAAATAGGTTTTTTCGGCAAGCGCGGGAAACTCATTTCTGATGGCATTCATAGGATTAACGATTGAAAAACGGTATTTTTACGATACGCTTAAAAGTAACCAACTATGGCTTCAAAAACCAACAAATCGGCAAGAATCGACGCCGAACAACGCGAACAATACGAATATGCCCGCAGACGCATCAAGCAAAAGAAGCGTTTGATGCAGCATTTCATTATCTTCTTAGCGGGCGCTGTGCTATTTATCATTCTCAATCCCGTATTGGGCGTAGGGGAAGATTTTCTCATCGCCGACTGGTATATATGGGCGATCCTTATCTGGGCTTTTATTTTGATCATTCATGTGTTCAATGTGTTTTTGATGAACAAGTTTATGGACAAAGAATGGGAGAACAGACAATTGGAAAAGCTAAAAGCCAAGCAGGAACAACGCATCGCTGAACTTGAAGCAGAGGTACAGAAAGATCAGGCACCAGACGTGCAACTTCCGACGGAAGAAGAAGTAAAAAAAAAGGAACATCCCAATCTCCTACCCCCCGACGTAGAATGATTACCCTTATTGCGGCAGCCGGCGAAAATAACGAATTGGGAAAGGATAATGACCTTGTATGGCACCTTCCGGATGACTTCAAACGCTTTAAACGGCTCACCACCGGCCATCATATCATTATGGGGCGAAAGACTTTTGAATCCTTTCCGAAGCCGTTACCCAACCGCACTCATATTGTCATCACCCGGAATAGGGACTACCATAGAAATGGTATTATTATAGTTCATACGCTTTCCGAAGCCATAGAAAAAGTTACTGAAGACGATCAACCGTTCATCATTGGAGGCGGTGAAATCTATCGTCAAAGCATGGAGATCGCACGAAAAATAGAACTTACCAGAGTGCATGGTACCTTTGCAGCCGATACCTATTTTCCCGAGATTCCGAAGAAACAATGGAAGTTGATCGAAACAAAATCGCATGAAAAAGATGACAAACACGCTTACCGATTCACCTACGAAACCTGGGTGAGAAAGTAATTCAGTTTGAAGCATATTCTTTCCGAAATAGCGAAACAACACCAGTGGCACATTATTAAAGCGAAACCCCTGTCGGGAGGCGATATCAATGCCGTCTATCTCTTGGAATGTTCTGAAATTTTTGTGGTGGTTAAACTGAATCAAAGCAATGCCTTTCCCGGCATGTTTTTCGCTGAAGCCAAAGGACTTTCGTTGTTGGCCTCTTCCAATAGTTTCCGCATTCCGGAAGTTTTGGCTACAGGACAATGTGATGAATACGACTATTTGTGTTTAGAATACATCCCCAATCGCGCTCCAAAGGCTGCCTTCTGGAAACAATTTGCTTCAAAACTCGCAAGCCTGCACTCGGTTACCTCCCCACAGTTCGGATTAGATCACGATAATTATATTGGTAGTTTGCCCCAGCAGAATGCAACCCAGCCCGATGCTGCTTCTTTTTACCTGGAGGAACGATTACAGCCGCAACTGGCGCAATCTGGGGTGTTGGGTTTTACCTTTCCGAAGGCAGCCTCAGCCTTTAAAAACATCGCTAAAGAAATTCCTCAAGAGCCTGCTAGTTTGATCCATGGCGATCTGTGGAGCGGTAATTTTTTAGCTTCGGAAACTGGCGAACCGGTTTTGATCGATCCCGCCGTAGGGTATGCTCCACGAGAAATGGATTTGGCCATGATGGCGTTATTCGGTGGCTTTCCTGCGGAAGTATTCGACCACTATACGGAACAGTTTCCCTTGGAGTCTGGATGGAAAGATCGGCAAGAATTGTGGCAGTTATACTACTTGTGGGTACATCTTAACATCTTCGGAAGAAGTTACTACGGCCGAGTTGCCGATATTCTGAAGCGCTATTCTTAATAGAATGGTTATTTTTGCTGCTACTAAAAGTTATGTAAACGCAATAAATCTATGAAAGCATATATATTTCCTGGCCAAGGCGCTCAATTTTCAGGAATGGGGCAAGACCTCTATGAAGCTTCTCCCATGGCAAAAGACTTGTTTCAAGAAGCTAATGAGGTACTGGGGTTTGACATCACCAAAATCATGTTTGAAGGTGCTGCCGAAGAACTGAAAGAAACAAAAGTAACCCAACCGGCCATATTTCTACATTCCACCATCCTTGCCAAGGTGTTAGGCGATTCCTTTCAACCCGATATGGTTGCCGGACATTCCCTAGGAGAACTCTCTGCATTAGTGGCCAATAGAACATTGGCATTTGGAGACGGACTCCAACTGGTCTCAAAGCGTGCACAAGCCATGCAGAAAGCTTGTGAACTGGAGCCTTCTACCATGGCAGCGGTATTAGGACTTGAAGATAGCACCGTGGAAGCCATCTGCGCGGATGTCGCCGGAACAGTAGTAGCCGCAAATTATAATTGCCCAGGGCAGTTGGTGATAAGTGGTGATGTGGCAGCCGTGGGAAAAGCGTGTGAGGCGATGTCGGAAGCCGGAGCCAGAAGAGCTTTAGTATTGCCAGTAGGAGGCGCATTTCACAGTCCGTTGATGGAACCGGCACGAGAGGAACTGGCCGCAGCCATCGAGGCGGTTCGCTTTACAGCACCAGCATGTCCTATATATCAGAATGTAAGTACCTTCGCGGTGACGGATCCTGCCGAGATCAAAAAGAACCTTATTTTTCAACTCACCGCACCGGTAAAGTGGACGCAGAGCATTCAGAATATGATACAAGACGGAGCAACACAATTTATAGAAGTAGGCCCCGGAAATGTATTACAAGGACTGGTACGAAAGATTGATCGTAGCGTTCAGACAGAAAAAGCGACGCTATAGCGAAAATCACCCCCAAACTAAAAAAGCCCTCAATTTGAGGGCTTTTTTAATACATTAGGTGTCTATTAAGCACTTAAAGAACAGGACTTGCAGTCCTTGATTTCCCCGTAATAGGTTTCACGATATTTGTGAACCGTTTTCACGGGAATATTTAAAAATCGTTTTTGGATATACACCACGTTTGCGGTTAAAATCCCCATTTTTTCGGAAAATCGTTTCTCTTGTTTGGTCTTTCTTCTGACCGTTACTAGCTTCATTGTCTTGGTTTTGTGCAAAGAAACAAAGGATCCTTCCCGAGCCCAAGCGATACTTGTTAAAGCTATGTTAAGACCTTGTTAATCCTTATAAACAACACCGTGTTTCATCACGAATACCACATTTTCCATAGTGTCGATCGTACGGGTAGGATCGTCTTCCACCGCGATGATATCTGCTAAGAAGCCTTCTTTAATTTGCCCAAGAGATGTTTCCATGTCAAGCAATTTTGCATTGGTAATGGTAGCTGATTGCAAGGTGGCCATTGCCGGCATTCCGGCTTCCACCATATAGCCAAATTCCTTTCCGTTTTGCCCATGCGGAAACACACCGGCATCGGTACCAAACGCAATATTCACTCCCTCTTCATACGCCATGGCGTACATATTTTGGATCTTGGAACCAATTTCCAATGCCTTGGGCACGATAATCGCCGGATAATATCCGGGTTCCTTTGCTTTATCCGCTACATAGCGCCCTGCAGAAATGGTAGGTACTAAATACGTTCCGTATTGCTTCATTAAGGCCGCGGTTTCCTTATCCATTAAAGAACCGTGTTCTATGGTCGTAACACCAGCGCGAATGGCTCGTTTCATACCTTCAATGCCGTGGGCGTGTGCCGCCACTTTCATGCCGTATTCCTTCGCCGTGCGTACAATTTCATCTACTTCTTCTTGCGTAAATTGAGGATTTTGTCCGCTTTTCGCCACACTTAAGACTCCCCCTGTGGCGGTAATTTTTATCCAATCGGCACCGTTTTTGTAACGTTGTCGTACCGCCTTTCGTGCGTCATCAACACCATTAATCACTCCCTCTTTAGGCCCTGGATCTCCCATCAATTCTCGATTTCGACCATTGGTAGGGTCTGCGTGACCTCCTGTGGTTCCGATCGCTTTTTCCGCCGTGAACACACGAGGACCCTTCACTTTTCCTCGGGCAATCGCATCTCGTAACGCTACATTCACGCCACTCCCCCCCAGGTCTCGTACCGTGGTAAAACCGGCCATCAAGGTACGCTCGGCAATTTCTGCGGCATTATAGGCAACGTCGGCGTCGTTTAACGTAAAGGTTTCTAGATACCGGTTGGGATTGGTTTCACCTTCAATATGAATATGCATATCGATCAATCCCGGCATGACTGTTTTGTCACTGAGATCGATGACGACATCGTCTGCGCGTTTCGTGGCAAAAAAGCCATCTCGAACCTGAGTGATCTTATTACCTTGAACGACGATCGTTTTTTGTTCTGAAATCGTTCCGGATTGGGTGTCTACCAATTTTCCGCAATGAATGTAAGTACTCTGGGCCGTAAGACCTCCAAACGCAAGAATAAAAATGAGACAGTAAAGATATTTCATAATGAATAATTATTGGTTTCTAATTTGTTGCTCCCACTTCCAAGCGGAAGCTAGCGCCTCCTCCATTGACTTTTTTGCCTTCCACCCAAGGACATTGTTCGCTTTAGTGGTATCGGCATACACCGAAACAACGTCACCTTGGCGTCTATCGGTTACCTCGTAGGGTAACGTGATTCCGGTTGTTTTTTCAAAAGCTTGGATCACTTCTACGACCGAACTTCCTTTCCCGGTACCTACATTAAATACTTCAAACGCTTCTTCAGATTGTTGCTGTAGCAATCGCTGTAAAGCTACCACATGAGCTTCAGCCAGATCTACTACGTGAATATAGTCGCGTATGCAACTGCCATCTGCTGTAGGATAATCGTTTCCGAAGACCCACAGTTTTTCTCGTATCCCTGCCGCGGTTTGCGTTATAAAAGGCACCAGGTTCTGCGGAACGCCTACGGGAAGTTCTCCAATTTGAGCCGACTTATGGGCTCCAATCGGATTAAAATAGCGGAGCGAAATGGCTTGCAGCTTAGAAGCCGCACAGGTATCTCTTAAAATTTCTTCATTGATCTGTTTGGTATTGCCATAAGGAGAAGTGGCCTGCTTTACCGGAGCTTGCTCGGTAATTGGGAGTTGATCTGGTTCCCCATAAACAGTACATGAGGAACTAAAGATGATATTGGGAATTTGATGTTCGATACAGTTCTGAAGCAGATATACCAGAGAATGAAGATTATTCTCATAATACAACAGCGGATTTTCAACACTTTCACCCACCGCCTTGCTCGCCGCAAAGTGAATAATGCCGTCCAAATCTTGATGTTCTCGGAAGAAATCGGCTACAGCCGACTTATCTCTAAGTTCCAGTCGCTCAAATTCTGGGGCCGTGCCTGTAATGGCTTCAATACCCACCAGTACGTCAATGGAAGCATTGGAAAGATTATCCACCACTACCACTTTAAACCCCCTTTCCTGAAGCGCGACTACGGTATGAGAACCGATGTATCCTAACCCACCTGTTACGAGTATTTTTTTCATGATGAGGTTACAAATTCTATCACCGCTTGAGTGATGTAGTCAATTTGTTCGTTGTCTAATTCGGTATGCATCGGTAGGGAAATCACTTCCTTGACCAATTGATTGGTTACCGCAAAATCTGCTTCTTGATAACGGGTATCGGCATATGCTTTTTGCAGGTGAAGTGGAATAGGATAATAGACGCCACAAGGTATTCCGCGCTTATTCAAGAAGGCTACCAATCCGTCGCGATCGGTGTCTAATACGCGCAATGTATATTGATGAAAGACATGACAGTCGCATACGTCGCAAATTCCTAAAGCCGCGTCACAAAAACCGGTTGGTGTGACAATTTTTTCTACACCTTGAAAGGCCTTTGTATAGGCTCTGGCAGCATTTCTCCTGCTAGCGTTGTATTGATCAAGTAGCGGCAATTTTGCCCGCAATATGGTCGCCTGAATAGAGTCCAGGCGCGAATTCACCCCTACCACGTCATGATGATACCGCACGTACATTCCGTGATTTACGATTCCTCGAATAGTGTGAGCTAAGGCATCGTCGTTGGTGAAAATGGCACCGCCATCACCATAGCATCCCAGATTCTTGCTCGGAAAGAAGGAGGTTGAACCCACGTGCCCAATGGTTCCTGTTTTTTTCTTGCTCCCGTCCTTGGAAGTGTACGTGCCTCCAATGGCTTGTGCGTTGTCTTCGATTACGTACAACTCGTGCTTTTTGGCGAGCTCCATTAGTTCGTCCATGGGCGCGGCAAGTCCAAATAAGTGCACCGGCACAATGGCTTTTGTCTTTGGTGTGATCGCTTTGGCTACCGCTTCAATGTCTATATTGAAACTCACCGGATCCACATCCACCAACACAGGGGTAAGACCCAACAAAGCGATCACCTCTACGGTAGCCGCAAACGTAAAATCGGCGGTAATCACTTCATCCCCGGGTTGCAACCCCAGACCCATCATGGCAATTTGTAGGGCGTCGGTTCCGTTTGCACAGGGAATGACGTGCTTCACATCTAAATAAGCTTCTAATTCTTGTTGAAACGCCTGAACTTCAGGACCGTTAATATAGGCGGTGGAAGAAATTACTTCCAGCACCGATTGATCTACCTGTTCCTTTATTTTTTCGTATTGACCTTTCAGGTCGACCATCTGTATTTTTTTCATACGCTGCGTTGAAATCTCCTATTATATACCTCGTAAAATTACAAATTTGTTCGCGTTAAACCGGCTTGAAAAAAGCTTTTTAGCAATAAGCGGAATGTTTCCGTTATCTTTGTTCTCTTCGATCCTGAAATTGCCGAGAGCGTTCATGCAACTTTTATACAACTTCTTAATTCGACTATCGTACGCCGCCATTTGGTGCCTCCAAGTGGTTAGTCCGAAACTGAAGACCTTCGTTCGAGGGCGCACTCAAAGTTTTCCGAAGCTTACCAACCACCTACAGCCACATGACAAAACTATGTGGTTTCACTGCGCTTCTTTAGGAGAATTTGAACAGGGTCTTCCTATCATGGAAGCCATGAAAAAAGCCTATCCCGCCTTCAAAATAGTCGTATCATTTTTTTCTCCTTCGGGTTATGAAGTGAAGAAGGACGCCCCTATAGCCGATGTGGTGGTCTATTTACCCTGGGATACCCCCTCCAACGCCAAACGGTTTGTTACGCTCGTGAAACCTAGTTTCGCCTTTTTTGTGAAGTATGAATTTTGGCCCAATTATTTGAAAGAATTAAAATCGAAGGAGGTGCCTACGTTTCTGGTATCGGGACTTTTTCGACCAAAGCAACTTTTTTTTAAGTCGTATGGAGGTTTCTATCGGAACGCACTGGGGAATTTTGATCACTTTTTTCTTCAAAACACAGCTTCTGAAACCTTGCTTCATGGCATCGGACTCACGAATACGACAGTAAGTGGAGACACGCGATTTGATCGTGTGGCCAAGCAAATTGAAATGGACAATACAGTGCCCCTGGCGGAGCAATTTGTACAAGACAAGCTTTGTTTGGTCTGCGGAAGTACTTGGCCTGAAGATGAAACCGTATTGCTTCCGTTTCTTCAAGACCTTCCGGAAGGGGTTCGATGCATTCTTGCCCCTCACCATGTAGATGCTGCGACCATTCGTCGGCTTCAAACCGCATTAGGGGAAAAGAGCCTATTATATTCCGAAGCAAAACAGCGCTTGCAAAAACCTGAGGCGACAATATTGATTATTGACAACATCGGACTCCTAAGCAAGCTATACAGTTATGCTGATATTGCCTACGTGGGAGGCGCCATGGGCAGCACCGGCCTACATAATATTTTGGAACCCGCTACTTTTGGAGTGCCGATCGTTATTGGTAAGAACATTGAAAAATTTCCAGAAGCCAAACGATTGCGGCAGTTAGCAGGGTTGTACGTGGTAGAT
This sequence comes from Altibacter sp. HG106, assembly GCF_028561755.1. Lineage (GTDB taxonomy): Bacteria > Bacteroidota > Bacteroidia > Flavobacteriales > Flavobacteriaceae > DFVG01. The sequence continues at coordinate 68,983 of NZ_JAQQTD010000003.1, forward strand.
CGTGCCGCAGCCTGCACCGAACGCCTTCAACACTTTATCCAAGACAAAACCTTCCGAGAAAAAACCGGAATGATTGCAGGCCATTACATTAATAGTAATACAGGGGCCACGGCAACTATCCTAGATTTTCTTCAGAAGCATTACACCGTAACGGCCTGATTGAGATAGCGCCGAAACGGAAGCATTTCTTTGTAGATTTCAACAACTACCTCTTCAAAATTGTCCGCCACAATTTCCGTTCGATTCAGTGGTCGTGTTACGGCAAACGATTTTCGCCTCAAGAGATTTATGTGCTCATGGTCTTGCGAAAAACCTTTGGGAGCGGTCTTTAACGGATCATCCACCACAAGCGAGCCAAACATTTTCTTAAAACTTGGGGTATCTAAGATCTTTTGCAACTCATTTCCGTTATAATCAATAGCCTGTCTTATGCTGCGAAGCAATTTTGAGTTGGGATGCCAATAGCCTCCACCAATAAAACACGCTTCCACGCCAAAGTGGAGATAGAAATCGCCTTGTTTGCTAACCTGATCGAGACCCGCGCCAAAATGATCCTTATAAACGGGACGGTTAGGATGAAACATTAAGTTATTATTGATTCGATTGATCGCTTTTTTACCCGGAGTATCAAAATAATCAGGGTCTAGCTGCGCCAAACGTAGGTTCATCTGGTCTAGCCAAGCAATAAAATCATCTCTAATGTCATGGTATTCGGACCGATGGTCGTCCATCCAATCGGTTGAATTATGCTGCACGAGGCGCTCTAGAAAAGAAAAAAGGGCGTTAAAATTCATATCTCGCATAAAAGTAGTAGTATCTCCAACGAAGCCACAAAAAATTTAATAAAACTTTACAATATGTCAAATGTTAAATCCTGTAGCTTTGTTTCCTAAATCAAAACCCTAACCTTATGAAACGTATTGTTTTAGTCATTGCCTTAGCTGCTTCTACAGCACTAACGTATTCTTGTAGAGAAACCACAGAAAAAGAGGTAATTCGCGAAGTTGAAGTGGAAACAACCGACGAAGAAGCCGAAGGAATTCTTGAGCGTACCGCCAAGGAGGTCGACAAAGAAGTCAATGAAGAGATCAACGAAGAAATTGACAAAATAGGGAACGACGATTAATTCTAAAACAACCTAATCAATTATTTTTTTATGAAAAAGCTAATGATAAGCTTGCTACTGGTAGCTGCTTTTAGTACCACCTTCATTTCCTGTCGCGACACCAAAAAAGCCGATGATATGGAAGATGTTGTGGATGATGTTGAAGATGCCATTGATGATGCAGCGGATGAAGTAGAAGACGCAGTAGATGACGACGCTACCGATCCTGTAGAGAATACGCTTCAAGAAGGCGTAAACGAAGCTCAGGAAAACACCGGTTTAGGCGGTACCGACGATGCCTCCTAATTAGAATTTACAAAGTAACCAAAATGAATATTATGAGAAAAATACTGTATATCAGTTTATGTATGCTCTTTATGGCTACCGCTTTTACTTCTTGTCGCGAGACCAAAGAAGAGGAAATGACGGCGGAAGAACTCGTGGAAGAAATGGAAGCCGAAGGAGCCGAGATCAAGAAGAAAGTAGATGACGACGAAACGAAGATCAAGATGGAAACCGAAAATAAAGAGGTGAAAATCAAAACGGAAGACGGCGAATCTAAAATCAAGATCAAAACCGAAAATGACGACGCTTAAGAAGCGATCATCCGAAAGTTAATGTTTTACAAAGGGTTTCTGAAAAGAAGCCCTTTTTTATGTATTCAAATTATGGATCTGTCCTTTAAGTTCTTCCATAGACTGCTGCAATTGGCGTAATAAAGTACTATCATTAGGTTCGTCTACACCAAAGGTAAGTTTGCTGTTCACTTGCCAAAGCTCTTGAATATCTTTTACCTCCACATCGATAGGTAAATACTCCGGGTTAAGGGAGATCAACCGAACTTTTTCAGGGTTTCCGGCGACTTTTTGAAGTTTTTTTACCAGCACCGAATCGTGTAATACAACGATAAAGATCTTACTGTCATTAGCTTCTGAAATGCTGGACACCGCCTTCCCCAGCACCCATTCATTGGGACGGATGTTAGGAAGCATACTATCGCCTTCTACCTGAAACCCTCGATAGGTCGCGTTTCGGTATTGCGGTAGAGGAATGTTGAAAGCTGGCAGACTTTGATACCACTCAACGTCCTGAATATTGTGAGGGTAACCCGCTGCCGCTTTTTGATTTACTAATAAGATACTGTCTTCGGAAGCTTCGTTTAAGGTGATCACTTTCGGACTTACATCGCCACCATTGATATCTACATACTGTCGAATACTGTTTCCGAACAACCACAACGGATTAATCTGAAACTGTCGCAACAGCTCCATCACTGCTTTTCCGGAAATCTTTGTCTTCCCGCGTTCAATATCGGCCGTAGTAGTACCAATTCCTAAGAGTTCTGCAAACGATTGTTGGGTGTGATGCTGTTCCTCACGAACACGCTTAAACCGTTTAGCCTCAATAGATACATCTTTTACCATACCCGAAAGATACGGTATTTTGGACATATTCCAAATTTTAAACGGACTTATTCCTTCTTATGGGATTTTTTCCATATTTTTGGAACAAATCCAATTGCTGTGAATTTTGAACGTATTAAAGAAAAATTAGAAGTATTAGCAGATGCTGCCAAGTACGATGTTTCGTGCGCCTCTAGCGGAAGCACTCGGAAAAACACAAATAAAGGTTTAGGCAATAGTTCGGGTATGGGTATTTGCCATTCGTATACCGAAGATGGTCGTTGTGTTTCCCTTCTGAAGATCTTATTGACCAACTATTGTATCTTCGACTGCGCCTATTGTGTCACACGAAAAAGTAATGATATAAAGCGTGCCGCGTTTCAAGTGCAGGAGGTGGTTGATCTTACCATTCAATTTTATAGAAGAAATTACATTGAAGGATTGTTCCTTTCCAGCGGAATATTTAAGAACGCCGATTACACCATGGAACGCCTCGTTCGGGTGGCGAAAAAACTTCGTGAGGAAGAAAACTTCAATGGATATATTCATTTGAAGTCCATTCCGGGTGCCAGCGATGAACTCATGCGCGAAGCAGGGTTGTATGCCGATCGTTTATCGGTGAATATTGAAATTCCCACGGAACAGGGATTAAAAAAACTAGCTCCGGATAAAAATCGGGAAGATTTCATTAAACCCATGCGGAAGGTGAAGCAGGAAATTCAGGTGTATCGTTCAGAGAAGAAAAAATTTCGCCACACGCCGGTGTATGCTCCGGCTGGGCAAAGCACTCAAATGATTATTGGCGCCAGTGGCGAATCGGACGCTCAAATTATGTACACTTCGGCCTATTTTTACAAGAAGTTTCAAATGAAGCGGGTGTATTACTCGGGCTATATTCCTATCAGCTACGATCCTCGGCTTCCGGCCATTGGCACTGAAGTCCCTATGATGCGCGAAAACAGGCTCTATCAAACCGATTGGTTATTGCGATTCTATGGCTTCGATATTCGTGAATTATTAAACAAAGAAACTCCTAATTTGGATATGGATATCGACCCAAAATTAAGTTGGGCGCTTCGCAACCTTTCCTTTTTCCCGGTTGATATTAATACTGCAGACAAATCATGGTTGGCCCGTATTCCGGGTATTGGAATGAAATCTGTTCATAAGATCCTCAGCGGAAGAAGACATCAAACCATTCGATGGTACGATTTAAAGCGTATGGGCGTGGCATTGAACAGAGCGCAATACTTTATTCATTGTCCTGGGAGTCCGCATACCCATAAAGACCACACTTCCGCTCAAATTAAAGGACTCATTATGTCGCAAAGTACGAGTAAATATCAGCACGCTTATAACGGTCAGCTTAATTTATTTCAATCGGCCACCACCGCCCTGGTCTCATAACGATATACTATGCTGCTCACCTACGATGGAACTTTTGAGGGGATGCTCACCGCCGTCTTTATGATGTATGAAGAGAAGATAGACGACCTTCAATTAGTACTTGCCAACCAACCCCAGGCATCATTGTTTATGACTTCGGAAGAAGTATTTAGCGATGCGACCAAAGCTGCACGGGTGTGGGACGGTATCGCGAAAAAAGGTGGAAAACGGGTGCAGCAATTAATGTATAAGGTGTTCTTAAGCGAATTACCCGAACGAGAATCATTGCTTATATCCTTTCTAAAAGCCTTCTTTAGCTCTCAGGGCACTGTGGCGAAGAATCCGGCGCACCCCCTAACAGCGCGTATGCTTCAGATTCAAAAAATGATCGGAAGAGAGAAACATCGCATGGATGCTTTTATTCGGTTTATGCAGACCAAAGAAGGTTGGTACGTAGCCACCGTGGCACCCGATTTCAATGTACTCCCGTTAAATGTTGCCCATTTTAAAGCGCGGTACGCAGACCAGCAGTGGTTGATTTACGATGTAAAGAGAAATTATGGATTTTATTATAACGAACAGACGGTTGAGGAAGTGCAATTAGAGCAGGCACTAGCTCCAAATCTTTCGGAACGACTAACGACCCTGTATCTTTCGGAAGAAGAACTGCAATTTCAGACCTTGTGGCAATCGTATTTTCAACATACTAATATCGCCTCACGCAAAAATACCAAACTCCACTTACGGCATGTTCCGAAGCGCTACTGGAAATATTTAACCGAAAAACAACCCGTAATAAAAAAATGATTAATTTTAACAGGTAACAGAAAACTAATCACCATGAAAAAACTCACGTTAAGTCTCTTACTTATGCTCTTTGTATTGGGAGTAAGTTGTAGAGAAACTACCCAAGAAAAAGCGGAAGATGCACTAGAAGCGGCTGCTGAAGACACTGAAAATAATTTAGAAAAAGCCGGAGAAGCTGTAGAAGAGGCTGTGGAAGAAACTGGAGATGCTCTTGAGGAAGCCGGAGAAGAAATAAATGAAGAAATTGAAGGCACCGACGAGATGCCGGGTGGTGATGATAACTAAATTTTAACAGATTTGTTTTATTATTGAAGTACCTTCGTCTTATTAACACAAAATATACCATTATGAAAAAACTATTTATAGCAATAACCGCTTTATTACTGAGTGTTTCTGTATTCTCTTGCCGAGAAACTACGGAAGAAAGAACAGAAGAAAACATTGAAGCCGCTATCGACGATGCAGGAGACGCCATGGAAGATGCCGCTGAAGATGTGGAAGACGCCGCGAACGAAGTAGGTGAAGAAATTGAAGAAGAAGTAGAAGGAACAGACGATATGGATAACTAGTCAGATTTCTCTCAAGAATAAAAAAGCCCGGTATATACCGGGTTTTTTTGTAGCTAATTTTATCTTAGACAAACATTATAGACATTATGCATCGCCTTATAGAACCCCTTGAAAAAACAACGCATCTTCAGTGGATCGTATACATCCTTTTCTACTTTTGTTGGGGACTCGTAATGAATTGGATTGGCCAGGAATTGGAAATTGCGAAATTCACTTACTGGTGGCAGGTCATTACCACCTATGTACTTTATATGGTTCCTATTTCGATCCTATTGCGACCCTATCCCGTTTTTACACAATATGCCTACGGACTAATTGCGATGGGATTGTTAGAATTTGGCGGATATGCGTTACAAACCTCCTATATATACCCTGATAATATTCTGGAAAGATGGTTCGGACCCCATGTGTTTGCCCTGTGTATGACGCTCTTTTTTGCGTGGTATTTTACCCTCGGAAATTATGTAGTTAATCGTATATTTGTGCCGTTAATCGATAAAACTGAAAAAAATAACTAACAAAGGTACCATAAACTTATATTTTTAAGGCTATTACATTTTTGGAAAGATCTGCGTAGGTTTGTTACATAATTAACAACAAAAACCTATTCTTCATGAAAAAATTAATGTTTATTTTAGCATTGCTTGCATTCGCTGCAAGTTGTACCCCAGAAGCCATCACTACTGATGAACAACAAATCGACAAAGCAGACTACGAAGTTCCTCCCAACGGATAAGAAACTCTCTATGATATCAGGGGTGTTCCTATCATTTTTATTGATAGCGACACCCTTTCTTTTTTACATCTACAAGTATGCACCTACCGATTCAAAGGAATGGCATACAATCGTAGGCACCATCGACGCTGGAAATTTCGCACATGCGCAATCGTATATGCACGCCCTTTTCACTAAAATTACCTTTGTACTCTTAACGGGGATTTGGTTCTTAACTTCCAAAAATTGGTGGAAATATGCCATTCTAGTGCCGCTAACCATGTTCCTCTTTCAACTGGCGGGCGTCATCAATCACAAGAATGATTATATTGATGAATTTGATTTTTGGTACTCGTTACCTATCATATTACCGATTCTTATTTTCTTGATTTATATCTCATATCAAATCGGAAAGCGACAGGAATCGAACACCATGGATCTTAAAGATCAGGTGGATGATGAGATCAGCAAAATTTTTAGTGATAAGTTATAGGTGCACCGGCAAACCCCTTTAAATTTTCCGAAATAAATACTTTGCATTTAGGACAAAAGTTTTAAATTTGCTCCCGCTTTCGAAGGAAAGCACGTTCTTTAGAATACGCGAAAATAGCTCAGTTGGTAGAGCGCCACCTTGCCAAGGTGGAGGTCGCGGGTTCGAATCCCGTTTTTCGCTCTAAGGCCGAAATTTGTTTTCGGCTTTTTTAGTAAAGTCTGATGCTCGGGTGGTGGAATTGGTAGACACGTTGGACTTAAAATCCAATGACCAGTAACGGTCGTACGGGTTCAAGTCCCGTCCCGAGTACTTGAAGCGAAAGCCGAACCGATAAGGTTCGGTTTTTTTATGCACAAAAGCCGTGAAAAACTGGTTTTTCTAAGGATAAGTTTCGGAAGGGTTATAAAACGTACTTACAGCGAAATCCCTGTTCGCTCTAAGGCCTTTTCTATTGTCAAAATACGTTCTTGAAGATCGCTGATTTTCTCATTTTTCGTCTCTAACTCCTGCTGTTGCTCCTGAATTGCGCGTACCAATAAGGGTGTTAATTTTCCATAGTCAATAGCCCATACAGTATCCTCCAAATGCTCTTTCGCTAAGGGACCATCACTACCTTTTTTAACAACATAGGGAAAATGTTGATAGAGTTCTTGGGCTAAAAATCCAACCTCTTTTTGAGTCTTGTCTACACCTTTGAAATTGTAGGATACCGGATTTATCTTTGCTACTATCGACAAAGCGCCGTGAATAGGCGTAATATTTTCCTTCAATCGCTTGTCTGACACTGAATTGAAAAGCACACTGCCTGAACCATTTCCGGAAACTGAACCGATTTCTGCACCATTGGCCAAAAAACGAAGAAATTTATTTGATGACTCGGGAGTTGTTCGTCCTAGGGCTAAATAAAGCACATCAGCGGTGGTCCCTGAACGCGTGTTCTCTATTTGCGCCACGGCATTGTTGTCTTGACCACTTACATCTATGAGCCTTGCCGGACTAATATTTCCAACGGCTATATCTCCATTGTCGAGCAGCTGCAGTCGTTGTAGGCCGCCAGAGCTAGTAAGATTGATAATTGGGAGGGTGGTACTGCTACTTTCCACATCGAGTGTGGCTTGCGGGGAGGTTGTTCCTATTCCTACTTGAGAGCTAGCAGTTACTCCAATAATTAAAAGGAAATTGAGAACAAAAAAGTGTTTATTCAAATTAATTGGGTTTTCTCAAAGGTACGAGAAAAAGACCTCCTCAGAAAACCTCAGCTTTTCAATTTCACCTTGTCCCTGGGCTGTAACAACCTCTTTATTTCATTGAGCTTCATTAACGCTTCCACCGGAGTGAGCGTGTCTATGTCTAATTGTAAAATCTCCTCTCGGATTTCAGCCAATAACGGGTCGTCTAATTTAAAGAAACTCAGTTGCATCTCGTCTTTGCCGATCTCCTTCATTTGATTTGATAGCTCTTCGGAACCGTGTGATTTTTCTAAGCGCTCTAATATGTTCTGAGATCGTTTCAACACCGTTTGTGGCATTCCGGCCATCTTCGCTACATGAATTCCGAAACTATGATGAGAGCCTCCCGGCACCAATTTCCGAAGAAACAATACCTGATCTTTCATTTCCTTTACGGCCACATTATAATTCTTAATCCGCTCGAACGTATCGGTCATCTCATTCAACTCGTGATAATGCGTCGCAAATAGCGTCTTGGGCCGTGCTGGATGCTGATGTAAATACTCGCTGATCGCCCAGGCTATAGAAATGCCATCGTAGGTGCTTGTACCGCGACCAATTTCGTCCAACAGCACCAAACTTCGGTCGGATATGTTATTGAGAATACTTGCCGTTTCATTCATTTCTACCATGAAGGTGGACTCTCCCATTGAAATATTATCGCTCGCTCCAACTCGTGTAAATATTTTATCGACACAGCCCATGGTCACTTCGGCGGCGGGTACGAAACTTCCCATTTGTGCCAATAAGACAATCAATGCGGTTTGCCGGAGTATGGCCGACTTACCACTCATGTTGGGTCCGGTAATCATAATAAGTTGTTGCGTCTCTCGATCTAAGAACACATCGTTTGGAATAAAAGGCGCTTCGGGGGGAAGCTGTCGCTCGATCACGGGATGCCGCCCCTCTTTGATATCTAAGACATAACTATCATTGAATTCTGGACGTTTATAATTGCAGCTTCGCGCTTGTTCGGCGAACGAACAGAGGCAGTCTAACCGACTCAAATGAGTGGCTGTTTGTTGCACCTTCGGAATAAACGCCAGGAGTTTTTCAAGAAGTTCTGAAAACAATTGTTGCTCCAAAAAGGCTATCTTTTCTTCAGCTCCTAGAATTTTCTGTTCGTATTCTTTTAATTCTTCGGTAATATACCGCTCGGCACTCACTAAGGTTTGTTTACGTACCCATGCTTCGGGAACCTTATCTTTGTGGGTATTTCGCACCTCGATATAGTAGCCAAAAACATTGTTTGAGGCGATCTTTAACGAGGTGATCCCGGTACGCTCACTCTCACGTGTTAACATGGCGTCCAAATACTCTTTGCCGCCAGAAGCGATGCTACGCAGGGTATCCAACGCTTCGTGGTAGCCTTTGGCAATAACATTTCCTTTGGACAGTTGTACGGGAGCTTCCTCTTGAAGTGCTTCCTTTATGATAGCACAAAGTTCATCACAGGGATCTAACGATTCGGCCATGGCTTTTATCTCCTTGGTGCCAGCCCCTTTCAGCAACGCTTGAATAGGTTCCACCGCTTGCAGAGACTGTTGTAACTGAATCACTTCTCTGGGATTGATCTTTCCCGTAGCCAATTTTGAAATGAGCCGCTCCAGATCATACATTCCAGCAAGTGCTTCTTGTACCAACTCCAACTGCTTTTGTTCTTGCACAAAATGCGCCACGCCCGACTGACGCTTCTGAATGGCCACTACGTCTTTTAATGGCAAGGCCAACCAGCGTTTCAACAGGCGCCCACCCATCGCAGATTTCGTCTTGTCGATCACATCCAACAGTGTGATTGCGTTCTCTTGGGTGCTATGATACAATTCGAGATTTCGTATCGTAAATCGATCCATCCAAACATAGGCCTCTTCAGCAATTCTTGAAATTCGCGTGATGTGTTGTAATCGATCGTGTCGCGTTTCGCTGAGATAATACAAGGCCGCTCCGGAAGCAATAATGCCTTCCTCCAAATGATCAATACCAAATCCTTTCAGCGATACCGTGCCAAATTGCTTTTCTAAGGATTCTTGCGCGAAATCTGCTTGAAAAATCCAATCCTCCATGTAGAACGCGTGATAACGGTCTCCAAAGATTTCCGTAAATCGTTTTCGCTTCGGTTTGCTTACCAATACTTCGGAAGGTTCAAAATTTTGAAGCAACGTATCGATGTATTCTGAGGAACCTTCTGCTGTAAGAAATTCGCCCGTAGACACGTCTAAAAAAGCAACTCCCAGCTCATGTTTTCCGAAGTGCACAGCGGCTAAGAAATTATTTCGCTTGCTTTCTAGAATATCGTCATTGAGTGCCACCCCGGGTGTGACTAGCTCGGTAACCCCCCGTTTGACGATCGTTTTTGTTTGCTTGGGATCTTCCAATTGATCGCAGATGGCGACGCGACAACCCGCCATCACTAGTTTTGGCAGGTAGGTATGTAAGGAATGATGCGGAAACCCTGCCAACTCAGTTTGATCCCCACCATTGTTTCGAGCCGTTAACGTGATATTGAGAATTTTCGCCGCGCGTACGGCGTCACTTCCGAAGGTTTCGTAAAAATCGCCTACCCGAAACAGCAAGAGCGCATCCGGATATTTCGCCTTGATGCTATTGTACTGTTTCATTAAGGGTGTTACCTTCTTCGCCATATGCTCAAAATTCAGAAAGAATAAAAATAAAAAATTACCCTCGGTCGTCCCGTCCTACTCTCGGCATTTTATCCGATGTTATCAACAAATAGTAGCTTCGCTTTTCTGTATTTTTGTACCATGCGTTATCGAAAATTAAAGAACAGCGAACTCGACCGAATCTCTCCGGAAGAATACAAGGAAGTTGAGAAAACCCGACTCATAGTTATCTTAGATAATGTGCGAAGCCTGAACAATATCGGCGCCATTTTTCGCACGGCCGATGCCTTCCTCATTGAAAAGATCTATCTCTGTGGCATTACTGCCAAACCACCCCACAAGGATATTCAGAAAACAGCTTTGGGGGCCACCGAGAGTGTCCCTTGGGAACATGTGGAAGACACCCTGCAACTCGTTTCACAGCTTAAAAGTGAAGGTGCTTTTGTAGCTGCCATCGAACAAGCGGAAACCGCCATAATGTTAGATTCGTTTTCGGTTCAAAAAGAAATGACCTACGCGCTCGTATTTGGCCATGAAGTGAAAGGCGTCGCACAAAAAGTGGTCTCTGCCTGCGATGCGGTCATTGAAATACCACAGGTGGGCACCAAGCACTCCCTGAATATTTCGGTAAGTTCTGGGGTGGTGTTATGGGACTTTTTTAGCAAGTTGAAGGCCTTACATTAATCGACGATCGTACGCACCAGGGTGAGATAGTCGCTTCGGTTCTTGACAAAATCTAAATCAGAGACATCGATCACCTTTACTTTTTCTGAAGGAAGCGATTTGATGTAATTGAAATATCCTTCATGAATCTGCTGCAAATATTCCGGTTGAATGTTTTGCTCGTAACTTCGGCCGCGCTTCTTAATGTTCTCCAACAATCGCTCGGTATGCTGATACAAATACACATACACATCGGGCTGCGGAAGTTCCTTATGCATGATCTGAAACAATTTTTTATACAAGGTAAATTCTTCTTCCGCCAAGGTAACCTGCGCAAAGATCAACGATTTATACAAGTCGTAATCGGTGACTACACAATCTTTAAAAAGATCAAATTGTGCGATATCCTCTACTAACTGTTGGTAACGATCTGCCAAAAAACTCATCTCTAACGGAAAGGCATACCGCGATTGGTCTTTGTAGAACTTTGGTAAAAACGGATTGTCCTTAAAGCGTTCCAATATCAGTTTGGCATTGAATTCTTCTGCGATCTGCGTACTCAAACTGGTTTTTCCGGCCCCAATATTTCCTTCAATCGCTACGTAATTAAATCGCGCGAAGTCGATATTCTTGATGGGGTTTCGCAACCATTTGGATTGCTTTTCAAGAGCACTTTCATCATTGGTTTCGGCCAGCAACCGTATCATGTTCTTTCCCGAAACGGGATGATGCCATTGGGGGTAGATCTCCGCCATGGGCTGTAGTACAAACCGCCGATGTTCCAATTCGGGATGCGGAAGGGTAAGTTGCGTCGTCTCTTTTATTTCCTGATCGTAAAACAGTACGTCAATATCGATGGGTCGAGAAGTATACGTTTCGGTGGTCTTTCGTTCGCGCCCTAGTCTTTTCTCTATAGTTAGTACTGCTTTCAACACTTTCGAAGCACTTAATCGGCTGCGCAACCACACCACACAATTCAAAAACGCCGGCCCCTCAAATCCCATGGCAGGTGATTCGTAGACAGAAGATATTTTTTGAATACCTCCTACCGTTTCAAAAAGGGCCTCTATCGCAGCTTGCAGGTGGTCGTATCGATTCCCCAAATTGCTGCCCAAGGCTAGAAACACATCGTGTTGAAGGTCTTTCAAAAACTTGATTTTAACATTTAGCACGAAATTAACGAAAAGAATACGTCTGGCAAGTACCTTTGTTTGTTAAAGAATTTGTGTGAGGACACTAACAACGAAAGACCAGCAGTTGGCACGACGCATCTATCTTATACTAGGAGCGTTATTTATTGCTTCTCTGGTCGTTTCAAACTTGATCTTTCAAAAGTTTTTCTCCTGGGATTTCTTCGGAATCTACACTTTCGAAATATCCGTAGGAATACTTCCCTATCCCATCACGTTTTTGATCACAGACATCATCAGTGAGGTTTACGGAAAGAAAAAAGCCAATTTAGTGGTGACCTCCGGAATTTTTGCGTCGTTCTTTTCTTTGTTAATCGTATATGTTGCAGCGGCGGTACCTGCCACCGAATGGAGCCCTATCAACGACAGTTTGTTCGAGACGGTCTTTGGCGCTACGGCCATCGCGGTTTTTGCGTCTATGATGGCGTATCTACTAGCACAGTATATTGATATTCAAATCTTCCATTTCTGGAAGCGCCTCACCAAAGGGAAACACCTTTGGTTGCGCAATAACTTTTCGACCTTCCTGTCGCAGTTCGTAGACACTTTTACCGTGTTGTTTTTGCTGTGTAGCTTCGGAAAAATTGAATGGTCATTGTTTGGAGCGCTCCTGGTTAGCGGATTCCTGTTCAAGGTACTTGTTGCCGCCCTGGATACTCCGTTGTTGTACGCATCTGTGTATGCGCTTCGGAAACGATTTGGACTGGAATGGGGAGAAGAATTGCCGCTTGAACATGAATAATTAGCTATGAAAAAAATACTGAAAATAGTAGGAATTGTACTCGGCATCCTGCTGATCGTACTCCTGCTATCTCCTTTCTTTCTGAAGGGATCGATAGAAAAAATGGTAAAAAACAGCATCGATAAAAATCTCGATGCAGACGTGGTCTGGAGCGATTTTGATCTCAGTCTGTTTCGCAATTTTCCAAATGCCGCGCTTAGCATTAAAGATTTTAGTGTCGTCAACCGTGCTCCGTTTGAAGGAGATACGCTCGCGGCCGGTAAACGTGTAACGCTTTCGATGGGCATCATGCAGTTGTTTAAAAGCAGCAACGAATCGATTCTTGTGGACGCCCTTACCTTTGATGAGACCTTGGTCAATATTCAATTAGACTCCTTGGGAAATGCTAATTACGACATCGCAATTAAAAGCGACGCTCCCTTGGCGGATGAAACGGAAGGCAACTCGTCTTTCCAATTTGATCTCAAAGAATATCAAATTCGAGATTCTCAAATTCGCTATCGCGATGAGGCTTCCGAAACCTATTTCCTGCTGAAAGAAGTGAACCACGAAGGACAAGGCGATTTTTCCCTATCGGAAAGCACCCTCGAAACAGAAACCACAGCGTTGGTGACATTTGGCCTTGGGGAGCTAGAGTACTTAACCAACAATAAGGTTTCCTTGCGTGCTGAAATTCAGATGGACCTGGAAGAACAAAAATATACCTTTCTGGAAAACGAAGCCAAGGTCAACGAACTTCCCTTACAGTTTGATGGATTTGTCCAGATCGTCGAAGAGGGCACGAACATGGAGTTGACCTTCCAAACACCATCCTCCGATTTTAAAAATTTCTTGGCCGTACTGCCTGAAACTTATGTAAAGAACATATCTAATGTGCAAACCACGGGTGATTTTACCGTAAATGGAATGCTGAAGGGAACAGTTTCAGAAGCCACTATTCCGCAAATGGACATTCAGGTAAAAAGCACGAATGCTTCGTTTAAATATCCCGACCTGCCTAAATCAGTTCAAAATATCACCATTGACGCCCGTCTGATCAACGATACCGGAAGTACTGAAGACACGTTTTTGACGATAGGAAACCTTACTTTTTCGATAGACAACGAACCTTTTCAAGCCTCGGGAACCATTAGAAACCTCACCGGAAACAGCCTGGTTAATCTCGATATGAAAGGTGCCCTTAATCTCGGGAACATTGAAAATGTACTGCCCGTTACCATGAAAGCCCCGTTACAGGGTCGCTTTGTCGCCGACTTAACGACGCGATTTGATATGGAGTCGATCGAAAAGGAACAATACCAAAATATTGAAGGCAGCGGAACGGCACAGCTCACCGACTTTACCTACAGCGATCCCAGCTTTCAAAATGATATTGAGATTTCACGAGCCCGTTTGGCGTTAGCGCCCGGAACGATTACCCTTCAGGAATTGAATGCGCAGAGCGGACAAACGGATCTTTCGGCTACCGGAAACATCCAGAACCTGATTCCCTTCTTGTTACAAAAGCAAGACCTCAAAGGAAATTTTGAAGTGCGATCCAAGACATTTAATGTGAATGACTTCAAGGCGCCTACGACCGCTTCCGAAGCAAACACGAAAAATGCAACAACATCCCCGAAGAAAGGGGTTAGTATCCCCGATTTTCTCGACGCCACCCTCAATTTTAGAGCAGACCGAGTGCTTTACGACGATCTGGAATTGACCAACGTGCAGGGAATCGCCGGAATACGCCAGGAGACCCTTCGCTTGCAAAATCTCACCTCCGATATTTTCGGCGGAACGGTTGCCGTGGGCGGAACGGTATCAACACAAAATGCCACCCCTACCTTTGCCATGGACGTCGATCTGAGCAAGATCAGTATTTCCGAATCCTTTCAAAAACTAGAACTTTTGGAATTCCTTACGCCTATTGCCCGCGCATTAGACGGAACGCTCAACACCCAACTGGAATTGCAAGGAAGCTTGACGGAAGACATGACGCCCAAGTTGGAAACGTTAGCTGGAAACGCCCTGGCGCAAATCCTTACAGCGGAAGTAGACAATTCCAAAACTCCGCTTATGGCGCGCCTGGGAGAAAAACTGCCTTTTTTAGACATTAGCAGATTGAGCTTGCGGGACGTGAGTACCGTTTTAAATTTCAATAATGGAAATATTGAAGTGCAGCCCTTCGATTTCAACCTTAAAGGAATCAATATCGAAGTGCAAGGGCGTCACGGTTTGGATAAAAGCATTAATTACAACGTAACAATGGATGTCCCCGGACGCTATATGGGAAGCTCGGTTGCCGGGTTGCTCGCCAAATTGGATCCCGCGGATGCTGAAAATGTAACGGTGGCGCTTCCGGTACAAATTGGAGGAACCATTAATAGTCCGCAAGTATCGGTTAACACACAAGCCGCTGTAAATACCTTAACGCAACGTTTAATCGAAAAGCAAAAGCAAGAATTAGCAGATAAAGGCACCAACATTCTTCAGGATATTATTTCAGGCGGAAACCGTCCCAAGGATACCACCGGCACCCAACAAGATAGCAGTCAGACGCAATCTTCCACCACGCAAGTGGTACAGGATATCTTAGGCGGAATTTTCAACCGAAAGCGAAAAAAGGATAGTACTAATCAGTGATTTCTAAAGAAACCACATACCCTTCGTTGCTGCGAACATTAAACACGGTATTGTCTGCAAACAGTAGATACTGCCCTTTGATCCCCTTGAGCACTCCTTCATAGAAAGGAGATTTCTCTAAGTTGAGACTTTTTAGCTTGGTGGGATACTGCAACACCGGAAAATCTAATTGCGTCTCTTTGTTGGAAGCGATGTAATATTCTTGCGCTTCCTCTGGAATATATTGCTGTAATCGATTGCGCCAAGCCACCAGATCTTCATCTTCCACTTCGTTCTTAAGCATGGTACGCCAATTGGTTTTATCGCTTACATGTTCTTTGAGCGCTACTTCAGTGATACCGGCGAGGTAGCGATTGGGTACTTCCACGATTTCTATGGCTTCGTGTGCTCCTTGATCGATCCAGCGGGTGGGCACCTGACTCTTACGCGTGACCCCTACCTTAACGTTACTGCTGTTCGCCAAGTACACAATATGCGGCTGCAACTGTACTTTTTTTTCATATTCCAGGTCACGTTCTTCCTGATCGAGATGCGCCTTACTTAACTCGGGTTTGATAACCCAATCGGCTGCCTGCGGAATTTCAAAAAAACAATCATAGCAAAATCCTTGACGATAGATCTTCTTTTCTTTTCCACAATTCAAACATTGATAACGTAAAAAATTGATGGAAAGGGTTTTATCAAGCAACTGGTTCATGTGCAGAAAATCACTTTCAAAAACCAAATAATATTGAATAGGCGTTCCGTTCTCAGTTTGCATTTTTGTTAGGACACCTTCGTATTTCATAAAAAAAGAAATTGCTATTTTTATGAACTAAAGATAGGTTAAATAATGCCAATACCCATCGTAAATTCGATCGCTTCCTGGTTTTTAAAGAAACGATTCCATCAAATTGAATTGTTCCTTAAATACCCGAATGAAGTTCAGGAAGAGCTGCTGCTCGACCTACTTCACAAAGCGCGTAATACCGAATTGGGAAAGGAATATGATTTTGCTTCGATCGCCTCCTACAGCGAATATGCCCAGCGCTTACCTATCACTACCTACGAAGATAATGAAGCACGTATTGAACGGGCACGCCGTGGTGAAACCAATATCTTTTGGCCCAAACCCATCAAGTGGTTTGCGAAATCCAGTGGGACGACAAATAGCAAGAGTAAATTCATTCCAGTTAGTGAAGAATCGCTCGAAGACTGTCATTACGCTGCTAGTAAAGACCTGCTCTGCATGTATCTCAATAACAATCCCGAATCACAACTTTTTGTAGGAAAGGGCTTGCGATTAGGAGGTAGTAAAGAATTGTATCGCGAGAACGGTACCGTTTTTGGCGATCTATCGGCCATACTCATTGACAACATGCCGTTCTGGGCAGAGTATAGTAGCACACCAAAGAATGAGGTGTCGCTCATGGCCGACTGGGAAACGAAGATGCAGGCCATTGTGGAAGAGACCATGCGCGAAAATGTGACCAGTCTTGCCGGAGTTCCCTCCTGGATGCTCGTACTGCTGAACAACGTACTGGAAACTAGTGGGAAGTCGAACTTGTTCGAGATATGGCCACATTTGGAAGTGTACTTTCATGGCGGCGTTAGCTTTGAGCCGTACATAGAGCAATATCAAAAGATTCTTCCCAAGGAAAGCTTTAAATATTATGAGATCTATAATGCTTCGGAAGGGTTCTTTGCTATTCAAGATCAAAATCACAGCAAAGAACTTTTGTTGATGCTGGACTACGGAATATTTTATGAATTCATTCCCATGACCCAATATGGAACGGGTACTGAAAAAGTGATTCCGCTGAGCGAAGTAGAGATGGGTGTCAATTACGCCATCGTCATCACCACCAACGCCGGACTTTGGCGCTATCAGATTGGAGACACCGTTCGCTTTACCTCTGTCAATCCGTATCGTATAAAAGTAACGGGACGCACCAAACACTTTATCAACGTCTTTGGGGAAGAACTAATTATTGAAAATGCGGAGGCGGCTCTTCGGAAAGCCACCCAGTTAACCCATACCGAAATTGTGGATTACACCGCAGCGCCCATCTTTATGAAAGAACGTGAAAAAGGAGCACATGAGTGGATCATAGAATTCAAACATCCGCCTGAAGACTTTGCCTTCTTCTCAAAAGTGCTTGATAAAGCCTTGCAAGAGGTTAATAGTGACTACGAAGCCAAACGCTTTAAAAACACGACGCTCAATGCGCCCACCATACACTGCGCCAGAACACGCCTATTCTACGATTGGATGAAGGATAAAGGGAAGTTAGGCGGACAACACAAGGTACCCCGACTGTCTAATTCTCGCAATTACCTGGAAGAGTTGTTATCGCTCAATCACTAACATCGACAGGCGACATAATTCATCGATAATCTGCAAACCACTTTGTTAACGCGCCTTTACGAGGAATGCGGTTGTGTTTTTTATCGAATATTTTGGAGCTACATCTAAAAGTTTTGGTAGTCTTTTTCCTACGGACTAGATTTGAATCATCATTTAAACATTGGGGCTATAAATGAAACATTTACGTTACATCGCAGTACTACTTATCACAGTAATGTCATTCACTTCCTGTGCAACCACTTCAGAACTTTCTAAAGGAGAGATTGCCGGATATACCTTGAAGAACAAAAAGGAGTTAATGCACCAAAAAATTATGCGAACCTCGCAGGAAACTGTCATAGCGCACCCCTAAGACGCTTGATTTTATTTGTTTTGACCATAAAAAACCCGGATCGTTGGATCCGGTTTTTTTAATAGGTATTCGGGTTAGGACACCGCTTTTAACTTCTTTATCGTTGATTTGTTCAGCTTCTGTTCGGCGTATTCTCTGGTCACCTTCAGTTTTTTCTCTTCCGTTCCCGGAAGTTCAAACATCGCATCGGTTAGAATCGCCTCACAAAGCGATCGCAATCCTCGGGCGCCCAGTTTGTACTCGATGGCTTGATCGACGATAAATGCTAACGCCTCTTCCGTAATGACGAAATCTATTTCATCCATCTCAAACAACTTGTGATATTGCTTGATGATAGCATTTTTAGGTTCGGTAAGAATGGCGCGTAATGTACCTCTATCTAGGGGATTCATATACGACAGCACCGGCAAGCGACCGATGATTTCAGGAATCAATCCAAAATCCTTTAAGTCCTTCGGAATAATATAGCGCAACAAGTTCTCCCGATCGAGAGTATCTTCAGACTTTGAAGCACTAAATCCTACGGCTTGCATGTTCAGGCGCTTGGAAATGTGTCGATCGATGCCATCAAAAGCACCTCCGGCGATAAACAGTATGTTTTCGGTATTAACCTCTATAAATTTTTGATCTGGGTGCTTTCGGCCCCCTTTTGGCGGCACATTCACCGTAGTACCCTCCAACAATTTTAATAAGGCTTGCTGCACGCCTTCTCCACTCACATCTCGCGTGATGGAAGGATTGTCGCTTTTACGAGCAATTTTATCGATCTCGTCAATAAACACGATTCCGTGCTGGGCCTTTTCCACATTATAATCGGCTGCCTGCAATAAACGCGTTAAAATACTTTCTACATCTTCACCCACATATCCGGCTTCTGTCAAAACCGTGGCATCCACAATGGCTAACGGAACGTTTAGCATACGCGCTACGGTCTTCGCCAACAAGGTCTTTCCGGTACCGGTTTGCCCCACGACGATGATGTTACTTTTTTGGATGTCGATATCGTCATCCGACTTTGGCTGAAGCAATCGTTTGTAGTGATTGTACACCGCAACCGACATCACTTTTTTGGTATATTCCTGCCCAATGATATAATCGTCCAAAAAGGACTTGATCGCCTTGGGCTTTTTTAGCATTAATTCTTTACTGAGCTCACTGTTGGTAGAATGCAATGCTTCCTCGACCACGATCCCATGGGCCTGTTCGATACAGCGATCGCAAATGTGGGCGTCCAATCCGGCAATAAGTAAATTGGTTTCCGCCTTTTTACGACCACAAAATGAGCATTCTAATTCTTCTTTCGACATAGTATTTCTTTTTCAGCAATGAGGTTTACCGGGCCAGGATCTCGTCAATCATTCCGTATTCCTTTGCCTTTTCGGCTTTCATCCAATAATCTCGATCACTATCTTCATACACCTTTTCATAGGGTTGCCCGCTGTGTTTCGAGATGATCTTGTACAATTCTTCCTTTAAGGTGATGATCTCCCGTGCCGTGATTTCAATATCACTTGCCTGTCCCTGAGCTCCCCCTAGCGGTTGGTGAATCATGACGCGCGAATGTGTCAATCCGCTTCGCTTTCCTTTCTCGCCAGCGCACAAGAGCACGGCGCCCATGGAAGCAGCCATACCGGTACAAATGGTAGCTACGTCCGGCTTGATGAATTGCATGGTGTCATAAATACCCAATCCGGCATACACACTACCTCCCGGTGAATTGATATAGATCTGGATGTCTTTCGACGCATCCGTACTTTCCAAAAATAGTAATTGCGCCTGCACGATATTGGCTACCTGATCATTGATCCCGGTACCCAGAAAGATGATGCGATCCATCATTAAACGCGAAAATACATCCATGGCCACCGCATTCATTTGGCGTTCTTCAATAATATTGGGCGTTAGTCCCACGGGATGCATACTGCTTATGATCTTGTCATAATAGGTGCTGCTGATTCCCTGATCTTTAATAGCAAATTCTTTAAATTCTTTTCCGTAGTTCATATAGGTATTTCTCCTTGATTGATGATTCTATTCGAATGTATTAAACAATAACTAAAAAGGCGTTAAATGTACCATTCAACGCCTTAAAGATAACCATTTATCGTTGAATTACGCGTAGGCTTCCTTTACGAATTGATCGTAAGGAATCTCTTTGGTTTTTAGTTTCGCTTCTTCTTTAAAAAACGCCAAAAGCTTATTGGTATTGAGTTGTTCGGAAATGCGCTTCACTTCTTCTTGATTGCTCAAGATGCGCGCCGCAATTTGATTGACTTCTTCCTCGCTAGGATCGGTCTGTCCAAACTGGGCCATCTGCGCCTTGATCATGTTAGCGGCATAGGCCTTTAACTCTTCAAAGGTCACATTCAGTTCGTTCTCACTTCTAATCTTTCCTTCAATTAATTGATACCGTAATCCTTTTTCGCTACGCTCGTACTCGGCTTTTGCCTCATCTTCGGTCATCGGCTTTTCACCACTCACCTGAATCCAGCGTTGTAAGAACGCCCCGGGAAGTTCAAATTTGGTATTCTCTATCAGCGACTCTACCACATCATTCAATAGTTTTTGATCGCTCTGTTGCTCGAACTGACGCTCGGCATCTTCTTTAATTTTCTCACGAAGTTCGGCTTCCGAAGTAACGACTCCTTCTCCAAACAACTTGTCGAACAACTCCTGATTCATTTCCGCCAGCTCACGAGCATTCACCTCTTCGATGGCGAGGTTCACTTCAATATCCAGCCCATGGGCCTCATCGTGTGAAACTCCTAAATGACGCTGATTGTCGTGCTCATTTTTAAAGAGCCCTTTGGTTTTCAGGCTAAGGGTATCGCCTACCTTCGCGCCTAGAAGCGCTTCTTTTTGCTTTTTCCCTTGGATATCTTCCAGCGAAAAGGTGGCTTTATTATTTAGTTCCTTTTCTTCGGAAGTAAATGTTCCCGTGATCTCGTCTCCTTTTTCTACCGCTTTTTTGGCGATCAATTTTCCGTACTGCTTGCGAATGGTCTTTACTTGATTGTCGATCATCGCATCGTCTGCTACGATTTTATAGTGTGTGATGGCCTTTTTTCCTTTTACATCAACCTCAAAATCAGGCGCAAGTCCCAATTCGAAATCGAATGTAAAATCTTCCGCTTCCCAGTTGATATCCGCTTCATTCTTCGGAAGTGGATTTCCTAGTACGTCTAGTTTTTCTTCCGTTAAGAATTTCTGAAGTGAATCCTGTAGTATTTTATTTACCTCATCTACCAATACGGCCGTTCCGTACTTCTTTTTCACCATCCCCATAGGCACATGCCCTTTTCGGAATCCGGGAATATTGGCATTTTTTCGATAATCTTTTAAAATGCGATCTACTTTATCAAAGTAATCCTCCTTTGAAATTTCCACGGTAACCACCGCATTTAACGCATCGATGTCTTTTTTTGTAATGTTCATTGGTTCTGAAAAATTATCCCTTTAAAATCGGACGGCAAAAGTACGATTTTTATACCAACTCGACAACAATTATGAGTTGATGTTCAAGACCTTATTCTTCGGAACCGATAAGCGAATGGAGAATCGATTGTAAAAACGAAAGCAAGAGGCTGAACAAGAGTGCCCACCAGAATCCGGCCACGCCAAAACCCTCTAAAAATGCATCGGCCATAAGGATTATGAGCGCGTTGATAACCAATAAAAAGAGCCCGAGGGTGATGATGGTCACCGGAAGGGTTAGAATGACGAGTATGGGCTTTACAATGAGGCGCAGTAAGGCAATGACTATAGCTACAATCACTGCCGAAACATATCCTGCTACGGTAACTCCGGGTAGGATCTTAGCAAGAATAACAACAGCTACGGCTGTAAGCAATATTTTCAGAATGGTTTTCATACGTTGGTTTTAAGTTCTAAGGTACAAAAAAACCGCGCTTGAAGCGCGGTTTTTAATTACTGTTAAGGTCGTTTATCCCTAGTTATTGGCTGCCGTTACCGTGCCATAGTTTCCGATATTCACTTTCGGAATGGTAGCATTATAGGTATTGTTAATGGCGTCAATGATTAGGTTCGCTGTGTAGGCATAGCCACGGGGAGTAGGGTGTACTCCATCTAATGAAAATGCACCACCGGTTACGTATTGCGAGCTAAGCACTCCACCGTCGAAGGCAACACCGCCCTGAGCAACCTGTGCTAAAGCCGAACGCGCATCTACAAAGGCAAGTCCGTTTGCAGAAGCTAACCCTTGAATGGTCGCGTTATATGCCGCGGCCGCAGTTGCCACGCGCCCTTGTTCGGTAGCGGTAAGCACCAAACTATCTTCCAACGGAATCGAAACACCTACCACTCCAAGAGGGTTAGATGGGTCGGGAGTTGTTCCTAATACAGACGACGCCGGCAATACTACTAAATCATCAGCATTCGCCTGACGTAATTGTCCTAGTAAATTGGCCGTTGGGGCCGGTAAGTTGAAAGGAGGTCCTTGAAGGATTAGCGAAATATCAGTTAAATCATCATCAGCGATGATCGGGAAATTAACACCTTCAGAGAAGCTCACCATGCGTGCCGCTGCTTCTTCCGCAGAAATCACACCAACTCCTACCAATCCTGGAAGTACCTGAGAGTTATACAAGGCGAACTGTGCGTTCACCGTAGCTGCAGTGGTAGCATCCAAAGGAATGGATTGTACGGGTACCGTTGTAAAATACGGGATGGAGGTAACATCAGGGATATTAACCAGTGCTCCACCAGAGGCACCAGCAGATAAGGCAGCAACCTGCTCGCTGTACACGGATGCGAATACGTTGGGATCGGTAATATCATTACTTCCGTAGGTACTTGGGTCGAAGTTTCCGGTTTGGTCTACTCCAGATCCTCCGGAAGTAGCGTACCCTAAAATATCATTATTTCCAATCCAAAGGGTAAAGAATGACGGACTCAATGATGCCGCATCTCCAATAATGGTCGAACTCGCACTGGTCGCGAATCGCGCGTAGTATGGATTCGCCGCATCTGGCAATCCACCTACATTTCCATAACCGGGGGCCACCAAATGGAAACTCTTGGCTCCAGGTACTCCCATGTTATTATACGGCCCAGGGATGCTATTCCCTACATCGGTCGTTGGGTTTCCTTCTAAAAGAGTCGGACTCGGATTTCCGGAAGCATCAACCGATAGTACGAGACGATTGGGCTGAATTTGCACGCCTCCCAATAACAACCCACCGAGGTTATCGGCCATAAGAGGCTGCGTAAAAGTTTCACTTCCCCCCGCCTTAGCAAACTGTTGTGCCATAATGTTCGGGAATGAATTTTCTTGTCCTGTGATATATAAGGCACCGTCGGCATAGCCTGCAGTTAACGAGTTTCCAACTGCCACAAAGGTAGAAAGGTTGGCATCTCCACTGCTGTAAAATCCGGCGTCTTCCACCGAATCTTCAAATTCTGGTTCACAACTAGCTAAAACCGCAATGGCTGCTAGTGCTATATATTTTACTGTATGTTTCATTTTTCTCAATTTTTTTCTGAATTACATTCTATACGTTACTCCAAGTCCAGGAATAAAAGCATTCGACTTGTACTTTCCTTCAAACGGTACCACTTCTCCGTTTTCAGTATATCCTTCATAGGAAGCATCTACCTCTTTGAAATGAAGGTATAGGAAGGAGGCGTCAATTTGGAAGCGTTCTCCTACGTTAAACGTAAGACCTGCAGTATATCCATTACTATCGTTTCTGGGTGTTTCAGGCGCAAAGAATCCTTCTTGCACCGGACTCTCATCAAAGTAATAACCGGCACGCAAGGTGAACATTTTAGTCGCTTCATACTGTAATCCGAAACGATAAGTGGAAGCGTTCTTGTAGTTTCTAGGATTGAAAGAATCTGGAATATTAGGATCGGCGAAATCGATATCCAGAGAATCATACACATCCCAGAAAGCACGGTTGTAATCGAATGCAAACAACCACTTATCACAGAATTCGTACGACAGACCTACGCTCAATTCGGCCGGTAACGGCAAGGAAGCATCAATCTGGGTATCGGCAAAAGGTGTTAAGGGAGAGTTTGGAATATTTTCAAAATCGGCATCGCCGCCTTCCGCTTCCAAAATAATTTCAGAACGGTAGTTAGCCCCTATTCGAAGGCGATCGGTTGGTGAAAACATGGCTCCCACCGACCAACCCCAGTTGCTCACTCCGGAAGCATCAATCGTTACTTCACTGCGATTTCCGTCGAGATCGGTTAAGGTTCGATTCAGATTACGGTTAAAGTTAACCGATCCTGTCACATAGATAGGACCTCCACCCACACTAAAGTACTCGCTCAATTTGAACGACACAGTAGGTTGAATGTAAATGGCCTGAAGGTCGATATTGTTCACTAGGTGTGATCCAGCCCAATCATCTTCATACTCTACAGTACTACCATAAGGCGTATAAACACCAATACCAAAGGCCATCCAATCGGTAGCTTGGTAGGAAGCGTAAAAATAAAGTGGTGTCCCTACAGGACTGTCGGTACGAGCGAAAGCTCCAGTTTCTTCGTTTTGGTAAGCCACATTTGAGAATACACCGCTTACCCCGGCTGAAATACTCAATTTATTTTCCAAGTACACCAATCCGGCTGGATTGAAGAACAAGGATTCACTGCTATTTACGACGGCTACTCCGGTGTGCCCCATCGCAAGCGCCTTTTGCCCTTGCAAGCTCACCCGGTATCCACCGGCATAGGTTACTGCAGCCGTTAAAAAGAAGGCAGCAACTAGTAAAACTTTCTTCATAATTCGATTCATTTGGGTTCTGAAATTGTTAAAAATTATTGTTTTTTATTATTAAATTCTTGATATCAACCTACGTTAGCTTCAAAATTTTGACAACTTTTTATTATGTATGCATAATATCTCAATGCAATGTTATAAAAAATTAATAACATTTTGGTAAAATTCCTCAGGATTTTCAGCGTGTAGCCAATGCCCGGCATTTGAGATTTGAACGATCTTTGCCTTGGGAAAATGTTTGTGAATTAACACCTCATCCATGGGTTCAATATACCCTGATTTTGCCCCACCTAAAAACAGCGTTTTGCCCGAATACACCCGATCGTTCTCTAGCGCAATCCCAATGGCAGCAATTTCTTTCGTCAATACTGGAAGATTCATTCGTAGCCCTAACACGCCTTTCTCCTTCCAATACAAATTCTTCAATAAAAACTGACGCACCCCTTTTTCCGGAATATAACGGCTTAAGACAGTATCGGCAGCACCTCTGGAGGTTATTTCGGAAAAATTCAACTGCGAAAGCGCCTTTAAAATATCCTGGTGATGTTGCGGGTAGGCTTTTGGCGCAATGTCTGCCACCAGCAAGGCCTGAACTCGCTCAGGATTTAGGGTCGCGAATTCCATCGCTGTTTTTCCTCCCATGCTGTGTCCCAATAGAACACCATCATCTACCTTATGATGATCGAGGTAGGTGAGCAAGTCAGCCGCCATCACTTTGTAACTGAACGCAGCTTGATGAAAGCTCCTTCCATGGTTTCGCTGGTCTACCAAGTGCACTTCATAACCGGCATCAGCAAATCGATTCCCCAAGGTTTTCCAATTGTCACCCATTCCTAAAAATCCATGTAGGATAATCATGGGGGTACCGCTTCCTAATATCTGGGAATGTAATAGCATGGTTACTGTAGCTTGTTTAGGTATTGTTTAACTACGGAAGGTAATCCTTCATACAGAGATTCACATATTAAGGCGTGCCCAATGGAAACTTCCGCCAAATGTGGAACCTGTTCTTTGAAATAAGCAATATTCTCGAGCGACAAATCATGGCCCGCATTGATTCCCAAGCCCAACTCGTGCGCACGATTCGCACAGGCCACATAAGGAGCAATCGCTTCCTTATTTCCTGAGGCGTATTCTTTGGCATAAGCTTCCGTATATAATTCGATACGGTCTACACCGGTTTCAGCGGCCCCTTCAATCATAGCGAGCTCCGGATCCACGAAGATAGAAGTTCGAATCCCCTTCTTTTTACATTCCGAAGCCACCTCCGATAAAAAGGATTTGTGAACCAGCGTGTCCCAACCGGCATTTGAGGTGATAGCATCTACGGCATCCGGCACCAAGGTCACCTGCGTAGGTTGTATGGCTAGTACCATGTCTAGAAAAGCATCGATAGGATTTCCTTCAATATTATATTCGGTTGTCACTACCTCTTTAAGATCGTACGCGTCTTGATAGCGAATATGGCGTTCATCGGGCCTTGGGTGAATCGTGATGCCTTGCGCTCCCATCTTTTGAATAGCCACGGCTGCCGCTACTACGTTGGGCATATCCCCACCGCGAGCATTCCGCAAGGTGGCGATCTTATTAATGTTCACACTTAATCGTACCATAGTTTGCTTTTGTGCCACAAAAATACGAAGTTGAGATGCGCTTTTCCACCATTATTTTAAGTAATTTGCATAAAAACCAGACTGTGGATACAGAAACCTACATTATCAACGATATTAAGGCATTAGGACTCGATACTTTGGTACGGGAACTCCAGAATACCTTTAACCAACTCACCTTTTCACATATCCCAATTGTGAATGACCAGGGGTATTTGGGATGTGTTTCGGAAACAGATGCACATTGTTTTGAAGCCTCCAAACCTATAGCAGAGTTTCAGTATGCATTAGAAACCTTTCATGTGCGTAAGGATACCCATTGGCTGGATATCTTAGAAGCCTTTGCCTTACACGGAAGCAATATCATGCCGGTCTTAGGCGAGCTTAATGAATACCTGGGATACTTCGAACTAAGTGATATCATGAGCTTGTTCAACAACACGCCGTTCTTAAATGAAACCGGCGGAATCATTGTAGTAGAAAAAGGGCTGCGCGATTATTCCTTCAGTGAAATAAGTCAGATTGTAGAATCGAATGAGGGAAAAATACTAGGCATGTTCATTTCGCATATTAACGACGACACCATGCAGGCTACCATTAAAATTGGGCACTCGGCCATGAATGAAATCGTGCAAACCTTCCGCAGATACAGCTATGACATTGTTTCGAATCACGACGAAGATAAATTACTGGAAGATTTGAAAAACCGCTCGCGTTACCTCGATAAATACCTAAACATTTAACCTATGAAGATTGGTATTTACGGGCAATTTTATCACAAGCATTCTGAAAAATACGTACAGCTCATCCTGGAGGTATTACGCGCCAAGGCGGTGGATGTGTATATTGAAGAAGATTTTTTAGACTTGATCAACCTACACGAAGGAATTCCTGATAGTTTCGGATCGTTTCAAACCTTCACCCAGCTGGATGATTCATATGATTTGTTTTTTAGCATCGGTGGCGATGGTACCATTCTCAAATCGGTAACGCTGGTGAAAGACCGCAACATTCCAATTGTTGGGATCAATACCGGAAGACTTGGATTTCTGGCAACCCTTCCGAAGGAAAAAATTTCAGAAAGCATCACCCAAATTTTGCAAGGTAATTACACCTTATCTCATCGAACACTTTTGCAGGTGCAAACTACTCCCGCGAACCGGGATCTTCAAAAATGGCCCTATGCGCTCAACGAGATTGCTGTAAATCGAAAGAATACCACCTCGATGATTAAAGTGGAAACCCAAGTTAATGCCGAACATCTCACCTCGTATTGGAGCGATGGTCTTATCATATCGACTCCTACAGGTTCTACGGGGTATTCCTTAAGTTGTGGCGGACCCGTAATTGAACCGGGAACGCATAGTATTTCGCTCACCCCCATCGCACCGCATAACTTAAACGCCAGGCCTTTTGTTATATCAGATGAAAGCACAGTCACCTTAAGGGTAACCGGACGCGAAAAATCGTACCTCATCTCGCTTGATTCCAGAATTGCGACCTTGGAGAACAATACAGAAATTACTATTAAGAAAGCGCCCTTTTCCATTCAACTCGTGCAGCTTCAAGAAGACACCTTCATCAAAACACTCCGTAAAAAACTTCTTTGGGGAGAAGACAAGCGCAACTAGGCAATAAAAACAAGGAATTATTGTTAATCAACGTACACAAACGTACCGCTTCCTATGGGGAGCGAAGATAATTGTTATATTTGCAAACTTTTAAGGATAATGAAGCAGCTTACCACGGTATTTTTTGTTTTGATGATGGCCTTCGGAGCCACCGCTCAAACCTATGAAATCGGTCCGCTTGTGGGAGGATTGAACTACATCGGGGATGTAGGACGAACCAACTACGTAGCGCCCAACACCCTTGGTTTTGGTGGTGTTTTTAAATGGAACCGAAGTCCGAGACACTCCTTCCGGGCCTCTGTGCTCTTCGGAAAAATCAAAGGAGATGATGTCGATGCGAGCGATCCAAGAAGAACCCAACGAGGATTATCTTTTGAGAATAATATATTGGAGGCTTCGATTGGACTTGAATACACATTTTGGGAGTTTAACTTACATAAAGGAACCCCTCAATCCACTCCGTATCTTTATACCGGGCTCACTTATTTTCAATACGATGCGTTACGACGTACCGCAGATGATCGCATTGTGAGTTATGATGCAGCCGGAACCGCCGCCATTCCGATGGTTATTGGTTTTAAAACTTCCGTAGGAACCAAGCTGGTATTGGCGTTAGAAGGAGGTGCTCGCTATACGTTTACGGATAATCTCGATGGAAGTAACCCCAATAAAGGATTATCAGATGAGGAAGGATTAAAGTTTGGAAACGTTAATAGTAACGACTGGTATGTATTTACGGGCATAACCCTTACCTTTACCTTCGGTAGAAAACCCTGTTACTGTAACTTTTAGCATGGAAGTCGAAGCAAACATAAACTCTGAAAAACTTCCGCAACACGTAGCCATCATTATGGATGGTAACGGTCGTTGGGCGAAACAGAAAGGGTTGTTCCGCACGATTGGGCATGAAAATGGCACCAAAGCCGTCAAAGAAACCGTCGAATCCTGTGCGCGCTTAGGCATTCCGTATTTAACCCTCTACGCCTTTTCAACGGAAAATTGGAATCGGCCCAAGCTGGAAGTAGATACCTTAATGAAACTGTTGGTTTCGTCCCTAAAAAAAGAAATTAGTACGCTACAGGAGAACGACATTAAATTGCATGCCATTGGCAACTTAGATGCCCTGCCAGGCAAGGCTAAAAGAGAGTTGCAGGACGTTATCGACAAAACCAAGAACAATACGCGAATGACTCTCACGCTCGCACTCAGCTATGGTTCTAGGGAAGAATTGACAAAAACCATCCAAGAGATTAGTCTTAAAGTTAAAAATAACCTAATTTCGCCGTCGTCAATAGACGAATCGGTAATTAATAATCATCTTTACACCCGCGATTTACCGGATGTTGATTTGCTTATTAGAACGAGTGGGGAACAGCGTATTAGCAATTTTCTTCTTTGGCAAATTGCCTATGCTGAATTGCACTTTACCGAGACCTTTTGGCCCGATTTTACGAAGAACCATCTTTTTGAAGCTATAGTAAATTATCAAAACAGAGAACGAAGATTTGGAAAGACAAGTGAACAGATTGAAAATTAATACCTTACTACCTTACAAAAAGTTGTGCTTTATCTTACTCTTTTCGCTACTTGCGACCGTTTCGCTATGGGCGCAACAGAAAGAACTAGATAGCGGAAAAAAATACACCCTCAACTCCATTACGGTCACCGGAGAACAGTCTTTTAACGAAAATACGGTGATCGCGTTCACCGGACTAAGAAAAGGAGATGAGCTCTATATTCCTGGACAAAAATTGAGTGATGTAACCAAAAAGCTCTGGGAACAAAACCTGTTTAGTGATATTGCTTTTTATGTTACTAATATTGAGGGAGATCTGGTAGACCTAGAACTCTATATTGAGGAATTGCCCAAACTAGGGACGGTTACTATTGAAGGGGTTCGGAAAGGAAAGCAAAAAGAGATTATTAAGGATAACAATCTGACAGCGGGGGTTAAAATTACCAAGAACCTACTGGAAACAACCAAGAATTACATCCGGAATAAGTACAAAGAAAAAGGCTTTTATAACACGCAAGTGCGCATAAGCACCACTCCGGTAACCGACTCGACAGGCCAGGAGACGGCTCAGAACATGCGCATTTTGATCGATAAGCGTGATCGGGTGAAAGTGCGCTCCATTACCTTTAATGGAAATGACGCGTTAACCAATGGAAAGTTGCGCCGTTCTATGAAGAACACCAAGCGTCGCAATATCTTTCGGGTGTGGAAAATGTCGCGATACACTGAAGACGGTTTTGAAGAAGATAAGGCATCCTTGATCGATAAATACAAGGAAAACGGATATCGTGATGCTCGTATCGTACGGGATACCGTATTTCCTGTGAGCGATGATCGTCTTGCGATCGAAATGGACATTGAAGAAGGGCAACAGTATTATTTCGGAGATATTGAATTCATCGGAAACACAGTGTATACAGATGCCACGCTTCGAAGCTATCTAGGGATCGCAGAAGGCGATGTCTATAACGGTGTCTTACTCCAGGAACGTATTGCCGATAACGAAGATCCGGAAGCAGCAGACATTACCAATCTTTACCAGAATAACGGATACCTCTTTTCTCAGATCAATCCGGTGGAAGTGGCTGTTCGTCAGGATACCATCGATTTTGAAATTCGTATTCGGGAAGGCAAGCTCGCTTATTTCGATCACGTGACTGTAGTGGGGAACGACAAGACCAACGATCATGTTATTTATCGAGAGCTACGCACCCGTCCTGGTCAAAAATACAGCAAGCGAAATGTGCTGCGTACGATTCGGGAATTAGGACAGCTGGGCTATTTTGATGCCGAACAGCTGAAACCTGAATTTAAAAACGTAGATCCTAATAACGGAACGCTCGACATGGAGTATTCGGTAGTAGAAAAAGGATCGAGCCAAATTGAATTGCAAGGAGGTTACGGAGGAGGTGGTTTCGTAGGAACCCTCGGACTCTCGTTCAACAACTTCAGTCTGCGAAACATGTTCAATTTAGATGCCTACAAGCCGCTTCCTATGGGGGACGGGCAGAAGCTATCTTTACGTGCGCAGGCCAGTAGTTTTTACCAAACCTATAGTCTTTCGTTGATTGAACCGTGGCTGGGCGGAAAGAAACCCATTCAGTTTAGTACCAGTTTTTCACATACTATTCAATATTTATTTGACTTTGTTAATCGTGAAGCCGATCGAGATCGACGCTTCCTGATTACCGGAGGTTCGGTAGGGATCGCCAAACGACTACAATGGCCAGATGATTATTTCCAGTTGTCACAGGCACTCAGCTTTCAGCACTATAACCTAAAGAATTACAACACCGGACTCTTTACTTTTGGTGATGGATACTCCAATAACTTGGCGTATACCATTGGTTTAAGTAGAAACAGTACTACCGCCAACCCTATTTACCCGAGAGGAGGTTCTATTTGGAATGTTTCTGCCAAAGTCACTTTCCCTTACTCGGCTTTCAACGGGGTAGATTACGGAGCCCTGCGCAACGAGCGGGACGGTTTGGTAGATTTTCTTGCTGAAAACCCAACTAGTGTCGATAGCCAGGAACGTATTGCTGAGATCGATCAGCAGCGATTTAACTGGTTGGAATATTACAAAATCAAATTTTCTGGAGATTGGTATACCCCATTAACCAATGATTTGATTCTGCGGACCCGTACCGAATTTGGATTCTTAGGAGCGTATAACAACGATCGCGGAGTGCCCCCATTTGAACGATTCTTTGTAGGTGGAGACGGACTAGGAGCGTTTAGTCTGGATGGTCGAGAGGTCATTCAGCTGCGCGGATATCCAAACCAATCGTTATCTACGAACGATGGAAATACCATTTACAATAAATTTTCGTTAGAATTAAGACATCCGGTAACTTTGACACAATTAGCTTCCATTTATGTGTTGGCATTTGCAGAAGGAGGCGCTGCTTACGATGGCTTTAGAAACTATAATCCTTTCGATATTAGTAGGTCTGCTGGTGCAGGATTGCGTATATTTATGCCGGCATTTGGATTGTTGGGGATTGATTTTGGGTATGGTTTTGATCCTATTTTGAACGGTACAGAACGAAATGGATGGGAAACTCACTTTATTATCGGACAACAATTTTAAATTTGGCACGATATTTTCTAACTATAAATCGCATTATGAAAACCAATAAGCTGCTACTTTTTTTATTCATCTTCTGCTGCGTGATATTAACAGCGGAAGCCCAACGAGGTGCTCGCATCGGGTACATTGATATGGAATACATCTTAGAAAGTGTTCCCGAGTATCAAGAATCGGCTACGCAACTCGATGGAAAAGTACAGCGTTGGAAAGCCGATATTGAAAAGATGAGTAAGGAGATCGATCAAATGAAGCTAAACCTCAGCAACGAGCGGGTGCTTCTCACCACAGAATTGATCGAAGAGCGGGAAGAAGATATTAAGATCAAGGTAGATGAAATGTTGAAATACCAACAAGACCGATTTGGTCCTAATGGCGATTTAGACATTCAGCGGAGACAGCTAATTCAGCCTATTCAAGACCAAGTCTTTAACATAGTACAAGAAATTGCGGAAAACAAAAAGTACGACTATATCATGGATCGTTCTACCGATCCTTCGATCCTTTTTGCCGCCAAGCGGAATGATATCAGTGAAATGGTACTTCGCCAGATCAATCGCGCGGCCAAACGCGAAGAAGTGACCAATCGCCGTGAGAAGAAAGAAGTTGAAAAGCGGGAAGAACTTTCCCTAGAGGAAGAAGAAGCGATTACCGAGCGGGAAGAAGAAATTGAAGCGAAAAAAGAAGAGCGGGAGGCCATTATGGAAGAACGTCGTCGCGTTCGAGATTCGATTCGTGCCGCTCGTAAAGCCGAATTTGACGCACGACGACAAAAGCTATTGGAAGAGCGACAGGCCCGTCGTGATTCGATCATGAACGCTCGTAAAAATAGAGGCAATGGCGGACTTCCAGAAGGGGATGGCACCGAAGAGGAAGAAGGCGAAGGAAATAACGAAGAATAAAAATTATAACACTTAAAATAAATTTTAACTAGAGAATGATGAAACAAGTGAAATTACTATTGGTAGCAGCAGTGATGTTTTTAGGAGTTGCTACTGTTCAAGCACAAGAAGTAGCGCATATCAATACCCAAGAATTGGTGGAAGCTATGCCTGAAATGAAAGAAGCGCAAAGCCAATTGGAAAAGCTTCAGAAAACATATGACACCGAGATCAAAGCGATGGCGAAGGAACTCGATGCCAAGTTGAAGCAATACGAAGTGGAAGCGGAAAGCAAAACAGACGCTGAAAACCAAAAGCGTTTTGAAGAGGTGCAAACCATGCAAAACAACATTGGAGCCTACCGTCAGCAGGCGATGCAAGATCTTCAGAAAAAAGAAGTAGACATTTACAAGCCTATCCTTGATAAAGCGCGTCAGGCCATTCAAAAAGTAGGTCGTGCCAAAGGATACAAGTATGTAATCGATGCGAGCCCAGG
Source organism: Altibacter sp. HG106 (assembly GCF_028561755.1). Taxonomy (GTDB): domain Bacteria; phylum Bacteroidota; class Bacteroidia; order Flavobacteriales; family Flavobacteriaceae; genus DFVG01. Next base: position 102,705 of record NZ_JAQQTD010000003.1, read on the forward strand.
AGGAGGTATCTTACTTGCTGAAGGTCCAAATCTTATGGCTGATGTAAAGAAAGAATTGGGAATCTAAGACCCTCAACTTTTTGTAAAAAAGCAAACAGCCCGTCGATAGTCGACGGGCTGTTTTTTTATCTTTATGGCATGAGCATACAACCCATAGGCATATTTGATTCTGGCGTAGGCGGCGTTTCTATTTGGAAAGAAATACATGCCTGCTTGCAACAAGAAAACACGCTGTATTTGGCAGACAGCAAACATGCTCCCTATGGAAATAAATCGGCTGATGACATTGTAGCGCTCTCTGTAAAGAACACCGAATACCTGTTATCACAGGGGTGTAAGCTAATCGTGGTGGCATGCAACACGGCCACTACCAACGCCATTTCCCACTTGCGAAGCAATTATGACATCCCCTTCATTGGTATTGAACCCGCGATTAAACCAGCGGCACTTCAAACCAAAACGAAAAGCATTGGAATTCTAGCGACCAAAGGTACCTTGAGTAGCGCATTGTTTCATCAAACGGCGGAAGCCTTTACTAAAGATATTTCTGTGATTGAAATTGTCGGGGAAGGATTGGTACCGCTTATTGAAGCCGGAGCTATGGATTCCGAAGAAACCATCGAACTGCTTACCACCTACATGAAACCCATGCTAGCCGCCAATATCGACTATCTGGTGTTGGGGTGTAGCCACTACCCATTTCTCATTCCGTCACTGAAAAAAATCCTTCCCCCGCACGTTACGATCATCGACTCGGGAGCTGCGGTAGCGAGGCAAACCAAAAGTATACTCGAACAATACAACATGCTCAATCACACCACAAGTGCACCCACACTTCAGTTTTTCAGCAATGGAGACACCCGTACCCTCACGCAATTGTTAGGCAATATACAGGCGGAGGTTTTTATAGAACCTCTGGATTTTTAGTTAGCTAAAAAAACTAAGCAGGTCTTTCTTCCGCGAGGGACTCACCATAATTTCCTTTCCAGAGCGCAACACCACACTCCCCCCTTTACCCTTCCGGTATTCGGTGACCGCATTCACATTGACCAGAAATGATTTATGAACTCTGGCGAATCCAAATTCGGCTAACAAATCTTCAAAATATTTAAGCGTCTTGCTAACCAGTTTCTGACCTTTTTCAAGGTGAATGTGCGTATAGTTATCATCGGCTTGGCAATACAAAATGTCTTTCACCTCTAACACTTCAAACCCTTGTTGTACCGGGATGGTGATCTTGCCTGCCACTTGTGAGAGCGAGGTTGTTAACACCGAATCCTGTAAGGCATTCTCTTTTTCTTTAATTTCATGAACGTAATCTACGGATGCAATCAGTTTGTCGATGGAAATAGGTTTCAGAATATAATAGGATGCATGCGCATTCAACGCATCAATAGCATAGTGATCGTAAGCCGTCACAAAGACGGTTTCAAACTGACGATCCCCAACCTGATCGAGCAGATCAAAGGCATTTCCATAAGGCATTTCCACATCTAAAAACACCAGGTCAAGCTCGTGATTCCGTATTAATTTAAGTGCTTCTTCTACGTTCGCTGCTTCCCCAACGACCGTTACTTTTGGACAGTATTTTTGGAGATAATTTTTCAGAATATCCCGACTTGTCTCTTCGTCTTCTACAATGATGGTTTGCAGTTTCATCTTACTCCTTTTTTACAAGCAATCGTACTTTGGTTCCTTCTTCGTTATCAAAAACGTTCTCAACGGTAACATCCACCTTATCCTGGTACATCCGATTGAGGATAGCAATACGTTTTTCAATATTTCCCATTCCCTTGCTCTGTTGTTTCTTCTGGTGTTCGGTTTTTAGTGCTTTCGACTTCTTTCGGCCAATTCCATCGTCTATAATCTCGATGGCAACAGTTTCTGCGTCGCGCTGTGAAAATAGAATCCTGAGGTTTCCTTTTTCTTCTTTGTATCGGAGTCCGTGCCACACCGCATTTTCCACATAGGGTTGCAACAACATGGGTGGAATCACGAATTGATCGACGGCAAGTGCCTCATCTACATGGATAGTATAATCGAATTTATCCTGAAACCTAAAATGCTCCAGCTTTACATACAATCGAAGCAATTCGATTTCTTTGGACAACGGAATGAAATCTTCCTCACTGTTCTCTAGTACAGAGCGCATCAACTGCGAAAACTCACTGAGATACTTATTGGCGGCTCGTTCGTCATTTCGAGCGATAAAACTGTTTACCGAATTGAGCGCATTAAAGATAAAATGTGGGTTCATTTGAGTGCGCAGTGACTTTAAAGCCAGCAAATTGTTGGCATATTTCTGTTGCCGAACACTCTTGTATTGCGTATAGGCCATCCCTAGGAACAACAACGCAATAACAATTAACGACCCAATGATCCAACGTTGTACCCGATTGTTCTTTTCGATAAGCTCCTGATTTTCGAACGCTAATTGATACCGACTCTCATTGAGTTCGCGTTCGTTTTCCAATCCGGCAATGCGACTTTGTTTTAAGGCCATTTCTTTGCTGAAACGCGCGGCTTGAGAGAGTTCCTGTTCTTTCTTTACGTATAGCTCATTTACCACATCGGCATACTTTTCGTAGGTTTCGGCCGCCTTTCCAAAGTTGCCAATATCTCTATAAATTTCTGAAAGTTTACGGGTCGCATCCTTCTTCACGACCAAATCTGAACTTTTTTCAGCTTCTTCAATACTTTTTTCTAGAAACGGAATGGCCTCTTCGTATTTGTCCTGCGATACGTAGGCGCTGGCTATTTTGTAGTTCTGTCGTTGGGGTGTCAACGGGTTACTCGCATCTGTGGTAACGGGAGAAGCCGTCACGATATCGTCCAGTTCACTTAAGGTTTCCTGTCGTAATTGAATTTCTTTATCGAAATCTTGATTCTGGTTGTAAAAATCGGCTACTCGATTCTTTTCGGTAGCGGCTCGCGTTTTATTCTCTCGATTGGCCAAATTTAAGGAGTTATCGAAATAATCTTCGGCTTCCTCCACCGCTCCGCCCTGGGCATAAGCTTCTCCTATCTTAGAATTGAGATCGGTGACCTTGGGGGTTATTTTATACCGCTGGGCGATCGAAAGACCTTGTTGGTAATTTGACACGCTGTTTACAATATCATCGATGGCTTTATATACATCGCCTAAGCCTTCGTAGATTACAACTTGTTGATAGTTGGATAAAGACTGTTGCAGCAGCGCTTCATAGGTAGCGATACTCTCCTGATAATTATTGTTCATCATATACGCCTGCGCCAATTTTAAGCGTGTATCTATGGCGTTCTGGGAATCCAAACTTCGTTTATAATTGGCAATGGCCAAATCGTATTGCTGCCATTGAGCATTGATATCACCCAAGGTAGTAAACGCATTGGCATTCTGCGAACGACTCGCCCCCTTGGCGGCCACTGCCTCCAACGCCTGAGTGACAAAACCGATACTTTTAGGAGCATCAATTTTTAAATAATAACGCGCCGAATCCATATATACCCGAAAGAAATCCACATTTTTATTACGCGCTACCTTTTTGATCGTGGCATTACCGGTTTTGGCTGGAACCGCCTTCACGGTAACCCGTTGCCGGTCTTCTACCGTATAATAAACCGTTTCAAAAGCATCACTTTTAATAACCAATTCATCTCCCACACTGGCTCGTATTCTAAATTCTCCAGCGTTGTTGGTGGTGGCATATTCCTTTCCGGTGATTTCAATATTTACCTTCGGAATAGGGAGATCGGTTTCGGCGTCAACTACTTGTCCGTTTAGCATGAATGCGGGCCGTGACGAGACCGATTCGGTACCTCGAACCTGTGCAAAGCAAACCGTGCTTCCGAAGAAAAACGATAACACCAACATATAAACAAGACGTAGCCTCATGATTTGGTAAACATACGCAGTTTGTTGCACATCTTAAAATAGGCGTTACGGTAAATGCGCTTCCGTTCCGCGATAAAATGAGACTTCCCTCATTGAAACGGATCATTTACGCATTATAAGCTAGCTTGCGCGCAATCTCGCTTTTTCCTTCTAAAAGATCGTGGTAGGTTTACCTCATCAAATTAAAAGTTATGAAACGATTTATCACCTTGATGCTGATTGCCGGAATGAGTTGGATGGCGTGTAAAGCAGAAAACCGCAGTTCCGATATTACGTCCAGCAACAGTACTTCCTCGGCTCCCGTAAAACAACACTATATTAAAGTCGCCTTACTCTTGGATACCAGCAATAGTATGGATGGACTCATCGATCAGGCCAAAGCGCAACTTTGGGAAATCGTCAACGAACTATCGTATGCGAAATGTCGTGGAACGCGCCCGAACCTTCAAATTGCACTCTATGAATACGGAAATGACCGCTTACCTGAGCGAACGGGTTTTATTCGGAAAATTTTAGGGTTTACTACCGACCTGGATGATGTATCTGAAGAATTGTTTTCTCTTACCACCAATGGTGGAAGCGAGTACTGCGGTACGGTGATCGATGCCTCCTTAAAAGACTTAGACTGGGGGCGTGACGCCGATGACCTCAAAATGATCTTTATCGCAGGCAATGAACCCTTCTCCCAAGGAAAGATTGATTACCGCGATGCGGCCGCGCAAGCCAAAGAAAATGACGTGGTAGTAAATACGATCTTCTGTGGCGCTTACGAACACGGAGTAGCTTCACACTGGAAGGACGGCGCCATGCTAACCTATGGCGATTATCTTGCCATCGACCACAATCAAGCCACCGTGCACATTCCGTCTCCATATGACGACATGATCCTTCAGTTAAACGTACGTCTTAATGACACTTATATTCCGTATGGTGCCCGCGGAAAAAGAAAATATGAGAAACAACAGCTGCAGGACGCGAATGCCGAAGAATACAGCAAAGCCAATGCGGTAAGTCGTACCGTGGCCAAAGGCTCTCACATGTATAAAAATAGCACCTGGGATTTAGTTGATGCTGAAGCCGAAGCTGATTTTGATTATTCCAATCTAAAGAAAGAACAGCTTCCGCAAAAGTTGCAAGACAAATCCACCGCCGAACTCAAGCGATACGTCAAAAATATGCGAGACGAGCGCGAAGCCATTCAATCGGAAATCGCGACGTTAAACAAAAAACGGAGGGAGTATCTTGCCGAGAAAAAACGTTCCGGAGACAACGCGCTCGAGGATGCTATGATCACAGCCTTAAAAAAGCAAGCCAAACGAAAAGAGTATACTTGGAACTAATTGGAGGGAGTTCCCGGTACAAAAGACAGTGTGTTCGCTAACGATCACACTGTTTTTTAATTAATGGCGGGGCAGTCGCAATTATAGGGTTCGTTACCCGAACCAAAATCATATCCTAAGGTGAGTTGATGAAACCCGCCACTGCTAAAACGAATGTTCCCGGTTTGATAGGAATAGGTATACGCAAACACGAAATTCTGATAGTTCACCCCGACTACAGGAGTGACGTACTGCAAATTTTCGGTGGCCACCTGTTGTCCATCAACAAACTCTGATCCCTCTAAAAACCTTCGGTAGGACAAGCCGGCCCAAAGGGTTCCGAAATTGAATTCGCGATAGGTTTTAAAGTTTAGGTCGAAGGCTTTTTCCCCCGTACGTTCTATCCACAAAAACAAGGCGGAAGGCTCAAAATTCCACGGACTATTTCCGAAGGTGTACGCCCCGGTAAAAACATAGCGACGTTGGTTGTTCGATTCGTAAGCATCTGAATAGATCCCACGATTAGAAAACAGGAGGTTCTTTACTGTAAGGTGCAGCGATAAATTCAGAAAATTGTACGAGGCGCCAATGTCCACATTCAAGTACGAGCTACTTTGAAGGATCCGGGAGATAATCGGGTCAAAATCATTGGGATTAAAACTTCGCTCATCCAGGCGCGACTCTACCCAGCCTACGTTCATTCCAAAGGAAAGTTGATTAAGATCTACCGGAGTTCGTGAAAACATGAGGTGGTGGGCATAGGTAACATATGCACCCACCTGGGAGTGGTACCCATTCTTATCGTTAAAGGCAATGAGCCCGAGTCCCGAACTTCTTCCCAGTCGGCCATTAATGCTCAACGTTTGCAGGTTGGGCGCCTCTTGTTGGTCGAACCATTGCTGGCGTGCGGTTAAACGAATCTGGTTCTTTACAGCAGCCCCCGCCATGGAGGGATGTAAAACATATAAGTTATCGGCGAAATAATCGGTATAGAAGGGAATGCCTTCTTGCGCCTTACTAAGGTGGCATCCTACGATGAGGCTAAGTAAAATAAAGCTTTTACAAAATCTAAATACGTTATGTATCACTTAAAAACTGTTTTTAGTATATGTAGAGGCGTTGTATCGACCTACGCTCAGCCTCTTATTTATTTAAAATCATATGCCCTGTCATCTGGAGTTCTCTAGCGGTAAAATCCGTAATTGGCCGAAGTTAATCCGAAATGAACCGTTTGAAAGGTACACTTATCATATTCTTACAAGGTCTTCGCGAATCAATCGATTGCGAACAACACAGCGTATCCATTTATCGCTTTAACGAGAAATGGTCGCGATATTCACGTTGCACCCCATCAATCTCATAGGTAATTACAAACCAGTAATCATTAGAAGGCAAAGGAGAACCGTTAAACGTGCCATCCCAACCCGTAGCCTGGACAGTCATTTGTTTCAGCAATTTTCCATATCGATCGAAAATAGCCACGGTGGCATTTGGATCGAGCATTTCAATATCAGAAATATTCCAATAATCATTATGACCGTCTCCATTAGGGGTAAAGAACTTCGGAAAATGAATTACTGTCACAGGAATGGAAACGCTTCCGCACCCATTTTTATCGCGAATGGTAATGATATGTTCCCCGGGATATACTCCTTCAAAAACATTACTATCTTGAAATCTAATATCCCCAATCTGAAACTCGTAATCCCCTTCCCCTGTAACAGAAACTTCGATGTTATAATTTCCGGAGAACACTTCTCCCACAACTTCCGCGCTGTATGTAGCCGGAGGTGCCGAGACAGAAACCACCGTTTCCGAAACCGTAATACATCCCGTTACGAGATTGGTGACAAGTACTTGGTAGGTTCCACCTACGCGTGCAACCACTATGGCATCTGTTTCAGGTTGTGTCGGATCTTCCTCATCAGCCATTACCGCTCCGTCTAAGGTCCATTCGAAGGAATACTCCAAGATGTTTAGTCCGGTATCCAATAACGGAGGGGACGATGCGCCCATTTCAGAAGCTATGGGTTCGCCTGCACTATTTACACAAAGTCGATAGGTATCTTCTAAGGTCACGATAGGAACCGGCAGTAAGCGTAGCGTTAGGGGTGCAATATCGAAACAACCGTCGAGCAAATCGGTATCGGTAATGAGCCGTTCCAAACGAACCCAGATCACTTGTTCATTAGGAGTTGTATTGGTATATGCCAAAGGTAATTGGGTATCGGGGTCACCCTCTAGGGCCGCCGTTTCAGAATCAAAAAATCGCACCTGTACCAGATCTTGGTCTCCAATTATTTCTGAAATTTTTGCTGATAGATCGAATTCCTCGAATCCGTCGTTTAGGTCATCACAAATCTCAAAATCGGCAACCGACCGAATCATAGGAGCTTCATACATTTGAAGTTCAAAACTGTCGGTAACATAGCAATCGGTTTCTACCACCTGTTGAACACGCACGTAGATTGTCTGTGATTCAACCACTACCTCATAGGGAGTGGAAATTGGATTTGTCCCGCCATTAGCTTCCAATTGTGAGCGATGGTAGGATACTTCAAATAACGCAGGATCTTGACCATCTAAGGCCTCTGCATCCTTAATTTCCGGAAGGTTCACCTCTTCTATGCCAAAAGGAGTGAAATCACATATGGCCAAATCGGTTACTTCCCCCACACGCACTTCCGAAAAAATAATGGGAAAGCTACTAGTGGCATAGCAGAACCCACTGCTATCTTCAATACGTATGTAGATGATTTCTTCGGAACCCGTAATAAGATAGTTTGTTTCATTGGGTATTGGGTCTGTCTGAGTTTGTGCATCCTCAAGCGAGGTATGAAAGGTCACCGAAAACTCGAAAGGATCCTGACTTCCCAAAACGATAGGTCGATTTTGCGCCAAGTTGAATTCGCCAGTATTCACCCCATCGTCACATTGAAAGAGCGATATGGGATCTTCTGCGATAATGGGCTGCTCTCTATAGTTCACCTCGACAGCATCAATGAGGGTACAAACAGAATCAGAAACTTCGCAACTGTAGGTTCCCGAATTAGGCCAAGAAACAACAAAAGTGGGATCATTGGCCCCCGAAATTAAGACCCCGTCCAGAAACCATTGGTAGGTGAATTCAGCACCGCTAAGACCTACATCCAGTGTAATAGTTTCCGTATCGCAAGAGTTAATATCTTCACCAATCTCTATGGCAAAATCAGGCGGTAAATACGAAATGACAAAGCTTGTAGTATCATAACAATCTTCAGAAGCATTTTCGATACGTACAAAAATGGTTTCGGTATCTCCAGTGATCGGATACGCTGCTTCGTTTGTTATCGCTGCAGCATCGTTCTCGGCATCCTCAAGGCTATTGTGGAAAGAAACTGAATACTCTAATGGATCCTGACCTCCCAACACCAGTGGTCGATTTACTCTGAGGTCGAATTCCCCCACACTGGCGTCGTCGTCGCATTGCGATAAATCATTTGCCGGATTGGCAATGGGCGTTTCGTAAAAATTCACTTGAGTCTCGTCACTAAGCGTACAGATTGCACTGGTAACATCGCACCGATAGGTTCCAGAATCGGGATAGTTTACCGAATATTCTGGATTGGTCGCACCAGAGATGAGCACGTCATCACGAAACCATTGGTAACTTACTCCTGGATCTCCAACCTCTGCGTCCAATGTTACAGCACTGGTATCACAGCGAACTACATCAGGTCCAATATCGACAACAAAAGGGCTATCTGCCGTTACTTCGACGTCATCGGTAAGTACGACCACATCACCATTACAGGTGTTGGTGTAGGTAACACGCGCCGTGTAGGTCTCGGTTCCATCGGGACAAACTGTTATGGTAGGCGATGTACTAATCACGTTTCCATCGGCGTCCAACCATTCAAAAACCGAAGTTTCCACTCCGTCTGGAGAAAAACGCCACGCTTCATTTGTGGTAGTCCAGGGCGAATCAGAAGTATTCCTACCGGGGGGAGTATACCCAACAGTACCGTCGTTATTTTGTATCCCCAGGGCAGCGTTTCCACTATTCCAACCCGTACAGGTAGGTTTATCTTGAATATAAAACTCTATAATATTTGAAAACTCATAGAAAACCACCATATGAGTGGCTAATAAACTGTTACATTGAAATAGTGGAACTTCATAAAAAGAAACAACAAGCACACGGTCGGGTGCCGTTCCTAAAACTTCGTATCCAATCTCTTCGGAACCAGAAACACTAGGATCAATATCATGAACGGGGGTAAACACGTTCGCCTCCGCCAGCGCTTCGACGGTATTGTTAGGAATATCCGAATTAAATGCCCATTCATTGGTAGTATCTCCCGCAGCAACATCGAAACGAAGCACTCCGTTAGAACCTACCTGAAACTCTTCTACCAATTCCCCAAAAAAACAAAAATCATAGGGTAGTGAGTCAACCGCCGACCAGGAATCATCTTGATTGGGATTGAGCTGATTGGCCAATCCGTTGAAAGCGAACGGAGGTGCATAGGGAATAGAAGTGACCGTATATGATGCGCTAATCGTTTCTCTTGTGGTAAGATATTGCGCCGTGAGATCGGTACAGCAATTTACGGTGACATCTGGACCGGCATCTACAAACAAAGAGCCAGGGCCCTGTGCTAATATCATATTACACCAAAAAAATATAATACAGCTTAGCGTGGGGAGTATTGGTTGTTTCATGAGGTTTATGCTAAGGCTTCCAAATATATTAAAAATTAACATTTATTTAATAATTGAGTCGGGTTTAACACCCCGTCTGCTTTTAGTACCTTTGCGTAAAATTTGTTTATGGATCAGTATACCATTGAAATACAACCTACTTCTAACGAAAGCATCGTAAAATTCGTGGCCAACTCTTTTCTAACGCGTGGAACGAGTTATGAATTCGAAAATATAGATGCGGCTACTCCGAGTCCGATTGCTCAAGAACTTTTTTACCTGCCTTTTGTGAAGACTGTGTACATCGCTCAAAATTTCATTGCGGTGGAAAAATTCAATATCGTAGCGTGGAACGATGTACAGGAAGAAGTTGCCAATGCTATTGCCGAGTATCTCAATAGCGGGAAAGCAGTGATCCTTCAAACCGAAGCCACTCCAAAAGTACCAGTAACGGTGTATGCGGAAAGCACCCCAAATCCGACTGTGCTTAAATTTGTAGCGAATAAAGCACTAGCGGACGGCACGTTTGAATTCAAGAATATAGATGACGCTACGCATGCTCCCTTGGTTCAAGCCCTGTTTAATTTTCCTTTTGTAAAAGAAGTGTTTTTAAGCGCCAACTATGTTTCCATCATGAAATATGACATGGCCTCCTGGGAAGAGATCTCTATGGAACTTCGTGAATTCATAAAAACCTATTTAGAAGCAGAGAAACCGGTTCTGGAAGATGCTTTCCTTCAGCGGCAAGCCACAAAGGAAACGGCCAGCAGCCCTGCTAACGGAAGCGAAGCCGCTTCAGAAATTGATAAAGAAATCATCCAAATTCTAGATGAATACGTACGACCTGCCGTGGCGGGTGACGGTGGACATATTGCATTTGACTCTTTCAACGAAGACACCAAAACCGTTCGCGTTATTTTACAAGGGGCTTGCAGCGGCTGCCCATCCTCTACGGTTACCTTAAAGAATGGTATTGAGACCATGCTACGAGAAATGATGCAAGGTCGAGTGCAAACGGTAGAAGCTGTGAATGGCTAACAGATCTTTAACGGACTTTTATCAATAGTCCCTCATCTTTTTTGTATCTTGAGAATTCATTTAAAATCAATACATTATGGCTGTTCTTAAGGTAATTGAAGTGCTTGCCAATTCTAACAAAAGTTGGGAAGACGCCACCCAGAATGCAGTAAAGCAGGCTGCAAAAAGTGTCAAACATGTGCGTTCAGTATACGTCAAAGAAATGAGCGCCAATGTTGACGGAGAGGATATTACAGAATATCGCGTCAATGTTAAAATTACGTTTGAAGTAAAGTAATCTTTCTAAAAATCTAGAAAATACGTTTTTGAAGGTTCAAAAACGTATTTTTGTTTTTTTAGTGCTATTCCATGAGATATTATTTCCTACTAGGCTTGTTATTATCGCTATCAGGCTGCAAAAAAAATGCTGAAACCACTTTGGAACAACACGATTATACCAATGAACTGATTCATGAAACCAGTCCGTACCTCTTACAACACGCTCACAACCCGGTGAATTGGCGTCCTTGGAATGAGACCACCTTACAAAAAGCCAGGGATGAAAATAAACTGATGATCATTAGTATTGGGTATGCAGCTTGCCACTGGTGCCACGTAATGGAACGTGAAACCTTCGAAGATTCTACGGCCGCTGCGGTTATGAACGAACATTTTATTTCTGTAAAAGTAGATCGTGAAGAACGTCCAGATGTAGATCAAATCTATATCAATGCGGTACAATTAATGAAAGGTACCGCGGGTTGGCCGCTAAATGTCATCACCTTACCTGACGGAAAACCCGTATGGGGTGGTACGTATTTTCAAAAGGAAGAATGGATCAATTCGATTCAGGAAATTCAACAACTCTATGAAAACGATCCTCAGAAAATGCAGGAATACGCCAACCGTTTAGCCGAAGGTATTAAAAGCATCGACCTCATCGAACGTAATAGCGACGCGATAGACTACAGCGATTATGATACCGAATCGCTGATGACGAAATGGAAACAACGCTTCGATCAGACCCATGGTGGGTACACTCGCGCACCAAAATTTATGATGCCAAATCACTGGGAGTTTCTCCTTCGAAAGGCCGTTCGCGATAATGATAGCGCGCTCCTAGATCATGTAACCTTCACCCTCGATAAAATGGCCTATGGTGGTATTTACGACCATATAGGAGGTGGATTCTCAAGATACAGCACCGACATACGCTGGCATGTACCCCACTTTGAAAAAATGCTCTACGACAACGCGCAGTTGGTTACGCTCTACAGCGAAGCGTATCAGGTCACGAAAAAACCATTGTATCAAGAAGTAGTTGCTGAAACACTAGATTTTATTGAACGGGAGATGACCCACGAGAGTGGCGCCTTTTACTCCTCGTTAGACGCCGATAGTGAAACGACCTCGGGCGAACTGGAGGAAGGGGCTTATTATGTCTATTCCGAAGAGGAGCTGAAAAAGGTCCTGGGACCCGACTTTAGCATGTTCGCTAATTATTATAATGTAAACGAAACAGGGTATTGGGAGGAAGAAGAAGCCTATGTGCTACTTCGACTCCAATCGGATGAAGCCATAGCAACACGGTTCGGCATCACTCCAGAAACACTTCAGCAAAAAAAATCTGGCTGGAAAAAGAAGTTGTTTGACTACCGTAATCAACGGGTACGACCCCGTCTGGACGATAAATCCCTCACCTCCTGGAACGGCTTGATGATGAGTGGCTATATTTCCGCCTACAAAGCCTTTCAAGATCCCGCATATCTGGTAGCTGCCCAAAACAATGCAAACTTTATCAAGAACCAACAATTACAAGCTAATGGCGCCTTATACCACACCTATAAGGATGGTATGAGCAGCATCAACGGATACCTGGAAGACTATGCGGCGGTCATTCAAGGGTATATTGATTTGTACGAAGTGACTTTAGATTCTCAATGGTTAGCGCTTTCAAAACAAATGGCCGAATACACCTTTACTCACTTTCACGACGATGCCTCAGGCATGTTCTATTTTACTTCTGATGAGGACAAAGCACTGGTATCTAGAAGTTTTGAATATCGGGATAATGTAATTCCTGCTTCCAATTCGATTATGGCACATAACCTATTTTTGCTGTCTCACTACTATGACGTTCCGAAATATGCTGAAACCGCTAAACAAATGTTGCACAACGTTCAGCCTGAGTTGGAAAAATACCCTGATAGCTTTTCCAATTGGATCGATCTGTTAGCCAATTATCAATCCAGTTTCTACGAACTGGTAGTGGTTGGACCCGAAGCACCACAAAAAATCAAGGAACTCAGCAAAACCTATTTGCCCAACGTACTTCTTGCGGGTAGTACTAAAAAAGAAGATGACTATTTGTTGGAAGGGCGCTTTGTAGAAGGAGAGACCTATCTCTACGTATGCGTCAATAATACCTGCAAACTTCCCATGAAGGAAGTCTCGCAGGCCTTAACCTCAATTAAAGAATAAGAAGAAAATACCCCTTATGGAAAAGTTTAAAAATATTGAAACCTATATTGAAGAATATGGCGAAAAACTGATCGATTTCCTGCCCAGTTTGGTAGGCGCTATTTTGATGTTGATCGTTGGGTTATGGATCATTCGATTTATTAACCGTGTGATTGCCAAATTCTTCCAAAAGAAAGATTACGATGTCACCCTGGAAAAGTTTTCCGCAAGTCTGATCAATTGGGGGTTAAAAATACTATTGTTTGTTTTGGTGATCAATCAATTGGGCGTCGAATCGGCCTCGCTGGTAGCGGTAATTGGTGCTGCTGGTTTAGCGGTGGGCCTCGCCCTGCAAGGATCACTATCCAACTTTGCTGGTGGCGTGCTCATTTTATTACTGAAACCGTTTCGAGTGGGTGACTTTATTTCTGCTCAGGGCGTAGATGGTACGGTAAAGGAAATCTCCATTTTTCATACGCGTATTCTTACCTTCGGGAATCAAGAAGCCATCGTTCCTAACGGAAAGCTATCTAACGACAACATTGTAAATTATACCTCCCAAAGCATGCGCCGTGAAAATCTCATTTTTGGTATTTCCTATGATGATGATGTGAAAGTGGCCAAGGATATTCTTCTAAATCTAGCGATGGAGCAGGAAGCCATTCTTAAGATTGAAGACAAGATGCCTATGGTGGTATTGGCAGAGTTGGGAGACAGCTCTGTAAACCTATCGCTGCGCTACTGGGCACATATAGACGATTTCTGGGCACTTCGCTGGAATACGCTGGAAGAAGGCAAGAAACGCTTAGAGGCCGACGGAATTACCATCCCATTCCCGCAACGCGATGTGCATTTGTATGCTGAAAATGGGGCTAACCCGCAATAAAGTCTTTTAGATAATAGGGTTCAAAATAGGCCACATCTTCGAATGTTTCCGACTGAAACTTTTGGGTCGCCAAAGCAACCATATCTTTTGCAGAAGGAAGTGCCTCTAGGAAGGTCGCTTTTTTATGCCGACTAAGCTCTTGAAACTTAGCAGCACCCGTACCAATAAACAGTATGTCCTGCTCAACATATTCGGCGTACGAATCTTCGGTAAGCACCTCTGCCTTTGTTTCACGCAATTTCGCGCCGTCTGCACTGAAAATTTCGGCATAGACTTCCATACGTCTTGCATCCAGCATTGGAACGACCACAGCATCACGATGAAGTCCTTGTTGTGCGAGGGATTGAAGAGTAGACACTGAAAGTAACGGAATGGATAGTGAAAAGCACAATCCCTTAGCAGCCGACACCCCAATGCGCAATCCGGTATACGAACCGGGACCTTTGCTAATGGCGATCCCGTCAAGGTCATTCCAGCTAAGTTTTGTGTCCTTCAGAAGTTCCTCCATATAGACATGCAAACGCTCGGCATGAGAAAATTTTTTTCCGTAGTCTTCTTTGCTTGCAAGCAGGTGTCCATCTTTAGCCAACGCAACCGAACAGTTCGTGGTGGCCGTTTCGATACAAAGCAAGATCGCCATGAATTGGATTTTTCCGCAAAGGTACAGCCCCAGAAAACGATTTACAATAAAAAAGCATCGCTTAGAAACGATGCCTTTATGATTGTGTTCTATGGAAGGATCATTGTTCTTCTGTTTCTTTTTCAGCTTTAACCGATACTACATCTCCACTTTCTAGTGTTTTTGTTACCGTATTGTAAGGCCCTGTAATAACCACATCTTCTTCGGAAAGCCCTGAAGTAATTTCAATATTGCTATCGTCCTGAATTCCCGTAGTGACCACACGAAGTTTTGCCTTATCGCCATCTTTTACGAAGACACATTCAAATTTTTCTTCGGAAGCCGTAGTCGTTTCCTGTACTGAAAACCCCTTTTGTTCTGTAGTATCGCTTTTGATCACAATAGCGCTGATAGGAACACCAATAATATTTTGTTTTTTATTCGTGATCACGTCGACAGTCGCAGTCATTCCCGGACGGAATGGTGAGTAACTTTCCGGTTTCCCTTCGGTTAGATCGGCATACGAAGCGGGAACGATACGAACCTTCACTTTAAAATTGGTTACCTGGTCGGCAGAAAGAGCGTCTTCAGCTGAGTTAGCGATTTCGGTAACAATTCCTTTAAATTCGCGCTTTAAATAGGCGTCTACTTCAACAATCGTTGAGTCGCCTATAGCCACCTTAACGATGTCATTTTCGTTCACATCAACCTCTACCTCCATATTGTTTAGGTTCGCCACTCGTACAATTTCGGTACCGGCCATTTGCGCTGTCCCTACCACACGTTCACCCAGTTCTACCGCGAGCTTAGATATGGTGCCACTCATAGGCGCATAGATGGACGTTCTAGAAAGATTGTCCCGCGATTGTTTCACACTGGCTGCGGCACTTTGTACGTTATAGTAAGCCGATTGTTGATTGGCTTTTGCAATTTCATAATCCGATACGCTTTGGTCCCATTCGGCTTTCGAAATAACGCCTTTGTCGAACAAGGTCTTATTTCGGTCGTAGTTCAACTTAGCGTTCTGCAAACTCGCTTCCGCCTGTGCCAACTGGGCCCGTACATTTTGCAAGCCCGCCTGAGATTGGTTGAGTGCTGATTGTATGAGATCTGGATTGATCTTCACGAGCAAGTCGCCTTTTTCCACCTGTTGACCTTCTACAACTGGCAGTTCGATGATTTCTCCGGAAACTTCCGAAGATAATGCAACCTCCACCTCCGGTTGAATCTTTCCGGTGGCCGCTACCATTTCTACAATGTCCATAGGTTCGATTTTAGTAATCTGAACCTCTTTGGTATTTGGATCGGCTCCAAACCATCCGGCCTTCTTTCCAATGATAAAGAAAATGATAAGTCCGATGACTCCAACAACCAACCAGATAAGTACTTTTCTACTCATAGTCTAAAACTTTAATTCCGTAGGATCTACCCCAAAATACAACTCTAAGACCTTTAATTTAAAAATATAATCGTATTTCGTTCGGTTCGCTTCAATTTGTGCATTGTCATATCGCAATTTTGCCTGACTAAAATCGAAGGCATTTGTCAAGCCAACATCATAGCGTTCTTTCGCATATTCGTAAGCAAGCTCTTGCGATTCTAAGGCTGCCTGCGCCGCCTCAAAGGCTTTAAAAGAGCCACGAGCATCTACCATGGCTTGATAGACATTCGATTCCAAATCGAGTTTAGCTTGTTCTAATTGGTATTCCGATCGCTTCAGCTCAACCTTTTGGCGCATGACATTACTTCTTGTGGAAAATCCATTCAGAATAGGAATGTTTAATTGCAGGCCATAGCCAATCCCATCATTTTGATACAACTGATCGAAGAAGGGGTCTGCTCCCACTTCGCGTGTTATTGTATTGGGAAACTGTCCCACAACAGTTTGACCGGTCTCTTCCACAAACCCAATTTCTTGAATGGAAAACGGATTGTCTGGGTCGGCTTGCTGCACGAAGGAAGTTGCATCGGTATAACGAGTGTCGTATCCGAAGAATGCGGTAAGTGTAGGGTAATAAGCACCGCGTGCAATTTGTAAGTTCTTTTTGGCCAGCTCCATATTTTGCATGGCGATTTTCACCTCATTCCGATTCTCTTCCGCGGCGGTAATAACTTCTCCTACGGGCTTCTCCATAATTTCTTCACCGTAGATGGTATATCCTTCATCTGCAATATCAAAGCTTTCGTAATCTTTGATCAATAATAATTGCGCCAAACTAATAAGAGAAACCGTTACGGCATTCTCGGCAACAACGATGCGCTGTTGTTCACTGGCATTGGTGGCTTTAATTTCAAGCAGGTCGCCCCGTGGTAATGTTCCGGCATCGACCAAGTTTTGCGTACGTTCAATTTGTTCTAAGGTAACTGCATTTTGAGCGGTGACGGAAGCCAGGTTCGCTTTATTCAACAACACCTCTAAATACGAATTCGCTACCAATAAAGAAATATCATCCTTCATCTTATCTAACTGGTACTCGCTCGCCAGTTGTTGGATTTTTGCACGCTGTAACTGACGCACATTTCGCAATCCATCAAAAAGTGTGTATCCAACCGTTACTCTCCCGGTCGCCGATAAAAAGGTGGTAGTTTGCGCGTTATTGGTAACAGGGTTGAAACTAAGTCCGGTATTCTCTGAAACACTGGCATTCAGGTTGAGACTCGGAATAAAGTTTCCGACCGCCTGTAATTTATCGGCCTCCACCGATTCGAGATCCAATTCACTTTGCTTTATGGAAATGTTATTCTCTAAGGCATGACGAATACACTCCTGTAACGTCCATTGTTTGTTTTGTGCATACGTGATACTACTCAAAAGAGCAAGTACTAATAAGAGGACAGCTTTCTTCATATTGACAATCATTGTTCAGTTGGTCTTAAGATGGTTGTTAGTGTTACAAATATTCCGTTTAAATTATCGGCCACCAAATTCAGGAGCCGCTTTCAATTGGTTCCACACCTTTATTTTGTCATCTTTAGAAATTCCGTTTTTGATCTCCACCTGAATTCCGTCACTGATTCCTAATTCTACATCGCGACGTTCAAATTCCTGATCTCCTACCGCCACTTCCACGAACGGTTCTTGCGTTTGAGGATCGTACTGCACCAATCCCTCCTTGAGGGTTAACACGCTGTCTGCTCGCGCCAGAATAATAGAGGCGTTCGCACTCAATCCAGCACGAATAAAGGTAGTATCACGGGCACTCAAGGTCCCTTTGATCTCGAATTGAATCGCGCCATTTTCTTCAACTCCTTTCGGTGCAATGTAATCGAGCACAGCGTCAAAACTTTTATCTTCAATAGCCCCTACCGTAATTTCTAATGGAAGGTTTTCTTTGATTTTTCCCACTTCACTCTCGTCTACTTTTCCTTCAAAGATCATTTTATCCACATCGGCCAGCGTAGCAATGGTAGTCCCGTCGTTAAAATTATTTGCTTCAATCACCTGATTCCCCGTCTTGACAGGAACATCTAACACCATTCCTGATACCGTGGCGCGAATCTCGGTGTTGGCAGAAGCTCCCAAACCACTAGTGGTTCCTGTTTTTACAATGTCGTAATTCTGTCGTGCTCCCGTAAGATTCACCTTCTCCTGATTGAAACGTTGTAACGCTTGATTGTATGCTAGCTGTGCGTTGTCGAACTCATTGGCAGAGATCACACCTTTATCAAAAAGTGCTTTTTGGCGATCGTAAATGCTCTTCTGACTTTCATAAGCTAATCTAGCGGTTTCGACTTGTGTTCTCGCGGAATTGATGTTGTTCTTTGCACTTGTGAGGGAGGAAACATTAGGCACCACTTTCACCTTAGCGATCAAATCGCCACTTTTAATAATATCGCCTGCTTCCACGTAGATTTCATCAATAATCCCGGAAATATTGGGTTTGATGAGTACTTCCTCCTTTGGAACAATACTTCCCGTAGCTACCGTTTTCTTAACGATCGTGCCCATCGAGGGTGTTTCGGTGGTATACACAATAGGGTCTTCTGAGTTTTTACTCCAAAGCCAGTACATGGCAATTCCAAAAAATAAAATGATGAGGCCAAGTACAATTATGGTTCCGGTCTTTTTCATGAGTTATAATTATTCGATTTTCAATTGATTGTTAGTTTCTTGTTATTCGGTACGAAGCGCATCCACAGGTTTTACGCGGATGGCGTTTTGTGCCGGAATTAATCCGGCCAAAAGCCCCGATATGATCAAAATAGTTAAGGCTACCATGACAACCCCGATATTCACAGAAGGATTCAGAAACATGGTGTCTGTGGTGTCCATTCCTTCCATGGCATAATTAACGAGCGCCAAAACCGCCGATGCCAAAGCAATTCCCGCCATTCCAGAAATGATTGTAAGGAAGATGGATTCTAATAGAATTTGTGTACGTATACTCCAAGGGGTTGCTCCCAACGCTCTACGAATACCAATCTCTTTGGTGCGTTCCTTTACCACAATAAGCATGATATTACTAATACCAATGATTCCTGAAAGGAGTACCAAGATTCCTACGAAATAGGCCACAAAGTTAAGCGCTGTGAAGAGTCCGTTGATCTTACTAAATTCTTGATATAGGTCGAAGTTCCCAATGGCGCGATCATCTTCGGGATGTATAGTATGCCTCGATTTAATGACATCGAATACCTGCTCTTTCAGATTGGTAATGGAAGAACCATCTTGCGCGGTGATTGCCATCCAGCCTACATTATCGGCGCGATTGAAGGCTTGTGAAAAGGAAGAGAAAGGTACGTAGATTTCCTTTTGCGCTTCTTCAGCGTCGCCACCGCCATTCGATTTTTTCTTGTACATCCCTACCACCATAAAATTAACGCCGTTAATCTTGATATAGGAACCTATGACTTCTTCTTCGCGTTCGTACAGGGTAGTTTTAACCCCTTCCCCGATGATCGCAACTTTACGTTTCTCTTGAATATCGGAGTGATTCAAAAATCTTCCCATGGTGATATCCATAGGTTGTTGCTGAATGATTTCAGGATAATCGCCATATACGTTAAACGCCCCTGTTTTTAAACCGCGCACTACATTATTAGAGCCTCGAAAGCCGCCCAATTGGTTTCTAGGTGACACAAACCGAAGGTTGGGGACGTTTTGTTTGATGGCGTCAACATCTCCAATTTTAAAAGAGTACCGACGCCCTTTAGGCAACCCTTTATAGGGTTTTGAAGCCGTTTGCGACCACATGAACATAGAATTGGTAGCCATGCCGGAAAAGCCTTGCTTCACACCATTTTCGAGTCCGTTTCCTGCAGCCAGTAAGATGACAAGAATAAAAATCCCCCAGAGAACCCCGAAGGCGGTTAATACTGTTCGAAACCAGTTGGAGCTTAGTGCTTCAATGATTTCAGACCAACTATCTCTGCTAAATATTTTACTCATCTCGAAGGGCCACTATAGGTTTAATATTGGAAGCACGTCGTGCGGGGAAAAATCCGGCTAGTGCTCCGGCTGCAATGAGGATAATCACCGTCGTAATGGCAACCCCAAAATCTACCGAAGGATTTCGTATGTAATCGGTTTCAATCAAAGGCCCCACCATTTCCAATAAGAATAGACTAAACACCAACCCAAACATTCCTGCAATGGCAGTGACGAATATCGATTCGTGCAAAATCATCCCGATGATCGACAAGGGTTGTGCACCAATGGCTTTCCGAATACCAATTTCCTTGGTTCGCTCTTTTACAATAATGAGCATAATATTACTAACGCCAACCACTCCGGCAATGATGGTACAAATACCAACGCCCCAGAAGAACCAACGAATCATATTCATTAAGTCATAAAATCGTTTTGCATTTTCCAGAGAGTTATTTATGCGGACTGCGCTTTCATCAATTGGAGAAATGCTATAACGTGTTTTTAAATCATTTTCAAGCTGACTCGTAAAGGCTTCGGAAGCAGCCAGCGCCTTTTCAAAATTTTCTTCGGGCTGTAAGGTGAAGACCAAAGACCTCAGCTTATCCCCTGCATTATAGACGCGTTGCGCTGTTGTAAGTGGAATAAAGATGCGTGTTTCTTCCCGTTCACCTCCGGGATCGGTATATACTCCAATAACTTTAAACTGAATACCAGTGATCTCGATATACTCACCAATGGCATTCTTGCCTTTAAACAAATCCAGATACACGCGATTTCCAATTACGGCTACTTTCTCGTAATTGTCTAAGTCTTGTTGATTGATATACCTTCCTGAAGTAAGCGATTCGTTTTCCAAAAACTGGTAATCACCGCGCACCCCTTCTATACGATAACTACCTGTCTCGTTCTTGTAGGAGGTGAGTCCACCCCAAATGCTGTAAACCCCTGATTTATATTCGAGTTGTTCTCGATTCTTGCCTTCGGCGATTTCATAATCGCGATTGTCCATTTCTATGCGGCGTCCAGGATTAAGCCCTTTGTGTTCAACGGTTGTAACCCCGGTCCACACACTAATTCGGTTCGCAGCATCTTCTTCAAACTCTTTCTGAATTCCGTTTTGCATGCCCTGCCCGATCGCCAGAAGAATCACTAAAATAAATATTCCGGAAGCTACCGACAATCCGGTTAAGAACGTGCGAAGCTTATTCTTACGAATGGTTTCAAAAATTTCTTGCCAGCGTTCTAAGTTAAACATGCACCTCTTGTTTTTTGCGGGCTTCGGAAGCTCGCACCTGAGTTACTACGGAATCATCAATGATCACGCCATCCTTGAGATTGACGATTCGTTTCGTCATGTGGGCAATGTCATCCTCGTGGGTGACAACCAGAATGGTCTTCCCTTCATCATTGATCTCTTGAATCAACTCCATTACTTCATACGAAGTCTTGGTATCTAACGCACCTGTTGGCTCATCGGCTAACAGTACTTTCGGATCACTGGCCAATGCGCGTGCAATGGCTACCCGCTGTTTTTGTCCTCCTGAAAGCTCGTTGGGCAAATGTGTCGCCCAGTTGGCGAGGCCTACTTTTTCAAGATAATGCATCGCTTTGTCGGTTCGAATGTTTCTGTTTACTCCTTGATAATACAACGGCATAGAAACATTATCGAGCGCTGTTTTATAGTTGATAAGGTTAAAGGACTGAAAGATAAATCCTAAGAATTGATTCCGATACTTGGCCGCAATGCGTTCATTGAGGTTTTTGATGACACGCCCGTCGAGCTTGTACTCTCCCTCATCGGCTTCATCGAGCATTCCTAAAATGTTGAGTAATGTCGACTTACCCGAACCGGAGGAGCCCATGATGGACACCATTTCCCCTTCGGAAACAGTAAAATTGATCCCCTTGAGTACGTGTAAGGAATTGGCCCCGGTACGATACGATTTATGTAAGTCGCTGATTTCTATCATTGCACATGGAAATTTACAAAAATAATCCGCTTTGTGAGGGCGGATCTAGTTACAAGATGGAGACTTACAGTGTTGGTTAGTGGAAGCCTTCCACTAGTAGACTCCAAAGGTCGGTTAGTGTTACAGTTTAAATGTGAAGGTTATGTTAATTTTCTTCTGAAGCTGCTCTTTGACGCGACTTATAAATAACATACACAACCCCACCCACGAGCAGGTACGGAAAGATCATTAGATAAATGATACCATTGTTAATTCCCTTGGCGGCCTGATTTCCTTCTTCACTTTCTAATACCGCACGACACATGGCACATTGGGCTTCCGCAGGAAGAAAACAAACCAGCATGAGAAGTATCGAAAAGAAGATTTTTAGTCGCATCTTTTTCTAATAATAAGGAGCGATCATTAGGTACACAATGACCCCGGTAACCGCTACGTACAACCAGATAGGAAAAGTGATTCTTGCGATCTTACGGTGTTTCATAAAATCTCCAGAAATGGCACGAACGTAAGTGATCAAAACAAAGGGAATCACCGTGATAGAAAGTAGTATATGCGAAATCAATATGAAAAAATACACATAACGAATCCAACCTTCACCTCCATAGGGAGTGGAGTCTGACGTCATATGATAGGCTACATACATCACCAAAAATAATACGGATAGCACTATACAGCTTTTCATAAGCAGCTCGTGGGTGTTTCGATTTCCCTTTCTAATTTGAAGCACCGCCACGATCAGAAGCACCGCTGTGATACCATTTATAGTGGCGTAGATGGGAGGCAGAAAATCTAGCCGTTCTACCCCTGGAATGCGGATAGTGAATAACACTGCCACCGCAATTGGGATCGCGATAGACAGTACCCAGATCCAAACGTTGTATTTCTTTGTGCGTATAGATTGATTCATATCACAGCAATTTTTTTATGTCTTCCATCAGCATTTGTATTCCTTCCTCCTCCAATCCGTCATAATAAATAACCGGGTTGTCATTCTCATCGTAGCGAGAGCGAATCATTCCATTTTGATCGATCAAGGCAAAGAAACCGGAATGTTCAAAGCCGCCTTCTACATCAGGGGCTTCCCCAACATAGAGGTTAAAGCCTTTATTGGCCAACTCAAAAATTTCGTCCTTATTTCCGGTCAGTAAATGCCAATTGGGGTTGGTTATTTTATAGGATTCAGCGTACTCCTTTAAAATATCGGGTGTGTCGTAATCAGGGTCTATACTGAAGGAAGCGATCCCCACCTTAGGGTTTCCGTAAAATTCGTTTTGAATTCGAACCATATTACGATTCATAATGGGGCATATCGAGGGACAGGTGGTAAAGAAGAATTCGGCCACATACACTTTATTCTCATACGCTGCATTGGTGATTGTCTTCCCATCCTGATTAACAAATTCGAAATCGGGAACTTTTCCAATGGTTGCCATTTCGGGTGCCGAGAAATGATCTACGATTTTAGGAACAGCCCAGATTCCAAAAATCAAAATAATAAACGTAATCCCTACGTACGAATAGTTTTTCATGCCTAAATCTCTCTGTCCGCTTTATATTTCTTCAAGGCCAACCGATATTCGGCCAAAATCACCTTGATATCGTCACTCATTTTATTGTTCACCTCGGCGTAATCACTGGCATTATATCCATACAGAATACCCACATCCTCATCATCATTTCTTCCACGAAGTCGGCTGTCTTTGTCAATAATGAAAACCCTATCACTGGAGTAATTTTTTGAAAGTACGCCGTCTGTCTCTAAGGAAGTAAATACGCTAGCGATCGCTTCGGGAGAGGCTTCCACAAATTTGTACTTAACCGGGTTTTCAATTTCTGTAAGCCGTTGCTTGAGTGCTGCTACCTCTTTCGCCTGCCCTTTCGTAATGAGAAATACCATTTGGAAGTCGGCGAATTGATAATTCTTTTTATAAATCTTATGCGCCAAATTGAAGGCGTTGGCCTTTTTCTCTGTTACCTCATTTCCGAAGAAGCCTAGCACGGTAATTCGATCCTTCAATTGCACCATCTCACCCGCTACTGTTTTCAAGGTATCGATAGGCGCCACCTGATAGCTAAGTACAGGAAGTTTTGCGAAATTATTGACACCGGAAGCAAAAAAGAGATATACCGTGATTGGCAATAGGAACAAGACCGCAAGGACCGCAAATTTTTTAAACTTCAAGGGTGCAAAATTTTTACAAAAATACAAGCCAAAAAGAGGTCTGCCAACTTTGAAGCCATACTTTAACAAAAAAAAAAGCCCTGATTTTCAGGGCTCTTTTCTATATTCTTACGGTGAAACTCGAAATTAAAAATCGAACTTCACGTAATTGCTTTTATAAACCTCGTAAATATAATCTCCTTCGATTAATAAGATCAGGATCAAATAACAAATTAAGAACACTCCGGTCCACACTACCGCTCGGCGAAGTGACGACGTTTCGTCGCGCATGTGCATGAAATCCCAAGTGATATAATAGGCCTTTACCAAGGTAAGGATAATGAAAATCCAGTTGAGAAGTTTCATCGCTAGGAAGCGATTCGCGGTAAGAACTTCGGGCTTAATAATACCCAGGACCACCTCAATTGCCGTAACGATACAGAGAAATGTAAATACCCCCCAGATCTTACTTACATTGGATTTAAACTTCCAGGCGCCTCTAAATATTTCAAGTTTATGCTCGTGTGCCATGTTTAATTAATTTCGCTTATACCAGATAAAAGAATGTGAATACGAATACCCAAACCAGGTCTACAAAGTGCCAATAGAGTCCTACTTTTTCAACCATTTCGTAACTTCCTCTGCGCTCATACGTTCCAATAATCACGTTGAAGAAGATGATGATATTGATTACCACCCCAGAGAATACGTGAAATCCGTGGAATCCGGTAATGAAGAAAAAGAAATCAGCAAACAATGGATGTCCGTACTCGTTATGTTTCAAGTTGGCTCCTTCCACCACGAGTTTTCCGTCATTTTCGAGTTTCGCAATCGATTCTTGACGGTTCAACACGATATGCTCCCCGTTTTCATCCAGGTATTGCGTTCTAATTAAAAGATTATCGTTCGCTAGGAAGCCTGCTTTAACTTCTTCGTAAGAGTAGTTGGTACGTGTTTCGGGCTCTGCCTCATACCAAATACCATTCTTCTCAAGATGGTTCTCTCGAGCTTGCGGCATAAATTCGGCAAAATCGGCGATCGCAACGCGTTCTCCATTGGTATCTAAGAACTGAAGGATCTTTCCTCCTTTGGTTTCTACAGCACCGTAATCTCCTTTGATAAAAGTGGCCCACTCCCAAGCCTGTGATCCAACGAATATAGCACCTCCAATAATGGTAAAGAACATGTACCAGACCACCTTGTTTTTCTGCATTTTATGTCCGGCGTCTACCGCTAGCACCATAGTTACTGATGAAAAAATCAGCACCAGAGTCATAAAGGCTACGTAGTACATAGGTGCAGGAACACCGTGTAGGAAGGGTACGTGGGTAAAAACCTCGTCAGCAATCGGCCATGCATCGATAAACTTAAATCTCGAAAATCCGTATGAGGCAATAAAGCCAGAGAATGTCAAGGCATCCGAAACAATAAAGAACCACATCATCATCTTGCCATAGCTGGCATTGAGCGGGCGATTTCCGCCGCCCCACGTCTTTCCTTCGGTACCTGTTTTAGCCACAGTAGCTTCCATAGAAACAGTTTGGTGTTAAATAAAGCACAAAAATAGGTATTATTTTTATCTAACGAAATAGAAAAACAAAAAGAGATAAATCCACAAGATATCGACAAAGTGCCAAAATGTGGCAGCGAGTTCTATACCAAGGGTTTTGCCGTTTTTATACTTCTGTTTAAAATGATTATAAATTACTACTAAAAGCGCTATGAGTCCGCTTACCACATGGGCTAGGTGCAAAAGCACTACTAAATAGATAAATGAGGTGGTTATGGTACTTTCGCTTCCCGTAAAGTAATAACCATTAGCAATAATTTCAGAAAAGCCTCGAAATTGCAACATCACGAATGAAACTCCCAGGCCCACCGTGAGCCATAGCAGTATCATGCCAAGTCGATTCGCCTCCTGCTGAATCTTCAGCTTGGCCAGGTGAACCGTAATACTGCTGGCCACAATAGCAACAAGACTTATATAAAAGGCAGGCGGAATTTCAAAGTCGGTTAACCAATCGGGGCGTTCTTTACTTACCACATAGGCGCTGGTAAGGCCGGCAAAGCTCATAGACAAGCTTATAATTCCGAACCAAAGCATCATTTTCTTGGCGCGCTTCAGTTTTTTTTCTTCGGTTCCTTCGGTATAATCGGTCATCGTATAAATTTATCGACTACATAAATAATTTGTAGCAAGGTAATGTAGCTTACGCTTACCAACATTAATTGGCGCGCGGCCTTTTCTGTTTTTCTTCGGAAGAGTCGCAGCGCATAATAAATAAGCCAAACACCCAGTCCGGCTATTAGCACACCGGAAACGGGGGTTAGGTATAATTTTCCGGTGACCCCTAACACGGGTATGAGAGAGGCTAGCACGGTCCAGATGCAGTAAAGTACAATCTGAATGGCGGTACCGCGATCGCGTTTTCCATTTGGAAGCATATAGAAACCACCTCGTTGGTAGTCTTCATAGAGAAACCATCCTATCGCCCAAAAATGTGGGAACTGCCAAAAAAATTGGATCATAAATAGCGTACCGGGTTCTATTCCGAAATCGTTCGTCGCCGCAACCCAGCCTAACATAAACGGAATTGCCCCCGGAAAGGCACCTACAAAGACCGATAAGGGTGTTTTGGTCTTCAATGGAGTGTACAAACTAACGTACATAAAAATAGAGATGGCCCCAAAAAGAGCCGTCTGCGGATTAATCACATAGAGCACTGCGATCCCAACAATGGTTAGCACGGTAGCCAACAAGAAAGCCGGTGTTACGGCCACCCTTCCGGACGGAAGCGGCCTGTTTTTGGTGCGCTCCATCAGGGCGTCTAGATCGCGCTCTATGATCTGGTTGAACACGTTTGAAGCACCCACCATGCAATACCCACCTACACATAAGAGCAACAAAACAGCAAAATCGATGGTGTCTACGCCCAACAAATAGCCGGCGACCGAAGAAAAAACAACGCTTACAGAGAGTCGCATTTTCGTGATTTCGGTAAAGTTCTTAAAGAGGGCTACAGGCATTCTCGCGTTTCGGTTTGCAGACAAGCTCACAGTTTTCAAAATACTCCTTGTATTTTCGGCTGCAAAGATACAGCTACTAATAATTTTTGGCAATAATTCGTCCCTTAAGTTAGGTCAACATTACGGTTTTTATTATTTTGGAATTTCTTATCAATGACAATTTTTATGCGACTAATTACTTTATTCCTCACTGCCTTCTTATGTATTCAAGGTCAGGTATTTTCACAGGATGCCACACTACAACTCACTCAAGTTCAAGACAGCATCTACATGTTACAAGGACGCGGGGGAAATATTGCTTTTCAGGTAGGATCGGAAGGTACGTTGATGGTCGACAGTCAATTTGCCAATGCTACTCCTCAAATTTTAAACAAAATTTTAAGTGTTACTACTCAGCCACTTCGCTATTTGGTGAACACCCATCACCATGGAGATCATACGGGTGGAAATGATAATATCAAGGGACAAGGCGCTATTGTGATCGCCCATGAAAATGTGCGCAAGCTACTCTTTGCTGAAGCCACTAAAAAACTGGATAAAGTTGCCGAGGATACCTATAACAACGCCATGAAGCGTCTTGGGGATGAAACGAATCCTGAGTATCAAAAACTCGCAAAGCAAGAAGCAGAAATTGCTCGCGATAAAGAGGAAGAATCCGTAATGAAAATGGTGCAAAACTTACCTGCTATTACGTTTAGCCGCGATATGACCTTTTATCACAATGGTGATGAAATTTTAGCGTTCCACGTAGACAATGCACACACCCGTGGCGATATCATCCTCTATTTCTCTGAAGCGAATGTGATGCATACCGGTGATGCCTTTATCAATAGTGGATACCCTTTTATAGATACCGATAATGGAGGTTCGCTAGACGGCTATATCAAAGGACTCACACGTATCTCCTTAATCGCCAATAAAGACACTAAGATCATTCCCGGGCATGGTGAACTTGCCGAAAAGGAGGATGTTGAATATCTAAAATCTGCATTGGAGTTCTTA
Organism: Altibacter sp. HG106; assembly: GCF_028561755.1. Taxonomy (GTDB): domain Bacteria; phylum Bacteroidota; class Bacteroidia; order Flavobacteriales; family Flavobacteriaceae; genus DFVG01. The sequence continues at coordinate 131,094 of NZ_JAQQTD010000003.1, forward strand.
CGGGATCGTGTGGCATATCACGTTGTGGCCGGGAAAACCGATGCGGAAATACTTCAGATGAAGGAACTCACGGCCGAATACGATGCGAAAGGATTTGGTGATGGCTTTATTAGTACCGAAAAAATTCTTCAGGTGATCATCGCAGATGCCCGCCGAAAGTATCCTGCGGCTGGAAAGAAATAGGCACTAGAAATCGTAGTACCAATTAAACAAGTCGGTTCTAATTCCGAAGTTCACCCAAGTAGTTTGGTTCTCGAACACACTTTCTGTATTGACTAAAGGCTTAAAATCCCGAAAGATCACGCTTCCGTAGATCTTTAGATTCGAAGACGGATTGATTACATACCCTGCTTGCAACTCAGCATGAAAGAAATCGGTCGTATTCCCTTGCCCCAATTCATTCCCTAGGTCGGAAACGCGATTATCTTCGGTGCCGTAAATACTTCCGCCGTAAAAAAGCATGTCCTCTTCGGAATTGAATTCGAAGCCGCGCTTCGCCACAATTACTTTGGCATCGGCAAAAACACGATTCCATTGATAGCGGGCAATTCCAACGAATTCTGAAAAGTTCGCTCCCAGGGTATGTGCCATCGACTGATTGTTATGGCCGTAGTTAAGCACCACTGTATTGTGCGAATAGGTAAAAGGCCGCACGCGGTTGTATTCTGCCTGAATCATTAAATTAGAAACTCCGAAGGCGTCATAATACTTCGCTCCAAGCTGATATCCTTGTTTGTTTTTGTAGCTTCCTTCGGAACCAAAAAAGTCGCTGGAGGAAAATTCATCGATGATCAACTGCCCATAGGCATTAATTCGGTCGGTAAATTTGTATTTGGCACTAATTCCTATCAAGGCATTTCCACCCCGAGATCCGGTGGAGAATTCAATGGCACGATAAAAGATAACCGGATTGATATAGTTGAAATCGAATCCACGGTCGTTGTCATTTTCCCAAATTACCGATTCAAACAAGCCAATATTAAGTCGTTTGGTCACATTGTAACTCAAATAATGATTCGCCATAAATTTGGTGCGAAACGAGCCGTCTGCTGTCACTTCCGGGCGAACGTCACGAAGCGACATCCACGTATTGGTGTATTTCAACTTCCAAAACGTAGTGTTTAATTTGAAGAAAGGATACGGACTCGCATTATCGCTTAACAACAGTGATCGATACCCGTCTCCTAAGAACAGCTTTCCATGGCCCAATTGTACGTTGAACCATTTGGAAGGCGAATACGAAACATGTCCCGTGGCAATCGGATAATCATACGAATCGTCTCGAAATCGCTTCGCGATACCGCGCCCCGGAATGATGGCAGGATTTCCGCCATCGGGTCTTCTTGCTTCCGCAAAGCGATTGAAGTAATCTGCAAATCGTCCCTGACTTTCATACACTACAGCGAAGAACCCGATGTTTTTTCCAATCCCCCCTTGCACGTATGCCAGTCGGGTGTTATTATAGGTATCAATATCGGCATCTACATCGCGACCTGCTTGCAAATCGACTCCAGGGTCTACCGTTAACCAATAATCTTTACCCTTGATGGTGATAAAATGCTCATCCCACCATTTCCGACCCAACCAAGAGGTTTTGTTCATGCTCCAGGACTGATTTCGCTGTTTGAAATCGTAATATTGATTGACCTCAGAATAGATATAAGGCTTCTGAGCGGTGTGATTATTAGCCCCCACCTGATTGAGAGCCGCATCGAATAAAAAATAATTATGGTGCGATAACGGAATGTTGATATTGCTTGAATACTCCTCACCGTCGTAGGGACGTTTTTCCAGGCTCTCATATTCTGAAGTGCGATCAATAAGAAAAGTGTTCTTCTCGGCATTTGCCTCAGATTCCTCAGCTTCAGTTAATGTTTCAGGCGTCCTTGAAACTACTGCAGGTGCCTGCAACGGAATTGGAATGGGTAGTGTAAACTGTACGTATGCAGGATTGCTGTTGTAAGTGGCCGGCGTAATTTGTGGAAGGGCGGCAAACACCCGTCGTACCTCTTCTTTTAATTCAGGGTACATCGCATCTACGTAGAGTACTTTGAATGAACCCTGCTTGTCCACCTCAAAAAATACGGAAAGCGTGCCCGAGTAGGATTCTTCGGAAACAATATCTGGCACTTCAAACCTATCAAAAACAAATTGTTGCAAGGTTTGGTTAAAACACCCTTCCAACGCCGCGGCCGCTACATTTTCACATTCAGGAAAGACGGGATATTTCTCATATTCTGAACTGATATTTTGTGCAGCGATGGCAGTGGTTAACAGAAGGGCAACGATCGAGGCGAATCTTTTCATGGAAATAACCATTTGCATTTACGGGGCGAAAGATACGGTTTTTTCGATTCTTGCGATGAAAGAGAAAACCCGCTTGCAAGAAGCGGGTTTCTTAGAACTATTGTACCTGAAACAATATGGGTATATGATAGACCACAGGAACCGGTGTGTTACCCTGTTTGCCCGGCTGCATCTTCGGGAGCTTTTGCAATACGCGAATGGCTTCGGCTTCCAATTCGGAATCCAGCGCTCGGGCCTGTATGTCCTGAACACTTCCGTCGGCGCCAATGGTAAAGACACACTGAATCTTTTTAGTGCCACTCGCACGGTCGGAGAATTTACCGGCATTGAACTTCTTACCGATGAACGCTTGAATTTTTTGAGACAAACATTCGGTCTGGGCGGCCTTAGATACCATCCCTTCGCAGCCGGGAAATACCGGAGCGAATTCTACCGCGAGAATGTTGGTCGGTACCGACGGAGTTGCTGTGGGCGGTGTGGTTACCGGGACGTCTGGAACCACAGGTTCTGGATCACTCTCAGACAGCGTGGGTGTCTCCATAAGAACATCTGTATTTGGCGTTGCTGTGAAACTTGTCAATGACCTTACTATCTTTCGCTTCTCAACCTTTTTTGGCTCTTGGGGAACAACTGATTTCGGAAGGATTTTAGGGGCCACTTTGTACCGCATTACCGGAGGCTCAACAATTTCAATTTCGGGTCCGTTGTATCCCACTGAACGCGGAGGTATTCCATATGTGTTTTCAATGACATAGGTAGTGATCGCAAGAGAAACTATGAGTCCGATTTGAAAAAATAGCCTGGAGTTCCATTGGAGATTCACGGCCTTTTTTTGATCTTGTTTACGTGCTTTCTTTGGTGGTTTGGTTTGGAAAAGTGATGAGAAGAAAAGCATAACATGACTGTTTAAAGGTTATGCTTTTTTAAAACACAAGGGTTGTGCCAAAAAAAATGCCCCATTGAATAATGAGGCATTTTGTACTTGTATAGAACCAGCTGTTAGTCTTGTACCTGGAATAAGATGGGAAGGGCGTATAGTACACCAACCGCTTTTCCACGCTGCTTTCCGGGAACCATTTTAGGCAAGGACTTCACAACACTAACCGCTTCTTGCTCTAATCGTGGGTGCGGCGCACGTGCACGCACGTCTACTACGTTTCCATTCTTATCGATTTTGAACTGAACTGCGATACGCTGACGTCCTGATAATCCAAGGTCACCTGCTAATCCGGTATCAAATTTCTTCTGCACATATTTCTGAATTTTCTCAGACATGCATTGTTTTTTCGCATTGTTATTACCCGCGCTCTCGCAACCTGGATAAATAGGTACGTTCTCAATAACCGCGAAAGGTACGTCTGCAATTTCTTCTTCCACTACCTCTTCGATCTCTTCAATCTCAACGATTTCCTCGTTCTGATTGGTTTCCGTAGACTCGATGATCGTTTCTTCTACTTCCTCTTCATCTTCAACCACTTCAATTACTTCGGGAGCCGGTGGTGGCGGTGGCGGTGGCGGTGGTGGAGTAATCTGCTGGGTAATTGGAATTTCTTCTTCCAATTCATCTCCTACATCAACCATACCGGTATCTAGGGCATCATTGTCATAATTCTTCCATTCAATGGCTTGCCATGCTATAAACAACATGAGCACCAACCCAATCTGAAAGAAGATCATACTTCTTTTGGACAAGTCGGCCTTCGGATTTTTCTTAGGTTCCATAATTGCGGGTTTAGATAGTTGCTAAAATATACATTTTCTCTGGCAATCGAAAACGAAACTTTAAAATTACTTGAGAATGCGATTCTGAAGCAAACGAAAGCATAAAAGTCCGATAATCGACCCCGTGACGTTGGCTATTACATCGAGTACGTCGGGTTGACGCCCAACAATGTACAGCCCTTGTAAAGCCTCAATTATTATGCCATATATCAATGCGGCACAAAGGATTAGTATCGTCTTTGTTAGATCAATGGGTTTTTTTGAATCTTGTATGACCATCGCCCAGAGCACAACAAACAGGATGAAAATTAGAATGTGCACGAGCTTATCAGCGTGCGCAAAGGGAGCCTTCGCGCCACTGGGTGGCATTAAGAATATATAGGTAATGGCCACGGTGTAACCCATGGCGATGAGCTTAACTAAGAGTATTCTAGCCGCCAATAATCTCCTGATATGCCGCTGCATCCAAAAGGGCTTCTACCTCATTCGGATCGCTCAACTTGATTTTTATCATCCATCCTTTACCATAAGGATCGGAGTTTACCTGTTCGGGCTCATCTTCGAGCGATTCGTTAAAGGCTATAATTTCGCCACTGAGCGGAAGAAATAGATCAGAAACCGTTTTCACGGCCTCTACGGTTCCAAACACTTCATTTTTATCTAAGGTCTCGTCCAGGGTGTCTACTTCTACATATACGATATCACCGAGCTCTCCCTGAGCAAAATCGGTAATTCCTACGGTAGCCTCATCTCCTTCAATGCGGACCCATTCGTGATCTTCGGTATATTTTAATTCGGATGGAACGCTCATAGTGCTGTATTTTTAGGGTTGTTATTTAGTTTCCAAAATTATATCGCAGGGTGATTCCACTTCGAATGGTAGTTTGCGGGAATGCCGTTGAGATGGCGTATTCTGAGAACGTGTGATCGTAATAGAACAATGCCGTCAAGTTCTTACTCAACGCATAATCTGCCGTAAATTGAATACCATAGATCGTTTGGCCTGCAGTTGTTTGATTGTTATCAATATCAAGATAACGAATAATCGTCTTATTATCCCTACGAGAAAGGTCTAATTTGAAGTTCAAATCACTTTTCAAGATGGTCTTTTTACCGCCAAAATTGGTGCCGATCCGCAGATCCTTGACCCGATATCCAAGCCCGAGAATGATTTCATTCCCTTGTATTTCGGTGAGTAAATTATTGGCAAAGCTCAGGGATAAGGCACGGTCTTTTCGGTATTCCGCCAAGATCTTCACCGAATTCTTCATTTCGAAATCTAACTTGATCAAAGGAGAGAATTGTTCCGTAAGGTTGACATTGGTTAGGAAAATTTCATTCTTAAAGTTACCCGCCTGATCTAGTTCTTCAGGGTTGTCACGATTGAAATCCAAATTGGTTTGGAATTGATTCACGGTATAGTTAGCGCGGTATCCGTGTTGTACCGAAAAACGCTTAAAATTCTTTTTGAACCATTTTAAGTTCATCAAGCCGGTATACTTAATGTCCCAGTTGGGCAAGGGTATATCTCGTAAAATCCCCGTCTTCTCATCTTCAGCGTTGCTTCCTTTATAGGCTGCCAGGAAGGCCGGGAGGAGTACGTTTTGGTTGGTTCTTCCGAAACCAACAGGATATCCGGTTTCCTCATCTACCGGGAAATTAGGCGTTCCGTAGAACTCGGTGGCAAGTCGGTTTGCAATCGCCAATCGGTTGCTTTTAAAGGTTTCAAAAGGTTCCGATCCATTTTCATCACTAGCGCTAAAGGCAGTAGGCAACAGGAAGGTAGTAATATTGAAGTTTCCGAAGACATTCGGCGTTAATGATTGATACTGACCGTCTTCAATAATATAGTTTTCAGCGTAGTTTTCAGCATAAATTCTATTGGCATTGATATCGATCTTCAAATCGTTTAGGGGTTCAAAATTGAGCTGCACATCCAACTGTCTGCTCTCTACTTCTGTATAGCGCTCATTAAATTCGGGGTACAACGTAAGCCATCCCTTTCGAGCGAATTCACGGCGAACTTCTGCCTGACTACCGAAAACGAACGCTCCAGGTTTAAGGGTACCTACAAAGCCGATGGACGGGGTATACCCTGGAATAAAGATACCGTTGTTTTCCTGATAATTAAACTGAATCTTCTTCAGCGAGGTAAAGAGACCGACCACAGAATTTAATGCTTTATCTCCTGCATTTAGCGATTGCTGTGGACGAGAGTTGTTGACAGATCTACCACCTCCTAATAAGCTGCGGCCTTCATTTCTGCCTCCATTGTTCGCACCACTTTCTGCCGTGCGTGTTTCTTTGGTACTCTCACCACCTTTTTCACCTCCGCTCGAGCCTTCGTTTCCACCTTTGGTTCCGCTATTTCGACCACCCGCGCCAGAGTTGTTACGAGCATTATTTCGCGTTCGACTCCGTGTTTTCTTGGTAAACCCAATATACTTGTAGAAGGTCGTCATGTCGAGACTCGAATTGATTCGATGGGTGCTGGCATTCTGAATGGAATTCCCTAGATCGTATACTTGCGAGGTTCCGTCTCTCAATTCAATTTCGATACTATTAAACAAGTCACTTCCGTCCTGCCATTGGAAATCTCCCTGATAGGAATAGGTGGCTCGAATAAACTTCAGGAACGGAAATTTGGCCGTCGGTAAGTCGTAATTGAGCTGTAATGATTGAAAATGCTGATTGGGCTCTCCCACATTGAAGAATCCGTCCCAAACGCCAATTGAGTTATCTACCTGTACCAGTCCTCCATCGGTATCAGACAAGTAATTGGTCACGATGCGGTTATTTGTCGCGTCAAAGTTAAAACGAAGCGAACTCGTAAGGTTATAGTTTATCGTATACTGCCAATCGAATAAGAAGTTACGTTGGTACAAACGAGGCAGTGCGATATTCTGGTCGAGTAAGTTCAATTCTCTAAACTTCTGTTCGTTGTATTGACGGGTGATATTAGAGCTTACCGCAATACTTGTAGGCAAGTAATTGAAGTTCAGATCCTTTAAGAACTGCCAATACTTTCCAGTAAACAACGAATCGTTCTTTTTAAACGGTTCGTAGGTTTTTGGAGCAAAGCTGTAATTATACGTTCCTCCCACTCGCACATTTTGATCTAAGGATTCTTCTATTTCAAAGTCGTTATGGTCTATTTGATTATACGAATACGAGAAAGTAAAGTTCTCCACATCGTAAGGCATTGGTTTTTTCTCGCCGGTACGTTCCTTTCGAACCCCAATGAAATTCACGCTCTGTCGCCGTGTATAATCAATGGATTGTTGCCTGATGGTTTCCTTGTCTTCTTCGCTTTCGGTATTATCCAAACGCGTATCTAGTTCAACATCGTCAAATTGCGGATCGAATTGTGGCGTGATATAAGTTTCGCCTACTCCGTAATTAAACGGAAGCTGAATTCCCCATTTTCTTGGAAGCAACTGTCCGAGATTCATATTAGTGACCACATCGTACTGTACCAGGTCTTCCTGACTACGTTCGGTAGGGCCTTGTTCGATAGATCCAAAACCAACCGTGCTTACATTTCCGGTGGCACTAACGTTCATGAAGTCGGCCATGTTCGCGTCTAGCGCTGCCGTAGCCGCCCATCCGCCCTGGTTTTTCAATTCCGAAAGACGTAATTCGTTATACCATACCTCCCCGCAAATATCACTTCCCGTGGTGTTTCGCATTCCCAGCATAATGACTCGTACGTTACCAAAACTCGGATTTCCTCGAACCCCTATCTGCAATTCGTTTTCGGGTCCGGAGTATCCTCCAAGATCAGACTGAGAGAAGAACACCGTCTCGGTGGGGTCAAAATCAGGAATGATAGGCTGACCCACACCTCCGTACACTCTACTCTTGGCCTCTTGAAGTAATTCTAACGGTAGGTTAATTCGGTTGGCAATTGGCCAAATATCTTCTGGGGAAGAGGTTCCTGCCGGGGTCACGTTCAGTGGAATTCTAATTTCGTAGAAACTTGTATTTAAGTCGTTCCCCAAACGAATAAAAGCTTCCATATCACCATCTGAAATCATGTTTTCATCAACTAAGGATTCGGCATGAATAAACATCTCCAGATTCTTGTATTGGCGCATGTCTACATTGAAGTTCTTGTAGGCCCCTCGTGCATCCTCCGATTCTAATCCGCAGACACGCAATGCCAGCGATTGCTCATTTTGACGGATGACGTTATTGTTATTATTTAATTGCTCTCTAAAGACTCCCGGCGGAAGTACGTAAGGAATCGGCTCGCGTTGTTCATTCTGAAGGATATTGACAGCTTCATTCTCAAACTCGGTGTTGTCATCTGAAGGGTCGTCTCCATCGGCCTCTAACGATTGTTGGTAGCGACGGTAATCCCCGCGCACTAATTCTAAGGTTCCAAAACGCAAGGTCGTATTCTGGTCGAACTCAGATAAGAACATTCGCATGAATCGCACCGAACGCAAATCTGAAATTCCATTCACCGCACGGTCTGCCTCACCAATGGGCACGCGGAATTGCACCCAACGTACCGGAATGACATCGTTGTTTTGAAGGGTGACTTCAATATCTTTTACATCGGTGATAAAATCGTTATTATCGATATTCATGCCCGGGAATAGATCTACTTCGTATTCGTAGTAGCTATTGACGGTGTTCATGGTATTATCGCGGTTAATATCCTCTACATCAGGCTGCGGCGTTCTTCCGCGGTTATCATCGGTTACCTCAACAGGAGAGTTTCCTTGAGATCCATTATAGCGTCGGTACCTTTGTTGAATGCCGCCTTCTCCCTGTAAAAAGTATTCGTAGTTATCTAGGGCCGGATCACCGCCATCATAGGCGCCAAACTGAGCGGTCTCGTCGGCATCATTCAAACCATCATACCCTATATCTTGATTGGTTCGCTGGATTCCTTCGGTATCAAAGGTGTACACCAGCGATTGGTTGGAAGGTACTTTCCCCCATTCCGTAGGAATTGTATTGACAGTTCCGCCATCTTCGGGAAGACCGTTCTCGTATTGCTTTCTTCCGTCTTTCAGTATATCTTCTGAAATATTCCCCAGGTTGAACGTCAGTTTACCGCCATCGTTATCGCCGTCATAGATGAAGGGGTCCATGACCCAAAATTGAATATATTCCACATTCGAGCGCTCAAAATCGGTTGTGGTTAATTGTCTCGTGATGGCACCAAAATTATCTTCCGGGTTTGGAAGATTGTTGGTTCCTGCCGCAGCAGGGTTATAATTGTAGTGTCCGCGATCTCCCGGATAGTACGCGAGGTCCAGAGTAAACAAGGCCTGAGTTTGACCCTGTACAATATCTTGTTGCGGAAAAATTTCATCGATAAACACACGTCTCGTGAACGGAGACGATAGGTCTTCATCAGTAATCCCATCAGGACGTGCGCTACTGTAGAAGATTGGGTCGATCGTATACCAGTTCATAAAAGCGCGACGATAGTTGTACGACAGATCATCATTAGCCGCCTCGCCTCCAAAGCCTAAGGGGGTGCTTCCTAAAAACCAAGTAAGCGGAGAGCTTACGTCAATAGCCGTTTGAGAAGCCTCGAAGTCATCTACATAAGAGGTTGTTTTTCCATCAAAATCAGACACTTTAGGAGCGCCCGGCAAGAGATAGGCAAATTCGCCACGAACGGATACATTCGACTCAACATCAGTGTCAATATTAGGTAATTTATTCACCAGTCGTGTTAAAAACGGAACCTCTGTAGAGTAATTGGCATTGAAACCAAAAATGCTGTTATTGATGGGTTCGTTGCTGAAAGCCGACTTCTGCGTAAGCGGTCGTTCGTTCAAATTCAAATAGGTAGCTCCTATCTGAAAATTATCGCTGAATTTATGCTCTACATTAAATCCTGAAAAACGACGCGTTTGTTGACCAAATAAAGTGTTGTTTTCCGTGGTAATGTTAATAGGTGTATTCGAATTCTGAAGCGCCGGATCTAAGATCTGTACCCGACCAAGTTGATAGTTAACCGTATAGTCAACCCCTTCTACCAGAGTTCTACCCCCGGCGGTTACCGTAACGGAACCTTGCGGAATGTTGAAGGCTCCAATAGGGATTCCATCGCCACCAGAAGATTTATAGCTTCCGCGCAGTTGAAACTTGTTTTTGTCACTATCCTGTTGCTCCGCCTGTATTTTTGTCGTCGTATACAGGGTGCGGTAGACATACTTTTGTTGGTTCGCGTTATAGGTTTCAGGAAGGTTATAGTTTTCAGAATTTTCGTCCTGTAATTTTTCAAATAAATACTCACCAAAGGGTTCTACACTCGTAAAGATGATGCGACCATTTTGGGTATCTACAGTGATTCCTGGCAGGAAATCAAAAAAGCCATCTCCCCCCGGTTGCGGGTCGCCGTTGTAGTTCAAGCGATCTAGGTTAAATAATCGCAACAAGGTAGCATTTTCAATATCCACAGGATTCACATCTCCTGGATCTGGTTCCGGGAAGGTGGTTCCCTCTACCGGAGAAATGTAGTTGAGCGGCGAAGGATCGACATACAGAATGTTCATTCTGAAGTCTTCCTGCTCTAGTTGAAAAGCACCTAGCGGATAGATGTTTTTCATCATCAGGTCCCACACGGGCTCGTCTACATTCGTGATGTTACTTTTTAACATCTTCACCACCAGGTTCTGAGAAATTGGAATTTCCTCTCCCGGGTCTGGGTCTGGATCTCCGCCGGTTCCTCCGGGGCGCGTGGTTCCGGTGGCTTCTACCCCATCGGTTGAAAATTCACCCACCTGATACACTTCTCCATTTACTGTAAACTGAAATGAAACTCCAAGAACCTCATCGTTATTAAGCCGCTGATTGAGTGAGATATATCCCAATTGCGGATTTAACTGGTATTCATTGGGTTGTAATCGACGTGCATTTTCTAAGATCGCATAATCGATTCCTTCACTCACCGGTACCCCTCCAAATCCCTGTGCTACAGTGGCGATATCCCGAATGGATGAATTAAGCAAACTCGGTACGCCTCCATTGATACCAAAGGGGTTAAAGTCGTTATTTACGTTATCGGGAAAAGCGCTTCCGGGGCGATTGATAAAGCCTCCCGGAATTTGCGGCAAGCCAATATTTTCAGATTTTGACTCTCCAATATCCTGAAGCGCTACGATGTTTCGAACGTTTTCGGTGTTGCTGTTCCGGTTGGTAATCCAAACTTCTACTCGGGTAATTTGCACATTACTGTTCACAAAAGGATACTGTCGCAGGACACGATCGTAATTATCGCGGAAGTAATGTGAAAGGAAAAAGTGTCGGTTCTCGTCGTAGTCGAGCGCAAATAATTCAAATGGCGTAACGGTCGCGCCCCCTTCGGCTACTACGGAACGGGTTTCGGAGCGTTGTTCTGAAAATACCCCGGTAATCGTAGTATTTCCAAACTGTAAGATCCCCTTTACCCCAAACAAGCTCTGAGCGCCTTGAATGAGGCTACTGTTAAGCGGCATGCTCACATTACCGATCTCAATCGCCTGAATGATATCGTCTTCGGTAGGAGTGTATTCTAATTTTACCTGATTCTGAAAATCAAAGGTCGATTGCGTATCGTAATTAGCGGTAACCTGAAGCCGTTCTCCCACCTTCCCGAGTAAGCTGAGGCTAATACGTTGATCGAAATCAAAGGAAAAGTTACTTCGGTTCCGCGGTGAAAAAGCCGGGTTATCCTGTTTGGTGTATAAGACCCCTAGGTCTAATTCAACCGTACCCTGCGGAATTACTTCGATGGTATTTCCGCCAAAAATCGTTTCGAAAAAACTGGAGTTCACATAGAAGGTAGGCAGCAAGTTTTTCTGTGCTTCTTCGGAACCTTCTTTTCGTCCGTCTGCCGCATCAATTTTTTCCTTGAAATACTTTCGCATTTCTTCCTTCCGAATCAACTCTTCATACTCTTCTGGAGTGAGAATGATAGGATAGGAAATATTAAAACCGCCCAACACACGCGAATAGATATAACGATCTGTGATGGGATCGTAGGTATATAAATCTTCAATACTTGTTGGCGTGGGCAGATCCATTTGACCCACATCCATACCGGTTGCGGTAGAGTCCTGCGCCAGAAGTGAGGTAAGGCTTCCGAAGAAAAATAGAAAAATAAGTAAAAGCCTGCTACAGCTTGTATTCAAATCGTAATGTTTTGCACCCAAAGTCTACAATTTTTTTAAAGCAAGTTTTATAATGGTCTCGACCGAAGCCTCAGGATGTTCCTTACCTACTGCATCACACACTTTCTCTGCCTGTTTTCTGGCAAATCCTAAGGTCTCCAATGCAGATAACGCTTCATTTTTGTTCGTATTGCTTGACACGGCAGAAAGCTCGTCCAGACCATACACTTTTAAGATTTTGTCTTTCAAATCCAAGACCACGCGTTGCGCGGTTTTAGCCCCAATACCTTTTACCGATTGAATCGTAGTGATATCTTCGTGCGCAATGGCTTGCTGCACTTCTTCTGGAGTGAGGGAGGAAAGCATGGTTCTGGCCGTACTAGCCCCAACTCCCGAAACCGAGATCAATAACTTGAAAAGTTCACGTTCCAAAATATCGCTAAAACCATATAAGGTGTGTGAATCTTCTCGAACCAGTAAATAGGTAAATAACTTTACATTTTCGGATTCGGGGAGTCGCGAAAACGTATGCAACGAAATATGAGCTAAGTAGCCTACACCATGGCAGTCAATCACTACATCGGTCGGGTTTTTTTCAACTAATCTGCCCTCTAGGTGGGTAATCATTCGTTAACAAAAAGTTAATGGCTTCAAATATAGTATAATTATTTGCATCTGCTAGGCTCGAAAAGGCGAAATCTAGGCGTTCTTAGCAGCTTGTTTTTTTCGCGTTTTATACTTGGCCTTTTGCTGTGCATCCACTACCGCAACAGCAGCCATATTCACGATTTCCTCAACGCTGGCGCCTAGTTGAAGAATATGAACCGGCTTTCTCATACCCAGCATGATAGGCCCGATAGATTCGACCCCATTCAACTCTTTAAGAAGCTTGTAATTACTGTTGGCTGAGTCCAAATTAGGAAACACTAAGGCATTTACTTTTTTACCGGCCAATTTGGAGAAGGGGAACTTCTTCCGAAGTAATTCTGAATTTAAGGCGAAGTCGGTTTGTAATTCTCCGTCCACGATCATGTCGGGAACTACTTTGTGTAAATACTGTACCGCTTCTTTCACCTTTGTCGCATGGGGGTCTTTGGAAGATCCAAAGTTTGCGTACGAGATCATGGCAATGACCGGAGTGAGCCCGAACATTTTCATGGTGTAATTAGTCATTTGGGCAATTTTAGCCAGCTCGATTGGAGTTGGATCAATATTGATTGACGTATCGGAGATAAAGAGCGGTCCGCGTTTGGTAAGCATGAGGTTGGTGGTAGCTACCTTCTCCACCCCATCAAATTTTCCGATGGTTTCAAGAATGGGACGAACCACCGAAGGGTAGGCTCGAGCATACCCCGAGATCATCCCGTCGGCATCGCCTTCGTTCACCATCATGGCGGCAAAATAATTTCGCTCCCGCATCATCTTTTGCGCGTCATAGAGCGTAATTCCGCTACGTCTTCGGTTGTGCCAATGCTTTTCCGCATAGCGATTCAAGCGATCCTGTTGCTCGTCGCTTTTTGGGTCGATAATCGCAACATCACCATCAAATTCGATTTGCTCCATGAGTTCTGTGATGATCTCCTTCCGACCTAAAAGAATGGGAATTCCGATGCCCTCATCAAATACGATCTGCGCTGCTTTTAACACATCCAGATGGTCGGCTTCGGCAAATACGATTCGCTTGGGAGCGGTTTTGGCGCGGTTGTACAGCAGACGAATGATCTTATTATCGCTTCCCATCCGTTCCAGCAGCTCTTCTTCATACTTTTCCCAGTCGGGAATTTCGCAGGTGGCGACTCCACTTTCGATCGCGGCCTTGGCAACTGCCGGCGGTACGGCAGCGATTAGTCTGGGATCAAATGGTTTGGGAATGATATACTCCCTTCCGAAGAGCAATTTCGTCTCGCCATACGCAATATTTACCTGTTCCGGAACCGGTTCTTTGGCTAGGTCTGCCAACGCTTTCACAGCTGCCATTTTCATGGCTTCATTAATTTTAGTGGCGCGTACGTCTAAGGCCCCTCTGAAAATAAACGGAAACCCAAGTACATTGTTCACCTGATTGGGATGATCGCTTCGGCCCGTAGCCATAATAATATCTTCTCGTGTTTTTACGGCAAGATCGTAGTCTATTTCGGGATTGGGATTGGCCATGGCGAACACAATTGGGTTCGCATTCATGCTTTGCAGCATTTCGGGCGACACGATATCAGCAATCGACAACCCTACAAAAACATCGGCGTGTTTCATTGCGTCTTCCAGTGTTTCCAAGTCACGAGCGGTGGCAAACTCAGCTTTTTCTGGCGTCAAGTTTTCGCGGTCTGAACGGATCACTCCCTTGCTGTCTAACATTACGATGTTTTCAGCTTGGGCCCCAAAGGCTTTGTAGAGCCGGGTGCAGGATACCGCTGCGGCCCCCGCGCCACTAATAACGATAGTGACCTCTTCAATTTTCTTATCAGCAAGTTCTAAGGCATTCAACAGTGCAGCCGCGGAAATAATGGCGGTTCCATGTTGGTCGTCATGCATTACCGGAATATCTAACTCTTCTTTCAAGCGTCGCTCAATCTCAAAAGCTTCCGGCGCTTTGATATCTTCTAAGTTGATGCCTCCAAAGGTTGGCGCAATGTTCTTAACGGTTTCAATAAAGGCATCGACGTCTTCGGTACCGACTTCAATATCAAATACATCAATGTCGGCAAAAATTTTGAATAACAACCCCTTTCCTTCCATTACGGGTTTAGAGGCTTCAGGACCTATATTTCCAAGCCCTAAAACGGCCGTTCCGTTAGATATCACCGCCACCAGGTTCCCTTTGTTGGTATACTTGTGAACATTGTCGACATCTTTCTCAATTTCTAAACAGGGTTCAGCCACACCGGGAGAATAGGCCAGTGACAGATCGCGTTGCGTCGCGTATTTTTTAGTAGGAACTACCTGAATTTTTCCGGGTCTCGGTTTCGCATGGTAGATAAGGGCCTCACGACGTTTGCTTTGTTTGCTCATGGTTGAAAAATTAGCGAATTACAAAGGTAACAGCTTCCCAGAAATACCGAAATGAAAGGCGTTAATCTTTCAGGAAGTTGATATTCCGTTTGAGTCCGCTGTACTTGGTTCTTTTCACAGCACTTTTTCTGAAAAGTTCCTGAAACACCTCCTCGGTCAATTCCTCCCACTCCTTTTTAGAATACTGAAGTAGCGCTGGCTTCGGTTGAAACAACGGCTCTCGGTGTGCTTTGCTAAATCGGTTCCAGGGACATACATCTTGGCACACATCGCACCCAAACATCCAGTCGTCCATGTGCCCTGAAAAATCACTTGGAATGCTTTCCTTCAGCTCAATGGTGGCATACGAAATACATTTGCTCCCATCTACTACATAGGGTTGTACGATGGCTTGCGTTGGACAAGCATCAATGCACGCGGTACAACTTCCGCAGTGATCGGTAACCGGGGTATCATATTCTAGTTCCAGATCAATGATCAATTCAGCAATAAAATAAAAGGATCCCGTTTGCTTGGTGAGCACATTGCTGTGTTTTCCCATCCAACCCAGGCCGCTACGTACCGCCCAGGCTTTATCGAGTACGGGAGCCGAATCTACAAACACCCTTCCGTGAACCGCTCCAATCGTTTCCTGAATATAGTGCAGCAAGGTTTTCAGTTTGTCCTTGATCACAAAGTGGTAGTCGGTTCCATAAGCATATTTTGAGATCTTGTAACTATCGTCTCGTTGTTGCTCCTTCGGAAAGTAATTAAGTAACAAGGAAACGACGCTTTTAGCACCGGGAACCAACAGGGTAGGGTCTAATCGCTTATCGAAGTGGTTTTCCATATACCCCATTTCTCCATGGTATTGTTTGTTCAACCAGGCTTCCAAGCGAGGGGCTTCTTCTTCAAGAAATTCGGCCTTGCTCACTCCACAGGATAGAAAACCCAGGCGTTTGGCTTCCTTTTTGATGGCGCTTGTATGTGCGGAGCGATTCGTCACAGCTGATCACGAGGTTGAAATACCAAGTTAGCGTTTTTAGGTTTGAGGGTAATCAGGGGTTGGATCTCGATAGGTCTGGAAACGGGTTCAATTTGAAACCGTTTCATCAGTTGGGCTACCGCAAGAATCATTTCGTACATGGCGAAATTGTTTCCAATACACATACGCGGCCCTGCTCCAAAAGGAAAATAATGGCCTGAATGCGTACGAGCGGTTCGATCTTCAAAACGCTCCGGCCGAAACGTTAGCGGGTCTTCCCAATATGCTGGGTGTCTGTGGATTTCATAAACAGAAAACAACAAACTAGTTCCCGCCTCATAGCGCATATCGTTGCAGGCATCGGCCTCAAGGTTAACGCGGTCGATGAAATAGGCCGGAGGATACAGGCGCATGGCTTCTTCGATGACCATGGGAGTCCACTGCAGTTCTTTTAGTAGTTGTGGGATCTTTTCGGACGTAAGTTGATCGGGTAGTTCTGAAGCTATTTTTTCCTGATAGCGAGGATGACGGGCAAGGAGTTCGGCAATGAAGGTAAGCGCATTGCTCGTTGTTTCATGTCCGGCGACAAATAAGATCAGAATTTCATCCATCAATTGCGCATCATCCATTGCGCTACCATCTTCATATCTCGCATCCAGTAACATATCCAGCAAATCGTCCTGGCGTTGACCGCTTTGACGGCGTTCATGAACGATTCTTTTTAATAGATCACGAGCTTCTCGGACTAGATCGATGTGTTTTTCCAAGGTGCCACTCCAGCGAAACCAAGTGCGCAGATACGGTTGCCGTAACTCGCGCACCAACATTCTTTGTGCAGCTTCGGTGATATGCTGTAACCGATTGATTTCATTGGGGTTGACAGCACCGCTGAATAACGATTTCGCCACCACCTGAAAGGCAAGGTCATTGAAAACGGGAAAAACATCTATTGAAGTTCCAGGCTGGATTTTTGAGAGTTCTTCGGAAATGGTTTGGTGCATGGTTTCCAACAGTGTTACTAACTGCTTCTTATGAAATCCGGGCTGAATTAATTTGCGCTGTTGCTTCCAATGCGCTCCTTCGGCCGTTAACAAGCCATGCCCTACATATTTCGAAAGGTCTCTCGTTTGAATTTCAGATTTGGTGTAGTTCCGTTGGTTTTTCTGAAGCACATATTGAAGAAAATTTGCATCTCTAGAAAAAACGACTTTTTTGTTCCATCCTATAGTGAGTTCGAAGGTATCGCCCAATCGCTCAAAATTAGCGTGATGAAACGGCAACGGGTTTTTTAAAATTTGAAAGGAATGTTTCAGAAACCTAAGAAATGAAACCGTCGGAATGTTAGTAGTGGCCATGTTAGAACAACCCTCCTTGTCCGCCTTGTTTTGTTCTGCCTAAATGTTTATACGCCGCTTCCGTGACCTCTCTACCTCGCGGTGTGCGTACGATAAAGCCTTGTTGGATGAGAAAGGGCTCGTAGACCTCTTCAATCGTTTCTCCACTTTCGGAGACTGCGGTAGCCAGGGTGGTGATACCCACCGGCCCTCCTTTGAATTTATCGATAAGGGTCGTTAAGATCTTGTTGTCCATTTCATCGAGCCCGTGCGCATCGACATGCAGCTGTTTCAACGAAAATTTGGCGATCTCGATATCGATCGTTCCGTTTCCTTTGATTTGTGCAAAATCGCGGACACGTCGCAGCAGGGCGTTGGCGATTCGAGGCGTGCCTCGGCTACGACCAGCAATCTCAATGGCGGCTTCCATACTGATGGGAACATTCAAAATACCCGCGCTCCGTTCTACAATTTGTGTGAGCAGTTCGGTGGTATAATAATTTAAGCGAGAAGAAATTCCGAAGCGGGCTCGCATAGGAGCGGTCAATAATCCCGACCGGGTGGTGGCCCCCACCAGCGTAAACGGATTTAAATTTATCTGCACGGTACGCGCATTCGGTCCTGTCTCGATCATGATATCGATCTTAAAATCTTCCATGGCCGAGTAGAGGTATTCTTCGACAATCGGACTCAGTCGATGTATTTCGTCAATAAACAACACATCGCGTTCTTCTAAATTGGTAAGAAGTCCTGCCAAGTCTCCCGGTTTATCTAACACCGGTCCGGAAGTAACCCGAATATTGACATCCAATTCGTTGGCGAGTATGTGCGCTAAGGTAGTTTTTCCGAGGCCTGGAGGACCGTGAAATAAGGTATGATCGAGCGCTTCTTCTCGCAAATTAGCCGCCTCGACAAACACCTGTAGATTCTCTATGGTTTGATCCTGTCCGGTAAAATCTTCGAAGGATAGCGGGCGTAGCTTTTTTTCCAGATCGAAATCTTGACTAGAAAAGTGATCTCCGGAAGGATCGAGATGTTCGTTCATTTCACAAATATACGAAGCCCTAGAGGGAAACGTAACGCCAGTCCGTAAAAAAAAGGTCATACTAAAAACCGTACAACCTTTTCTCGATAGCCTCCCCAGACTATCAACTAGTATTAAGTGATACTAAAGTAGTGTGAATTTTACCAGAAGACAATAAGTGGAAACACGTAAATTTACTCGTATTCAAACATTTACCAGTTTCCATCTACCTCTTCGAAACCATAGAATACCCACCACCGCTATAAGAATTTCAGCAGCGGTAATGGCCCATAGCACTCCTGAGGCACCCCAGCCCCAGGTAATGGCCGCTACATAGGCCACCGGCAACTGGAAAATCCAAAAACAGAAGAAATTGATGATGGTGGGGGTTCGCGTATTTCCGGCACCATTGAATGCCTGAATGATCACCATACCATAAGCATAGGCCACATATCCTGCAGCGATGATACGAAGGCTCATCGTTCCACTTTCTATTACCGACGTCTCATCACTAAATAACCGCAATATTTCTTCAGCAAATACCAGATAAAACACCGATACGGCAGCCATAAACCAGGCATTGTATTTTCCCGTCTTCCAGACCGAACGTTCCGCTCGCTCGGGTTGCTGGGCGCCCAGGTTCTGACCCACCAGCGTAGCCGCGGCATTGCTCATCCCCCAGGAAGGCATCAATGTGAACATCAATACCCGAATAGCGATGGTATATCCGGCAAGAACTTCGCTTCCGAATTCGGCCATGATCCGCATGAGAAAAACCCAGCTGGACGTACCGATAATAAACTGCCCGATGCCCCCTAGAGAGACCTTAATGAGTTTGAGCATAACCACCAACTGTAGCCTTAGCTCTTTGAATGTGATTTTAATGCGGCTCCAACCGTATAATAGGATCAAAAGCTGAAAAATAACCGCACTACCTCTACCAATCGTCGTAGCAATAGCAGCGCCTTTAACACCATATGCGGGCACCGGACCCCAACCAAAAATGAAAAGCGGGTCTAAAAGAATGTTTAGTATGTTGGAAAAAATAAGGACCCTCATCGCCACGGAAGCATCACCGGCACCTCGAAAGATGGCATTAATGATGAACAGCAGCATAATAGTAACATTGCCTCCCAGTAAGATTTGAGTGTATCCATAACCCTCTGCCACCAGATCTGGAGCTCCTCCCATCAAGCTTAGTATTTGTTTGGGAAAAAGCACACCAACCGCGCTCACCAACACCGCAATGAGCACTCCTAAGTAGATCGCTTGAACCGCCGTTTGTGAGGCAGACACCACCTCTTTCTCTCCAATCCTTCGTGCCACGATTGCGGTAACTCCCATGCTCAACCCGATGGCAAGTGCATAGACTAAGGTGAGCACCGATTCTGTGAGTCCTACGGTGGCAATGGCATTGGCTCCCAGGCTAGATACAAAATAGGCATCCACTAAAAAGAACACCGATTCCATCATCATTTCAAGGACCATAGGAACGGAAAGCAGAAATATAGCACGACGGATACTACCCGTGGTAACATCGGTTTCTTTTCCTCCAATGGCTTTGGGAAGGTGGGTAATAATCTTGCGAAGCAGGTGCATGTGAAGCAGTTAGAACGTGAAGATATAAAAAAACCCTTTCCGTTTTGGAAAGGGTTTGTAATTGATAGGATAAGAATCCTTAGTGGTTCATCTCTTCTTCGTTTTCTTGAAGTGGCAGTGTTTGCGGGATAAAGTCTTGCCCCGGAATCACATAATCGCTTTCGTCTTCATTCAGTTTACTGTAATCATACGCCCAACGATACACATGCGGAATAGGACCGTCCCAGTTTCCGTGGATGTGTTTCACTTCGGCTGTCCATTCTAGTGTATTGGATTTCCATGGGTTTTTAGGACCTCTTTTTCCGTAGAAAATAGAGTAGATAAAGTTCCACAAGAACACTAACTGTACCGCTGCTGTGATAATGGCGAAGATCGTAATCACTACGTTTACGTCCGCTAAATCATCAAAATAAGGAAAGTTCGTATTTGTATAATATCGACGAGGCAATCCGGCCATTCCGATAAAGTGCATGGGGAAGAAAACTCCATACGCTCCGATGGCGGTCACCCAGAAATGTACATAACCCAAATTCTTGTTCATCATTCTGCCCTGGAACATTTTAGGGAACCAATGGTATACTCCGGCGAATAGTCCGTACAACGCCGAAATACCCATTACTAAGTGAAAGTGAGCTACCACGAAATAGGTGTCGTGAACGTTAATATCTAAGGCACTGTCTCCTAAAATAATCCCGGTTAATCCCCCTGTGATAAAGGTTGAAACCAGTCCAATAGAGAACAGCATGGCAGGGTTCATTTGTAAATTTCCCTTCCATAAGGTGGTAATGTAGTTAAATGCTTTTACTGCGGAAGGAATCGCGATAAGTAAGGTGGTAAACGTAAATACCGATCCTAAAAACGGATTCATTCCAGAAATAAACATATGGTGCCCCCATACGATGGTCGATAGGAAGGCAATAGCCAAAATCGAAGCAACCATGGCGCGATACCCAAAAATCGGTTTGCGTGAATTGGTGGCGATAATTTCAGAAGTTATCCCCAAGGCGGGTAGTAAAACGATGTATACCTCAGGGTGTCCTAAGAACCAAAATAAATGCTCAAAAAGTACCGGTGACCCTCCTTGATTGTGCAGGACTTCTCCTGCAATATAAATATCTGAAAGGAAGAATGACGTACCAAAGCTTCGGTCCATGATCAACATCAAAGCAGCACTTAACAGCACCGGGAAGGATACCACCCCGATAACGGCTGTAATGAAGAACGCCCAGATAGTAAGTGGAAGGCGCGTCATAGACATACCCTTTGTTCTGAGGTTAAGAACGGTCACAATATAATTCAATGATCCTAAAAGCGAAGAAGCAATGAAGATTGCCATAGATACCAGCCACAGCGTCATACCCGCTCCCGATCCTGGGATGGCTTGCGGAAGCGCACTTAAAGGTGGGTAGATGGTCCATCCTGCAGAGGCAGGTCCTGCTTCCACGAATAAGGACAACACCATAATAACACTCGACAAGAAGAACAACCAATAGGAGACCATGTTCAGGAATCCGGAGGCCATATCTCGCGCTCCAATTTGCAACGGAATTAGCAAGTTACTGAAGGTACCACTAAGCCCGGCAGTTAATACAAAGAATACCATGATGGTTCCGTGAATGGTTACCAACGCGAGGTATACGCTGGGGTCCATAACTCCTCCTTCGGCCCATTTTCCAAGGAAAATCTCGAAAATGGTGAATGGTTCTTCCGGCCATGCCAGTTGCATTCGGAACAGAATAGACATTGCAATACCAATAATTCCCATGAACAATCCTGTAATGAGGTATTGCTTCGAGATCATTTTGTGATCCTGACTAAAGATATATTTGGTAATGAAGGTCTCCTTGTGATGATGTCCGTGATCATCGTGGTGATCTACTGCTGGTGCATGTGCTTGTGCTGACATAATCTCTTTTCGCTAATTTTTTATTATTGTTTCAATGCTTCGGCCAGGGTTGCTTGTTCGGCAATCCACGCGTCGTACTCTTCTTGTGTTTCAACAATGATCTTCATCTGCATATTGTAGTGGTTGTTTCCACAGATCTTGTTACACAATAAAAGATAATCAAATTCATACGGATCTAAGGTCTCTTCTCCTTTTGCCGCAAGCTCTTTACTGTTCTCTCTTCTAATTTCGTTAATTCTTCTCACCTTATCTACTACTTCGTCATTCATACGCATTTCTTCGGTAGTGATCGTTGGGGTGAAGGAAAATTGTGTGATCATTCCAGGGACACAGTTCATTTGCGCACGGAAATGTGGCATGTAAGCCGAGTGTAATACATCTTGAGAGCGCATTTTGAAGAGCACTTTACGTCCTACCGGCAAATGTAGCTCGTTTACCACAACATCATCTTGTGCGTAGGGATCGGAGGCGTCTACACCCAATTGATTCACGCCCTCAATCAAACGTACGTTTGCTTCGCCCAGGGTATTGTCTTCTCCGCCGTAGCGCGCCCGCCAGTCGAATTGATAGGCGTACAATTCAACGATCATGGGGTCATCGTCTGTATTCACGTCCATGATATCAGTCCATGTAAATAATCCGTAGATAATTAAACCCGCTAATACAATTACAGGGATGATAGTCCATATAAACTCTAATCGGTCATTATCGGCATAGAAGGTGGCGCGTTGTGTTTTCTTTCCGCGGTATTTAAAGGCAAAATAGTGCAGCAACCACTGGGTAATGATTCCCACTACGAAAATCAGCACCATCGAAATCAACATCAGCTGATCGGTCTCCACCCCATGCTCTGAAGCGGATTCTGGCAAGAGCACATCTCCCCATTTCCAGAAAGAAATGATCGAAAGCAGGTAGATAAAAAGTACAAAGCCCATCATCAACCAACCATTGATATTGTTGTCTTTATCAGAAGCTACTTCGGAAGCATTGTCTGCCGGCCCGGTCTTCGACATTTCAAATATCTTACTCATTTGCCAGACAGCAACTCCAAAAAGAATGATTACTAATACTACTAAAAATGCGGTCATCTTATTAGACTTCTAAAGTTTTAATTAATAATGAAAATGCTTGCTTTCCTTCACGAACGGATTGTGTTTTGCAAGTAACGGAGCTTTGGTAAGCGCTGTAAACACTACAAGAACAAACAAGCCGAAAAAGAACAGAAGCGATCCAATTTCAGGTATACCGATAAACCATGAGGTTCCAACAGTGGCCGGCATGACCATATTAAATACGTCGATATAGTGTCCTAAAAGGATTACGATACCCGTCATCACAACGAACCAGTTTACCCGTTTGTAATCACTGTTCATAAGTAATAATACTGGGAAGATAAAGTTCATCGCTAACATTCCGAAGAAGGGTAATTTGTAATCTTCGATACGTGTCACGAAGTAGGTTACCTCTTCAGGTATATTAGAGTACCAGATCAACATAAATTGTGAGAACCATAGGTAGGTCCAAAAAATGCTAAATCCAAACATGAATTTGGCTAAATCGTGAATATGACTGTCGTTCACATATTCTAAATACCCTTGTGATTTCAATACAATGGTTACCATGGCAATCACCGTGATGGCACAAACCATCATTCCTGCGAACACATACCATCCGAAGAGTGTCGAGAACCAGTGTGGATCGAAACTCATGATCCAGTCCCAAGACATCATTGATTCGGTAACAATAAAGAACACTAGGAAACCAGCCGACATCTTGAAGTTCTTTTTGAAATAACGACTGTCTTCTGCGGTATCATCGGCGAGCGAATTTCTTCTTGAGAAATAACGATACAAGTTCCATCCAATTAGAAAGATCGCGGCACGGATTAAAAAGAAAGGCCCGTTCAAATAACCACTCTTCCCAGCGATGATACTATCGTATTTCGGACTGTCTGGGTTTACCAGGTCGGTATCCATCCAATGGAAGATATGATTGACGTGAAATACAGATAATAACAATAAGACGAAAATAATGACAGACGCTACCGGTAGATAGGCTGTAATTCCTTCCATGACCCGAAACAATACGGGAGACCAACCTGCCTGTGCGGCATATTGAATGGCGTAGAAGGCAAGCGTTCCTAATGCGATCATGAAGAAAAAGAAAGAGGCGATGTACAACGCAGACCAGGGACGGTTTTGCATTTGATGCAGGGTGTGTTCATAGTGCGCATCTTCATTATCGTGAGCCGTCTCGCCGTGAGTTCCTTCGTGGGCTCCGGCAGCGACATCATGACTCGCGTTTTCTGATTCGTGGGTTGTTTCATGTCCACCCCCATGGCCATCACCATGTGCTGCCATCATTTCTTTAACCTCTTCGGTAGTGGAAGGCGCTGTGATGAAACCAATTCCCATACCAAGGGCCCCGATTACCATAAAAATAATCGCAAATAGTTTCAGTTTACTGGGTAGCGTATACATATCTAAGCTATTCTCTTTATACGTTAATTCGTTTCGTTTAGGGACATGGTGTCCGGCTCGGCATTCGTTTCAGTATTGGCAACTTCTCCCTCCACGGTAGTCTTTACTGTGGCGGTTGAATCGGTGGCAGACTGAGGAGTCAATTCGGGTTCTCCTTTCAGCGCAGCTTTCAAGTTCAATACATGTTGCGTTATTTGCCAACGCTCTAATTCGTTCGTCTGTGAGGCATAGGACCCCATGGTGTTTAACCCGTACATCTGTACGTGGTAGATACTACCTTCTGTAATATTTCTTCCCGGATCGTCGTAGCTCGGAATCCCTAAAAACTTCTCACGCTGTGCTAAAATTCCCTGCCCGTCACCTTTATCTCCATGACAAACAGCACAATAGATAGTATATAATTGGGCCCCGGCTGCCAGGTTTTCTTCGGTTACGGGTAGCGGACTCGTCAGTTCGGCGCGTGCTCGTTCCAATCCTTCCGTAGAATTTTCGTAATCATAAGGACGCCATCCCCGAGGAATTGTGCCTTCTGGTGGCAGCATGGCTTCCTGTTGATCTTCAAAGATCGAATACTCACCATATGTTTCATACCCAACAGGCGCATACATATTAGGCATGTACTGATAGTTTGGGTCTGATTCGTTAAAGCAAGAAACCAATAGTAACGCGACTCCAAAGGCTAGCGATATAGGAATGAGTTTCTTCATATTAATGATCTTCATCGTTTTCAATTAAACTGATTTCTAGCGCACCGGTGTCGTACAAGAACTTCGATAGCTTTTCGACATCTTCATGACCAGCATCGACAGCCATCAAGAAGTGGTCATCAGTGGTTCGTACATCCGGATTTTCTGCTTTTTTAAACGGCCATAGTTTGCTTCGCATATAAAACGTAATCACCATGAGGTGTGCCGCAAAAAATACGGTGAGCTCAAACATAATGGGCACAAAAGCCGGCATATTTTCGATATAACTAAAACTTGGTTTACCACCTATGTCTTGAGGCCAGTCTTTGATCATGATAAAATTCATCATCACGATAGCAACACTTAGTCCCACCAAACCGTACATGAAAGAGGTGATTGCAATGCGTGTTGGCGCTAAGCCCATCACCTTGTCTAGTCCGTGTACCGGAAAAGGCGTATACACTTCTTCAATATGATAACGAGCTTCCCGAGTTTGCTTAACGGCCTGCATTAAGATATCGTCGTCGTTATAGATAGCGTGAATCATTCTTGATGCCATACTATGCGTTATTTTTAAGTTTAGCGGCTTGTCCCGCCCAGTCATCGCGTTTTGCACGACCGGGGAATTCACCGATAATTTCATCTAATAGATCGTAATCTGCTTCGGTCATTTTACTCACCTGATCGAAGGTGTAGATTCCCAACTGATGTAGCTTTTGTTCCATGACAGGACCTACACCACTAATTTTCTTAAGGTCATCAGGCGACTGTGTTGCCGCATCATAATGCCCAATTCGATCTAGCATCAAATCTACTTGCTCCTTCTGATAGTCGTTCGTGATAAGTGCATCGGCATATACTCCGTCTACATCTTCATCGGTATCCACTTCATCCAAATGGGTAGTATTGGAAGCTGGTTCGCGAACGATTGGAGAATAGTGCTTCACATCATCTCCGTGTTCTGCACGTAATTTCTTGTATTTACTTCCGGAAGATTTTAAAATCGACTTCACCTCTGCCTGAGCAATTACCGGGAAGGTACGTGAATACAACAGGAACAGAACAAAGAAGAACCCTATGGTTCCAATAAAAATTCCGATATCCACAAAAGTAGGTGAGAACATCGTCCACGACGACGGCAAGTAGTCACGGTGTAGTGAGGTTACGATAATAACGAAACGCTCGAACCACATTCCAATATTTACGACAATCGAAATAAAGAACGAGAACATAATACTGGTTCGCAATTTCTTAAACCACATGAACTGTGGTGAGAACACGTTACAGGTCATCATCGACCAGTAGGCCCACCAATACGGTCCCGTGGCTCGATTCAAGAAGGCATATTGTTCGTACTCTACTCCCGAATACCAGGCAATGAACAGCTCGGTGATATAGGCTACCCCTACAATAGAACCGGTGATCATGATCACGATGTTCATTAATTCGATATGCTGAATAGTAATATAGTTTTCAAGGTTGGAAACCTTACGCATAATGATCAACAGGGTATTTACCATGGCAAATCCTGAAAAGATCGCTCCCGCAACAAAGTACGGTGGGAAGATGGTGGTATGCCATCCTGGAATTACCGACGTAGCAAAGTCGAAGGATACAATGGTGTGTACCGAAAGTACCAGCGGTGTCGCCAATCCGGCCAACACCAATGAAACTTCTTCAAAACGCTGCCAATCTTTCGCACGCCCACTCCAACCAAAGGAAAGAATACTATACACTCTCTTAGTAAACGGTGTAATCGCCCGGTCCCGAATCATAGCGAAATCAGGTAATAAACCTGTCCACCAGAATACTAAGGAGACAGAAAGATAGGTCGAGATCGCAAATACGTCCCAAAGGAGAGGCGAGTTAAAGTTCACCCACAGCGAACCAAATTGGTTCGGGATGGGAAGTACCCAATAGGCTAACCAAGGACGCCCCATGTGGATAATCGGGAACAATCCTGCCTGAATTACTGAGAAGATGGTCATCGCTTCCGCAGATCGGTTGATCGCCATTCTCCATTTTTGACGGAAGAGTAATAATACCGCCGAGATCAGGGTTCCCGCGTGACCAATACCTACCCACCAAACGAAGTTGGTAATATCCCACGCCCAGTTAACGGTTCGGTTCAGTCCCCAAACCCCAATTCCTGTGGAAATGGTGTAGATGATACATCCCAATCCCCACAAAAATGCAACCAGAGCGATGGTAAAGACGATCCACCATGATTTATTGGCTTTTCCTTCCACAGGTGCCGCCACGTCCACGGTGACATCGTGGTAGGTCTTATCGCCTGTAACTAAGGGTCTTCTAATAGGTGCTTCGTAATGCGACGCCATATCTATATAATCTATTTCTTAGTTAGTTTATGCTTCGTTTGTGTTTCGAACTTTTGCGTGATAGAACACGTTAGGTTCGGTTCCCACCGCCTCTAACAAATGGTACATTCTATCGCTTTGCTTCAATTCGTGAACTTCACTTTCGGTATCATTAATGTCTCCAAAAACGATGGCACCCGTTTCACAGGCCGCCGAACACGCGGTTTGGAATTTCGCGTCCTCTACCGGTTTTCCGGCTCGTTTCGCATCCAAAATTGATTTTTGCGTCATTTGAATACACATCGAACATTTTTCCATCACTCCACGAGAACGTACCACTACGTCTGGATTCAATACCATACGTCCTAAATCGTTGTTCATATGGAAATCGAATTCATCGTTTTCAGCATATAAGAACCAGTTGAAACGACGCACTTTATACGGACAGTTATTTGCGCAATAGCGCGTCCCTACACAGCGGTTGTACGCCATATGGTTTTGTCCTTGTCGTCCGTGACTGGTTGCAGCCACTGGACATACCGTTTCACACGGTGCGTGGTTACAATGCTGACACATGACCGGTTGAAACGCCACCTGTGGATTCGCAGACGGATTTTCCATCTCTCCATATTCCGACAGCGAACTTCCAAGTCCGGAAATATTTTCTTTCTTTTCGTTGTCTCCAGCGAAGGATTCTTCACTAGAGTAATATCTGTCAATACGCAGCCAGTGCATATCACGGCTTCTACGCATCTCTTCTTTTCCTACAACAGGAACGTTATTTTCAGCATGACAAGCAATAACGCAGGCACCACATCCAGTACATGCATTTAAGTCGATGGAAAGATTAAAATGGTGTCCCACCGAACGATCAAACTCATCCCACAAATCGGCATCGGGAGACGTCACAGGAATTTCCTGATGGTCTTTAGATACTTCCGGAACGGGATTCCAGTCGTGCTTGTTCTTGGTGTTAAAAATTTCGAGGGTCGTTTCTTTAATAATGTCACGTCCCATCATCGTATTGTGCAACTGTACGCAGGCAAATTCGTGCACCCCAGAAACTTTCTCAAGGGTCACTCCCCCTTGTACCGCACTAAAATTGTTGTACAAACGGAATCCGTTTACGCCGGTTTGCATTTCTTTTTGCAAGCCTTCTTCACGACCATAACCCAAGGCCAAACCAATGGATCCCTTCGCTTGTCCTGGCTGAATAAGAACAGGTACCTTTTCGATCGTTACTCCATTCATGCTGATATTCACATAGTCTCCGTTCAATCCACCATCCGCTACATTGTAATTTTCAAGCCCCATGGCATCTGCATCCGACTTAGAAATGGTAACGTAATTATCCCAGGAAGTACGAGTAATTGGATCTGGTAATTCTTGTAACCAAGGGTTATTAGCCTGACGCCCGTCACCCAATCCGGTTTTGGTATATAAGGTAAGTTCCATTCCGTTAGACTGACTATTGAAAGCCATAGCCCCGTTGGAAGTGGAAGACTCTAATTCAAATTCGTTTGCGGCAGTCGTTTCAGCATCACCGGTAAGCGTTGCATCACTTTCTACCACCCCATCGTGCACGACTTGGTTCCAGGAAGTTCCGTTTAATACGGTTCCTTCCATATATTCCTTTAAATAATCGTAGTAATTGACGTTATTTCGACCTGTCCAATTAAGAAGGCACTGTTGGAATTGACGGGTATCAAATAATGGCTTAATCGTAGGCTGCATCACACTGAAGGTTCCTTTCTTCAGCTGTACATCACCCCAAGATTCTAAGTAATGCGGTACGGCAGCTACAAGTTTTGCTGCGGAAGCCGTAGCGTCAGGATTCATGGCGAATGCTAACGACATGTTCAGGTTTTTATACGCCTCGGCAAATTCAGCATTCGGGAACGAATATACAGGATCTACACCCACGGTGATCAATCCTTTTACCGCTCCTGAAATTACGCCATCCATCACGCGCTTTACTTCTCTGGTGTTCCCCATTGCCGTCATCCGTGGCTTGGCAGCATCCATCACCGATTTACCGTCGTTGTAATTGAGGGCCATCGTTTGTGCTTCTACGGAAGGAATGCCAGTAATCACGACACCATTACCACCGGCTTTTTGCAGTTGCGCTTTCGCCTTGGTTACGGCAGCGGCTACATTTTCGGGTAAACCGGAAGTGCTTCCGCCCGTTAACGCTTTTAATACTTGTAATTGCTGTGAAGGTGTTACGGGAACACGCACATCAGCATTGGCTCCAGATAAGGTCATGTTCGCCTCGAACTGGAAGTGTTTGCTCATCTTTCCATTCTTCGGAATGCGGCCCTTGGCATATCCGGCTTCATAACCACCCCCTTGCCAGTCTCCGATAAAATCAGCTCCAACAGACACGATAACTTCGGCCTTGCTGAAATCGTAATCAGCTAATCCTCTTGTTCCGTATTTATTCTGAAAGGCATCCAATGCTTCCGAAGAAGAAACCGAATCATAGATAACGTGCCGTACATTTGGATAGCGCGTAGTGAATTCTTGAATTAACTTTGAAGTAGAGGGTGAAGCAAACGTTTGTGTTAACAACACAATATCTTGCCCACTCATTTCATTCATTTTCTGAGCGACCGCGGCATCTAATTCTTCCCAACTGGCATCGGCGCCATCGACCTTCGGGTTTTGGAGTCGGTTTTTGTCGTACATAGACAGTACCGAAGCATGCACTCGTGCATTGACAGCCCCACCGTTCTTCGCAAGATCATTACGCTCGATTTTAATCGGTCGCCCTTCGCGGGTTTTCACCAACACATTGGCAAAATCAAATCCGTCTGCCATGGTGGTGGCATAATAGTTTGCCACACCCGGAACGATCTCATCCGGCGCTACCACGTAGGGTATCGATTTGATCACAGGACCTTCACACGCTGCCAGAGAAGCAGCTGCGGTAGAGAATCCTACATATTTTAAGAAATCACGACGTGTGGTTGAAGAAGCGGATAGATTTTCCTTATTCCCAAGGAAATCATCAGTCGGGATTGGTTGTGCAAATTCATTTTGCTGCAACGTCTCCATGATCGAACTGTTCTCGTTCAGTTCTTCAACACTTTTCCAGTATTTCTTGTTTGAAGCCATATTGCTATCTGAAAATTTATTCATTCAATGTTAGTAGTGACACTTTCCGCATTCCAAACCACCCATCTGCGCGGCTGTCACTTGATCCACTCCATATTTCTTAGCCAATTCGGCGTGGATCTTTTCATAATATTCGTTTCCTGCCATGTTCACGTTGGTCTCGCGGTGACAGTTGATACACCATCCCATGGTAAGTGGTGAATGCTGACGCATAATCTCCATCTCCTCTACCGGACCGTGACATTTCTGACACTCAATTCCGGCAACGGTAACGTGTTGCGAGTGATTGAAATAAGCAAAATCAGGTAAGTTGTGGATACGCACCCACTTCACCGGTTTTTCCTCCCCGGTATAGGATTGTGTTGCTTCATCCCACCCTACAGCAGCGTACAATTTTTGGATTTCTCCGTCGTAGAACTCTTTGGTGTATCCTAATTCCGGATCGAGCTCGCCATTGTATTCGGCGATGTTCTTGTGACAGTTCATACACACGTTCAAGGAAGGAATTC
Organism: Altibacter sp. HG106; assembly: GCF_028561755.1. Taxonomy (GTDB): domain Bacteria; phylum Bacteroidota; class Bacteroidia; order Flavobacteriales; family Flavobacteriaceae; genus DFVG01. Next base: position 162,186 of record NZ_JAQQTD010000003.1, read on the forward strand.
CCGAGTGCTTGCTTTTGCGCGCGGAACTGTGGCAGTAGTTACAATCAATTTGATTGGCACCTGCGTGAATTTTATGTGAATAGTGAATGGGCTGTACCGGCGCGTAGCCTTGATCCACACCCACCTGCATTAAGTAACCGTATCCAAAATAACCCGCAGCAAGCAACAAAAAGATAGACGTTACCAGTACCAAGAATTGGTTTTGAGCGAATGCTTTCCAAAGGGGCGTACGCGCTGGTTTTTCTGGATAGACCACTCCGTTGGATTCTGCGATGCGCTTTAAGGTTTTGGTTACCAAGAAGAGCATCACCACCAACATCACGAATACCAGGGCCAAAACCCCTAGTATTACGTTGTTGGAAACGCCTGAACCACCACCCCCACCTGGGCCGGTAGCAACTTCTACCTGGGTAGGTTCGGGTTTTGGGGTGTAGGTATACGCAATAATATTATCAATATCCTCATTGCTTAATTGAGGAAATGCCGTCATTACCGACTGGTTGTATTCTTCAAAGATCGCCACCGCTTGCGAATCTCCCGATTGAATTAGCTCCTGACTGTTTTTAATCCAGCTATACAACCATTCGCGGTCGTACTTGTCGCCCACTCCAAAAAGAGCGGGTCCGGTAGCGCGCTTGTACAACTTGTGACAGGCAGCACAATTGGCTTTGAACAAGGCCTCTCCTGCGGCAGCATCCCCTACGCCGTCGGCTGCCGGCGTTTCTGTAGCCGTAGTTTCGGCTTCATCGGCAGTATCTTGTGCGATAGCTGGGTTTGAAAAAATTAGCGTGACCGCCAATAAGAGTAACGAGAGTGGAGAAGATAGATTTCTTAAGTTCACCTTTAGCATACTAGATGGTTAATTGTTCTCTATACGTTGGCGTTTAATTTGTTAGTGTATTCGCTTCGGAAATCACCGATTTAAACGCCACAAATAACTGTGCAAAAGTACAGCATAAAGATGATTTTAGAAATCCAAATAAACTGTTAACAACCAATTTATATCAATTCTAAATAATAAAAATCGTCGTTCTCGAGTTAATATGCCATACCTTTGTAAAAAGTAATTCGAACAATGCGATTTCAATATACCTTAAATATTCTGCTTATCAGTATTTTACTGGTCTTTTCTGCGGAAACCGTGCTCGCGCAGCGGGCTACAGTGACGGTGCAACAGGACGAAAAAATTTCGGAACTGCTAACACTGAAAAAGGAATTAGAGAAGGAAAACAAACTTTCCTCCAATTATACTATTCAGTTGTATTATGGAGAATTGGGTCAGGCCAACGCCATCATGCGACGCTATCGTGCTCGCTTTGGAAGCTGGCCTGCGTCTATAGAATACGAAACCCCAAATTACAAAGTATGGGTGGGCAATTTCAGTGAACGTCTAGAGGCCGATCGCGCCTTGATGCAGATCAAGGAACAGTTCTCTTCCGCGTTCATTCTGAAGCCCAATAAGTAATCCGCTAACCCCATAAAAAAAGCCTCTTTTTCAAGAGGCTTTTTTAGTTTCTATAGGCCAGGGTTACAGCTTTTTCTTCACTGCCACTTCCTGAAAGGCTTCGATGATGTCGCCTTCTTTTATATCGTTGTAATTCTTCACCTGCATTCCGCAGTCGTATCCTTTAGACACTTCTTTCACATCGTCTTTAAAACGTTTTAGGGAAGCAAGTTCTCCGGTATACACCACAACCCCTTCACGAATAAGTCGCACCCCACTGCTGCGGTAGATCTTACCGCTGGTGACCATACATCCTGCGATGGTTCCAATCTTCGAAATCTTGAAGGTTTCGCGGATCTCTGCCGTTCCGGTAACTTCTTCTTTCATTTCAGGAGACAACATTCCTTCCATCGCATCTTTCAGATCGTTGATGGCGTCATAGATGATAGAGTAGGTTCGGATATCGATCTCTTCTTTATCAGCGATCTGACGGGCGTTCCCCATGGGTCGCACATTAAATCCGATAATAATCGCGTCGGAAGCCGAAGCCAATAATACATCACTTTCGGTGATCGCACCTACTCCTTTGTGAATGATATTAACCTGAATTTCTTCCGTAGAGAGTTTTAGGAAAGAATCCGTTAACGCTTCTACCGAACCGTCCACATCCCCTTTAAGGATGATATTCAGTTCTTTAAATTCACCAAGGGCGATACGTCTACCAATCTCATCAAGCGTGATATGGCGTTGTGTACGAACCGATTGTTCACGTTGCAATTGGGTACGCTTGTTCGCAATATCTTTCGCTTCTCTTTCGTCTGTAAAGACATTGAACTTATCCCCGGCCTGCGGCGCTCCGTCCAATCCGAGTATACTCACCGGTGTGGAAGGTCCTGCAGCCTTTACGTTTTTACCGCGTTCGTCCTGCATGGCCTTTACCTTTCCGCTATGCTGACCCGCCAAGACGTAATCCCCAATTTTCAAGGTTCCAGACTGCACCAAAATAGTTGATACATATCCACGCCCTTTATCAAGGAAGGCTTCTACAACCGTTCCGTAGGCGTCACGCTTCGGATTTGCTTTCAGCTCTAACAATTCGGCTTCCAGCAATACTTTCTCTAGCAATTCGTTCACACCCTCTCCGGTTTTCGCGGAAATGTCATGCGACTGAATTTTACCGCCCCAATCTTCTACAAGTAAATTCATACCTGCCAATCCTTCTTTGATCTTCTCAGGATTTGCGGTGGGTTTATCAATTTTGTTGATGGCAAATACAATAGGTACACCGGCTGCTTGGGCGTGTGAGATCGCTTCTTTGGTTTGCGGCATGATATCGTCATCCGCAGCCACAACGATAATGGCTAAGTCGGTTACCTGTGCCCCACGAGCACGCATGGCCGTAAAGGCCTCGTGACCCGGGGTATCTAGGAAGGCAATTTTTTGACCATTTTCCAGGGTCACTCCATAGGCACCAATGTGCTGAGTGATCCCTCCAGATTCACCTGCAATTACATTCTCTTCCCGAATGTAATCCAGTAGCGAAGTTTTACCGTGGTCAACGTGTCCCATTACGGTCACGATAGGTGCGCGTGGCGCTAAATCTTCGGGTGCATCTTCCTCATCCTGGATAGCTTCCTCAATATCGGCTGTGACGAATTCGACTTCGTAGCCAAATTCTTCCGCAACGATGGTAAGGGTTTCCGCATCCAAACGCTGGTTCATGGTTACCATCATTCCTAACGACATACAGGCAGAAATAACTTTCGTTACCGGTACGTCCATCATGGTCGCTATTTCACTTACGGTAACAAACTCGGTTACTTTCAGCAATTTGCTGTCCAGCTCTTGTTGTGCCTGTTCTTCCTCCGTCTTTTGTCGGTGAGAATCTCGTTTCTCACGACGGTATTTGGCACCTTTTCCTTTGGAAGATTTCCCTTGAAGTTTCTCGAGGGTCTCCCGTACTTGTCTTTGTACTTCTTCCTCGCTAGGCTCTTCTTTGGGGGTATTTCTTCTTCGGCCTCGGTTGTCTTTGTAATTGCCCTTCGACTTAGAAGGTTCTTTACTGATGCGACGACGACGACCGCGTTTTTCTTTATTGGCGTCCTTTTTGTCCTTTTTCTTCCGTTCCGGTTTTTTGAACTTATCCAGATCAATTTTTTCACCGGTAAAGTTGGGACCGTCTAATTTCTTATAGTTAGTAGTAACCTTGTCGGAAGCATCTTCCTTCTTCTCGGCATCCTTCTCCTTTTTCTCTTCCTTGGCCTCCGCCGGTTTCGAATCGCTTGTTTCTTTTTTCGCAGGCGTTTCTTTTTTCTTTTTGGCTTTCGGTGCCGCTTCTTTTTTCTTCTCGGGCGCTTCTTTCTTCTCGGCTACCTTTTCTTCTTTTTCAGCAGGTTTTTCTTCCGGAGTTTCCGACTTTTCTTGCTTCTTGTCGCCCCCTAAATCGATCTTCCCAACTTGTTTTGGACCATCCAATTTAGCTTCCGCTTTAATTACTTTAGAGGCTTCGGCTTTTTCCTTTTCTTCCTGCTCTTTTTCGCGGGCCAAACGCAATTCTTCTTTCTCTTTGCGCTTTTCCTCACCCACTTCTTTGGAAGCTACCTTTTTGCTCTTATCGGTTTGAAATTCCTCAAACAGCACTTGGTATTCTTCCCCAGAAATTTTAGTGGTAGGGCGCGCATCCACCTCGTATCCTTTAGAACTTAAAAATTCTACGGCACGATCTAGTGAGATATTGAATTCACGCAATACCTTGCTAAGCCTCATTGTTTTTACTTCAGCCATAAATAGGGTCTCTCCTTTTTTCTGCTTATAATCGAGTGTAAAAGTAAGTAAACTTTGTACTACTCTTCAAATTCTTCTTTTAATATACTAATTACTTCCCGAATGGTTTCTTCTTCCAAATCGGTTCTGCTCACCAAATCGGCTACCTCTTGTTCCAACACACTTTTCGCAGTGTCTAGTCCGATTTTATGAAATTCAGCAATAATCCAGTCTTCGATTTCATCTGAGAATTCTTTCAATTCTACATCTTCTTCCGCACCTTCGCGCAATACATCGATTTCATATCCGGTTAACTGTCCGGCCAAACGAATGTTATGTCCGCCACGACCAATCGCTTTCGACACTTCTTCCGGTTTCAAGATCACTTCAGCCCGCTTGGTTTCCTCATTCAATTTGATGGAGGTTACTTTCGCCGGACTCAAGGCGCGGGTAATGAACAAGTTGATGTTATTGGTATAATTGATCACATCGATGTTCTCATTTCCTAATTCGCGGACGATCCCGTGAATTCGGCTTCCTTTCATCCCAACACAAGCGCCAACCGGATCGATACGATCGTCGTAAGAATCGACCGCTACTTTTGCCTTTTCACCTGGAATACGAACTACTTTCTTCACCGTGATCAAGCCATCAAATACTTCTGGAATTTCTTGCTCGAACAATTTCTCCAAGAATAAAGGATGGGCGCGCGACATGAGGATCGCAGGCTTGTTTCCTTTCAGTTCCACGCTTTCGATGATTCCACGAACATTATCTCCTTTTCGGAAAAAGTCGGATGGAATCTGACGGTCTTTAGGCAGGATGATCTCGTTTCCTTCATCATCCAACAAGATCACGGCACGGTGACGGATGTGGTGTACTTCCGCTGTGTAAATTTCTCCTTCGAGCTCTTTAAACTGCTTGTAAATATTTGTGTTATCGTGTTCGTGAATTTTAGAGATCAAATTCTGACGCAACGCCAAAATCGACCGACGACCTAAGTGCGATAATTTTACCTCTTCCGAAACATCTTCTCCTACTTCAAAATCATCTTCAATCTTCCTAGCTTCCGTTAACGAAATTTGTTCGTTAGGATCTTCCACATCACCATCGGCCACAACGATACGGTTTCTCCAAATTTCCAAATCCCCTTTGTCGGGGTTAATGATAATATCGAAGTTATCGTCGCTTCCGTATTTCTTCTTCAGGGCATTTCTGAAAACATCTTCCAAGATTGCCATGAGAGTTACCCGGTCAATGAGCTTATCATCTTTAAATTCCGAAAAGGAATCGATCAGCGCTAAATTTTCCATGTCACGTTTTGCTATTAATTAAATGTTACCATCACTTTGGCTTCCAGTATGTCGGAATAAGAAACAATCGCTTCTTTTTCAACGGTGTGTTTTCCTTTCCCAACGGGCTTCGGTTCGCGTGCTTTCCATTGAAGTGTAATTGTCGCATCATCTGCTTCAACCAACGTACCTTCAATTGTTTCTGCCTCGGTTTTTACTTTCAATTTGCGCCCTACGTTCTTAACGTACTGTCGCATCATCTGCAAAGGCTCTGAAACACCGGCAGATAGTACTTCCAGAGAAAAATCGGTTTCTTCCCGATCGAGCTGATGCTCGATGGCCCGACTAATATCAATACAATCCTGAACGGTTACGCCCTGATCTCCATCAATAATTACTTTGATCTGATGGGCGGGGGAAATGCTCAATTCAATCAAGAATAACCCCTCTTTTTCATCGAGGGCATCCTGTAAGAGTTTTTCCACTTTTTCACGCATAAAAACTAAGCTATAAAAAGAGGGGACTTTTCGTCCCCTCAACTGGTTGCTTCATAAATTCGCTGCAAATATAGCACTTTTTTTGAGATTCTAAAAGCAATCGCCGTGCGAAATAATTTCGTACTTTAAAGGTATTGAAATCGCTAACCTCCCTCTCCATGAAAAAAATACTCGTGCCTACCGACTTTTCTCCACAGGCGGAAAACGCGCTAAAGGTAGCCGTTGACATCGCTATCAAAGGAGACGCCGAACTGTACTTACTACATTCCGTTGAAATGCCACTACATCTCGCCAATAGCGGTGATACCGGTTCGCTGCCGGAAGCGCTGTATTTCATTAAATTGGCGGAAAAGAAATTTGAAACCTTACTCAAAGAACCCTATCTCAGCAAGGTCGTATTACACGAAGCGATTGGGCACGGTGAAATATATAACGATATTAAAGAAACCGTGGCAACCAATGATATCGACCTCATTGTCATGGGCTCTCACGGAGCCAGTGGTTTTAAGGAAATGTTCATTGGTAGCAATACCGAAAAAGTGGTGCGTACCTCCAACATTCCCGTACTGGTCATCAAGAACGAACATGCAGGGTTCGACGTAGCCGATTTTGTGTTTGCAACCGACTTTACCGAGGAATGTCAGGAACCGTTTGAAGCGGCCCGATCATTTGCTCAGTTCGCCGGTGCGAAGATTCATTTGTTGTATGTCAATACGCCTAGCGGCTTTAAAACCACTAGCGAGACCTATTCACTCATGCAAAAATTCGTGTCGCATGTTCCAGAGCAAGAATATACGCTTAACATCTACAACGACTATTCGGTAGAGAAAGGGATTTTAGCCTTCGCTCGTGATCATGAAGCACAACTTATTGGGATTAGCACACACGGAAGAAAAGGCCTGAGCCATTTTTTTAACGGCAGTATTAGTGAAGACATGGTAAACCACGCCAAAATGCCGGTAATTACGTTCAAAATTCCGTGATGCGTAGTTGCTATGTAATCCTTGGATGCCTATTAATCGGCTGTGGTACGCCACAGAAAAACCCATCCACTTCAGAAGCCGAAGATGAAAAGGTCATTATTTCTTCGGAACCTCGTATCGAAATTCCTGAAGAAGAACCTGCTGTACCCAATGGGGCCGTAACTGCCACCTTCAATCCAAACACCGCATCGTATTACGCCTACATTAAAAAAATCGACATGCGCCGAGGTGAAACCACCATCGCCTTCGAGAACAATAATGCGCCTCCCTTGATCATTCCAAAAACATACGGAGCAAGTCTTGAAGTACTTCGCTTTCCGGAATTTGAAAGCGACTTACTTCTTGTAACCGCGCAACTAAAAGACCCTATTTTCAACAAATATTTCTTATACATCTTAAAAGAAGGGAGCTGGCAGCCTGTAGTTAACGGTTTTGCTCTACACAAAAGTCATGTAAGTGATACGTTGGTCCCCATCATGGTAGACCCCGAAAAGCCCGGCTATATGTTTCGGTATTATTCGGTGTTCGATCTGGATGAAGAAAGTGAGTTAGGGTATACATGGCGACTCTTCAACGAAAGTATTCCCATTCAAAATCAATAATCTCAACGACGCTTATCAATAATATTTCGTGGTTTCCGACTTAACTTCGGAAAGCGAATGGCATCAATAACGGCAGCCTCTTCGACCACGATGGTGGGGGTTACTCGAAGCTTCGCCCGAAAGTGATCTTTGATCTCGTTCTGAAAGGCTTCCGAAGGGGTATCACACGCAATCTTTAAAATGATCTCATCGGTCCCGATCTCATTGTGATCGATCTCGATCACAAAGGTTTCTATGCTTTCAAAATGATGCATCACGTTGAACATGGCTGGCGGATAGAGCGTGGTACCCTTGTACTTAATCATTTGCTGTTTCCTTCCCACTACCGGTCCCAGGCGAAGTGTGGTTCTTCCGCAGGAACAGGGCTCGTCATGAGTCTGTACCATATCACCGGTCTTAAAACGCAACAACGGCATGGCGGTAACTCCCAGGGTGGTAATCGTTAATTCTCCCACCTCCCCCATGGGCACCGCCTCATTATTTTCATCGAGCACCTCAACGATGATCAATTCGGGATGGTGATGACCGCCTTGATGCGCTTCACATTCATTAAACGCAGTACTCATTTCGGTAGACGCATAGGTCGAAAACAATTCCAGGTCCCAGGCCGCTGTAATTTTTTTAGCCAAGGTATTGGATTCAAAATTCGCTTCTCGAATGGGTTCTCCTATACAAATGGCGGCTTTAACACCGCTGTCTTCTAGGGAAATATCATGACTGTTCGCATACTCAATTAATTTCAGCAAAAAAGAAGGGACGCAAATCAGGTAGGTAGGCCGAAATTTCTGAATGGTATCCCATTGTAATTCGGGTACGCCCGACCCCACACGGATAATCCCGGCACCCAATTCGCGTGCGCCTAAGTAATAGGCCATTCCCGCCATAAAGCGACGATCTATCGTGGTCATTAACTGAAGTACATCCTCTTTGGTAACACCACTGCAAGCGAAAGAAATCGCCTCGTTATAGGCGAGCCGGTCGAGGTCTGCGTCCGATAAGGCGAACGTCACTGGATCTCCCAAGGTGCCACTGGTGGTTACAAAATCGACTACGGCTTCCTTTGGAATACAGAGAAAGTCCATATTATGACGTTGTAGGTCGTCCTTGGTGGTTACCGGTATCTTGGTCAATTCTTCTAAGGTTGTAATGTCTTCTATCAAAATCCCTTCGCTCTGGAACCTACTACGGTAGTACGGAGAGTTATTTTGCAGGTAGCGCAGCAGCTTCTGAAGTTCCTGTTCCTGAAAGCTTTTGATCTGTGCCTTACTGGCCGTTTCGATAGTAGGAATGCTCATGATTGTTTGCGTTGGGTTTTTCGAAGGTATTTTTCTACCGCTTCTCGTTCGGGAACCGAGGGAATCACCAAGGAAGCGGCCTGTGTAAAGTAGGGTAAGGCGGCCGCGTACATGCGCTGCTCGTAATAGTATTTCCCGGTTAAAAAATGGGCCTTCCAATAGTCGGGGTTCAAAGCGGTAAGTTGCTCAAGAACCGATGCACTTACCAACGCCTTCTCTTCCAGAGCCACTTCCATCTGTCGTTCTATCCGGCGGTATGCTTCGTATTTTTTATAGGCTTCAGATGTCAGGAAAGGATCTGCAGGCACCACGGCTGATGGTATTGAGATACTAGAAATAGCCGGGTTTTGCGCTCTGTTGGCAAACACCTCATCAAGATCATAGGCAACAAATGCCCCCAGTTGATACGGATGGGACGAGACCCAAACCTGTCGTTCTTTCGGTTTAAACACAACGCCATGATGTGCTAGCAACTGATTCAACGCTTTTTCGTTTCCGAAGCCCAAGACGGCATCATCCTTACCGTTTTTATTCCGCAGTATCGCCACCGCTTCCGGTACATTCAGTGTCGCTTCTTCGGCAATCAATTCTTCCATCCGAGCAAAGCGATAGGCGCTGTGGCTCTCTTCAATGGTCTTTTGGTTTCTTTTATCTTCGGAAAAAGCACTGCTTTGAAAATGATTGGAACAAATGAGTTGTGACGTATTACGAACTTCATACACGCCAAAATTATCGGGAGCGACCTCGATAATGGCAGCGCGATTTTCGGAAGCACTTCCCACAAAGATCGCTTCGGAAACAAATACTTCATATTTTCGGGCAATGGTTTCGGCTTCTGCAATCGTTGCGGCATATTGTAAAATGTCTCTAGCCACGATGGATATTGGCGTCTTGGCGGTGAGCGGCACTTTCGACTTCCCCGCATTGATGGTAACGGTAAGCCCTTCCGAATTCATCCCGGAAACCACGCCTATCATTCCGCCCCAACTAACCGACATAAAGCCATAGCCCTGATCGGGTTTCACAAATGCGATGATTTTCTCTTCCGCAAATTCGTCTCCTGCGTAGAAATCAAAGTTTCTTCCAATTAACAACTGGCCATCTTCGGTCTTATCGCCCCAAACTGCAAAGGCACTACAGCCTACCAAGGCAAGGTCTTGCAGCGCGTGCCCTATATCGTGCGCGCCATGCAGGTATAGCGATCGCAAATAGGGCGGTGCAATGTCGTTGTAGGTATCTGAGGCGAATTGCGACACCCCATAGATCTCTGCTTTGTATTCGTTCGGAATGTGTTGGTACATTTTGCGGTTATACCAGGCGAGAAATTTTTTAAGAAACTTCTGCTGCCCTTCTGAAGGCACTAATTCTTGTACTTTCCCAAAAAAGGCTGCTTCCTGCTTCTGTATGAGTGCCTCGGTGAGACTTCCGGTGATCAATCCTCGCTCCAGCGGATCTCCTTCCACATACAATTCCCAAAGTCCGAAGCGATTTTTCGTCAGAAAGTTATTTCCGGCGATCCGGGTCGAATCGTTTATCGCAATCACCTCAGGCACGTTAGAATTGAAGGCAGTGGTAACCGGCCGATCCTCCAAAGAGGGTCGGATGCCACATGACAGCAAGGATATGGAAAACCATGCAGCACAGAGAAACCACAGTAGGGAATTATGCATGCTGCTGCTGTTTTTCAATCCGCTTATTGGTCTTTCGCAGTACTTTCTGCTCTTTATAATTCAACCATTTTTCACCAAGGGTAAGGCGCATGACATTCTCGAACGGGCGCATTACAAAAACATTAGAAAGCAATTTGGCCAGTTTTCGCGTACTACGAGGAAACGCGCGGAGGGTCATAGAAAATCCGCCATCTTGGTAGGTGATATAGTGCCAGTAGCCACTAGGCATGTATAACGCGTCTCCGTGTTTCATCTCGGCTTTTAGACCGTGTAAGTGCTGCAAGGCCGGATATTTCTTGAAGTCGGGCGCATCCATGTCGATTGTTTCCAAATTGTGGACGGTGTAAGGAACCCGGTACATGTTTGGGGTCTGACTTGGAGGAAATAAGGTAACTGTTTTGTGGCCGTGAAAGTGAAAGTGAAGCAGGTCGGCCAGATCCATATCGTAATGTGCCAGGACTTTAGAACCTTTTCCACCAAAGAACATCACCGGTAAGCGCTTAAAGAATTTGAGTCCGAGATCAGGATACTCAAAATCCTCTAAAAGCTGCGGCATTTTGTCTAGAATGTTATAAAAGAACATTCGTAGGTCGGTAGGCTCTGTTTTCAGTAGGGTAATGTAATCGGTTAGTTTCATTTCCCGTGCCGGAACCACCGATTTCTTCTTTCCGCGGGTAGGTTTGTTGTTGTACAAGGGCACCACTTGATCTCCGGCCAGTTCTTGAATGTAATCTAAGTTCCATTTTTCATAGGCGGGCCAGCCTTTTGTTAACCCTTCGATAATAACGGGTTGTTGTGGCTCGTAATATTCCTTGAGAAATTGCTCCTTAGAAACCTTATCAATTCGGGGTATATCGCTTACTCGTATGCTTCCCATAATGTTGAAATTAGCCGATTATTTCTTCTGAAGTCGCTTGTTGTATCTTCCGCAGTAAATACGCACCTCCTAAAATTTCAGAACACGTAATGACCGCGCTAATGGTAACGCCCAGGATCCCGTGCATATTGAGACTCTGCCCGGTAAAAAACAGGTTGTCGATCTTCGTACGCGGAGAAATAAACGATCGCAAGGGGTTTTGAATGTCCTTTTCATAGCCGTACATACAGCCCCTGTCGTTACCAATATAGTCGCGATAGGAAAGCGGAGTGGAGGTGTAGACGGCTTCAATACATTCTCTGATAGTTGGAAATTTTTTCTCTAATTCTGTTATAAAGATCTCCGTCTTTTCGGCCTTAAACGCCTCGTATGTTTGTCCGCGTTCATTTTTCCGAACTACGGTATTAAATGTCTTTTCCCAGGGTTCCACCTCTTCGTACCGCATATAGGTCATGGCCGTGAGGGTGTCGCCATAAACCTTGGTGTTCTTGTTCACGCCCATAGAAACCATATAGCTTTCGGGCCAGCTCTCCTGTGTATATTCCTGAGCCTTCCAAACGCGAGTGGCATCCTTAAAGTGGTAATAATTTTTGTTGAGGTAGGGAAAGCTATCCGGCTTTAACACCACATACAGGCTGAAGGCCGAACACGTATCAGGTATGGAGGAGATACGGTTCACATAGGCTTTTCTAAAATGCTCGGCTCCGGCAATTTCAATGGTACGTTTCGGATCGATATTAGAAATAAAGATGTCTGCTTCAAAGGTATTTCCCTCTATTGTTTTCACTCCGGTAAGTTTTCCGTCGGTATAAATAAAGTCGGTAACTTCACTACGTTTATAAGCGACCGAACCCAATTCGCGGAGTTTTTTGAGTAATATTTTAGAAATCTGACTTCCCCCGTTTACACATCGATAAGCACTTTCGATATAGGAGTTTACGGAAAGCGCATGCACATAAAATGGCGTTCGGGTATCATCCCCTGCGTATAGTAAATTGGTACCTCCTAATACGGCGCGGAGTTTTTCATTAGTGGTGAAAGAGTTGATATGCTCTTTAACTTGCTTTCCGAAGACCTCAGCGTCTTCAAAATACGGTTTCCCCGTTCGCAGATCATACAGCGGAAAGTTGCTGCACATCTCGCGCATCGAATTACAAAATCCTCGAATTCCATCTTCCTCTTCCGGAAATTTTTCAACCAAACTGGTTACAAAGTTTTCATATCCTTGTGCATAGGGATATTCCATAGGGTCGTCGTCAAAGGTCACCACATCAAAACCATCTTTGTTCATCTGCTTAAGGGAAAGTTCGTCCATAATCCCCAAATAGTCAAAATAACGGTAGAGGTTCTGTCCCTGGCTTAGTCCTCCAATGTAATGCACGCCGGTATCGAAAATGGTTTTATTGCGAGAGAAGTTTTGCAAATTTCCGCCAAATTGCTGATTCTTTTCCAACACACATACATGGCGGCCTTCCTTGGCCAGAAGTACTGCTGAAACCAAGCCACCAAGCCCACTCCCCATTACTATAACATCAAATCGTTCGCTCATCGTTTCAAAAGTACCAATTTTTCGCTTTTCTCCTTGACTTCAAAACCAATTTCCTCCCAATACGAACGAGTCTCTTTGGCTAGTGCCGATGGAATTACGCCCCAAGCAACGTCTGCCCACGAAATAGGAAGCGTAGTCTTTTTTGGGAGGACCTCAAGATTCCAAATTACCACATTATAAGCTTCGACCGGGTGAAGCCCAGTTGTATCAATAAATTGCAATTTATAGGACTGGTTCGTTAAAAAACTGTTCTTCAACAAGGTTCGGGTTTCTTCATTCGGCACCACGCTCGTAAGACTTCGTGTTGGCGCATCTACCGCCAGCAAGAAGGAGAGCACTCCCGACGTTTCATGGGCATGAAATATCTTGGCCTTTTTTGGAAGCCACTGTTGCAACGTATGGTAGTCATTTTTGAAAGCGCTAAGCTCTTCTTTCACCTTTCGATACAGTGAGCGTCCTTTAAAGCGATATTCCTCAAGCAGCATTTTATGGTAATACGTTGCTGATTCTTCTTGATGGCGCAATTGGTCAAAAGCCATTCGGAAATTTCGCATGACCTTTTTTGTCATCAACGCGTGTCCTCGTGCGTTTTCTAATGCAGGAGGCGGAATACGTTCGAGTATTTTTAAGGTAATGGATCCGTCCCGAATGACAAAACTCCCTTTTGGGAGCACTTCAGAAGTACCATGAATCAATACGGGCAACACATCAATTTGAAACTGTTGCGCCAAGAAGAAAGATCCTTTATGAAATCTCTTAATCTGATGCGTTTCCGACCGGGTTCCCTCTGGAAATGCCATCAAACTATACCCTTGATCAATCTTGGTTTGCAAATAGGCGACGCCTTCCTCATCCAATCCTTTAGAAACCGGATAGAACCCAGCGCGTTGCACTGCTTTGCCAAAAACGGGAGAACGATACACCCAATCGTTCACTAAGAAAATCATTTTGGGAGTTAACATTCCCATGGCCAGGATGTCTAAAAAAGAAGTGTGGTTTGCGATAATGACCGCAGGCCGATCGAATTTTTCACCCTGTGGATTTACTATCTTCTTCGCCACGAATGGATTCGTATACAACACAGATTTCATGAATTTCGAGATGATCCAATGAAATACCGCCATTTTCTTTTTCTTAGAAACAGGAAGCAGTGGCATGGCCATACTAACCAACGAAAAAAGCATTCCGCCTAGTCCGTAGTATCCAAATGAAACACAAGAATGCAACAAATAACGTAGGTGTATGGGGCGTTTATTGCGACTCCCAATAAACAGTTTAAACAATAAGGGCTGTATGGTATTCACCATGAGAAACGCGGTGGCAATACCCACCACCGAAACACTCGCAATGGAAAATAAAGCGGGATGTTTGGCGAAAATCAACACCCCTACTCCCAACAGCGTGGTTGCTACCGAAAGCCAGATAGAGGTACGGTGGGTAGGAAGTGCCTGTTTCCCTGTTCGGTATTCTATGAGCATGCCATTGGTAATGAAGATGGCGTAATCTACTCCCAATCCGAAGATAAAGGTAGAGATGATAATGTTGAAGATATTGAACTCCAATTGCAGCAACCCCATGAGTCCTAGCGTTACCCACCAGGTTACGAAAATTGGGATGCTGGTAACGAGCGTAAGCGACACACTGCGGTATGACAGCGCCAGAATGAAAATCACCACCAACACCGAATACCCAATTAATCGATTGAAATCTTTCTTCAAGTTTCCTAAAAATTGCTCGTTCAACGCTTGCCGATCGACCACCACCACATTCTCCTCATTCTGAAAGTAATTGATCAATGCTATGGCAGTGGTATCTTCTACTTTTACCAAGGTATTGACCGTGGTAAACTGGGGGCCTTCGTTTATAAAATCAGTGGTTCGAAGTAAGGAGATGGAGGCAAATTCTTGGGGCGATAACGGACTGAATTTGGTTGTTAGTTGCTGAAAAAAAGGTTGAAAAGTTTCCGGTTTAAAACCAAGGGCCCCACCGTTTTTGATAAAAGCCGCTTGCACCGAATCTCGCTTTTCTGAAGTCCAAAAGCGATTCCATCGCGCAATGGATTTCGTTTGAGACTCTTTTGAGGTAAGCCACCCTCCCACCGAACTAATATCGGAAACCACTCCTTGTTGTTCTAGCGCTTGCAACTGCTCAAAAAGAGTGTCGTTTTTTTGAAGGGCTTCTTCGGTAGTTTCGTCATAGGCGATCAGGTATACCGATTTTGTAGCAATACCAGTAACCGCATCTAGATCTTGCTGTACTTTCTTAAGCGCGGGCGGTTCAAAATTTAGCGTGGCTAAGTCCTGATTGAAGGAAACTCTGTGATACGTGAAGAAACTCAGCACCACCATTCCAAATACAATGCCGATAGCCCATTTACTTTTATGAAAATCGAAGGCAGCCAAACGGTCTAGAAATGTTGTCTGACTTGCTGTTGTTGGCGTCCCTTTGTAGAGTAATGGAATGAATACCAGCGCTGCGATGGAAGCAGCGATCACGCTCACTCCGGCAAAAATTCCAAGATCTTGTAGTGCTTGAGAAGAAATGAACAGCAAACAGAAAAAGGCCAAGGCGGTCGTCACGCTGCTCATTAGGATGGGACGAGCCACATCACGATATAGTTGTTGTACTGAATGTTGATTGCGAAGGTGCGTTAGTATGTGCAGCGAATAATCTAGCGTAACTCCAAGCAACACCGAACCGATTCCCAAAGAAATAGCCGAGATACTATCCCTCACTACGAAGAGGAAGGCCACGGCGGTGAGTCCGCCCAAAATCGTTGGAATAAAGAGTACCAGAGGAATCGTAAGCCTTCGATAGAAAAAAATAAAAAATATCATGAGCAGCGAAAGCGCGATGCCTATGGTAAACTGAATGTCTCTTTTAATTTGTCGCGCATTGGCCACCGCGACCAAGGCAGCCCCAAAATACCCTATGGTCACGCCCTCATTTTGGGCGTTCAATTGCTGCTGAATGTCATAAAGTATTTCTGCAAAAGGCGTATTGTTATTGGTGTCATTGGAAGGGAAGGCGGGATCTACAAACAACAGTATTTGTTGACCGTCCTGGGTTGTAATAAATCCATCTTTGATCGTAAATTGATCTCCCATTCCCATATCACGGAGCTGCTCCATTCCTTTCCAACCCAGGCCAAAGGGGTCTCTTAGTAGCGATTTTTTAGCCACAATGCCTGATGGCGATATCAGGGTGCGATAGACCCGTTGGGTTATTTTGGCGATGCTGTCAGCATCTAGCTGCGTATCTAAGTCTTTGTACACTTCCCGGTCAAGAAACAAAGGGAGGTGCTGGTATACAAAATCAAGAGTGGCTTGCGCGTCTCCTTCTGGGACATTACCTTGAATTGCTTCAATGTAAGGCTCCGCCTGAGCAGATACACTATCCATCCATTGGCGAGCCGTTTTTACGAGGGTTTCAGAACTGGTGGTATCGGCTTTCTTGACCTGAACGATGATCTTATCGGCAAATTCGACCTGCTGTAATACTTGCTGCACGGTCTCTGATCGCTCATTATTGGGAATCAATTTCGAGATATCCTCTTCAAACGGAATAAAAAATAAGGTACTCCCCAATCCGGCTACCAATAACAACAAGGAAAGAAATGTTCCCAGGGTATGGCGCGAAAGAAACGAATAGACCCGAAAAAAAACCTTACTCATTAGAAGGCAACATTTTAGTCTTAAAGATAGAGAGAACTACATAGCCTACCAAGCCGGTGGCTATCGCAGCCATCGACGCTAAGATGAAACTGCCGATGAGGTACGATTTTAAATGACGTAATATCTCGAAGTTCTCACTGATTTCGGTTAGGGAATATTCATAGTCCAATCCCAATACAAAATGCCCTACGTTGAGACTGGCGAGCACCACAAATGGAATGAAGGGAGGAATGCTTACGTTCGAAAAAGCAAAAGCAATAATGCGATTTAATTTGAAGGTAACCGCCAAAAAGATGACCAAATAGGTATGAAAACCCCAAAACGGGGAAATCCCAATGAAGACCCCTAATGCCATGGAGAGCGCCTTGATTTTCGGACTATCGTTGCTCTGAAGGAAATCTTCCATGAGAAAGCGTTTCCAACCTTTGCGGCGGTATCTTTTAAAGAGTTGAACGGGCTTTACATAGACAAAGGCCCAAAATACCAACCATGTGTTGAGAATGCTAATACGTGTAAAATCCTTGAACGGGCGGAAGTGAGACACTCGTTCTTCGGCATCGTAGAGCACATTTACCGGAACGTTTTTAACGGTAATGCCCGACCACGCCGACTTCACGATTACCTCGATTTCAAATTCGAATTTTCGGGTGTAGAATTTCTTGTCTTTCAGCGCACCAATAGGGTATAGCCGAAATCCCGACTGAGTATCCTGCAATTGGATCCCGGTTTCTACCCAAAACCAAAAATTAGAGAATTTGTTTCCGAAGCTGCTCTTCCCAGGCACCCCTTCCTGCTTCATGTTTCGGGCACCAATTAGCAAGATGGATTCTTGTGCTTCTCTTTCCGAAAGCGCTTTCAGAAAAATTGGGATATCTTCTGGAAAATGTTGTCCATCACTATCAATGGTGATGGCGTATTCATATCCCATCTCTACCGCCTGCTTGAACCCCTGCCGCAAGGCGAATCCTTTTCCTTGATTACGACCATAGCTCACCACGGTAAGTTGTGGAAATAAGGCGAGGATGGCCTCGGTGCTATCTGTGGCTCCATCGTTCACCACGATAAGGGCTGTAGTATATTCTAGCACGCCCTTGATGACACGTTCTAATGTCTTTTCGTTGTTGTATGTGGGCATCACAACACAACAACGCAAGTCTTTCATTGCTTTATGAATCTGTGTTGTTTCCATACTTGGCTTCAGAAAAGATCTGCAATCGAACTCGTAACGTACCCCATTTTGGGAGGGCAGCAAAAATAGGGATTCCGAAAGGAGTTTCAAAAAATATACCTTTGGAAGCCACAATTTTAACGCTTTGTTACGCCGCTAGTTGAATTGCGATTTTTCAGCTTCTGAAAATTCATCGGATTGCACCACATATTGTTTGACAAAGGCACTGATGCTGCCGGAGGAGGTCTCCGAGAAATGAGTTAACAAAAAAGCTTTATCCTCGGCTTTGGCCTTGTGGTAGCCTAAGAATTTCGGACTGTTTTCTTGTACACTCAAACGCAAACAGCGAAGTTCAATATCATTGGGAGCCATCGCAATAGCTGCTTCCAATTGGGCTACCCCTTGGGTAAAGAATTCTTTTTTCTCTCTCTTATTTCTAAGGTGTTTTGCCATCACCGTCTGTACCGCTCCTTTGTATCCCAACAACTTCGCACCATCATTGGGCTTGACCTCGTCGAGGGATTCCAATATTTTTTCTGTTAAGGAAGCATCGTTGGATAATTGAGGATAGACATCCCGAAGCTGCTGTAAAGAAGGCGCTTGCCAAAAGGATAGAAAAAGTACTAAGGAAAGGAGTGCGATTTTCATGCGGCTTTGGGCGTATAAACAGCACTCATTTTTAAGGCGACGGTTTCATCAAACGCAATGACACATTTGGCTTTAAAGGTATTTTCCTCCTTGGTCCATTGCAACTGCACCCGTAACTTCGGATTTTTCTCGGGATTAATGATGGCCATAAATTTTATATTAGAACAAGAACTAAGCTGCAAAGGTTTCTGTACGGCCTGCTCCAGCAATTCTTTGATCATTTGCATCATACAAACTCCGGGGAAAACCGGATTGTTAGGGAAATGCCCTTGAAACACCTCATGGTTTTTATTGAGTGCCACGGTTGCCTCGAGCGAATTTTCGGTATTTTGAAAGGAGGAAATGCTATATAATCCTTCAATTAACATGCGTTCAGGTTTAGAGAGAATACAAATCTATAGTAAGTTTTAGATTGAAATGCTCAATCTTTATTTTTTTTGCGCGGTCATCCGATATTTCCGTAAAGTTAATCACCACTTTTTTCTTGTACCTTGATGTTTGAATGATGCGCTTGAGTTGGTCTGACGGGTTACTGAACTCGTAGAATCGCCAGCGTTTGTCATCAGGAACTTTATATAATGTTACGTCCTGCTTCGGAAACATTTCCACCGGAAATTGCGTTTGCGATAGCATCATCTTGAAATCATTTTCTAATACCCCAATCAATAGTTTTCGATCTAGCGCTTCAATGATATAGCGAATTTGAAGGGCTTCTTTCTGAAACTCAAAATCAAAGAGGGTCTTCCCCATTTCGGTGGTAAACACTACGCGATGCGTTTCTGAGCCTGTTTTCTTTACAACCATAATACCTCCAAAGGAGTTTCCATATACCTGCAATTGCGCTTTGTACACGTAGTCGAGTGCGGTATTCGCAAAATAAGGGTTTTGAAAAGTTACTTCGGAAGGAGGTTGCGCAACCAATCCACGTGTTAACCCTAACGAGCAAGACTGCAGCACACCCACCAACAGGCAACTAATGATGAAACGCTGAAGCATCCACAGGGCGGTTTAACGTTCGGTCTGAAAAGACAATTCGGGTGTAATCGTTGGTGGGTTCTATTAGTTTCACCTGATGTACCATTCCGGTTTCTTTGTGAAACAGCAACTCGAATGCGGCAATGTATTGTTTCATTTTTTCATCCTTCGGAACAAACACCACCTTATTCCATTGCTCATTAACATAAAAACTGCGGTCAAAGTCTCCCGCCGAGAATAGGTTCCCTTTTACGCTGTTAACGATCAATTCATTCATCTGCTGAAAAAGGGCGCTGCTTCCCATGTCGATAGTACTCTTCTTTCCACCGTCATCGATGTGCAATTGATCTCCTTCAAAGATCACCACGTACGAATAAGGGTTGTTGTATTCCCACCGTACCTTATCGGGCGCTTGAAAGATCATTTTTCCCTTGGTTTCAATGTCATTGGTCAGAAAATCCAGATGTTTCCATTGGGTAAAATTGGTATGGATGGTAGAAGTGGTTTCAGCTACCTCATTCACTTGTACCATAAGCTGTGCGCGCTGTGCTTCTGTCATAGACTTATCTTGCCCCAAAAGCGACTGACTGCATACCCATAGCAACAATAAAAACCCTAGCTTCTTCATACTTGATTCTTTAAAAGGACGTCGATGGAAACAGCTTCCATTCTCTTGTCGTGCAAAAATAACAATAACCGTTCCAATACGGCGACGGTTTTTTCACTGCTATCATGCAACAGGATAATATCACCCCCTCGAATTCGCTTGGTAATGCGCTGCGTCAAGGAGGCTTCAGAAATAGGTAGGGTATCAAACGAGCGTATGCTCCACCCCACCACATGCAACTCGGTTTCGCTCACGGCGCTCTTAATGGCGGGATTTGTTACTCCAAATGCAGGACGGAACCAACGAAGCGTTACTCCCAAAATCTCCTTTGCGATATTGTTGGTTTGTTGTAGTTCAGACAACATGCGCCTTTTTCCGAAGAACCCCATGGCATTGCTGTGGGAAAAGGTGTGATTGCCAATAGTATGTTGCTCGTCGTGCATTCGTTTCAGTAATTGCGGATGCTTCTTCATCTGCTGCCCAACACAAAAAAAGGTAGCGGTAGCGTTGTGTTTTTTGAGAACGTCCAAAATTTTCGGAGTGATCTTGGGATTCGGACCATCATCAAAGGTAACAGCGACCCTCTTGCTGTCTTGCTTAGAGGAACGATGCACCGCCTGTAGGTGATAATTCCATCGAATATCAAAACTGCCGATTGCTGTGAATACCAGCCAAAAGAGCCAAGGTAGCGTCATAATATAAGTAGGGGCATCCACGAAGACTACCAAAACAACAGATAGAAGAAATAAGATGATCGCGGCTCCGGTTATGTGCCGGAAGCTTAGCATTTTCTGAAAAGAATAAAACTGTGGTTCTCTCCACGGTATTGATCGTACAGTAGCACCGTGTTAATTTGAGAAGGAACCGTGTCATTGCACCGCAGCACTTCGGGCAAGATTTGCGATTTGATGGTATGCGCCGCTACCCAAGTTCCAAAGGCCGTAGCCGTATGAAATTCGCCCGATAGATGTTTGTAATAGGCTTG
Source organism: Altibacter sp. HG106 (assembly GCF_028561755.1). GTDB lineage: Bacteria > Bacteroidota > Bacteroidia > Flavobacteriales > Flavobacteriaceae > DFVG01. The sequence continues at coordinate 183,215 of NZ_JAQQTD010000003.1, forward strand.
TGAGGTTTCCGCAAAATCACCTTCACATAATTGGTGGTAGTACCCATCATAATCAATATCTCCGTTGGTTCCTAACAGTAAGACATCAACCTCATGTGGGGCTATTCCCTGCTTCTTTAAAAAAGCCTTTGCCGCTACATTTACCTCTTCTGGAGACAGGTGACCGTACAATTCAACATCTACGATCTCTGCGTAGCTCGTCGCCTTTTTTTCAGATTCCAACACAAAAAAGCCAGCTCCTTCCGCGAACACAGTCCCTGAGGTTTTGGATTGACGTAATTGTTGCGTATGAAGATCACCTTCTTTCAGGTGCCCTATTAATTGATGAATCGCAACCGTATGGTCCCATAATTCATCCACGCCGCCCACAAGAAGGGAGGAGAGCTCTCCTGTTTGAAGCTGCATGATACTGTCTAACAAGGCAGATTCAAAGGAGTTTGAATCATGTACATAGGTTAGGTTATAGCCTTTGCAATCAATTCCCAAAGCGATCTGGCCGGCCACCGTATTATGTGTACTTTGGATAAATGCCGTAGGGGTAAGGTATTGCTCTCCGTTTTCGATGATCGCGCTAACAAATTTTTCTGAATCCCGTACCAGGCCTAGTCCGGTCCCGGTAATAATAGCATCCACATTTTCCACACCCGCTTCCTTCATCGCAAAGTGGGAAGCCGTAACCCCCATTTTGATGGCCTTTGCCATCCTCCGCGCCGCTGCAGCCGAAATGTACTGTTTATAATCAGGGGCAACAACGGGCAAGACATTGGTTTCATAAAACAACGGATTTGTCAAGAAGGCCTCTTCGCCCCAACTCTGTTGTGCAGATATGCAACCGGTACTTTGTATGTACACCTTTTTCATGATGGCGTCGCTTTTGAGTAAATGACCGTAGAGCAATTACCCCCAAAACCGAGAGAATTAGATAAAACGTGCGTCAGTTCCCTCTCGGTAGCTTGTGTTTCCGGACGCAGTTTAAATTCTTCCATCGGGGACTCAAAATTGAGATTTGGAAAGATGGTGTTATGTTGTAAGGCCAATACTGAAAATACCGCTTCTACGCCTCCGGCAGCCGCCAAGGTATGTCCGGTAAAGGGTTTGGTTGAGCTGAAAGGCGGTACAGCATCACCAAAGACTCTAATCAAGGCCCGTCCTTCGGAAAGATCATTATTACGGGTAGCGGTTCCGTGTGCATTGATATAATGAATATCACGCGGCGATAATCCCGCTACTTCCAACGCCTTTTGCATCGATAAGGTTGCCCCATCACCATGGTCTGAAGAGGCCGTTTGATGAAAGGCATCATTGGCATTCCCATACCCCGAAACGTACGCGTAAACCTTTTTAGCTTCTTGCTTGACCAAGGTGTCTGATTCTAACACCAAATAGGCTGCAGCTTCGCCTAAATTTAATCCTTTGCGATGTTGATCGAAGGGCGTATTATGCGCATCAGAAAGGATCATCAAGGCATTAAAGCCGTTAATAGTAAATTTTGACAATGGGTCTACTCCGCCCACAATGACGCGATCCAGACGTCCCGTCTTAATAAGTCGGGCGCCTAACATCACCGAATTAGCCGCGGAAGAACACGCGGTACTTATGGTCGTAACCAAGCCATGATTGATGCCCAGGGCTGTCGCGATCTTCTGACTGTGATCGCCGGCATGATGACTTTCTATGTATTTGCGACATGCCTCAGAATGCAAGTACTCGTAAAAATACCGCTCGGTCATGTCCATACCTCCTACGGTGGTAGCAGAAATGATTCCCGTACGGACCATCGCATCCGATGTTATTTTCGCATCAGCCACGGCTTCCTTTGCGGCCCAGAGTCCGAGCATCGCCGTTCGCGTATAATTGTGATCCTTGGGAAGCTTCAGCGCTGCTTCCAATTGGGCATTAGAATGTTCGATTTCTCCTACCCATATCGCATCGCGATGTATGGTATCAATTTTTGAAACACGTTGCACTCCCGTGGTTCCAGACAGCAAGGAACGGTAATTACTTGCCACATCGTTTCCGATGGCAGAAATTATTCCCATACCTGTAATGGCAACCCCTTGATTCATTTAGCGTTCTGTTGTGGTTTATCGTGTGCGGTGTTCCTCAATATAGGTGGCCATCACTTCTACCGACTGAAAGATCTTTTTCCCTTCCTTGGGATCGCTTAGTTTGATGCCGTAGTCTTTATCCAGCATCACGATCAGCTCTAGCGCGTCGATCGAATCGAGCCCCAAACCATCGCCAAAAAGCGGGTCGTTATCTTCGATTTCTTCCATAGAAACATCTTCCAAATTTAATTGTTCTATGATCTTCTCTTTTAATTCCTGTTTAAGTGCTGTCATGATGTTTTTTGTATAGTTGTTGAATCGCTTGCGCGGAAATGGTGTTGTTGGTTATAAGATATAAAAATGCTTCATACTCGGTTTCAGAATCAAAATCGACCCATCCACATAATACGGCCGGCGCTTTTTTTGTAGCAATGAGATGATTACAATAGGGTTGCACCGCTTCGGCCTTAAAGCTGTCAAAGATAAAAAAACTATTTTCTGAAAAAAGCTGATGTCGGATGCTTATTTCACCCAAACAAATATTCGGTAAGGTGTATACAAAAACCGCAGGACTAGGGTAATACGCTTCTTGATGCTGAATACTGTGTTGATGTTTTCTATCGGAATCTAAACTGGAAGCCCGATTGGCAAATACCAGGGCTGTCTCTTCATGAAAGGGAGCTTCTTGTGAGATCACTTCCGAAGCCATAAACGCCAATTTACTGAGGCGATCCATTTTAAAAAATTTGGGATAGTTTACGTCCCCTTGTTTGTACGCGCCCTTCATCAATTGTTTGAATGGTACTGTTTCATCTGCATACCATACTGCTCCATTGCTCCAAATCTTTCCATTGGAAATATAACAAAACTTGGGTATGGAGGTTTCCTTAAGACTCATCTGCTAGCTGTTGAAATACCAATGCTGTGTTGCAGCCCCCAAAACCGGACGCTGTTTTTAAAAACGTCTGCATTTTTTTAGGAGTAGTTTGTTCAATTACCGCGAGCGGTTTTGAAGTTCCCAGCTTTGCGAACCCTAAAGATCGAAACAATGTATTTTTTTTGAGGGAATGCATCCCTGCGATGGTTTCCACCAAACTGGAGGCCCCTAAACTGTGACCAAGATATCCTTTCAAACTGTGTAATGGAATCTCACTGAGTCCTGCCCTGTGAAAGGCAATACTCTCCATCTCATCATTGAAAACGGTGGCAGTTCCATGCGCCGAAATGAAACCCAGATCTTCTGTCCTTATTTCTGCTTGCCGCATCGCTTTGGTGATGCTGCGGAATAAGCCTTCTCCGGTTCGCGACGGACCCGATATATGGTTGGCGTCATTGCACGAGGCTTCGCCGATCAATTCCACCGAGGTGCCGTTGGTTCGCTCCCTATCGGAAGTCACCAACACACAGGCGCCGGCCTCACCCAGAGTAATACCATCCCGATCTTCAGAATAAGGCTTGCAAGGTTGAGCACTCATCGCCTGAAACGAGGTAAATCCACTTACGGTAAAAGGTGTCACCAGATCTCCGGCCACCACGAAGACGTGATCGAATTTTTGTTGTTGAATGTAGCCTTTCGCGATCGCGAGCGCCAGTGCCCCGCTTACACAGGCATTAGAAAGCACTATAGGTTCAGTAGTAAAGGAAAAAAAGTCGGAAACCGCACGCGCCATTTCAGTTAAATAGGCGCGACTCTTCGGAAAGGGATGTTCTGTATCCAGCACATCGATATTGCCTTTGGTCGTAGCAATGATGAGGCCTACCCGATCATTCAATTTCAGTTTTGAAGCCTTGATCACCGTATCTAAGCTGCAAATCAATATTTTTTCTAACCGAGTATATTCTTTGGAAGGATGTAATTCCTGAAAGCTGGCCTCCAACATCGCTCTGTCGATCTGCGAGCTTACAAAAGGCGCAGTATGACGATCAAAATAGTTCGCCTGATGAATACCCGACTGCTCCTGCTGAATGGCTTCCACCGTCTTTTGGCTCCCCATACCGTACGCAGTGATCAACTCGTGATATGAAAGATACACCTTACGCATCCAACAATCCTACTTTTCGTTTCCAGGCTTTAAAAAATGGAGGAATGGTCAATGATAATTCTCCTTCTAAACTTACAAACACCTGTATGGTTTCTCCCGTACACACCAGCGCGCCTTCCGGATTAAATATCTCATATTTAAAGATCATCTTGGCCGCCGGAGAGTCCACATAAATCGTTTTAACGGTAGCAATATCCCCGTACCGCAACGGCAGTTTATGTTCGCTTTGCGACTTTACGATGGGCGTAGTGAACCCCTGATCTTTTTGGTCTAAATAAGAGATCCCGTGATGTCTTCCGAAGGCTTCGCGACCATCTTCAAAATACTGAATATAGTTTCCGTGCCATACAATGCCGAGGGGGTCTGTTTCTACAAATCGTACGCGAATTTCGTTGGTAAACGTTAGTTCCTTCTTCATAATCAGATACGTTGTTGTTTTCGATGATATAGTATCGCAATTCCGGTCGTGAGGAGAAAAAATCCTATTAATAATCCAAGGTCCGGCAGCAATTGTTGCCATTCGGCTTGCCGCAAGAATACTTCGTAAAAAGCATTCAACCCCCAATTCATGGGCGATAGTTTCGAGAGCGCTTGCATAAACGGAGGCATTACGAATACCGGCACCCAAACGCCGCCCAGCGCTGCTAGAATCACCACGAAGGTAGCGCCAAAAGGGGCCGCTTGTTCCTGCGTCTTTGCCAAGGTTCCTAACAAGAGGCCAAGCCCAATAGCCGCCAAGCCCGCACACAAAGCTACAAAGAACAATACGAACCATCGATCTCCTATTTCGAGTTGTGGTAGTCCTATTGAGGGAAACACAAACCGCCCAATTAGCACCATCAATAAAAATTGAATTAAGCAAACCAAAATGTAGACCATTGCTTTCCCTCCCAATAGCGTGGCGTAGGAGACGGGTGCCGCTTGCAACCGATCGAAAGTGCCCTGATTTTTTTCTTTCACCATATTAACTGATAACGGCACAATGATAAAAAAGATGGCAAAAAGCGCCCAGGCCGGAACATTGTGTTGGGCCGAATTAAGGGTATGATCGCCCGCAGCAAAGGTTCCTCCTGCGGTTATTTCACGATAGGTAATAAATGGTGTTTCTGAAAACGATTGCTCTTGAGAAGTCTCTCCTTCATTTAACTCGTTATCGAAGGCTTGATAAATCATCTTGCTTTCTACTTGTGCGATCAACTTATCGATCCCGTTTTTTACGGAGCTTTTGAATGCCTGTTGTGTCACAGGATCAAAGTATAGTTTGATTTCTTTGGAAGCACTGTCTTGAAAGTCGTTAATCGAATCCGTCGGTTCTTCCAGCCCAAAAGAGGCAAGTGTTGTTGCTACTTGTGCAGTTACTTTTTCTTCTAGCTCTTCAGAAAGGGCTTCCGGAATAACCAGCGCCATCTTATAGTCACCTTGACGCACCAGCGTTGCTGCTACTTCTTCACTAGTTTCTTCGGAAATCACAAAAGCTTCCGAAGTGTTTAGTCCGTCCAGCACTTGTTGGGCAATCGGTCCCTTGTCTAAATCTACTATCAGTATCGGGATCTCTAATTGTGAAATGCTTTTGAAAGAACTGTCCTGGATCAGGGTAATGGTAATAACCAATACGAGGGGCATGACAAATAAGATGGCGAGTCCGCCCAAATCACGCCGTAACAACTGTGCTTCCTTTCTTGCTGCTGCCCAAAGTTTATGCATAATCTCTTAGGGCTTTTCCGGTTTTGAGAAGGAATAAGGCCTCCAGGTTTGCTACCTTGGCTTTTTCAATGAGCTGTTTAGGTTTCCCTACGCACACCATTCGCCCCTGGTCCATAATGGCAATAGTAGAACAAAGGTCTTCGGCCTCATTGAGGTGGTGCGAGGTATAAACGAGCGTCGTTCCTGCCGCGTTAAGACTTCTAATTTTTTCGAGAATTACCTGCTTCGATTGCACGTCGACGCCTACGGTAGGTTCATCTAAAAACAATACATTCGGGCGATGAAGAATTCCTGCAATGAGGTTCACACGACGCTTCATTCCGCCAGAAAACGTTTGAATTCGTTTATCTGCAAATGGCGTGAGTCCTAACGACTCTAATTCTGAAGTAATTCTATCTCTTAAAACAGCTCCTGAGACCCCGTTCATACTTCCGAAGAATAGTAAATTCTCTCGTGCGGTGAGCGAAGGATACAGCGAGTATTCTTGCGGTACCATCCCGATGTGTTGCTGCAAATCGCGTAAGGATCGAGAAGGCCGCTCTCCGGCGATTTCAAACCACCCTGATGTAGGTGTTAGTTGCGTACACAACATGGAAATTAAGGTTGTCTTTCCGGCGCCATTGGGTCCTAGCAATCCGAATATTTCCTTCGGCTTTACCGTTATGTCAACCAATTGGACCGAAAATCGATCGGCACCTGCATATCGTTTGCTCAACCCCTCCGCCCGAATCATGGTAACGTTTTTTTCAATTTTTTGAAAAACACTTTCTCCTTTTCTGCGATGGCCTCCAATTGCGTGGCAAGGGTGTCGTAAGCACCCTCGGCCGCCAGGCTGCTTCGATCTTTGTACACGCGGGACGCTTGTAGGGCAAAATCCCGCCATTGGTCGCCAATTTGTGTCATTTCTTGCGACATGTCGCGCCATTCAGGTTTGTTGACCACGTCGGCGGCTTCCTGCAGAAATGCCGCGTAAATATACCGGAAGCCGCCGCCGCCAGTTCCTATTTCTTCTTGCATCCTTACAATTTGCCCCAGATAATGTTTAGCGCGTTTCGGTCCTTTTTTCTCAGGCCATGAACGCACTAGTTTTGCGATCGTTTTAATCCCCTTCACGCCAACATAGGGCACGGGTGCCAGCATATCGCGACAGGTGTGTTTGATTCCCTTTAAGATGGCAGGTTTCAAATCTATTGTTTCAGGCAGTCGGATTGGATAGTACATCTGCCCTTTTGGAGCAAAGGCTCCTTTGGCAAAACGCACCCGCTCGAGCTCTTCAGAAGTAAGCGTGGTTACCTCCTCCATCACCGGGTCGCTGATGAGATAGTGGTCGTTATCCTTTCCGTAGACTACTAGATTATGGGCATTGAAATGAAAGCGATATTCTTCCGGAAAATAGGTAAGATGATACACCCCAACTTGAAGCCCCACCGGATTGCTGTTGGCCAAATTGGCATCCAGTTGGGCTTGCGCTTTTTTTGGATTGCTGAATTTTTCGCGTTTAAAGGTGATTCCCACACGCTTTGCAAAGCGTTTAAAGATCATGCCCGGCATGGCGCGATAGGTGATGGCCGGAGCGTGATTAACTTTTAATAGAGGAATATAGCAAAACAATAGACCCGACCCTATGCCAAAAACCATGGGTTCGCTGAAGGGAATCCCGTGGTGACGCATTAAATTAGAAACGACGCCGTTTTCGCAATGTGCTGACTGTTTATGCGTAAATTCAATTTCCACTATTCGACCTGTTTTAATTCTGACACTGGAATTTGAAAGGCATCGGCATATTTCTGAAGCATCTTTTGGGAGAGCCTGCCAAATACCTTCGGCTTACAATGTCTTTTTACGCGCCATTTCCAGATACCGACATAGCTCGCTAAAATGGAATAGTCCATTTTGTGCTTTTCCATATAGTAATAGATGGGACTACGTTCGCCTGCAATCACGGCCTTCCTGGCGGCAGCAACGCGTTCTTCGATCTCCTCCAAAGCATTATTGAGCGCTATGGTTTTCGGTTCCCAACCAGAGCTTAGTTTGGTAGTATATTCTCCTTCTTCATTGACAGCATACGTCAATTCTTTATAGTTGGATTTCTCCAAACTACCGGGATCCTGTGGCACCTCATCCTTCTTCATGGGGTTACTTCGTGAATGATAAAGTTAAGTGTTCCCTCTAAAAGCAAGGTGTCTTCATGGCTCACCGTACATTGTACCGTACTCACGGCAAAGGCCTCGGTTTGCATCGTATTAACCAGTTGGGCTTGCGTCACTATTTGCTGACCGACTTCGGGTAAGGCATGAATCTGAACCTTTTTTATGGCACTGATATAGCCTATCACCTTAGTTCGCTCTCCTTCGTAATCATCCTCCTCAAAAAATCGCTGCCCGATAATAGCCGAACAGCTTTGGGCTGCGTTTTCAATAAGTCCTGACTCAGCGAAGGTTCCGTTGGTCACAAAAAGCGTGTCTTCTCTAATGGTAAATGTGGTGGTGGCTTCTTCTTCGGAAATGGCGACCAATTGATGCACAAATAACATGGGGTCGCGATGCGGAAGAAAGTTCTTTATGTCAATATGTGGCATGGTAGATTTCAAGAGGAAGCGATCACGGTTTTCATTTCACTAGTGGCAATTAGCGTATCATCACAATACGTTTCAGCCTTTACCAAGGTAACCCCCATGATCTCATGTAGTACTTCAGCCGTCGTTCTCAATTCAGATGTCAGGGTTGGCAATTGGTGAATTTGAATATTCTTAATGGCCCCAATATAGCCCGTGGGAGCCGGTTGCTTTTTGAGATAATATTGATAGCCGGTATAGAGCGCTACGGTTTGAGCCATATGCTCAATGATTCCGGAGGCGTTCAAATAGGAATCTTCCGCAAAGAGGTTTGAAGCTTCAGGCGTGATCCCAGCGATCACCTTCCCTTCGGAAAAATGGTGAAAAGCATCCACCATTACCATCGGTGGGCGTTGTGGAATCAGCTCCGTGATTACATTGGCTTCAGTGATGCTCTGCGATAATTGATTCATCTTAGGCTACGGTTAAATAGGCATAGGCATACGAAAAGCGCGCACTTTCAGGAACAGAAAGTAAAATGCGATCGCCCTTTTTCAAAGACCCGGATCGCATGAGTTCATCCAACATAATAAAGATGGAGGCCGAACCTATGTTTCCCACCTTTTTCAAGTTCATAAACCATTTGTCCCAACCTATTTCGACTCCTTGTTTTTTCATTTCCATATAGAGTCCCTCACGAAAATAATAGGAAGAAATATGCGGTAAATAATAGTCTATGTCATTGGGGGTAATGCCGTGCTTGTCCATGGCTCTCTTGAGGCTGTTTACACCTTTAACCAAGATGTTCTGACCTAGCAAACGGGTATCTTGTTTGATGGCAAAGAGGGACATTTTACTCCACATATCGGCGGGGTATTCGCTCCACGATTTTAAGCTGCCATCTTCTTGTTTTTCACCTCCCGCGTACATACAGGCGTCCAACTCATGAGCGTATGAATACGCTTCCATCCATTCCATGCGCAGCGGAGTCTCCCCCTTAGGTTCGGACTGTAATAGGAATGCGCCGGCCCCGTCTGACAGCATCCAGCGTAAAAACTCTTTATGAAAAGACAGCAAAGGCTGTTCTTCTAATTCTTTGAGATAGTTAATTTCTTCTTCGAACACATCCGATTGCATCCAGGAAGAGATACGTTCGGATCCGGTACAGACGGCGGTGTTTACCTGCCCCGATTTCACAGCCAAATAGCCATACTTTAGAGCATTCATTCCCGAACAGCAGGCTCCGGTGGGCGAGTTTACTTCAAAATCTCCTGCTTTTAATTCGCCGTGCACCATGGCGGCGTGAGACGGTAGAATTTGATCGGGACTTCCAGTTCCGCAGGAAAGGAGTTCAACATCTTCAATGGCGACGTGCTCATCCAAAAGACGGATAATCGCCTCTTTCGCTAACTGCGCGTTATTGTGGGTGCTATTTCCTTCGGAATCAATCGCGTAATAGCGCGTTTCAATTTTATTATTGCGCAATACGATTCGCCGGGCCTTTGAAGTTTGACCATCTATGTAGCCAAGCTTCTCTTCCATCATTTCATTATCTACAGGGGAATTGGGTAAAAAAGATGCTGTTTTATTAATATAAACGTCCTTCATCAAATATGCTTTGTACTCACGGATGCGTAATACCGTTTTTGGTTCTTAATACTACGGTATCTCGGAATATAAGAAATCAAAAATACAATAAAAACCACGGGGGCAATACCCCATATGGCAAATAACAAATAATAATTGAAGAAAACCAACCATTTGTCTCTTTTCGGACTTCCGGGAGGGCCCTTTTTGGCAATGAGATGCGCCCATTTTCCAAAGAGGATGTTTGCTCGCTGATCGGCTAACACTAAAAAAGGTTTCACTTTTACTGCGCCCATTTGCACCAGCTTTGTCTGAAGGTTATCGTAGGAATCCTGCAACAATGCATTTCTGATAACAGGTCCAAATCGGCTGGCGTTTTTAATATCATCTTCCGAAACGCCAGGTTTGGGAAAAATCCCCCATTTCTTGGTTTTCTTACCGCCAAACATCCAATGTACAATGGTAATGACGCTTATGTGATTGATATGACGATCTACCAACACAATATTCCCGACCCATCGGGCTTGCAGATGCGTTAAGGAGGTCTTTAGCTTTTCCTGCGCCTGTGTCCACATGTTTCGAGACCCATTGATTGTAATTACGGGTGTATCTCTAAGCAATCGCGCAGCCGCTTCAGAGGTGAGGAAGGAGGTGATGGGCAAAGAGGGTGTGAGATACCAAACCTGGTATCCCAGGAGCACTAAGTCGTATTCCTTTTCGAATACCGAGGGCGCAATAGGAGCCATCGGAATGGTTTTTTGAAGAAAAGTTTCGGGAAAAACACCAAAAAAACTTTTTTTATCCCAAGGAAACGGAAAGGGTGTTTCCGGACGAATTTCGAGCCAGGTGATTTGAACTGACTCACCTGCCAGCGTTTGCGTAATTTGTTCTAAAATTCGCCTCAGCTGTCCGGTTTGGGAATAATATACAACTAGTACCTCTTTCATTCGGTTTCGTTTGCTTCCCAGAAATCAAAATAGTTAAACCATTGCAGTGGATATTTTTTAAGCATGGTTTCTACACTCGTTACGTACTTTTGAAGGAGTCCCTGTGCGTCTCGGTTTTTGACCGTCGTAGTACGGGCATAGAGGTGGTAATGCTTATTGGTTTCTTTCATTACGTAGACAAAAAGCACCGGACTTTTCAGGCGAGAGGCTAACTTAAAAGGGCCTGCCGGAAAATGTGCCGGTTGTCCCAAAAGGGATGCTGTTAAAAACTTGCTCCCTTGCTGATAACGGTCTCCCGTGAGACAGACGAGTTCGCCTCTAGACAAGGCATTATTAATCTCAAAAATGTGTGACAAATCCTCTTTAATGGTAATAAATTTGTTTTTTGAAACCGAACCCACGCTCTCTAGGTAGGCTTTAATGTCTTCGCGTTCGGCGTCTGTGGCCACTAAATTAATTTGGGACATTGAGTCGATTTCACGGAAGAACACTTCCGCAATTTCAAAATTCCCAACATGGGCACTTAACAAGATACCGCCCTTTTTTTCGTTGAGAAGTTGTTTGATATTCTCTATTCCATCAAATTCGTAGGTAAAGCTATCACGCATCCCGGAAGAAATAGCCACTTTATCAATGATTGTTTTTCCGAAGACCAAATAATTAGCATAGACCGAACGGACACTCTTCCAATAAGAAAATTGCTGTCGATGCCTCAAATAATAAAATATGGCTTTAGTGCTTTGTAGCGAGAAAAAACAGTAGTAAAGGGCCACAAAATAGAGAAGCCCATAGGCCGCACGCACCCCGAAGGTGCGAAGTAACCAAATGAATATTTTATACCCAAGAACGGTGCCCTTGGATTTACCCTCCCAGCGAGTCTCCATTGGCTGCTACGGTAGAAGTATTGCTGGTTCTGTTATAAATAAGATCATAAAAATCTTGAAGGGAATTCACTCCGATAAAGTCCTCTCCAACTAGCTTCACTCCAAAATTTTCTTCAATGGTCACCACCAGATCCACGAAATCCAAGCTATCTAGTTCTAACGTCTCTTTTAGGTTCGCCTCGGGAGCAATATCTCCTTCATCTACCTCAAATTCATCTACTAGAAATTCGTTAATTTTTTCAACGATTGCCTCTTTGTTCATACCTAATCTATCCTTTTTACTATCAGTGCTGAATTCGTTCCTCCAAACCCGAAGGAATTGGACAAAAATACATCAATTTTTTTATTTAACGTTTTTTTAACTAGGTTTAATTCAGCCGCACTTTCATCGGGTTCTTCGATGTTGATGTTAGGCGCCAGAAATTCATTTTGCATCATCAACATAGAGTAAATAACTTCACTGGCACCGGCCATCCAGCATTCATGACCCGTCATTGATTTTGTTGAGCTCACGTAGGGTTTGTGAGATCCAAAAACCGAAGCAATGGCCTTAGCTTCATTGGCATCGCCCACTGGAGTGGAAGTAGCATGCGCATTTACGTAATCCACTTTTTCTGGCGCCAATTGAGCCTGTTCCAGCGCTTTCTTCATGGCAGTGCTAGGTCCGTCTACATTAGGCGTAGAAATATGCTCTCCATTGCTGGAAAAACCGTACCCTATAATCTCTGCCAATATGGGCGCCCCGCGTTTCACGGCCGCTTCATAACTCTCAATGATCAAGGTGGCCGCACCGCCACTAGGCACCAAACCGTCTCGAGCCGCGTCAAAAGGCCGAGAGGCTTTGGTAGGATCCTCTGTATTCATCGAAAACACCCCTAAGCCATCAAAACTTCCCATAGCCAGTTCATTGATCTCCTGGGCTCCTCCGCAAATGACGCAATCCTGCAAACCGGCTTTGATGAGTTGATACCCCATACCTATTGCATGCGACCCACTGGCGCAGGCTGCACTCACCGTAAAATTAATTCCGGTGAGGCGAAAAATGGTCGATAGATTCATAGTCACAGTAGAGTTCATGGCTTTAAAAATGGCGCCAGACCCTACCAAAGTGGTATCCTTCTTTTCTCGAATTTTATCTACCGACTCGATTACCGATTTAGCGGTACTGTCATTTCCGTAGATCACTCCCACCTCATTCGAATCGAGAAAATCTTGATCGATCTTGGCATTTTGAAGCGCTTCTTTAGTTGCCACGTAAGCATACGCCGCTTCCTCCCCTAGGCTTACTCGTTGTCTGCGGGAAAGATCGGCCTTCAGGTTAGGCATTTCCACCATTCCTGTAAGACACGAACGATAGCCAAACGCTTTTCGTTTTTCATCAAATTGAATACCCGAACGCCCTGCAAATAGCGATTCTTTGACTTCTGCCAAATTCAAGCCGATGCAGGAATAAATTCCCATTCCGGTAATGACCACTCGTCGTTCTTTCATGTTCTTACGAATAAATTCCGCCGTTCATATTAATAACTTCTCCTGTAATGTACGAAGCCTTTTCTGAAACCAAAAATGATACCAAATGCGCTACTTCTTCAGCCGTTCCGAAGCGCTGCATAGGGATCATTCGTTTTAATTCTTTCTCATCGAGCTCGTCGGTCATGTCGGTACTAATGAACCCGGGCGCGACGGCATTTACCGTGATATTGCGTTTGGCTACTTCTTGTGCCAAGGCTTTCGTGGCTCCTATAATGCCCGCCTTTGCCGCTGAATAGTTGGTTTGTCCTGGGGTACCCTTGAGTCCGGAAACCGAAACCATATTAACAATTCGACCGTATTTGTTGACCAGCATCTTTTGCATAAGGGTGTGGGTTACATTGAAGAACCCCCCCAGACTGGTATCGAGAACGCTGTGCCAATCTTCCGGTTTCATCCACATAAAGAGCCCGTCCTTGGTAATCCCGGCATTATTGACAATCACCTCGATAACCGCATCAGGATGTGCCTCAAGCCAATTATCAAGGGCTTGCGCAACGTTTTCAGCATCGCTCACATTAAAACCAAGAATTTCTCCCGACCCTCCCTGTTCTTTCACAGCCTCCAACGTTTCGTTCGCGGCGGCTTCATTGCGGTTGTAATTAATGAGGATATGGTAATCGGTATCCTGCGCTAGTTGGATACAGATGGCGCGACCAATGCCTCGAGACCCCCCGGTTACCAACGCGTATTTCACCGTTTTCTTTTGCTTTTTCTCCATACTTTCATTTCGAATTCATGATTTTTCTATTTTCTGAATGTCAACTGCGCCGCTGCGATTACTCTCGCTGCTAAATCACCCTTTTTCCTAAACAAAGGATTTTGAATCCAACACCCTTACAACCCTGGCAATTAGTAGCATGTAAACGCCCAAACTATTCTGAAAACAATTCGGCATTTTGATACCAAACACCTCCTAGTGGGTTTCCATTCTCATCTAAAAACCCCCATTCCTTTTCGTATTTCACCCGTGCAAGACCATCGATAAAGCCTTTTTGATTATCCTTCTGAAACATAGAAAATCCACCGGCCGTAATATCGTATTGCGCCGGAATCACCATCTTTCCTTCCTTATTGATAAAACCCCAACGCTTTTTTTCTTTTACCGGTGCTAAGCCGTTATCTGCAAAAGTTTCGGCGTCTCGGTACACAAAATCGATCACCTGATTTCCTTCAGTGTCAATATACCCCCATTTTTTATCACGATAGACGGGAGCCAGGCCATTATTGAAGGCGCGTACTTTATCGAAAGTCGGCGGAATCACCCAATTTCCTTCCGCATCGATAAAGCCAACCTTCTTATCGCTGCGGGCGTAGGTTAGTTTGGAGCCCTCGTGAAAGTCCCAAATCTTATCGACCCCTGCAATAATGTTAAAATCATTTCCGTTGAGTAACCCAAAGGAATCCCCCTTGCGCGCCCATATAGCCTGATCGCTATAATCTCCTATTTCGTCGTATTCTACGGGAACTATTACTTTTCCTTTCACATCGATCATACCCCATCGATCGTTATTTCGAACACGGGCATGCCCAGAGACGAAAGGTTTAATGACATCGTAAGTGGGTTCAAGCACCACTTCGCCCCTGGTATTTATGAGTCCGATTTTCTTTTCTATTCGGTAGAACGCTACACCATCCTCAAAATCGTAAAATTTCTCTTGAACCGGCGTTTGGAGTATGGTTCCTGAAGGATCAATATAGTTCCATTGATCATCTTTCAGCACGAGTGCGTAGCCCGACTGAAAAGATTTTACGCGATCGTAGGTTGGCTGAATAGCCCATGCTCCTTCTTTATCAATAAACCCCCATTTCTTATCGCTCATAGCAGGAGCGAGGCCTTCCGAAAAACTATCCGCTTTCTCGTATTGGGGAGCGATAACCATGTCCCCTTCGCGATTAATAAAGCCGAAACGATCGTCATGGCGAACCATGGCAAGTTCCTGAGCAAGGCTGCCGAAGATTCCAAATAATAGGGCTGCTCCTAAAAATAGTGTTGTTTTCATAATAGTATTGTATGGTTAGTTAGTTGTTCGCTGAAACGGATAAAATATACTTAAAATTTTGGGGACTTCCTTTTATATTTCAGTGTCTTGAATCAATCGTTTCACTTTTTTCAAATAGGGATACATGACAATATCCTCTGAAAAAACCGGAACGAGCGCTCGAATATCGTCGTATAACGCTTTCGTTTTAGAGGAAACCTTAGATTGTAGCTCTAAACACTCAATGGCCTGAACTACAGTAATAAGCTCAATGGACAGTACTTCAAAAGCATTATCAATCACCTTCTTTGTGGTTAACGCCGCATTGGTTCCCATACTAACAATATCCTGATTGTCATTGTTATTAGGAATACTGTGAATATACATGGGGTTCGACAGCATTTGATTCTCGGCGGTGGTAGACGTGGCCGTAAATTGCACCCCCTGCATTCCGAAGTTCAAGCCCAAGGTTCCTAAATTGACAAAAGGTGGTAAAATGTCATTGAGTTTAGAGTTCAAAAGGTAGTTTAACTGTCGTTCTGAGAGCATACTAAGCTTGGTTACAGCAATTTTAAGCTTGTCCATTTCGATGGAAACATAATCACCGTGGAAGTTTCCGCCGTGATACACCTGCTTTTTGTGCACATCTACAATAGGATTATCGTTGGCCGAATTGACCTCTTCAATTAAAATTCGCTCTACAGTTCGCAGCGTATCCAATACAGGGCCCAGCACTTGAGGGACACATCGAAGGGAATAGTATTCTTGCACTTTCTCTTCGAACACCTCTACCTCTCCTTCGTTCTTGTACAAATGATGTTCGCGTTTTCGTGTCAGCTGACTATCGGTTAAATGGGCGCGCATTCGTTCGGCAATGTCACGCTGACCCATATGTTTTTTAGATTGATTTAGCGGTTCTGACAAGTGATCATCATAGGCCTGCACGATCTCGTTAATTGCAGAGGAAGAGGCTACCATCCAATGCAGCAAACGACGTGTGTACATTGTATTCACAATACCAATGCCCGTCATCACCGAAGTACCATTCATCAAGGCCAATCCTTCACGCAACGCCACCTCAATAGGCGCGATACCCTCCTCTTTAAACACCTCCGCCGTAGGTCTTCGAACGCCTTTGTGAAAAACTTCTCCTTCCCCTATAAGGACCAGGGCCATATGTGCCAATTGCACTAAATCCCCACTGGCACCCACACCACCGTGTTCAAATACCAAAGGGATAATATCTTTATTTAGTAAGGTGGCCATTAGTTCGATGGCTGACGGATGAATTCCCGAATGCCCTAGACTCAACGTATTGAGTCGCGCTAGCATCGCAGCTTTCACATAAGTTATCGGGATAGGGTTTCCACTTCCTGAAGAATGACTGCGGATCAAATTGTATTGTAATTGAATTCTTTCGGCGTGAGGCACCTTGTATTGCGCCATAGGACCAAACCCGGTATTGACACCGTAGATCACTTTATTTTCTGAAAAATCCTTCAAAAAATGAAAGCTTTCTGTCACCTTCTCGATGATCTTCTCATCAATCGAAATGGGCGATTCTTTAATAACAACTTGGTAAAAATCTTTGAGCGTAAGTTCTCCTTCAATATGGTGCATCTTCAAAAAACGGTTTTTGGATGGCGCAAAATAAAAAATAATATAGGTTCTTTGAAGTGCAAATGTAGAATAAATAAAGTATCTATATCTTTGCAGTACTGGCACCATGAAAAAAACAGAAGTAGATGTATTGATTATCGGAGCCGGACCATCCGGTTCTGTAGCAGCGGCTTACCTGCATCAACAAGGATGCAAGGTGAAGGTTGTGGAGAAGAATTCTTTCCCTCGCTTTGTTATTGGGGAGAGCTTACTACCGCGTTGTATGGACCACTTTCAGGAAGTGGGATTGCTCGAACCCCTAAAAGATTTTGGGTTCGAAGAAAAACACGGAGCGCGATTTATGAAGAATGGAAATGTGTGTCATTTTGACTTCAGCAAAAAACACACAGACGGTTGGAATTGGACTTGGCAGGTGCCTCGCGCCGATTTTGATAAAGTGCTCACAGATACACTGCAAGAAAGAGGCGTGGATATTGCGTTTCAGCAAGAAGTAATTGCGGTATCTTTTGATGAAGACGGAGCTTCCCAAACCCAAGTAAAGGATGCTAACGGACAGGTGCAGGAAATTAGCGCACGTCACATCATTGACTCTAGCGGATACGGAAGAGTACTTCCACGTCTTCTCGGCTTGGAAAAACCCTCTTCGCTGTCGGTGCATTCTTCTATGTTTACCCATGTAGTCGATACCAATAGACCTGCGGGAAAAGAAGGAACACTAATCACATTCGACGTGGTACGAGACGATTCGTGGATCTGGGTCATTCCATTTTCCAACGGCATCACCAGTCTTGGCTTTGTAGGCCCTACAGCATATTTAGAGTCATTAGACGGAAGTCCGGAAGAGCGCTGGAAAACACTATTGGAGCACTCAAGCTATTATGCCGATCGCTTTAGAGATACCCCTCCGCTTTTTGGACCCTACGAAATAAAGAATTATTCCAAGGCGGTCACAAAACTCTACGGAAAAGGCTTCGTATTAACCGGCAATAGCGCAGAGTTTTTAGACCCGGTGTTTTCTTCGGGGGTTACCTTCGCTACAGAATCGGCGTTGCGCGCAGCAACACTGGTAGCACACGAATTGAAAGGAGAAAGAGTAGATTGGGAAAATGACTATCGCAAATATATCGAGAAAGGCGTGGGTGTTTTTAGAACCTATGTCAAAGAATGGTATACCGGAAATCTTCAGAAGATCTTCTTCCATGAAAAAGAAAATCCCGTTATCAAGCAACAAATTTGTGCCGTCTTAGCAGGATATGTCTGGGACGATACGAATCCGTTTGTGAAAAACCACCATCGGTTGGTAAAAACTGTGGCACATATCGTGGACCTAGAAACAACGCAAGCCACGTAGCGAAAACCACATTAGCAAAAAACCCCGAAACCAGTAGCGGTTTCGGGGTTTATTATTTGTAAAGCAATTTACTTAGAATCCTTTCTTACGAATTAATTTGCCCACCGATTTACCGGTCTTAGCATATCCTTCTCCAATACGATCTTCGTTACTGAATGTACCTCCGAAGCGGTTTCCGGGCGCATTTTTCGCAGAAATTTCGAGGAGTACATTTGAACGATTCCCACTTTCAACAAACTTCAAATTAGTGCTTAATTTGGCTGGTTGTCGCATTACCGCGGCATTCCATCCCGGGTATACCCAAACGGTTTCCACCAACAATGTGATTTGAGCATCTGCTAGATCTTCTCCAAAATATAGCCCCTCGTCTTCTTCTAAATACCGATTCATAAGCTCTAAAAACTTTGGCTCATAAATAAGATCTCGACTTCCGATCCACTTTTTTTCCCAGGTTTTTCCTGAACCCCTTGTTTTTTCTTCCAGTTCCGCAGAACGTTCTGCCATATACTCTTCATTACTTCGATTGTCTTTGTAGAGGGTCATATTATCGTAGATAAACTCTACATTGATCTGATCTAATCCTTCAAAGAAATCAAAATCGCCTTGTTCTACTTTTAATTTTTGTGAAATTACCATCTGAGATACCATGATGGCTGCAATAAGTAATAGTCCTTTTTTCATCTGAGTTTTGGTTAATACGTGAGCTACAAACATAGCAATTATTCAGAAAAAGAACTTTTCATCACTGGCATCACAACAAATAGGAAGAATAAAAATTGAAGAAACAATGGGATTATTGGTATTCGTTAATACCATATAATAGCTGTTTTAACTTGCTGCCATTGAGCCCCACAGGCTTGTACGCGGTATTAAACTTTTTAATAGCAACATGGATGTTGTCCTTCATTTCATGATATTGAGTAGGTATTCTATCACTACACTGAGACTCATTTTCATAACTATCTAACATGATCCAAAATTTTTCATAGAACTTTTCCCCCTGCGCTATGAACGCATTGTATTGAGCGATGAATTGTACCAGGCGATCAATTGGAAATTGGAGATTGATCTGTTGAATTCGAATAGCGTACTGATTTTCGTTCGCTTCAATGGCAGCCCCCAAAGTATCAAGGTATTTCTGAAGGTTCCGGGTAATGCTATCCCAGTCGTCTTCGTCTCGGCAATTTTTCAAATTGTTCTCATACCCAATAGGCTTGGTATACGCCGAAAAAAGCTCTTCAAGATCTGCAATGATATCCTCGTTCCCATGTTGCAGAAAGGCGGTTTCAAAATAGATGGTATTGAGGTCGTTGTGCATTTGGAGCGTAAAATCTACAATGCATTCGATATCATTCAGGCTATTTTCCTTTTCTTCTTTTGAAGCACTGGGCTGAACAAAAAGCGATACCATCGAATGAATTACCGAAGTGTAAATGTTATTTCCCAATAATGTTGAGAGGTCAAAACCAGTCCGCTTATCTTTCCTATCTGACCATTGCTGAAGTGTTGTGACAAAGGCTGGATACTGATTAGGATTGCTCATAGAGTGGATATCTTTCAGTGTTTGAACAGAAGAAAAATGGTGGTCTAACGATAATGTTTTTTCATACAAATGATTGATGATTTGCAACCCTTTAATGTAGCGCACCTTAGCAATTTCGGTATAGGCCATTTGACGACTTATTTCAAGTAATTCGGAAAGGGAATCCTTCGCAATTAATAGTGACACCTTTTCAGATACAATTTTTGTTTTCCGAAGAGATCCCTTTGTTTTGGAAAGCGCTACGCGTAGCGTATTTTGCTTTTGTTGGTAAGCCAAACGAACCTCATCGATGGAGCGATCTAACTCCTCTAATAGTTGTATGACCACTTCGTCGTAGGTACCGTCATGGCAATACGCAGGCAGGGTAGTGAATAAAATCAATAGGAATGTGAAACAACGGTGTAGCATATTATTCTATGGTTAGTTCGATTTTGTATCGATCGCCCTCTCTACGGGCAATATACCGACCCCTTTTAACGGTAATCGGGTCTACTTTGTCTAAGGCGTTTTGTATCTCTGGAGGCAATTCATACGCGGCTGGAAAAGTAATGTACAGCGGGGATTGTATGGGTAAAGCGCTCTTATCTATGCCAAATAGCTTCACATGATTGGCGTTCGTTAGGGAAGCAAGCGGTAGTTCCCAAACCAACCGATTAGCAGACACCAACTGAATGAATCCGTTGCCAGAAGTGTAGGATTTCTCCATTGCACAAAGACCCTGTTTTCCATCACAATGGAATCCATTGAATGTTGCTTTAATTTGAACTTTTTCTTGCGCGGTTGCTGTTACAATTACGCTGAAGCATACTAAGAGAACAACACAGTAAATGACTCGTTTCATAAGTGTCTTATTCGGGGAGTCATTTGAAGAATTGAAAAGAAAAACGACGCTCGTTTTTTTATTCTTGATGGTATTTCTAGCGCTGGAAACGACTGTTTTTAGACGTGATGTCTTTTTCAGGTTAGAGAGTACGTCTGGTGGAATTATTTCATTGCAATCGTTTCAACAACCTAAATATCAGCTTTTTAAATATATTAATCAAGCGCACACACTCGGTATTCATAAATACCGACCGCTAAAGCGATCTGTTTTCAGCAACGAAAAATCGCTCGTTTTTGAAGGGCTTGAAATTTTAACAATTGCCCTGTCCACAGTCTTAAGAATTGAAAGTGTCCCCTCAAAAGAATTGGTATTCCCTATCACGCCTGTCCTTCCGAAGATTTTTCTTTTTTTCAAAAAAATCCTCGACCCCGACATATTAAGAAGTGTTAATAAAACTGTTAAAAAACATCTGTCCCTTTAAGAGAAATCTTCATTAAAATACGTGAAATTTATCCTCCATTCAGAAGTTTTCTAATTACAATTTTTGGGGTATGAAGTACATAATTAAAAGAGATTTTAGCAAGAAACCTTTTCAGTTAGAGAAGATTACAGAAGCTATTTTAAAGGCGATGACCGCCCAAGGCAAAGGAAGTCGCGATGCGGCACAAGACGTTTCGCTGGCAGTGTATCAAACACTTATGGAGCGACAGGAAGTAGATGAAAATTACATCCCTACGATCGAAGAAGTGCAGGATATCGTAGAGACCAAACTCATGGAAGGAAAATTCCCGGAAGTGGCAAAGGCCTACATCCTGTATCGGAATAAGCGCGCACTGGAACGCAAAAGCGATATTTTCGAAAAACGCATTAATCTCAAACCCTACGAATATCCACAATTGTATGAATATGTTCCGGCCATTCGCCATTCGTATTGGATTCATACCGAATTCAATTTTACAAGCGATATTCAAGATTTTAAATCACGCCTCAATGATGTAGAACGCAGCGCGATCACCAACGCGATGTTGGCCATCTCTCAAATTGAAATCGCTGTAAAAACCTTTTGGGGCGATTTGTATCATCGCATGCCCAAGCCCGAAATAGGCTCGGTGGGTGCTACCTTTGCGGAAAGTGAAGTGCGACATGCCGATGCGTACTCACATTTGCTTGAAGTCTTAGGATTGAACGAAGAATTTAAAGAGCTCAAAAAGAAACCTGTTATCATGAAGCGGGTTCAGTATTTGGAAAGCGCCTTGAAAAATGCGAAGAGTGACGACAATCAGCAGTATGCCGAAAGTATTTTATTGTTTTCGCTATTCATCGAGCACGTTTCCCTATTCTCCCAGTTCTTAATTATCATGGCGTTCAACAAGCATAAAAACATGTTGAAAGGGGTTTCAAATGTGGTGGAAGCAACGTCGAAAGAAGAACAGATTCATGGGGATTTTGGTATTGACCTTATCAAAATTTTGAAAGAAGAGAACGAAGAATGGTTCACACCAGAATACCATAAGATGATTCAAGACATGTGCTATCAAGCCTTCGACGCAGAGCGCGATCTAGTGGATTGGATCTTTGAAGCAGGGGAACTCGACTTTCTTCCAAAAGAAGTAGTCAACGAATTCCTTAAAAATCGATTCAATAATTCTCTTGAGAGCATTGGAATCGAGAAGATCTTCAATGTGGACAACGCTATTTTAGCAAAAACAGAATGGTTTGATGACGAAATCATTGGAACCAAACACGGCGATTTCTTCGTGAAACGCTCCATCAACTACAGCAAAAGAACACAAAGTATAACCAGCGACGACCTTTTTTAATATGCAAGACTCACACCAAAAAACACAACAGGCCCAAACGACCCAGAAACCCAATCAGAACTTGGTAAACGCCCGAAAAGAAACCTTAAAAGAGGTTGAGAATAAAGGGAAAACCGGATCTTTTGAATGGCTCAACAAAAACAGTCGAAAATTTCTTGCGGCCGGGTATCTTTCTCCCGGCGTAAGTGCAGAACAACGCATCCGAGAGATCGCAGATCGCGCCGAGGAAATCCTAAAGATTCCTGGGTATTCTGATAAGTTCTACAATTACATGTCTGAAGGTTACTTTTCGTTAGCCTCTCCCGTGTGGTCTAACTTCGGAAAACAACGCGGACTGCCAATTAGCTGTTTCGGATCGCATATTGACGACGACATCGGAAATATTCTCTACACGCAATCTGAGGTGGGAATGATGTCGAAACTAGGGGGTGGAACCTCTGGGTTTTTTGGAAAGATTCGACACCGGGGCGCTCCTATCAAGAATAATGGGGAAGCTTCCGGAGCAGTCCATATTATGCGCTTGTTCGAATCAATGGTCGATGTGGTAAGTCAGGGATCTGTACGTCGTGGACGATTTTCACCCTACCTTCCCATTGAGCACGCAGACATCATGGAGTTCTTAGAAATCGGAACCGAAGGAAATCCAATTCAGGAGTTGACACACGGTGTTACCGTGAGCAACGAGTGGATGGAAGAAATGATCGCTGGCGATGTGGATAAACGTACCATTTGGGCTAAGGTACTACAGAGTCGTGGTGAAATGGGGTATCCTTATATCTTCTTTAACGACAATGCGAATAAAGCTGCGGCTGATGTTTACAAAGACAAAAACCTACCCATCTACGCGAGTAATTTGTGTACCGAAATCATGCTTCCATCGAATCATGACTGGTCCTTTGTTTGCGTCCTTTCTAGCGTAAACGTGCGATACTACGACAAGTGGAAAGACACCGATGCCGTTGAAACCATGGTGTTCTTTTTGGATGCGGTGATTACCGAGTTTTTAGAAAAATTGGAGGGGTATCGCGACTCATCCGACCGAGAAGACCAACAAACCTTCTTGTTTATGGAGCGGGCGTACAACTTTGCCAAGGAAAACCGTGCTTTAGGATTAGGAGTATTGGGCTGGCATTCTTTACTTCAGTCGAAACGTCTGCCCTTTAACAGTCAAAAAGCCTACGATTTAAACAGCGAGATCTTCAGAGAAATCAAGGAGCGCTCGTACAAAGCTTCCGAAGAGCTTGCTGATCTTTTTGGGGAACCAGAAGTATTGAAAGGGTACGGACGTCGCAACGCAACCTTGAATGCCGTGGCCCCTACAACCTCTTCCGCATTTATTCTCGGACAAGTTTCTCAGGGGATTGAACCCATTTGGTCTAACATTTACGTGAAAGACATCGCAAAAATTAAAACCACAATCAAGAATCCCTTCTTAATAGAATTGCTACAGGAAAAAGGAATGGATACGCCTGAGGTTTGGAAGGATATTCGAAACATGGATGGGTCGGTACAACATCTTGATTTCCTCACGGAAGAAGAAAAAGAAGTGTTCAAGACCTATTCTGAAATCGATCAAATGGATATCATTTATCAGGCCGCTAACCGTCAAAATCACATTGATCAGGGGCAATCGCTAAATATTATCGTGCATCCTGATATGCCAACGAAAGAGATCAATAAAATACACGTAACGGCCTGGAAACTAGGGTTAAAATCCTTGTACTATCAACACAGTATGAACGCTGCACAAAAATTCAAACAAAAGAAAGATTGTGCAAGTTGTGAAGCATAAGGCCTTGCTACAATAATATTCGTCTAAAACACTCGTCTCTGGCGAGTGTTTTTTTATTTCCATCAGTAGACTACTCCACGCTAACGTACGCGAGCGCTTCTTTTTCTTAGGTAGAGGAAGTAATAACAACCCACTGCCCCTATAGCAATCAAGAGTAACCCCATGACGCCATAAAGCGAAAACCCGTGCGTCCCAATATTGGTTTCAAAATAACCATGACTGTAAGTAACTTCGCTAATTTGCTCGGTGTTCATACTGTATGCCAACGCATACCAAAGCACATTGAGTAATAAGAGTCCAATAAGCGCCAATGATAAACAGAGTGCTACGCGTAATGAAAGTTGTACGAGTTTCATAGTAGTTATGTATTATGGCCGGGTCAAATGTGTACCACACTAGACCCGACCGATTATTATTCCATATCGCCCGTGGCACAATTACAATCCCATGAAATGGTGTAATTCCCATCGGTAGAATCGTAATGCACTTCGATGCAACAATAGGCAGCCGCTATACAGATCCAGCCGAAGCATCGTTGCTGTGATACGGCTTGAAGTGAAGTTGTAACGGGTTCATTATCGCCATAGGCGAAATGAATAGGAGTGCCTAAATAGACACCATCTAACTTGTTCTTATCAATCCCAAATTCAATCTTCTTACCATTCTTTTTAAAAACGGAATAAAACACCTTTCCATTTCTATCGGTGCTTCGAACTTTGATATACTTCCCCTGGGAAAGCTTCTCAAAATTAAAGGTTACTTGATCGGTGATCGGCGTTACAACGGTGCCGTGCATGGCATCGGTCACGATAATTTTTCTTCCTTGCTGCGCATGCATTGGTACTATTACCAATAACAGTACGGCCCAAAGTGTTACTACATTTTTCATAATGATGATTTTCGAATTACCTACTCTTTCGCTTTTCGGTTT
The DNA here is from genome assembly GCF_028561755.1 of Altibacter sp. HG106. GTDB lineage: Bacteria > Bacteroidota > Bacteroidia > Flavobacteriales > Flavobacteriaceae > DFVG01. The sequence goes on from NZ_JAQQTD010000003.1 coordinate 208,373, forward strand.
CCGCGAACGTTTTTAAGGTGGTCAACCCTTTCTACGGAAACCCAATTTGCGAAGCAGACCCACATGAAGAATAGAAAGTGTAAGCACTTTTAAGCATCTCAATGTCTGGCAGAGTTTTCGTAGCGCAAACAGGGGAGCAGCATGTTTCGAAACATTTAACACCCTAAATATCAGTCTTTTCTAACCTTTAAACAATCTAAAGATGTCTTTATTTATGAAATTCGAGTCGGAATTACAATCCGTAACCGCTACCATTACCCTGTTTTTTAGGAGGGTGCTTGAAAGAGAGCCGCAGTACTGTCACCCTGCGATGCAGTCAACAGGAATAAGCCATTGGAGAGAAAGAATGTTGCCTTGATGCATCATTGACCCGTTACTTGCACTGCATTCGTAATGATCGCGCTCTACAGAGTAACCTAAAAATAGGCTTATAAAAAAACCCTGAGCAAATGCTCAGGGTTTCATCCTTTTAGTTGGCCCACTAGGGCTCGAACCTAGACTCTTCTGGACCAAAACCAGACGTGTTGCCAGTTACACCATGGGCCAATACCAGAATGCGGATGCAAATTTAATAGAAACTTTTTCTTGCACAAACAATTTTACTCAAAAAACATCGCATTTCGAGCGATAATTCTGAAAATAAACCTCCAGCCCATACGTTAGTAGTATTTTAGCTATGGGGGAACTTTTTTAATTAGTACATTCGCCCTACCAAAACAATGCATGCCTATGGGGTCTTTTCAGTACAAAAAATGGAATCAAATCTTAGGATGGGGCGTCTTTGCAATCGCCTTACTAACCTACTGGCTTACTGTAGAACCCACAGCCAGTTTTTGGGATGCCGGTGAATATATTGCAACCTCATCAAACTTAGAGGTAGCGCACCCTCCCGGCGCTCCGCTCTATCAATTATTAGGGGCCTTTTTCTCTATCTTTGCTCTAGAACCTACCCAAGTAGCGCTTACCATCAACCTAATGTCGGTGTTCGCCAGTGCCTTTACCATTCTATTTATGTTCTGGTCGATGACCATCCTTCTTACCGAAGTCATTGGTCTTCACAAACCCATTAAACCGAATACGGCAAAGGCAATCTTAGGGAGTGCTGCCGTTGCGGCCCTGGCCTTCACTTTTACCGATAGTTTCTGGTTTAGCGCTGTGGAAGCCGAAGTATACGCATCGGCCGCTTGTGTGCTGTCTATACTATTCTATTGCGGCCTCCGTTGGCAACGGGAAATGAACACCCAACGCGGCAATCGATGGCTCATTCTCATTGCCTTTATTGTAGGACTTTCCTTCGGAATTCACTTTATGGGGCTGCTAACGATTCCGGCTATTGGACTGTTATACTACTTCAAAAATTACAAGACCATTACCCTTAAGAACTTTATTGTCGCCAATGTTGTAAGCGTTGCAGTATTGCTCTTTATTTTCAAGCTTCTGTTACCGATGACCTTAAAGTTTTTTAGTGCTTCGGAATTATTCTTTGTAAACAGTATCGGCTTACCATTTAATTCTGGAACCATCATCGCCGGACTTTTCTTTATTGCCTTGTTTTATTTTGGACTAAACTATACGCGCAAAAAGAACCACGTCCGACTCAACACCGGAATCCTTTGTGTCCTTTTTATTTTTATTGGGTTCTCCAGCTGGATAATGTTGCCGGTTCGAGCGAACGCCGGAGTGGTCATTAATGAGAATAACCCCAACAACGCACGCGAGCTTCTGGCCTATTACAATCGGGAACAATATCCCGAAACCCATTTATTCTACGGGCCACAATTCACGGAAATCTATGCCGGACTCGACCGAGACAATCCGTACACAGACGACGAGCCTAAATACGAAAAAGATGAAGCGCTGGGTAAATACGTGATCGTAAATGACTTTAAAAATTCCGGGCAAAATTTTGACGATGCGCATAAAGTGTTTCTCCCCAGAATGTGGAGCGCCGAACACGTGGAAAACTATTTAGAATACACCGACGGACTCGAATTCACTATCAAACGCGAGTATCGTGGCGAACAGCGTCTCGTTGACGAAGTCACTCAATTTAAACGCGCGTTTCAAGAAGGACTCGTAGATAGTGAAGATTACAATATTTTCTTGCAAAATTTCGGGCAATTTTTAGATGTCGAACCGCCTTCCTTTGGGGATAACATCGCGTTTATGTTCCAACATCAGTTCAGTTATATGTATTGGCGGTATTTCATGTGGAACTTTACTGGCAGACAGAACGATGTACAAGGACGAGGTAGTATTCTCAACGGAAACTGGCTGAGTGGCATCGACTTTATCGACAAATTACGATTGGGCACACAGGAGAATTTACCTTCAGATATTGAAGGCAACAAAGCCCGGAACACCTATTATTTTCTCCCACTAATCCTAGGTATATTAGGACTGGTATTTCATTTCAGAAATGATAAAAAAACCTTCTGGGTGCTGTTCGTTTTCTTCTTGTTTACCGGAATCGCGCTTAAAATATACCTGAATGAACGCCCATTCGAACCCCGGGAACGTGATTATGCGGTAGTAGGATCTTTCTACGTATTTGCCATGTGGATAGGTTTTGGGGTCTATGCGCTCTATGAGCTCGCCAAAGAATATATGAAACCCAAAGTGGCGCTTCCTGTTATTCTCGCTATTACTACCCTGGCGGCACCGGTACTTTTGGCCACACAAAATTGGGACGATCACGATCGATCGAACCGATATACAGCGAATAGCATGGGTAAAATGTATCTTGATTCTTGCGATGAAGACGCCATTCTCTTTACCATTGGAGATAACGACACCTTTGCGCTTTGGTATGCCCAGAATATTGAAGGCTACCGGCAGGATGTGCGTGTCGTAAACACCAGTTTATTCCAAACGGCCTGGTATATTGATGACATGAAGAAAAAGGCGTTTGACAGCGATCCTATTCCTTCACAATTAACCCATGACAAGTATTCCTTCGGAACTCGAGAGTATATTGTGTTTCAACCTACGCAGCAAGATACCATCGATATCAAGACCTGGATGAATTGGGTAGCTAGCGACAATCCGGCCACCAAGGTAGAATTGAACAGTGGTCGATTTGCCAATACCTTTCCATCGAAAACTATTCGTGTTCCCGTTGATAAAGAAGCGGTATTGCGCAACGGTATCGTAGCTCAAAAGGATGCCGATAAAATTGTGCCCTATATTGATATCAAATTGTCAGGGGATGTGCTTTATAAAAGCAGCATGATGATGCTCGACATTATTGCTAACAACAATTGGGAGCGTCCTATTCATTTTAGTGGTGGAAGTTTTGGGGATGATGATTACATCTGGATGAAGGACTACTTACAGCTTCAGGGAACTACCTATAAGCTGGTGCCTATCAAAACTCCGGTGGACCCTAGAAACCCATTTGATATGGGCCGAATTGACAGCGATACGATGTACGACATTGTGATGAATTGGGACTGGGGCAATAGCGGCAGTGATGATATTTATCACGATACCGAAACCCGCCGAAACGGAATTACCTATCGAAGTCACTTGGCTCGATTAGCAGAAACTCTGATGAATGAAGGAAAGAATGAAAAGGCCGAAAAAGTGTTGGATCTCGGTATGGAAAAGATGCCGGTAAAATACTTCGAGTATTATTCGCTTCTAGAGCCTTTTGTTTTGGGCTATTATGAGCTAGGAAAGCCAGAGAAAGCCCGGGCCATTTATGAAGAGGTGACTACGATTTTCCAAGAGCATCTAACCTACTACAGCGGCATGAAAGTAAAACGACAATATCCTATCGCCGAAGAAATCATCAGTGATATGGAACGTTATCGCAGCCTTGTGGACATTGCTATTGTATACGACGAAGAAACCTTCGCACGGGCAGAAGCCGCTGCATTCAATGATTATCTTAAGCTATTCCGTCATTTCTACCAACCTAACGAAACCCTGGATGTAGATTCTCGACTGAATGCTGAAGATTCATTACCGATGCTTCCGGACACCGTTGTAGAAGATGGTACCGACGTTCGAATGGAGTAAGTAAAGACTCATGTGGAAACCTGTTACCGTTCCGAATCTTCTTCAGAAGGCATATCCGAAGCGAAGATGGTCCATTCCGAATGTGTCGAATCACATATTTCTTACGTTCGATGACGGTCCCATTCCAGAGCTTACCCCCTGGGTACTCGAACAATTGCATCGCTTTGAAGCCAAAGCCACCTTTTTTTGCATAGGCGACAATGTAGCAAAACATCCAAAAATCGCGCAACAACTCCTGAAAGAAGGACATGCTATTGGCAATCATACGCAACATCACCTCAACGGTTGGAAAACTTCCCGAACTTCATATCAAAAGGAGGTCACCGATTGTGAACAAACGATGCTGAATGTCCTTCAAGAGAAACCAAAGTACTTTAGACCGCCTTACGGAAAGATGACCTCCTCGCAAGCGCGGGCTGTTTTAGCTAAGGGATATGATATTGTCATGTGGAGTATTCTTAGCTATGATTATGACATGACGGTTTCCGAAGAAGCATGCTTACAAAATGTATTGAACCACATGGTACCGGGAAGCGTTATTGTGTTTCACGACAGCTTAAAGGCAGAAAAGAAGCTCCGGTTTGTGCTTCCTAAGGTGTTGGAACAGATTCGAGAAAAAGGATGGAAAGCCGTTTCGTTATCGAGCGTATGAGCGCCTTAGATATATTCCTGAACCAGACTGATAAGAGTGTTGGCATCCTGCTCTCCACTCTGGCGCCATTTCATTTCGCCATTCTTATAAATCATGAGTGTTGGCAATCCTTTGACACGAAGTGCTTCCGCCAACTCTGAGTTCTTATCGACGTCGATCTTGATCACCCGAGCCTTATCTCCCAGCTCGGCTGCAACATCCCGAAGCACGGCATGCATTTCCTTACACGCGTCATCCATTTCGGTATAAAAATCGAGAAGTACGGGGACGTTGGTTTCAATGAGTTCACCAAATTTTGACATACATTCTTATCTTCAGTTCTACAAATATAACATTTCCGATGAATTAAGCCTTGGCAGCCCGCTTTTTAAGCGTGATGACCGTTACCTCCGGCCAAATTCCCACACGCCCCGGATATCCTAAAAATCCAAAACCTCTATTCACATGAATATACCTGCCCAGATCTTCATACATCCCCGCCCAATTCTCGTAGCGATACTTTACGGGGCTCCACTTTATCAGTCCCGGAATTTCGATACCAAATTGCATTCCATGGGTATGCCCGCTAAGGGTGAGTTGAATATTTTTTTCACTAGACTTTACTTCCTCCTGCCAATGCGATGGGTCGTGACTCATCAAAATTTTAAAGTCGGAGGTCGCTACGCCTTCACAAGCTTTTGACAAATCACCTGCTTTTTTGAACCCTCCGGCGCCCCAATTTTCAACACCAACCAGCGCAATGGATTCATTGTTTCGAGTGATCATTCGATGTTCGTTTAGCAATAAGTCCCACCCCATCTCACCTTGTAGTGCTTTTAAGCGCGCTAAGTTGTTTTCCTTTTCTTCGGAAGAGCTCCAGTCGACATAGTCGCCATAATCATGATTTCCTAAGACAGAAAAAACACCATCTTTCGCTCGCAGGGAACCAAATAATTCTTTCCAGCGATCCATTTCGCTCGCCAAATTATTGACCAAATCTCCGGTGAACAAAATAGCATCGCTTTGTTGTTCATTGATCAAGCTGATACCGTAGCGTACTTTTTCTTCATTGTCGAAACTCCCACTGTGCACATCACTAATCTGAGTGATCGTATAGCCGTCAAAAGCGTCCGGCAGGTCATCAAACACAAGCGTATGTCGCAACACCTGATACTGATATTTTCCGCGCCACATTCCGTAGAGCAACGATAGAAATGGAACGGCAGCCACACCCAGGGCCACGCCACTTAGAAATTTTCTTCGGGAGGGAAGGTGAAACCCTTCGGCATTGCCTCCAATTTTGTTGAAGGCCGCTACAAAGATTCGCACAATGTCTTCGGCAAACATAAATCCTATCAGCAAGAGCTTCGGTACAAAAATGGCCAAAAACACACCAAATGCATACATGCGAAAGGGCGTCATCGTACGAGAAGAACCACCACCGTAACTGAGCTGATAGATAAACATCCCCAGTAAGCCCACAGAAATAGCAATGTACAATACATTCAACCAAGGTTGTCGCACAAATGTCCTAAAGGCTTGAAAAGCATAGATGTCTACAAGGATGTAGATAATAATGAAGATAATCCAGCGCATGGTACCGAAATTGGAGCTTAAAAATACTAGCTTTTAAAAAGTTGCTAGTCTAAAATCCCGTTTTTAACGCTATTTTGTATCTTTTTACCGTCAAACCATTCCATGCAACAACTCCTTGTTTTTCTTTTCGCTGGACTTCTGCTGAGCTGTTCTAATAAGGAAGCAACTATGCCTGCTCAAAAGGATGCGCCGCTTACTTCCTATGTAAATCCCTTTATCGGAACAGGCGGACACGGACATACCTATCCAGGAGCAACGCTCCCCTTTGGAATGATGCAGTTGAGTCCCGATACGCGTTTGGATGGTTGGGACGGGTGCAGCGGCTATCACTATTCTGATGCGTACATTTACGGTTTTTCGCATACCCACCTCAGCGGCACCGGGGTGAGTGATTACGGGGATGTGTTGCTGATGCCTACCGACACCTTGCTTTTTCACAATGGCGCCGATGGTTCTCCGGGCTATCGCGCCCATTTTCAGCACACAAATGAATATGCAAGTCCAGGGTATTACAAGGTGTTGCTCGACAGCACACAAATAGAGGTTGCACTTACGGTAACACGACGAGCCGGAATGCATCATTATCAGTATCCTTCTTCGGAAAACCAGTTTTTGATATTGGATCTGGAGCATCGCGACAAGCTATTGGATTACGACATAACGAAACTCAATGATCGTGAATTTCAAGGCTATCGTCATTCCGAAGCCTGGGCTATCGACCAACGCTTGTATTTCTATATGAAATTTTCGCACCCAACGAAACAACCCACCTATTTTCACCGTGGTACCGATCGACGGAACCGGATGCTTGGCGTTGAATTTGTGAATCCAAAGAACGAACCGGTCTACGTTACTGTGGGAATTTCTGCAGTCGATGAAGCCGGAGCCAGACGCAATGCAGAAACCGAAATTGGTGACACATCGTTTGAAACGATTAGAAAAGCGGCCGAGAGTATCTGGGAGCAACAATTAGCAAAAATTGTTATTGAAAGCCCTTCGGAATCCTACAAAACCAACTTTTATACAGCGCTCTACCATACGATGCTAGCACCCAATGTATATCAGGATGTCGATGGTCGCTATCGCGGTATGGATCTCGAAATTCATAAAGCCACAGATTTTGAATATTATACGGTTTTTTCGCTCTGGGATACCTATCGCGCTACCCACCCTTTATACACCCTCATTGAACAAGAGCGCACCACCGATTTTATCAATACGATGCTGGCAAAATACGACGAAGGTGGAATCTTGCCTATTTGGGATCTCGCCGGAAATTACACAGGCTGCATGATTGGGTATCACGGCGTGTCCGTTATTGCCGATGCGTATCTCAAGGGGATTGACGGATTTAATGCTGAAAAAGCCTTTGCTGCAATGAAGCATAGCGCCATGCAAGCGCATTTAGGCTTGGCATCCTATAAAGAACACGGATATATTCCCATAGAAGAAGAAAGCGAGAGCGTTTCCAAAACATTGGAGTACGCCTACGACGATTGGACTATCGCTCAAATGGCAAAGGTCCTAGGAAAGGAAAAAGAAGCCAAACATTTTTTAGGGCGTGCGCAATCCTACAAAAACGTCTTTAATCCCAAAACCGGTTTTATGCAAGGACGCTTCCGCAATCAATGGTTCGGGCCCTTCGACCCCTACGAGGTAAATTTTAATTATACGGAAGCCAATGCTTGGCAATATAGCCTGTATGTGCCACACGATCTTTCAGGACTTATTTCTTTAATGGGAGGAAAAGAAGCCTTCACATCGCATTTGGATAGGTTATTTAGTGCAAAGAACGAAACTTCGGGCAGAGAGCAGGCCGATATCACCGGACTCATCGGGCAATATGCCCATGGCAATGAGCCCAGTCATCATATGGCCTACTTGTACAACTTTGTAAATGAGCCTGCCGCCACACAACGATTGGTGAGAGAAATCCTTACCACCTTATACCACGACCAACCTGATGGGATTTCCGGGAATGAAGACTGCGGACAAATGAGTGCCTGGTATGTTTTTAGCAGTCTTGGTTTTTACCCGGTAACACCGGGAGCTAACCAGTATATCATTGGGAGTCCGTTGTTCCCCAAAGCAACACTTCAGCTGGAAAATGGAAACACCTTCACGGTTATCGCTGAAAATAATTCTGAAGAGAACCCCTTTATACAATCGGCTACTCTCAATGGTGAACCTTTAGAACGTTCGTATATATATCACAGTGAACTTATGGCAGGAGGCGTGCTTACCTTCCGAATGGGAAACACTCCCAGTTCCTGGGCAAACGATGATGCTGCCCTTCCGAAGACCGAAATTACAGACTCTCAGATGGTACCCGTTCCGTTTATTGCTTCGGGAGAAACCGTGTTTAAGACGCCTACGGAAATAACACTAGGAGTTGTTGACACAGAAACCGATATCTTTTTCCGACTCGATGATGCTCCCTTTCGTCGTTATGAAGGCCCTATTTCGCTTTCGGAAAGCGCTATGCTGCAAACGTATGCTAGCAATACAAGAGGAAACTCCAGTGATACGATTACCACCCAATTTATGAAACTAGACCCCAATCGAAGTATTACGCTGGGAACTCAATACGCCAATCAATACAATGCCGGAGGCAAAGATGCCTTGATCGACGGACACAAAGGGGCACGTGATTTTAGAACCGGGGCGTGGCAGGGGTATCAAGATACCGATGTTGTGGCCGTGGTAGATCTGGGTAGTATTCGTGAGATCGATAGTATCAAAGTAGGTTTTTTACAAGACCAACGCAGTTGGATCTTTCTTCCTACGGAAGTACAATGCTACGTATCCACGCAATCGAACCGATATTACAAGAATCTTCCCACACACTATTTTGAAGCAGCCAAACCTTCCGAAGCCATCAAAATAAACACAGCCGGGTTTAACATGCAAGGGTATAGCGCTCGTTATGTGAAAATAGTCGCTAAAAACCTAGGGGCTGTTCCCGACTGGCATCTGGGTGCTCCATACCAAGGGAAGGCATGGATATTTATAGACGAAATTGAAATTGAAACACCATGAAAAGACGAGATTTCTTACACGCCACTTCACTTACCGGGATAGCGGTAGCTAGTGGAACCGCCCTGTTAAGTTGCGAAAATAGGGAGACCGAAGCAGAAGCTTCGGTAGCAAATGCGGAAGCCTCCTTCAAAATCACCCCCATTGCCATTGCTACCTGGAATGTGCCCGACGCGGTTGGAAAGGCCTGGGAGATTCTTTCCGATGGAGGAAAGGCGCTAGATGCTATCGAGCAAGGTTGCCGGGTCGAAGAGGCCAATGCAGAAGGGCAAAGTGTGGGAATTGGCGGATTGCCTGATCGGGATGGTAATGTAACGCTGGACGCTTGCATAATGAATTCCGAAGGCGATTATGGTGCGGTGGTATATCTTCAAAATATCAAACATCCCATATCCGTAGCGCGCAAAGTGATGGAAGAAACGCCCCATGTGCTAATGGCGGGAAAAGGGGCCGAACAATTTGCTGTATCTCTGGGGTTCGAAAAAGAAAACCTTCTTACCGAAGCGTCGAGAAAAGCTTGGGAAGAATGGAAGGTTACTTCAGAATATAAACCCGTGATTAACATTGAGAATCACGATACCATTGGAATGCTCGCTATGGATGCTGCCGGGAATATTTCAGGGGGCTGTACCACCAGCGGGCTCGCTTATAAGATGGCGGGACGCGTAGGAGACTCTCCAATAATTGGTTCCGGATTATTTATTGATAATGAAGTAGGGGGCGCTACCGCAACCGGTATGGGAGAAGAAGTCCTCAAAACGGTAGGCAGTTTTCTTATTGTGGAATTGATGCGCCAGGGAATGAGCCCTCAAAAAGCCTGTGAAGAAGCAATTGGCAGAATTGTTTCCAAGAATAAAGAACGGTTGGGCGATTTTCAGGTTGCTTATATCGCTATGAACAAGAAGGGTGAAACTGGCTCCTATGCCATCCACCCGGGTTTTTCTGTAACCAGAGCAACGGAAGAAGAAATCACCAACACAAATTCAAAACACTATATTTCAGATAATTAGAACAAATACGTACAAACACGTATTTTTTGCTATTTCCGTCTTTTTTAAAAAGCATACCATAATTTTTATTAGCTTTGTGCTACATAAGTAGGTTGACACGCCTATAGGTGGGTCAATCAAATTTGGGGCGAAAAGTCATCACATCCGTGGTGGCTTTTCTTTTTCTATTACGCTGAAATACCGCTCGCCCGTTTCTCCCATTATAAAATGTATGAAATCATAGAGGTTTGGGAACAGGAAGGGTTCTATTTTTGAAATCCCGAATCTGTTACCTACTACTTGCCTACTTAGCTGTGGTTTTTTTAACAACGCTATTACTTATGAAGGCAATTTACACCCTAGCATTTCTCTTTCTATATTCAACCTCATTCCTCATCGCACAGGTGGGCATCGGAAACACCAATCCAAATGCACAATTGGATATTTCGGCTACCGACGTGTCAAATCCTGCGAATACAGACGGACTCTTAATTCCGCGTATCGATGAATTTCCTGCGACTAACCCCACTGCAGCTCAAGATGGCATGCTGGTATTCATTACCGGAAACGGAGCCCCTTCCGAAGGATTCTACTATTGGGACAACGGTACGAGTAGCTGGATAGTACTTTCTGGTACTACCAGTGATGCAGATTGGTTTGAGGAAGGAACTACTAATCCTGCCACTTCCATTACAGATAACATCGTTACCCAAGGAAATGTGTCTATAGGAACTAACTTAAATGGAGTTTCCAATACGAAACTGAATATCGCGAATGATATTGCCGTAAACACAAACGCCTTACGCATCGCCCCTGAGGGAACCAATACTCCCGGAGGAACAGTGTATGGAATATACAATCAGGATCTTGGAATAACGCCCAGCGGACATTTAAACTATCGGGGAATTTACAATCGAATGTCAACTACACACATTGGTAGCACCTACGGGCTTCACAACGAGTTTTTTAATAATGGAGGAGCCGAGTATGGTGTTCTCAACGAGTTTAACAGTACGCAAGGTGCCGTTGGGTTTCGGAATGAATTTACAGGAACAAATGGCACTTCATCTACTTTTACCGGACTTGAAAATCGATTTCTATCCGCAGATACACATGAAGGGGTAATCTACGGGGTTTTAAACACCCTTTTTTCCGAAGGAAATGGAATTCGATACGGAACGAAAACTAATATTCGCGGAAGCGGAGTGGGAAATAAATACGGTTCACACGTATTGATAGACCCTACGGCAAACGGCACCCATTATGGATACTATGCTGAAGTAGAAAACAGCACGGGTTACGCTGGGTATTTCATTGGACGCGCTTCCTTCGGAACCGATCCCTCCACGGGGCGTTATCTACTTCCTGCCACCGACGGTACCGCCGGACAAGTTATGACCACCGATGGCGCCGGAAATATCACCTTCGCTACTCTAAGTCCATCTGGTGGCACCTTAGATGAAGCCTACGATTTTGGAGGCGCCGGACTGGGCCGAACGATTACCGCAGATAATGGCGCTGTTGCTATTGAAGGCGATGGCGGACTGCGCGTGGAAAGTACTTCTGAAACGAACATGCTCCGCGTGGACGGCACCAGCGATGCCGTGGGTATTGGAGAAGCCAGCCCTGTGAGTCCGTTGCACGTCGGAAAAACCACAAATTTCGATCTTAGCTATGCCAACACAGGACAGGATGGTTTGTATGTGGATGGGGGAAGCGGCGGCGGACTCAATAGTTGGGGCGGATCCATAGGGTTTGGCCCTAATGCTGTAGTACGCAAAGGGCAACGTAAGGCCGCCATCGCAGCCATTCAAACCGCGGGTGATGAAGACTTATTGGGACTTGCTTTTTACGTTCATGGTAACGCTATTAACCAATCGCCCATGGTAGAAGGTATGCGTTTGAATCATGCCCGACAGCTCGGAATTAACAACAACGATCCGGATGCGACCTTAGATGTGGTAGGAACCCTGCAATTTGTAGATGGCAATGAAGCGGCGGGGTATGTATTAGCTTCTGATGCGAATGGAAATGCTAGCTGGACCGATCCAGCAACCATTACGCCGGAAGATGCCGATTGGTACGTGTCCAGCACCACTTCTTCGCCTACAAGTATTGCACAGAATATTTATACGGAGGGGAACGTAGCCATCGACGATGGAACATTGAGCATCGTTACGGATAATACAAACGCAGTGGACGTAGACCTTACAGGAACTGCTACGCGCGTAGGTATGAACATGACCTTAACGGGAAGTACTCCAACAACCGGCATCTCCTCGTTTATCAACAATAGAGATGAAATGAATATTTCCCAAAACTTTACGGGTATTTATCAAAATTTTGCCGGGTCGATGACGTCCGGAAGAACACTTAAAGGCATGCGAAACTGGTTTCAAGCGGGTTCTAATTATCAGGGTACCATCGTGGGAATCGAGAATGATATTGATAGCAATAATAATGGGGTACAATACGCTGTCTTCAATATGCTTTCCGGAACGGGAACAGGCGACAAGTACGGTAGTTATAACACCATTACCAACACGGCGGGAGGCACGCATTATGGAGTATACAGTAACGTTTTGAAAACAGGTAGCTACGCTGGTTATTTTCTTGGAAATGTCGCTATTGGTACCGTAAGCGGAAACACCTACACCTTGCCTTCAACTCGGGGAAGTAATGGGCAAATTATGCAAACGGACGGCAGCGGTAACGTTAGTTGGGTGACATCCCCTACGACGGAAAGCACCACAGCGAGCAACGGGGTAACGGAAACGGGGAATGATATTCAATTAGGAGGAGCCCTTACACAAGATACGACCATTGATCAAGGCAACTTTGATATAGAATACGACCTCACCGGAACAGCTAATTTTGCCATTTACGATAATGGGGCCGATGCCTTCTTCGTACGAAACACAGGCAATGTTGGTATCGGCACAAGTGCTCCCGTCCTTCGATTAGACGTTCGCGAGGACAGAAACACTTCAGCCACCGCATCACAAATCCAAAAAACCGATAACACTTCGGCAATAACTACGGCACTATCTGTTTCGAAGCAAAGCAACGGAACCGGAACTTCCAGAGGTATTGATATGCTCCTTTCGGGTTCTGGAACCGGTACTCGTTATGGCACTAATATTACGTTCTCCAGCACGGGTAATGCTGCCGAATACGCCTTCTATTCGGCCTTTGCCGGAAATACAAATGGTAGTAAACGCGGACTCAACAATTACTTCAACAATGGAGGAACGGGAAGTAATTATGGCGTATTTTCAAGGTTTAGTACTAATGTTTCCGCAGCTCAGTTTGGTGTTTACAACGACTTTACCGGCTCTTCTGGAAGTTACTACGGAGTACAAAATGACATGGGTGGCGCTACCGTAAATCCAGCGACGGGACTCGACAACATTTTGGACGGAACCGGAACCGGAACCAAAACAGGTGTGAGCAACTTCTTTGACGGAAGTAATGGAAATTCGAATGCCTATTTTGGACTCGACAACAATTTTAACGATACTGGTAACGGAATTAGGTATGGGTCTCGAAGTCTAATGAACGGCAATGGAAATGGAAATCACTACGGGATGTATAATGCGCTAACGGGAACAGGCTCAGGAGCCAAATATGGAACCTTCAATATCATTAATGTAGGCGCGGGAGGAACTCATTTTGGAACCTATAATAACGTAAATACCGCAAATGGCTGGGCCGGATATTTTGTGGGTAAAAACTATATTTCAGATCGATTAAGCATAGGAGAAACAGATAATTCAGATGCTGCTATAAGCATCCTTAAAAATAGCGGAGCTAATTATTCTCACTTGGAATTACGACAACTTTCAGCCAATGGTGGATCCCGAATTCGTTTTAAAAACAATGCGGAGACCGATCACGAATGGGTGGTGTTTAGTCGTGCCGATGATACCGATAGTGATAGTAGGTTCAACGTGTTTTATACCACCGTGGGTAATGTCATCGTCGCGACTGGTGATGGAAATGTGGGAATTGGAAGAACCCCAACCACCAACACCTTCGAAGTGGAGGGCACGGCCTCTAAGGCAACTGCAGGAACATGGGCTGGTAATAGTGACCGGCGCTTAAAAAAGAAGATTGAAACCATTGCTTCTTCCGAAGCCTTAGAAAAATTGTTGCAATTGCGAGGGGTTTCCTATGAATGGAACGATCAAAAAACGGGCATTGAACGCCCTGAGGGCATCCAATACGGGTTTATAGCACAGGAATTAATGGAGGTTTTTCCGGAAAAAGTTTCCGAAGACGCTCAAGGGTATTATCAAACAGCCTATGGCGATTACGATCCGCTCTTTGTGCAGGCCATCAAGGAACTAAATCAAAAGATTTCGGACTTGGAAACACAAAATGAAAACCTCAAAAAGCAGCTAAAATCGTATGAAACGCTCGAGGCTCGGTTATCTGCACTGGAAGCGCAAAACAAAGATTCTAAGGAACCGGCACTGCCCACTGCAGAAAAATAGAGAGCAAGAACCCCAGAATATATAACTGATAACGCAGCGGGTAAAGGATGTCCATTTGATGTCCTTTATTTTTTTCTATTTTTAGTGGAAATTCACTGAAGTTGAAACACATATTAGCCCTCCTACTCTGTGCACTCATTTATCCGGTCCAAGCGCAGCATTCCAAAGATGCTGTCGCCCCGCGTCTTCAACAACTCATCGATAGAGCCTGGGAGTATACCTTAGAAAGTAACGACAGCTCGCTTCTGCTTTCACGACAGGCACTAGACATAGCAAAAGAAAATAACGATCCTTTAGGACAAGTGATGGCGATGGAATCCATTGGGTTATATCACGAGATCGTAACGGGTAATATCGAAAAGGCGAGTCAATTTTATTTTGATGCCATTGCGCTATGTGAGGCAGAGGAACTCGCGTATATCGCCTCCGTATTTCATTCGCTCGGAATTATGTTTCATACGACCGACAATTATCAAAATGCGAAAGAATATTACCTAAAATCATTAGAACAAGCAGAAAAGTTTAAGGATTCTGTCTTGATCAAAAAGTGTCTTATCAATTTAGGATCGGTACATTCCTCTTTAGAGGATTTCGCTTCCGCGGAAAATTATATGAAACATAGTCTGACGCTGCCAGTTCAACCTGAAATGGACTATGCCACCTTGGGCAATCTAGGCTATCTCTACGTAAAACAGGAGCGGTTTCCGGAAGCCATTTCGGTGTTACATCGGGCCACTGAAGAAACCCCAGACAATCCCGACCCCGATCTCAACTTATACTTTTTACTACACGCAAAGACACAGGCGAAAGATTCATCGAATATGAATATTCCGTTAGCGCGGGCTAAGGAGGCGGTTCGAAGCGGAAATTATGGATTGCGGGACCAAAGTTTGCTGCTGCGAAATATAGCCGATTACCTTGCCTTCACCGGAAATTATCAGGAGGCCTTGCAGTATCGTGATCAATATATTTCGGTTTTTGAAGAGATCAAAGAAAAACAGCGTGACAATGTGGTGTTGGAATTAGAAACCAAATACGAAACGGAAAAAAAAGATGCGCAACTCAAACTATTAGCACTCGAAAATCAACAAGCAAAGCAGCAACGGCAACGGTATTTATTTCTGGCAATTGCAGGGGTCGTGATCGCCGGACTTATTGGCTTTTTCCTTTTTAAAAATAAGCGAAAAAACAGACAGCTCGCGCGGCAAAAGAAGCTGCTGGAAGCGACCATTGATGAAAAGAATGTATTGCTCAAAGAAACGCATCACCGTGTAAAAAACAGTTTTCAAATGGTGTCTTCCCTCCTTTATCTTCAAGCCGAAAACGTACAGGACCGAGAAGGACAATTGGCATTGCAAGAAGCCCAAAACAGGGTGCGCAGCATGGTGCTTATTCATCAAAAATTGTACAGCAAAGAGCAGTTGGTGGGAATCGATGCTTCAGAATACATCATCGACCTCATTACAGACATACTCGAGAGTCATGAAAATGAACCTGCTTCCATTGAGGTTTCCGCAGAAATAGCTCCCTTGCTCCTGTCTGTTGAAACCATCACCCCATTGGGGCTCATTATTAACGAATTACTCACCAATGTCGTTAAGCATGCCTTTCCGAAGAATCAGTCGGTACGCACCTTAGAAGTGCGCCTGAAAAAAAACAACCAGATACTTTTGTTAACGGTTCGCGACAATGGATTAGGGATGCCGTCTAACATTCAGGAAAGTTCCTTCGGAATCCAACTGATCCGATCGCTGGCAAAAAAATTACACGGATCGCTTCGTTACAAACCAAACGAACCTCAAGGAACGATCGCCCAATTGGAAATTCACCGATTTGAAGAACTTTGAGTTACTAAAAATATGGTAGGCGTCACTAAATATATTGGTGTCTTCTGATGTTCTGAACTACCTTACTCAAGATTCCGTACCTTCGTTACAAATGAAATCCTTACGCCTTGTTATAATAGAAGATGAGCCCTTGATTGTCGCCACTATTGATACCGCACTAAGAAAGCAGGGACATAGGGTACTGGGGGACGCCGACAGCTACGAGGGTGCTTTAATGCTGATTGAACGCACACAACCCGATCTTGTTTTGGTGGATATTCAATTGGAAGGTAGTAAGGACGGAATTGATTTGGCGTGCGCCTTGGATGAACGAAAACAACCGTATTTATTTCTCACCTCTCAAACCGACCCACAGACCATCAATCGGGTGAAAAGCACTCAACCTTTGGGGTTTATCGTCAAGCCTTTCACCGAAAGTGGCTTGCGAAGTAACATTGAACTCGCATGGCACGACTACGCCACTCGCAACGTAGAATTTCTACTGATAAAGAGCGAGGGCGTGCTGCATAAGATAGATCAGGCGAGCATCACCTATTTAAAAGCCTTCGACAACTATTGTTATGTGTATACCCCTATCCAACGCTACCTGGTGCCGCATACGCTTAAAGCCGTTTCTGCCAAGCTCAACCCCCAACACTTTTTAAAATCGCACCGCTCGTATGTGGTCAATCTTCGGAAGGTTTCAGAAGTTCACAACAATACATTGGTCGTCCAGCAAGAATCCCTTCCTATGAGTCGGCGTCACAAAGATGCCATCAAAAAAAAACTCGGATAACCTCCTGCGTAACACCTGTCGTACCATTCCCTAAAAAAATAGGGGGCTTTACTAAATTTAATTTCCGAAGAAACCTACAAAAGGTACTTTTCCGCCACCTTCTTTTTTTGCCTCCCAATCACAGCCAATAACCTACTTACAGGTATTAAAAGTTTGATTTATGAAACATGTTTGGTCTCTACTGCTGTTCATCATTTGCACTTCTCTACAAGCACAAGTAGGTATTAACACTACCGCGCCCGACCCTAGTGCGATGCTGGACATCACAGCTATTGATAAAGGAGTATTGATTCCACGTATGACGGAAGCACAAAAAAATGCCATTGGATCTCCAGCTATCGGCTTGTTGGTGTTTCAAACGGATGGCAGCGATATTGGATTTCATTATTTCAACGGAAGCAGTTGGGATTATCTGGCCGCCAATACGGCGCAAGAAATCGATGATTTGTCGGATGGAATCTATCAAAACTTATCGCTCTATTTGGGGGATACCGCGGCTCCCGCAATCGATGGGTCAGAAGACTCAAACATTGGCGTTGGACCTTTCGTTTTTCGTAGGTTAACGAACGGCAGTAATAACATTTCTATAGGAATCTTAGGCAATGAATTTTTGACCACCGGAGATGATAATATTAATATTGGAAATTACGGTTTGGAAAGAGTTCGTACCGGGAGTAACAATATCGCCATCGGAAATCGTACCGGCATGAATATGGATTTTACCTCCTCAGGAAATATTTTGATCGGTAATGAAGCCGGTAATGGTGACTTCTCGATTCAAAACCGATTGTATATAGAGAATTCGGATGCCGGCCCCAATAGTGCTTTACTATATGGAGAGTTCGACAACGATCTCCTTCGCGTTAACGGAACGCTGGAGGTGAATAATGAACTACAAGTAGGAAGTTATACTTTTCCCACATCAGATGGAGCGACTGGGGAAGTATTAACCACTGACGGTTCGGGTAATGTGTTTTGGAATACGGCTACGAGCACTCCAACTCCTTCGGTAGTGCGAGCTGATATGAGCACGAATCACACCGTAGCGGTATCGACCATAACCAAAATAAATTTTGACACCGACGTTATTGACACCAATAATGATTTCAACACGAGTAGCGAACGATTCATTGCTTCCCAAACGGGATTGTATCAAATCGCTGCCAATATTACCATCTCAGGAACGGGAACATATGTTGTAATTATTGCTAAAAATGGAGCCCCTCCGGGAAACACCCTGGCACAAAAGGCGTGTGAAGTGGTTACCACAGAAACTGTTTCCTTCTCAACAGTGGAATCTTTAAACCCCAATGATTATATAGAACTCTATATTTTTGCAAATGACCCCGCAACAATTTTGGCATTGAGTGTTGCCTCCCAATTTATGGTGTATAAAATCGATTAAAATGCAATGAATGAAATTGAAAATCTATGTTTTCATATAGTTTTATATAGCTCATTTTCAATAAATTGATTTTCAAACTAACCAATGTCAATTATGAAAAATCATCTCAAAGCAATTACGGCTCTTCTCTTCTGTTGCATAGCAATACTCTCCTGCAAGGATGAGACTTCTGGCGATTATGCAAAAGCTGTCTCTACCGCCGACACTTCTCTTTCAAAAGAAAAAAGCATTGAGCGCGGGGAATATTTATCACGTGTTATAGGATGCGACCATTGCCATACCCCTAAAAAAATGACCCCGCAGGGCCCTGTGCCTGATATGGACAAATGGATGATGGGATTTCCGGCAGACGCCACGCTACCTGAAATAGTTCCCGAAGCCGTGGGACCCGGAAAATGGATCTTGATGCACGGTGATCTTACCGCCGCCGTTGGACCGTGGGGCGTGAGTTTTGGCGCAAACCTCACCCCGGCAGATACGGGAATTGGTTCGTGGAGCTTTGAACAGTTCAAAACGGCTATGACCAAAGGGAAGTATAAAGGCATGGAAAATAGCCGACCCCTCATGCCCCCCATGCCATGGCAATCGTATAAGGAAATGCCGGAAGAAGATCTTAAGGCCATATACAACTATTTAATGTCTTTAGAACCCATCGAGAATGTGGTGCCTTCTTACATTCCCCCAGATAGATTAGAGCAATAACGTTTTATTTGTGGTTCGTATCGCTATCTCGTCTCTTTCTTCGGAAAAAGTCGAGATAGTTTTTTTAGGAAAATTCCGTTTTTTCTACCCTTCTTGCTACCTTTGAGGGAACTCATAATTCCTTCCAATGGCCGATCAAAAACGACTTTTTCTTCTCGATGCCTATGCGCTTATTTTCCGTGGGTATTACGCATTGATTAAAAATCCTAGAATAAACTCTAAAGGACAAGATACCTCAGCCATCATGGGGTTTATGAATTCCCTTTTCGATGTCATTCGTCGCGAAAAGCCAGATCATCTGGCCGTGTGTTTTGACAAGGATGGAAGCGCCGTGCGTACGGAACTTTTTGAAGACTATAAAGCCAATCGTGATGAGACTCCGGATGTTATAAGACAATCCATCCCCATCATTCAGGACCTCCTCAAAGCGATGCATATTCCGTGTATTGAAATAAGTGGTATGGAGGCCGACGATATCATAGGAACCTTAGCCAAACAAGCCGAAAAGGAGAATTACCAGGTATTCATGGTGACACCCGATAAAGATTTTGGACAACTGGTTTCAGAAAATATCTTTATGTATCGCCCCGCTCGGATGGGCAATGCCATTGAGATCTGGGGCATTCCGGAAGTACAAAAACGATTTGGGGTAGAGCATCCGGAACAGGTGATCGATTACCTGGGAATGATGGGCGATGCCAGTGATAACATTCCAGGCCTACCGGGCGTTGGCGACAAAACGGCTAAAAAATTCATAGCGCAATTCGGTTCTATGGAGGGGCTGCTCGAGAATACCGACCAGCTCAAAGGAAAAATGAAGGAAAAAGTGATTGAGAATGCGGAGCTAGGCCGACTCTCAAAAAAACTTGCTACCATTTTCACCGATTGTGATGTAACCTTTGATGCCAAAGATTTTGAACTCTCGCAACCCGATGCGCAAAAAGTACAAGAGATCTTCGAAGAATTAGAGTTTAGACGATTGCGCGATCAATTCTTAAAACTGTTTTCGGAAGAGGCTGCTTCGGAAGAAACGACGAAAGTAGGCACAACAGAAACCGCAAAAAAGGTTTCGAAAACCGCCGGTAGCGGTCAGTTTTCTCTTTTTGGGGGAGACGGTGACGCTTCCGAAGACATTCAGAAATACAATTCCCGAAATACTATAAAAGACGTATCACACTTCTATCAAACCATTCAGCCGGGAATGGGACTCAAGTTATTCCTCAAGCAATTACTTCAGCAAAAAAGCGTTTGTTTCGACACCGAAACCACAGGATTGAACCCGCTTACGGCAGAATTGGTAGGAATTGCCTTTTCCTGGGAGGCCGGAAAAGGGTTTTACCTTCCCTTTCCAGAAAACTTTGATGAGGCAAAGGAGCTTATCCAACAATTGATGCCCTTCTTCGAGCATGAGGCTATTGAAAAGATTGGTCAGAATTTAAAATACGACATAAAAGTGTTGCATAAATACGGTGTGACCGTTCGTGGAAAGCTATTTGATACCATGTTGGCGCATTACCTTATCAATCCCGATATGCGACACAACATGGACGTGCTGGCGGAGACCTACCTCAACTACACTCCGGTTTCTATTGAAAGTTTGATCGGAAAAAAAGGTAAGAACCAAAAATCCATGCGCGATGTACCGGTGGAAGAACAAACAGAATATGCCGTAGAAGATGCCGATGTAACGCTTCAGCTAAAAGAACATTTTGAAAAGGAATTGGGCGAAGCGAACACTCAGAAATTATTTGATGACATCGAAGTGCCGCTTTTGAGGGTTCTAGCGGCTATGGAGTTAGAGGGTATTCAACTCGATGAACCTTTTCTGAAGGAACTTTCCGAAGCACTCGATAAAGACATACAACGTCTGGAAAAAGAAGTGTATCAAGAGGCCGGAGAAGAATTTAATATTGGTTCTCCCAAACAATTAGGCGAAATTCTCTTCGGAAAAATGAAGCTGGTTGATAAGCCTAAGAAAACAAAAACAGGACAATATTCTACCGCTGAAGACGTCTTATCCTACCTTGCAAAAGATCATAAGATTATTCGGGATGTTTTAGAGTATCGCGGACTTACAAAATTGAAAAGTACCTATGTGGACGCACTTCCTAGTCAGGTGGAAGAAAAAACCGGACGGGTACATACCGATTATATGCAAACGGTTGCAGCAACAGGACGTCTAAGCAGTAACAACCCAAACTTACAGAACATTCCTATTCGTACCGAACGCGGTCGCGAAGTGCGAAAGGCGTTCGTCCCTAGGAATGATGACTATGTGTTGATGGCCGCCGATTATTCGCAAATCGAATTGCGCATTATCGCTGCTCTGAGCGAAGAGGAAACCATGATCGAAGCCTTTAAGAATGGGGAAGATATCCACGCGTCTACGGCAGCCAAGGTATTTAACGTGCCCATCGACGAAGTAACGCGCGAGCAACGTAGCAATGCGAAAACGGTAAACTTCGGAATTATCTATGGAGTGTCGGCCTTTGGGTTGAGCAATCAAACAGACCTCTCGAGAAGTGAGTCTAAGGAATTGATCGAAACCTATTATAAAACCTACCCGAAATTGCGAAACTACATGAGCGAGCAAGTAGATTACGCGCGTGAGAACGGTTATGTGCAAACAGTATTAGGCAGACGGCGCTACCTAAACGGCATTAACGGCAGTAATGCCGTTGTGCGCGGTGCGGCAGAGCGCAACGCGGTGAATGCGCCCATTCAAGGTAGCGCCGCCGACATCATAAAGATCGCGATGATCAATATCCATAAAAATCTTTCTGAAGGAAATTACCGATCAAAAATGCTATTACAGGTACACGATGAATTAGTTTTTGATGTTCACAAAGAGGAATTAGAAGCCATTAAAAAACTTGTAAAAAGTGAAATGGAACAAGCCTATAAGTTGTCAGTACCTTTAGATGTGGAAATTGGCGTGGGTCAAAACTGGCTCGAAGCCCATTAAATTTACAGTACAAAGCGATAAGTGGCTTTCAGTAAGAAGGTATTTCTTGGTTGTTGTCGCAACAGCTGATTGTCGATAATGGTTCCGAAATCATTCGTAGGGTCTCCAATTCCGTTAATTCCTTGAGACCAGACCAAGAAAATCTCAGATCCGGGAATATACTCCCACCGAAGTACCAAATTCGATCGAAACTGAACAAAAGCAAAATCGGGATCACCAAAACTATAATCTTTGGTGCCATCGCTATCTTCATCTACATTGTATTGCCCGTTTTCAAATGAAATTTGATTAGAGTCGTACCAAGTCACGCGTTCATTTAAATCTTTTGCCGTGGCATTGTTCACGTAATTAAAATTGGTGTACTTGGCGTTAAAGATGAAAGGCTGTCCATAATACTGAATCGTAAGATTAGGGTTAATATTAAAATTCACCCGTAGTGTCGTACTCAAGCTTTCATTATCAATTTCCCCCAGAATGTAACGGGGCGTTCCATTAAAGCTGCTTTCGGTGACGTACTGTGTTTTGTTGGGGTTTTGTTCGAACTCATTAATAAGGGATAAGCTTAAGGAATTAAGCGGTTGATAGAAAAAGCGTAAGACATATCTTCGGAAGGAGAAGTTGTTCTGTTTTGCATCAGAATGGACATAGCCAGCATGCATGCTGAATTTCTTCCGACTATCCGTTCCGGAGAATAGGAAAAAGAAATTCTCTTCATTCCAACGCCAGCGGGGCCCGCCTCGAAGCACGGTATTGGAATAAATTCTGGGTTTATGAGAAGCACCCGCTTCTGTCCACCAGTTATTCTTCCAGTTAATATACCCATTAATCTCATACTGCATGCGGTTGTAATTCCCTTGAAAATCATAGGATGAAAATTGATTGAACCCCACGTTGGCTTGCCGATACCAGGAGGTTGATTGATTCCAAAAGTGGCGAATGTTGGCATACTGCCGTATGTCGTCTGCCTGGCGTAGAAAGCCAATATCGTTCAATTCCAGTTCTGGTGAACGCCAGTTTCCTCCCAGGTTGTAGCGCCAGTTCCCAACCGCTCCTTTTCCAATTTCAAAGCGACCTCCGGTTCCGGTAAGTTGCGTTCGGTTAGGGTCTACTTCCACATGATCGGCATCCGTTCGTTGAAACAAATGAGTTATGGAAGTTTGCGTACGTGCAATGGCTTCGGCACTGCCGCGAACATTACTGAGAACAGCGCTTCCTTCGACATAATATTTACGCTCTTTCCAATTGTGTTTAAAGTCGATTCCGCCGGAATACGCATGAGAATGTAAAAACGATAAATTAGGATCCATTCTGCGAACTGTTCCGGTGAAAATTCCGCCTACATAACTATTTCTGTCGTTAAAATCCTTCTGAACTCTGGCAACGGCGTAATTGGTAAGTGGCTCTACCAGTTCCTGCCGTTCTGTGCCAACGGTATCAATAACATCAGCAAATTCGCGATCTGTGACACTTTCTAAGACACCTACCGTCCAGCCATCCTGAGTCTTTCCGCTAAACTTGGCTGCTCCAAGAATTGTAGTATTATTCGGTTGATCCACAAAGGCAATATTTGGTCCAATAGCCTGTCCTTGGGGACTGCGACCAATTCTTCGTGAAAAAAACAAATTGTCTTGATTTCCAGCAAAGGAAAAGTCGAATACACTTTTATTCTCTACAAAAAAAGGTCTCCGCTCCTGAAAGAAGATCTCAAAGCCATCTAGGGCGACCGCTCCCGGGTCGGCATCTACCTGTCCAAAATCAGGGTTAATAGTAAGATCCACCGTTAGATCATTGGTAATCCCAATTTTGGCGTCCAGTCCTCCTGTGAGTCGCGAATCGTTTCCATCTTCAAAAGGGTTGCCCGGTTGCTCCTTATAGGTGTCGAGTTGCCCTACAACATATGGTTGAATTTCCAATTGCTTTTGTGGTTTCAAGCCCTTCAACCCCCTTAATTCTCCGAATTCACTTACCCAACCCGGCGGATTGGCAGGAAGCGGTTGCCACGTAGAGCGTTCTTCATTGTTGAAATATCGGCGTGTCGATTGAATGCCCCACACTTGCTCTTCGTCGTTTCCAAACCGCAGCTGACTCAGTGGAATTCTAATTTCTGCTGTCCATCCTTCAGAATCTACCTGAGTATCGGTATACCATATTGGGTTCCAACTACTGTCGAAGTTGCCATTATTCGAAATAAACTCATCTCCTTTAACACCGGAAGCAGAGATGGTAAAAGAAAAACCGGTACGATCATCCCCATAACTATCTATATTGATTTCTACCCAATCGCCGGGAAAATCATCCCGTCTTCCCATGCGTTGTTCAATGGTTTCCGGATCCTTTTGATAACATTTGAACGCCACGTAAAGATTCTTATCATCGTACACGATTTTCATCTTGGTCTGTTCCGTAGGAGGTGTACCGTTATCGGGTTGAAATTCCACGTAATCGGAGGTCCATGCTACCGCATTCCAAGCTTCATCATCTAAATTCCCATCGATCTTAATGGGCGTTTGATTTTGTACGGAAGTTGTTGTGTAAGAACGTCTTGGTATCGTATTTTCTGTGGTTTGAGCGAAGTTGATGGTGGTGAGAAAGAAAAAACCTATCAACACGGTTTGTGATTGAGATAGCATAGGATTGGTTAGATTGACTGATGAATAGACCTTTAAAACGGTGCAATGTGACAGATTCGTCTAGGTTTTAAGATTTTTTTAACAGTTCTAGGGTTCAGTTCCCGCATCTCACAAAACAGAATTACGCCTTGCTCAAAAGGAATGTAAACTATTTATAGCCCTTAACTTGTAATTCAAATATTTAGTTGTAAATTTGCAGCCCTTTTTGAGGGAAAAATAACAATGAGTATTAACTATTAGGACAAAAAACTAAATGGACACATTAAGTTACAAAACAGTATCCGCTAACAAAGAGACCGTTACTAAAGAATGGTTGTTGGTAGATGCGGACGGGCAAACATTGGGTCGTCTTGCGAGCGAAGTCGCTAAGTTTCTTCGCGGAAAACACAAGCCATATTTCACGCCACACGTAGATTGTGGAGACAATGTGATTGTGATCAATGCAGAAAAAATTCAACTTACCGGTAAGAAATGGCAGGATAAGACCTATATCCGTCACACCGGGTATCCTGGCGGTCAGCGTAGTCTGAGCGCAGAAGAATTGAAGTCGAAACACCCAGAGCGGGTAATCGAGAAAGCCGTAAAGGGCATGCTTCCGAAGAATCGTCTGGGAGCTGATCTTTTTAGAAACTTGAAAGTGTATGCTGGTGCAGAACACGGTCAAGAAGCACAAAAACCTAAAAAAATTAACCTCAACGACATCAAGTAATGGATACCATACACAAAATCGGAAGAAGAAAAACAGCCGTAGCACGCGTGTATGTTTCTGAAGGAAAAGGAAACATCACTATCAACCGTCGTGAATTAGATAACTACTTCACCACGCCAACGCTACGTTATAAAGTACAACAACCTTTAATGCTTACCGAAAATGAAAAGTCGTTTGACATTTCAGTAAACGTATTTGGCGGAGGTATTACAGGACAAGCAGAGGCAATTCGCCTGGCACTTTCTCGTGCGATGTGCGAATTGAACGAGGAAAACCGAGGGATCTTAAAACCCGAAGGATTGCTAACGCGTGACCCACGAATGGTAGAGCGTAAGAAATTCGGACAGAAGAAAGCTCGTAAGAAATTCCAGTTCTCTAAACGTTAATTATTTTTTCGAATTCCTTGGAACTTTGGTTCCAGGGAATTCTATTTCGTTCATATTTTATTTTTAATCAAGCTGTTATTCTGTCGCAAGGCAGAAAGTTAGTTTAGCATCTAAACCTGAATCCAACATTGGAGAGGTTGCGACTACTTTACAGAACGTAAACTATTACAAAAATGGCAAACAAAGAAGTCAAAGAATTACTTGACGCAGGGGTGCATTTTGGACACCTCACTCGCAAATGGAATCCGAACATGGCCCCATATATCTACATGGAGCGCAACGGGATCCACATTATCAACTTGTACAAAACAGCGGCGAAGCTGGAAGAAGCGAACGAAGCGCTTAAAAAAATCGCTTCTAGTGGCCGTAAAGTACTTTTTGTGGCAACTAAAAAGCAAGCAAAAGACATCGTTTCAGAACATGCTAAGAACGCCAATATGCCCTACATCACAGAGCGTTGGCCAGGAGGTATGTTAACCAACTTCGTTACCATCCGTAAGGCGGTAAAGAAAATGGCTTCTATTGACCGCATGAAGCAAGATGGAACCTTCGACACGCTTTCTAAGAAAGAACGCCTTCAAGTAAGTCGTCTTCGCGCAAAATTAGAAAAGAACTTAGGGTCCATTAGCGACATGAGCCGTCTACCAGGCGCTTTGTTTATCGTGGATACTACACGTGAGCATATCGCTGTAAAAGAAGCGCAGAAATTGAACATTCCAATATTCGCTATGGTGGATACGAATAGTGATCCTCGTGAGATCGACTACGCTATTCCATCTAATGATGATGCGTCTAAATCTATCGAAAAGATCATCGGAAGTGTTTCCGGAGCGATCATAGAAGGATTGCAAGAACGCAAGGCTGGAAAATCTGAAGACAGTGGCGATGAGGAGAAAAAAGCACCGAAAAAATCAGCGCGTAAGAAAGTAACGGCTGCTGAAGTTCCTTCTAAAGATGCTGAAGACAAGAAGGCTATGAAAGAAGCTAAGAAGCCTGTGAAGTTGGAGTCTAAAAAAGAGACTTTAGAAAAAGCAACCAACGAAGAAGAGTAAACATAACAATCACTTAATATGACAAAGTCGTTCTATGTGTTTCTTTGCGAAATTCCTGGAACGACTTTTTCTACTAATATTTAAAAACAAAAAGCAATGGCAAAAATAACCGCTGCAGAAGTTAATAAACTAAGAAAATCTACCGGTGCCGGTATGATGGACTGTAAAAAAGCATTGGTCGAAGCGGATGGTGACTTCGATAAAGCAATTGAAATTCTACGTAAAAAAGGACAAAAAGTAGCTGCTAAGCGTGCCGATCGCGATTCTAGCGAAGGAGCCGCTATCGCAACCGTGAATGACGATGCCAACAAAGGTGTCATCATTTCTTTAAATTGTGAAACCGACTTCGTAGCGAAAAACGACGATTTCGTTTCGCTAGCACATGATTTAGCGGGAATTGCTCTTGAAGCAGGATCTAAAGATGCGTTTCTTGCCGCAAACTATAAAGGTATGACCGTTCAGGAAAAATTGACGGAACAAACCGGAGTTATCGGTGAGAAGATTGAAATTGGAGCTTTTGAAACCTTAGAAGCTCCCTTCGTAGGATCTTACATCCACGCCGGAAATAAGATCGCAGTACTTACCGGTCTTTCTAAAAGCGTAGACGGTGCTGCCGACGTTGCTAAAGATGTGGCCATGCAAGCGGCTGCTATGAATCCGATTGCCCTTAACGAAGAAGGTGTTGACGCCTCGGTGGTTGAAAAGGAAATCGAAATCGCTAAAGACCAATTGCGCCAAGAAGGAAAGCCTGAAGAAATGTTGGACAACATCGCTAAAGGAAAACTAAAGCGCTTCTTTAAGGATAACACCTTGGTAAATCAAGCTTTTATTAAAGACAACAAACAATCGGTATCCGAATATGTGGCTACCCTTGGAAAAGATGTAGAAGTAGTTGGATTCAAACGCGTAGCGATTGAGTAAATGACCTTCTAAAAACTAAAAAAGCCCGCTAATTAGCGGGCTTTTTTAGTTTCATTGGTCGCGTGACTACAGATCGTTTCGTTCAAATCGAAGCGTACCAATCACAGCACCTACTCCTCCACCAAGTGGAGCTGATTCAATAAGTCGTATAGGATCCTGTGGCGTTGTTGGCATATCACTAGAATCATATGTTGTACCACTATCGGTTCCGGCATCATAGGCCACAACATTAACCGTTAACTCATCATATAAAGAATTGGTACTTTCAATCATACTTACGGTGTTAATTCCTACGAACCAATCCGGACTGGGAAGTAAGGAGGAAACAAAGCTTATCGCCGTATGATCTGGATCAATAGTTACGGTAACACTTTGTGCGGTGGTAGGTCCCTCGCTCTGAGGATATGTTGACACCAAGAAATCTACGGAGTCTTCATCTCCAGACATTCGTAAATCAGACACCAAATCAGACGATTCTCCTTCTTCCGCAAAAACACGAAGTGCATCGCTCGCAAGTGTTCCCGGCTGAAATATCGCTTTATCCTCACCGTGAACCGCCAAAACCATTCCACTAAACATAGGATTGCTTGGGTAATCATCTGGGAATGCGGTATCAGTGAAATTCGGAGTAAATGTTACCAAATAGGTAGCTTGAATATTTTGCATTCCATCTCCATCGCCACCAGTATTCGGAGTGTCATCATCATTAGAACAGGAAACTGCGCATCCCATGAATGCCAATAGTAAAGTTGTCTTTAAAATCTTTTTCATAATACGTTTTTTGTAAGGAATAAAAATAAAAGTTCTCAAGGAAATAACGGAAGTATAGTCGAAAAATTACCTTTATATTTGCAGAAAATGGCACCTTATGCAATACAATAGAATCTTATTGAAGCTCTCCGGAGAAGCCCTAATGGGATCTCGAAGCTACGGAATAGACCCTGAAAGGCTTCACGACTATGCAAGTGAGATAAAACAGATTACAGATCGTGGAGTTGAAGTCGCTATCGTCATTGGAGGTGGAAATATTTTTCGAGGTGTCGCGGGGGCTAGTAAAGGGATGGATCGCGTTCAAGGGGACCATATGGGAATGCTCGCCACGGTGATCAACGGCTTGGCCTTGCAAAGTGCTTTAGAAGATTCTGGCATCCAGGTGCGGCTGCAAAGCGCCATCAAGATCAATGAAGTGGCAGAACCCTTCATCCGAAGAAAAGCCATTAGGCACTTGGAAAAAGGGCGTGTAGTGATCTTTGGAGGAGGAACCGGCAACCCCTATTTTACAACCGATTCTGCCGCTGTTCTTCGTGCCATCGAGATCGATGCCGATGTGATTCTGAAAGGCACACGCGTAGATGGTATTTATTCTAGCGATCCGGAAAAAGATAAGGGTGCTACTAAATTTGACTTTATCAGTTTCGACGACGTGCTGAGCAAGGGGTTAAAAGTAATGGATACCACTGCCTTTACGCTAAGTCAGGAAAATAGATTACCCATTATTGTCTTCGATATGAACACCAAAGGAAATCTTCTGAAGGTGGTTTCCGGAGAGAAAATTGGTACCAAAGTAAATTTGTAACTTAGCGTAAACGATTAGGCATTCTTTTTGTAATATTTTTGAATGGGTCGTCCCAGAAATACGGGAAGACAAAACGAAAGAACCTTTAGATTAACAACATACTATGGAAGAAGAAATAGCACTTATAATTGATGGTACGCGCGAAGCGATGGATAATGCCATCAAGCATTTGGAAAAGCAATTGGTGAACATCCGTGCCGGAAAGGCATCCCCTTCAATGGTGAGTAGTGTGAAAGTAGATTACTACGGAACGCCAACTCCGCTGAATCAGGTGGCTAACGTGAATACCCCCGACGGCATGACGATCTCGATTCAACCCTGGGAAAAATCTTTAATTCCCGATATTGAACGAGGCATTCAAATTGCCAATTTAGGGTTCAATCCACAGAATAATGGAGAAAGCGTTATTATTAATGTGCCTCCACTAACGGAAGAGCGAAGAAAAGAATTGGTGAAACAAGCCAAAGCAGAAGCCGAAGAAGCAAAAATAGGCGTACGTAATGATCGCAAAACGGCAAATCAAGATATTAAAGAATTGGAAGCTTCAGATGATATGAAGAAAAATCTGGAGATTGATATTCAAGAAATGACCGATAAACACATTGCTCGTATAGACGCCATTCTGGAAGCAAAAGAAAAAGAGATCATGAAGGTCTAAACATAATATATCCTTAAAGAGAGCGGCTTCTAGCCGCTTTCTTTATACCTTTACCCAAACTACCATAGCCATTCGAATGCGTCCCCTTTTACTTGTTCTTTGTTGTTTCGCATCAAGCATGCTCTGGGCGCAGGAACCAGCGATACAAATCGCTGAAGACAGCACAAACACACAGACACCAAAAAAAGAGAGTCCATTTAACACAGGCTTCTTTCCCATCAGTTTCTTCGATGTAGACCTGCGTTATCTTGTTAAATACAATAACTATGAAGGCTTACGATTAGGAGTAGGTGGTGTTACCAACGAAAAGCTTTCAGATCATTTCAAATTTGGAGGTCATTTTGCCTACGGCTTCAAAGACGATGACATCAAGTTTAGTCTTGGCGGAAGTGTTCGCGTTCGCAAAGAATCTAACACCTGGATCAACCTGTATTATATCGATGACATTCGGGAAATAGGATCTTTTGCGTATTTAACCGACGCCAGAGTGTACTCGGTGTTCGAGCCCCGTTTGGTGAATGTCACCCAATTTTATAAGCATCGTACCTGGCAAACCAATGTGCAACACGAATTTACACCACGAATTTTATCGGAATTGCGCTTCGGGCGGAGCCGCATTGAAAACATTGAAAATTACATTTTTCTGAATGACGGCGGTATCTTCAGAAATTACGAACTTTCAGAAGTAACCGCCTCGATCCGAATCAGTCCGAAACGCGATTTTTTTACAAGAGAAGACGGTCTAGTGGAATATTTTGATGGGTTTCCGAAGATTAGCGCGCAGGTGACTCAGGGTATTAAAGGTATTACCGGTAGCGATTTTAATTACACCAAGCTGGGTCTGAAGCTAGATTATTATGTGAAACGCACGAACCTCACCTCGACCAACTTCTTGTTAGAAGGGGATATTGCCTTTGGTGACACACCACTCACCCATTTATTTCACGCCTACCCCAATAGTCCCACTAAAGACGAGATCCTACAACGTTTCTCGGTCGCGGGCCGCCGAAGTTTCGAAACCATGTATTTTGGAGAGTTTTTTTCAGATCGACTCGCCACCTTACAAATTAAGCACAGCCTTCGCCGCTTCAACATTTCAGAGCGCTTTCGACCCGAACTGGTGTTCATTACCCGTCATGCCTGGGGCGACCTCAATAATCCCGAACAGCATCTGGGGATTCCATTTAATACGCTAGAAGAATTTTATTCAGAATCAGGTTTCGAACTCAATAAACTGCTATTTGGTTTCGGACTCAGTTTTGCGTATCGCTATGGGTATTATCACTTACCTGACCTTGAAGATAATATCTCTTTCAAATTTACCTTCTATCTAAAATTATAAGTTGCTTAGCATCCGTTTACCGAAACGGAATTAGTACCTTTGCCCCGCCTTAAGGAACTGGTTGTGGAGAAGCTTTTTAGTATTGGTTTTTGGAGTGTCGTGGCACGGTTTATTCTTCGGAATAGAACGTTGATATTGGTAGCTATCGCTGCCTGTACGGTTTTTATGGCCCTCCAGTGGAAACACATGCGGTTTACCTACACAGAGGCAAATCTTCTGCCCGATGATCACGAAATCAACCTTGAATACGAACGATTTTTGAATACGTTCGGAGAAGAAGGAAATTTAATTGTGTTGGGCGTTAAAGACAGTTTACTGTTCACACCAAAAAACTTTACGGCCTGGAACGAACTGAGCGCCTCCCTGAACACCTATGATGAAGTAGATCTAACGCTCTCGCTGGGGAATCTTCAGAAACTTCAGAAGCGCCAAGACACCGCCGCATTCGAACTGACACCTATTGCAAGCGACAGTATTTGGACCGACAAGGGTCTGGAAAAGTTTCAGCAGGAGCTCTTTTACAAAATGCCCTTTTATGAAGGCCTGGTCTATAGCCCCAGTAAAAAAGCCGTGCGTACCGCGGTCTATTTGAAAAAGGATATTGTTAATACGCCCGCACGAAAAGATTTTATTGTCTCGACACTGATCCCCGAAATTGAGGCGTTTGAAGCAGCAACTGGTATCGAAGTTCGTACCAGTGGTATGCCCTATATTCGAACCCTCAATTCTCAAAATATTATCGACGAAATTGGATGGTTTATCGGGGCCGCCTTGGCCGTTACTTCGTTGATTTTCTTCTTTTTCTTTCGTTCAGTAAGAGCGACCTTGATTTCGATGGTTACCGTTATCATTGGAGTGATGTGGTCCTTCGGAATTTTAGGACTGCTACACTACGAGATTACGGTTCTTACAGCGCTCATTCCGCCGCTCATTATTGTTATTGGAATTCCCAACTGTATTTTCCTGATCAACAAATACCAGCAAGAGATCAAGCAACACGGAAACCAAGCGAAATCACTGCAACGCGTGATCGCCAAAGTGGGAAATGCTACCTTGATGACCAACGTAACCACGGCTTCCGGGTTTGCCACCTTTATTCTTACTAACAGTAAGCTATTATCGGAATTTGGTATTGTAGCTTCCATCAATATTTTGGTTATTTTCTTGTTGAGCCTGTTCATCATTCCGATTGTCTATAGCTACATGGCAATTCCGAAGTACAAACACCTAAAACACCTCAATAAGCGTTGGATCGGCAGTTTTGTGGATTGGATGGAGAAAATGGTAAAAGAGCATCGCGTGGCCATTTATGCCGTTTCCGTGCTCTTGTTAAGCGCCGGTATTATTGGCATTTACAACATTAAAATATCGGGGAGTATCATTGAAGACATGCCCAAAAAGAAGCCGTTCTTTAAAGATATCACCTTCTTTGAACAGGAATTTGAAGGAATAATGCCGCTCGAGATTCTCGTGGACACAAAACGGAAGAAGGGCGTTATGAAACTTGCTACCTTGAAACGCATGGAATCGCTTCAGACGTATCTGGAGGAATTACCCGAGTTTTCAAAATCGATTTCCATTGTTAATCTGGTGAAGTTTTCAAAGCAAGCCTACTACAACAACAATCCTGAATACTATCAGTTGCCGAACAGTCAGGACCGCACCTTTATCCTTTCGTATGCCAAGGGGAGCGCACAAGACACCAACCTCCTTCAAAGTTATGTAGATACCACCGGACAGTACGCCCGCATGACTACCTTTATGAAGGATACCGGAACCGAGCGCTTCGACCGAATCGAAGAGGATCTTACCGCAGAAATTAACAAGATTTTTCCTCCCGATCGCTACGATGTTTCCGTGACGGGCAAAGCGCTGGTGTTCCAAAAAGGAACGAAATATTTGGTGAATAACCTGGTCCTTTCCTTATCACTTGCGGTGCTGCTTATCGCCCTATTCATGGCCTGGATGTTTCGAAGTTTTCGAATGATTTTGGTGTCGCTTATTCCAAACTTGCTACCCCTTATCATTACAGCAGGATTGATGGGCTTTTTGGGCGTTCCCATTAAGCCGTCCACGATTTTGGTGTTTAGCATCGCCTTTGGGATCTCGGTAGATGATACTATTCACTTCCTCGCAAAGTATCGGCAAGAGCTTATTAGCAATAAGTGGCGTATTAAAAAATCGGTTTATGCAGCCCTACGAGAAACTGGGGTTAGTATGTTCTATACTTCCATTGTGCTGTTTTTTGGTTTTTCCGTATTCACTATTTCCAGTTTTGGGGGTACCGTCGCCTTAGGAGCCTTGGTTTCGGCCACCCTGCTCTTTGCCATGTTGGCCAATCTATTACTTCTTCCTTCGTTGTTACTATCGTTGGAGCGAAGTATCGCTAACAAAGAGACGCTGCGTAAACCAGCGCTTCAAATCCTACCGGGAAAAGAAGAGGAAGAAGACGGAGATTCTTAGAATCCATACATTTTATTTGCAGCATAAAAAAAGTATCTTTACCCCTCTAAAATTGTATGGTAATGAACTATCAGGATATCGCCACCTTATTGCAGAGTGACCCTTCCTTAATCGAAGTTAATGTAAGAGGATGGGTACGCTCCTTCCGAAGCAACCGATTTATTGCGTTAAATGACGGCTCGACGTTACACAATCTTCAATGCGTTGTAGACTATGATAATTTTGAGGAAGCGCTTCTGAAAAAAATAACCACAGGCGCTGCTATCGCCGTCACTGGTGTGTTGGTAGAAAGCCAAGGAAGCGGACAAGCAGTAGAAATCCAGGTTTCATCGCTTGAGGTGCTGGGAGTAGCTGATCCTGAAGAAGTGAAGAAAACCATTTTATCGCCCAAGCGACATAGCCTGGAGAAATTACGGGAACAGGCACATTTGCGGGTGCGAACCAACACCTTCGGTGCCGTGATGCGCATGCGCTCAAAATTATCGTTTGCGGTACATGAATACTTTCAGAAGAACGGATTTTATTATATGCACACGCCCATTATTACCGGCAGTGATGCAGAAGGTGCAGGAGAAATGTTTCGGGTTTCTAATCTAAGCCTCGAAAACCCGCCAACGACCGAAGATGGAGACATCGATTTCAAAAAGGATTTCTTCGGAAAGGAAACCAATCTTACCGTAAGTGGACAACTGGAGGCCGAAACCTTTGCCATGGGACTGGGAAAAGTGTATACATTCGGACCTACATTTCGGGCAGAAAACTCGAATACTTCGCGTCACCTGGCGGAATTCTGGATGATCGAGCCAGAAGTAGCCTTCTACGATCTGGCGGACAATATGGATCTGGCCGAAGATTTTATAAAATACGTGTTGCGGTACGTTCTAGAACATTGTGCCGACGATTTAGAGTTTTTAGAAAACCGACTGCTTCAAGAAGAAAAATCGAAACCGCAAAACGAACGAAGTGAGATGACCTTGCGGGAAAAACTACACTTTGTGGTAGACAATAACTTTAAACGCGTGAGCTACACGGAAGCCAT
Source organism: Altibacter sp. HG106 (assembly GCF_028561755.1). Lineage (GTDB taxonomy): Bacteria > Bacteroidota > Bacteroidia > Flavobacteriales > Flavobacteriaceae > DFVG01. The sequence continues at coordinate 243,614 of NZ_JAQQTD010000003.1, forward strand.
TGATATTTTAAAAAATAGCAAGCCCAACAAAAAGAAGAAATTCAAGTACCCCATTGATGCCTGGGGAGCCGATCTGCAAAGTGAACACGAACGTTTCTTGGTAGAAAAACATTTCAAATGTCCCGTGATTCTATTTGATTATCCCGCGACCATTAAGGCTTTTTATATGCGCTTGAATGAAGACGAAAAGACCGTTCGTGCCATGGATGTCTTATTCCCAGGAATCGGCGAAATTGTGGGAGGCTCGCAACGAGAAGAACGTTACGACGTGCTTAAATCGAAGATGGAGCAAATGGATATTCCAGAAGAAGAACTGTGGTGGTATTTAGAACTGCGCAAGTTTGGTACTGCCGTTCATAGTGGTTTTGGCCTTGGTTTTGAGCGTCTGGTACAGTTTGCTACGGGCATGGGTAATATCCGTGACGTGATCCCTTATCCACGTACACCAGGGAACGCAGAATTCTAGAATTAATAAATCATAAGCTTATATTAAATCGCCTTGCTTTCTGCGGAAACTAGGCGGTTTTTGTTACATTTATAGCTACGGAATACGCGTCATTATGCTCAAACAACAACTTAATTTTAAGCTCTCTCAGAAGCTCTCGCCGCAGCAAATTCAGTTGATGAAACTGATCCAATTGCCGACGCAAGCATTCGAACAGCGTATTTCCCAGGAATTAGAAGAAAACCCGGCTTTAGAAAAGGGAAAGGAAGAAAAAGATTCGTTAGACGATGATTTTGATAATACCGATGATTACGAGCAAGATTCGGAAGTGATCGAAACCGAAATCGACGTTGACGAATATTTGAGTGATGACGAGATTCCAAGTTATAAGTTAGCCGCCAATAACTATAGTTCCGACGACGAGGACAAGCAAATACCTTACGCTTCAGGGGTTTCCTTTAATCAACACTTATTAAAACAACTTAACACCTATCGCTTGAGTGAAGAGGAAGAAGAGATCGCTCGCTTTCTGGTAGGGAGTATTGATGAAAGTGGTTACATCCGGCGGGACCTTCAAGACATTGTGGACGATCTTGCTTTCACGCAAAATGTATATACTTCCGAAGAAAAAATTGAAGAAGTCTTACGCACGGTGCATGATCTGGATCCTGCCGGAGTGGGTGCCCGAAACTTGCAAGAATGCCTGCGCTTACAACTTGAACGAAAGCGCGAGACGCCTGCGGTTTCTCTTGCTATGGACATAATCAATGATGCTTTTGACCACTTTACCAAAAAACATTACAAAAAGCTCCTTTCAAAATTCGACATAACGGAAGATGAATTGCGAAACGCCATTCATGAAGTTGAAGGACTCAACCCAAAACCAGGAGGAACATATTCGGGAAATACGCGCATGGTAGAACACGTGGTGCCCGATTTTGCCATTAAAATAGAAGACGGGGAATTACAATTGACGCTCAACGGAAGAAACGCACCCGAGTTGCATGTTTCCAGAGAATACACCAATATGCTGAAAGGGTACAAAGCGGCGAAAGAGCGCTCAAAATCACAGAAAGATGCGGTGCTCTTTATCAAGCAGAAGTTGGATGCTGCGAAATGGTTTATAGATGCTATCAAACAACGACAACAAACTCTTTGGGTCACCATGAACGCCATCATGCAACATCAGTATGAATACTTCATGACGGGAGATGAGCGAAAATTGAAACCAATGATCTTAAAGGACATCGCAGATACCATTCATATGGATGTATCTACCGTGTCACGAGTTGCCAATAGTAAATATGTGGATACACCCTACGGAACGAAGCTTATCAAGGAGTTTTTCAGCGAATCAATGAAGAACGATCAGGGAGAAGATGTTTCTACACGCGAGATCAAAAAGATCCTAGAAATTACGGTTTCCGAAGAAAACAAAAAGAAACCGCTCACTGATGATAAATTGGCCAAGATACTGAAGGATAAAGGTTATCCCATCGCCCGCCGAACGGTTGCCAAGTACCGAGAACAGCTCGATATCCCTGTCGCCAGACTTCGCAAAGAAATTTAATGAACCTTTTGTTACGCGCATCCAGTTATGTTTTTCATCCCTTGCTGATGCCGTTGCTGGGAACCTTACTTTATTTCGGCATGACCCCTCGATATGTAGAGTGGGAAGTGGTACAAGCCAAGGCCTTCGCGGTGGCAATTATTACCATTTTTATTCCGATTGTTAGCTTTTTTTTACTGAAGAACATGGGGGTCGTAGACTCCATTCATCTACGAATGGCGAAAGAACGGAAGGTCCCGTTAATGATACAATGTCTTCTCTTGCTTCTCATCATCAAATTGGTCTTTGATCCTTATGAAACGCCGGAACTCAATTATTTCTTTGTGGGCATACTGTTCTCGGCGATGACAGCCCTGGTCATGGTCTTCTTTTCGATTAAAGTCAGTTTACATCAAATGGGGATCGCTGGAATTACCATGTTCCTCATCGCGTTGAGCATTCACTTTAAAATCAATATGCTGTTGTGGATTGCCTTGTTTTTTCTACTGAATGGTTTGGTCGCCACGGCCCGACTGCATGCCGGTGCCCACACGTATCAGGAGTTGAGTGTTGGATTTTGTATCGGACTCCTACCACAGCTCATATTGCTTAATTTCTGGTTATAGGATATAGAATATAATTCCCAAGCGAAGGGTTCGGAAGGCTACGGAAGCACCAGAAGCTACCTGTGCGTCTTCAAAAAACGGAGTGATTTGATAGTACGCTCGAATATTAAACGTGCTATAGCCAAAGCTCAGTGTAGCGCCAATGTGAAAGGGATTGAATTCGGGGATGTCGGTTTGAACAACATCGTTTCCGGGTTGCATAAAGCGTGCCTTGTACCAATAGGTATAGCCCAACTTAATACCCCCATAAATGCGCCAAAATTTAAAGGATTTTGACGTGGAAGTGCGCCAACGGAACTCTATAGGCATCTCTACAGTAGCCGTACTAAAACGGTTAAAGTCGTAGGGAATCTCATTTTCATCTACTACCTGAAAGATCGTATTCTCATTTTGATCTTCTCCGATAAATAAATTTTGGCCGTAGCGATTGAATGAGACTCCGGCGCCCACGGCAAGTGCTACATTGCGACGTTGGTTGAGTGGCATATCGCGTAAATACCCGAAATTGATCCCACCTGAGAGGCCTCGTAAGTTAACATTGGAAGGTACATTCAAAATTAGATTGTAGGTCGCAGAAAAGTAAAATTGATCTTCTCGGTATAAGGAATCCCTTTCTGCTATTGGAATGACATCCTCATCTTCCTCCTCTTGTGCCGAACAAAAAAAAGGCACTAATAGGAAAAGAGTACTCAACAACCATATGAGTTTGTACTTCTGCATAGGATAAAGATAACGGGAAAATATAAAATACGTGTATAAAAAAACGCCTTGAAAAATCAAGGCGTTTTTTTGTGCAATGAATGTATTAATTCTCTAACTGATTACCTGGTGAGGTAATGTAAATTATCTTCAACATGTTCAAATCTCGTAGTTCTTGTTTGATATCCGAAACCAAACCTGTGTTGGTTTCGTTATCTACTTTTAGTGCTACCATTACCTTATCTTGAAGTTCCGGGCGCAATTGCGCACGAAGTTCGTTCAAAGCAAATTTGATATTGTCGATATCGGTGTACTTATCACCTATTTGGATTTTTCCTTCGGTACCGTATTTATCTTGATACTGAGAGCTAGGCTTCCCGGCATAAATAAAGATAGAACGGTCTTTTTTCAGCTTTTCTACCTGATCTCCTTTCGGTAATTCCTGCTGAACTAGTAAATTGTTCTCACGCAGTACCGTTACCACCATGAAGAAGAACAAAAGCATGAATACGATATCGGGCAACGATGCCGTTGAAATCGCTGGAAGTTCTCCGCTTTTTTTCTTTTTAAATTTTGACATAGTCTAATTTATATAAAGGTTATTCGCCCCGTTTTTTGGGTTCTGCTTCAGAGAGCTTCAACGGAATCATCTGCTGAACACTTTCCAGTTTTTCCTGAATGTCTTCGGCTTTCGATCCTGAGATTTCTCCTTCATCGATCGCGCGTTTCATCTCAGTAAATTTCCATCCGTACATCCGTTGGGCTTCACGGTCTCGTAAGAAATTATAAGCCGCCACCAGTTCGTTCTGAACCGCAATGTACATTTCATAAGAGGTAAGTCGGTCGTTTTGAACCGAAATCACCGCTTTATTAGGATTATCTGAAGACTCTGGAGAACGAGCTCCTTTACAGAAAGCACAATACTCTGCCGTACCGGAAGGCGCGCCACCGTTGTCGATAAAATCGATGGCTGCTTGACGCAAGTCTTTCAACTCCATCAATTCTTCTTCCACAAGGAGTTGATCATCCTTGTTCACGTTTACGATGAACAAGTTTTTCTCTTTTATGATAACATCCTCATCATTGGGAGGTTCAGGGGGAGGCAATTGTCTCGCGATTCCTTTGTCCTTCTCTATCGTGGTGGTTACCAAGAAAAAGATAAGGAGCAGAAACGCGATGTCTGCCATAGATCCTGCATTTACTTCAGGTGTTGATCGTCTAGCCATTCTTATCGAGTTGTCATTTTCTTAATTCCGCTAAATACCATCGCTCCAATAGCCAAAATGGCTAGGATGTAGAAAGTATACAAGCCGGTTCCTACCCATTTCGAACCACTCGCAGAAAGCATTCCGCCTTCACGAAGTTCGGTTTCCACTCCGTCTGCAAGGACGTAAGCGATTACCACAATGAGTGCAAAGGCGCCCACAGACATCAAGGTTTTCTTGAGATCGCCTGCGAATATTCCTTTGAGTACAAATACAACCACAAAGAGTAACACGAGAGCAAAAATAACGTACGCCACGTACATAATCCCGTCAACCCCTTCACCGGTTGCTTTTATTGCCTCATCTCCTTTGGCGATGATCATTCCGAGGAAAATAACCCCAGCAACGCCAAGCAGAAGTGCAACTATTTTTAAAATTTTATGCAAAGCCATAGTAATGGTGTGTTTTAGGGGTTACTGTTACTTTTTGTTTTTGTAATCTACCAACATATCAATTAATGTTATAGAAGCATCTTCCATACTGTTTACAATACTATCGATTTTCGCGATAATGTAGTTGTAGAAGATCTGAAGGATGATCGCAACAATAAGACCAAATACTGTAGTTAACAGTGCTACTTTAATACCCCCTGCTACTAACGAAGGGTTCATATCACCGGCAGCTTCAATCTTATCGAACGCCAAAATCATACCAATTACCGTACCCATGAAACCAAGCATCGGTGCTAATGCGATAAACAATGAAATCCAAGAAACGTTCTTTTCGAGTTGTCCCATTTGAACCCCTCCGTAAGCTACTACCGCTTTCTCTGCAGCTTCAATGCTTTCATCGGCGCGATCCAGCCCTTGATAGTAGATAGAGGCAACAGGACCTTTGGTGTTTCTACACACTTCTTTCGCAGCTTCAATACCACCGCTATTCAAAGCATCTTCCACATTTTCCGCTAGTTTACGGGTATTTGTGGTAGAAAGGTTAAGGTAAATAATTCGTTCGATAGCAATTGCTAGTCCAAGAATTAAACACAGTAATACGATACCCATAAATCCTGGACCCCCTTCGATGAAACGTTGTTTCAGCGCTTGGTGAAAGCCTGGATTATCATCGCCGCTGGCAGCCTCTTCATCCTGAATAATTGAAACGGTTGCCGCTGTAGACAACGATTGAACGTTGGTTGGCATTGTTTGGGTAGTAGTTGCGTTTGCGTTTAAAGTGCCTGCAAATACCATTGCGGCCATTGCCATAATAGAAAATAATTTTTTCATTGCTATCGACTTAAAAGTTTGTTTTAGTTAAAGGTTTAAAGATATAAAATTATTTGGTTAATCTGCAACATTAAATTATTACAGACTTAGTAAATACTTAGGTTTCAGCGATGTTTTCGATCCGCTTTATTCGCATTAATTTTGAGATTCTGAAGACTCATTTCACTAAGAAAACCCAAAACAAGGGCTGCTAAGATATAAATTATATAAAAGTGTCCTAGGGAATTTACAGTAAATTAAAATTGGATGCTTGCATTTATCAGTTAAGAAGGTATTCCCGATAAACATTTTCCACAAATCATGGTTTTAATGCTTAAATCCAAAGCATCTTTCTTCGTTTTTTCTTGACAATGACTCAAAATCAATGCGTTTCATTTTTTCCGAAGATCATATCCCAAGATCCCCCGGCAAATGTCCCGGTATTACCTCTAGGGGGAGCTGTCAACACTAATTGCTTCGCAATTATCAAAAACTCGAAACCCAAAATGGGCAAGAAACCTTTACAGGATTACCTCGCTTCGCTCGGTGATCCCAGGGTGAGGGACTGTCAACCAAATCACTACGCGATTTAAAAAAGCCCCGAGAAAAACACTCAAGTAAACCTTCACGGGATTACCTCGCTTCGCTCGATGATCCCAGGGTGGGAGCTGTCAACACTAATTGCTTCGCAATTATCAAAAACTCGAAACCCAAAATACTCAAGCAAGCTTGGACATTTTGGGTTTCTCCTTTTTGGTGTTGCAGAGAGGAAGGGATTCGAACCCTCGATACGCTTTTGGCGTATACACACTTTCCAGGCGTGCGCCTTCGACCACTCGGCCACCTCTCTAAAAATTAAGACGACAAATTTCGCAAAAAATTTGAGTTCCTGAAAGGAATTAACTGATTTCTCCTCGTAAGGAAGTTTCAAATAACATTTTGAAACTGCTCACCGAAATTTCATGCCCCAATAAATACATCAATTTGGCCAATGCGGCTTCAGTGGTCATGTCCTTTCCCGAAATAACCCCCAGTTTTTTGAGTCCGACGCTAGTTTCATACAATCCCATTGCCACACTTCCACCACTACACTGCGTCACATTAATAACCGGAATATCTTTTGAAATAAGACTTTTAATGGCTGCCAAAAACCACGGTTCGTTGGTCACGTTTCCGCTTCCGTACGTCTCTAAAATAACGCCTTCTAATTCAGGATAGTCACATAAGTACGCCATCGTTTCAGGGCGCATCCCAGGAAACATTTTGATGAGAAGCACATTCGATTCTAAAGCCGTATGCACTTTTAGCTTCTTTCGGCGATTGGGCCGATACAAGGCATCATCGTTAAACAGAAGATGTACTCCGCTCTCGGCCAACGGAGGATAATTTGGAGAATTGAAGGCCTCAAAATGTTCGGCATTCATCTTTGTCGTTCGATTCGCACGGTACAACTTGTATTCAAAATACAGACAGACCTCAGCAACCTTGGGATGATTCTTTTCTCGCCAGGCGGCAATTTGAATGGAGGTAATCAGATTCTCCTTGGCATCGGTACGCAAATCTCCAATGGGCAATTGCGAACCTGTAAACACCACAGGCTTGGCCAGATTCTCTAACATAAAACTGAGTGCCGAACTGGTATAGGACATCGTATCGCTGCCGTGTAACACCACAAAGCCGTCGAAGACCTCATAATTTGTTTCGATCATTTGGGCAAGCACGACCCAGTAACTCGGACTCATATTAGAGCTATCAATAGGGGTATCGAAACTGGTGGTTTCAATTTCACAATCCAATAACTTTAACTCAGGGATGTGTTCAAGAAGCTCGTCGAAATTGAAGTTCCGTAGTGCACCTGTTTCAAAATCCTTTATCATCCCGATGGTTCCACCGGTATAGATTAACAATATGCGAGGCGTCTTACTCATTTATATACCAAATAGTTCTTTTGAGTTTTCTGTAGTTTGCTTTGCCACTGCTGCTTCGGAAAGTTGATAGATCTCCGCCACTTTCTTACAAACATAGTCTAAATACGCACTTTCATTACGTTTGCCACGGTACGGAGCCGGAGCCAGATACGGCGCATCGGTTTCCAATACAATATGCTTCAGCGGAATTTGATCGAGAAAGGTATCGATCTTTCCATTTTTAAAGGTAACTACCCCTCCAATCCCAAGTTTCATCTGATACCCTAGGGCTTGTTGTGCTTGTTCGTAGGTACCGGTAAAGCAGTGAAATATTCCGAAGAGCTTCTCATCCTTACATTCCTCCAATACCTCAAACACCTCATCGAAAGCATCTCGACAATGAATAACGATAGGTAATTGATGCGATTTTGCAAGTTCGATCTGCCGTTTGAAGGCTTCCTGCTGTATCCCCAGAGTACTTTTATCCCAATAGAGATCAATGCCAATTTCCCCAACCGCAATAAACTTTCTCGCTTCAAACTGCGCTTCCACATGACGCAGTTCTTCCTCATAATTTTCTTTCACCGAGGTGGGATGCAATCCCATCATCAAGTGAACACGTTCTGGAAAATCGCGTTCTAAGGCATACATACGATTGGTGTATGAGCTGTCAATGGCCGGAATAAAAAACCGCTTCACACCGTTGTCCAGAGCGCGTTGCATCATGTCGTTTCGGTCCTCATCAAACGCCTCGCTGTATAAGTGGGTATGGGTATCTGTTAACATGCTGCAAAGCTAATTATTTTGTTAGCTATCTTTGCATAATTCTATGAAAACAGATCTTCGCCACTTTTTAGAAGCTCAGGGCTTTTATCGCATTCCTTTACAAAAACTCGCTACCGGACATTATAAATGTGAGGTGTTCGTCAACAAGGTACCGGGTGTATTCATTATCGATACCGGCGCCTCCTCCAGTTGCATAGGCGCCGCGCAGGCCAAAAAATTCAACCTACAACAGGAGGAGAGCGAGATAAAAGCAGCGGGAGCCGGGGCAATCAATATGCATACCCAATTGGCCCGTAGCAACCAACTGCGCATCGGTGATAAGTCGATTCGCAATGTGGAAGTCGTTATATTTGACCTTACTCACGTCAATCAAGCTCTGGCACAAGCTGAGGAAGGAAACGTGGATGGAATCCTTGGAGCCGACCTCCTTAAAAAGCATCGTGCGGTAATTGACTACGGAAGAAACGTATTGTACTTAAAATGAGTAGTTCTCGTAAAAAAAGTTACTTTTACGATATATTTCTAGAATCCATCTTCGTGAAAACGACCTTCACATATGTGCTGATTGCTTGTGCTATGATTACTTCGGCATGGGCTCAAGATCGAGCCGAATCATTAAAATTGTTGGTGAAGAACTCTCAGGACCCTGTAGAACGACTTCAAGCATTAGATTCCTTAGGAATGATTTATAAGGACCAGGACGTAGATGCGTATACCTACTACACCTTAGAATATATTGAACTGGCCAAGCAACTGGATAGTATTGAGGCTGCCGCGCGCAGGGTAATTCGGATCTCCAACATATTTACCAAACAAAAGAATCAGCCCGAAACCACCTTAAAACTCACCAATAGCTTTATCGCCCGGAAGTATCAGATCAAAGATTCCTTCCTGTTAGGAAGCTTGTATTTAAAACGCGGGGGCGCACAGTTTGACTTCGATCTTAACGAAGCGGTATCCGATTATAAGTTAGCAATCGAAAATTATGGTGTACAAGATTCGTTATATGTGGCAGACGCTTACCTCTTTTTAGGACAGGCCTATTCTAACCTCGGGAAATTTGTTCCCGCTGCGGAAAGTTTTCATCGCGCCTATGCCTACTTCGAAAATTTGAAAGATTACGAATACATGCTCCATGCCCAGCAAGGAATTGTAGTGATGTTCAGCATGAATGGCTTTTATGAGAAAGCTATTTCTGAAAGAAACCTGAGCATTGAAAAATACAAGAATCTAGATCTCACAAAACACCTTACCACCTCCTATTACAATCAGGCATTGGACTACAAGAAACTGGGGGACCACCGAAAAAACTTAGAGTATTTGCTTAAGTCGTATGAAACGATGCAAAACCTCCCCGAACGCGATGTGACACCCAACATCAAGATCATGTTGTACAGTGCCTTACTGGAATATTATAGCGACATCGGAGACCTGGAGGAAGCTCAAAAATTCTTGATAACTATCGAAGAGATTTACAGTGCCTCTGGTAAAAGTCCGCAAAATAAATCCTATTACTACGGTGCCAAAGCCCATCATGCTATGGCGACTGGCAGAATACGGTCGGCTGTCGCCTACGCCGAAAAAAAACTTGAAAACGTCCTGCAGGTTGAGTATGAGGACGACATCTTACAGTCCTACAAACTCCTACATGAAACCCACGAAGCCAATAAAAATTACCAAGAGAGTCTGCGCTATTTAACCAAATACGATTCGCTACGGGTTTCTATGTACAACAAAACTACCGCCAATGCGCTCGCCTATTACCAAACACTCTATGAGACAGAGCGAACTACGCGAGAGCTTATGGCGAAGAACACGCGCATTCAGTTGCTCGCGAAGGACAATTCTAATTTTAAAAAGTTGGTGACCTTTGTGAGCATCGTAATGATCCTGGCCTTTGGCGTACTATTGCTTTTCAGAAACCAACGCCATTTAAAGAATACGAAATCGCTACAAGAACGATTCAGTCAGGCCTTACTTATCTCACAAGAGAACGAACGCAAACGAATTTCTAAGGATCTTCACGACGGACTGGGACAGCAGCTGTTACTCATTAAAAACAAACTCTTCACTCAAGGGGATAAGGAAACCAAAGCGATGGTTGATGCAACTATCGAAGAAGTTCGGGCGATCTCCAGAGACCTCCATCCCTTTCAATTGCAAGAAATGGGGATCACTAAAGCCCTGGAATTTACCTTGAAGCAAGTGGATGAGAATACGTCTTTATTTGTCTCTTCGGAAATTGACAATATCGACAACCTCTTCAACCCCGAACAAGAAGTGAATATCTATCGCATCGTACAAGAAAGTTTGAGCAACATCATCAAACACGCCAAAGCCGAAGCCGGCAAGGTTTCCGTAGAACGCTTTAAAAATAATGTACGTATCGTAATTAAAGACAATGGAGTTGGATTTGACTTCAACGAGAAATATAAAAACATTCGTTCTCTCGGACTTAAAACCTTGTTAGAACGAACCAAATTTCTCAACGGGCAAATGAAAATCTATTCCAAACACGGGACGGGAACAGAAATAGAATTTAAAATTCCAACGGTGTGAATCAGCCATCCATCATAACAGCAGACGACCATCCTTTACTTTTAAAAGGATTGAATGATTTTTTACTTGAGAAGAAATACAACCTCATTGGCAGCGCCTGCAATGGTCGGGAAGCCTTCCAATTGATTCTGGACAAGCAGCCTCAAATTGCGGTGTTGGATATACAAATGCCGGGAATGTCGGGTATTGACGTCGCCCGGAAAGTGCGAGACCAAGAACTAAAAACGAAGATTGTCTTTATTACATTCCACAAAGAGAAAGAACTGTATCACGCCGCTCAGGAGCTCAATGTATTTGGTTATATTCTGAAAGAATTTGCTATTGAAGAGATCGAAACCTGCATTGACAACGTATCTAAAAATCAGCCGTTCTTCAGTCCGAAGATCAAAGAATTACTAGGAGAAGACCTGCTCGACAATGATTCGCTTACGGCGCTGACACCTTCTGAGAAAAAAATTCTGAAACTGATTGCCAGCGATAAGACCAATAAAGAAATTGCTTCTATTTTATTTATCTCCCACCGAACGGTTGAAAAGCACCGAAGCAACATCATCAATAAATTGCAGTTGGAACCCAAAACAAATAGCTTATTGATCTGGGCCAAAGAGAATCACGGGAAGCTGATTTAACAAAAATTTTAGAATTTACGTGTTTCCACGTATTTACTCGTATTGAAAAATTTAGGAATTTTATCCTATGAAAAATACGTTACAGATCGACCCTGTCCCAGCAAGAGATAAGAAAGCTAGAAAAGCTGTTTTTTTCTTTGTTTTCGCATTCGTCATTTTTGTGGTCGCGCTGAACATTTTCCAATACTTTGTTTCATATACATAAGTTTTAAATACAGCTAACTAACCGAAAACCCCCAACCATATGGTCGGGGGTTTTTTCATATTCCTTATGATAAAGTTCTGGTTACAATTCCAGTGCTTTCTTCACATCATTGTCCATTAGCAACTCAATCGGACTTTCCAGGGCTTCCTTAATTGCGACTAGGAACCCAACAGATTCCTTACCGTCAATAATACGGTGGTCATAACTTAAAGCGACGTACATAATAGGCGCGATGGCAATAGCACCATCTTTGGCTATAGGACGCTCCACGATGTTGTGCATGCCGAGAATAGCAGACTGCGGCGGATTGATAATAGGGGTCGACAACATGCTTCCAAATACCCCTCCATTAGAAATGGTAAAAGTACCACCGGTCATTTCATCTACTGTGATCTGACCGTCTCGCGCACGAATGGCCAATCGTTTCACTTCGCTCTCTACGCCTCTAAACGTTAAATTCTCTGCGTTTCGAATCACTGGAACCATTAAACCTTTGGGACCCGAAACAGCAATTGAAATATCTTTGTAATCGTAGGTGATTTTATAATCGCCATCAATCATAGAATTGACATCAGGATATAGCTCTAACGCACGAACCACCGCCAAGGTAAAAAACGACATAAAGCCTAAACTCACTCCGTGTTTTTCTTTAAAGGTTTCTTTGTACTCTTTTCGCAATTCGAAGATAGGAGACATGTCTACCTCGTTGAAGGTCGTAAGCATGGCCGTTTCATTCTTAGCTGAAACCAATCGCTCCGCCACCTTACGGCGTAGCATGGATAGTTTCTTGCGCTCCGATCCGCGGCTGCCGCTTCCTGGTGTACCCATGGAGGGTTTCGCATTCTCCGCATCGTGCTTGGTAATGCGACCGTCTCTGCCACTTCCTTTGACATCCTTGGCATCCATCCCCTTCTCGTCTAAAATTTTCTTGGCGGCAGGAGAAGGCGTTCCAGTGGCATAGGTGCTGTCTTGCGCCTGACTGGGTGTACTTGACTTCGAAGGCGATTGTGTCTTCGCTTCCGCCTTATCGCCATTGTCCTTATTTTCCGCTTGTTGTTTGTCTAAATCCGGACCGGCATTTCCGCCTCCTTTTTCATCGCCTGGGTTTTTATAGGTTTCAGACGTCTCTTGCTCTCCGCCGGGCTTTTCAGCTTCCGTATCGATCAAACATACCACCTCTCCCACAGCTACGGCATCGCCTTCTTCGGCTTTGAGTGTAATGATTCCACTGGCCTCCGCCGGTAGTTCGAGGGTGGCTTTATCACTATCTACTTCGGCAATAGCCTGATCTTTTTCAACCCAGTCGCCATCTTCAACTAACCACTGAGCAATTTCTACTTCGGTAATGGACTCTCCCGGTGAAGGGACTTTCATTTCTAATGCCATACGATTGTTATTTTCCGAATTGGTTTCGGTTATTCTTTATCAGTTTTATTAAATACGTCCTCGATCACGCGTTGGTGCCGCGCTTTACTTCGAACGGCGCTTCCGGATGCAGGAGCTGCATATATTTTTCGACTACAGACACGCCAGTTACGTGCTTCCTCCAAATGCATCAACAAATGCGAATAGGCACCCATATTTCTTGGCTCTTCTTGTGCCCAGACAATATCTTTCGCCTGCTTATACTTTTTTAGGGTGTCTTCAATTTCATTCTTCGGAAGGGGGAACAACTGTTCTAATCGCACCAGCGCCACGTCCTCTCGATTGTCTTCTTCTTTTACTTCCAGCAGATCATAATAGAATTTACCGGTGACAAAAACCAAGGTCTTTACCTTCGATGCAGCGGCTTGAGGATCATCTATAAGTGGCTGGAAGGTTCCTTCCGCAAGCTCTTCCTTCGTAGACACTACCTTAGGGTGACGCAACAAGCTTTTCGGGGTAAAAACGATCAGTGGTTTTCTAAAATCAACTTTCATTTGTCGACGCAACAAGTGGTAAAAGTTAGCCGGCGTGGTACAATCGGCGATATACATATTGTCTTTTGCACACAATTGCAAGTAGCGCTCCATACGCGCCGAGGAGTGTTCTGCTCCTTGTCCCTCGTATCCATGAGGCAGCAACATTACAAGGCCATTCTGCAGTTTCCATTTGTCTTCCGCAGCAGAAATATATTGATCGATCATGATTTGGGCTCCATTGCTGAAATCACCAAACTGGGCTTCCCAGATGGTGAGGGTCTTGGGACTCGCCATGGCGTATCCGTAATCGAACCCTACGACTCCATATTCAGAAAGCAAAGAATTATAAATATAAAAATCGCCTTGTTGCTTGGAAAGTTCATTAAACAGCACAATTTCTTCTTCACTGTCTTCTACCTTGACTACGGCATGTCTGTGTGAAAAAGTTCCACGTTCTATATCCTGCCCGGTCATTCGCACATCGAACCCTTCTTTCAACAAGGTGGCATAGGCCAATAATTCACCCATGGCCCAGTCTAGTTTATTGTCCTCGAAATACATCTTGTGACGCGCTTCGATGAGCTTCGATATTTTGCGTAAGAATTTTTTATCCTTCGGAAGCTGGGTAATGGTTTCCGCAATCGCTGTCAGTTCTTTTAGAGGGAAGGAAGTATCCACGGGAGCCATCATCTTATCTTCTTCGGCATAGTGGAAACCATCCCACTCATCTTTCATGATAGCGGTAATTTCTGTTTTATCTTCCTTGCGAGAATCTTCTAGCTTTTCTTCCAGTTTGTCTTTGTATTCCTGTTCTAGCTGCTTCGTAAAGCCGTCCTCGATAATTCCTTGTTTAAACAATTTCTCGGCATAGATATCACGCGGATTGCTATGTTTGGAAATAGCTTTATAAAGTTTTGGCTGGGTAAAGCGTGGTTCGTCCCCTTCGTTATGTCCATATTTCCGGTAACCGAGTAAATCGATAAACACGTCTCGGCCAAATTCCATTCTGAAATCAAGCGCGAACAATACGGCATGCACTACGGCTTCGGCATCATCGGCATTTACGTGTAGCACCGGCGATAATGTCACTTTTCCAACATCGGTACAGTAGGTTGAAGAACGCCCATCTAAATAGTTGGTAGTAAACCCAACCTGGTTATTGACCACCATATGGATGGTTCCACCCGTTTTATATCCGTCCAATTGCGCCATTTGAACGATCTCATAAACAATCCCCTGACCCGCAATGGCCGCATCCCCGTGAACGATGATCGGCAATACCTTTTTGAGTTCCTGCTTGTGGTGGCGGTCTTGTTTCGCTCGCGCGATTCCTTGCACCACAGCGCCTACTGTCTCTAGGTGGGACGGATTGGGCGCGATATTCAGATTGATTTCCTTTCCACTATCGGTGGTCCGTTTGGACGTCCACCCCAAGTGGTATTTCACATCGCCATCAAAAATGTCCTGGGCGTAATCTTTTCCATCAAATTCACTGAAAATATCCTTAGCGCTCTTTCCGAAGATATTAGTCAGAGTACTCAGACGACCGCGGTGGGCCATCCCCATGACAAACTCTTCTACCCCTTTTTCAGCGGCATTTTCGATCAAAGCATCTAAGGCAGGAATCAAGCTTTCTCCTCCTTCAAGACTAAATCGTTTTTGCCCTACATATTTAGTGTGTAGGAAGTTTTCAAAGGAAACAGCCTCGTTCAGTTTTTTGAGAATATGAATTTTCTGCGCTTTCGAAAATTGCGGCTGATTGTCGTTGACATTTAATTTTTTCTGAATCCATTCGATCTCTTCAGGCTTTCGAATGTACATATACTCGATCCCGATACTATCGCAATAAATACTGTTGAGATGCTGAAGGATATTTTCGAGTGTGGTTTCTCCGATCCCGAGTATCTCTCCGGCCTTAAAAACCGTAGAAAGATCTTCTTCGGAAAGTCCGAAATTCTCAATCGCCAAGGTAGGCACATATTTCCTGCGTTCTCGAACCGGGTTGGTTTTGGTAAAAAGGTGACCTCTACTGCGATACCCATCAATCAATTGAATCACCTGAAATTCTTTGAGCACCGATTCGGGCAGCGCCTCTCCCGGAGCTACTCCAATAGCTTCTTGGGAATCACTTTCCAAACCAAAATCAAATCCCTGAAAAAATGCGCGCCAACTTGGCTCCACGCTATCGGGATACTGTAAATATTTATCGTAAAGTGCTGCGATTTGTGCGGGATGCACCGCGTTTAGAAAAGAATATCGGTCCATAGTAGGAGTGCCCTGGTTCTGTTTTTTGAAACGGTACAAAAATACAATAATTCCAAGAACTACCGAGGGTTAACCTTTAGTTTTCTTGGTGAATTTCCTTAAAGTTTTGTGAAGGCCAACAGGTTGTATCAAACGGTGCGACGCATTAACCAGTGACTAAATTCTCGAAGTTTGGTCTTTTTATCTTCGCTCATTTTTACTGCGCTGAGTACCGTGTTGGCTTTTTCGGTATAGAATTCAATTTCACGCTGTAAGGCCTCATCAGCTCCCGTGCTTATAAAAATACGTTTGACGGCTTCTATCTTTTCTTGTGGATCTTTGGGTGTAATGCTCGACAGACCTTCAAGTTCTTTTGCCTGTAATCTGGACGCATTGTTCATCGCCGTAATGTATAAAAAGGTCTTTTTATTAGCGATAATATCTCCTCCTACTAATTTTCCGAAGGAATTAGGGTCTCCGAAGGCATCCAGATAGTCGTCTTGCAATTGAAAAGCGATGCCGAGATTTCTCCCAAACTGGTACAAACTGTCTTTACAGGTTTCACTGGCTCCCGCCACGATCGCTCCCATTTTCATAGCCGCGCCTAGCAACACTGCCGTCTTGTAATCGATCATGGTAATATACTCTTCCAGGGTCACATCGTCTCGAGTTTCAAAATCTACATCGTATTGTTGCCCTTCACATACTTCTATAGCCGTTTTGCTAAAGAGTTGTGCCAATTCGCGGAAACGTTCTGCCGGATAGGCCTCGAATAATTGATAGGCTAAGATAAGCATGGCATCTCCGGATAAAATACCGGTATTCAAATCCCATTTCTCATGTACCGTGGTATTCCCGCGACGCAAAGGGGCGTCGTCCATGATGTCGTCGTGAATCAACGAAAAATTATGAAACAATTCTACCGCCAGGGCAGCAGACATCGCCTCTTCGCAATCGGTTTCAAAAAAATCGCAGGTCATTAAGGTTAGCACTGGCCGCAAGCGTTTTCCGCCTAACTTCAAAATATAGTGAATGGGTTCATATAAGTGCCTGGGTTCCTTGTTTGGGATCGTTGCCTCAATATGAGCTTGTAATTTCTCTCCGTAGGAAGTGAGTAATTCCATATCGCAAATTTGCCGCTAAAATACGGGATGTCGATAACATTGCCATTCAAAAAGCAAAGTGAGTTCATACGTCGTATGTTAAATAATTGTAAAACCTAGGAAACTTTTTTTGTTTTTATAGTTTCCGAACAATATCTTTGTGCTCACAATGAAAGAGAAAATCATAGAAAAATCAGCGGAAATGTTCCTCAATTTGGGGTTTAAGAGTGTGACCATGGATGACCTCGCCCAGGAAATGGGGATTTCAAAAAAGACCATATACTCGCATTTTAAGAACAAAACCGAATTGGTGCACGAAACGGTCATGAGCGTGTTTCACGAAATTACGTGCGGTATTGATCACATTAGAGAGCAATCGAAAGACCCTATTGAAGAACTATTCGAGATCAAGAAATTTGCGATGGTCCATCTCAAATACGAAAAAAGCTCTCCGCAGTATCAGCTTCAGAAGTATTATCCTGAAATATATGCTGCGGTCACTGAAAAAAAGTTTGAAAATATGAACGAATGCACCGTAGCCAATTTAGAACGCGGCGTTGCCACCGGGGTCTATCGAAGTAATATCGATGTGCCGTTCATCTCTCGAATTTACTTTTTGTGCCTAAGCGGCCTTTCAGACGAATCGTATTTTCCAACCGATCGTTTTCCGAAGATAAAAACCATGGCCGATTTTCTCGAGTACCATTTGCGCGGAATCGTGACGGCGAAAGGCGCTAAAAAATTAGACACCGTACTTAACCAACAAGAAGATGCATAAAACCTTATACATAGTCCTTTTTATTACGTTCGGTCTTGCAGCCACCGCGCAACAAGAAAAATCGTATTCCTTTTCACTCGAAGAGGCAATTACCTTTGCGCTAGACAGCAATTACACCGCGCTCAATTCTAGACGAGACATTGCCAAAGCCCTAAAACAAAAGTGGGAAACCACCGCCACCGGACTGCCACAAATTAGTGCGAACATTGCGTATCAAAACAACCTTAAGCAACCGGTGACGCTAATTCCGGCAGAAATCACAGGTGGGCCTCCGGGCACTTTCGTTCCTGTGACCTTTGGAACCAAACAAAATGCAAACGCCGTCGCCACGCTAAATCAGTTGATTTTTGACGGAAGTTATTTAGTGGGACTCCAAGCCGCAAAGGCGTTTTTAGATTTTTCTGAAAACGCTACGGAAAAGACCAATCTGGAAGTGCGAAAAGGTGTCATTAACGCCTATGGAAGCGTGTTATTGGCGGAAGAATTGGTGGCAATTTTTGAAAAGAACAAAGCTGCCTTAGAGGAAAACCTCTTTGAAACTCGCAAGATCTACGAGAACGGACTTACCGAAGAAGAGAGTGTAGAACAGTTAGAAGTGACTTTGCTGGATGTGGATACGCAGCTCAGCAATGCTCGACGTAGTGCTATTATCGCTCGACAAATGTTTAACGTCGCCTTGGGTATTCCCACCGAAAGCTTAGTGATATTTGAAGACGAACTAGACGACCTGGCGCTGAACACGAATTCGCTTCAGCTGTTACAAGAAGAGCTGTCTATGGAAAATAATGTAGACTATAAGATCGCTTATAACCTTACCGAACAGCGCACCTTGGAAATGAAACTGGAAAAAAGCAAAGCCTTGCCCAGCATTTCCGCTTTTGTGAATTATGGCACTCAGGCAAACAGTGATGATTTTACGTTTTTGGATAGCGACCAGCGATGGTTTCAATCGTCGGTACTGGGAGTAAGTATGAACATTCCTATTTTCAGCAGCGGACAACGAAGTGCAAGGACGCAACAAGCCAAAATCGCGTTAGCGCAGGCTGAAACCGAATTGGAGGAAACCGTACAGAACGTGCGCCTTGCCATCAATACGGCTCGCAGTAACTTTCAGTTTGCCATCGAAAAGTATGAAAATGCGAAGAAAAACAAGGCTCTGGCCGAACGTATCGAAGGTAAGAATCAGGTGAAGTTTACCGAAGGGCTCAGTACCAGTTTCGACCTTAGACAGGCGCAGACACAGTTGTACACGGCACAGCAGCAATATTTTCAGTCGATGTTAGACCTCATCAACGCCAAAGCAGAGATAGAAACCGTATTGAACACGCCCGATGTTCGTATTGATTCCGAAGACATAAAAAAGAACTATTAAAATAGCCACACCGGTTAACTAATCAAGACAACAATGAAATCTAGAACGATAAATCTCATGAAAAACTTCTTCCTAATTCTGGGTACGGGCATGCTCCTTATCGCATGTGGTGGAGAAGATAAGAATTCGATGGAGACCGTATTAGCCTCCAACGATGTGGCCACTCTTCAGGCGAAAAAAGACGCGTTGGTTACCCAACAGCAAGAAATTCAGCAACAGGTAAAACAATTGGACGCTAAGTTGATGGAGCTCAACCCAGAGCGAAACATTCCATTGATCACGACCTTTGTAGCATCCGATACGCTTTTTAAGCATTATATCGAGCTGCAAGGTAGCGTAGAAACCAAGCAGAACCTGGTCATCACCCCAGAAATGGGTGGCATCTTAGAGCGTGTTTACGTGAAGGAAGGCGATAAGGTTTCCAAGGGGCAATTGCTCGCAAAGATCGACGACGGCGGATTGAGTCAGCAACTCGCCCAATTACAAGTCCAAGCCGATCTGGCCAAAACCACTTTTGAACGACAGGAACGCCTTTGGAACCAAAAGATTGGTAGCGAAATACAATACTTACAAGCAAAATCGAATTATGAAGGGCAGCAAGAGGCCGTAGCCCAATTAAAGCGTCAATTGGCGAAAGCCAATGTGCGCGCACCCTTTTCGGGAACGATAGACAACGTGATAACCGAACAGGGAAGCGTGGTATCACCGGGGCAAACAGCCTTGATGCGCCTTGTGAATTTGGAGGATATGTACATTGAAACGGATGTCCCCGAAACCTATCTAACCGATGTCACTGCGGGAAAAGAAGTGGAGGTCACCTTTCCGGTCTTGGGTAAAACTGTGGTTACAGAAATTCGACAAACAGGAGATTTTATCAATCCCGACAACCGTACCTATATGGCCGAAATCGCGGTGCCTAACGAAGATAAAACCATCAAGCCGAATTTAACCGCTCGCTTAAAGATCAACGATTACACCAAGGAAGAGGCCATATTGATTCCGCAGAGTATTATTTCTGAAAATGCCGAGGGTGAGCAATATGTATACGTACTCACCGAAAAGGAAGGCGACAAGGCGGTTGCCCAACGCGTCATAATTGAAACCGGAAAAACTCAGGGAGACATTATTGAAGTGCTAAGCGGGTTGACTCCAGGGGCCGAGATCATTGACGAAGGAGCTAGAAGCGTCAAAGAAGGACAATCGGTGAAGATTATCGCGCAATAAGAAGCGCGTTCCACATCAAAACGAATAAGAATGGCAAAAAAGAAAAAAAATACCGAGAAAGAATTCAAACTGTCTTCTTGGGCAATCAACAACAAAACCACCATCTATGTGATGATGATTTTGATACTGTTCTTAGGAATTTCAGCCTATTTCAGTATGCCGCGCGAAAGCTTCCCGGAAATTAAAGAAACCAAGATCTACATCAGTTCGTTATTTCCCGGTAATACGGCGGAAGATATTGAGAAATTGATCACCAATCCGCTAGAAGACAAACTAAAAACGGTAAGTAATGTGATCGAGATCACCTCGACTTCCCAAGAGGATTATTCGATGATTACTGTCGAGTTCGACGAAGATATTTCAGTTGAATTGGCAAAACAAAAGGTGAAAGATGAAGTAGATTCTGAAACCTCTGGGGAAGACTGGCCCACTTTTAATGGCGCAAAAGTAGAACCCAATATTTTCGAATTAAGCCTTTCCGAAGAGATGCCCATCCTCAATATTAACATCTCCGGTAATTATCCTGTCTTAAAACTGAAAGAATACGCAGAATACCTACAGGACGAGATCGAAGACTTGCCGCAGATCAAAAAAGCAGACATTCGCGGGGTGCAGGAAAAGGAAGTGGAAGTTGCCGTAGATATCTACAAAATGATGGCGAGCAATGTGAGTTTTCAAGATATTAGCGGTGCCATTGCTAACGGAAACATGACCATGTCTGCCGGTAATTTTATCGCCAGCGGCCAACGTCGAACAATACGCATTTTGGGAGAGATCGATGAACCCCAAGAACTCAATAATTTTGTCGTTAAAAGTGAAAACGGCAATATCGTGTATCTCAAAGATATTGCTGATGTAAGTTTTACAGAAAAGGACCGAACCACCTACGCGCGCGAATCAGGGGAACGCGTGGTGATGCTTGATGTCAAAAAGCGCTCCGGAAAGAACATGGTGGCCGCGGCAGAAGAGATCCAAGTGATTGTGGAAGATGCCAAAAATAACGTATTTCCTCCCGATCTATCGGTTTCTATCACCAACGATCAATCTTCGAAGACCATCGGGCAGGTAGACGACCTGGTGAACAACATCATTTTCGGAATCATTCTGGTGGTGACGGTCTTAATGTTCTTCCTGGGCTTTAAGAACGCCTTGTTCGTTGGGTTCGCAATCCCCATGTCCATGTTCATGTCGCTCATGATTCTCAATCAGTTGGGCTATACGATGAATACTATGATCTTATTCGGACTCATCATGGGGCTCGGAATGCTGGTCGATAACGGAATCGTAGTGGTAGAAAATGTATACCGACTTATGGACGAAGAAGGCATGTCGCGCGTAGAAGCCGCCAAACGCGGTATTGGAGAAATTGCTTTCCCCATCATCATTTCAACAGCCACCACGGTAGCTGCCTTTATTCCACTAGGCTTGTGGCCCGGACTCATGGGACAGTTTATGATCTATTTCCCCATCACCCTATCGGTCGTACTGGGGTCATCGCTTTTTGTAGCAATCTTCTTTAACTCAGTTTTGGTCTCGCAATTCATGAAAGTCGAGGACAAAAACATGCCTAAGAAACAGCTGATTAAGATCTCGGCTATTGTGGGAGGCATCGGACTCCTAATTTTGATTTTTGGCGGCGCCTATCGCGCCATAGGAACCTTAATGATTTTCACCGCTATCATGTTATGGGTGTATCGCTTGGTGCTTCGTGGGATGGCCAATCGTTTTCAGAATAGATCGCTTGTCAAATTGGAAAATTGGTATGAAAACCGCTTAACGGGATCTTTTAAAAAGAAGCGTCCCTACTGGATCGTAGGCGCTACCTTTTTACTTTTGATTGGAGCGTTTATAGCCTTTGGAGCCTCTGTTGCGAGTCAGCGTACAAAGATCGAATTCTTTCCTGACAACAAACCCAACCAGATCATCGTATATATCGAATATCCACAAGGAACCGATATCGAAAAGACCAACCGTATCACCAAAGAAATCGAGGAGAAGGTGTACGATGTCATCAACAGTGAAATGTACATGGAAGACGGACGTAATTTCATGGTAGAAAGCGCCGTGAGTCAGGTGGGAGAAGGCGCCGGAAACCCACAAACCGATGGCGGTTCGGCGGCCGAAATGCCACATAAAGGAAAGATCACCGCTTCCATGCGTGAGTATAAATTCCGAAATGGAAAAGACAGCGAACTGCTACGGCAGAAAATACAGGAAGCCCTGGTAGGTATTTATCCGGGGGTCCTTATTTCCGTAGAAAAAGATGCCAACGGCCCCCCGGCGGGATCGCCCATCAACATTGAGTTAGAAGGGGAAGATTACAACGAACTAATCAACACAGCCGAGCGGATGCGTGAGTACATTAATAGCAAAAATATCGCTGCCATTGATGAATTGAAGATAGATGTCAACAAAGACAAACCCGCCATGCAAGTGGTCGTAGATCGTGAAAAGGCCGGTGAGCTGGGTGTGAGTGCCGGACAGGTGGGACAACAACTTCGGAATGCTATCTTCGGAACCAAAGCAGGTGTTTACAAAGAAGACGGCGAAGATTACGATATCTACGTTCGTTTTGATGAAGAAAGCCGGTATAATACCAGTGCGCTTTTTAATCAAACCATGACCTTCCGAACCAATACGGGGCAATTGCGAAATATTCCCGTTTCGGCCGTAGCCACCAAGCGAAATAATTCGGGTTTTAGCGCCATCAAACACCGTGATACACGACGCGTGGTGACGGTGTATTCTGCCTTGGCACCCGGATATACCGACGCCGGAGCCGTGGTGAGTAGAATTCAGGACGAAATGCGGTATTTCAATGATTTACCTGAGGATATCAAAATTGATTATACCGGGCAGATCGAAGAGCAGAACAAGCAAATGCAATTTTTAATGGGGGCGTTTTTTAGTGGACTCGGACTCATCTTCTTGATTCTTATCTTTCAGTTCAATTCAATTTCTAAACCTACCATCATTATGCTGGCTATCTTCTTGAGCTTGATTGGTGTATTCGGTGGAATTGTGATCTCTGGAGCGCCTTTTGTGATCATGATGACCATGATGGGAATTATTTCGCTGGCGGGAATCGTAGTGAATAATGGTGTGGTACTATTAGACTATGCGCAATTATTGATCGATCGGAAAAAGAATCAATTAGATTTAGAAGAGGACGAATTCTTGTCGAAAGAAGACCTGCTTGCCAGTATTATTCGTGCTGGAAAAGCGCGTTTGCGTCCGGTATTGCTCACCGCGATCACCACCATTTTAGGATTGATTCCGCTCGCCATTGGGTTAAACATTAACTTTTATACCCTATTCAGTGAATTTAATCCGAATATTTACTTTGGAGGAGACAACGTGATTTTCTGGGGGCCGTTGGCATGGACCGTGATCTACGGCTTACTAATCGCAACCTTCTTAACCTTGATCGTTGTTCCGGTACTCTTTTACATCGCCATTCGAATAAAAATGTGGTGGCGCGCCAAGCGTAATCCTTCGGAAGAACTTACTGAGTACGAAGAAGCGCATTTAGAAGCGGCAGAATAACTACTTCTGAAGCGATACTATCCCGAAAACCCTTTCTCAACCGAAAGGGTTTTTTGTTTCAGAAAATACGGCGGGTACGTTGCTAATTGTTAAATTTGCATCCTAATTTTTTCGCAATGTATAGAACGCACAACAACGGGCAGCTTCGCTCTGGTGATATAGGAACCACAGTAACCCTCTCGGGTTGGGTTCAAAAAATTCGGGACAAAGGATTTATGGTGTGGGTCGATCTTCGGGATCGCTACGGAATCACCCAATTGATCTTTGACGAAGAACGCACGCCAAAAGAAATGATGGAAACGGCATCCGGGCTAGGGCGTGAATTTGTGATCCAAGTGCGCGGAGAAGTGATTGAGCGGGAAAGTAAAAACCCAAATCTGCCCACAGGTGACGTTGAAATTTTAGTGCGAGAGATTACTGTGCTCAACAGCTCGTTGACACCTCCTTTTACCATTGAAGACGACACCGATGGCGGGGAAGATTTGCGCATGAAATATCGTTATTTAGACATTCGTAGAAGCCCCGTGCGCTCCAATTTGGTGTTCCGTCATAAGGTAACCATGGCCGTTCGCAACTACCTTTCCGGAAAAGATTTTGTGGAAGTGGAAACTCCCTACCTGATCAAATCAACTCCAGAAGGTGCCAGAGACTTTGTGGTGCCTTCACGCATGAATGAAGGGCAGTTTTATGCGCTGCCACAGTCGCCACAAACCTTTAAACAGTTGTTAATGGTTGGTGGAATGGACAAATATTTTCAGATCGTGAAATGCTTCCGCGACGAAGACCTGCGTGCGGACCGTCAGCCGGAATTTACCCAGATCGACTGTGAAATGGCGTTTGTAGAACAGGAAGATGTATTGAATACCTTCGAAGGGCTTACCAAACATCTACTGAAAGAAATCAACGGGGTAACCATCGATAGCTTCCCCAGAATGACCTATGACGAGGCCATGCGCCGCTACGGAAATGATAAGCCTGATATTCGCTTCGGAATGGAATTCGGAGAATTGAATGAAGTGGCACAGCACAAAGATTTTAAGGTCTTCAATTCAGCAGAACTCGTTGTAGGAATTGCTGTTCCCAACGGAAACAACTACAGCAGAAAAGAAATAGACAAACTCATCGATTGGGTGAAGCGTCCGCAAGTGGGTGCGCTCGGCATGGTGTACGTTCGTTGTAATGACGATGGTACCTACAAATCATCGGTAGATAAATTCTACGACCAAGAAGATCTAGCTGCCTGGGCCGAAGCTACCGGAGCCAACGCTGGAGACTTGATTTGTGTCCTTTCCGGAGACGCCGCTAAAACTCGTGCCCAACTCAGTGCCTTGCGAATGGAGCTCGCCGAACAAATGGGCTTGCGAAAACCCGATGAGTTTGCCCCGCTTTGGGTAGTCGATTTCCCCTTACTAGAATGGGATGAGGAAACGGAGCGGTATCATGCCATGCACCACCCCTTTACCTCACCGAAACCGGGACAAATGGAATTACTTAAAAGCGATCCCGGTGCCGTGAAGGCCAACGCATACGATTTGGTGCTCAACGGGAACGAAATTGGTGGAGGTTCCATTCGAATTCATGACAAAGAAATCCAATCGAAAATGTTCGATTATCTTGGCTTCACTCCGGAAGAAGCGAAAGCCCAATTTGGATTTTTGATGGATGCCTTTCAGTACGGGGCACCACCGCACGGAGGGATTGCTTTTGGTCTCGACCGACTCGTAGCTATTTTAGGCGGTCAAGAAACCATAAGAGATTTTATCGCCTTCCCGAAAAACAACGCCGGTAGGGATGTAATGATCGATGCGCCGGCGCCCATCGACCACGAACAACTCGATGAGCTGCATTTGCAACTCAACTTAAAATCGTAACTTTAAAATCCTGCATCTCGCAGGATTTTTTCTTGTAACAATGAAACGACGTTCGGTGCTCAAACGATTTCTAATTTGGCGATTGCGTCATATCCCGCAGCGCCAGTTCGTATTTGTATTAAGCATTTTTATTGGCTTCCTATCGGGTGTAGGGGCGGTACTGATTAAAAATGGCACGCACTTTATTCAGTTGCTGTTAGAAGGCGAATTGATTGAGACCTACCAAACGGCTTTCTACTTTATTTTTCCGCTCATCGGGTTGTTGTTGACCTATCTTACAGTGACATATGTGATCCGTTCACCATTAACACAAGGAATTCCTGCTACGCTGTTTGCGATCTCCAAGCGCAAAGGGCTTATGAAACGATTCCAAATGTTTGGAAGTTTGCTTACGGCTCCATTAACCGTAGGTTTTGGAGGGTCTGTAGGACTGGAAGGTCCAACGGTAGCCACGGGAGCGGCAGTAAGCTCTAATGTGTCTCGGCTCTTTCACATGGATCAACCCACTCGAACGTTATTGATTGGATGTGCGGCAGCAGGTGCCATGTCGTCTATTTTTAAAGCGCCCGTAGCAGCCATTATTTTTGCGGTTGAAGTATTTGCGTTAGACCTTACCCTTACCTCTCTCGTTCCCTTATTGCTGGCTTCCGTTTCTGCCATCATCACTTCCTATTTTTTCTTCGGAAATGATGTGCTATTGCCCTTTCGCATCGAAGAGACTTTTCAGTTTCGAGACCTCCCCTATTATATCGCATTGAGTATCGTAGCGGCTTTCGTCTCGATCTATTTTACTGAAACCTATGCCCGTATTCAACACTTTTTTGAACGGATTGGTTCTCCCATAAAACGCCTCTTGATTGGCGGATTGGGCATTGGGGTGCTTGTCTATTTTATACCGCCACTTTACGGAGAAGGGTTTGATGTTATTAACAACTTGGTGCAAGGCAACCCCGAGCGTGCGCTGGAGAACAATTTCTTTCACCTAGACCTCAACAGCGTTTGGGTAGTGGTGGGCCTTTTGGCCGGACTGGTACTTTTTAAAGTCATTGCAGCAGGGTTTACCTTTGGTGCGGGCGGCGTTGGAGGTATCTTCTCGCCCACGCTATTCATGGGAAGTATTATGGGGTATTGTTTCGCGAGAATCGTCAACGCGCTACCTTTTTTATCACATCGTATTTCTGAAAGTAATTTTACCTTAGTGGGAATGACAGGTCTTATGGCAGGCGTACTTCACGCCCCGCTTACTGCCATCTTCCTAATTGCGGAAGTCACCGGTGGCTACGATCTGTTCATTCCGTTGATGCTTACCGCCGCCATTTCCTTCAGTATCACCAAGCATTTTGTGTCGCATTCGGTGTATTCGATGGAACTCGGAAAAAAGGGGGAGCTCATTACCCATAATAAAGACCACGCTGTGCTAACGTTTATGGATTTAAGCAGGGTGATTGAAACCAACTTCGTGGTGGTTCATTCAGACATGTTGCTGAAGGATATTGTTTCCGAAGCGATCGTTAAATCGAATCGAAACATCTTTCCGGTTGTAGACCGCGAAACCAAAGCCTTAGAAGGAATCATCCTAATGGACGATCTTCGCCCCATTATGTTTGAACAGAAATTATATGAAGAAATTAGTGCTTCTGAACTGATGCAACATCCTCCCGAAATCATTATCTTGGGAGAAGACCGCATGACCGATGTGATGCGGAAATTTCAAAATACCGGAGCCTGGAACCTTCCGGTGATCTCTAATAACAGCTATTACGGCTTCGTTTCGAAATCAAAACTACTCACGGCCTACCGCCGCAAATTAATCGCCTTTTCAGGAAAAACATGAGAATCATTTTAATCGTCTTAATTCTATTAATCGCAGCCGGAACGTGTTTCGGCTTCTACATAAGACCGGAGGACTACAGGGCCGGAGAACTTTGCATTGGCATCTCTATCGCAGCGCTTTTCTTCCTTTGGATGCCGCTCTTTATTTTTCATCGTTGGCGAAAACGCAGCTTTAAAGACTATATGTTAACGAAGGAGAACATCGACAAAATGCGCGAAGAAGGGCGAAAGAAAAATCTGTAAATCAGGGGGTTTTTTCAAAATAGTTACATTTTGATAACCTACCGCTCGATATTTACCGTACCTTTACGCCCTATTATTAATTATTATTTTTTTACAATGGAAGGAACAGTAAAGTTTTTTAACGAATCTAAAGGCTATGGCTTCATCACCAACGACGAAACCGGAAAAGACATCTTTGTACACGTTACAGGATTGAACGGCGAAGCGCTTAACGAAGGTGACCGAGTTGAGTATGTAGAAGAGGAAGGACGAAAAGGGATGGTAGCCGGACAAGTGCGCGTAATCCACGATTAAGACATATATATCTTACCAATCGATTACAAACCCTCCATTTTTGGAGGGTTTTTTTATTAATTGAGGTTGCGCTTCTCAATAAAGAACTGCGTAAGAAACCTACGAGCCTCTTCCTCCATCACCCCACCTATCAGGGTGGTTTTAGGATGCAACTTGGTTTGCATCGCGATACAGCCCCGCTGCTCGTCTCTAGCCCCGTATACGATTTTTGAAATCTGACTCCAATACAGCGCCCCTGCACACATCTGGCATGGCTCAATCGTAACGTATAGCGTGCAGCCTTGCAGGTATTTTCCGCCTAAGAAGTTCGCTGCCGCGGTAATCGCTTGCATTTCAGCATGGGCCGTTACGTCGTTTAAGGTCTCTGTTAGATTATGCGCCTTGGCGATGATCTGATTGTCTATGGTAATGACCGCCCCAATAGGGATTTCGCCCTGATCGTAGGCAGCACTCGCTTCCTGCAGGGCTTTTTTCATAAAATACGAATCGTCGAACGGTTGAATCATGCCTCAAAGATACAGGCTTTTTTGTTCCAAAACATAAGGCGAGAATCCTTATTGAATACGCTATCTTTGTGATGTGTCGAATTCATTATTACATAATATAACCGACCCGAAAGATTTGCGAAAATTATCGGCGTCTCAATTGCCACAGCTCGCGGAAGAACTGCGTCGGTTTATCATTGAAATCGTTGCTACAAAAGAAGGACATTTGGGGGCCAGTCTTGGCGTGGTAGAACTTACCATCGCGTTACATTACCTCTTTGACACCCCCCGTGACTTACTGGTTTGGGATGTGGGCCATCAGGCGTACGGACACAAGATCATCACCGGACGTCGGGAGGTGTTCCATACCAATCGACAGTTGGGTGGCATTAGTGGATTTCCAAAACGAAGCGAGAGCGAATACGATACTTTTGGCACCGGTCATAGTAGCACCGCTATTTCGGCAGCCCTAGGTATGGCCACCGCTGCACAACTAAAGGGCGATTACACCCGGCATCATATTGCGGTGGTGGGCGATGCCTCCATCGCCAGCGGCATGGCTTTCGAAGCGTTGAACCACGCCGGTGTGAGCAACGCAAACCTTTTGGTGATTTTGAATGACAACGCGATTGGCATCGACCCCAGTGTGGGTGCCCTCAAAGAATATTTCTTACAAGCAACGCTCGAAAAACACCCAAAAAACTCGGTTTTTGAAGCCTTTAATTTTGATTATTCAGGTCCGATAGACGGTCATAACCTTCCTACATTGCTTTCCGAATTAAACCGACTGAAAAACGTTGAGGGGCCCAAATTGCTTCATATTAACACCAAGAAAGGGAAAGGCTTAAAACAAGCCGAAGAACAGCAGATTACCTATCACGCTCCCGGAAAGTTTGATGCCAAAACCGGCGACCTTCTTCCGAAGCAACAAGAAAACCTACCTCCAAAATTTCAAGATGTCTTCGGAAAAACCCTGGTAACCCTTGCAGCAACTAATGAAAACATTGTGGGCATTACTCCGGCGATGCCTACCGGAAGCTCGCTTAAGTTGATGATGGACGCCTTCCCCGATCGCGCCTTCGATGTAGGGATAGCAGAACAGCACGCAGTGACTTTCGCTGCAGGTTTGGCAACGCAAGGGATGGTTGTGTTCTGTACTATTTACTCGACCTTTTTACAGCGGGCCTACGATCAGGTAATTCACGATGTTTGTCTACAAGACCTTCCCGTTATTTTTTGTTTAGATAGGGCCGGACTCGTAGGGCAAGACGGCGCCACCCATCACGGAATTTTTGACATTGCCGCCTTACGGTGCCTCCCAAACCTTGTTATTTGCGCTCCGCGGAATGAACAGGAATTGCGAAACATCATGTATACGGCGCAACTAGGGCTGAACCATCCTATTGCCATTCGATATCCTCGTGGAAGGGGCACTACCCTCAATTGGGAACAGGCTTTTCAGGAGATAGTCATCGGAAAAGGCGAATGTTTGCAGGCGGGAAATAAGATCGCTGTGTTGTCGCTAGGTACCATGTCGGTACATGTTTCCGAAGCGATCAAAAAAACAAATGCTTCCGAGGAAATTGGTCATTACGATCTTCGGTTTGTAAAACCTTTGGACGCGGAGTTGCTTCATAGCGTATTCCAAAAATATGCCGCGGTGGTTACAGTAGAGGATGGGGTCGTAAAAGGAGGCGTGGGAAGTGCTGTTACCGAATTTGCTACGGAACATCACTATACCGCTAAGCTTCATCGTCTAGGCATTCCCGATGTCTTTCCAGAGCACGGCAGCGTGGAAGCTTTGCAGGAACAATGTGGAATTTCTTCAGAAGCGCTTACCCAAACTCTCAAGGAATTGCTTACAAGGCTCCGTTAAGACGACGGTACAACTGCAATGCATTTCCGTCGGTCAGTCTCGCGACAAAATCACAACATTTCATAAGGTATTCATAAACTGTATCATCCTGATTGAGATCCTCCTGAAAGTTTTGCAACAGCAAGCGATCGTAGTGTCGGTCTGTACCGAGATGATACTGTTCAAAGGCCGTGGTATAGGCATCTAAAATCTCTGTAAGCATTTTATACCCTGCAATTTCCTTGTCGATCACTTCTTTACTTTGATAGACTTTTTCTACGCTAATTTTAATGATATCATCAATCTGTGCCTTATAGGAAGATCGATCTAAAAGCGCTTCGGAAAAAGTTCCGGACAAGATCGATTCTTCGTTTTCAATAAAAACGCGTACGGCCTCCTGAATCAGGGTGTGTACCGCAAGCGATCGCAAGTAGGCCAAACGATCGGAAGCTTTGGTTAAGGCATGGTATTTATCGGTTTGAATTCGGTCTTGCACCAATTTAATCAAATACTCTAAGGCGAATTCTTCTTCGATCAAGCCAAGGTTGATACCGTCTTCAAAGTCGATGATCGTATAACAAATATCATCAGCTGCTTCCACCAAATAGGTTAAGGGATGCCGCGCGTAGCCATGAGGAGATTCAGCATGTCTCGAAAGAAGACCCAGTTCTTGGACCACTTCTTCAAAGAAGGAGCGATCGCATTGGAATACCCCAAACTTCTTATCGGCGATATGGTTGGTGGGTTTCACCGGCAAGGAAGGTTTTGGATATTTCATAAACGCTCCAAGGGTCGCATACGACAAGCGGAGACCTCCCTGTACTCCATGCTTGGTTTCCGTAAGCATCTTAAAGCCATTCGCATTGCCTTCAAAAGCGACCAAATCTTGATATTCAGCATCGCTAAGTTGCTCTTTGAACCGTCGTCCGTTTCCGTTTCGGAAAAAATCACCAATGGCCTTTTCGCCACTATGCCCAAAGGGTGGATTTCCAATATCGTGCGCCAAAGAGGCTGCTGCCACGATGGCGCCAAAATCATTAAATCGATATCCAAGTGTAGAGACCAGATGTGGGTGCCTTTCTAAAATTGCGGTTCCGGTCGCCCGCCCTAGCGACCTGCCCACCACCGAAACTTCTAAGCTATGTGTTAAGCGCGTATGAACAAAGGAGGTTTTCGACAAGGGGATGACCTGTGTTTTATCCTGCAAACTACGAAAGGAGGAAGAAAAAATGATGCGGTCGTAATCTACCTCAAAACCGAGGCGGGTTTCATCTTGTTCAATGCGAAGGCGCTTGTTGGCATCGCCCTGTCTTTTCAAGGATAAAAGTTGCTCCCATTGCATCATAAGAAAGGTGAATTTTAGAGCCGAAAGATACTGATTTCAGAAGGACTCGCGGCGAAATCGATTTCGAAATTTCGATTAACAATTCGATAACCTTAATGTTATGTAAGGTTAATCTGGGGTTAACGGCACCTTTACATTGTGTGTTCATCTTTGCCCCAAGAAATTAAACAACGAAATGAAACACTTTTTTACTGCTATACTTTTAGGAATCGCGTCCCTCTCTTTTGCCCAAGGAACCGGTTCTATAGTAGGTCAGTTGACCGATAAAGATTACAACGATGAGCCCTTGCCGTTTGCAAATGTACTCATAAAAGATACAGCAAAAGGTACGACTTCAGATATTGATGGGTTGTACGCTCTAGAAAACCTGAGTCCCGGGACCTACACCGTGGTCTATAGTTTTGTTGGGTACGAAACGGTAGAAATAGCTGACATTAACGTGGAAGCCAATCGTGTTACCACAGTAAACGTACCTATGGGAGCCAGTGCAGCGGCTCTGGACGAAGTAGTGATTACCACTACGCGAAGAAGAGACAGTGAAGTAGCCCTATTGTTAGAACAAAAGAAAGCCACCACCATCGTACAAAGTATTGGTGCCGAAGAACTCGCTCGTAAGGGAGTAGATAATGCCGCGGCAGCGGTCGCTCAAATTTCCGGAATTAGCCAGCAACAGGGAAGTAGCGAAGTATTTGTTAGAGGGTTGGGAGATCGTTATCAGAACACCACGATGAACGGTCTGTCCCTTCCGTCTAATGATGTCAACAAGAAAAACATCAACCTTGAATTATTTCCTTCTGAAATTATTGAGAGCGTTTCGGTTAGTAAAGCCTATTCCAGCTATTTCTATGGTGACTTTAGTGCGGGTAACGTAGACATTACCTCCAAAGAATATACAGGATCGGGCTATCTGGCCATTGCTACCGGAGGGGGTGCGAACACCAATGCTATCGGGGAAGACTTTCTTCGAAGTGAAGGTCCCAGCTACTTCGGATACTACAATCGCTACGACAACGATCCGTTCGCGATTGTATTGTCACACGGAGTGGATCCACAAGAGGCTTCCTCTCCTATCCCGTTTAATGGATCGATCGAAGGAGGGTATTCTTACAATATTGACGATAACCAACGTTTGAGTTTCTTCGGAACGGCTTCTTTTACCAACGGATATGGCTATTCTGAATTCGAGGCCGTAGACTTTACCAACGACGTTAAATTGCGATTCCCAAACGGTGAACAATTTGAATACACCACCAATACTTCGGCCCTGGCCTCAATCATTTACAACAATATTGAAGGACACAAAATCAAGTTTACCTCCCTATACTCAAATACGTCTAAAGACGAAGCTTCCTTCTTCGGAATTGGTGGACAAGGTTTTAACCGGGATGGTTTTAGTGGAAACAGTGACGGCGGATTTTACCAATCGAACGTTCAGTTCGATCAGGATATGATCTTTGTAAACCAGTTGAACGGAACCCACACACTTTCCGAAAAATGGTTAGCCGACTGGGGCATTGGATTCAACAAAGTATTCTCAGACCAACCCGATAGAAAGCGGCTATCGCTAGAGGATTATCAGTTCTTTTTGGATGACGATCCTACCACCAATGCGATCTTTTACGACAACATTGCGTTCGACAATCAGCGGTACTTCCAAAGCATTGAAGACGATGAGTTGAACAGCTATTTGAATATGAATTATAAGGCTTCCGAAGCCGTAAACATTACCTTCGGCTATAACGGAAGAACCAAAGAGCGTCGTTTCAACAACTGGCGTTATGGATACGAGATCCTAGACAAAAACGCGAATCCGGTACTAGATCCGCTTAACCTTAATGATTTCTTCTTCGTGTCGAATTTTAACATTCCGGAAGGATCGGGTCTTTGGAACTTACGGGTGGCGCGACAGCCCTTAGGCTTGGATGAGATCCTCGGACTCACCAACGTTCCACAACCCTATGAAAACACCTACAAAGGAGAGCTCGACATTCACGCCGGATTGGCCACTGCCGATATTCAGCTTGGAAAGTTTTTATTTGTTCCCGGCCTTCGCTTAGAGAACTGGTCGCAATCGGTTACCTATGATGTGATCAACCCGGTTCCCGGAGATCCTGGGTTCCGCACGGTAACAGAAAATCTATTCTTTCCTAGTTTGAACGTAAAATACGCTTTGAACGAAGACATGAACCTTCGTGTGTCGGGAAGTCGTACGGCATCCTATCCTGAATTCAAGGAGGCTGCCAACTTCGTTTATGAAGAAGTAACGCAGCGTATCGGGGGGAACCCAGACGTGTTAGGAAAAGCAGATGGTACCGGCGCTAGCTATTCAGATATTTTTAACGCCGATTTGAAGTACGAGTGGTTCCCAACACGAGGGGAGTTACTAGCGGTAAGTGTCTTTACCAAAACCATTCAAGACCCAATCAACCGGGTAGTGGCTACCGATGCTACAGGTACCCAGCGCTATTTCCGTACCGGAGATCAGGCGGAGGTATACGGAGTAGAATTGGAGTTTAGAAAGCACCTAATTTCAGACGCCGATGAAAACCCCTTGATCACTATTGGAGGTAATTTTGCGTATACCGATACGAAACAAGACCTGAAAGATATTTCTACCGCAGACGGTTTTACCTTCGGAACCTCTTTCGCACGTACCGAAGATGAATTGGAAGGCGCCTCTAAGTTTATCGCAAACGCCGATTTGAACTACTCGCCTACGTTTGGAACCTACAAACCAAAGGCGACGGTAGCGTTCTCCTATTTCTCAGACCGCATCTTTGCGTTGGGAAGTGGAGACTTAGGAAACATCGTAGAAAAGTCGGTGCCTAGCTTAAACTTTATTTGGAGGAACTCCTTTGGTGAGCATTTTGAAGCCAACCTTAGCGTAAAGAATATTTTGAACCCTGACATTAAAAGGGTTCGTGAAAACACCGGTGCCGAAGGCAGCGTTTTGTTAGCTCCTTTTGATCTGGTAGATAGCAATGGGGATGTAACCCTTTTAAATTACACTCGTGGCGTAAGCTTCGGATTAACACTTAAATACAAAATATAACAATTAATTACTATTTAAATTCACGCAATGATGAAAACTAATTTTCTTTTATTTATAGGCGTATTCGCCTTATTGCTCACTTCTTGTGAGAGCGATGATACCGCTGATATCATCATCGAAGACAACAGCGTTACAACCATCAACAACGGTAGCGATGGTGGCGACGGCGGTGTTGGAGACGAAGCGATCAACCTTAGCGGGGTGTATACTTCAGATCTAAACTTAACGGCAGATAACGAATACTTAGTAACTGGAGCAGTGCTCATGACCGAAGGTACTACCTTGAACATTGCCCCTGGAACCACTATTAATGTGGCTCCTGTTGGTGTAAATGCTTATATCGCAATCCTTCAGGGAGCGCGTATCGTTGCCGACGGAAATGCTGAGAACCCAATCGTATTTACGTCGAATGCAGATTCTCCTGGTTCTGGTGACTGGGGTGGCATCGTAATGTGTGGGCGTGCGCCTATCAACTCTACTGCTGATGGATCTAGCGATACTTCTACCACTGAAGTGGGTGGTCTTTCGTATGGTGGAAACGTTCCTGGAGACGATTCTGGTGTATTGCGTTATGTTCGTGTAGAATATGCGGGTGGAGCTGTAGACGGTAACTCTGAGCTAAATGGAGTTTCTCTATACGCTATCGGAAACAATACTACGATCGATTACGTACAGGTGTATGTTGGATCTGATGACGGTTTTGAATTCTTCGGTGGAACCGTAAATGCGAGCCACTTGGCAGTTTTTGGTTCTGAAGATGATTCTATTGACTGGACGGAAGGATACACCGGAAACCTTACCGATGTATACGTAGAGCACACCGCTAGCCACGATAAGGCATTTGAGTGTGACGGATACAATACCGATTTCTCTAACGAAGGTGGGTACTTCTCTGCTCCTAACGTTACCAACGTTACGATTGTAGGAACCAATGACGCCGACAACGAAGCGATTCGTCTACGTGCTGGTACACAAGGTATCTTCACCAACGTAGTGATCTCTGATTTTGATGAAGGTTTTGATCTTGACGGTGATATGGGAGATAACCCAACCGGACAAGGAGTATTGGACGGATTACTTCAAGCGATTGACGTAACCTTCAACAACGTTACCACGCAAGTAAAAAATGACACCGGATTCACCTTTGACGACAGTGACTTCTTAACGGGAGTAGGAAATGGAACCGGAACCGACTTCGCCACCTGGGGCGCTGGTTGGGCACGGTAACTAGTAAAATAGAGTAATTAAAAAAGGGGCTGTTAATCAACAGCCCCTTTTTTAATTATTTTCAGGATTTTTATTTGTTGGAAACTACACGTGTCTCCGTGCGTTCCCATGTAGTAACAGAGGCTATCTTACTATTGTCATAGGTAACCTCTTTCTTGGTAGCTCCTTGATAGAACGTCCAAGTTCCATCTTTCATACCATTAACATAATTTGCTTTTGCAGTTATATTTCCTTCGGCATCATAACTCATCCAGGTACCTGTAAGTTTTCCTTCTTTTGTATAATGCCCCTTCTGTGCGACCATACCATTATCATGATAGATGGTTGCGTGGGTTAAGTCCCCTTTCTTCACATATTCGGTTCTTGGGGTGTTTTGAGCAAAACTAGCTGTAGCAAGCGCTACAATCATCATAAGGGCGAGTAAATTCTTCATATCAATGCATTTTCTTATCTCAAATATAATATAAAATTTACTTTTTAGACACATTTAGTTAACGTTAAGTTTACATTGAAATCACAACAACTTGTTTTTCAGTTGTTTATATTAGCCTTCGGCGTAAAGATTTAACATTGGAGTGGTTTAAAGATTATTTAATGATTTCATTACATACCTCCACGGAAATCTCTATTTATTTACAAAGTCTTTAGACATCTACACTTTTTAATAATCGTAAAGTTTTTGTCAACTTCGTTTATAAGTGTAATTGGGCTGCCGATAACGGCAGCCTTTTTTTTTGAAATGGTAACAATAAGGAAACATTTGATTTTAGGATTGTTAATTTATTTGCAGCGACAAAAACTTTAACGATTATCACAATGAGGATACGTATATGGGCGATTTCCATTGTTGCACTTTTTGCCTCTGTAATGCACGCCCAAGACACCACGAACACAAAATTTGGTAAAGGTCTAATCAATTTTGTCGCTGCCGATAGCTCCTGGAGCGTTAAATTTGCGCCTCG
Organism: Altibacter sp. HG106; assembly: GCF_028561755.1. Lineage (GTDB taxonomy): Bacteria > Bacteroidota > Bacteroidia > Flavobacteriales > Flavobacteriaceae > DFVG01. The sequence continues at coordinate 280,821 of NZ_JAQQTD010000003.1, forward strand.
TATTCAATTTCGAGCGAATAGTTCCTGGGACTACGAAGGAGAACAATATGGGAGTCCTGAATACACCTTTTCGATTCGGCGGGCACGTTTGAAATTTGATGGATTTGCCTTTAGTCCGAACCTCAAATATAAGATAGAGCTGGGGTTGTCGAATCGCGACGTGGCAGGGGCCAATCAGTTCAACCGGAATACTCCCAGAATCATCTTAGATGCGGTGGTCAAATGGAATTTCTACGAAAACTTTGAGCTGTGGGTAGGTCAAACCAAGCTTCCGGGGAACGTGGAGCGAGTGGTTTCTTCAGCAAACATGCAATTAATAGATCGATCCCTCTTGAATAGCAATTTCAATATTGATCGCGACATAGGCTTCCAATTACAACACCATATTGCCTTATCAAATTCCTTTTTAATAAGAGAAAAAATTGCGTTATCTCAAGGAGAGGGTCGTAATATAACCGAGGGGAACTTGGGCGGACTTCAGTATACCGGCCGGCTTGAAATATTGCCTTTTGGTAGTTTTCAAGGGAAAGGAGATTACATTCAAGCAGATCTCGCCAGAGAGGAAACCCCCAAGCTCATGCTTGGATTCACCTACGATCATAATGATGACGCTGTTAAGACCCGTAGTAATCTGGGAACCTATATGTTCTTAGAAGATGGCAGTCTGTATGAAACAGATATAACCACCCTCTTTGCCGACGCGATGTTTAAATGGCAAGGTGTTTCTATCATGGCGGAATATGCGCAGCGACAGGCCGAAAATCCGGTGGCAGTCGAACTAGATGGAACACCTACTGGAGATATTGTACTCGTTGGGGATGCCATTAACGCACAAATAGGTTATCTTTTCCGAAGCAATTATGAAAGTGTCTTCCGATATACGCAAAACACATTTGACGCCATTACCATGCGATCGGATATAAAAGAATATACGTTGGGAGGGAGTAAATATTTTGTAGGTCACAAATTAAAAATTCAGGCCGACCTGAGCTATCGAACAGTAGCCAGCATAGAGGACAACATACGTTTCCGAATGGGTTTCGAACTGCACTTTTAGTGCGAATTTCATAACCTTTTGGTAACAGTAAATCAGCTTTATATTGAGAAATTTGCACCACTTTAATACTAAAATATAACATGGAAAACTTCTATCTATTTATGCTCATAGCCCTTGCCATATTGGCGATTGCCGACTTAGTCGTGGGCGTAAGTAACGATGCTGTGAACTTTCTAAACTCAGCCATTGGCTCAAAAGCCATTTCCTTTAAAACCATCATGATTATTGCCAGTCTTGGGATTTTTATAGGAGCCATTTTCTCTAGCGGAATGATGGAAGTGGCAAGAAAAGGGATTTTCGTTCCGGGACAGTTCTATTTCGGTGAGATCATGATCATTTTTATGGCGGTTATGATCACCGACATACTATTGTTGGATTTTTTCAATACTCTCGGACTTCCTACTTCTACCACGGTTTCTATTGTGTTTGAACTACTGGGTGCTGCAGTGGTCATGTCACTCATCAAAATTGGTAATAGCAACACTGAGACATGGGCAAATCTCAGTGAATATATCAACACCGCCAAAGCAACTGAAATTATACTGGGAATCCTTCTTTCGGTCGGAATTGCTTTTACTATTGGAGCATTAGTACAATGGCTTTCAAGACTTATCCTAACCTTTCATTACGAAGAAAAGATCAAGAATTTTGGTGCGATTTTCGGGGGTATCGCTCTTTCTGCCATCGGGTATTTTATTTTCATGAAAGGTCTAAAAGGCACCCCGTACTACGGAGACTTTAAAGAGTTCTTAGAAGGTAACGAGCTTATTTTCATAGCTGGTAGTTTTGTTTTTTGGACGTTGTTTTCCTATGCGTTTATGAAAATATTCAAAAAGAGTATTCTCATTTTTGTAATCGCCATAGGAACATTTGGATTGGCCTTGGCATTCTCTGGAAACGATCTTGTAAACTTTATTGGGGTCCCTATGGCAGCTTATCATTCTTATGAAGCCTGGATCGCGTCTGGACAAGAAGCAACCACATTCTCTATGAATGTCTTAGCGCAAAAAGTTCCTGCAGAACCTATCTTATTATTCATAGCCGGAGGAGTCATGGTGCTTACCTTATGGTTTTCTAAAAAAGCACGTACCGTAGCAGATACAGAAATCGGATTGTCTCGACAAGGCGATGGACATGAAAAATTTGAACCAAATCTACTATCGCGCCTTTTGGTGAAAGGAAGCACCAAAGTGGGAGGCTTTTTGGCTACTATTTTGCCAAACCGAACCGTAGCGTCAATCGATTCCCGATTTGAAAAAACTGTAGTAGCATTACCGCAACATCGGCGATACGAACTCCCTGCTTTTGATATGGTGCGCGCTTCCATAAATTTAGTGGTAGCCGGAATACTTATCTCTATTGCCACTTCGATGAAATTGCCCTTATCTACCACCTATGTAACCTTTATGGTGGCCATGGGAACCTCCTTAGCCGATCGTGCTTGGGGCAGAGAAAGCGCTGTCTATCGGGTGGCCGGAGTTCTCAATGTGATTGGTGGCTGGTTCTTCACGGCATTCAGTGCCTTTGTAGCCGCTGGAACCCTTACATTTCTCATCAACTGGAATCAAGAAGTAATGATTCCTATATTGTTGCTAATTGCCGTCTTTCTATTAGTACGAAATTATATTGTACATAAAAACAAGAGCAAGGCCATTACTTCACCCGATAAGCTAAAGAAAGCAGAAAGCAATACGGTTCAAGGCATTATTGAAGAAAGTGCCGACACCATTGCAAATGTTGTGAAGCGCACCAACAAGATATATACTGATACACTTCGAGGCTTGGCAAAGCAAGACACATCTCGCTTGAAAAAGACCAAGAAAGGAGTTAATAAATTGGATGATGAAGTTGAAGAACTGCGTAACAATATCTTCTACTTTATCAAGAATTTGGATGAGACCAGCGTTCGCGGAAGCAACTTTTATATTATTGTACTTGGATACCTTACAGATATCGTTCAATCGTTGGAATACATTTCTAAAGTAAGTTACAAGCACGTCAACAATAATCACAAACCGCTCAAGTTTACTCAGATCAAAGATTTACAAGAAATCGATGATTCTCTTGAAAAATTACTGGGAGAAATTCAAGAGTTGTTCGAGAAACGAGAAATTGAACGAATGGGACATGTTCTGGATCAGAAGTTTGAATTATTTGAATTCGTTTCTAAGAAAATTGAGAAACAAATCGCTCGTACTCGTACGGAAGAATCCAGTCCAAAGAACACCACCCTGTACTTTAGTTTATTGCTAGAAACCAAAGACCTTTTAACGGCGTTAACTAATTTGATGGACGAATATTACACCAGTTTTAAAAAGGTGTAAACTCAAGAGATCTAATCGTAAAAAAGGGAGGCTACAGCAGCCTCCCTTTTTAATAACACTTAAACACAAGGTTCTTTTGCAAGAACACTAGTTGAGTACCTATTACAACAACGCAACATCTTCCTTTTGTTGTTGTACCGCTGAAAAAAGTCAGCCAAACGTACCCACGAATAAAGAAATCCAATAGATTTCCTTATTTCAACTCCTAAGGTACCACTTTCTTAGGTCGGTTCTGGCCTATTGTTTATAAAAACAGGGGTTATCAACATTTATCTGGATGCTGAAAGCTAGGAAGCTAAATCATCCATCTCTAACGCTTCCATCGCACTCCAGGTTTCGTCCAGATCCATGTTGGTTCCGTTCACTTTTACGTAGAAACGATCGTTATGGAACAATTGAATTTCACTAGAATTATTATTCTTGCGGTACTCTTCAATGGCTTTCATTCCGTCCTTCTTTACGGTACGGCGCATCCGCGTTTCGGTTTCTTCTTCAAAATCTTGCGAAAACATCAGACGCATTCCGGCAGTAGCCGCAGCGCCGGTTTGTCCAGCCCCATCAATAATCTGCACCGTGAACTTTTTTGTTTTGGCCTCATCTGTATACGTTCCTTCGATAGTGGCAATTTGCATATACGAGCCCTGCCCAGCCTTATAGCCAGTGCGTTGCATGCCATTTAATTCTTCCGGAAGCCATTCCTTAAATGCTTCGTTGGTAAGTGGTTCTTTTTCCTGCAAGGCCTTGATGTCGTCTTGCATGGTATTGAGCTCTTTTACCGCTTTGGTCGTATTCGAAACATTCTCCTTCGTTTCCTTAATTTTTTTTGAAACCGGGTTATCGCAGCCTACGGTAATCCCCATGGCAAGTGCGATGATCCAAGCATATTTCATAACTGAAAAGTTTTTGGTTAATAGGAGTAAGATACAGCTAATCAGTTAACTAAACAATCCCCCAAATGGGTAATCTACATTATTGGTAGGTTTCCGCCACTTTTTCCAATTCATCGTACCAATGTTCTCCGAATTTACGGGTTAAGGCGTCTTTGACGAACTTATAGACCGGAACCTGTAGTTCCTTTCCCAGAACACAAGCATCATCACAGATGGGCCAACGATGATAATTCACGGCAGAAAATTCGCTGTACTCCTGAATTCGCACAGGATATAAATGACAAGAGATGGGTTTTTTAAAGTTGGTAACACCAGCGTTATAGGCTTGTTCAATACCACAAGCGGCAATCCCATTCTCCGAAAAAGTAACATAGGCGCATTCGGCGCCATCCACCAGGGGAGTTTCCAATTCATCAAGAGGGGATACAATGTGCGTTCCCTGCGCCTCGATAGCAGCGATCCCTTCCGGACGTAGAAAGTCTTTGATTTTTGGGTAGGTTTCAGCCAATAAGGTGGTTTCTTCCTCCGTAACCGGCGCCCCGGCTTCCCCCTCTACGCAACAGGCACCTCGACAGGCATTCAGGTTGCACACAAAATCCTTTTCAAAAAGATCTTCAGATACGATGGCTTTTCCCAATTGAAACATGCCGCAAAGATATTATTTTCGGCGTATACACTTCCTGTCTAAACTGCTTTTAATTTATGCCGGGGTACTAAAAATCCTCTTCGGAATTTATACCTTTGCACTCTGAAGCAACCCTGTTGTATGGAACTGGATTTTAAACAAATACTCACTGCGACCATGGTGCTATTTGCGGTGATCGATATCGTTGGAAATATCCCGATCGTTATTTCGCTACGGGAGAAATCCGGACATATTCACAGCGAAAAAGCCTCGATAGTTGCTGCCGTTGTCATGGTCATTTTTCTTTTCCTGGGAGAAAGCATCTTGCGCCTTATTGGTATCAACGTGAATGAATTTGCCGTTGCCGGCGCTTTTATTCTCTTTTTTATTGCGTTGGAAATGATTCTGGGCGTTACCCTATTCAAGGAAAGCGACGCCAGCCCCGATCTAGCGTCTATTTTTCCGCTTGCGTTTCCGATGCTGGCAGGACCGGGAAGTTTAACCACCCTCTTATCGCTTCGGGCAGAATACGATATTTGGAATATCATTATTGCGATCATCTTAAATATCATAATCATTTATGCGGTCTTAAAGACCTCCGGAAAGCTCCAACGTGTCCTGGGAAAAAACGGCATCATGATCATTCAGAAAGTGTTTGGAGTAATCCTTCTGGCCATTGCGGTAAAGCTGTTCACCTCAAACATTCAGGAATTGTTTAATTAAGCCCTTATGAAAATCTTCAGATATATTCTTATTGCATTAGCCCTCGGACTCATCATCTTTAACGCGACCAAACTCGATAGCGAACACCTTTTGGAAGGGGATAGTGCCGTGGCTCTCATCGGGATGCTAGCGGCGGCCTGTGTTATTGTGTTGATTGTGATCCTGCAGATTTCGCTCCGCATTCAGAAGAAAACCAAAAAGTAAGTCGGTTGCCCTACTGTGCGCGTCTTCTCTCGCGCTGAAGGATCACTTGAATCATGGGGTCGCCTTGATTTAGGATCGCCTCATAAGCATTAGAGCCAAAGAGTTGTTCTGCAATGTTTGCCTTGATCGAATTTTTCAATTCTTCGGTGTAATCACTCATATCGATCTGGGCACGATCCAGTCGGGCATACGAAATAAAGTCTTCTAACAATCCTGTGCCCACCGTATAATTCTCCTGAAAGTCGCGTAACGTCATCCCATCAAAATCGTTTCGGTTGGCCTCGAGATATTCAAAAATGAAATAGGACATATAGCCGTTTCTGGAGACGTATTCTAGGGTTTTATTTTCAATACTGGTATCCTTTGGAACAAAAAGATCGGGGATAATTCCGCCACCTCCGTACACTACTTTCCCTTTTGGGGTCACAAATTTCAAGGAATCGGCCACGGTAATACTGTCGGCACTAATCAATTCGCCATTGCGATAGCGTCGTTCATAATCGCGGTAGTAATCTTCAATACCATTATCATAAGGCTTTTGAATAGATCGCCCTGTAGGCGTGTAATACCGTGCAATGGTAAGTCGGACCGCACTTCCATCGCCTAAAGCCATTTCGCGTTGGACCAAGCCTTTTCCGAAGGAACGCCTCCCAACGATGAGTCCGCGGTCATTATCCTGCAACGCTCCTGCAACAATTTCACTAGCGGAAGCAGAATTCTCATTGATAAGGACATACACCATTCCTTCTTCAAAATCGCCTCTGCGCGTGGCATACGAATAACTTTCTTCCCCTTTTTTATTGCGGGTGATCAGCACCAGCTTATCGTCTTCTAAAAATTCGTCCACGAGTCTTTCGGCGGCGTAGATATACCCTCCGGGGTTATCACGCAGGTCTAACACCAAACGCTTCATTCCGTCATCTAACAACGCTTCCATAGCATTGTCGAACTCTTCCGGAGTGGATTCCGAAAAGCGATTGACCTTAATATAGCCAAGTTCCTCGTTGATTTTATAGGCGGCATCCACACTCACGATGGGCACTCTTTTTCGTTTGACGCGTTTTTCAAGAATGCGGTCTTCACTTTTGCGATAGACCTTTAGGTTCACTTTAGAATTAATCTCTCCTTTGAGATATTCGGAAATGCTATCGCGGTCTATATTTTCTCCAAATAGTTTTTTATCATTCGCGTACAGAATGCGGTCGCCACCACGAATTCCGACGCGTGCTGCCGATCCTCCTTCAATCGCTCGAATCACCGCGATAGTATCATTATACACATAAAAACTGATGCCGATGCCTACAAAATTTCCGCGCATGTCGTCTGCGGTTTCTTCATATTGATCCACAGGAATGTATACCGAATGCGGATCGAGATTCTCAAGGATACCGTTAACAGTCACATCTACGATACTGTCTGTATTCACTTTATCAACATATTCGTAATCGATATAGTCTATGAGTCGGTTGAGCTTATCTTTCTTAGAATTGGTCGCGAAGATCTTTTCGTTGCTGTCTTCAAAGTTCAGTTTTGAGCCCATAAAAACCCCTGCGGCCAGGGCCACGCCAAGCAATAAGGGTAAGTATTTCTTTAAAGGACTCATACTGTGTTACGATTCGAGATTGGGTAGGTGTGTAATGCTAACGCCCGCCCGCTCTAAAAATTTTACGCCGCTATCATCTTTATACAGCTCTTGATACACGAGGCGTTTGATTCCTGCCTGATGAATTAATTTACTGCATTGCTGGCAGGGTGACATGGTAATATACAAGGTGGCACCGTGACAGGATTGGGTGGAAGCAGCCACTTTCAAAATGGCGTTAGCTTCCGCATGAAGCACATACCATTTAGTTTCCCCGTTTTCATCTTCACACACATTTTCAAAACCGGTAGGAGTACCGTTGTAACCATCGCTAATGATCATTTTATCTTTGACGATCAACGCACCTACTTGCCGGCGTCTACAATATGATAATTTCGCCCATTCTTTCGCCATACGCAAATAGGCAATATCATATGTTAACTGCTTGTCTGAATTCATGAAAACTACCAGATAAGTAGCGAATTTAACAGGAAGTTACAGGCTTTCAAAAAATAGTGGTGTTAAATGTTTCCGAAAGCTTTAGAAGATCCAATTTTCAGCAAGCATGGGAATCACTAAGCCAATCACTATCGAGGACGCCACCAGAATCCAATCGCGTCGTGAGATTCGGAAGAAAAAATGGAGCAAGCTTGCTAACAGAACCACCACAAAAACGACCACTAATTGAGAAATTTCAATGCCCAGCGCAAACTCAAACAACGGTGCAAGACCGTCATCTTGATTAATCATATTGAAATACCTTCCGAAGCCAAAACCGTGAATGAGCCCAAAAAATAATGTAATAATGTAGAGCAACCATCCTTTCTTTTGTTCGGCAACCTGGCGCGCTGTCATAATCGAGTACACCGCTGCCGCTAATATGGTGATTGGAATTAGGAATTCAATGAGGGCGGCATCTACCTGCACAACCTCGTAATGGGTCGCGATTAGAGAAAAGGTATGGCCCAGTGTAAAGGCGGTGACGAGTAGCAATAATTTTCGCCAGGCAGAAACGGGATATCCTACCGTAAGCACGATTAAAAACAACACATGATCGTAAGCGTTCCAGTCGAGTACATGCGTGATCCCGAGTTTTACATACAGCCAAAATTCAGACATGATGGGGATTGAAATAGTATTATTGGGTTAACGGAAATGTACCCTTTATTTTGGGAATGACCTAACATATTCTATTAAATAAACCCAGAAAATGACGCTAAATAATGTTTTGCCTCAGTTCAAAAAGAAAGAGAAATTCGAGAAAAGCAGGTGGGATTCTTTGGCTGCACCAAAGTTCCCTTCACGCTGCGCGTGAAAACCATAAAAAGAACACGCCACATTACTTCAAAAAGAAAGCGAAATTCGAGAAAAGCAGGTGGGATTCTTTGGCGATGCCAAAGTTCCCGTCACGCTGCGCGTGAAAACCATAAAAAGAACACGCCGCATTACTTCAAAAAGAAAGCGAGCTTTCTTTTTGAAGCTCGCTTGTGTTCACTCTTTTTATGGTTTATTGTACCTTGGGTGGGAATCGAACCCACACTCCCGAAAGAACTGGATTTTGAATCCAGCGCGTCTACCAATTCCGCCACCAAGGCATACGGGACGGCAAATTTACATACTTTATTTCAAAAAACAATTTGCATCCTCCTAAATTTTAGTAGCGACCTCACAATTAATTTTTACCTTTGTGCGATCGTCAACTTAAACCACCCATCAGATGTCTGCTGCCATTCCAGAACCCAAAATTTTTGCCTGCAAACAAAGTCAAGTCTTAGCGACTGATATTGCCAAAGCCTTTGGAATCCCTTTGGGAAATGTGATCACTTCCACCTACAGCGATGGCGAATTTCAACCGTCCTTCGAAGAATCTGTGCGAGGCAGCAGGGTCTTTATTATAGGATCAACCCATCCTAACAGCGATCATCTCATGGAAATGTTGTTGATGCTGGATGCTGCCAAACGCGCCTCGGCACGACATATTACGGCTGTGCTTCCTTACTTTGGGTGGGCGCGCCAGGACCGTAAGGACAAACCTCGAGTTCCGATTGCCGCCAAACTGGTGGCGAAAATGTTGGAAACCGCGGGAGCGACACGGATCATCACAATGGACCTCCACGCCGATCAAATTCAAGGATTTTTTGAAAAACCGGTAGACCATTTATTTGCCTCGACCATTTTTCTGCCCTACCTGAGAAAGCTCAATCTTGACAACCTAACCATTGCCTCTCCCGATATGGGCGGAAGCAAACGTGCCTACGCCTATTCGAAGGCTCTGGAAAGCGACGTTGTTATTTGCTATAAACAACGCGCCAAAGCCAACGTGATCTCTCACATGGAACTTATCGGAGATGTGAGCGGTAAGAATGTTGTGCTCGCTGATGACATGGTCGATACGGCGGGAACCCTAACCAAGGCAGCCGACTTGATGATGGAACGCGGCGCCTTAAGTGTGCGCGCCATTTGTACGCACCCTATTCTCTCCGGAAATGCATACGAGCGTTTGGAACAGTCGAAACTGGAAGAATTAATCGTTACCGATTCGATTCCGCTGAAACAACCAAGCGAAAAAATTCGAGTCCTTAGTTGTGCAAACCTCTTTGCGGATGTAATGCTTCGTGTAAATAACAACGAAAGCATTGCTTCCAAGTTTATCATGTAGTCTTTTTAGACGAAAGACCGCTACGCTACAGGAGAAAAGAACAAAGTTCAAACCAAAAAAATCCTATTTCCTGTAGTGAGCAACGTGAACGGTCTTGTCTCTTTCTTCCAACTACAGAATCATGACCGCTTCGCTCCAAGAAAAAAGAATCAAGACCAATCCCTAGAAATCATAATTCTTGCAGTGAGCAACGCGAACGGTCTTGTCTCTTTCTTCCAACTACAGAATCATGACCGCTTCGCTGCAAGAAAAAAGAATCAAGACCAATCCCTAGAAATCATAATTCTTGCAGTGAGCAACGTGAACGGTCTTGTCTCTTTCTTCCAACTACAGAATCATGACCGCTTCGCTGCAAGAAAAAAGAATCAAGACTAATTCCTAGAAATCATAATTCTTGTAGTGAGCAACGTGAACGGTCTTGTCTCTTTTCTCTTTTTTCTTTCTTCTTTTTTCTTATTCACAAAAACACTACATTTGCAGCCGCTTAACGCATAAGCGTTAGTTTAATTTAACTTATTATAATGAAATCAATTACAATCAACGGATCTAAAAGAGAAAGCGTGGGCAAGGGAGCGACCAAGGCCTTACGTAATGCTGGAAAGGTTCCTTGTGTGGTTTATGGTGGCGATGATACCATACACTTTTCAGCAGAAGGAAACGACTTCAACAGCTTAGTGTACACGCCAGACGTTCACACAGTGGTAATTGCTTTGGAAGACGGTACCAACATAAACGCGGTACTGCAAGACATTCAATTTCACCCGGTAACCGACGAAATTTTACACATCGATTTCTATCAGATTTTCGATGACAAGCCGGTAACTATGGAAATTCCAGTGCGTGTGGTAGGTAATGCCCGAGGTGTTCGAAACGGAGGGGTGTTACGAATTATTATGCGTACCCTTCGTGTAAAAGGACTTCCAGGAAATTTACCTGACTTTATTGAGGTAGATATCACCGAAATGAAAATCGGTCACAAAAAGTATGTTACTTCAGTAGCTTCAGACGACTTTACCATCTTACACACAGATAACACAGTAATCTGTCAGGTGAGAACTTCTCGAACGGCCATCGTCGACGAAGAAGAGGAAGAGGATGAAGACGCAGAAGGAGAAGAAGGAGCTGAAGGAGAAGAAAGCGGAGCTGAAGGCGGTGAAGAAACTGCAGAAGCACCAGCTGAATCTTAATCTTTTTCTCAAATATAATTTACAAAGCATCCGCCAATTGGCGGATGTTTTTTTATTTTTACGGAAGAAATCACCCGTGGGATGCTATCTATTTTCAGAAAAATTTTTGGTTCCAATCCGAAGCACCCACGTACCGAAGGCGACCCCATGAAGAAGTTTTTAGTTGCCGGACTGGGAAATATCGGTCCGAAGTACCACCACACTCGCCACAATATCGGCTTTACTATTTTAGACCATCTTGCCCAAGAAAACGACCTTAGTTGGGAAACCCAAAAACTGGGAGACATTACTCTGCATAAAAAGAAAGGACGTAGTTTTTTACTGCTGAAACCAAGCACTTACATGAACCTTAGCGGAAAGGCTGTTCGCTATTGGCTGGAACAGGAAAAAATTCCGCTGCAAAACTTGCTGGTGGTTACCGACGATCTCAACCTGCCCTTTGGAACGCTACGCCTCAAAACCAAAGGCAGTGATGGCGGCCACAATGGTTTAAAAGATATTCAGCAAACCTTACAAACTACCCAGTACGCACGATTTCGTTTTGGAATTAGCGACGCCTTCTCCAAAGGACGCCAGGTAGATTATGTGTTGGGCACATGGACCGAAGAAGAAGATAACGCGCTTAAGGAACGACTTCCTATAGCGACCGATTTGATTGAGTCCTTCGGATTGGCAGGAGCGAGTAACACTATGAACGCGTTTAATGGCAAGTAATATGCAAGAATACGCATCGGCACAAGCCTATAAAAACACAACCCCTTCTGTGATTACCATAGGAACGTTTGACGGCGTTCATATTGGTCACAGAGCAATTTTGAAGCAGGTCGTGGACGCTGCCAACGCCAATGAGCTTACTTCCCTCCTTCTTACCTTTTTTCCACATCCTAGAATGGTCCTGCAACAGGGAACCGACTTAAAACTGATAAATTCGCTTCCAGAAAAAAAAGAACTTCTGGCGCAAACCGGACTAGAACAACTCATTATTCATCCCTTTACCCAGGCATTCTCTAGAATGACGGCCGAAGCCTTTGTGCAAGAGTTACTGGTAAATCGCCTGCACGCCAAAAAAGTGATTATTGGGTACGATCATCGCTTCGGAAGAAACCGAACCGCGAACATAGATGATCTGCGAAGATTTGGAACACAATTTGGATTTGAAGTAGAAGAAATTAGCGCGCAAGAATTGGATGAAGTCGCTGTTAGCTCAACCAAAATTAGAAACGCGCTGGAAGTGGGTGACATCACAACAGCAAACAAGTATCTCGGTTATCCGTACATGATTTCCGGAACCGTGACAAAAGGAAGAGAAATTGGGAGAACCATCAATTTTCCTACGGCCAACCTACAACCAGATGCTTCCTATAAGATGATTCCGAAGAATGGCGTTTATGTGGTGCAAGCGAATATCGACGGGCATCGCGTGTATGGAATAACCAGTATTGGAACCAACCCTACCGTAGGTGGCAGAGATCGAACCATTGAAACCTATTTTCTTGAGTTTTCAAAAGATTTGTACGACCAACCGTTGCGCATTGAGTTCCTGACGCATATTCGCGACGAAGAAACCTTCGACACGCTTGCCTTATTAAAAGAAGCAATTGCCAAGGACGAGCGCTTTGCTAAAGACTATATCGCTACGTATGAATAAATGGCTCTTTACTCATATCGATAACACAGGACTCGTACTTTGGCGTGTTGTCTTTGGCGCCCTCATCGCTATTGAAGGTTATGGGGCCGTGATGACGGGCTGGGTACGACGTACCATGGTGGAGCCCGAATTCACTTTTAACTTCATCGGACTTGAGTTTTTGCAACCGCTTCCGGGAGACGGCATGTACTACTATTTCGTGCTCATGGGAACCTTCGGTGTTTTCGTGATGCTGGGATACCGCTATCGTTTCAGCATGGCGGCATACGCCCTTATGTGGAGTTGTGTGTACTTAATGCAAAAAAGCTCCTACAACAACCATTATTATTTGATGATGCTGCTCTGTTGGATCATGGTATTTCTTCCGGCACACCGCTGGTTTTCACTCGATGCCTGGCTTCGCCCAAAAATCAAGAAACCTTCCATGCCCCGTTGGGTGTTGATCTTCATCATAGCGCAGATCTGGATTGTGTATACGTATGCCTCGGTAGCCAAATGGTACCCTGATTGGCTCGATGGGACCATCGCCGAATTATTCATGCGCGGTAAGGCAGATTATTGGTTGATAGGAGAATTTCTTCAACTGGACTGGGTGCATTGGAGTATTACGTACGTAGGCATCTTATTTGATTTGCTCATAGTGCCGTTATTGCTTTGGAAACGTACCCGCCTCCTCGGGTTTGGGATCTCCGTTTTCTTTCATCTTTTCAATAGTATCGTATTTCAAATTGGAATCTTTCCCTATATGTCGATTGCCTTCGCGCTGTTTTTCTTTACTCCAGAATTACTTCGGAAACGATTTCTTCCGAAGAAACCTCCGTACACCGCAAACGAGCTCATCGTGCCTGCTTATAAGTCGATACTGCTCACCGTACTTCCCCTCTATTTGCTGATCCAACTTGCGCTACCCTTACGCCATTGGGCCTTTCAAGATGACGTTCTTTGGACAGAAGAAGGGCATCGGCTCAGCTGGCGGATGATGCTTCGAAGCAAACGCGGTTCCCTAAATATTTTCGTGGTCGACAAAGCGACAAACGAGCGCACTTTTTACAAGTACAGTGAGTTGCTTTCAAAAAAACAACAACGCGCCGTAAAATCGAAGCCCGATATGATCTGGCAATTAGCACAGCGAATCAAAGAACAAGAGGCCAGAGAAGGAAGAGACGTCGCCGTTTATGTTGACTGTCGTGTAAAGGTGAATGGTGGGAAATATTACAAGTTCATCGATCCTGAAATCGATTTGGCAGCCGAACCCTGGCAGCACTTCAAACATCACGACTGGATCTTACCCTCTCCCGAAGATTATCACAACTATCCGGAGGCTGCTGACACCCCTCAGAAATAAGGCTTTCTGTTTTTTCAAAGCTAGTTTTTAGCTACCTTTGCCGTTCCTAAAAACGAACGTATCATGCTACAAGTACACGAGATTCGCGAACATCTGGAAGCCTACACAACCGCCTTGGCAAAAAGAGGCTTATCGGCGAAAACCAGTCTGGAGGAAATCTTAGAGATTGATGAAAAAAGACGAAGTACTCAAGCCTCCCTTGATGAAACCCTGGCGCAAAGCAATACGTTCTCCAAAGAAATTGGCATGCTCTTTAAAAATGGAGAAACGCAAAAAGCCAATTTGCTAAAGGAAAAAACCACGCAACTAAAAGAGCGGTCGAAAGCCTTACAGGAAAGCTTGAATGATGCCGTGGCCCAATTGGAGTCAAAATTGTACAACCTGCCTAATATTCCGCACGAGAGTGTTCCTTCCGGAACCGATGAAACCGATAACGAAGAGGTGTTCCGGGAGGGAGACGTCCCCACCTTAGAAGAAACGGCCTTGCCGCATTGGGAATTGGCAAAAAAATACGATCTCATCGACTTCGAACTCGGTGTGAAAGTTACGGGCGCAGGATTTCCAGTGTACAAGGGGAAAGGAGCTCGCTTGCAACGCGCGCTGATCACTTATTTTTTAGATAAGAACACCGAAGCCGGATATACCGAATATCAAGTGCCGCATTTGGTCAATGAAGCGAGTGGATTCGGAACCGGGCAACTACCAGACAAAGAAGGGCAAATGTACCACGTCACCGCAGACGATTTATACCTCATTCCAACGGCAGAGGTGCCCGTTACCAATATGTTTCGCGACGAATTACTTCCGCATACAAAATTACCGGTTACCTGTACAGGATATACCCCTTGTTTCCGAAGAGAAGCGGGAAGCTATGGGGCGCATGTACGCGGACTCAATCGATTGCATCAATTCGATAAGGTAGAGATCGTGCGTATTGAGCATCCCGATAAGAGCTACGAAGCTTTAGACGGAATGGTGGAACATGTTAAGGAAATTTTGCGAGATTTAAAACTTCCGTATCGCATCCTTCGACTGTGCGGTGGTGACCTGGGCTTTACGTCGGCACTCACCTACGATTTTGAGGTATTTTCAACGGCTCAGGACCGCTGGTTAGAAATCTCTTCGGTGTCAAATTTTGAGACCTTTCAAGCCAATCGATTAAAATTGCGTTTCAAAGATGTAGATGGGAAAAACAAGCTTGTTCACACCCTGAACGGAAGTGCCCTTGCCTTACCTAGAGTTTTGGCGGGCATCCTTGAAAATTACCAAACGCCTTCTGGAATCGAAATTCCGGAAGTGCTACGCCCGTATTGCGGTTTCGATCGCATTGAATAAAAGCGAAAAAAATTCGGCGTAATTATTGGTATACTTGAGACGAATTCAATTCGTTATCTTTACAGCTATGCGGAATCTATTATTTGTTATAGTACTTTGTTTAAGTGCCAATTTGTGTGCGCAAAACGACATGCTGGCTAAGAATTATTTCGAACAAGGACAGTTTGAGAAGGCCGTACGCATCTATGAGAAACTGTATCAAAACAGTCCGCACCGACTGAATTACCTCACCGATCTGGTGAAGACCTATCAACAACTTGAAGAATTTGAAAAAGCTCAGGCAGCGCTTGAAGCCAAGCTTTCAGGCCCCAGAGTGTACCCCCAATTATATGTTGACCTTGGGTATAACTATGCCCTACAGGGAAATGATTCGTTAGCGCAATCGACCTATCAAAGAGCAATTTCGTCTATTGAAGAAGAACCAAACTACGAGTATATTGTAGCGCGTTCTTTTGAAGAATACAGTCTGTTAGAAGAAGCCGCTACCGTCTACGAACGGGCGATGGAATTGCAACCTGACAAGAATTACAACATTCAGTTGGCCAATATTTATGGGGAGCAAGGAAAGTTAGAAGCGATGTTCCTGAAATTGATGGACTTGATTCAATCCAATCCGCAGTATCAATCACGTGCGCAGCGAACCTTCAGCATGTACATCACAGAAGACCCGGCTTCCGAGGCCAATACCATCCTTCGAAAAACCTTACTGAAGGCGTCTCAAGAGAACCCTAGCGTCTTTTACAATCAGATGCTGAGTTGGTTGTTTATTCAGCAGCAAGAATTTAAAAAAGCCTTGATTCAGGAAAAAGCGATCTACAAACGATCGGAGGGTGAAACCACACGCCTGTTTGATTTGGCCTATATTGCGAAAAGTGCCGAAGCCTATGAAGAGGCTCGAGAGGTCGTTGATTTCATTCTGGACAATAGCGTGGGAGAACGCACCCTACTTCAGGCGAAGCAACTCGACCTTCAATTGGATCTAGCAACCGTAACCGAAACCGACTATGAGGCGGTAGAGGAAAAATTCCAGGCGCTGTTTGCGACCTATGGGAATGGGGCAGAAACTCATCTTTTACAAATCGACTACAACCACTTTTTGGCATTTCAAACCGGAAAGATTGAGGAGGCCATTGCCAATCTGAAACGAACACTCGAGGCGAATATGAGTCCGTTTCAAGAGGCACGGGTTAAAATGGAGTTGGCAGATATCTTAGTGTTCGATGAACGCTTTAATGAAGCCTTAATTTATTACACTCAAATTCAGAAACGGGTTAAGAACGATGTATTGGCGCAGGAAGCACGTTTCAAAGTAGCTAAAACCAGCTACTACAAAGGTGATTTCGAGTGGGCGCAAACGCAGTTGGACGTGCTTAAGAAATCGGCTTCCCAACTCATTGCCAATGACGCCATGCAACTCAGTTTGATGATTCGGGATAACTCGTTGGAAGACTCCACACAAACCGCCTTGAAAAAATTTGCAAGGGCCGATCTACTGACACTTCAGAATAAAAACCAAGCAGCGATCGCCGCCTTCGAGAACATACTCACACAGCACAAGGGAGAAAAGATTGAAGACGAAGCTTTGTTACAGCAAGCGCACCTTTATGAACGCATTTTTCAGTACGACAAAGCCGAAACGAACTATCAAAAAATTATTGCCGAATACAAAGAAGATATCTTGGCAGACGACGCGTATTTTTTCTTAGCCAAGCTATATCAAGGACCTTTGAATCTTCCGGAACAGGCTAAAGCCATGTACGAACAGCTTATCTACGACTTCTCGGATAGCATCTATTTCGTAGAAGCCAGAAAACGCTTCCGACTGCTTCGGGGCGATGCGCTTTAGAATACGTTATTCTTTAAAATCTTACGTATCTTGTTCGCACATACGTGTACTTGGAGGGCCTCAACAACTAATAGAACGCCTTTTATGCTCAGTTGAAAAGGAACTCTGGAACCCCAACCTTAGGTACCATTTTTGAACTTCACACTAGAAATAAAACCTTATGTACATCTACAACGTAACAATTAATATAGAAGAATCTATTCATGATGAATGGGTTCAATGGATGAAAGACACACACATTCCTGCCATGCTGGCGACTGGGAAATTTCAGAAAGCACTTATGACTCGCGTGCAGGTAGAAGAAGAGATGGGAGGTATTACCTATTCGGTACAATACCGAACGGATAGCAAAGCAACGCTTGATCGCTATTATGCTGAACATGCTAATGCAATGCGCGCTCAAAGCAAACCTTTTGAAGGAAAATTTGTAGCATTCCGAACGGAATTAGAAGTGATAACGGAACAATAATGAACGATCGCGTACGCCCCAAGAAGCATTTAGGACAACATTTTCTCCACGATACTGGTATCGCCAAACGCATTGCAGATACCCTGACCTTAGAAGGGTATGAGCAGGTGCTGGAAATAGGACCGGGCATGGGAGTACTCACGCAATTTCTACTGGAAAAGAAACTACAGCTAACCGCAATGGATGTCGATACCGAGTCGGTTGCCTTTTTAGAAGCCCATTTTGAGAGCGAGCGACTTACGGTGCTGGAAGCTGATTTTTTAAAGTTTCCGTTGGAAACGATCTATGCTTCGGAAGCCTTTGCCATTACGGGTAATTTCCCGTACAATATTTCCTCTCAAATCGTATTTAAGGCATTGGAACACCGTGCACAAGTACCTGAATTTACCGGCATGTTTCAAAAAGAAGTGGCCCAACGCATTTGCGCTTCCGAAGGATCAAAAACCTATGGTATTCTCTCGGTGCTCGTGCAAGCGTTTTATGATACCGAATACCTGTTTACCGTAAAACCCGGAGCCTTTTCTCCACCTCCGAAGGTGGACAGCGGGGTGTTGCGATTGCGACGGAAAAAAGAGTGGACACTCCCCGTTTCGGAACCGTTATTTTTTAAGGTGGTAAAAACAGCTTTTCAGCAACGTCGAAAAACGTTAAGAAATAGTTTAAAAGCCTTCAATCTTTCCGCAGAACTAAAAGAAGATGCTATCTTTGGACAACGACCCGAACAACTTTCGGTACCAGAATTCATTGCGCTCACGCAAAAGATAGCTAACGATGGCCTTTCAACTAACGGATGATTTTCTAGAAAATGTCGAGCAACTCATCGAGAAAAAAGATGGGTTGGCACTGCGTGAACTCTTGGCCGAATGGCACTTCGCCGACATCGCAGAGATGCTGGAAGAGCTTACTTCTGAAGACGCTACCTACATCATCAAGTTGCTGGAGAGTGATATTACTTCCGAAGCGCTCATTGAGCTGGACGATGATAGTAGAGAGAAGATTCTAAGTCGTTTATCTCCTTCGGAAATTGCTGCCGAATTAGGAGAAATGGACACCGATGACGCCGCCGATGTGGTAGCCGAATTGGATGAAGACGTCCAAAAAGAGGTGATTGGTGCCATCAATGACAAAGAGCTGGCAGCCGACATTGTAGAACTTCTCAAGTACGATGAAGACACTGCCGGAGCGCTCATGGCAAAAGAGCTGGTGCAAGTCAAAGAAACCTGGACCGTGGCGGGCTGCGTTCGCGAAATGCGTCGCCAAGCCAAGAATGTCACTCGAGTACACTCTATTTACGTGACCGATAAGCAAGGCCGCTTAAAAGGGAGACTTTCCTTAAAAGATCTGCTTACGGCCGGGGAGAAAGCGCATATTAGCGATGTCTACATCCCAAAAGTAGATTATGTCACCGTACATACCGAAAATGAAGAAGTAGCCCGAATTATGCAAAAGTATGACCTGGAAGCCATTCCGGTGGTGAACGAACAAGGGATTTTGATGGGGCGTATTACCATTGACGATATCGTTGATTTTATAAAGGACGAGGCTGAAAAAGATTATCAAATGGCTGCGGGTATTTCGCAAGATGTGGAAGCCGATGACAGCATTTGGCAGCTTACACGAGCACGCCTGCCTTGGTTGGTATTAGGTCTTTTTGGTGGCTTGGGCGCCGTTTTTATCATGGAAGGCTTCGATACAGCACTGGCAAAATATGAAATTCTCTTCTTTTACACCCCGCTGATCGCTGCGATGGCTGGTAATGTGGGGGTACAATCGAGTGCTATTATCGTTCAGGGATTGGCGAATGACAATGTAAAAGGTAGCTTGTTTAACCGATTCATGAAAGAAATTGGGCTAAGTCTCATCAACGGGGTAGCCCTTGGCGCATTGATTATTGGGGTGAATGAAATTATTGATAAACCTACCCAAGTAAGTTTGGCCATCGCTGCTTCACTACTCATCGTCATTATCATTGCAGCCATTATTGGGACCTTTGTGCCTATCATCTTAGACAAGCGAGGCATTGATCCTGCCATTGCTACAGGACCGTTTATTACGACAAGCAACGATATTTTCGGTATCTTGATTTTCTTCTATATTTCCAAGCTGATCTTAGGATTTTGAAGCCCTATTCTGAAACAAAGACCGTACCTGCCAATGCCATTGACGCCAATGGGCATGTAAACAATATTACCTATTTGGAATGGTGTATTGAACTCGCAGAACGTCACTGGTTTCGGGAAGCACCGAAGGAAGTGACGGAAAAATTCTTCTGGGTGGTTCTGGAACACCATATTGCGTATCATCATCCCTCTTTTGAAGGAGAAGAACTATTGCTCACTACTTGGGTAACAACCGTAGAAGGTGTAAAAAGTGAGCGGCACTACTCGATTGTACGAAAAGAAGATCAAAAGACGTTAATCACCGCACATACCCTCTGGTGTTATGTGGCCCTTGATTCACAACGACCTGCAAGAATTCCAGAAGAAATACGTACCTTGTTTTTGTAAATGAAAAGTATCAACATTCAGAAAAAGTTTGCGTCTTTTACCGCCCAGTGGCATCCGCATCAAATCGCAACGGTAGATGATATGCACGTACTTCTGGCAAAGCTAAAGGATGAATTTGTTTGGCATGCCCATGAAGCCGAAGACGAATTGTTTCTTGTGCAGAAAGGTGTGTTGGAAATGCACTTTGAAGATCGGGTCGAGATCGTTCAGCCCGGTGAATTGATTGTGGTTCCGAAAGGAGTTTCTCATTGCCCTAAAACGAAGAATGGAGAAGAGGTGTGGGTATTATTATTTGAAAAACAGCACACCAAACACACGGGATCCGTTCAGCATGAAAAGACACAAACTGAGTATCCGAAAATTTAAATGATGCAGGTAGTTCACATCGACACCAATCACCCGCGTCTCTGGGACGGACTGGCCGAAGCCGGGTTTAAAAATATAGCAGCCTACGACGCTTCAAAGGAAGAGATTCTCAAGGAAATTCATCACCATCATGGCATTGTCATTCGAAGTAGGTTTCCAATAGATGCCGCATTTCTAGAAGCTGCGAGTCAGTTGAAATTTATTGCTCGTGTCGGCGCCGGACTTGACAGTATTGATGTTTCCTATGCCGAAGAAAAGGGGGTCACGTTATTTTCAGCACCCGAAGGGAACAGAAATGCCGTAGGAGAACACGCTCTGGGGATGCTTTTGTCGCTCTTCAATAAGCTACATAAGGCCGATCGTGAAGTACGCGCAGGCCAATGGCTTCGTGAGGCAAATCGAGGTATCGAATTAGATGGAAAAACAGTGGGACTTATTGGATATGGAAATATGGGCAAAGCCTTTGCTCAGAAACTTAAAGGCTTTAATTGTACAGTGCTCTGTTACGACATTCAAGAGGGTGTAGGCGATAGCAATGCGACTCAGGTTTCATTAAGCACATTACACGACATGGCAGATGTTGTGAGCTTACACACCCCCTGGACCCCAGAAACCAATAAGATGGTAAATGCCGAATTCATCTCGGCCTTTAAAAAACCCTTTTGGTTCATAAACACCGCTCGCGGTAAAAGTGTGGTCACGGCTGATTTGGTACAGGCGTTACATGAAAAGCGCATTTTAGGCGCCGGACTGGACGTGTTGGAATACGAAAAGAGTTCTTTCGAATCGCTGTTCGAGGAGAACATGCCAGAAGCTTTACAGGAATTGCTTCAGATGGAGCAGGTACTATTGAGTCCGCATGTAGCCGGATGGACCGTTGAAAGCAAGCAAAAATTAGCAGAGACTTTAGTAGAGAAAATCGTAGCTGCCTTTCCGCAGCAAGCATAACAGAAGAAAACGTAACGATATGAAAAGAGTAACTGGCTTAGGAGGGTTTTTCTTTAAGACCAAAGACCCCAATGCCATCAAAGAATGGTACAAAGACCGATTGGGTTTGAACACCGATGCCTATGGATGCACCTTCTGGTGGCAGGATAAAAACGGAAATAAGTGCAGTACGCAATGGAGTCCGTTTAAAGAAGACACCCCCTACTTCAAACCCAGTGAAAAAGAATTCATGATGAATTTTAGAGTGGCTGACCTAAAAGGGCTGTTGCAACAATTGAAAAAAGAAGGGGTAACCATCGTTGGTGAGATAGAAGAATACGACTACGGAAAGTTTGGTTGGATCTTAGACCCGGAAGGGAATAAAATTGAACTTTGGGAACCGATAGATCGCAAGTTTTTAGAGGATAATGATCCAGAAATTTCACAATGAAACCTGAATGGTAAAAAATTTATACATTTAACCCTCAACTAAATTAACTTTCAACCATGTCAGAAGAAAACAACACCGGAGGGTACGACAGTACTAAAAAAAACGACGACGCCACCGGAAACTTTAAAGAAGAAGCGAAATCTACCGCTCAAGAATTTAAGGAAGGGTGGAATCAAGCCACACAAAATACGGGAGAAAACAAGAAGCTCTTAGCAGGGCTTTTAGGTATTTTCTTAGGCGCTTTTGGAGTACACAAATTTATCTTAGGGTACAACAAAGAAGGCATCATTTTATTAGTGGGAACCCTTGTTGGGATCGCTACGTCTTGTTTGGTCATTGGAATATTTCTCTATATCGCCACAGGAATTGTAGGGCTTATCGAGGGGATCATTTATCTAACCAAATCAGACGAGGAATTCTACAATACCTATCAGGTAGGGAAAAAACCCTGGTTCTAAACATAAAGAGCTTTCCGATGAAAAACATCAGAGAGCTTTTTTATTTTGTATTATTATCGTAATATTGCAATATTATAATTATCTTACTTTATGGGCGCCTCTAAACTTTCGATCCACAACGAACAGCAGCAACTAATCGCAGAAATAGCGAAGGTGCTGGCTCATCCCGCACGAGTCGCCATTTTAGAGTATATCGCCAATCAAAAAAATTGTATCTGCGGAGATATTGTGGATGAGATCGGACTTTCACAACCTACTATTTCGCAACACTTACAGGTAATTCGAAAAGCCGGACTTTTAAAAGGAACCTTTGAGGGAAAACGATTGTGTTATTGTCTCAACAGAGAACGCTTTGAAGAGTTTCAGGAACTGTTAAACGCATTTTTTCATCAAACGGTCGTAGCCGACTGTTGTTAACTTATTATGTATGAAGACCAATGATTTTATGACATTACTAGCGGAACACCCAAACCACGCGTTGCGCTTTCAGTACCAACCCGGGCACTGGGTAGGCGCCAATTACCACCTTACAGAAGTAAAACATCTACAAATCGATTCTGTAGATTGTGGCGCTGGGACCGATTCGTGGAATGAAACCGTACTACAGCTCTGGGAGAGTCCTTCGGAAGAAGAAAAAACAGAATTTATGTCGACGGCAAAATTCTATAGTATTCTCGCGCGGGTACACCAAATGCGCCCTATTGATGGCAGCTCTGAAGTGAAAATTGAATATGGAAACGATCAGTTCCACACAGCGCAATTATTTATTCATTCCGTAGAAACCGGAACGCAGCACATGGATGTGATCTTAGGCGTGCAACCTGTGGCTTGTAAAGCCGAAGAGGCTTGCGGTATTCCAGCATCAGCAGCTCCCGCGACCGAAAATGCCTGTGCACCCGGATCGGGTTGCTGTTAACAAATGATCATGCGTCCCCTTACCGAAGCGCACTTTCCCGCGGTTGCTTCCATCTATCAGGAAGGACTGGATACGGGTGTCGCTACCTTCGAGGTGACCGTACCCACCTGGAAGGAGTGGAATGAAAAATTTCTTCCTGTGTGTCGCTGGGTGGCTGAAGTAAATAATACGGTAGCAGGTTGGTGTGCAATATCGGCGGTTTCCAAACGGAAAGTGTATAGCGGAGTGGCTGAAAGCACTCTATATATTGGCGCTTCATTTCGCGGAAAAGGCTATGGAAAACAATTGCTCATGCAGCTGCTTCAGGATGCCGAAGCCCATGGATATTGGACGTTGCAAGCGCATATCTTTCCGGAAAATAAAGCGAGTCTTCAATTGCATCTCAATTGTGGGTACCGAGAGGTGGGTAGACGAAAAAATATTGCGCAACGCCATGGTAAGTGGCACGATAATATATTACTGGAATACAGAAATCAAATACAATGAAAAACATTTTAGTACTGTGCACCGGAAACAGTTGTAGAAGTCAGATGGCCCACGGCTACCTCGCTCAAATGACTCCCGGTAAGGCGAAGGTTTTCTCTGCGGGGATAGAGACACACGGACTTAACCAGAATGCGGTTGCCATCATGAAGGAAGATGGGATAGACATCTCGGATCACACCTCAAATCATGTAGATGAGTACCAAGACATTTCCTGGGATTTTATCATTACGGTTTGCGATCACGCTAACGAAAACTGTCCGTTTATCCCGGCTCCAAAGGCGGTTCGACTGCATCAGAATTTCGAGGACCCTTCCAAAAAATCGGGAAGTGAGGACGAACGTCAGGCTGCTTTTCAAAAAACCAGGAATGAAATCAAAGCCTATTGCACCGCTTTTGTTAGCGAACATCTAGCGGGTTGAACATAAATTTTGTACCTTAATACAAAATTGTGACATGCCTACTACAGAACGTTTTCAGACTGCTATAGAAAAGCTCTACCGGGCATTTCATTCGAGCAAGTTGCATCCCGAATGTTCGCGCCAATGCGCAGTGGGAACCCTCTGTGATCAAAACGATTTCTGGAGCCATTTTTCTGACCATCACGGGGACACACAGCTCAATTATGTAGGCCGCGTTCATCAACTGCTAGGGAAACGATACCACGGGTATTCCCCACAAGAGCTTCTGGAAATAGAAGCCGCGTTTTTAGAGGGCTGCGGGTACCAGCTTCCCTTGCATTTCAGTACAAAGAATTATGTGAACGCGACCGACAAACACGTTCATTTTAAGGGCTTATGCGCCGCCATTCAGAAACTAAGTGAACTCGACCAAAGCCGAGACCCGTTGGATATTTCCGTTTTATTAGACTACCTTCCGAAAAATAAGTCAGTACCTACAAAATGTACCCTCAAAGTATAGTTAGATGGATTCGTTGGTGCCTCACGGTACTCTGCACTCTGGGAGGGCTTACCCATCTTACAGCCCAAAATGCAAAAGCACTCAAGTCATATGACCCCTATCTCATCGTACTTGGGACGGCACAGGATGCCGGCGCCCCGCAAATTGGATGTCAAAAAAGCTGCTGTACCAAACGCTTTTCAGACCCAACATTGAAAAAACAAGTAACTTCCCTC
This sequence comes from Altibacter sp. HG106, assembly GCF_028561755.1. Taxonomy (GTDB): domain Bacteria; phylum Bacteroidota; class Bacteroidia; order Flavobacteriales; family Flavobacteriaceae; genus DFVG01. The sequence goes on from NZ_JAQQTD010000003.1 coordinate 305,959, forward strand.
GGCATCGTTGACCCTGTCACAGGCCAAACATTTCTGTTAGAAGCCACACCAGATATCATCTTACAAAACAGGGAATTGCAGCAAGAAATTAAAACGAATGCTCCCCTTCCCAACGGGATTCTGTTAACTCATGCGCATATTGGGCACTACAGCGGACTCCAATTTTTGGGAAAAGAGGCCACTAATGCCACCAAAATTCCGGTATACGTGATGCCAAAGATGCAACGTTTCTTAGAAGAAAACGGACCTTGGAGTCAGTTGGTTGCTGAAGAAAATATCCGGTTGGTCCCCATGACCGCCGAAGTAGCTGTTCAACTAACACCTCAACTCAAGATAACACCCCACCTTGTTCCACATCGGGATGAATTTTCAGAAACTGTTGCATATACCGTCGAAGGGCCCAACACTTCTGTACTCTTTATTCCGGATATTGATAAATGGGAACGCTGGTCTACCCACATCAATGCGAAAGTTTCAGAGGTTGACATCGCGTTTCTCGATGCGACCTTCTACAATGCGGAAGAGATCAACAACAGGGATATCTCTCAAATTCCGCATCCGTTTGTAATAGAAACCATGAAACGCTTTGAAGACGCTTCAGATTCAGAAAAAAACAAAATTCATTTCATTCACTTGAATCACACTAATCCGTTGCTCGATCCGAATAGCGATGCTTCTAACTACGTAATCTCAAACGGTTTTCGCATCGCACGGAAGAGTATGAAGATTCCCTTGTAAAAAACACTACCCGATGAAACCAAATTTTTCTAATCTCAACGCGCTCTATATCAATTGCACCCTAAAAGCGAGTCCCAGAATGAGCCATACCGAAGCCTTGATGAATGTTTCGATGGATATTATGAAGGCTGAGAATGTTTCTGTAGAATATCTCCGTTTTGTAGACCATGAAGTCGCCTATGGAGTCTATCATGATATGACAGAACACGGTGCCGAAAAAGATATGTGGCCCAAACTCTGGGAAAAAGTGCAAGCAGCAGATATTTTGGTGATAGGCACCCCCATTTGGCTCGGTGAGAAATCTTCGGTAGCAACGAAACTCATTGAACGTCTTTATGGAGAAAGCGGAAAACGGAACAATAAAGGTCAATATTATTTCTACGGAAAGGTAGGTGGTTGCATCATCACAGGAAATGAAGATGGCATCAAACACGTTGCTATGGGGACACTCTACGCCTTACAGCACATCGGTTACAGCATTCCACCCCAAGCAGATTGTGGTTGGATTGGAGAAGCCGGTCCGGGACCTAGTTATAACGATCCGGAAAGTAAAGCCAAAGACAATGATTTCACGAATCGGAATACGACCTTTATGACCTATAATCTGCTTCATTTAGCGCAGCTACTGCACAACAATGAAGGGTATCCAGCCTACGGAAATTCACGGTCTGATTGGGACGATGGGACACGTTGGAATTTCGACAATCCGGAGTATAGATAGTTTTAAGTTTTCTTTAACATCTCAGTACAAATTCATACCTTGCCCCCAACAACCATTACACTAGTTATTTATGAATCTGAAGAATATTGTAACCCTTGCTGCGGTCGGCTTACTGTTGATTGGCTGTAAGGACGCAAAAAAAACGGATCAGGAAGACCTGGCCGTCAATGAAACGAACGAACCAAGAGGTGTTGAAAACATGGCCTACCAATGGAGTGCCATGGCTATTGAGGCGACCGCGCTGGATACCGATCGCTTTAAACCACGCCCAACCATTACTTCCCGCTATTTGGGCCTTATCTTCACTTCCGTATTTGATGCCTGGTCGCGTTATGATGAAAATGCGATCCCGGTTTATTTAGAAAATGTAGACCGCCGTCCAAGTGAAGAGCAAACCCTTAAAAACAAAGAAATTGCTATTAGCTATGCGGCATATCGTGCCATGAATGAATACTATTACACCGACTCTTTGTTGTTTAAGCAAAAGATGATCGATCTCGGACTTGATCCTATGAATACTTCCTTGGACCCTTCCACTCCGGAAGGAATTGGAAATCTGGCCGCAAAGGCTGTCATCGAAGCACGAAAGAATGACGGTTCTAATATGTACGGAGAAGAAGAGGGGTCGAATGGAGAACCTTATTTCGATTATACTGGGTACCAACCGGTAAATTCTCCCGATGAGATGAATGAAATTTCCAAATGGCAACCAAAGTATTTCTCAGACGGAAAAGGAGGTAAATTTGCTCCTTCTTGTTTGACACCATTCTGGAATAAGGTGGAGCCGCTCGCGCTAGAATCGGGAGATCAATTCCGCCCGGGACCACCACCCGCCATCGGCTCTAAACAACTGGAAGAAGAAGTAAAGGAAGTCATTGAACTTCAAGCGAATCTTACTCCCGAAGAAATTGCCTTGGTTGAATTTATGCGCGACGGTCCGCAATCGGTGCAGCAAGCCGGCCACTGGCTTAAATTCGCTCAAGAAGTGTCCAAACGTGATAATCACACCCTAGATGAAGATGTTAAAATGTTCTTCCTAAACCAGGTAGTTGCAATGGATACCTTTATTGCCTCTTGGGACTCAAAAATGTACTACGACTTTGCGCGTCCCTACGCTCTGGTACATGATTATTACCAGGACCAGGTCATTAAAGCATGGGCAGGTCCCGGAAAAGGAATGGTAGATATGGATGGTGGCGAATGGAGACCGTATTCTCCAGACACTTTCTTATGTCCTCCATTTCCGAGTTACACCTCGGGTCACAGTACCATCAGCGGAGGCTGTGCAGAAGCCCTGAAGCTTTGGACAGGAAGTGATGAGTTTGGCTCTAGCGTGGAACTAAAACCAGGATGGCTCACCGAACCGGATGTTGATATGGGCACCGTGGTAATCGAATTTCCCACCTTTACAGAAACGGCTGAACTTGCAGGACAATCACGCGTATTAGGCGGATATCATATACAAGCCGACAATCAAGCAGGCTTACAATTAGGTCGCGATTGCGCGCGCTACATTTATAACAACTTCTACTTAAAACACGTAGGAGAAAAAACGGCGGTCGCCTCTAAATAGATCGTATGAAAAAAAACGTAGGTACTGTGGATTTAATCATTCGCATCTGCGTTTCCATAACGCTTGCAACCCTCTTTTTTACCGAAACGGTAACGGGGGTTGCAGGCATTATCTTATTGGTATTATCTGGAACCATTGCGCTTTCGGGTATAATCGGTTTTTGTCCGTTTTACGTGCTCTTCGGAATCAATACATGCCCCGTTAAATCTTCCAAATGAGTCGTGCATTAGGCATCGGGCTATTTCTTTTTCTATCGCTGTCATTGAGTTACGGACAAGATACCTTTCCCAACACCAAGTTTTTGGAAGAAAACCAAGCTCCGGCCCAAGGTAGCTTGGAAGACCTAAGCTGGCTCTCAGGCTATTGGAAAGGCGAAGCCATGGGTGGTATTATTGAAGAGACATGGACGCCCGCAATAGGAGGCAGCATGATGTGTTCCTTCAAACTGACGGTGAATAATGAAGTGGTATTCTATGAATTTGTAACACTAACGGAAGAAAACGAAACCCTACAGTTGCGCCTCAAACACTTTCATCCAAATTTAGATGGCTGGGAAGACAAAGAAGATAAAATCACCTGGAAACTTGTTGAAGTGACACCTAATAAAGTTTATTTCAGTGGTTTTACTTTTGAAAAGGTAGACGACAACCACCTCAACATTTATGTGGTCTTTGAGGAGGGCGGAAAAACATCAGAAATGAAATTTAGCTACCAACGGGTAGCGCTTTAGTTATTCTTCTTCGGAAGTACCCCCACCGTTCGCATATTTTTCCTCCAATTCTGCCTGAAATTCTTCCATGACCGGTTTTACCGTACTTTCCGGAAGATCTGCAATTCGAATGTACATCAATCCGTCTACCGCATTATTGAACAAAGGATCTACGTTAAAGGCGACCACCTTTGCATTTTGCTTAATATACTTTTTGATCAATACGGGTAAACGTAACGACCCAGGCTCTACCTCATCAATAAGTTTATCGAATTTGTTCAAATCCGCTTCACTTTCGTCGAAAATAAAATCTTTATCCGCGTCCTTCAGCTTTACCTTGTACTCTTTTTTCGGAGTAATGTATTGCGCCACATAGGGATCGTAATAATTTGATTTCATGAATTCAATCATCAAACTCTTACTGAATTCAGAAAACTTATTACTAATACTCACTCCACCAATGAGGAAGCGATGTTCCGGAAAGCGAAGCGTGGTATGAACAATCCCCTTCCAGAGCAAAAACAACGGCATTGGGCGTTGCTGATATTCCTTAATAATGAACGCGCGTCCCATTTCAATCGATTTGCTCATCATATCGTGCAATTCGGGTTCAAAACGAAACAAACTTTGTAAATAAAATCCGTCGATCCCGAATTGTTCAAATATTTTTGACCCTAAGCCCATCCGATACGCACCGGCGAGACATTTTGCATCATTATCCCATAGAAACATATGGTGGTAATACGTATCAAACTTATCCAGGTCGAGCGAGTTGTTGGTTCCCTCGCCTACTTCCCGAAAGGTTATTTCCCGAAGCCTTCCAATTTCGTGTAGAATCTGCGGAATGCGCTCTGCGGAGGCCAGGAACACCTCGTAATTCTTGCTAACGAGTAAACGTTTATTGGAAGTTCTTAGGGCCTCTATTTCGCCTTCCATGGCTTCTAGCGACACCGGACCGGCAATTTTCTTCGGAGGTTTTGGGATCTTTAGATTACCTGGAAGGGTTTCCAGCAATTTTTTCTTCTGAAAGGGATTCGCGAGCACGTAGGTTTTCTTCCGAAGGAACTCGGTGAAATTATCCAAGCCTTCATGCTCTTGTTGGTCTTTTACTGAAATGGGATTTCCGATGCGCACTTTAATGAGCCGTTCTTTCTGAGTCAATAATTCCGAAGGCAACTTTGCGGTACGCAGCGTATCATTAAACTTAGCCAAACGGTAAAACATCTTACTATTCTTGGCGTGAAAATAAATAGGCACCACAGGAACTTCTGCCTTCTGAATCAGTTTCATAGCCGAAACCTCCCATGGTTTATCCACCAATAATTTCTCATCGCGATAGGTAGAAACTTCGCCTGCCGGAAAGAGCCCTAGTGGGTGCTCTTCGCGCAAATGCGCTAAGGCCGTCTTAAAACCCGTTATACTGGACTTCGCATCCTTGTGGTTTTCGAAAGGATTGACCGGAAGTATGAATGGCTTTAAGGGTTCTATACGGTGTAACAGAAAATTTGCAATGATCTTAAAATCGGGGCGGCGTTCCAACAAAAGTTTTAACAACAACATCCCATCAATCCCGCCCAAGGGGTGATTGCTAATGGTAATGAACGGGCCGGTTTTAGGAATTCTCTTGAGATCTTCCTCGGGAATTTCGAAATTTATCTCGAACTCATCCATCAAAGCATTGATGAATTCTAAGTCGGTTAAATGCTTATGCTTATTATAAATGGAATTGAGCGTGGAAATATTTAGGACTTTCATTAAGGACCATCCCATAAAAGTTCCCAAAAAGCCGAGGTTATCAACGTGAATGGCCTTGGCTACTTCCTTGGCATTAACTAATCCCATGTACGTTCTCAATTAAGTGAAGTACAAATATAGGGAAAGCTACGTAGTTTTATCGGCGACTACAATCTGAACTGTACTCAGGTTTTCTTGCTTCAGCAGTACTTCCTTTCCTTGGGTGAGGGTAACAATATCTTCGGAAGCAGGGTGTCGCACGGTATATAGGGTCACATTGGGCTCACAATGCACCTGAAAGGTCTCTTTTAGTTTTTTCAATAAGGGCGCCAATTTGTGGTATTTATCATTCACACACACCGAAAAACTGATGGCGGAATTCTGAATCAGCTCTACCTTCATTTTATACTCATGCAACCATCGAAACACATCGCTAATGTTGTCTTCCATCATAAAACTGAAATCTAGGGAAGACAGAGATAACAACACTAAGTTTGGTTTCAGAATAAAACAAGAAACCATGGGATCAAGCAATTCTCCTTTTCCTACACAGGTGCCTGGAGCATTGGGATTCACAAACGATTTTACGTATAACGGAATTTCCTTTCGCTGCAACGGTTGTAAGGTTTTCGGGTGAATGACAGAAGCTCCGTAGAAAGCTAATTCGATCGCTTCGGTATACGAAATGGTGTGCAGCAAGGTGGTATTCGAAAAATACCGTGGATCGGCATTCAACACGCCGGGGACATCTTTCCAAATGGTAACACTTTCAGAATTCAAACAATACGCAAAGATCGCTGCGGTATAATCACTACCTTCTCTTCCCAGGGTGGTGGTAAAATTATTGTCTGATTCAGACCCCAAAAAACCTTGAGTAATTGTAATTCCCTGGGTGGCAATGCCTTCCTGAATGCGTTGTTGTGTGGTGGTCCAATCTACTTTCGCATCCCGATAGTAATTGTTGGTAACAATGTAGTTTCGAACATCTAGCCAGCTGTTCTTGACCCCCACTTCGGAAAGATACGTAGACACAATCGTGGTTGAAACCAATTCACCAAAACATACGATCTGATCGTATAAGAAGGAATGTTTCTTTGATCGATTGCGTTCTAAAAAAGACGACAACTCATTGAAAATGTCTGATACACGTTGAAAAACAGGATGCACTCCATTCGAAAACAATGCATGTAGGATATCAAAATGATAGTTGTGAAAGGTAGAAAGGTGATCGTGTACCCTTGAACTGTCATCCTCCCTGTAGGCAGTCACCACTTGTTCCAATAAATTGGTGGTTTTACCCATGGCTGAGATCACCACGACCAAATTGGTTTCGCCCGTAGCTTCCAAGACCCTTTTTACATTTCGCACGCCTTCAGCATCCTTTACCGAGGCGCCTCCAAATTTGTAGATTTTCATGTGTTTCTGTCTAAATACGCTTTCATGGCATGTGGTTCCATCTGTGCCAAGTACCAATCTTTCAAAAGGGTAGCGCCACTGTGTTCATAAAAATCGATAGCGCCTTGATTCCAGTCCAAAACCACCCATTCTAGGCGCTGTACGCCTTGTTCGTAGGCATATTGAATGACACGTTGATACAATGCTTTACCGATTCCCTTCCCTCGCTGATCTTGCGTCACTATGAGATCTTCCAAATGCAGGGTTCTACCCTTCCAGGTGGAAAAACGAAAATATACCAGTGCGATACCCACGATTTCTTCGGAACGTTCGGCGACAAAACAATGAAATATAGGACGTTCGCCAAAACCCTCCTCAAGGAGCGTTTCTACTGAAATGGCAACAGCATCAGGTTCTTTTTCAAAACGCGCCAACTCCTTGATACAGTGCAGCACCTGCGGCATATCGCTAGGAGTGGCGTCTCTAATCACGGCTTTCATACGCATGGCTTTTAGCTATAATAATCGCGGGTGGTTCTCTAAATTTCCCGATATTTGCCACAAATCTACAACACAGCGTCTTCATGACACAAAAAAATAAGACCCTCGGCGAATTTATCATTGAAAACCAAGAGGAATTCAAGTATTCTTCCGGGGAATTATCGCGCCTCATCAATTCCATTCGTCTCGCTGCCAAGGTGGTGAATCACGAAGTGAACAAAGCCGGCTTAGTAGATATCTTAGGAGCGGTGGGCGAGACTAATATTCAGGGAGAAAACCAGCAAAAACTAGATGTCTTCGCCAATGAGGCCTTCATCAAAACGCTGACAAATAGAGAAATTGTCTGCGGAATTGCCAGCGAAGAAGAAGACGATTTTATTACCATCACCGGACGCAACGAGCGCAATGAGAATAAATATGTGGTGTTGATCGACCCTTTGGACGGTTCCTCTAATATTGACGTTAACGTTTCAGTGGGAACCATATTTTCGATCTATCGCAGGGTAACACCATCAGGAGAACCGGTGACATTAGACGATTTTCTACAACCGGGAAACCGACAAGTAGCTGCCGGCTATATCGTGTACGGAACCTCTACCATGATCGTCTACACAACCGGACACGGCGTTAACGGCTTTACATTGAACCCCGCCATTGGAACCTATTACTTATCGCATCCCAATATGACCTTTCCAAAGACAGGCCGTATCTATTCGGTAAATGAGGGGAACTACGTACATTTTCCGCAAGGAATAAAAGATTATATTAAGTATTGCCAAAAGGAAGAGGGCGACCGGCCCTACACCTCACGTTATATCGGGTCTTTGGTGTCTGATTTTCATAGGAACATGATCAAAGGAGGTATTTATATCTATCCGAATACCGCTAAAGATCCCAACGGAAAGCTTCGCTTGTTATACGAGTGTAATCCCATGGCATTCTTGGCAGAACAAGCCGGAGGAAAAGCCAGCAATGGATTTGAAAGAATTCTGGATATTCAACCTACCGAATTACACCAACGCGTTCCATTTATCTGCGGAAGCAGCAGCATGGTAGAAAAAGCGGAAGCCTTTATGCAGAACACTATTGATTAGTGAGTACAGAGAATTGAGACGTAAGATTTAAGATCTCAATACTAAATACCCACTTCTTAATACATCTATGTCTTCTGTAACAGATATGAGATAGTAGTAATGAGATGTGAAGTAAAGGATGTGTGACGTAAGAGGTAAGACGTAGGACGAATTTGAATCATTCAACGAAGTATAAAATTAGTCTATCCTGTCTCCTGTCTCCTGTCTCCTGTCTCCTGTAAATCTACTTCTTGTTCAGCAAATAGCGATAATCTTCTAAGTCGAGTCCGCCTTGATAGATCTCAATCGATCGTTTGATCAATTGCTGCGCCATTTCCGTAGAATATCCGAGTCCGATGGCATATCGTTCAATCAAAAATCGTTCGTGATCATCGATCGTGTGGTCGGCAAAGATCATTTCGAACAAATCGTGCATGCGCTCTAAACGTTTATCGGAAGAGTTGGGTGGGTTGATCGGGTATTTCTCCGGGTTTTTAAGCACTTCTTTATATTCCGATTCATCAATATCTAATTTGCGAGCGAATCGTTTCAACATTTTTTCTTCTTCCGCATTCAAAGCCCCGTCTATCGAAGCGATATTGGCGATAGACGCAAAGTGGCCTAAGTTTCGGGAGTGCTCCCCGCTTTCAAAAAGATCTGTAAATGACATAGTCTGTAATTAAAGCACAAATATAAAACTTGTATCTTTTTTTTAGCTTCTTTCCTTCGGAAAAAACCGCTTCCCTAAACTTTTCTTAATTCCGAAGAACTCTTCCTTCAATGTAGTAATTTTAAAGGCATGTCTACGCCGCTTCTCGTTTTTAATGACAAAGGAATTTATTGCGAACAAGCCGATATCTACATCGATGCTTGGCGTCCTGTTGACAAATGCATCGTGACCCACGGCCATGCCGACCACAGCCGGTGGGGCCATAAAAAATATATCACTCACCATCATAACGTTCCCATCATTAAGCATCGTTTGGGGGATATTACCGTAACCGGAAAGGCATGGGGAGAAACGTTTGTCATCAACGGCGTTACCTTCTCTTTACATCCTGCGGGTCATATTGTGGCCTCTTCCCAGGTTCGTGTGGAATATCAAGGCGAGGTTTGGGTGTTTACGGGCGATTTTAAAACGGAAGATGACGGCTTAGCGACTCCCTATGAACCTGTTGCATGTCATACGTTTATCACAGAATGTACCTTTGGACTTCCCGCTTTTACATGGGAACCGCAAGCACGGGTTTTTGAAGACATCAATGCCTGGTGGGCGCAGAATAAAGCCGAAAAGAAAACTTCCGTGCTGTTCGGATATAGCCTCGGAAAGGCCCAACGCCTACTGAAACATTTGGATACGTCTTTAGGAACCATCTATACCCATGGCGCTGTAGAAAACATGACAGAGGTATTGCGAGAAAACTATGCACTGCCTGATACCACCCGGGTAACCCGCGAAACCAAAAAAGAAGACTTACTTGGTAATATTGTTGTAGCGCCTCCCAGCGCGCACGGCGGCACGTGGATCCGAAAAATGGTGCCTTACGAAACGGCTTCCGCTAGTGGTTGGATGACCTTTCGAGGCGCTCGAAGACGACGTGCCATCGATCGAGGTTTTGTGTTAAGCGACCATGCCGATTGGGAGGGACTCATCGATTCGATCAAAGCCACCGGTTGCGAAAAGGTGATCGCTACTCACGGCTATACCGATATTTTTTCACGCTATCTCCGGGAAGAACTTGGCTATGACGCTCGCACGGAAAAAACACAGTACGAAGAAGAACAGTCGGAAAGCAGCAAAACAACGGAAGGAGGCGACGCATGAAACGATTTGCTCAGCTCATCAGAACCATTGACAGCACCAACAAAACCAATCGAAAGGTGGCCGCCTTAGCGGAATACTTCAAAGAAGCTCCGGATGACGACAAACTGTGGACCATCGCTATCTTATCACACCGCCGACCCAAACGTCCGGTAAATACTACGCTCCTGCGGGAATGGGCGACGGAGATTAGCAATATTCCATTATGGTTGTTTGAAGAAAGTTATCATATCGTTGGAGACCTGGCGGAAACCATTGCGCTTATTCTTCCCTCTTCCAGAACTGCAACCGACAAATCACTTTCAAAATACATCGAGGAAATAATCGAACTCAAGGACGTACCGGACCCTGAAAAAAAAGCTTACCTACATCGCAATTGGTTGGCGCTTGATTATTACGAACGATTTGTGTTCAATAAGATCATCACGGGTAGTTTCCGCATCGGAGTAAGCCAAAAACTAATGACGCGTGCCTTATCTCAAGCCACCGAAATCGACGAAGATATTCTCGCTTACAAACTCATGGGAAATTGGACGCCGGCTTCCACCACCTACCAACAACTTATTCTCGAAGAGAACGAAGAAGACTACCTCAGCAAGCCGTATCCTTTTTATTTGGCATATGCCGTGGAGGATGATTTTCAAGAAGATCTGGAAGCGATTTCAAATTGGAGTTTTGAGCACAAATGGGACGGGATTCGCGCTCAAGTGATTATTCGAAACGATGAGGTATTTGTGTGGTCCCGTGGCGAAGAATTGGTCACCGATAAATATCCTGAATTTAAACGCTTCCTTTCAGAAATTCCTAATGGTACGGTGCTCGATGGAGAGATTTTACCTTTTATTGACGGCAACATTGCCAACTTCGCCGATCTTCAAACTCGTATCGGTAGAAAAAATATCACCAAAGCCCTTTTAAAGAAAACACCCGTCATTCTTACCGCCTACGATTTATTGGAATGGAAAGGTAAAGATATCAGGCAATTACCTTTTGAGGAAAGACGAAAATTACTGGATACACTCATAAAGAACTGTCCTTGTGAGGATATCGGACTCTACCTGAGCGAAACGATGCGTTTCAACACATGGGAGGAAGCCGCCAAAGAGCGCGATAAATCACGAGAAAAACGAAGTGAGGGACTGATGATCAAACGGATAGATTCGCCCTACCTTGTGGGAAGAAAAAAAGGCGATTGGTGGAAGTGGAAGGTAGATCCGTTCACTATAGATGGCGTGCTTACCTACGCCATGCGTGGTCATGGAAGACGCGCCAACCTCTATACCGATTATACCTTCGCCCTCTGGGATGGTGAGGAATTGGTGACCTTTGCCAAAGCCTATTCAGGGCTTACCGATAAAGAATTTAGGCAAGTAGATGCGTGGATCAAAAAGAATACTTTGGAGCGCTTCGGACCGGTACGTAGCGTAACACCGCATCATGTTTTTGAAATTGCTTTTGAAGGGATCGCTGAAAGTAGTCGGCATAAAAGTGGCGTCGCCACACGATTTCCCCGTATCTTACGATGGCGAAAAGACAAGCCTATTGAAGAGGCCAATACCATCGCCGATTTGAAAGCCTTAATTCCAAAATAACCACCATGAAAAGCTTCATTATTTTCTCCACATTTTTAATGTTAGTTGGTTGTAAACAAACGTCTTCTTCCGAAGAAAAAATAACCGCCAACACCACTAAAGCACAGCAAACCGAATCTAAAAAGGAGCATCAACTTCGAGAAGTACTCAAAACAAATAATCCTCCTATCATCAATGGAAATATCAGCGATGCTATTTGGAAGACGACCAAGTGGCATCCACTAGATCAGCGCTGGGTGGGGGAACCCTATACCGAAGAAGATTTTTCCGGACGCTATAAAATGGCCTGGGACAAGGAAGCGCTCTACCTGTTGGTCATGATCGAAGATGATACGCTCATCGACATCTACAAAGACCCCTTGGTGCAATGGTGGGATGACGATTGTGTAGAAGTGTTTATTGATGAAGACAATTCGGGTGGGCCACATCAATTTACTCACAACGCCTTTGCCTATCACGTGGCACTCGACGGAAATGTTGTCGATCTCGGTCCAGATGAAGCGCCGCATCTCTACAATGATCATGTGATGAGCAAACATACCACCGAAGGAACCACCAGTATTTGGGAATTAAAGATCAAGGTCTTCGATGATTCCTTTGTGGATGGAAAGAAGGGAAACACTCCGGTGACGCTTTCCGCAGGAAAAAAAATTGGTTTTGTCCTCGCCTATTGTGATAATGACCACTCAGAAACACGTGAAAATTTTATCGGATCGGTGTATGTGCCCGGAGAAGATAAGAATCAAGGGTGGATCAATGCGGATATCTTCGGAACGATCCTGCTAACAGAGTGATCTATGAATCGAAAAGAAGCGCTTTCTCTTGCCGAAACTTGGTTTGAAGCACAAGATTGGACTGTCTTTCCGTTTCAGAAAAAAACATGGACCGCATTTTTACAAGGCAAACACGGACTCCTAAACGCGCCTACCGGAAGCGGTAAAACCTATGCGCTTTGGGTACCCATCGTATTACAATATCTTCAAGACCATCCTGATTATAAAAATTCCCGGAAAAAAGGACTTAAAGCCATTTGGATTACCCCGTTGCGCGCACTTTCCGTAGAAATTCAACAAGCCACCCAACGCTTTGCCGATGCGCTGGAAAGCGGACTCACTGTGGGCATCCGTACCGGAGACACCCCGCAGAGCGAGCGCGCCAAACAGAAGCGTAACATGCCCGATCTGCTGATCACCACACCCGAAAGCTTGATGCTGTTGTTGGCCTCAAAGGGATACGATAAAATGTTCAAATCGCTCACAGCAGTGGTGGTGGACGAATGGCATGAACTACTGGGAAGCAAACGAGGCGTACAAATGGAACTCGGATTGTCGCGCCTCAAAAGTATTTCACCGAAACTACGCATCTGGGGAATTTCTGCCACCATCGGGAATCTCGAACAAGCCCAAGATGTGCTCTTAGGGATGGATGCGGAATTTCGAAAGAACGCTGTATTGATTCGCGCAAAACGGAAAACGAAGGTCAAAGTACAATCCATCATCCCAAAAACCATGGAAACCTTTCCGTGGCGTGGCCATCTTGGGCTGCATTTGTTGGAAGAGATCGTTCCAATCATTAAGGAAAGTAAGACCACCCTTATTTTTACGAATACCCGTGGGCAGAGCGAAATTTGGTTTCAGAAGCTCTTAGAAAAACATCCGGAGTTTGCCGGAGAGATCGCCATGCATCACGGAAGTATCGCCAAAGAAACCCGATTATGGGTAGAGCAAGCCATTCGCAATGAATCATTGAAAGCGGTGGTAGCTACCTCTAGTTTAGACCTTGGTGTCGATTTTGCCCCCGTGGAAACTATTATCCAAATTGGTGGACCAAAGGGAATTGCTAAGTTCTTACAGCGTGCCGGACGCAGCAATCACCGACCCGGTGAGGCTTCTGTCATCTATTTTTTGCCCACCCATGCTTTGGAATTGGTAGAGGCTTCGGCATTGAAACGTGCTGTCACAGAGCACGTAATGGAAGACCGCATCCCGTATCTACTGAGTTTCGATGTGCTCATTCAGTATCTGGTAACCTTAGCCGTAAGTGACGGATTTTATCCTTCGGAAATTTTTCCGGAGATTCAAAATACCTTTTGTTTTCAAGGGATCACGGAAGAAGAATGGAATTGGTGCCTGAATTTCATCACCCTGGGGAGTCAGAGTCTCCAGGCCTACGATGAATATCGCAGGGTCATTGTTCAAGATGATGGATTGTTTAAAGTGGAAAGCAGGCGCATTGCCATGATGCACCGCTTATCGATTGGTACCATCGTTTCAGACAGCATGTTAATGGTGAAATATGTTTCGGGTGGGTTTATAGGAACTATTGAAGAATGGTTTGTCGGAAAAATGAAACCCGGCGATGTCTTTGTATTTGCCGGGAGAACGTTGGAGTTAGTTCGATTAAGAAACATGGTCGCACAAGTCCGAAGGTCGAAGAAGAAATCAGCGCACGTCGTCAGCTTTATGGGCGGAAGACTTCCGTTATCATCACAAATGAGTCGGTTGCTTCGTGAAGAACTGCAAAGCGAAGCCGATCACAAACGACGTACGCCTGAATTAAAAGCGCTAAAAGACTTATTCAAAAGACAAGAGCGTGAAAGCATTGTTCCGAGGGAAGATGAATTTTTGATTGAAACCTTTAAGACCCGTGAAGGCCATCACGCTTTATTTTACCCCTTCGAGGGACGCTTTGTGCATGAAGCGATGGCCAGTTTGATGGCGTATCGCATCAGTTTATTGCAGCCCATTACCTTTTCATTGGCATACAACGATTACGGCTTTGAATTGTTGAGTGAACAGCCGTTCGACATGCAACAGGTGATCGATAATGAGTTGTTTTCGGCCACCTATTTATTTGAAGACCTTCAAAAGAGTTTGAACAGCACTGAACTGGCACGTCGAAAATTTAGAGACATTGCGGTGATCAGTGGAATGGTGTTTCAGGGCTATCCGAATAAAACCATCAAAACAAAGCACTTGCAAAGTAATAGTCAGTTGTTATTTGATGTCTTCCGCGATTACGAACCCGAAAACCTGCTCTATCAACAATCCTTCCGGGAGACCTTTGAGCATCAATTAGAGGAAGGCCGACTGAGACTAGCGTTAGAGCGCATACAAGGACAGACCATTGTTTGGAAAGATTGCACCAAACCTACTCCCTTTAGCTTTCCCATCATTACCGATCGCTTGCGAGAAAAGCTCTCTTCGGAAAAGTTAAAAGATCGCATCAAGCGAATGAAACTTCAGTTAGAAAAGTAGTCTCACACCAAGGCATTATCCATCACTTCCTGCACTACTTCCGGGTTCAACAGGGTGCTGGTGTCGCCCAGATTATCGGTGTCTTTGGAAGCGATCTTCCGAAGAATACGTCGCATGATTTTTCCGCTTCGCGTTTTCGGTAAGCCGGACGTAAACTGAATTTTATCCAACTTTGCGATAGGCCCTATGCGCTCGCTGATGAGTTGATTGATCTCTTTCCGAAGATTGTCATGATCGCGAGATTCCCCCACTTCTTTCAGAATGACATACCCGTACAGCGCATTCCCTTTTACTTCATGAGGATAGCCTACGATAGCGCTTTCTGCCACCGCCGGATGCTCGTTGATGGCATCTTCGATGGGAGCCGTTCCTAAATTGTGACCAGAAACGATGATTACATCATCTACACGACCCGTAATGCGGTAATAGCCTGTAGCATCCCGCAAAGCTCCATCTCCCGTAAAATATTTGTTCTCAAACGCTGAAAAATAGGTGTCCTTATAGCGTTGATGATTGCCCCAAATGGTGCGTGCCATGGAAGGCCAGGGATATTTGATACAGAGTCGACCACTCACCAAATTCCCTTTGATCTCTTCTCCTTTTTCGTCCATCAAAGCCGGCTGAATGCCCGGAAGTGGAAGTGTTGCGAAGGTAGGGATGGTAGGCGTCGCAAACGGAATAGGTGAGATCATGATACCGCCTGTTTCTGTTTGCCACCAAGTATCGACTACGGGACTGTTGCCTTTTCCGATGTTGTCATTATACCAATGCCAGGCTTCTTCGTTGATAGGTTCCCCAACCGTTCCTAACACTTTTAAGGAGGAAAGATCATACTTCTCTACAAACTCCAGTTTTTCTTTTGCCAACGCCCGAATGGCGGTAGGTGCGGTATAGAATTGATTGACTTTATGTTTTTCAACGACTTCCCAAAACCGACCAAAATCAGGGTACGACGGAACGCCTTCGAACATGACCGTGGTGGCTCCATTGGTCAGCGGCCCATACACTATGTAACTATGCCCCGTGATCCAGCCGATATCCGCCGTACACCAGTAGACATCGCCTTCGCGGTATTGAAACACATTCTTGAAGGTGTAAGCAGTGTAGACCATATAGCCACCGCAGGTATGCACCATTCCTTTTGGAGTTCCGGTAGATCCGGAAGTGTACAGAATGAATAAGGGATCTTCTGCTTTCATGCGTTCGGGGGTGCATCTAGGTTCGGCTGCATCCAATAATGGCTGCAACCATTCGTCGCGCCCGTCTTTCATGGTAATTTCAGAATTGATTCGTTTCGCTACCAACACCGTTTCCACGCCGCTACAGTCTTCGAGCGCCTTATCGACAATACCTTTAAGATCGATGGTTTTAGCCCCACGGTACGATCCGTCACTGGTGAGGACCATTTTACAATCGCTGTCGTTGATACGCGTCGCTAAGGCTGTAGAAGAGAATCCGGCAAATACTACCGAATGGATGGCACCAATTCGTGCGCAAGCCAATACGGCAACAGCGAGCTCTGGAATCATTGGTAAATAAATACACACGCGATCGCCTTTTTCAACACCTTTACTTTTCAACACATTGGCAAACCTACACACCCGTTCGTGAAGTTCTTCATACGTAATGTGTTGTGCTTCTTCCTTGGGATCATTGGGTTCGAAAAGTATGGCAGTCTGACTTCCTCGAGTGAGTAAATGCCGATCAATACAGTTTTCGGTGATATTCAATTCGGCGCCTTCAAACCATTTGAGTTCCGGTTTGGTGAAATCCCATTCCAGTACCGTGTCCCACTTCTTCCGCCATAAAAAATGTTCTCCCGCTATTTCGGCCCAAAAGGTTTCCGGATCGCGAACCGATTTGCGATATACTTGAAAATATTCTTCTAAATGCTTGATGTGATAATTACTCATATGTGCCGAATTTAGTAGGGGCAGTTCTTACAATGATAGCTAAAAATAGCGTTTTTCGTGTGCCCGATTCTATCATTTTTCCGCAGAAGTAGTACTTTTATCTCAAAAAGAGTTGCTCTCTATATCCTTACAAAACCAATCCTTTTTATTGCACGGCAGCGGCGCGCTATTTTGGGCTGAAAAGAACATGTTGTTGATTGCCGATGTTCACTTCGGAAAGGTGGCGCATTTCAGAAAATATGGTGCGGCCATCCCAACTTCAGCTTCAAAATCAAATTTTACCAAATTACAACAGGTCGTTTCGGAAACGAATCCAAAAACCATTTGCTTCTTAGGAGATCTGTTCCATAGTGTGATGAACAACGAGTTCTTAGCTTTTAAAAAATGGGCGGAAACCTCCACAGCAAAACTCATTCTAGTCGCTGGTAACCACGATATCATTTCACCGCATGAATTTGAAGCTCTGGGCATGACCGTTGTAGAAAAGCTACACTTGGATGGCTTCTTATTGACACACCACCCCACCAATTCGGAAACACATTTTAATATCTCGGGCCATATTCATCCGGGTGTTCGTTTGGAAGGATTAGCGAAACAAATGACCAAACTCCCCTGCTTCTTTAAACGGAAACAGCAACTCATTTTGCCTGCTTTCGGGAGTTTTACCGGAAAGTATATTTTAAAACCAACCAAGGAAGATGATGTATTTGTCATTGTGGAAGGCGAGGTAATACGAGTTTCTTGACCTTAAAATCGTATCTTTCCGTATGAAAAAAACACTACAAATCGCCAACATCATTGCGTTTTTGGCCACTATTTTTGTCCATTACGCCAGCAACACTGGAGCCATCAACAATACCACCATTGGGAATGTCTCTGATAGCCTCAACACCCTCTTTACTCCGGCGGGTTATGCCTTTTCTATTTGGGGAGTCATTTACCTGCTGCTGGCAGGATTTGTTTTCTATCAAAGTAGAAGTTTGTGGAAAAAGGTACGCGATGACGCTTTTGTTCTCAAAACAGGTTGGTGGTTTGTTCTGTCTTGCGTGGCTAACATGCTTTGGGTCATTTTTTGGTTGTACGGATACGTAGGTGTCTCGGTGCTTGCCATGGCGGTTTTGTTATTTTCACTGCTGAAAATTGTGATGAACAATCGCATGGAATTGTGGGATGCGCCTATTTCGGTGATTGCGTTTCTATGGTGGCCGTTTGTGTTCTATAGCGGTTGGGTAACGGTAGCCAGTATTGTGAACGTAGCGGCCTATTTAACTTCAGAAAATTGGGACGGTTTCGGTCTGTCTGAAACCATTTGGACTGTGATAATGATCGTCGTCGCTGTTTTAATTAATCTAGTGGTTACCTGGACGCGGAACATGCGTGAATTTGCACTCGTAGGCGCCTGGGCACTTGTAGGAATCGGGATGGCAAATCAGGCGACCGACACAACCCTGGCCGCTACTGCCTTTATTGCCGCAGGCATTCTTTGTGTGAGTTCAGGAATACATGGGTTTAAAAACAGACATACCAACCCAATGATCAAATGGGAGGAGTATCGCAAGGGTCAAGGTTAAACCATTCCGCGAACATCATTTCCCCAGGTGGGATAGGCCAGTAATTGTCCTTTGAATTGTTCGCATGTAAAGTCGGCGCTCATTGCCATCGCAAATAAATTGATCATTTCTCCGGCTTGTTCCGCGAGGATGTGAGCTCCAAGAATTTGGCTGGTGTCGGTATCCACAATCGTTTTGTACGCATAGAACGATTGGTTCATGCGTTTGGCGTTGAACCAGTTGGGAACTTCTTTATATTCGACACGAATGGAAAATCCTTGTTTTTTGGCTTCTTTTTCGGTCAATCCAATACTTGCCAGCTGCGGAATGGTAAACACCACAGAAGGAATCGGAGGAAAAGAGGTCTTGACTTTTTTGTTTTCGATTAGGTTTTGAACGACTACCCGAGCCTCTTGAGATGACAAAGGTGTTAAGGGAGGCGCGCCACTCGCAGAAACATCCCCGCAGGCATATACCGAAGGATTCGTTGTGCTTTGTAGATACTCATTGACCGTTATTCCGTTCGCTTCAAAAGCGACATTTCCTTTTTCTAAGTTCAATTTCTCAATAGCCGGCACACGTCCAGAGGTATTAAAAACCATGGGCGCTTTGACGGAGGAAGTCTTTCCACCTCTTTGGTAGGTAACGCGAATGTGTTTCCGAAGCATTTCAAGCGCCGTCACTTCTCCGTCAAAAACAAAGTTGATTCCAATGGCTTCCGAAGCTTTTACCAGCAGTGATGCCATATCCTCATCAAAAGGAGCCAAGGGTCTGCTTTCGCGTTCGATGACGGTCACATCAACCCCCATGCGAGCCGCCATATGTGCTTGTTCCATGCCTACGTACCCACCGCCTACAAAAACCATCGCTTCGGGGAGTTCTGTTAATTCCATAAAATCTTCACTCAGACTAAAATGCTCACTACCGGGAATATTAAGTTCTCTCGGCCGTAATCCGGTGGCGATCACAATGTTTTTGGCGCGGATCGTCTTGCCTTCCACAGAGAGGGTGTTTTCGTCCAAGAATTTCGGACTTTGGTGGTACATCTCAATACCCGCCTTTCGCAGGGATTTTTCTGTGGCGGCGGGAATAGCACCGGTAAAGGTCTTTTTAAATTCTTGCACCGCTTTCCAATCGATTGTAGGGAGTTCTCTGATCCCTTTCCCTTCGAGGTTTTTGGCATGTTGCATCACTTCCGTAAAGCCGTACAATACTTTCTTAGGATCACATCCTCGGTTGGCGCAAGTTCCGCCATATTCCCGATCATCGGCAATGGCTACTTTTTGTCCCTTTTCCGCTGCCGCGTAGGCAACATTTTTTCCGGCCGTACCGGTTCCGATGACAAAAACATCAAATTCTTTTCCTTTCAAGTGGCTATTATTAGTGGTTGTTGTTCCTAAAGTACCGAAGTCGGCTGCATTAGTATGTTACTAAAATGATAAAGTTTCATTCCACCCCTGCCCAAAAAAAGATTGGTTTTATATTTGCAGTCCATGAGCAAAACGTTCGTGTCTTCGCTGTATTCTGCGGCACCTCAACTCGAGATGCTTCGGAACGCTATTGCCCAATCTCAAGAAAACACACGCCTAAGCGGACTGGTAGGCTCCTCTCTTTCGATCGTCCTGTCGGAAGCCTTCAAACAAACCGACGCGCCTTTTTTACTGGTCTTGAATGATAAAGAAGAAGCAGCGTATTATTTGAATGATCTGGAACACATGCTCAATGAGCAAGACGTACTGTTCTATCCCGGAAGCTATCGCCGGCCCTATCAGATTGAAGAAACCGACAATGCCAATGTGCTGCTTCGAAGTGAAGTGCTCAACCGAATTAATTCACGAAAAAAACCTGCCTTCATTGTTACCTATCCAGAAGCCCTGTTCGAGAAGGTTGTGACCCGCAAAGAACTGGAACGCCATACCTTGAAGATGAAGGTAGGCGAAGAAGTAACTGTCGATTTTGTGAATGAGGTATTATTTGAATACCAGTTTAAGCGAACCGATTTTGTGACCGAACCCGGAGAGTTCTCCGTACGCGGTGGGATCTTAGATGTGTTTAGCTTCAGCAATGATGAACCCTACCGCATCGAATTTTTTGGCGATGAAGTAGAAAGCATTCGCACCTTTGATGTGGAAACGCAACTATCCTTAGAACCGCTGAAGCGTATTTCCATCATGCCCAATGTGGAAAACAAACAGATGGAAGAAAAACGGGAGAGTTTTTTCAGCTATATCGCTTCCAAAACCACGGTTTTTGTCAAAAATGAAGAACTGTTAAGCAGCAGTATCGATCGCTTGTTTGAGAAAGCGACTACTGCTTTTAATGAATTGAAAGGCGAGGTGAAGCAAAGTGAGCCTTCTGAATTATTTTGTACTTCATCTGTATTAAGGGAACAATTGGCATCCTTTTGTACCATTCATTTGGAAACTCAGGCTTCAGAAAAGAGCATTGCGTTTCACACCCAACCGCAACCGGCATTCAACAAGCAATTTCAGCTGCTTATAGAGAACCTCAACGAAAAAGCCGAGGAAGGGTATACCAACTACATTTTTTGTAGTAGCGAATCGCAAGCCAAACGGTTCCACGATATTTTTGATGATGTAGAACAGCAAGTAACACAGTACGAAACAGTGGTATTTCCGTTGTACCGCGGGTTTGTGGATACCGATCAAAAATGGGTATGCTATACTGACCACCAGATCTTTGAACGCTACCATAAATTTCAGCTGAAGAATGGCTACGCCAAAAAGCAAGCGATTACTTTAAAGGAGCTCACCAATCTCGAAGTGGGCGATTACGTAACGCACATTGATCATGGGATTGGGAAGTTTGGCGGACTTCAAAAAATTGAGGTGGAAGGTAACATGCAGGAAGCGATCAAATTGATTTACGGAGAACGCGATATTTTATACCTCAGCATCCATTCCCTCCACAAAATTTCTAAGTACAACGGCAAAGATGGCGTCGCCCCCAAAATTTACAAATTGGGAAGTGCCGCTTGGAAAAAACTGAAGCAAAAGACCAAGAAGCGGGTGAAGGAGATCGCCTTCAACCTTATTGAATTATATGCCAAACGCCGACTCGAAAAAGGGTTTCAGTACAAACCCGATTCGTATTTACAGCACGAATTAGAGTCTTCTTTTATCTACGAAGACACCCCAGATCAAGTGACCGCTACCGAAGACGTAAAGCGCGACATGGAGGGAGAACAACCTATGGATCGCTTGGTTTGCGGAGATGTTGGCTTCGGAAAGACGGAAATCGCCATTCGCGCTGCCTTTAAAGCGGTTGACAACGGAAAGCAAGTCGCCGTGTTGGTGCCCACCACCATTTTGGCCTTTCAGCATTTCAAAACCTTCAGTGAGCGTCTGGCCGACATGCCGGTGACGGTAGATTATATGAATCGCTTCCGCAGTACGAAAGAACGAAAAAGCATTTTAGAAGGCTTGCAAAGTGGTGCGCTCGACATTGTGATTGGAACCCATCAACTAGTTGGCAAAAACGTTACATTCAAAGACCTTGGGTTATTGATCATTGACGAAGAACAAAAATTTGGCGTCGCAGTCAAAGACAAGCTGAAGACTATTAAAGAGAATGTCGATACTTTGACGCTCACAGCAACGCCTATTCCGCGTACGCTTCAGTTTAGTTTGATGGCAGCCCGGGATCTTTCCGTAATCACCACCCCTCCTCCTAATCGCTATCCGGTAGAAACTCAGGTGATCCGTTTTTCAGAAGAAACCATACGTGATGCTATTCAATATGAAATTTCGAGAGGCGGACAAGTATTCTTTGTGCACAACCGAATTGAGAACATCAAAGAAGTAGCCGGAATGATACAACGGCTGGTGCCGGACGCCAAGATTGGTATTGGTCATGGACAAATGGAAGGGAAAAAACTGGAGCAATTGATGCTGCGATTTATGAACAACGAGTTTGATGTGTTAGTGTCTACGACCATTATTGAAAGTGGACTCGATGTTCCCAACGCCAATACCATCTTTATTAATAACGCTAACAATTTCGGGTTGTCTGACTTGCACCAAATGCGCGGACGCGTGGGACGCAGCAATAAAAAGGCGTTTTGCTATTTTATCACACCGCCGTATTCTGCTATGACCGAAGAAGCTCGGAAGCGCATCACAGCACTCGAACAATTTTCAGAATTAGGAAGTGGCTTTAACATCGCCATGAAAGATTTGGAAATTCGCGGGGCAGGAGACCTTCTGGGAGGAGAGCAGAGCGGATTTATCAACGAAATTGGATTTGAAACCTATCAGAAAATTCTTGCGGAAGCTATCGATGAACTGAAAGAGAAAGAATTTAAGGACCTATACGAGGAAACGGATAAAAATTTCAAGAACCGATCTTTTATTAAAGAAGTCACTATTGACACCGACTTTGAATTGCTTTTCCCAGATGACTACGTTAATAACATTACCGAACGCTTAAACCTGTACACCAAGCTAAACGAATTAAAAAACGAGACCGAACTGCTAAAATTCAATGAAGAACTTCGGGATCGTTTCGGGGAACTTCCAAAGGAAGTGGAAGACTTATTGGACAGTTTGCGTATAAAATGGCTCGCCATCGAGATGGGATTGGAACGTGTGGTCATGAAAAAAGGGAAATTTATTGGCTATTTTATAAGCGATCAACAAAGCGACTTTTATCAGGGTCCTGCCTTCGGAAAACTGCTTCAGTATGTGCAACAAAACCCGCGCAAAGTACAGCTCAAAGAAAAACAGACACGCAACGGTTTGCGACTGCTGCTTCGGTTTGAGAATGCTAAAAATGTACCTTCCGTTTTAAAGCAACTTACTGAAATCATGTCTAAGTAGCGGTAATTGTACCTTTATCCCCAACTGCTGTATCACCCGCTTCAAAAGCTCCTTTTTCTGCTGAATTTGTATTGGCAACCGTGAGAATCTTCTTTATTTTTAAAGCTTTGGTACGGGGCGTTTCCTTCAGAAGCAAGAAACCCAAGCCGGAGAAACAATATCAACAAGAAGCCCGAAACCCACTGTCATTACTGAAATGTCGGGGAAATGTCGGGTCAATTTCAGTCTAAATAATTGTCAAAACGCATGAGCGGCCATAACATTGCATCAAATCATAGAAACAACGCCATGCAACAGCCAACCCTCGGACAGCGAATTTTAGCCCTGAGACAAGAAAAGGGCCTCACCCAGGAAGAATTGGTCGCACAATGTAACATTAGTGTGCGTACCATACAGCGAATTGAAGCCGGAGAAGTAACACCGCGATCCTATACCGTAAAGACTATTTTATCGGTCTTAGGAGAAGATTACGAAAGTTTTGCGGAGAGTAACATGGAAAGCGGTCTCAAAAAAGCCTTCTTCCTTAAGATCGATGACGACAAACACGCTACATTTCTCACCCGAAACTTGAAAATTGCCTGGATCTCGGGTATTGTATATCTTATCTTAGGTTTTGTTGAGCTTCCGGCGGATACCTCTAGAATACTTGGCGAGGGAGCCTTATTTCCAAACTTCGTGTACATCCTAATTAAAGTTTGTGTGTTGGCATCTATTATAGTGTTTCTACGAGGATTTATATTGACCGGAAATATCCTACAAAACTATCTTCTGAAGATTGTGGTTTTTATACTTCTGGCCTTCCACACAGCCTATTATGCGCTCGATATCGCCTCTCTTTATATTCCCGCTCTCACTCATGAAGCGATCCTTATGATAGAGTCCGTTTCAATCGGAATCGTTGGAATACTTATGGGCATCGCCGTGTTACGCCTGCATAAGATCTTAGGAACTACTGCTACCCTAACCGGAATTTTTGAAATACTCACCTACGCATGTTTCGCACTGGTTTTCACCGCGATAGCCGGGGCCGTTTTATTGATTCCGACACTCATATTAGAGATCATCTTGCTCTATAAAGTCGCCGACTTAGTGCAGCAAAAGATGCATTCCTAACCCATTATTCACAACCTTAAATTCGTTTATCATGAAACCATTTCCCTATGGCATTACACTGTATTGCCTAAGTTTGACCTTCCTTTTATTTCTAATTCCAAACACCTTTGCCTGTACGATCGTAAGTGCCATCGCTCACAATGGTGAAGTTTGGAACGCCAACAATGAAGACGGCCCATTTGGGGTAGCTAATTTTTTAAACGTATATCCAAAATCTCCTCAAAATGAGTACGGATATTACACACTTAGCTATTTTTCACCGCGCTTCGGACAAACAGGTAGCATTCAAGGGGGAACGAACGAAGCGGGATTAACATTCGATTTTAATGCCATTGATGCTGTTAATACTTCGGAAGTGAGTTCTAAAAAACCCTTTCCCAAAGGAGATAATGCGATCTTAGTACATCTGTTAGGAACGATGAGCTCTGTAGAGGAAGTGATTGCTTTTTTTGAAACCTACTGGTTCGAAAACGGATTTACCGGTGCACAAATGCACGTGGCCGATGCCCAGGGAAACTTTGCGATAATTAGTCCGTCCGGCATTGAAAAGGCAGCAACAGGGCAGCCATTAGTGTCTACGAATTTCGATCGCTGCGGAAAAGAGGACGGTAGTTCTTGTTGGAGGTATCCTATCGCACAATCCATGCTTGAGCAACAAGATGTTAGCTTTGAAGCCATGGAAGAAATCCTAAAGAAAACGGCTCAGAAAAATGGAGCCACCATGTATTCGAACATTCAAAATTTAACTACGGGACAGCTTTGGTTCTTTTCGAAGCATGACGAAGGGAATTTGGTAACGACTACCATGAAAGCGCTTTTAGAAAATGGACAACAATCCTACAGTTTTAGTGACCTGGACGCCATCCATGCGCCTCAAGAAACGACTCCATTTCAGGAACCTTCACCCGTTTCCTTGTCAAAAGAAGCACAGCAGAAATTTGAAGGAAGCTATAATAATTGGTACTTCGGAAGTATTACCGTCAAGCTTCAGGAGGCAGGGTTAACGGTACGATTTCCAGACGGTTTTGAAACGGTATTGACCCCCTATGAGGCCGATAGGTTTTTTATCCCGAATGAGGGCGTAACCCTAACATTTGGGAATGATGCCAGTCGCGACAAAAAAACACTGTCTCTTTCAGAAGACGGATTTTGGTCGTTTACTGCATGGCAGAAAGACCCGAACCACTAGTCTCAAAAATGATAAAACGCATCCTTATAGTGCGTAAGCTCTTCTTGTTGCTTGTTTTTGATGATCGCAATAATATCGAAGCGAACATTTACATCAAGCTGATTTGAGATCACGTACTCGTTCGCTGCCTTCACCAACAACTTAATTTTTGAGGCCGTGACAAATTCTTGTGGATTCCCGAAATACGCACTGTTTCGGGTTTTCACTTCAACAACAACCAGTGTTTGCTCCCTACGCGCTATGATATCAATCTCTGCTTTCTGAAACCTAAAATTGCGTTCAAGGACTTCGTAACCGTTTTGCTCAAAATAGGCCACCGCAAAAGCTTCGCCCCAACGTCCTAGTTCGTTGTGATATGCCAATTTTTATCTTATTTGTTGGAATATTTCCATTTTATTGGAGTA
This sequence comes from Altibacter sp. HG106, assembly GCF_028561755.1. Taxonomy (GTDB): domain Bacteria; phylum Bacteroidota; class Bacteroidia; order Flavobacteriales; family Flavobacteriaceae; genus DFVG01. The sequence goes on from NZ_JAQQTD010000003.1 coordinate 332,080, forward strand.
TTTCCTTTTTATTGTTATATTTATCGACGAGTCAATGAAAAATACTTAAAAGCGTTATATTTCCAACATATTTAATTTAAATAATATGGAAAATCGAAAGTTGGAAATCTATTCCTTTTATCTGCATGAGAAAAGAAAAATAAACAATAAGATAGCTCCTGATGATATTTTTGGGAAAGATCTATTTGAAGAACTTCGAGACAAGCTTATAGGATATATTGATACATTTCCGCCATCTAGATTGGATGATAAGACATCAAGAGTAGCGAAAAATAAATCGGGAGATACTCTTTATTTTTACGATAGCCAGAAAAGATATATATATGGGAAATTAAGCATTGGAGATGACAATAAAAAAGAGCAACCAGTAGTGATGGCAGATAAAGACAAAGCAGAATTATACACAAAGCAAAAGGGTCACGCAGTGGAAAGACCTTTTTTCTTCATGATAATTTTACCGGAGAACCTGAATTCTGGTTTTATTATATTGGAAAGAGAAGGCAGACATGCGATTAAAACCGATTTCTCACGAATTCTAAAGGATTTTATTTTTAAAAATTTTGCTAACTTAAATGTAAGGTTCAAAAATTTCATAGAGCAGGATATAATTAAAGAATGGATGAGAACTGGAGAGGTTAAGGAAATCGTTTTTACAAGAAAACAGATTGATAATGATAAAGCAGAAAATTATCTAGGAACTCATCAAGTAGATGGCAAGTATGATTTGAGATTGAGCTTAATTCCTAAAGAACGTACCATGATACCTCAGTTCACGAGGCAAAAGTTAATAAGGCGAATTGAGAATTACTCAGGCTTTTTTGAATCTGATGAAGTGTCTGAACTTGGATTAGACGAAAAAACAGATATTAAGGTTATTTTGGATTATAACAATAATACTAGAACCATAGATTTGAGCGATACTGGAAAGGTTAGGCCCTATTATCACGTAACTGTTGCTATTGATGCTTTCGGATTTTCAGAATTAGATTCTATCAAAAACGAAGCTATCAATCTGATAAATTCATTTAATTTAGGAATACTATGATTCAATGAAACTCTACTCAAAATTAAATATAAGTGAAGTTTTCTCGAAACACTTGAAAACTTTTTATGGAAGAAAAAATCAAATTACTCCTAAAGACAAGTTTGAGTGGGTTGTTCTACCATTAATTATTTCAATTTTACTTGCACTTTGGCACGCACCTAGTCAAAATACGATTGATAATTTGGCCATATGTTTATCGATATTAATCGGACTATTGTTAAATCTTTTAGTATTAATATTATCAAGTGCTAATGATAAGAATCTCAAATTATCAGAAAAAAATAAGGATACGAGATTATATTTAATAGAAGAAACTTTCTCTAATATTTCATTTGCGATTATTTTGAATATTGCCGCTTTGTTATTATTGTTCATATTCAGTATAGAACCTAATCCAAAATTGATTAACTTAATCGATATCGAACTTTATGGAAAAATCTATGAAATTCTGGTGTTTATTAAGTCTTTTCTTATCTATTTTCTGAGCGTTGAAATTTTTCTTCATTTATTTATGATTCTAAAACGTATCAACGTGATTTTCTCAAATGACTTAAAAATGATGAGATAATTTATAAACTAAAATTCGACCGTGACCAAAGACGGTGTTACTGTGAGTGTTGCTTGTCGGCCCAATATTAAAGCGCGATTATCGTCTACGTGTCCGGCGGGTACATCAAAGATCACTGGAAAATCATACTCTTTCACTGTATCGAGCACAATTTCCTTGGCGGTCTTTCCGAAAGGAACTCGATTGTCGTGCATTTTGGTCATTCCTCCAACCAACAAGGCTTGAATTCCATCGAACATTCGATTTCGTTTTAGGTTTTGCATCATGCGATCGATGTGGTAGAGGTATTCGTCCAGATCTTCAATGAACAAGATCTTACCTTCGGTGTTTATGGCTGAATCACTTCCGCAGAGGGAATAGAGAATAGAAAGGTTTCCCCCAACTAGCTGCCCTACCGCCGAAGCATTTTGTGCACTCTTTGCGTCGGTATTCTCAAACTGCAAGCGATATGGGTCTCCAAACAATACGGTTTTTGCCGTTTGTCGACTGGCTTCGCTCTTATTCTCCATGTACTCTCCCATTTGAGCATGAAGCGTTTCTATTGCGAAATTATGCACATGAGAATGTAAGACCGTGGCATCGCTATATCCAATTATCCATTTTGGGTTTCTTCGGAAGGCTTCAAAGTTGATCCCATCGATGATACGAACTGTTCCATAGCCTCCTTTGGCACACCAAATAGCTTTGATCTCGTGTGTATCTAACATCTGCTGCAAATCCTTACGACGTAAGGTATCGCTTCCGGCGTATTGATGGTCTTCGGCATTGATTGTTTTCCCTAACACCGGCTGCAACCCCCAGGATTCCAACAAATCCAAAAACGGCACTAACCGGGCAGAGCTTATTTTTCGAGCGGTCGAGACGATACCCACGGCATCTCCTTTTTTTAAAAAGGGTGGAGTGATCATAGGAGAAAGAATTCGTTTGAAAATAATAGGCTCATAGTAAGCTTGAAAAAATTGCGTTTCGAATTATATCTTGTTACGTACATTGGGCTCAATAGCTGCGGTTCCTTTCGAGAAGGATACCCCAAGCGTGAAACATCCTGAAAATTATAGAACAAGATAAAAAGGATTCGGAAGCCGTGCTAGTTTTCTAACAGTTTCTTTGCAAAATACTACCTTTGCGCTTTACACCTTATCTATGAAGCAACCCAAACGATTTACGATTACCGCGGCCCTCCCGTACACCAATGGACCCGTTCATATCGGACATCTGGCAGGGGTATATGTGCCTGCCGATATTTTTGCACGATACCAACGAATGCAAGGCGCTGATGTCGCCTTCATCTGCGGAAGCGACGAACACGGCGTGGCCATCCCTATGCGCGCCAAGAAAGAAGGTGTGAGTCCGCAACAGATCATCGACAAATACCACGGAATCATTAAGCAATCGTTTGCCGACTTCGGGATCACCTTCGATAATTACTCCCGAACCTCAGCACCCATACATCACGAAACAGCTTCACAGTTTTTCACCACCTTGTACGACAAAGGCGACTTTGAAGAAAAGGTGACCGAACAATTATACGACGAAGAAGCCAAACAATTTTTAGCAGATCGGTTTGTCGTAGGTACCTGTCCGAAATGCGGGTACTACGAAAGCTATGGTGATCAATGTGAAAACTGCGGCACCTCTCATAACGCAACCGACCTCATCAACCCTAAAAGCACCTTGTCTGGAACTCCTCCGGTGCTGAAGGAAACCAAACATTGGTTTCTTCCCTTAGACCGCTACGAAGATTTTTTGAAAGAATGGATAATCAAGGGACATGAAACCGATTGGAAATCGAATGTGTACGGACAATGCAAAAGCTGGATTGATGACGGCCTTAGACCGCGTGCCGTAACCCGTGATCTTGATTGGGGCATTCCGGTACCGGTAACAGGGGCCGAAGGCAAAGTATTATACGTCTGGTTTGATGCGCCCATAGGATACATTTCTTCTACTAAAGAATGGGCTAATCGCACCGGCAAAGACTGGAAGCCGTATTGGAAGGATGAGAACACCACATTGCTTCACTTTATTGGGAAAGACAATATCGTCTTTCACTGTATCATCTTTCCAAGTATGCTGAAAGCGGAAGGCAGTTACATCTTGCCTGATAATGTTCCTGCGAACGAATTTCTCAATTTGGAAGGCGCTAAAATTTCTACGAGTAAAAACTGGGCCGTTTGGTTGCACGAATACCTTGAAGAATTTCCGAACCAACAAGATGTTCTGCGGTATGTGCTTACCGCCAACGCCCCTGAAACCAAGGATAACGATTTTACCTGGGCCGATTTTCAGGCGCGCAACAATAACGAATTGGTGGCGATCTTCGGAAACTTTATTAATCGAGTGACGGTATTAACGCATAAATATTATAACGGAACCGTTCCGAAGCCCTCTGATTTTACCGAAGTAGATATTCAAGCCCTCAAAGAAATGCGTGCCTATCCGGAAGTGATCGCCAGTTCGATAGAGCGCTATCGCTTTCGTGAAGCGCAAATGCGCTTGATGGATTTGGCCCGTCTCGGAAATAAATATTTAGCGGAAGAAGAACCCTGGAAGACCATCAAGGTAGATGGAGACCGAACCCAAACCATTATGTATGTAGCGCTTCAGATGAGTGCCGCGCTGGCCGTGTTAAGCGAACCCTTTTTACCATTTACTTCAGAAAAGCTGAAGCAACAATTACAATTAGACCAACAAAATGGCAATAAACTCACGTGGAACCAAGTTTCCGAAGATATTGCCCTACTGCCTGAAGGACATCCCATAGGAGACAATCAATTATTGTTTAGCAAGATTGAAGACGAACAGATCACCGCACAATTAGAGAAATTGCAATCCAGTAAAGAAGCAAATAAAATGACCTCTTCAAATGTTACCCCTCAAAAAGAAACCATTTCTTTTGACGATTTTACCCAATTAGACCTGCGGGTTGGCACCATTTTGGAAGCTGAAAAAATGCCGAAAACGAAAAAACTATTGGTTCTTAAGGTAGATACCGGTATCGATGTTCGCACCATTGTTTCGGGTATCGCGGAAAGTTTTGCTCCTGAAGATATAATCGGAAAACAAGTCACGGTTTTAGTCAATCTCGCGCCACGTAAATTGCGGGGTGTTGAGAGTCAAGGGATGATCTTGATGACAGAAACGGAAGAAGGACACCTGGTGTTCGTGAATCCCGACCAAAAAGATCTTTTTAACGGGGCAACCATTAATTAATATGCAGTACCGAGTATTCAGTATCCTTCTGTGGTGCGTTCTTGTAACGACCTATGCGCAGGAAGAAATAAGTCGATTCGATCACTACAATCCCAATAACTGGCCCGTCAATTCGGGCTTTTCGATGACCCATCCCGAGAAGGATGAGTTTATGGTGTACCTCACCGACGACCGGTACATGCACCTTTATTTTCTGGACAGTTTACAGCGTGTCTTCCGAAAAATTCAGGTAGAAAAAACGCGTCGCGCATACGATGAACCGATTGGAAAACTAGTTTCAAAAGAAGGATACACCTTTTATTTTCACGATAGAAAAGAAAAACGTGTGGCCAGTCTGACATTCGATCCAAAAGTGGGACAAATTACACGCTATGGCGAATATGAAGTACCGCTGAAACTGGCTGAGATCATTACCAGCTTTCCGTATAACGACCATATGATGATGTTGGTCTTGCAAAAAAAAGAAGGGGTGCTCGCCTTGTATGAATTGGGCGATGCCGTGGTTCGCTCTACCCTCATCAACCCAGAAGCATTGGGCATTGTGGATGCGGCGGGAAAAGCCTTATCCTTACGCCGGGAATTACGGGAAAACGCTATCGAAGCCGTCGCCATTCAGGAGCGAAAATTGTCGCCGGGAGTGCGGAAAAACACAGAACGTTTTAAGATTTTTCGGTTCGACGATCAATTGCAATGGCTTATTGACATTTCTCCAGAACAGTCTCAATTGGTTACTGTCTCTTTGGAAACCTTTAAAATCAGTACCGTCTCCTATCCCAAGCCAAAGCTTGCAAACGAAAAGCAGTTGGCAAGTCAGTCGACCTTATATAAAAATCTACTAGGCCAGGCGTTCTTCGGAAAGAATAAGGTGGCGATCAAGGTGATTGACCTTGAAACCGAGACCGTTCTAGAAGCCTCTGAATGGGATGAATTTGAGGCAGAAAAATTTGATAGCTATACGAAGAAGGGAGTCGCTATGAAATATCCCGCACTTATGAAACGGGTTTGGTTTGAGAGAATAGCCGATCACCCGCAAGCCATTGCATTTAAAGACACTCCCAATGGAATCGTATTAGAAGTGGGGAGCTGGAAAAAACCGCAAGACACCCATGTAGACCCCATGCTTCAAACGCTATACCTCTTTGGAGCCGTAGGCGGACTCATCGCGATGAGTATTAACAATCATACCAATCCCGGACTTATAAATTTGGGAACTCACTTCGCCGGGACCTCATATGTTCTCGAAGTGCCCATTGAATGGGAAGGTCACGAAACCAAAGAATTTGATCCTTCGTCTGTTCTCTATAAAATTACAGACATACTCGATGAGGTAAAGGGAACCCAATTACTTTCCCTTGAAGAACGACCGGAAGGATACCTTCTCGGTATTTGGGATCCCGAAGTGGAAGTGATCTCACTTCGCTTCATCTCTTTCGATTAAGCAGAATTTCTACTCGCATTAATATTTCCGAAGAGGGAGCGCGTAACTATTTTTTCGAAGACCGCCAGTTCTTCAGGATCGGGTGTTCCTTCACGTTCTAATTGCTGAATATGTCGCAGGGCAAATTGCTGAATAGTCAATAACGGCAATACGATCGATTCGCGTACCTGAATGGACGCTTTTCCCGCTGGCTCATGTTGCATCAATGCTTCGTAGCCTGTTAATTTCAGCAACAGTCGTTTCGTCATTTGGTATTCATCGTGAATGATATTCCAAAACGCGCCAAATTCGGGATCGTCTGCCATGTACTTGGTAAGATCGAAAAATGATTTTGACAGCGACATCATGCTGTTTCCGATCAACGTTTTGAAAAAGCTGGAATGGGTATAAAGCTGTTGTACTTTCTCAAAAGTAGCTGTTTCCTCATAGTGTTTCAGAGCGCTTCCGACCCCAAAAAATCCAGGAACATTTTGTTTCAACTGACTCCAAGAACCCACAAAAGGAATGGCCCGCAAATCACTAAACACCAATTCGTTGGATTGACCGCGCTTGGAAGGCCGACTTCCAATATTGGTCTTCGCATAGTATTTCAAGGTGCTCATCCGTTCCAAATACGGTAGGAACATGGGGTGGCTTTTAAAATCTGAATACACCTGATAGCTTCGTTCTGCCAGATCGTTCATAGTCTCCCGGTCGGCTGCTGTCATACTCGTTGACGTATCGGTGAGATAATTTTGAATCCCCGAACTGATCAATTGTTCCATATTGTATTGGGAAGAATCCAGCGTTCCGAAGTTAGAGCTTATCGTCTGACCTTGTATGGTGAGTTGTACCGCCTTAGCTTCGATATTTGGTCCCAAACTGGCATAAAATTGATGGGTATTTCCTCCTCCGCGCGCCGGAGGCCCACCCCGACCATCAAAGAAAATAACAACGATACCATACTTTTTGGAAACGCTTGTTAATGCCTCCTTCGCTTTGAAAATAGCCCAGTTGGCCATAAGGTAACCTCCATCTTTGGTGCCGTCACTAAAGCCCAGCATGATCGTTTGTTGGTCACCTCGAGAACGAACGTGATCTCGATAGACAGCGTTAGAATACAATTGCTCCATCACCTCGGGAGCGTTTTCTAGGTCATTTATAGTTTCAAAAAGCGGCACCAGATCTACGGTGAGATCTTCTTGGAAAGCACTCAGTTTGAGCATGGCGTACAATTGCATGACATTGAGCGCCGTTTGATTATTGCTAATGATATATCGATTCCCTCCCTTTTCGCCATTCTCCTGCTGAATTTTCTTTAGGATCTGAATGGTTTTAATAGTATTGGCCACATGGGTATCTTCAAACTGTTCCGGAGAAAGGGATCCTTCAATCTTTGATAGAAGTGCTACTTGAGCTGCTTCGGAACGCTCATGGTAGTCGGCTGGAAGGTTAGAACCTCCTTCTTGCAGCAATTGGTCGACCATGGCGGTAAAAACTTTGTGATGAACCCTACTATCCTGGCGAATATCTAAGGTGGCAAAGTGGAAACCGAACAATTGTACTTTGTTAATAAAACTGTTTATTTCTGAAAGGAAAAGCGATTGATGATCCTGAATGATCAAGGTTTTGATCGTTTCCAGTTCTTTTTTAAAGCCTTCTAAACTGAAGGTTTCATCGAACGCATCTTCAAAAACAGCGGCGTAGAGAAGTTTTTCCAACCGTTGTAGGCGGTCTTCAATCCCTCTGAAGGTAAGTCGGCGACGCAGTTTACGTATGTCGCGATAGTAATTTTTGAGGATGGTTTGTCGCAAGCGGCGAGACACCTTCAGCGTAATTTCAGGCGTCACAAAAGGATTTCCGTCGCGGTCCCCTCCGGGCCAAAACCCAATTTCGACAATCTGGTTTGGCAGTGGTTCTTCTTCAAAAATGTTTTGTTGAATATAATCGAAAATCTTTCCGAAGGATTTGTAATACACATTCTCCAGAAACCAAATAAGACTCACGGCCTCGTCATAAGGTGTGGGCTTTTCGTGCTTGAAGAAGGGTGTTTTCCCTAGCTGACCCATCAGCAGATTAATATTGGTAAGATCATTCTTTTTAATGGCCTTGGCCAGGTCGGTGATAATGGCCAAGACATTTCCGGGATAGAATTGGGTGGGATGCGCGGTAAGGACCATGCGTACCTGAAATTCGGATAGCAATTTCCGAAGCAAGGGCATTTTGTTCTCGGAACTGGCCTTTTCCTTGAGGCTGCGAAGGGTTCCAATTCCATCCATATTATTGACCACCGGGAAGGCGGCGTCTTCAATAGCATCAAAGAGTACTACTTGGCGTTCGATATACTGAATAAATCGAAAGAGCAAATTGATCTGTCGTTTGGTATCGCGATGTGATTGATATTTTTCAAAAAACTCTTCTACGATCGTTGTGGCGTCTTTTCCTTCGGCATACCCATTGACACAGGTTTCGTGGAAGAGCGGCAAAAGCGCCCCTGTTTTTGAGATCGCGTCAAAGGGCAGCGTCATAAAGATGCTGTTGTAAATATTGTAACGGGAAAGAACGCTTTGATTGAACCGGGTGAGTTTAGGAGGTACTGCCATGATGCTTAATTGAACACACTAAGGTACAAAAGCTTTGAGCAAAGTGTTCGTGATCCCTGTAATTTATCATAATTTTAAAGCCCTCGAAACATCGCTTTGCTGAAAATCGCCTATCATCCCATCTTCAAACATAATCTGCCCTTAGGGCATCGCTTTCCGATGAGTAAATACGAGCTCTTGCATCAACAATTGTTGTATGAAGGCACCTGTGAAGAAACCAATTTTTTCACTCCGGGGGCACCCGACGAAACAGCCGTGTTGGCAGTTCACACCAAGGAATATGTGCGATCGTTAAAGGAACTGACCCTGGAGCGACGAGCGGCACGTAAGATCGGCTTTCCGCTAAGCGAAAAACTCGTTTCTCGGGAATTTATTATTACTCAGGGAACGGTAGAAGGTTGTAGCTATGCGCTAGATCACGGTATCGCCATGAACATTGCAGGTGGAACCCATCATGCCTATCCCGACCGGGGGGAGGCTTTTTGCTTATTTAACGATCAGGCGATAGGAGCGCGCTGGTTGCTCTCACATACGGCGGTAAAAAAAATAGCGATCATCGACTTGGATGTGCATCAGGGGAATGGAACCGCAGTGATTTTTCAAAAGGAACCAGCTGTATTCACTTTTTCGATGCATGGACAGAGCAACTATCCCTTCCGAAAGGAAGTCAGTGATTGGGATATTCCACTTCCCAACGGAACTAAGGACGAGGAGTATTTAGACACACTTAAGCGAGCGCTTCCGAAGCTTATAGACCGGGTGAAACCCGACTTTATCTTCTACTTAAGTGGCGTCGATATTTTGGAAACCGACAAATTAGGGAAATTGAGTTGTACCCTGCACGGTTGCAAAGCGCGGGATCAATTGGTGTTTGAAGCGGTTCAAAAATTGGGCATCCCCACGCAAGTAAGCATGGGTGGCGGCTATTCTCCGGAGATCAAAACGATTATTGAAGCCCACGCAAATACGTATCGCACCGTAAAGGGACTTTATTTTTAATTAAATCAAAGAACCCCTTAATCAATTTCTAGGGGTTCTTTGCAAAATTTTGGATATCGTTTATTTGCCAAGCAATAAAAGCTCGCTGCACACTACTTCAGTCGTATAGCGCTTTACGCCATCTTTATCATCATACGAGCGGTGGGTGAGTTTACCTTCTATGGCAATTTCTTTGCCCTTGGTGACATACGATTCAACAATATCGGCCGTTTTTCCCCACGCCACGACATTATGCCATTGGGTGTCGGTTACGCGCTCGCCTTGTTGATTTTTGTACGATTCATTCGTCGCTAGCGAGAATTTTGCTAATTTCTTTCCAGAATCAAGCGTGATGATTTCTGGATCATTTCCTAAGTTACCAATCAACTGTACTTTGTTTCTAAGTGCGTTCATAATCATTTAATTTTAAGGTTTAACAATTGATACTATCGATTTCAATTATCGACAGGGCAAAGATGCGGCGGTGTTTTCGGTCGAGTCGGTAGTCATCTATTTACTTCCGTTTGTAAACGTTTATATTTATTTTTATTTCTGAATATCAAGTATTTACAAAATTATCAGCAATTTGAATTTTTTTGTTAATTTTAATTTTTATAGCGAAAACATGAAGTATTTATTAGAAACTGAGCGACTTCTTCTACGGGAATTTAATGTTATGGATGCCGATGCTATGTACCTATTGAATGCCGATCCGGAAGTGGTTAAATACACCGGAGATCCACCGTTTGAGTCACCGGAAGTAGCGAAGGAGTTCTTGGCTTCCTATTCCGATTATCAACAACATGGGTTTGGTCGTTGGGCGGTTATTGATAAGGAAACTGACCAGTTTATTGGTTGGTGCGGTTTAAAAAAACACGAAGACGGCATGGTAGATGTCGGTTTTCGATTTTATCAGGAACAATGGGGAAAGGGTTATGCTACGGAAAGCGCTAAAGAAGTATTACAATACGGCTTCACAGCACTGCAACTAGACGAAATCGTAGGTCGCGCCGCGCAAGAAAACATAGCGTCCATTCGAGTCCTTGAAAAATTAGGATTTAGCTATTGGAAAAAAGCGCCCTGTCATGGCATACCAGACGCGCACTACTATAAATTAACGCGCCCTAATTAAAGTAAGGTGTTCGTATTTGCATTCGACTGGTAGGCGCCGGGCGACACCTTTTTCTTACGTTTGAACACTCGATTAAAGTACGATCTACTTTCAAAGCCGCAGGCCACATACACTTCTTTGATCTTTTTGGAAGGATCTTTCAATAAGCTACTCGCTAGTTTTATTCGCTCCTCATTAATAAAGTCAATGGGCGAGAGTCCGAGCTCATTTTTGAAAACCCGATGAAAATGGGACTCGCTCATATAGGCCTTCTTACTCAAGTCTTCAATAGTAATATTTTGATGGAGGTTTTCCCGAATATACTGAACCACAAAGGCTAACCGATGGGTATTCTGTAACTGAAGCGCGTTGTCGCTGTAGATCTTCTTCGTATTGGTCTGTAAAATTCTGACGATAAGTTCCTGCAACATATTGTTCACGAACAGATCTTTATTAGGGTGATTTTCGGTAAATAAAAACAACAACCTTCGCAAAATTTGATAGATCCCTTCGTCATTGGTAAAATGAAAATTGTAATCGATCATGTTCCATTCTCCTGAGTCATCGCTACGCACCAGCTTTTCGTTCATTGTAGTAATGACGTCCGAAATTTTTTCTTCGGAAATAGCCATTGCCAGACAGCGTGTGGGATCATTTCGCTGTGCTTCCGGAAAATCGATACACATTAATTCATCACTGGGAAGGATCAACGACTCGCCTGGTAGGAAATTAAAGGAGTTGTGATCTCGTAGATGCATGACCTTCTTTCCCTCTAACATACTCGCCAAGACGGGTTGATCAAACTGAAGTAATACCTTTTCTGCTTGCTCATGGGTTTCAAAAACGTGCATCGCTGCGTGATTCAGCGTGTACGACGTTTGATTCTCAACCAATTGTTGTAGCGTCCGATTCTGAAAAAAAGAAGGAGATAATTCCATTTATCAATTACTTCACAATACAAGATACATAAAATAAGACCTCAAATCTTGTAGAAACACCACAAATATGGTCGAAAATATATCATTTTCATAGCTGGTGGTAGGATCGTTCAGCAAATTGATAGAATGCGTCATACCTTCCTGAAAATGGGTCGCTACCTTTGAGAAGGTCGCTTCTAAGAATTTCTTTTATTCCGAAGACCACCATTCGACATTAATTTTAAAACCCACGATTATGAGTACCGCACAAACCACTTCAAAACCAAAAATTGCTGCCCCTAAGTTCAAATCGCAATACGACAATTTTATCGGCGGAAAATGGACGCCTCCCGTGAAGGGAGAATACTTCGAAAACGTCTCGCCTGTAGACGGAAACAGTTTTACCAAAGTCGCGCGATCTACTGCCGAAGACATCGACAAAGCTATTGATGCCGCTTGGGAGGCGGCCCCTCAATGGAATAGCTCTTCGGCCACAGAACGCAGCAATATGCTATTAAAGATCGCTTCCATCATGGAAGACAATCTAGAAGCCTTAGCCAGAGCCGAAACCTGGGATAACGGTAAGGCGCTTCGGGAAACCATGGCAGCCGACCTTCCTTTGGCGGTCGATCATTTTCGCTATTTCGCCGGCGTCATTCGCGCAGAAGAGGGCAGTGTGAGCGAACTTGACGCCAACACCGTATCCTTAAACGTACCAGAGCCGCTAGGTGTTGTTGGTCAAATTATTCCGTGGAATTTTCCAATCCTCATGGCTACCTGGAAAATGGCACCGGCACTAGCGGCTGGAAACTGTGTCGTATTAAAGCCTGCCGAACAGACTCCTGTAGGCATTATGATTCTCATGGAGCTGATACAAGATGTCCTTCCTGCCGGTGTGTTGAACATCGTCAACGGATTTGGCCCGGAAGCTGGGAAACCGCTGGCTTCTAGTCCGCGTATCAACAAGGTGGCCTTTACCGGAGAAACCACAACCGGACAATTAATCATGCAATATGCTTCCAAGAACATCACGCCTGTTACGTTGGAATTAGGTGGAAAATCGCCCAACGTGTTTTTTGAAAGCGTGATGGATGCCGATGACGACTTCTTTGATAAAGCTATTGAAGGCGCTGTCATGTTCGCCCTAAACCAAGGAGAAGTGTGTACCTGTCCGTCTCGTATGCTGGTTCAGGAGAGTATTTATGAAAAATTCATGGAGCGCGTCGTAGAACGTACCAACGCTATTAAACTAGGTCATCCGTTGGATTCTGAAACCATGATGGGAGCCCAAGCTTCTAACGATCAATATGAAAAGATCCTCAATTACATTGAAATCGGGAAAGACGAAGGTTGTGAGGTTCTAGCCGGAGGAGAAGCCGCCTATAATGAAGGCCTCGAAGGTGGGTATTATATCAAACCCACAATTCTGAAAGGAAATAACAAAATGCGCGTGTTTCAGGAGGAAATATTCGGACCCGTAGTTTGTGTTACCACCTTTAAGGACGAAGCGGAAGCCATTGAGATTGCTAACGACACCCTATACGGATTGGGTGCCGGAGTGTGGACTCGCGACACGCATCAGGCCTATCAAATCTCTAGAGCGATAAAAGCTGGACGTGTTTGGGTAAACTGCTATCACAACTACCCTGCTCATGCTCCATTTGGAGGGTATAAAAAATCGGGGATTGGTCGGGAAAACCATAAAATGATGCTAGACCACTATCGTCAAACCAAGAATATGTTGATTTCGTATGATAAGAAAGCACTAGGATTCTTTTAGAATGGAAACCGTTCCGAGAGTTACCATATCAAACGAAGCGAAGAAAGTTGTAGATGATCTTCGAGAGCGACACGGAGCTTTGATGTTCCATCAGAGTGGCGGCTGTTGTGATGGGTCTTCTCCCATGTGTTTCGAGAAAGGGGAGTTCATGCTGAATGAAAACGATGTTTGGTTAGGAACCGTATACGACTGTGATTTTTATATGTCGAAAGATCAATTTGAATACTGGCAACATACACAACTCACCTTGGATATGACCCCCGGAAGAGGTGCCAGCTTTTCTTTGGAAATCCCTATGGGAGTACGGTTTGTCATCAAGTCGCGCATGTATTCGGAAACGGAAAGAGACCATTTGCAACCCATCCGCTACGGACCCTAATATTTTAAAAATAGCTATGTACTTTGAAGACCCGTCGAAAAACGACGGGTTTTTTTATGAGAAGATATAAGGTACTAGGTAATAAGCAATCGTGATCAGAATCCCTATGGCGATGATATTCAGAAAAACACCAATACGCGCCATTTCATGAACTTTAATATGACCACTCGCAAAAACAATGGCATTCGGTGGTGTCGCCATGGGAAGCATGAATGCACAGCTCGAAGCAAGGGTTACGGGAATAACCATTTCCAGAATGGGCACGTCTAATCCTATAGCAATACCTACCACCAAAGGAACTAAAATGGTGACTAGGGCCACGTTGCTCATTAATTCAGTCATAAAAAGCATGAGCCCAATGAGCACCGCGGTAATTACCCAAACACTCCAGTGGGTTTTGGTTTCAATAAACGTTCCTATAGCGTCAATCATGCCGGCTTCAGTAAGGCCTGAGGCCAGGGCGAGCCCGCCTCCAAACAATACCAAGATCCCCCACGGAAGTCTGGAGGTATCGTCCCAGTCTAATGGAAACTTTCGATTATTCCATTCATAAGGAACCACGAACATGGCAATAGCAGCGACCATACTTATGGTGGTATCAGTTAGGTTTAACGAGGGGAACCATTGATTCAACGGACCACGAAGCATCCAGGCGATGGCGGTTAGTATGAAAATGGTGAGTACGGTTTTTTCTCCTCTGGACATGGGGCCTAGTTTATCCAGTTCGGTTTGAATAACATCACCGGACGCTTTCAGGTTTCCCAAACCGTTTGGATAAAACACCTTAACAAGCATCAAGTACGTAATTACAAGTAACAACGCAGATAGGGGAACGCCCAGTTTCATCCACTGAAAAAAGCCGATATCAATTTGGTATTGTTCGTTCAGAAAAGCCAACATTACGCTATTAGGCGGTGTTCCGATAAGGGTGCTCATGCCGCCTATATTTGCGGCAAAGGCAATCCCCAACATGATCGTTAGGGCAAAATTTTGATCGTTTTTGGTAAAACCATCAGCATCGTTCATGAGCAGTGCGATGACCGAAACCGCAATGGGTAACATCACCACGGTACTTGCCGTATTGCTAATCCACATACTCATCAAGGCCGTTGCCAGCATAAACCCGAGCACGATTCCGTTGGCCCGTGTACCCGTTAATTTTAGTATTGAGAGTGCGATTCGCTTATGCAATTGTACCTTTTCTAGCGCAAGCGCAATCACAAAACCTCCGAAAAATAAATACACAATAGGATTTGCATAATTCTCGGTAACGCTTCCTATATCCATAACTCCAAATAAGGGAAATAGCGCCATTGGCAATAAGGCGGTCACCGGAATGGCGACGGCTTCACTAATCCACCAAATGATCATCCAAACGGCAACCGCTATTACAGCATCCATTTGTGGGCTAAAAAGTGTGCCGGGGTAGGCTAGGATCGCAAAACACAGGATAGGACCTAATAGAAACGACATCCATTTCGCCTTGTGCATGGTTGGTTCTTTTAAAATGATGCGGAAAGATAAAAAAACCTCCCCACATCGTTGAGAGCTCATGTAAGGAACTAATATTTATACATTCAAAAAGCAACATGAGGGTAGCCATGATCTCTTGAGTATTCGAAAGCTTTCATCTTTGAAGTCAGGAAATTAAGGTGTAATAATAATCGCATTCCACCATCTCAAAGCCATTGAAATACCCCGTATTGGGTATTTCACAGCATACGACTATTTCTACCTTGTGATTGCTAATTCGCTTATTATGAAAATCGCATTATTGATAACGGCTTTTATTTTTTTTGGAGTGCATGAAATTTTTGGTCAGAAATCCATAGAAGCAATTGATAAACTTGCTATTCAAGAAAAAATAAGCATCTCGAAAAACAATGACTCGGTACCCGGTTTACAACCATTTTTAAAAGGGCTTAGGGCACAAGAGGTGTCAGAAACCAAAATCAATGGGAAACTGGGCTTTGGGCTTACATTAAAAAACTCTCAGAATCAGGACCTGTCCGAATTTCGTGTCAGTGCGGAAGCAAGCAGAGGCTTCTTTCCAGGAGAATTTGAGTTTGAATCCTCCTTAAACGTTCAGGTACGAGATGGGGTCTTTATCGAAAATTTGTCTACCCTCGCAATGTCTTATGATCATCACATTGGCAATGAATTACAATATGAGTTTTATTCCTTTATTAGACGTAGTTCGAATAACTTTCTGAATATCGATCAGCGATATGAAGTGGGGGTAGGACTGGTTTGGAATGCCTATCTCTCCGGAAGCAGCCTTGTGACAAAAGAAGATAACATCAACAAAGAAAATACTTCACCAGAAAACAAAGAGAAATTAATTTCTTCGGAACGAAAAAAAAGGCTAACACCAGCGGGAGCAACCAAATTCAATCAACTGCGTTCCTTTGAATGCAATAACGAACGAATTGGAAAAAACCCATCGGAAGCATTTTTGTCATGCTGTAGCGAGAACGTTTGTTTTAAAGGAGGTCAAGGCTTGTTGACAAAAAAAGAGATAGTCGCGTTTCGCAATTCGATGCGTCGGTCTGTACTTTCTGTTATAAAAGAAGAAAGCAAAATTCGCTTTTCAATGCTTGCGGGAATAAATTATGAAAGTGAACGCACTAGCGATTCTCTTCAATTGAGATATACGGATACAATCTTTGAAAAACGCTCCTTTGATCCCGTAAATTTGGTTCGGGCAGTGATAGGGTCTGGGCTAGAATTAAAAATTGACAAATTCAGTCTGAAATCGAAATGTTATTTTAAAGTAGGTGTTTCAGACGGCGCCCTGGAAAACGAAGTTAGCGAAGGTCCATTTTCTAATAAGCGAGTGGATTATCGTTTAGAGTGGATAACCAGCAGCAGTCTTAAAATAAGTGAAAATATAAGCTTAAAAGGCACATTGTTATATACCCACATTAATGCTCCGAGGCGTGCCTATTTTACCGTAGTGGGCGTTGACGACCTTCAATTGTATCAGGCCGCCAATCGGTTCTTGAATTTTCAATTAGGTTTTGAATACAAGCTGTAAGAAACAGGGGCGATTTTAGCCTGAAACATTGCTAGCTAAATACTGTTTGCAAGACTTCTAAGGATTTGGGTTGTTTGAAGTTTTCAACATGCAACTGGTAATATTCCAAAAGCCAGCTTAGAGCCTCTTTACGCTGGGTTTTGGACACTCGAACGTTGCCCACATCTTCCCAACTTAGATCGTTATAGGCCAAAATGCATTGAACAGCTTCCCGCGTTTTAATGGCGTGTCCAAATTCCTGCATCTGAAATGATCCTTCCAACATGTTGAAGTAGGGCAACTGCGCTTCGGAAAAATCTGGGTAGAAGCCCAAATATGCGGTAAGTTTCAGCAGGAATAGAATCGGAAAATGCGTGCTTTTTGAACTGACATCCAATCGCAATAGCGATTCCTGTAAAAATTGGAATAAAGCTTCATTGGCTTCTTCCTCTTTTATGCTGCTTTTAAGGACTTCGGCTAAAAACAAGGTAACCGAACTTTTTATCACATCGGTATGCAGACTTTGATACGGATAGGCTACCTGAGCTTCGCGAATCCGTTCTAAGGTGCCTTTATCGCGGTGGACGGCATCGATATTGAGTTGTGTAAGCGGTTGGAAATAGGAGGGCTTTAGTTTTCCGCGTTTCGATTTTAGTAAGTTCCGAAGCAAATAACTTTTTAGACCCGCTTCTTTGGTGTAGCAGCTAACAATCAGGTCGGCTTCGGAATATTTTACCGCAGTTAGTACAATCGCCGGGGTCGTAACCGTCATTATCTTACAACCATAATTTTGGAGACCGTTGTTTCGATTCCGTCATCGGTGCTAATGAGCACTAGGTACACCCCTGAAGCGACACGATACTCTCCAAAGGCGGTAGTGTCCCATAACACGCTTCCTCCTTCACTAGTGGTTTCAAAGACTAAATTCCCTTCAATATCGGTGATTTTCACATTGGCATTAGAAGTTAAGCCGTCGATAGTCACATTTCCTGTAAATCCTGGCCGCACCGGGTTGGGAAACGCATATACATTTTCGAGGTTGTCACGAGGCGCCGTTGCTGTTCCATCGTAGGCTACGAGGCCATTAGCAGTGGCAAAATACACCCGACCCGTAAAATTATCGATATCGATATCCTGCACATTATCGCTGGGCAGAGGTGAATTGTCCTTGGTAAAACGCAATAAGGTCTCCTGCCCATCCGAGGAGAGATAAAACACTCCCGAGGTGGCGGTTGCGATCCACTTATTATTACTGCCGTCTACTTCAATATCAGTAATCGATTGCTGAAAGAGTAGTTCTTGCGGCACGCCGTCTTCTAGAATGATAATTTCTTGGGCATCGGTATTGGCACCTTCCTCAAAAAAGCCACCCACGTTGAACAAAACGCGCAGTCCTTCGAGGGTGCCGATCCACAACCTACCGCTATTGTCAAACTGCAAGGCTCGAATGTTGGGGGATGGCAGGTTTCCGCTTCCGGTTCCTTCAGAAATACTATTGAACGCGCCCGTATCGGGATTGTATCCTATCAATCCACTTTGTGCTGTTCCGAAGAACACCAACCCTTGATCATTTACTTTTACCTCGGTAAAGGCCAGTTCATCTTCTCCGGTAATGATAGCACTTACGTCTATCTTGGTGAAACTATCTCCCGGGCCCACGCGAATAAGCCCGTCATTCACCCGCGACTGTGTAACCCACAGGTTTCCCTGATTGTCGTAAGAAGCGCCAAATAAACGTATTCCCGCATCCGGATCGTCAAATGCGAGTTCGAGCGGACTATTTGTTTCGTTGAATAAAACACTGGGCGTTTGCTCCTGAATTTTAACCAGTCCCTTCTGAAAAGAGCTCATATAAACTTCAGATGTATTCTCTGGATTGATGGCAACGCGTACCAGATCGTTGGCGTTAAAGACCTCTTCTACTTCGAGGTTGGTCCAAGTGTCTTCCACAAGGTTACTTACGCCACGGAAGGTTAGTGGAAAAGGATTAAAGGTTACCGAGACTTCTCCAAACACCACCCAAACCTGTCCCGGCGTGACATCCAGCGCAAACGGAGTATTTAAAATAGGGCCGTCTGGCAAAATCTGCTCGGTACCGGACCCGCTGAAAGGAGCTCGTATCATCCCTTGAAATTGTGTTCCTACATAAAAGAAATTATTAAAGGCGATCCCCGAAATAAGTTCGTAGGGCTCAAAGTCAGGAAATGAAGTCGTAGCTCCCAAGGTCTGAAAATTGAGGTCGAAGGCCTGCACGCCGCGATTGGTGGTAATGGATAACGCCTCTTCGGTGGCTTCAAAATCTACTACCGTAGAAAAACTTCCTACTTGTTCGAATCCGGTGCCGGGCGCATATCGAAATACGGCGTCGTTCGACCGCAATAAATAGAGCTGCCCTCCAATCTCTTGCGCGCCTTTGTAGGCACTTGATTGAAGGGGGGTCCATTCCTCAAAATCAATGAGATCGTCATTGGCCACTTCGGCCTGATAAATTCCGCCATCGGTGGAAGCTGCATAAATAAATGGCTCTACCACGGCTGTTTGTGCAATATTGATTTGTGAGCCCAAAGGCCCAATAAAATAGCTGTCTCCAAATTCCAAAGCGGCCAGATCGAACACTGAAATTCCGTATTCGGTGCTAATGTATGCCAGCCCGTTGTATTCATTAAACTGATTAATGCGCTTTCTATCCGGAGGAATGCTGGGCTTGTCGAGAATATCCACCACGGTAAATACGTCTTCTTCCCCATCCATCACCACTTCTATGAGTCCGTTTTCATAACCGATGAGCAATACGTTGAAATTCTGACTGTAATACAGAGTAGAAATTTGATCTCCGGCCAGACCATTGACGGTAGAAAGTGTTGTTATTTCTTGGGTGCTGAGGTCGTAACTAAATACCGCATTGGTAGAGGCGGCATAGACGCGGTCGTTCCCAACCACGATATCCTTCACCGTCACATAGGAGAAAAAATCAGACCAGGTGTCTTCAAAGTTCTGTGCGGAAAGCCGAAAGGTAGCCAGCACGATCAGAATACAAACGATGGGCTTCATAGGGTTTGATGACATTGCTATAATAACAAGCTAAAATACTATTTATTGCCGCAATCGTCCAATAAAAAAGGCTTCCTGTATGGAAGCCTTTCTAAGTCGTTTGTGATGCTTTTACACCACGCCTTGCGCAAGCATGGCGTCAGCTACCTTTACAAAGCCGGCCACGTTGGCACCTTTCACGTAATCAACATAACCGTCTCCGTCCTTTCCATAGGTCACACAGGCGGCGTGAATATCGTTCATTATACTGTGAAGCTTTTGATCAACTTCCGCAGCGGTCCAGCTTAATCGCAAGGAGTTTTGGGACATCTCTAATCCAGAAGTAGCAACTCCACCGGCATTAGAAGCCTTACCGGGGGAAAACAAGATCTTCGCTTTTTGGAACACTTCAATCGCTTCGGGAGTACACGGCATGTTTGCTCCTTCACTCACACACATACATCCGTTGTCAACCAAGGTTTTGGCTTCGTCTCCATTGAGTTCATTTTGGGTGGCACACGGTAACGCAATGTCACAGGTTTCATTCCAAGGGCGCGCATCTTCGTGATATTTTGCGCTTGGATACTTATCTACGTATTCTTTAATACGACCACGACGGTTGTTTTTGAGATCCATTACGAATGCCAATTTCTCATTGCTAATACCTTCCGCATCGTAAATATATCCTGAGGAATCAGACATGGTGACTACCTTGCCTCCAAGTTCGATCGCCTTTTCAGCTGCAAATTGCGCCACATTTCCTGAACCGGAAATAACGACTGTTTTCCCTTTAAAGCTCTCCCCCTGTGTTTCCAACATGTTTTGAGCAAAGTATACGTTTCCGTACCCAGTGGCTTCTGGTCTCATCAAAGATCCTCCATAGCTACGTCCTTTACCGGTAAGCACTCCGGTAAACTCGTTTCGAAGTCGTTTGTACTGTCCAAACATATAGCCAATTTCACGGCCTCCTACGCCAATGTCACCAGCGGGAACGTCGGTATCAGGACCTATATGTCTAGCGAGTTCGGTCATGAAGCTCTGGCAAAATCGCATCACCTCTGCATCACTTTTCCCCTTAGGATCAAAGTCACTACCTCCTTTTCCACCGCCCATCGGAAGCGTTGTTAAACTATTTTTAAATACCTGCTCGAACCCTAAGAACTTAAGGATGCTCAAGTTTACGCTCGGGTGAAAACGAAGCCCGCCTTTATACGGTCCGATGGCCGAATTGAATTCTACACGATAGCCTCGGTTTACCTGAATGGTACCAGCATCGTCTGTCCATGGCACCCTGAACATAATGGTGCGTTCGGGTTCTACCATGCGCTCTAACAACTTCTTGTCTTGGTACTTTTCATTCTTTTCGATAAACGGAATCACGGTTTCGGCAACTTCGGTTACCGCTTGCATGAACTCGGGTTCGTTTGGGTTTCGGTCGGCTACCGAAGCGATAAAATCTTTAATACTTTGCTTCACGAGTTAAAAATTTATAGGTATTAGTAAATTTAAGGTTCAAATACGATTTGCTTCAGAAATGAGTTTTATGTAAAGTCAAACGCCCTTAATTTGGCTTCTGAAAACGTTTTCGTTTTGGTGGCAAATATACGGGTTATGTAAAAATTAAGAGATAAAAAAACCACATAAAAACACTTAAATTAAGCATTATATTTCGCTGTTAGATATGTTTTTATATATTTGTCTCGTCTCAAATTAATCGTTTTAACCATGAATACCAGGAATTTGCTATTGGTATTTCTCCTTCTTGCATTTGCCAAGCAGGACCTGCATAGCCAGTTTGGCTTTTCTCATGAAATAGGTGTCATAACCGGTCCTGTGGTGTTCTATTCCGACTACGGACAACGGTATGATTTTGAAACAAACGCAGGGAATGTGGGCATCGGGATTGGACTAGTACACTACATCAACTTCTCTTATCGGGCAGATTGTAATTGCTATACAAGAGATACCTACTTTAATGATCATTTTAAAATTCGGTCTGAATTAGACTACCACAAAACCAATTTTGAACATTTTGGAGAGTGGGTAGATCCGGATCGTGAATCCATTACCGCCAATCAACTTCGCGCCATGAAAGGTTCCACACGGGTGATCGAACTTGGAGCACAATTGGAATATTTTCCCTTAAGCATTCGGGATTTCGCGGCTGGAGGCTTTCGGTTGGCACCCTTTGCCAGTTTAGGAGCCCACTGGGTAAATTATGATCCAGAGGTGTATTCTGAACTCGGGGATTTAGTGCTCGGGGTGGATGGTGACGGAAACCAGATTTTCAACCCGGAAACGGTTCCCGCAAAATACTTTGATTCCTTTCAGCAAGACTCAGATTCCACCTGGGCCATTGTGATGAGTCTAGGTACACGTTACAAATTAGGGCCATTGAGCGACTTGATGCTAGATGCGCGTTGGACCTATTATCTATCAAATTGGGTAGACGGTTTAAATCCTGATGTGCCTGAGAATAAAGCAAACGACTGGAATTTTTGGATCAATATAGGATATATCTATTACATCGATTAAAACATATAATTATTCCATTAAAAAGGCGCTTTTTCAGAAAAGCGCCTTTTTTTATATCGAATGGTATCTGCTCGCTAGCCAATAGCCTGTTTTAAGTCGGCTACCAGATCTTCGGCATCTTCTATTCCTACACTCAGTCGAATTAATGAATCGACTACTCCTGTCTTTTCACGTTCTTCCTTTGGAATACTGGCATGGGTCATGCTGGCTGGATGTCCCGCTAAACTTTCCACCCCTCCAAGGCTTTCCGCTAGTGTGAAGACCTTGAGCTTTTCAACGATCTTGATCGCTTCTTCGTAATCATTTCCTTTGGTGACAAAAGAGATCATCCCACCAAAATCCTTCATCTGGGCTTTGGCCACCTCGTGATTAGGATGCGAAGGCAGTCCCGGCCAATACACCGCTTCAATCTTTGGGTGATTCGCCAAATATTCTGCCACCGCCTTACCATTTTCGCAATGACGTTGCATCCGTACATGTAAGGTTTTTAAACCGCGCAACATCAAAAAGCTATCTTGGGGCCCACAGATTGCACCGCTTGCGTTCTGAATAAAATAAAGCTTTTCAGCTAAGGCTTTGTCGTTTACAACAAGGGCGCCCATCACTACATCACTATGACCTCCTAGGTATTTGGTAGCACTGTGCATAATTATATCGGCACCTAAATCTAACGGCTGTTGTAAATAAGGTGTAGCGAAGGTGTTATCGACCGCCAGTAAGACTTCGTGTTTTTTAGCAACTTCCGCACAGGCTTTAATATCGATGATGTTCATCATGGGATTGGTAGGCGTCTCCACCCAAATCATCCTGGTATTCTCGTTAATGTAGTCTTCGATGTTCTCGGCATTTTCCATTCCGATGAAATGAAACTTGATCCCAAATCCTTCAAATACCTGTGTAAACAATCGATAGGTGCCTCCGTACAGATCGTTGGTGGAAATCACCTCATCCCCCGGTTGTAAGGTTTTTATCACCGCGTCAATAGCGGCTAAACCACTTCCAAAGGCTAAGCCATACTGCCCGTTTTCAATACTCGCCAGTGCACGCTCTAAAGCAGCTCTGGTGGGGTTTCCGCTTCGGGAATACTCAAACCCTTTGTGGCCCCCAGGAGTGCTCTGAGAATAGGTGCTTACTTGATAAATGGGAGGCATTACCGCACCGTAGGCGGGATCTACATCGTGTTGACCTCCATGGATTGTTTTCGTGTTAAATTTCATAAAATCTGTCTTCAGTTTTTTTCCTAGAACAAAAGTACTATAATCCTTTCTGAATGTGAATTCTGTTGTATTTTTAACGTATGTTTGAACGAATAAGCCTCTTATTTCTACTGTTACTGTTATTGGGCTGTGCAGACCCTGCCCCCTTGTCGTTTGAGAACCTTTCGTTTTCTGAAGAAGAGTTGGCAATGTGTACTTCGGTGGCCTGTCCTGAAATTTCGTTACAGTACATTCAGGCGGAAGGGTCTGATGATCTGGCCAATCAAATCAACCAAGAGGTGGAAGCGTTGCTCATTAATGCCTTGCACATTGGTGATCCGGATGAGCCTATTACAGCGACCCATCTTTCCGAAGCGGCCCAGGAATTTGTGAACACCTACCGGCTGCATGTCGCTGAGTTTCCCGACATGCCAGCTGCGTATGCGGTTGAAGCCACGATTTCGGAGCGATTTCAGAATGACCAATACCTGTCCTTGGAAGCAAACGTATATACCTATACCGGTGGCGCGCACGGGTATGGAAGCACCTCCTTTTTGCTATTTGATAAGGCCCTGGGGACCTCCATTTCATTTCCGGAGGTGATCGCTGATTGGGAGGCTTTTGAAGCGTACGTTGAAACAGCGTTTCGAAAGGCCTATGAGCTCTCAGCAGCAGATTCGATTAACGCCAACGGCTTTTGGTTCGAGAAAGACCAGTTTTATATTCCTAAAAGCATCGGGTTCACTTCCGAAGGTGTGTTGTTAATTTACAACCCCTACGAGATTGCTAGCTACGCGGAAGGTGCCATCGAGCTATCACTTCCGTGGAAAGATATTGAACCTTACCTAAAAACCTCTTCCTTATGAAAAAGATATATTATTTAGAAAGTTGTGATACATGCAAACGGATCATAAAGGAAATCGACCTTCCGCAAGCCTTTATTAAACAGAACATTAAAACAGAAGGCATCACAGAAGAAGAATTGGAAGAGCTTTACAACTTGGCCGGTAGCTACGAAGCCCTATTCAGTAGGCGCGCGCAACGGTATCGCGAACAAAATTTAAAAGATAAAGAACTGCTAGACGAAGATTATAAAAACCTCATTCTAGAACACTACACTTTTTTAAAGCGTCCGGTGATCGTCAATAACGATGAAATCTTTATCGGAAACAGCAAAAAAACCGTCGCAGCTGCCAAAGCCGCTATCCACTCAAATACTTAATTGATGAACGCCCGCGCGCTAGCCCTTCTCGCCGCGACCGCTGCCAGTGCCATATACGGACTCAATCACAGTCTGGCAAAGGGCTTGATGCCACACATTATAGGGCCCTACGGATTCATTCTGTTGCGGGTCAGTGGTGCTGCCGTGCTTTTCTGGATCCTCAGTATTTTTTATCCTTCGGAAAAGATCGACCGATCGGATGGGTGGCGCATCCTCGCTTGCGCTATTTTTGGAATGGTCCTGAACATGAACATGTTCTTTAAAGGACTACAACTTTCCACCCCAATCAACAGTTCGGTGGTGATTACCCTTACTCCGGTACTCCTCTTAATACTTTCTGCCCTTTTTCTGAAAGAACGCGTAGGTATATTGAAAATAGGCGGAATCGGGATAGGTTTGGCGGGGGCGTTGCTGCTCATCTTATTTGGTGCCGAAACACAACCGGATGCGCCTAACATTCCCCTTGGAAATGTGTTGTTTATTGTCAATGCTTCCTCCTACGCCTTGTACTTGATTTTAGTAAAACCCTTAGTAGCAAAGTACAGCAGCATCACCTTAATGAAACTGTTCTTTCTACTGGCCGTTGTCATCAATCTTCCTATAGGTTGGAAGCAATTCTCTGAAGTCGCCTGGGGGTCACTTCCCTTTGATGCCATTTGGAAAATGGGCTTCGTCGTAGCAGGAACAACGGTTTTGACCTACCTCTTCAATATTTATGCGCTCAAAGTATTAAGTCCGTCTACCATTGGTGCGTTCATCTATTTACAGCCTGTCTTAGCTACCTTATTTGCCATCTTATTAGGGGTGGACCAGCTCAGCCCGATTCGCATGATCGCCGCTGTCTTGATCTTTACCGGAGTTTTTCTTTCGACGCGAAAAAAAAGAGATCCTGCATAACCTTTTGATAATGAGAATGTAAAAACTTGTTTGTACCTTGCTCTTCTCAACAACATACCCTATGAAAACACAAGAAATAGCCACGAATTTAGTGAATTGGTGTAAACAAGGAGATTGGCAACGCTGTTACCAAGAATTATACAGCCCGAACGTTGTAAGTGTAGAGCCGGGAGGCCAAACCCCTGTGGTAGAAGGAATGGAAGCCGTTCAGAAAAAAGGAGAATGGTGGGAAGAAACCTTTGAAGTACATAGCAGTTCGGTAAGTGAACCCACGGTAGCCGATAATTGGTTTAGCGTTAAATTTGACATGGATACGACGCATAAACCAAGCGGGCAACGAAGTAAAACCTCCGAAATAGCGGTGTATCAGGTACAGGATGGCAAGATTGTAAAAGAACAGTTCTTTTACGACATGCTCGACGCCTAGTTAGGCTTCTCATTCCGAAGGAAGTGACTTGGGCGTTTTCCCGTGTTTTCGAGTGTCGTCTTTGGTCAATATTCGAAACTCGGCACTTCGTTCTGCGCGATCAAAGGTGGCTAATATTTCTTTGGGTAGGCCGGTAAGCTTACGTGTTTGTAAGTCAATCCAAGCGCCCATCATCTCACAATGCGCCACATTGTTTCCGTTGTGGTCGTAGAAGTTATGCGCGAATTCGAAGTACATTCCATCATCACTCATCCCTGTGATCTCGAGGGATACTCGTAAGGGTTTCCCAGGAAATACTTCCTTAAAATAATACACGTGTTCATAGAAGACCACCGGCCCTATGTTCTGAGCCACCAAATGCCGCTGATCAAGTCCGATTTCGTTTAAATAACTCATGCGGGTATGACTCATAAAATTGATATACGCGCTATTGGCCAAATGACGATTTGCGTCAATATCACTCCATCGCACTTCAAATTGTTTTATATACATATGGTTTCTTTTTCGGTTAGGGGTGTAGTAATGATTTGCAGGATTTTTTCTCGTGTTTCTGGGGCTTTCAGGTTGTGATCCTGACCTTCGGTAATAAAGGTGCGCAGGGATTTTTTCTTCGGAAGTGCGGCATGGATTGGCGCCCAAGGAGTGATGATATCAGAAGCCTCGTGGACGACCCAAACCGGTTGGGTCACTTCTTCGAAAAAGCCTTTCATATGAATTTCCTCCCTTGGAAGTTTCAATACTGCAGCCACTTTTATATATAAATTCTGTAATGCTCTCGGGGAAAGACTTACGATCTCCTGAAAATAGTCGAAAATTGCCGCCAAACCTGATGGTGCTCCCATAATCACGTAGCGTGCTACCGGAAGATTAGATTGATATAGACGGGCGTATGCGGTCACCAGGCTACCCAGCGAATGCGCTACCAAGGTATCTACGCCGCCAATTCGTTCGAGGGCGCGTTGGGTCGCATCACGATACATTTCGATATGCAGCGATTGCCCTTCTGAAAGTCCGTGACCCGGCGCATCCAGCGCGTAGACGGTATACTCGGTGAGGTCCAATTGATCGATATAGGGTTTCCAACGATACGAATAGCTCATCCAACCGTGCAGGAACAGAATCTTCTTTGGTCCACTTCCCCAACGGTGCAGCGTACTGTCAATCCAGGGTGACGGAATTACTTCGGTGTGTGCTGTTTCCAAAAAACTGCGTCCCTCCTCCGAAACAGGCACTCGTTTTACGCGACACAACAAGTCAAAAGCGCGCTCACGACTCCATTTGGGAAATAGTGGTGTGCTCAGGCTTATCGCAGCACCTAATATCTTAGGGATTACATTTTTCATTACGATTGGATATTTTTTGCCACTAAAGTGCGTAGATGCGCAACAATAAACTGTATCGGACTACGCTTGCCTTCGAGTTTACTCATCATGATACCGCCCTCTAGACTGCCAATAACGATATGAACAAAGGCTTCGGTGTCAATATTGGACCGCACCTGACCGTTTTCGATCCCGTTAATGACCAAGGTTCTCACAGAAGTTTTGAGTTGTTGTAATATGTTTCTGGCTTCGGTCCGCAGTTCAGGAAGTCCGTCGTCCACCTCTACCGCCGCGTTCATCAAGGGGCATCCCCCTTCATAGAAGGGCGACTCCATGTATTGTTCAAAAAAAGAAAAGATCGCCTCAAACTTTTGTTCGAAATCGGGTGCCGCCTTAATAGAAGCCCCTAACCGATCAAACATCATGGTGGAGAGCTGCTGAAGGGCATGTTTTTCAAGATCGGCTTTACTTTCGAAATGCCGATAAATAGCTCCTTTAGTAAAGCCAGTGGCTTTGGTGATATCACTGATGGAGGTAGCCTTATATCCCTGCGTATTGAAAAGGTTCGCACTTTCCAATAAAATGGTGTTTTTTGTTTGCTCCGGATCTCTCATGACACAAAGATACCGGTTGGTATCTAACTTGCCAAAGTTTTTAGATACAATTGTGATTTGGTACGTACCAGACCCTTGAGGTGCCGCTATTTCGAAGCGATTCGCGGAAAACTATCACTTTGTGAGCGTACATCTATTGGAATCGGCTGTTTATTGGATCGTATTCTGAAAATATGATATGAAACGTTCATTTCATTATCCTATTGTCCACTAACGCAGGCTACGCAGTGTCACCTGCACGATTGCCTCCAAGCGATGTGCGTCGTTTTGCAAGATCCCAACGGTCTTCATTCCCTGAAGGGTATTGTAAAGCACATAGGCATATTCCCCTGCTGTCTGCCGCCCATTGATAGAACCTCGTTCCTGTCCGTCTGCTAATAATTCCTCAAAGAATGATAGCTGTTGCTCTTCTTCCAACAGCAATCGGTTTCGAATGGCGGAATCGGAATTCATTTCATGTTTCGCATGCGCGCTAAAGCAGCCCATTCCCTCCTCTCTATTGTTGATTTCCTTCACAAACCCATCAAAAATTAGGGCGATGGCTTCTCTCGGATTTCCTGCCGTCATTAAGGCTTTTTGAAAGATCGTATGACTCCGTTTTTGATATCGTGCAAGTGCCGCCTGATATAGTTGCATTTTTCCGCCGAACGTATTGTATAAACTACTTCGATTCAGCCCGGTCGCTACCGTAATATCCTGCATGGAGCTACCGTGATACCCCTGCTTCCAAAAGAGAAGCATCGCATTTTCCAAGACCTCATTGGGTTCAAAAGCTTTTGTTCTAGGCATACAATTACCGATTCGTACGCTACAAATATACTGAAACGATTGGTTCAGATAAGTTGCATTTTATATTTTTACACTAAGTGCGCAACTTTTACGATATTCGCCTTGTATGCCCTTGGTTCCATCTACATATCAACCCCCATTGCCTTTCAGAAATGCCCACTTCGCGACCATTTTTTCAGCGAAACTAAGACGCGCCCCTACCCTCATTCAGGAGCGAGAACGGTTACAATTGCCCGATGGTGATTTCATCGATATGGATTGGTCGTATGGAACCGACGCTCGTCACCTTGCCTTACTGCTTCATGGACTGGAAGGCAACGCACAACGTCCTTACATTCGGGGACAGGCCCACCATCTAAATCGCAAGGGAATCGACGTGGTTGCCGTCAACTTCAGAGGATGCAGTGGCACCCCTAACAAGCGCTTTGAGTCTTATAATGCCGGAAAGACGGATGACCTAGAATGGGTCATTCAACATATCCTGAAAGTTAAGAATTACCAGCGCATTTCGTTGATTGGATTCAGTTTGGGGGGAAACATGGTTTTGAAGTACCTGGGGGAAGGTCGAACGCTCCATAAGCAGCTGTATCGGGCTGCCGCCATTTCGACACCCCTAGACCTCCATGGCTCGTTGCAGGCCTTAAATCAATTTCACAATATTGTCTATCGCAAGACCTTCCTGAAATATCTTCGGAAAAAGTATCGGCAAAAACAACAAGCATTTCCAAACCAAATAACCGTGGCGCCACGGCATATTAAGACCCTTATTGACTTTGATGAACACTACACCGCTCCGGCGCATGGATTCTCCAGCGCCCTAGCCTATTACAACAAAAGCAGTAGTATGCACTATCTATCCAATATTACGCTCCCGGTATACCTGCTGAATGCTAAAAACGACACCTTTCTTTCTGCAAATTGTTATCCGACAGCACTTGCATCCCAGTCAAAAAACATCTATCTTGAAACCCCATTATATGGCGGACATGTAGGTTTTTACGGCCCTCAAAACGTCTACTATAATGAGCGACGAACTACTCAATTTTTAGTTGAACCTTTAGCACATATATATGAAATTTAAACTGTATCTCTTCGCACTCCTAGCGGCTGCACTCATGGTTAGCTGCGGTGATTCCAAAGAAGAAAAGAAAGAAGAAAATGCCATCACCATTGGCGGTAAGAAAGAAACCAAGAAAAAAGATGCCAACAGCGTTACTATTGGTCTTACCGGAAATGATCTTATGAAATACGACAAAAGTGAGATCCGTGTAAAGGCTGGACAAAAAGTGACGCTTAATTTTCGCCATGTAGGCAAAATGGACAAGCTCGTTATGGGGCACAATTTTGTCTTGTTAAAACCGGGAACCGATATTACCGAATTTGCGATTAAAGCGAGCGAAGCCGGGGAGGCTGAGGATTGGATTCCTGAAGATGGCGCAAACGTGATTGTTCACACCGAGATGATTGGTGGCGGACAATCTACTTCCATCACCTTTGATGCCCCGGAAGCGGGTACTTACGACTTTATCTGTAGTTTTCCAGGGCACGCGGCCTTAATGAAGGGCAAATTTATTGTAGAATAACACCTAACATGCAACTTTTAGGTAACGTCGATGCCTTTTAAAAGGCATCGACTTTTTTATACGCTTCAATGACAGCACGCTCGCCCTCTTTTCCGGTTTGAGAATTTCCATGCTCCATTCCTATTACACCCTGGTATCCTTTTTCATGCAAATACTTGAATAGATTTCGGTAATTAATTTCTCCCGTAGTGGGCTCATTGCGTCCCGGATTGTCCCCTACCTGAATATATGCGATCTCCTCCCAACACGCTTCCAGATTTGGAATTAAATTGCCTTCCTGAATCTGTTGATGGTATACGTCATAAAGAATCTTACAAGATGGACTAGCAACGGCTTTACAAATTTGAAAGGCTTGGGGAGACTCTTTCAAAAACTGCCCCGGGTGGTTTCTGAAGTTCAAAGGTTCTAGTACCATAACCAACTTATGAGGCTCTAATAGTGCCGCTGCCTGCTTTAAGGTTTCCACAACGTTAGCAGTTTGATAGGCTGAGTTTAAATGTAAGTCTACGTGTCCCGGCACAACGGTCATCCACGTGGCACCCACGCGTTTGGCAACGGTAATTGAATCACGTATATGCTGTAAAAATTCTGCCCGCCATTCGGGTTTCCCACTCGTCAAATTAGGTTCACTCCAATAGATCTTATGGGCCACAAAAACTCCCATGGTCATCTTGAGTCGTTTCATTGCAGCCGCCATTCGTTCTTGCTCCGCCACAGAACGCTGCGCCATTTCATTGTCTTCGAAGGCGGTAAATCCTTCCGAAGCCATAAACTCCAGTTGCGCCACAACATCGTCTCCGGCGTGCGCTTTAAACATTCCGATATGAGGAGCATAGGGTAGCTTGAACGAATACTTAGTATCGTGCCATGATGTTTCCAAAGCATGTGCCAGCAGTGGTGATGTGAATGTTAAAAGGGAACCCGCTAGGGCTCCCTTTTGAATGAAAGATCTTCTATTCATAGTTATTGCTTAAAGTGACATCGCTTTGCCTTCAAATCCGGCTTCTCCAGAAGTGATGCATCCACGCTGTTGTCCGGGTACGGGATCGTACCACAGTACGTTCTCTCCAATTTCTTCACTGTTTTTCCAAGCCCAAATAGCCGATCCGCGTATGTTGGAAAGCAAGCTATACACACTTGCGTCCACATCGGGTTCTACCGTAGGGTCTTGTGCAAAAGCGATATAGAAATTACCCATTTCTTCTTGAAATCCTTTTTGAGCATCCTTATCTGCTAGGAGGTATTCTTGAAGTAATTGATCGTATTCTTCGGCATCCCCTTTTTCAAGCTCTTTATCAAAAGTGCTTCGGAATTTCTCCCCAAGCTTTCTAAAGCCAATACGTACATGCTCTTGTTGTTCTTCAGGGATCACAGCATTCCAAAAGGAATCGATAAAACTGTGTACCCCAACATCTACTGCACCGGGCATATTTTCATCCGAAGGAATTATCAAATCCACAATGTGCCTCAAGGCGTGCCCTTCATTTTTAGCGATAAACACCGTATTGAATTCAGGTTCGTTCTCACAGCTTTGTAGCAAGCTCATGATGGTAGGAGTGGCGACTAAAAAGCCGGCTCCCATTCCAATGTTCTTTAATGCTTGTCTTCTATCCATCTTACGCTTCTTTTTTAAGTTGTTCGGCGGCATGATTGGCTGCACGCGCAGAAAAGGCCATATAGGTTAGGGACGGGTTTACACAACTGGCCGAGGTCATAAACGATCCATCGGTGCAGTACACATTGGGCACTGCATGCAGTTGGTTGTTCTTGTTACACACCGACGTTTTTGGGTCTGCACCCATACGTGCCGTTCCCATTTCGTGGATTCCTAATCCGGGTGCACCGGGATCATCCCAGGGCTGTACGTCTTTGAATCCGGCTTTAGTTAACATATCTACCGCCTGGGCCACCATGTCTTTTCTCATTTCCCATTCGTTTTCTTTCCATTCGGCGTCAAAAGTATAGGTAGGAAGTCCCCATTGATCTAACTTGTCGTAATCCAGGGTCATCTTATTTTCGTGATAGGGCAAACACTCTCCAAAGCCCATCAATCCGATGGTCCAACCGCCGGGTTCTGTGACTTTTTTCTTGAGTTCTTTTCCATACCCTAATTCTGCAATCGATTCTTCCCAGTTTCCACGACTGGCACCTCCTTGGTATCCGTACCCTCGCTTGAAGTTGGGAGCGTCTGTCTTACCTCCGATATTTCGGAAACGCGGAATATAAATTCCATTAGGACGCCGTCCTTTATAATACTTATCTGTGTAGCCATCTACTTTCGCGGTAGCTCCTGCTTTAAAGTGATGGTCCATAATATTTCTACCTAATTCTCCACTATCGTTCCCCATTCCGTTCGGAAAGCGATCACTCTTAGATTGCATTAAAATTCCTGCAGTGGCAATGGCGGAAGCACACAAGAAGATCACTTTAGCTTTGAACTCCATTTTTTCGTTTGTCTCGCGATCGATCACCTTCACGCCGGTGGCCTTACCGGTAGCGTCGTCATACATTATTTCGTGTACAATTGAATTCGGACGTAACGTCAAATTCCCCGTGCGTTCCGCTGCCGGCAAAGTCGAAGAGTTACTGCTAAAATACGCTCCAAAAGGACACCCTCGCATACACCGATTTCTAAACTGGCAATTAGAACGTCCTTCGTGCGCCTTATTCCCTGTGATGTGCGCCACGCGTCCAATCGTAAGAAGTCGGCCGTCATCATAACTCTCGGCAATCTTCGCTTTTAGGTCGGTTTCGACACAATTCAATTCCATCGGTGGAGAGAATACGCTGTCTGGAAGCACATCAAGTCCTAATGCCTCCCCGCTAATTCCTACAAACTCTTCTACTTTTTGATACCATGGCTCGATGTCTTTATAACGTACGGGCCAGTCTACGGCAATGCCTTCCTTTTTATTGGCTTCAAAGTCATAATCACTCCAGCGGTAACTTTGGCGTCCCCACATGATGGAGCGTCCGCCGACGTGATATCCACGCATCCAGTCGAACCGCTTGGTTTCGTTGTACGGGTGAATAAGGTCATTTACGAAAAAATGTCGATGCGGCTCGGCGGTTGTATATCCGGTACGGCCTTGTTTTAATTGTTTTGCTTGTTCTTCCTTGGGGAGATTTCCTTTGAATTCAAAATCCCACGGGTCTAAGTTCGCTGTTGGATAATCCTCAATGTGCCGCACCATTCTTCCGCGTTCCAGAACCAGCGTCTTCAGTCCGTTCTCACAAAGTTCCTTAGCAGCCCATCCGCCACTGATTCCGGAACCCACTACGATGGCATCATAGATTTCGTTTAGGTTTGCCATGTTAACTGATTTATTTATAATATGTTAGCTATTTTAACTAAATTTTAGGAATGTGTAATTTCTGTTAATTTTTCCGATTACACAAAAAACAACTCTTAAAAAAAGAAGATTATCAGCCGAAAACGTTTTCGCTTGCGAATACCGCAGGAGATTGACAAATCTCTTAGCTTACACATAAAAAAAACATACCTTAGAGGTCACTTTTTTAGAACGAACCAATACAATTACACGACACCAATTCTAATTACATACTCCCTATGAAATTGTATACCACCTTATTGTTCCTCTGTGCGATCAGCCTGTATTCTTGCAAAGATCAGCCCACAACATCCGAGCCGGTCGCGGAAGAACCTTCTGAAACTCCCGATGCTTCAGAACCCTTCTTCAAAATTTCACTGGCGCAGTGGTCGCTCAACGAACCTATCCGCAATGGTGAAATGGATCCGTTTACCTTCGCTGCAAAAGCGAAAGAACTAGGCTTCGAAGGCATCGAATATGTAAGTCAGTTGTACACTCCGTTTCTAGCAACTTTCGAAGATAAGGAGGTTGCCATGGATTCTTTAGTGGCCAAACTGAATCGTGAAACAGCAACCCATAATATAGAAGACTTAATTATAATGATAGATGCCGAAGGTGAACTGGCATTCAACGATCGAAACCAAACACGTGACGCGATCAACAATCACAAACGGTGGATCGACGCTGCGGAAGCTTTAGGATGTCACTCCATTCGAATCAATCTTTTTGGGGAAGAAGATCCGGAGGCCTGGAAGCGAAATTCGGTGCGTTCCTTAAAAGCACTCGGCGCCTATGCCGCTCCAAAAGGAGTGAACGTGATCGTCGAAAATCACGGAGGTTTATCAAGTAATGCTTCTGTGCTGGCGGAAGTAATGACCGAAGTAAATATGGACAACGTGGGTACCTTGCCTGATTTTGGTAATTTTTGCCTACAACGAGAAGGCGGTGCGCGTTGGGGTGCGCCTTGTATAGAAGAATACGATAAGTACAAGGGAGTGGAAGAACTCATGCCTCATGCCAAAGCGGTTTCGGCAAAATCGTATGCTTTTAACGATGCTGGTGAAGAAACGACTATTGATTATACGCGCATGTTACAACTGGTTAAAGAGGCCGGTTATACTGGTTTTATCGGGATTGAATATGAAGGAAGTGAATTAGATCCTGTGACTGGAATCAACAAAACTCGAGAGCTCTTACTCAGCGCTGCGGCACAACTTAACGAATAAACTATGAAAGCACTTACTCGCATCCAACTTTCTATTATGATGTTCCTCGAATTTTTTATTTGGGGAGGGTGGTTTGTCACCCTAGGAACGTTTTTAGGAAATAATCTGAACGCCTCCGGCGCCGAAACGGCCATGGCTTTCTCAACCCAATCGTGGGGAGCCATTATCGCTCCTTTTATCATCGGACTCATTGCCGATCGGTTTTTTAATGCCGAACGTATTCTAGCGATCCTGCATCTCATTGGTGCCTTTCTTATGTATCAACTCTCGCAGGCAACCGATTTTAATACATTCTATCCCTACGTGCTAGGGTATATGATTGCCTATATGCCTACGCTTGCCCTGGTGAATTCGGTTTCTTTTAATCAAATGAAGGATCCCGCAAAAGAATTCCCTTTCATTCGCGTTTGGGGAACCATCGGATGGATCGTAGCGGGATTGATGATTAGTTTTGCGTTTCAGTGGGACTCTATCGACAACATCGCCGACGGAATGCTTGTAAATACCTTTACGATGACGGCGGTGGCTTCCGGAATATTAGGATTGTTTAGTTTTTTCCTTCCGAAGACACCACCCACCACCAAAAAAGGAGAAAAAGTAAGTGTCTCTCAAATCTTAGGATTAGACGCATTGAATTTGTTGAAAGACCGAAACTTCCTCGTCTTTTTTATCTCCTCGGTCCTGATCTGTATTCCGCTGGCATTCTATTACCAAAATTTGAGTCCGTTTCTCACCGAATCTGGCGTAGAAAACTCCACCGCATGGGCATCGGGAGGTCAAATTTCGGAAGTACTGTTTATGCTCTTACTACCGTTCTTCTTTAAAAAGTACGGATTTAAAAAGACCATTCTCTTCGGAATGTTGGCCTGGGCCATTCGCTATCTTTTGTTTGCCTACGGAAATGCCGGCGAGCTCTTCTTTATGCTGGTCATCGGAATTATACTTCACGGTATTTGCTACGATTTCTTCTTTGTTTCCGGACAAATCTATACCGATAGCAA
Source organism: Altibacter sp. HG106 (assembly GCF_028561755.1). GTDB lineage: Bacteria > Bacteroidota > Bacteroidia > Flavobacteriales > Flavobacteriaceae > DFVG01. Next base: position 368,281 of record NZ_JAQQTD010000003.1, read on the forward strand.
AGCCGGAAAGAACAACAAAAGTGCCGCACAAGGGCTCATTACCTTGGCCACCTACGGTGTGGGTATGCTCATTGGTTTCTTCGTGGCCGGAAAGGTGACAGATGCCAACGTTTTGACAGATGGCAATCATTTATGGAACTCGGTTTGGGTCTTCCCAGCCATTTTCGCAGGGGTGGTGTTCATCATTTTCGCCCTGCTGTTTAAAAAAGAAAATATTGAATACAAAGAATAACGCATGAGCGCAAAAATTAGATGGGGCGTGTTAGGTGGTGGAGGTGATTCTCTTATTGGAATCCTACACCGCGTGGCCGCCAGTATGTACGACAACTTTCAATTAACCGGAGCGGTGTTTAATCCCGATTTCGAAATAAGCAAGGCATTCGCCGAAGAAATAGGGATTGGCACCAACAGGATCTATGCCGATTTTGATACCATGGTGGCTGAAGAACTGAAGCTGCCCGAACAAGAACGTATTCAGGTATTCTCGGTCTTGACACCTAACTTCCTGCATTATCCAATGGCTAAAAAACTTCTGGCATCCGGATTTCACGTAATTTGTGAGAAGCCGATGACCATGACGCACGAGGAAGCGCTGGACCTTCAAAAAGCCCACCAAAAAAGCGGAACCGTCTTTGCTCTTACCCATACTTACACAGGCTATCCCATGGTACGGCAAATGAAAAAAATGATAGAAGAGGGTGTCTTAGGGCAAGTCCAAAAGGTAGATGCACAGTATTATCAGGGATGGATCAACCCCATTATTCATGACGCTGAGCTTCGAAACACCACCTGGCGGCTCGACCCGGAAAAATCGGGCATTAGCTGTTGTATGGGCGACATAGGCGTACATGCCTACCAAATGATCGAATACGTGACCGGAATGGAGATTAGTACCATTCTAGCCGACCTTAACCACCTTTATGAAGACAATGAGATGGACATTGATGGTACCGTTTTACTGCGCTTCGGAAAACATATTAAAGGGGTCTTACGGGCAAGCCAGATTGCCACTGCTGAAGAAAACAACTTTACCGTCGCCGTTTACGGAAAGAAAGCCGGACTCAAGTGGGAACAAGAGAATCCTAATTATCTGTACCTTTTGGAAGAAGGAAAGCCTATGCGAACTCTAAAACCGGGACATGGATACAACAGTGAATTATCGCTAGATGGCACCAAGTTACCTCCGGGACATCCCGAAGGAATTTTTGACGCCATGGGGAACATCTATAAAGGAGTCGCCAAAGCCATTCGTGGCGAGGCCTACGATCCGGCAGAATTCCCTTCAATGACCGACGGAGTACGCGGCATGCACTTTATTGAGACCTCCGTCGCCTCGCACGCCGAAGGAAACGTTTGGAAGAATCTATAAGACACAACCTCATGAAAACAATCAAAGGACCCGCGGTATTTCTTGCCCAGTTTATGGACGATCACGCACCGTTTAATTCGTTAGACGGTCTCTGCCAATGGGCCGCCGATCTGGGTTACAAAGGCATTCAAATTCCGACCTGGGAAACGCGCCTGATCGATCTCGACAAAGCTGGGGAAAGTAAAACCTACTGCGATGAACTCAAAGGAAAGATCAACGACTACGGATTAGAGATCACCGAATTGTCGACCCACCTCCAAGGGCAACTCGTAGCCGTACACCCGGCATACGACATCATGTTCGATAATTTCGCTCCGGAAGGCTATAAAAACAATCCAAAGAAGCGTACTGAATGGGCACGCCAACAATTGATCAGTGCCGCCAAAGCGAGTAAGCACTTGGGATTAAAGGCGCATGCCACGTTTAGCGGTTCCCTGTTGTGGCATACCATGCATCCATGGCCGCAACGACCTGACGGACTCGTAGAAATGGGGTTCAAAGAATTAGCGGAACGCTGGCTTCCGCTATTGAACGAATTTGAAGAAAATGGGGTGGCAGTATGCTATGAAATTCATCCCGGAGAAGACCTCCATGATGGGGTGACTTTTGAACGCTTTCTGGAAGCGACAAACAATCACAAGGCTGTAAATATTCTGTACGACCCGAGTCATTTCGTCCTTCAGCAATTAGACTACATAGAATACATCGATCACTATCATGAATTCATCAAGTCCTTCCATGTAAAAGATTCAGAATTCAACCCCACCGGAAAGAAAGGAGCTTTTGGAGGCTATTCCGACTGGCGCGATCGTGCCGGACGCTATCGTTCTCTCGGAGATGGCCAAATTGACTTTAAAACCATCTTTACGAAGCTCACCGAATACGGCTGTGACGTCTGGGCGGTGATGGAATGGGAGTGCTGCGTGAAGAGTCCGGAACAAGGGGCCCGCGAAGGGGCACCCTTTATTCAGAAACACATTATCGAAGCCACAGAAAAAACCTTTGACGATTTCGCGGGAGCGGAAGTTGATAAAGAAAAACTGAAAAAAATACTCGGACTCTAACACCAAGACCATGAAACATATCCTTACCTTTTTTATTATCTTCGGAATGATCCTAAGCTGTAATTCTCCAAAAGAAGAGACAGTCGAAGCGAGCGAAACTCCTTCCGAAGCCACCACAGAAATGAACAATACCAAGCAAGAACAGGAACCCACCAAACCCGAAGAAACCGAAGTGTGGGAACCCAAACCTGAAAAAATAAACCCTACAGGACAAAACGGGATTCCAAGCGATGCCATCGTTTTGTTTGATGGCACCGATCTTTCTGCCTGGGAATCGGCCAACAAAGGCGGCGGTGACGCGCAATGGGAACTGAATGACGATGGCAGTATGACGGTTGCCGACAAAACCGGAGACATTCAAACCAAGCAATCCTTTGGCAGTGTGCAGCTGCATCTGGAATGGCGCAGCAATCCAGAAAATACCCAAACCAACCAAAACCGAAGCAATAGTGGGGTGTTCTTACAGAATCGCTATGAAGTTCAGATACTAGATAACAACAACAACGACACCTATGTTAATGGAATGGTAGGGTCAATCTACAAACAATCGCCGCCATTGGTCATGGCGGCAAAGCCTACAGGCGAATGGAACACCTACGACATTATCTTCCATGCCCCAGAATTTGACGATGCGGGAGAACGCACCAAAGCGGGAACATTAACCGTATTACTCAACGGAGTCTTGATTCAAGATCATTTTGAATTGGAAGGCACCACCGAATACATCGGCTGGCCTAAAAATGACGCTCATGGAAAAGGCCCAATCAAGTTGCAGGACCATCAAGATCAAAGTGGTGTAAAATACCGAAATATTTGGGTGCGAGAATTAGACTAGTATGAAAACAACACATGTATTATTTCTAGGCATTGGACTGATAGTGCTAAGTTGCCAATCAAAACAAGACAAAAAACAGGTCGTAACCCAAGACGTCGCGATTGTGGAATCAATGCCTTTGAACGCAGATTGGAAAGTACTCTTCGACGGCACTTCCTTTGAACATTGGCGTGGTTACAATGACTCCGAGATGCCTTCAGAATGGTCGATCGACGGGGACGCTATGGTCTTTACACCCAGTGGCGAAGGTGGAAATAATATTGTTTCCAAAGAAACCTACACCAACTTCGTGCTTTCCCTAGAATGGAAAATCGCGGAAGGTGGCAACAGCGGTATTTTTTGGGGAGTTCATGAGGCTGAAGACCTCCCCGAGCCATATTTGTCCGGACCAGAAATTCAGGTCCTGGATGACGCCAAACATCCCGATTCTTTTGTTGGAGAGGGCACTCATAAAGCCGGATCGCTGTATGATATGATCGCACCTAGCGATCTTTCAGTGGTGAACCCTGCGGAGGAATGGAATGCGTGCGAAATTACTATTGACCACAACAAGAACCAGGGAATGGTGACACTCAACGGAACCAAAATTGTTTCGTTTCCGGTACATGGTGCCGACTGGGATACCATGGTGGCTAATTCGAAATTTGCCAATTGGGAACACTTTGGCGTACATCGCAACGGGCACATTGGCCTCCAAGACCACGGTGATAAAGTGTGGTTTCGCAATATCAAGATCAAACCTCTAGAATAACAGTTATGAGTATGGAATGGCAAGAGATGATCGCCATCGGAAGTGTGAGCTTGCTTCTCGTGGTACTTTCTTGGTATTACAAAACCCATCCGCCAAAAAAAATAAATGAGTACTACGGTTATCGTACCCGACGCTCGATGAGCAATCCTGAAATTTGGAAAGCAGCCAATCACCACAGCGCAAATAGATTTTGGGAAATGTCTTGGGCGCTTGTGGTCGTGGGCGTCATCCTCATGGTTTTTGAGCCACCCTACCCTGTCATCATTCACTGTGGGGCACTCTTGCTTGGTATCTTGTTCGCGTTTCTGGCAACCGAGAACTACCTCAACAAGCATTTCGATAAAAACGGCAATCCCAAATAAAGGGTTTTTCGTTCCGCATGCATTAGAATTAGTACCTTTGTGCTCTTAAACACGTACTATGATCCAGTCCATGACCGGCTACGGCAAAAGCATCCTGCAATTGCCTTCGAAAAAGATTACGATTGAAATAAAATCCTTGAACAGCAAGAACCTCGATCTTCACGCGAGAGTCCCTAGTTCATACCGCGAGAAAGAGTTGGAACTCCGCAATCAGATCGCGCAATCATTATCTCGAGGAAAGGTAGATTTCAACCTGTATATTGAAGTAACGGGCGAAGCTACCCAAACAAAGGTGAATCAGGAGGTGGTAAAGGAATATATGAAGCAGCTTCAAGCCGTTTCCGATGGAGACGCTATAGATTTGCTCAAAATGGCGATCCGTCTCCCGGATGCCCTTAAAACCGAACGCGAAGAGATCGATCCGGCGGAGTACAAAAAAATTGTTTCCGGAGTGGAAGAAGCCTTAGCCGCCATCAATGAATATCGCACCGATGAAGGAAAAACGTTGGAAACCGATTTCCACCAACGGGTGACCAATATCGACAGTTTATTAGATCAAGTAGTGGCTATGGACCCAGAACGGGTTGCCCATGTGAAGGATCGCCTACACAAGGCGGTGGCAGAAATCAAAGAATCGGTAGATGAAAACCGTTTCGAACAAGAACTGATCTATTATCTTGAAAAATACGACATTACTGAAGAGAAAGTACGACTTAAAAATCACTTAGATTACTTCAAAGAAACACTACAAAAGCCCGTTTCCAACGGAAAGAAACTAGGCTTTATTTCTCAAGAAATTGGCCGTGAGATCAACACTATTGGAAGTAAAGCCAATTACGCGCCCATGCAGCAATTGGTGGTGCAAATGAAAGACGAGCTAGAAAAAATAAAAGAACAAGCCCTAAACGTGCTGTAATGAAAGACGGAAAACTTATTGTTTTTTCGGCACCGTCCGGAAGTGGAAAAACAACCATAGTTCGCTATCTCCTACAACAAAAAGAGTTAGATCTGGATTTTTCAGTATCGTGTACATCACGAGAACCTCGAGGTGACGAGAAACACGGAGAAAATTACTATTTCATTTCTCTGAAAGAGTTCAAACAACATATCAAGAATGGTGATTTTCTGGAGTGGGAAGAAGTCTATCGCGATAATTTCTACGGAACCCTAAAAAGTGAGGTAGAGCGTATTTGGAAGGCCGGAAAACACGTGATCTTCGATATTGATGTAGTGGGTGGCTTGCGCATCAAGAAAAAGTATCCGGAGCATACCCTGGCCGTTTTCGTGAAACCCCCCAGTGTGGACGAATTGAAAATCCGACTCAAAAAGCGGCGTACCGAAAGTGACGAGCGGATAAACATGCGTATTGCAAAGGCTTCGGTGGAATTGGCTACAGCGCCGCAATTCGATTTCATCATAGAAAACAACACCTTGGAAGTAGCCTTAAAAGAAGCCAAGGACCTGGTGTCTCGTTTTCTTTCCGATGAACTTCAAATGGAAGAAGAATAATGGCAGGTGCAAAAAAAATAGGCTTGTTCTTCGGAACCTTCAACCCTATTCACTCGGGCCACTTGATTATTGCAAATCATCTGGCGGAACACAGCGATCTCGATGCCATTTGGATGGTAGTGACCCCTCATAATCCCCATAAAAAAAAGAGCAGTCTTCTGGAAAACCACCACCGTCTGGCGATGGTGCGCATTGCTACGGAACACTACCCCAAACTAAGCGCCAGCAATATCGAATTCGACCTCCCGCAACCTAATTATACCGTCCACACCTTAGCCCATCTGGAAGAGAAACACCCCGAACATTCCTTTTGCTTGATTATGGGGGAAGATAATTTGAAAAGCTTTCCGAAGTGGAAAAATTACGAGGTCATTTTAGAGCGCTACGAATTGTACGTCTATCCCCGTATTAGTTCGGGCACGCTTCCGGAGCGCTTCCAAGACCACCCGAAGATCCATCGCATTGAGGCGCCTATCATCGAATTGAGCGCGACCTTCATCCGAAAAAGTATTTCCGAAGGAAAAAACATACGCCCAATGATGCCGGACAACGTTTGGACCTATATGGACGAAATGAATTTTTATCGCTAAAAAAACCGCCCCTCAAAACAAAATCCGTTAATCGGGGCGGTTCCACTAAATAACCAACCAAAAAATCGATAGTGCTACGCGCTGGTTGTGCGCCTTAGCGTCGTTAAAACGTACTAATCTTAATCATTTCCTTTTCAATCGCCTCTGTTGAAAGTCGTAGTTTACCTTCTTTCGGACTTTTAAACGGAATATATCCTTTGCCTCTAAATCGATACACAGTTCCTGAACTTTCATGAAACAATTCGATGGTACTATCATTGATAACGTTCAATTCAAAAAATTCATTGCCCAAATAGTCGTAGTCTAATGTTAAATATTTAGTATAAAAATCTCCGGGGACGGGATCCACATTATAGATACCCGTGTAATCCCAGTATAAGTCATTAATTGGCGTACCATTTGGATCTTGTGAGCTGCGGAAATTACCATCGCCTCCACCTGGCAAGAACTGTAGAAATTGTTCGTAGTCGAATTCATTTACTTCTCCGGTCGCGCTGGTATACGACTTCTCCCATGCGGTGTATTCCTGAAGGAAATAGTGAATATTATCATAGAAGAGGGCATCGTAATCAAAGGTGGTTCGCTGATACCCTACCAGGCGATAGCGCAGGTTCTGCGGTGGATAATACAAATCAATTTCGTGATTATTCACCTGAACTACATCAAAACTGTGAACGCCATCGATGTCATGAGAGATATCTAATACAAAATCGAAGGTATCGTAGAAACCAACATCGATTCCGTAGCCATAGCCTTGATCACCAATACCTACCAGATTGTTGTTGGCGAATACCGTTCCGCCCTGAAAGGAAAGTGTAAACGCTTTTTGAACAAAGGGTATGTACCCTGAACCACTTGAGCGATTAACATCTACATACCACAGTTCGTATGAAGACAGTAACTCACCCAGGGTAATGGCTGGAGTTGGATCTACCACAATTGGGTCTTCCTCGATAATTACTTCTGAATAGCAACTTGTAAGGGTAAGCGCCAGTAGCGCCGCAGCTAAAAAAGTGTGTAGTGTCTTCATAGGTCAAAACTTTAAAATTCTGTTAATCAAAAACGAAAAGCATGCCAAACTTTTATATAACTGGTTTTCAAATACTTATATGGTAATAAAAGCGTCTAATCACCTTCAAAATGGTTTCAATTGCAAAAAGAATGAACGCATTCTGCAAAAACGCGGAAGAAACGTTGTGGTTTGTGTATTTTTGATAGAATCGTAAAACCAAGGATCGATGTCACAACCTCCTAAAGTAGCTGTATTTGGGGGCGGAAGCTGGGCGACCGCCATCGTAAAAATGTTATGCGAAAATTTAGACGAAGTGGGCTGGTATATGCGAAGCGTGTATGCCCTTGAACATATCAAAAAAACGCAGCACAACCCGAATTATCTCAGTTCGGTTGAATTTCAAACAGGGCGACTCAAAATGAGCAACGACATCAATGAAATGGTTGCCTATGCCGAATACTTGATCTTTGTGATCCCTTCAGCTTTTGTTGAAAGTGAATTACAGCAAATAACGGTGCCCTTTCAGGAAAAAGCGATTTTTTCAGCCATCAAAGGAATCGTTCCTGAAAGTAGTTTGATCGTAGGAGATCATTTTTATACCCATTACAATGTTCCGTTTAAAAATATTGGGGTCATTACCGGGCCGTGTCACGCGGAAGAAGTGGCCTTAGAACGGCTCTCCTACCTCACGATCGCATGCGCCGATGAAAAGAAATCAAAAGCCATGGCTGCCCTACTGGAAAGCGACTACATAAAATGCGCTACTAGCGACGATGTGATTGGTACTGAGTATGCGGCCATGCTCAAGAATATTTACGCTATTGCTGCCGGAATAGCCCATGGTTTAGGCTATGGCGATAATTTTCAAAGCGTGTTGATGAGCAATGCCATCCGTGAGATGAAGCGCTACGTTAAAAAGGTTCACAAGATGAAACGCGACATCAATCAATCCGCCTATTTGGGTGATCTGTTAGTTACGGGATATTCTGTTTTTAGTCGGAATCGCATGTTCGGCAATATGATTGGCAAAGGGTATACGGTCAAGAGCGCACAAATGGAAATGAGCATGATCGCCGAAGGGTATTATGCGGCCAAAAGCGCCTATCACCTCAACAAGCAAAAAGGAAAGAAAAAAGCCAAAACACCCATCATCAATGCGGTATATGAGGTCTTGTACGAAGGAAAAGAGCCGAAACGCATCTTCGCGAAATTGACGGAAAAGTTGAACTAACCCCTTTAAAAACTAGCAAAAACTACCTTTTATCGGTGTAATACTACCGTTTGACTACGTCTTCATAAATGTTATCAAAATAGTAAAGTTTTAACCTGCTGAGGCTAGGTATCTTAAAAATTTTAACATATCTTTGAGTTAGAACCAAATAAATTTTGATCATGAAGAAAATTACGTTAGCATTAATGCTGATTGCGTTTGGGTTCGGAACGAGTCTACACGCGCAAGTATTACAAGATGACAACGCGAAGCAGGATCAGATCCAAAGTTCGAGCAACACGGTTGTTCAAAACAAAGGTCCGATTTCGCAAGATGCTGTCTTAAAAGCCTTAGAGTTACAAGGCAATGATGTAACTCATTTCACAAACCCCGAGCGTGTTTCGGGCACACCCATTTTGAACGATGCTGCAGGCACTACAACAGCAACCAAGCTGCCAGTAGGAGCGTCTGTTGCTTTAACTCCAAATGCGAGTCAAACCATTACGCCTGGGCAGGAAATAGCCTGTGCAAGCCCTACATCTTTCAGGGACAACAACATTTTTGTTGATTTTGACCTAGATGATGATTACGGCGTCAACGGAGATTTCCGAATGGCGGCTGTTGAGGTTGCCATTGGGCCGGTTTCTACACCTTCGGGCTTCCCATTGACCTTGAATATCTGGGAGTCTGATGGGGCCTTCCCCGGAGGAATGCTTACCATGGTGAACTCTATGGCTACAACCATTACCAATGCCGATGCCAACACCATTTTATCCATTCCTATTACCGGAACCATTTCCGAAGGAATGAATCTTGTGGTTGAGTTTGTAATCGTTGATGATGGTACCGACACCAACTTTATGCGCTTTGGCTGTAATTCTGATGGTAGTATTACCGAATCTTGGATTGTCGCTCCCGTCTGTGGTGCTACCACTCCAACAACACTAGCCTCCTTAGGTCTTCCGCAAGATTTTGTAGTGAACGCTATAGGGCAGCAGTCCTCTACCACCATTTGTGGTGCTGGCAATCCGCAGTCCATTCCCGTAACAGGGAGCGGAGGGTTTCCTTGTGTAGGAGGACCGACTGAATCTGACGCTACCATTACGGATGTGGGAACGTTAGGAACCAATCCAGGAGAATACACCTTAGACCAGGTAGAAATAGATATCAACCATACGTTTGATGGTGATTTAGAAATAAGTTTAGTTTCTCCCGCTGGAACTTCGTTAGACCTTTCAAGTGATAACGGTGGCGCTGGTGATAATTTTACCGGAACCGTTTTTCAAGATGGAGGGGCTGATATTACAAGTGCATCCGCACCCTTTACTGGAGTCTTCGCTCCTGAAGGAGGAAGCTTTGCCGCGACCTTTGCTGGAGAAGCGGTGGACGGTAACTGGACACTTTCCATTTGCGACGATGCTGGTGGAGATACAGGAACGTTAAACAGCTACTGTATTTCTTTTAGCAGAAATCCTGTTGTACCCATTATTAGCTGTCCTGCCGATGTTATGGCAGATACAGATCCAACCCAATGTGGTGCGGTAGTAAACTTTGCAGATGCTATTGCTATTGATCCTGACGGTGGAATGGTGACAGTAACCCAAACGATGGGACCTGTTAGTGGAAGTGTTTTCCCTGTAGGTGATACTATCGTACAATTTACCGCTACCGATGAGCAAGGTGATATGTCTATGTGTCAATTTACCGTTACGGTAACAGACAATGAAGCTCCTATGGCCATGTGTCAAGACATTACCCTTGAAGTAGATCCTGTTACAGGTTCTGTAAGTATTGTGCCTGCGGATGTAGATAATGGTTCTACCGATAACTGCGGAATCGTATCGTATAGCATTGATGAGGATACTTTCACCTGTGCTGATGTAGGTGCTAACGCAGTAACACTAACAGTTACTGATGCCGAAGGAAACACTGATTCCTGTGTGGCTACTGTTACGATTGAAGACAATACCGCACCCGTTATTGCTTGTATTGGGCAGCCAGCTGACGTGACGGATAGTGGTACTAGTGCTCCTGGCGCTGCCATCCCAGACGATGACCCCGTTGGTCTTACGAACACAATCACCATCACAGATGATCAAACCATTATCGACTTAGATGTTGATCTTGATATTGCTCATACGTGGGTAGGAGATTTGGCTATCACGATCGAATCACCTGCAGGAACGCAAGTAACGATCGTTGATCAGCCTGGCGTGCCAGCAACTGGATTCGGTTGTTCTGGAGATGATATTCTAGCCACATTAGACGATGAGGCTACTGACCCTGTGGAAGACGAATGTGATGCTGGAGTACCCACCATTTCAGGGTCATTCATTCCGAATGAAGCACTTTCTGCTTTTGATGGTGAAAGTACCTTAGGAGATTGGACCATCACTGTTGTAGATAACGCAGGTGGTGATACCGGTACCTTAAATAGCTGGACGGTGAATTACACCTATGAAAACTCAGGCGCTCCACTTGATGTGGTGCTTGACGATAACGGCATGGCCACAGTAAATATCGCCGACCTTCTCTTGAGTGTTGACGAAGCCTGTGGTTGGACCGCGACTACGAATACCACGGCTACCAATTCATTGGAGACGACCTTTGCTGCTGGCAACGGACAGTCAGGTAACATGTTCGACATTATGGCGATTAATGACCTTACAGTTCAATCCTTTGATGTGAGTATGGATGCTGGGACTACAGATGACGTGGAAATTTACTTCAAGACAGGTTCTTGGGTAGGTTTTGCGCAAGACCCAGCAGCTTGGACATTGGTTGAGACGGTAAGTGGAGTCACTTCCGCAGGAACCAACGTACCTACTCCGTTGAACACAAGTTTAGATATTGATGTTGCCGCTGGTGAAACGGTTGCGTTCTACGTTACCTTGGTGAATACTACCAATATCGCGTATACCAACGGTACTACAACAGGAGCCTTGTTTGCTTCCGACGCTAACTTAGAGTTCTATGAAGGTGCCGGAAATGCATATCCATTCGATCTTTTCTTCGAACCTCGAATATTTAATGGAAACATTATTTATGACGTTGGTGGAATGTCTAGTATGATTGACCTTACGTGTGCCGATCTTGGTGAAAACCAAATTGATGTGACGGTAACTGATGACAGTGGAAACACGGCTATGTGTACTGCTACAGTTAATGTATTGGATGAAACCGCTCCGATAATTACTTGTGGTCCACCGGCCAATGTTTCGGAAAGTGCTACGACCAGCCCTGGCCAGACCATCGATACGAATGGTAGTGATGTTACGATCAGTTCTGTGCTAAGCGTTACTGACGATCAAACATTGAATGATCTCAATGTGGATCTCAATATCAATCATACATGGATCGCAGATCTAGAAATTACACTTACCTCACCGGCTGGAACCTCTGTTCTAATCTTTAGTGGCGGTGCCGATGGATGTGGTAGTAATGACCTTATAGCAACCCTAGATGATGAATCAGCAAATCCGCTGGATTGTCAGGCTGGAGATGCCTTCCCGCTTGGAGATTATATCCCAAGTAACGCATTAGACGCGTTTGATGGGGAGAGTACGCTAGGAGACTGGACGCTATCTATCACAGATACCTTCGCAGGATTAGATGGAGGTGTTCTTAATAGCTGGGGTGTTACCTATAGCTACGCCAACCCGAATCCAAATTCTGTAATCGAATTGGATGAGAACGGAATGGCGGTTGTAGATCCATTCGACTTGATTAGTAGTGTGGATGAAGCTTGTGGTATCTCAACAGCTGCTGTGGATATCAACGAAGTATTCTGTAGCGATATCGGAACGACACTTGAAATCACTGTATTTGTAAGTGATGCTAGCGGAAATATCGCTTCTTGTGTTGCCATGGTAGATGTAGTAGACGCAATGGCTCCTGAGCTTACGTGTCCTGCTGATCAAACCGTTGATCCAGGTGCGGGTAACCTTAACTACGAAGTGCCAGATTACTTCGCAGATGGTGACGCAACGGCTACTGACAACTGTACAGATCCTGTAACGATCTTGACTCAAGATCCGGCTCCGGGTACCTTGTTGCCTGACGGCGTATACACGGTAACTCTTACCGCTGAGGATGAGTACGGAAACGTTGCTACCTGTACGTTCGAATTGACCGTAGAAAGCACCTTTGGTGTAGAAGACGTTCTTGCAAACGCGGTAAGCATTTACCCGAACCCTGCTCGTAACGTGATCAACATCACCAATGGTTCTGCGATTGGTTTAGACAACGCTACCATTTATGATGTAAACGGTCGTTTGGTACAAACCATCGATCTTACGAACATGACTACTGAAAAGTCGGTTGACGTTTCTCAATTGGCTTCAGGAGTATACATGGTAAATATTCAAGGGGAAGGTGGAAACACCATCAAACGCTTGATCAAGGAATAAACTTCCTTTATAACCAACCAAAAGAAAAGCCGCTTCTCACGAAGCGGCTTTTTATTTTTAACGAAAAATCCTAGGTTGCCATAATCCCTTTTCGCGAGAGTATGGGCAAGGTGACGCAAGCATCCTCATGAATACTATTTGTGGGAAACTCGAAGATTTTATCGTAGAGCCTCCCATCTTTGTAGAAGGTAAGCGCAAAGCGGTTGTCCAGGCTCAAGACGGAATCTTCAACCCATTCAATTTTAGCAAAGGATTTAGGGGGTAATCGATCTAATCGATGCCGCATAACCGAAGTCTGCACCTCCGCTTTACTTCCCTTAGAAACCACTAGAATTAGTTCTAATGCTTCCGAGAGCTCGTTGATGAGATAGGCGTACCATATAGTTGCTCCAGAAGCTTCCGAAGTTTCGGGCACTATGGCGATAGTCACGCCTTCAACGGTAGGGATTGAAATATCTTTCCGCATTCAACGGTGCTTAAAATGCGTTTTTGAACTGATCTAAAAAGCGTACATCATTCTCACTGAGCATGCGTATGTCTGGGATTTGATGTAGCAAGAGGGCAATTCTATCGATTCCCATTCCGAAGGCAAAACCACTATACTCTTCTGGATCGATATTGCAGTTCTTTAGTACATTGGGATCTACCATCCCACAACCCATAATTTCTAACCAGCCCGTGCCCTTCGTCATTTTATAGTCGGTTTCGGTCTCAAGACCCCAGTACACGTCCACTTCTGCGCTAGGTTCTGTAAATGGAAAATAGGAAGGTCGCAGTCGGATTTTCGACTTCCCGAACATTTCCGTCGTAAAAAACTGTAAGGTCTGTTTTAGATCGGCGAAGCTCACCCCTTTATCAACATACAATCCTTCCACTTGATGGAAGAAGCAATGTGAGCGTGCAGAGATCGCCTCGTTTCGATATACCCGTCCGGGCGAAATCGTTCGAATAGGCGGCTTGTTATTCTCCATATAGCGCACTTGTACCGAAGAGGTGTGCGTACGCAACAACACATCGGGGTCCTTCTGAACAAAAAAAGTGTCTTGCATATCACGTGCCGGATGGTATTCTGGTAAATTTAGAGCGGTAAAGTTATGCCAGTCGTCTTCGATCTCTGGACCTTCAGAAACATTAAAGCCAATACGTGAAAAGATGTCAATAATTTTATTAGTCACCAAAGAGATTGGATGTCTGGAACCTACGTGATACGGTTCTCCGGGCCGACTCAAATCGCCATATACACCCGCAGTTTCTTCCGAAGCGGCTAATTTTTCCTTCTGTTCATTCCACTTCTCTTCGGCCGCCTGTTTCAAGGCATTTACCTGCTGACCATATTGCTTTTTTTGGTCTTTGGGAACCTCGCGAAAGGCCGTAAAAAAATCATTTAGGATTCCCTTTCGACCCAAATAGGAAATACGGAAGTTTTCTACTTCTTCGGCTGTGGCAGCTTCAAACTGAGCTACTTTTTCCAGATGTTTTTTAATGTCGTCAATCATTCTTCCAGAATTGAAGCGCAAAAATAGTGTTTTTTCAGTCAATCCCCTGTGAACACTTAGGAGATAAATCCCTGCTCCTTAAAGTAGAGGACGATGGCCTCTTTCATCAGTACCGACTGTTCGCCGGCTTTTAGGGGAGGTAGGGGTTCTACGTTCTTATAGTGGGGCCATCCCTCCTCATCGAATAATTCAAACTCATAATACCCAAAAGGCTCTAGTAATCGACAAATAGCGATATGCATCAGGTGAAGCTTTTCATCTTTTTTAAAACGACGGTGTATTTGACCTAGTTCCTGAACGCCTATTAAATAAATAATAGCATCCAGTTCTAGCGTGTCGCCATCGGCAAACTGCTTACTCAATACACCTACGAGGGTATCCCAATCTTCCTTTAATTTCAGGTCGCGCGCCATAGGCTGTAAAGATACGGTAGAGTTCACAGTTCAAAAAATATCCTTCCGGCTATTCTCCTGTATTCGAGATGCGCAAAAATGTTATCTTTACCAGAAACCGAGGCATGAATACCATCGATATTGTACTAGGCATCATTCTACTCATTGCCTTTGTAATGGGGTTTAAAAAGGGCTTATTCGTTACGCTTGCGTCATTAATTGGACTGCTTGCTGGTGTATACGGGGCCGTATATTTCTCAGACATCGTAGCCGCCTATCTGACGGATTGGTTCAACTGGAGTGCGCAAATGACCAATATCGCCGCCTTTGCACTCACCTTTTTTATCATCGTATTTCTGATCTCACTGGCCGGAAAATTCTTAACGAAAATTGCTGATTTCGCTTTTTTGGGAATTATCAATAAACTACTGGGCGGTGTGTTCAATACGTTGAAATATGCCTTTATTGTAAGTGTCCTTTTCCTTTTGGTAAATGCTTCGGAAGAATTTACGATTCTTTCAGAAGAACAACGGGAGGAATCAACACTCTATCAACCGGTAGCGTCTTTAGCCCCTCTGGTGTTGCCGCATTTGCTTAGAGGAATCGAAGAATTAGAGGATCCCGAAGAAGAATCCCCTCCCATCGATTTAGAAGAATCAACAGACGAATAAAAAACCCGGCGGATTCGCCGGGTTTTCATAATTACTCCCCTACGGTAAATTCTTCTACCTTTTTTCTGCTGAAAAATTCTGCATAGCTTTCGGGGTTTTTCTCCTTTCCACGTTCAGATATTAATATCACGTCGATATTCTTATCACGCGCTTTTATCTTAAAATCATCAAAGACTTCAATGATGTCATTATCCAGATAGCGCGTTCGTCGTGTGTCGATCTGAAGCGTACTATTCTCAGAGATTCTATCCAGTTCTTTAATAATCGCACCTTTGTTGATAAAGGTTACTTCTTGCGCTAAGGTCATCTTCACGATCTCCTCTTTATTGGTGTCTTCCGATTTTTCAATATTGAGGAAGTGACTGTTTTGATAACTCTTAATGAGGATCACTACAATTCCTATGGCAAGACCTAAACTAATCCCTATGAGTAAGTCTCCGAAAACGATTCCAATAATGGTTACGATAAACGGAATAAACTGAAACATTCCCTTCTGATACATTTGCTTGAAGAGCGCAGGCTTGGCCAGTTTGTACCCTACTAAGAATAGAATGGCAGCGAGCACGGAAAGCGGAATTAAATTCAATACGGTTGGAATCAAGATTACCGAGATCAGCAAAAAGAATCCGTGGATGATCGCCGACATCTTCGTTTGACCACCTGACTGAATGTTGGCCGAGCTACGTACAATTACCTGCGTAATGGGAAGCCCTCCAATGAGTCCGGATATCAGGTTTCCGGTACCTTGCGCAAAAAGCTCTCGATTGGTAGGTGTTGTTCTTTTGTGCGGATCTAGTTTATCAGTCGCTTCCACACAGAGCAAGGTTTCTAAACTCGCAACCAGGGCAATGGTAAAACCGGTAACCCAAATTTGTGGATTCGTGATCACGCTAAAATTAGGGAATGTAAATTGTCCTAGGAACGATTCAAAATCATCGGGTACCGGCACCGCAACCAAATGGTCTGTAGAAATTCGTAAGCTTTCAGAATCCTTCGTCAGCAGGTAAAAGATAATACCCACAGCCACTGCAACTAACGGTCCTTGAATTAATTTGAAAATTTTGTATTTCTTGCTTAGTACCGCTTCCCACAGGACGAGAATCGCCATCGCGATGATTGCGATTGTGGTGGCTCCGGGACTAATATTCGCTACGATGTTTCCGAGCTCAGAAAAAGTGTTTTCACCATCTACTTGAAAGAATGCCCAGTCTCCTTCCGGGTCGGCATCATATCCAAAGAAGTGCGGAATTTGCTTTAATACGATGATAATTCCAATACCGGTAAGCATTCCTTTAATAACCGAGGACGGAAAATAATATCCGATAATTCCAGCTCTTAAAATTCCGAATACAATCTGAATAGCACCTCCTAATACGACGGCCACCAAGAAGTTCTCGTAGCTTCCCAGTGTGGCTAGCGCTGCCAGTACGATGGCTGCCAGTCCGGCGGCAGGACCACTTACCCCTAAACTTGAGCCACTAATGGCTCCTACAACAATACCTCCAATTATTCCGGCGATGAGTCCGGAAAACAAAGGGGCGCCACTGGCAAGGGCAATTCCGAGACACAAGGGAATGGCAACAAAAAATACAACTACTGCTGCCGGTATATCATTTTTTAAATTCTTGAACATAATCTTACTTATAATATGGAAGTCCAGGCATTTAACTGCCCAGACCAAATGAATGGATGGTTTGAAACGTAATTAGCTAAGATGCTGTTCAGGGGGAGGAGAAAAAGTTTCAGAAAAGAGGGACGTAAAATCGTTTAAAAACCCGGGAAGCATCCTATCTTGTAAGGATTCGATTACGGTAAAATCGACCGTGTCTTGTTGTAACAAATCAATCTTTAGGTTTACGCCAAACTCTACGGTATCGTGGTTTTCTTCTTCCGAAGTACTGAAATAAGACACTACATTAATTTCCATCTTGGTCATAGTAACCAGTGTCGGCGTCAGTAAAAAACCCGTGAAGATGAATAAAAAAAAGATGCTTTTTGGTCTCAATGCAGTTATTTTTCGACTCTCAAATATATGCTTTTTAACAGTATTTAGCTGTTAATTCTCAGTAAATCTAGAGCTCCTTTACTTCGGTAGCAGGCAACCAACCGTCCTTTCCATCGGCGATAGCGATTCGAAGCCAGTCTCCTTCTGAGGCCAAAATGCTCACTTTGGTTCCTTCGTGTAGGGCAAATGCGGCGTCACTTCCCATGGTAGGTCCTGCCCGTACAATAACTTCCTCGGCAAAAACAATGGCGGCGCGCTTAGCGTTGCGTTCGCCCTTCACTACAAACGATAGGGAAATCGACACGATCAGAAACACCAAACTTATAGTAGCCACCACAAACCAGGTGCGTTTTGTTCGTTCCCGATAGGTAAAGTAATACAGTAAAAAGGCAGCTGCAAAAAGTACCGAACACGTTACCGCTAATACAGCCCAAGTGTCATAGGAAGCAATAGAAATCAGTCGGTTGTACCACTTGTTGAAAAAGGTGGTGGGTAAGGGCTCAATGGCGTCGACAGTAGCATTTTTCGCAAAGGCCAGGTTGTTTTTTATATCTGAATCATCTGGATCCAGTTGTAAAGCTTTTTCATAATAATAAATACTGGGCCCTATTTGATTCAGCTTGTAATGAGCATTCCCCAGGTTGAAGTATACCGCGGCCGAATGCTGTCCCTTCTCGATGATTTGCATCCAGCGCGTGATGGCATCTGAATACTGCTCGGACTCATATGCGTCTTT
The DNA here is from genome assembly GCF_028561755.1 of Altibacter sp. HG106. GTDB lineage: Bacteria > Bacteroidota > Bacteroidia > Flavobacteriales > Flavobacteriaceae > DFVG01. Next base: position 386,692 of record NZ_JAQQTD010000003.1, read on the forward strand.
GCCGTGCTCAAAAAGCGTCTCATTCTGAGCCGACGTTATCGTGACAACAAAACAAAATACAACCAACAATAGCTTCTTCATCCCAATCATTTTAATTGTTTGTCAATTTCTGAAAGTACCGAAACAGCCTTCTCGTAATCCTGTTGTATGGCAACATTTGTCGTTGGCGTATAGCGCGCCAGTTCACAGCTCTTTAACAGCGTAATAAAGGACGCCACCGTAGCCTCATCCACGCCGCGTTGCTGCAACAAGCCGTCAATGCGCTCCTTGCTAAATTCACTGGTTTCAATCGAAAGCTTTGCTCGTAAATAATTGTGCAATGCTCGTTCCAGCGATTCGTAGAACACCGCTTTATTCGTGAGATTCTTTTTAGCTTCCGACAGGTATTTCTTCGCCAATCTGTTGGCTTTGCGTAAGCGGTTCCCGGCAATGTCGGCTCGACGTTCTTTCCGTTTCTTTCCTATCAAAATAAACAACGGAATTAGTAAAAACGGGGCTACCAATAATATCCAAAATAGCCGTGAGCCTAGAAAAGGTGTGGTTGTTACCGACGTTAAGTTGCTATTCAGCTTTATGTATTTGAAGGTATCCCCCGCTGTGACCACCGTTTGATTGTTGCTGACCGTAGTATTTTCCTCGTTAGTTGCGACAGGTGCTGGTCCATTTTCTACAGTAATGACTATTTCTTCGGAAGTCCGCGTTTCGTAAGTTTCGGTCTTCGGATTGAAAAACGAAAAGGAAATAGGTCGAATGGGGTAGATCCCTTTGGCCTGCGGCACCACCACGTAGGATTCTGAAACCGATCCACGCATTCCGGAAGCAGTAGTACGAACCTCTTCCGAGCGTTCTGGATCATATACTTCCAAAGAACTGGGTGTTTTGGCCGAAGGAAGGTTGAAGAGTTTCAGGTTTCCACTTCCGCTTACTTCAATGTTGAGCTCTAACGATTCGTTGGCGTCCAGGGTTGTTTTGTCGCTTGTCACATTAAAATCGAATTCGCCTACCGCTCCCGAAAAGGTAACTGGTTTTCCTTCTTCTGGAAGCGGTTTTACATTGATCGTGCGTTTTCCAGCGGAAATCGTCTTATTGACACGCGTCATCAATCGGCGGCCAAACAAGTCTCGGCGATTGCTTTGTACGTCAATGGGAACATCCAACACTAAGGGTTCGATTTCCAATTCTCCCGTTTTCTGTGGATACAACACCGTTGTTCTTAAGATCACGTAGCGATACGGGCGCCCTTCGTACGTACCCTCATAAATCTTAAAATTACCTTGGGTATCGATATTCTGACTCCAGAAGTCGGCGTACTTGGGCGTGTCAATCTCTCGCCAATTACTGGTAATACTCACCTCATCCGAAACATACAGTTTATACACCACGGTAAGGGATTCATTGAGGTATGGGTTCGTTTTTGAAACCTCCGCTACCAAATGGACGTTCTCGCTGGCCACATATTCGGCATCGTTCCCATCTTTTGGGCGTTCTACGGCCTCTGTGATTGTAACGGTTACCGGAGTGGTCTTGTAGATGTCGCCATCGATCTCGATGGTTGCCTGATTGATGGTGACGGTTCCTTTGGCCAGGGGCGAAAGAAAATAGGAATAGGTTTTTGAGTAGCTTCGTTTTCCGTTGATGTAACTATTACTTATCGCTTGATTGGGTCCGCCCACCACTCGAAAGCCATCAAAATCAGGAGGTGTAAAGTTGTCGCCATCCTGGTTCATTTCAAAGTCAATGCGCAATCGTTCATTGATGCCCAATTGCTTTTTACTCACTTTCGCCTCAAAACTCACTTGCGCGGTAACGCCAAAGGTGAGTAAGCACAACAGTAAAAAAGCATGCATTCGTTTCATAAACTACCAATCTTTTTGGGATCGTACCCGCTGACCTTTTTGTTTTTTAGCGTTGATTTTATCTTGTACTTTTTTCTCCTCATTGTTCATGGCCTCTAGCAAGTTTTGAATTTGCTGAGGAGACAGCTTTCCGGGAACAGGCTGCTGATTTTTTGGGGTATCACCATCCTTTTCGGGTTGGTCTTTAGGTTGGTCTGGCTGCCCATTTTCATTTTCCTGATCACCTTCCTTATTGGGGTCTTTTTCTTCGCCTTGATCTTGGTTCTCCTCTTCATCACCCTCATCGCCTTCACTATCCTTATTCTGATCGCCCTGATCCTTATTTTCCTCGTTCTGATCGTTCTCATCTTGCTCATCTTGTTCGTTATCGTCACCACCACCACCCCCTTCCGGCGGGTTTTTCTCTAACAGTTCTTTGGCCAGGGCTAGGTTGTATCGGGTTTCATCATCGGTGGGATCATTTCGCAGCGCATTTTTATACGATTCCACCGCCTCCTGATACTTCTTGGCGTTCATAAAGGTATTGCCCAAATTGTGAAAGGCACGGTGCTTTTGCGTTTTGGTTTCCGCCGTTTGCGCCGCCTGTTGAAAACGTCGCATGGCTTCAGCGTTCTTACTTTTATTGTAGTATGCGTTTCCTAAGTTATATTTTCCAGTGGCCGCCTCCGGATGTAAGGCAATGGCCTTGCGATAATCTGCCTCACCAAGGTTGAAGTTGTCATTCTGAAGCTTGCTTTGTCCTTCACTCAACAAGGTTTCAGATTCTTTTATCGCCGCCTCTTTCTCTGGATTGGGTTGTGCCAAGAGCACTCCCGGTAGTAGCAGACTTCCAAGGAGTAGGAATATTACATTTCGATACATCTTCCGCTTCATATTATTTCTTTTTTTCGTTGAACAAATTAAGACGTTTCAACCATTGTGTTTTTCGTTCCAATAGAAATACATCCAATACCAACAAAAACAATGCCCCAGCCAAAAACCATTGAAATTGATCTTTAAAGTCGCTGAATTGCTTCGCTTCGAAGGTTTTCTTGTCCATTCCATTCAAGATATCTGTCACATTGTCAACCACATCAGACGTGTCGTTGCCATTGATATAGCTTCCGTTTCCTACTTCGGCGATCTCGAGCAAGGTGGATTCATTGAGCTTGGTGACCACACGTTCATTGTTCTGGTCTCGTTTGTAATATTGTAACACGCCGTTACTTTTGATAGGAATGGGACCTCCGTTTGTAGTTCCTACTCCAATTGTAAAAATGCGAATGCCTTCTTCGGCTGCCTGTTGTGCCAGTTCGGAAACGTTTCCTTCGTGGTCTTCGCCATCGCTTACAATAAATAAGACCCTATTGGTTTGTTCTTCATCATTGTAGTAGGTTTTCGCCATTTCAATCGCTTCAGTAATGGCGGTGCCTTGAGAAGAAACCATGTCGGTGTTCATGCTATTCAGAAACAAGCGCGCAGATGAAAAATCGGTGGTAATTGGAACCTGAGGGAATGCACTTCCGGCGTAGCCAATGATACCAATACGATCACCCGCCAGACTATTGATAATCTGAGAGACCAATTGTTTCGACTTTTCAATGCGGTTGGGCGCGATGTCTTCCGCCAGCATACTTTTAGACACATCGATGGCAAAAACCAAATCAACGCCTTCTCGCTTCACCGTTTCGAGCTTGGTACCGATCTTTGGATTCACCAGCGCCATCGTAAGACAGGCAATGGCCAAACAAAGCACGATGAGCTTCAACAGCCCCTTGAACGTAGAGGTGTTTGGGGTAAGTCGTTGTAACAGCTCGGCGTCCGCAAACTTAGACTGAATTCGCTTTTTCCAGATGAGCACGCCAACAAACAACACCACTACAAAGGCAATGGTGAACAATAGGTAAAAGTATATGGGCGATTCGTACTGCATAATTACACAAAGCTTCTGAATACGGTATGTCGTAGCAAGAATTCGAAAGCGAGGAGCCCAAAAGCGATCAACGCCAGCGGTCTAAATTTCTCGTCGTAATTCTTATACTTAAATTCTTCTATATCGGTTTGCTCTAGTTGATTTATCTCATCATAAATTTCTTCCAATCGGGTATTTGAGGTCGCTCTAAAGTATTTTCCCCCGGTAGTTTGCGCGATTTCTTCCAACAGGGCTTCATCGATCTCCACCTGAATGTTTCCGTATTGAAACGTACCATCATTGCGAATGCCAATAGGCGAGAGTGCCATACCGTTGGTTCCGAGGCCTATGGTATATACCTTTATCCCAAATTCGACCGCCAACTCACTGGCAATCTTTGGGTCGATGAACCCGCTATTGTTCACTCCGTCTGTCAATAGTATGATCACCTTGCTTACCGCTCGGCTTTCTTTGAGTCGGTTCACCGAGGTAGCAAGCCCCATTCCAATTGCCGTTCCGCCTTCAATAACCGTATTATAAGAAATTCCTTTTAAAGACGAGAGCACGATTGTTTTGTCACTGGTAAGTGGGGTTTTAGTAAAACTTTCTCCAGCGTATTCCACCAATCCGATACGATCGGTTGGGCGGTCATTGATAAATTGAGCCGCTACTTTCTTCAGAGCCTCTAATCGGTTGGGTCGTAGATCGCGCGCTAGCATACTTGCGGAAACATCAATGGCCATCACTATATCAATCCCCTTAGTAGTTTTCACTCGAGTCGATTCATCAACGGTTCGTGGGCGTGCCATGGCGGTGATGATCAGCGCCAAGGCAATGAGCCGTAACACGAACAGCAGTGGACGCAATCGGGCCAACCAATTCTTCTTGGTTTTAAATCCGGAAACACTCGAAATACGCAGTGCTGCCGTGCGTCGTTTGCGCGTCCAAACGTACCACCCCACCAATGCAGGGAGTACCAGCAACAGCCAGAATAGTTCAGGATTTACAAATTCGAATTGTGACATCATTGCGTTTGCGTTTCCAATACTTCTAATTCGACAGAATTTATAATGCGTTCTTTAATAGCTTCCGCATAGGTTTCGTTCGTAGGATAAACGATCATCACCTGTTGCATGCCATTGGCTTGTGAAAAGGTAAGAATCTCATAGGCCAAAGGAATGGGGAGCTCTTTCCCGTTTTCCGTGACAAAGTTAAATTCGCCATAGGCCTTCACCCCAGTGATTCCTTTTTCTGTAGAAAAGCTTTCCTTTTTGGCCAGTAGGTTGGTGGCTCCTTTTCGTTCTAGTTCCTGCAAGCTTCCTTCTACGGCGGCATCTAAATCGAACTCTTGTTGCCCGGCGAACTGTACCGTGCTTACGCTGGTGTAAAAATGCCTGAAATCGCCAAAGCTAAACATATCAATATTCGAAATGCCTGCTTGCGATCCTTCGGGTAGGGAAGCATCCTGACGTACTAATACGTCGGGGGTTTCTATGATGATTGCCGGAGTTCCGTATTCGCTACGAACCCAGCGTCCTTCCGCCAGTTCTTTGGTCACATTGCTGAAGAATATATCCCTCAGCGAATCAAACCCTTTAATTGACCCATACACTATTCCTCCTAGTAGTAGTAGCCCTGCCACGCCGCTTATTCCATAAATCCAGCGTTTGCGTTTGCGTTGTTTCTGAAGGGCTTCCAGATACGCTTCATTTTCACGTAATTCTTCTTCGGTCGGTTCCGGAATGGCCGCCTTGGTTTCGTTGATGACTTCTTCTACGGTACTTCGGTCTGCCTTTGCCTGTCCTTCCAACTGCTTAAATTTGGCGAATTTTACCAAATCGGCTCGTTTTAGCACCGCATCTAGCTTTTTAAGTGTGGCGGTGTCCAGGTCTAATTCGCCGGCATCCTTATGCATTTGGAGTCGGAATATCAACTCATCGGTAGTACTTTCCTGTGCTCGGTCATCCACCTCCCGATCGAGATATCGCTTTACGATCTCTGTGAGTTGCGAATAATACGTTTTAGAGTTGCCTTCTTTCAGCCAATTGGACTGGTCTAAACTGTGTAAGGACACCATTGCTTCTTCGTATGGCTCCAGTACCACTTCCTTTTCGGCTTCCTTTTTCTTTTTCCGATAGAATAAATAAGCGATACCCCCAAGAATAAGGGCCACGAGACCGATCCATAAAAGCCACTTCTTCCAATCGATAGGTGGGTTTTTAACCTCAACCGCCGGTTTGATGGTAAACATCTTTTGTTGGGTGGTATCTACGGCGACATCTCGAACTTCCACCGCTACCGAGTCGGTTGGATAGGCGATATCATTGATAAACACACGTTGTGAAGGGATGGTATAGGCGCCGCTGTCGAATTGGGTAAGTCCGTATTTCTTTACCAGTCGATAGCGTGCATCCTGGCGTAAAGTGTCCGTTTTATAGGACTCTATGGTTTCCAGGGGTGCAAAGCTCTGCCCCTCCGGAAACAGTACCAAATCGGTGGTATCTGCGGAAACTTCAATAGTGTATTGAATTTCTTCACCAATGCGGATCAAGGTGGTGTCTACCGAACTTTCCACTTGAGCAAGCATTCCTTCCGAAGCAAAAGACAACAGCACCGCGATTATTCCGAAGCGCCTAAAGTTTCTGAGCGATATGTGGGAAACAGGAAGTCTCATCGTCTTTTAAAGTACCCTAATAATTTTTTGACATAGCTTTCATCCACCCGACAACTTAGTGCTCCGGCGCCGCTCTTGGTAAAAGATTCCTGAAAATCATCAACACGTTCCCGGTAATACTGATGGTAACTATTTCGAACCCCCTTGGCGCCGGTATTCACCAATAGCAACTCTCCGGTCTCCTCATCTTCCATTTGCACCATCCCCAGATTAGGTATCTGTTCTTCCCGGCGATCATAGACTCGGATACCCGTGATGTCGTGTTTCTTTGCGGCGATTTTTAAGGTGTCTCGATAGCCTTTATCCATAAAATCAGACAGCACGAAAACGATCGCTTTTTTCTTCATCACGCTCGCCATGAACTTAAGCGCTTGGGCAATATTTGTTTTTTTGCTGTTGGGTTCAAACTCGAGCAACTCGCGAATGATGCGTAAGACGTGTGACTTCCCTTTTTTTGGTGGAATGAAGAGTTCTACATCGTCTGAAAAGAGGATCAATCCTATTTTGTCGTTATTCTGAAGGGCTGAAAATGCAAGGGTCGCCGCAATCTCGGTAACGATCTCATTTTTAAACTGCTGATGGGTTCCGAAGAATTCCGAACCACTAATATCGGCCACTAACATGAGGGTTAGTTCGCGTTCCTCCTCGAACACCTTTACAAAGGGCTCGTTGTAACGAGCGGTCACATTCCAATCGATATTCCGTACATCATCTCCAAACTGGTACTGGCGTACTTCGCTAAAGGTCATCCCACGCCCCTTGAAGGTACTATGATATTCGCCTCCAAACACGTGGTCGCTAAGACGGCGTGTCTTTATCTCGATTTTTCGTACTTTCTTAAGAAGTTCTTTGGTGTCCATGACTGATTTACGATCTACATGCAATGAGTGCGGCTTCTTTCAAGCTGTCTTTTGATGGTTAATCTTAAATCTTACGGTACCTCAATAACATTAACGATTTTGTTGATCAGGTCTTCAGAAGTAATGTTTTCTGCTTCGGCCTCGTAGGTTACCCCAATACGGTGGCGCAACACATCGTGTACTACGGCGCGTACATCTTCCGGAATCACATACCCACGCCGTCTAATAAAGGCGTAGCACTTGGCCGCCATGGCAAGGTTGATACTCCCTCGCGGAGAAGCTCCAAAGCCGATAAGCGGTTTAATATCAGAAAGGTTATACTGTTCGGGAGTACGCGTAGCGAAAATGATATCGAGAATGTACTTTTCAATTTTTTCGTCCATATAGACCTCACGAACCGCACGTTGCGCTCTCAATATTTGGTCTAAGGTTACTACCGGTTTTACTTCTTCGAAACCACCTTTCAGGTTTTGACGAATAATGAGTTGTTCTTCGGAAAGTTTTGGATAATCGATCACCGTTTTCAGCATAAAACGGTCTACCTGGGCTTCCGGAAGCGGATAGGTTCCTTCCTGTTCAATCGGGTTTTGTGTCGCCATTACCAAAAACGGCTTGTCTAAGGTAAAGGTATCTTCACCAATGGTTACCTGCTTTTCCTGCATCGCCTCAAGCAAGGCCGATTGAACTTTGGCCGGAGCTCGGTTGATCTCGTCTGCCAGCACGAAATTCGCAAAAATAGGTCCCTTTTTAATGCTGAAGTCATTGACCTTCATATTGTAAATGAGGGTACCCACCACATCGGCTGGGAGTAAATCTGGCGTAAACTGAATTCTACTGAAACTACCGTGAACCGCCTTAGATAAGGTGTTGATAGCCAGCGTCTTCGCCAAACCCGGAACGCCTTCCAACAGAATATGCCCCTGGCCTAATAGCCCAATTAACAGGCGCTCTACCATGTGTTTTTGGCCCACGATAACCTTGTTCATTTCGAGCGTCAAGATGTCTACAAAGGCACTTTCTTTCTCAATTTTTTCATTCAATACTCCGATATCTAAAGCGGTATTCGTTTCTTCCATAGGTCTAGATTCAAGTGATACGTAAGCTACAGTGTAACAACCACGCAAATTGCCTAAATATTATCGCAAACCTTGTTAATGATAGGTTAAAAGTAACTGCTAATAGTAAGCGCTTGCGCAGGGTGTTTCTTTTTCCTTTTTGCTACTTTTACGAGCACAAATTTAAAATATGAGTACTAGTTTTTCAAGAATTGTACAAGGATGCATGGGTTGGGGTTCCTGGGGGCACAATCTCAGCGCTTCGGAAATGGCAAAAAGAATTGAATTCTGCGCCTCAAACGGAGTGACTTCTTTTGATCATGCCGACATCTACGGGGATTATTCGACCGAGGAGACCTTCGGAACGGCCCTGACGGAAAGCGGGGTTGCCAGGGAACGTATTCAGCTCATTTCCAAATGTGGTATACAGTACGTTGGGAACGCACGAAACAACCCGATTAAGCATTATCAATACGATGCCGACTATATCATTTGGAGTGCCGAACGGTCCATTCAACTCCTACAAGCGGAGTATCTCGACCTGTTCTTGCTCCATCGTCCCAGTCCGCTGCTACAGCCGGAAGAAGTAGTAAAAGCAATTGAAACCCTTTTGGATTCCGGAAAAATCCGTGCTTTTGGAGTTTCCAATTTCACTCCCTCTCAAACAAGACTGATCTCTAAATACGTACCGGTTTCGGTCAATCAGATTGAATTTTCGATCACAAACTTTAAACCCATGTTGGAAGGCGATTTAGACATGATGATCTCAAAAGATATTACCCCGATGGCTTGGAGTCCGTTGGGCAGTGTATTCAAAGAAGATTCCGAACAGACGAAACGAATTCACGAAGTATTAGAGCCCCTCTGTAAAACCTATGAGGCTACCAAAGATCAGCTTCTATTAGCCTGGATTTTAGCGCATCCTGCGGGCATTCACCCCGTGGTGGGCACGGCGACAGAAGAGAGGATTGCGCAGGCGGTTGCTTCGGAAAAAATTCAATTAGAAGAAACCGATTGGTTTGAACTATGGGTGGCGAGTCAGGGACATAAAGTCCCATAAAAAAAGAGGCTCGATGAGCCTCCTTTCTTCTTTTTCTTTTTCAAAAAACAATGTATTATTCGTCTAGAGTCACGGTACCTATTGCGGTTGCTTCTCCTGTAACAATTTCCACATTTTGTAGCACTTGGGATTCGGTCTGACCGTTTATAGTGGCTTCAACGATTACCTTATACATTCCCTCTTCAAATCCAGTAATAAAAAACTCTCCGTTCTCTTTTGTCGTTCCGGTAATGGTCGCTTCTCCATTGGTTGCTATTACCGATACTTCTTCGGCCTTAGGAGCGATGACACTTCCCATCAAGGCGCCGTCTGTAGGAATCCCTGCTTCAACATCTTCTTCAAAAACATTTTCTGCGATCATCCCGTCCGGTTCGTTTGGTGTTACCGCCGATGTAATCACAGTAGCGGGCAGTGCAACAAACAACATGTATAAACTTATCTTCCAGATCATTTTTTCTCTTCTTTAATGGTATACCCAAATATACTTCAGAAAAGCGCCTAGACGCTACTGCTTAACAATGATTAACAGCAACTTTAACCGCTACTTAACTATAGAAAATGTTAAAGAAATTGCACAAAAAAAGCAGGGAATCCCCTGCTTTTTTAATCGACATAAATAGCTGTTACTCTAAAATAAATTCTATGGTTTCAACAGTGGTCACATTTCCAACGGTTACGTCAACATCGGGAAGTGTGATTGGCGGTATGTCAAGGTCAGCGTCAGCTTCAAAAGTGAGGTCGTAAGTACCTTCCGGAACACCGCTTAGTACATACGTTCCGCTAGCATCAGTGTACGATGAAATCGTTACCAGACCATTTGTAGCGGTAACTAATGTCTGCACACCTAAGGGCAATACGGTTCCTGAAATCGCTCCCGTTTCGGCTACTGTAGTCGCACGAATTACAGGCTTTAAGTTGTATCCTCCATCGCCACGAGCGACTACCGAGGCATCAACATCGAAATCCAATACAAATTCATACAAGACTCCGTTCTCAAGCGTTTCATTGACATTTATTTTTAAACCAGATTGTTGCGCGCTTGGAGTGTTCAACGGAAAGGTCTCTCCATCAATGACCACGGTGTTATCATCGCCAAGAATAAGGCGAATCTGACTCAAATTTCCGGCGGGCACTTCGTCGTCTACCAATAATACGGAAACGCCTCCTGTAAGTTCAAGCAAATCATACACACCTGTATTCACAGCGCCTATGGATACCTCTTCTTCAGAATCGTTATACTTTACAACAACATCTTCCACCTCTACAAAAACGGCTTCATAATCACCGGGAGCATCTACCATACGCACGCTAATTTGTGAGGTCCCTTGCGGGTCGTTATCGGGATCTGAATCGGAATCATCATCGCTACACGAAAAGATCGCGACACTGAGGAATGCGAGGATGGCTACATTAAATACATTTTTCATTTAAAAGGGATTTAGGTTTATTGGAATCAAATCTAACAATCGCCCCTTGCTTCTTTACCACAGCTTAACGAAGATTAACAAACGGTTTAACGGAATGTTTACTTTTACCCTTATATTCACAACGATCAATTCAGAAATATGACTTCACAAACAGCATTTATCACCGGCGCCACTAGTGGTATTGGTGCCGCCACGGCCAAACGCTTCGCAAAAGAAGGAATTCGTTTGATTCTCTGCGGAAGACGGCAAGAGCGTCTGGACGCTCTCTCTGAATCTCTGTCTTCGCAAACGGAAGTACTTACCCTTAATTTCGACGTGCGCGAACAAGAACGTATTCAAAAACTGGTAGAAGGGCTGCCGGAAGCGTTCCAAACTATTGATATTCTCGTTAACAATGCGGGAAATGCCCACGGACTCGACCCTATACAGTCGGGTAGTACAGCCGACTGGGATGCGATGATGGATATTAATGTGAAAGGCTTGCTCTATGTTTCCAAAGCGATTCTTCCGGGGATGCTTGCAAGAAATGCCGGGCATATTATTAATATTGGATCCACTGCAGGAAAAGAAGTATATCCTAAAGGAAATGTGTATTGTGCCAGCAAGCACGCAGTGGATGCCATCAACCAAGGGATGCGTCTCGATCTCAACGGAACGGGCATTAAGGTAGGCGCGATAAATCCAGGATTGGTGGAAACGGAATTTAGCGAAGTGCGTTTTAAAGGCAACACCGAACGCGCCGAAACCGTCTACCAGGGCTACACGCCGCTGCGCCCGGAGGATATTGCCGATATCATTTGGTTTACGGTGACCCGTCCTCCCCATGTAAATATTGCCGATCTCACGGTAATGTGTTTGGATCAGGCGTCGTCTACCGTTATAAATAAAAATTGAGTCTCGATAATTATTATTTATTGGTATTATTTATTGGTCGTTATTTCTATTAAATATGGCACATTACAACTCTTTTGAGGAATTAGAGATTTTCATTCTAGCCAGAGATGTCTCTAATGAGGTTTGGCAACTGATGAATGAAACCAAGCTTAGGAATGATTATAAATTGAGAGATCAAATCAATGCTGCTTCTGGGTCGATAATGGATAACATAGCTGAAGGCTTTGGAAGAGGTGGAAATAAAGAGTTTATTATGTTTTTGAGCTATGCTCGAGGTTCTTGCACTGAAACCAGGTCTCAATTGATACGCGCACACGATCGGAATCACATTTCAGCGGAAACTTTTAAAACTGTATCAGCAATGACAATAGAGTTAGAAGCCCAAATCTCTAAGTTTATTAACTATCTGAGAAATTCCCAGCGTAGAGGATCGAAATTCGATTAATAGCAATAAGAATAGATAATGAAAAATAATAATAAACAATAAGCAACAATGATCAACAAACGCCTTCTGATAAAAAACCTGCTCGCGCATAACGACGAGAGTAGCTTTTATGATAAGAAGCGGAAGATCGACCTGGGTACGAAAGAGGGAAAAGCGAAATTCTTAAAACATATTTGCGCCTTAAGCAACAGCAACCCCAAGAACAATAGTTATATCGTTATTGGGGTGGAAGATGAAGCGAACATCATCACCGGAGTGGACTTCTTCGACGATAGTAAAATTCAGAATTTGGTGAACGCCTACCTTACCAACGCGCCCTTAATTGCTTATGAAAATGTGATGTTTCCGCACCTTCCGGAAGACAAAGTCGTGGGATTGGTAACCATCAGACCGAATGGTAAGATCACCTCACTGCGGAAAAACATCTGGAAATACTGGGGCGGTTCTATCTTTTTGCGAGACGGAAGCATTTCGATGCCGAAGGATTTTGACATTGAGATCAAAGACGTGAATTCTGAAATTGTCAAATCCATTGAAAATCGCGCGAAAAATAATATTGAACATACGTTGCATGGTGTCATCGACTTTTTAAATCACCGACATGACGAGCTGGAAGCACATTACAAAGTATTTAAGGAGCAATTTGTGGTGTGCTGGGCCGGAATTACCAAACAAGTGAAGGACACTACGTATTACTCACGCGTGGACATTGAATTGATCAACGAGCAGGTAAAATTGTTTTATTCGGCTTTGGATGAAGTACAAATTGAAGTCACCAACGATTATTTTAAAACCGTAGAATATGTGAGTTTAGGTCTTACGGAACCTCAAAAATACTATCCGTTGGAAGAGGTGATTATTACCTTCCGGGAAAACGGATCGTATGTAATGGACTCGAAATTAATCTTCGAACCCCCACGTTTCGACAAAAAATCGTTGCATCACATCTACAATAGCAACAACGCCTTGATTGAAAAACTACGCAAAGACATTCCGTTACATCCTTCGGAACAAAAAGACCTTTACAACCTACCCGAAACCTATCTTATTTGCTATTTGAATGGTTTTGATTCTGCTAAAGAAAAGTTATACGACGCCAAACCTCAATTGAAAGGGGTAGGCGGCGCTGTTTATCAAGCCTATAAAGAAGCCACCCGTATTTTAAGAAAGGTGAAATACAATTAATTACTCTTTTATTATTTTTTGAACATAGTCGCCTTCTGAAGTGACCACCTTTAGCAAATATACCCCGGCTGCTAACAGACTCACATTAATAGGCTGCGCTGTTTCTGAAGTGCGTAGAATCAACACGCCTTGCATGGTATAAATCTCAACAGTCGTAATTGGTTCGATAGTGTTGGCGTGAAGGTATAGTTGCTCTATTACAGGGTTGGGATAACACAGCATTTCTGCAAAAGCATCTTGTTCTTCGACTCCTAAAATCGTTTGGTTTTCATACCAAACCAATTCTCTGCCCTCATTAGACAACGCGGCAGAAAGAATGTCTAAATCACCATCACCATCAAGATCGGCGGCACGAACTGTTCTGGGGCTTTGCAAGGAGGGGTCGATCACTAGTTGGGGACCAAAACTTCCCATCCCATCCAAATGTTCGTACCAAGCAATTTTATTATCATTTGCAGAAGCGGAAAAAACATCAACCTTACCGTCATTATTTAAATCGCCCACTCTTGTATCAAAAACATTATCCACTTCATCACTAATAATTACAAAAGGATCGAATTGCCCCATGCCATTGATGTTTTCTCTCCAAATAACGGCATCGTTTTTTTGGGAAACAATATCCAAATCGGTATCGCCATCTATATCTATCAGGTTTACAGAGTTTTCGTATAAGCCAACGGGGTCAATGATATGTTGGGTTGTGAAAGTACCTTCTCCATCCTCGTTGTCAAACCAGGACACATAGATGCCATCCGCAGAATTCGTTAGAATATCCAAATCCCCGTCGCCGTCAATATCCCCCACCGCTTGCGTCCGGGCTTGGCTAAGGGTGGCGCTAATGGTAATAAGACCCCCAAAGCTGCCCTGCCCGTCCAGATTTTCTACCCAATACAATCCCGAACCGTTAGAGACGCCAAGCACTAGGTCTAGGTCGTTATCACCATCCAAATCAGCTGCGCTCACGCCACTGGCCCTTAGCAAACCGGCGGCGATGGGTTGTAGGGTAGAAAACATACCTTCACCCAAATTTCGATACCATACCACTTCATCGTCATCAAAAAAACTTACCACCAGATCGGTCTTGCCGTCGGCATCCAGATCGGCCGGGGCTAAATTAAAAGACTGCCCCTTCCCTTCTTGAATCGCAATGGCTGGGCCAAAAGTTCCTTGGCCATCCAGGTTTTCATACCAAGCGATCAAATCAAAAGCAGCCACAACTACATCCTGGTCGCCGTCTTGGTCAAAATCGCCCGTACGAACCATTCTAACGAAAAAAGAATCTTCATCAATGATCTGCCGGGGAGCAAATTGAGACAGGCAGGGAACGCCTGTCAGCCATAATAGTAGGATGGACAGTCGTTTTAATACAAAAAAAGGCAGCGGAATAGGTTCAATCATTATGGGTTTCTTGATTTCTTCGGAATACGTTACGCCTAAGCGCGACATAAATGTAAGGTTTTACGTAGTAAGGACAAATGTATTCTTGGGGTCACATCAGATAAAACATATTCAGTATCTTTAGTTCTGAAAACTAAAACCAACTGTTATGGGTATCTTCGATAAGATCAAAGAAAAACTAAGCCATGAATTTATCGACATCATCGAGTGGCTGGATTATACAGACGACACCATCTGTCATCGTTTTGAACGGTATAAAAACGAAATTAAGAACAACGCCAAGCTTATTGTTCGGGAAGGGCAAACCGCTGTCTTTATTAACGAAGGACAATTAGCCGATGTCTTTACGCCCGGCACCTATACCTTAAATACTCAAAACCTTCCCATCTTAACTACGTTGAAAGGGTGGAAATACGGATTCGACAGTCCGTTTAAAGCTGAAGTCTACTTCGTGAACACCCACCTCTTCACCGATGAAAAATGGGGCACTAAGAGTCCGATTACCTTAAACGACGAGCGTTTTGGGTTGGTGGAAATTCGCGCCTACGGAACCTATGCCTTTAAGATCAGTGAGCCCGGAAAGTTTATTGTGGATATTGTGGGAACCGACAATAATTTCACCAACTACGAGATCAACGAACACCTCAAAAGTTTGATCGCTACGCGCTTTACCGATACCGTAGGGGAAGCCAACCTGCCCATTGAGTTGTACGCGGCGAATACTTCCGAATTAAGCGAAACCTGTAAAGAGGTGATGCAACCGGAATTCCAAACTGTGGGAATTTCCCTAGAAAAATTCTATATCGAAAACGTCTCCATGCCGGAAGATCTGAAGAAAGAGATCTTCGAGTACAGCCGTATCGACAAACTCGACCTCAACAAGCTTACCCAATTTAAAACCGCCAAAGCCATTGAAGCGGCTGCCAACCAAGAAGGCGGAACGGCCGGCGCCGGAATGGGCATGGGAATGGGCTTTGTTATGGCACAGCAAATGGGCCAAATGATGGGCGGTATGGGCAATCAAGTGTCACAACCCGGGGCCAATTCGGGGCCTGCGGCCATGGGACCACCCCCAATTCCTGCTGCTGTTTCGTATTATTACGCCAGCAATGGCCAACAAAACGGACCCGTTTCTTTTGAGCAATTACGCGCCCTTTTTGCCAATCGTACTGTGAACAAAGACACCTTAGTATGGAAAGCAGGCATGACTAACTGGAAAGCCTTGCAAGAGGTGGAAGAGTTGAAAGCTTTTTTAGGCGGAAACACACCACCACCACTTCCTTCAAACTAAGATATACTCATTCGATAAAAATGCTCCTGCCATAAGATGTCGGTCCCAACGACACAACAATCGGAACTTAAAAAGCCCTGCGTTAATTGCGGGGCTGAACTGATGTATGCTCCCGGCACCACCGAACTGGAGTGTCCGTATTGCGGTCATTCGGAAACTATTGAAGCTTCCGAAGCAGGTCTTCAAGAACTCGAACTGAAGCAGTACCTCGATTCCCTTGGCGCACAGACGCACAGCGAGGCGATCACGTTGTTGCATTGCAAAAATTGCGGCGCCAATCAACATGTGGAAGAGAACTACAAATCGCTGCAATGTGTGTATTGCGGCGGCCCGCTAATTGTGGAAGACAGCACTACCGAATCATGGATCCTGCCCGGAGCGGTCTTGCCGTTTCAGATCGATAAAGCAAAGGCGCATCAGGTATTTCAAAAGTGGGTCAAAAAATTATGGTGGGCGCCGAACAACCTCAAAAAAGCGGCACTCGACCCCAAACATACCAAGGGACTCTATGTTCCGTATTGGACCTTTGATGCCCAGTTGTCTGCCGACTATACCGGAGAACGCGGCGATTATTACTATGTCTCCGTGCCCTATACCACCACGGTGAACGGAAAAACCGTTACCCGAACCCGTCGCGAACGCCGCACCCGATGGACCCCCACTAGCGGTGCTATTTCAGGTTTTGTAGATGACACGCTTATTAAAGCTTCTAAACAACGACACGGACGCATTCCTGTTAAGATCGCTCGATGGAACCTTCAGAAATTGCAATCGTATGACAGCAGCTATTTATCAGGTTTCATTACGGAAAAATATACGATCTCGTTGGAGGATGGCCATCTGGCATCTAAAGAAGAAGCTGAAAAAATAGCCCACCGTTGGGCGCGTAGAGATATTGGCGGTGATACACAGCGCGTACATCACATCGATATGGAGCTTTCCGACGAAACTTTTAAACATATCTTATTGCCGGTGTACGTTAGTGCCTATCACTACAAAGGAAAGCGCTATAATTTCTTCGTGAATGGGGAATCCGGAAGACTGGCCGGTGAGCGCCCCTATTCGTTCTGGAAGATCTTCTTCTTTGTGCTCGCAATCCTTTTGGTTATCGCGTTGATTTTATATCTTCTCAATCGATGAGACAATTAGTTATAGGCGATATACACGGTGGGTTACGCGGACTCCAACAAGTCTTAGACCGTTGTGACCCTAAAGCAGAAGACACCTTCATATTTGTAGGCGATTATGTAGACGGATGGAGCGAAAGTGCCGAAACGGTTTCGTTCTTGATCAGTTTTTCTGAACGACATAACTGTGTTTTTATTCGCGGAAATCACGACGAACTGGTGTATAAATTTCTTAAAGAAGGGGATCATAATCCGGTGTGGTTACAACATGGAGGGGAAAGCTCAAAAGCGAGTTACGCGAAGCTTTCCGAAGCAGAGAAAGAGAAACACATTCTTTTTTACGAGAATTTGAAGAATTTTCATGTAGATGATGCCAATCGATTATACCTGCATGCTGGGTTTACCAACCTGCACGGCCCGCACTACGAATACTACCCCAATATGGTCTATTGGGATCGTACGCTGTGGGAAATGGTTTGTGCCTTAGACCCAAACCTTACCCCTGATGATGAGGCCTACCCCAAGCGACTGAAGCTTTATAAGGAAGTTTATATTGGGCATACGCCCGTGACTCGGATCGGAGAAACGAAACCGGTGAAAAAAGCAACTGTTTGGAATGTGGATACCGGTGCCGCTTTCAAAGGACCCGTTTCCATTCTAGAGGTAAACAGCAAAGAATGTTGGCAGAGCGATCCGGTTTGGACGCTCTATCCCAATGAAAACGGACGAAATTAAAGTCGGTTTAAGCGTACTTCCACAGAGCGGGCCATCACATGGCATTCGTCTGCGGTGACGGTAATAACATCGGAAACAAAAGGCTCATACCCGCTTGAAGAAACACGAATAATGTAGTTTCCCGGACGTTCTCCGGCGCCAAGGTAGGAAGATGAAGCTCCTGCTTTTACTAAGGTTTCTGAATAATCGCCATCGGTCGCGGTAACCGTGGTGGTAGTATCTACCAATTCTCCGGTACCGGCATCTCGAACGGTTACGTTCAATCCATAAATAAAAGCATCGGTGCAGTTGGTCGCATTCTCATCATCCTTGTTGCAGGACACGACAACAGTACTGAGGATTACGAGCAGAAGGGTGATCGTCTTTTTCATAATTTTTTTTCAATAATACGAAAAAACCGCTTCTTGAGGAAACGGTTTTTTTGGTAACATAAGCGTTGTTTTTTCGCTGAATGCCAGCGCTCCTGCATCCCACGAGCCACAATAATGGCGCGCGGAAGGCATTAAAGATCAAACTTGATGCCTTGTGCTAACGGCAACTCCGTCGTATAGTTGATGGTATTCGTCTGACGGCGCATATACACCTTCCAGGCATCACTACCACTCTCGCGGCCGCCTCCTGTTTCTTTTTCTCCTCCAAAGGCACCTCCAATTTCGGCACCCGAAGTTCCAATATTCACGTTGGCGATACCACAATCGGATCCTCCATGGGATAAAAACTGCTCGGCTTCACGAAGGTTATTTGTCATAATTGCAGATGACAACCCTTGCGCAACGCCGTTTTGCATTTCAATTGCATTGGTAACATCCCCAGAATATTTCAGAAGATATAGTACAGGAGCAAAAGTTTCGTGCTGTACGATTTCGTAATGATTTTCGGCTTCCGCAATGGCAGGTTTTACATAGCAGCCACTTTCGTAGCCTTCTCCTTCCAAAACACCTCCTTCAACCAAAACATTTCCACCTTCTTCCACCACTTTGTCGAGTGCTTTTTGATACATGGCAACCGCGTCTTTATCGATAAGCGGACCTACGTGATTGTTTTCGTCTAACGGGTTGCCAATACGCAATTGCTTATACGCATCTACCAAGGCGCTTTTTACTTTATCGTACATGCTTTCGTGAATGATTAAACGACGCGTTGATGTACACCGTTGTCCGCAGGTTCCAACGGCTCCAAACACCGCGCCAATAACCGTCATTTTTATATCGGCATCGGGAGTAACAATAATGGCATTATTTCCTCCTAGTTCTAACAAGCTTTTTCCCAAACGAGCGCCTACCGTTTTCGAAACGATTTTTCCCATACGAGTAGAACCCGTGGCCGAAATCAACGGAACCCGCTGATCGTTGGTCATAAATTCACCCACTTTGTAGTCACCATTGATCAAACAAGAAATTCCTTCCGGAAGATTATTGTTCTTAAAAACCCGCGCCGCGATCTTCTGACATGCAATTCCGCAGAGCGGTGCTTTTTCCGAAGGTTTCCAAATACATACATCACCACACACCCAAGCCAGTGCCGTGTTCCAGCTCCATACAGCTACAGGGAAATTAAAGGCAGAGATAATCCCCACAATGCCTAAGGGGTGGTATTGTTCGTACATACGGTGTCCCGGGCGCTCACTGTGCATGGTGAGTCCGTGTAACTGTCGTGAGAGTCCAACCGCAAAATCACAGATATCGATCATTTCCTGTACTTCTCCCAACCCTTCTTGGTAGCTTTTCCCCATTTCATAGGAAACCAATTTTCCAAGAGGTTCCTTAAGGCGGCGAAGCTCTTCTCCAAATTGACGAACAATCTCTCCGCGCTGCGGAGCCGGTGTGGTGCGCCAGGTTTTAAAAGCTTTGGAAGCCGTTTGAACTACTTGCTCGTATTCCTCTTCGGAAGTGCTGGTTACTTTTCCGATCAATTCACCATCTACCGGTGAATGTGAAGCCATTTCATTCCATCCCGGAAACCATTCGCTTCCTGTTGAGGTTCCTTTATTTACTGCTGAAAGTTCCAGCGCTTTCAATGCTTCTTCTATTCCCATAGCGGTCGCTACTGAAGTTGACATAGTGTACTGTTTTAAGTTGAAAAATATAGCGCTTACCACCGTAGCGATAAGCTGTCGCGAAGGTACGGAAACCCCTCATAAAAGAAAAACAAATGAGGGTGATCTAACAAATAAGCGCTTCAGAAGCACAGCAACATGAGATGATTATTCGTTCGTCGTGAATCGCTCGTCTACTTCCATTACCGTTCCACACTCTTCGCAAGTGCGTAGTTCTTTAGAATTGTAGAAATGTTGAAAGTGTTTCAGGAAGTCCTTTTCAATATCATTCAACGGAAAGTAAACCTCGTACAACTTATGATTGCAATTGTCGCAAAACCAGAGCAGTCCATCCTTGGCATTGAGATCGGCGCGTTTTCGCTCTACCACCAAACCAATACTCCCTTCACTTCGAACCGGTGAATGCGGTACCTTTGCCGGGTGTAAATACATGTCTCCGGGACCCAGTTTCATTTCCTTACGTGTTCCATTCTCTTGAATGACTACGGTAATAGTCCCCTCAAGTTGGTAGAAAAGTTCTTCTGTTTCGTTGTAGTGATAATCCTTTCTCGCGTTAGGTCCTGCAACGATCATCACGATGTAATCATCGGCTTCCTTGTATAAATTTTTATTTCCAACGGGCGGTTTGAGAAGATCTCTGTTGTCTTCTACCCATTGTGTAAGATTGAAAGGAGGTGCAATTGCCATAGCCGTAATTTTAAACATTGATTGTTTAAAGTTACGGCAAAAGCTTTATTAAAAAAAGGAGTTGCGAACTACTTTTTGTAGAATAACTGTGTAAAAAAGTACGATCCTTGGGCGTTCTTCAAAACGCCAAAACCAGCGTGCGAATAGTTTCCTTCAATGAGGTCGCGGTGAGACGGACTGTTAAGCCAGGCGTGTACTACGGCTTCAGCAGTGTCGTAACCATAACCCACATTTTCACCCACGCGAACAGCGCCGCGCTGCGTCAATGCTTGTCGGCGTTCTCCAAAATTGTCGTGATTGATTTTTGATTTTTCGATCATGTACTGCGTATGCTGTACGGCGTAGGCTGAAGCGTACTGTTGATCTTTCAGAATTGGATCTAAACCTAAATTTGCGCGATGATCATTGATCAAAACGAGAATCTCGCTGGCCATTTCCCAGTCGGTTTCTTTAGCAAGGTTTACATCAATTGCGAAGTTTGCTTCCTCTTGTACGGTTACAACGTCTTCGTCTTTAGAACATGAGGCTAGGGTAACAAAGAGTACCATAGCCAGTAGGCTAGTAGTAAGTTTCATAAGCGGGGGGCATCAAATTTGGGGCATGATGCTGATTCAAATATAGAAAAAAATTAATAAAAAATGCACTTTATCGAATATATAATGCATTTCATCGATGTTTTTAACACTCTTCCTACAAATTTTCCGACATTTAAAAATCGTTGAATCCCTCGCCATTCATGGATTTTTACCGTATTTTAGTGGGGCTGAAAAAAATATTTGAAATGCTTAGAATTTTAACATTTTTATCGCTGATTTTTTTAGGAATTAGTTGTGAAAACGCCTCAAAATCGAATGAAAACATGACCCAATCTGCTTCAAAAACAACCACTTCCGAAGCATCTTTCGGCATTGTTATCCACGGGGGCGCCGGAACCATTCTAAAGGAAAACATGACCGATTCTTTAGAAATCGCCTACAAAGAAAAGTTGACGGAAGCTATTACCGCGGGGCACACCCTGCTAAAAAACGGTGCTACCGCCACGGAAGCCGTAACGGCAACCATCAATATCCTGGAAGACTCTCCCTTGTTCAACGCGGGAAAAGGTGCGGTGTTCACCCATAACGAAACCAATGAACTGGACGCCTCCATCATGGACGGAGCTACCCTCAATGCCGGTGCAGTCGCAGGCGTAACTCGAGTAAAAAACCCTATCAATCTCGCGGAAGCCGTGATGAGTAAAAGTCAGCATGTGATGCTTAGTGGTACCGGTGCTGAAGAATTCGCAGAATCACAGGGAATCACCTTGGTGGCACCCGAGTATTTTTACACGGAAGGCCGGTTTCAATCGTTACAGCGCATTAAAGAAAAAGAAAAGACGCAACTTGATCACGACAGCGCAGTGCTCTTAGAAGAGTTTAATTACAAAGACTCTAAATTCGGAACTGTGGGATGCGCTGCCTTAGACAAACATGGAAATCTTGCCGCAGGAACGTCTACCGGCGGGATGACGAACAAGCGCTGGAATCGCATTGGAGACTCCCCCATCATTGGTGCCGGAACCTATGCCAATAACGCGACTTGTGCCGTTTCCTCTACAGGATGGGGCGAATATTTTATTCGCGCCATGGTGGCATACGATATTTCTGCCCTGATGGAGTATAAGGGACTAAGCCTGCAAGAGGCTGCCAGTGAAGTGATTCAAAAGAAAGTACCCGACTTAGGCGGTGATGGTGGTATTATCGCCATCGATCATCAAGGAAACGTTGCGATGGAGTTCAACACAGCCGGAATGTACCGCGCACACATGAATGCGGAGGGCGAACTCGTGTTGGGCATTTATAAAGATGAATAAACAGCCTCCTTATTACGCCGTTATCTTTACCAGTATTGCTTCTGAAGAGCAAGAAGGATACGCTACCATGGCGTCTAAAATGGAAATGCTAGCAGCCAACCAACCGGGGTATTTAGGAATGGAACACGCCCGAGAAGAAGTAGGAATTACCATTAGTTATTGGGAAAGTCTGGAAGCGATCGCTGCGTGGAAGGCAGTACTCGAACATCAAGAGGCACAGCGTCTCGGCAGAGAACGATGGTATCAACAATACACCACCAAAATCTGTAAGGTAGAGCGGGTGTTTTCTTTTGAGAAAGACTAGCCTTCTGTTAAACTTCTCATAAATCAGTCCCAGCATATACCAAGCTCTTTATTACCTCCGTTATCAAGCCATACCCTCCGACGTATCTTGTGACGATATTACCGAATTTTCTTCGGAATGTGTTCACTGCATGGTACATCCCTCCATAAATCGTACTTTTAATAACCGCAAAAACCATCGCGTATGAAAACCGTTGCACCCTACCTGCTCTTTGGTCTGTTTTTCTTTATCTATGCTTGTGATCGAAAGGGGTCTCAAGAAACAGACAACCTCTACGAATTTCAGGAGTATATTGTTTCACATTCCTTCGGAAATCAAAGTATTGCGGAACCCATACGGATAGAATTGGCACAACCCGTCACGCAGTTGGAACCCGATCAAACACTTCCGGATGGCATTATACAAATAGCACCAAAGGTACAAGGACAATGGGTATTGGAAAATAGTACTACGCTCCGATTTCAGACGGAAAATTATCTGGAACGCGACAAAGAGTATGCGATTACCGTGGCGCTTCACAAACTTTTTGAAGGTGTCCCCAAGGCAAGAAGGTCCTATACCTTTGCGCTGAAGACCTTGGCAGCCGACTTCAAACTGAGCCTTGATGCGCTCCAATCGTACGATGCGAATTGGCAGTACGCCGAAGGTGTTGTAGAAGCAGCAGATGTGCTCTCCCTTCGTGAAGTAAAAGAATTAGTGTCGGCTACACAGGAGGGTGAAGATGTTGAAATAGTGTGGCCTTCGGAAGCTGCAGATTCGCGGTTATTTACCTTCACCATCGATAGCATTCAGCGAAAATCGGAGGCTAGCGAAGTGACCATTTCGTGGGATGGTGCCTCACTAGATTCAGAAACTGAAGGGTCTTACGTACTCAAGATTCCGGGAATAAAGGATTTTAAGATGATCGATTGGAAAACCTCACGAGATCCTGAAGATGTACTGACGCTAAACTTTTCGGACCCCTTGCTGGCCTCTCAAAATTTTCAGGGGCTGATCACGCTTTCCGGAGACGACGACCTCCGTTTCGAGACCAATGGTAACCTCCTTTATGTGTACCCCAGCACGGCACTTTCGGGAGATGTGGAGCTCTCCATATTCGATGGCGTTAAAAATCGGTTTGGCATCCAATTGTCCAACTCGGTAGAGGAAACCATTCGCTTCGAGGCCATTGCTCCTGCGGTTCGTTTGTTGTCTAAAGGCGTAATTCTTCCCAATGCGGCCAACACCCCAATTTTCTTTGAGGCGGTAAATCTTTCCAAGGTAGATGTTCGGGTCATTCAAATCTACAAAAACAATATGTTGCAATATTTACAGCAGTCCAATCTTTCAGATTCTTATTATTACAACATTCGCAATGTAGGAAGACGTGTAGCCAAAAAAACACTCGATCTCTCCAATGGAAATTTGACCAAAGAAAACAGCTGGACCGCCCACGGCATCAATCTATCAGACTTTTTTGAAGCGGAACCCGGAGCTTTGTATCAACTTGAGTTTAGTTTTGAACCGCAATATGTCATGTATCCTTGTAACGGGGCGTTAGAGGCGTTAGCAACAACAACCCTCGATAATTGGTCGGAAACAGAACGAGAAGAGCAGTATTGGGATAATGAACTCTACCGCTGGCGTAACTACAGTTACAACTGGAGAGAGCGTGACAATCCGTGTCACGAAGCCTATTACCATGAAGACCGCATCGCCCGCATCAATGTACTTGGAAGTGACCTCGGACTCATTGTAAAAAAAGGGGCCAATGCCTCCTATCACTTTGCGACCACCAATATCCTTTCGGCCCGTCCCGAACCAAGAGTACGCATTCAGCTCTATAATTTTCAGCAACAGCTCATTGAAACCGTAACCACCGATGGAGACGGATTGACCTTATACGATAGTGATGTTTCTATTGCCTTTGCCATAGCGCAGAAAGGCGATCAATACGCCTATGCCAAACTGAGTGATGGAAACGCCCTTAGCTTAAGCCTGTTTGACATCTCCGGAAAAAAATTACAGAAAGGCCTAAAGGGTTTTATGTATACGGAAAGAGGCGTACATCGTCCGGGAGACAGTATTCATCTTACCTTCGTTCTGAATGATCTCGCCAACCCCATTCCCCGCGGACATCCCATAGTGATGTCGCTTACCGATGCCCAGGGAAAACTGGTGCAGCGCACCGTACAGCACGCCAAGCAGCCCAATGCTTCCAACGACACGCCACATGATCATTTTTATTATTTCCCGTTGGCTACCGATGCACAAGCGCCAACCGGTACCTGGAATGCACGGATTACTGTGGGCGGCGTAGCATTCGACAAAACATTACGCGTGGCTACCGTTAAACCCAATCGCCTGAAAATTAAACTGGATTTCGACAAAGAAGTTCTCGACGCTACCGAAGCTGTTACCGGCAACGCACAGGCCCTTTGGTTGCATGGGGCACCGGCACGGAACCTTAAGATTGATATAGAAGCAACCCTTCGCACGGCCAATCATCCTTTTGAGGCCTATAAAAAGTATCAATTTCAGGATCCGGTACGCAGTTTTGAAGAACAAACCCTTCCCATGCTACAAACCACCTTATCTTCAGAAGGCAGCACCCGCTTTTCAAAAAAACTGGAACTCAACAAGCAAGCTCCGGGAATGCTACAAGCCACCTTCCTCACGAAAGTATTTGAAGGCGGTGGTGATTTTTCAATAGATGTGTTCAGTAAGCCGTTGGCGCCATTTTCCCATTTTGTGGGCGTCAAATCTCCAGAAACCGATCATTATGGGTCGTATACCACTGGAAATGACACGTATTTCGATCTGGTTACGGTAAACGCACAAGGAGAAGCTAGCGGCAATCGAGCCCTCAAAGTAGAAGTGTTTCAAATTGAATGGCGCTGGTGGTGGAATCGAGGAGAAGACAATTTGTCTCGCTACGAAAATGCTACTGTACATCGACCTTATAAAACCATGGAAGTGCGTTCTGACGTCAAAGGAAAGGCACAGTTTTCACTGAATATTCCACAGGAGGAAGGGGGGCGTTTTCTGATTCGGGTAATCGACACAGCCTCGGGTCATGCTACGGGCCGCGTAGCTTATTTTTATGATCAATGGTGGCGTGCGCCGTCTGAAGGAGATTCTGATAGTGCAAAAATGCTGGTGTTCTCATCCAACAAGGAAACCTACCAAGTTGGCGAAGAAGCAGTCATCACCTTTCCTTCAGGAAGTGAAGGGCGCGCCCTATTAAGCATTGAGAACGGTACCGAAGTACTACAAACCTCCTGGGTGGAGACACAGAAAGGTGAAACCCAGGCGAAGATAAGGCTCAGTGAAGACATGGCTCCGAACGTCTACGTGAATATCTCCTTGCTTCAACCCCATGAACAAACTAAGAACGATCTTCCGGTTCGATTGTACGGTGTGATTCCCCTTTCCGTAGAAAACCCGAATACACAACTAACACCTCAAATAAACATGCCTTCAGAACTCAAACCTGAAGAAACCTTTACCGTACGCGTTTCCGAAGCAAACAATAAATCCATGACGTATACGGTCGCCATTGTAGATGAGGGCTTGTTAGACCTCACCCGTTTTCAAACGCCGCCGATTCACGAGGCCTTCTATTCCAAAGAAGCGCTAGGGGTAAAAACCTTCGATATTTTTGATGACGTGATTGGCGCCTATTCGGGAAACGTCAATAATATTTATGCGATCGGCGGTGGCGATGCAGCGGCCGGTGCGAAAAACCGAAAAGCCGATCGTTTTCCACCGGTTGTTCGATATCTGGGTCCGTTTTACTCAGCAGCCGGAACTACTGTAAAGCACCAAATAACGCTACCAAATTATATCGGCTCGGTGCGTACCATGGTGATTGCTGGAAATGCTAAAACAGCTGCCTACGGAAGTGCCGAAACCACCACTCCGGTACGAAAACCGCTCATGGTATTGGCATCCATACCAAGAATGCTGTCCCCCGGTGAAAAAATCACCGTGCCCGTAACGGTGTTTGCCATGGAAAAGAAGATCACACAAGCGCGTATTCAACTCAGTGCAAGCAACGGATTGAAAGCATTGCAGGGAACCTCTCGTACGTTGCAGTTTGCCGAACCCGGAGAGCAAATGGTAGCGTTTGAGTTTGAGGTGACTTCTGAAGAAACTGTGCAGCAGCTCACCGTAAACGCCTCAGCAAATGGAGAGACGGCCAAATATCAGGTGGAAGTGGCTGTGGAAAATCCAAACCCGATGTCGCTTCGCACCAAAACGGTAACACTTAGTGGCATGGAAGAAATTACCGTACCTCTGGAACCTTTTGGTGTAGCAGGGTCTAACAGCGCTGAAGTCACTTTTTCTACGCTCCCTCCCATGGAATTTTCAAGGCGCATGGAATACCTCATCAGGTATCCCCATGGATGTGTGGAGCAAACCACCTCCGCCGCCTTTCCGCAAGTATTTCTAGAAGCAATTTTTGACCTTTCCGCGGCACAAAAACAAGCCATTCAGAAACATGTGGAGCGCGCCATTGAGAAACTCGGCACCTACCAAATGACCAATGGAGGCATGGCGTATTGGCCGGGAGAGCAAGAAGCAGATTTGTGGAGCACCAACTATGTGGGTCATTTTATGTTGGAAGCCAAGAAAAAAGGATATGGCTTACCCATCTCGTTCCTTAGCAATTGGACCCGTTTTCAGAAGAAAGAAGCGCGCGCCTGGCGAAACGGCAGTACTTCCTACAACACCTCGCTTATCCAAGCGTATCGATTGTACACACTCGCTTTGGCAGGGGAGCCAGAATTGGCCGCGATGAATCGATTGCGGGAATCCAAACAATTATCCAATGAAGCCAAATGGCGTTTGGCTGCTGCCTATGCCATTGTTGGAAAAGCAGGCATAGCCGAGCAATTACGACAGTCTGCTACAATAGTGTTTGAGCCTGAGCGCGCAAATCGTTACCATTACGGCTCCCCGTTTAGAAATCAAGCTATGGCTTTAGAAACCCTGATAATCTTAGAAGATCCGGGACAACGGTCATTGGCCGAATCTATTGCAAAAGAATTGTCGTCAGACCAATGGCTAAGTACTCAGGAAACCGCCTACGCGCTCCTCTCACTTGCCAAAATGGTGGACGCTTCCGGAGGAAAGGAACTAGGGGTGGGGTTTGCCACGAACGGTCAGAACGGAACGGTGACAACGTCGAAAGCTCTGGCGATTCGCAATTTAGGTGCCTCAGATCGTTCTCAATCGATTCGCGTGACCAACCAACGGGACAATGTGGTTTACGTCACGGTACTCCAACGAGGTAAGCTACCATTGGGAGCGGAGTTGGCCGATAGCAACAACCTGAGCATCAAGGCGAGCTATCTGGATGGTGCTGGGGCTCCACTAGACATAACCTCTCTCCGGCAAGGAACGGAAATTAATGCCCAAGTAACGGTAACGAACACCACCAACAATCGCATAGACAATCTGGCGCTGACCAAAATTTTCCCCGGCGGCTGGGAAATTGTGAACACCTCCTTCACCGAACTGGCGGGTGGAACGCAAGGAGCGGCACGATATACTGATATTCGAGATGATCGAGTCAATTTTTATTTTGCCCTCGATCGAAAGGCCTCTAAAACGTTTACCGTCAAACTCAATGCTTCTTATTTGGGCAGCTACTATCTGCCAGGTACGCAAGTAGAAGCCATGTATGACGCCCGTTATTATGCAAGAAACAAAGGGATGTGGATAACAGTACAGCGGTAGTGAAGATACGAACGATACATATGAGGAGGCGACTCAAAAAATATCGCTGGTGGATGCTGGCCGGACTCACGGTACTGCTCTTATGGATTTTTTGCTTGCCTTCTCCCTTATTCAAGGATCCTACCGCCACTCTCGCTGAAACGAATGACGGAACCTTATTAGGAGCGCGCATCGCAGACGATGGGCAATGGCGTTTTCCTGCAGCCGATTCGGTGCCGTACAAATTTGAGGCTTGTATCCTGCAATTTGAGGATGCTTATTTTTATCAACACCCCGGCTTCAACCCGGTTTCAATGGGGAAGGCGCTTTGGGGGAACCTCACCGCTGGTCAACGCAGAGGCGCGAGTACGCTGACGCAACAGGTGATACGATTATCGCGCAAACAGCATTCGCGCAGCTATGGCGAGAAGGCGATCGAGCTATTTTTAGCCACTCGATTGGAGGCCGGATATTCGAAGGAAGAGATTCTTTCCCTCTATGCCTCGCATGCGCCGTTCGGGGGGAATGTGGTGGGGTTAGAAGCGGCCTCTTGGCGTTATTTCGGACTCCCCGCACAACACCTTAGTTGGGGGCAAATGGCAGCGTTGGCTGTGTTACCCAACGCCCCTTCTCTGATCTTTCCGGGTAAGAATGAGGTATTGCTTCGGAAGAAAAGAGACTTTTTACTTCGCAAATTGGTTGCCGAAGGCATCATCGATGAAACTACTTATCAGCTCGCTCTGGACGAACCGCTTCCGGGAAAACCGTTTCCCCTTCCCGATTTGGCATCCCATCTTACCGAACGCATACAGAAGGAGCATCCCGGTAAGCGCATCGTCACAACCATTCAGCCACAACTACAGAAGAAGATCAACACGCAGGTGGCGCTGCATCATCGACAATTATCTCAAAATGAAATTCACAATATGGCGGTTTTAGTTCTTGATGTAACTACAAAAGATGTACTTGCGTACGTAGGGAACGCACCTACGAGCAAAGAGCATCATCGCTACGTAGACATTATTGATAGAGCGCGAAGTACCGGTAGTATTCTAAAACCTTTTCTCTACGCCTCGCTTCTGAACAGCGGAGAACTTCTACCGCATACGCTAATAGCTGATGTGCCTACCGTGATCAATGGATATGCGCCCGAAAACTTCAACCGTTCGTTTCAAGGAGCGGTTCCGGCCAGCACCGCATTGTCTCAATCGCTTAATGTACCCGCAGTTCGTCAATTACAATCTCACGGACTGCAACGCTTCTACAACAAATTGCAGCGTATGGAATTCAAGAGCATCCGAAGAGCCCCCAACCATTACGGTCTCTCCCTAATTCTGGGAGGCGCTGAAAGTTCCTTGTGGGAAATTACACAGGCGTATGCCGGTTTGGCCCATACCCTCAATGTATTCAATCAGACTTCCAGTGAATACCCGGCGTCGGCTTTTGGCACTCCCAATTACGTATTGTCTGGCGCGGTGCGCTCGGTAACCCTACAACCTCAGCCGCAACTCTTCGATGCAGGCGCCATTTACAAAACCTTCGAAGCCATGCAGCAAGTGAACCGTCCTGCGGAAGAAATCAACTGGAACATCTTTACAGGCGCGCAACCCATCGCCTGGAAAACAGGTACCAGTTTCGGATTTAAAGACGCATGGGCCGTTGGGGTCACTTCAAAATATGCTATTGGCGTATGGGTAGGTAACGCAGATGGTGAAGGCAGGCCCGGACTTACGGGAATACAAGCCGCCGCCCCCTTGCTGTTCGATGTGCTTGGGAGTTTGCCTCGAAGTGAAGGATTTGCAGTTCCCTACGATGCCTTAAAAGAAGTCACAACCTGTAGCCAATCGGGACACCTCGCCAGTATCTTTTGTGACCAAACCCAGCAAGAATGGATTCCGTTGCGGGGAACTCGGACGCCGCCGTGTTCGTACCATCAGCATGTTTCGGTAACAGCTACAGAGGAGTATCGTGTTAATTCCTCTTGTTACCCGTTAGAAGACATGATTCAGAAGTCCTGGTTTTCGCTGCCGCCTATGATGGAATACTATTATGCCAGACAACACCCTGATTACCGTCCGTTGCCCCCGTTCAGACAAGGGTGTTTTCAAGAAGCGGAACAACTCATGGAACTGGTGACGCCAAAACCTCGTGAAACCATTCTTATCGCCAGGGATTTCAGAGAAACCCCTCAGGAAGTTGTGTTCCAACTCGCACATCGTTCTTCCGAAACCAAAGTGTACTGGTATTGGGAAGGCGCGTTTATAGGCACAACCCAAACCTTTCACGAACAGGTTTTGTCGGTAGCTCCGGGGACCTATATGTTGACCGTTATCGACCAACAAGGGAATCAATTGCAACAACAAGTGGTAATTGAATTCGCTTCCTAGCCCATCGATTTTTTCCGTACTTTGTTGGCATGTCGGTGAAAGCACTTCTTTTTCTGTTTTTAGTAGCGGTGGTTGTTACAGGATGTGATACCCAATCGAACGAAATAGCTTCCGAGGTTGTTCTTTTTCCGCAGCCCCAAGAATTGCTTCTGAAAGGAGGAACCTTACGCTTCGGAAAGGATCCAACACTATATGCTGATCCTGATTTTGAACAGGCTACGCGATGGTTTCGGCATTATTTGGCTGATGGCCCTGGATGGAAGCTAAAAACCACCACCGAAGCCGAGGCAAACATTCGCATCGATAAAGATACCACACTGGGAGCAGAAGCCTATCGGCTAAACATCTCGGAAAAAGGGTTACATATAACGGCTCGAACCAATGCCGGTGCGTTTTACGCACTTCAGACACTGCGACAATTACTACCAGCAACATTTGAAATGCAACATACGGTTCCGAGAGGGGCTGTGACGCTTCCTACCTTAGAAATAGCGGATGCTCCGGCCTTTTCGTATCGAGGGATGCATTTGGATGTGAGTCGGCATTTCTTTCCGAAGGAATTTATCAAAGAATACCTATCGTATCTCGCACTACTAAAAATGAATACCTTTCATTGGCACCTCACCGATGACCAGGGATGGCGAATTGAGATTAAAAAATATCCCAAACTCACGGCGCAAGGTGCGTTTCGAGAAGAAACACTCGTTGGACACTACAATGATGTTCCACGCACTTACGACGACCAACGCTACGGAGGGTTTTATACGCAAGAAGACATCAAGGAAATTGTAGCCTATGCCCAATCCTTAAACATCCGTGTAATTCCGGAAATCGAAATGCCCGGCCACGCCCAAGCGGCAATCAGTGCTTATCCAGAGGTAGGATGCACTGGGGAGCCCGTGCCAGTGGCCACAGAATGGGGCATCTTTGAAAATGTATTTTGCACCAAACCGGAAACGATGCAATTCTTGAAAGATGTCTTATTGGAAGTGATGTCTCTTTTTCCGGGCACCTATATTCACATTGGTGGCGATGAGGCTCCCAAGACCCACTGGAAGTCTTGTGCTGATTGTCAGTTTCGAATGCTGAAAGAAGGAATTGCTTCCGAAGATGCATTGCAAAGTTGGTTCATTGAAGAAATAGAATCCTTTGTCAATGACCATGGCAAACAGATCATTGGGTGGGATGAGATCCTGGAAGGTGGCTTGGCGCCCAATGCTACTGTGATGTCATGGCGCGGTGTTGAAGGCGGCATCGCAGCAGCCGAAGCGGGGCATGATGTGATCATGACACCCACCTCACATATGTATTTTGACTATTATCAAGATTCGCATCCAGAGGAACCTTTAGCGATTGGTGGCTACCTACCCCTCCAAAAAGTACTCGCCTTTTCTCCAGTTCCGGAAGGGTTATCACCGGAAGCCTCGCACCACATCTTGGGAGCTCAGGGCAATGTTTGGACGGAGTATATGTCAACTTCCGAACAAGTAACGTACATGATCTTCCCGAGGATGATCGCCTTGTCTGAAGTCGTTTGGTCGGGTTCCAAAAACGATCCAGAAAAGGCATATTCAGAATTGCTACATCGTTTACCAAAATTTCAGCAACGCTTAACCATAAAAGGTATCACACACTATAATCCGTTACAACGTTTGGACATCACGTTTAGCTTGGCAAGGGACACCCTTTTCGCCATTGTTGAAACACCCTTATCTAATGCTACCGTGAGGTATGAATACGCAGAGGAGGTTCAGACATATTCCGCGCCGGTACCGCTCACCACTTCCGGAACCTTCAGGGCACAAATGATGGAGGGAGAGCAAGCGGTGGGACACGCGTATAGCACTCATGTAAAGATTCATCAAGGGATTGCTTCAACCCTAAGTGTAAGTACCCCGCCCCACCCTGCTTACGACGAAGGAGGCATCAATGCCCTTTACAATGGCGTTCTGGGAAGTAGCGAACGCTTTGGGGATGGCGAATGGCTGGGATTTTGGGGAGAAGATATTGCCATAGCGATGGAATGGAACACCCCTATTGCTATTTCGAAAGTAGAGACCCGGTTTTTTGAGGCCAAGGGTCAGTGGGTATATGCGCCAAAGCAAGTACTCGTAGAATGGACAACCGCTGAGGGTATGAAATACTCAAAAACCATTGAAGTTACCGCTTCAGACACCGATACCTCGCTTCGAAACCTGACATGGAACGGGGAGCTTCCGCAGCAAAAGATCAAGAAATTAGTGCTTCGAATTCCTTCCTATGGCACCATACCCCAAGGAGCCCAGGGGGCAGGAAACCCTGCCTGGACGTTTTTGGATGAATTGGTTATTGAATAAAATTTATGGAGGTAGAGATTTGCGCTAATTCTTATGAGAGTGCTCTAGCCGCACAAGAGGGAGGCGCCCATAGAGTCGAACTTTGTGAACACTTAGGAGTAGGCGGACTCACCCCTTCGGAATCCTTATTAGAGCAGGTGCTCACCACCCTATCTATTCCTGTGCATGTGCTTATTAGGCCCAGAGCTGGTAATTTTGTGTATTCGGAAGACGAGCGCATGACAGTTTTAAATACCATTGAACGCTGTAAAGAACAGCATTGTGCAGGTATTGTGGTGGGCGCATTAACGTCAAAAAATGAAGTGGATGTAGCTTTTCTGAAGCAAATAGTAGCCGTCTCCGAAGGAATGCACCTTACCTTTCACAGGGCATTCGATCATGTTATGCAACCTCTAAAGACCCTGGAAACGCTCCTAGAAATGGGGATGCATCGGTTATTGAGTTCGGGACAATGCGCAAACGCGATGGAAGGCTTGCCTTTGCTCCTTCAACTATTAGAACAAAGCGACAACAGCATGGATATCATGCCCGGTGCCGGAATACGCCCTTCGCATATCGTACCCTTAAAACATCACGGGTTTAAACACGTGCATCTCTCGGCGATCCGAAAATCTGATCCTCCCCCCACGGCTCATTTCTTCGACACCGGGGTACAGGGAACTACTGATGTGGGAATCGTACGTGAGGTGGTTCGACTTGCTAGCAGGTAGACGCTATCTCAAAGGAAATCCTTTGGCCGCCCACCAGGGATGAATTTCAATCACCAGCCGCCCTGCCTTTACCATAGGATCCATATTTGCCAGACTATCTGCCATTTGCAAGGTAGGTACGTTATAAATGGTGATTCCTCGAATATCCCCATCGTCTCCAAACGGTCCGGAAATATCGGCATATCCTTCTTCGTACATCCTTCCTAAATGGGCCAAATGAAGCTGTTGCAGACTATCGGCTACCGCCTTCGTTTGCGAACGATTAGGCCCTCGTTTTAAAAACGCTAAAAAGTATTGCTGCATAATAACGGTATCACCACTCGCTTCATCCACATAATCGAAGATCTGAAAGCCTCCATCGGTTAGCTCTTTTTTAAGTTCAGCTACCGCTTGGGCAGGAGCTTCTTCGGGACAAGGCTCCATGATATATTCGCGCTGTACTTTCGACTCGCATGCCACGAGTACAGCCGTCAAGGCACACAATAGATACATATATTTCATTGGTTCCAGGTATTAAATGGGTGTTTTAGTAAATAGGCGTTATAATAGCGTACTTCACCGGTCACTTCCTTTCCTAACCAGGTGGGTTTTGCTACCGGCTGATCTTCCTGTGTGAGTTCTACTTCGGCAAGAACCAAGCCTTCATTCTCCCCAAAAAACTCATCCACTTCAAAAATAAGTCCTTCGTAGGCAATTTCATAACGAATTTTATCAATCTGTCCCGGCTCACAAAGCGCGAGCAAAGCTTCCGCTTCTTCAGCGGGAATTGGATATTCCCATTCCAGTCGCAACGTTCCGGCCTCATTGCTCTTCCCTTTTACGGTGATATATCCTTTCTGGTCTTTCACGCGAACGCGCACACTTCGCTCAGGATGTGTATTTAAGTATCCCTGAACGATCTGATAGCGGCATCGCGCCTCCGATCGGTAGCTGTTACTATTCACTAAGTACTTTCGTTCAATTTCCTGCATCGTTTGAAATTCGCCAGGGCGGGTTTTTACGGTGGTCTCCCGCATGATAAATAATAATTTGATTGTTCGAGGGGTCTCTTAGTCGCGCTTCGGTCCATAACCACGACTGTTCTACCGGGCCTTCATCTACAGCAATACCTTTGGTTCTTAGCTCGGTTACTTTGGCCGCGACATCGTTCACTTCAAAATAGGTATAGACGCCCGAACCCTTGGGAAGGTTGTCCACTTTATGTACTGAAAAGGTGCTTCCCCCCTTAGGACATTCAAAACGAGCGTAGGTATCTTCTGTATAGACAATTAACTGCAGCCCTAAGGCCTCGTAAAACGCTACAGAGGCGGCTACATTTATGGCAGGCACAGTAACTTGGTTTAGGTTCATTGCAAGCTGATTTTTTTAATTTCGTTAGAAGGGATGCGATCTTTCTGATAGCTGTTATGGGATAGAAAAATCATCGCCCGTGCAATTTCTTCCGGTTCGATCATTTTGTATTTCTTCGGAATCAAAAAAGAAAAGGCAGAAAAGACCCCTTGCGCCAAGCGCTCTCCCAAACGCTTTTCATCACGGTTTCCGCCAATCAATGAGGGCTGTAAGATAAAGGCCTTTGAAAGATCCATTTCTAACACGGCTTCTTCCATGTTACCTTTAACGCGATTGTAGAAAACCCTACTATTCGAGTTGGCTCCAAGTGCAGAGACCACTATAAACGCAGGAATTTCGTTGCTCTTACAGAGTTTGGCCGCGCTTACAGGAATACCATAGTCGATGGCGCGGTACTGCTCTTTATCGGGTGTCTTCGATTTTGTCGTGCCGATACAGCAAAACACCACGTCACCGGTAAACTGCGCAGCCATGTTTTCCAGTTGCGTCAGATCGGTGATGAAGGTTTTGATTTTTGGGTGTTGTACGGCCACCGGGCGCCGACTAAAAATCTTCACTTGCGCAAAGCGTTCGTCCTCCAGCAAAAGTGAGAGTAGGCACCCACCCGTAAGTCCGGTAGCCCCTAATAGAATAGCAGTTTTAGACATGGCCTTGGGTTTCGATCATAGCGTGCGAAATTCTTGCTTAAAGATATTAAATTTACATCATGGACGCCGCTATCCCCATTCGAAAGATTATTCATGTAGACATGGATGCTTTTTATGCATCGGTCGAACAGCTGGATCGACCAGAGTTACGCGGCAAGCCCATTGCGGTGGGTGGCGGCGGAAAAAGAGGGGTGGTAAGTGCGGCGAGCTACGAAGCAAGAAAATTTGGGGT
This sequence comes from Altibacter sp. HG106, assembly GCF_028561755.1. GTDB lineage: Bacteria > Bacteroidota > Bacteroidia > Flavobacteriales > Flavobacteriaceae > DFVG01. Next base: position 422,854 of record NZ_JAQQTD010000003.1, read on the forward strand.
TCACAGTGCCATGAGCGGTGTCTTAGCACGAAAGCGCTGCCCGGAACTCATCTTTGTAAAAACCCGATTTGATCGCTATCGAGAGCTGTCGCAACGCATACGCACCATCTTTTTCGAGTATACCGATTTGGTGGAGCCTTTATCCCTGGATGAAGCCTATTTAGACGTTACCGAAAACAAAAAAGGAAACCCCAGCGCCACCCTTATCGCTTCAGAAATAAGAGCAGCCATCAAAGAGAAGACCGGATTGAATGCTTCCGCAGGTATTTCCATCAACAAATTTATCGCCAAGGTGGCTAGTGATATCAATAAGCCGAACGGACAAAAAACCATTCCGCCCGAAGAGGTGTTGTCGTTTCTGGAAGGTTTGGATATAAAAAAGTTCTATGGGGTGGGCAAGGTGATGAAAGAAAAAATGTATCGACATGGCATCTATACCGGTCGGGACCTGAAGGATAAATCGATGGAATATTTGGAGGCTAACTTCGGAAAGAGCGGCGCCTACTATTACGACATTGTGCGTGGCATCCAACACAGTAAGGTAAGTCCGTCACGAACCCGCAAGTCACTTGCAGCCGAACGTACGTTTCGGGACAATATCGCTTCCGAAGTCTTTATGCTGGAGCGCTTAGAAGAAATTGCTGAAGAAGTGGAACGCCGACTTCAAAAAAGTAAGGTAGCCGGTAAGACGATCACACTGAAAATTAAATACAGTGATTTCAAATTGCAAACTCGAAGCAAAACGCTGCCACTATACGTGGCGAGCAAAGACCTGATTATGGAGCATGTTAAAGATTTGTTATTCCAGTCGAAAATGGAAAACTCGGTACGTTTGTTGGGAATTTCCTTATCGAATCTAAACACCGAAGAAAGGAAAGCTGCGGTTGAGAAAACGGTTGATGTACAATTAACTCTCGACTTTTAAGCGTTCTCACTTCAATAAAACCCAAGCGGAAACGTTTTACCTGTATGACACACTACTACTTTTTGAATCTGAATAGTAACTTAAATCTCAAACACGATGAAAAAAGTAGTTTTCCTTTGCACTGCAACAGTGCTCGCCCTTTCCCTCCTCTCCTGTAAAAATGACCGCACCTCTGAAGTCGCTACTTCAGAAATTGACCTTCAAACTCCGAAAGACCTGGCCCTTAGCGAGTCTTCAGAAAAATCAACCCCCTTTTTGTATGTCACGGCTCCCAGCGGCTTAAGTTTACGCGAATACGGAAATTTGCAAAGCGAACGATTGGCCCGTATGCCCTACGGAACACGGGTAGAAGTGATTGAGGCTGAAACGAAACCTACGATGACGGTTGGGGATATCAAAGGCGGCATGCATCATGTGGCCTATAACCATAAAAAGGGATTCGCTTTTAACGGATATTTATCGCGCTATTTTCCACCGGAAGCCGGAGTATCTGCGAAGGGCTATGCCTTAGAATTACAAGAATTCTTTCCGGAAGTCACTTTTTCGGAAAGTACTGGAGGCACAGTAAGTAAGCCTAGCAATACGGTACGTATCTCCTTGCCCGGTGCCCAATGGCATGAAGCCTTTTTTACCGCACAACGATTATATGATTTCCCAGATGCCTTTACATTTCCCGGAATGCGCGGTAAAGCGAAAGAAATCATCGAGGAATCAGTGACAAAAGACGGTACATGGACGAGTCAGTTGCAGGTAACACGAACCAACAACGAGCTGCAAAAGATCACCTATGTGTACACATCTGCTCAGTATAATTGGAGTGTCGAGATTGTTTCCAATGGGGACGCCATGGTACTCTCCCGAACGGAGATCGTGAAGTAATTAAAAGCCCCCAACTTTGGGGGCTTTTCTTATTTATTTAGACTGCGAAACCCGAAGCGTATTCACCATCCCTTTATCGGCAATTGGCATGGCCGCCAGGTTGATTAAATAATCTCCTTTCTTTACAAAATTTCGTTGGGTTGCGATCTTGTTGACATCATCTACCGTTTCGTCGGTACTTACATATTTATCGTAATAGAACGAGGTGACTCCCCAGAGTAAATTCAATCTACTTAGAATCCTTTTATTGGAAGTGAATACTAAGATATGGGCGTCGGGTCGCCAGGCGGATATTTGAAAGGCGGTGTACCCGCTATTGGTCAAGGTACATATGGCTTTGGCTTCAATCTCATTGGCCATCAAGGCCGCGTGATAACAAACCGATTTTGTCACATAACGATTCGTGCGTATGTGAGGTGGCTCTAAAGGCACCTGAATCAAGTCTGAGTTTTCCACATTTTTACAAATATTGGACATCGTTTCTATCACCTCCACCGGATATTTCCCTACGGAAGTTTCCCCCGAAAGCATCACAGCATCGGCACCGTCCATGACGCTGTTCGCTACATCGTTTACTTCAGCACGTGTGGGGGTTAAACTGGAGATCATGGTTTCCATCATTTGAGTGGCAATAATCACCGGAATGCGTGCCTTTTTTGCCGTTAGTACCAATTGCTTTTGAATGAGCGGCACGTCGGCTGCAGGTACTTCCACTCCTAAATCACCACGCGCCACCATGAGTCCGTCACAATACGCAACAATCTTATCGATGTTCGCTACTGCTTCCGGTTTTTCTATTTTGGCAATGATCGGTATTTTATATTCACTATGGGCTTCAATCAAGGCCTGAAGCTCCTTTAGATCTTCCGCATGACGCACAAAGGAAAGCGCAATCCAATCGACTTCTTGTTCAATGGCAAATACCGCATCCTTTTTGTCTTTATCGGTAAGTGCAGGGAGTGAGATATTTGTATTGGGGAGATTAACTCCTTTTTTAGAGCGCAGCGGACCGCCTTGAAGAACCTTTGCCGTAACCTCTTCTTTTTTATCGGTTTCCATGACCTTGAAGATCAGTTTACCATCGTCTAACAGGATTCGTTCCCCGGGGTTCACATCATGTGGGAAGCTGTCATAATTCATGTAAACGCGTTCGCGCGTCCCTTCAAATTCTTTGCCGGTGCAGAATTTGATGACATCTCCTTTTTTTACCACCACTTCCTCCTTCATGATCCCAACACGTAATTTGGGCCCTTGTAAATCGGCGAGAATAGCCGTTCCGGATTCGAGCTCTTCACTCAGTGATCGAATCATTTTAATTCGCTCTCTGACATCGTCATAGCTGGCATGGGAGAAGTTGATACGAAACACATCAACCCCTGCCTTGATCATCTTTTTCAGGGTATTCTTATCGGAGGTTGCCGGCCCTAAGGTGGCAACTATTTTGGTTCGTTTTCTTGCAGGCATTAGTTGAATATTAAATTGTTTTTTGATTTTATAGCTTCGGAAGCAATCGAATAAGCCGAAATGACATGGCGAATCTCGTTGATCTCAAGTAAAAGCTTTCGCAGTGAAGGCGGGGTGTCTTCCGACTGGATTTTCAGAAAGAAGTCTACGTTCTTATATTCCGGAAGCAAATAGTGGGTTCTGGTGTTTTCTTCTTCCGAAGTACTAAATAGTCCGCCTCCCGAAACCATTTTGGCTTCCACCGACTTACATTTATTGGCCACCAGGTGATACTGAATATCATGCTGTGCATGTTCATAGGTAAACCATGGAAACGTAATGGAAAGCCCGTTTTTAGACAAATCGATATCGGTTCGCTCTCGATGCAACCGCATGTGGGTGTGTTGATTTAGTAAGTACGCCATCTTATAATCGGCTTCGCTACAGTGAATCGCCACTAACGAATACACCTCATCACAAGCCTCATCCAAAACCAATTTATAGTGTCCCACGGAAGTAAATTTACTTAAAAATACACATAGTTTACACGAAGTACGCTATGGAAGCCTCCCTATTTGTAACGAAAACGTTTGCGAAAAGAACACTAAGTTCTAGCTTTCGATGTGTTGCAAGACTATTGAATTTCTCTGTCGATTGCGTCTTGAAGTTTGTAGTAGGCTCTTTTGGCAGCGCGTTCTTCTGCTTTCTTTTTAGACGTGGCTCTGGCCTTAGCGACCACCTCTCCGTCTAAATGAAGTTTTACGCCGAAGTGTTTCAGGGTGTCGGCTCCAGTGTCTTCAAAAACAATAAATCGAAAACTCTTTTTCTTCTTTTGACACCATTCAATAAACAAGCTCTTATAGCTAATGATCTTTCCTTCCAGTCGTTCAATATCGACATACGGATCGATGACGCGCTTATAGATAAATTTTTCACAATACTTATATCCCCGATCCAGATAAATGGCTCCTACCAGCGCCTCAAATACGTTACCGTGTACGTTGCCGCCAAATTGCTCTAAGGGAATAGATGTCTTTAAGTGCTTGATGAGCTCTAGATCGCGCCCCAATTCGTTTAGGTGTTCTCTACTCACCACTTTGGCGCGCATTTTCGTTAGGTAGCCTTCATCTCCTGAGGGAACTTCTGTAAATAAATGAGACGCAATGACCGCGCTCAGCATGGCATCCCCCAAAAATTCAAGGCGTTCGTAGTTCTGAGCGGCTCCTTTGGTGTTCGTTTCGTTCATCGAACGGTGTGTAAAGGCCTCACGATAGATACTAATATCCTTAGGTTTAAATCCGAGGATTTTTTTAATGGTATAAAAAAAATCCCCGTCCTTTTCAGCACGAGGATTGAATATGTCTTTAATTTTGGCCATTTACATTAAGCGTCCCATTTTTTGAACAGTACGCAGGCGTTATGTCCTCCAAAGCCAAAGGTATTGCTCATGACGACATTAATTTCTCGTTCTTGCGCTTTATTAAGCGTAAGATTAAAAGAGGGATCAATATTCTCATCGACGGTCGTGTGATTAATGGTAGGAGGAACAATTCCGTGCTGCATCGATAAGATTGACGCAATGGCTTCGATGGCTCCCGCCGCACCGAGTAAGTGACCCGTCATTGACTTGGTTGAATTGATGTTGATTTCCTTGGCGTGTTCTCCAAATACTTTCGTGATGGCCTTAAGCTCGGCAACATCTCCTAAAGGAGTGGAGGTTCCATGTGTGTTAATGGCATCTACCTCTTTTGGATCCATGTTGGCGTCGCGCAAGCAATTGAGCATAACGCGTTCTACACCAATGCCGTCTGGATGCGGCGCCGTCATGTGATAGGCATCACTAGACATCCCACCGCCAACAACTTCCGCATAGATTTTAGCACCTCGCTTTTTAGCGTGCTCGTATTCTTCTAGGATCAGGGCCCCGGCACCTTCTCCTAACACAAACCCATCTCTTGTGGCATCAAAAGGTCTGGATGCTGTTTCCGGACTTTCGTTACGAGTTGATAAGGCATGCATGGCATTAAAACCGCCCATCCCTGCTTGGGTAACTGCGGCTTCGCTTCCGCCGGTTACAATAATATCACAATGCCCCAATCGAATGTAGTTAAGGGCATCTATTAAGGCGTTAGCAGAAGAAGCACAGGCAGAGACCGTTGTATAGTTAGGCCCCATAAAGCCGTGCTTAATCGAGATATTTCCGGGAGCGATATCTGCGATCATTTTAGGAATGAAGAAGGGGTTGAAACGCGGCGTTCCATCCCCTTCTGCAAAATTTATTACTTCATTCTGAAAAGTCTCCAACCCGCCAATTCCGGCACCCCAGATAACACCAACACGAAATTTGTCAACATCATCAATATTGATTTGGGCGTCTTCAATGGCTTCGGAAGAAGAAACAAGCGCATACTGAGCAAAGCGATCCAGCTTTCTTGCTTCCTTTCGATCAAAATGATCTTGTGGGTCGTAATTTTTTATTTCACAAGCGAATTTCGTCTTAAACTTTTCCGTATCAAAATACGTAATAGGCGCACAACCGCTTTTCCCATTTTTTAACCCTTCCCAGTACGCTGAGACTGAATTACCAATAGGAGTTAACGCGCCTAGACCCGTTACGACAACTCGCTTAAGTTCCATAAATATGTATTCTTATTTCGCGTCTTCGATGTAAGAAATAGCTTGACCTACGGTAGCGATATTTTCCGCTTGATCGTCTGGAATCTGAATGTCGAATTCTTTTTCGAATTCCATGATAAGCTCTACCGTATCAAGTGAATCTGCCCCTAAGTCGTTAGTGAAGCTCGCTTCGTTAACAACTTCGTTTTCGTCAACACCTAATTTGTCTACGATGATTGCTTTTACTCTTGATGCAATGTCTGACATAATGTTTGAATTTTAGATTTTAATTAAGTGGCAAAAATAAAATATTTTAATTGAAAACCCCATTTTGACTGTAAAATGTGATTACCAAGTTAGGAATTTTTAAGCGAAGTAAATCGCCATTGCCTACTTTTGTGATGAATTTAATTAATATTTCGTTGAACCCCCTCTTCCGTCCAAATGAAAAAACGTATCGTCATCTTTGCTTCCGGAAATGGTACCAATGCCAAAAAGATCATTGAATACTTTCAGTCGTCTGAAACAGCCGAGGTGATTCAGGTCATCGCAAGCAAGAAGGATGCCAAAGTTTTGGAAGTCGCTGATTCACATCATATTGCTTCCGAATTTATTCCCAAAGAAGGCTTTCAGAATCCTGAAAAACTGATTGAAAAACTTCAGTCTCAGAAGGTAGATCTCATCGTTCTTGCGGGGTTCCTTCTGAAGATCCCACCCGCATTCGTGGAAGCGTTTCCGAACAAAATTATCAATATTCATCCCGCCTTATTGCCAAAGTTTGGCGGCAAAGGAATGTACGGCAAGTTTGTTCATGAAGCGGTCGCCGCTTCCGAAGAAAAAGAAACCGGAATTACCATTCATTATGTAAATGAACAGTATGATGAGGGCGCGATTATCTTTCAGACGGCCGTCCCCGTAGCAAAAAACGACACGCCTGAACAGATTGCAAAGAAGGTACAACACCTGGAGCATCAACATTTTCCGAAGGTTATTGAAACGCTCTTAAGCACTCCAAATGAGTAAGAAAAAACAAAAATATTATGTGGTTTGGTTTGGGAATCCTACCGGTATCTTCGACAGTTGGGAGCAATGCAAAAAAGCGATTGCAGGGATTTCTGGCGCCCAATACAAAAGTTTTGAAAGCCTGAAAGAGGCTCAGATCGCCTATAATAAGGAGTATAAGGATTACAAAGGGAAGGGTGGAAGCAAGAAAAAAACCCTCACCAAAGCGCAGTTGGAGGCCATTGGCGAGCCTAACTTGTTTTCTATCGCAGTAGATGCCGCCTCAAGCGGCAACCCGGGTGTGATGGAATATCGTGGAGTGGACACCCAAACACAGCAACAACTTTTTCATCAGGGACCCTTTCAGCAAGGCACTAATAATGTAGGAGAATTCTTGGCCCTAGTACACGGACTCGCCTACTTGAAGAAAAATAAGAGCGATCGTATTTTGTATTCCGATAGCAAGATCGCCATGGGGTGGGTGCGTCGTAAAAAGTGCAACACGAAACTCAAGAAAACCGACAAAAACAAAAAGCTCTTTGAATTAATTGCCCGGGCAGAAGGTTGGTTAAAAACAAACACGTATACCACTACGGTGGTAAAATGGGAAACCAAAGCCTGGGGAGAAATCCCGGCAGATTTTGGTCGGAAATGATCCCATAGAGCACCTTTCTTTTTATCACAAAAGCTGTATCTTTGCCCCTTACTTTTAACCCCCTTACATGAGCAAGCTCGTAATTGTTGGAACCGTAGCGTTCGACGCCATTGAAACCCCATTTGGAAAAACCGATAAGATCTTAGGCGGTGCCGCCACATTTATAGGATTGGCAGCTTCCCAATGTGATGCAGACGGAGCGATTGTTTCTGTGGTGGGTGGTGATTTTCCGGAAGAATATATTGCACTTCTGAAAAACCACAATTTAAACGTTACTGGTTTGGAAATCGTGAAGGAGGGAAAGACCTTTTTTTGGAGCGGAAAATATCACAACGATATGAACACGCGTGATACCTTGGTAACCGAACTCAATGTATTGGAGAACTTTAATCCGAAAGTTCCAGATACCTATCACGATGCCGAAGTAGTGATGTTAGGTAATTTACACCCGGCCGTACAACTGGGCGTGATAGAACAGATGCAAGCGCCCAAACTCATTGTGTTAGACACTATGAATTTTTGGATGGATCACACCTTGGATCTTTTGAAGGAAGTGATCGCTAAGGTAGACGTTATCACCATAAATGATGAAGAGGCCCGGCAGCTTACGGGAGAGTATTCATTGGTGGTGGCCGCGAAAAAAATCATGGAAATGGGCCCTTCTCATGTAGTTATTAAAAAAGGAGAACACGGTGCCTTGTTGTTTCATATGGAGGAGGTCTTCTTTGCGCCGGCACTTCCGTTGGAAGAAGTTTTTGATCCCACCGGTGCGGGAGATACTTTTGCAGGCGGATTTACAGGATATTTGGCGAAGACAGGCGACTACAGTTTTGAAAACATGAAGAATGCCATTATTTATGGATCGGCACTCGCCTCCTTTTGTGTAGAAAAATTTGGAACCGAACGGCTGGTACATCTGTCGAAGAAAGAAGTACACCAACGCTTGCAACAGTTTCAGCAGTTGACCCAATTTGATATTGAACTAGAATAATCCTTCGCCCTGAACTTTCGGGGCGTTTTTAGTATATTTTAAGCCTATGAGCGACGCCTTAAAACACGAATGTGGAATAGCCATGATTCGGCTACGGAAACCTTTATCGTACTATAAAGAGAAATACGGAACTGCTTTCTACGGAGTCAATAAAATGTACCTCATGATGGAAAAGCAGCACAACCGCGGACAGGATGGCGCCGGTTTTGCCAGCATCAAGTTGGATGTCGCTCCGGGAGAACGCTATATTAGTAGAATTCGCAGCAATGCTTCCCAACCCATTCAGGATATTTTTTCGCAAATTAACGAACGTATCAATACCGAGTTTAAGACACATCCGGAATTGATTGATAATGTGGCGGGGCAAAAGAAACATATTCCCTATATCGGGGAAGTTTTCTTAGGCCATGTTCGCTACGGAACTTTTGGCATCAACAGTGTGGAAAATGTGCATCCCTTTCTCCGCCAAAACAATTGGATGCACCGGAACCTCATTATCGCCGGGAATTTCAATATGACCAATACCAATGAGCTGTTTAATAATCTCATCAAGTTGGGAATGCATCCGAAGGAAAAAGCCGATACGATAACCGTGATGGAAAAAATCGGGCACTTTTTGGATGATGCGGTTCGGAAACTGTATAAAAAAGCGAAGAAAAAAGGCTTGAACAAGCGCGAGGCGAGTCCGTATATCGTGGAACACCTTAACGTCGCTAAAATCTTGCGGAAAGCGGCTAAGGACTGGGATGGCGGATATGCCATGGCCGGTATGCTAGGCCACGGGGATTCTTTCGTGCTTCGTGATCCAGCGGGTATAAGGCCCGCCTATTATTATCAAGATGATGAAGTGGTGGTGATTGCTTCAGAACGACCGGCCATTCAGACCGTTTTTGATGTTGCTTTTGAAGATATTCAGGAGATAACGCCCGGTCACGCCGTAATCATTCGTAAGGATGGGAGCCTTTCCGAAGAACAAATTTTATCCCCTCTAGAACAGCGGTCTTGCTCTTTTGAACGTATCTACTTTTCACGCGGAAGCGACGCAGAAATTTATCAGGAACGAAAGGAGTTGGGGCGCTTGGTAATGCCTCGGGTGCTTGAGAATATCAACTACGATACCGAAAATACGGTCTTTAGTTTTATTCCAAATACGGCGGAAACGTCATTCTACGGCATGCTAGATGCAGCTCAAAACGAGCTTAACAAGCAAAAAAATGAAGCGATACTGAAGGAAAAAGACAACATGACCTCAGCGCGTTTGCAGCAAATTCAAGCCCATAAGATTCGAACGGAAAAAATTGCCATTAAGGACGTTAAGCTTCGCACTTTTATTACGGAAGACAGCAGCCGGGATGATTTGGTAGCACACGTTTACGATGTAACGTATGGTGTGGTACAACCTGGAGATAATTTAGTGATTATTGATGATAGTATTGTTCGCGGAACCACCTTGAAGAAAAGTATTCTGAAAATGTTGGACCGCCTTCAACCGAAGCAAATTATTGTGGTCTCTTCTGCACCGCAAATTCGCTATCCTGATTGTTATGGTATTGATATGGCGCGCCTGGAAGATCTGGTAGCCTTTCAAGCGGCCCTGGCGCTTCACAAAGACCGGGGCACATATGATGTTGTCGAAGAGATTTATCACAAAGCAAAATCGCAACTTGAGAATCCGGAAGGGGAGATCGTAAACCACGTTAAGGCCTTATATGCGCCATTTTCAGATGAAGAGCTTTCGGATAAAATATCAGAAATCATTCGCGACGAATCTTTACAGACTCCGGTGAAACTTATTTTCCAAACGGTGGACGATCTGCATAAGGCGTGCCCTAAGAATCTGGGTGACTGGTACTTCACGGGAAATTATCCCACCGAAGGAGGAAAGCAAGTGGTTAATCGTGCCTACGTTCATTTCTTTGAAGGCAATCCTGAACGCGCCTATTAGGGTACAATTTAAGCCGATTGATTCAAATTTGTGTCGTTCATCGAATTTAATTGTCCGTTCATCTAAAAGTAGGAAAAGTCTGATTTCGTTTCAGAATTTTAACATTATATTTGACCCATACCATAGCATAAGTAGGTTAAGTTCATGGTAAGATTTGGGGCAAAAAAGGTGAATTCTTATTCACCTTTTTTATTTGCACCAAATCACAAACGGGGTGGCGAGCTAACATCCCAACATAATTCCAAATAGCACCAACTAACCGCGAGCCGTTTCTCCACTTTCCATATTCTTATTCACCTTTTTTATTTGCACCAAATCACAAACGGGGTGGCGAG
>NZ_JAQQTD010000004.1 GCF_028561755.1 Altibacter sp. HG106
CAACGGGGTGGCGAGCATGACAAAAACCTTAGTCACTTGCAATCGATATCCTCAGCGAGCCGTAACAGCCTCTTACAGGATTCTCATCCACCTTTTTTTATGGACCAAATCGTCAACGGGGTGGCGAGCATGACAAAAACCTTAGTCACTTGCAATCGATATCCTCAGCGAGCCGTAACAGCCTCTTACAAGATTCTCATCCACCTTTTTTTATGGACCAAATCGTCAACGGGGTGGCGAGCATGACAAGAACAATGGTCTGTGCAAAAAGGCTTTTTTCTGACCTGATTTATATGTTAGCGCCAGCCCAGCTTCTCAGCTTTTATCATAATTTTTTCTATAGTGTTCCAATTTCTGGTAGTGACCTCGGTGCCGTAAAACTGCTCCAGAACATCCATTGCTTTGGGAGTACTCGCGCGGGATAGGTCTAAAACACTAAAAACGTCTGATGCTTTTTGCTGAAGAATACGAAAAGAACCGTCTTCGCTCTTCCATGGCAAGGTAATGTTAGGCTGTCTGAATTCTTTCTGAAATGTAATATACCGTCGAATTTGCTTCGTGAGCACGACTTCTCGAAACGGATCCTGTTCATAATGCTGTTTAATCGCTTCAAAAGGTCGAATCATCGTGGGAATGGAGAAGCCAAAAACGGTCTTTAAATGATTCGATAGGGTTTGTTCATCTAATTTTTTCGGCATTGCAACCAAGACGTTGCCCGAATTTAGGACTGTGGCCACCTGTTCTCCTCCAAGGGTTATAAGTTCAGTACGCAAATCGGCCATGGGAACTTTATGATGCCCGCCTACATTAATTCCACGTAAAAATAGTACAGATCGATGCATGCGCTTTTCGAGTTTAGAAAGCACCAAGATAGTTCCTAATAACTTCAAAAAAAAAGCCACTTGAATTCAAGTGGCCTTCTTGTTGGTGTTATTCGTTTCTTATTTGTTATTCGCGTAACGCTTACTGACTTCGTCCCAATCGATAACATTAAAAAATGCAGAAACGTAATCGGGTCGACGGTTTTGATAATTCAGATAGTAGGCGTGTTCCCAAACATCCAATCCGAGAATTGGGTGTCCACCGCAACCTACGCCTGGCATTAATGGGTTATCTTGATTCGGAGTAGAACAAACTTCTACTTTTCCTCCATCGTGTACACATAACCAGGCCCACCCGGATCCGAATTGCCCTTTGGCAGCTTCAGAAAACTTTTCTTTAAAATCTTGAAAGCTTCCATATGCGCTATTAATGGCCGCAGCCAAATCTCCTGAAGGCTCTCCGCCGCCATTAGGCGACATTACTTCCCAGAACAAACTGTGGTTAAAGTAACCACCACCATTGTTACGAACGGCTTTATTGTCCATATCAAGATTTCTCAAAATATTTTCAATGGTTTTTCCTTCATCCTCTGTTCCTTTCAGGGCGTCATTCAATTTATTCGTGTATCCTTGATGATGTTTCCCATGATGTATTTCCATGGTTTTAGCATCAATATGTGGTTCCAATGCGTCGTGCGCGTATTTTAGTTTCGGTAATTCGAAAGCCATAATAGTATGTGTTTTTTGGTTAACTCTTTATTTTCAAGGATAAAGGTAGGGATATGGGTAGTAATATTATGTTAGAAAATCCATAAGATTTTAATAGTCGTATAGAAAAGATCAATACTCGAGAAAATCATTGTATTTTAGTTTTCAAGCTGAATTTTCTCATGAATAAGCCACCATTTACCATATACGATGCCGCTGCCGGAAGTGGAAAGACATACACATTAGTGAAGGCATACTTAATCAATGTATTAGCCACTTCAGAAAAAGACTACTACCGCTATTCGTTAGCAATCACATTTACCAACAAAGCGGTAGCCGAAATGAAAAGTAGAATTGTGTGGACGTTGGTCGGTTTTAGCGAACCCAAATCTCTTAGCACCCCATCTTCCTTATTCGTTTCAGTAGCGCAAGAGCTGGACATTACGTTTGAAGAATTACAACAACGATCTAGAGCCATCCTACGCCACTTGCTACATCACTACGCTTTATTTAGTGTTGAAACCATTGATCACTTTAATCATAGACTGCTCAGAACGTTTGCACGGGACCTAAATTTGCCCGCCAATTTCGAAGTCTCTATGGAGGTAGATGAGCTGCTGGCCGAAGCAGTAGACCGACTCATTAACAAGGCCGGAACCGACCCAGCACTTACATCGCTTCTTATCGCTTTTGCTTTGGAAAAAACAGATGATGATAAATCTTGGGATATTGCCCGCGATATCGGAACGGTTGCTGCCTTGCTTTTTTCAGAAAATGATGCGGCCTATGTAAAGCGCCTACAGCACAAATCGCTCGAAGACTTTACCGCATTGCGAAAAACGGTTCAGCAGGAGAAAAAAGACCGAGAGCAGGCCGTGGTGCAGCTCGCTTCCGAAGCCATTCACCTGATACACGAACAAGGCCTGGATTCTTCGCATTTCAGCGGCGGTTATTTTTATAAATTTCTCACAAAAGTTTCCGAAGGAATCTTTCAGCATAACTTTGAAACTGCCTGGCAACGCAACCTGGAAGAGAAGCCTTTGTATCCGCAGAAGATTTCTGAAGCCGAAAAGGCGCGTGTCGACAGCATTGCTGCGCAACTTATTGAAAGTTTTCTCGCCATTCGAGAGAGTCTATTCCGACTTCTTCTACTGGAAAATATTCTGAACAATCTTACCCCGCTTGCCCTACTTCACGAAGTGCAAAAAGAACTGAACGCTCTAAAGGAAGAAAACGGACTCATTTTGATCTCCGAATTCAATGCACTCATCCATGACAGCATCAAAGAGCAACCCGCGCCTTTTATTTACGAACGCTTGGGAGAAAAATACCGCCATTTTTTTATCGACGAATTTCAGGACACCTCCTTGTTACAATGGGAGAATCTAAAACCGCTTATTGCCAATGCCCTCACCCAGCAATACCCGCACGGACTGCCCGGGAGTCTGATGATAGTAGGTGACGCTAAGCAATCTATTTACCGCTGGCGCGGCGGATTACCCGAACAATTTATTTCCCTCTACAGTGACGAAAATCCCTTCCCGGTAGCCAAGCATATCGAAAATCTCGATACCAATTTTCGAAGTTTTTCTGAAATTATTGACTTCAACAATCGATTTTTTCAATATGTCGCCCGGTTTTTTCAGCGCGACACTCATCAAGAATTATTTTTATCAGGCAATCAACAAAAGGTAAATCCGAAGCAAGGGGGCGGCATTAAACTTCATGCGGTTACTGCGGAAAACAAGGAGGAGCTTCATGAAGCCTACGGGACATGCGTGTTGCGTTCGATACAGGAACTTGCCGACGATGGGTTCGCTTTGGGCGACCTGTGCATTTTAAGTCGAACACGAAACGATGGCGTACGATTGAGCAGGTTCTTGATGGAACAAGGCATTGCAGTGATCTCTTCGGAAAGTTTACTGCTTGTCCAGTCGCCTGTAGTGCAATTCCTGGTACATACCTTACGCATGATTTCAGATGCACAAGACCTGGTGGCAAAGGCCGCCTGGCTTTCTTTTCTTCATGGGCACCTGGGGCTTACTGAAAAAGAACACGATTTTGTGGAGCATTATCTCAATGCTACTTCGGAAGAACTTGAAACGATGCTGCGAGATAAAGAACTGATATTTGATGTTGCCGTGGCCACCCAGCTTTCGCTTTTCGAAATGTTTGCCTATTGCCTTCAATCGTTTGCATTAGAGTCTGAAGCGGATACGTATGTCTTTCATTTCATGGATTTGGTGTTTGAATTTGAACAGCAGCCCTTAGTTAGTAAACACAACTTCTTACCCTATTGGGAGCAACAACAAGAGAAGGCTTCGGTAAGTGCTCCTGGGGGCCGGGATGCCGTTCGCGTAATGACCATACATCAGTCGAAAGGACTGGAATTTCCGGTGGTCTTGTTTCCGTATGCCGACATGAAACTGTATGATCACCGAAATGCCAAGGTATGGTACCCATGGACAACGACTTCAGAAACACAACACCTCCTTATAAATTACAAAAAAGAGCTTGCCTATTATGGCGATATAGGGGCTAGCATGGTGGCGGAACAGCAGAGCATCCTGGAACTCGATCAAATCAATCTCCTCTATGTAACGCTTACTCGAGCGGTGGAGCGATTGTACGTATATTTTAACAAACCTTCGAAGTTGAAAGACGCCCCAAGCAGTTTCAACGAGTTCTTAGCTGGGTTTCTCGAAACTGACGGCCGTTGGGATGACACCACAGACACCTTCGCGTATGGAAGTTTTGCTTCTAAGCAGTCTCAGCATTTGGATGCAACCGTTGCCTCGATCGTTCCAACATTCCGAAGTGTTTTACCGGAAACGCATCAATTGCATGCCGTCTCAAGAGATGCGTTACTTTGGGATACCACGCCCGGAGAAGCCATCGCCTGGGGAGACCAGTTACACGGGGTGATGGAGCTTATTCTACATGAAGAAGATGCCGAATGGGCCTTAGAAGAGCTCGTGTCTCGCAAAACACTACCAGAGAAAGACGTTATATCGTTGCGTCAAGTGGTCGCGCAATTAATAGGCCATCCTCAATTGAAACCTTTTTTTAATGCGAATGCTTCCCAGGTAGCGGTCGAAAAAGATATTATCACGAAAACCGGACACGTCTTGCGACCCGATCGCATTCACTTCCATGACAACGGAAGCGTTACGGTTATGGATTATAAAACCGGCATTCCTCGGTCTACTCATGTCGATCAGATAGAACAATATGCCTCCGCCCTTGAGGAAATGGGCTATGCCATATCCGAGAAACTCATAATCTACTGTTCAGAACAAGGCATTGAAATAAATAAAAGTTACCTTTGAAAAAAACATGAAAAGTCTATGTACGGGAGTATTAAACAACACTTACAAAACGAAATAGAAGATATTAAAGAGGCCGGTCTCTACAAAAAAGAGCGGGTGATTACTTCTCCTCAAGGCGCAGCCATCACCATCGATACTGGAGAAGAAGTAATTAACTTTTGTGCGAACAATTATTTGGGGCTCTCATCGCACCCGGAGGTTATTCAAGCAGCCAAAGATACGTTGGACAGTCACGGGTTTGGAATGTCGTCCGTTCGGTTTATCTGCGGAACTCAGGATATTCATAAAAAATTGGAGCAAAAGATTGCGGAATTCTACGGAACGGAAGACACCATACTTTATGCCGCTGCTTTTGATGCCAATGGAGGTGTTTTTGAACCTTTGCTGACAAAAGAGGATGCGATCATTTCAGATTCCTTAAATCACGCTTCTATCATTGATGGGGTACGACTATGTAAAGCAGCTCGTTTTCGGTATCAGAACAATGATATGCAGGATCTTGAAAAACAATTGATCGCAGCTAACGAACAGGGAGCTCGCCATAAGATTATTGTCACCGACGGCGTTTTCTCGATGGACGGACTTGTAGCGCCTCTGGATGCTATTTGTGATCTTGCGGAAAAGTATGATGCCATGGTGATGATCGATGAGTGTCATGCCACCGGCTTTATTGGGGAGACCGGACGAGGCACCTTAGAAGAAAAAGGGGTTATGGACCGTATCGATATTATAACAGGAACCCTTGGAAAGGCGCTAGGAGGTGCCATGGGTGGTTATACCACCGGAAAAAAGGAAATCATCGATCTCCTTCGTCAACGCTCCCGACCGTATCTTTTTTCTAATTCATTAGCGCCGGCAATTGTTGGGGCCTCTATTAAGGTGTTCGAAATGCTTGAAAATGATACCCAACTGAGAGATACGTTGATGGAAAACACGGCCTATTTCAAAAAAGGAATGAAAGCCGCGGGGTTCGATATCATTGACGGTGACTCAGCCATCGTTCCGGTGATGCTGTATGACGCGAAACTCTCTCAAAATATGGCAGATAGGCTCTTGGAAGAAGGGATTTATGTGATTGGTTTTTTCTATCCTGTAGTTCCCAAGGGAAAAGCCCGCATACGAGTGCAGCTTTCAGCCGCCCACACAAAAGAGCATCTAGATCAGGCAATAAATGCCTTTATTAAAGTAGGAAAAGAACTGAAAGTAATTGAAAACACGTAGTTTTATTTCTTTAACATTTAGACCGTATTTATAAAAATTTTAATAGATTTGCTTTTGTTAATCTGTATTAACAAGTTACATTTGCTCTATTAACACTTAAAACTTAAACAATCGAATATGAAACATCTTAACAGTATTTTAGTTGCTGCGCTTCTCATTTTTGGAGTGGGTGTAGCAAATGCACAGGACGAAAATAATCCTTGGGCAATTGAGATAGGTTTCAACGCAGTTGATACCTTTCCTGTTGGAGTTGATGATGAAGGAAGACTACCTGCCGCCACTAAAGGCGATATGTTTGACGAATACTTCAACGTAAATGATCACTGGAACATCATCCCATCTGTATCCAGAGTCTCAGTTTCCCGTTATATCGGTAGCGGATTTATCTTTACCGCTGCAGGATCTGTAAACAGAATTACCCAAGTAGGAGACGTTCGTGTAGACGACCTACCTTACTACTCTGCTGATGGTGAAGTGAAATACAGCCTTCGTGATCTAATCAATGGCCCCGGCGGATGGTTTGACCCATCGCTAGGTATTGGTGGTGGTTACACCTGGGTTGATGACGTTGGATTTGGTACCGCTAACGCACTTGCTTCTGTGCGTATTTGGTTAGGAGAAAACTGGGGTGTGAATCTTCAGTCTACTTACAAGCACGCTTTTGAAGATGAATACGGAATCCAGCACTTCCAGCACTCTGCTGGTGTAATGTTCCAGTTCGGTGGAAAAGATACTGACGGTGACGGAATCTACGATAGCGAAGATGAATGTCCTGAAACTCCAGGTCTTCCAGAATTTAACGGATGTCCTGACACTGACGGTGACGGAATCGAGGATCGTAACGATGCTTGTCCTAATACTCCTGGTTTAGCTGAATTTAACGGATGTCCTGATACTGACGGTGACGGAATCCCAGACAATCAAGACGAATGTCCTACTGTACCGGGTCTTGCTGAATTGAACGGATGTCCTGACGCAGACGGTGATGGTATCACCGATGCGGAAGATGAGTGTCCTAACGAAGCAGGTCCTGCGGCTAACAACGGTTGCCCATGGCCAGATCGTGATGGTGACGGCGTACTAGATAAAGACGATGAGTGTCCAGATGTTCCTGGTACTGTTGCAAACAATGGTTGTCCAGAAGTAACGGTTGAGGTTATCAACCAATTGAATGAGTACTCTCGTACGATCTTGTTCGACTACGACAAAGCGACCATCCGTCAAGAGTCTTACTCTACATTACAAAACATCGCTGACATCATGAAGGAATACCCAACTACTGGATTCCATATTGAAGGTCACACAGATAGCCGTGGTAGCGACTCATACAACTTAGATCTTTCTAAGCGTCGTGCTGCTTCTGTAATGAACTACTTGACTACTATCGGTATCCCAGGAGATCGTTTGACTTCTGAAGGATATGGTGAAGCAAATCCGATTGCTACAAATAACACAGCAGCCGGAAGACAGCAAAACCGTCGTGTTGAGATCTCGTTGAAAGACGAATAATCAGAAACACTTCTGAATAAATAATCAGGGAACGCCTCTCAATTTGAGAGGCGTTTCTTATTTTAGAGCATGCAATCATTTTTAGAAGAAACGCTACTCGATCTTACTTCCAAATACGAGGACCTTTCTAAGCTTACCCTAGTGTTCCCCAGTAAAAGGGCGGGCGCCTTCTTTCAGCGTTACCTGCTAAAACACACAACAAAAACCCAATTTTCGCCCGCTATCGTTAGCATCGAACAGTTTATTGAGGAAATAGCTCAGCTAAAGATTATTGACCCCACCGAACTGCTCTTTAAAGGCTATGCCGTATATAAAGGTCTTCCTGAAGTTTCAGAACCAGAATCGTTTGAAAACTACCTCAACTGGGCCCAAACCATTCTCAACGACTTTAATGAAATGGATCGCTATCTTGTACCACAAGAGGCTTTCTTTAATTATCTCAGCGCCATTCAGGATATGGAACATTGGTACGTTCAAGAGGAACGAACCGAAATGATAGAGAACTATTTGGCCTTTTGGAAGCTGCTTCCTTCATTTTACGAGCTCTTAAATGATACCTTAAGCCAAGAATCTATAGGCTATCAGGGCATGGTGTATCGAAAGGCGGTAGAAGATGTTGAACATTATTTGACGGCTCGTACAAACCCGGTGGTGTTTATTGGCTTCAACGCTTTAAATACAGCAGAGCAACGATTAATTCAATCCTTTTTGACGAAGCCGGAAAATACAGTCTATTGGGACATAGATCCTTATTTCTTTGAGGACACCCATCATAGTGCTTCTCACTTTATACGTTCGTATGTAACAACTTGGCATTATTTTGAAACCAACTCGATTTCCCTTCCGAAGCCCTCCTACGCAAAGCCTAAGCGCATACAAGCTATCGCGGCGCAAAAGAATATGAGTCAGGTACAAACGGTGGGAGCGCTGCTCGCCGAGATGACCGCGCAACAATCGGAAAACACGGCGGTAGTGCTCGCCGATGAAAGCTTACTCGTTCCCTTATTGTACGCCTTACCTGAAAGTATTGGAAGCGTCAACGTGACCATGGGAGTTTCCTTACAACAATTTCCGCTCTATCGCTTTTTTGAAGTATTGATACACCTTCATGTGAGCCCGAAAACAACTTACTATTATAAGGAGGTTTTTCAAATCATCAACCATCCGGTGAGCCGTCTTTTTCTATCACACCCAGAAGACATCAAGAACTCGATCAGCCTCAACAATCTGTCTTCGGTCTCGTTAGCGGACTTGGTAGAAATGGCCCATGCTCAGGATAAGGATTGGGTGCAGGTGTTGTTTCAGCCATGGGAATCATCGGCCACTGTAATGGTTGATACAATTATCCAACTGTTAGTAAGGCTAAAGGACGCCACTTCCTTAGCACGAATGGATCGTATTGTGCTCTATGAAATCTATCAATTGATGTTAAAAATCAAAGGGCTTTCCGAACATTTTAACCACATCACAAACCCAAAAACACTTTTGCAACTGTTTCAAGAACTGGCCGCCAACCAGCGGTTAGATTTTGAGGGAGATGCGTATCAGGGACTTCAAATTATGGGGCTTCTTGAAACGCGCTGTTTGGATTTTGAGAATATCATTATGCTTTCCGTCAATGAGGGCATCTTGCCTGCCGGAAAATCGAATGCTTCCTTTATCACCTACGACATGAAGAAGACCTTCGAACTTCCCCTCTACACGGAAAAGGACGCCATCTATACCTATCATTTCTATCGATTGTTACAACGTGCAGACAACATTTCGCTTCTCTACAATAGTTTTGCAGAAGGCTTAGGAAGCGGTGAAAAAAGTAGGTTTTTGCTGCAACTTGAAATTGATGGCCATCCCAACCATAAATTCACCCAGAAAATCGCTGACCCAGAGGTGGGGGTACATGAAATATCGCTCAAGCAAATCGATAAGACCCCAAAAATGATGGAACGCATTGCGGCGATCGCAACCAAAGGCTTTTCCCCTTCAGCCTTGACTAGCTATATTCGCAACCCGTTAGAGTTCTACTATCAGAAAATTCTGCAAATACAAGAATTAGAAGAGGTGGAAGAAACCGTCGCCTACAACACCCTTGGAACCATTGTTCACAATGCGCTAGAAACCCTGTATTCGCCTTTAGTAGGTAGCCGGCTTTCTGTTACTGCGTTGAAGAGCGCCCTACATGAAACTCCTAATATTATTCAGCAGCAGTTTGAAGCAAGCTTTCAGCAAGAGCATTTTCAACGTGGAAAGAACCTGATTATTTATCAGGTCGCTCAACGCTATGTCGAAAATTTAATTCGAATGGATATTACTTCTGTGCAATCTGGAAGCGAACTCGTTTTGTTGGGCGTAGAGGAGTCACTCGCTATGGATTGGCCCCTGCCAGGCGTGTCGCATAAAGTTTCTTTAAGAGGGATTGTAGATCGCATCGATCGACTAGATGGCACCCTTCGAATTATTGACTATAAAACCGGGCGCGTAACACCCACCGATTTGCATATTACCCATTGGGAAGATGTAAAAGAAGACTATAAATACAGCAAGGCCTTCCAAGTGCTTGCCTATGCCACCTTACTTCAAAACAAATATTCAGAAGAAACAGTGTCCGCCGGTATCATTTCCTTTAAAAACCTACAGGAAGGGTATATGCCCTTTGCTAAAAAAGAACCAGGCAGCAGAGCAAAAGACACCGCCGTCACTCCATCGGTTTTAGCTTCCTTCGGAAGTATTCTTTCCGAAGTCATTCAAGAAATTTGCGAGGTGTCGCAACCTATCATTGAAAAAGAACTCGCATAAAAAAATCCGTACTGGGTACGGATTTTCTATTGTCGTGGAGCATATCGGAGTCGAACCGATGACCTTTTGGCTGCCAGCCAAACGCTCTAGCCAGCTGAGCTAATGCCCCAGAGTGGGTGCGAAAATAATAAATTTCTTTTAATCTTGACCTCTTAAAATTAACAAAGGTTTACTGGTATGAAACTCTTTTTTGAGCACGGCATTTTTTTCCCATAGCTTTTCAAAGAATCCGCGTTTGCGTCGTAACACACAGAGCATATCTGGACTATTGGACTGAAAATGTTCCAGCACACCTTGAAAAATGGTCGCATTCTCGGTTTCTGTGTACTGATCTTTGAGCGCGTCAATCTCTGGATCGATGGGCTCCTCAGCCTCCTGCATTCCAGGAGTTCGAACGTGCAATACATTGACCTTTGAACTAAAGAGAGAGGCTATTTCTTTCAGTGGGGTTAATACCTTTGGATTATCAAAAGTTCCATTTTTAAAGGCCAATAAAATGGTGTTTGCTTTTCTGAAAATGTATTCTTTGGGAACGATCAATACCGGAACTTCTGTTTGTTTCACTAATTTTCCAGTGATCGGGCCCAGATATACTTCATCTTTAATCTCAATGCTTTGTGGCGACAAAATCATCAGATCAATCTTCATAGCGTTGTTGATACGCTTTACGCCCTCATAGACATCTCCTTTAATAGGCCGTGTAATCACTTTAACCCCCTTAGTATCCACACCATCCAATACTTCCTGTAATTGCGCTTCGGTGTCTTCCACAATCAATTGATTCACCTTCGTTAGGGTACCTACTTTAGAAAACTCCTTATACATGCTCACAAGATACACCGTTGCACCACTCATGGCAGCCAGGTTAACCGCATATTGTAAATTCGTAATTCCCTTATCGACAGTACCTACAGGCACTAAAATATTTTTCATATTGAAATCCTTCTGATATATTTACCTTGCTGCAAAATTAAGGCTTTATAATGATACGCTTGGCGAAAGCTTCCGAAATTCAGAAAATTATAACAATCACCAGAGCTTGCGCGGAACACATGCAAGCTCAAGGAATTTATCAATGGAACGAACAGTATCCCTCCGAAAGTGCTTTTGAAACGGACCAAGAACGTGGTGAGCTGTATGTATTGATCCAAACTGAAAGTGTAGTGGGCTGTATCACCATCTCTTCTTTTATGGATGCTGAATACGAACCGATTACGTGGTTGACACCCACAGATAACCAACGATACATACATCGCCTCGCAGTGCACCCAATGGCGCAACACCAAGGCAACGCCCGAAGATTGATGGATTTCGCCGAAGCCAAAGCGAAAGAGGCAGACGCGACTTCGGTACGGCTCGACACCTTCAGTAAAAACCTCCGAAACCAGCGATTCTACGAATCTCGAGGATACCATCGATTAGGTGAAATTTATTTTCCGAAGCAAAGTGAGCAACCCTTTTATTGCTATGAATTGCCACTGAATTCCTAATTTTACAGCTTGACGAACGCACCCACTTCCATTTCCTTCAAGCGTATTCAGCAATTAGCGCTTCCGGCTATCATTGCGGGCATTGCAGAACCTGTACTCTCAAGCACCGATGCGGCCGTCGTTGGAAACATTCCTGAGCTAGGGACAGAATCGCTGGCTGCCGTGGGAGTAGTAGGAGCGTTTTTATCGATGTTAATCTGGATATTGGCTCAAACACGCAGCGCCATCTCTGCCATTGTTTCTCAGAATCTGGGTGCAGGAAAACTGAAAGATCTAAAAAGTTTTCCCGCGCAGGCGATTTATTTCAATATCGGGCTCAGTATTATAGTATTGGCGAGCACCTACTTTTTTGTGGAAGCCATTTTTCGATTTCTGAATGCCGAAGGAATTATTCTTCAACTTAGCATTGACTACTACAATATTCGGGTTTGGGGGTTTCCCTTAACCCTCTTCACCTTTGCGGTATTCGGACTTTTTCGCGGACTCCAAAACACCTTTTGGCCCATGATCATTGCGATAGTTGGGGCCAGTATTAATATCGGACTAGACTTTGCTTTAGTATACGGAATAGACGGCTGGATCCCTCCCCTCAACATCAAAGGGGCTGCCTGGGCCAGCTTGATCTCGCAAGCAATTATGGCGCTGTTGTCGCTCTTGCTATTGCTTCGGAAGACGGAAATCACCCTTGGACTCACCTTCCCGATTCATCCTGAGATCAATAGACTTGTAAGCATGAGTTTTAATCTCTTCTTACGTTCTGTGGCGCTTAATGCTGCTTTATTACTGGCGGTCCGTGAAGCCACTTCCTTAGGGAAAGAATACATTGCAGCGCATGCCATTGCCATCAATATCTGGTTATTTTCTGCCTTCTTTATAGATGGGTATGGTGCCGCTGGGAATATTTTGGGCGGAAAACTGTTAGGGGCTAAAGATTACAAGAAATTATGGGTGTTGACTAAACGAGTAAACAGCTATAATCTTATTGTCTCTATCCTTCTAATGGGGCTGGGTGCATTAGGCTATGAAGCGCTTGGGCGCCTCTTTAATAAGGATCCTGAGGTACTTACCGTGTTTAGTTCTATCTTTTATCTGGTGCTATTGAGTCAGCCACTAAACGCCATCGCTTTTACCTTAGATGCCATTTTCAAAGGTCTGGGAGAAATGCGGTATCTAAGAAACGTCCTGCTGGGTGCTACCTTCTTAGGGTTTGTTCCGGTGTTGTACTTCAGCAAATATATCGGGTGGGGACTCACCGGCATTTGGATTGCCCTACTGGTGTGGATTGCCTATCGCGGAGGGGCACTAGTACTTAAGTACGCACGCGCCTATTATCCACTGCGATAGCCGCAGCATGCGCATACGGTAATTTGATGTTTTTAAAGGTATCGAAAGCATCATTGCTCAAAATTCGATACTTTTACAGAAAGAAACGCATGGAAATTATTGAGTTTATCGGCGGCCCCGGATTGTTCTTACTATTGGCCATACTCGTAATCGTAGTGGTGATTATCAGTAAAATCAGAAACCGAAAATGAGTACTATCCAAATAACCAAAATGTTTTCGTTTGAAACCGGCCATGCGCTGTATGGATATGATGGGAAATGCCGAAATGTACACGGTCATAGCTATAAATTATCGGTCACGGTTATTGGCACCCCTATTGACGACCCCAACCATGTGAAATACGGAATGGTCATCGATTTTGGAGATCTAAAGAAAATTGTGAAAGAAGAGATTGTTGATGTATTCGATCACGCCACAGTATTCAACAAGAATACGCCGCATGTGGAACTCGCGAAAGAATTGCAGCAACGCGGACACAATGTCCTCTTGGTAAACTACCAACCCACCAGCGAGATGATGGTAATTGATTTTGCGAAAAAGATAAAAGCGCGTTTGCCTGAACAAATCGCGTTACACTCTTTAAAGCTGCAAGAAACCGAATCCAGTTATGCCTCGTGGTTTGCAGCTGAAAACGATTCTTAGTGAAAGACACTTCATCAATGATACTTCCACCCGGTAAAAAAATATACTTCTCTAGCGACAACCATCTGGGAGCCCCTACTCGGGAAGCTAGTTTGCCACGAGAGAAACGCTTCGTTCAGTGGTTAGATATCGCACAAAAAGACGCCGCGGCTATTTTTTTATTAGGTGATCTGTTCGATTTTTGGTTTGAATATAAAACCGTTGTGCCCAAAGGCTTTGTACGAGTTTTAGGAAAGCTTGCTGAAATAACCGACCAAGGGATTCCCGTGTATTTTTTTGTAGGAAATCACGATCTCTGGATGCGCGACTATTTTGAAACCGAATTAAACATTCCTATCTATCGAGAACCTGAAGCGTTTACCTTCAATAACAAGAAGTTTTTGATTGGGCACGGCGACGGTAAAGGCCCCGGAGACAAGGGCTACAAGCGAATGAAAAAAGTATTTGTGCATCCGCTCTCAAAATGGTTGTATCGATGGGTACACCCCGATTGGGGCGTTCGCTTAGCGCAGCATCTTTCGGTAAAAAACAAATTGATCTCGGGTGAGGAGGATCAGCAGTTTCTAGGGGAAGAAAAAGAATGGCTCGCGCAGTATGCCAAACGAAAGCTTGAAACACAACATTATGACTATTTCGTGTTTGGACACCGGCACCTGCCGTTAGAAATTAAACTTACCGAAGGTTCCATGTACTATAATTTGGGCGATTGGATCACCCATTTTACCTATGGCGTTTTTGACGGCACTAATTTTCAGCTTAAAACCTTCACGCTTTAATATCTTTTAATCGCAACTGAAGCTGTGTAGTGCCTTGCCAATGGTTCTCATCGATCACATAAGCAGCCTGAAACAGAGTCCCGGCACAGGCGATCGGTTCCTTTTCGGCCATACCAAAGCCTATTCCCACAAATGTTGGGCTCCCGTCTTGCTGCAGTACTAATCGCAAATGACTTTTATCTTCTCCTACACAACGACCCGAGCCCGTATCACGGACCTCAGAACTCATAAAAACTGGAGTCCGATTTCCTGGGCCAAAGGGTGCAAACTGTTTCAAGATCCGGTAAAATTTAGGGGTAATCTCTGAAAGCGCTATCTCGGCATCGATTGACAATTCTGGAGTGCGATATTTAGGATCCATTGTGTCTGCCACAACGGCTTCAAAGGCGTTTTTGAACTCCTCATAATTGGCCGGATCTAGGGTTAATCCGGCGGCATAGGTATGGCCCCCAAACTGTTCGATATGCGCTTCGCATTGGGTTAAGGCTTCATACACGTCGAAGCCTCGTACAGAGCGTGCCGAAGCCGCGAGCTTGTCGCCACTTTGGGTAAATACCAAAGTAGGGCGATAGTAGGTTTCTATGAGTCGAGAGGCCACAATCCCAATGACGCCCTTATGCCAGGACGGATCGAATACCACGGTGGCATGCTTGTCGGATTCTTGATTCTGAAGGATTTGCTCGAGGGCTTCTTCCGTCATAGTTCGATCGGTATCTTTTCTGCTGGCATTGTAGGCTTCCACTTCCGAAGCAATTATTTCCGCTTGCTCAGCATCTTCTTCCGTCAACAAGGCTACGGCTCGATTTCCATGCTCCATACGTCCGGCCGCATTAATCCGGGGGGCGATAATAAAGACAACATCGCTTATGGTAAGTGTCGTTTTTTTTACTTGTTGCAGTAGCGCCTTGATTCCGGTACGTGGTTGGGTGTTCATTACTTGAAGTCCGTGATACGCCAGCACTCGATTCTCACCGGTGATGGGCACAATATCTGCCGCGATCGCTGTGGCTACCAAATCTAAATACGGAATCAACGCTTCCATAGGTTGATCACGCCGACGCCCCAACGCCTGGATCAATTTAAACCCAACGCCGCAACCGCAAAGCTCTTTATAGGGGTAGTCACAGTCTTCTCGCTTGGGATCTAAGACTGCGACCGCCCTGGGAAGCTGGTCGCCTGGTCGGTGATGATCACAAATAATAAAATCGATGCCTTTCTCCGCCGCATAAGCTACTTTATCGATCGCTTTCACGCCACAATCTAGGGCAATAATGAGGGAAATGTCATTATCATCCGCATAATCAATGCCCTGGAACGATACTCCATATCCCTCTGCATAGCGATCTGGAATATAATTGCTCACTTTCGGATAAAGACTCCGCAAGTACGATGTTACTAAGGCTACGCTAGTGGTTCCGTCAACATCATAGTCGCCATAGATTAGGATGTGCTCTTCCTTTTCAATAGCCTTTTCGACGCGTTGTACGGCAGCCATCATATCCTTCATAAGGAAAGGATCGTGAAGGTCTTCTAGGGAAGGTCTGAAAAATTTCTTGGCATCTTCAAAAGTTTCAATTCCTCTATGGACTAACAATGAGGCAATCGTAGTATTTACTCCTAAGGCCTCAGCAAGGTGCTGCACCACCTCAGGATTAGGTTTCGGTTTTAGGGTCCAGCGCATAGAAAATGGATTGATTGGGGAGCAGACCTTAAAATTACAAAAATGTATGTCAATTTCTGAAAAAGGGTTTTTCCTATGATACATAGTATTTTCACCGTACAAGTATCATGTATTTAACGTGTTGATTATCAGTTGTTATCCTTTCCGAAGCTTCCTTTCATAAAATACCTTTACCCTCTCGAAATTCAAGAAATGCATAACCTAAAACTCAATTATTATGAACTACGTATTTAACGGAAGGCTTTTTGCCTCCATTTGTGACGGTCAGCGTGACTCGGTACCAAACACCGTGGTGCGGCTCTATCGTTTAGAAGATACTACGAACGCCGCTACGGCCTATACCGCCGCGCAGAGCAAAGAAGTATCACAGGTTTTTGATGAAAAACAAGTAAAAAGCAGAAAGAAGCTACTGTTAGCGGAAACGACCACCGACCGAAAAGGGAACTTTTCCTTTGAGATTGACGGCGAAAAGAACGACTACCAGGGAGGCGCCGTAGCCGTAGTATTGTATTATAATGAAATGCCCGACTACGGCCAGCATGGAGATGCGCTCCCTAAAAACTTCACCATGTTTGAAGTGTTGCTGGATGTCGTGCAACCCAAGTGGCGAGAAACCAACAACGGATTAGCAGCCAGTTGGAACCACACCATTCTACAACGTATCTGGTGTTATATCCTGAAGCGATTAGACCTTTGGGTCATCTGCGGAACGGTGCTTAATTGTAAGTCGGAAGAACCCATTCAAGGCATTGAAGTGACGGCCATGGATGATGATATCATCACAGACGATACCCTGGGAACCGCGATCACCAATAGCGAAGGTCGTTTTTGCATTGTATATCGCTCTATCGACTTCAAAAAGACCTTCCTCTCGCCTTTTATCAATTTAGAAACTACGCCGCCATTTAGTTTTGACAGTGGTCCCGATGTATATTTCAAATATTCTGTAGGAGGACAAGAATTCTATGCCGAGAGTCCTTCCGAAGCGCAAAAGACCGGAAGAAAAAACGTAGGGAATTGTTTGTGTGTGCGGCTTTGTCTAGACGACACTCCCTCTATTCCGGGCGGAACAGACGACCCAATCGCAGGGTTCTACCAAATAGGGAATGCACGTAAATACCATCCTGTCTTAAACATTGACCCTTCTACCGGAAGAACGACTGGGAAAGTAGAGGCCAACTTTAACGAACAAGCATTTTACAGCACTTTAGATCTTCGGGGTGCCCTCACTAAAAAGCTAAACGGGCAGCCTATGGAGTATAAATTCGAATATGTAAAAGTAGCAAGCCCGTCTGTAGACCTCAGTACCATTCCTGAGGCCGCATGGAAACCCATAACAGAAGATGAAATGGCAGAAAATGAAATCGGTACTAAGGTCACTCAAATATTTCCGGTATGGAAATACACCTCATATCGAATCAAAAGAAATGACAGCGTAACTTCGTTTGGAACTATTAAAAAAGTAACAATGACCGCAGACCATTGGATTCAGGTGCCTCAGGATGCACAACTTCACTTGAATGGTTCGCTAATCAAATTAGTGACTAGCAAACTATCTGGTGGCACTGTAGATATGAACTGGCTAACGCCAGGGCAAAGCGCTGTACAGCCCGGACAGTCGCCCCCTGACTCTTTACAAGAGAATGAATATTTTGCGTTGCGCATGTGGAAACGAGAGCAAGGTAGTACTACCGAAGTTGCAGCCGGCTACTCTCGCCCGTTGGCAATGTTCAATATCACGTATCTAAATGTAAAAAAGGGAGGATCTTGGTCGCCCACGACGAATTCTTCACAACTGGGAGTTGCAACGGTAGATTTAAAAGAATTGACCGGCCCCGGAAACGGTTGTAATAAAATTTCGAACAGTCTTCATGTGAACTATACGGCGGCCAATCCAAACCTAGGGAACGTTTCAATTCACTTCAAAGGGAAGGGAGCCACTCAGAATTTTGAACCGATTAATTACGCTACTCCGGGAGCAGAAGCGTATGGCTCTTCAGGATACACAGGACCATTTGAGAAGCTAGAGCCCTGTGCTTATGAAGTTAGGTTGAGTGTGGAACTAAAACTCACCAATGGCGAGCATCAGCACGATAACATTGAAGATCGTGTGCTGTTCTGCAGATAATCTAATCTCTAACTAACCAATTAAACCGCGATACATCCCTTTATGTGTCGCGGTTTTTTAGTTATTTGTGAATTCCCTACATTTAGAGAATACTTCCCTTATCTTAATCTGTGTTATGAAAAAGCTGCTTATTCTTTATTCACTGTTCTGCGTATATTCGATGTTCTCGCAAGACGGAATCCTTGACACTTCCTTCGGAATAGAAGGGTACATTCAAACCGATATTACGGGAGACCACGATATGATTAGTAGCGCAATTGTACAAGATGACGGAAAAATATTGATTGGCGGAAATTCAGGGTTAAGTTCTGGAAACTTCTATACCCTAGCACGCTATTTGCCAAATGGAGCGCTTGACAGTTCTTTTGGATCAGACGGTATATTCTTAGGAGACGGGATAATTGACTACGAGCGCTTTTTTGATTTTGAATTTATTGATAACAATGATTTTTTGGTGCTAGGGCCTACGTCAACATACACTACTTTTAGCCTTACCAAATTTTTTGAGGATGGAACTGTAGACCTGTCATTTGGAACAGGTGGATCCACCTATATCGAAGTTCCTGAAGGAACGATAAAAAAAATGATGGTCGTAGAAAATGGAAAAATTCTATTGGTGGGTACGAGCTATATAAACGATGCTTTATACATTGAAATGAGGCGATTTCTGGAAGATGGCGCAGTTGATGTGACGTATGGAGATAACGGGTATAAAAGAACGTTAGTGGCAGCCAATGAAGATGAATTGGTTAATATTGAATTTTTTGAGGGTCATTTCTACCTGTTTATGAAAATGGCGAGCCCAACAAATAGTTTTGCCAGGATTGCTAAAGTGGATTTGGAAGGAAATTTAGATATGTCCTTCGGAGTTTCAGGAGCCATTGTTCAGTATTTTGTGCCTGGGCCTTTGCGAATATTAGGACACGTTACTGAAGATGGTATTCTTTTAGCTAGAACCTCCAACCTCTGCCTTTCTGGTCAACAACGCACCCTGCACAGGTTTTTATTTGATGGAACTGTAGATCAAGGTTTTGGGAATAAGGGAAGTATCCCGATAGAAGGCGTTCACTTTTTTCCAAATAAAATTATGGTGCAGCCTAATGGTCGGTATTTACTGTCAGGAAATACCTCAGAATGTTTTGAAACTCACTTTTATACGGTAAAAAGATATTTTTCCAATGGTGCGATTGATACATCTTTTGCAAATGATGGAACGTATTATACGGACGTTTTTGATGGAAAGGATACTGTATTGCTGAATGATGGCTCACTTTTAGGTGTTGGGTGGTCTCATTGGTTTAATAATGATATCGATTTTGTATTAACCAAGTTGCTGAATAATCCTTTAGGGGTTGCAGACCAAGAAAAAGGTGCTATTTCTGTATATCCAAATCCTGCTACAGGAATATTTACAGTGTCATCTCAGACCAACCATTTTGAATACGCTGTTTTCGACAGTAGTGGCAGGTTGATTTCTGAAGGAAACCTGTCTGAAAAATCTTCAAAAATTGATTTGACATCTGTTCAAAACGGCATCTACTTTTTGAAAATCGAAAACCGTGTAATAAAGCTGGTTAAACAGTGAGCTATTTGAAATATTTCAGTAGTTTCGGATAAACTTTTGAAAAATGCCACTCGTAACTCCTTTGCCTCCTGATCACGATCAAGAAACTCAAGAACTTGCCGAATTTTTCAATGAAACGCTAGGGTTTTGTCCGAATAGCGTGCTTACTATGCAACGTAGGCCTGCCATCAGCAAGGCATTCATCAACCTCAACAAAGCCGTCATGGCCAATGAAGGGCGTGTCACCTCCGCCTTAAAACGAATGATCGCCTGGGTAAGTAGCAACGCCACCGGTTGTCGTTATTGTCAGGCACACGCCATTCGGGCTGCCGAACGCTACGGAGCCGAGCAAGAGCAGCTGGAAAATATTTGGGAATATCGAACTCATCCGGCATTTTCAGAAGCGGAACGAGCTGCGCTCGATTTTTCCCTGGCCGCATCTCAAGTACCAAACGCCGTTGACGAATCTATTCAAAAGCGCTTGCACCAGTATTGGGATGAGGGTGAGATTGTTGAAATGCTGGGTGTCATTTCGTTGTTCGGTTATTTAAACCGTTGGAATGACTCTATGGGAACAACTATAGAAGAGGGAGCCGTGGAAAGTGGCGAACACTATTTAGGAAAACACGGTTGGGAGCGCGGGAAACACCAATAAAATGATATCTTGCCGGCATGAAGTATTTTTTAGGTTTCCTTTTTCTTAGTAGTTTAATTTCCTGCAACCACCTTCCTGAAGCGCTACTCGCTTCACAGGTTGACGTTATAGATACCCTGGATGTCACCGAATACCGCTACGTAGTTGACAAGAAAAATCGTCGGGGCTATGTGACCAAAGACAACGAAATAATGGATGGTCATTACGTGATTACGCGAAACGGAAAGATGATTGAAGAGTTCGATGTGTCAAAAGGGTTTTTACAAGGACAACTCATTCGGTTTGATGAAAACGAACAACCCGAAGCGTTAGAAACCTATAAAACGAGTGTGCAGCACGGTCCGGTACTAACCTATCACAAAAATGGCATTTTGCGTTCCGAAGGATCCTTTACCAACGGCGAAGAGGATACAGAAAAAATATTTTATGATTCTGAAGGAACGGTCGAACAGGAAATCGTCGTAAAAGAAGGAATCGTATACACCCATCAATATTATTTAGGAAATCGGATGCTTTCAGATTTTGAAAAGACGATTGACGGCAAACGATATCGAATGGTTAGAAAGTATGATGCATTTGGAACGACACAACTCATAATGGGAAAAGAGATTGATGTGGAAACACCCGTCTTTTACATTTTTGATACCGACTTTAAGGAAATAGACCGCTTCAACAGTGCGGAAGAAATTACAAAAAGTCGTGAGTATTTCTCACTTTTACAGGCAATGTAAGAATTCTCAAGTGCTCACTTCTTTCCTCCCACTACCACTACCAGTTCTCCCTTGGGCGGGTGTTGCTCGAAATGCTGAAGCACATCTGAAAGTGTTCCCCGAATCGTTTCTTCATGAAGCTTCGAAACCTCTCTAGAAACCGAGGCCGGTCGCTCGCCACCGAAGTATTCCACAAACTGTCCCAGAGTTTTCACCAATTTATGTGGAGACTCGTAAAAAACCATCGTTCTTGTTTCTTCCGTCAAGGTGAGCAATCGTGTTTGGCGTCCTTTCTTTACGGGTAAGAAGCCTTCAAAAACAAAGCGGTCGTTCGGAAGACCACTATTTACCAAGGCCGGAACGAAGGCGGTCGCCCCTGGTAGACAATCTACCGTAACTCCTTCCTGCACACAGGCCCGTACTAAAAGAAATCCTGGGTCGCTAATAGCAGGAGTCCCGGCATCGCTTATGAGCGCCACGGTTTCTCCACCTTGAATGCGAGCAACGATTGCGGGAACCGTTTTATGCTCATTATGCATATGATGCGATTGCATAGGGGTCGAAATCTCAAAGTGTTTCAAGAGTTTGCCACTGGTGCGCGTGTCTTCTGCCAGAATAAGATCTGCTTGCTGCAGCACCGTAATGGCACGCAGTGTCATATCTTCCAGATTTCCGATGGGGGTGGGAACCAGATAGAGTTTTCCCATTTATGAAAAGATTATTGAAATCGTTTTTCCACGGCGGTCATGAACCGATCGGCATATTCCTCTTTTTGAAGCCAGTAATTATACGCTGGCTTTACCTTACCTTTTAAAAAGGTTTCGGCCTCCTCATAGGAGGAAAAAGCGCTCAATTGCGACAGCACCCGATTGTAATCTTCGGCACTGCCATCAAAAAGATGCTTGATGTACGCAAGGCGATCATTGAGTCCGATTTGCACTCCGTTAGATACCGAGTCATTGATGGACCTTGGTTTTTCGCTCATCCCAAGATCGTTGATGAGCTTCTTTTTTTCAGAGCTTGGTGACACCCCTTTGCTAGGCTCCTTTTCCTGTAACCGATTGGAGGCACTGTCTTGCTGTTTTCGTTCGAACACGGGCATTTCTTGAAAATTGGAAGCAAACTCTTCCAGATCGTTCTTCTGATAGTGTTTCTTCGGAAGAATCTCTTCCAGTAATTGATCTACCTTTTGGGATTGTTCGGGCATTTGTGCCACCAAATCCTTAATTTTTTCAATGACCGGCTCCACTAGATCTTCCTTGTGCTCGGGTTGTGGCACCGGTTGTGGATCTGCAAACCACTGCTGCTCCCGAAACGACTTCGAGTCGAACGATTCCGCGCCTTTGGAGCTCGCGTTATCATCATCCTTCAACTGGTGTTCGAGGTATTCCAACACCGCCAATTTTTCATATAAGACCCCCACAGCGATCTTCAGTTGTGCCGTGTTGACCTCCTCTGAGGCACCGGCAAGATGCTGTGCGAGTTGTTGTATTTCACTGAGAAGTTGCTTCTTCATAATTTTTTATCGTTATCGCTTTCCGCTCCCTATTGTTTTGTTAAATTTACGCATCCTATAGGTAAACGTCAAGGATTTCCTTTTTATTCTGAAAGAACTTATGTTTCTAGAAAACACCGTCAATCAAAAAGAGCAATTTGGCTGGATCGAAGTGATCTGCGGCTCTATGTTTTCTGGAAAGACCGAAGAATTGATTCGCCGTTTGAAACGCGCTCAATTTGCGCGTCAAAAAGTCGAAATTTTCAAGCCTACGGTCGATGTACGCTATGACGAAGAAAAAGTGATCTCGCACGACAGTAATGAGATTCGTTCGACGCCGGTACCCGCTGCTGCCAACATTCCTATTCTGGCTGATAATTGCGATGTAATTGGTATCGATGAAGCACAGTTTTTTGATGATGAGATCGTCAAAGTGTGTAACGATCTGGCCAATCGGGGTGTTCGCGTGATTGTGGCAGGGTTGGACATGGATTTCAAAGGAAATCCATTTGGTCCGATGCCCGCATTAATGGCCACAGCCGAATATGTCACAAAAGTCCATGCCGTGTGCACCCGAACAGGAAATCTTGCGAATTACAGCTATCGTAAGGCACAGAGCGACGATCTGGTGCTGCTGGGAGAAACCGACGAATACGAACCGCTCAGCAGAGCTGCCTATTTTAAGGCGGTGCTTCGAGAGAAGGTGCGAAAGATGGACGTTAAAGATGCCGAAGAGCTTCCGTCAAAAAAACAGGCCTAACATGCAGACGCAACAATCGGTTTTGGAGATTGATCTTCAGGCCCTAACCCATAATTACAAATTCATTACCGCGACACTTTCCGAAGAGACCAAGGTGATGGCGGTCGTCAAGGCATTTGGGTATGGTAGCGATGCTATTGCCGTGGCTAGGAAACTAATCGACTTAGGGGTTTCTTATGTTGCTGTTGCCTATGCCGATGAGGGAATCGCCTTGCGGAAGGCGGGAATTACCCTGCCCATCCTGGTGCTACACACATTGCCCATTCACTGCGAGCGTATCATTGATGCCTGTCTGGAACCCGCAATTTACAGTTCCGATATTTTAGCGCATTTTCATACGGTCGCCCAGAAAAAAAAGCAAACAGATTATCCCGTTCATATTAAGTTTAATACTGGCTTGAATCGATTGGGCTTCGGAAAAGAAGAGCTTCCCTATCTGCAAGAGAAGCTACCAAGAATGAACGCCCTAAAAGTAGCCTCGTTATTTTCACACTTGGTGGCTAGTGAAGACCCTTCCGAAGCAGCCTTTACCCAACACCAAATAAAACAATTTAAAGAACTTGCTGATGGTGTTGAAAAGATCCTGCCCCATCGTCCGTGGCGACACCAAAGCAACACTTCGGCCATTTTTAATTATCCGGAAGCGCATTTTGATATGGTCCGCACGGGAATCGGACTGTATGGGTATGGGAACTCTGATGCCCTGAACCAAAAACTTCGTCCGGTGGCTACCCTTAAAACGGTCATCACACAAATCCACGAGGTCGCAGCGGGAGAAACGGTTGGTTATAACCGAGCGTACACAGCAGCTGGACCCGAACGCATTGCCACACTGGCACTGGGGCATGCCGATGGCATCTCGAGAGCGTACGGCAATGGCGTGGGACAATTTTTGATTCAGGGGACACCGGCTCCAATTGTAGGAAACGTCTGTATGGACATGTTGATGGTGAATGTCACAAATATCGATTGTAAGGCAGGCGATGAGGCCATATTCTTCGGAAGCGAGCAACCAGCGGCGACACTCTCAAAACGCGCGCATACCATTCCGTACGAATTGTTAACCGCTATTTCGCAACGTGTTACGCGCGTTATCGTCAATGCATAAAATGGCCGCAGGAGTAAAAGTTTCCTTCCCAAATTAAACTTATTTCGTACCTTCACCCCACTAACCTTAAAACCTCGTAACATGTTAAAAGAATTTAGAGATTTTATCATGACTGGTAACGTCGTTGACTTGGCGGTAGCAGTAATCTTAGCAGGCGCAGTCGGAATGGTGGTCACTGGTTTTACTAATGACATCATGATGCCTATTGTTGGTCATTTTGCCGGCGGTTTGGATTTCGCCGACATGAAATACGTGCTTGACGAAGCGGTAGTTGGCGCTGACGGTGAAGTAATTGAGCCCGAAAACGCAGTGATGTACGGAAAATGGGTGAATGCGCTTATCAATCTTGTGATTGTAGGATTTGTTCTCTTCTTAATTGTCAAGTCGTATGCGAAAGTGCGTAAAAAGAAAGAAGAAGCACCGGCGCCAGACCCAGGACCTTCTGAAAAGGATATTTTGATCGAGATTCGAGACGAATTGAAGAAGAAATAACCGTAGCGACCGCTACACTACATACATAACCCTAAACCCTCCCAACATCGGGAGGGTCTTTTTTTGTGCCTTCATGGGCACTATTTTCGATCATTGCCGTATTTTTGAACCAAAAGGAACATATGAAACTCGCTGTTGTTGGAGCCACTGGTATGGTAGGTGCTGTGATGCTTAAAGTTCTGGCAGAACGCAACTTTCCGTTCTCAGAATTGCTGTTGGTCGCTTCGGAACGTTCCGTAGGAACAACACTCTCATTCCAAGGAACCGAATACCCAGTAATTTCTATTCAGGCAGCGTTGGAAGCCTGTCCGGACATCGCTATTTTTTCAGCAGGTGGCAGTACCTCATTAGAATTTGCGCCCCAATTTGCAGCAGTGGGCACCACAGTGATTGATAATTCTTCGGCCTGGCGCATGGATCCCGACAAAAAACTGATTGTGCCAGAAATAAATGCTTCCGCATTGACTGCGTCAGATAAAATCATTGCAAACCCCAATTGCTCAACGATTCAGTTGGTAATGGCGTTAGCACCACTGCATCGTAAATATCAAGCGAAGCGCGTCGTGGTTTCTACCTATCAATCGGTTTCAGGAACCGGAGTCAAAGCCGTGCAGCAAATGGAAAATGAAATGGCCGGGGTCTCGGGACCCATGGCGTATCCTTATCCCATCCACAGAAACGCACTCCCCCACTGCGATGTGTTTGAAGAGAACGGTTTCACAAAGGAAGAAATGAAACTTGCCAGAGAGCCACAGAAAATTTTAGAGGACCGATCCTTTTCAGTAACCGCGACTGCGGTGCGCATACCAACTTCCGGCGGACATAGTGAATCGGTTAACGTTGAGTTTCAAAAAGATTTTGATCTTTCCGAAGTACGAAAACTACTACATAACACTCCGGGGATCGTAGTTCAGGATAATCCACACACCAACACCTACCCCATGCCTATGTATGCGCATGATAAAGATGAGGTGTTTGTGGGACGCATTCGCCGGGATGAAACGCAGCCCAACACACTTCATCTTTGGATTGTAAGTGATAATCTTCGAAAAGGAGCCGCCACTAACGCTGTTCAAATTGCCGAGTATCTGGTCTCCCAACAGTGGGTGTAAGGGCTTTTTGTAAGTGTAGAGGATAGGACCCGTCTAAGCAGGCCTAAAACAATACCTTACCATGAAAATTCTTCATCTTATCTTGCGTCTGGGTCTCGGACTATTATTACTCACTTTTGGCTTCAACAAGTTTTTTTGGTTTTTAGCAGATTTTGACTTTACCGGCTTTCCAGAAGCCGAACACCTCTTTAAGGCCCTTCGCTATTCAGGACAGTCGCCAACAGGAAAAGGCTATCTTATGGATGCCGTAGGAATTACTGAAATTGTGGTTGGAGTTCTTTTGATCTTAAAGAAATGGGTGCCTTTCGCTTTGGTGATGCTCGTTCCTATTTCGATCAACTTAGTGCTTTTCCACCTCTTTGTGAACCTACCCAATATGGCTCCAGCCGCTTTGGTGCTTTTGGTAAACGGCTATTTAATGTATGTTCACCGGGGAGCCTATCGGCCGTTATTTTCTTCCGAATAAGTCGAGAAGGTATGGGTAAGGACCATTATTATTTCAGCCCTTCGGAATAAAATCTTTTTAGTACATTTAGGGGCTTTCAATAACTGATTGTAAAGTCTTTACTAATCATGATGCTATGGTGATGAAAAATACGGTTCAGAAACTTTTATTTATTGCAACAATACTTCTGCTGTTTCAAGCGTGTAAGTCGGATGACAACGGATATTCCGACGTTAATGATGATAGCGATGATGGCGGAGGAATCAGCCTGCCTATTAGCGCGCAACCGGACTCAGGAGAAACATTTCAGAATGCTACCTTAGAACTTGCCATATTAAGCAATGACGAGAATGTTCCCGAAGATGCACGAATAACCTTCAGCGAACCCGGTTCTGGAATGGTTTCGCTCTTGGACCCCAATAACACCCCCACCAATGTGTTGGACGATATCGCATCGTATCAACCGGACGGGAGCTATGTGGGAGAAACCACTTTTACCTATACCGTATGTGATGCTGAAGGGGGAAATTGCGATACCGGAACGGTTACGATAAATGTTTTGCCGTTTTCTCCAGTGAACTTCGACATCAATGAAGTGCCATACGATACCCTATCGGAATACAACTTTTTTGAAGGTACTATGGCCGACCAAAATCCGGTCTACGGTGTCGTACCGTATGAGCCCATAAGTGCTCTATTTACCGACTACGCGCATAAAAACCGATACCTTTGGATGCCCAACGGCGTGAGGGCCTCCTACGTTTCCGATGCTGATGTGTTAGATTTTCCTGTAGGAACCGTTCTTATTAAATCATTTTTCTACGATAATGTGCAGCCAGCCAATGAAACCCAAATTCTCGAAACCCGTTTGATGATCCGAAAGGAAGAAGGGTGGATTTTTGCTGACTATATTTGGAATGAAGATCAAAGCGAGGCGTTCTTCAATTTGGATGGCGCCAATGTTCCTATTTCTTGGATTGATGATGACGGAATGAGTCGAAGTACCACATACAGAATTCCTTCGGAAAGTGAATGCTTTACCTGTCATAAGTCGTTTGACAGTAACACACCCATCGGAATGAAACCGCAAAACCTCGATAAGGAGTATCCCTATGCAGATGGATTGACCAAT
This sequence comes from Altibacter sp. HG106, assembly GCF_028561755.1. GTDB lineage: Bacteria > Bacteroidota > Bacteroidia > Flavobacteriales > Flavobacteriaceae > DFVG01. The sequence goes on from NZ_JAQQTD010000004.1 coordinate 27,917, forward strand.
CAATTGCAAAAGTTTATAACCTTAGGATACCTAGAAAATGACCTTCCTACTACCATCAATACGGTTGTAGATTATACAGATACCTCCCAATCACTCGATTTAAGAATGCGATCGTATGTGGATATCAACTGCGCCAGTTGTCATTCGGATGGGGGACATTGTGACTATCGTCCTTTGCGTTTTGCGTTCAGTGAAAATGACGACCCCGCAAATATGGGAATCTGTGTGACTCCTGACACCCCTATTCCAGGACAAACCAACATTGTTGTGCCCGGAAATATCAATGAATCTGTTTTATACTTCCGAATTGATACGGAAGCCGAAGAATATAGAATGCCCTTGCTTGGGCGCACCTTGATACACGATGACGCCGTTGCCTTAGTGGCCGACTGGATCAACTCATTATCAGGAACTTGTGATTAATAATCTAGCTTAAAATTTCATTATGAAAAAATCAATACTCCTTTTGTGTGTCTTTTTGACAACCTATTCCTTTGGACAACAGCGCGCTGGCGGTGATTTGTCTTTTACCATTTCTTCCATTGGTACCTCAGGAACCGATCGTGCAGTTGTGGATATGAATGGCGACTATTTAGACGATGTGGTTTCCGTAACTAGCACGAACGTGCAAATCTTTTACCAACAAGAAGATGGTTCGTTTGTGGAAACAAATATTACCACCACTCCCGCAGATTACAACCCTTCTTGGTCTTTAGCGGCTGCAGATTACGATCGTAACGGATATACGGACCTTCTGTATGGAGGAGGAAGCGGCGTTACGTTTATGCGCGCCAACAATGACGGTACCGGCTTTACGGAAGTTTCGGGGCCTGAATTTGTGTTTTCGCAGCGCTCTAATTTTGTAGACATCAATAATGACGGACACCTGGACGCTTTTGTATGTCACGATGTAGAACCAAACGTGTATTATCTCAATGATGGTGATGGCAATTTAACCCACTTCCAGGGAGGGTTAGGCGACTTTCCTTCCGGCGGAAATTACGGGTCTGTTTGGATTGATTATGACAACGATCGTGATATGGACCTGTTTATCGCTAAGTGTGGTGGTGGCCCAGACCGACGCGATAATGAACTTCACAACAATAATGGGGACGGAACCTTTTCAGAAATTGGCGCAGCAACCAATCTCGAAGACTCTATGCAAACCTGGTCTTCGGCTTGGGGAGATTATGACAACGATGGAGACATGGATATTTGGATTGGTGCCAGTACTACCACGGATGGGTTTCACCGCTTGATGCAAAATAATGGCGACGGAACGTTTACCGATGTGATCGAAAGCTCTGGTTTGATGGGCTTTAGCGCTACCGGAATTGAAAATTGCCCCGGGGACTTTAATAATGATGGAAACTTGGACGTACTTTCCAACGGAAATATTCTTCTTGGAAATGGCGATATGACCTTTACCGTGGAAAGCAATGTGTTATCTTCCAGTAATGGTGCCGTTGGTGATCTTAACAATGACGGTTTTTTAGATGCCTTTATTGGAGGAAGTATTTACTACAACGTGGGCAATAGCAATAATTGGATTGCGATCAACACTGTAGGCGTGGAAAGTAATATTCACGGGATCGGCGCGCGTGTGGAAATTGAAACCGACTCGGGTGTTCAAATTCGTGATGTACGCAGTGGAGAAGGATTCCGTTTTATGAGCACCATGCGTACTCACTTTGGCATTGGAGCAGATACTAGCATCGACCGACTTACCATCTATTGGCCATCAGGTGCTGTAGATGAAGTAAGTAACCCGAACATCAATGAAGTAATCACGGTGGAAGAAGGCAGTACCTTTGGCCTCGAAGATTTCTTGACGGAAACGCTTATCCTGTACCCAAATCCAACACAGGATCTTTTGAATTTAGACATGCCTAATGGGCTCGACAACGCTATTTATTCGGTCTTCGACATCCAGGGACGTCGTGTGATGAATGGATCGCTTGAAAACCAACAATTAAATGTTTCAGCACTAACCGCCGGAAATTATATCCTTCGGGTCATGCAAGATGGAAACATTCAAACGCAACGCTTCATTAAGAAGTAACAGACACTACTACATATACGAAGGCCTTTTCTTGCGAAAAGGCCTTTTTTTATACTCAAAAATGGCGCTTGACCGCTACATATCAACTTTTTACGTATCTTAATAAAACAAACCACTAACCCAACCCATTATGACTGCTTCTTATACCAAAATCCTGCGTTGGCTCCTTGGCCTGTTTCTCATTGTCTTTGGTCTCAACAAATTTATCGGCTTTCTACCCGTTCCTGAATTTCCGGAAGAGGCTGCCGACTTTATTGCCTCTCTAGATGCCACCGGATACGTTCTATACTTAATTGCCCTATTTGAACTGTTGATCGGATTGCTTTTACTGCTGAATAAATGGGTCGCTTTTGCTTTGCTGCTGCTGGTTCCCATTTCCCTTAATATTTTACTGTTCCACTTGTTTCTCGACCTTTCTGATATTTGGGGCGCCTTGGTCGTGGTGTCGTTGAACATCCTCTTAATTTATAAGTACTGGAAAGCCTATCGCCCTCTTTTTCAATATTGATGGGGTATATGATCTCGGATTTTGTACCTTTATTGCTTCTTTAAACCTTTTCCTATGAAGCAATTATTAGTGGCATCAATGGCGTCTCTCGCTATGCTGTCATGCAACACTGAACCCAAAAAAGAGACCGCCGTGCTTACCTACCCTGACACCAAGAAAGTTGATACTGTAGACACCTATTTTGGTACGGAGGTTAAAGATCCTTATCGGTGGTTAGAAGATGACCGAAGTGACGAAACAGCCGATTGGGTGCAACGACAGAACAAGGTCACTTTCGGCTACTTAGAAACCATACCGTTCCGGGATGAATTGAAGCAGCGTCTCACCAAATTGTGGAACTACGAAAAAATAAGCGCTCCGTATAAAGAAGGAGATTATACTTACTTCTACAAAAATGACGGACTCCAGAATCAGTATGTTATCTATCGCTATAAAACCGGGGAGGACCCTGATTCTGCTGAGGTTTTTTTAGACCCTAATACCTTTAAGGACGATGGAACAATTTCTCTTGGAGGGTTGAGCTTTTCCGAAAACGGAAAAGTCGCCGCCTACAGCATCTCTGAAGGCGGTAGCGATTGGCGAAAAGTGCTAGTTATGAATGCTGAAACAAAAGAAATTGTTGAAGATACCTTAGTTGATATCAAGTTTAGTAATCTGGCCTGGAAAGGCAATGAAGGCTTCTACTATTCCAGCTACGACAAGCCTGAGGGTAGTGAGCTTTCCGCCAAAACCGACCAACACAAACTGTACTATCATAAACTGGGCACCTCACAACGTGACGATCAATTGATTTTTGGTGGCACTGAAGCCGAAAAACATCGCTATGTGGGCGCCAATGTTTCCGAAGACAATCGCTGGTTGCAAATTACAGCAAGCGTATCTACCTCTGGAAATAAATTATTCCTGAAAGATCTTCAGAGTCCCAACAGCAAGCTTATAACAGTGCTCGACCACACCGATAGCGATACCTATTTGATTGATACCAAAGGAGAAACCCTCTACTTTGTCACCAATCTCAATGCTCCCAATAGAAAAATCGTCACTGCGACCATCGATCAACCAACACCACAGCATTGGACCGATTTTATTCCTGAGACCGAGCATGTCTTGAGTCCGTCTACTGGAGGAGGGTATTTCTTTACCGAATACATGGTAGATGCGGTATCTCAAGTAATGCAGTACGATTACGATGGAAATCTAGTGCGCGAGATTTCCCTACCTGGGATTGGTAGTGCCAATGGTTTCGGAAGCAAAAAAGAGGAGAAAGAACTCTATTATTCCTTTACCAATTACGTGACACCATCGAGTATTTATAAATATGATATTGAGTCGGGAACTTCAGCATTATATCGCGCGCCAGAAATTGATTTTGACCCTGCCAACTATGTAAGCGAACAAGTATTCTATACCTCGAAAGACGGTACTAAAATCCCCATGATTATTACCCATAAGAAAGGACTAGAAAAAGATGGCACAAATCCTACCATCTTATATGGCTACGGAGGTTTTAATATTAGTCTCACCCCTTCTTTCAGCATCACCAATGCCGTGTGGATGGAACAAGGCGGAATCTATGCAGTGGCCAACCTAAGAGGTGGTGGCGAGTATGGAAAAGAATGGCATAAAGCGGGTACTAAATTGAACAAACAAAATGTGTTTGACGATTTTATCGCCGCAGCCGAATATCTTATCGACGAGCAATACACATCAAGTGATTACCTCGCCATACGAGGAGGCTCTAATGGCGGACTTCTTGTTGGTGCCACTATGACGCAGCGACCTGATTTAATGAAAGTTGCGCTTCCCGCAGTAGGGGTGCTCGATATGTTACGCTACCACACGTTCACGGCAGGTGCCGGGTGGGCCTATGATTATGGTACCGCCGAAGAGAGTGAGGAAATGTTCAATTACTTGAAAGGATATTCACCAGTTCACAATGTAAAAGACGGCGTTTCCTATCCCGCAACCTTGATCACCACTGGGGATCATGATGACAGAGTGGTGCCTGCTCACAGCTTCAAATTCGCTGCTGAGCTGCAAGAAAAGCATACGGGCGCAAACCCGGTCGTTATTCGGATTGAAACCGACGCCGGACATGGAGCTGGAACGCCAGTGAGCAAAACGATTGAACAATACGCCGATATTTTCGGGTTCACACTATACAACATGGGTTATGAGGTGTTGCCCGAAAAAGTCAACGAGAACCTGAAAGAATAGGGGGTCTCAATGCACTAAAAAATGGGGGCGTGTTCTGAAGTACAGAACCGCCCCTTTTTAATAATTTATAAGAATGCTGAAGGTTGCCATAGATGGCTTTGCATATAAAGATTCCCTTATTTTAAAGGAGATAGCATTCACGCTACCCGCTGGAGAGCATCTCGCTGTTCTGGGAGAAAGCGGTTGCGGTAAATCTACCTTACTACACCTTATTTACGGATTGCTTCCGTTAGAACAGACATCGTTATCGTGGAAGGGCGAAACCTTGCTAGGACCCTCGCACCACCTCGTCCCGGGAGAACCCTTTATGAAGTTGGTAGCACAAGAGCCCAATGTGATGCCATTTACCACGGTGGAAGAAAATGTGGGTGACTTTTTAAGTGGTCAGTCCTTTCCGGAAGAGACGCAGCGAATCGAAGAGTTATTAAAGGTTGTGGAGCTTTCAGAATATCGAAACGTTTTGGTAAAAACCTTGAGCGGCGGACAAAAACAACGGGTAGCATTGGCTCGAGCCTTGGCCAAGAAACCAGAATTGCTGTTACTTGACGAGCCTTTTAGTCATATTGATACCTTTCGAAAAAACAAACTCAGACGGCAGTTATACCAATACCTAAAAAAGAATACCATCAGCTGCATCACCGCAACCCACGATGCTCAGGAGGCGTTAGCCTTTTCCGACCGAATCCTAATGTTGCGACAAGGCACCATAGAAGTGCTCGCTACTCCCGAACACTTGTATCATAATGTAGCGAATGCCTATCAAGCTGGATTCTTTGATGAAGTCACCGTCCTTCCTGAAACCCATTATCCTAATGCGGTAAAGCGGGTACTACTCCCAAACGATTGGGCAGTAACCGCGGAAAGAACTCCATATAAAGTACAGGTATTGCGCTCGTATTTCCGGGGAACTGATTATTTGATTGAAGCTGTTTTGGAAGAACTTCCCGTTTATTTTAGTCACATGGAAGCCCTTGAACCAAGTGAGGTCTATTTAAAATTTCGTTAGCTTTTACAGCAATTGACGTATTAGTACATTACGACCGTTACAGGAAACCGAGTTGCCTTCCTGTTGGCCAAGCAGGGCTTTTCCCATAGGTGACTGAACAGAAATGCAATAGTAAGTATCGCCCTTCATTTCGATAGCCCCTACGGAAGCACTCAAGAAATAGTTTCCTGCATCGGTGATCACGACACTTCCGTGCCTAATGTGAGCTGAATCCCCAGATAAATCAATGCGCTTGAGCACCGCCTGTGTTTTTTCAATCTCCGCCAATTGCTTTCCTAGGTTCTCCCGGTCTAATTGCAACATTGCCCTTCCGGTTTCATGTTTATCCCCGGCACTGCTCTTCGTAGCTTGTTGAAGTGATTCTACGATGGCCGCTAGGCGTTTTTCTACGCTCTCTTTCTTCTGCTGTACGTGAAGAAAACAGGCTTGTAAAAGATCCTTTTTATTCATCTTGGGAGTCATCGGGTTTGGGGTTGAGTGAAAAGCTACCATAATTCTTCATCTGCCGCTGAATCCAAGAACTGCGTTTTTGAATATAATTACTCGCCGGGTTAGCGCGATAGGTTCTGGGGTTTGGAAGAACGGCCGCAATGAGACTTGCTTCCCGTGTTGTCAATTCTTTAGCCGACTTTTGAAACCAGTATTGCGCGGCGGCTTCAACCCCAAACACGCCTTCTCCCATTTCAATACTATTGAGGTAGACTTCCAGGATCCGTTCTTTGCTCCACAACTGCTCAATCAGAAAGGTGAAATAGGCTTCCAGCCCCTTACGCAACCAACTGCGCTCCGGCCAAAGAAACACGTTTTTGGCGGTCTGTTGCGAAATAGTGCTCCCGCCCCTTAACCGTTTTCCTTCTCGGTTTTTTTCGTACGCTTTTTTAATCGCCTCGTAGTCAAATCCATTGTGTCGGATGAAATGCTGGTCTTCAGAACACACCACGGCAAGTTGTGCAGCCACGGCTATATCCTCAATTGCTTTCCATTCATGTTGAATTTCAGGATAATCGTCTTCTGAAAGACTGCGGATCGCCATTAATGGTGTATAAGGTACGGGTACATACTTGTACAAGACAACCCAAAGCAGGCTCAGTACCACGAACCAACCGATAGCTTTTAAAATGAATGTAAAGAGTCGTTTAATCATTTAGATTCCACCAAATTCGCAAGCTGAACCCCCACAGAACTTCCTATGGCTACGCCCATACCTCCCAATCGAATTCCACAATAACACCGGGGCGCCACTTTTTTAACAATTGGCTTTTTCTGTGGCCCCACCCCCATAATTCCGCTCCAGCGACGGTCTATGGAGAACGGTGCATGAGGTAGAATTGTTGTGCGCAATAAGGTCTCTAGTTTGTTTTGTACCAAGGAAGTAAGTCCGTTTTCCGTTGTCTCTTCTGCGGAAAAATCCAATTCTCTACCCCCTCCTAAAAGCAAACGATCGCCTACATTTCGAAAATAATAATACCCTCGGTCTAAATGGAATGTCCCTTGAATGGGCATACCTTTAATAGGGTTTGTAATGACTACTTGCGCTCTGGCCGGTGTAATATCTTCGGAAAGAAATTGGTTTGCGAAGCCATTCGTAGCAACACAAATGTTTTTTACGGGAATAACTCCAAAACCATCCAAAACCAGTTCATTTTGGCCGTTTTTTGATGAAAATGACTTGATTTCAGTATTATTTAGTAAATATATTCCCTTCTCGATTGCATTTCGCGTTAACCCATGAACCATCGCGCCGGGATGAAGTTGCCCCTCAAAGCGATTAAAAATTACTTCTTTATGAGTGTTTTGAAACGAAAAAGAGCTGTTTTTTATCAAAAAAAGGTTTTTTTCAGTAGAAATAGCGTGTTTTGCTAATTGATTGATGTATTCCATCTGTTCGGTACAGCGATCCCAGAGTACACGATCCTTATTTAGAAAAACTTCATAACCCCCTAGCTGCTGAAACTGGAGAACATCATCTCCCAATTGGTTCCGAAGAAACTGTAGTCCTTCCCATCGCTGCCGTAAGAGCGCAATCACTTCCTCTTCAGAATGCGTTTCGAGATCGGCCAAGATTTCTGATACGCTTCCAAAGCAAGCGAACCCAGCATTTTTTGTACTTGCACCATTGGGAAGCATGCCGCGTTCGAACACCACAATTTTAGCTTCTGGAAATCGCTTGCGCAATTGCAAGGCACAATTCAAGCCTACGATTCCACCTCCAATAACAGCATGATCAATATCTTCTAGCCATGTGTTCTGCTCCCAATAAGAAAGATGGTGTACCATGCGTGGTCATTAAAAAAGCATTCACCGGGTAATTCGCCCAATGAATGCTTCCGTGTTGTATTATTCTGTGTACCGTCGCTTTATTCTTCTTCCGGTACCTCGTTCATTTTCCAGTCATTCATGAAAGCCGTGGTATAGTTACCCTTTACATAGTCCGGGTGGTCCATGAGCTGCCTGTGAAATGGAATGGTTGTCTTAATACCTTCAATCACAAATTCGTCTAGCGCACGCTTCATTTTATTAATCGCTTCATCTCTGGTTTGCGCTGTCGTAATCAACTTTGCGATCATTGAATCGTAGTTCGGCGGAATGATATAGCCAGCATATACATGCGTGTCTAATCGTACTCCATGGCCTCCTGGTGCGTGTAGCGTTGTGATTCTCCCAGGGGAAGGTCTAAAATTGTTATACGGATCCTCCGCATTGATACGGCACTCAATTGAGTGGAGGTTGGGTGTGTAGTGCTTTCCAGAGATGGGCACTCCTGCCGCGACTAAAATTTGTTCCCGAATTAGATCGAAATCGATAACCTGCTCTGTAATTGGGTGCTCCACCTGAATTCGTGTGTTCATCTCCATGAAGTAGAAGTTTCGGTGTTTATCGACCAAAAATTCAACCGTTCCGGCACCTTCATACTGAATATACTCGGCGGCTTTCACCGCGGCTTTCCCCATGTCTTCACGAAGTTTTTTCGTCATAAATGGGCTTGGAGTCTCTTCCGTTAATTTCTGGTGGCGACGTTGGATGGAGCAATCACGCTCGCTTAAGTGACATGCCTTTCCGGTGCTATCTCCCACAATCTGAATTTCAATATGTCGTGGCTCTTCGATGAGCTTTTCCATATACATATCGTCATTCCCGAAGGCCGCTTTACTTTCCTTTCGAGCCGATTCCCAGGCTTCTTCTAGGTGTTCTTCCTTCCATACAGCACGCATTCCTTTTCCACCGCCACCGGCACTCGCCTTTAGCATCACAGGATAGCCTGTTTCTTTGGCTAATTTCTTGCAGGTTTCAAAGTCCTCAATCACCCCTTCACTTCCGGGAACACAAGGCACTCCCGCTTCCTTCATGGTGGCTTTGGCTGTTGCCTTATCCCCCATTTTCTCGATCATCTCGGGGCTGGCGCCGATGAACTTAATGTTGTGCTCTCCACAGATTTTGGAAAATCTCGCATTTTCTGATAGGAATCCGTATCCAGGATGGATGGCATCCGCATTCGTAATCTCGGCTGCGGAAATAATATTTGATATTTTCAAATAGCTCTCGCTACTAGGCGCCGGGCCAATACATACCGCTTCATCTGCAAAGCGTACATGAAGACTCTCTTCATCGGCTTTGGAATATACGGCCACCGTTTTGATGCCCATTTCTTTACAGGTTCTAATCACACGTAGTGCGATTTCCCCCCTATTTGCTATGAGTATTTTCTTAAACATATAGTTTCGTTTTTAGGAATCCGAAGCTACAAATCAGCAGCACTTGTAAATGCCGAAAAGCTTTTCGGAATCAAAACAGTTATGATGGGTCGATCAGGAATAACGGCTGGTCGAATTCTACCGGAGAAGCGTCATCTACCAATACTTTCACGATCTTTCCGGAAACTTCGCTCTCTATTTCGTTGAAGAGTTTCATGGCTTCAATAACACACAACACGTCGCCCGTCGCCACCGAGTCTCCCACTTCTTTAAAAGCCGGTTTATCCGGAGAAGGTTTTCGGTAGAAGGTTCCGATAATAGGAGATTTAACCGTAATGTATTTAGCGTCGTCATCAGCTGCGGCCTTAGGGGCTGCTTCTTCCGCTGGTTGTGTCGCCACAGGAGCTGCTGTTTGTGGAGCCGATTGCTGTGGGACCTGCATGGCGGGCAATTGTTGGATGTAGGTTGTTTCAGCCTTACCCTTGGCGTCTTTACTTTCTGTGCGTATGGTAATTTTTACATCATCCATCTCCAGTTTGACTTCACTGGCGCCAGACTTTGCCACGAACTTAATTAAGTTTTGAATTTCTTTTAATTCCATGTTTTTTTGGTTTAGTTTCTATGATGGGTCATACGCCCAGGTAACATACAGTGCTCCCCATGTAAATCCACCTCCAAAAGAGGCAAACACAATGTTATCCCCCTTTTTCAGTTGCTGTTCGTAGTCAACTAAACAAAGTGGGAGGGTTGCTGAGGTTGTATTGCCGTATTTATGAATGTTCATCATGACCTTCTCGTCTGGAAGATTCATGCGTTTTGCGGTTGCGTCAATAATTCTTCGATTGGCTTGATGTGGTACCAACCAGGATACGTCTTCTCCTGTTAGACCGTTTCTTGTCATAATTTTTTCACTGACATCGGCCATGTTGGAAACAGCAAATTTAAAAACGGTTTTACCGTCTTGGAAAACGTAGTGTTGCTTGTTCTGAACGGTTTCAATGGAAGGCGGCAACAGCGATCCGCCCGCATCGATCTTTAAGCTTTGTCGCCCGATGCCATCCGACCGTAAAATTTCATCTTGTACGCCAAAGCCTTCCGTAGACGGTTCAAAAAGTACCGCGCCTCCGCCGTCACCAAAAATGATACAGGTGGTTCTATCGTCGTAATCTATAATGGAAGACATTTTATCGGCTCCTATAAGGAGTACTTTCTTGTATTTCCCAGACTCAATGTAGCGTGCTGCGGTAGACATTCCGTAAAGAAAACTGGAGCAGGCCGCGACCAAATCAAATGAAAAAGCGTTTATGGCTCCTATTTGGGTGGCAACGTAAACGCCGGTCGATGCAACAGGCATGTCTGGTGTGGCTGTAGCCATAATCACCATATCGATGTCTGCTGGGTTGGTATTGCTTTTCTTTAAAACATCTTTTGCAGCCTCTATGGCAAGGTAGGAAGTTCCTTTATTGGCATCTTTTAAAATGCGGCGTTCTTTGATACCTGTTCGCGTGGTAATCCACTCGTCGTTGGTATCGACCATCGTTTCCAATATTTGGTTGGTAAGCACGTATTCAGGCACATAGCCTCCAACAGCAGTAATGGCTGCAGTGATATTACTCATAGAGTTTTCCGTTTCGAAATAGGCTCAAAATGAACCTAAAAGGCTAGAAAATTACTAAAAAAACCGCAAAAGCTGGGCGAAAATAGCTTTTTTTGGGAAAATATAACACAACAAAAAACTCTCACAAAAATGCGAGAGTTGTATGTTTATAGGGTTCAGAAGTTTATGCCTCTACTTCTTCGGCAGCGTCAATAACAACTTGGCCTCGGTAGTAAAGTTTTCCTTCGTGCCAATGCGCTCTGTGAAACAAATGTGCCTCTCCAGTGGTTGGATCAGTCGCAATTTGAGGAGCAGTGGCTTTGTAATGTGTTCTTCTTTTATCTCTTCTAGTTTTCGAGATTTTTCTCTTAGGATGTGCCATTACCTTCTATTATTTATCCGTTAATAATTTCTTTAATTCGTCCCATCGGGGATCGGTTTCATCTGCATCGCCTTTGGAATGCTGATCGGCATTCGGTTGCAATTCTTCTAGTTTTTTGAGTATCTCGCTATCCAAGGTGCCGTCCTCGACGCCAGGGTGGATTCTTTTCTGCGGAATAGAAAGCACTATCGATTCGTATACTTGCTGTTGAATGTTAATCTGATGGCTTCCATGTGGAAGAATGATAATGTCTTCTTCCGAATCATCATACATTTCACCATACTTCACCACAAAGTGATACGATCCGTCAATCTGTTGATCATACGGCTCATTGCTTACATCGCAAGCAACATTTACCACTCCATTAAAGGTTAACGTCAACTCTAGCAGGGTCGCTTTTTTTACTAAAAGCAGTTCCGCGTGAATCTTAGCTTCGTTAAATTCCTGATATTCAAAATGTGTAAAGAACGAATTGTCAATGTCAAAATCAAACCGGTGTTCTCCAACTTTCAATCCCGCGAAGGAGATCGTAAATTCTTTCAATTCCTCCATAATCTCTCCTTGGTTACACCATCACCTTGTCTATAAGGCGGGTGCAAAGATAAAAAAATAATTGAATGGAAAAGGCTTTTAGCTTCTCTTTTTAGAATGTGGTTTTTTCTTGCTTACCGGCAGCACATTTTTGCTGATTTTCTGGTATTCTTTCCGAGCCTTGTAAATGTCGATTGCTGTAAATACGGCTTCCTTAAAGGATTCGGGGTTGGCCTGATTCTTCCCGGCCACATCGAAAGCGGTGCCGTGGTCGGGCGACGTTCTGATTTTATTCAATCCGGCCGTAAAATTAACACCCTTTCCGAAGGCAAGCGTTTTGAACGGAATAAGTCCCTGATCGTGATATGACGCAATGATCGCGTCAAAATTTTTATAATTTCCGGAACCAAAAAAACTGTCGGCCGCGTAGGGACCCATGACGATTTTTCCTGTCTTTCGGAGTTCTTCCAGGGCAGGGCGCAGCACCTCATCGTCTTCTTTCCCGATAACACCATTATCCCCCGTATGTGGATTGATGCCCAATACCGCAATTTTGGGCGTGCGTATTCTGAAATCCTGAATAAGCGTATTGTAAATGGTTTGGATCTTCCTGTGAATTCGTTCTTTAGTGATATGCTTGGGCACATCTTTGACAGCGACGTGGTCGGTAAGCAACCCTACCCGTAGCGGTCCTGAAACCATAAGCATTAAACTATCGCCTTCGAGTTCCTGAGCGAGATAATCGGTGTGCCCGGGAAATTGAAAGGACTCAGATTGCACATTGGATTTGTGAATAGGGGCAGTGACCAAAACGTCAATCTCTGCGTTTTTCAATGCCTGTACCGCAGCTTTTAAGGAGCGTATGGCGTATGCTCCTGCGTTTTTGTCTTCTTCTCCAAGCGATACCGTCACGGATTCCTTCCAGACGTTCACCACATTGAATTTTTGATGTACTACAGACTTCACCTGGTCGATACCGTGGACGCTCAGGTCGATTTGATACAGCTTCTTATAATGCGAAATGAGCTTGGTATTCGCGAAAACAACTGGAGTACAAAGCTCTAGCATCCGCGTATCCTTGAACGTTTTCAATAAGATTTCGCTACCCACGCCGTTAAGGTCTCCTAAAGAGATTCCCACAACTATTTTCTTTTTCTTTCCCATAATTGTCGAAGCTATATGCTTACTTTTGTATCTCCTACAAATGTACTTAAAGGCTTTATAATGTTCACAGGAATTGTTGAAACAGTTGGAAGGGTAAAAAAATTGGTGTCTGAGCGCGAAAACCTCCACATTACTGTTGAGAGTAGCTTGGCGACTGAGCTGAAAATAGATCAAAGCGTGTCCCATAATGGGGTTTGTCTTACGGTGGTGGATGTCTCTGCAACAGTATATACCGTAACCGCCATACGGGAAACCTTAGTTAAAAGCAATTTGGGCGAACTGCAGAAGGGCAGCCCGATAAATCTTGAACGCGCCATGAAGTTGGGCGACCGATTGGACGGGCACTTGGTTCAGGGCCATGTAGATCAGACCGCCACTTGTGTGGCTATTGAAGAAGCTGCGGGCAGTACTATTTTCACCTTCACCTATGACGCTTCCAAAGGCAACATCACAGTGGAAAAAGGATCCATTACGGTTAACGGAGTGAGTTTAACTGTGGTCAATTCTGAAAAAGATCGGTTTAGTGTTGCCATTATTCCCTATACGTTAGCGCACACTACGTTTCGAGAATTAGCAGACGGAACACGGGTCAATTTAGAATTTGACGTGATCGGAAAATATGTTAGTAGAATTATGCAGGCGTATCGGTAGCGCTCCATCGCTTGTAAGCGATGTAGCCTCCGTAAAGAATAGCCAATATAATTAATGCAGGAATCCATCCATCCAAAGGTAGCTCTGGTGTGGTCCTTTGGGGAGGGGGTGGTGGTCCAGAATCAATACCGGTAGACTGTGCTAGCATAGCAGTGTTTGTCAAACCAGTGAATACCACGGTTAGTATGATTACGATTTGGGGTCGCATATTAGTGGGCTAAAGTAACAAAATTTTTTTAACAACAAAGAAAAAAATTAGTTATCAACGTTTTAACAGTATGTTTTTGATCGTGCAAATGCTTCCTAGAAACGAATTTTTTAAACTTCTAGTATATTTTCGTTACAGAAACAAGACATTTCAACTGCTCGCTTTTACATTCCTTCTCCCCATCGAACAGCGCATCAGTGGATCTGTCAATTATAGTGGTCCCACTTGGGCTCGAACCAAGGACCCCCTGATTATGAGTCAGGTGCTCTAACCAGCTGAGCTATGGGACCTAAAAAATAAGCTGCAAATGTAAAACTCTTTGCAATCACTTCAAATTATTTCCTTAAAAATGTGTGTACTACCTTATTCTCGTATCTCCTGACACAATTCTACGAGTACTCCATGAGCCGACTTGGGGTGTAAGAAGGCTACCCATTTATTGTCAGCTCCACGTTTTGGGCGTTCGTTCAATACCGTAAAACCTAACTCAGAGAGCCGGGCAATCTCGGCTTCGATATCCTCTACCGAAAATGCAATGTGGTGCACCCCTTCCCCGCGCTTTACAATCGATTTTGCGATCGCGCTATCTTCTCGGGTCGCTTCTAGCAATTCAATCTTGGTCTCTCCACACTGAAAAAAAGAAGTGGTCACCGCTTCGCTTTCTACTGTTTCCGATTTATATGGCGCCACTCCTAACAGGGCTTCGTAGGTTTTATTGGCTGACACAATGTCTTTTACGGCAATGCCGATGTGTTCTACTTTGTTCATAGGCTATATTATTCGTTCTGCTCAAAAATAAGAAGACCCAGCCGATCCTCCTACTATTCAGTGATATTGTCGTATTTTTGTAGCATGACAGAAAGTAATCGACAAAAGAAGATTGCGGGCGTATTGCAAGAAGACCTCGCACAAACCATCCAAAACTTGCTCCGACAAGCCGGTCAGCTTCATATCATTGTCACGGTTACAAAAGTTTCCGTGACGGTAGACCTTTCGGTTGCTAAAGTATACCTAAGTGTTTTTCCATCCGACAAAGCTGAGTCGCTGGTTTCTGAGATCAAGCAAATGGCGCCAAAAATAAAACATGACGTGGCGCAGAAAGTGAAGCATCAATTACGAAAAATGCCAGAGCTTATCTTCTATAATGACGATAGCCTTGACTATATTGAGAACATCGAAAAAGCGGTAAAAGGCAGTGAAAATCCTTTAGAAAACCCAGATCTTTTGGATCGCCGTAAGAAGAAATAGCGTGAGGTTCTCGCTCTACATCGCAAAGCGGTACTTGTTCTCAAAAAGCAGCAGCAACGCAATAAACATAATTTCTATTATCGCAGCAGTGGGTGTCATCGTAGGGGCAATGGCGTTGTTTATTGTACTTTCGGCCTTTTCAGGACTGAAAGATTTTAGTCTTCAGTTCAGTAATTTTTTCGATAGTGATCTAAAAGTGGTTCCCGCATCAGGGAAAACCCTTCGTTTTTCTGAAGCCTCTGAAGCTAAGCTGAAGGCTTTGCCTGGTGTCGCTTCTTATGCGCAGGTAGTCCAGGAACGCGTTTTCTTGCAGTTCAAAGGGAAGAACGCCATCGCTTCAATTAAAGGAGTGGGTGCTTCTTATGGTTCCGTAAAGCCGTTGGATAGTATCTTGGCGGTGGGACAGTGGTTTACGCCAGGTGACGGAGAAGTTGTTATGGGATTCGGAACCGCCTATAAACTCTCTATCGGCACGTACGACTACACCGATTTTTTACAGTTATATGTTCCGAAACCGGGAACGGGTCAAATTACA
Organism: Altibacter sp. HG106; assembly: GCF_028561755.1. Lineage (GTDB taxonomy): Bacteria > Bacteroidota > Bacteroidia > Flavobacteriales > Flavobacteriaceae > DFVG01. Next base: position 43,718 of record NZ_JAQQTD010000004.1, read on the forward strand.
GCGCTCGATGCCGCCAATGCTTTTAATACCACTTCTGCGGTCGTTTCTGGCGTGTATGATGTGAATGAGGATGCCAATAATGCCTACGTTTTTAGCGATATCGAAACCGCACGGAAATTGCTTGAGATGGATGCGCAAACACTTTCCTCTTTAGAAATTAAGATGGCGCCCTCCGCCGATGAAGAAGAACTTCGCGGCCAGTTGCAATCTATTTTTTCCGAAGAGATTAGCGTGAAAAACCGCATTCAGCAGAATGATGCCCTGTATAAAATGCTAAATACGGAAAACATTGCGGTCTACTTGATTTTTACCCTGGTTATGATTATTGCCCTGTTCAATGTGATTGGGTCTATCATTATGATGATTCTCGACAAACGAAAAAACATTAAAACCCTTTATAATCTGGGGGCCACCTTAGGGGAAATCAGAAATATTTTCTTCTTACAAGGGGTATTAATGACCACCTTGGGAGGGATATTGGGTATCTTGCTGGGAATTGGCATCGTTTGGGGGCAACTTCAATTTAAGTGGGTGTATATTACGGCCACGCTTCCCTACCCCATGCAACTCACCTTGCCTAATGTTCTTGTGGTCTTCGGAACGATTTTTATCCTGGGACTTCTCGCCTCTAAAATAGCCGCCAGTCGGGTACGGGCTCCGTTGCTTACTTAGGCGAATTGATAATCTCCAAACTCCGCCAGCACCTCGTCGAAGGCATCAAAAACGCCTTGCGGTTCGTCGCTCGTTACCATTTTCATTCGAAACGGCTTGAAATTGGGGATGCCTTTAAAGTAATTTGTATAATGCCTTCTTGTCTCGAATACCCCTAGCCGTTCGCCTTTCCAGTCGATAGCCATTTGCAGGTGTCTGCGAGCCGCGTCAACCCGCTCCTGCATGCTTGGCGGGTCGCAGTGTTTTCCGGTGGCCATAAAGTGTTTTACTTCCTTAAAAAACCAAGGATACCCAATACTTGCCCTTCCTATCATCGCGCCGTCTAACCCATAGACATCTCGCATTTCGACCGCACGTTCGGGAGTATCGACGTCGCCGTTTCCGAAGACAGGAATATGCATTCTCGGATTATTCTTCACTTCAGCAATGGGTTTCCAATTCGCTTCGCCCTTGTACATTTGGGCTCGCGTCCGTCCGTGTATTGAAATGGCTTTACAGCCAACGTCCTGCAGCCGCTCGGCTACCTCAACGATTTTTATAGAGTCGTGATCCCATCCTAAGCGTGTCTTTACGGTCACGGGTAGCTTGGTGTGTTTTACCATCGCTTCCGTGAGAGACACCATCAGGTCAATGTCTTTTAAAATCCCGGCACCGGCTCCTTTTGAAACGACCTTCTTTACAGGACATCCAAAATTGATGTCGATGATATCCGGGCCGCTGGCTTCCACAATTTCTACACTTTTCAACATAGATTCCAGCACCGCTCCAAAAATCTGAATTCCAACCGGGCGTTCCTTTTCGTAGATGTCGAGCTTCATAACACTTTTTGCTGCGTCGCGAATTAAGCCTTCCGAAGAAATAAACTCTGTGTACACCACGTCAGCTCCTTGCTCTTTACACAAGGCGCGAAATGGAGGGTCGCTCACATCTTCCATGGGAGCTAACAAGAGCGGAAAGTCGCCCACATCGATATCGCCAATCATTGCCATGCTGCAAAAATAAGGAATTTGTAGGTAGTAAATTACTCCAATCGATCGCCTTCGTCGCTTTCAATAGTGCCTCGGTTGTCACGAAGACGCGCGTTTCCGAAGTTGTATTGAAACCCAACGCGAAATAATCGGGACGGTCCACGCGCTAAATAACTATTGTTCTGATTGTAATAACGAGAGGTTAAGCGAATAGGGTCGGTAAAAAAGATATCATCGACTCCCATGGTTAACGAAGCGCGATCGTCCCAGAAGGATTTTCGGAAGGAGACCGACAGGTTAAATCTATTTTTATACGAAAAAGAGCCCGCGATCAAATTAGAAAAGTAGTAGGCTACGATATCTGCCGTCCAATTTGCTTCTTTTGAAAGGGTAAGGCGGTGGAAGGTCTGACCGAAAAACCCATAGGTACTGTTGCTCGCCGTTTCTTGCGGACTCGCAATACTGAAAAATTCATTTTCAATGTAGAAGCTTGACGTGACCACGCTCAAATACCACCAGGGACGCACATACGAATTGTAGATAATATCAAGGCTGTACTGAAACTCTTCTATCAAATTGGCATCCACAGTAAAGAGCGTGCTGTTTTCGTTATCTTGAAATGTGAGTTTGTCAAGGTAATTTTTATGATGCTGGTAATACGCTTCAATAAAAAGTTTCCGTTTGTGGGCGTACTCCAGTGAAATCTTGTTTTCAATAGAAGGTCGAAGGTTTGGGTTTCCGCCGCTGAAATTATTTTCATTCAAAAAATATCGAAACGGATTTAAGCTCTGGTAGCGTGGCCGCTGAATACGTCGCGCATAGCTAAGACCTATCGTATTCTGATTTTTCAAGGTGTGTTGCACCGAAACATTGGGAAAAAGCTCAAAATACGATTGCGTATTGACCACTCCTAAGGATTGTGAATCTCCGTTTACATCGGTATACTCTGCTCTCAGTCCGAAAACCGCACTCCATCGCTCTCCTTCTTTAGAGGCTTCGGCATAGGCGGCATAAATTTTCTCCTGATACAAGAATAGGTCAGATAATGCGTCATTGAACTGTGGCGTGGCTTCCAAATCGGAATCAAAGAAATCCAAACCGCTTTCCGTATCGATATACGAATATTTGAGTCCGCCAGAAAACGACATCCCGCCAATCGAGGTAGTTACGTCGGTCTGACCACTAAAGATGGCTGTTTCCTGCAGCGCTTCCGTCCGAAAACGGTTGTTTCTAAGGATCGCATTGTCTGGCGAAAAATAACGTGTGTTCACCTGTTGCATTTGGTCAAACTGATACCGAATATAATTAACTGTGGTACGAAGGGAGGCCCCTTTATCATTTAGGGTGAGGTCGTGGGTCACAGCTGTGGAAAACGTCGCTGTGTCATTTTCTAAAAAGCTGTTGGTATTGAACGTAGAGTCGCGCTGCTGCTGGGCATTGGAGATAATCCCAAACACATCGTTCTGATATGTTTTGTCCGGCGATACCTGTCCGCTCACATTTAGATTGAGACTATTGGCTTCATTAATTTCGATATCTGCCACCAAGTTGGCCTGATGCGCGTAACTACGCGTTATTCTTGAAAAGTCGGTTTCCCAAAAACTCTTCGTACTATTATCTGGGTTAAAAAACTCAATAGCGTTATCATCTTGTTTCAGTTCCTTTCTCGGACTAAAACTATAGCTTCCGTACAGGTTTAGCCAGTTATTTTTATAAAAGTGGGAGGTAGCCACATTGTATTTGGCAAAGACCGCCTGTTCGTAGGTTCCGGAAACTGTTCCTTTATAACCAATAGCGATGGCTCGGGAGGTCTTAATATTGAGCGCCGTTCCCGCTTCCGCATCAAACTGTGCGGAAGGATTGGTAATGACCTCAATTTCTTTGATTGCTGAAGCATCGGTGTTTTGTAAAAGCGACGCCACTTCCGAAGCGGACAAGTAGACCCGCTTGTCGTTGATATAAATAACCGGCGTACTAAATTTGATCTGAATATCATTCCCCAACACCACTACTCCTGGCGTTTTTTTAAGAAGGTCGAAGGTATTGCCGGTTGCTAACGCCGTATTCTCTATAGTAAAAACAAGTTTTCCCGGTTCTTTTCGGAGTATCGGTTCTTTAGAAGTGATCACGGTCTCTCCAAGCTGTTCGGTGTTCTCGACTAATGTGATAGTTCCTAGCGGGTTGTCCTTCGGAAGCGAAAGCGAGAGCGTTTGGGTTTGAAAGCCGAGGTAGCTAATTTGTAACGTATAGGACCCTGAATTTACAGGCTGCAAGCGGAAGCTTCCGTCCTCATCTGTAGCGGTTCCCTGCAAGGATGTTTCGCCAGAAGCGTCAAGCAACAATACCGTCGCAAAAGATACTGGCTTATTGGCATTATCGACGACAGTTCCCTGTACGGAAACCTGCTGGGCATGTGACGTAATAAAAACACATAGCACTAAGAGAATGAGTGCTCGAGACATAAGTTTGGCGGTCTGTTAATCTTGCATTTAGCGGTGCAAAGTAATAACAAGTATACTTTAAAAAAGAGTGTTATTACAAATAATGTGGCTTAAATTGCCAAAAACGCACAGGAATTCTTCATCTGCTATCGTTTCCCCTCTTTTTCAGTTATATTTGCATCCTGCTTTCGACGGGAGTTATGTTGAATTCCGGAAGCCTTATTGACTATGAAAAACATTCGAAATTTTTGCATCATTGCCCATATCGATCATGGGAAAAGTACGTTAGCCGATCGGCTGCTTGATTTTACGGGTTCTGTAACCGACCGTGAAAAAAAAGAGCAGCTCTTGGACAGTATGGACCTAGAACGAGAACGTGGTATCACCATTAAGAGCCACGCCATTCAAATGGAGTACACCCACGAAGGCGAAACCTACACATTAAACCTAATCGATACCCCCGGTCACGTTGATTTCTCGTATGAGGTTTCTAGAAGTATTGCGGCTTGTGAAGGAGCGCTGTTAGTGGTCGATGCCGCGCAAAGTATTCAGGCGCAAACCATTTCAAATCTATATTTAGCCCTGGAAAACGACCTTGAAATCATCCCTGTGTTGAACAAGGTAGACCTTCCTTCTGCCAATCCGGAAGAGGTGACCGACGATATTGTTGATCTCTTGGGTTGTGATGCTGATGAAGTAATTCCGGCCAGCGCAAAAACCGGATTGGGAATTGAAGAAATTCTCGCCGCCATCATCGAACGAGTACCCGCTCCCAAGGGGGTAGCTGATGAGCCGCTACAGGCCTTGATCTTCGATTCGGTGTACAATCCGTTTCGGGGTGTAGAAACGTATTTTCGCGTCTTAAATGGGGAAATCAAAAAAGGGCAGCAGATAAAGTTCATGGCTACTGGCAAAAACTATTTTGCCGATGAGGTGGGAACCTTAAAGCTGAAACAGCTGCCGAAGCAAGTCATTAAAACCGGAGACGTAGGGTATTTGATCACCGGAATTAAAGATGCGAGGGAAGTAAAAGTTGGGGATACCATCACCGATGCAAAACAGCCCACTACCAATATGATCGAAGGGTTTGAAGATGTAAAACCTATGGTATTCGCAGGAATCTACCCTGTTGATACCGAAGATTACGAAGAGCTGCGTGCTTCCATGGAGAAGCTTCAGCTTAATGACGCGTCATTAGTTTTTCAACCGGAAAGTTCGGCGGCGCTCGGATTTGGGTTTCGCTGCGGATTCTTAGGAATGTTGCACCTAGAAATTATTCAGGAGCGTTTGGAGCGAGAATTCGACATGACCGTAATTACAACGGTTCCTAACGTTTCCTATCACGCATACACCACCAAGGAGCCCGAAGAGGCGATCTTGGTAAACAACCCAAGTGACCTCCCCGATCCTTCTACGCTTGATCACGTAGAAGAGCCTTATATCAAGGCAACCATCATCACGAAAGCCGATTTTGTGGGGCCGGTGATGTCTTTATGTATTGAAAAACGCGGTCAAATTACAAACCAAACTTATTTAACAACCGAACGAGTTGAGTTGTCTTTTGATATGCCGCTGGCCGAAATCGTATTCGATTTCTACGATCGGCTGAAAACCGTTTCGCGCGGCTACGCTTCCTTTGACTACTCGCCTATCGGTATGCGAACTTCGAAGTTAGTAAAGGTAGATGTCTTATTAAACGGAAACACGGTAGATGCATTGTCTGCCTTATTGCACCAGGATAACGCATACGACATCGGTAAAAAGATGTGTGAAAAGTTGCGAACCCTCATTCCGAGGCAACAATTCGACATCCCCATCCAGGCAGCAATCGGTGCAAAAATTATCGCTAGAGAAACCGTTAAGGCACTTCGGAAGGATGTCACGGCAAAGTGTTACGGGGGCGATATTTCTCGTAAACGAAAGCTGTTAGAAAAGCAAAAGAAAGGGAAGAAACGGATGCGCGCTGTAGGTAATGTAGAAATTCCGCAGGAAGCGTTTATGGCCGTTTTAAAGCTGAACGATTAAATTCCTCCGCAGCTTACGCCGGTTTCGCGTAAGTCTTCTACGTAACGATCATATGGGGTATTAGTGTCATCTCCATTAACGGAAGCATTCCCGTTGCCTTCGCGACACAATTCAAAGTTGGCCGTCTGATCGGAACGACACGTAGTACAGGTGCGGCCCTCATCATCCTCGCAGGAGAAGAAGAACAGAATAGAGGCGCAAATAAGAACGGTTCTTTTCATTTCGTAAGACGTATCTTTTACAACGGGCGTAATTCGAAAATATTACTCCGGTGGATTGTCGTCATCTTCCTCTTCATTCGCAACCGACAGCACATCCTCAAAATCAATCGGTTTACCCATGTAGACTAACTCACAACCCTGAGATACTTCCAAGTTTTCACGGGTAGATAACAATTTGATGTCGTCATCCTCATATTTCAGAAATAAGGCGACTGCATTCACCTCTTGTTCTATATGTCCTAACAACTTAATGAGCTGATCTTTACTGTTCACAGGTAATTCTTGGATAGAGGGAAAGTCTCTCGCAACTTCGGCAAGGCGAATGTAATCATGTGTTTTCGAGATGACATTGGTATTGTTCAGGTTATTCTTGGCCCGCATCTCATCCGCATTTAAGAGTCGGAACGAACCGTTTTCTCCAAGCGATTCTTCGTAGCGCTTGATCGCCTGTTTATTGATTTCATCATTTCCAGTCATCGCCAACAGGTACCCTACATCATTCAATTCGATGTTGTCGGTAAGATCGTCTGCGTAAATATTGGCGTTTAGCGCTTCCAGTCCTAATTCACGCGCCTTATCGATATTATTGCGGTTGGTGTCTACCAATACCACGTGATGCTTGTTTTTCATCAAGTAGCTTCCAATGAGGCGAGATGCTTTGGAAGCGCCTACGATCACAATCCCTTCCGAGGTTTTTAAGAAAACCCCTACGGCAGAAGCGAATAGCCGCGCCGTCGCAGCATTAAGCAACACGGTAACGAGTACTACCGCGAAGACCAATGGCGTAATATATTCGGCACCGGGAAACCCTTCTTTTACGAGTTTGGTTCCGAAAAGCGAGGCGATACCGGCGGCCACGATTCCTCTGGGACCAACCCAACTGATGAACATTTTTTCATTGTACTTGAGTGAGCTTCCGGCCGTACTGAGAAACACACCTATGGGACGCAGCACAAATATGATTACCGCTAACAGCACTGCCGTTTTCCAATTGTAGATCAACAATAGGTCATCGATGCTAATGTTCGCTGACAGTAAGATGAATAGGATGGAAATCAACAAGACACTCAACGACTCTTTAAAATAAAGTAGCTCCTTGAGGTTAGGCAGGTCGCTATTCCCCAGATACATTCCCATAACCACTACCGCTAGAAGTCCGCTTTCATGCGCAAACAAATCGCTTAGAACGAAGATCATTAGCACAAAGGAAAGTGCCACCACATTTAAGAGGTAGTGCGGAATGAGGCGACGTTTAATGGCAAAATACAGCGCCCATCCGGCAGAAATTCCGAAGGAAAAACCAATGAGCACAATCTTTCCAAACTCAATGAGGGCTTGCTTGGTATACCCCGCGTCTCCTTCAACACTAATAAACTCAAAGACCAGAACGGCTACCAAGGCGCCAATAGGGTCGATTAGAATGCCCTCCCATTTTAGGATGGCTGAAACATCCTTCTTAAGCGGAATATTTCGAAGAATAGGCGTGATTACCGTAGGACCCGTCACAATGATAAGGGCTGAAAATAAAAAGGACATTCGCCAGTCGAGGCCAAAAAAGTAGTGTGCCGCGATACCGCCACCAATAAATGTGACGGCGCTGCCCAAACTAATAAGTTTTCCGATAACGGGACCTATTTTCGAAACTTCTCCTCGTCGCAGGGTTAGTCCGCCTTCAAAGAGAATGATTCCAATGGCCAGCGACACGAAGTAAAAGAGGTTCTCGTCTGGAAAGAGTCCGTCGCTCCCATTATAGATAGGTTGTATCCATTGGGTTCCGTCTTCTGAAAGCAGGGTAGACATGGGACCAACGAAGAGTCCGATCAAAATTAAAGGAAGTATCGCAGGAAGCTTAAACTTCCAGGCAACCCATTGGGCCAAAATTCCCAAAACAATGATTGCGGCCAATTCTAACATACACGTTCTTTTTGGTAAAAATAAAAGAAACAAGATACACGAAAAAATAAAGAAGGACAGCTGCTTCCCTATTTTTTGAGAGCGCGGCCTATTTATTTTAAAGTTATGGCATTACATCGTACACCAAAATGCGCCAAATTCTTAATTATACCTTAACGAAATCGCTTGTTCGCCTTACTTTTAGTAATTTGCGCATTCTATGAAATTATATCCTGTTGCTTCCGGAAACTTTAAGCTCGACGGCGGAGCCATGTTTGGAGTCGTTCCAAAAAGCCTTTGGTCCCGAACCAACCCCGCAGACAATCATAACATGATCGACATGGCAGCACGATGCCTGCTCATTGAAAACGGCGATCGCCTTACATTGATCGACACGGGCATGGGAGACAAACAGAGCGACAAGTTTTTTGGATATTACTACCTATGGGGCGATGATTCTTTGGAAAAATCTCTAAAAGCACACGGATTTCATCCCGATGATATCACCGATGTGTTTATGACGCATCTTCATTTTGATCATTGTGGTGGAAGCATTCAGTGGAACAAAGACCGAACCGGCTACGAACCCGCTTTCAAAAACGCGACGTTCTGGAGCAATCAAGATCACTGGAGTTGGGCGGTTCATCCTAACCGTCGGGAAAAAGCCTCTTTTTTAAAAGAGAATATCCTCCCTATGCAGGAATGCGGTCAATTGAAGTTTGTCAACGGACCGGAAGTCGATTTTGCCGAACCCAATGAAATGGATTTCGGCATCTTCTTTGCAGATGGACATACCGATAAACAAATGATTCCGCATATCACCTATCAGGATAAAACCATAGTATTTATGGCAGACCTGCTTCCTACGGCAGGACATTTGCCGCTTCCTTACGTGATGGGATATGACACCAGACCGCTTCTTACGCTTCCTGAAAAAGAGAAGTTCCTCAACGAAGCAGCCGACAAAGGATATTATTTGTTTTTAGAACACGACGCCCACAATGAAATAATCACCGTAAAGCATACGGAAAAGGGGGTCCGACTCGACCAAACATTTACATGTAACGAACTCTTTAATTAATTAAATACGAAAATGAATCTATTTAAATCTTCTTTGCTTGCCGCAGGTGCCTTTGCGGTATTATCAAGTTGTGGAAGCTCAGTGGCTCCCATTGTAGCTACTCCTATTGAAAATATTGACACCAACCCGTTAAAAACAGCTCCCCTAAACGACGAGCAATACAAACGTTGGGGGGCGGCCGATTTGGTGGCCGACACCATTCCAGGGATGAGCGTAGACAAAGCCTATACCGAACTTCTCAACAAGCGGAAAGGCCAAACGGTCATCGTAGGAGTAGTAGACAGTGGTGTTGATATTGAACACGAGGACCTAAAGAATGTAATCTGGGTAAACGAAGATGAAATCGCTGGAAATGGAAAAGATGATGACAACAATGGCTATGTAGATGATATTCACGGCTGGAATTTCTTAGGTGATATCGTAGCAGAGAACATGGAATACGTTCGCTACGTCAAAAAACTAGGCCCTAAATACGAAGGGAAGTCGGAAGCCTCCATCAGTGCCGCGAACCGCGAAGAGTTTGCGTTATTCCAAAAAGCAAAGGCTGAATACGAAAAAGAGTATCAGGAGACCTTGGCTAATAAAACCCAATATGAGCAAATCCTTCAGCAAGTGCGTCCCGCGCATGAGGCAATAAGTGAAAAGCTTGGAAAAGAAGATTATACTGCCCAGGATCTTGCAGGCATTACCAATGCCACGCCAACAGAGCAACAATACATCGCCGGGCTTACACAGATGTTGAATTATGGCGACACCGTTCCTGAAGTGCTTAAAGAGCTGGAAGGCGGAGTTGATTATTTTGCCGGTCGTTTGGATTCGCATTTTAATCTGGAAGCCGATTTCCGTGCTGTGTTGAACGACGACGCCGATGATTTTAGTTCAAAATACTACGGAAACGGGGATGTAGACGGTCCAGATGTGAAAAAAGAAGACGCTCGCCATGGAACACACGTTGCCGGAATTATCGCCGGACAACGCAACAATGGTATTGGTATCGACGGAGTTGCCGATAACGTAAAAATTATGGTGGTTCGTGCCGTGCCAGATGGAGATGAGTACGACAAAGACATCGCTCTGGCCTTGCGATACGCAGTAGATAATGGCGCGAAAGTGATCAATACCAGCTTCGGAAAATATTATTCTCCACATCCGGAATGGGTTCGAGATGCCATTAAATACGCTGCTTCTAAAGACGTGCTTATTGTAAATGCTGCCGGAAACGAGGGCATCGATCTTGACGAAACTGAAGTATATCCAAACGATCAGTCCCTAACCGGTCCAGAATACGCAAATAACGTCCTCACCGTGGGGGCCCTCAATTACAAGTATGGAAGCGAGCTCGTAGCCAATTTTTCAAACTATGGCGACTCGAACGTGGATGTGTTTGCGCCTGGAGTTAAAATTTGGGCGACAACTCCCTTAAACACCTACGAGTATTTGCAAGGAACTTCTATGGCGGCTCCAGCCGTTTCAGGGGTTGCTGCTACCATCCGGTCGTTATATCCAAACTTGACGGCGGTACAAGTAAAGCAGATTATTATGGATAGCGGACTATCATCTAAAAGTCCGGTGGTATTGGGCGGAGATCCTAGCAACTCGCAAAACTTTAATGCTATATCCAAGTCTGGAAAAATGGTAAACATGTATAATGCCTTGATCATGGCAGATAAAATGTCTCGATAATGAAAGGTATTCTTTCTTGCATATTGTTAATCGCTTCTATAGTACTTTCCGAAGCGCAAAACAACACAACCTACTGGCAGCAGCATGCCGATTACACTATGGAAATCGACATGAACGTGGAAACCCATCAATATAAGGGAACACAAACACTGGTGTATACCAACAACTCTCCGGATGTGCTCGATAGAGTGTTTTACCACCTATATTTTAACGCCTTTCAACCGGGAAGCGAAATGGACGTACGTTCACGCACTATAAAAGATCCCGATGCCCGCGTTGGCGATCGCATCTCAAAATTGAGTCCAACCGAAATTGGTTACATCAAACCGACGAAGCTTACGCAAGACGGGGTGGCCCTTTCGTACGAAGTGGTGGGCACCGTGTTAGAAGTAGCGTTAGACAAGCCTATTCAACCGGGAACAACGACCACATTCAATATGGAGTGGGACGCGCAGGTACCCATCCAGATTCGTAGAAGCGGTAGAGACAATGCCGAAGGCGTTGCGCTTTCCATGACACAATGGTATCCTAAATTAGCCGAATACGACTTTCAGGGGTGGCATGCCGATCCATATATTGGGAGAGAGTTTCATGGAGTTTGGGGTGATTTTGATGTGAAAATTTCAATTGATGCGAATTATACCATTGGCGGAACGGGTTACTTGCAAAACCCAAGTGAAGTGGGGCACGGTTATGGTCCTAAGGGCCTCAAAGCAATGAAGCCCAAAAATGGAAAATATACCTGGCATTTTAAAGCGCCTAAAGTGCATGATTTCACTTGGGCCGCTGATGATGAGTACATACATGACACCTATGAAGGACCGAATGGCGTAACACTTCATTTTTTGTATAAGAACAATCCAGAAATCATAGAAAACTGGAAGAATCTGCAGCCAAAAACGGCAGAGCTCATGACGTATTTCAATGAGCATATTGGTGAGTATCCTTATAAGCAATACTCTGTGATCCAGGGTGGTGATGGAGGAATGGAATACGCCATGTGTACGTTGATTACTGGAGAACGCGAATTCAATAGCCTGGTGGGTGTTACCGCCCATGAGCTGGCGCATACCTGGTTTCAGTTTTTAATGGCGACCAATGAAGCAAAGCATGAATGGATGGATGAGGGCTTTACCAGTTATATTTCTGCCTTGGCCATGAATGAAGTAATGGATCAACAATCCCCCAACCCATTGAGCGGATCATATCGCGGGTATCGGTTCTTGGCCACCAGTGGCGAAGAACAACCACAAACCACCCATGCCGATCGCTATGCCTCCAATCGATCGTATGGGATTGCTGCCTACGGTAAAGGAGCTGTCTTTTTGGGGCAATTAGGATATGTTATTGGAGAAGAAAATCTTCAGAAAACCTTACACGATTATTATAAAGACTGGGCTTTTAAACATCCCACTCCTAATGATTTTATCCGCGTCGCGGAAAAAGCTTCCGGTTTTGAATTGGATTGGTATTTGACCGATTTTGCACAAACCACCAATACCGTCGACTACGGAATTAAAGGAGTAGAAACGGCTCCTAATGGAAATACGACGGTGACCTTGGAGCGAATCGGACTCATGCCGATGCCGATTGACCTGTATGTGATGTACGAAGATGGTTCCGAAGAAATCATGCATATCCCATTACAAATGGCACGGGCAGAGAAAAAGAACCCGTTTCCAACAATGACATGGAAGGTGCAGCCTGATTGGGCCTGGGCGTACCCAACCTATCAAGTGGAAGTGACTTCCGGAAAGAAAATCAAAGCGCTACAAATTGATGCGACACAACGTATGGCCGATATTAATTTGGAAAACAATATGTGGGAGGCTCAATAAACGCTTCTTTCAAAATGTATTAAGACCCTACCGCCATAAAGCTGTAGGGTCTTTTGTTATCTTTAACCTGTGAAGAAAACCTTTCCTAAAGCCGAACGTCTAAAAAGCAAAACTGTATTTCAACAATTGTTTGCAACAGGACAACGCGCCAAAAAGTTTCCGGTGCAGCTGGTCTATGTTCCGGTGGCGGGAGCAGAATATCATCAAGCAGCTTTTGCCGTTCCGAAGCGAAATTTTAAGTCGGCTGTAGCGCGCAACCGCATCAAACGACAACTTAAAGAGGCCTATCGCTTACACAAAAATGAACATCTCAGCGAAAACGGTCCGAAATTTGCGCTGCTCTTTATCTATATACACAAAAAACCCATGCCGTACGACGCCTTGTCCTCCTCCATCGTCGCACTGCTTAAAACGGTATCCTTATGAAAACACTGGTTATTTTATTGTTTGGATTTATTTTAGGTTGTTCTAATGGCTCTAGTAGTGACATCCCATATCCTTCGGAAGAAAAATCGATGGCGTATGATGAAACGATCCTGCTGGAGGAAGTAACTGAAATGGAAGAAGATGTGGCCCAAGTAGATGATGAAAGGACGGAACAACAAATCATTAAAGAAGGCCGCCTTTCTTTTGAAACGGACAACCCGGAAGAAACGCATCAAAAAATTCTTTCACTCACGCAACAATATCAAGGTTTTGTTGCCAGCGATAATTCTGGAAAGAATTACAATCGCTACTATCGAAATATGGTGGTTCGCGTCCCCACGAATAACTTCCAGGCCATGCTCGATGGGATTTCAGAAGGCGTAGAATATTTCGATCAAAAGGACATTTCGCGCCGAGATGTAACCGAAGAGTTCGTAGACCTTCAAGCCCGGTTAAAGGCCAAGCGAGAGCTCGAAAATCGATATTTGGAGTTGCTTCGGCAGGCAAAAAACGTGAAGGAAATGCTTGAGATCGAACGAGAGCTATCAACTATTCGCGAAGAAATTGAAGCCAAACAGGGCCGCTTAAACTATCTGAAAGATAAGGTGGCGATGAGCACCCTTTCTATTGAATTTTACAAGCAAACGACCGAAACCGGTGTTACCGTTTCTTACGGTCAAAAAATGTTGAACTCCCTGAAGGGCGGATGGGATGGTATTTCGGTATTCTTCCTGGGAATCCTGTATTTATGGCCTTTGTTTTTCATCGCGATAATCGCTATTTTACTCATTCGCTGGTGGATTCGCCGTAGAAAGCGGTCTGTTCCCCAGGCGCCAAAAAAATAAGCCCGTATGAACTATTTTAAAAAGAAATTTGTGCTCCCAGTTGTGGCTGCAGCCATCCTTGTTGTTTCCACAGGTTTTGTAAAAAACGATTTCTTCGAAATCGCCAAGCAGATCGAAATTTTTACAACGCTCTACAAAGAGCTAAATATGAATTACGTAGACGAGGTAACACCCGCTACCTTAATGGACAAGGCGATCAAAGGCATGTTGGAAGACCTAGACCCTTACACCGTCTATTGGAATGAGCAAGAAGTGGAAGATGCACGCATAAAAAATTCCGGCACCTACACCGGGATCGGCGCCAGTGTTCGTACCGAAAAAGAAAAGATTACCATTGTGGAGCCTTTTAAGGGCTATCCTGCAGATCAGGCCGGACTCAAAGCCGGCGATGAGATTGTAAAGATTGGCGATGTTTCCTTAACCGATTTTGAAGATGATGCGGGAGAGCTGCTGAAAGGAACACCAGGTTCGACTGTAGAACTTACTTTTAAACGCCAGGGGAAAACTCAAAAAACTACGCTCACACGGCAACAGGTGGAAGTGAATGCGGTTCCTTTCTACAAATTATTAGACAACAATATTGGGTACATCGTATTGTCTAAATTCAATCGCAAAACCACAACAGAAACCAAAGCCGCTTTAGAGGATTTAAAAATTGATGGGGCCGAAAAAATTATTCTGGACCTCCGAGGAAATCCAGGAGGATTATTAAATGAGGCGATCAATATTGTTAACCTATTTGTTCCTAAGGGCGAAGTAATCACTACGACCAAGTCGGTCATCGAAAAGTACAATCGCACCTACACCACGAGGAATGAACCCGTGGATACCGAAATTCCTTTGGTAGTGCTGGTTAACGGACGCAGCGCATCGGCAAGTGAAATCGTTTCCGGAGGCTTACAAGACCTTGACAGGGCTGTGATTGTGGGGGCTCGAAGCTTCGGAAAAGGGTTGGTGCAACGTCCTAAGAAGCTTACCTATGGCACCCAATTGAAAGTCACTATTTCCCGTTACTACACGCCAAGTGGTCGTTGCATTCAGGCCTTAGACTATTGGAATCGGGATGAGAACGGCGACCCCATACGAGTGGATGCTAAAGAATACAATTCCTTTAAAACCAAAGGGGGGCGAACGGTGTACGATGGTGGGGGCATCATGCCCGATATAGAAGTGGAAACCGCTGTTTTTAGTCCGATAACGACTGCCCTTCTAAAAGACAATGCCATTTTCGATTTTGCCACCGATTATTACTATCGGAATACACTTACCGATTGGAACGCTTTTGAGTTTTCGGAAGGGGATTTTCAGCAATTTCTTCAGTTTTTGAAGAAGAACGATTTTGAATACGAAACCGAAACCGAGAAGGAGTTTGCAGAAGCCATGCGTCGTGCGGAAGATGACGATCTAAGCGGCGACATTTCAAAAGCGTACGCAAGCCTTTCCGAAGCTATTGATGTCGCAAAAGACCAAGCGGTTATCGCCAAAAAAGCGGAAATTAAATCGCTGCTTAGTGACGAAATATTGAAGCGCTATTTTTACAGAGAAGGCTTGTACGAATATCAGGTAACCCACAATCCTGAGATCCTAGCGGCCATTGAGGTGTTGAACAGCCCTAACGAATATCAAAAGATCTTACGATAACCGATGGAATCCTTCCTATCCTTTTTTGAAACCATGCCTATATGGATGAAGGCAGGATGGGTGTTCATCGTACTTGGCTTTTTTTGGGTCTTGGAAGGCTATTACCGACTCGTACTTACCCCCTACAATAAATGGAAACACGCCCGGGTAAATTTGTGGTTGTTGCTTTTTGTGATGGTGATTAACGCCCTCTTCGGAATACTAACCGCCGGTGTTTTTATTTGGCTGGAACAGGCGCAATTTGGACTTCTTCACCTAATACAAGCTCCCATTTGGTTGGAACTATTGCTATCGCTATTGGTATTAGATTTAATCTCTCAATATGGAGTGCATTACTTGCTTCATAAGGTGCCGTGGATGTGGCGGCTTCATATCGTGCATCACAGTGATAAGCACGTGGATGTTACTACAGGAACAAGACACCATCCTGTTGATTTTATCATTCGCGAAAGTTTTGCGCTTATCGCTGTGGTGCTTATGGGCATGCCAATAGCCTTCTATTTGTTCTATAGGATTTTAAGCGTTTTATTTACCTACCTTACCCATGCTAATATTTCCCTTCCAGAGCGATTAGATCGAGCCGTGAGTTGGGTTTTCGTAACGCCTAATATGCATAAATTTCATCATCATTTTGAAATGCCATGGACGGACACCAATTTTGGAAATATGTTCTCGATCTGGGACCGGCTGTTCGGCACCTTCCTATATGAAAAGGTATCAGAGATACAGTACGGGGTGGACGTGGCCGACCATTTAGACAACGATCTTCCCACGCAACTGGGGATTCCCTTCAATCGAACCGTTGGTAAGCGCAAGTTGAAAAAATAAGCTGTTAGCTTCTTGTTAAATGCTCTTAGGACTGCGTTAAAATAGGAGGGCGCTGTCAATAAAATTTGTTTCTTTAAAACATACTTAGCCTCCCCATGTATGAAGACATATTCAGTTCTGGATAAGGTTCCTTTTTTGAAAAAGAGCTTTTCCCTTAAAATTTTTACGATCACTTTTATTGGAATACACGTGCCGCTACTAGCGGTTATCGTGTATTTATTTTATACTCAAATGCCCGATGAGACCGCTACCAAACTAACCTTGATTGCACTTGCATTTACGTTGGCCGCTACCGGAACGACGCTTTGGTTAATTCACAATCTTCTCATCCCCATTCAGCGCGTACGTGAAACACTCAATAATTATATTGATAAAGGAATTATAGATAAACTTCCCGATCGATACGAAGACGAAGTCGGTATGCTAATGAAAGACACGCAGTTTTCCCTGATACAGCTAGACTCCTTGTTTTCGGAACGGGAACGTATCATTACCTTGTTCTCACATGATCTTCGGAACCCGCTGCATTCCATCAACGGAATTACAGAACTTATGCGGCTTGACGAAACCAACACCGAAAAAGAGGAGCATCTTGATCTTATTGAGAACGTGGTTACTCAGCAAATAGATTTTCTGAATCATACTCTGGTCGATCTCAAAACCAAACAGGCAATGGGCGTCGGTTTCGTTCAAACGGAAACCGTTTCTCTCAAAAAAGAGGTCTTGAAAATTCTTCTGGAAAAATCCCCAAAAGTGGAGTCTAAGAACATTCTGGTGAATACCGATGCTGTCGCAAATATCACCGTTCCATTACCTACACTGGTCTTTCGTACTGTAATGGGCAACCTTCTGAACAACGCCTTTAAATTTACCCCCGAAGACGGTAAGGTTTACATTTCCGCAGCAAAAGAAGACTCCATTCTTTACATTAGCGTGCGGGACACTGGGATTGGCTTTCTTCCCAACCAAGCGGAAGAAATTTTTAAATTCAATTCTCCCATGAGTCGCAAAGGCACGAAAGGAGAACCCTCACAGGGTGTGGGAATGCACCTGTGTAAATCATTGTTAGCAAGGCAAGGAGGAACACTTTCGGCGACGAGCGAAGGCCCTAATAAAGGGGCTACATTTCACTTCACCATCCCCCTCCATGAATCGTAGCACGGCGGGTGTTAACAAAACTTTAATTGACTTGCGTTCTATTTTTTCGTATACTATCGGTTATGGTAAAAGCAGATAAAAAAGAAAACGACGAAATCCTTCTAGAATCTATTCAGTATCTCGAGAAAAAAGGCTTCGAGAATATCAAAGCGGATTTAGAAGGGTATGAAACTCCTAAATCGTACAATAAGAAGGGAAGTGACGTGAGCATTACTCCCGATATTGTTGCCGAACGCGCAGGCATTAAACACTATTTTGAAGTGAGCCTGAAGAGCGAAAAACCTAGCCTTTTGAAATCGAAATGGCGTTTTTTAGACGTACTAACACGTATGAAGAATCACCGCTTCAAAATTATTACGCGTCGCGGGCACTATAAATTTACCAATGAAATGTTGGCAGATTTAAATCTCGAAAAGAACCTTATTAAATTATAATAAGTGCTCTCCGTGTTGAGAAGCATCCAATCCACGATGTTCTTGATCTTCTCTTACGCGCATGCGAAGGAGAAGATCTGTTATTTTATAAAGTAACAGACTTCCAAAAAAGGTAACGACCGCCACTACACAAAGGGCTAATAAGTGGTATATGAAGGTCTTGGTTTCTCCATAGACCAGTCCTACATCCTTCGCAAAAACACCGGTTAATAACATCCCTACCATACCTCCTACTCCATGACTCGGAAATACGTCTAGCGTATCGTCAATTTCGGTCCGTTCATGCCATCGAATGGCCAGATTACTCACCACCGCTGCGACAAATCCTATAAAAACACTCTGACCTATGGTCACAAACCCAGCGGCGGGTGTAATGGCCACCAAACCAACAATAGCGCCAATACAAGCGCCTAGTGCCGACATCTTCCGGTGTTGCATTCTGTCAAAAAAGATCCAGGTAATCATGCTCGCGGCAGACGCCAAATTGGTGTTAGCAAAAGCAATTACTGCATCCGTATTTGCACCTAAAGCAGAACCCGCATTAAATCCGAACCATCCAAACCAAAGCAAGCCAGTTCCCAAAATAACAAAGGGAATGTTTGCGGGACGCTCTATGGGTTCCTTCCGCTTTCCTAAATAGATCGCTCCGGCCAAGGCGGCGATTCCAGCCGACATGTGTACAACCGTGCCTCCGGCAAAATCGAGCACGCCTAATTTCCGAAGGAGTCCGTCTGGATGCCAGGTCATGTGCGCAAGTGGAGAATAAATAAACAAGGAAAACAGCACCATAAATAAGATATAGCTCCGGAAGCGTATGCGCTCGGCAAAACTACCGGTGATTAGCGCTGGTGTGATGATGGCGAATTTAAGTTGAAACAAGGCAAAAATGAGAAAAGGGATAGTTTCTGAAAATGCCGGATTAGGGGAAACGGTGACATTATTAAAATTGAAGTACGTAAATGGGTTTCCGATGATCCCATACACACTATCCCCAAACGCCAGGCTGAAGCCTACGACAACCCAAAGTACACTTATTACACCTAAGGCAACAAAGCTCTGTAACATGGTTGAAATGACACTTTTTTTAGTAACCATTCCTCCGTAGAAGAAAGCCAGACCCGGTGTCATCAATAATACAAAAGCACTAGCCACGATCATCCAGGCGGTATCGCCTGAATCGATACCCTGAGCGGTTTCAAGATATTGATATTCGGTGCCCAGCAAGAGGCAAACCAAGACTAGTCCTGTTAGTACAATAAAATTAATTTTTCGTCCCATACCCCCTACTATTTATAGTTTGATGAACTAAAAATATTATTTTATTGATTAATCACCCCAATTTTAATGGGGTTATTATTCAATTTTTTAAGATTATTAGAATTCTAAAGGAATTTTAGGAATTCAATAATTTAAACTAAAATCATTGCAATATGTGGAATTCCATCTTCGAGGTATTCGGTTCCTACAGTTTCAAAACCTAAGGAAGTATAGAACGCTAATAAATAGGTTTGCGCAGAAAGCTTGATGGGCTGGTTTGGAAACTTTTTCTGAAGTGTTTTAATAGAACTTCGCATGATCTGCCGACCCAGATTGTGTTTTCTATGAGAGGCGGCCACTACTACCCTTCCGATGGCAGCCTCCTCGAAATAGATTCCCGGGGCGAAACAGCGTGTATAAGCAACGATGGTACCTTGTTCTTTACCAATAATATGAAGAGCTTGCTGATCTTTATTGTCCATATCTTGATACACGCAATCTTGCTCTACCACAAATATTTCGCTGCGTAGCCGCAGTATCTGATAGAGCTCTTCTAGTGTTAACGCCTCAAAAGATTTGGAAAATACATGCATAGATTAATCTTGAACAATGATGTCTTTTGCGTCGTCTTTTTGATATTCTGGTTGAATATTGACGTGATTTATACCGTATTCCTCTTTCAAAATAAACTCCATGCTGTCAAGAATCCGATCAAATTGAGAAAGTGAAAGATCCTCATAAAAATCGACATGTGCTTCTAGATGAATTTCTTGTTCATTCAGTTGCCAAATATGGACATGATGCACATTTTTTATGGCAGCATCTTCTGAAATGCGTGCGCGTAATTCTTTGAGATTAATATCGTCTGGGGTGAATAACATGAGTACTTTGAACGAGCTTTTTAATAGATCGTATCCCATGTAAATAAGGTAGAGGGCGATAAGAACCGTAAGCGTACTGTCTACCCAGTACCAACCAAAATAGCGCATCAAAAGGCCGCCTATTAATACCGCCACGGAAGCCGACATATCCGTAAATAGATGAAGATATGCAGACCTCATGTTCATATTGTCTTTGGCATTTTTCCGAAGCAACAACACGCTAAAACCATTGGCGGCTATGGCAATAAGAGCGAGCCAAATAACGAGTCCGCTTTCAATCGTCTGCGGATTGAAAAATCGCTCTACCGCTTCCACGATCAGATAGATTGCAATTACAAGTAAACTGGCGGCATTGACGAAGGCCGCGATGATTTCGGCTCTTTTGTATCCAAAGGTTTTATTAAAAGAAGCTTCTCGCTTTGAATAGGAATCGGCTATATAACTAATGATGAGCGACACTACATCACTAAAATTGTGAAGCGCGTCACTGAGTAGTGACAGGCTCCCGGAGATAATTCCTCCAATCACCTGGGCCACTGTGATGATTATGTTTAACACAATAGCAATCATTAGGTTTCTACCTTTCATTGCTAGGTGATGATGTTCATGCGAATGCCCCATGATATTCTTTATGAACAGGCGATCTTTTCAACTCTTCTTAGGTGTCGCCCGCCTTCAAAATCGGTGTTTAAAAAGACTTTAACCATATCTAATGCCTGTGGTTCACTGGTAAAACGAGCAGGAATACTTAACACATTAGCATCGTTATGTTCCCGAGCTAAAATGGCAATTTCTTTGGTCCAACACAAGGCCGAACGTACCTTTTGATGTTTATTGGCCGTCATGGAAGCTCCGTTACCGCTTCCGCAGATAATAATTCCAAAATCAACCGAATTTTTTGCTACCGCTTCGGCTACCGGATGTACGAAATCAGGATAATCAACACTGTCATTAGCGTTGGTCCCTACATTGGTTACCTCGTGGCCTTCCCCTTCCAAATAATCGACAATAGTGTTTTTGTAATCCGTCCCGGCATGATCATTTCCGATGGCTATTTTCATAATGATTTGTTTTCTACAAATATACGGGAAGGGGGCCTTCTGTAGAAATTTCCTCTTAACTTTTACCCTGTACGACAGTCTTTCTAAAAAAGTAGCGAGTTAACAATGATCTAAACTTTAGTTAACAAAAGAAAGGTTTGCTGTTAGCAACTTTACCAAAACATTATTTGGAGATTACCATAGTATTTATCATATGATGAAATCTTAATGGTATCCAAAATTAAAGTCGCTGAATTCTACATCATTTTTCAACTTCCAAAATTCAGTTTCCAACAAAAAAAGAAACTAAAATTTTCAAAAATATCCGTGAAAAAATGGTTTTCAACAGTTGTTGATAGCAATTTTAAATCCCTTGGAATTCAAGGGGAGAGATTCTTAAATATATGTTAATTACCTGTTGCTAAAATCCTCTTTTTGAAAATAAAAATAATACGTAAAAAAAGTTATACCGCTTATTAACATCTCATCATAAGCATCATTTTTTATTTAAAATTTTAAAAAGAAAAAGAAGTATTATACTATTTGTTGATAACTGGAAATTCTCGTTACACGATACGAAGATGATCGCTCTGATCGAGCCCTTCAATGATGGAAGTAGCTTTGGAAACGTCGCTTTCGTGGACTTTCAGGCGAATGCCGCCGACGGCGTTACTGTGAAAAGGCAGGACGCCTATCATGGTTTCATTTTGAAAGACATGTGGAATTTCCTCCTGTTCTAAGAGCAACCGGAGGACAGCGTATTCGCTGGGATAGGTAAAGGTGGCTATCGTGACAAACTGTTCCAAAGTAAGCTAACTAGCATATTACGAATGTATTAAATCTTTACAAAATAAGAAGAGTGATTGCCTTATAAAACGTATTTTTACCGCTTAACCATACTATATGCCGAAACGAAAAAAGAGAAGAGGAAAACAAAAACAGAATCAAGCCCTTACAGAACAATTACTTACCGTCTTACGTAACCATGAAAACAATCCCCTTAATTACAAGCAGATTGCTGCACAACTAGGTGTCAATGATCCCAGTGCTCGTAATCATATCACAAAGAAGCTTAAGAAACTTAAGGAAAAAGGGACCATCAACGAAGTAAGCCGCGGAAAGTACCTGTGGGTACCGTCCAAAGATTACCATACCGGAGTGGTAGATATGACCAGCCGCGGGCAGGCCTACATTGTCGTAGATGGCCTAGAACAAGATATCTTTGTCAATCAAAAGAATACTAATCGAGCCTTGCATGGCGACGTGGTGGAAGTCTATATTTTCAAACGTAGAAAACAGGGCAAGCTCGAAGGAGAAATTACCAAGGTGCTAGAACGGAAACGCACTGAGTTTGTAGGTACTATCGAAATTTCTGAACGTTTTGCTTTTGTGCAATGTAATGGTTACAACATGCCTACCGATATTTTTGTTCCAAAGAGTCAGATAGGAAATGCCAATAACGGTGATAAGGTACTTGTAAAAATGGAAGGCTGGGAGGCGCATTCCGATTCTCCTGTGGGCAGCATTATCAAAGTCCTGGGAAAACCTGGAGAACACCATACCGAAATTCATGCGATTTTAGCGCAATACGGACTCCCATACGAATTTCCGAAAGAGGTAGAAGATTTTGCTAATAATCTCGATACCAGAATTCACGAAAAAGAAATCAAGAAGCGTCGAGATATGCGAGAGGTTCTTACCTTCACTATCGATCCAAAAGATGCAAAGGATTTTGACGATGCGCTTTCTTTTGAAACCTTGGAGAACGGAAATTATGAAATAGGAATTCATATTGCTGATGTATCTCACTACCTACAGCCCGGAAATGTGTTAGATGATGAAGCCTTTGAGCGGGCCACGTCGGTATATTTGGTAGATCGAGTAGTACCGATGCTTCCGGAAATTTTATCGAATAATGCGTGTTCGCTTCGCCCCAATGAAGAAAAATATACGTTCTCTGCTGTTTTTGAAATGAACAAAAAAGCGGAAGTGGTGAATCAATGGTTCGGAAGAACGGTCACGTATAGCGACGCTCGCTTTGCCTACGAAGAAGCTCAGGCTGTCATAGAACACGGTAGTGCTGAAAATGCAATAGTTCCGAAGGATATTGCCTTAAACGGAAAGGAGTATACCGTGCAAACCCCAATTGCTGAAGCGATTCTTACCTTAGATGAACTAGCCAAAAAATTGCGCACCAAGCGTATGCGTCAAGGGGCCATTTCATTTGATAAAGTAGAAGTGAAGTTCATTCTTGATGAACACAACGAACCGGAAGGTGTGTACTTCAAGGAAAGCAAGGATGCTAATAAGCTCATTGAAGAGTTTATGCTACTAGCCAATAGAAGTGTTGCCGAATTTATCGGAAAACAAAGTCCGAAGAAAACCTTTGTCTACCGCGTACACGACGAGCCGGATGATGAAAAGATTGCGTCGCTTGAAAAGTTTGTGAAGCGATTTGGATACTCTATGAATACGCGCGACCGTAAGTCGACTGCGGCTTCCTTGAACAAGTTGTTAAGCGATGTGGTCGGAAAAAAAGAACAAAATTTGGTAGATACGCTTGCCATCCGAAGCATGAGCAAGGCCGTATACACAACACATAACATTGGGCATTACGGACTCTCATTCGATTATTACACCCACTTTACATCACCTATTCGACGGTATCCCGATGTGATGGTGCATCGCTTACTACAGCATTATTTAGACGGAAAGGATTCAGTAAAAGAAGATCCAATAGAAGACAAATGTGGCCACAGCAGCGAAATGGAAAACCTTGCCGCTAATGCAGAGCGGGATAGTATCAAGTACATGCAGGTGAAATATATGCAGGACCACCAAGATCAGGAATTTCTTGGGGTGATTTCTGGAGTGACCGAATGGGGAATCTATGTGGAGATCATTTCGAACAAATGCGAAGGCATGGTGCGACTCCAAGATTTGAAAGATGATCACTATGTATTTGATAAAGAGGAATATGCCGTGATCGGGCAACGAACCCATCATCGCTATACCTTGGGCGACGAGGTCTATGTAAAAGTAAAACAAGCCGATTTAGTGAGGAAGCATTTGGACTTTTTGATGTTAGGACATCGAAAAGACCTCGAAGACTAAGCTAGATATTTGTACTTTTACATTTCATGTTTGACGGTATCGGATATGCGGCCTTTTATGGATTCTTGCTGGCATTTGCAGTAGGGCCCGTCTTTTTTACCCTTATTGAAACCAGTATTACTAAAGGCTTTAAAGCCGGACTCTTCTTTGATCTGGGCGCTATTTTCGCAGATATTCTGTTCATTTTAGTGGCGTATTACAGTACCAGTCAGATTCTTACGAAAGTAAATGACGATCCCGGGTTGCTCATTTTTGGAGGTGTGGTGCTCATTGCTTACGGTGTGATTTCCTACATTCGTACCAATCGATCGTTCTTCAAAATTGTGCGAGAACATTACTCTCTGAAAGTAAAAAAGAAATTAGGGAATCTTTTTCTGAAAGGATTTTTACTGAATTTTGTAAATTTTGGGGTTCTTGCTGGTTGGATCGGTACCATCATCATGGCGAATGCCTTGACCACTTCTGAAAACGGTGTGCTGTTATTTCTAGCAACGGTTCTCATTGTCTTCTTCTGTACCGATTTACTAAAAATTGCGCTGGCAAAACGCCTAAAAAGTAGAATGACCCCACGGTTTGTTATCAAAACCAAGAAGTGGGTGAGTATTATTATCGCGGGATTTGGTGTGCTGTTGTTGCTTGAGGGGATTTTTCCGAAGCAAATACAGGCCGGACTAGAGCGCATTCCGGGAAAATCACATCCTTTAGAAAAACCCATTCCGCCCGTAGAAGAACCTATTGAATAAAAAAAAACCCTCAGGAGGTTCCTGAAGGTTTCTGGAGGCATCGAGCGGATTCGAACCGCTGTACAAGCTTTTGCAGAGCTCTGCCTAGCCACTCGGCCACGATGCCAATTGCGACCGCAAATATAAAAATAATACCAACAAAAAAGGTATTATTTAGGGATTTCCCGTTGTCCGTGCATGCTAACACTTACCGCAGCAACATCTCCTCCAATAGGTGGATTTACCTTGGCCACCGATACGCGAACTTCAGAGACCACGGACAGTTCTTTAAAAATGCGATCGATGATTCGTTGACCCACGTGTTCCAATAGTTTAGAGCGTTGTGCCATTTCAGTCTTTACAATGTGATTCAACTGTACGTAATCAACTGTGTCAACAAGGGCGTCGGTTTGTGCTGCCTTGGAAAGATCGGCCTTCACTTTCAGATTTACCAAATAGTCACTACCTATTTTTTCTTCTTCTGTCAAACAGCCGTGATGGGCGAAAATTCGAATATTTTTTAATCGAATGGAACTCATAGAGGGTGCTTTCCGCAAAGATACTTTTTTTACCTTTGTCATTCGCTAGCAACCCTAATACAATCGCATGGCAAAAGAAGACTCGCTCAATTTTATTGAGCATATTATTGAAGATGATTTAAAAGGAAGTTACACGCCAGCAAGCCTGCGTTTTCGATTTCCTCCGGAACCTAATGGATACCTGCATATTGGGCACGCCTCGTCTATTTGTTTGAATTTCGGACTCGGTGAAACATACAACGCCCCGGTGAATCTCCGTTTTGACGATACCAACCCGGCCAAAGAAGAGCAGGAATTTGTAGATGCCATCAAACGTGATATTTCCTGGTTAGGGTTCGAATGGGCTGAAGAACGGTATGCTTCCGATTACTTTCAGCAATTATACGACTGGGCCGTACAACTCATCAAAGACGATAAGGCCTATGTAGATTCACAATCTTCCATTTTAATTGCGGAACAAAAAGGCACTCCCAACGAACCCGGTGTTGAAAGTCCGTTTCGCAATCGTCCGGTGGAAGAATCGTTAGCGCTTTTCGAACAAATGAAGAATGGGGAGGTGGGTGAAGGCAGCCATGTGTTGCGCGCCAAGATCGATATGGCTTCTGGGAATATGCTTATGCGAGATCCTGTGATGTATCGGGTGCTTCATAAACCACACCACCGTACCGGAACCGACTGGAAAATTTTTCCTATGTACGATTGGACCCATGGAGAAAGCGATTATATCGAACAGGTTTCCCATTCGCTGTGTACCCTGGAATTTTTACCCCACCGCGAACTGTACGATTGGTTTTTAGACCAGGTTTACGACCCTAAGAAACTGCGACCCAAACAGCGAGAATTCGCAAGAAGAAATTTAAGTCATACCGTAGTAAGCAAACGAAAATTATTGAAACTGGTGGAAGAAGGCGTCGTTTCCGGCTGGGATGATCCTCGTATGCCCACCATTTCTGGCTTGCGCCGAAGAGGGTATACGCCAGAATCCATTCGGAATTTTGCCGACAGCATTGGCGTAGGAAAACGCGAAAATCTAATTGATGTTTCACATTTGGAATTCAATGTACGTGAAGATCTAAACAAACGTGCGCCACGTGTAATGACCGTTTTAGATCCGTTGAAGGTAGTCATCACCAATTATCCCGAAGACAAGGAAGAGTGGCTAACGGCAGAAAATAACCCGGAAGATGAAGCGGCTGGGGATCGTGAGGTGCCTTTTTCAAGAGAAATTTATATTGAACAGGAAGATTTTCGTGAAGAAGCCAATCGGAAATTTTTCCGTCTGAAGCTGGGGAAGGAAGTCCGACTCAAAAATGCATATATCATTCAAGCCGACTCAGTAGAAAAAGACGCCGATGGAAATGTGACCACGGTGTATTGTACCTATGATGAAGAGAGTCGAAGCGGAAGCGGTACCGAAGCTTCTCAGCGAAAGGTAAAAGGAACCTTACATTGGGTTTCTGCCAAGCACGCGCTTCCGGTGGAGGTGCGTTTATATGATCGTTTGTTTACTGATCCCGCTCCGGATGCTCATAAGGAAAAAGACTTCATGGAGTTTATCAACCCAGATTCCTTGGAAGTGATCACCGCCTATGCGGAACCGAGTTTAGCCGACCTGAAAGTAGAGGATAAAGTGCAGTTTCAACGATTGGGATATTTCACCGTAGACCGGGATTCTTCCGAAGAAAAAAAGGTTTTTAATCGAACTGTACCATTACGAGATTCGTGGGCCAAACTAGACACCAATAGCTGATTTTAAGAGTTTTTGGCAAAAAAAATAGCGCTTTAAGAAATCTTTACAAGTTCTATTTTTACTATTAACCGGTTATTAACAGCGCTCCCGTGCCCTGCGGCGTATCTTTGTATCAAATAACTTAAACAAAAACTATTATGGCATCGAATACAGGACAAACCCTATTAGCATTATTGACCGGAGCCGCCATTGGTGCCGGAATCGGAATCTTATACGCACCTGATAAAGGCGAAAAGACCCGTAAAAAAATTAGTAAAGAAGCGAAAAAGGCGCAAAAACGAATCAACCAACAAGCGCAGGAGACGGCCTCCACCATCAGCGAAAAAGCACGTGTCGCTAAACTTAACTTTGAACAAAAACTGGAAGATACCTTATCCTCTGCTAGCTACAAGGCGGATGATATTTTGGTTGCTATGGAAGAAAAATTAGAAGCGCTTCGAAAGCAGAACGCAAAACTTCAGAAAGAAGCGGCTGTTGAAAAAGCAAAAACAACAGCTAAGAAAGCAACGACCTCAGCATAAGTATGCCCTTAGATTCCATTACAAAGAAGTTAGAGCAAAACGCTACTAAAACGCAAGAATACGTAACCAATACAGCGGAGTACTACAAACTCCGCTTATTTAAATCGTCTATGCAGTTTACCACGCGATTGGTAAATTTTTTAGTATTGGGAAGCGTTGGACTTTTTGTTCTATTCTTTTTTTCCATTGGAATCGCCTTGTGGATGGGAAGCTTTTTTGAGGAGCGCTATACGGGATACTTTATTCTAGCAGGATTTTATGCAATCGTATTCGTACTTCTCTTAATTTTTGCGAGGAAGCCGCTGGAACGTGCCTTGATACGCAAGTTTTCAGACCTTATCGTAGATGACGATGGCTTTACGCCGAAAGAACGCGTGGAGAATAGAGAAATTAAAGAATCACAAATGCAAAACCCCCACGAGGATGAAACAGTATAATTCGTTTGATGAAATCGACAAGGATCTTCATTGGTTGCGGCTCCAATCGGAAATTGATAAGGAGGAGCTAAAATTGTCGATGCACGAAACCAAGGAAAGTTTCTCACTGCCTAGCATGACCACTACCATTATTGGAAGCGCTGCAACAGCAGGACTTTTAATGCGGGTGTTGGCGCCTGTATTAGGCTACGGAATTAAGAAAATAGTAAAAAAGTATAGCTAATCTCCCTATAAAACTAGTATTAGTAGACTGAAAAGGGCCGGAAATTCCGGCTCTTTTCTTATTCGTCATCGTATCCACTACTAGGGGGTTTCCGCTTGGTAGCTTTCGGTGTAATTCCTCTGGCTTCGTTTTGCTTTTTCATTTCTTCTCCAATCTTATTACTAGCGACGAAGGAGGCGATCATATCATTCAACATATTACTGCCTGCTTGCGGAGAGTTTGGCAATAAAATAAGGTTGGTATTGGTTTCTTCTCCAATCGATTGTAAGGTGTCGTAGTGTTGTGTTACCACAATAAGTGCCGAAGCTTCCTGAGAGTTGATCCCCACATTGTTCAACACATCTACACTTTCTTCAAGTCCGCGCGCAATCTCTCGACGCTGATCGGCAATACCTTGTCCTTGCAGGCGCTTGCTCTCCGCTTCGGCACGAGCCTTGGCGACGATCTTGATACGCTCTGCCTCTGCCTCGTATTCGGCGGCTACTTTTTCCCGTTCAGCCGCATTAATACGGTTCATCGCTGCTTTTACCTGTACGTCCGGGTCGATATCGGTTACCAGAGTTTTAATAATGTCGTATCCATAATCGATCATCGCATCATTGAGTTCGGTTTTTACCGCAATAGCAATGTCGTCTTTCCGTTCAAAAACGTCATCCAATTTCATCTTCGGAACCTCTGCGCGAACTACGTCAAAGACGTAAGACGTAATTTGATCGTGCGGATTCTGAAGTTTGTAGAAGGCGTCATATACCTTATCGCGAATTACTTGAAATTGTACGGAAATCTTTAATCGAACAAACACGTCATCTTTGGTCTTGGTTTCTACGATCACATCCAGTTGCTGAATTTTTAGATTGATGCGCCCCGCAATACGATCGAAAACAGGGATTTTAAACTGCAAGCCCGAGTTGCGTATGCTTTGAAACCTTCCGAAGCGTTCAATCACCGCAGCGGTCTGTTGTTTAACAATGAAGATCCCCGAAAGAAGGATCAGAAACCCGATGACAATCAAAGGAATAAGAAAGACAAAACCGCCCATAATACTGAATTTAAGTTTTAAACGTTTGAATATACGAAATTAAGGGTAGCTTTGCCCTTATAATTTTTCAACTATGAGTCTTCAAAGAGTAGTTTTTGTTACGGTTCTTATGATCGTAACCACCACGGTTTTCAGCCAACGGCGATTCGAGGAATACAATCGGCTAGGTCTTACCGGAGGGGTTAATTTATTTGATATTCAAACGGACCAATTTTTGACCTCACAAGGTACTGGGGTGACAGCCGAGTTTACAACCCGGGGCTCTTTTTACAATAATTTCGACTTGATCTACGGAATAGGATTCTATCAACAGAACGTAGACATTTCAACCTATGTGTTTTTCAGTGAACCCGAAATGACCCCTTACACCATCTCGGGTGTACAGGTGAAGTTGTTAGGAAGCTACAATATTATTCAACATCATCTAAGTCTAGAGTTTGGTCCCATACTGCATATCAACGGCAAAATGAAACTCAAGAACAGTGAAGATGAAGAACGCCTAGTGACGGGTTATAATGGTATCCTTTCTCAAGATCTAGAGGATATCACCAAGGTCAATTTTCGAGTTATGGGCGGTATTACTGCCGGACTCAAAAGTTTTCGCTTGAGCGCGCACTATCAATACGGCGTAACCAATATGTTAAATAAACTCAACGAGCAAAATTTTGCCGAAGAGCGTGATTTTGAAGGAAAAAGCAGCACCATTGTGCTCACCGGCACCTTCTACTTTTAAGCTTGTGATGCAATAAAACGGCGCATTCGCGCGGTCGTTTCTCCTTTTCCGAGGAGCGAAACGATTTCAAACACATCAGGGCCTTGCATGGCTCCCACCAGAGAAAGGCGTAATGGCATCATCACCTTGCCAAAACCAATCTCATTGTCAACAATCCACCCTTTTATAGCATCGGACACAGAAGCGGCGGTAAAGGGAGTGGTTCCCTCAACAAGGGTAATGACCTTTTCTAAAAGAGAAGCGGTATCTTCTTTCCAGGCCTTTTTTAAGGCCTTTTCGTCATAGGTGTCAGGGGCCAGAAAAAAGAAATATCCTTGCTCCCAAAAATCGGCAACAAAGGTTGCGCGTTCTTTTAATAGCGCTACTATATGGTGTAGGTCATCGTCGTAGCGGATGTTTTTTTCATCCTGAAGAAAGCTTCGGAATTGAGCTGTCAACAATCCCTCATCCATCTGCTGTAGGTAATGATGTTGAAACCACTTGGTTTTTTCAGGATCGAATTTGGCACCCGATTTATTCACCCGACTTAAATCGAACGCCTCCACCAATTCATTCAGCGTAAATAACTCTTGTTCAGATCCGGGATTCCAGCCCAAAAGCGCCAGCATATTGATCACCGCTTCTGGAAGATATCCCTCTTCTCGATATCCGGCAGAAACGCTCCCGTCTGCAGCTTTCCATTCTAACGGAAATACCGGAAAGCCTAATTTTTCACCATCTCGCTTACTTAGTTTTCCTTTGCCTACAGGTTTCATAATGAGGGGTAAATGCGCAAATTCTGGGGCCTCCCAGCCAAAAGCGCGGTAGAGCAATAGGTGCAAGGGAAGCGAGGGCAACCATTCTTCCCCACGAATAACATGCGTAATTTCCATCAAGTGATCATCCACAATATTAGCCATGTGGTAGGTTGGCATTCCATCACTTTTAAACAGCACCTTATCATCCATGGTAGCGGTGTTGACTTCCATCGCACCGCGAATACGATCTGAAAAGGCCAGTGTTTCGTTTTCCGGAGTCTTAAAGCGTACGACGAAGGGTGCTGCAGCGTCAATTCTTTGTTGTGTCTCTTCTGCTGAAAGTGTTAACGAATTCTCCAGCGTGTTTCTGGTGCGTGCATCATAGCTAAAAGCCCCTCCGCTCGCCTCGGCTCCTTTCCGAAGCGCTTCCAACGATTCAGAAGAATCAAAAGCATAGTATGCGTGCCCGGATTCGATGAGTTGGTCTACGTAGGTTTTGTACAGGTTTTTACGTTCGCTTTGTCGGTAAGGACCAAACTCACCACGCTTATTGGGGCCTTCGTCTGGAGCAATGTTTAACCATTTCAAGGCCTCTAAAATGTACGTTTCGGCTCCCGGAACATAACGCGTTTGGTCGGTGTCCTCAATTCTCAACACAAAAGTGCCCTGATGCTTTTTGGCAAATAAATAATTAAAAAGGGCGGTGCGAACGCCACCTATGTGGAGGGGTCCGGTGGGGCTGGGTGCAAAACGTACACGTACTTTATTAGACATAGTCAACATTTGCGGACAAAGGTAGCCATTCAACAGCATATTTTCATGCGAGAAGACGGGATTTCATTGCGATGGAAGCGATATAGGTCTTGCCGTATATGATTTTTGTGAAATGTTCGTTTTCCTAACAGCAGTGATTAGCAATAATTCATGGGTTAGGTATAATTTTTGTTACATTTAATACCTGTAATAACAACAAGTAGTGAGCACCTTTTCTCTTATTCAGAAAAAACTGGAAAGCTTTATCAGGAAGTATTATACCAACGAACTGATTAAAGGGGTGCTGTTATTCCTCGCAATAGGCCTTTTATATTTATTACTAACCTTATTGGTGGAATACTTTTTATGGCTTAATTCTGCGGGACGACGCCTGTTGTTTTGGCTCGTAATCGCTGTGGAAGGGGTGTTGTTTGTCCGTTTTATAGCGTTTCCGCTGCTGAAACTATTCAAACTACAACACGGGATCGGCCATGTAGAGGCTTCCAAAATTATCGGAAATCACTTTCCGGAGGTCAGTGACCGTTTGTTGAATGTCATTCAGTTAAATCAAAATCAAAGACAAAGTGAGTTATTAGCAGCGAGTATCGACCAAAAAGCGTCCGAGCTGCAACCCATACCGTTCCAGCGGGCGGTAAACTTCAAGACAAATGCAAAATACCTGAAGTATTTAGCCATCCCAGTGGTGGTATTCATCATTTTTAGTCTATGGGGCGATGGGGATCTTTTCCGAAGCAGTTACGAACGTGTGGTTAATTATGACACCGCCTACGAACCGCCGGCACCTTTTGTGTTTACTGTAACCAACGACCGCTTGACAGCCATTGAGAACAAGCCCTTTACGCTTACCGTTCAAACCGAAGGAGAAGTGGTTCCAGAACAGGTGAGCATTCAATTTGAGCAGGAGCGCTACTATCTGCAGCCGGTAGCACCTGGCGTATTTGAATATACCTTTTTACAGCCAGAGGACGAGGTGTCTTTTCAGTTGAACGCTAATGGTGTGACCTCGGTTCCGTATACTCTAACAGTTATTAAAACACCGTCGCTAGTAGGGTTTGAACTTTGGTTAGACTATCCGTCACATACCGGAATTCGTGACGAAGCATTGGCAAACACCGGAAATGCAACCATCCCGGAAGGAACGATGGTTACCTGGCAAGTGACAGCTAATAATACCGAAACAGTGCATATCAAAACGGCTGATTCTGCCTATGCAATGACGGGAGAGGAGTCCGACTTTCGTTTTGATAAACGTATTTACCGTAATTTGGATTATTCCATCACAACATCCAACCAGGACCTACAGGACTACGAAAATTTGGCCTTTACCTTGGGCGTCATTAAAGATCAATATCCGGACATCGATCTTTCTTCTAAAATTGATAGCCTGGATGCGACGACAACCTATTTCTTAGGAGAGGTGAGTGATGACTACGGACTCACAAAGCTTCAGCTGGTGTATTACCCGATAGAGAATCCCGAGGTGAAAGAACGCCTACCGCTGCCCGTCAACACCACCACAGTCGATCAATTTGTGTGCGCCTTCCCTTCAGAACTAAAACTATCGGAAGGAACATCGTATGAATATTATTTTGAAGTCTTCGACAATGATGCTATTCACGGCAATAAGTCAAGCAAGTCAGGAGTGTACACCTATCGGAAACTGACGAAAGAAGAGGAAGAGCAACAACAATTAGAGAATCAGGAAGAGTCTATTGAAGGGATGGACAATACGCTTCAGAAGATGAAGGATCAGGAGAATGCGCTACGAGAGCTGTCAAACCTTCAGAAGGAGAAAAAGGAACTTAATTGGAACGACAAAAAGAAATTAGAGAACTTTATCAAACGACAGCAACAACAAGAAGGGATGATGAAGAAATTCTCTAAAGAGCTTCAGAAAAACTTAGAGCAATTTCAGCCGGAAGAAGAAAAGGATCCTTTTAAAGAGCAATTAGAGGAGCGATTGAAGGAAAACGAAGAACAGTTAGAGGAGAATGAAAAGCTGTTAGAAGAACTACAACGGCTTCAGGAAAAAATACAAAAAGAAGAACTTACCGAGAAGCTGGAAAATCTCGCTAAGCAGAATAAAAACCAAGAACGAAATCTGGAACAGTTGCTGGAACTTACCAAACGATACTACGTAACCAAGAAAGCCGAAAAGCTTGCTGAGGAAATGTATAAGCTGGGGGAGGAGCAAGAGGCGCTTTCCGAAAAGGAGGAGTCTGAAAACACCAAAGAAGCCCAGGAAAGATTAAACGAGAAATTCGACACGCTGAAGGAAGAAATGAAATCGCTTCAAAAGGAGAATAAAGCCCTTAAAGAGCCCATGAAATTACCAGATAATGCAGAAAAGCAACAGGAAGTGAGCGACGAACAACGGCAGGCCACTCAGAAGTTAGATCAAAAAGACAGCAAGGGAGCTCAAAAGAACCAAAAGAAGGCGGGGCAAAAAATGAAGCAGATGGGGCAACAAATGCAGTCGAGCATGTCGGCCGGGCAAATGGAAACCATTCAGGAGGATGTGGAAATGTTGCGTCAGATTTTAGATAATTTGGTGGTCTTTTCGTTGGAACAGGAGGCGCTCATGGATACGTTTAAGGAGATTGATTATGGAAGCGCTACCTTTGGCAGCAAGCTGAATGTTCAGAACGATCTTAAGTTAAATTTCCAGCATATTGATGATAGTCTGTTTGCCTTATCTCTCCGGCAACCGATGATAAGTACCACCATCAATGAATCCCTTACGGAAACGCAGTATAATTTGGATAAATCGTTAGAACGGTTGGCAGAAAATCAACTGCGGCAAGGGTTAGCAAATCAACAGTATGTGATCACTGGATCGAATGAATTGGCGGTAATCCTTAGCGATTTACTAGGAAATATGCAGAACCAAATGATGCAGGCTGCTGGAATGGGCTCTGGACAAGGGCAGGGACAGGGACAAGGATTCCAACTTCCGGATATCATTCAGCAGCAACAAAGTCTTTCTGAAAAAATGAAAGAAGGCATGGGGCAAAAAAGCGGAAAACAAGGTCAGGGTCAGGAGGGCGAAGGTGAAGGCCAAGGTCAAGGAGAGGGCCAAGGCAATGGTCAAGGAGAAGGACAGGGCCAGGGAAACAACGGCAAGGGCTCCCAAGGAAATGAAGGAAACGGGGGTAATGATGGACAAGGACAGGAGGGGTCGGAAGACAGCAATGAGGACCTCAATGGAAAGCTATATGAGATTTATAAAGAACAACAGCAACTGCGACAGCAGTTAGAAGACAAGCTAAGCCGAGAGGGGTTGAAGGGAACAGGAGGCGATATTCTGAGAAAAATGGAGCAGGTGGAAGATCAGTTGTTGGATAAGGGTTTTAATAACAGAACCCTAGAACAAATGCTGAACTTACAATATGAGTTGTTAAAATTAGATACTGCTGATTTCGAACAAGGACAAGAGAGTAGGCGGGAATCCAATACAAACCGGCGTACCTACAACAATACATTACGAATGCAACCTGATGAAATCAAAAAATATTTTAATTCTACTGAAATTCTAAATAGAGAAGCACTCCCGCTACGCCCGGTGTTTAAACAAAGAGTTCAATCCTATTTCAGAAGAAATAATGATTGAGTTCATTAGCGATATTGGTTTCGAGCTCACGAACCAACAAGAGGTGTCAAAGTGGATTGAAGATGTAATACAAAGGCGTGGGTACGAGCTTGGAGAGGTACTCTATACTTTTTGCGATGACCAACAGTTGCTGAAGATGAATCGGGAGTTTCTTAATCACGACACCTACACAGACATTATAAGCTTTGACTATACTCTGGGGAAACAAATCCATGGTGAGATATTCATCTCCGTAGACCGCGTTAGGGAAAATGCTGAAAAATTTAAAGCGACATTTGATGACGAATTACATCGGGTCATTATTCACGGAATACTACATTACTGTGGTTTAAAGGATAAAACAAAGAAAGAACAAGAGGCAATGCGAGAAGCTGAAAACAAAGCCTTATCCGCTAGGGGTTTTGTTAAGCGCTGATATCCAAGTAAATACGGTTTTAACTTGCTGAGAATTAGTTATTTACTACCTTTGCGCACGAATTTATATTACCATATGTTCCACGTGGAAC
This sequence comes from Altibacter sp. HG106, assembly GCF_028561755.1. Classification (GTDB taxonomy): domain Bacteria; phylum Bacteroidota; class Bacteroidia; order Flavobacteriales; family Flavobacteriaceae; genus DFVG01. Next base: position 79,755 of record NZ_JAQQTD010000004.1, read on the forward strand.
AAATTTACGAAGTATGTTTGAGAAAGAGTATGATGTAATTGTAGTGGGGGCGGGTCATGCGGGCTCAGAAGCGGCCGCAGCTGCAGCCAATTTGGGCTCTAAAACCCTATTGATTACGATGAACCTTCAAAACATAGCACAAATGTCTTGCAATCCTGCCATGGGAGGAATTGCCAAGGGACAAATTGTGCGTGAAATTGATGCGTTGGGTGGATATAGCGGGATTGTTTCAGACAAATCCGCGATACAATTCAAGATGCTTAATAAATCTAAAGGACCTGCCATGTGGAGTCCGAGGGTTCAGAGTGATCGAATGCGCTTCGCAGAAACCTGGCGTGAAATGTTAGAACAAACCCCAAACCTCGATTTTTATCAAGAGATGGTTTCAGGCTTATTGATTGAAGGCGACCGTGTGGTGGGGGTAAAAACCTCCTTGGGGTTGTCAGTGCGTTCGAAAGCGGTGGTGTTAACAAATGGTACTTTTTTAAACGGACTCATTCATATTGGTGAAAAACAATTCGGCGGGGGTCGTGCGGGTGAACGTGCCGCCACAGGTATCACCAAAGAATTAGAGGCGTTGGGGTTTGATTCTGGACGGATGAAAACAGGTACGCCGCCAAGAGTAGATGGGCGGTCGTTGGATTTTAGCAAGATGACAATCCAACCAGGAGATGAGGAGCCTCAGAAGTTTTCATATTTAGAAAGTACAAAACCATTAACCCATCAACGGGCTTGTCATATGTCCTATACAAGTTTGCAGGTGCATGAGCTATTACGAGAAGGTTTTGATCGCTCGCCAATGTTTAATGGCGCTATTCAAAGTGTCGGGCCGAGATATTGCCCTTCCATCGAGGATAAGATACACCGTTTTGCAGATAAGGACAGACATCAATTATTCGTAGAACCCGAAGGTTGGAATACAGTAGAGTATTACATCAACGGATTTTCAACCTCGCTACCGGAAGATGTCCAGTTTCGTGCCCTAAAAGAATGTGATGGTTTTCAGAATGTAAAGTTTTTTCGGCCCGGGTATGCGATCGAATATGATTATTTTCCGCCCACGCAATTAGCGCATACGCTAGAAACAAAATTAGTCAGTGGCCTATATTTCGCTGGGCAGATCAACGGTACCACTGGATACGAAGAAGCCGCCTCTCAAGGATTGATGGCGGGTATAAGCGCGCATTTAAAGATTAGAGGTAAAGACCCATTTACGCTGCAACGGAATGAAGCCTATATTGGCGTGTTAATTGACGACTTAATCACAAAAGGAACGGAAGAGCCCTATAGAATGTTTACCTCGAGAGCAGAATACCGAACCTTACTTCGACAGGACAATGCTGATTTTCGATTGACGCCTAAATCGTTTGACATCGGATTGGCGTCAGAAAACCGACTCCATCAAATGGAGCAGAAAAAGGAGCAGTCGGATAAATTAGTGGCGTTCTTCAAAAACACGAGCTATCAAGTTGCCGAAGCAAATGCTATTTTAGAGGCCAATAATTCGGCTGCGGTTCAGCAGAATGATAAGATGTTCAAACTATTCTCTCGGCCCGAGATAGACATGGATGATATGTTACAGTTGGAGCAGGTGAAGCGCTTTGTGGAAAAAGAAAAGTTCAGCACCGAGGAACTTCAGCAGGCAGAAATACAAATTAAGTATGCCGGATATATTGAAAAGGAAAAGAGCAACGCCGACAAGTTAAATCGTTTAGAAGGAATTCGAATTCCGGATAATTTTGACTACAATAAGCTCAAGTCTCTCTCTTTTGAAGCACGTGAAAAACTGAAGGAAATTCGCCCTACAAGCATTTCTCAAGCCAGTAGGATTAGCGGGGTCTCTCCCAATGACATTTCCGTCATGCTGGTATATATGGGCCGTTAGGAGGCTGTTTCACGTGGAACATGTCTATTGAGGAATATCAAAACAATCTGATTACATAGTATGCTAAGCCCAAAAGATTTTATGGTAAGCGAGGAAACCTTTGAACTTAGGAAACATCCAAAGTACAATATCTTAGTGACGCATCCGGTTCCCGAAAATTTGGAACGATATTATGATTCGGATGCCTACATCTCCCATACCGATGCCAGGCAAGGGTGGTTTGCAAAAATGTATCAAATCGTTAAGGGATACTCCCTTCAGAAAAAAGCGACCCTTATTGAAAAGCTTCACAAAGGCAAGGGAAGTCTATTGGATGTTGGAGCGGGTACTGGAGATTTCTTGCAACGGGCAAAAGCCTCGGGGTGGTCGGTAAGCGGTGTTGAAGTTTCAAGCAAGGCGCGAATCAAAGCTGCCGAAAAGAATATTCAGCTCTTAGAGTCACTAGACCAGGTTTCAGAAAAATCTTTTGATGTGATTACGTTGTGGCATGTATTGGAACATATGTCCAATTTGAATGAAACCATTCAATGGCTCTATGACAAACTTGACAAAGACGGACGCCTAGTTATTGCGGTGCCTAATTTCAAATGTTATGATGCGTGTTACTACAAAGAATATTGGGCCGCTTATGATGTGCCACGTCATTTGTTTCATTTTTCAAAAGAAGGACTAACGGATCTTTTGGCCTCAAAGTTTACATTGGTCAGAACCAAACCGATGTGGTTTGACGCGTTTTATGTTTGTCTTCTTTCCGAAAAGTACCGATCTAAAAAATCCTTTTCAATAAAAGCATTGCTCATTGCAATGTATTCTAATATAAGCGCCATTTTTACAAAAGAACCCTCATCACGGATTTATTGTTTCAAAAAGGCGTGAAACGCATCGATTAAGGCTTTAGAAGCGATTTTATGCAATATTACGGCCCAAGTATAGCAAGGCTTATGAAACGCCGGTAGCGCGCTTTAAAACAGACTGTTTTTAATAGATAAAGGTTATTGATGTGGGCTTTCCGAATAAGCTATACAAATACTAGGGTTTGCGGTGAATAAATCGAGTAAGTTGTATCGATAAATCGCTGAAAATAATTTTTCCGTTTCCATTTCGGCTCACATGGTAAATGGCGTGATTAAGCGCTTCTGAAATGTCGAAAATATTGTTTTGATGTACAAATGGGGCGAATTTCGCGAGTGAAAATGGTTCAGAGATGGGTTCAAAATACACGAGCTCATTAACTGAATAATTTTCCAACAGGGCTTGACGGAATAACTCAAGGCAATAAGATAAAAATTTTTTTTGCGTTTCCCTTCCTAAGCCAGCCATTTGATCGCTCCAGTGCAATAGTTCATTGATGGCCTTTTTGTTGCCCTTGGCTTTAAAGGCGGTACGTACCCAAGCCACAAACCACTGTTCAAAATGTGCGTCTTCTCCAGCTTCGTCCAAAAGACGGAGGGCATTGTGATAATTCCCTTGCGCACGATGGGCAATTTTTTGAGCCAGGGCCGCCTCGAGTCGTACCTTCTCCTGCAAAGCAAGTTGCAAGTCGGCTTCGGCTAAGAGAGGAAACGTTATTTTCTGACACCGCGAATAGATCGTCGGTAAAATGTCTTCTTCGTTTTCAGTAATTAGAATTAAAACAGTTTTATCAGGTGGCTCCTCAATCAATTTGAGCGTTTTGTTGGCACTTTCGAGATTCATCTTATCCGCCATCCAGATAATCATTACCTTGACACCGCCTTCATACGACTTGAGCGACAGTTTCTTCATCATTTCAGCCGCTTCATCAACATTGATAATACCTTGTTTATTCTCGATCCCCAACATTTGAAGCCATTCAAAAAGCGACCCATAGGGATGTTGCATAACAAAATCACGCCATTCCTCTAAAAAATGACTGGACAGCCAATGCTTTTTGACCTTTTCGTTCTTATTGATAGGATACACAAAGTGTAGGTCGGGATGGCTTAATTTTTCTACCTTCTCGGCGCATTTTTGATGTGCTACACTGCCTTGTGAATGATGGGCACAGAGCAATTCTTTGGCGTAGGCCATCGCCATGGGCAAAACACCCACCCCCGATGCGCCTACGAACAACTGAGCATGAGGAATACGGCCATGGGCAATGCTCGTTTGAAGATGACTTTTAATGTGATGTTGCCCTATGACAGCCGAATAATCCATACGCAAAACTACACTTTTTTTACCCTATTAAAGTAACCGTAGAATACTATATATTTGTGATTATAACTAGAGCCCATGAAAACTGTAGAAGATTTTAATTTCAAAGGAAAAAAAGCCCTCATTCGAGTCGATTTCAATGTTCCGTTAAACGATCAATTAGAGGTCACTGATACCACGCGAATAGAGGCGGCAAAACCTACGATCATTAAAGTCTTAGAAGACGGCGGCAGCTGTATCCTAATGTCTCATTTAGGGCGGCCGAAGGCGAAGGAAAATGAGTTTTCCCTACGCCATATCCTATCAAAAACAGCTGAAATACTGGGAGTTACCGTAAAATTTGCGGAAGATTGTATTGGTTCGGCAGCCGAAGAAGCGGCCCAGGCCTTACAGCCAGGAGAGATCCTACTCCTAGAGAATCTTCGATACCACGATCAAGAGCAACAGGGCGACTCGAACTTTGCGGAACAGCTTGCCACATTGGGCGATGTCTATGTAAATGATGCGTTTGGAACCGCCCATCGTGCCCATGCTTCGACGGCCATTATTGCTAAATTCTTTCCCGAAAACAAGTGTTTTGGCTTATTATTAGCTTCTGAAATTAAAAATGTTCGAAAGGTGCTGGAAGAAGGAAAATCTCCGGTGACCGCGATTATTGGAGGCGCCAAGGTGTCTTCCAAGATCACAGTCATTGAAAATATTCTTGCAAAAATAGATCACCTCATTGTGGGTGGAGGCATGGCGTTTACATTTATTAAAGCACAAGGCGGAAACATTGGAAGCTCCCTCGTAGAAGAAGACAAACAAGAGCTGGCGTTAGAAATACTGGAAAAGGCAAAAGCAAAGAACGTACGCGTTCATTTACCGATAGATGTAATAACAGCTGATAGCTTTTCAGAATTCGCCACAACCGACAGTGAGCCGGCAGACGCCATTCCTGCGGGCTGGATGGGCCTTGACGCGGGGGAGAAAACCCGTCAACAATTTGCGGATATCATTGCAGAGTCCAAAACGATTCTGTGGAATGGTCCCGTAGGTGTGTTTGAGATGGAACCGTTCGCACAAGGTACCATTGCCATTGGGAATGCTATTGCTAAAGCTACTGAAAACGGCGCCTTTTCGCTCGTCGGGGGCGGAGATTCGGTCGCGGCGGTCAAGCAGTTCGGGTTTGAGAATAACGTAAGTTATGTTTCCACCGGAGGTGGCGCCATGTTGGAAATGCTAGAGGGAAAAACCTTACCAGGCATTCAGGCCATTCTGGAATAGTTTGGCATTGCCTTTGTTAAATAGGAATCGATACATAAAACAATAAAATAAAAGTTGCTAAGTTAGATGAAGAGCGGTATGAAAACGAAGACATTTATTGTGATAGGGTTACTATGTAGCTGTATGGCAATGGTAGCACAAGAAAAAAAAGCCAAAGATTCGCTTCAGAAGAAGAAAATTCAGGTGGTTGACTCCATTGTGGGCACCCAGATTTCTGGCGACTTTCCTAAAGTTGTGGTAGCGACCAATGTGAAGGATACGGTGGTGTATTCACTAGATGACATCATAGAAGCGCGCACCATTGATAGTTTGTGGTTGAACGAACTAAAGCGTACCGGTCGATTTGAAGAAATGTATGGGGCCATGCTTGCTGAAACCTATGAGCCAGTACCCTATGAAGAGCTTTCCACCGAAGTTTTAAAAGAACGACTGGCAGCACTCAATGCCAAAACCCCTTTTAACGTAGAATACAACCCGGCCCTGGAAAGCGTCATCAAAGGGTATTTGAAAAATCGACGCCGTACAATGGCACGGCTTATGGCCTTAAGCGACTATTACTTTCCCTTGTTTGAGGAAACCTTAGACAAACACAATCTTCCATTAGAATTAAAATATTTGGCCATTGTAGAATCGGCCTTAGACCCACGCGCCCAATCTCCGGTGGGTGCCAAAGGTCTTTGGCAATTTATGTTTGCCACCGGAAAGATTTTTGGGCTTGATGTGAATTCGTATGTGGACGAAAGAAACGATCCCATTATGGCAACGGAAGCCGCAAGTGCCTATTTGAAAAGTCTGTATACCAGTTTACAGGACTGGGATTTGGCCTTAGCTGCGTACAACTCCGGTCCGGGTAATGTAGCGAAAGCTCTGCGTAGGGCAGGAGGATACACCAATTACTGGAATATCAGACATCACTTGCCGCGCGAGACCGCGGGATATCTCCCGGCCTTTTTAGCCACCATGTATATCTTTGAATATGCCGAAGAGCACGGTTTTAAGAGTGAAGGCCCTATGTACCCTTACATCGCCACCGACACGGTGCATGTAAAAAAAATGATCACGCTAGAACAGGTTTCCAAAGTAACCCAAGTAGATTTGGGAGAACTCGAATTTCTCAATCCTTCTTACAAATTGGGGATCATTCCTGTGATTAAAGACGAAACATATGTGCTGCGATTGCCGGTGGAAGCCCTGGGTAAATTTGTGGCCAATGAAGACGCCATATATTCCTTCGCAGAAGAGGAGTTTAATGAGCGTGAAAAGCCATTGCCAAAATTCTTCGAAAGCTCAGACCGTATCCGATATCGCGTGCGGAGTGGAGATTTCCTCGGAAAAATAGCCAATAAATATGGGGTTTCAGTAAGTAAGATCAAACGATGGAACAACTTGCGAAGCGACCGATTGCGGGTCGGGCAGCGCCTCACCATTTACCCCAGAAAGCCTGCGGCCTCAACGACAACCCAAACTAATTCGGTGGCAGATTCGAATGCGAAAAAGACGTATACGGTCAAAAGCGGGGACTCTTTGTGGAGTATCGCCCAGAAATTTCCCGGGGTGAGTGTCGATAAAATTAAAAAATGGAACGATATTAGTGGGAACAATCTCAAACCGGGGATGAAGCTAAAGATTCACAAAGGCTAGCCCCAAAAACTACAGTACATGCGATTTATAGTTACGCTTTTGATAGGTCTCTTTCTGATATCATGCAATGATTCTGACGGAAAAAGAGAGACCAGATATTTACCGAAGTCGGTTGGAAACATCAATTCCATTCAAATCATCATGGAAAATGACCTTTGGAACGGTAGTGTGGGTGAAACACTTCGGAAACACTTTGCCGCTCCTACCGACGGACTCCCACAGCAGGAGCCTCTGTTTTCAATGAACCAAATGGCACCGGCCAATTTTTCAGATTTTACCCGGTCCTATCGCGGCTTTGTGTATGTAAAGCTTGGGGATAAGGACTCAGTGAGTCTAAAGGAAAACTCCTATGCGCGTCCGCAAACGGGAGCCTTTATTACCGGAACCTCCCGCGAAAGCTTGGTGCAGTTGATCGAATCGAATCACGAGCGTATTATTGCCGCTCTCAAGCAAGCAGAATTAAAAGAAAAACAACGCCGCATTAAGGTCTCGACGCTAAAAATTGATTCGCTACAAGAGCGTTTGGGCGTTTCTCTGACCATTTCGTCGGCGTACCGGGTTGCACTAGCTAAAGACGATTTTTATTGGCTCAGAAAGGATTTAAAGTCAGGAAGCACCAATGTTATTATTTACGAGGTGCCGCTTAGTACTATTGGACAAGACAGTACGGTAATTGGAGATATCATTGCCATGCGCGATAGCATTTCCGGAGACAAGATGCCCGTGGAAGAAGGAGGGCGATTTATTACGGAAGAAGCCTTCGCTCCGTTGTTATTTACCACCGAAATCGACGGCAAATTTGCGTATGAAACCAAAGGTACTTGGGAAGTAAAAGACCAATGGATGGCAGGACCTTTCATAAACTACGCCATTCGCGATGAGGCCAACAATCGCTATTTGATCTTAGAAGGGTTTACTTATGCACCCTCAGTAGAAAAACGGAATCATCAATTTGAGCTGGAAGCCATTTTAAAATCGGCAAAGCTTAGTAAGTAACATAAAAAAAGCGCTGTGAAAACAGCGCTTTTTTTAGAGCATTCGGCTCCATTTACTTTTTATCTTCAATTTTACCGCCGTCGGTAGCAGGTTCGTCTTCTTTAGAGGCATCCTTAAACTCCTTGATACCACTTCCTAATCCGCGCATTAGTTCCGGAATTTTTCGCCCGCCAAATAGCAACAAGACGATGAGTACGATTAATACAATTTGCCAAGGGCCAATGGCTAAGGGGATCATTACTGCTTCCATAATTCACAATTTTTAAGAATAACAAATGTAATAAGAAATCTTCAGAAATTACGTTTGTTAGCTAGATAATAAAAGAAGCCCGTGGGTTTGTTTTATATTTGTACAGCAAGAGCGAAGGCTATGGCGAAACCCGAAAAGAGAACGAAAAAAATCAAAAAAAAGCTGCTACACAAGTATCGCTTGGTGGTGCTGAATGAAGATACTTTTGAAGAGCGTTTTTCCTTTAAGTTGAATCGCCTGAACGTCTTTGTCTTTAGCACGATCTTCGCCGTTATTTTAATCGCGGGAACGACGCTATTAATTGCCTTTACACCGCTTCGGGAGTATATACCAGGCTATTCTTCCACCCGCTTGAAGAAGCGTGCAACCGACTTGACGTACAGAACCGATTCGTTAGAACAAGAACTCGCCGTGATCGAAAAGTATATCGCCTCTATCCGAAAGGTGCTCACAGGAGATGTTTCGACCGTCGACTTCAATAAAGATTCGATTATCGAAGCGGCTCAGGTGGATGCTTCCGCCGTAGACTTAAGCATTTCTGAGGAAGATTCACTGCTACGGGAGAAAGTGGCTCAGGAAGACAAATACAACCCTCTTACCACTCCTTCCGAAGTACGCCTTACCTTATTCCCTCCGGTAAAAGGAACGATCTCTTCCGAATATGACCTGAAAAGCAAGCACTACGCGGTCGACATTGTGACCGTTAAAGACGCACCCGTAAAAGCGGTAGCAGACGGTACAGTGATCTTTGCGGAATGGACGGCAGAAACTGGCTATGTGATGATCTTGGAGCACCCTAACAACCTGCTTTCCGTATATAAACATAACGCTTCCCTCAACAAAGAGCAGGGAGAGCGGGTAAAAGCCGGAGAGGTAATAAGTACCGCGGGAAATACGGGAGCATTGTCTACAGGACCGCATCTGCACTTTGAATTATGGAGTGATGGATACCCTATAAACCCAACAAATTTCATCGATTTTGAATAGGTATGATTTCTGTTAAATCGATTGTCGCAAAAATCTACGCCAAATTGGTCGTCAACCGTATTCGACGGTGGTCTTCTAGGCCCGAAGAAACCCAACGGAAGGTGTTCAATACGTTGATTGCTACTGCTGCAGATACAGCCTTCGGAAGGGATCATGGATTCCAACACATCAAAGAATACTCAGATTTTACTGAACGCGTACCAATTCGGGACTATGAAGAAAGCAAATCGTATATAGATAGAGTGGTGGCAGGGGAATCAAACATATTGTGGCCGGGTAAGCCGCTTTATTTTGCAAAAACATCAGGAACCACCTCGGGCGCCAAATATATCCCGCTTACCAAGGCTTCAATGCCAGCGCATATTAACGCTGCACGAAATGCAATTCTTTGTTATATCGCTGAAACAGGGAAAGCGTCTTTTGTGAATGGGAAGATGATCTTCTTACAGGGAAGTCCCGAAATGACCGAAAAAAACGGTGTAAAACTCGGACGGCTTTCAGGGATTGTAGCGCATTATGTTCCCAAATACCTGCAAAAAAATCGGCTACCTAGCTGGGAGACGAATTGTATCTCCGATTGGGAAAACAAAGTCGACGCCATCGTAGCGGAAACCGAAACGAAAAACATGACGCTTATCAGCGGCATTCCTTCCTGGGTTCAAATGTATTTTGAACGGCTCAAGGTCAAGACAGGAAAACCCATTGGGGAACTATTTCCCAACTTCGAACTATTTATTTACGGAGGGGTGAATTATGAACCCTATCGCGCTAAGTTTGAACAGCTTATTGGCAGAAAAATTCCTAGCATTGAATTGTATCCGGCTTCGGAAGGGTTTTTTGCCTTTCAGGATCGGCAAGATGAAGAGGGGATGCTGTTGCAGTTAAACTCAGGTATTTTCTATGAATTTGTAGAAGCCTCCGGTTTTTTCGACGAGAACCCTAAACGGCTCACCATTGGTTCGGTGAAGACGGGAGTCAACTATGTGATGATTGTTTCTAGCAATGCCGGTCTCTGGGCGTACAACGTTGGAGATACCGTACAGTTTACCTCATTACACCCACCGCGGGTGATGGTTTCCGGCCGTATTAAACACTTTATTTCAGCCTTTGGAGAACATGTCATCGGGAAAGAAGTAGAAGAAGCCATGAAACAGGCGGTGGCGGCACATGGGTTTTCTATTTCAGAATTTACCGTGGCCCCACAAACCGAACCTGAAGAAGGCGCCCTTCCGTATCATGAATGGCTCATTGAATTCGACACCCCTCCAATATCGCTATTGGAAGTTGCCAGGACGCTAGACCAAGCGATGCAACAGCAAAACTCATACTATTTTGACCTCATTGAAGGCGCCATTTTGCAGCCCTTACGAATAACCTCCTTACCGCAGCACAGTTTTTCTAGGTACATGAAATCTCAAGGGAAATTGGGCGGCCAAAACAAGGTTCCAAGACTTTCCAACGACCGCAAGATCGCAAACGAACTACACACTTTTAAAGCGTAAATTAAATACTATCTTTGCGCCTAGATGCAACCATTGAAATCCCATAAAAGAACAAGAGCGCAAGAGAGTTCAGGAGCGATCGAACGCCTGTACATTACCATGCGCCATCTGTTTAATCGCGGCTTCTACAAACCGATGGGTATTTCAGGGGAAACCCTGCGCGAATCCCTACTAATTCTGCGGCCTGAGATATATGGTAGCATTGCAGAAGAGAAGATAGAGCTGCAAGGATTATTGTATGTTATCGATCGATTACCCACCGGAATAGAAGCGTGTAGATACGTTAACCTTACCAGCGACGAAGGCTACAAAAACTCACATTTTGTCCCTATTATTCCGAAGAAAAGACGCCGAAACTGCTATCGTATTGATAGCGAACAAATGAATATCGAAATTACACGAGGGCGTAGCGAAATTTATGATATTCTTACTCACCTGACCTTTCTGTATATCGAATCTCATAAAATCATGAAGCAGGTGATGATTAACGAAGAAGGCTCGTTAATCCGCGATTGGAGAAAGCTGGAAGAAATGGTCTTGAAAAATGGAACATTGAGTCAGCAAGACAAAGAGATCGCCCTTACTCATACGGCTAGCTTCTTGGGGCGTACCTTCGAGGAGGTCTCTGCCATCTATCCTTCCTTTGCAGGTCCCGATAATGAGCACCGCTTTCTTCATATTATCTATTTCCTCGGAAAACTGGCGATTGATGAGGTTGTGAATGACAACAAGCGACTCATCACCTTTAGTCCCGTGCTTCGGGAACGCTTAGGGCATCACATTCACGGAGAGCGCTGGGCTCTTCATATTAAAAAAACACTGAGCGACCACAACTTGCTAGGGCGACCCTTGCACGTCATTAGTTCAAACATGCACAGTGTTATGAATACCTTGTACGCTCCGACGGCTCTGGCAAGCGAATTCAAAAAGAAAACACCCTTGCAGGTGTATGAGATGTTAAGCGACTCGGCCAATGAGAAACTGCGTCAAAAAGTAAAGAAAACGGCCCTAGACAATGGAATGCTCTCGCTTCCTGATACCAGCGGAACAAATATTGACGTTCAGATTATTGACACCGCGCAACTGCCCGGCTACGAGCCCGTTTCGGAAGTAGGTGAAGCACCCGTGATTATTGTTATGGATTACGCATTTGGTGAGCAGGCCTATGAAACGATGGACGAATTGCTAAAACCCTATAAGACCCCTGAGAAACGTCACTTTCTCAACGTAGCTTCTATTTCGGTGATGGGCAAGGCAGGTATTCTTTCCGGAGGAAAAGGCGACATCATGATTCCATCAGCCCATGTTTTTGAAGGTACGGCAGACAATTATCCGTTTAAAAACCGTTTAAAGAAAGCGCTCTTTGCGGAAAGTGGTATAAAGGTCTGTAGTGGAACCATGATCACCGTCTTGGGAACATCCCTTCAGAATCGCGACATACTGAAATTTTTTCATGAATCCACCTGGAATGTGATCGGATTGGAGATGGAGGGCGCACATTATCAAAAGGCCATACAAGCGGCGAGCAAAATAAGAGGAAGTATTAGCACAAAGGTGAAGGTGCAGTATGCGTATTACGCTTCAGATAATCCGTTGGAAACAGGGAGTACCCTAGCCAGTGGCGGATTGGGTACAACAGGTGTGAAACCTACCTATTTGATCACCGAGAACATGTTAAAATTGATTTTAGAACCCCCTAAAAAATAGTTTTGAATACCAACAACGTCTTAGTTACCGGGGGAGCCGGCTTTATCGGCTCCAATTATGTTTCATTTTTGATGCAAACAACAGATGCAAAGATTTTTGTTCTGGATAGCCTTACCTATGCCGGGGATGTAAAGAATTTAGAAGCCGTTTCAGACGAAAACCGGTTCACGTTCATCAAGGCGGATATTCGCGATGCCGACGTATTGAAAGAAGTTTTTGAGACGCATGAGATAGATACCGTGGTGCATTTTGCTGCCGAATCGCATGTAGACAACTCCATTTCGGGTCCGGCAGCCTTTATTGAAACGAATATCGTGGGAACGTTCCAGTTGTTGCAAGCCGCGTATCAGTATTGGATGGAAGGCCCCAATCAATTGCGTTCAGCGTTTGTAAATGCCCGATTTTTGCATGTTTCTACCGATGAGGTCTACGGAAGCTTGGGCGCTTCAGGTCTTTTTACGGAAGCAACTCCTTATGCGCCCAATAGTCCGTATAGCGCGAGCAAAGCGTCCTCCGATTTTCTTGTAAGAAGCTATTATCACACGTACGGACTTCCCGTGGTAACCACGAATTGTTCTAATAATTACGGTCCGCACCAGCATAAAGAAAAACTGATTCCTACGATCATTCGGAAAGGATTAAGCGGCGACGCCATTCCTATATACGGGGACGGAAAGAACGTGCGCGACTGGTTGTATGTGAAAGACCACTGCTCGGGCATTCAGTTGGCGCTGGAAAAAGGAAGCTTAGGCGAAACCTATAATATTGGTGGGCGCAACGAGCGTGAAAACTTGTATATTGCACACACCATCTGCGATTTACTCGATCGCATGAAGCCAAAAAAATCGGGCTCCTATCACGATCAGATTTCCTTTGTGACCGATCGTCCGGGACACGATTTCCGCTACGCCATTGATGCCTCTAAGATTGAGAATGAACTGGGATGGAAGGCTGAAGAAAATTTTGAATCCGGAATCGAAAAAACCGTGGCCTGGTATCTGGAAAATACGGACAGACTATGAAAGGTATTATCTTAGCAGGAGGCTCAGGAACCCGATTGCACCCACTTACTTTAGCGGTGAGCAAACAGCTCATGCCGGTGTACGATAAACCCATGATCTACTACCCGCTATCTACGCTTATGTATGCGGGAATTCAGGATATCTTGATCATTTCTACGCCACAAGACCTTCCCTTATTTGAAAAACTACTGGGTGACGGTTCGCAGTTAGGGTGTCGATTTGAATACGCCGTGCAGGAAACACCGAAGGGGTTGGCCGAGGCCTTTATCATCGGAAAGGATTTTATTGGTTCCGAAAAGGTAGCCCTGATCTTAGGAGACAATATTTTTTATGGTTCCGGACTGAAAGAACTACTGCAAGCCAATAATGACCCTGAAGGCGGTATTATTTACGCCTATCACGTCCACGACCCCGAACGTTACGGGGTGGTCGCGTTTGACGAGGAAGGGAAAGCCCTTTCCATCGAAGAGAAGCCTAAAAACCCGAAGTCTAATTACGCCGTTCCGGGAATTTATTTCTACGACAATCACGTGGTTGAGATCGCTCAGAACATACAGCCCAGCGCGCGCGGGGAGCTTGAAATTACCGACGTCAATAACGCCTACCTACAACAAGGCAACTTAAGCGTGAGTATTCTGGATAAAGGCACGGCCTGGCTAGACACCGGCACTTTTGCTTCGTTGATGCAAGCCTCCCAATTCGTGGAGGTGATCGAAGAGCGTCAGGGACTTAAAATAGGCGCTATTGAAGAGGCCGCCTATGAAATGAAGTATATAAACAAGGAGCAATTACACAATCTGGCTGAGCCCTTACTTAAGAGTGGCTACGGAAAACACCTGTTACAATTATAGTATGCTACACATCGAAAAGACTCCGCTCCTAGATTGCTTTGTTCTGATTCCGCCGGCGTTTCCGGATGCCCGGGGTCAATTTTCAGAAACCTACAACAAAAGAGCCTTTCAGGCAGCAACCGGCTTAGACATTAATTTTGTACAAGACAATCAGTCTATTTCAAAGAAAGGCGTGTTACGCGGACTCCATTTTCAGACGGGACCCTTGGCGCAAGCCAAATTAGTGCGTGTGATTGATGGAAGCGTTCTTGACATCGTAGTCGATCTTCGGAAAGAGTCGGCTAGCTTTGGGCAGCATTTTTCCGTGCTCCTTACTGGAGAAAACCGAAAACAGTTGTTCGTGCCAAAAGGATTTGCCCACGGATTTGTCACCCTTTCGGAACGGTCTATTTTCGCATACAAATGCGATCAATTCTACGATAAGGCTTCCGAAGGAGGAATTATCTATAACGACGCAACCCTTGCCTTAGATTGGCATCTTCCCAAGGAAGCATTAATCATTTCAGAAAAGGATCTCGCCCTTCCCAGTTTTCAGGAGGTAATTTCATGATACACATACTCGTTACAGGAGCAACCGGACAACTCGCAAGGTGTCTGGCCGATTACGCCCCTACTTTTGGCACCCTTCACTGTACATTCCAATCAAAACAGGAGTTGGACATTACAGACAAAAAAGCCTTGCAGCAGTATTTTGACAGGAATACAGTGGATTACTGTATCAATACCGCGGCGTATACGAAGGTAGACCAAGCCGAAAAGGAGCCGGAAAAAGCCAATGCCATCAATGCGGAGGGAGCACGGCTCCTGGCGGAGGTATGCCAAGAGCATCACGCATGTCTTCTACATGTTTCCACCGATTATGTGTTTAACGGGGAAAAGCGTAGTCCGTATGTTGAAGTAGACGCCACCCATCCTTTGGGAGTGTACGGTGCCACCAAACGCCTTGGAGAACAAAGGGTAGCCGAAACGCTTCCCGAGCATTTTATCGTTCGCACGTCGTGGTTGTATTCGCAATACGGGCCCAACTTTCTCACCGCGATGTTAAAATTTGCTTCCGAAGGAAAGGACCTTGCGATCACTACCGATCAGCTGGGAACCCCTACCAATGCTAATGATCTGGCGAAGGCGTTGTTGGAGATTGTAGCGAAGCAGTCTACGGCCTACGGCCTGTATCATTATTCAAACGGAGGCAGCGCTACCTGGTATGATTTTGCCAAAGCTATTTTTGAGGAATCCGGAAAAATTGAAACGGTAAACCTTGCCCAAACCGACCATTACCCTACCTTTGCCGAGCGACCGAAGTATAGTGTTTTGGACAACTCAAAGTTTTGTAACACTTTTGCAATGCAAACAGTGCCTTGGCGTTACAGTTTACAGCAACTATTATCTAATATGAATTACTAATTTCGAAACTATGAGTACGAAAGATACCCATGAGCGAGATATGGATCTAGCCGATCTGTTCGACCTAGTTGGTCAATGGTTTTACCGAGTCATGAAGCATGTCTTTAGAGCGATTGCATTTCTCTTCAAGTTCTGGTGGGTCATCGCACTGCTCATCATTGGCGGAGTGTTATTGGGAATTTTAGCGGGTGGTGCCGAAAATCACAAATCAGTACTTGTTGTAAAAACGAACTTTGAGAGTCAGCCGTACGTCTATAATGCCATCGAGCAATTTAATGCCAACCTGGAAGAAGATGACACTTTATTCTTACGATCGGTTGGGCTTCAACCCGAAGAACCGGCCATCCGCGCGGTAGAAATCTCTCCGGTGGTTGATGTTGTCAAGCTTCTTGAAAAGATTGAAAGCAGCGACCGCACCTTTGAAACAATTGTTTCTGAGCTAGAAGTGAAAGAAGACGATGGAGGGGTTTTTGCTTCGGAAAAATTCTATTCTAATTACGATTATCACAAATTGATCTTGAGTTTTCATTCCGAAGACGGTCTGAAAAAACTACCTTCCTTACTAAATTACGTAAACGAACAACCCTATATCAAAGAATTGGTACAGGAAGCCCGAAAGAACTATCAGGAGCGAATCGATCAGAATGAACGTTCGATAGCGCAGATGAATAAGGTGATTGATGTCTATACCGACGCCTCTGCTATGGTAAACCAGACCTCCAGCAGTTTGTCTTTTTACAACAATGCGTCTTCTATCAGTCTAAGAGAGATTTTCTTATACAAATCAGAATTGACGGAAGAGAACGAAATTCTTAAGAACAATATGGTAGGCCTTGAAGATGCCTTGGTGGTGGTAAGCAGCGCCCAAACGGCAAGAGATGTGGGAATTACCGATAAAAAACATATTGTATATCCGTTTATGCTTGTGTTTTTCTTCCTATTGTTCGCGTTTCTTCGATACACCTACCTTACTATTAAACGAAAACTAGAATCACGAGACACGCGCTCGTAACGGTTTCCATAACAACGATTCATGAAAAATAAAGTAGCACTTATTACCGGCGTGACAGGACAAGACGGAGCGTATTTGAGCGAGTTTCTGTTGAAGAAAGGCTATGTTGTCCACGGTATCAAACGTCGCTCGTCTCTGTTCAATACCGATAGAATCGACCACCTCTATCAGGATCCTCACGAGGAAAACGCGAAATTTTTTCTTCACTACGGAGATCTTACAGATAGCACCAATTTACTGCGAATCATTCAGGAAGTGCAACCCGATGAGATCTACAATCTGGGCGCTATGAGCCATGTTCAGGTGTCGTTTGAAATGCCCGAATACACCGCCAATACAGATGGTTTAGGGGCGTTACGCTTACTGGAAGCGATCCGCGCCTTGGGAATGGAAAAAAAGGTGCGCATCTATCAGGCGTCCACCTCAGAACTGTATGGAAAAGTACAAGAAGTACCGCAAACGGAAGAGACGCCGTTCTATCCTCGCAGTCCGTATGCCGTAGCTAAATTATACGCCTATTGGGCCACGGTAAATTATCGGGAAGCGTACAACATGTTTGCCTGCAATGGAATTCTGTTCAATCACGAATCTCCAATACGAGGTGAAACCTTTGTAACCAGAAAAATTACGAGGGCTGCCGCGCGAATTGCGCTCGGCTTGCAAGAAAAAATGTATTTGGGAAATCTTGACGCGAAGCGTGACTGGGGCCATGCCAAAGACTACGTAAAAATGATGTGGATGATCCTACAGGCCGAGGAAGCCGAAGATTGGGTGATCGCCACAGGAGAAACCACGCCCGTTCGTGATTTCGTAAAAATGGCCTTTGAACAGGTGGGCGTTACGCTGAAATTTGAAGGCACGGGCATCGAAGAAAAAGGAATAGTGGTTTCAGCAACCAATCCTGAATATCCGGTGAAAGAAGGCCAAGTTGTAATCGCAGTCGATGAGAAATATTTCCGCCCTACCGAAGTAGACTTGCTCATTGGCGATGCCTCCAAGGCACACCGAAAGCTCGGCTGGAAGCCCGAACACAGCCTTAGCGACCTGGTGTCTGATATGATGGAAAGTGATCTCAAACTGATGAAAAAAGACAGTTATTTGCAACAGGGTGGCTACAACACCCTTAATTACTACGAATAAACGGCATGAAGAAAGACGCAAAGATTTACATTGCGGGACATCGGGGACTGGTAGGAAGCGCGATTCAGAAAACGTTGGAAGCCCAGGGGTATTCTAAGCTCTTGACCCGTACTCATGCCGAACTTGATCTTACGGATAGCAGTGCGGTTGCCTCCTTTTTTGCTTCGGAAAAACCAGAATACGTGTTTTTAGCGGCTGCCAAAGTAGGCGGAATTGTTGCTAACAACACCTACCGGGCAGATTTCATTTATGAAAACCTGATGATTCAGAATAATGTGATTCATCAAAGCTATGTCCACGGGGTAACGAAGCTTTTGTTCTTGGGAAGCACGTGTATTTACCCGAAGGAAGCACCGCAACCCATGCCGGAAGATGCGCTGCTTACGGGCCCCTTGGAATATACTAACGAGCCTTATGCGATCGCTAAGATTGCCGGGATAAAGATGTGTGAGAGCTACAACCTTCAGTACGGGACTAATTTTCTTTCGGTCATGCCTACAAACCTTTACGGATATAATGATAATTTCGATCTGGAGAAATCGCATGTACTACCTGCGTTGATCCGTAAAATGCACCTTGCTAAACTCCTTTCAGAAGGTGACCATGAGGCGATTAAAGCCAATTTAGGGGTGGCTTCGGAAGCAGAAGTGAATACCGTGTTGGAACGTTTTGGTGTGAGCGACAGCTCCGTTGAAATTTGGGGAACAGGACGGCCGCGCCGTGAGTTTTTATGGAGTCAGGATATGGCCGATGCCTGCGTGTTCTTAATGCAGCATCGCGACTTTAGCGATGTAACGTCATCCGATTCCGAAGAAGTTCGGAATACCCACATCAATATTGGAACAGGCGTCGATATTTCCATTGAAGAACTCGCCCTTCAAATCAAAAAAACCGTTGGCTTTAAAGGCGACCTTGTTTTTAATGCCGAAAAGCCCGATGGCACCTTCAAAAAGCTTACAGACGTTAGCAAACTCAATGCGTTGGGTTGGAAACATACGGTTTCCCTGGATGAAGGAATAGAGAAACTATACCATTGGTATCTTCAAAATAACAGTTTATGATCAAAAAGCACTGGAGCCCAAAATACGTGTACAACCGACTTCAAAACTATCTTTTTGAAAAGAAGCATCCAGAGCTGCCTTGGGTAAACCCTACTGCGATCACCTTATTAGATAGTTTGTTAAGTCCAACCGATGTTGGCGTTGAAATGGGCTCAGGCCGTAGCACCGTTTGGTACGCCCAACGCTGTGCTCAATTAACCAGTATTGAAGATCATAAAGAATGGTTCGATCGTATCCAGGGGCAGCTAAAAGCCAAGAAATGTGAGAATGTTACCTATTTATTTAAAACAGCTGAAGGCCGTTCGCCTGAGGCTACGCCCTACGTCCAGTTTGTGAACGAATTACCTGACGCCTCTATCGACTTTATCATTGTTGACGGAAAACACCGGGACGCTATCGCGAATACGGCTATAGACAAGCTAAAAATGGGAGGGATACTCCTATTAGACGACTCCCACAGATATTTACCGTACAGCACTACCTCGCCCCACGCTCTGGGTCCGAACCCCGATAACATGGAGCCTTCTTGGTCACATTTCTATGAAACTGTAAAGAACTGGCGCTCCATATGGACCACCAATGGGGTGACCGACACGACTTTCTTTATCAAAAAGTAACGCCATGTTCAAAGCCGTATGGAAAAGTAAAAGCGGGCGCACCATCATAGAAAACTATACGGCCCTGCTCTTCATTCAGGGAGCCAATTTTTTATTGCCTTTAATCAGCTTGCCTTACTTAGTGAGAACACTAGGCCCCGAAAAATACGGATTGGTCATGATCGCTCAAGCGGTTGGGGTCTTTCTTACCGTGATCGTCGATTTTGGTTTCAATATTAGCGCTACCCGAGAGGTGTCGTTGTTACGAGAAGACAAGAAGAAACTTTCTCAGTTCTTTTGGAATGTGTTTTTGGTAAAAGGGGCGCTACTGGTAGTCGCCTTTGGGATCGTTGCTCTTTTGGTAAGTGCCGTTCCCAGATTTCAGGCAGATCCCTGGGTGTATCTATTAAGCTTTATCATGGTTATAGGTCATGCGATATTTCCTACCTGGTTCTTTCAGGGAATTGAGAAAATGCGGGTTATTACCATAATCAATGTGCTGGCAAAAGGTATTTTCACGGCCTCCATTTTTTTGGTGGTATTAAATCCTCAAGATTATCTTTGGGTACCTATTTGCTACGGCGGTGGTTTTGTGCTGGCCGGGGTCATCGGACTCCTCTATAGCTTGAAGTACATTCACTGGGTTCGCCCAAAAGTACGGGCCTCAAAGGCATTGGTGGTAGAATCGTCCAGCCTGTTCGTGTCTAATTTCTCCACGAGTTTGTACGCCTCAAGCAATACTTTTATTCTGGGTATGATTGGCGGAGAGGCCATTGCCGGAGTGTATGCGAGTATGGAAAAATTGATCTTGGCGATTAAAAATGTGTACGTTCCCTTGTATCAGGCGATTTTCCCATGGTTGGCGAAGAAAAAATTGGCTGAGGTTCGAGCGTTTGTACGAAAACTGAGAGTGCCTGTACTGTTGTCAAGTCTATTTCTCGCTGGACTCATCTACTGGTTGGCTTCCGATCTTCTCCATTTTGTATACGATGATACCTTCATTGAAAGTTATAGCGGCGTGCTACAATTACTAGGGCTTATTGCGGTTTTCTCCTCACTTAATATGTTGTTTTTAGGCCTGTACTTTCCGGCGATCAAGAACTATAAACAACGTATGTTTATCATGATGTTGGCCGGAGGAGTTAATCTTGTGTTGGCGATTATTGGCGGATTGTACTTCGGAATTTATGGAGTCGCCACCTCAGCCGTGGTGACTGAAGCGGTGATGCTTGTGGTGGCCTACCTGCGGTTCAGAAAAGACAAAAAAGCGGTATGAAAGAGCGATTAGTGATCATACAAACAACCACACCGCACTATCGAAGTGCCTTCTTCCAACAACTGCAAAAAGTACTGGGAGATCGCTTTACGCTCTATGCTGGGGACCGCTATTTTGAGTCGTCTATTACCTCCGATTTTGAGTCGATTAACGCAAAGCGCTTGAAGAACTATTTCCTTCTGAAGAAGAAACTGTTATTTCAAACAGGGCATTGGCATCTGCTATTTTCGAAGGCCGTACTCGTCTTAGAATTAAACCCCAGGATTGTTTCCAACTGGATGTTTGCGGTAATTCGTGCGGTATTCCGAAGAAAAACAGTCTTTTGGGGGCATGCCTGGCCAAGAGCCGGAAAAGAAGCCGGGACCGATACCCTGCGTCATGCTATGCGAAAAATGGCCTCTGCCATCATTGTATATACACACAAGCAACGCCAAGAGTTACAAGAAAAGATGCCTAACAAACAAGTTTTTGCGGCGCCTAACGCCTTGTATCGAAAAGATCAAATGGAAGCGCAAGCAACGAGTACACACCCACGACATCTAATCTATGTGGGCCGACTTACCTCAGAGAAAAAACCGTTTTTTATGGTGAAAGCCTTTGCCAAAGCGGCTGAGACGCTGCCGGATGATGTGCAGCTCTGGGTGGTGGGCGCCGGAGAGCAAAGCGAACAAATTGAAAACTGGTGTCATGCCCACCCCATGCGCGATCGTATTCGGTTGTTTGGAGAAATATCTAACTATGAAGAACTTAGAACGTTGTATACACAGTCACTTTTTAGTATTTCACCGGGCTATGTGGGTCTTTCGATTACACAGAGTTTAGGGTTTGGGGTGCCGATGCTGGTTTCAAGAGAGGAGAATCATTCTCCTGAAATAGAAGCGCTTCAGGAAGGCGAAAACGCGGTGTTTTTTGACACCGATAGTGAAATGGATTTTACAGAACAACTGCAACGTATTTATCGGCAGCAGGACGAATGGATCGCAAAGCGAAAGGAGATTTCAAAGCGGTGTGCCAACGCCTATTCTGTTGAAGAAATGGCTGCCCCGTTTATTTCATTAATTGAACCCGCCGATGAAAGCTAAAGCGTTATTTCTAGTGATATACCTCGGGATAAGCCTGATGCTCTTCTCGTTGTTTGATGCGAACATTGGGGTATGGTTCTCTTTTCTAGGCAGTCAGTTGCTACTCACCATTATTCTGTGCCTTCATTTATTTGTAGATAAAGAGTTCTCCCCCTTCTTGTCGGCCTACATCGTATTCTTCTTCCTCTTTTTTACGGTGGCGCCAATCGTACAGATCAATTCATTGGAACCCAACGCGAAATTCATGACGAATTTCCCCTACCGGCCCGACTTGGTGATCTACACCAACATTATGACCTGCTTGTTTCATACGGTATTCATCGTTAGCTATTTTTTCTTTAAAAAAGTTCCTTCGTTGCGAAAAATTCCGAAGATATCAGAGCGTCTTAAAGGCGTTCTTCCCGTGTGGATCTTGATATTGTTTGGGATCTCCTTGGGTGTTTTTGTCATTAGTATTGGCTTTGTATTGAATGAAATCAGCCGTCCCTCATGGATGGCCTCTCCGTATTCTACCGCGCTGCTGTTGATTTATAAAAAAGTATTATTTCTCTTACCCTTTGCCGGGGTGTTGCTGTGCGTTCAGTACCTGGTAAAAGACAAGAAAAAAGCCTTAAATTTTGTGGTGGCTATTGCCCTGATGCTAGGTTTTCTAGTGTTATTACTTTGGTTCAAAAACCCGTTGACCGAAAAGCGGAACGCGCTAGGCCCCATCTACATCTCTCTGATTTTTTTATTTCTTCCGAAACTATTGAATACCAATTTCAAGACCCTCTTCTTCCTGTTCTTTACCATGGTGATTCTGTTTCCCCTGTCGGCCATCTTTACGCATAGCGATGCCACCTTTGAGGAGATCTATAAAGATCCGATGATCTTTTTTGAACAAATGAAGGGAGGGGGCATTACCTCGGCGTTCAACACGCTTAATTACGATGCTTTTGCCAACTTTATGACGACCATCGACTATGTGCAACAAGAAGGACTTACCTGGGGGCACCAATTGCTGAGCGGTCTCTTTTTCTTTGTGCCCAGAGGTATTTGGGAGAGCAAGCCCGATACCACAGGAATTTTTATTGGAGACTATTTAATTTCAGATTATCGCTTCGGGTACAATAACCTCTCGAATCCTTTCCCCAGTGAAGGCTATATTAACTTTGGAATAGTGGGCGTCATCCTTATGGCGATCCTGTTGGCGTTGGTAATTGTGAAGTTACTGTCCTGGCTCAAGAGCACCGATTACATCAAAAAAATCATGGCATTCTATTTTGCCATTCACCTTATCTTTTTACTTCGAGGCGATTTTGCCAATGCGTACTCGTACTATATTGGTATCTTGGCAGGAGTTTGGGTACTTCCGAAATTGATCGGTAAAACCTTGGAGTGGTTTAGTAGTAAAAGCAGTCATGGAAAAAAACCTGAGTAATAATCCTATAAACACCCTGTTTATCATCGCGTTGGGCTTGCTCTTCGCGCTGCCGGTGTTTCCTTCGAACCTCAAAGCGTTAGTTATCCTATTCTTTGCCGTCGCGACAATCGTAGCCAGCGTGAAACAGGGATGGACGTTTCATAAAAGCTTTTTTTTAACCAACAGCCTGCCGTATTTAGTAATGATCCCTACCCTTTTGTATGTGGAAAATATGGAGTACGGCTTTGCCAAGCTGCAAACCATGGCCTCCTTAGTAGTGTTCCCCCTGCTGTTTGCCATGTTTAAGCCAACCACCTTCGCTTTTGTAAAGCCGCATCTAAAAAAGTTGTTGTTGGTCTATATCCTGGCGGTGTTCCTACTTAATGTGGTACCATTCTTCTATTTTTACTTATCGAACCCTAATTACGATCTTCAAGGTATTCTAAAACATTTTCCAACGGCGATGGTAGTCGATACGGGCAAATATGAGATCCATCCTATTTATCTCTCCATGCATTGCAGTATTGCCAGCATGTTTATTCTGTATGTGTTCTCAAAATTTCAGCAGAAAGGAATAAAAATCCTTTTAGGTCTCATCGCGGTGGTATTAGTACTTTTCTTGATCCTCTACGCTAAAAAAGGACCGCTACTGGCGCTGATGGCCGTGTCTTTTCTGTATATCGTATTTCAGCGGAAGCACAAATTATTTCGGCCCTATGTAATCGGACTCATCTTGTTGATCGGACTCTTAGCCGTTATTCCGAAGACCCGCAATAATTTTATTGAGCTGCTCACCATCGAAACTATTGAAGAAGGTGCGGTAACTTCTACTAATGTACGTTATACCATTTATGAGACTGCTGCTGAAAAGATCAAAGCAGCCTTCTTTACCGGCTACGGAATAGGTGATCACAACGATGCCTTGTATGAAGGCTATAAAGACCGCGGCAACGACTATCTCTACAACAAAGAACTCAATGCCCATAATCAGTATTTTAGTCTGTTGTTGATTGGCGGAATTGTTCTGTTGTTGGCCTTCCTGTATTTCTTAGGGATCAATATGGTGTACGCGATACGCTTCAACAATCAATTGCTCATCTTGGTGCTGATCTTCTACGGAATTGTGATGTTCACGGAAAACATCCTTGAGCGCGAAGACGGGGTTATTTACTTTGCCTTGTTTCTGAACTTTTTTAGCTGGTTCAGCAGAGAAAACGAAAGCGCTCAATAAGTCATGCATATTGCTCAAATTCATAACACATACCTTGATCGTGGCGGGGAAGATATCGTGGTGGCCAATGAAAAGAAATTGTTAGAAGGGGGCGGACACCAGGTATCGCAGTATTTCGTTCATAACAAAGAGATAAACACAACGGGGAAGAAGCTAAAAACCGCCTTGAGCCTTCCCTACTCTTTCGAGCAAAAGCGCAAGGTCAAAACTTTTTTGAGACACCATAAGCCGGATATTGCGCATGTGCATAATTTTTTACCGGTACTCACCGCTGCTGTGTTTGATGCCTGTAAGGAACTCAACATTCCGGTGGTGCTTACGCTACACAACTATCGATTGTTATGTATCAACGGACTCCTATACCGTGATCAGCAGTTGTGTGAAAAATGCCTTTCCAAAAAGTTTCCTACTCCGGGCATTCAACACGCGTGCTATCAAGAGTCAAGACTCGCTTCCTTTTTTCAAGCCACGGCGAACGCGGTTCATAATTATCGAAAAACCTGGCAACACAAGATTGACGCTATCATTTTTCTTACGCAATTTCAACAGTCGGTTTTTGAGCGCTCTCATCTTTCTTTTCCGAAGGAAAAGTGCTACATCAAACCCAACTTTGCCGAAGATCACGGTTTTTCACTAGATGCTGGGGACTATTATCTTTTTGTAGGTAGAATCGCGACAGAAAAAGGCATAGAATGTATTATTGAAGCCTTTAAAAAGAACGGAAAGCACCTGGTGGTGGTAGGAACGGGTCCTTTATTGGAGACCTTAAAGGCCGAAACCCAACAACACACCAACATTGTCTTTAAAGGAGAACAAAACCGCGAGCAAACACAAGCCTGGTTCAAAGGTGCCAAAGCTACGGTATTTGCTTCCAGAATGTATGAAGGATTGAGTTTGGTAATTCTAGAATCCTATTCTTTTGGCACCCCTATTCTGGCTCCTGACTTTGGGAATGGTAAATACCTTATTGAACACGGAAAAACGGGAAGACATTATAAAAAGGGCAGTGCTGAAAGTCTTGTGAAGCAGATCGAATTGTTTGAGCAGTCAGACCAAGGATTGCTGCGCCGGCAGGCACGAAACAAATACGAACAAGAATTTACTCCAACGAAGAACTTGGAGGTACTGGAAGGTGTGTACCAAATGACCACCCAAAATACCACTCAGCACACGTCCTAAATTATTCATTTTTATCCTGTACTTTTGCGAGCTAACAATGGATGCCTTGCCAAAAACTATCACTTTTATCGGTTTGAATTTCTTTCCGGAAGACTCGGCTATCGGGCTCTATTCTACTCAATGGGCCGAATATCTTTCGCAAGCAGGGTATGAAGTATCGATTGTCACCGCCTTTCCCTATTATCCGCAATGGGAAATCGCCCCTGCCTATCAAGGCAAAAAATCGTTTCTGAAAGAGTCCTACAAAGGGATGACGGTATATCGATACAAACAGTACACGCCCAAACAGCCCACCTTTCTCAAGCGCGTCTGGCATATAATTGATTTTACTTTCGGAAGTTTTCGCAACTTGCGGAAGATTGATCAATGTGACCTTGTTATTTCGATAATACCCTTTACTAGTTCGGCCTTTTTAGGAAACTGGCACCGCCGAAAACACCGCGCCAAGCATTGGGTTCATATTCAGGATTTTGAATTTGATGCCGCGTTTCAATCGGGATTGGTTCAGCAAAAAAGCACGAAGAAAAGCCTTCCGCATCGCCTGCTGTCTCAACTCGAGCGAAGCATTTTAGATCGCGCCGATCGCGTAAGCACCATCAGCCACACCATGGTGGCCAAACTGAAGCAAAAAACAGCAAGCGACACCTATTTGCTTCCCAATTGGATCGATGCTTCCGCTATCGACCCAGAAACTAGCAAGCCGCACCCGTATGCTTCTGAAGAAAAATTCACCCTACTCTATTCCGGAAACATAGGCGACAAGCAAGACTGGGCATTTTTCGAACAGTTCATTTCTAAGGTGGATTGGTCGAAATATAACATGGTGCTCGTAGGGGACGGTGCCCGCAGAAAAGATGTTGAGGCGATGATAGCGCCCTATTCTGAAATCACATGGTATCCTCCGGTACCCTATGAAACCTTATCGGACTTGTTGTGTAGTGCCGACGCCCATTTTCTGTTTCAAAAGCCCGAGGTACGCGATAGCGTGATGCCGTCGAAAATTCTGGGCATGATGGCCAGCGCAAAACCTTCCGTGATCACAGGCCATCCCGAGTCGGAAGTGAGAACCTCCATGAACGATGCCAACGGCGGATTCTACATTTCAGAAAATGACATTACTGCTACGCTTCAAGCCTTTGATACGCTCTACAATGATTCAGAAAAAGCAACCCAAATGGGAGCGCAGGCCCGGCAGTATGTGATTCAACATTTCTCGAAAGAAGCCATTCTTCAGAAGGCAACCAAGGCCTTATTGGAATTATAGCGCGCAAATTCCACCCGCTTAGAAATACTTCCTTATTTTTGCGGGAGTTAAACCATTTTGCATGAAAATTACAATTGTTGGAACGGGATACGTAGGCCTGGTCACCGGAACGTGTTTGGCGGAAACAGGGAATGACGTGATTTGTGTCGATATTGATGCCGATAAAGTGGCGCGTATGCGTCAAGGAGAGGTACCTATTTACGAACCGCACTTAGACATACTGTTCGATCGAAATATCAAGGCCGGTCGCTTGACGTTTACTACTTCCCTGGAAGAAGGCGTAGCGCATGGAGACATTATTTTTCTAGCCCTGCCTACACCCGAAGATGAAGATGGTTCTGCCGACCTTTCCTATGTGTTGAATGTTTCCAAGGAGATAGGAAAACTCTTGACAGACTACCGGATTATCGTAGACAAAAGTACCGTGCCCGTGGGTACCGCAGAACGCGTTCATAAAACGATTGCTGCCGAAACGGAGGTAGCGTTCGATGTAGTTTCTAACCCTGAATTTTTACGCGAAGGCTTTGCGGTAGATGACTTCATGAAGCCAGAACGCATTATCGTGGGAAGTAGCAGCGATCGCGCTACCGAGCAAATGAAGCGACTGTACGCGCCTTTTGTACGTTCGGGCAACCCCATTATCATCATGGACGAGAAATCGGCGGAACTTACCAAATACGCGGCGAATTCGTTTTTAGCGACCAAGATCACTTTCATGAACGAGATCGCGAACTACTGCGAAAAGGTGGGTGCCGATGTAGATAAGGTTCGTGTAGGCGTAGGAACCGATACCCGTATCGGGAAGCGGTTCTTGTTTCCGGGAATTGGCTACGGAGGCTCTTGTTTTCCGAAGGACGTAAAAGCCTTGCACAAAGCCGGAAAAGATCAGGATTATGACTTTAAATTACTAGCCTCCGTTATAGCAGTGAACAAACGCCAAAAGACGGTGTTGGTTCCAAAGATCACCAAACATTTTGGAGATGATTTGAGCGGAAAAACACTTGCCATTTGGGGATTGGCCTTCAAACCAGAAACCGATGATATTAGGGAAGCTCCCTCCATGGACATTATGGACGCCCTCCTAGAACGCGGCGCAACCCTTCAGGTGTTCGATCCGGAAGCGATGGAAAACATTAAAAAGAAATACGGCGACAAACTTCAGTATGCAGATAGCATGTACGATGCGCTGGAAAGTGCTGATGCACTGGTGATCTGTACCGAATGGAGCATCTTTAGAACCCCAAATTATCAAAAATTAAAGCAACGATTGCGCACACCTGTCATCTTCGATGGTAGGAACTTATACCATGTAGAAGATATGGAGGCCGAAGGGTTTACCTATGTCTCTATCGGTAGAAGAGAAGCGTAGGCTATGAAAAAGCGTGTACTTATTACCGGGGCAGCGGGATTTTTAGGATCTCATTTGTGTGATAAATTCATTCAAGAGGGGTATGATGTGATCGGCATGGATAATCTCATCACGGGAGACCTAAAGAACATCAGCCACCTCTTCGAGAATGAAGCCTTCAAGTTCTATCATCACGATGTCACTACCTTTGTGCACGTTCCGGGTACTATCGATTACATTCTTCATTTCGCCTCACCCGCGAGTCCGATAGACTATTTGAAAATTCCGATTCAAACCCTGAAGGTAGGCTCTTTGGGAACACACAATCTCTTAGGATTGGCCAAAGAAAAGAAGGCGCGTATTTTGATCGCTTCTACTTCGGAAGTGTATGGCGACCCACTTGTACACCCCCAAAATGAATCGTATTACGGAAACGTCAATACCATTGGGCCGCGAGGCGTCTATGATGAGGCCAAACGGTTTCAGGAGTCGATGACCATGGCCTATCATCGTTTTCACGGACTAGAAACGCGGATCGCTAGAATTTTCAACACCTATGGGCCCCGCATGCGACTGAATGACGGGCGGGTGATACCGGCCTTTATCGGGCAGGCACTCCGAGGCGAAGACCTCACCGTTTTTGGAGATGGATTGCAAACCCGATCCTTCTGCTATATTGACGATCAGATTGAGGGCTTGTATAAATTATTGTTGAGCGATTATTCGTTGCCGGTAAACATTGGGAACCCTGAAGAAATTACGATTTTGGATTTTGCCAAGGAAGTGTTGAAACTAACCGATAGTGATCAAAAAATTGTTCATAAAGAGCTGCCAAAGGATGATCCGGCACAACGGCAGCCCGATATTACGCTTGCGAAAGAACTCTTGGGTTGGGAGCCCAAGGTGTCGCGTGAGGTGGGAATGGAAAAAACCTATGCCTATTTTAGAGGGCTTACCAAAGAAGAGCTTTTTAAAAGCGAGCATAAGGATTTTTCAAAGCACATAAGAAGTTAACAATGCTCTTTAAGCGAGGACGATACTCAGGATTTATAAGGCCTATTTCTTACGGAATAGACCTACTGATTATTTATGCCTTTGCCTTTCCCTTCTTCAATTTTAGCAACACCTATCTATATTTTATAATCTACGTGACGGCGGGCTGGATTGTGCTTTCGCTCAAATCCAATTTTTACGAGATCTATCGCTTTACCCACGTCACTAAAATCATGTCCTTGATTGGAAAGCAAGGCGTGGTGTTTTTTCTGATCGTTTTTTCGTTTTTCGGCTTCTTTAATACGATCGAGAAAGATCCCTGGTCTATTTTCTGGTACAATATGTACGTGATGCTGGCCATTACGGTGGTGAAGTTTACCATCTATTTTCTGCTGAAAAAATATCGCTCCTTACTTCGTGGAAATACCCGAACGGTGGTGATTGTAGGGCTCAATCAAAAGACCGATCAGCTGCGGAAGTTTTTTACCGACAATCCGGAATATGGATACCGACTGCAAAGTATCTTCAACTTAAGAGGCCCTGATAAGAGTACCATCGAGGACGCGATTGACTACCTACTGGAGAATCCGGTAGATGAAATCTACGCGTCTGTTTCGGCCCTTACCAACGCGCAAATGATTCAGTTAATCGACTATGCCGATAACAATCTTAAGATCCTCAAATTCTTGCCAGACAATAAGGAAATTTACTCCAAGCGACTTGATTTCGAATACTACGGCGTGTTGCCCATAGTGTCGCTTCGGAAAATTCCGATTGATGAACCGTTCAATCAATTTATCAAACGCACTTTCGACATTGTACTTTCTACATTTATCATTGTCGGCTTGCTCTCGTGGTTAACGCCTGTTTTAGCCATTATTATCAAACTGGAATCCAGAGGACCGGTGTTTTTTAAGCAAAAGCGAAATGGTTTAGACTACCAGGAGTTCTATTGCTATAAGTTTCGGTCCATGCGACCCAATCCGGAAGCAAACTTATATCAAGCTACCAAGGGAGACACCCGTGTAACCCGCGTGGGGCGAATTATTCGTAAAACGAGCGTCGATGAACTCCCGCAGTTTATCAATGTGCTCAAAGGTGACATGTCGGTGGTGGGACCACGCCCCCACATGGTTAGTCATACGCATATGTACGCAGAACGCATCGATAAATTTATGGTGCGCCACTTCGTGAAACCAGGTATTACCGGCTTGGCACAGGTAAGTGGATATCGCGGAGAAGTAGAAACCGACAACGATATCATCAATCGGGTGAAGTACGATATTTTTTATCTTGAAAACTGGAGCTTACTACTGGATATCAAAATTGTTTTTCAGACGGTTTATAATGCGTTGAAAGGAGAAGAAAAAGCCTATTGATATGGCCTCAAAACCACTCATATCTGTTATTACTCCTTTATACAACTCAGCCCATACGATAGCTGAAACCCTTCAAAGTGTACAAGCGCAAACATACGCTCACTGGGAGCATATTATCGTAGATGATGCTTCCACAGACGGTTCCGAAGCAATAGTACAAACCTTTACCGCGAATGATGAACGCGTTACCTTGATCTCACTCAATACCAACAGCGGCTCTGGATACTGTCGAAACCGGGGCACAGAAACCGCCAAGGGTGACTACATTGCCTTTCTGGATGCCGATGACCTTTGGCACCCCGAGAAACTAGAACGACAGCTACACTTCATGAAAGATCATTCCTGCGCGGTGAGCTATACGAGCTATCTGCACATTGATCCTGCTGGACATCCCACGGGAACGAGGATAGTGGCGCGACCTACTCTGAGCTATTGTGAGCAACACAGCAACAATTATATTGGAAATCTTACAGGCATGTACGAGGTAGCGGCCTTAGGTAAGATTGAAGCACCCTTGCTTCGGAAACGCCAAGATTGGGCGTTGTGGCTGGAAGCCATACAGCGTAGCGGTGGTCCTGCGTTAGGACTACAGGAGGATCTGGCGTATTACCGAACGGGCTCCAAATCGTTAAGCGCCAATAAATGGAAGCTGATCAAGTATAATTATTTGTTCTACAAGCAACATTTGGGGTATGGAACGTTGAAGTCGGTGTACTACTTACTACGCTTTTTCTGGGAATACTTTCTGGTGCGTCCTCGTTACATTCAGAAGCTATAATTCTGAAATAAACTGCTTGAGCTTCCCGCGAGCACTTCGTTCGAGTACTTCTTTGCGCTCAAAGCTGAGTTCCAAACGACTCCCAACATACCTCTCCAGAGCTTTTTGAATAGTGCTGATTTCCTTTTTGTTGAGTGCTCGTTCCGAAACGTAGGTAATACGAAAGGCTTCAGCGCCCGTTTGTGCCACGACAAACTCGGTTACATTTCCATCGTCTTCAATAACGCTTTTGGTCACATAATAAAAGGTAAGCCCCGGAACTTGTTTTCCTCCGGGTAGCAGCGCCACATCGTTCGTTCTACCAACGAGTTTTTTTAATATCGGGGCTTTAGAAGTGCTGTCTTCCGAAAGGGCGCCCCAATCGCCTATGTCATATCGAATCATGGGGTGCGCCTTGTTGTACAATGATGTAATTACAATGCGCCCGGTAGTACCGTTGGGCACAGGTATCCCTTGGGCATTGACGATTTCGACGAATAAGGTTTCGCTATTCACCACGAACCGGTCCTCGCGATTGGTAAATGCGATGAGATCCAGTTCGCTGGCGCCGTATTCATTTACCACGGGAACGTCAAAAACTGTTTCCATCAATCGTTTATCAGAATCGTACAACATTTCGCTGGTCACGACGCAATAGTTCAGACTGGGACATTCTTCCTTGAGCACCAGACCTTGCTTCTTCAAGAACTTCGCAAACAAGACAATAGCGCTGGTATACCCGTTGATGTAGGTAAATGGCTTTCTTCGGAAAACAGAGAGGAAGGCATGCATCTTTTCTTCGGAAAGATCAAAAATGGGAAACCGATAGCGCGCGCTCAATCTATCTTTCAGTCGTTCCTTTTGATATCCCCAGCGGTCTAGGGGTATTCCGTAGAAGCGTGCCTGAAGCGAACGGTGGAAGTCGAGGTCATACCATCCAAAGCGATCCATGATTTCAGCCCAGGTAAGGGCATGACAAAATAGGTCCTTGGCAAACACAAACGGGTGCCCGCTGGAGCCACTGGTTTTATTCACGTACACATTTTTAGGGGTGTATCCATGCGACAGTCGTTGTGCCAAGGGTTGTTGGAGATCTGCTTTTGTCATGATAGGAAGGGTCTCCCAAGAAGTAACAGGAACTCCGGCGAGAAAATCCTGATAGAACGTATTATGCTCTTTATGATACTGAACGATAGCGTCTCGTTGTTCCTGAACGTAGTTGGGATACTTCGCTTCAGAAATATCCTGAATCTGCTGCAAGGTCTCCTTGGCCTTCCTGATGGGAAAGCCTTTGAGTCGCAGCGTAAGTTCAAAGATATTTTGCATTAGGTTTTAAGTAAAACAACAATACTTCCGGCGGTGAGCTCTTCTTCTGTAAAATCTTTAAAGTCGTCATGAACGGTTACCGCTTTAAATTGTTGGTAGCGTTTCGACTCAGGGTCTGGGTTGTCGTGCGACACCGACAATACTTCTAGGGCACACCCCTTGAAGAGCGACAAATATTGCGGTAAGCGCAAGCGGTTGTGATAATCAAATTTCGTCTGAATTTTATTCCATTCGGCCTCACTATACTGCAAAAAATCCTGTAACGAAAGCGAGCGGTCGCTATGGGCGCGGTGGTCACTTGGCGAAATGAAATGAAGAATATGAGTTCCTGCAGGAAGCTCCTTCTTAAACTTTTGGTGCATCTCGCGAAGGTCTTCTGGCGTCACATGCTCTAATACAAACCTAGAAAACACCAAAGCGCTGTTTGGTAAGGCACTATGAATAAGGTTGGTCTTAGGGTGATAGGTCACGCCTTGTGCCAATCCATAATTGTTGGGTTGTATAGGAGGAAAGGACTTCGGAAAACGTTCTTTAAACACCGCATTGAGTGCCGTGATTGCGTTGGTATTGTAATGTTGGTTGAAATCGTAAGTGTGTACTTCAGCTACCTTTGCTTCGGAAAGAAAAAAGTAAGGGATGCTAGGCAGCCACCCCGAACCAATCTCGATAATGGAGCTACTCTCTAGGTTGATTCCGTGTTGTTGAAGTATTGTCTGTGCGTTGCGAAAAGTGGCTTCCGCAGGCTGGATTTTTTGCGGAAGGGATTTCTTGTCCGCTAGCCGCTGTAAGGTGTGATAGAGTGC
Organism: Altibacter sp. HG106; assembly: GCF_028561755.1. Classification (GTDB taxonomy): domain Bacteria; phylum Bacteroidota; class Bacteroidia; order Flavobacteriales; family Flavobacteriaceae; genus DFVG01. The sequence goes on from NZ_JAQQTD010000004.1 coordinate 113,290, forward strand.
GAAACCGAAACGCCGGGGAAGGAGGTCTAAAAAGTGGAATAGTTGGGTTTTTCTTTTGTGATTCACGGCGTGATTTTTTCAAAAATAAGAAATCCCCTTTGCTCCGAAACAATTGGTGCCCAATTATTGCTATTTGGGGGGAAAAGACTGTATTTTTGAAGTAGAAAACAGGTCAGAATGAATATCTTAATTTTAGGGTCAGGCGGAAGAGAACACGCTTTTGCCCACGCCATTTCAAAAAGTGAGCACTGTCAAGAACTATTCGTGGCTCCAGGCAATGCCGGAACTGCTACCATCGCGACGAATATCGACGTGTCGGTAACCGACTTCGAAGCTGTGAAAAGTAGGGTGCTGAAACATCAGATAACCATGGTTGTGGTAGGTCCGGAAGATCCCCTGGTACAAGGAATTAGCGACTTTTTTAGAGACGATGAGACGCTCCAACACGTAATGCTCATTGGGCCCTCGAAGCGAGGCGCCCTTTTGGAAGGAAGTAAAGAGCGGGCAAAAGAATTTATGGCCCAACATAACATTCCGACGGCATCCTATGCCAGTTTTACGAAAGACTCGTTGGCGGCCGGAAAAACATTTTTGGAGACACTGGAGGCGCCTTACGTATTGAAGGCAGACGGACTTGCAGCCGGGAAGGGAGTGTTAATCCTCGATGACCTTGCAACCGCCAAGCAGGAACTGGAGAACATGTTATCGCACAGCAAATTTGGTGCGGCCAGCGAGAAAGTGGTGATCGAAGAATTTTTGGAGGGTATTGAGTTGAGTGTTTTTGTGTTGACCGATGGAAAAAGCTATAAGATCCTGCCAACCGCCAAAGACTACAAACGGATTGGAGAAGGCGATCAGGGGCTCAATACAGGAGGCATGGGTGCCGTGAGTCCGGTGCCTTTTGCAGATCAAGAATTTCTGAAGAAAATAGAAGAACGCATTGTAAAACCAACGGTACACGGACTTCAAGAAGAGGAGATCGATTATCGTGGATTTGTGTTCATCGGACTCATCAAGGTGAATAACGATCCTTATGTGATCGAATACAATGTTCGTATGGGTGACCCGGAAACCGAAGTGGTATTACCTCGCATCCAAACCGATCTGGTGCGTTTGTTAGAAGCGACGTACCAGCAACGACTTTCAGAAATCGATCTGCAAATCGATGCGCAAGCGGCTACCACGGTGATGTTGGTTTCGGGAGGCTATCCGGAAGCCTATGAAAAAGGGAAGGAAATTTCGGGACTCGCAGAGGTAAAGAACAGTCTTGTTTTTCACGCGGGGACACGTCTGGAAGGAGCAAAGGCTGTGACCAACGGCGGACGTGTGTTGGCCGTTACTTCCTTGGATTCAGATTTCAGAAAGGCACTAAAAAAATCCTATCAGAATATAGAATCACTACATTTTGACAGGATGTACTATCGAACCGATATCGGGTTTGACCTTTAAGGGAAGGTTTACCCCAAAAACGAATGCGACGTTTGAGAACGGTCTTCCTCGTTATTATCGTTGAAGGTTTTTAATTCTTTCATCCAATATAGGAACGCGACAAACCCAATGGCCATAAAAAGCCAAGACATAATGTTCGCTGCCCACCAGCTATCAAGCTCTAATGAACGAAGCGCATCGTAAGGCACAAACAGTACGTTAACGAACAGGTCTTCGATTGCGTAAAAAACATCTTTCCATTCCATATCAGTATATTTAGACAGCAAAAATAGAAATAAACCCCAATGCTTACAAGCTTTTTTGGAAATTCTAGACCCATCAATTACGTCGTGCTCACCGTAGTGCTCGTCGGCGTCTTGGGGGTATATCAATGGATGGTTATACCTCCTGAAATGACTCCCTCTCAACTTGCGGTCATGCTGCTGCAATGGTTGGTATTGGCGTTTACAGTCTTTTTGTTCGATTTCTTACTTCGGAAAAATACGCTCACGAAGAGCAATACCTTCGCGGGACTCATCTTAGTTTCATTTTATATTTCGTTTCCAAACCTCATACGAGACACCTCTATTCTCTGGGCTCAACTCTTCGTACTGCTGGCGATGCGACGCATTTTCAGCTTACAGTCTCCGCACCGAACCCGAAAAAAGATCGTAGACGCGGCGATCTGGATCACCTTGGCGTCGCTCTTTTATTTTTGGGCCATACTCTTCTTGTTGGTGTTATACGTTGCCCTGGTGAAACGCGCCAATGTTCATTACAAAATGCTTTTGATGCCTCCGGTAGGTGTCGCGGCAGTGTTGGTGATCACGACAGCGATACAGTATCTGGTTTACGATGTGCTGCCGTGGTTTATTGGGTGGAATCCTGCAGTGGATAGTTCCTTGGCCGCTTACAACAACATCACCTGGGTGTTGCCGGCGGGAGTCTTGCTGGTCTTACTGATCTGGGCCCTCGGGTATCGAAGTATTCGCATGTCTAAAGTGTCTAAAAAGGAGCTTTCCAACTATCAATTGGTCCATCATTGGATGATCGTGGCCCTGGGAACCGTTATTCTCGCCGGAGCGCGTACCGGTACCGAAATGCTCTTGCTGGTTCCGCCAGTAGCCATCGGAATAACAACCTATATTGAACGAATTGATGAACGCTGGTTCCGGGAACTGTTGTTGGGGTTATTAGTGCTCCTTCCAATAGCACGCTATTTCTTCTAAAGAGCTTCTTTCGAAACGAAGAAAGTGGTTACTCGGTAATTTATAATACCTTTGTAGCACAATAATTCCTGTCTTTTATACAGCCAAAAGAGAACCCTATGTTCAGCGACAAAGCCAATGCTATTTTTCAAGAAGTCATTACTACCTATCATATCAAAGATGCGGTAGATCAACCCTTTGAAAACCCCTACGATAAGAACGATGCGCTGATCGAGCATTTGTTGTATCGAAAATGTTGGATCGATACGGTACAATGGCATTACGAAGATATTATTCGAGACCCTCAGATCAACCCTGAAGATGCCTTGGTGCTCAAACGAAAGATCGATGCATCCAATCAAGATCGCACTGATACGGTAGAATACATAGACAGTTACTTTCTCCAAAAATTTGAAGGTGTAGAAGTTCAGGATGGTGCGACCATCAATACCGAGAGTCCGGCCTGGGGCATCGACCGCTTGTCTATTCTAGCGCTGAAAATTTACCATATGAATGAAGAGGCTACACGCGCCGATGCTTCTCAAGAACATCAGATGGCGTGCAAAGCTAAATTGGATGTCTTGTTGGAACAACGCGTTGATCTGAGTGCCGCTATCAATCAATTGTTAGACGATATCGCGCATGGCAGAAAGTACATGAAAGTCTATAAACAGATGAAAATGTACAATGATGACGAACTAAATCCGGTGCTGCGAAATACCAAATAATTGCAACGTATTGAATCGCATGGAAGCTCCTACGCACGTCTTATGTATTCGATTATCGGCATTGGGCGATGTTGCCATGACCATTCCAGTATTTCGGGCATTGGCTGCTACGTATCCCAAGCTATCCATTACCGTAGTTTCTAAGAAATTCTTTGCTCCACTGATCGATGAAATCCCAGGTGCCAGTTTTCTGGCGGCAGATGTGAAGGGTGCCCATAAAGGAGTACGCGGACTCATAACATTGGCTTCGGAAGCAAAATCGCTCCAGATCGATGCCGTTGCCGATTTGCACAATGTACTCCGCTCCAAAGTAGTAAGCGGAACGCTACAACTTCAAGGGATTCGTGTTTCAAGAATAGAGAAGGGGCGCGCAGAAAAACGCGCGATGTTGGAAGCGAATGGCAAGCCAATTAAACCGCTCACCTCCATGCACCAGCGATATGCGGAGGTCTTTGGAAACCTCGGATTGCCGGTTGACTTGAACGAGGTGAAACTTCCGAAGCCAAAAGCCCTAACGCCAGAACTGCACGAATTAATAGGAATTCACACCAAAAAATGTATTGGGATCGCACCCTTTGCTGCACATCGTGGAAAAATGTATCCGGAAGCGCAGATGGAAGCTGTAATCGCTACTCTATCGGAAAGGGATCAATACCAGCTCTTTTTGTTTGGGGGAGGCGCAGCAGAAGAAAAAAAATTAAAGGCTTGGGCGGAGCGCTATTCAAACACCACCAACATGGCCGGGAGACTTCTGTTTTCAGAAGAGTTGAAGCTGATCTCAAATCTCGATCTGATGGTTTCCATGGATAGTGGAAATGGACACCTTGCGGCCCTATACGGAGTTCCGGTGCTTACCTTGTGGGGCGTTACGCATCCGTATCTGGGCTTTCGACCCTTTGGGCAGCCCAATGCCCATCAATTGGTATCCAATCGGAAAAAATACCCACGAATACCCACCTCGGTGTATGGCAATAAAGTTCCCCGGGGCTACGAAAACGTCATGGAAAGTATTGCTGTTGAATTAGTGGTTCAAAAAATTGCGGAACTCGCTTAGATTCCTATGCGTTATATGTCATCATAATCCACCGTGATGGTTGGTGTGGTGGGGTGCGACTGGCAGGTTAGAATATACCCTTCCGCAAGCTCGTCATCGGTGAGAATTTGATTTTTTCGCATTTCTACCTTTCCTTCGGTGATGCGGGCTATACAAGTGCTGCAAATCCCTCCCTGACAACTGTAAGGTGGATCCATCCCTGCGTCAATCGCCGCCTGTAGTACCGAATTCTCCTGTTCCATACGGAAGGTCTCTGTTACATCATCCAGGGTAAGGGTTACCTGTGTGGAGCCATCATGTGTTTCGGTGAGGGCCCCTTCTTCTGAAGTGGTAAAAAGTTCAAACCGAATAAACTTCTCGTTCACTCCGTGTTCCTTCAGAGTAGAAGATACCTCATCGATCATGGGTTCGGGACCGCAGAGATAATAGGTGGAGAAGTCGAAATCCTCATACTTGTTCTTCAGAAAATAATTCACTCTAGAACGATCAATTCTTCCGAAGAGCGCATCATCGTCTTGCATTCTACTAAGCACATAGTGCAAATGAAATCGTTCTGGGAATCGCTCCTGAAGCGTATGCAATTCGTCTGCAAACATAGCCTCCTGAAAGGTCTGATTTCCGTAGACCAACAACACTTTCGTCGCCTCAGAGGCTTCAAGTGCCGTAGTAACTATCGATAAGATAGGCGTGATCCCACTTCCGGCGGCAAAGGCGGCAATATTGCCTTCAGCATTTTTAGCGTCCAAGGTAAACGTTCCTTCCGGTGGCATCACCTCCAGGGTGTCTCCCGCTTTTAACTTCGTATTCGCAAAAATGGAAAAAGACCCGTCGGTAACCTTTTTCACACCCACACGAAGCACCTCACTGTCTGGGGTAGAGCAAATGGAATAAGCGCGGCGTAATTCAGTGCCGTCTGCCGTGCGATGTTTAATGGTTATATATTGCCCGGCCTCAAACTGAAACGCATGCCGCAAAGCGTCTGGAATCTTGAAGGTAAGACACACAGCATTTGGAGTTTCTTTGGTTACTTCAGAAAGTGTAAGAGAATGAAAACGGTTCATTTCGCAAGTTTCCGCAAAAATAAGAACCGAAACACCATTGAGCGCCATCGGGACGCTAAAATTTTCAAAAATTTAAAGCGGGCAACGCGCCCCAATCCTTTAAAATTCCGAAGCGATCCCTTCCCTATCTCAAAAAGAACCGTATTTTTACACTCCCTTTGATGGGTTCACATACTAAATAAGAAGCTTTTAAGTTACAGTATCATAAACTATTCTATGTTGAAAGGCTTACATCAATTTACCCTTCTTTTGCTCGCTGCACTCCTCCTGGTAGGCTGCTCTCGAAAGCGGAGCACGTTTCTGACGAGAAACTATCATGCGGTGACGGCAGAGTACAATACCCTCTATAACGGCCAGAATGCTTTGGATGACGGTATGGAACAACGCGCCTTGTCGTACCGTGATAATTATTGGGAAATTCTTCCAATTGAACGGTTCAAGCAGGAAGAGATCCTGCGAAGAGGGAAGCCGGGAAATCAAAACAATGAGGACCCTAATTTCGATCGGGCCGAGGAAAAGGCAGCAAAGGCCATTCAGAAGCACAGTATTTATGTGGACGGAAAAGAGCACAATCCACAGATCGACGAAGCGTATATGATGCTAGGGAAAGCGCGCTACTATGAAAAGCGCTTTGTGCCTGCCCTGGACGCGTTTAACTTCATCCTCAACCGATATCCTACGAGCAATAACATTACCCAGGCGAAGGTCTGGAAGGCCAAGTCGAATATTCGCCTCAATAATGAGGAGGTGGCGCTAGAGAATTTATTGGAAGCCCTGGAAGAGGTGGAAGATGGCGATATTGAAATGGAAGAAGATGATTTTGCCGATGTCAATGCCATTGTAGCACAGGCGTACATAAACTTAGACACCCTGGAAGCTGCTTTGCCCTATATGAAGGTCGCTTCGGAAACCGTTAAGAACAATGAACTCAAGGGACGCTATGCGTTTATCAAGGGACAACTGTACAACCGCCTCGGCTTTAAGGACAGTGCTAACATCGCGTTTGATGAAGTCATCGAATTGAATCGGAAATCCCCCAGGATTTATATGATCAATGCCTATATCGAAAAGGCACGAAATTTTGATTACGATGCGGGCGACCAAATGGCATTTTTAGAATTGCTTCGTGAGTTAGAGGAAAACCGCGAAAACAGACCGTTCCTGGATCGAATCTACAATCAAATGGGCGAGTACTATCGCAATACTGCCGATACTGATTCTGCCAAGATCTATTACAATATGTCGATTCAAAAATTCAATGAGGATCGCATTCTTCAATCGGTAAACTACAGCACACTGGCGGAAATGAATTTTGACGCGGCCGAGTATAAAGCTGCGGGCGCTTATTACGACAGCACCTTAACGTTCTTAGAAGAAAATACCCGTCGTTGGCGTCGCATTACTAAAAAGCGCGAGAACCTCGATGATGTTATTAAATACGAAGATATCGCTACGCTTAATGACTCGATCTTGAAGTTCGCAGCCATGAGCGAAGCCGAACAGCTGGCATATTTTACAGAGTATACAAACAAATTGCGCGCGAAGGCGATTGAAGATTCTTTGGCACAGGCCAAAAAGGAGGCTGAAATTGCCAATAAGGAATTTTTTCAGAAGTCTTCTTCCAAAGGAGGCCCAAACAATGGAACCTTTTATTTCTACAGCTCCACAACGGTCGCTTACGGAAAGCAGGAATTTAAAACGCGCTGGGGGTCGCGAGAAAATGAAGACTGGTGGCGTTTAAGCAGCAAGGCGGCTGATGTTAAGGGCGATGTGGTAGAGGCCGAAAAGATAGAAGTGGCGACGCAGCAAGAGCTTTTCGATCCACAGTTTTATATCGATCAAATTCCAACCGATCAAAAAGTAATCGACAGTCTTACCAAAGATCGCGATTTTGCGTATTACCAACTAGGCTCCATCTATCAGGTTAAGTTCAAAGAAAATCAATTGGCAGCAGACCGACTAGAAACCTTATTGAGCTACAATCCTGAAGAGCGTTTGGTACTTCCGTCCAAGTATAATTTGTACAAGATCTATGTAGAATTGGAGAATGAAGCGCTGGCGGAAAAATACAAAAACGACATCATCGCGAATCACCCAGATTCGCGCTACGCGGAAATTTTGTTGAATCCCGAAACCTTATTGTCTACCGACGAATCGAGTCCGGAGTACCGCTACACCGAACTGTACAAAGAGTTTGAAGCGCAACAGTATCAAGAGGTAATCGACAAAAGTGACGACTATATTACACGTTTTAACGGGGATGCTATTGTGCCGAAGTTCGAATTGTTAAAAGCGACCGCGCTTGCGCGACAAAAGGGGTTCAAAGCGTATAAGGAAGGGCTAAATTACGTGGCGCTTACCTACCCCAATTCAGAAGCTGGAAAAGAAGCGCAGGACATTTACACTAATGTGCTGCCAACCCTAGAGAGCAGTGAGTTTGTACCCGAGGAAGCCGCTACAAAATGGAAAACCGTATATCCGTTTCCTGTAGAAGAGCGAGAAAAGGCAGAAGCATTGGCCACCAAGCTTAAAGAAGCGGTCGCGCAATACAACTATTACAACATGAATGTTTCGGTAGATTATTACACTCCAGAAACCGTATTCGTGGTGTTGCACGGCTTAAACACTAAAGGAGGCGCCCGCAATGTAGCGGATGGCTTTTCAGAGAATAAAACATTTAAAATCAAGGACGCACATTTTCAAATCGCGTCGGCCAATTATAAAATTGTTCAAATACACAAAAATCTTAACGACTACCTAAATAGTGACTCGACTTTAGAAAAGGAAACGAATCCCCAAAAATAAGAAGCATGTTTTCAGATAAAAAAGACAAAAACACTATGGAACCCACATCAGGTCAAAACAGAATTAATGAAGGAACTCATTTAAAAGGCGATGTACAATCGCAAGGGTTCTTCAGAATCGACGGATCCATCGAAGGCAATATTAGCACGCCCTCGAAGGTAGTTTTAGGAAAAAGTGGAAAAATTACCGGAACGCTCACCTGCAAGGATGCCGACATTGAAGGCGCTTTTGACGGTAATTTGGATGTTTCGGGAACCCTCTCCCTGAAGGCTACTGCAACTATCAAAGGCGAGGTTGTGGTTGGTAAATTGGCCGTAGAGCCAGGCGCTACATTTAACGCTACTTGCAGGATGAAAGGCTCAAAGTCTGATGCATCCAGCAACACTGAAGCGATTGAGAAAGAAGCTGCTAAGGGGAATCACCCATACGACCGGCAACAACGCTTGAAGAAGTCGGCCGAACCCCTAAAATAATGGCACCCAAAGGCAACAACGGATTAAAACGTTGGGCGGTACTTTCGGCCATAGCCATTGAAATGGGCGTCATCATCTATCTCTTTGTTCAGCTAGGCAAATGGTTGGACGCATCCTACAACGCCGGAGGCAAGCTTTTTTTAATCATTTGTACGCTCGTTGGAGTAGGCATTTCCTTATTTCTTGTTGTCAAACAAACAACCAAGCTCAATTCGTAAATGGAAAGCAGCGTACGTTTTTTAGGGTTGATGGCGGCAGTTTTATTAGTCGTTTTTGGATTGCATCTAGCCATACTGTACGCAATGGATTTCCCGCTGTTTTCAGACGAAATTGTACTAAGTTATGTAGTGAACTACGCGTTGGCCGCCCTGATTTTTTTAATCATTCAACGAACCCTTGGCTCCAAAGCCTCCTATGCCGGGTTTATTTTTATGTTGGGAAGCGGACTTAAATTTCTGTTGTTCTTCTTGGTTTTCTATCCGAAATATCAAGCTGATGAGGTGATGGAAACCTCCGAGTTTACGGCTTTTTTCGTGCCGTATGGAACGTGTTTGATCCTAGAAGTTTACTATCTCGCAAAACAGCTTAATAATCAGTCTTCTGAAAGCGCCCAATCCCCCCAAAAAAAACAATAAAATTTGTTTTTTGTTTCTAAGGAATAACCGTATTTTTGCACCGATTTTTAAGGGCACTATCATTATACTCGGTATGCAAAAAAAAGGAATGAAAGGATTATTCGCACTATTGCTTCTTGCTTTGTCTGTTTCTAACACATTTGCAGGAGCCCCTTCTCAAGAAGGAAATAGCAAAGAAGATACCAAGGCAGAGATCAAAGAATACATTGATCATCACTTACAAGATTCTCATGATTTTAATTTATATGCATACACCGGAGAAGACGGAGAAACGCACCATGTAGGATTTCCATTGCCGGTAATCTTATGGGATGATGGCATTCAATTCTTTATGTCTTCAGCATTTCATCACGGAGAAGAAGTGGTGGAATCGAACGGAAATTACTACCGACTTTACCACAGCAAAATTTACAAAACGGACGCGGAAGGTACCTTGACCTACGATGCCGATCATGGAGATCACCCTACGAATGTACGGCCGTTAGACCTCTCCATTACGAAAAGTGTGGTGATGATGCTGGTGACGGGAATTCTTTTGATTTTACTCTTCAGAGGATTGGCGAAAAGCTATCAAAAAAATGAAGGTATCGCACGTGGTATTGGTCGCTTTTTTGAGCCTATCGTGATCTACATTCGCGACGATATTGCGATCGCAAACATCGGCGAGCAGAAGTATAAGCGCTACATGCCGTTTCTACTTACTACCTTTTTCTTTATTTGGTTCTTGAACATGTTTGGGTTGACCCCCCTTGGAGTAAACGTTACCGGAAACATTGCGGTGACTACGGCCTTAGCGGTATTGGTGTTCTTGCTAACGAACTTTACCGGAACCAAAGATTACTGGAAACACATTTTCGATCCATTAGGCGACGGAATGCCTTGGATCGGTAAGATCTTTATTTATATCATCCTTGTTCCTATTGAAATTTTAGGAATGTTTATCAAGCCTTTTGCGCTGCTTATTCGTTTGTACGCAAACATGACGGCGGGTCACGTAGTATTGATGAGCTTGATAGGATTGATTTTTATTTTTAAAAGCTGGATCGGCGGACCTTTATCGTTCGGCCTTTCTTTCGCGATCTCACTTATTGAAGTGTTGGTGGCATTATTACAGGCGTACATCTTTACGATGTTAGCCGCGTTGTATTTTGGATTTGCTAGCGAGACCCATGACCATGCTGAAGAGCACGACGGAGAAATACAGCATTTATAAGAATTTGAATGTTTAATTTTTAAATATATTTTTATGGAAATCCCAACTATTATTGGTGCAGGTTTAGCCGTAATCGGTGCTGGTATCGGTATCGGTATGATCGGTGGAAAAGCAATGGAAGCTATTGCTCGTCAGCCTGAAGCCTATGGTAAGATTCAAACAGCGATGCTTATTGCAGCGGCGCTTATTGAAGGTATTGGTTTTGCCGCAATTTTTGCGGGATAACCTCCAACACAAGCATGTCGCTGTAACGGTTGGTTACAGGGACATGCTTCTTAAAAGTTAAACACAAGTTTGTAGATAGGTGCGCAGCACCGAAATCATAAGACATGGAAAAATTAGTAAACGACTTTTCATTTGGCCTATTTATCTGGCAGATCATTTTGTTCTTGTTGTTGCTTTTCTTGCTTCGGAAGTTTGCATGGAAGCCCATCCTGAAAGCGGTTAATGATCGTGAAGAGGGCATAAAGAATGCCTTGGCTTCTGCGGAAGACGCGCGTCGTGAGATGGAAAATCTCCAAGCCGATAATGAGAAGCTGTTGCAGGAAGCTCGGAACGAGCGTGACAGTATGTTGAAAGAAGCACGCGAGATCAAAGCGAAGATGATCGCAGATGCCAAAGGAGAAGCACAGGAAGAAGCCAATAAGATGATCAAGCAGGCGCAAACCGCTATTGAAAGCGAAAAGAAGGCGGCTGTAGCCGACATCAAAAAACAAGTGGCAGAGCTTTCCGTAGCAATCGCAGAAAAAGTAGTAGAAAAAGAGTTGGACTCCAAAGACAAGCAATTGAAATTGGTTGACAACATGTTGAATGACGCTACCTTAAACTAATCCTATGAGTAGAGCCGCCATACGTTACGCCAAAGCTGTCCTCCAGAAGGCCCAAGAATCACAACAAGAGAACTTGGTCTTTGGAGATATGCAGTCTATCGTTGGAACTTTGGAAAACAGCCGTGAGCTTAGAAATGTGTTACGAAGCCCAGTGATCAAAGCAGAAGATAAGAAAGAAGTCTTGCTTGCGATTTTTAAGGCTCAAAATGACACCAGCAAGCAATTGATCGAGCTGTTGGCAAAAAATCAACGGACTGATCTCTTAGGGAAAGTAGCGCAAAGCTACATCTCCTTGTACAATGAGTCTCAAGGCGTGAAAGTTGCTGAGGTGACCACAGCAATCCCTCTTTCCGAAGAAATGGAAACCAAGGTGCTGTCGAAAGTAAAGGAAATGACAGGAAGCGATCAGGTGACGCTTGAAAACACTATTGACGAGTCCATTATTGGAGGCTTCATCCTTCGGGTAGGAGACCTTCAGTACAATGCGAGCATTGCAAACAAATTGAATACAATTAAAAGAGAATTTATATCATAATGTAATTGTAAGAAGCTATAACTTCTTACTGAAAACCTTTGTAAAAAGGTATAAATTGAAATAAGATGGCAGAAGTAAAACCCGCTGAAGTTTCAGCAATTTTAAAGGAACAACTTTCCGGATTGGAAGCTACGGCCTCCTTAACTGAAGTAGGAACTGTACTTACCGTTGGTGATGGTATTGCCCGTGTATACGGACTTTCAAACGCCCAGTATGGTGAATTGGTTGCCTTCGAAAACGGAATGGAAGGAATTGTACTTAACCTCGAAGAAGATAACGTAGGGGTAGTATTGTTAGGTCCCTCCAAAGAAATTACTGAAGGCGCTACGGTAAAACGTACCCAGCGAATCGCTTCTATTAAAGTTGGAGAAGGGATTGTAGGACGTGTGGTGAACACCCTTGGTCAGCCGATTGATGGAAAAGGTCCTATTGAAGGAAAGACCTACGAAATGCCCTTGGAGCGTAAAGCGCCAGGAGTAATCTACCGTCAGCCGGTAAACGAACCGCTTCAAACAGGTATTAAGTCGATTGACGCCATGATTCCCGTGGGAAGAGGACAACGGGAGTTGGTTATTGGTGACCGTCAAACAGGGAAGTCTACCGTGTGTATTGATACCATCTTGAACCAAAAAGAATTTTACGATGCCGGAGAACCAGTATATTGTATCTATGTAGCGGTGGGACAGAAAGCGTCTACGGTTGCAAATATCGCGAAGGTATTGGAAGATGCTGGAGCCTTGGCGTATACAACCATAGTTGCTGCCAACGCATCCGATCCTGCCCCAATGCAGGTTTATGCGCCGTTCGCCGGAGCCGCGATTGGAGAGTACTTCCGCGATACAGGTCGTCCTGCCTTGATCGTTTATGATGATCTTTCTAAGCAAGCGGTTGCCTATCGTGAAGTATCGTTATTGTTACGTCGCCCACCGGGACGTGAAGCGTATCCTGGAGACGTATTCTATCTTCACTCTCGTTTGTTAGAGCGTTCGGCGAAGGTAATTGCTGACGACGATATCGCTAAAAACATGAATGACCTTCCGGAATCACTTAAAGGAGTGGTGAAAGGGGGAGGTTCTTTGACTGCCTTGCCAATTATTGAAACTCAAGCAGGAGACGTTTCGGCCTATATTCCAACCAACGTAATTTCGATTACAGACGGACAGATATTCTTGGAGTCGGATTTATTCAACTCGGGTGTACGTCCTGCGATTAACGTAGGGATCTCAGTATCTCGTGTAGGAGGTTCGGCCCAGATCAAGTCGATGAAAAAAGTAGCGGGTACGTTAAAGCTTGACCAGGCGCAGTTCCGTGAATTGGAAGCGTTTGCAAAGTTTGGTTCCGACCTTGATGCGGCGACCATGAACGTGATCGAGAAAGGGAAGCGAAACGTAGAGATTCTTAAGCAAGCCCAAAACGATCCGTTTACGGTAGAGGATCAGGTAGCCATTATCTATGCAGGTTCTAAGAACTTGTTGCGTAATGTACCTGTTGATAAAGTAAAAGAATTTGAGCGTGACTACTTAGAGTTGTTGAACGCCAAGCATAGAGATGTGCTCGATACGTTGAAAGCAGGAAAACTTACGGATGAAGTTACCGATACATTGGTAGCAGTAGCGAAAGACGTTTCAGCAAAATATAACTAAAAAGCACTTTGGCATTGTATTATATGCAGTGCCAAAGCTTTTAAGTACCGAATACTATGGCAAACTTAAAAGAAATACGAAGTAGGATTACCTCGGTAGGGTCAACCATGCAGATCACCAGCGCCATGAAAATGGTGTCGGCTGCTAAGTTGAAAAAAGCGCAGGATGCCATTACGGCCATGCGTCCTTATGCCGATAAATTGACCGAATTGCTTCAAAATCTTAGCGCCACGCTGGATGCCGATAGCGGTAGCGCCTATGCGGATCAACGGGAGGTAAAGAAGGTGCTCGTGGTAGCAATTACTTCTAATCGTGGCTTGGCAGGTGCTTTTAATAGCAATATTGTGAAAGAAGCCAAAAGAACGGCTTCAGAGGATTTCGCCGGAGCCTCGGTGGATTTTGTGACCTTAGGTAAAAAAGGAAACGACATCCTAAAGAAATCAGGAAAAGTAGTTCATAACAACAACGATCTTTTTGATGATCTTACTTTTGATGTGGTCGCCAATATTGCCGATATGTTGATGGAAAAATTTTCAACAGGTGAATACGATAAGGTTGTGCTGTTATACAACAAGTTTAAGAATGCTGCGACGCAGGTAGTGATGAACGAGCAGTTCTTACCTATTATGCCGGCGGCGGTAGACGCAGAAGAAGCGCAGGCTGCGACACCCGATTATATTTTTGAACCAAATAAGGCGGAAATTGTAGAGGAGCTAATTCCGAAGAGCTTAAAAACGCAATTGTTTAAAGCCATTCGAGATAGTGTTGCCAGTGAGCATGGAGCACGTATGACGGCCATGCATAAAGCAACCGATAATGCTTCTGAGTTGAAAGCCGATTTAACCCTCGAGTACAACAAAGCACGTCAGGCAGCCATTACCGGAGAGATCTTAGAGATCGTAGGAGGTGCTGAAGCCCTGGCGGGATAAGAAAGACCATTCAAAATGTATAAGCCTCCAAGTATTTGGGGGCTTTTTTATGTCGCATAGTTGCTATTCTGAAGCTACCGGATTCACTATTAATTTATGTATCTTCACTTCATAAAATAGCGATACTATGTGGCGATCCCTTTTGATTTCTGTTGGAGCTTGCATCCTCTTATGGAGCGCCTCCAATTGCGGCGCAACAACTAATTCTGAATCAGAACCCTTTGTAACAAATCCTGAGTTTTCGATTTCTGATGCGTATGTCCAAGATTGGACGGCAGGGATTCCCGAAGGAGGATCGGGAACCAATTTATTTGTTTCGTTCGCTACCCTTTCCGAAGACATAAGGCTGCAAAAATTCCATTATAACGGCTTGGTTACCGCCGCAAAGAAGGTTTCAGATAATGGGGATTTCGCGGGATATTTTATCAAGGAAGGGCGAGGAGATGTACAAATGAGCAGCGATCCTGAGGTCGAAGCGGCAAATACCCCTCCCGTGCGGTCTACGCTTGACATTAAGGATGGTGTTGCAGTGATTGAATTTCAACAAAACGGGGTTACAAAATACTTTGAAGTAATATCCATACGGATAGCGCCAATGATTTCCTATCCTTCCACTCCGCCGACAGAAGATCAATAAACGAACGGAATCTTTAAAACTATAGTTCTTGGGGGTCTTCAAAAAATTATTTCAACAAACCTTTATTTACGGGCTAGCCACCGTGCTTCCCAGGGCCCTGGGCATCGTTCTGGTGCCGCTATACGTTTCTGTGTTGGGAACCGAACAATATGGAATATACGCAGCGCTCATGGCGTTTTTGGTGCTGGGGAATGTGTTGTTATCCTACGGAATGGAGACCGCTTTCTTTCGCTTTATCAACAAACACCCTAATCAGCGCAGCGAAGTACAGGCAACGGCCTTGGTCTCGCTTACTGTAACGACCTTGCTTTTTGTGGGAATGGGCCTGCTCAACGTAGATGCGTTGGCATCACTATTGGATTTCCGAAAGGAATACATCGCCTATGCCCTTGGGATTTTAGGCTTAGACGCCTTGGTAGTACTTCCATTTGTCTGGTTTCGCGCCAATGAACAACCCAAAAAATATGCAATCATCAAGATTGCCAACGTTGCGGTGAATCTCGGACTTAATCTGTTTTTCTTTTTGGCACTTCCAGACCTGGCAAAGATGAATACCAACTCGCTTTGGGCGTCCATCTATCTCACAGAACATCAGGTAACCTATGTTTTTGTTTCCAATGCGATTGCGAGCGGACTGACACTACTGGTGCTTCTTCCGTTGTATGTCAAAATTGGGTTTGGTTTCAACCGAAGTATTTGGAAGGAAATGATGAAATACGCCTTACCCGTCTTGGTGGCGGGCATTGCTTTTTCCATTAACGAAGCTTTCGATAAAATTTTGTTGCGCTATATGCTTCCGAAGGACACCGCCAATGAAGTGGTAGGCGTGTATGCCGCCTGCTACAAGCTAGGGGTTTTTATGACCTTGTTTGCCACGGCTTTTCGACTAGGGATAGAACCGTTCTTCTTTAATCATGCCGCCAGCAAGAACGCTAAACAAACCTATGCGACCATTACCCAATACTTCACCATCTTTGGAAGTGTGATATTCTTGTTCGTGATGGTGTTTATCGACCTGTTCAAGCGCCTTCTCATTCCCGACCCGGCCTTTTGGGTCGCCCTAGAAATCGTACCGTTAATTCTCTTGGCGAATCTCTGCCTGGGGATCTATCACAATTTTTCTGTGTGGTATAAAGTAACCGACAGAACCCGATACGGGGCTTGGATTTCGCTTGCGGGAGCCGCGTTAACACTCGGTTTGAACATACTACTGATTCCACTTATTGGCTATTTTGGCTCTGCCTGGGCGACCTTGGCTGCCTACGGAACAATGATGGTCTTATCGTTCCTTTTTGGTCAAAAATATTACGCTGTTCCGTACAACATTAAGAAAATGGCGGGCTACGTTTTCTTGTCAATTGCCTTTGGAATGCTTTCCTTTTACCGTTTTGAAGGGAATTTCCTGATCAGCTCTGTGTTATTATTGGTATTTTTGTGCATCGTATTTTATTTCGAAAAGAACCCTTTACAACGAATGTTACAACGATGAAAATCAAGATTGTCAATACTTCCGAACATCCACTGCCTTCCTATGAAACGCTAGCCTCTGCCGGAATGGATCTTCGCGCGAACGTTCCGGAACCGTCTACCTTACAACCGCTACAACGCGCTATTGTGAAAACCGGACTATTTATTGAATTACCGATAGGCTACGAAGCACAGGTGAGGCCCAGAAGCGGTCTCGCAGCTAAGAAAGGGATTACTGTATTGAACGCCCCAGGAACGATTGATGCAGATTATCGTGGAGAAATTGGGGTTATTCTTGTAAATCTTTCCAACGAGCCGTTCACTATTGAGAATGGCGAACGTATCGCCCAATTGGTAATCGCCAAACACGAACGCGCGCAATGGGAGGAAGTAGAACAGCTTTCAGAGACCCAGCGAGGCGCCGGAGGCTTTGGAAGCACTGGAACCTCATAACATATATATGAACAACCTAACGACTATGTAATTATGAAAATTATTGTCCCAATGGCCGGACGAGGATCCCGCCTGCGCCCCCATACCTTAACCGTCCCCAAACCACTTATTCCCGTGGCGGGAAAACCGATCGTGCACCGTTTAGTAGAAGATATTGCAGGTATTCTGAACGACCCAGTTGAAGAGGTCGCGTTTATTCTGGGAGATCCTGCCTTTTTTGGAGCCGACGTTGAAGCTGATCTGAAGGCACTTGCAAAAAGCCTGGGCGCTAAAGCAAGCATATACCGACAGCTAGACCCGAAGGGTACGGGGCACGCCATTATGTGTGCCGAAGCCTCGCTGTCTGGACCGGCTGTCGTTGCCTATGCCGACACCCTTATTCGAGCAGATTTTAACCTGGATAAGGATGCCGATAGTGTGATTTGGACTAAAAAAGTTGAAAATCCTTCGGCGTATGGAGTGGTCAAGTTGAACGATCAAGATGAAATTGTTGAATTAGTAGAAAAGCCCGAAACCTTCGTTAGTGATCAGGCGGTCATCGGAATCTACTACTTTAAAGATATTGGTGTTCTCAAGCAAGAGCTTCAGTACGTGCTTGACCACGATATTATTCACGGAGGGGAGTACCAGATTAATGATGGCATCAAACGCATGATGGCTTCGGGGAAAGTCTTCAGAACCGGAACGGTAGATGAATGGATGGACTGCGGAAACAAAGAGGTTACCGTTGAAACCAATCGGAAAATGCTCGACTTCCTGCAAGAAGATGGAAAAGCATATGTTTCCGAAGAAATCACCTTAGAAAACAGTACCATTATACCTCCTTGCTGTATTGCCGCGGGTGTGGTGTTGAAGAACAGTACTATTGGCCCCCACGTTTCTATAGGAAAAGGCACTATTATTGAGGATAGTCACGTTAGTAATAGTATCATTCAACAGGAGGCAACCCTTAAAAAAGCGACCCTGGCGAATGCCATGATTGGAAATTACGCTACCTTTCATGGAGACTTTACCAATGTGAGTATTGGGGATTATTCAAAACTCGTTTAAGGAGTGCCGAAAGCGAAACCACATGCAAAAAAGTAAGATCATAGGAATGTTTTTTTTCGTTTTGGGAATGGCCGTTGCGCTCGCCCAGGAGGAACCTGTAACCGATGATCTTGGAAATGTTTCTGATGCGTTTCAAGAAAACTTCTTTGAAGCGTTAAAGCAAAAAGGCATTGAAAATTACGACTTGGCATTAGACGCTCTTGACAAGGCAGCGCGTGCCGCAAAGGGCGATCCAGAGCAACTGAGTATAGTTTCCTTTGAACGCGGAAAGAATTATCAGGCGCTCAACCAACTTGAAGATGCCGAGCAAAGCTATAAGGAGGTGCTTGTCCAAAAAGGGACGCATCTGGACGTCCTGGAAGCCCTCTACGATGTATACTTTTTACAACGCGACTACAACGCCGCCATCCCGCTGGTCAAAAAACTCATTGTATTTGACGAAGATTACAAAGCAGATCTGGCCAATTTGTACGTGGCCACTCAGCAATTTGAAGCCGCTCTGACGTTGTTGGACGAATTAGATGACGCCTGGGGCCCTGATTCCGATAGAGACACGCTTCGAAGAAGAATTTATCAGGCTACCGGAGATACCGAGGGAGCCATTTCGAACGTCCAGGACAAGCTTAATGACAACCCTGAAAATGAGCAGGAATACCTCAATTTGATTTTTCTGTACAGTAAGGAAGGAAATACGGAAAAGGCTTTTGAAACGGCTAAAAAACTTATTGAGATCAATCCGAAAGCGGAAGTGGCGCATCTGGCGCTCTATAAATTCTATTTAGATAAAAATCAGACAGAAGAAGCACTGCGATCCATGGAGATTGTGTTTGCTTCCGAAGCCATTGAAAATGAAGAAAAATATAAGGTTCTGGGAGATTTCATTCAGTATGTGGATGCCCATCCCTCTTTCGAACCTCAGCTTACGGAAGTCGTAGCCGCCTTCAGTGAGCAGGCATCTGGAGCTATTTACGAACAATTAGGGCAATTTTTTCTTTCTAAAAAACAATCCAAAAAAGCCCTACTGTTCTTTCAGAAAGGCTTAGAAAAGGAACCCGATAACTATACGCTATTAAAAAATACAATTTTACTGCAGATCAATGGCGAGGCTTATGAAGAAGCGGCTCAGCTTAGCGACGAAGGGTTGGCCTTGTACCCGGCGCAACCCTTATTGTATTTATTGCGAGGGGTGGCCGCTATCGGACAAACCGATGCTGCAACTGCCATAGAGCAGCTCGAAATGGGACTGGACTTCCTGTTAGACGATCCCGATATGGAACGTGATTTCTACCTGCAACTATCAAAAGCGCATCAGTTGCAAGGCAACACCAAGGAAGCCGATACCTACAAACAAAAAGCACAGCAATTAAAAACGAGTCAATGACACACCGAATTTTATCGCTTTTACTGGTCTTAAGTACCCTTGTCGTCACTTCCTGCGGCGGCACTAAAAAAACGCTCGGAGCCCTACCTAATTTATCGTCCAAAGAGATCATCTCAAAACACCAACAAACAGCCCCTCAGTTTAACACCTTGGCGGCCCGTGTGCAGGTGGTGTACGAAGACGAAAAGAAACTGCAAAGTATGACCGTAAGCCTTCGTATGGAGAAAGACAAGCAAATTTGGGTAAAAGCTTCCTTATTAGGCATTACGCTTGCTAAAGTGTATATCACTCCGTCACGCGTGAGCTATTATGAAACGGTGGGCGATACCTATTTTGATGGAGACTTTAGCCTGTTGAGTGAATGGCTGGGAGCTGAAATTGATTTCGAAAGAGCACAAGCCATCCTATTGGGACAGTCCCTATTCGATCTCAACGACACGGCCTATGAGGTAAGCGGACTTCAGAACTTGTATCGCTTGCAACCGAAGCGTCAAGAACAAAACTTTATTTACTCCCTTTTGATCGATCCAAATCATTTTCGAGTTAGTGGAGAAACGCTATCGCAGCCTAACGACAACCGACTTCTAGATGTGCGCTATGAAGACTACCAGTTGGTTTCATCCCAACACTTTCCTTCGGCCATAAAAATTTTAGCTTCGGAAAACAATACCAAAACCAGCATCGATGTTACATATAGGAAAATAGATCTTGACGCGAATGTGAGCTTTCCTTTCGACATTCCTGAAGGATACGAAGAAATCAAGTTGTAATGCAGTTGTCTCGAACATTCATCTTATTGCTATTCTGTCTGCTGGTACAAAGCAGTTGGTCGCAGTCTAAGAAACAGCAAGAACTGGAAGCCCAACGGCAGGCTGTATTGGAAGAGATCCGTCAAATCAATTCCCTCCTATTCAAAACGCGGGGTGAAAAAAAATCGGTGTTATCGGAAGTAGAAGACCTCGATCAGCGCATATCGGCCACCGAAAATCTAATTCGAATCACCAACCGACAAGCCAACTTATTGAGTCGGGAGATTAATGATAATATAGAGAAGGTTGCTTCCTTACGAGAAGAACTCGAGGTACTTAAGGAAGATTACGCAGGAATGATCCAGCGTTCCTATAAAAGTAAGTCGCAGCAAAGCAGGATCATGTTCTTATTGTCTTCGGAAAGTTTTCTGCAAGCCTACAAGCGATTGCAATACATGAAGCAATACACAAAACACCGAAAGGAGCAGGGCGAGAACATTCAGAAGAAAACCGAAGAAGTCCAAGAACTCAACAAACAACTCATTCAGCAGAAAAAAGATAAAGATCAGTTGGTGGCTGCCAACAGGGAAACACAGAAACAATTGGCGCAAGAGAAAGCCCAACAACAATCCTTGATCGCCTCCTTAAAACAGGACGAAGGAAAATTTGCGGCTCAGATTCGATCTAAGCAACAGGAGGCAGACCGCCTAGATCGTGAGATTGAAGCCATTATTCGTGCGGCCATTGCGGCTTCCAACAAGGCCTCAGGGAACGAGGCTTCGGCCAATCCCAGAGAAAAGGCGGAAGTGTTCGCGCTCACGGCAGAAGCCAAAGCGTTAGCGGCAAATTTTACCAGTAATAAAGGGAGTTTGCCGTGGCCAGTAGAAAAAGGCGTCGTTGTACGTGCTTACGGAAACAAACAGCATCCACAATTGCCGAATGTCACCACCTTTAGCAGTGGGGTAGAGATTGCTACAGAAAGCGGGACAAAGGCACGTGCCGTCTTCGACGGAGAGGTTTTTCAGATTCAACAATTAAAGGGAGCGAATAAAGCGGTGTACATTCGGCACGGTAGTTACATAACCATCTACAACAATCTGGCCTCTGTTTCGGTTACCAAGGGTCAGAAGGTAACCACCAAACAAGAAATAGGCACCATTTTCACAAACCCGTTGAGCAGCAAGACAATCCTCAAATTCTTAGTGTATCAAAATAGCACACGAATGAATCCGGCGGATTGGATTTATAAGATGTAAAAAAAGCCCTTCCAAACCGGAAGGGCTTTTTTTTCACACTGAAAACTTACTTAGTGCACCAATAGCTTTTTGGTAATGGTTCTCTCTCCTGAAGTAATTGTCAAGAAATAAAGTCCCGTAGGATACTTTTCTACCGGAATGACCGTCGTGGCACCGCTTCCGTGGAATGTATCCAATTGTTGTCCCACACTATTTCGAAGTGAAATTTGAAGGTCTCCAGAACCCGCGTTCAGCATTTGAACAAACACTTCCTGTGATGCGGGATTAGGGTATACCGCGATTTGATCTGCACTAAACTCTTCTGTAGAAAGTAGCGCGCAATCAAATTCGCCCCCCGGATATTGGATAGCATTGGTACGTTGACCAACCCAACCCTCTGTATCATTACGTGCGGCAATGGCATACCAGAATGGCTCACTGGAATCTCCAAGCGGTACAATGAGTTGGTTGGTGGTACTGTTGCCAACTAACTCCATATAGCTGTCTCCAAGAATATAAACGTCATAACTTTCAGCACCTCCTACGGGTGTCCATTCAAACCCAACAGCTTCAGGACAACGTCCATAGACGCTCAATCCACTGGTTAGGGGAGCGACAGAGAAGGATGCATCACTAACGTCTTCGAAGGAACCACTGCTAACACGCACTAATCCCGTAGTGTTGGATAGGCTAATCGGTAGGTTCCACTCAATATTGGTAGCATCACTAGGAGCAGTTCCAATTAAATTCCAGGAACTTCCGTTATCGGTTGAATATTCTACCGTGAAAGATTCGGTAGTATTGATCGCATCCCAGTGAATGGTGGCAGTCTGACTTTTAATTAGTTTTTCACCGCCATTAGGATAGGTTACCGTAAGGTTCTCGTTGATAATTTCATATACCACAAAGTACTCTTGCGGACC
This sequence comes from Altibacter sp. HG106, assembly GCF_028561755.1. GTDB lineage: Bacteria > Bacteroidota > Bacteroidia > Flavobacteriales > Flavobacteriaceae > DFVG01. Next base: position 135,727 of record NZ_JAQQTD010000004.1, read on the forward strand.
AACAGGAACATTGAATCCAGTAATTTGGATATCGTAGTCACCGGCTTCCGGAGCATTAATTAATACCTGCTCCATATTGTTTAGTCGGTCTATACCGTTGGTAGCAGGGAGGTCTAACGCACTTGGGTCGGGTGTAGAATCTAAGATCCAAGGCCGATATTCATTGCTGCTTGGGTCGGTTACTAACATATCAAGGTCGTTGACCAAGGCCGGATTGGCCCCCGGAGAGCCTGGCTCGTCTGTCCAGTACACCATAACACGCATTTGCACTGTTCCTGAAGGGACGGTAATGGTATGTGTGTTAGAAGTACCTTGTGTGATGTCGTCTGTTAAAAAACGATTGTCTTCAATGAGTTTTCCGGCGCGAAGCCCGTTTACGATCCCCCATCCAAATTTGAAATCAGGTCCAACGTTTCCGTAGTCGTTGGCAGTATTCAAGAGGGCCGCTTTGATGAGTCCAGAAGGAGGCAATGTACCGTTAATCTCTTCGTACATTTGGTACAATTGTGCAGATACTCCTGCAATACCGGGCGATGCTCCCGATGTACCTCCAAAAGATAAATATCCGTTATTTGGAGCGGTTGAAATTTGATTTTGCCCATTTGCGGCAATGTCTGGCTTGATGCGTCCATCGGTGGCAGGTCCACGGCTACTGGAACTCACTAAGGAACCATCAAAAAATACATTTGCGGTGGCAATACAGTTTTTACCTTGCTTGTGGCCTCCCGTAATATTTCCCCATTGGGAACCGGCACCGTAACCACAGTTATTACCATTAGAATTACCACAAGAAAATACGTGCATTACGGAAGTATTGTCATGGATTTGTGTATCTACCGTTCTCGCAATAGAAGTGTACCCATCATTACAACCGTTTCCGTAGGACGAATTGGTAATTTGAACATCGCCATTGTTTATCAAGGTTGTGGTATTTCCGTCGAGGAAATTAGAAACATAGTTCACGATAAAAACATCTGTTCCTGCGGCCATACCACGGTTATTTGGGTCTAAATTTCCGGCACCGGCCAGGATTCCAGCGACACCGTCGCCATGGGTACCTGAAGCATCGGTAGTAAGATTGGTGATTCTTCCTTCAAAATCGATATGAGGTCCAACAATACCATCATCGCGAACTAAGACCCCTACTCCCACACCGGTATAATTTCTACCTGCAGTGGTTTGCGTATCCAGACTACTTGAGCGGTGTAGTGATTTTCCACGCGTATCTTCTTTGATGTCTGGGCCAACTATGGTTTCTACCCACTTGATATAAGGCAGTTTTGCCAGTTCAGTAACTTTTTCTACCGGTAAGGCAGCGTCGATAATGTTGGAGTCGTTATACTGACTTCTCACCTGTACCTGTAAAGACGATAAAGCGTTTAGTACTGCTTGCTTCGACACGAAATCGTAATGCTGTAGGGTAACAATAACATTACCATTTTCCCAGGCGTGATCCTGAATTGCACCTGTACGTAGGGGTGCCGCGATTTTAAAACGGGCTTCTACCGGCACAATACTTCGTACACCTTGATCTTTTAAATAAGCTACGGAAGTACTGGAAGGGAAGAAGAATAGATAAGTACGGTGCGGAATGTATTCGATCAATTTCAAATTGAGCGCTTTAAATTCATTCTGAATGGTTTGCGTAGGCGTTTCATAGAATTGCACCCATCCTACGTATCCACCGTTCACTTTTGCTTCCTGAGGCATTTGGCTCCAGTTGAAGGTTTCAATATTTTCAGGCATCACAATGGTTTCATCCTGAAATGTAATGGTGTAGGGGTTTTGACCGAAAGCAAATGTCATTACTAACGATAGCACCCACAAAAGGGTAATTTTTTTCATGAGAAAAGAAAGTTTATGAAAAAGGTTAAAATTTTCTAAATACTCTCAAATATAAGTGATGCTTTAGAAAAACGGCAGGAAATATCGTTAAAATGCTCGAGCAGCGCTAGGAGCTTCAAATCTTAAGAAAACAACGCTTTTAATTCACTGGCTTCTTCAGGCTTCATTTTGCCGGCCAATACCAAACTTAATTGTCGTCTTCGCAAGGCAGCATCGTAACGCTCCTGCTCGATTTTTGTTTCTGGGAGTAGTTCGGGTACGGGCACAGGGCTTCCCATTTCGTCCACCGCAACAAAGGTGTAAATGGCTTCGTTCGCCTTACTACGCAAACCGCTTTCACGATCCTCGATCCAAACATCCATATATACTTCCATAGAGCTTTTAAAGGCGCGCGAAACCTGTGCTTCCACCGTTACGACACTTCCCAGCGGAATCATTTTATTAAAGGCTACGTGATTTACAGAAGCGGTGACCACAATCCTTCTACTATGACGTCGGGCAGCAATACTGGCTGCGCGGTCCATTCGCGCGAGCAATTCGCCTCCAAACATATTACCTATCGGGTTTGTTTCACTTGGAAGTACAAGGTCTGTAATGACTGTGCGTGATTCCTGTGCCGTTTTTGGTTCCATGACATGAAATTTCTGGCAAAGATACCCAATTCTATAGTGTGATTATGCAGGAATCAGTAGAACTATTTCGAAAGATTCTGCACCAAAAGCCAGGCATCTTTGTTCTGAGAATTTTTAATATTCCGAAGGGATTGAAGTGCCTCCAGGCGATTTTCATAGCTAGCGTAAACCACTTGATGAAGTCCGTACCGATTACGCCCAATTTGGCGTGCGGAAAACCCTTGGTCCACCAATTGCTGAACTTTCTTAGCAGCATTAGCTTCAATACGAAAGGCGCCGGCAATGATGTGATATTTACCCGTGTTTTTTCGAACCGTAACATTCAAGGCAGGGAGCGATGGTGTTACGAGGAAGGTCGCTTCTTGAATATCGTTATTGAGTAAGGAGTCGGCCCGTTGTTTTTCGGCAAAATTGTGTTCTTGAACGTCTTTCTCATACCACTTCATGCCTCCCCAACCACTTAACATGAGGGCGACGAGACCCACTGCGGCGTATTTGAGATAGGGCGTTTTAGAGGAGGAAGTTTCCGAAGCCAAGTTATGAACGGTAGCCCGTTGGGACGAGGCCTCCACTTCGGTTCGTTGAACTTCTGAAGCGACTACCGAAGATAGACCGAAAGCGGCTGTGTTGAAATTTTGTTGTCGATCGGGGTCAAATTGTAGGGTTCGCTCCGCACTCATGGTGAAGCTTCCGATGCCCTCCAAGAGAACCGTTTCACCTTCGGAAAGTTGAAGCGATAGCGTCCCGGTTAATGATCGGATTTGTGACAACGCTACTTCATACGAGATCGATTCTACCGAAGCCACATAATGCGCTAATAAACCGTCATTGGTTTGCAATTGTCTATTAAATGATAGCGTCTTGGATGGGGGAAAAAAGGTGTGATTGCTGGCATCCCAATGTGCCGATTTGTGTTGTGCGATGAAGGCTCCAAAGCCTGGGATAATCACACATTCATATCGGTAAAGCAGATCTTTTATGTAGGTCGCCAACTGCATAAAGCAAACATAATTTTTTTTTTAGAGTTCTCAGGAGGCTTCTGAAGATAATTATTAACAACCTAAAATTGATTATTTTTGAAAACTCCCCTACAGCATTTTGTCCGTATGCTTTCTGAATCTGAACTGTTGTATGCGCTTGCGTTGCAAAGGGTTCCTAATCTTGGCGATACTTCCGCCAAAAAATTACTCCGTACGTTTGGCTCTTCCGAAGCCATCTTTAAGAGCAAAAGAGAAGCGTTGTTAAAGATTGAAGGAATAGGCCCCCATCGATTGAAGGGCCTGCAAAGCTCAAAGCTATTGCACGCTGCCGAGCGGGAAATCAAGTACCTACAGCGTAACAGAATTCAAGCGTTTTATTTTCTTGATTCCGAGTATCCTGAAAATTTACGGCACTGTCCCGACGGACCGCTACTCCTTTTTTCTAAAGGTACCATACAATGGAACACCAGTCGTATCCTTAGTATTGTTGGCACCCGACAAGCAACCCAGCACGGTAAAGAATTTTGCCAGCATCTCATCGAAGCGTTGAGTCCGCTGCAACCCATTATTGTCTCGGGGTTCGCCTATGGGATCGACATTATCGCACATCGCGCTGCGATGGATGCCGGGTTGCAAACGGTAGCCTGTTTAGCACACGGATTTGAACAATGGTACCCCAAACCGCATCAGAAATATGTAACCCCCTTGTGTGAAAACGGAGGGTTTCTTACCGAATTCTGGAGCGACGCTCCCTTCGAGCGCACCAATTTTCTTAGAAGAAACAGAATCATCGCAGGCATTAGCGAAGCTACTATCGTAATTGAATCTGCTGAAAAGGGAGGGAGTTTGGTAACGGCCGATATTGCGCATTCTTACGGCCGCGAGCTGTTTGCCGTTCCGGGTCGGGTGAACGATTCTCAAAGCGTTGGTTGCCATCAATTAATTAAGCGGCAATATGCCCACATGCTCACACAGCCAGCCGATGTGCCTTATGTTCTGCAATGGGATGTACAACGCACGGCGCCAAAGCAACATCAAACCTCACTTTTTGTGTCGTTAACGGCAGATGAAGAAACTATTTATTCTTTTTTGTCAGCCTCTGGACGCTTGCCGCTGGATGAGATTGCGTTAGGGTGTAAGGTGGCTACCTCCAAAACGGCCACGCTGCTACTGCAGCTCGAATTAAAAGGGAAGGTGCGTCCGCTCCCCGGGAAATGCTATGAGGCCTGCTAATACCCCAGTGGAGTCCGTGTGCGTGCCAAGACCGATGCTGCTATGGAACGCGCTTTAACAGCGCCTTGTTCGAGGGCGTCATCAATAGCATGGAGGTTTTCCATATAGTAGTGATACTTCTCACGAGCGGTTTCAAATCGCGAAAGCAGTAATTCGTACAGCGCCTGTTTGGCGTGTCCATACCCATATCCACCTGCGGTATAGTTGGCGCGCATAGTTGTTACCGCATCCCCATCGGCCAACAGTTGATATAAGGCAAAAACATTACAGCTGTCTGGATCTTTGGGTGCCTCAAGCGGTGTGCTGTCGGTTTGTATGCTCATTACCTGTTTCCTGAGTTGTTTTTCCGGAAGAAAAATATTGATAAGATTATCCTTACTCTTGCTCATCTTGGCTCCATCGGTTCCGGGAATCAACTGTGTGTGTTCCTGCACTTTTGCTTCAGGCAACACAAAAATGTCTTGCCCTAGTTTTGCGTGGATCCGTTCTGCCACGTCGCGCGTCATTTCTAAATGCTGTAGCTGGTCTTTGCCTACGGGTACCACTTCGGCATCATACAATAAAATATCCGCAGCCATGAGCATAGGGTAGGTGAATAATCCGGCGTTCACATCCGAGAGACGATCGGCCTTATCTTTGAAGGAATGAGCCAACGTAAGTCTTTGGTACGGAAAAAAGCAGCTTAGATACCACGACAGCTCGGTGACCTGTGGCACATCACTTTGACGGTAAAAAACAGTTTTTTCAATATCCAATCCAAACGATAGCCAAGCGGCTGCCGTGCTATAGGTATTATTCCGAAGGGTGTCCCCTTCTTTAATTTGGGTAAGCGAATGCATATCGGCGATAAACAAAAACGACTCATTACTAGGATCGTTTGCCATTTCGATGGCTGGCAAAATAGCGCCTAAAATATTACCTAAGTGGGGCGTTCCTGTGCTCTGTATACCGGTTAAAATTCTTGCCATGATAGGATTTTCATTCAGATGTACGCAAAGGTACTTTTTTTAATGTATCGGTAAAATTCAAAATAGTAATTTTGGGGCGTGAAACGAGCACTGAAGAATCTCTTTATCATCGGTTACCGAATTTGGTATTACCTCCTGGTGATGCTGTCGATCTTACTATTGTTTCCGGTATTAATCATTAGTATACTGAAAGCTTCCTGGTATCCCCTTTTCTTCCGTGTGGCCCGTATTTGGGCGCGCATCATCTTATTTGGAATGGGATTTATTCCGAAGGTGAAACGTTCCGAAGAAATGGCCAAAGGGCGCAGTGTGCTATACGTCGCCAATCATACCTCCATGACCGACATCATGCTAATGCTCCACGTAACCAACAATCCTTTTGTCTTTGTGGGCAAGGCCGAGTTGGCCAAAATTCCCTTATTCGGATTCTTCTATAAGCGCACCTGCATTCTTGTAGATCGGGGGAACGCTCGGAGTAGGCATAACGTATTTCTAGAATCACAAAAGCGATTGCAACGCGGACTCAGCGTGTGTATTTTTCCGGAAGGAGGCGTGCCCGACGATGAGTTGGTGGTGCTCGACACCTTTAAGGATGGAGCGTTTCGGTTGGCCATTGAACATCAAATCCCTATTGTGCCCATGACCTTCCACGATAATAAAAGGCGTTTTCCCTATAGCTTTTTTAAGGGAGGTCCTGGCCGTATGCGCGCTGTAGTGCACAAAACAGTAGCCACGCAAGGTTTGCAAATGGAAGATAAAAGAGCCTTAAAAGACCAGGTGCGCGACACGATTTGGAAGGAACTGCAGCACCCTAGCATTCCATAAAAAAGCCGTCCTATGGCGGAGAACGGCTTTTTTGTCATCATTGTTTGGTGGGTTACCCCAACCTAACCAACTAAAAAACTAACCTAAAACTTAAAACTCAACCCACTATAAACGCCGAAATAGTACGGTCTAAAACCGACAGACGAATCTGTATACGGGTTAAGTTGATATTTAAACATAGGTTCTATATTAAACTTTAAGCGTTTACTAAATTTATAGTCGAGTCCGAACCCAACATTGGTACTAAAACTTACATCATTGAGATTGTTTGCTTCGCCCAGTGTACTTCTAAAGGCCCCATCTTGAACGCGCACTTCATTATTTCCGAGAAAGAGGGTGCTCACACCACCAATCATGTTGATGCCGAAACGTTTGTTCAACAAGGCGTATTTCAACTCCAATGGAACTTCGAAGTAGGACAGGCGTTGTTGTATCTCTGCATTTCCACCGGTATTTTTTGGGGTAATATTTTCAAGGCCACTGCCAGGAATAGGAGGGTTATCGCTTAGCGTTCCTTGATCCAGAACGGTGAGTACGGTACCGCCACTGTTGTAATCAATGCTTCGTAGCGCACTGGAAACTGGGCCAGAGGCAATCTCCACACCTTGCGTGGAATACCCTAGATTTACATTATTCACTCCCGAGCGGATACTCCAACGATCGTTGAGGTTATAACTTACTTGAATTCCGTAGCTTACGTTGACATCGCCCGATTGTTGATTGTCGGCGAAAGTAGGATCTATCGAAGACCCCTCTCCCAAACTGCTGTAATAAACAGGACCCACGTTGGGCGTCACTTCCCAGGAGCGATTTGGTGTTTCCTTGGTGTTGGCGAGCGCTTCCTCAGTTTCCTTTTGTTTCTCAATCTCCTCTAAGAGTGATTTTTTGTTAGAAGGCATGGTTTCTTCAGATGCGTCGTTAGCGTCGTTGACCTTCTGGTTGCTCTCTTTGGAAGCGATACCCGTCTCCGAAACTTTCACAGGACCTTCAATGATTTCGTTGGATTTTTCGGTATTCTTTAAGATTTCTTCGGAAGTATTCTTGTAGGTTTCTTTACTATTTTCTGAAGAATTCGGTGTTTCCGCAGCGATCACGGTTTGTGTTCCCCCTCCATTTGTATTCGATGGAATGATTTTTTCGGAAGCAGGCTGCTGAAGCGTTTTCTTCTGTGGTGTTTTGGACGTATTGTCACTGGTATCCTCATTGATGACGGTTGTTTCCTCGGAAGCGATGGTCGTGTTCCGGTTGCGCGTCGAAACGCTTTTGCGTGTTTTTTCTCGAATGATGTCTAAGGAGTTTTCGTTTTCTTCTGCGTCGTCAGAAACTACTTGAACCGCATCTTTCGTCACATTATCCGGGCTCTCATCTGGGGGTGTATCCGCCGAAGTTTCTGTTTCCACAAACGTATCAGAAGGTGCTGTGGAAGGGGTGAAGATCCAATTTCCTACGGCAAATAATAACGCAATCAGTGCTGCGATACCTGCCGCACGCCACCATAGTGGAATGATCTTGCGATCGTCCTTTTCTCTCTTCAATTTTGCTTGAATATGGTCCCAGGCCTCTGGAGGCGGACTCGCTTGAAAACCTTCAAACCGCTCTTGAAATAAGGAATCTATGTCTTTCTTTTCTTTCATGCTGCTTCGGCAGATTCACTATAGATGTCATGCGCTATTAGCGCTTTCATATTGTTCAATTTTCTCTTTCAGAATGTGTCGCGCGCGTGCGAGATTCGATTTAGACGTGCCGTCGCTAATACCTAACATCTCACCCACTTCTTTGTGCGAATATCCATCCAACACATAGAGGTTGAAGACGAGGCGATATCGATCTGGCAACTCCTGTATGATTTTCAGAAGAAAATCCAAGGGAACCGAATCGGTAGCCACCGCAACAGGAGCCTCCTGTTCAAGTTGCTGCTCATCTTTAATATCGTACAGCTTCTTTTTGCGGTATTTTTGCAGTACCGTATTTACGGTAACGCGTTTCATCCATCCTTCGAAAGAACCTTTTCCTTTAAATTGCTCGATACGTTTGTAAATAGTAATGAATGCGTCCTGCAAATTGTCTTGTGCCTCTTCGTAATTGGGAGAGTATTTCAAACAAATTGCAAATAGAATGCTGGAATATCGCCTGTAGAGCAGTTCCTGTGCTTTGGCATCCTCCTTTTTACATTGTATGATGAGCGTCTCTAAAGTCAAATAAAGTACTTGATTAACTACAAAAGCAATGCTACAAACCCTTCAGGCCTGGTGGCAACCTCATTAGTACCAAGTCCTCTACACCCAGTAGATGCCATTATTTCAAAAGGGTTGCGTTTCGCACCAACTTTTATTCCTTCAGGGCTGCAATGGCCTCTTTTATTTTTTGTTCCAGTTCTTCCATCAGTTCTGGATTGTCTAATAACAAGGTTTTGACGGCATCACGACCTTGCCCTAATTTGGTGTCGTCGTAACTGTACCAGGATCCACTTTTCTTGATAATTTCAAAATCAACCCCAAGGTCAATGACTTCTCCCACTTTAGAGATACCTTCGCCATACATGATGTCGAACTCAGCGGTTTTGAAGGGAGGCGCCACCTTGTTTTTGATGATCTTTACCCGCGTTTTATTTCCTTGTACTTCACTGTTACTGTCTTTTATTTGCGTCGAACGACGAATATCCAGTCGAACAGAGGCGTAAAACTTTAACGCGTTTCCTCCGGTAGTGGTTTCAGGATTTCCGAACATGACCCCAATCTTCTCTCGAAGCTGGTTAATGAACACCACTGTACACTTGGTTTTGCTGATAGATCCTGTGAGTTTCCGAAGGGCTTGGGACATCAATCGGGCGTGCAGTCCCATTTTGCTATCCCCCATTTCGCCTTCAATTTCGCTCTTTGGTGTTAAGGCCGCTACCGAGTCTACAATGATAATATCGATAGCTCCGCTACGGATTAAATTATCAGCAATTTCAAGAGCCTGCTCTCCATTGTCGGGTTGCGAAATAATGAGATTCTCAATATCTACTCCTAATTTTTCCGCGTAATACCGATCGAATGCGTGCTCGGCATCAATAAAGGCAGCGATGCCACCCTTCTTCTGAGCTTCCGCGATAGCGTGTAAGGTAAGAGTTGTTTTCCCGGAAGATTCCGGACCGTAAATTTCAACCACACGGCCTCTGGGATATCCGCCAACGCCTAACGCGATGTCGAGTCCGAGAGAGCCCGTGGGAATGACTTCCACTTCTTCTACGGCCGAGTCTCCCATCTTCATGACAGTGCCCTTTCCGTAGGTTTTATCTAGTTTGTCTAAGGTAAGTTTTAATGCTTTTAACTTCGCTTCTTTTTCTTTACTCATGTCTGTTGATTCCTTTATTGGGGAGTGAGTAGGCTAAGGTACTATTTCTTTGTTCTTGGCGCAACGAGAAAACGTGCTTGTTCCGAATTTTTGTTAACAGTTTAGAATACCGTACTTTTGCCCAAAATAACTAGAGTTTTTCTCACTTAAATCGCGTATAGCATGCAACTGTACAACAAAATGAGTGCGAAGGAACGAGCGGCCATGCTCGAAGAGGCCGGTGAAGACCGTCTTACCCTTTCCTTCTATCAGTATGCCCATATCGGGAACCCCGAACTTTTTAGAAACCATTTATTTGTGGCCTGGAATGCCTTGGAGGTGTTAGGCCGAATTTATGTTGCCCACGAAGGGATCAACGCCCAATTATCTGTGCCTGCTCATCACTTTGAAGCGTTTAAAGATTTTTTAGACGGAATTTATTTTCTGAAAGATGTGCGGTTGAATATTGCCGTAGAACACGACCTCAAGTCATTCTTGAAACTGAAGGTGAAAGTGCGAAAGAAAATTGTAGCCGACGGCCTTAATGACGCCACCTTTGATGTGACGAATAAAGGCGTACATGTAGACGCGTTGCGTTTTAACGAACTCTTGGAAGACCCTAACACCGTTTGTGTTGATATGCGAAACCATTACGAGAGTGAAATCGGGCACTTTAAAGGGGCTGTAACCCCCGATGTGGACACCTTCCGGGATTCCTTGCCCATTATTGAAAACGATCTTCAAGAACACAAAGAAGACAAAAACCTATTGATGTATTGTACGGGAGGTATTCGCTGCGAAAAGGCCAGTGCCTATTACAAGCACAAGGGCTTCAAAAATGTATTTCAGTTGGAAGGCGGTATTATAGAATACGCCCGGCAAGTGGAGCAAAAGAAGCTGGATAATAAGTTTATGGGTAAGAATTTTGTGTTTGATCACCGACGAAGCGAACGCATTAGTGATGATATCATCTCGCAATGTCATCAATGTGGTGCGCCCTGTGACACGCATATCAATTGTGCCAATGAAGCCTGTCATCTTCTTTTCATTCAGTGTGATGCCTGTGCCGAAAAAATGCAACATTGCTGCAGCGAAGAGTGTTTGGAGGTAATTCAGTTGCCGTATGAAGAACAGAAAAAATTGCGAAGCGGCTTAAAAAACAGCAACAAGATCTTCAAGAAAGGGCGTTCAGAAAAATTAAAATACAAACAGTAGGTTCCCTTATTATTGGTATCTTTACTTGATAAATTGAACGTTTAATCTTCGTCTCTTTTTCAGTAAAAAGAGCAGTATATATACTACTTTATGGGCTGTACTAGCTGTGCCACGGGTGCCAACGGACAGCCAAAAGGATGCAGGAACAATGGAGCCTGCGGTTCTGACGGCTGCAATAAACTTACGGTATTCGACTGGCTTTCAAACATGTCACTTCCCGATAATGTCACCCCTTTCAAAGGGGTAGAAGTGCGCTTTAAGAATGGGCGCAAGCATTTTTACCGAAATGCAGACGATCTCCCTTTGGCCATCGGAGACGTAGTCGCGGTGGAAACCTCTCCGGGACACGACATAGGGGTGGTGACCCTTACGGGGGAATTGGTGCGGGTTCAGATGAAGAAAAAGAAAGAAGATCTCAATTTGGAAACCCATCCAAAAATTTACCGAAAGGCCAATCAGAAGGACATTGATCTATGGAAAAAGTATCGAGAGAAGGAGCCGCTAACGCAACGACGCTCTCGCGAAATAGCCATGGCATTAAACCTTAAGATGAAGATTAGCGATGTAGAATATCAGGGCGACGGCTCGAAAGCTACCTTTTACTATACCGCCGAAGACCGTGTGGATTTCAGACAGCTCATTAAGGATTTGGCGCGTGCCTTTGGAATTCGAATTGAAATGAAGCAGGTAGGATTCCGGCAAGAAGCGGCTCGATTGGGGGGCATTGGCTCCTGTGGGCGCGAGTTGTGCTGCTCTACCTGGCTCACCGATTTTAGATCGGTTACCACCTCTTCTGCTCGTTATCAACAATTGTCCCTCAACCCACAAAAGCTAGCGGGTCAATGTGGTAAGCTGAAGTGTTGCCTAAATTACGAGTTGGATACCTATTTGGAAGCCTTGAAAGACTTTCCGAAATCTGATACCAAACTGCAAACCCAAAAAGGGGTAGCGTATTGCCAAAAGATCGATATTTTCAAAGGGCTGATGTGGTTTGCCTATGCCAATGAAGGAATGAATTGGTATCAACTTAGCACCGACAGGGTGCACGATATCATTCAAGAAAATAAAAAAGGCAACAAAGTAGCGAGTTTGGAAGAATTCGTTTTTGAAGAGAAGCCCAAAGAGAAAAATGACTTTAGTGATGCGGTAGGGCAAGACAGTTTAACCCGATTTGACACGCCTAAAAAGTCGAATCGCCGCCGTCGCAAAAAACGACGTAATAAGAACAAACAGCGAAACCGAAATTCGAAAAAGAATGCGTAAAGTGCTATTGATAGGGGTCTTTGCGGGACTGCTAACGAGTTGTGATTCGAATGTGGTGCAAAGCGATACGCAAAGTATCGCAAGCGCTGTGTGGGAGCAGCAAGACACCATTTCCTTTGCAATCCAGCCCAAAGATAGCCTACAACCCTATGATATGTTTCTTCAGGTTCGGAACACCAACGACTATCCTTTTAACAACCTTTTTCTGATTGTTTCCATGGAATTTCCTCATGGGAAAGTCGTAACCGATACGTTAGAGTATAAGATGGCGAATCCAGACGGTTCGTGGTTAGGCACGGGTTTTGGTAGCGTTAAAGAGAACAAACTTTGGTACAAGGAAGGAATTACCTTTTTTGAGGATGGGGATTACACCCTCAGGATTACCCATGCCGTTCGCAATAACGGTGAAGTAGATGGCGTTACAGCATTATCGGGCATTTCGGATGTGGGATACAGCATTGAGGCAGATTCAGAATAAACCATACTATGGCGACAACAAAAAAGAAAAAAACAACAAAAAAGCAGCAACAGGAAGAACGGAAACACGTCCGTACTTTTTGGAAGCTGTTCGGTGCCCTTCTGGGCGTGGTGCTCCTCGTGTTCTTACTCGCTTCTTGGGGGGTCTTCGGAAAATTGCCTGACGAAACCAGCTTAGAGAATCCCGAAAAAAACCTGGCGACCGAAATCATCGCCACCGATGGTATTACCCTTGGAAAGTTCTATAAAGAAAACCGAACCCCCGTCTTATACGAAGAACTTCCGTCACACCTGGTAAACGCCTTAGTGGCCACAGAAGATGCGCGATTCTATGACCACTCCGGTATTGATGCTAAAGGAACGGTGCGGGCATTTGTGTTCTTAGGATCTCGGGGTGGAGCCAGTACGATCACACAGCAGCTGGCACGACAGTTTTTCGTTGGGCAAGCCTCAAAAAACACCTTCGAGCGCTTAATTCAGAAGGTAAAAGAGTGGGTCATTGCCACCCGTTTAGAACGTCGCTATACCAAGGAAGAGATCATTACCATGTACTTCAATGAGTACGACTTCTTGAACCAAGCAGTAGGAATTGAATCGGCAGCGAATATTTATTTCGATAAGGCACCCAATAACCTAAGTACGGTAGAATCGGCCACGCTCGTGGGAATGTTCAAAAACTCTTCCCTCTACAATCCCTTGCGAAACCCCGAAGGTGTAAAAAATCGCCGAAATGTAGTGCTGGCGCAAATGGCGAAGTACGATTTTATTACCGATGAAGTAAAAGATTCGCTACAAGCACTTCCGCTGGAAATTACCTACACACCGCAAGGGCATGATGAAGGAATTGCGACGTATTTCAGAGAATATGCGCGTGCTTTTATGGCCGACTGGATCGAGGAAAACCCAAAAACAGACGGAACGAGTTACAATATTTATCGTGACGGACTTAAAATTTACACAACCATCGATTCTAAAATGCAGAAATACGCCGAAGAGGCGATGGAGGCTCATATGATGAATTTACAGCGTGAGTTTGATAGTCAGAATGAAAAGAACAAAACAGCACCCTTCCGAGATATTTCGGAAGAAGAGATTGAAGGAATAATAGAATCTGCCATGCGCCGTTCCGACCGTTGGCGACAAATGGAACTACAAGGCAGTTCCGAAGCAGAAATTCGTGAAAGTTTTAACAAAGAAATACCCATGCGGGTATTCTCATGGACGGCGGAAAATCGCGTGAAAGATACCGTGATGTCTCCGCTGGATTCCATTCGGTATTATAAAAGATTCCTACGCGCCTCGTTGATGTCAATGACGCCCCAAACCGGAGAAGTGAAAGCCTGGGTAGGTGGTGTCGATTACAAACACTTCAAATACGACATGGTGAAAACCGGAAAGCGACAAATTGGTTCTACTTTCAAACCGTTTGTGTATGCTACGGCTATCGACCAGATGCACATGTCGCCTTGCGATACCTTGCCGAATACCCAATACACAATTGAAGCGGGTAAATACGGCCTTTTAAAGCCCTGGACTCCTAAGAACTCCGGTGGAGATTATGGGGGAATGCTAACGCTCAAAAAAGCGCTGGCGCAGTCTATCAACACTATTACGGCACGCTTGATCGACCGAGTAGGGCCTAAGCCGGTTATTGATTTGGTGAAAAAAATGGGCGTAGATACCGAAAACATGCCGGAAGCACCTTCTATCGCTTTGGGAACTCCCGATGTTTCGCTCTATGAAATGGTAGGTGCCTACAGCACTTTTGCCAATATGGGTGTGTACGTAAAGCCTATTTTAATTGAACGCATTGAAGATAAGAACGGTACCGTGTTGTATCAGAATGTTCCAGAAACACGCGATGTGATCAGTGACGAATCGGCTTACGTTACCCTGAGTTTGATGGAAGGGGTTACCCAATCAGGTTCGGGATCTCGCTTACGCGGAAGCTGGCGCGCACCTCAAAAATTGTATCAAGATGTGATTACCGGATATCCCTATGAATTTTCAAATCCAATTGCCGGGAAAACGGGAACTACCCAAAACAACAGTGATGGTTGGTTTATGGGAATGGTTCCGAATTTGGTGACAGGTGTTTGGGTTGGCGGTGAAGATCGGTCCGTGCACTTTCAACGAACACTCTACGGACAAGGAGCGACCATGGCACTTCCCATCTGGGGAACGTATATGAAAAAATGTTATGCCGATGAAGACCTCAACGTTTCCGATGGGGCCTTTGAACGCCCCAGTAACATTTCTATCGTTACCGACTGCGCCAGTTATCGCGACGACGAGAATGATGTGGAAGAGATTCCGGATGAATTCGACTTTTAAATCTTGCTAAAATCCTTAAAATAGGCCTCAAGCCTTCCCAAAGGTCTGAGGCTTTTTTTGTATTTTTCTGAAAAATCAACTCTATGATTACAAAGACCGTTTCCGGTGTGGAAGAAGCCTGTCAAGGGGTCAAAGACGATATGACCTTGATGTTAGGAGGCTTCGGACTCTGTGGTATTCCCGAAAATGCCATTTCGCAATTAGTAGCCTTGAATATCAAAGGCCTAACCTGTATTTCCAACAACGCAGGAGTAGATGATTTTGGCTTGGGATTGTTACTTCAGAAACATCAGATTAAGAAAATGATCTCGTCGTATGTGGGAGAGAACGCCGAGTTTGAACGGCAGATGTTGAGTGGGGAACTCGAGGTGGAGCTAATTCCGCAAGGAACCTTAGCACAGCGTTGTCGCGCGGCACAAAGTGGTATCCCGGCCTTCTACACGCCGGCAGGCTACGGAACCGAGGTTGCCGAAGGCAAAGAATCACGTGAATTCCATGGCAAAATGCATATTATGGAACGGGCTTTTGAGGCCGATTTCGCCTTTGTAAAGGCATGGAAAGGCGATACGGCGGGGAATCTAATTTTTAAGGGAACGGCGCGAAATTTTAATCCGAACATGTGTGGGGCAGCCGCTATTACCGTGGCTGAGGTAGAAGAACTGGTGCCTGCCGGAGAGTTAGATCCAAACGAAGTACATATTCCCGGTATTTTGGTGCAACGCATCTTTAAAGGCGAACGCTACGAGAAACGAATTGAGCAACGAACGGTAAGATCCAAATAAGTATGGCACTAGATAAAAATCAAATCGCACAACGCATCGCGAAAGAAGTAAAAGACGGCTACTATGTTAATCTGGGAATTGGTATTCCTACCTTGGTGGCAAACTTTGTACGTGATGATATAGAAGTAGAGTTTCAGAGTGAAAACGGAATTTTAGGAATGGGACCCTTTCCTGTCGAAGGACAGGAAGATGCTGACCTAATCAATGCTGGGAAGCAGACCATCACAGCCTTGCCGGGGGCGTCCTTTTTTGATTCTGCCTTAAGTTTTTCTATGATCCGTGGGCAGCATGTAGACCTAACCATTTTGGGAGCCATGGAAGTGGCACAGAATGGAGATATTGCCAACTGGAAGATTCCCGGAAAAATGGTCAAGGGGATGGGAGGGGCAATGGATTTAGTGGCTTCCGCAGAAAATATAATCGTCGCCATGATGCATACCAATAAGGCAGGGGCTTCTAAGCTACTAAAGCGCTGTAGTTTGCCTTTAACGGGTGTTAATTGCGTGACCAAGATTGTGACCAACCTGGCAGTTCTGGATATTAAAGACAACGCCTTTCATTTAAAAGAAAGAGCGCCTGGAGTGACGGTAGAAATGATCAAAGAAGCTACTGAGGGAGACCTCATCGTGGCCGGAGATATTCCCGAGATGGTCTTTTAATAGCACTTCAATACAATAAAAAACCCCGTTTTGCAACGGGGTATTTTTATGTTTTATTGTAGGAAAAAACTTAAACCAAGAGAGTAAATGTTAAAAATATATGTATTTTAACGAAATATTAGGTATTTAATCGTGATTATTAAAATTCTATTGCATATTAGCAGTCCCAAATCACACTAACAAAAACCTACTTATGCAACGTTTTTTAAATTCCTTCAGAAATACAGTACGACTGATAAAAAGTGTTATGTATGTCGCTAAAAAGGTTTTTTTAATAATGTAATTTTCAGAGTAATCTTTCAAATCCCAAATCTGCTACGACGATACAGATAAAGGTAGGCCCGTTCTTTGTGAGGTTAGAACGGGCTTTTTTTATAGTCCCTTCGGAATTGCATCAATAAGTCTTTTCGTATATTCTTTGGTAGGGTTGGCGTACACCTCATCGGCATCGCCCACTTCTTCCAGACGTCCTTCGTTCATCACCAACAGTTGATCGGCCATGTATTTCACCACCGCCAAGTCATGAGAAATAAAGATATAGGTAAAGTTAAAGCGCTCCTTCAATTTGTTGAGTAGATTAAGCACTTGAGCTTGTACCGAAATATCCAAGGCAGAAACCGATTCATCGCAAATAATCAGTGATGGTTCTACGGCGATGGTTCGGGCAATCCCTACCCGCTGTCGCTGTCCTCCTGACAATTGATGTGGATACCGATGGTAATACGTAGGGTCTAATCCCACCCGTTCCAACAACGTTTCTGCTCTTTTCTTCCGGTTGCGTTTTCCGGTACCGATATGGTGAACGGCCATTACTTCGGTAAGCGCCTCTCCAATAAGAATTCTTGGATTGAGCGAGGCAAACGGGTCTTGAAAGATGAGTTGAATTTCTTTCCGAAGTTGCCTAATTTCTCCTTTGGAAAGGGTGGTTAGTTCCTTTCCACGGTAACGAATGGAGCCTTGGGTGGCGGGTTCTAACTGAAGAATTACTTTTCCCAATGTCGATTTGCCACAGCCGGACTCACCAACCAACCCCACCGTTTCTCCTTCATAGACTTGAAAATTTACACCTTTTACCGCCTCAACTGTGGTTTTTCCACCAAATACTCCTGCATTGGACAGGTAGGTTTTGTGCAAATCATCTACTTCCAGAAGGGGCGTTTTGGTATAGATCTTTTTATGTTGTTGGGCGCGTTGTTGCGGCGATACCGCTATCGGTTTGAATGAACTTTCAGCAATAGCGGCAATGGTGGGTAACGTGGCTAAGCGTGTGTCCAGCGATGGGCGCGAAGCCAAGAGCGCTTTAGTATAGGGTTTCTTCGGAAGCTTAAAAATCTGATAGGCAGTGCCTTGTTCCACTAGGTTTCCCTGATACATCACCAAGACCCGGTCTGCAATTTCTGAAACCAAGGCAAGATCATGTGAAATAAAAAGCAGGCTCATTCCGGTTTCGGCTTGAAGCTCTTTAAGCAATACCATAATTTCCTTCTGAACCGTTACATCTAATGCGGTCGTAGGTTCGTCAGCGATCAACAATTTTGGCTTGCATGAGAGCGCCATGGCAATCATTACCCGTTGCATTTGTCCGCCACTTAATTGATGGGGATAACTGTAGAAGATCGTTTCGGGTCTGGGAAGTTTTACCTTCTGAAACAACCGGATGACTTCTTTTTTCGCATTTCGTTGGGTAATGGTTTCGTGCTGCTGAAGCATTTCCATCACTTGCTTGCCACATTTCATAGATGGGTTTAGGGCGCTCATAGGCTCTTGAAAGATCATGGCAATCTCCTTTCCGCGTAAGCGATTCCAAGCCGAAGGATATTGATCGATCAGCGATTTCTCCTGAAACGACATGGCACCGGTGATAAAGCTTGTTTTTTGGGGTAGCAATCCCATCATGGCCATAGCCGTTACCGATTTTCCCGACCCAGATTCACCCACAAGGCCAACGACCTCATTGGCGTGAATTTCGAAGGAGATGCCATGTACTACTTCGGTCCTCTTTTTTTTAGTTCCGAAGGAAATACGAAGCTCCTCTAGCTGAAGGATGGTCTTGTGGTTCACAATTCAAAGATACACATTCTAAACCCCGAAACAGAAGCTCGTTTTCCAAAAAACGAAAACGTTTTAGTAAAATCTATTATTCTGTTAAAACACAGAAAAACAGTGCATTAGACAATAACTTTAAGAGACTGTTAAAAATTTAACATACACTTCATCGAATATATTTTCGTTTTCGTAATTTATTTCTTTATTTAGAGCAATATCCCTAACAAATCTGACGAATAACACGCTATTTTACAGCGAAAAGTAACTTTTATTGAAACAGTAACTAATTTAATTCTACACTTAATTTTTTAACAACCATCATTATGAATTACAACTACTTCTTCAGAAGAAGAGGATGGCTTTTGCTCCTATTCTTCGTAAGTACCTGGGCGTTTTCCCAAACCAATCAAGAAAGACAACAAATTACAAGTCGGTATGACCTTCCCTCCCTCACCGCCTTGGAGCAACGATTGGACGCTCAAGAAAAAGCACAAAAACAGCAAGCCCTATTAACCGCACAGCAACGCGGATTAGAAACACGGGTGGTACTACCCGACGGTGGTATCGCGGAACTTCAATACATCGCCGAAGATGGAAGTCCTATTTATTTTCGCACATTCAATGTCAACGCTGCCATTTCTACCCGCGCCAACTATTTGAATAGTGGCGGCGGATTGGGCCTTAACATCGACGGGCAAAATATGACCGCCTACGTTTGGGACGGGGGGCATGCCCGTGTCACACACCAGGAATACGACGGTCCCGGCGGAAGTAATCGAGTGACTATTCAAGACGCGGCTTCCGAAGGGGGAACGCAGCTCAACTTCCACGCGGCGCATGTTACCGGAACCATCACCGCTTCCGGTGTGCAATCGAATGCGAAAGGAATGGCACCACAATCCAGTGTGCGCGGATACATGTGGAACAACGATATCGCCGAAGCCACGGCTGCGGCTGCCAATGGAATGCTGTTATCAAATCATAGCTATGGATTTCGTTCAGACCTAGTACCCGACTACTATTTTGGGGCGTACATAAGCGAATCTCGCGATTGGGATGAAGTGATGTATAACGCACCTTTCTATTTGATGGTAGTGGCCGCTGGTAACGACGGAAATACCAATTACAATGGAAGTCCGTTGAATGGAAATTCGGCCTACGACAAGCTTACAGGGCACTCTACGTCTAAAAATAATATGGTGGTTGCGAACGCGCAAGATGCCAATATTGATGGAAGTGGTAATTTAATTAGCGTGAACGTCAATAGCTCCAGTAGCGAAGGTCCTACAGACGACCTGCGTATCAAGCCCGATATTACTGGGAACGGTACTTCGGTAACGTCTACCTACGAGTCCAGTAATTCTGCCTACGGAACGATTACTGGGACGTCAATGGCCTCTCCCAATGTCACCGGTTCTTTATTGCTACTTCAGCAGCATCATAACAATTTGAACGGAAGTTACATGCGTGCAGCAACCTTAAAGGGCTTGGCACTGCATACTGCCGATGATGCGGGTCCTTCAGGTCCGGATGCCGTATACGGTTGGGGTTTGATGAACACCAAGCGCGCTGCTGAAACGATCAGCGATGAAGGTGTTAATAGTATTATTGACGAACTCACCCTAAGCTCGGGTCAAACGTATACTGTGACCGTAGAGGCTGATGGCGTAAACGACCTATTAGCGTCGATTTCGTGGACTGACCTTCCGGGTACGGCTACAACAGCTACCAACTCTTCTACTCCTCGCTTGGTAAACGATTTAGATATTCGTGTAACCCAAGGGGGAAGTACTTTTGCACCTTACCGTCTCACCTCTATTACCACCAATGGTACGGGAGACAATTCCGTAGATCCATACGAACGTGTGGATGTTTCTGGAGCTACAGGAACGTACACGATTACTGTAACCCACAAAGGATCATTGAGTAGTGGAAGTCAGAATTTCAGTTTGATCGTTACTGGAATTACCGACGAGGCGGCTGTTTGTGATGCTACCACACCCACCGGATTAAATGTTTCTGGCGTAGGATCTAACTCGGCAATCGTTCAGTGGGATGCCGTGGCAGGAGCAACGTACGATGTGCGTTATCGAGTAAGCGGAACGACTTCATGGACGGTACAAGCGGCCAGCGGAACTTCCGCAACACTCTCTGGATTAGCGTCAGAAACTACCTATCAGGTGCAGGTACGTAGCAAGTGTAACGACGGTACTACTTCTTCTTACAGTGGTTCACAAACCTTCACAACAACAGAAGTACAATTGGTTTATTGTGATTCCCAGGGGAATAACGTGAGCGATGAATACATCAGTAACGTCGAGATCGGAAGTATTGACAACAGTTCAGGATCTGGGAATGGCTATTCCGACTTCACAAATATCAGTACTGATCTGGCGAAGAACAATTCGGTAACGATTACGGTCACTCCAACCTGGACGGGGACGGTGTATTCGGAAGCCTATGCGGCCTGGATCGACTATAACCAAGATGGTGATTTTGCCGATAGTGGCGAACAGGTTTGGACGCGTTCAGCAACGACCGCTACCCCGGTAAGTGGAAGCTTTACGGTGCCTAGTTCGGCGGCAGATGGTCCTACGCGACTGCGGATTTCCATGAAATACAACGGTATTCCTGGTCCGTGTGAAACCTTTACCTATGGTGAAGTGGAAGACTATACGGTGAACATTACAGGAGGCGGTGCAGATACACAAGCTCCTTCCGCTCCTGCAAACCTTTCCGCTTCGAACGTAACACAGACGACAGCTACATTAAGCTGGACGGCGTCCACAGATAATGTTGGTGTTACCGGATACGAAGTATTCCAGGGAAGTAGTAGTTTAGGAACCGTAACCGGAACCTCTACGAACATCACCGGACTGACCGCAAGTACCACCTATTCTTTTAGAGTACGTGCGTTTGACGCTGCCGGCAATGACTCTGCGTTCAGCAATACGGTGTCGGTAACTACCCTCTCAGATACGGTCGACTATTGTGATTCTCAAGGAAATGATTCTTCTTATGAGTGGATTGACCTGGTTCGTTTGAACAATATCAATAATGTCACAGGAGACGATGGCGGATACGCCGATTATACGAACCTTACCGCCAATGTGCCTTACGGTTCAAATACCATGTATGTGAGTGCCGGATTCTCTGGTTCCAGTTATTTGGAGTATTGGAAAATTTGGATCGACTACAATAAGGATGGCGATTTTGAAGACAGTGGCGAATTATTGGCCAGCGGTTCATCTTCTAGCAGCGCAACCTTAAGCGCAAGCTTCACCGTGCCTACCTCGGCAGCACCCGGAGTAACGCGGATGCGTGTTTCTATGAAATACAATAGCGCGCAGTCTTCTTGTGAAACCTTTACTTACGGAGAAGTTGAAGACTATTCTGTAAATATCGGTCAGGCTGCCACTGGCGTTTTTGCCGAAGGCGAAGCAGGAGAAACGCTTGGAACAGGTTCTGAAGTGTTTGGAATGCAATTGTATCCAAACCCGGCATCTAACGTATTGAACGTAACCATGCTCGACAATCGTGAAGCTAACTTTGTGATCGTAAACACCCTGGGTCAGGAAGTGCAGCAGGGCACGATCCACAGAGAGGCTGCAATCAATGTATCTTCCTTAGCCTCCGGAATGTATATCATTAAGATAAACGACGGACAAAAGCAGAAGATCGAACGATTCATCAAGGAATAGGTTGTCAGATTCCTAGTTCTTGTACAAATCCCGCTCCTTGGAGCGGGATTTTTTTTACACTGATAAGATTTGGTGGTCCTCGAGCAAGGCTTCGTTTCGAAACCTTAGAAAGAGTTGGGCCACAGTTACTACGTCTCGCTCACAATATTCGATAATACGATCCAGGTCGTTGTTTTGGTAGTACACATCACGCACCTGGCTGCCATCAATATCTTCTTTGGGAGAAGGCACGCCCAATACATGTGCCAATAGTTTTAGCGAGGTAAAGGTTTTGTAATCACCAAACTTCCAAAGTTCCATAGTGTCTAAATGAGGCACTTCCCACGGTTTTTTTCCGAATAGGTTAAGTTTCTGCGGAAGAGAAATTCCGTGAATGATCATGCGTCGTGCGATATACGGAAAATCAAATTCTTTCCCATTATGCGCCACCAATAGATGATGCGGTCTGTTGAAGTGGCCTTCCAATTTGTTTTTGAAGGCGGTGAGTAGGTCTTTTTCAGTCCCATGGAACGAGGTTACTCGGAACTGTTTTCCACTGCCTTGGGGTGCAAAGAATCCTGCTGAGATACAAACGATCTTTCCGAATTCAGCCCAGATACCAGCCCGCTCGTAAAAGTCGGCTGCCGATATCTCATCCTTGCGTTGATACTGTGTTTTCACCTCCCAGAGGTCTTGTTCTAGCGGTGAAAGATCAGAGAAATGTTGTTGTTGCGGAACGGTTTCAATATCCAAGAATAGGAGATGTTCCGGATTCACTTTGGTTAACATGTGCTAGGAATTAAGAGGGGAGTCTTACGAAACTACGAAATTTTATAAACTCTCCAACATGGCGTAGGCTTCGGAAACATACACGTAGAAATCGTCTGTAAAGGGCTTTCCGGAGTGAGCACCACGCTCATGCCCGAGACGCACAATGACGAGGTCATCTTCGGGTATGGAAATAACGTACTGCCCTAAAATACCGCGCATAACAAAAATTTGTTTGTCAAGATGGTCACTCAACCAGAAGCCATACCCATACTCCGGACTTGCTTCAAACCTGGGTCGAATCGCTTTTTGGACGAATGTACTATCCAGAAGCTGCGTATTATTCCACCTTCCGTTGTTACTAAATAACTTTCCAAAGCGCGCAAAATCTCGAGCATTACTTCCCCAACAACAATATGCCTTGACCAACTGGTGCTCTTCGTCATCCCATTGCCATAAGGCCGATTGCTCAGCACCCATGGGTTGCCAAAAGGATGTATTGAAATAGTCTGGAATTTTTTGCCCCACCGCTTTTTCAATAACAATGGCCAATAATTGGGTGTTCCCACTGAGATAGGTAAAAGATTCTCCCGGAGTATCGACGACCTCCAGATCTAGGATGAGTGGTGCCAGGTCGTCATCGTAATACGATCGGGCGGTCATGGAAAACGGACTGTGATAACTCTCGTCCCAGTTCAATCCTGAAGCCATCGATGACAAATCGCCTACCGTAAGGTTGGTATCGGTGAATTTTGGAAAGAAGTCTCCCACGGGCTGATCCAAACTTTTGATATACCCATCGTCAATCGCCTTGCCTAAGAGGGCGGTGATCACGCTCTTGGCCATGGAAAAGGAATTGGTGTGGGAGGTTGGTCCGTAGCCATCAGCATAGCGTTCATACCACAAACTATCATTCTTGAAAATTAAGAATGCCACGGTACCCAATTCCTCGTTGATTCTCTGCAGTGCTGGCGTTGGCGCTGCCAGATTGTAGGCTTCATGCTTAGGCCAAGGCTGCGGAGTATTGCTAGGCGGAATGGTGTCGTTATCGAAATACTTGAAATCATCAATAAAGGCTGTGGTATGCCCGGTAAAGTAGACTACTCGTATTCCTTTTAGGATATAGGTCGTGTCTGTCACATGCATTAATCCGAGTAAAAACAATATAATGGCAAAAAAGAATAAAAGAAAACGTTTCATATTAGAACAAGGTAGTTTGCGTAACGGGGCTTTCCAAGTCAAGCAACTTTTTTTTGCGATGTAGTCCGCCGGCATATCCTGTAAGGGAACCATCGCTTCCGATAACGCGGTGACAAGGAATCATAATAGCAATAGGGTTTTTACCATTTGCGGAAGCGGCTGCCCGAATCACTTTTGGGTCGCCCAGTTGGGTGGCTATTTCTTGATAACTTCGCGTTTTTCCGAAGGGAATCGTAAGGAGTTGATTCCACACTTTTTTCTGAAAATCAGTCCCATGAGGGTTTAAATTGACCTCAAATGTGATGCGTTCTCCTGCAAAATACTCTTGAAGCTGTACTACTGCATTTTGTAATAGGCTGGGAACAGCACCTTTAGAAATTGTTCCTTGATCGGAAAAGGCAATGCAAGAAATACCTGCTACAGTGCCGGTTACTGTTAACAATCCCAAGGGGGTTTCGAGGGTGTACTGCTCCATGGTCTAAAGGTAGTTGAAAATTTATCCAAGACCGTTTTCGGAATAAAAAAATTCAGAACTTTTTGATATATAGAAAGTTATCCCTAGTTTTATACTATCCCCCCGTAACCTTGCTACTATGGATATAAAATCTGCCATAACGATTTTATGTTTACTATTCTTCGGAATTTTGTTGGGATATTCTCAAGAACCTACCGATGCAGAAGAGGCTACCCTTCAGCAACTACTTCGCAACATCAAGGAAGATTATTATGCCTATCGTTACTCGGATGCGATCCGTGATTGTTCTCGTATGATTGATCTTGCCAACTATTCCGGGGCCGGGTATTATCAATTTAGAGCCTACAATGAGTTAGGGCATATTCACAACTCCATTAAAGATACCGCGAAGGCGCGCTTCTATTACGAAAAGTCGTTAGAAGTTGCTATGGAAACGGGGCAGGACAGTTTGTTGCCCTGGGCCTATAATGACCTTGCCAATGCGTATTCCGAAGATATTGAAAATCATGAAAAAATGATTTCTTTATACAAAAAGGCGATCGCTATCAATAAAAAACAAAAGGCTCCGGATTACCAGAATTTGGTGCAGTATATGAACATTGCCTGGACATATCTGGACCTTCAAATGCCGGCCATGGCATATCCCTACCTCATTAAAACGCAGGAGTTAGCGAAGCAAAAGAAACAGCACGATTTGCTCTTGCTCAACTTAGACTTGTTATTTGCACGCTACTATTTTTACAGCGATGCCGACCCTAGCCGAGCCGTCGAACTTTTCGAAAAGAGCGCAGTCACTGCGGAAGCCAATAATTATTTGGATCAGTTGATCATTGCGCAGAAATACCTTTCCGAAGCCTATGAGAATCTCGGAGATTTTAAATCGGCCAATGCTCGCTTGCGTTCGCTTCAGGAGGTGAAGGAACGCCTTCATCTCATAGAAAAGGAGACACAGTTGCTAGAGGCGAGTTCTAAATTTGAGGTAAGTCAGTATAAAAAAGACTTAGACTTGGCGCAACGCGAGGAACAGTATTCGGCCGCTATGATGGATAAGTCGAAGTTGCTCAACACCATCTTTATCATTTGTGCGATGGTATTCTTACTGGGCTTTATCACCATATTGTTCTTCACGAAAAATAGAAAGAAGTACATTGCTAAATTGCGTGAAAAGAATGCGCAACTCACGGAAGCCAAGAACAGGGCAGAGGAGCTATCAACCTTGAAAACACAATTTTTCTCTACGGTGAGTCATGAAATTCGCACGCCCTTATATGGAGTTGTAGGACTCTCCTCCATCTTACTGGAAGATGAAGCGCTAAAAAGTCATCACGAAGACCTTACCTCCTTGAAATTCTCAGCAGATTATCTCCTGGCACTTATTAACGATGTATTGCTAATGAACAAGATGGAGTCGAGTAGTATTAATTTGGAGAAGAATTCATTTTCGCTTCAGACCCTACTTTCCAATATTGTAAGATCGTTTGCTTTTGGACTCGAACAAAACAACAATCAGATTCACATTTCTATTGATGACACTCTTCCAGACCGGCTCATGGGAGATTCCATTCGACTCTCGCAAATTTTGATGAATTTGGTTGGAAACGCGGTAAAATTCAACGAAAACGGGAATATTTGGATCAATATTCGGAAAAAAGAAACCAAAAAGGACGATTTATATGTGCTGCGTTTTGAAGTTAAGGATGATGGGATTGGTATTGCGGATGACAAGCAAGAGCTGATCTTTGAAGAGTTTTCTCAGGTGGAAAGTAACAATTACGACTATCAGGGCACCGGTCTGGGATTACCCATTGTTAAGAAGCTGTTGGCGCTCTACGGAAGCAAAATTGAATTGGAAAGTGCGCTTGGCAAAGGATCCACATTCGCTTTTGATCTGTCGTTAGAGGCCGATCCCGCCTATGCGCGAGATCGAGAGGTACCAGTACTAGAAGAGGTTATGTTAGAAGATCCTTCGGCCTTTGAAGACATTCATATCTTGATTGTAGACGACAATAAAATTAATCAGAAAATCACGCAAAAGATACTTCAAGCGAAAGGGTTTCAATGCAGTCTGGCAGACGATGGCGGTATGGCGGTTGCCCGGGCAGAGGAGGCAAAATACAACCTCATTTTAATGGACATACACATGCCTATGATGGACGGTATCGAGGCCACACGACGCATTCGAAAATTCGATTCCGTTACGCCTATCGTCGCACTTACGGCCGTTGAGGCTAGCGAAATACGAAGTCAGATACAGGAAGTAGGCATGGACGATATTATCCTCAAACCTTACGATGTTTCTCAATTTTTAAATACGATTCTCAGAAATCTTCACCGTATTCATTCGAAAGCGATCTAGCTACATTAGGAGTCTTCAGAAGAAGGCTCTGATTTTTCTTTCGGTTTATCCAGTACTTGTATCCCCATGCGCTTGGCACGGCGCTCCCAATTTTTACGGGCCTGCGCTTGCATATCCTCAATGGCGTCACTCTCGTCCATAATTTCGAGTCCTAAGAGGGTCTCGATAATATCTTCCATGGTGACGATACCGGTAGTATTTCCGAATTCATCCACCACTAAGGCAATATGCGCTCGCAACTTAATAAAGGTGTCAAATAGATCGGGAATTGGCGTATCGTCCTGAACAACGGAGATTTCTCGCTTAATGTCACTTAGTGGTTTTTCACCGCGCTCTTCTACGATCTCCTCCAAGACATCGTCGCGAAGGACAAACCCCGTGATGTTATTATTCTTTTCTTTGAAAATAGGAATTCGGGAAAATTGTAAATTTTTATGCTCTTCATGAAACTGCTTCAACGGCATGGACTCTTCTTCGCTGGTAACCACAGAGAACGGCGTCATGACGTTTTTAGCGACAACCGACTTAAACACTAACAGGTTTTTAATTACGGCGCTTTCATTTTCTTCAAAAACACCTTCTTGTTCGGCGGCATCTGTGATGGCAATGAACTCTTCCCGACTCATGGTGCTTACATGAGCCGATTTACCGATCAGTTTGGTGGTAAGCATAAGCAACCAAAGGATACCCGTATACTTCAGCGGGAAGATGATGAATTTTAAAAATAGGGCAGTAAACCCTCCCAATTTTTTCCAATAGGTAGCTCCTATGGTCTTCGGAATTATTTCAGACACGATAAGGATCAAAAACGTCATGATAGAGGAAACGATCCCTACCATGTTTACCCCCCAAACTTCTACTTTATACGGAAGTTTTTCAGCCTGAACCCCAACCAAAATAGCTCCTACCGTGTGCGCAATAGTATTCAGCGTAAGAATTGCGATCAGTGGACGGTCTATATCCTTTTTATAATTGGCCAGCGTGGTAGCGTAGCCTTTGCCTTCCTGGCGTTTTACTTTAATGAAAGTGGGCGTGAAGCTTAGTAAAGCCGCTTCCAAAATGGAACATAAGAAGGAAAAGAAGATAGAAAGGAAGGCGTAAAGTATGAGCAGGGTCATTCGCTAGTACATTTGGTGCAAGGTATTGTTTTCGCTTAAAATTCCTCTTAAAAGTAGTATAAAATTACCAACCTACATAACGTGGAGGGCTGAGGTCTTTTAGGTTGAGATACACAATTAATTGTCCGCGATGGTGCGTCACATGATCTTGTAGCAGCTGTAGCATTTGCAGTCTGTTTTTAGGACCGGCAAAAAAATCGACGGTTTCCGACAGTTTCTCGTTAGATGTCGCTTGAACCTGTTTTGCGACCAAATCAAAACGTTCCGAGAGCGCCTCGAGCAATTGTTGTTTCGACAGCGTTGTAGCGTCTACCTTCGTATACGTCTCTTCGGAAAAGTAGGTGGTTCCTAACCAATGCATGTTTTGTTGAATATGTAGTAACTGCTCTTGAAAGCTCATTTGTCGAGGACTGGGCTTAAAGTCGTACCCGTCTTCGGGCATGGTTTCGGCAATTTCAAGCAAATACAACTTTGAGTTGGCCCATTTTTCGAGCCAGATTGCTTTTATATCAAGCGTTTCGGGAATGTTCGTCTTGGTTTGAGCCACGGTCATGGGACCCACTAAAAGTATCAAAAGGATAGAGAAATAAGCTTTCATTTGATCGGAGTACATTTTTTGACGAAGGTACATAAAAAGTTTTCGTACCTTGAAAGAGCTTTCCGCGTGGCGGAATATGGCAAACATCTCCCCTGCTTATTGTTACGAAATTCATGTCGGTTGCTTTCTGAAGCACCGTCATTCTTAATAGTTCAAAGCGTATGGAAGTTTTCATCACCAAAAACAACAGTACCGAGTTAAAGATACGGCTGCAATACAATACGATTGCTGCGGTAGATGGTCCTCCCACCGTTGCCGTAAATTTTGGCAGCCCGCAACAGAAGGTTATTCCCGTAACAGATCAGGGTGATCATTTTTTAGCGCGCGTTGTAAAAGAGGAGCTTTTGGCCAGCGGGCAAGTGAAGTTGGTCAATAACTTCATGTTAGACTTGGATCAACTTGGTAATAAGGATCAAATCATTCAAAATACCGAAACGGACTTTCACTTTGACGGCGGTCAGGGAGAAGAAGACCATTTTTCACATGAACCACCGGGCGATGTACATCCTGGAGATCCACAGAGCAAGAGTTTTCGCATTTCAAAAACGATTCGAATAGTGCTCATACCAAGGCTCAAAGAAGATATGGAGCAATTGCTAAAAGAATTATTAAAACAGCAGTCATGAGAAGTATCGTCATCATGTCACTACTCGTTGGGAGTACCCTGTTGGGTCAGGAGAAGAACGACGTTTCAATTACCGACTTCAATTTCGAAAGTACGACCAATCCCGCCTTTACCTTGCTAGAGGAGTCGCCCACACAACTGAATACGCCCACCAATCTTCGTGATGTGGCGATCTATCTGAACAACGGAATTGCCAACACCAATTTGGCGGTAGAAATAAACCCCTATTGGTTTATCGCTCCAAAAAAGCGACAATCGTATTTGCGTTATCGCGGATTTCGATGGCGTAACACGGCTACTTCAGAAGATCAAACCGAAGCGTCATTTAAGCATGATCCTTGGGTTGCCTACGAAACACAATCTTCGTTCACCGTAGGGTATGTCTCAAAAAAGTTTGCTGGTTTCGAGGACGAACGACCTGTGGCAGCGGTTGGCTTTCGAACGACCCTTATTTCATTTTACAATGCAACGCGTCAAAATAAAATAAAGGAGGTTGTACAAGGACTAAGGCAAGGAGTTACGGCTGCTCAGAATGTGGCTTTTAAACAATTTCTTGATTTGAATTATACCGAGTTAGTTCAGCCCGATGATCGGTATTGTAATCGGGAAAGCAGCGACCCTCTTCTGGCCCCTTATTTGGAAGCCGCGAAAGCCTATAGGACACAATTTGGAAGTCCTGATTCGGCTGCTGCTATCTTAGAAAAGTATTTGGCAGAACGATGTGAAATCGTTTCGGCATTTGTAAACAATCCGAAATCGATTAAGCCCAATTTTAGATTGGACGGTGCCCTGGCGTATAGTTGGTTATTTGCTGAAAACTCAATTGACAGTGCTACCGAGAATCGTTTTTCGACCTGGCTTACTGCAGACTTGGCAATTCACTTTAGCGACACCAATTATCTGCACGGATACGCTATTGGAAAGTATTTAGACGACGGATTTGTGAGGGATGCGAACGGAGCGTTTTCCTCTGAGGTTTTTTGGGATGTAGGCGGAAAGATAGAATTGGAAACTACCCGCCTGAAAGTTGGGGTTGAATATCTGAAGCGCTTTGGCGTGGGTGAGCAGGAGCGATTCGTGGGCAGCATTAGTTACCAACTGAATGAAAACCTAAGCCTTGTTGGGGCTTTTGGAGAAGACTTCCCGACCGACGAAAATCTGGTGACCCTGTTTGGTATTAATTGGGGTATTGCCGCAGGAGGTCAAACCTTTAGTCAGCAATAAGCCGTACGGCATCCTTGGCAAAATAACTAGCGATGATATGCGCCCCGGCACGTTTGATAGCCGTAAGCTGTTCCATCATCACCTGATCGTGATCTAACCAACCTTTTTCCGAAGCTGCTTTCAGCATCGCGTATTCTCCACTTACCTGATATACGGCCACCGGCACCTGTACGGTATTTCGAATATCCCGTACAATATCCAAATAGCAGAGCCCCGGTTTTACCATGACAATATCGGCCCCTTCTTCAATATCCTGAAGGGTCTCGTTAAGCGCTTCGGCTCTATTAGCCGAATCCATTTGATAGGTTTTTTTGTCCTTCGGAATGTTGTGAAGTGCTACTGGAGCCGAATCTAGTGCATCGCGAAACGGTCCGTAAAAGGCAGAAGCATACTTGGCACTATAGCTCATAATTCCTGTGTTGTGGAAGCCTTCGTCTTCTAGCAAGCTGCGAATTTCGAATATGCGCCCATCCATCATATCGCTGGGCGCAACAAAGTCGGCTCCGGCCTTTGCGTGCGACAGGGCCATTTCGGCGAGTACGGCATTGGTGTCGTCGTTCACGATGCTGCCTTCGGAAACAATTCCGTCGTGCCCATACTTAGAGTAAGGATCAAGTGCAACGTCTGTCATTACAATCATTTCAGGAGCGGAGTCTTTGATGGTCTTGATGGCGCGCTGCATCAGTCCGTCTGGATTGAGTGCTTCCGTTCCCGAATTGTCTTTCAGGGCGTCTTCTACTTTTACGAATAAGAGGACCGAGCGCAATCCTAGCGCATTCAGACTTTTGATCTCCGTCACCAGCGTATCTAAACTGAAGCGAAAGTAATTGGGCATGGAGGCAATTTCTTCCTTGATACCGGTTCCTTCCACAACAAAAAGGGGCACAAGAAAATCATTGGGTGTGATGAGGGTTTCACGAACTAATTTCCGAAGGACTTCGGAAGAGCGTAAGCGTCTGTTTCGTTGTAATGGATACATAAGTTTTCTTTTAGACCCAACTTCTGGGATGTTGTAATACGTTTTGTAATTTTTCTTCTTCGCTTCCCGGTACAGGTTGATGATCATAGCGCCATTGCACATGCGGTGGAAGGCTCATTAAAATACTCTCGATACGCCCGTTTGTTTTCAATCCAAATAGGGTTCCTTTATCGTGTACCAAATTGAACTCTACGTAGCGACCACGCCGAATTTCTTGCCAATCCTTTTGCTTCTGAGTATAAGATGCATCTTTTCTCCGCTGTACGATGGGGAGGTAGGCCTCCAAAAAATGATTTCCCACTTCGGTCACAAAATCGTACCAGTCTTTCATGCTGCGCTCCGGTGTTTTTTTTAGATAGTCAAAGAAGAGTCCACCAATTCCGCGAGCCTCTTCTCGATGTGCATTGTAAAAATAGGTGTCACACCGCTTTTTGTAGGTAGGATAAAAGGAAGGATCGTGCGCATCGCAGGCGTTTTTACAAATTTGATGGAAGTGGGTAGCATCTTCTTCAAATAGGTAGTAGGGAGTAAGGTCTTGCCCCCCACCAAACCATTGATCTACAATATCTCCATTGAGGTCGTACATTTCAAAATAGCGCCAATTGGCGTGAACGGTAGGGACAAACGGATTTTTAGGATGCAGCACCAAACTTAAGCCACAGGCAAAAAAGCGGGCTTCCTTAACCCCAAAATAGGCTTGCATACTTTCTGGCAACTCCCCATGAACTTCACTGATGTTTACACCTCCTTTTTCAAAGACAGCGCCATTTTCAATCACCCGGGTTCTTCCGCCACCACCTTCCGGACGTTTCCAAAGATCTTCTTTAAAGCGTGCGCTTCCGTCTATCGCCTCAAGGGCTTCCGTAATCGTGTTTTGAAGGGTCCGTATATAGGAAACAAATTCGTTTTTCATGAAGTGCTTTTTATCGCTGTTTGTTTAGCAGGTTTGTCATGCAATAATCGAAGGGTTTCGGTGCTTGCCGCAGTGACCGAGAGCGGGAACACCAAAATAATACCAATTACCGGGATCAGCAGCATCAACATAAAGACAATTCCATTTCCCACGGCGATGCCGCTATGACTACGCACAAAACGAATGCTATGGGAGGCGTTCATATGTCTTTCTAAGGTATAATCCATATTTCCGAAGCCGGCATAATACGATTGTACTAAAAATAAGGCAAAGCCGGTGATAAAATTGACAATTGGAATTAGGCTTAACAATAAAATAGGCAGGGTTAAGATAAGCTCCATCCCTAAATTACGGGCGTTGATTCGTATTCCTCGCCACAATTGGGTCATAAAACTGTGTTCCCGGGTTTCTGTACGAGAGAAACCATACAGATGTGCCTCAATCTTTTCGGAAACAGGACTCATAAATGGGGCGCTTAATGCCATTACGATATGTTTGTAAAGGACGACCCCCAACGTGATGATAATGATGGCCCCGAGAAAATCACTAATGGCGTTAAAGGTGCTAGCACCCCATTCCCAAACCCAAACAATCGAAATTAAATCACCCAAGATACCCGATAACCACCATGCCAACAAACCGATAGCGATGGCTGTCACGAGACTAATCGCAATAGGAATGGCAAAATATCGCCACAATCCGAGTCGATTTATGAGCTGTAGTGCGTTGCGGTAGGAGAAGATGCCGCTAAAAATGTTTTTTATCATCGATTATTTAAAAGTTTCATTCAATGAATACCAAAGATTCTGGGAATTGCTCAATTTCTTCAATTTGAGTAACTTTTTGCGCTTTATGGGACAAATTATCTAAAAAAGTAAGCCATTCTTCGATAGTTTTTAGTTCTTGTTTGTCAAAATAATGAAGTCCGATGCGATTGTTATGAAGGTCCATGGCTTCATCCAAAGGGCTGTTTTGGGTCACTTTTTCATACAAATTGGTGAATTTTTGTGTGAAATGAATGGCTTTTAGCTTGTTTTTATTCTTTTTAAAGGATTTTCTACAAATCAGGATATTCCAAAGCGCATGTCGGAATGCGTTCGCTTGATTGGAACGGTGGTGACTATTTCCAAATCGTTTATTGCAGATCATCATGGTTTCGCGTGTGGCTCGCAAGGTAGGAATCAAATACAATGGATGTTTCATAAAGAGTCCAAAAAGGCGAAACCCTTGTGAAACACTTAATTGACTGATTCTAGCAAGAAGGTTCACGAGGAAGCGCGATAGGTCTTAACCGCTTCCACAAAAGCACCTGCGTGCGCGACCGGTATATTTGGCAAAATTCCGTGCCCTAGATTAACAATGTAGTTGTCTTTTCCGAAGGCATCGATCATCTGTGTCACCATTCTTTTGATGTCCTCTGGCGGACTAAAGAGACGGGTGGGGTCAAAATTTCCTTGTAGGGTAATTTTACCTCCGGTAAGGCGTCGTGCGGTTTCCGGAGAACACGTCCAGTCGACACCCAGCGCCGAGGCACCACTTTGTGCCATTTGATCTAGTGCAAACCAGCATCCTTTTCCAAAAGCGATCACATGGGTTTCATCTTTCAAAGCATCAATAATCTGTTGCATATAGTTCCAACTGAATGTTTGGTAATCAGCAGGCGAGAGCATTCCACCCCAACTATCAAACAGCTGTACGGCATTCACTCCGGCTTTCACCTTTTCCTTTAGATATAAAATGGTGGTGTCTGTAATTTTCTGAAGCAAAGTGTGGGCTACCTCGGGCTGTGTAAAACACAATTCCTTCGCTTTGTCAAAATTCTTGCTTCCTTGTCCTTGTACACAATAACACAACAAGGTCCAGGGGCTACCTGCAAAACCGATTAAGGGAATTTCATTCGCTAATTTTTCGGTTGTCATTCTAATGGCATCCATCACATAGCCGAGGGAATCCGTGATATCGGGAATGATTACCGAATCGAGGTCGGATGCCTTTCGTATCGGATTGGGCAACCATGGCCCCACACCGGGTTTCATCTCTACTTCAATATTCATGGCTTGTGGAACCACGAGGATATCACTGAAGAGAATGGCGGCGTCCATTCCGAAGCGCCGAATAGGTTGTACCGTTATTTCACTGGCGAGTTCTGGAGTTCTACAACGGGTAAAGAAATCATACTTCTCTTTTATCTCCATGAACTCCGGTAGATACCGCCCTGCTTGTCGCATCATCCAAACCGGAGGTCGTGAAACGGTTTCGCCTCGTAAGGCTTTAAGAAAAAGGTTGTTCTTAGGTTCGCTCATTAATTCTAAATTTAATGGCCTGCGTCAAGGTGCTAGCCACGGTGGGTTTATTTGCAATGATAATATTGCGGGTATGTTTTTTAGCTTCGGAAGCGGTGGTGGTTCCAATGCAACAAGCAACTATATGTTCCATATTGTTGTGTTCCGAATAACTTTGTACTCCCGAAGGACTATAAAAACAAACGATTTCAAAAAATCGATCAAATTTTTTAGGGTTCAGAAGGGTTCTATACGAAATAACCTCTTCAATGGAGATATTGTTCTCGCGTAACATATCCGGGAGGATGTCGAGTCGTTGTTCCCCAGCAAAGTAATAGAAAACCTCTTTTTTATGATTTTCTATCAGAAATTGTCCTAAAGCAGCCGAGTTTTCCCCAATTTCTAGAAGATTTTGATCTAAATCGCGCAATTTAGCCGCCGTTTTTTCTCCAACACAAAAACAATTCTCAATTTTTGGAGCCATGCTATAGGAGGCTGAAAAAACCGCTTTTACGCCATTTTTACTCGTAAAAATGGCATTTTTTATAAATTTTGGACAAGAAACCGGTAAAAAATCGATTTTTATCGCATTGTATTCGATCACTGATACCCCGGCTTGTAGACATAGCTCTTTTTGGGAGAGGGTTAATTTTTTTGTGGATAGAATGGACTTCACAATTGCGATTTGATGTAGTTCATGAGTTCTCTTCCTCCATTCTGTAGTATTTCATCGGCGCAAGCTTCGCCTAATCCTTCCAGTTGCTTGCGGGAGGCAGAACGCGATACTTCAATTTTTGACGTACCATCAAGGGAAAACAACACTCCCTTGAACTGAATCTGCTCATTTTCTAGCGTAGCTAGCGCTCCTATGGGAGCTGTACATCCTCCTTCTAATCTTCTTAAAAACGCCCGTTCTATATGGGTGCATAGTTCGGTGCTTTCATTGTTAAGGACACGTCCGGCACGATAACTTTCGGAGTCCTCAGCCCTGCTCACAACGAGCATGGCGCCTTGAGCCGGAGCGGGCAGCATCCAATCGAGAGATTCGTACTGTTTTGGAAGCAGATCGATTCGTTGCAATCCTGCTTCAGCAAAAATGGCTCCGTTCCAGTCGCTATCCGCGAGCTTTTGCAATCTCGTGTTTACGTTGCCACGTAAACCCACCACTTTGTGGTGGGGATAGCGATGGAGCCATTGCGCTTTTCGTCTCAGACTTCCCGTCGCAATGGTACACGCGTCGGTATAGGGCATAGTTCCCTTGGTGACCAGGATGTCGATACTTGAAGCTCTTTCTAAAACAGCAACTTCCCGTATGTTATCAGGAAGTTGGGTAGGAACATCCTTCATGCTGTGCACGGCCAAATCGATAGTTCCTTGAAGCAAGGCAATGTCTAATGTCTTTGTAAAGATTCCGGTAATACCCATTTCGTAAAGCGGTTGCTCTACATTGAGATCGCCAGTGGACTTTACAGGAATTAATTCAACGGTATGTCCCTGGGCTTCTAAACGCTGCTGAACGGTGGTTGCTTGCCAAAGGGCCAGCGCACTGTCGCGTGTACCAACTCGCAATACCTTACTCATAAGACTCTGTTTCTATTTGAAAAACACTTTGAATGAAGGCAATGCTTTCTGAGGTAGCAATAGAATCGTCCTTCAGATGGTTGGCAAAATGTGTGGTGATTTTATGGATCAACCGATCCGAAATAATTTCGGCTTGCTGTTCGTTGAAATCGGCTAGTTTTCGACGCTGATTATCAATTTCTCCACTTTTGATTTCTGTGAGTTTCGACTTCAATGCTTTTATCGTAGGAGCAAAACTTCTATTCTTTACCCAGGTTAGAAACTCAGCTTTAATCTCTTCGATGATCTTCTCGGCATGTGGTACCTGCGCTTTGCGTTGCTCAAGCGTTTCATGCGTCACTTGAGAAAGTTCATCCAGAGGCACGAGACTAACCAGGGGATTTTCAATAACATTGGGATCCACGTTTCGCGGAATGGATAGATCGAGAATTAAAATAGGTTTTTTAAGAAAAAGCAACTCCTTATTGATGGTAGGCTGTTGCGCCCCGGTAGCTACAATCAGGACATCTGCCTGCGATATTTCCGATTGAATATCGGCGTAGTCTTTAACCACTACATTGTATTTTCCTGCCACTTCTTCAGCCTTTACTTTGGTTCGATTGATCAGTGCGATGTGATCGTTCTTGGTATGTTTTAGAAGGTTTTCACAGGTATTTCTACCAATTTTCCCCAGGCCAAAGAGCACAATGTTCTTTTCTGAAACGTAGGGCACTCGTGCCATGATATATTGCACAGCGGCAAAACTAACCGAGGTGGCTCCTGAAGAGATGTCGGTTTCATTCTTGATGCGTTTACTGGCCTGTATTACTGCATTACCAAGTCGCTCCATGTAGGCGTTTAACAAGCCCATTTGTTTAGATCGTTTGAAGCTGTTGCGCAACTGACTGATAATTTCGAAGTCTCCAAGAATCTGACTGTCGAGTCCGGTGCCCACTTGAAACATATGGGTAATGGCATCCTGGTTTTTTTTAGTGTATGCAACTTTTTCAAGAGCCTGTACAGTCCCTTTGGTATGACGGCAAAGCAATTGCATGAACTGCGACTCATTTTTGGCAAAGCCGTACAATTCGGTTCGATTGCAAGTAGAAATAACGATTAGCGACGAAATCCCTTCCTTCTTCGCGTCCTCTAGAAGAGCAGCTTGCGCGTTGTTGGATACACTAAAATGTCCGCGAATGGCTTCGTCGGCCTTTTTATAATTGAGACCAATAACACAAAACTGGGAAGGTGTTATGGCGGTGTGGGTTCCGTTCTTTTTCATAGAATCTGGCGCAAAAATAGCGGGTCTCTGTTTAAAAAAATAACGCTTGACGCATCAATTGTATCGAAGGACGTTAAAAAGAGCAAAATTACGAGCGTTTCTTCGGAAAACAGCTACCTTAGCCCTATAACAGAAGCTATTAATCATTATAGTTTAGATTAATTCTAAATAAATTGCGGGTATGGATTCCATGAATGTCGACAAAAGTATCGCTGAAAGATTGAGCACCGAATGGTTGACGCCAGAAGGGCTTTTGGTGTTAAAATGCACTAATGATGGAGCCGAGTCCCAACTTTTTAAGCGCACGGTAGCGTCCAATATGATTCAGTTTCACTTCTGTATCAAAGGCAATGCGCAGTTTATTTTCAATGATGGAAATTATTCGCTTCCACTTTCAGAAGACCGCTCCTTGTTGTTGTACAACCCACAACGAGAATTACCGCTAAACCTTGTGTTGCCGGCGGCTTCTTGGGTCGTATCTGTGATCGTCCCCATCCAAAAGTTCCATGAATTTTTCTCTTCCGAAGCCAATTACATTTCCTTTTTGAGCGAGGAGAATAGAGAACGAAAATATTATAAGGAAGCGCCTATTACACCTTCCATGGCGATCGTTTTGAACCAACTTGTCAATACCCGCTTACACGCGTCGGTGCAATCCCTATACCTCAAAGCGAAGATCTATGAATTAATGAGTCTTTATTTCCACCGTCCGGCGCACATCGACATCGAACAATGCCCTTTTCTGGCAGATGAAGAAAACCTGGTAAAACTGAAACGAGCCAAAGAAATTATCATCCGTAGAATGGCAGAACCACCCACCCTACAGGAGCTTTCCGATGAAATTGACCTCTCCCTCAACAAATTGAAAGAAGGCTTTAAGCAGGTGTATGGCGATTCTGTCTTTAGCTTTTTGTTTGATTATAAAATGGAGGTTGCCCGCAATATGCTTGCCACCGGAAATTATGCCGTAGGGGATGTGGGACTAAAAGTAGGCTATAGTACCGCAAGCCATTTTATCGCGGCGTTCAAGAAGAAGTTTGGGACGACACCCAAGAAATTCGTAATGAGCCTTACCTCATAGAATATGTGAATATCCACATTGGTTTTTTCATTTTGGGAATGTTTGACCGTTGTGTCTATTAAGCGTATTTTTGCATCAAAACCACGCTATGAAAGGAGTGCTTCTTGTCAATTTAGGGTCGCCAGACAGTACCGATCCCAAGGATGTAAAAAAGTATCTCGATGAATTTCTTATGGATCCCCGTGTGATTGATGTCCCACGATGGGCCCGTATCCTGTTAGTGCGTGGTATTATTTTGAATACACGTCCCAAGAAATCAGCCGAAGCCTATCAAAAAATCTGGTGGGAAGAGGGATCTCCGCTGATTGTTATTTCAGAGCGACTTAAGGCGAAGGTGCAGCAACAATTAAATATCCCAGTAGCACTGGCAATGCGCTACGGAAGCATGACTCTTAAAAAAGGCATGCAGGAACTTGTTGATCAAGGCGTGACCGAACTGCTCACAATTCCGTTGTACCCACAGTTTGCGATGGCAACTACCGAAACCATTGATGTGAAAGTAGCCGAATTGCAAGCGGAGCACTTTCCGGAGTTATCCATTTCGTCCTTACCAGCATTCTACCACCGAAAAGAATATATTGAAGTGCTTTCCAGAAGTATTGCGGAAGGTCTGAAAGGGTTTGAATACGACCACCTGCTATTTAGCTACCACGGGGTACCCGAACGTCATATACGAAAGAGCGATATCACCAATGGACATTGTAAAATAAACGGAAGCTGCTGCGTGACACCTTCCAAAGCACATCGTTTTTGCTACCGTCATCAGTGTTTGGAAACCACGCGACTTGTGGCGGAAACTCTTGGTTTGAAAGAAAACACCTATTCCACCTCTTTTCAGTCGCGATTGGGCTTCGATCCATGGCTGCAGCCTTACACCGACCGTACCATTGAGCGACTCGGAAAAGCAGGAATTAAGAACATGGCTATTGTCACTCCTGCCTTTGTGAGTGACTGTCTCGAAACCTTAGAAGAGATCGCTATGGAAGGAGAAGAGATCTTTCATGAAGTGGGAGGAGACGATTTTCGAACGATCCCATGCTTGAACGATCGTGATGACTTCGCCCAGCTTTTAGTCGATTGGATCGAAGAATGGCGCATTGTCAACCCTACAACCGCGATTGCTTAATGGGTAGCGGGAGACGATCGGCCGAACTCGGTACCAAATCTATTGGCTCACTGCTCTTACAACAGGCAGTTCCCGCCTCGATCGGGATTCTAGTAATGTCTCTCAACATGATTGTGGATACCATTTTCGTAGGAAGATGGATCGGTCCCTTGGCCATTTCAGCAATCACAGTAGTGATACCTGTCACGTTTTTTATTGGAGCGATCGGGCTCTCCATTGGGATTGGTGGAAGTTCGGTGCTTTCGCGAGCGCTGGGCGCCGAAAATGACTCTAAAGCGCTTCAGGTTTTTGGAAATCAGATCACGCTTACCTTACTCAGTTCCGGCTTGTTGGCGGTCATCGGACTCGTATTTCAGAATCAATTGATTCAATTCTTTGGCGCCGATGAATCCTTTCAAGACCTCGCATTAACCTACTATCGTATTGTCCTCTACGGAATTGTGATGCTTGCCCTATGTATGATGGGGAACAACGTGATTCGGGCCGAAGGCAAGCCAAAGTTTGCGATGTATGCGATGATGCTTCCCGCCATCGGAAACATCTTTATGGATTGGCTCCTTATCAAAGTGTTCGATATGGGAATGGAAGGAGCGGCTTGGGCTACCTTCTGGAGCTACGCGATCTGTTTCGGATTCATCCTATGGTTCTTTCTTTTCAAAAGTGAACTGCGACTTACCTTTCATGCCCTTCGACTAAAGCGTAAGCTTGTCAATGAGATCAGCAGCTTAAGCGCCGTCACACTCGCGCGTCAGGCGACTATTAGTGTGTTTACCGTGCTTATCAATAATGTGTTAATCGTAACGGGCGATGCCTTAGATGTGGCTACCTACGGAATCATAAGCAGGATGTTGATGTTTGCGCTCTTCCCCGTAATAGGAGTGAATCAAGGATTTCTTCCCATTGCAGGATATAACTACGGCGCCGAAAAATTTCAACGGGTTCGTAAATCCATAAATATCTCCATAGTATATAGTTCCATTCTAGCCTTACTGATTTTTGCGATTATTATGATTTTTCCGGAGCCGATCGTATCCATTTTTATCAGCAATCAGTCTGGGTTAGATGCCGAAACGCTCGCCAACAACCAAACGCTTTTAGAGCGCACCCCCAAAGCCTTGCGATGGGTTTTTGCGGCCACTCCAGTGATTGCCATCCAACTAATAGGCTCTTCGTATTTCCAGGCCATCGGGAAAGCAGTTCCCGCACTGCTGTTATCACTTACGAAGCAAGGGTTTTTCTTAATTCCTCTGATTCTGATTTTGCCTGAATTCTATGGGGTTTGGGGGGTCTGGATTGCCTTCCCCATCGCCGATGTGCTATCTACAATTGTTACTGGTTATTTTCTTAATAAGGAAGTTCGGAAAACACTTAGAGACAAGTAAATTTCTGTAGTGGCGGTGAATGGCTTTTTGTAGTACATCTTCTGAAGAAAATATCGCTTTTTGTATCTTTAGAGGCAATATTAAATCATCCAGCATGAAACAGCTCTCTCTCACTTCTTTACTATTTTTCTTAGGACTCTTCGGAATGTTGATTCCCGAAGGTATCGCACAACAATATGACGAAGCTTTATATGGGTCGCTAGAATACCGATTGATTGGCCCTTTTCGAGGCGGAAGAAGTGCGGCGGTCACCGGAGTTCCCGAACAGCCTAACCTATTTTATTTTGGAGCGACCGGAGGCGGTGTGTGGCGCACCAAGAACGGAGGACGAACCTGGGAGAATATTTCTGATGGATATTTTGGGGGTTCTACCGGATCTATTGAAGTAGCCGAAAGCGATCCCAATGTGATTTATGTTGGCGGTGGAGAAAAAACGGTTCGTGGAAACGTTTCTAGTGGCTACGGAATCTGGAAAACAGAAGATGCCGGAAAAACCTGGAAATCGATGGGGCTGGAGAAAAGCAGGCATATCCCGCGCATTGCCATCCACCCAAAAAATCACGACATTGTTTACGCGGCAGTGCTAGGCAATATCTATAAACCCACCCAAGAAAGGGGTGTATACAAAACTGTAGACGGCGGCAAGACTTGGAAAAAAGTATTATTCGCTAATGAGAATGCAGGCGCCGTAGATTTGATCATGGATCCCAATAACCATCGGGTCTTGTACGCGGCTACCTGGAACGTGCGTCGTACACCCTATAGTCTCAGTAGTGGTGGAGATGGATCGGCACTTTGGAAAAGTACCGATAGCGGAGAAACTTGGACTGAAATTTCAAAAAATGAAGGATTTCCCAGTGACACCTTAGGAATTATTGGAGTTACCGTATCTCCTGCAAATAGCGAGCGGGTTTGGGCGATCGTTGAAAACAAGGAAAAGGGGGGGGTTTACCGCAGCGAAGATGGGGGAGAAACCTGGTCCTTAATCAATAGCGAACGAAAATTGCGACAACGGGCCTGGTATTATACCCGAATCTACGCCGATACCGAAGATGAAGACCTTGTTTACGTATTGAATGTACGGTATCACAAAAGTACCGACGGCGGAAAAACGTATAGTACCTACAATGCGCCTCATGGTGATCACCACGATCTGTGGATCGCTCCCGAAGATCCTAATCGCATGATCATAGGAGATGATGGTGGTGCGCAAGTAACCTATGATGGGGGCGAAACCTGGAGTACCTATCACAATCAACCTACCTCACAGTTCTATCGAGTAACTACAGACAACGCCTTCCCATATCGCATTTATGCGGCTCAGCAAGACAATTCCACGGTAAGAATTCCGCACCGCACCGAAGGCTGGAGCATCGATGAAGACGATTGGGAGTCTACGGCCGGAGGCGAAAGTGCGCATATTGCTGTAGATCCTGAAAACCCGGAAATTGTATATGGAGGTAGTTACGATGGTTTTTTAACTCGATATAATCACGACACCGGTACGGTGCGTAGTGTGAGCGTATGGCCCGACAACCCTATGGGCCATGGCGCTGAGGATATGAAGTATCGTTTTCAGTGGAACTTTCCGATATTCTTTTCCCCCCACGACCCAAATAAGTTATACACGGCGTCAAATCACCTGCATGTCACCACCAACGAAGGGGAGAGCTGGGAAGTGATCAGTCCGGACCTTACTCGAGATGATCCTAGCAAGCAAAAATCTTCTGGAGGGCCCATTACACAGGACAATACTTCTGTGGAATATTATTGTACCATTTTCGCTGCCGCGGAATCGCCCGTCACGCCGGGCTTGATCTGGACCGGAAGTGACGACGGACTTATTCACGTGACACGCAATGGAGGAAAAGATTGGACCGATGTTACTCCGAAGGGCATGCCAGAATGGATGATGATTAATAGCGTAGAACCTTCCGTATTCGATCCAGGAACCTGTTATGTGGCTGGAACCCGCTACAAATTAGGGGATTTCACACCATATCTTTACAAGACAACTGATTACGGAGCGACCTGGAAAAAAATCACGAACGGAATTCCTGCGGAACATTTTACAAGAGTGTTGCGGGAAGATCCCAAACAGAAAGGATTGCTCTATGCCGGAACCGAAACCGGAATGTATATTTCGTTTGATGATGGTGCCAATTGGAAATCATTTCAAATGAACTTACCCATCGTTCCCATTACCGATCTGGCGGTTCGAGATAACAATTTGATTGTCGCAACGCAAGGAAGAAGTCTCTGGATTATTGACGATCTGTCGGTAATTCATCAACTTTCCGCGGCAAAAGGGAACGATAACTACCTGTACAAGCCAAAGGACACCTATCGTATGGGAGGTGCTTCTCGGTCGGGTTCCCTTACGAGCGGAACCAACCATCCGGCAGGAGTGATGACGTATTTTTATGTGAATGATCCC
Organism: Altibacter sp. HG106; assembly: GCF_028561755.1. Lineage (GTDB taxonomy): Bacteria > Bacteroidota > Bacteroidia > Flavobacteriales > Flavobacteriaceae > DFVG01. The sequence continues at coordinate 179,387 of NZ_JAQQTD010000004.1, forward strand.
AAGGATAAAGAAATTGCCTTGCACTATCTAAATGCTGCAAATGATACCATTCAAAGTTTCTCTACAAAAGACAAAAAGAACAAGCTGGATGTTTCTAAAGGGGCTAATTACCATACTTGGGATATGCGTGGCGAAGGTGCAGAGCGTCTTCCGGGAATGGTTTTATGGTGGGCGAGTACCGATGCGCCGCAAGCGGTTCCAGGGAACTATAAAGTGGTTTTAGAAGTTGGAGACGAAACCTATTCGCAGCCCTTTAAAATAGTACCTGATAAAAATGCAGAGACGGATATTGCCGGAATGCAACAGCAATATGATTTTATTGCGGATGTCAATAAAACGGTAGATCGTGCACATCAATCCATTAAGAAAATCCGAAAGATTAGTGACCAACTTGAAGCCTTTCAGAAGCAATATAAAGATAATGAGGCGGTAAGTGACCTGGTGGAAAAAGCCAAGACCATGCAAGAAGACTTCTCGAAGATTGAAAAGGCCTTATATCAAACGCAAAACCGCAGTGGGCAGGATCCACTGAACTTTCCTATCCGACTTACCAACAAACTGGCGCACTTAAACAGCTTAGTGAGTATGGATGATTTTCCGCCTACCCAACAAGATATCGCGGTGAAAAATCAGTTGACCCAGCAAGTGAGAGCCGAATTAAACAAGTTCGATACCATGGTAGACCAAGAGATTAGTGCGTTCAACGCGGCTTTTAACCAAAAACAATTGAACTATCTATTTATTGAAAGCGACGAATAGTGGAGTATAATTATATCAAAGCCCTGCACCTGATTTTTGTGATCACCTGGTTTGCAGGGCTCTTTTATATCGTTCGCTTGTTCGTGTATCAAATCGAGGCGAGTGAAAAACCTTCTCCAGAACGGGAGATCATTGGCGACCAATTAAAATTGATGGCCAAGCGCCTTTGGTTGATCATTACCTGGCCCTCTATGTTTCTGGCAGTTGGCTTCGGAATATATATTCTGGCCCTTCGTCCATTTTACCTCAGCGATGCCTGGATGCAAGTAAAACTAGGGTTCGTGGTTGCGCTTATCATCTACCACATCAAATGCCACATGATCTACAAAAACCTGCAGCAGGATGAGGTGCGCTATCGTTCAAATTTCATGCGATTGTTCAACGAAGGGGCCACTATTATCTTATTCTCGGTAGTATTCTTGGTGATTCTGAAAAATGCCATCAATTGGATCTACGGAACCCTTGGAATTCTTGTTTTTGCGATCCTTCTCATGCTTGGCTTCCGATTCTACAAACGGATTCGAGAAAAACAATAGCGAAGGTTTGGCGTAATAATTGCTATCTTCCCAATGAATTCCAAGGTATGATCGTTTATAAGTCCTTACGTTTTCGGATTTTCATGTCCATGTTATTATTGGTAGTGCTGGCTTCCATTCTAATCGCCGTAGTAACTATTGTTCAGTACCGAGAAGAGGCGAAGGACTATCACAGCGATCGGTTGCAGCGGAAAGAAACGAGTATTCGGGAGAATATCGATTACATGCTGAAGAATACCACCTACCCGGTAGAAACCGAATACATTGCGCTCATCTTCAAGAATAAGATCTACGAAATAAAGGATATCCATAATTTGGAAGTGTTTCTCTACGATCTGGATGGGCGGCTACTAAAATCTTCGAAAGCTTCTTTTGTGAAGGATACCAGTTATCAACAAATTCCGCGGTACGCCTTAAAAGGACTCGAAAACTCACCAGACAAACACTTTATCGAGAGTTTTGAGGAAGACGGGCAAAAATACCAATCTTCGTATTCGTATATCACCGATAGCTATTTTAAACCGATAGCCATCTTGAACCTGCCCTATATTGAAGACGATGATTTTATCAATAAAGAACTGCGTGAGAATTTGAGTAGAATGGCCATCGCGTATTTCTTCATGATCTTGATCGCCATCATTTTGGCTTATTTTCTTTCGAAATATATAACGCGATCCCTTAAAACGGTGAGTGACAAGATCAATGAGACGCGCCTCAATAAGCGCAATCAAAAAATTGAGTTAGAGGAAAATACCACGCAGGAAATTTCCAATCTTGTGATGGCGTATAACGGAATGATCGACGAATTGGAAAATAGCGCGGCCCAGCTCGCAGCGAGTGAGCGCGAAGCGGCCTGGCGTGAAATGGCCAAGCAGGTGGCGCATGAGATCAAAAATCCGTTAACGCCTATGCGATTAACGGTTCAAAGTTTTCAGCGTAAATTCGATCCCGAAGACCCCAATATCAACAAAAAGTTGAACGAATATAGCGATACGCTCATCCAACAGATCGACACCATGAGCTCTATTGCTTCGGCCTTTTCTACCTACGCAAAAATGCCAGCCCAACAAGATGAAACGCTAGATGTGGTCAAGATCACCAAATTGGCGCTGGATATTTTTAACGAAGATTATATTCATTTCTTTTCCGAAGAAGAGGAAACCATTGCAAAATTCGATCGCACACAGCTCATACGGGTTATCACCAATTTGGTAAAAAACAGCATTCAAGCCATCGAACAAAAGCAACCGGAGATTCCACGTATAAACGTTCGGGTATTTTCGAACCATAAGGAGGTGTGTATTTCTGTGGAAGATAATGGCGTGGGTATTTCTGAAGAGAATAAACCCTTGGTCTTTGAGCCAAAATTCACGACCAAGTCAAGTGGAATGGGCTTGGGGCTTGCTATGGTAAAGAAAATTGTGAATACCTATCAAGGGGAAATTTCTTTTTCTTCAACTTCAGGAAAAGGCACGACCTTTCAGGTGGTTTTTCCTAAATACGCCTAAGTTTTTTGTATTTTTAAAGCAGATAGCTACAAAAAACGACTATGACCTACGACAACTTATTGACTCATACAGAAGAAGGAGTTTGTACCATTACCATTAACCGCCCTTCGAAACTAAATGCCTTAAATAGAAAGACGATTTCTGAGCTGCACAAGGCTTTTAAAGAAGCGAATGAGGATGCCGCTTGCAAAGTAATTATTGTGACCGGCACCGGTGAAAAGGCCTTTGTCGCCGGCGCTGATATTTCTGAATTTGCCGATTTCTCGGTATCTCAAGGAGAACAACTTGCGGCGGAAGGACAAGCCAAATTGTTCGATTTTGTTGCCCATTTAGAAACTCCCGTGATTGCGGCCGTTAACGGATTTGCGCTTGGGGGCGGACTCGAATTGGCCATGGCTGCCCATTTTCGTGTAGCAAGCGATAATGCCAAAATGGGACTGCCCGAAACCTCGCTCGGGGTGATTCCCGGGTACGGAGGAACACAGCGACTTCCCCAATTGGTGGGCAAGGGACGTGCCTTCGAAATGATTATGACCGCTCAAATGGTCGATGCGACCCAGGCCTTACAGTACGGATTGGTGAACCACGTAGTGGCTCAGGAAGAACTGCTCGATTTTACGGTCGCCCTCGCAAAAAAGATCATGAAAAATTCATCTGTAGCGATTGCAGCAGCGATAGAAGCCGTGAATGCAGGGTTTGAAGATGGAGAGAATGGCTACGAAGAAGAGATCACCCAGTTTGGAAAATGTTTTGGCACGGCCGATTTCCAAGAAGGAACACAGGCATTTCTAGAAAAGCGTAAAGCGAACTTTCCAGGACAATAATGGAAATAATCCAATTTAATAGGAAATAATCCAAATACTGCGTAATTTTGGTGGATGCCAGAATCGATCCACGGAAGAGGTGCTCAAAAACAACAGCACAATAGATTTGATGAATTTCGTCATGAAACGCGAAATGATTATTTGAATTACTGTCATTCTGAAGGAGAAGCAGCCGACGACAATCATACCAAGTACTTGGATGTTTTTCCGAAGACTTTTGTCAATAAAGTGACGAGTCCCGATGTAGGAATGGGATATTCCGCCAACCCCTATCAAGGTTGTGAACATGGGTGCGTCTACTGCTACGCTAGGAATAGTCATGAATACTGGGGTTATGGTCCAGGGCTGGATTTTGAACGCACAATTCTGATTAAAAAAAATGCTCCGCAACTCTTAGAAGAGAAGTTAAAGAGCAAGGCGTGGAACGGCGATACCATAGTGTTCTCGGGAAATACCGACTGCTATCAACCCATTGAACGGAAGCTTGAGATTACTCGAAAGTGTCTGGAAGTCATGCTAAAATGGAAACACCCTACGGGAATTATTACAAAAAACGCTTTGATTCTGAGGGACCTTGAGCTTCTAAAAGCGTTGAATGAATACAACGCCATTTCTGTGTATATTTCAATAACTAGTCTTTCAGAAGGGATACGTCGACTTCTGGAACCACGTACCGCTAGTATTAAAAAGCGTTTGCAGGTGGTGGAGACCCTTGCGAAATATGATATCCCGGTGCATGTGATGATGGCTCCCATTATTCCTTCTCTAAATTCTCACGAGATATTGCCCTTAGTGAAAACAGTTGCCAATCTAGGCGCACGGTCGGTTGGGTATACGGTCGTCCGACTCAACGGGCAGATCGGACCGATTTTCGAGGACTGGCTTCGGAAGACCATGCCCGATAGAGCCGATCGTATCTTGCATCAAATTGCGGAATGTCATGGAGGTCAGCTGAATGACAGCACTTGGGGCCGAAGAATCAAGGGGAGCGGTGTCATTTCAGAACAGATTAAAAGTACAATGGCGCTCGCCAAAAAAAGATACTTGCCAGAGGGAGGAATGCCCTCTCTTTGTGTTGATCATTACCTACAAATTAAGAACCCGCAATTGGGTTTATTTTAAAATTCCTATCTTAAAAAGAAATTTTATATGCGATTACGACTTTTTTTTCTTCTCTCCTTTATAATGTCTATCGCATATTCTCAGCAGTGGGAACTGCAAGGATCTGTTATTAATGGTAAAACACAAACTCCCATTGAATTTGCTAATATTGGTGTGATCGAAAAACATATTGGGACCGTGAGCGGGATCGATGGAACATTCTATTTGTCAATAAAAAACGATGATATTTCCGCAAGTGATCTGGTTCAATTCTCAACAATAGGATTTACGAGTAAAACAATTTCAGTGGGGCAGTTGGCCCAACAATTGGCGCAAAACAAACCGGTGGTTTTAGACCCTGTTACCTACGAATTAGATACCGTCATGCTGATTGGCGGTGAAAAAAAGGAAGTTACCTTAGGAAATAACGGATACAGTACCGAAACGTACGGGTATTGGCGCGATTCACTAGCGCTGGGTGGAGAAATCGCCACCAAGATTAATATCCGAAAGCGAAATACCAGTCTTAATTCTCTTCAATTTAGAGTATTAGAGAACTATTCCGACAGCCTACTCATCCGAATAAATATTTACGATTACGAAAATCAATACCCGGGGAAGAATCTTCTCACTCAGAATATCTATCATACCGTGACCCAACGAAACGGGGTGGAGACCGTAGATCTAAGTCCGTTTCGCTTACGAGTATCGTCAGATATTATCGTGAGTGTAGAGTTAATTAAAATATACGGGAATGCGCTTTATTTTGTAATGGCGGGCAGTTTAGATAATGGAATTTCATACCGTCGTTATGTGAGCCAAGACAAATGGATCAAACATGAAGTGGGGATGGCCATGATGCTCGAAGGTCAATATTACAAATACGGAAATCGAAAATCTGATTTACTTCGGAAACAACCGGAGCGAATTACACTTCTGTGGGATAATGCTGATAGGATGCGAAATAGAAATGCACAAGAAGAATTAACGGTGTTGAGTCAGTATCTAAAATATCAGGAATCAGTGGAGGTGACCGCGATAGTTACTAATACTGCGGAAACACACACCCAAACATTTCGTTGCGAAGGGGAATGTCCCGAAGTGATCTCATTTTTAAAGCAATTCGGATATATGGGTGCCTCAAATTATACCGAGTTGGAAACCTTAGCGTCTTCCGAAACAGACGCTATTGTGCTGTTTTCTGACGGAACTTCAGTGCTATCAACCTTGCCTGAAAGTGCCCAGGCACCCGTATTTGCCATCAACAGTCAACGTAATGCTAATCATAAATCACTTCAGAAACTATGCTTTATTACTGACGGGCATTATGTAAACCTTGTGACTACCCCAATTGACCAAGCCTGGCAGCTCCTGGCATACGATATAGCCGATGAAAAACGATATGATGATACGAATATCACCGAAGGATTTGTGTCGGGAAAGGTAGTAAATACTGAAGGTGTGCCAATCAACGGCGCTGTAGTTAGGGTGAAAAACTCTTTTACTGAAGTGATAACAGACGGTGATGGAGCCTTCAAGATTCCGACAGCCGATGGGGATGTCGTGGTATTTTCATATATCGGTGTGAGACCTTTGGAGGTCACGGTAAGCACTGGGGACAAGTTGACAATAACGATGGCCTTACAGGCAGAATTGCTGGATGAGGTGGTTTTAGACGGAAAACCACAAAAGGAAAAGGTGCAAACCGTTTTTGGAGAAAGAGATGCCGATGCCATAGCCACTTCTGTGCAACGACTCACCGAAAAGGACATTGATGCATCGTATCAAACGCTAGATCAATTAATTAGGAAATTACCCGGAGTGCTCGTTACAGGGCTCGGAAATGACAAGCGATATTCCTTTCCGAACAGCATGGGTTCTTCCGCTATCTTAGATACGAACCCTATTATCGTTATTGACGGTATCGTATATCAGCAAAAGGACGGATTGGATAATTTACCACCAATCGACCTTCAACGCATAAAAAGCATTGAAGCGCTAAAATATACGCATAGTACAAGTGCTCGCTTTGGCTCCTTAGGAGCCTATGGAGCCATAATCATCAAAACAGAAGCTACTTCAAAGACAATTCAAAATAAAAAGATTTCAACCCCCTCACTATTAGTGCAGGGTAATGATTACCAACACGATGCGATTGATTTACAAGCCGCCTTGAGAACAGATGCCGCGATATTAAAATTGAAGAATGCCAATAACCCTGAACAACGAAAAGCGCTTCTTATCAATCAACTTCGTAACAACAATCAATTGGGGTTGGATTATTTTATGGACGTGTCGGATGTGCTCGCGGAAGAAAATAAGCAATACGCTGCTGGATTTCTCGATATATTGACGGAAAGGGCTTGGAACAACCCCAAGGTGCTGCGTGCACTTGCTTATAAATACGAACAATTTGGGGCGTATGAACGGGCACTCGCACTTACCGAAAAAGTGCTCACCCTTCGACCTGAACAAATGCAAGGGTATCTGCAGTTAGCGCGCACTTTGTATTCCGCAAATAAAATCACTGATGCCTATGAGAATTACAAAGCGATACTCGTCAATACTAAAAATGCTTCTCGCTTTGATGAGCTCCGTGAAACGGCAGAAACAGAATTAAAACATTTAGTGGCTTTTCATCGAAGTGAGGTCCCGTTTCAAGAATTGCCAAGTGATCTATTAAATGCCAATGCGAAGCAAGACATTCGTATGGTGTTGGAATGGACTGATCCTTCTGCAGAATTTACCCTTCAATTTGTAAATCCCGACAACAAGTTCTACAACTATAGTCACGATCAATTTGACAATCCCAACCTTATGAAAACCCATATCGAGAATGGATATATGGGCGCCGAATTTGTAATTGATGGGGCCGAAGCGGGCCAATGGAAAGTGAATCTTCAGTACCGTGGGCAGTATTCAGGTAGTCCTCCGCCATATCTTCGATATACTAGAATTGTTAACTACGGGTTGCCTTCCGAAGAAAAGATAGTTAAAGTAATTCCGTTGGTTCGATTGGATAAAAAAACCATGCTGGATTCTTTTCAATATAGAAAAGCATACTAGGACAACAGAACGTTTCTATCACTAAAAGACTTTTGTGAATTCATGAAAAATCAAATCCTTCTATGTTCGTTTTTATTTTTGGCCATCCCTTTGGCGTCTTCGCAGGAAGGCTATAGAGTTCAATCTAACAATAAAGAAAAATTATCATACGTCTATTTCGACATAAATGATACTTGGAAAACCGGGTATTCTGATGCGTTTGTTACCTCCAATTCGAACAAGGTTCCCAATGAAAAGGTAACGGTTTATGCCGTAGATAGTTCACCTCAAGAACTGTTGTCGGGGAACAGTTTTATGTTCACGGATCTGGCGGGAAATCAAACTATGCTCAGCTTTACGGAGAACTCGCTTATAGAATTTGCAAACGAGTATAAAACAGAAATACCCCTGACGTATACAAGTTCAGGATATCGCTATTCAGATCCCCTTTTAAAGGCAATTATTCCTGAAGAATTTACTAACAATAGAGGGGTTTCAAAGAATCGCAGCATTCCTTCGGTTACCAGAGATGTAGCCTTATATACAGACGGCAATCTCCTCTATTTAGCCACGGTAAGACACCACGGTTATACTAAAAAAGCGTCTGAGGGAATACTAGGAAAGATGTCGTTAACAAAAAATGAAGCGATGGCGCAAACCATACAAGACCGCAAAGTAGCGTTTCTTCATACCGTTCAACCCTTATGGCCCAATATACCCTATCGATTTTATGAGAAAACAGAGCCTCGAAACTCCCCCTTTAAGCAAACTATTCAAGCGTTGGTCAATGGAAATTCTGAAGATGTGAAAGACTCTTTTTTTGAAACGTTTCATAATATTTTTCTCTGGAAATTAGGGAGCTACTTTAAAGATGCTATAAAAAACGAGCAGTACACAGAACTACACTACACGTATAAAAACACTGCGTCAACGCAGATACGGTTAGGGAAGTTTACTGAGAAAAATTCTAGTGAGGTGAATGTTTTGATTCCAACACAATTTGAGCGGACGTTTTGGAAATTTCTCAAGGAAAAGCATTTCAATAATTCAGAAGGGACAAGGCCAAATAATGTTTTCGATGTGTTTTTTGCAAGCCTTCAAGGATATGACGACCCGAGATTGCAGAATTTACTACTGAATTTAGAACGGTATACCAAGAACGAACCGCTCGGTCGGTGGCTCGGAGCGATCAATAAAATTAGAAGCGATTACAAAAAGCCAGGTCCTATCACCTCGAAAACAGACCAAGGTGACGTAAAGAGTTACAACGGCAATGATAATCCTTCATTTCTCTCAATGATAAATACATTCTATCGCGATAAGAGATATGAAGTTAAAGGTGCCGGAAACACGCTACTCGTTAACTATAAAGTTGATGTCGTAAACATCCACTGGATTCCCGATGACCCAAAAACTATAGCGGCAAGTTCGATGGGACAGTACGAAATCAAAATTTCAAAACCGTTATACGTATCGATTCCTTCCACAGTGCTCTATACTAAGGGCATGAACCCGGAAAGTAGTAAGGTTCGGCAAGTGGTTCGTGATTTAATAGCCGGGGAGGTTTCCAAGACCAACGCAACCATTTCGATTCTAGAAGACAATTTGCATGAAGGAAAATTTGAAGTGGTGGACATCACTTGGTATTGGACGTTTTAACTTTTGCCTCAACATATAAACGGCTCGATTTTTGCTGCCTTTTAGTTACCGCTATAATTCGTTACCTTATAGTGTTGTAAATGAATTTGCTATGAAAATATTTTTAACTACTCTTGTTTGTTTTTTCACCTTTATGGTGAGTCCAATGTTGGCGCAAGACAACGCGCTTATTTTTGAAATGCAACTTATTAATGAAGCCACCCAGCAACCCATCCCTTATGCAAATGTTCGGGTGCTGGATGAGAACATTGGCGATGTTACTGATGCCAATGGCCTCTTCGAGTTAGTGCTTCCTCCCGACGTCTTAAAAGATGACACACTTATTGAACTTACAGCCCTAGGATATGCTCCTCGTGTGGTTCGCAACGATTTTATACTTCGACTATTAAAAGAAGAGAAAAACTTTTTACTCATGGAGCCGGTCAGTACTGCTCTTAGTGCGCCACCAGCGATCAAAGAGCTTTCGGAGGATACTACAACTTACGTTCAAGGTACAGTGCAAACCAAATCGGGGCCACTTCAGGGGGCTTCAGTACGAGTAAAGGGGAGTTTAAAAGAGGTTATGACCAACGTGGATGGCACTTTCAGAATCGCGGCCGATAGCACCGATGTGTTGCTGATTTCTCACTTCGGAATGACCCCTACGGAAGTTTCCGCTGAAAATTCTAATAATCTAAGCATCACGCTTGAATCGGATGGCCAACTCTTAAATGAAGTGGTGGTCGCCGGGCGAAAGATTGAAACTGCCTACGGCGAAAAAAATGTGGATGCGGTGGGCTATGCGGCTTCAGAAATCACCTCTGAAGATATTGGCGCTCAATACCAATCGTTAGACCAACTATTGGTGCGTTTAACCGGAATACAATATTCGGGGGTTCCCGGAAACAGAGTCTATTATTTTATTCGAAGTGTGAATTCGTCCATTACCAGAAATGTCCTTCCGGTAATCGTAATTGATAATCAAATTTACCAGCAAGGAACAAACGTTGCCTTGCCTTTTGTAAATGTTCAGAATATTGATCGAATTACCGCACTGCCCTCTCTGGCGGCTTCTGTAAAATACGGTACGCTGGGAAGCGGCGGTGCCATCATCATTAATACCAAATCGATGATCAAGGATGACGAGACCATTAACGCGAGTGGAAAGCGCTCTATGTTGGTACAAGGGAATGATTTCAACGAGCGTTTAGCATTGTACCGACCCACCTCGCCATTTGGTACTGCCTCAAACTTCGAAGAAGCAAGATCTGCTTTTGAGACAGCCCGTACTAACACAATAGATGCCGGCTATTATATTGAAAGCGCGCTGTATATGAGTCGGTGGGACATAGATTATGCTAATAATATCTTATATGATTTGGCGGAAGAAGGACCGAATAACGTCCGTCTCCTACGTACGATTGCTTATGCCTTCGAAGCGAATCAACAAGAGAAGCTGGCGACGAACTTCTTTCAACGTATTTTAGTTCTTGCTCCTAATTCAATACAATCGTATCGTGATTTGGCGAATAACTACAAGGAAACGGGGGAGATTTCAAAGGCGTACGGACTGTATAAACAAATGCTCGTTAATGAGACGGAGGGTCTTGATTTTGAGCCCTTAGAAGATATAGTGAAACATGAAATTCAACAATTGGTTGCCTTTCACCGTTCAGAAATTCCATTTCAGGAATTACCCAACGATCTGTTGTCGGCTACGTTCAAAAAGGATGTTCGAATTTTGATGTCCTATAACGATCCGCAGGCCGAATTCGACCTACAATTCGTAGATCCAGCCAAGAAATACTTTATTTGGAAGCATGATCGTTTTGCCGCAGAGGACCGAATCAGAAAGGAATTGGCTGCTGGATATGCGATGGAAGAATTTATTATTGACGATGCTCCGGTAGGCGCTTGGCGCGTTAATTTGAGACAAGCGGGTTCGCTGCCCGAGAACCAGGTCCCAGTCTACGTGAAATATACTTTCTATAAGAACTTCGGAACGCCTACCGAGAAGAAAACAGTCAAGTTGGTACCGCTATCTGCCTTTGATGCACGAATGACGTTAGCAAGCTTTCTAAACGGAAATGACACCTGATACCACTGTTTTTTCGAGGGTATCTATAAGGGTGTCCGGATCGTAATTGGCGACCGCCAGTGCCGGATGGAAGACGAAGGTAAGTTTTGTGCCCAAAGGCAACGGAAACATCCCTTTTTCCTGTAATTTCCAGGAGCCACTGATACTTACCGGTAACACATAGGCTTCAGGAGCGTGCTCGAACAGTGTTTTTAGCCCTTTTCGCTTGAATGGTTTTGGAATACCCGTCCGACTTCGGGTTCCTTCTGGAAAGATTACGACGCTTCGGTTATGTTCTTGAATATAGCCACCCATCTTTGCGATCTGTTGCATGGCCTGTTCAGGGTTTTTGCGATCAATAAGTACACTTCCGCCGTATTTCAAATTATAGGAGATGGTGGGAATCTTTTTTCCCAGTTCAATTTTGGAAATAAATTTGGGATGGTATTTCCGAAGAAACCAAATAAGCGGCGGAATGTCCCACATACTTTGATGATTACTCACAATAATAATGGGTACGTTGTTCGGGATGCTGGTTCGTGGATGTACCTCATAGTAGGTTCCCAGTAGCTGTAGACATCGTAACACCAATACGTTAAAAAGATCGACGCTTCTCTTATGGGCGAGATATCCAAACAGTCGCAAGCAAATACGTTGTACAGGGTCAAACAACAATAGCAACAGCCCGAAAACTATATAAAATAGTACCGATAAGCTATAGCTCAGGATGTTTCGAATGAGTTTCATACAACTAAAAACCGTTGTAAAGCTAGGCAAAACAACGGTTTATAACTAATTATTGAGGAAGATCGAACTTAACAGTATTCGTTATACGCTCCTACAAGATTCTCTGCAATCATCTCTGCCGGACGACCTTCGATGTGATGACGCTCTAGCATGTGCACCAATTCACCATCTTTAAATAAGGCCATAGACGGCGAGCTGGGTGGAAACGGCACCATTTGAGAGCGTGCCGCATCGGTTGCTTCACGATCTACACCGGCGAAAACTGTTACCAAATGATCTGGTTTTTTGGCATTTTGTAACGAGATACGTGCGCCCGGACGTGCGTTGGCCGCTGCACAACCGCATACCGAGTTCACTACGACCAGGGTGGTTCCTGACTTCTGTAGTGCTTCTTCCACATCGCTCTCTGTAAATAATTCGGTAAAGCCAATAGAGGTGAGGTCTTCACGCATAGGTTTTACAAGTTCTGCTGGGTACATATAGTTTGTTTTTAAAGTTGTAACAATACAGGTGCAAAGATAACTAATTTAGTCGGTTAGCCAGCGTTTTCCATAGATGTGGTTGATGCTTTCATAAGCAAGCGACATTTGTTAATCTCCAAGGCGCTTGCTACCGACTTGCGTATAGAATAATGTATCTTTGCGCCTGTTTTTATAATGTGAAAGAATTCTTGTTATGATTCGATGGATTGCTGCCATCCTTGGATATACTTTTTTTCGATTTCCCGGAGCCATCCTAGGGTTTCTCATCGGAACGCTTTTAGATAGCACCTTGTCCCGTTCCAATACAAAGGGAGGCGGCTATGAACGTATGTTTCGAACAGAAAGCGCTGGCGATCGTGTGAGTCCGGCCGACTTCGAATTGAACCTTCTTTCACTGGCATCTTTGGTGATCAAGGCCGATGGTACCGTCAATCAACGAGAACTTGATTACGTGCGCCAGTACTTTGTACAGGCCTACGGAAGAGAACGTGCCAACGCTACCTTTCGTGTGTTTAATGAGGTGATCAAAAAACGCCAGGTGTCCGCCCAGCATATTTGTGCGTTGCTTCGGAATAGAATGCGCTACGAATCCAGACTCCAAGTGCTGCATTTTTTGTTTAGCATTGCGAATGCCGACGGAACGGTAAGTACTCCGGAAGTAAATATGATTCAGCAAATTGCTGGTTTTTTGCAGGTGCAAGGGCGAGATTTTGAGAGTATTAAGGCGATGTTCTTCAAAAACCCGGATAGCGCTTACAAAATTTTAGAAGTAGCTCCAGAGGCCTCCAATAATGAGATCAAGGCGGCCTATCGCACCATGGTAAAAAAATACCACCCCGACAAGCTCCAGCATATGGATGAAGCCTATCAAAAAGGAGCTCAGGAGAAATTTCAGAAAGTACAGGAAGCGTACGAACAACTGCAGGCGGAACGAGGATTCTAAGCACAGTTTTTCACCTATACGGTAGCCTATATCTATAAAATTAGACTAGTCTAAAAATATTTAGACTATAGTTCCAAATTTATATTTACCTTTACCCTATGTTTACACATGCAGAGGAGAATTATCTCAAGGCTATTTTTCACCTGGAACAGGAGACTCAGGGAGAAGTTAGTACCAATGCCATTGCCGAACAAATGGAAACCAAGCCCTCGTCGGTGACCGATATGGTTCAGAAATTGGCCGATAAAGAATTGCTTTCGTACAAAAAGTACAAAGGGGCCTTACTTACTCAGACAGGGCGTAAAAAAGCAGCTGATGTAATCCGAAAGCACCGACTATGGGAGGTGTTTCTGGTTGATAAGCTAAATTTTCATTGGGACGAAGTACATCCTATTGCCGAGCAACTAGAACATATTCAATCGGCAGAACTCATCGAGCGCCTCGATCGCTTTTTAGGCTCCCCTGATTTTGATCCTCATGGAGACCCTATTCCCGATCAGCACGGAAATATAAAGCGTACCGAGAAAAAATTGCTTTCGGAATTACAAAAAGGTCAGCGTGGAGTATGTGTTGGCGTTAAAGAATCCAGCAGTGATTTCTTACAATACCTGGATCGAAAAAAAATCACTATTGGAACTAAGATTCACGTCCTTGGGAAAGAATTTTTCGATGGGTCGATGATTCTTCGTGTTCGAGACCAACAATTCTTTATCTCAAAAAAAACCTCTGAAAACCTCTTTGTTCAAATTCAAGAATCATGATGAATAAAAAATACTTACTAAGCGGCCTACTGCTTTGCGCCATTTTTAGCCTAACGGCACAAGAACAGGATAGTTCTATACCCGAACTAATTACCGACAGACCCGATGCCACCGAAGCGGCCTCTGTAGTGCCCAAAGGATACTTGCAAATTGAAACGGGTGGATTTTATACTACCTATGAAGAAAATGGGTGGGAAGAAGAAGTGTTCGGATACAATACTACCCTGCTGCGATACGGGTTGTTATCTCGATTAGAGCTTCGGCTGGGGTGGAACTTTGAAGAAGTGCGCACCACGGTGAACGGAGTTGAACTTCCTGACGTACAAAGTGGATTGTCTCCCTTGCTAGCTGGGGTGAAAATTGCTGTAACCGAAGAACAAGGCCCTCTTCCGGAAATTGGGTTTATTGGTCATTTGTTTCTGCCCTTTTCCGCAAGTTCAGATTACCGACCCGAAACGACGGGAGCCGACTTTCGTTTTTCTCTGGCTCATACGCTTTCAGAAAGATCAAGTCTTGGGTATAATATCGGTGCGCAATGGGGCAACGACTCCTCTGAAATCGCTTATATCTACACCCTGGCTTACGGATACGCAATTACGAATAGATTTGGTTTTTATGCCGAAGTGTATGGAAACTTTCCCGAAGACAATAAAGCACAGCATCTCTGGGATGCAGGGATCACCTATCTTTTACTGAATAACCTTCAACTGGATGCCACGGTAGGCACTTCCTTTACAGAAGGACAAGATCTCCTGCTAAGTGCCGGGGCTAGTTATCGAATTCCAAATTAATATGATGAAAAGACTTCTCTTTATACTAATTGCCTGTGTACTATTTGGGTGTAAACACTCCAAAGAAACCAATGAAACGCTTCAAGTGGTTACCACTACCACCATGATTACCGATGTGGTTAAACATATTGGAGGTGACCATATTGAAGTGCAAGGTCTGATGGGCGCAGGAGTCGATCCGCACCTCTACAAAGCGAGTGAAGGGGATGTGTCAAAACTCTATAATGCCGATGTTATCTTTTACAACGGCCTTCATCTGGAAGGAAAATTGGTGGAAGTGTTCGAAAAGATGGAACAGCAAAATAAAACCCAGGTGGCCCTCGCCGAAAAGCTTGATAAAAGCGGACTTATAGGGTCTGAATACTTCGCTTCCAGTTATGATCCTCATGTTTGGTTCAATATTTCCTACTTTAAAACATTCGCTTCGGAAGTTGCGCGCACCTTATCTGCTGCGAAACCTGAATTTGCCGATTCCTTCGAAACCAATAAAAACAACTATCTGGAACAGCTTGACGAATTGGAAGCCGAATTGCGCGCGACCATAGATAATTTGCCTCCAGACGACAGAATTCTTGTGACCGCCCACGATGCGTTTAATTATTTCGGTCAGGCTTTCGGGTTTGAAGTAGTAGGGTTACAAGGGTTATCCACAGCCACCGAAGCCGGTGTGCAAGATGTGCAGCGGCTGGCTGATTTTATCATTCTTCACGAAGTGAAAGCCATTTTCGTGGAAAGTTCGGTGCCAAGAAGAACTATCGAAGCCTTGCAGCAAGCCGTCAATGCAAAAGATCACGAGGTGGTTATTGGAGGTTCTCTTTACAGTGATGCCTTGGGAAATCCCGGAACCGAAGAAGGAACCTATATAGGAATGTTTAAATACAATGTCACAACCATTGTTAACGCTCTTAAATGATGGAATCACAACCTGCCATACAAATTGATGACCTTACCGTCGCCTACAACTACAAACCGGTGCTTTGGGATATCGACGTAACGGTTCCTGAAGGAGTACTTATGGCAATCGTAGGCCCTAACGGCGCCGGAAAATCGACGCTTATCAAGGCGATTCTAGGCATTATTGATCCTATAGCGGGTAGTGTGCGTGTCTTCGGAAAGCCTTATAAGGAACAACGAAGATTGGTGGGATATGTTCCTCAAAAAGGGAGTGTAGACTGGGATTTTCCAACCACTGCACTCGATGTGGTAATGATGGGTACCTACGGCCAATTGGGCTGGATAAAACGGCCAGGGAGCAAACAAAAAAAATCGGCTTTAGAAGCCCTGGAGAAAGTAGGTATGTTGCCTTTCAAGAACCGCCAAATTAGTCAGTTGAGTGGCGGACAGCAACAACGGGTATTCTTGGCGAGAGCCTTAGTACAGGATGCGACGGTCTATTTGATGGATGAACCCTTTCAAGGAGTCGATGCCACCACCGAAATTGCGATCATCAACATTCTTAAAGAACTTAGAAAACGTGGCAAGACGGTCGTTGTAGTACACCATGACCTTCAAACCGTGCCTGAATATTTCGATTGGGTGACCTTCTTAAATGTGAAGAAAATCGCCACCGGTCCTGTCAAAGATATTTTTAATGACGATAACTTAACCAAGACCTATGGAATCAATTACAAAGTAGCCATCAACAACTAATGTCTCTATTCGACTATTTCGATCAAGTCTTTTCCGACTATACCCTGCGCACTATCACTTTAGGCACCGCGGTGTTAGGGGCTGCCTGCGGAATGTTGGGTAGTTTTGCCGTGCTTCGGAAGCAGAGCCTGCTAGGGGATGCGATCTCTCACGCAGCCCTTCCTGGAATTGCCCTGGCCTTCTTGATTACGGGCACCAAAGACACCAACCTCTTATTGATGGGTGCGTTGATCAGCGGACTCATAGGAACGTTCTGGATTCGGGGCATCATTAAGAAAACCCACCTAAAGACCGATACCGCGCTAGGGCTCATTTTATCCTTGTTTTTCGGCTTCGGAATGCTGCTGCTTACCTTTATTCAGAAGCAACCCAACGCCAACCAAGCGGGACTGGATAAATACTTGTTTGGACAGGCTGCGACCCTGGTGGAAAGCGATGTGACTTTAATGATCTTCGTAACCCTGATGTGTGCTCTGGTGTTACTCTTATTCTGGAAAGAATTCAAAATCTTATTGTTCGATGCCGATTTTACAAAAACGCTGGGGTTCAATACGCGATTTATAGATATCCTTATCACTTTTTTTATAGTCCTGGCGATTGTATTGGGATTACAGACGGTTGGAGTGGTTCTTATGAGCGCGCTGTTGCTGGCTCCAGCAGCTGCGGCTCGCCAATGGACCAACCGCTTGAGCAGTATGATATTGCTTGCCGCGCTGTTTGGTGCATTTTCAGGGGTTTTTGGCACGGCCATCAGCGCTTCGCAGAACAATCTTTCCACGGGGCCGGTGATCGTGCTAGTGGCAGCCGTATTCGTGTTAATTTCGTTTGTATTTTCTCCGGGACGCGGACTCCTATTTCGGGAACTTCGATTTCGGCAAAATCGAAGAGACCTACAATTAAAGAAAACCCTCCAGCTAATGCATAGCATAGCGAAAACGCACGATGATATATCGCACCCTCACGCCATTCGTATATTGAATAATTTCCAGGGGTTCACGAAACGGTCCTTACAGAAGATGGAAGAAAAACAATGGATCACCTTACAACAACACCATTGGTCGCTTACCGAAAAAGGCTATTTCGCCGCAGAGAACATGTTTAACGAAACAACCCATGACGAATCCACAAATTGAAATACAAGTAATTGCTGCTGTAGTCGCTATAGCGTGTGCGATTCCCGGTGTTTTTCTGGTACTTCGGAAAATGGCGCTCATAAGCGACGCCATTAGTCATTCTATTTTACCAGGATTGGTGTTAGGCTTTTTCTTGACCCACGATTTGAATTCGCCTATCCTGATTCTTCTGGCAGCGATCACCGGAGTGATTACCGTGATACTTGTGGAAGCAATTCAGCGTACGGGACTCGTGAAGGAAGATACCGCCATTGGACTGGTATTTCCTGCCCTTTTCAGCATTGGTGTGATCCTGATTGCAAAGAACGCGAACGACGTACACCTTGATGTAGATGCTGTATTACTAGGAGAATTGGCTTTTGCGCCATTTGATCGGTTGTTGATAAGTGGAATAGATCTTGGCCCAAAATCCCTTTGGATCATGGGGGTGATCCTCCTCATCACGATTACGCTTGTGATCCTATTTTTCAAAGAATTGAAAATTAGCACTTTTGATGCGGGGCTGTCTGCTTCCTTAGGAATTTCTCCTTTAGTGATGCACTACGGATTGATGTCCGTTTCTTCCGTAACAGTAGTAGGGGCTTTTGATGCCGTAGGCGCTATTTTGGTTGTCGCCTTGATGATCGCACCTGCCGCCGCCGCCTATTTACTTACCAGCGACCTGAAGAAAATGTTGTGGTTAGCCATCGGGTTTGGTGTTTTTTCAGCCCTGTTAGGCTATTGGGTTGCGCATTGGTTGGATGCTTCGATTTCCGGATCGATGACCACTGTATTAGGTCTGGTTTTTTTATTCGTGTACCTGTTCGCGCCACAGAAAGGATGGATCGCTGTCTTGTATCGCCAAAAGCAACAGCGAACCGAAGTATCGTTACTTACCTTCTTATTACATTTGAACAATCATTCCGAAGAAAATGAACGACATATCAATCACTTACAGGAACACATCAATTGGCAACGCGTACGTTCTAAAACCGTGCTTGACCTGGCCTTAAAGAACAATATGATCACCATTTCAAACGAGATCGTATCCCTTACGACCAAGGGAAAACAATTTACAGAACTCGCTTTGGAATATATTTTGACGAATAAAGATGAAAAGATTGAGCCCATGAAGGATGATTTCTTTTTATTTAGAGGATAAGAATCGTTGAACCAACAAACATAATAGACATGAAAACCATATTGCTTTCCGCCTTTTTGCTATTATCTGGGTGGGTGTCGGCCCAGCAAGGACCTATCGAGGTTCCTGAAATTGCCATCAAAATACCGTTGGGGAATACAACTACCATACAAGGAATCTCTTTGACCTTTCTAGAGGTTCTGGAAGATTCTCGATGCCCTGAAGATGTTACTTGTGTTTGGGCAGGAAGGGCACGAGTTTTAGTGAGGGTTCAAGAAGGTGAGAATCCTTCGGAAACGAAAGAATTGATATTTGGAGCCCTCCAAGGAGACGAATCCCGGGATCTTACACTGTTCTCTAAAGAAAATCTTACGGTAATGGGGTTGCAACTACTTCCTTACCCTAAAACCAAATCAGCATCCTTAGCCTATGTGCTTCTGGTGAAAAAGCAACTCTAATAGTCTAGTGACAACCGCAGTCGGTTTTTCCACATTTTGTACCCAAACCGTCCACGCTTTTGGTTCGTTTTTGCTGTCCTTCCACAAGGGGACTCCAGACGAATTTTTTTAGAATAAATCCGACGGCAAGAAGAAATGTTATGAGAACTAAAACGGTTTGCATAAGGGTAAAGTTACTTTAAAAATTGATAGGCGGCAAGCGCTACGATATAGGCAATCGCACTCATGGCAAATAATTGCCAAAGTGGCCATTTCCAACTGTTGGTTTCCCGTCGAACGATGGCCAGTGTACTCATACACTGCATGGCAAAAGCATAGAACAGCAACAACGAGATGCCGCTCGCGAAATTAAAAATAGGAGTTCCCAACACGGGATTCACTTCAGCGGCCATGCGGTTTCTAATGGTTTCTTCCTCTTCACTGCCTACACTGTAAATAGTCGCTAAAGTTCCTACAAAAACTTCTCTTGCGGCAAAGGAGCTTACAATCGCAATACCTATTTTCCAATCATATCCTAAGGGACGCACTGCGGGCTCAATAAATTTTCCCATATGGCCAACATAACTGTTTTCCAGTTTAAAAGAAGCAATTTTGGTCTCTAGTTCTGTTTCGGAAAGTTGTTGCCCTACCGTTTGCTGAGCAATAATTTCTTCGGCTCGATTAAAATCGCCAGGACCATACGAGGCGAGTACCCATAGAATGATAGAAATAGCCAAAATGATCTTTCCGGCTCCCCAAACAAATGATTTTGTTTTTTCCACCACAGTGATCATCACATTCTTAAGTATAGGCACCTTATAGTTGGGCATTTCGATCACGAAAAACGACTTGCTACGGATTTTCAGCACTTTGTCTAGCAGCCAGGCTGAGAAAATGGCCGCGCCAAAACCGAGTAAGTATAAGAACATCAAGGTGAGCCCCTGAAGGCTAAAGATTCCAAGTACTCGTTGCTCCGGGATCACCAGGGCAATGATAATGAGGTATACCGGCAGCCGTGCCGAGCAGGTGGTAAATGGTGTTACCAGGATCGTGATGAGACGCTCCTTCCAGCTTTCGATATTACGAGTTGCCATAATGGCCGGAATAGCACATGCGGTACCCGACACTAAGGGTACCACACTCTTTCCGCTGAGTCCGAACCGACGCATGCTGCGATCCATTAAAAAAACCACGCGGCTCATATAGCCTGTTTCTTCCAGGATGGAGATAAACAAGAACAGAAAAGCGATCTGCGGAATGAAAATTACGATTCCTCCCAATCCGGGGATAATTCCCTCTGCAATAAGATTCGTAAAATCGCCTGGAGGCATGATGGCTTTGGTCCACTCGCTAAAGGCAGCAAAGGTGCTGTCAATAAAATCCATGGGGTAGCTACTCCAGTCGAATATGGCTTGAAAAATAAGTAATAATATTCCGAAGAAAATTATATACCCCCAGATGCGGTGCGTGAGAATGCGATCCATCCTGCTGCGGAAGTCTTTGGCGTTCTCGGTGTCAATCGCAAGTGTTTCCTTCAGGACTTCATTGATAAACTGGTATCTGGCAATGGTCTCTTTTTGCTGAAGCCGTTTTAAATTGGAGGTGCTTTCCGTTTGAAACGTGGCGATCCCTTTCAGGGCGCCCCGCTCTAAGACACCAAAATTAACATCCTGAGTAATCACCAGCCAAAGCTTGTAAAGATCTTGGTCTGGAAACGCTTTTTCAAGACGGTTGAAATATTCGGGAGCGATGCTTGAGGCATTTACGCAGGGTTTTACCGAAAGGGAAGCGTATTGTGTAATGTATTGCTTCAGCGTTTCAAAACCTTCATTTTTTCGAGAGCTGATGAGCGCGATCTTTGTTTCGAGCTTCTCTTCAAGTTGTTCAATATCTAAAGAAATCGCTTTGCGCTTCATCCGATCAGCCATATTGATGGCTAATATGGTGGGAATTCCCAAATCTTTGATCTGGGTAAAAAGTAGGAGGTTACGCTTCAGGTTTTCTACATCGGCCACGACAATGGCAACATCTGGAAAATCCTTATCGTTTTTATTCAGCAATAATTCAATAACAACATTCTCATCCAGTGAAGAAGCATTCAAGCTATAGGTTCCGGGAAGATCTAGGATATGAGCTTTGAGTCCGCGTTCCAACGTACAAACACCTTCCTTTTTTTCGACGGTGATCCCGGGGTAATTCCCCACTTTTTGATTCAGTCCGGTGAGGCGGTTGAAGACCGACGTTTTACCGGTGTTTGGATTTCCTAGAAGCGCTACATTAATCTGTCGACCCATATGCTAGATCAGTTCAATTTCAATAAGCAATGCGGTGGCTTTCCGAATGGCCAAGTGGCTCCCGTTGATGTTGAGGTAAATAGGGTCCTGAAACGGAGCTTGCTGTACCAGAGACACTTCATTTCCAGGCAGACAACCCATTTCCAACAGTTTGAGGGGCACATCTTCCACCGAAAAATGCTTGATGATGGCCCGTTGTCCTCGTCGTAAGCTTGCAAGCGTGTGCATTATTGTTATTTAGATTGAATTTAAACTGTGCAAATGTAACGGAAATACTTGAGCTGAAAAAGGATAAATGTTGCTTTTGCTACCTATTCCTCTTGTTTTAAAATGGCAATATCTTCCAAAAGGGCATCGATGGCTTCTGGGTCGGTTCCATCATAGAAGCCTCGGATACGTTTTTGACGGTCTACCAAGACGAAATTCTCGGTGTGGATGAGGTCGTACTCGCTATAAGGAACGTCTTTTGCCGCTAAATATGACTTACGGGCTAGGTCATAAATTTGTTTTTTATCGCCCGTAACCAGGTTCCACTTCGCGTCATTTACTCCTTTTTTCTGCGCATAGCGTTTGAGCTGTGCCACCGTGTCGATTTCTGGAGTAACTGTATGGGAGAGGAGGAGCACCTCGCTATCGTTTTGAAGTTCTTTTTGAATTTTGGCCATATGGTCTGTCATAATCGGACAAATGGTTTGGCAGGTGGTAAAGAAGAAATCGGCCACATAGATTTTTCCTTCGTAATGAGCTTCGGTGATGGTTTCTCCATTTTGATTGGTTAATGAAAAGGGAGCGATGGTATGATATTTCCGAACGTATTGAACCGTCGAATCGACCAATTCGGTGGCCACATCATCAGGTTGGTAGACCGGAAGCACCTTTTTAGGAGACAAGGCCTGGTACATGACACTAATAATAATGGCTGAAAGTACTAAGAGTACAATTCCGAAGTACTTATACTTAGAAAAGAACTGTAACATATTCAAACTTTGTGCAAAATTACGACGGGAAATATAATTTACTGAGCTGTAACCGTTAAATGTTTTTAGCGACATACCAGCCTGTTTCGGGTCTTGGTGCTTTTATTTTTTTTAGAGCCGCTAAACCGTTACTTTTGCGCATTGATTCGCACACAGCAAATTCATTGCGAGCGAAATATTAGAAGTAGTACTTATGAGTCCATTTGCAGTTAAGGCCATTCAGCTTTTATTGAGCTTATCCATATTAATTGTTCTTCATGAAGCCGGGCATTTCATTCCGGCGAAAATATTCAAAACCCGTGTCGAAAAGTTCTTTTTGTTCTTCGACGTTAAGTTTGCTTTGGTCAAGAAAAAAATTGGTGAGACGGTCTACGGAATTGGTTGGCTGCCTTTGGGAGGCTACGTTAAAATTGCCGGAATGATTGATGAGAGCATGGACAAAGAACAAATGGCGCAACCGCCACAACCTTGGGAGTTTAGAAGTAAACCGGCCTGGCAGCGCCTCATCATCATGTTGGGAGGAGTTACGGTAAATATTATTGTAGGGGTGATTATTTATATTGGTATTTTCTACAGCACCGGAGAACGAATCATCACCAACGAGAACTTGCCAAATGGGTTTTCGGTATCTCAAAACTTTAAGGAACTTGGGTTTCAGGACGGAGATCGCGTCACTGCAGTCAATGGGGCGCCTTTTAAAAACCTGAACAACCTGAACAAATACCTGTTTCTGCGTGATGTAGAAAGCATTACCGTTTCGCACCCCGATGGAACTTCAGAAACTATTGATCTGGCAGACGATATTGGCATGGACATGTTCCGCGCAGGCGACTTACAACCTTTTACGCCCATGCGTACCACTGTAGTAGATACGATTTATCCGGACTATCCGGCGGCGGAAAGTGGAATACAACCCGGAGATCGTGTGGTGGCCATTGATGGCACCCCGGTAAGTACCTTCCGAGGCATGTCGGAAGCCGTCTTCGAAAAGAAAGGAACAGAAATCGCACTTACGGTACAGCGCAATGGCTCCGAACAAACCTTCAACGTAACGCCAAATGAAGAAGGGAAATTAGGAATCAACAATCTCGCTAAAGAATATGTGAACAACTACCAGCAAATTGATTACACCCTTTGGGAAAGTATTGGGGGTGGTATCAATTATGGATACAATGTGCTGCGCGATTATATCGCTCAGTTCAAATATGTATTTACCAAAGAAGGGGCCACTCAAATTGGCGGCTTTGGCGCTATTGGAAATCTCTTTCCGGATACCTGGAATTGGTTGAGCTTTTGGGAAACAACAGCCTTGATCTCTATTATTCTAGCGTTTATGAATATTCTCCCCATTCCTGCGCTAGATGGTGGCCACGTGATGTTTTTGTTGTATGAAATGGTGACGGGTCGAAAGCCTAACGAGAAGTTTTTAGAGTACGCCCAAATGGTCGGCTTTTTCCTATTGATCGCCCTAGTATTGTTCGCAAATGGAAACGATATCTATCGCTGGTTATTCGAGTAGTAAAAAATTTATAGTACTTTTTTGCAACGGTAAAAAATAAGATTATATTTGCGTCCGCAAAAAAGGATAATTCCATCCTCCATAGCTCAGTTGGTTAGAGCACCTGACTGTTAATCAGGGTGTCCTTGGTTCGAGTCCAAGTGGAGGAGCAACATCAAGCCGGCTATTTAGCTGGCTTTTTTTTTAGCATATGTCGAAGAAATCTTCAGAAAAAAATACGAAAAGTCGGCTTCCCCTATGGCTCTCTATTATTATAGTGGTAGGAATCATTGGCATGTATTTTCTGAATGATTCTTTCCAAGAAACCCTCAATGAGGCCTGGAATGTCCTTACTAGTAACGATCAGGAACGCATCGGCCAATGGGTCGCTGGTTTTGGGTGGTTGGGTCCGCTTGTGATCATCATTGCCATGATCGTGCAGATGTTTCTTATTGTTGTGCCTACGTTAGCGCTCATGGTGGTAAGCATTGTAGCGTACGGTCCTATTTGGGGAAGTTTAATAGTATATACCGCCATTTTTTGTGCCTCGAGTGTGGGGTATTTTATAGGCTCTTATTTCGGTGAAACGGCTGTAACCCGACTCATCGGAAACAAGGCCGAACAAAAGATCGAAGATTTTCTGGATGATTACGGGTTTTGGGCTATTGTAGTGACCCGAATGAATCCCTTACTATCTAATGACGCCATTAGCTTTGTGGCGGGAATCCTAGGCATGAATTATTGGAAATTCATCGGCGCCACCTTACTCGGCATTACGCCGCTCACCTTGTTTATTGCCATTCTGGGAGAACATACAGACGGGTTGAAACAAGGACTTATCTACGGGTCTATCGCCAGTTTCCTCATCTTCGGTGGATACATCTACTGGGACAAGAAAATTCGAGACTAAGCGCCCTGTGCTATTTCGTAAAAGGTTAAACCTCAGTTATTTTACGGAAAATCATTACTAACATCCATCTTATTATCGGTATCTTAAATAAGGTTTGACTCCCCAATCAAAGCAACCGATTCCGTTTCTTAATGGCCAGGCGCAAGATCTTTCTACCACGCACTTGCTCTAATAAAGGCCTTGGCAAGTTTCATGTATTAATAACTAAAAACAACTCTTATGAAACGAAATTTACTGCTTTTAGAACTGGCAGCCGCTCGTTTACATCACTTCGGTGTGAATCGATTGCTGCTTTCGAACCTTCAAAAAACAGGGGTCATGCTTTGCCTGCTGTTGCTATCGACCTTCACTTTCGGTCAAAGTCAGATCTATCAAAAGGTGCAACAACAAAAATCGAATGGCGTGAGCTTTCAGGAAACTTCTGTTTTTTCTGAAACAACCACCCGCTATCAGAACGGTGATACTTTTTACGATCTTTCGGCGGTACATCTACTTCAATTGGATGCCCCACTCGAATCGATCCCTTCGGAAGCGCTGAGTTTTCAAATCCCTTTAGGGAAGCAATCCAGTGTCACCATTGATCTGATTTCAGTACCCGAACGATTTTTTAATTACGAATTGGTCACTTCAGACGGAGAAAACCTCCCGCCCAATCAATCCGGCGCGAAACACTTTCAAGGGGTGGTACGCGGACAACCCAATAGCCTTGTTGCCATAAGTTTTTTTGATAATGATGTTATGGGACTGATTGCTACTTCCGAAGGAAATTTTAACCTCGGAAAGCTAACCGATTCCAATCAATTCATAGTGTATAATGATACTAATCTTCGGGAAACTCCTACACTGGATTGTACCACTGAAGATGATTTTGAACCCTACGATCAGGAAATACTGTTCCGAGAAGCTCCAAAACAAACACGGGCTTTCGAAACCAACTGCGTACGGTTCTATTTTGAAACCGAATTTGATATTTTTCAGAGTTTTGGCTCAGTAACCGGGGTCGAAAACTATGTTACCGCACTGTACAATCAGGTAGCCATCCTTTATATGAATGAAGGGATCGACACTTCCATCAGTATGATCAACGTTTGGACGAGCACCGATCCGTACACCTCCACAGGTACAGCGGGCTTGCTCTCACAGTTTCAGGCAAACACAGGAGCCTTTACCGGAGACCTTGGACAACTCTTAACATTCCGAAACGTAGGAGGAGGTCGTGCCGCAGGTTTCGATGGGATTTGCAACCCTAATTCAGATCTTAGCCTATCCGTTTCCGGGAATCTAACCTCCACGGTTACGAATGTTCCTACCTATAGTTGGAATGTCATGGTGGTCACCCACGAATTTGGCCATTTATTTGGCTCTAGACATACCCATGCTTGTGTGTGGAATGGAAATAATACTGCGATTGATGGCTGCGCCGGATTTACAGAGGGTAGCTGCTCCTTACCAGGAATTCCTTCCACGGGAGGGACCATTATGAGCTACTGTCATATTCAGACCGTAGGAATTAATTTCACCAATGGTTTCGGGCAACAACCGGGGAACGTGATCCGTGCGGAAGTAGCGAACGGAGGCTGTTTGGGCTCTTGTTCTCCCTGTCCGGTGACCTCTAACCCATTCGATTTATACACGAAAGACAGACCCTTCGATGTGGGGAATGAACCCAATCCCGATACCGGACCGATGTGGATTAGTGAAGATATCTGGGTACGTCAATCGCTGGACGGAGGAACGACGCCTCAAAATCCAGAATTTAAGCTGCTTGAACCGAACGGTGTCTACGTAACTGTGCGCAATCGTGGTACGACTACTTCCGATTGTGCCGTATTGAAAGTGTATTTCAGTAAAGCCTCTACTGGCTTACAATGGCCTACACATTTTAATAACTACTATCAGAATGTGGGGGGTTCTAGCGTATTGCATGGTGATATCATTGGGACGGCCATCGTACCCTCCTTGGCACCCGGAGCCTCGACGCTTGTTGAAATTCCATGGTATCCGCCCAATCCGGCTGATTTTACCAACGATGTCCACCATTTTTGCTTGGTATCTCGCATCTTATCAGACAACGATCCTATGAATAGTGAGGTTGCTGGAAGTGTGAGTCCGAATGTTCGAAATAACAACAATATCGCTTGGAAAAATTTGAGTGTGTATGATGTAGATCCGGTTAACCTGCCACCACCTACCAGTGTCTTTGTTCGTGGTATCGATCGTGAGTCTGAGCGGGTTCGAATTCGTTTCTACGGAAGAGGATTTGAAGATTACATCCCGGGGCCATATTTCGAAAATGGAGACGTGTTAGTGACCATTGAACCAGAATTATTTGAACGGATGCTACAAGCAGGAAGTTTGGAAAATGATGGTGTTAAAATAGTTGATGATAATGTGGTACAATTATATTCCCCGGAAGCAGTGTTTACCAATGTTCCGGTTCGTTATAATGAAACGTTCTCACTTGGGTTCCAATTCCGGTTGGACGAGGGTGTGACACTAAAAGAAGGGGAAGGATTCCTACTGGATGTGGTTCAAGAAGACCAGTATGGACGTGTCATGCAAGGTGGAGAACGCTTCTTCATCACCGATGAAAAAGAGCGTTCCGCCATAAGTGATGTTAATAGTTTCGATTTCAGTATCGTGCCGAATCCGAATAATGGTTCCTTTGAAATTCTTACGGAAAAGGTAACGACGGGATCGTATGAAGTACTCGATATATACGGGGTAACGATTGCGAGAGGATCGTTTAATGCAACCCGAAATGTCTCGATCGACCTCAATACATCTCCAAGCGGAGTATATTTTGTCAAAGTAAGTGCTAACGGATCGATAGCGACACAAATGATGGTGAAACAGTAATTGTTTCCCCTCACGAACTGTATAAACCCTGTCATATATGGCAGGGTTTTTTAATGTTTGCGCTAGTAACGTAAATTGCAGGTTTTAAGGTTAGCTATAACCTTCTTTGCAGTAAGAAACCATCGCAAATGTCAATACCTGCATTTTCGTTATCTTTAACGCATCGATTTTGACAAACTGTATTGATAAACCTTCAAATGCGTAGCTATGAAATTAATGGCAGTCGTACAATTTGTCTTTTTTATACTCTTAAGCAGCCATGGCGTTGCACAAGAGAAGCCTTCACTCGAACGTCAAGTTCAGGAGCTTTCAGAAAAAGTTCAAACAACCACCGGTAAAGAAAAATTAAAATGGCTCGACAGCCTCGCGACTATCACTTATGGGTATTCGGAATTTAATTTTGATTCCTTAGCAATTGCAACTATTAAACATTCAATTTCGATTGATTCCGTCGATGTTGGAGCTTATCATGTGGTCAATAGAATGTATAACTTCACCGGTAGAAATTCGAATCCAGATAGTTCCAAACAGATCTTTGAATCGTTCAAAGAACAGCATATTTCGAAGGTTAAGAAACATAGAAGGATCGCTAATTTCTATAAAGCCGGCGGCCTCCTATACTACAATCGTAACGAATACAATACGTCATTGACGTATTACGATGAAGCGCTTAAAGCCGCAAAAAAAACAACGGATTCTCAAGCCATTGGAGAGATATATATGGGGAAGGGAATGGTTTATTATGCGCTAGGAGCTATTTTGCCTTCCTCTCAAAACCTTCAAAAATCAATCCCGTATTTCCGCAGTACAGGCAGTACCTCGGCGATCATCAATGTTAAAAATGTGATGACAAGCCTGTATTCGAGCAACGGCTTCTATGAGCAAGCAGAAAAAGAGCGCAATGAAGCGATTGCCTTGGCGGAAGAAGTCTCGCATCACCTATTTCTGTCGCAACTTTATTTCAATCAATCTGCAGAACTCAGAAATCGTGGAAAGGTTGAAGAAAGTCTGCCTTACCTAGAAAAAGCACTAGCAGCCATTGAACAATCACCTTATAAAAACTATTATAAACCTATCTACCTCGCAGGCATGGTTAGCGCACAGGCAAGAGCTGGAAATCTAACAATGACCGAGAAATATTGGAATCTGTTAAAACAAGAAGACTTAAGAACCGCTTCGGGGGAAAATCAAGCGTATTATCTGGAGGCACAGATGCAACGCGCATTTGCTCTTGGAAATTTTGAGCGAGCGTCGGGATTGGGAGAATCGTTGCGCGAACTACGTGCCGAAACAAATAATCTGGAAGGCCTTCGGGATGCAGAACAATTCTTGTCTAAAACCTATCGTGCATCAGGGAGGTATCAAGAAGCTCTGGAGCACAATATCCGCTTTCACACGCTGAATGATTCGCTAACAAATATAACGAAAGCCAACGCGTTGAGTTATTATCAAACCTTGTACGAAACCGAAAAACGAGATTATAAAATTTCAGCACAAAACAATAGAATCAATTTGTTGGATGCGAAGAACCAACTAAAAAATCAATGGTTGCTGTTTGGAGGTCTTGGTCTGTTATTCGTTTTTAGTACGATTGTCGCGCTACGATCACGGCACTTTGCCAAACGCAAGCAAAAAATGCAACAAGAATTTGCTCAAAACGTGCTATTGGTACAAGAGTCGGAACGAAAGCATATTGCCAAAGAACTTCATGACGGACTTGGACAACGCTTGCTGTTAATTAAAAATACCTCCCTTATTAATCCAGGTAAAGTTCCCGAAATGGTGGATGCTTCCATCGAAGAAATTCGGGCGTTATCTAGAAATTTGCATCCTGTAGGACTGGAAAAATTCGGGCTGACAAAAGCAATCGTCAATATGGTTGATGAAGTGAATGAGGCGACTGAAATTTTTATTTCCGAAGAAGTTGATAATATTGACGGGAAGTTTCCGGAAGAGCAAGAGATTTATTTGTACAGAATAATTCAGGAATGTCTGAATAATATCATAAAACACAGTCATGCCACTGCCTCGAAAGTTTCGGTTGATGATTCCGAAGACAAAGTTATCATTACCGTTGAAGACAACGGGAAGGGGTTTCAGATGGATAAAGGAATTAAAAAAGCAAAAAGTTTCGGATTACAATCACTGACGGAACGAGTCGATTACCTCAAAGGAAAAATCGAATTTGAGAGTTTTCCGGAGAAAGGAACCAAAGTAATAATCACGCTATATAAATAAGTATTGGAAGCGAATATTAAAATTGTTATCGCTGATGACCATCCACTACTGTTGGAGGGAATTGTATCTGTAATACAGAAGCACTATCCCGAGTTTGAGATTTATAAAGCTTCAAACGGAGCATCAGCGCTACAATTGATTACAGAAGAAGTTCCGGACATCGCCATTTTAGATATCGAAATGCCCTTACTCAACGGGATTGAAGTGGCTACTAAATCAAGAGCATTGAATGTGGCGACAAAGATCGTGTTCCTTACGCTTCACAAGGAAAAATCATTTTTCGATGAAATACAACGCTTAGATGTCGAAGGATATGTACTGAAAGAATTCTCCATACAAGAGATCATCGTATGTATCGAAAAAGTTCTCAAAGGTGAGACTTATTATAGCAGTCATATTCAAAAATTCTTGCAAAAAGGTGATAGTGGCCTGCCGCAGTTTACCAAAACTGAAACGAACATCCTTAAACTTATCGCCCAAGGAAGAACTTCGAAAGAAATTGCTGAGATGCTTTTTGTGTCTCAAAAAACAGTTGACTCCCACCGTTATAACATATCCAAAAAACTCAACTTACCCGGCGAAAAAAATAGTCTTCTGAAGTGGGTATTGAAAAATGCTTCCAGAATTAAGGGGTAACCCTTAGAAAAATCGGGGTTTCGCCCTATAGCTTTCCGCTTGATGGTGTTTTTTCTTTACATCAACAATTCAACATGAAAGAATTGTCGTACAAAACCCATCGATTATGGCAACAAAATTATTCTACGTTGGGGTCTTCCTGGCCTCCTGTTCCGTAACGGGACAACAACTCCAACGCTCCTCCATCGGGATGAGCGGACAATCTACTACTGTAAATAGGAAATACGTAAGCGAAAGTGTAGGGCAACAAAGTGTCTTAGGAACCTTTGCCACCAACAATCACGTGGCAAGGCAAGGATTTCAACAGCCTTTGCTTAAAATTACACCGCTACCACAGGAGTACGATGCACTAAATGCCGTCTTATTCCCGAATCCCGCTGTTTCCATAGTACACATACAGTTTTATGAAGAGCTGGATAATCCTGTCGAGTTCTCATTGTATGATAACAGCGGTCGCTTAGTGCGTACGGCAGTACTGGAACCATCAGTACAAGTTCAAATTGACGTTACCGGGATCGCTTCAGGAAGTTATATCGTTCGTATCGTTTCCGGTAATAAATCGCTTCAAGCTAAACTCCTCAAATACTAATCTTATGAAAACACTACTATTTCTGCTGTTAGGCATGTTGGCAGCAAGCAGTACGGCTCAAGAGTTCATGATTCAAGGGGGACAGTCCTTCACCTCATTTGAGTATTGTGATTCACAAAACAAGGCGTTAGAAAACCTACAATCTAAAAATTTACCTTTTCTCTCCGTGGGAACTCGAATTCCGCTATGGGAAGAAAAACTGCAAATTACAGCGGGGCTTCGACTACATCAATACGGAGCCATAGGCAGCGACAATATTCTAGGCAATTATTATGAATGGACCACATCCTACGCCGGATTACAGGTAGGGATCGATGCTCAGCTATTTGAAATTGATAGGTTCACATTGCATCTAACGGGCGATTTAGGTCCGGAATTCCTGGTTCAGGGAACCCAAACGCTCAATAATCAAGTATTCGACTTAAAGGATACCGCTGATTTTGACGGGCCCATTATCCGATACAATGGAGGCGCCTTATTTCAATACAAGCTTACCAGCTTGCTTTCTGCGGGGGTGCATTACACCTATGGAATCACATCTAAAATTGGCAAAAAAGGCGAGCAACTACGATACAACGCTCATGATCTTGGCGTGTCACTTTTTTTCAGCCTAGCAAAACATGAAAATGATACCAATTCTCAAATTGAAAAAACCCAATAATTATGAAAAATATAATTACTTCACTTATTGGCATCTTAATGTGCACCGTCATGTTAGGGCAAACAGATGCTATTAGTTATCAAGCGGTTATTATAGACCCCAATGTACAGGAGCTTCCTGGTGTGAATGCGACCGGAAATATTCTTCCGAATACAACCATTGCTTTGCGTTTTACGATTCTAGATGACTCTGGAGCAATAGAATATCAAGAAATTCAAAACACGGAAACCGATGCGTACGGACTTATCAATGTCTTTATAGGTCTAGGTGAAGCCGTACAAGGGCAGTTTGATGAGATTCTTTGGGATGGATTTTCCAAAGATCTTCAGGTTGAAATCGCTTTTGAAGGCACCGATTTCGAACCGTTAAGCCAGCAAAAATTAACGTTCATACCCTTCGCTTATCACCGAGATATTATAGCCTCTGGGGATGTGACGGTAGAAGGAACAAGCACGTTTCTCAGCGATGTTATAATTGATGGCACTACAACCTTAAACAATGGAGTAGAACTTAACGGCACGACCTCATTAAATGGAGACCTCACAGTTGCGGGAATAACGAATCTCGAGAATGAACTTAGTGTGGAGGGGACCGCTGCTTTCAACGATGACGTGTCCATTTCGGGAAACAATAGTATAGAAAATAATCTTTCGGTGGTAGGCGCTTCAGTTTTGGGTGGTGCATTGCGAGTAGAAAACGGAAGTGCTACGCAGCTTTCCGGTGCGCTCGATGTGACAGGGGCAACCACGCTAAATGAAACATTAGATGTGTTAGATGCTACCAGCTTGGGAGCAACATTGGACGTCATGGAACAAGCCAATTTCAATGCGTCTGTTGCTGTTTCAGAAGACATCACTGTGGGGAACAACACCACGATTTCGAATAATCTCGTAGTCGGAAATGCTACTACTATTGAAAATGAATTGACAGTAGGTAGCGACGCACGTATTGAAGGCATGACTACGATCAACGGTGCCACACTTTTAAACAATTCGCTCACAGTGGCGAATGAAAGCGCAACGGAGCTCTCGGGTACGCTTTCCGTTGCCAAGAATACGGTCATAGACGGAACCACGCTGTTACAGAATAAATTGACAGTAGCTAATGAAAGTCCGACAGAACTCACCGGTGCCTTGATCGTACAAGGGAATACAACTATGAATGAAGATTTTACCATTAATGGTACAACGAATATTAACAAAGACTTGTTCGTGCTGGGGGAAAGCTCGCTCGATGGAATATTAACGGTGGGAGGCGCAACACAACTGGATGATAACCTTGCCGTATCGGGTACCTCTAATTTTGAGGAAGATGTAACCATTCAAAGTAATGCGCTTATCGCTGAAACCCTTTCGGTAGATGGCGTTACTTCGTTACATGATGAATTGCAGGTAACTAATGCCGCATCCACTAATTTATCCGGAATTCTAAATGTGGAAGGGATTACGTCGTTAAATGCTGAATTAAGCGTACAAGGCAGTTCTGTTTTTGAAAATGATGTCGTAATTAACGGAGAAACAGCACTCAATAGTGATCTTGAATTAACGGGAAATTTACAAGTTTCCGAAGAAATTGAAACCGCGACACTCCTTGTGAAGAGCAGTAATGGTAGTGGCCATATTGCCACGTTCGAAAATACGAGCGGAAGCAGAAATGCCGATGGAATTGCCATAAAACTAAATGCGAGTACGTTAAGCATCGACAATCATTTCCTATCCTTTTATGGGGATGGAGACTATTTGGCCGGGCGTATTGAAAGCTATGATCTTTTAGGAGGAGACTTATTTGAAAGCTTTCCTTCTCCAGATTTCAGTACCCTGATCGATGTCTTTGATTTTAGCCAAGTGTTAGAGTATGAACCACCATCGCTGGATTTTTCGCAGGGGTCTTTTCCAAACCCTAATTTTAGTAGAGGAAGTTTACCAAGTTTGACCATAGATTTTGGAGCGTTAGATTTTGATTGGAACAGAGGAAGCTTGCCTAGCTTAAGTTTTAATGGAGGAAGTTTACCGACAGCTGATTTTGATATCGGAAATCTGAATTTGAATTTTGACGGATTTTTTAATCCTTCAGCTGGAATAGATGCAGCGAGCCAAATAGCAGAAATGGTTGGATGGGCAGAAAGAAACGGAAGCCCCGGATTTATCCCAACTACCCCTACTAAAATTGTCTTAACTCCACTGATTTTAGGCGCCAGACAGTTATCTAGAAATCAAGGAGTTGTCTATGGTTCTAAAGGGGCCGATTATGCCGAATGGTTAGAAAAGGAAAACCCTGAGGAGAATTTTTCCATTGGAGAGGTAGTGGGTGTAAAAGGAGGAAAAATTTCAAGAAACACCGAAGATGCAGACCATGTGATGACCATTTCTTACAACCCAATTGTTCTCGGGAATATGCCGGAAACCGGAAAAGAAGATGCTTATGAAAAGGTTGGTTTTATTGGGCAAGTTCCTGCATTGGTCGCCGGAAAAGTAGTAAAAGGAGATTATATAGTTGCCAGTGGAAATAATGATGGATATGCTAAAGCCGTGTCGCCGGACAACATCCAACTACAGGATTTAAAAAATATTATAGGTCGTGCCTGGTCTGAGTCGAATGGAAATAATCTAAGCTTGATCAATGTTTCCGTAGGTTTAAAAACCAACGAATGGATTGTTATTTTTGAACAACAAGATGCCAAGCTCAAGGCCATAGAAGCAAAACTAGAGAAATTGGAAATAGTCTCACAAAAAGTAGCGAAGCTAGAACAGCATTTACAGCAATTGGGGCTAGAATAACGACCTCAATTATTTGTCAAATCGATGAAATCCCGTTGCCATGGCAACGGGATTTTTATTTCAAGTTAAAGGTGTCAATATTGCTGAAACGGCATTCTTCAACACAACCATTTCGCAACAACTGTCAACTATTGAAGCTACTGAGAATTGTGGTTAATTAGAGGTGTCATATTCGGCATAGAGACCTTCAATCATTTTCTCCGTCATTTCATCCAACCCCACTTGGTGCTGCCATCCCCAATCGTTGCGTGCTTCCGTATCGTCTATACTTTGCGGCCAGGAATCGGCGATCTCTTGTCTAAAATCAGGATCATACGAAATGGTGAATTCAGGAACGTGGTTTCGAATGCTACCCGCAATGGTTTCAGGGTCAAAACTCATGGCGGCTAAATTGTAGGCGCTTCTAATTTTAATATCCTCCTTTTCGGCCTCCATGATTCCAATAGTGGCGGCAATGGCATCATCCATATACATCATGGGTAATTCCGTATCCTTTTCAAGGAAGCAAATGTATTTTTTGTGCTTTAACGCCTTGTGGTAAATATCCACTGCATAGTCGGTCGTTCCACCACCGGGAAGTGTCTTATAACTTATGAGCCCGGGATATCGAATGCTTCGAACATCAACGCCGTATTTATTGAAATAATACTCGCACCAGCGCTCCCCTGTTTGTTTGCTGATACCATACACCGTAGAAGGCTCCATCACCGTTCGCTGTGGGGTGTCTTGCTTAGGGGTTGTACTTCCAAACACCGCGATGCTGGAAGGCCAGAAAACTTTCTCGATCTTTCCTTCTTTGGCGAGGTTGAGCACATTGAATAAAGAATTCATGTTCAAATTCCAAGCCTTCATCGGGAATTTTTCAGCCGTAGCCGAAAGCATCGCTGCCATGAGATATACTTCGGTAATTTCGTAATTGATGACAATATCTTGTAGCGCATCGTAGTTCATCGCATCGAGCACCTCGAAGGGGCCTCCCTTCATGAGCGCTTCGTCTCCTTCGCGAATATCGCTTGCAATTACTTTATGAGGAGCGTATTGTTGTCGCAGACGTTCGGTGAGTTCCGTACCAATTTGCCCACAGGCTCCAATTATTAAGATTCGTTTTTTAAGGGGTTGCATAGACTGTTTTTTCAAAGATAGGGATTACCACTATTTCTTTCCATAGGAAAAAGCGGCTATCCTCAATAAATAGTATCTTTGCGCCAAACTTATGAAACCAATTTTTCTTCTTTATTTCTTCGGAGGCCTACTGCTGCTTGGATGTGGCACGGAAGCTTCAAACGAAGTTGCCACACAGGAGGTGGTGGGAGATAGTCTGAAGATCTACGGAAACACAGAATTTCCGTTCCCGACCTTATCTTCGGAAGTGGAAGAAGCGCTGCTTCGGTGGTCTGACTATCAGGATTTTCAGGGGGATATTCAACAACTCAATGGCAATGCCCTTAATTTTCTGCGACCCAGAACCGAATTATTGGCGAACAGAGCCGATTCTCTGCTCAAAGATTTTCCGGATAGCATCTTCGGAAAACCCATTCATAGCCGAATGGTGATCGTCAACACCCGCATCAAATTGCTGAATCAAGCCGTGCAACGCTCACGACCCGACACGGTGAAAGTGGCATATTATGTTTCCGAATTAAACAAGGCCCTGCAAAGCCTGATGATTCAACTCAATGAAAAATATCAAAAGGAAGCCATCGATGAACAGCGAAGAGAAGACGAACTAAAAGAGCTGGAAAAACAACAACGATTTCTCGATTCTGTATACCAACAAGAATTGAAGGATAATAATGATCAGAATCTGTAACAAATCCAGCTTCGAATCAACCAATTACTAATGCCCGAACGGCAAATACGTTCGACTCAATTTAAATTCAAAACAATGAAAACACCCTTCTTAACAACAATGCTTGCCGTTGCAGCTACGCTGATAGTTGTTTCTTGCAATGACAAGGAAAAGAATATGGCGGCAAACGCCGATGAGGGCCCAAGAGGTATTATTTTGGCCAATATGGATACCACGGTAAGTCCGAAAGCCGACTTCTACAACTACGTCAACGGCACGTGGATGAAAAACACAGAAATTCCAGACGATCAAGTACGCTGGGGCGGATTTAATGTCTTGCGGAAGAAAACCGATCAAGATGTGCTAAATATTTTGGCGAAAGCGCAAGAAAGTGATGCCTACGCGGCAAATACCGATCAGGCGAAAGCGATCATGCTTTTTGAGACTGAATTGGATACCGTAGCAAGAGATGAAGCCGGAATTCAACCGTTGCAGCCCGCGTTAGATAAAATTGCGAGCATCTCTTCTGTGGAAGAATTTCAGAAAGTGATGACCGAAAATGCGACCACAGTGTCTCAACCTTTCATGGGAATCGCAGCCTTTTCTAACCCTAACAATAGCGCTATGAACGCGGCGTATATCACCCCAGGAGGGCTTGGGTTACCCGATCGCGATTACTATACCAACGACGATCCTGCTTCGCAGAAAATCCGTCAACAATATGTAGATCACATCACCAGAATGCTTCAGTTTTTAGGTGATTCGGAAGCTGAGGCACGGAGTCAGGCGGAAACCATCTTAGCCTTTGAGACCACCTTGGCAGAACCTCGTCTGGATAAGGTAGCTCGTCGAGACTTCCGAAACTTCAACAACCCAAGAAGTATGGCTCAGGTACAGGAAATGGTTCCCGCCATCCAATGGGAACAAGCTTTTGATGACCTAGGTGTTGAGAAGGAGCTCGATACGGTTATGGTGATGCAACCTGCCTATATGGAAACCTTGCAGAATGTGCTAGCGGAAGGCGATATCGATACCTGGAAAACAGTAATGCGTTGGCAAACCTTAAACGATGCTGCCGGGATGCTAACCACGGAGATCGAAAAAGCCAACTGGGACTTCTACAGCAAAACCCTGAACGGAACGAAAAAACAACGTCCGGCCGATGAGCGCGCTCTGAGAACTATCAACGGAAGTGTTGGTGAAGCGCTTGGAAAGCTATACGTAGACGAGATGTTCCCGCCGGAAGCAAAAGCAAAAGCCGAAAACATGATCGCCAACGTTATCGCCGCCTATAAGGAGCGTATACAGAACTTAGAGTGGATGAGCGATAGCACTAAAATAAAGGCGGTTGAAAAGCTAGATAAGTTCACCGTGAAGATCGGGTATCCCGATAAATGGAAAGATTATTCTTCTATGGCGGTAACCCCTGAGAATTCGTACTACGAAAACAGAATCGCAGTGAATCAATGGTTGTTGGAAGACAATTTATCTCGTATTAACGAGCCGGTCGATAGAACCGAGTGGGGAATGTCTCCGCAAACGGTAAACGCCTACTTCAATCCCTTCAACAATGAGATCGTTTTCCCTGCGGCTATTTTACAACCTCCTTTCTACGACTACAAAGCAGATGAAGCTGTAAACTACGGAGGCATTGGAGCAGTAATCGGACACGAAATTTCTCACGCCTTTGACGATAGCGGTTCGCGTTTTGATGCGGAAGGAAATTTGGTGAACTGGTGGACCGAACAAGACCTGGAAGAGTTTACCAAGCGTGGTACCGCATTGGCGGATCAATACAGCAGTGTTGAGGTACTGGATAGTGTCTTTATCAACGGAAAATTTACCTTAGGAGAAAACATCGGAGACCTGGGAGGCTTGTTGGGAGCGTATGACGGACTACAACGTTTCTACGAAGAAAATGGCCGCCCTGGAAAGATCGATGGATTCACACCCGAACAGCGTTTCTTTATGAGCTGGGCCACTGTATGGCGTACCAAGCAACGTGAAGAATCCCTACGGGAGCAGGTAAAGACCGATCCCCACTCTCCTGGACGCTACCGCGCTACCGAACCTCTTAAGAATATTGATGCTTTTTACGAAGCTTTTGGTATTGAACCAGGAGATCCTATGTACGTAGCTCCTGAAAATAGAGTTCGAATTTGGTAATCAAGGAACTGATAAATTCTGAAAGGGCGCCAATTGGCGCCCTTTTTTTATATGGGATGCTGGAAAGTATAGTGGAGCTCCGAAGGGATGAGCACAGAATCTACTTGTTTGTTCATCCACGTTGAAGAGGGTTCTGAATACTGTGGAGGGGTGAGTCCAAGTTCTTTTGCTTTTGAAACGTAATACGCTTCCTTGGAAGGATGGTCTGGATGCACCGCATTTAAAATATGTCCAAAGGCTTCTTGCTGAATGATACTCGCAAGGATATTCAGGCAGTCTTTGCGATGAATTAAATTCACCGGTGCATTTCCGTTGCTCAAACCGGTTCTGCCGGCTAAATAGCGAACGGGTTGCCGACTCCCCCCAATGAGTCCGCCAAATCGAACGATGGTCGTCTTAAGTGGTGCTTGAAACCAAAGTTGTTCGGTTTCCAATAACTGTTTCCCGGCTTCCGAATCGGGTTGTGGCGTTGTTTTTTCGGTCACCGTCCCCTGATCTGAGCCGTAGACCGAAGTACTGCTAATGAAGATCACATGCGGAATCTCCTGTCGAACCACTTCGGTGAGCAGATGCTTCATTTTCGCTACATAATTCACCCCACTGTGTTTTCGTAGCCCCGGTGGGATCATAACAACATAACAATCAATTCCTTCGAGAAATTCGGAAGGCGACCCAGCGAGTCCGCTTTCCATCGCATGCAAAACGAATGCGCGGTATCCTTTTTGCTGAAAGCTCGCTGCCTTGTCCGGTTGCGTAACCGATCCTCGTACACGATAGCCGGTGTCCATCAAACGTCGTGCTAGCGGCAGACCTAGCCAACCCAATCCTGAAATTGCAACGTGTTGTATCATTCCGAGGTTGTGCTTACAGAGTCTAGGGCGGGAGTACGTTTTAGCAGTTCCATATTGATCTCATGCTTCTGAATGATTGCATCTGTTACAACAAAGGGTTTGGGCATGGTATTTTTAGGGCGTTTGTTGATGGAAAATTGAGGGTGTTCGAGCAGGTCGAAAGAGTATTCCTGTACCACAAAAACAGGCTGTTCACGTTCCGGAAGCGAATAGGATACTTCGAGTGAATCTTCTCCCTTCAGAAAATACGTGAGCAAGTGTTTCGAGCTTCGGGCACCATAGACGTTCCCAGTACTATCCGGAGGAATTTCTTTTCCGTTAAAACGCAAACGATTAAACGTTGTTTTCTCTGAAGTGTACAAATTTAATAAGTGCAATTTTCGCTGCGGAAGCAAGGTGAACGTGACACTGCGCTCTCCGTCTATCATCGTGTCCTGCTCTATTCGAGCCAAGACCTTCTCGATATCTTTAAAGGGAGCTTCGGAAGCATACGAATAGGAAGTACCGTATTTGCTGCCGGCGGCATTGCTCACATATTGGGAAGCTTCTTCAGGCTGATCGCCCAGGTATCCTCGGGTCCACGAATCTAAGACCTTATCGTAAGTGGTCCAATACGCTTTTTCCGAAGTAACATCTTGATAATACACCAGACTATTTGGCTTTTGTCGGCTTTCCGTGAAATCACTGCTCATGTGCGCACGTATCAAAAAGAACAGTGCCAGAATGAAAAACAATCCGGAGAGTATCCGTTTCCAGCGATAGTACCCAAACACAGGAAGGAGAAGTCCGAATAACAGTACGGTAAATACACAACTAATCACCAACATTTTTAGTCCGAGACCCACCGGAAAGAACTGAATAAGCGGGCCAAAGATAAAGAGGGCCGGAATAGCGAAGAGGGTTAACAGCAGGAGGTTGGGATTTGGCTGTTTCAGGATAACAAACAGGCTCAACAGAGCAAAGAACACCGGGATGATAAAATATCCGGCGCCTTGAAGTCCAATAGCGACTCCGGTATTGAGGAGCAACCAGAAGAAGAGTGGCGCTATTGAATAGCCGGGCAGCGTTGCTTTTTTGGAATTCCGATAGAAAAAGAAGGTGATCGCCAGCGTCAATACCACAAAAAGGGCGATGTAGGTATGCCCATTATAGGTAAAGCCATGTTGTATTTCTTCATAATGCGGGTAGGCCCATAAGATCAGTTTCCATCCAAAGAACCCAACCAAGCCCGATCCGATGAGGCTGCCTAAAAAAGGGAGAAAACCTTTTCCGATAGCAGACAGTTGAAGCGTGCCACGTTGTATTCCGAAGAAAATCAATCCAATAAAAACGAGCCAGGCGAGGAGCAGCATAGGGAGGATCCAAGAAAACGGATAATGCACCAACTTGAGCCAAGGAACATTGAAATAAACATGGTCTGCTTCGGCGCGCGTAGCTTCCAATGGGGCGTCCCCGAAATAGTGCAACAGCGGCAGCAGATACGACCCTTGGTGCTGTAAGGTGTTGCGATCGAGACGTTCAAAATTATCGTTGGCCGTATGGTAGTCGTAATGATCATCGATAAACGCAAAGAAGAACCCGTCTAAGTCGCCATCTTCTCGCAGCACGGTAGAATCGGTGTCGTTGGGAAGCATTTTATAAATGCTATACATCAAGGAAGTGGCTACGGGATATTCGGGGTTGGCATTTTGAAATGCTTTAATCAGGTTCGCATTCCCGTGATTTGTTTCAAGAATCATATTGCTGGGGCCGCCGCTACCCCGGGCTTCAAAATTCAGGGAGATTCCCACGTCTTTCGCCCAGGGGTGCTCGTTCACAAAGAGTTTGGCGCCATCGAGTCCGGTTTCTTCTCCGTCTGTAAATAAAATAATGATGTCGTTCTTGGGTTGTTTGCCCGACGCCTTAAAAGCCCTGAGGCTTTCTAAAATGGTTACCACCCCACTTCCCGCATCACTGGCTCCATAGGAAGGTACCAATGCACTGTCGTAATGGGTAAAGACCAGTAATGCTTTTCCCTCCTCGCTACCTTCTAGCCGTGCCAGGATATTGATGGGTTTGCTTAACACGCCCCGGTTCGGATGTAGTAAAAAACCTTCCTGAGTGGTAGGCTGAAGTCCGAGGGCTCTCAATTGCCCCATGATATAGGTGCGCACTTCAGACAAGGCTTCGGAAGTAGTAAAATGAGGCTCTTTACTGATTTCTTTCAGCGGCACCAGAGCACGTTCGGTAGCGAATTCGGTTTCGGGAAGACTTGCGGGAGTGCCCGAAGAAGGCATCATGCTATAAAATCCATAATAGAGAAATCCACAGACGAAAAGTACCGATAAAAGGGCGTAAAAGCGTTTCATAGGTTGGTTTTGGTGCAGGCAAGGTACAATTAAATCCGGAACTTCAAAGATGTTAAAGGCGATGAGGGTTTGATAAAAATTGGGTATATTTAAAAGGATAAAAACCTTATCTTATGGGAATTAAAAGTTATATCGGCAAGCGCGCCAAGAAGCCGAAAGGCTCTTCGGAAAATATAAAAGTATCGGATTATATGAGCACTAACCTCGTGACCTTCCGCCCTCAGCAATCGGTATTGGAAGTGATGAATACATTGATTAAAAAGAAAATTTCCGGTGGACCCGTGGTGAACGATAGAAACGAATTAGTAGGGATCATCAGTGAAGGTGATTGTATGAAGCAGATAAGTAACAGCCGCTACTACAATCAACCCATGGAAGACATCAAGGTAGAACAACATATGGCTACGGAAGTAGAAACCATTGATGGTAACATGAACATCTTTGACGCCGCCGACAAGTTCCTCACTTCCCGAAGGCGGAGATTCCCAATCGTCGAATCGGGTAAATTAACCGGATTGATCAGTCAGAAAGACATTTTAAAGGCCGCTTTAGAATTGAAAGGGCAGTCCTGGAAATAACTACAATTGGATGTCGGTGCGAACCAGTAAGTACCAATCATTTTCCAACGGGAGGTATCCTTGGTCGTAAACGTAGTAATAGACAGTTCCGGCTTTGGTAACGTATTGTCCTGTGAAAAACTGAAAATTAAATCCGTGCTTATCTAAGGTCGATTTGCGGACCTTCGTTTTATCCTGAGTGTTCAAGGCTTCCAGAATGCGGTAGTTTTTCCGCAATCGGTTGTTGATGTTTCGAACCAACTGTTTGCTGTCTTTGTTCAGCGCGTTGTTATGCGCATTTCGACAAGCATCACTGCAGAACTTTTTATCAGAACGGCCAATGATCTTATCTCCACATTCGGGACAGCGTTTATCCATGTCAGTAATCGGTTATGTGACCCCAATTTTCGCCCGACTTAATACGGTATAACTGCATTTCTGAAATGCCAAACTGTTTGGCGATCATGCGCATCCGTGTCTTGCGATTCGGGTCAAATATTTTCCGCTTAATTAATCGAACTCTTCCGGGGGTAAGCTTAGAATAACGCGGGTTGTTCTTCGTGCGTTCTTTGCTTTCTATAACCGCAGGGTTGTTCAAATTGTGAGCGGTAAGCTCTTTTCTGGTGACGTATTGTAAATTTTCAACATGGTTATTCGACTTGTCAAAATCCAAATGAATTACATACGGTTTTTCTTCAGGATTGTCAATAAACACATCGGCTACGCAGCGATGGACATACAGTAGTTGTGATTTTCCCGTCTTTCTCATTACCGAGAAAACTTCGTAACCACCAAGTACATAAGGGGTGAGCAATTCACCGTTTTCGTCGTACTTAAAACGAACTACGCGTCCATGGCTAGAGACTTTGAAAATTTCATTGCTTCGCCATGTGGGCTTATGCATATCCTTCCAAATCTCACCTTTAAAACTTCGTATCATATAGCTGGGGAGTTTAT
Organism: Altibacter sp. HG106; assembly: GCF_028561755.1. Classification (GTDB taxonomy): domain Bacteria; phylum Bacteroidota; class Bacteroidia; order Flavobacteriales; family Flavobacteriaceae; genus DFVG01. The sequence goes on from NZ_JAQQTD010000004.1 coordinate 223,046, forward strand.
CCAAAGATAACAAAATTATGTTAGTCGTTTGGCGTTAGGTGAAAGCGGTAAATAGCTTCAAATTTGAAGAAAAATCCACCATTAATCACTGGGTTTAAACGGGTTCGGTCATCACCGAAACTAAAGGCAGAGAGCCCTAAATCGATTGTTTCTCCCTGTTGATATACTTCGTAATTATTGCTTGAGTATCCTAATTTTCCACGCAACAACACTTGTCTATCGAACGCATTGTATTGCAGATAGCTGGCAAACTCCAGCGAACTCAAATCCACATACAGTTGAGGCGTTGGTGCCTCGGTAAGGTTGAAACTTCGGCCGATACCGTAATAATCCAGCCCAACGGAAAGTGCTCCAAACCGATAATTAATATCAGTGGCGATGGGTAAGGATACATCCATTTCAAATTTTTGATTTTCGCTTAGGTAATACCAACCGATGATAGGTGTTGTGAAAAATCCAAACGCTTCCTGCGAGCCATAGGCTCCGAAGCGATAGATAAGGCGCTCCTTTTTTTGATATTTCAGAAGCGCAAACCCTCCAAGATAAAAGTCGTCTCCCGTAATGTTCCCGTAGTCGGATGCAATCTTCGGAAGCGCCACAATGGTAGTGCTCCACCGATCGTTAAAAGTGGTCGCTACCCCTAGTTTTAGCGTGGTGCTGTACAAACTAACGAAGGTGGTATTGGGCGCGAGCTGCAAATGATTTCTGCTATAGGACAGGCCGGAAATTAGGGCGTTGTTTTCATTTAAAACGATGGGAAACGTGAGATCGGCTTCCACCGATTGAACTTGTGTCTCGCCTGGAGTCTCTTCGAAAGTATTCTGAAAGGTACGTCCAAAACCTATTTTTACAAGGTCTACATAGTCCTGTGCACTTACTGTCACAGGAATTAAAAGGAGAAAAAGGAAAAATTTGTTCAAGGGCAACCCAATTGGATGGGTTAAAGATAGGAGTTTCTTGGGAGTTTCGCTCAGCGCATTCAGCGAGACCATTTTTTTAGCCCGCTAAGAAAGATTCGCTTCACGAAAGGGAAGAATTCCTGAAAAACCGATATTCATAGTGCTTATAAGGCTTCCACTAGTCTATTTCTGTAAAATTTCTTACTTTCGCAGCCTTATAGAAAGAGAATTATATATGAGCGCTAAATTCAAGGAATACAAAGGATTGGACCTTCCGCAACTGGCGAAGGAAATACTCAGTTTTTGGAATGAAGATAACACCTTTCAAAAGAGTATTTCGATTCGTGAGGATGCGACTCCTTTCGTGTTTTTTGAAGGTCCGCCTTCGGCCAATGGACTACCAGGGATTCATCACGTGATGGCCCGCGCTATTAAAGATATATTTTGTAGGTATAAAACGCAGAAAGGCTTTAAAGTAGATCGCAAAGCCGGATGGGACACCCACGGATTACCCATTGAACTGGGTGTTGAAAAAGAATTGGGCATCACCAAAGAAGACATCGGTAAAAAAATCTCGGTAGAAGCCTATAATGAAGCCTGTCGAAAAGCCGTGATGCGCTATACGGATGTTTGGAACAGAGTCACCGAAGAATACGGCTACTGGGTCGATATGAGCGATCCGTACGTGACGTATAAGTCAAAGTACATGGAGACGGTCTGGTGGTTGCTGAAGCAAATTTTTGAGAAAGACCTCTTGTACAAAGGATATACCATTCAGCCCTATTCCCCAAAAGCCGGAACGGGATTAAGCTCACATGAGCTGAACCAACCCGGTACCTATCAAGATGTGACCGATACTACGGTGGTGGCTCAATTTAAAGCGATACCCGATACGCTTCCGGAATTTCTTTCCGAAGAAAGCAACAATATTCACTTTTTAGCCTGGACGACCACGCCTTGGACCTTACCGAGCAACACGGCCTTAACGGTTGGACCTAACATCGAATACGTATTGGTAAAAACCTTTAATCAATACACTTTCGACCCCATTTATGTGGTGCTGGCAAAGAGTTTGATTTCGAAGCAGTTCAGCGGAAAATACGAAGAGAAGCCGAATGAAGAAGTGTTAGAAAGCTATAAGCAGGGCGACAAGACCATCCCTTATTTTATAGTGAAATCCTTCAAAGGAAGTGACCTTCTAGGAATTCGCTATCAGCAACTCATGGATTATGTGAAACCGTATCACCATCCAGAGCATGCCTTTAGAATTATTGCCGGAGATTTTGTGACTACGGAAGACGGTACCGGAATCGTACACACGGCGCCTACTTTTGGTGCCGATGATGCTAAGGTTGCCAAAGAAGCCAGCCCGCAAGTCCCGCCTTTATTGGTCATGGATGAAAACGATAACCTGGTTCCGCTGGTCGATCTACAGGGGAAGTTTAGACCTGAAATGCGTGAATTAGGCGGGAAGTACGTCAAGAATGAATATTACGATGAAGGGGATGCGCCCGAAAAGAGTGTGGATGTTGAGATCGCCATTCAGTTAAAGACCGATAACAAGGCCTTCAAGGTTGAAAAATACGTGCACAGCTACCCTAATTGCTGGCGAACCGATAAGCCTATTTTATATTATCCCTTAGATTCTTGGTTCATTCGTGTGACCGAATTTAAGGATCGCATGTTCGAATTGAACCAGCAGATCAATTGGAAACCGAAAGCGACCGGAGAAGGGCGTTTCGGAAATTGGTTGGCGAATGCGAACGATTGGAATTTGTCCCGTTCTCGCTATTGGGGGATTCCGTTGCCTATTTGGAGAACCGAAGACGGGAAGGAAGCAAAATGCATTGGAAGCGTTGCGGAATTGCAGGCCGAAATGCAAAAAGCCGTTTCCGCAGGCGTTTTAGAGGAAGCCATCTTCAACGATTTTGTTCCTGGCGATTTTTCCGAAGCCAATTACGAGAAAGTCGATTTGCATAAAAATATTGTGGATGCCATTGTATTGGTATCCGATTCCGGCCAGCCGATGAAGCGGGAAGCCGACCTGATCGATGTTTGGTTCGATAGCGGTAGCATGCCCTATGCGCAATGGCATTACCCTTTCGAGAATAAAGAAAAAGTGGAGGATACCTGGCGTAAAGCCGATTTCATCGCAGAAGGGGTCGATCAAACCCGGGGTTGGTTCTATACCTTACACGCCATTGCGACCATGATCTTTGATGACATTGCCTACAAAAATGTAGTGAGCAACGGATTAGTGCTGGATAAAAACGGCCAGAAAATGTCGAAGCGTTTGGGCAACGCGGTCGACCCTTTTGAAACGCTGGAAACCTATGGACCCGACGCTACGCGTTGGTATATGATCAGCAATGCGAATCCTTGGGATAATTTGAAGTTCGACAGTGATGGGATTGCTGAAATTCGGAACAAATTCTTCGGAACCCTTTACAATACCTATAGCTTCTTCAGTCTGTACGCGAACTTAGACAATTTCGATTATTCGGAAGCAGACATTCCTATGGAGGAACGCCCTGAAATTGATCGATGGATTCTTTCCGAATTGCATACATTGATTGAACAAGTGGATGAAGCCTACGCCGATTATGAACCTACCAAGGCAAGTCGGGCGATTTCTACCTTCGTACAGGAGAATTTAAGCAATTGGTTTGTACGTTTAAGCAGACGCCGATATTGGAAGGGAAGCTACGGGCCGGATAAAATTTCTGCCTATCAAACCTTATATACCTGTTTAGTGACCGTTGCCCAGTTAGGAGCTCCGGTAGCCCCTTTCTTTATGGACAGGCTTTATAAAGACCTAACGGCAGGCGTGGTTCAAGAGGCGCCAAATTCGGTTCACCTGAGCGACTTCCCGGTTTCTAATAAGAATTATATAGATACTGCCTTAGAGCGGAAAATGCAGCGCGCCCAGACAATAAGCTCACTGGTGCTTTCGTTACGTCAACGAGAGAAGATCAAGGTACGACAACCGCTACAAAAGATCATGATCCCAGTTCTCGACGAAACCACCCGACAAGAAATTGAAGCGGTCGCTCCGCTCATTCGTTCTGAAGTGAATGTGAAAGAAGTTGAACTGATTGATGAAGGATCTGGCATCCTAGTAAAACAAATTAAACCCGATTTTCAGAAATTAGGACCTCGCTTCGGAAAAGATATGAAGGTAGTGGCCGGACGCATAGGAAACATGGGACAGGAGGAAATCACCACCTTGGAAAATGAAGGGGAAATAAGCGTGCAGGTAAACGAAAAAAACTGTACATTGAGCAGAGATGAGGTGATCATAAGCTCACAGGATATTGAGGGGTGGTTGGTCGCCAATGCCGAAGGAATTACCGTTGCGCTGGATGTAACCATCACACCGCAATTGAAGAACGAAGGGATTGCGCGAGAATTGGTCAATCGTATTCAGAACCTCCGAAAGGAGTCCGGTTTTGAAGTTACTGATCGTATCGCCATTACGTTACAAGACAATGAACTATTAAAAGATGCGGTAACGCAGAATATAGCATACATAAAACAAGAAACCCTAACAGAAATACTTCAATTTAATGACGAAGTAACGCAAGGAACCGAAGTTGCCTTCGATGACATCGCGACAAAATTGAGCATTCAAAAACACGTTTAATTATGGCAGAAGAAGTTAAAAATAGATATAGTGACGCCGAACTAGCCGAATTTAAAGAACTAATCATTGGTAAGATAGATAAGGCGAAAGAACAGTTGGCACTTATTGAAAGCGCCTATAAGAACGATAGTAACAACGGAACCGATGACACCTCTCCTACCTTTAAAGCCTTCGACGAAGGAAGTGAGGTAATGAGCAAAGAAACCTCTTCTCAGTTGGCAATTCGTCAGGAAAAGTTTATCCGAGATTTGAAAAATGCGTTGATCCGGATTGAAAATAAGACCTACGGAGTCTGCCGAGTGACCGGTAAATTGATCAATCCCGAGCGATTGAAGCTAGTGCCTCATGCTACCTTGAGCATCGAAGCCAAAAACATGCAGAAGTAAGGTATTTTTGAAACCACAGAAAGGCATAACACCAACCCATCATTTCTTCGGAATTGAGGGTTTTTTAGTCAAACTACTTCTAAGTAGTATTATCCTGTTCTTTGGCACCACAATTTCTGGCTATGCTCAGAAAACTTCGGAAACGCGCTGGAACGCTCGACAGTTTACAAAAATCATTGTGGAAGGTGAGGTCGCTTCCACCATCTATCTCAAAAGTACCCAAACCGATAGCATTAAAGTATCCGTAGAAATCGCAGGCGAGACCTATGAAAACATGATGCCCGCGATGCAAGAGATCAACGGAGTGCTGCACCTTTCGTTGGATTATCGTCCCTTCTTTGAAAAAAAAGATGATAAGTTGGCGGCGCATAAAGTACTATCTGGCGAATGGTACCTTCTCGTACCCGAAACGTACGAAGTGGTGATACGGAGTACGCAAGCTTCTTTGCAATTTAAAGGCACCTACAAACGTTTAGAAGTTGCTTTGGAAAAAGGGTGGTGTCATGGCAAGCGATTTTCTGGGAATGCCATGATTCAGACAAAGGAAGGGAACGTTACCATCAGCGCGCTTCCCGGAGTCATGGCAGAAGCAACATCACAGCACGGAACAGTAACCAACGAACTTACTAGCGGGGGTGTCTTTAAAATGTTGGTAGAAAGCAAATATGGGAATATCGATCTTCAAAAAACCCAATAAATATTTCTATTTTTGCTCCTCAATAATTGGCTATGTCCCTTAAGAAAGCAACGCTCCTCATTCTACTGATTTTGATCATTGATCAGGTCTCTAAAATTTATATCAAAACCAACTTTATCTTAGGGGATGGTTTTGACGTCTTCAGTTGGTTTAAAATTCATTTCGTGGAGAATGAAGGCATGGCATGGGGCGCAAAGATTCCGGGCGAATACGGAAAGCTACTGCTAACCTTATTCCGATTGGTAGCCATTGTAGGTATTGGTTACTGGTTGTATACCTCTGTTAAGAATTTCGGCTCTAGATTGCTGATCGTTGCCATTTCTTTCATTTTCGCCGGAGCCATGGGAAATATCATCGATTCTGTTTTCTACGGAATTATCTTCAATGACAGTCATAGTCAGGTAGCCTCGCTATTTCCTCCGGAAGGTGGATACGGTACCTTATTTCACGGAAAAGTGGTAGACATGCTCTATTTCCCGTTATGGGAAGGGGTGTTGCCCGAGTGGGTTCCGTTTTGGGGTGGAACGTATTTTACCTTTTTCGATCCGGTCTTCAATATTGCCGACTCAGCTATAACCGTGGGTGTATGTTTGCTTATTTTCTTCAACAAGAGAGCGTTTCCAAAATCGCAGGAGGACGAATTGGATGGGAAGGCTTCTGAAACGACTGCGTAAGTAGTGTTAACTATGCGGAGCTAGATAGGTAAAAGGAGCATAGGGAATATTCCGAAGCACCCAATACAGCACGGCCAAGCCGAAATACCCATACACAAACCACTTTTGGTAAAAGAAATCCACGCGGTATTGTGTTCCGAAGAAGCTATTGTACATCTTCGTGCCCAGGCCATATCCAATAAGCGGCAACGAAAGTACCATCAGCGGATTCATGGCAAATGCCCCTGAAATATTTAAATGCGCCAATTGATGTAATGCACGTTGCGAACCACAACCCGGACAATGATACCCTGTAGCGAGTTTAAACGGACACGGAAGAAAGAAGGAATGCTGGGTAGGGTTGTAAAAGAAAAAGAGAAAAAAACCGCCCAATAGCAGCAATAGCCATAGGGCGGGGTATGTGTACTTTTTAGAATCCACCGGCTGCAACACCTACGGCTACGAGGATGAAATAGATCACGACGAAAATGAGGCCAATGGCCGCTCCCCAAATGGAGTATTTTTTCGCATCATCGGCTGCTTTCTGCGCAGCGGCATGATCTCCTTGTAACCACAATTCTTTAACTTTAGTCGATTTGATAATCGCTACAATCCCTAACGGAAGGCAGCACAACACGGTACATAAGATAGCCCACACCAGGTTGTTGTCTGGTGGTGCTCCCGCTGGAGTATTACTTGTTTCCATAATAATTTAATTAGTTAGTGTTACTTGATAAAGGCTTAAAGATAAGCGATTTTTTAAAAGCGATATATTTTTTTGGGTGTAACACAAAAATGAAGCGGTATATCCGTAGCCTCATGAGGAAGGGTCGCTTCCGCTTCAAAATACGATAGCCCCACCCGAAGGCAGTCGGTGCGACATTGCGCCAAAAACCGATCATAGAATCCTTTTCCGTAGCCCAGACGATGTCCAGACGCGTCAAATGCCAACAAGGGTACGAACACTACATCCAGTAGGTTAGGGGCTATAGTGATTCCATCCTGTGGTTCTGGAATTCCGAAGGAAGAAACCGTAATCTTGGTATGTTCTTGCAGTAGATAATGTTGCATTTCCAGATGAGTGAAATCACTTTTGGAAAGCACCACACTTTTGTCCTTGCCCTGCAAAATGTGCAGCAGGTATTCGGTATTCACTTCTTTCTGTGTGGGCATGCTCAAAAACAAATGAAAGTAGGTTTTTTCCCAAATAGGCAATTGAAGTGTCTTATTGGCTATCAAGAGACTTTGGTCCTCACAGCTGTCTTCGGAAAGTGCAGCGCGCCTTGCTTTATAGTGCTTTCGAATCTCAATTTTGTCCATTACTGAAGCGCTGTGGAAAGGTGAAATAAGGCATCGCCCTGATAGATGAGCGGAGCTTCATTGACGTTAAAAACATAGCCCTCATTTGAAGCACGAACTCGGTGGTTGATCTTACCATAGGGGTCTGTAATCTGCCCAATCACTTCGCCTTTATTGACAAAACTTCCCACTTTCACAAGTGAGCGAAACATGCCTGAGTATTGGGCGCGAACCCATTTGCTGCGGGTGATGAGTACCGATTCCTGGGAAGGAGTAGAAACCTTGAATTTCGCTTGCAGCATTCCTAAGTGATGCAGGACGCGTTTGGTTCCGTTGACCCCAGTGTTGCTTACCACGGGATCAATGCTATTGGATTTTCCACCCTCAAAGAGCAACATGGGAATGTTTCGTTTTCGACAAGCGTTTCGGAACGATTTCTTTAAATTCTTCGCGTAAAGGATAAACGGGGCATTAAAAACATCGGCCAGTTCTGTGAGTTCTTCGCTCCCTTTGGCAATGCGAATATGGGGCGCGTTAAAACGGCTGGAACCGCCGGTATGAAAGTCCAGACAATAGTCTACATGCGGAATGATGTCATTCATCAACTGATGGGCAACGCGACCGGCCAAAGAGCCACTGTTACTGCCGGGAAAGGACCGATTCAGGTCGCGTCCATCCGGAAACTCTCGTACCTTCTGTAGAAACCCGAAGATGTTTATAATGGGAATGCATATAATGGTTCCTATCTTTGGTCGATTTATTCCTTTGCTCACGAGTTGACGAACGATTTCGATACCATTGACTTCATCTCCGTGGATTCCTGCGGTGATCAATACCGTAGGCCCCTTATATTGAGAGCGCTCTATAATGATGGGTACATCTATTGGGGTATTGGTGTGGAGTTTCGCAAAGCTAAAGTTTAATTCTTGCGAAGTTCCGGGAGCAATGGTTTCTCCTAAAAGGGTAAGGGCTGTTGCTTTTTCTTTCTTCATCGGTGCGTTTGACGCTCTATATAGGTTATTATGCTTTCTGAAATGTTAACCCCTGTGGTTTTTTCGATGCCTTCGAGTCCCGGAGTGGAGTTCACCTCAAGGATTACCGGACCGTTATGAGTTTGCAGAATATCGACGCCACAAACCCCTAGTTGAAGTACCCGTGCCGCCTGAATCGCAATGTTTTTTTCCGCTTCAGAAAGACGGAGCGGAGTCGCTGTGCCACCCCGATGCAAATTCGATCGAAAATCACCCGACTTACTTTGTCGTTTCATTGCGGCGACTACCTTTCCACCCACCACTATGGCACGAAGATCGCACCCCTTCGATTCTGCAATGTATTCCTGAATCACAAAACGCACGCCGGACGCCTGTAAGGTTTCAATGGTAGAGAGGGCCGAAGCATAGGTCTCTGCCAGAATTACCCCTTGACCGTGCGTGCCTTGCAGCACCTTTAAGATAACAGGTTTCTTTTGAAAGGAGGTCAGGGCCTCTTCAATATCATACACATTTCCCAAAATGGTCTTAGGTACGGAAACCCCAGCCTTTGCTAACAATTGAAAGGAAGTCCACTTGTTTCGGGATTGTAAAATAGACTCGGCACGCACCACCGTAAACACCTTCATGGCTTCCAAATGGCGTACGAGCGAAGAACCAAAAAAGGTATTCGAGGCCCCAATTCTTGGGATCACAGCGTCTAGATCGTCTATTACCTCATTACAAAAATAAAGCACGGGTTTCCCCTGTTCTATGGTCAGGCTACATTTGGTTGGGTCCAATACCTCCATTACATGGTTGCGCACGGCCCCTGCTCGTAACAGACTTTGTGTTGAATACAAATATTCGCCACGAGAAAGAATCGCAATGTTCATGAGAGAAGGCGTTTTTTGCTGTTGAAAGATAACAAAAAACGCCTGTCCTTCCCACTAGAATTGATAGGTAACTTTTCCGCGAAGGAAAAACGGAGTCCCTGGTGTAAAATGAATTTCTTCTACCGGCGCTGGTTCGTTCGCTAACCGGCTTTCGGTTGCGAATTGCGTTTCATTCCATTCGGTATCAAAGAGATTTTCTACGATAATTCCAAAGCGCCACTGATTCCACGTATAATTGATATTGGCATCCGTTACAAAATAACCTTCTGCCACAATGCTATTATCTTCATTTGCAGGCCGATCTTTAATATAACGATATGAGAGGCCGCCAGAAAACTGATGAAGATCAGTCACTGCAATTCCCCCTACGCTCGTAAAGTCTGGTGCTAGGGGAATAAAATTGGCGCCTTCGGGGGCCTCGGTACTGCGGGCATAGGTGTAATTTGCGTTGGTATACACTTGTAACCAGGATACTGGCTCGTAGCGCAATCCGATATCGATTCCCATTCTTCTTGTTTTTCCGCTAGGCTCAACAATGCCTGCATCCCCCACATAGACAAACTCCTGTTCGAGAAACAGGACCCACAAAGCGGTATCAAAGATCAATTTGTCGGATAGTTTCCATACGCTTCCAAGATCGCTTCCGTAAGCTGCTGGCAGAATGTCTTCTCCATTGTTGGCCACGACCACACGCGCGTCGTTGGAGTGAAAACCGATTCCGTTTTTCAAAAAGAATTGGATTCGGTCTGTTGGGGCGAAGATTACATTTAATTTCGGACTCACAAAGGCTTTTCGCTCACTCTGATTGTCATAGGTTTCCGAAAGGAAGTTCTCGTAATCGAATTTAAAATAGTCGAGGCGAACCGCGGGGTTAAGTTTCCATTTTCCCCAGTCGAATTCGGTATTTAGAAAGGCAAAAGCGTTGATCTGATCTACGTTTCCAAAGGCACGGCGTTCTAAAATCTCATTCCGGTTTTTCGTATGGGAAAGTTCAATATCGTTAACATCATCATAGCGCACACCTAAGCCGGCTTCATAGCTGAAATCGGTAGCACCAAGGTCGCGTTCTTCCGATAACGCCGTTTGAAAGCCAAGAATATTACGATTTTCTCGTTGGGCAATCTGATCGCCATTTATAGGATCTTCCAAAAAGAAAGTGAAATTCGAGAACAACTCAAAGTCATAGTAAGTATAGTATGCCGAAGACGTCCATCGCTTGGTACCTTCCAGTTGTTTTTCATGGTTCATCAAAATGTTTGTGCGACGCGTATTTCCGCCTTCGGTATCATCAATAGCGCCAAATCTGCCAATGATTCCTGCATCTACTGCACGTTGCGGTATCTGACCCGAAGCATCCCATTTGCTCTGAAAGTGGGAAGCGGTGAGGGTTACCGATTGCTCTCTAGGAATGGAGAACCTATATTTGGCCATCGCATTAAACCGATTAAAATTCTGTGGACTCACAAACGGCCCATCAAAGGTGTTTAATGAAGCTGCTATGTAGGCGTCACTTCGTTCGGTTTCAAGAATGTTAAACATCCCCACGGTTCTAAAGGAGTCGAAATCGCCATACTCCACCGAAACGGCGCTTCGATCGATACGATCTTTGGTGGCAAATGACACGTATCCCGCCGTGGTAAAGTCGCCTCTATCGGCATAGTACGGGCCTTTTCCGAACTCAATATCTTCCAGTGTTTCAGGAATGATAAAATGTAAGTCACTGTAACCCTGGCCGTGGGCATGCGATACCATATTGATGGGCAATCCGTCCACCGATAAATTGATGTCGGTACCATGGTCAATATCAAATCCGCGGAGAAAAATTTGTTCGGCCTTTCCTCCGCCGGCATGCTGACCAATAAACAGCCCCGGAACTTGTCGCAAAATTTCTTGAGACGATTTTACGGGTTGTGTTTTTAAAGTGATGTCGGTAATTTGATGTAAGGTATTTATTTCTGGTGTGATAACAATTTGCGCTAGTGATACGCTTGAAGGCTGCAGCACCAGAGTGATATTTTCAAGTTCGGAAGCTTTGGCAATGGGAAGCTCTAAGGTTTCGTATCCGATGTGCGAAAAATAGATCACGTGTGAACTGGATACATCCTTAAGTTGAAAAAATCCTTGAGCATTGGTATGGGTGTGGGTTCCCGTATTCTTATTAAAGACGGCAACATATTCTATAGGTTGCGCATCTGGAGAGGTGATGGTTCCGCTTAGGGTTTGCCCCATAGTCAGGGAGGCCCATAGCGATACCATCCAAAATATATATGGTTTCATAGGTATAGTTTAGGTGATTGAAAGGCTTCAGTCTTGAAGCATGCTTTTTAAAAAGAATGTTAGGAAGCGAGTTGAGGAGGGGGAGAGGGCGTGGGAAGGTTTATGTGTTGGACTTTTTCTAGATATAAAAACCGATCGGTTTGGTACATCTTAAGAACCACATAGGCGATAAAAGGGTGTGGAAGATGTTTGTCCAGAAACGTAAGAGAAAACTTCTTCTCTTGCTCTTCATCTGGTTGCGGTTCAGAAACAAAGGATAAGAATTGAAGGACCTTGTGCTCATGATCCATAGCAAGTTCTGAAGCGTGGAGGGGGTGATGGTGGGTATGCGCAGATGGGTGGATCACCCAATGAGAAAGCTGGTGCATCCCTTCGAGAATCAACTGCTTCGAAGGCGCAAAGAGATACAGTATAATAATAAACAATAGCGAATATTGAACGACTATTGAGTGTCTGGGATGAGACGGCATCCTTGTTTCTTTATTCTATATACGCGATTGTTGAAACATCAGATTTCATACGGCTCCTATTTAACCGCGCGTTAACATTTTTTTTGGAACTTATTTTTTCCAAATAAACGTCTTACATCCTTTATCTTTGAGGTATGGCGGAAGCATCCCTAAAACTGCAGATTTCAACCCTCCCCAATGATCCCGGGGTCTATCAGTACTATGATAAGAACGAAAAATTGCTATATGTTGGAAAGGCGAAGAACCTGAGAAAACGCGTCGCTTCCTATTTTACAAAGAAACACGACAACGCCCGAACGCGACTGTTGGTTCGGAAGATCGAGAAGATCAAGCATATTGTAGTCGCTACCGAGACCGATGCCTTGTTGTTGGAAAACAACCTCATTAAGAAATACCAGCCTCGTTACAATGTGATGTTGAAGGACGATAAGAGCTATCCTTGGTTATGCATCAAGAACGAACGGTTTCCGAGGGTCTTCCCCACCCGTCGTGTGATTCGTGACGGCAGTGAGTATTATGGCCCGTATACCAGTATGAAGACCGTGCATACGTTGTTAGAGTTGATTCGTGGGCTTTATCCTTTACGCACCTGCAATTACGACCTGGCAGAGGAGAAGATTCGCAATGGGAAGTACAAAGTGTGCTTAGAATATCATTTGGGGAATTGTGCGGGGCCCTGTGAAGGAAAGCATTCGGAAGCAGACTATCTCGAGAATATTGATGCCATTCGAAACATTATCAAAGGTAACTTCAAGGATTCGTTGTCGCGCTTTAAACAACAAATGAAGCAGCATGCCGAAGCGCTTCGGTTTGAAGACGCACAACGCGTGAAGGACAAGATCGATGTGTTAGAGAATTATCAGGTAAAGTCGACGGTGGTCAATCCTAAGATCAACAATGTAGATGTTTTTACCGTTACAAGCGATGAGAGTTATGGGTATGTGAATTTTCTTCAGATCTCCTTCGGAAGTATTATAAGGTCACATACCTTAGAACTCAAAAAGAAGTTAGACGAGAGCGATCGAGAGCTACTCGAGCTCGCTGTAATCGAATTACGACAACGGTTCAACTCTCAGTCCAAAGAAATTTACGTGCCGTTCCGAATAAAAACAGAAGAAGGTATCAAAATACATATTCCGAAGGCGGGCGATAAAAAGAAGATCCTAGATCTTTCACTTCGCAACGCCAAATACTATCGGATGGAACGTTTTAAACAAGCGAAAATCGTGGATCCCGATCGACATGAGAACCGTATTATGGCGCAGATGAAAAAAGACCTTCGCCTATCGGAAGAACCGCGCCATATTGAATGCTTCGACAATAGTAACATTCAAGGAACAAATCCGGTGGCGGCCTGTGTTGTATTCAAAAATGGAAAACCGAGTAAGAAAGACTATCGTAAATTTAAGATAAAGACCGTAGAAGGCCCCGATGATTATGCCTCTATGGAAGAGGTAGTCTATAGACGATATAAAAGATTGTTGGAGGAAGAGCAACCCTTACCGCAACTTATCATCATAGATGGAGGTAAGGGGCAGTTAGGGTCTGCCTTAAAAAGTTTGGAGCGGTTGGAATTACGCGGAAAGATTGCCATTATTGGAATTGCGAAGCGGTTGGAAGAGTTATTCTATCCGGGAGATCCAATTCCGCTGTATTTAGATAAAAAATCGGAAACGCTAAAGATCATTCAGCAATTGCGAAACGAAGCGCACCGTTTTGGGATCACCTTCCATCGAGACAAGCGAAGCAAAGAGGCGCTGCAAACCAGTTTAGAGACCATTCCGGGGATTGGAGAAAAAACCGTGGTGCGTTTGCTTCAGCATTTTAAAAGTCTTAAACGTATACAAAAAGCCTCCTTCGATGAGGTAGAAACCGTCGTGGGAGCCAGTAAAGCAAAAAAAATAATTGCCCATTTGCAGTAGTATGAGAACTCTAATTACCGTTTTGCTTCTATGCAGCATGAGCGTTCTTACCGCTCAGGAGACTACTGTGGTGGACGACCCAAAAGTAGGGCTGGTGCTAAGCGGGGGTGGTGCCAAAGGGTTGGCTCATATAGGCGTGTTGAAAGAATTGGAGGCCGCTGGGGTACGAATCGATTACATTGGCGGGACTAGCATGGGCGCCATTGTAGGGTCTTTGTATGCTGCGGGCTATAACGCGCAACAGCTGGATTCGATCTTTACAAATCTCGATTTTGATACACTTATTCAAGACGATATTCCAAGAAGCGCTAAGACCTTTTATGAAAAGGACGATGCCGAAACCTATGCGGTAACATTGCCATTCGATAATTTTAAACTGGGATTTCCATCGGGGATTTCGAAGGGACAAAATGTCTATAATTTATTATCGCGTTTGCTGATACATGTGTATGATGTAGAAGACTTTACCAAGCTCCAGATTCCGTTCTTTTGTGTGGCCACCAATGTCGAAACCGGGCAAGAGGTGATTCTCGATCGTGGCTACTTACCTAGAGCTGTTACCGCCAGTGGTGCCTTGCCAACCTTGTTCAGTCCGGTGAAGATAAACGATACGATCTTCGTGGATGGGGGTGTGGTGAACAATTATCCCGTGGAAGAGGTTCGCGCACGGGGTGCCGATATTATTATTGGAGTAGATGTTCAGGATAGTTTGCGAGATCGGAAGTCGTTGCGGTCTGCTATCGATGTACTGGTTCAGATAAACAATTATCGCACTATCAACGACATGAAAGCTAAAAGAGAATTGACCGATGTCTACATCAATCCGAAAATTGATGACTTCACCGTGGTGTCATTCGATGAAGGCCGAAAGATCATCACTTCGGGAACACAAGCGGCTTTGCGAGAGAAGTCGGCGCTAGAAGCCATTGCGGCGCGACAACGCAACACCGAACGCAGCCCGGTAACCTTTAATACCAGCACCTCAATTTATATCACCGACGTAGGAATTGAAGGCAACGAAAGTTATACCCGTTCGTATGTCCTAGGAAAGTTGAAGTTACAAACCCCGGCTAATGTTTCCTATAAAAAATTCAATGAAGGGGTTAATAACCTCTCGGCGACGGGTAATTTTGACCAGATTAACTATCGCCTGGTTCCCGATCCCGAGCAACCCGAGCACTATTCCGTTCAATTTGATTTGGTAGAAAACGAATCGAAAACCCAATTGCGCCTGGGGTTGCACTATGATGACCTGTTCCGTTCGGCCGGCTTGGTGAACATCACCCGTAAGCGATTATTCACGAACAATGACGTAACCTCCTTAGACCTGATCATAGGAGATAATCTTCGGTATAATTTTGAATATTATATCGATAAAGGGTTTTATTGGAGCATCGGACTTACCTCGGCCTTTAATTCGTTTGAGAAAGAGGTGCGTAGTGAGTTTATCCTCAACCAGCCTTCATTAGATGAGCCGATTGAGGTGAATGAATTGAATCTTCGCTATGACGATTTTACCAACACGGTATTCGTGCAAACGCTTTTCCGAAGAAGCTTTTTATTATCCCTGGGGGCAGAACACAAATGGCTTCGTTTTTTGACCGAAACCATCGGTACAGATGAAGACGACCTTCCTCGAACCGTTTTTGAAAATACCAATTATGTGAGTGCCTTCGGAAAACTTACTTACGATACCTTTGATAACAAATTCTATCCGCGAAGCGGACTGTATTTTCACGGCGATTTTCACTGGTATCTCTGGGCCGATGGTACCAATACGGTATTTGAGCCATTTTCTATTGCCAAGGCGAAAGCAGCATGGGCGCAGCCCTTAACGTCGCGTATCGCCGTTGTGCTTTCCACAGAAGGAGGATTTAAATGGGGTGATCGCCGCACCAAATCGTTGGACTTTTTCGTAGGAGGTTACGGGTTCAAACCGTTGAACAATATTATTCCGTTTTCAGGATATGAAGCCCTTAGCTTGCGAGGTGACACTTATCTCCTGTCTCGATTAGTGGTGGACTATGAGGTTTTCCGGAAAAACCACCTGCTACTTTCAGGCAATATCGCAAACGTGGGAGACGCCTTATTTGAAAGAGGGCAGTGGATAGACCGAATCAATTACAGCGGGGTGGCTATTGGATATGCTCTAGAAACTTTTTTAGGGCCTATTGCCATTCAGTACGCTTATGTGCCCGAGGAGAATACAGATGAATTTTATGTTAATCTAGGCTTCCGTTTTTAAGGTTTTCTTAGTCCTATTACCCTTAAAAATTACGATATTTGTAAGGAAAACATTTGTTTTATGCCATTTTATCATCAATTAGGAAAAATTCCTCCTAAACGACATACACAATTCAGAAAAGCGGATGGTACCTTATATGCCGAACAGCTTTTTGGAACCATCGGTTTCGACGGAATGTACAGCAACCTGTATCACGAACAACGTCCTACCCAGGTAAAGGAAATAAAAGGTCAGCAAGACGTTAGACCGAAGGTAGCGAAAGACGTGAACATACAATCGTATCGTTTTCGCGGTTTTGAAGTACCTCCCACAGCCGATTATCTCGAGAGTAGGAAGACCCTACTTACCAATAAGGATTGTAGTATTATTCTGGCCGCGCCTCAGCAATCTCAGGAGTCGTATTTTTACAAGAACACCGATGCCGACGAATTGATCTTTATCCACAAAGGCAGCGGGACCCTGCGGACGCACATGGGGAATATCGATTTTAAGTACGGCGATTATTTGGTGATTCCCCGCGGAATGATCTATAAAATGCGTTTCGACGATGCCGAAAACAGATTGTTTATCGTAGAATCTAGAACCCCTATCTATACGCCGAAGCGCTACCGCAATTGGTTCGGACAATTGCTGGAGCATTCGCCCTTTTGCGAACGCGATATCCGAAAGCCCGATCAGCTGGAAACACATAATGAGAATGGATCGTTTTTGATGAAAGTCAAAAAGAAAGACGTGATATTCGATATGGTATATGCTTCACACCCCTTCGATGTGGTGGGCTATGACGGTTATAACTATCCATATGCCTTCTCGATCCACGACTTTGAACCCATAACAGGTCGCATTCATCAACCACCACCGGTACATCAAACCTTTGAAACCAGTGCGTTTGTGGTCTGTAGTTTTGTCCCTAGATTATACGATTATCATCCCGATAGCATCCCGGCACCCTACAATCATAGCAACATTGACAGTGATGAGGTGTTGTATTATGTAGATGGTGACTTTATGAGTCGAAACGATATTGCAGCGGGACACATTTCACTGCATCCGGCAGGAATACCCCACGGTCCGCATCCCGGTGCGACCGAGCGGAGTATCGGAAAAGTGAAAACCGATGAGTTGGCCGTGATGGTCGATACTTTTGCGCCGCTTCAGGTGACCGAAGAGGCCTTAAAAATCGCCGATGATACCTATTTCCAATCTTGGTTGGAAAAGAATGAATAACAAACACATTTTCAGAAAAAATATTGAATAGCATGACAACCGATACCACGTCTCAAAAACTAAAAAAAGTCGTTCCTCAGGCGGAAGATTTTCTTCCCTTATTAGGAACCGATTTCGTTGAACTCTACGTAGGCAACGCAAAACAAGCGGCTTACTATTATCAAACCGCTTGGGGTTTTCAGCCTATTGCCTATCGCGGACTCGAAACGGGAAGTAAAGACAGTGTTTCCTATGTACTGCAACAGGGAAAAATCAGATTGGTCCTTACTTCGGCCTTAAAACCCGAGGGTGAAATTAACCAGCACATCGAAGCACACGGCGACGGGGTGAAGGTAGTAGCACTTTGGGTAGATGATGCTACAAAAAGCTTTGAAGAAACCACCAAACGCGGGGCAAAACCGTATATGGAGCCGACGCAACGAAAAGACGATAACGGCACCGTAACCCTTTCTGGAATTCATACCTACGGAGAAACGGTACACGTATTTGTAGAGCGATCTAATTATGACGGGCCTTTTTTGCCTGGCTACAAGGCCATCGATAAATCGTACAAAACAGCTACAGTAGGGCTGAAATATATTGACCATATGGTCGGAAATGTAGGTTGGAATGAAATGAATAAATGGGTAGAGTTCTATGCCAAGGTAATGGGATTTGCACAGCTGGTCTCTTTTGATGATAAAGATATCTCTACAGAATATACAGCCTTGATGAGTAAGGTGATGAGCAATGGCAACGGACGAATTAAATTTCCCATCAACGAGCCGGCGGAAGGAAGAAAGAAGTCACAAATTGAAGAATACATCGAATTCTACAATGGTGCCGGCGTGCAACACATCGCAGTGGCAACCGACAACATTATTGAAACCGTCACGCAGCTTCGCGATCGCGGCGTCGAATTTTTGTATGTTCCAGACACGTATTATGATACCGTACTTGACCGTGTAGGCGAGATCGACGAGGATTTGGAGCCACTGAAAGAGTTGGGAGTACTTATCGATAGAGATGACGAAGGCTATTTGCTTCAAATATTCACCAAGCCCGTGCTCGACCGTCCTACCATGTTCTTTGAGATCATTCAACGAAAAGGAGCGCAATCTTTTGGCAAAGGAAACTTTAAAGCGCTGTTTGAAGCCATTGAAAGAGAACAGGAAGCACGCGGCACACTATAAACAAATTGTAACGAATAAGAAACTCCGCCGTCTATTTCGGTGGAGTTTCTTTATTTTTGGAACAGAACTTGCAAATGGATAGTTATAACGCTTAACAACGCCCAAATGAGAACCGCCTTTTGCCTACTTTTAGCATGCTTCACTTCTGTCGTTTTGATCGCTCAGGAGAAAGCCTACGGTGATGGAGAATGGTTCAAATTTCGTGTTCATTACGGATTTGTGACGGCGGGATACGCCACTCTGGAAGTCAATGAAACCACCCTACGCGGGAAGCCGGTCTTTCACATCAAGGGATTCGGGGAAACAGTAGGCGCATCCCGATGGTTCTTTAAGGTGGAAGACAATTATCAGTCGTATGTGGATGTTAAAAAGGATATTCCGTATCGTTTTATTCGGAAAATAGACGAAGGAGGACATACCAAAGACATTCAGATCGATTTTGATCAGGACAATCGAATCGCCGTAGTCCATAATAAAAAACACGAAACGGTAGATCGCGTCTCTTTTCCGAAGGATGCCCAAGATATGGTCTCTGCTTTTTACTATCTTCGCAACAATTTGGACGTCAGTTCGCTGAAGGAAGGGGATACCATGGACATGAATATGTTCTTCGACAAAGAGAACTTTGTCTTCCGCTTGAAATTCTTGGGTCGGGAAACCCTCCGTACGAAATTTGGGAAGGTACCCTGCTTAAAATTTCGACCGTATGTTCAGGCCGGACGGGTGTTCAAAGAGAAAGAAAGTTTGACCGTTTGGGTAACCGACGACGATAATAAGATGCCAATGTTGATCAAAGCTGAATTAGCGGTAGGGTCACTAAAAGCAAGCCTTTCCGAATTTAAAGGGCTTCGGCATTCTTTTCGTATCTTAGCCGACTAGCGACACATGGAGAAATCAGACCGCATCCCCGAGAAGATTCAACAGTTAGAAACGAAATTCAAAAATTCGGGTCAGGATCTGGGCTCCTATCTCGACGGCTTGCTGTACGACCGCTATCTTACCTATTGGGATTATATTCATTTGGATACCTTGCTCAGTCTTCAGATTCCAAGAACGCATTTTCCAGATGAAGAAATATTTATCGGCTACCACCAGATTACAGAGTTGTATTTTAAGTTGATCATTCATGAGATCAAACAGTTGTTGGATGACAAACTGCAACAGGCCGATTTTTTCCGAAAGAAGGCCGTACGTATCAACCGATACTTCAGAATTCTGATTGACTCCTTCGATGTTATGATTCTTGGGATGGACCGCGAACAATTTCTGAAGTTCCGAATGTCCCTATTACCCGCTAGCGGCTTTCAGTCGGCGCAATTCCGAATGATCGAATTCTACTGTACGCCCTTGTTGAACTTAGTTCACGAGTCGGTAAGGAAGGATTTTTCCGAAGCAGATTCTCTAGAAACCCTGTTTGAAAATGTCTACTGGAAACGAGGCGCGACCGATTCAGAAACCAAAGAGAAAACGCTTACGTTAAAACAATTTGAGTATCGATATACACCGCGTTTCATTCGCATTATCAAAGAAGTGGCTGGACACACCCTTCAGGATAAATACCTGCAGTTGCCTGAGAACGAACGAAACGATGAACGCCTAATACAAGAATTGCGAAAATTAGACGTTAGAGTTAATGTAGATTGGCCGTTGATGCATATGGGGGCGGCCTATCGTTATTTAAATACCGAAAGAGGCAAAGAAATTTCAGCAACCGGTGGTACCAATTGGAAAGATTTTTTACCACCAAGCTTTCAGAAGATCCATTTTTTTCCTACCCTTTGGTCTCAAAAAGAACGAGAGGAATGGGGCAAAGAATGGGTAACCCACACATTTAATTCAGATAACACCCAAAAAAAGAAAGAATAGATTGAAGCGAATTTTAGGATTTTTGATGGTACCGTTAGCCCTGCTAACTGCCTGTGATGCAGCAAAAGATGATATACTTGAAGAAGAGGTATACGAAGAAGTAACACCCGCCATCATTGAAGAGTACGGTTATGTATTAAACGATTTTGAGGTGATTCGCGACACCATCAGACCAGGGGATACTTTTGGTGGAATTTTAGATCAAAATGGAGTGTCTCAATTGAAGATCTTAGAAGCGGCAACCACTTTTAGAGATAGTTTCGATGTACGTCGCATGGTGGTTGGAAAGCCCTATGTGCTTCTTAATGCCAAAGATACTACCCAGCAAACACAAGTCTTTATTTACGAAAAAAACAAAGTAGATTATGCCGTGGTAGACCTTCGGGATACCGTCACGGTCTATAACGATGCCAAGCCGGTTTCGGTAGTAGAAAAAGTGGCTTCGGGGATTATTAGCAGTTCTCTTTCGGAAACCATGGCAGAAAATGATTTGAGCCCGTACATGACAGACCGGCTTGCAAATATTTACGCATGGACCGTTAACTTCTTTCACCTTCAGAAGGGCGATAATTTCAGAATTATCTATACTGAAAAATTTATCAACGATACCATTCCTGCGGGTTTACATGAAATTAAAGCGGCCTATTTTGAACATAGAGACCGTCCTATTTACGCCTTCAAATTTAAG
Organism: Altibacter sp. HG106; assembly: GCF_028561755.1. GTDB lineage: Bacteria > Bacteroidota > Bacteroidia > Flavobacteriales > Flavobacteriaceae > DFVG01. Next base: position 244,354 of record NZ_JAQQTD010000004.1, read on the forward strand.
CCTGAGAATGGCGACGATTCGATGGTGGCAGATTTTTTTGATTTGGATGCCAACAACCTGCGGCGCGCCTTCTTGAAGTCTCCTATTGAATTTAACTATAGAATTTCTTCACGTTACAACCTGAAAAGACGTATCAAATACTACGGGTACAAGATCAGACCGCATAAGGGCACCGACTTTGCCGCGGCTATTGGAACACCAATTCTTGCCACGGCAGATGGCGTCGTGACCAAAAGTGAGCGTCGGGGAGGAAACGGAAATTATGTGAAGATCAAACATAACGATACCTACGAAACCCAATACTTGCACATGCGCAAACGCAATGTGAGAAAAGGCGATTATGTGCGGCAAGGAGATGTAATCGGATGGGTAGGAATGACCGGAAATACCGGAGGCCCGCATGTGTGTTACCGCTTCTGGAAAAACGGAAAACAAGTAGATCCTTTCAAACAAGACCTGCCTGCTTCTGAGTCATTGGCACCTCAATTTCAAGAGGAGTACTATCAATTTATGGCGCCGTTAAAGGAGCGAATTGACTGCATCCCGTACAAGAATATCGAAGAGCCGGCTAGCTAGTAATCAGCTTGCAATCAAGGCATTATAATTTTACGTACTTAAAATTTCGTTGTATCTTTAGCTTATCATTTTCTTAACCTTGTAATAATAGGGCGAGGCATCCTGTGGGATTATTTTTGCGAAACACTATAATCTAAACACAGGACAATGAAAAAATTACTACTTCTAATGACCTTTTTGGCAGTTGGAGTTGTGACGACTTGGGCACAGGGAGTTACAACCTCTTCCATCAACGGTCGAATTACCGATGCTGAAGGCGAGCCTTTGGCAGGAGCCAATGTTGTTGCGCTGCATGTAGAATCCGGAACGAAGTACGGAGCCATATCCGATTTTGAGGGATATTACCGCGTGCCCAACATGCGTCCGGGAGGACCATACACCATCACTATCAGTTATGTTGGTTTTGAAAGTTTTGAACGACAGAACGTTTTTCTTCAGTTGGGAGATTCCCAACGTATTAGCGCCAATATGTCGGAAGCGGCAAGCGCGCTCGACGAGGTGGTGATCACCGCACAACGCAACAATATCTTTGACAGCAATCGCACCGGAACGGAAACCACCGTTACGGAACGCGATATTTTAACCTTGCCGGCGGCCTCTCGATCGGTAGCCGACTTTGTTCGGGTGACCCCACAAGCACAGCTTACGGAAGGGAACGATGGATTTTCAATCTCAATTGGCGGTCAAAATAATCGCTACAATGCTATATATATTGACGGTGCTGTTAATAATGATGTTTTTGGATTGGCCGGATCAGGGACTAACGGCGGTCAGACAGGAGTAAACCCATTCTCGGTAGATGCTATTGAAAGTTTTCAAGTAAACATTGCGCCTTTCGATGTGCGTCAGTCGGGTTTCTCCGGAGGATCAATCAGTGCTATTACGCGTTCGGGTACCAACCAAATTGAAGCGTCAGCCTATAGTTTTCTTCGGAATGAAAGTCTCGCCGGAAAAACGCCTCCCGACTTAGTGGGAGAAGGAGAAAGTCGTGAAAAACTGGCGGAGTTTTCAGCACTTACCTATGGGGCACGTATTGGAGGCCCTATTATAAAAGACAAACTTTTCTTCTTTGTAAATTATGAGCGTCAGGAGGATGAGACCCCCCAACCTTTTAATTTCAGCAATTATATTGGGAGATCTTCCTTAGACGACCTCAACAACCTAAGCAACTTCTTAATTAACAATTACGGCTATAACCCGGGTGGATTCGCAAACAATACCCGAACGTTGGAGAGTGACAAGATCACGGCGAAGATCGACTGGAACATAAACGATAACAATAAGATTTCGTTGCGCCATGGGTTGGTGAAGGCCGATAATTTGGAAGCGCGTAGTTCAGGAAGAACCTCCATCGGCTTTATCAATGGATCTGAAGCGTTTGAATCGACTACAAACTCTACCGCGCTGGAATGGAATTCAACCTTGAGTCAGAAGGTATCTAATAAAATGGTGATAGGATATACCGCTGTACGGGACGATCGCGATCCTTCCGGAAATCCATTCCCCACGGTTGATATTCAGGATGGCAACGGGTTTATTTCGTTTGGGTCAGAGCCGTTTTCTACGGCCAACCTATTGAATCAGGATATATTTACCTTCAACGACAATTTAGAAGTATACTCAGGAAACCACACCTTTACCTTTGGAACCAATTTGGAGTATTCTAAGGTAAAAAACCTCTTCTTCGCTTTTAACTATGGCGATTACACCTTTGAGGATCAATTTGACGAAGCGGGAAATTTGATTTCTTCGGGACTGAATCAATTCTTAACCATGCAAAATGCCGATGTATATCAGCATGGGTATTCGCTGGTGGGTAATGGGGTTACCGGAGACGAATCTGCAGGTGCCTCAGAATTTGAATTATTTCAGATGGCATTTTACGCTCAAGATGAGATCCAGCTTTCAGACAACTTCAAAGCAACCTATGGGATGCGCGTGGATATTCCGTATTGGGAAGACGGTCGTGCGAATGACGACTTCAATACGCGTACGGTTCCGCTGTTGCAGTCCTTTGGAAAAGACCTTCAGGGGGCACGTGTGGGACAAGGCATCAAGCCCAAAGCACATTTAAGTCCGCGACTCGGTATCAATTGGGATGTCTTCAATAATAATAGTACGCAAATTCGCGGAGGCTTAGGAATTTTCACCTCACGACTTCCGCTGGTATGGCCTGGCGGTACCTATAATAATAATGGGGTTACCGGTGGATTCGTTTTCAGAACCGATGTTCCTTTTTCTCCCGATATCAATAACCAATTGGAAGATCCAGAACCCGGAAGCGGTGCTACCGGCGGGAATGTTGATTTGTTCGCAAGAGATTTCAAATTGCCTCAGGTGATGAAATACAACATTGGGATCGATCAAAAGCTGCCTATCTGGGGCTTAGTTGCCAGCGCTGATTTCTTGTATACCGATGTCATTCAAGATATTTATTACGAAAACCTAAATTTGAAGGGGCCCGTGGGAACCTTAAATGGAGCCGATGAACGTCCGTTTTATGACAGAGGGGATGTTATTGATGGAACCTACCAAGGGATCTACCTGGCTTCTAACACAGGATTGGGCTACGCATATAATGCCACTATTTCGCTTCGGAAGCCGTTCGAAAATGGATTCCAAGGACAAGTTTCCTATACCTACGGAGATTCAGAAAAGGTATTTGAAGGAACGTCTTCTCAAAACAGTTCGCAGTGGCGAAATATTCAGACAGTTAATGGTAAGAACAGTGACATTCCGGCGAGTCGTTCCGACTTTTCAGTAGGACACCGTATTACCTCGAATCTTTCCTATGAATTAACATGGAATGAAAATATCAAAACAACTATTGGACTATTTTATGAAGGTGCCGAAGGCGAACCTTTCAGTTATATCTATAACGAAGGGCGCGACCTGTTGAATGATGATTCTCGTGACAATGCCTTGATCTATGTTCCGGCATCTTCCGAAGAAATCACTTTTGTACCGCTGACTGATAGCGACGGAAACGTAATCGCCACTCCCGAACAACAGTGGGAACAATTCAATGCTTTTATTGAAGGAGATGAGTATTTAAGAAGTCGTCGCGGACAATACGTAGAGCGTAACGCAGACCGACTTCAATGGTCGCATGTCATTGACCTAAAGTTTTTACAGGATTTTTCTCTAAACGTAGGCGGAAAAAAGCACACCTTGCAGGCCTCTGTAGATATCTTCAATTTCACCAATCTATTGAATAAAGATTGGGGGAAACGACGCTTTACGAGCTTCGAGCGTGAAGTAGCGCCTTTAACCACGGTTAGCGGCGGTCCAGACCCTACCTTTACCTTCGATGCGCGTCGATTTGAAGACGGGATCGATCAATTGGACGACAGCGGGATTCAGTCCTCTCGTTGGCAAATGCAGGTAGGACTTCGTTATCTTTTTAATTAATTGAAAGGGAACCTAATTTTTAAAACCGCTCGTAACAGAGCGGTTTTTTTATGGGATGCCGTATCTTTGAAAAGACTAAACAACAACATCTATGTATACAACTGTTCAATTTCTTCACTCATGGTGGGCATACCTCGTCCTGTTTGTAGTACTTATTGCAACTATTAATGCGTTGGCAGGGCTCTTCGGAAATAAGGAATACCAACCAAAGGATTTTCGAATTTCGCTTTTCGCCCTTATCGTAACGCATATCCAATTTTTAATAGCGTTGGTCCTATATTTTATCTCTCCGTTAGGCCTAAAATCGATTTTGAACAGCGGGATGGGAGCGGTAATGAAAGACAGTACCCTGCGTTTGTATGCCATAGAACACCCTACGATAATGATCCTGACGATTATTTTCATTACGATAGGGTATTCCAAACACAAAAAGAAACTAACTTCCAAACCAAAATTTAAAACCTTAGCTATTTTCTATACGATTGCGTTAGTGCTGATGCTCAGTAGAATTCCCTGGCAACAGTGGTTAGGTTAAACCAATGCCAAACAATAAAAAAGCCCGCTCATACAGCGGGCTTTTTTATTCTCTCGAATGTAATGAAGCATGTTAATTAGTTACTTCTTTGATGAGATATAAATAAACCGGGAAGTGGTCGCTATAGCCTCCGGTGTATCCTCCATTGACGAAGCTACGGTAGGGATACCCCTGATATTGCCCGCGAGGATTCGCTAAATAGGTTTTGTTATAGATACCGGCTTTGTAAAAACGATAGCTCGAAAAATCCTTCTCAATCAATTCCGAAGAAACGATCATTTGATCGAATAAGTTCCATCCATCACGCCACGCCAACGTTCCTAAACCGCGGTCGTACATTTCTTCCATTGGATTGTACAATTCTTTAATTTTAACTTCTTCGCGATCTTCCTTGGCTTTCAAGTAATCTTTAATGCTAGGATTAGTAGGGTCGTCATTGAAATCACCCATGGTGATGATTTTGGCGTAGGGATCATCGCTGTACAATGAATCAATGATCTGTCGGTTAAGCTGGGCCGCTTTGATGCGTTTTGGCCGACTTCTAGCCTCGCCACCCGAGCGTGAAGGCCAGTGGTTCACAATAAAGTGCATTTTCTCACCATCCAACATGCCGCTCACCAGCAATTGGTCTCGGGTGTAGATTCGTTTGCTGCGGTCGTTATCATCATACAAATACAAGGTGTGTACTTTTGTAGCTACGGGTGTAAATAATTTCTTTTGATACAGTAAGGCCACATCGATACCGCGACGATCGGGCGAATCGAATTGAACAATCCCGTAGTCGTGTTGTACCAAGGCTTCTTCGTTCAATAGATCCTCCAGAACGCGCCGATTTTCAGATTCACACACACCAATAACCGCAGGTGGCGTCCCCGTGAGATCGCTTCCTATTTCAGCGATCACTTTAGCCATGTTGGTAAGCTTCGCTTCGTAGATTTCTTTGGTCCAATGATCCTTTCCGGTAGGCGTTCTGTCGTCATCAAACGTTAAGGGATCATCCTCATAGTCAAACAGGTTCTCGAGGTTGTAGAACGCAATGGTGTTTACTTTATAACTTTTTTCTTCTTGAGCGGTGCTACACGCGATGAAAGCGACCGTAAAAAAAGCAAAAAGGTATTGTTTTAATTCCATTTCAATAGGTGTATTAAGTTTGTGTAAAGTCGATTACAATTGTCGCGCCAAAAGTAATTAATTCGCATAAAAAATGTAGTTTTGCACGCCATTAATAACAATTAATTAATTTATCAAACTAATTACTAAGGAATGAGAAATTTCATGTTTGCTTTATGCATGGGAATCCTGACATCGTTTTCGGCGATTGGACAGGATGCCATCGTAAAGGGAAGGGTAGTAGATTCCAATTCGAGTGAACCGATACCCGATGTTGAAGTACGAATTCAGGAAAGTATTTTTTCTGCTGAAACGGATGCAAAAGGGGTCTTTTCTTTTAGCGATGCTGAACTTCCACAGGGTGAGCAGATACTCGAATTGAGTAAAACCGGGTATGTTACTCAGCGAATCCCTATTACCATTCAATCTGGGAGCACGGTAAATTTAGATCCCATCTTATTTGAGATCGACTTGTCGGAAGTAGAAGCCCAGATAGGAATCATTAGCCTTTCAGACAATGAACTAAACCAAGATGAAGGAACGGCTTTTAATATTTCAGGACTCTTGCAAGCGTCTAGAGATGTGTTTTTGAATGCAGCCGCATTCGATTTTAGCGCTACCTTCTTTAATCCTCGTGGGTTAGACAATGCCAACGGAAAGGTATTAATCAACGGGATCGAGATGAACAAGCAATTTAACGGTCGCCCACAATGGGGAAACTGGGGTGGCTTGAACGATGCGCAGCGAAACCGTGATTTTACCATGGGAATCAAAGCCAACGAATATACCTTTGGAGATCTTGCCGGAACCACCAACATCATCATGCGTGCCTCACAATACCGTCAAGGCGGACGTGTTTCTTACGCAATGGCGAATCGTAGCTACGAAGGCCGTGTAATGGCTTCCTATAACAGCGGTTTGACTGCAAGCGGCTGGGCATACTCGGTACTTGCCTCACGTCGCTTTGGAGATGAAGGGTATATCGACGGTACGCTGTACGATGCCAATTCATTCTTTGTTTCCGTAGAGAAAAAACTGAATGATGCGCATAGCATTAACCTTTCTGCTTTTTATACTCCCAACCGAAGAGGTCGCTCTACCGCGATCACACAAGAGGTTCGTGACCTAAAAGGACGTACCTATAACCCTAACTGGGGTTTTCAGGACGGAGAAATCCGAAACAGCAGAATGCGGGAGATCGAAGAGCCCGTTGTGATGTTGAACCACTATTGGAATATTTCAGACAACCTTCGCTTGAACACCAATATTGGCTACCAGGCTGGTACCATTAAAAACAGCCGAATTGATAACAACGGGGCGCAATTAGTAGAAACTCCAGACGGACAAATTTTCTTTGCCGGAGGAGCTCGTAACCCGCTTCCTAACTATTATCAAAACTTGCCAAGTTTCTACTTACAAGATCCAACGCCTACCGCCATCGATTATCAAAATGCGTATTTGGCGGAGCAAGCGTTTATCAATGACGGTCAATTAGATTGGGAATCCTTGTACTTCGGAAACTTTGACGCGAACGGAAACCCGATGTTGTCTACCTACGCCATTCAGAATGATGTGGTGGAAGACACGCAAATTACCGCAAACACGATCTTAGGAGCGAAATTAAGCGACCGTATTAGCTTGAATGCAAGTTTGAACTATCGCGGATTGAAGAGTGAAAACTACGCCGAACTTGAAGACCTAATGGGCGGTTCCGGATTCTTGGATATTGACACGTTCGCGCAAGCAGCGTCGCAAGATGCCCAAGCGGGAGAGTCGATTGACGCGGCACAATCGGATTTAAATAATCCAAACCGAATTGTAGGAGAAGGCGATCGCTACAAATACAACTACGACATCAACGCCGATGTGATCACCGGATTTGCTCAAGCACAGTTCAAATACAATGTGGTAGATTTCTACCTGGCAGGAACGGTATCGCAAACCACCTACCAACGTACCGGTTTGTATGAAAACGGAAACTTCCCGGGCGCACGTTCGTTTGGAGATAGTGAAAAACTAGACTTCACCAACTACGGAGCCAAAGCGGGTGCTACCTATAAAGTGACCGGACGTCATTTAGTAGATGTAAATGCAGGGTATTTTACAAAAGCCCCTACTATTCGCAACAGCTTCAGCAATGCCCGCCAAAATAATGATGCAGTGCGTGATTTGGAAAGTGAAACCATTCAGAATCTTGATGTAAGTTATATCTACCGTTCTCCTATCGTGAAAGCGCGGTTAACAGGTTTCTATAACAACATTGAAGATCAAACCGATATTAATTTCTTTTTTACCGAATCGGCACAGGGAGCCCAGAATGCAGTAAATGCAGATCCTGGACAAGACAACAACGCCTTTGTTCAAGAAGTGCTTACCGGAATTAACACCCGCCGAATGGGAGCCGAATTGGGTATTGAAGCCCAGGTAACACCAACGCTTAAATTAAAAGCAGCGGGATCGTACGGTCAAAACGTATATACCGATAATGCGCAGCAGTATCTTACGAGTGACGGATTCGACTTCTTACAGTTTGGAGACGGAACCACCTTTATCGAAAACTATCACGTAAGTGGCGGACCAGAACAGGCCTATCAATTGGGTATTGAATACCGTGACCCTGAATTCTGGTGGGTAGGTCTTACTACGAACTATTTTTCTAATGCTTATGTGGATGTGAGTACCTTGAGAAGATCAGCCGCTTTTTCAACAGCGCAAGACGGACTTCCATTGCTCAACTACAACGAAGATGTGGCACGTGAGTTATTAACACAAGAACAATTGGAAGATTATTTCTTGGTAAATGTAGTAGGAGGGAAGTCCTGGAAGATCGACGATTATTACGTTGGATTCTTTGCGACCATCAACAACGTGCTCGATCAAGAGTATAGAACCGGTGGATTTGAAGATTCTCGAATTTCTGACTTTGCTCAGTTACAAGAGGAAAACAACCGCAACAGACCGGTGTTTGGGAACCGTTACTTCTTTGGGTACGGAACCACATATTATGTTAACTTATACGTACGATTCTAAACAATTCTGAATACAATAAACTATTATACAATGAAAACGTTCAATTTTTATAAACTATTCACCCTACTATTTGTAGCGGTAGCTGTTGTCTCCTGTGTGGCAGACGATGATTTTGATGTGCCGGGTACTATCATTGCTGAAGAGCCTGTCATTGACGGTGAAGTGATCCAATTAGGAGCTTTGGCCGGAAAATACGAACAAGAACAAGGAGATTTCACCTATACCGATGGCGATCTATACGTAGAAGGATACGTAGTGTCTAACGATCAGGCGGGAAACTTCTTTGAAGAGATCATTATTCAGGATAAGCCTGAAAATCCTGAGGTAGGATTACGCGTACTCGTAGACGTAAATCCATTGTTTCCGAAGTACGAATTCGGGCGCAAGATCTTTATCAAATTAGACGGATTGACCCTGGGAATCTCTAACGGTGTTTTAACCCTTGGGATCGCCGGTGATCGTTTTATCGAAAAGATCCCTTCGGCTTTAGAACCTATTGTATTTACACGTTCTGCCGAGGTAGCTGAAATTGTTCCTATGAACATCAGCATCGAAGATCTTGGTCCGCTTAACGATGACGATTCAGAATTTAGAAGTACGAACCTTTACGTCAACATCGATAACGTTCAGTTTGCGAAAAATGAAGCGGTTACTAACAATCTTACGTATGCGAGCGAGCCTTTCGATGAGTTCGACGGAGAGCGTACGTTAGAAAGTTGTGCGAGTTCTGAAGCGATTGTTTTCAGCACTTCTACTTTTGCTGATTTTAGCGCGTTAACGTTACCAGCAGGGAGCGGAAATGTCACCGGAATCCTCACCAAAAACTTTGAAGGGGAAGAATTCAATATCGTGGTGAACTCTGCTGCCGATGTAAACCTTGTGAACGAAGAGCGTTGCGATCCTTTGGAAGGATTCTTCTTTGATGACTTTGAGTCGTATGGCGACTTTGGTGACGTTGAGGCAGCCGGATGGAGCAGCCAAAATGTTGGCGGTGGAAACGTTGAGTGGATTCTAGGAAACTTCGACAATAACCAGTACGCTCAAGTTTCTGGATTTAGCTCTGGAGAAGACCCAATTGATGTTTGGTTAGTAACGCCAGATATCAACATGGATGGAACCGCCAATGAGCAATTGACCTTCGATCTTGAAGTAGCCTTCGACAACGGAGAAATCCTTACTGTATGGTATTCTACCGACTATGACGGAGATGCTTCAACGGCTACCTGGACGCAGTTGGTGGTAGACATTCCTTCGGGACCGTCAAGTGGTTTTGGAGGCTTCGGAAACATCGGAAACATCGATGTAGGATTTATTGATGGTACCGTAAACTTCGGATTCTTCTACCAGGGAGCAGATCCCGGAGCGACTACTCGTTATCATGTAGACAACGTATCGGTTTCTGGAGAGTAATTTCTTTTCAGACCTTTATAAACTTGAAAGCCTCGCTATACGCGGGGCTTTTTTAATGCTTTCCGAAGAAAACGGCTTAGAAGAACCGCACACGTTTTACATCGCGATATTTAAACCGTACGATATCGAACTGTAGCACAATTTCATGCGACGAACTGCTAACACCGTTGAGGTCGCTAATTACTTGATCATAGGCATAGCCAATACGCACATTAGGTGCTAGATAAAACCCAACGAGTCCGCTAAAGGAATCATCTAATCGATAGGATACTCCTAGCTCAAATTTCTCTTTGTAGAGCGTATTAAGGTTCAGATCAAAAGACACTGGGGCACCAAAAGAAGATTTTACGAGAAACGACGGTTTGATCTTCCAGTCCCAAGTAGCATCCCACACATACCCACCGGTAAAGAAAAAATGATTGGTCTCACTCCCATACTGTATACCGTTCTCGTCAAGATGTACCGAACTTAATATGTTCGGAACGGAAAGACCTAGGTAATAAAAATCCCGATATAAATACACTCCCAAGCCGGCACGTGGATAGATATTATTGATATTCTCAGCGAACAACGGGTCATTAGGGTCAATGGTTTCAAGATCAGACAAACCAACATTGTGAAAAGCGGCTCCCGCTTTTAAACCGAACGCCAGATTATAGTCGTAGCCAAGGTTAATGACATAGGAGAAATCTATGTGTGCGTTTGTTTCCTGAACGGGTCCCAATTGATCTTCAATTACGGATAGCCCCACACCAATCTTTTCTGAAAGGGGTGTGTGTATACCCAGCGTAAGCGTTTCGGGTGCATTATCGAACCCAGACCATTGCCGGCGATACATTCCGGTTACCGTTAAGCGCTCGTTCGTACCTGCATAGGCGGGGTTTATCTGCGCCATATTGTACATATATTGTGTGTACTGTGGGTCCTGCTGTGCATTTAGGAACATCCAGAAACTGCAGCTGAGAAAAAGGCAAATAAAAACGGATTTGTTCATTGAGGCGACAATCTATAAATTCATTTGATGGTAAACAACGCATATACCGGAAAATGATCGCTCATACCTCCTAAATATTTGGTGCCCGCATAGGTGCGAAACGGACTCCCTTTGTACTTTCCTGTAAACTCCTGAAGCGATTTTTTATTAAAGATCTTGGCCTGTTCAAACCGAAACTCGTTTTGATGCGCCTGAAGAAAATTATAGGTAATGAGAATTTGATCGAATAAGTTCCAGGCTCCCCGATGGGTTAAACTTCCCGCTTCCCGGGTTAATAGGGTTTCCATCGGATTAAACAAGGTGCCACGCGTCAAGGTTTTGAGACTTTCACTCTGAGGGTCATCGTTAAAATCACCCATAACAACGCATTTGGCTAGTGGGTCTTGTTGTGTGATTTCTGAAAGAATTTCCAGGTTCTTTTCAGCGGCCGCTACCCGTTTATAGGAGGTTTCTTCAGCTCCCTGACGGCGCGACGGCCAGTGATTGACCAGAAGGTGTAATCGATGCCCGTGGAGCATGCCTTCTACATGTAAAATATCACGCGTAAAATCACGAACTCCCGGTTCGTTTTCTACGTACAAGGTGTGGGTCGTGGCCTTTGTTACACTAAAATAATTACTGCGGTACAGGAGTGCGGTGTCAATGCCACGTTCATCGCTAGAATCGAAGTGTACGTAGTCATAGCCTTTCTTCCGCAAGTATTTTGACGCGATGAGGTCCTGTACCACTTTTTCATTTTCAACTTCAGCAATCCCTACAATTACGGGAGGATGTTGAATGTCATCATAGCCAATTTGTGTAATGACCTTCCCAAGTTTTTTTAGCTTTTTATGATACCGTTTCTCGTTCCAGGCGCGGGGGGATTCTTTCGTAAAATCATCGTCTAACGTACGTGGGTCGTCTTCGGTGTCAAACAAATTTTCCAAATTGTAAAAAGCAACAGAATATACAGCGTGAGTGTCGAATGCCATCAAAAGTGTATGTGCGTGTAAAATACAAATTTCCCTGACAAAGCTTTTGTATCTTTGTGAAAGGAATTGATATATGTTAGAGAAAACAGACATAGAATACGAAAAAACGGTACTGGTCGGACTCATAACCCAACAGCAGGACGAAGACAAATCGAAGGAATATCTGGATGAACTAGAGTTTTTGGCCTATACGGCCGGAGGGGAGGTATTGAATCGATTTGTTCAGAAGCGAGAGATGCCCAATCCAAAAACGTTTATCGGAAGCGGTAAAATGAAAGAAGTCGCAGAATTTGTCAATGAGAATGATGTAGGAACGGCTATTTTTGATGACGAATTGTCTCCCGCACAACAGAAGAATATCGAGAAGATTCTGCGTTGTAAGGTAATTGACAGAACCAATTTGATTTTAGATATTTTTGCGCAGCGAGCGCAGACAAGTTATGCCCGAACCCAGGTGGAACTAGCGCAATACGAATACTTATTGCCGCGTCTGGCTGGGATGTGGACACACTTAGAACGCCAACGCGGGGGTATTGGGATGCGCGGTCCTGGGGAAACCGAAATTGAAACGGATAGACGTATCGTGCGTGACCGAATTGCGCTTCTGAAGAAAAAGATCGAAAAGATCGATAAGCAAATGGAAGTGCAACGGGGGAATCGCGGCTCTTTGGTGCGTGTTGCGTTAGTAGGCTATACGAATGTAGGGAAATCGACCCTTATGAACGTGCTGAGCAAAAGTGAAGTCTTTGCCGAAAATAAGTTGTTCGCAACCTTAGATACCACAGTTCGAAAGGTAGTGATTGGCAATTTGCCATTTCTTCTTTCGGATACGGTAGGGTTTATTAGAAAACTGCCAACCCAACTGGTGGAATCTTTCAAGAGTACGCTGGATGAAGTTCGAGAAGCCGATTTGCTCTTGCATGTGGTAGATATCTCGCACCCCTCTTTTGAAGATCATATCGCTTCGGTGAATAAAATACTAGATGAAATTGAAAGCGCCGACAAACCCACCTTGATGGTCTTTAACAAAATCGATGCCTATGAGCCGGAAATCCTGCCGGAAGACGATCTGGTTACCGAAAAGACAACGGCACACTATAGCCTAGACGACTGGAAACGCACCTGGATGCATCGCGAGAATGCCGATGCCATCTTCATTTCCGCCTTAAATAAGGAAAATTGGGATGCTTTTCGGGAAGTGGTGTACGAAAAAGTGCGTGAAATTCATATCACAAGGTTTCCGTATAATAACTTTCTATACCCCGAATATTCTGAAACGGGCGAAAAAAAGCAACCCTAAAAAAACCCGCTGCAGGCGGGTTTTTTTGGAACCTATAAGGGTTGTTAGAATTGATATCCAACGCCAATTCCCAGGGTTTCTCTAATCTGAAAGCCTTGAATCGCATTGTCGTCGTAGATCGCTTGAAAGGTTGCGGTGGCATTAATCCATTCGTTGACCTTCATCACCAGATTTAAGGTGTAATCGATATCCACATTCTGGGGATCCTCCAGATAGTTAGAATAGAGTAATAGAATGTTTTCTAGGGTAATGTTTTGCATGATGGCAAACTTGGCATAGGCGTTGAGCGAGGCTCCAAATTCAAAGCGAGTTGTCTCGTTGGCTTCTACCCCAAAATAGCCCCCGGCATCATTGAAAGCCATGATGGCGGCAGGATCGGTTCCTACATCGGTAAACATACTATTCACAAAAATAAAACGGGCGGTTGCCGGTGCGATGTTGACCTTCAGATTATCGCTCTTCTTCCATAGCATACCAGGTCCAAATTGCAGGTATCCGGGAGACATAAAGCGCGTGGTTTCGGTACGAATATCATTCCCTTCAGCGTCCTCTCCAAATTCATATCCTTTAGCGAACTGAGTTCTGAAGTTCATAAAGAATGAATAATACCAGTTAGTTTCGTTGATTTGTCGTCCTACGATCGAATTAAATTCAAGTCGGTCATTTGTTTTTCTACTGAATTCTTCTCCTTTGATTTTTGTAATTCCGTAGTCGGCTAGAATTCGGTTGTCCCAGGTAAGTTTCCCCTTTCGATAATTAAAATCATAGGTTAGCGTTAGGTTGGCAGCATAGTTGGAAGTTCCCCCTCCTTGCCATTCTGCATTAAAGGCAGCTTGGTTAAAAACGAGTCCGATGTTTCCCGTCTTGGTCCAACCATCTTTTGGTGCTTCTTCTTCACTTCCCTCGTCTTGAGACCAGGCGAGAGACACGGTAAGCATTGCTGCTACAAATAGTATTTTCTTCATGAGATGAGGATTATGGTTTGTTTCCACAAAGTTAGGGCACTCCTTTAAAATAGGCGTAAATTCGGGGGAAATTTTACTTGTTTTTGAATAGCGGAACCGAAGAACAAGCTTCTCCATACATCACACTTTTCGCTACCGTCTGAATTTTTTGAGCGATCCAGATATAGGCGTTTTCGGGAACCGGTTTGTGTGCACAGCCCTTGATGATCACGGGCTTGTCTTGAAAGTCGGATACGTCCATAGCGTCAATCAACTCCGCATACAAAATGGTTTCTAAGGTTTCTAAAGTTCCTACCACGGTCTTTTCTGCGTAGGGTTGAAGGTAGGTTGCGATAAGCATGTAGGCCCAGGCCGGTACGATGGCATCGGTAGTACAATGGAGCGCCACAAAATGACCTTTGTATTGACTCCAGTCGTATTCTTTGAGTGCGGTTCTGAAGGGCTTTTCTTGTAAAACGATTCCCTCCAGCAACCAGGGAGAAATATCGAGAATGCTTCTGGGGCCTTCCGGATAGAAATCCTCCAGATTGAAGGTTACCAACTTACTATTGGCGACACGATTTACAATTTCACTTTCCATTACAACATTCCGAGTTCTAATTTCGCTTCTTCGCTCATGAGATCTTGTGTCCATGGCGGATCAAAGGTGATTTCCACCTCGGCATCTTTCACCATTTTGATACTTTTCACCTTGTCTTCCACTTCTGCGGGCAGGCTTTCTGCCACCGGACAGTTGGGTGTGGTAAGGGTCATTAGAATCTTTACTTCCTGTTCTTCATTTACAAGTACGTCATATATGAGTCCGAGTTCATATATATCCACCGGAATTTCGGGATCGTATATGGTCTTCAGCACTTTTACAATTTTCTCACCAAGTTCTTGGGTGTCTATTGAGGTTGTCGTCTCACTCATAACATTCCATTATTGTTCGTTCATCTGTGTTTCAAACGCAAGGGCGTACAATTTCATTTGTTTGATCATAGCCACCAATCCGTTAGCTCTGGTTGGAGAGAGGTGCTCTTTGAGTCCGATTTCATCTATAAAGTCAGTTTTAGCCTGGACCACCGCTTCCGGAGGCTGCATTGAAAACACACGGATGAGGATGGCAATGATCCCTTTAGTAATTACGGCATCACTATCGGCGGTGAAGACCACACGGTCATCGTTCAATTGGGCATGCAGCCAAACTTTACTTTGGCACCCTTTGATCAGTTTGTCCTCTGTTTTTTCCGAAGCATCAATCAAGGGAAGGGTTTTGCCCATTTCAATGAGATGTTGGTATTTATCCATCCAGTCATCAAATAGACTAAATTCCGCTACGATTTCTTGTTGTTTTTTGGAAATGCTCATAGGCTATTGTTCGCTATTACTTTGTTTGGTCGCTTGCAGTAGGACACTGCGATCATTTTTCGAGTATAATGTAAGTACCTTTTCCTGCAGTCCGTAAGATCCTGTGTCGCGTAAGGCGTTCAAGTAAGCGTTTTCCTCGGTCATTATGCCCTCTCCACAGGCTTTTTCGGTTACCGCCAAATCTGCAAACGAAAGCGAGTACAAATCTAGTGTATAGTCGCCAAAGAAGCTATTGCATCCGGTGTTTCCACGCACGGACGTATCTAAGGGCGCGAAAGTAATATTCATGGGATTTCCCAAATTATTTACCGTCCTTCCGTTGATAGCAGTGATGTTATAGGTTCCGGAAAGTTGGACATTTCCAGCCGCATCGATTACCTTTTTGGTTTCATCACAACCCACAAAGAGCAGCGTGCATGCGAGTAATAAAAGAATATTTTTCATAGTGTGTTGTTCCTATTGATTTGTATTCCGAAGATACTACAACTTTCCTGCAAAAGTGATAAAACTCTGTTAACTAAGCATCATCTGAGCTTTTCGAACCCCATTGACCAGCGCATCGATTTCTTCTTTGGTATTGTAAAAAGCAAAGGATGCCCGCACCGTTCCCGGAATGTTGAAATACTGCATCACGGGTTGTGCGCAGTGGTGTCCTGTTCTCACCGCGATACCCATCTGGTCTAAGATTGTTCCAATATCATAAGGATGTATCTCTCCTACATTAAAAGAAATTACCGACGTCTTGTCGGGTCCGGTACCGTAAATTTTCATGCCCTCAATAGTACCCAACTCTTGGGTGGCATAGGCTAAAAGTTCGGCCTCGTATTGCGCAATGGCGTCGAGTCCGATGTGTTGCAGATAATCAATAGCCGCTCCAAAGGCAATACCCCCTGCGATATTAGGAGTTCCCGCTTCAAATTTATGCGGAAGTTCGGCATAGGTTGTTTTTTCAAAAGTCACTTCGCTAATCATTTCTCCACCTCCTTGATACGGTGGTAGCTTTTCAAGCCATGATTCCTTTCCGTATAACATTCCGATACCCGTAGGGCCACACATTTTGTGGGCAGAGGTCACATAAAAATCAACATTCAACGCCTGGAGATCGGGCTGTAAATGAGAACACGCCTGCGCCCCATCCACAAGCACAGCTGCACCCACCTGATGGGCTTTTTGTATAATCTCTTCAATGGGATTAATAGTACCCAGGGCATTGGATATGTGGTTTACGAAGACCAATTTGGTTTTGGAACTTAGTACGTTCTTTAATTGATCCATCGCTAAGGTTCCTTCCGCATTCATAGGTAGTACCTCTAAGCGAGCGCCTGTTCGTTCGCACAACATCTGCCAGGGTACAATATTACTGTGGTGTTCAAGGGCCGATACGAGCACTTCATCACCCGCCTCAAGCAAGTTTGAAAAACCCTGAGCTACTAAATTGATGCCATGGGTGGTACCTGAAGTAAAGATAACTTCGTGCTTTTTGGCAATATTAAAATGCTTCTGAATTTTAATTCGGGCCTGTTCAAAGGCATCTGTGGCCTCCTGAGAAAGGCTGTGAACGCCACGGTGGATATTCGCATTGTATCGAGAATAGTACTCAACAATGCTATCGATGACTGCCTGTGGCTTTTGGGATGTCGCTGCATTGTCCAGATACACCAGAGGTTTTCCATTTACCTGACGATGCAGTATGGGGAAATCGGCTCGAATAGCGGCAACATCAAACGGCATTTATTATTTTTTTTGAATTAAATCTGAAATCCCAGGCTTACCCCGATCTTCGCAGCAATTTGTTTGTTGATGCGGGTTTTCAATTCAGGAATGGAAACACTTTCCAAGACATTATTGGCAAAAGCATACATTAACAAAGCGCGGGCTTCTTTCTCTGCGATTCCGCGAGAGCGTAAATAGAACAGCGCTTCTTTGTCTAATTGCCCAATCGTACATCCATGCGAACACTTGACGTCATCGGCGAAAATTTCCAATTGCGGTTTTGCATTGATGGTTGCCTTATCGTGCATTAAGATGTTATTGTTCTGCTGAAAGGCATCGATCTTTTGGGCGATCTTATCCACATAAACCTTTCCGTTGAAAACACCGGTTGAGGTATCGGCATAGATTCCTTTATAATCTTGATGGCTCTCACAATTGGGCTGTGTATGGTGCACCAAGGTATTGTGATCAACGTGTTGTTTGTTTTCTAATATCGTAATTCCTTTAAGGGTCGATTCGCATCGTTCTCCCTTCTGAATAAACTGCAAATTATTGCGAGTGATATCGCCACCCAGTGAAAAGGTATGTACTTTACAATGACTCTGCGTTTCCTGAGCGATGTAGGTAGAATCTATCAAGGAAGCGGTAGGAGCGTCATTTTGAATTTTATAGTAATCGACAATAGCGCGTTTTTCAGCGAAAATTTCCGTTACACTATTGGTCAACACCGGATTCGATGATAAGCTTTGGTGACGTTCAATGATCTGCACATGAGCGTTCTCACCAACCACAACTAGGTTGCGCGGTTGTACCATAAGAGCGGCTTCCGATCCGGTAGCGAAATTGATAATCTCAATGGGCTTTTTCGCTTCTTTGTGCTTCGGAATGTAAATATAAGCACCTTCCTTTGCGAAGGCCGTGTTGAGAGCTGTTAAACTTTCCTGCTTCGCTACCTTATTGAAATAGGCTTCAATGACGGGCTTGTACTTAGGCTTGCTTAACGCAGAAGACAGTAAACAAACATCTACCATATCGTGGGTCGTTTCCGAAAGAAACGCACTATACACACCATCTACAAAAACAATCTTGTAGGTGTCGACATCATTCAAAAAGTAGTCTTTCACCTGCTGGAAGTCGATGCTATTGTCCGGTGATGGAAAGATGCTATAATCTGGTTTCAGCACTTTCGCAAGCGAGGTATATTTCCAGGCCTCCTCTTTTTTTGTGGGAAATCCGGTTTCCTGAAATTGTTTGATCGCATCGGTACGAAGGTCATGAATGGGAGAGTCTGCTTCCAAATGATCTTCGAAGGCCAAATACGATGACAATAATTTATCCTTTAAACTCATGTTGCAATTTTTTGAATTCGACTTATACCAATTCTTCCTTGATCCAGTCGTATCCTTTTTCCTCTAGCTTATAGGCTAGCTCTTTTCCTCCTGATTTCACAATTTTTCCGCCCATAAGCACATGCACATAATCGGGTACAATGTACTCCAACAATCGCTGGTAGTGTGTGATCACCACCACGGCATTGTCTTTACTTTTCAATCGGTTTACGCCGTTGGCCACCACCTTCAGAGCGTCAATGTCCAGACCTGAGTCGGTTTCATCAAGAATCGCCAACTTGGGCTCCATCATCGCCATTTGAAAGATCTCGTTTCGTTTCTTTTCTCCCCCACTAAATCCTTCGTTAAGCGATCGTGATAGGAATTTGCGATCAATTTCCAACAAATCGGCTTTCTCGCGAATCTTTTTCAGCATTTCACCTGCCGGCATATCCTCCAACCCTTGTGCTTTTCGGGTTTCGTTGATAGCGGTTTTGATAAAATTCGTCACGGTCACCCCTGGAATTTCAATAGGATATTGAAACGACAGGAACAGCCCTTTATGAGCGCGCTCTTCCGGGTCTAATTCGGTGATATCCTCTCCTTGAAAATCTAATTCGCCTTCGGTTACTTCAAACTCTTCCTTTCCGGCAATTACAGAAGCCAAGGTGCTTTTTCCAGAGCCGTTCGGGCCCATAATGGCATGAACTTCTCCGGGATTGACATCGAGATCGATTCCTTTTAAAATTTCTTTATTAGAGACTCCGGCATGGAGATTTTTGATATGTAACATAGCTAATTTTTAGTGTCTTTAATTTTTATGTCGGCTGCGGAAGGTTTCTCGCTAACGTGCAAGATTTCAGTAATACTCACTAGCTGCTCCCAGCCTTCACCCGTTTCTTGTCGTGCGGGGTTTTCTTTTAATACGCCCGTCACAATCACAGGAACCATATCATAGGGCTCCGATTTTATATTCTCTACACGGTCGGCAAGTTGCATGGCCATTTCGTTCAGCTCCACTCCGTAGATAAAATCACTGCCATTCAACACAGCAGCATTGTCTACGTAAATGAATTCTCCCCGAAACGTTTCCACGTTTTCGGTCGTCACTGTTTCGCTTTCTTCCGCTTGATTCTTACAGGCGATGAACGAGCCCATGAGGCATACTAGTACTAAAAGTCGTTTCATGATGTTTCTTCTTATCCAACAGAGCCTTCAAGGCTGATTTCTAATAATTTTTGTGCTTCCACGGCAAATTCCATCGGCAATTTGTTGAGTACTTCTTTGCTGAACCCATTGACGATGAGCGCAATGGCTTTTTCGGTATCGATACCACGTTGATTGCAATAGAAAATTTGGTCTTCCCCAATTTTACTGGTGGTGGCTTCGTGTTCTATTTGCGCCGATTTGTTACTTGTTTCGATGTACGGAAAGGTATGCGCGCCACATTCGTTCCCCATCAAAAGCGAATCACACTGAGAGAAATTTCGGGCGTTGTCCGCACGCGAATTGATCTTTACCAAACCGCGATAGCTGTTTTGTGATTTTCCGGCTGAGATTCCTTTCGAGATGATCGTACTTCGGGTGTTCTTGCCAAGATGGATCATTTTCGTTCCGGTATCGGCCTGCTGATAGTTATTTGTAACAGCAATCGAATAAAATTCTCCAATGGAATGATCTCCTTTCAGAATACAACTGGGATATTTCCAGGTTACTGCACTTCCTGTTTCCACCTGGGTCCAGGAAATCTTGGAATTGGTTTCACAAAGTCCGCGTTTCGTTACAAAATTATAGACGCCTCCCTTCCCGTCTTTATTGCCGGGAAACCAGTTTTGTACGGTCGAATATTTTATCTCGGCATCATCTAACGCGATCAGCTCAACCACGGCCGCGTGCAATTGGTTTTCATCACGCATAGGTGCTGTACAGCCTTCCAGGTAGCTCACATAGCTTGATTCGTCGGCAATGACCAAAGTACGCTCAAACTGCCCGGTTCCGGCTTGATTGATTCGGAAGTAGGTAGAGAGCTCCATCGGACATTTAACGCCTTTTGGGATATAACAAAACGAACCATCACTAAATACCGCGCTGTTCAGCGCCGCGTAGAAGTTGTCGGTACGGGGTACCACTGTTCCAATGTATTTCTTTACCAGTTCGGGATGCTCTTTAATGGCTTCGGAAATGGAGCAGAAGATAATTCCTTTTTCGGCCAGCGTTTTTTTGAAGGTAGTAGCCACAGAAACCGAATCCATGACAATATCTACAGCAACACCAGCCAGTTTCTTTTGCTCGTCTATTGAGATCCCCAGCTTGTTGAAGGTTTCCAACAATTCAGGATCTACCTCGTCTAAGCTCTCGTATTTGGGTTTTTTTGAGGGCGCCGAATAATACGAAATGTTTTGGAAGTCTGGCTTTTCATAGTGAACGTTCGCCCAATCGGGCTCTTCCATGTCTTGCCATTGGCGGAAGGCTTCCAAACGCCACTCGGTCATCCATTCAGGCTCCTCTTTCTTTTTCGAAATAGCACGAACGATGTCTTCGTTGAGTCCTACCGGAAAGGTATCCGACTCAATATCGGTGTAGAATCCGTACTCGTATTCTTTCGTTTCAAGCTCTTTTTTTAAATCGTCTTCGGTAAACTTACCCATATCGTCGTTTTCAGCAATTAATTAAAGCGAAAAGCTTTCGCCGCATCCACATGTTCTGTTGGCATTTGGATTGTTAAATACAAACCCTTTTCCATTCAATCCTCCACTGTATTCCAGCGTGGTTCCTACGAGGTATAAGAAGCTTTTCTTATCGACCACAATCTTAATGGCGTTGTCTTCAAATAGCTTGTCGGTATCTTCCTGTTGCGAATCAAATTTTAATTCGTAAGAAAGTCCTGAACATCCGCCACTTTTCACGCCAACCCGCACAAAATCTTCATGCGCATTAAACCCTTCTTCAGTCATTAACTGAGAAAGTTTGCTTTTGGCGCCGTCACTCACTTTTATCATGATGGATCTGTTCTAAAATTAGATGGCAAATATACGGTAAATGGCGCATTTCGCCATAGGCTTCGCTCAATTTCAATTGATAGCGCCATAGTTTTAAGCAATAATTAACGGTTTTTAAAAACGTGTGGAATTATCGTGGCGGGCGATGCTCTGAATTCGTAATAAATTCGGGGTCTGAAAGCGAAAGCAGAAAGGCTTTTAGGTCGGCTTTGTCTTCTTCGGAAAGTTGCACACCACCTTCGGCTACTTTCTTCATTAACGGATCGATGGTTTCCGAAAAAACCAATCCCTCACTATAGTGATTTATAACCTCATCGAGGGTTTCGAACCTGCCATCGTGCATGTAGGGTGCCGTGTAGGCCAAGTTCCGAAGTGTGGGCGTTTTAAACAAGCCAAATTCTCGTGGATCGCCCGTTACGTCCCCTCTGCCGCGATCGGTAAACGTAGCGTCCAAACCATTGTTGTGGAATAGATTGTCGGTCCAAAGCGGACTATTAGGGTTGCCGTGACAATGGAAACAATCGCCTCGTTCTTCATCCATAAAAACCGCCAATCCATTGGCTTCTGATGCCGTCAATGCTATCGCTCCATTCTGAAATTGGTCAAATCTAGACCTGCCGGAAATCAGCGTACGTTCAAATTGTGCAAGTGCTTTAGCGACCAGAGTAGAGTCTATTTGAGATGTTCCGAAGGCCTCTTCAAAGCGTTGCGGATAGTCAGGATGCTCTTGAAGCGAAGCCACCGCTTGTGGCCAGGTGTTGTGCATTTCTATAGGATTGGTTACGGGTTCGAAGGCCTGTGCCTCCAGCGAAGCTGCGCTACCGTCCCAGTTGAACGTGCCATTAAAATTCCACGCCAGGTTTACGAGTGGCATGGCGTTGCGAAACCCCGCTTCTCCATCAATTCCGATACTAAATTGCCGTGGGTCGTCAAAACTTTGCTGTGGTCTGTGGCATCCGGCACAGGCAAGCGTGCCATCAGCCGATAAGATTGGGTCAAAGAATAACTGACGTCCAAGGGCTACCCCTTCTTCGGTTAACGGATTGTCTTCGGGAAGTAGCGGAGGAGGTAATTTCTCTTCAAACTGTCTGGGAATATCTAGAGAAAACGGTGTGGGCTGATAAGTAGCCCGATCATCTGATTGGCACCCCAAGAACACCATGGCTATACCGAGAAAGAGATATGTCTTAACATTAATCATTATTGAGAATAAACGGCTCGCCACGACGGAAAACACTTCTTCCATTTTGTGCCATCATAAGTTGCGCATCATAATTTGGCATGAGCATGGTATACAATTCGTTGAGGTTCCATTCAACGGGGTTTTCAAACCATTCGGAAATATCGGCAAGAATCACCAACGAGCCGCCCGCCTGATCATCATCTATGGTCCATGAGCCCAAACTCACTTCAAATGAAGTGTCTGTCAATACAAGAGAACCTGAAGACATATCCGCCGCCAGAATGGTGTGAAATTGATAGGCTGTCACTTCTGCTGCATCGTTGATGTATTCGCCTTCCAATTGCATATAATGATAGCCACCTCCTAACATTTCAGGAACATTCCAATTTGCCAAATTTAAGTCGGGATAGGCGCCATCGATATTGTCTTCCGCTCGAAAGCCGAAGGTAAATAACACTTCATACGTTCCGAGGGGAACTTCTACTCCTGTTTGTGAAAAAGCACTTTCTAGATCGGTAATGGAATATAAATGATAGTCACTGAGAAGAAATTCTTCGCCTTCGGTATTGCGTAATCGAAGGTCTGAGATCAAAAACCGAAGTCGGTTGATGCTCATCATTTCTCCGTGAGCATTGGTATATTTGATATCGTCCAAATCGGCTGTGGTGACGTCTAAATCGTCCCATAGGGATCTTATAGAAACACTTACTGGAGTGGTCTCAGGTGCTGTTTCTTCATCATCATTACTACACCCGTAGAAAAATACTACGGATAATAGCATTAGTGTTGCCCAATTTTTCATAGCTGTTTAATTTAATCTTTTCACCAAAAGTCCATCGATCTGGCCTTTGTTTTCTGATATATCTAAGTCGGTGCTCTCTGTGCTTCCCACCAAGACCATTCCGCTATCATATAAAACCCCATTCCCCAAGTCAAGCGAAGAGCCACCTGCGGTTGCTTCTCGCAGCAGATTTCCGGAAGCGTCAATGGTTACGAGCCATACATCGTTCTCTCCATTGTTTGAGGAGACATCTCCATCATTACTACGTGTCGACCCTCCAATTACATAATTTCCACCAGCGGCAGGAGCGATGCTCCGACCGGTTTCAAACTGACTACCGCCAAGGCTGCGTTCCCAGAGCAAGTTGCCCGAATCGTCAAAGGAGATCACCCATACATCCGCATTTCCTTTAGGGCTTGTCACGTCGCCATCACTACTTCTGGCATCACCCACGGCAATGTAGTTTCCTTCTGGTGTGGTTACTACTGAATAACTTACATCAATTCCGCTGCCCCCAAAAGATTTAGCCCAAACAAGGTCGCCATCACCGTTGATGCGAACGGCCCAATAATCATAGCTGCCTTTGCTATCGGTGATGTCAAAATCATCACTTTCTGAAGCACCCATCATCAAGAACCCGCCGTCGGCTGTCTCTACCACATCGTAACTGCGGTCGTTGTTAGTACCTCCAAAATAGCGCCGCCAAATAAAGGCGCCGCTGGCGTCCATTCGAATTCCCCAAAACTCTCCTACGCCGTGTCGTGTTCCGCTGCGATCATCATTTCCTTGTCCGCCACTGGAAGATACATCCAAATAGCCGGTCGCAAAGTACCCACCATCACTGGTTTGAATAACTTGAAAGGCCTGATCGCTGCCTGAGAACCCAAAACTTTGTTCCCATTGCAAGTTTCCTTCGGCATCCAGTTTTACCAGCCAGTAGTCGTGAAATCCGTCATTTCCGGTAACGTCCCCATCATTGCTCGCCGTGTAGCCGCTTACGACGAAACCTCCATCGGTGGTGGGCGAAATAGAAGCTGCTTTGTCATCGGCCGTACCGCCATAGGTTTTGCTCCAGAGGATATCTCCTTCGGGGGTGACTTTCAAGATCCAATAATCGAAATCGGTTGTTTTTTTGTCAATGATGTCGCCATCGATGCTTTTGGTGGCGCCAACCAGCATATAATTGCCGTCGGAAGCCTGAAGAATATCTGAAAAGGTATCTTCGGAACTGCCCCCGAACGTAGCAACATAGTCTTCCGGTTCCGGATCGGGATCGGGATCATCATCTACAGGGTCGGTTACCGTATCGTCCGTCGTATCTGGTAGAACAGGGTCTTCAGAATTACAAGAAGATACACTTGCCCAAACCAGCAGCGTAACAAAGAGGTAGGATACTATTTTTTTTGGGGATATCATTTGTTATTCTTTTAGTAATCGGTAGGTGTCAGTTTCATTTAGTGAAACCAAATAAATCCCAGAAGGTAACGAGGCTACGGAAAAGGTCTGACGGGTGGAGTTGTTCCCGGTCACGGCCATTACTTGCTGTCCCAATACATTGTACACAGCAATCTTTTGAATAGGCTGGGTATAACCGGAAATCGTGATCCCCACTTGGGTGGGATTAGGAAATAGGCTCACTTGGGCAGGATCCTCTTGGGTTATCTCGCCAAAGGTGCCTGATTGTCGTACCAAGGTGAATCCTGCGTCGCCACTGATTACAATGTTATCGCTGTCGAAAAACGGATAGACGTTCCAGGCGCCTGCAAAACTTGCGTCATTGTCGGGGGGATAGGTATCGAAGAAACCTACTTCTGTCATGCTTTGACTACCGATACTGGAAATATCGATAACTCGAAGGCCTGAAGAATAGTTGGCTAAATAATACAAATCGCCTTTTACGTACCCATTGTGATCTATAGAAGCATTTGGTCCAAAATACTCGAAGAGTTCCACCGGATTATCAAGATCGGTCATATCGATGATAATGGTTCTTGAAGTGAACCCAATATCACTTTCATCGAATTCGTCCCCAAGAAGGAAATATCGCTGGTCTTCTGTAAACCAACCCTGATGGGTATATCCCATGTTCGAGTAGGTAGCTTCGGAGATATCAATTGGATTGTTCTTGTCGGTTACGTCTACCACCGCAACTTTATCATCACTTCCAAAAGCACCATTACTTCCGATAAAAATTTCACGCCCGGTATAGTCGGTATCAGGCCCGTTGTACGTTACTACTTGTCCGTCATGACTGTAGCCATCCAGTTGGTATCCTCCCGCTGCGGTAGGGTTGAGCGGGTCTTGAATATTGACAAAGTGCGGGCCGCCGTCGAAGGTAGTTGTTCCTACGGCATAGGCATATCCGGTTTCTGTGTTTATCACTAAATTATGAGCGTTTCCAAAAGCATCGTAGTGCGCATCTTCTGTAAAGGTCTCAGGAGGGTTGGTGACATTTCGCAGTCGTGTTAGATCAAACACCTGCATTCCGTGCCCAGTGGCCTCACTTACGATAAAAGCATAGTTTTCGTAGACTTTGATATCGCGCCAGGTGCTTGGGTCGGTATGTGTTGGAAGCTTTCCGAGGTACACCGCATTAACCGGATCAGAAAGATCGAAGAAGGCGGTGCCATTGTCCAATCCGATGAGCGCATATTCTATTCCTGTGTCAGGGTCTGTCCAGCCCCATGAGTCGTTTCCAAAACTAGCATCCATTTCACCGGGCGAAGCTTGAAAGATTAAATCGTAATCGTTGCAATCAAAGCCAGCGGCGGTGCCCCCTTCACAAGGTGTTTGTGAATTCATCAAAGTGGTGGAGAGACTAAGGAATAAAAGTAAAAAGTGTTTCATGTAGGGGGTTTTAATTGAAAACGTCATTCTCAGTAAAAAATTTCATTTTCGGGGGAGCTATAAACGATTTTCGCTTCAGTCGTTCCTTTCCGAAGAACCTAACCGTAAATGTATTTAATCTGTGGCGGTTAGACAATAGTGGAAGGTATTTTAACGAGAGATGACACTACGTACATCACATCTCGTGGAAAATACCAACGGAAAGGAATGTTTTCATCGGAATCTCTGTACTTTTGCCGTAGAAACGAAGCGATATGTTTGAAGAAAAGGATACGACGCGAACGCCGGTGTCGGCATTGGGAGAATTTCAGCTTATTGATCACCTTACCCAATATGTAAAAATTCATCACGAAAGTACCGTCAAAGGTATTGGCGATGACGCGGCTGTGGTAGCGCCCACCAAAAAAGAGCAATGGGTGGTCACTACCGATTTGTTGGTAGAAGGCGTTCACTTTGACCTGAGCTATATGCCCTTGAAACATCTAGGGTACAAAGCGGTGATGGTGAACCTTTCGGATGTATATGCCATGAATGCCGAAGCCAAACAGCTTACCGTTTCCATCGCAGCTTCAAACCGGTTTCCCGTGGAGGCGTTAGAAGAGCTCTATGCTGGGATACTAGCAGCGGCTAATGGATATAAGGTGGATATTGTAGGAGGCGATACCACTGCTTCTACGGCAGGACTACTCATTAGCATAACCGCTATGGGAACGGCACCAAAAGATAAAATTACCTATCGCGGGGGTGCTAAAGAAAATGATCTATTGGTCGTTACCGGAGATCTCGGTGCGGCCTATTTAGGCTTGCAAGTGCTGGAACGTGAAAAGCAGGTTTTTCAGGTGAATCCAAAGGCGCAACCCGACCTGGAGCCATATAGCTATTTGATCGAGCGACAATTAAAACCGGAAGCACGAAAAGACATCCCACAATTATTGAAGTCTTTGGAAGTGTTACCTACGGCCATGATTGATATTAGCGATGGATTGTCTTCTGAAATACTACACTTGTGTAAACATTCAGAAACGGGATGTAATGTATACGAAGATAAAATTCCGCTCGACCCTCAAGTGATGGCTACCTGTGAAGAATTTGAATTAGATAGTACCACCATCGCGCTGAATGGAGGCGAGGACTATGAGTTGTTATTCACGATCGATACCGACGACTTTCCGAAGATTAAAGGCAATCCCAATTTCACCATAATTGGCCATATGACGGCCGCTTCCGAAGGAAATCATCTGATCACCCGGGCTCAGACCAAGATCCCGCTCATTGCAAGAGGGTGGGATGGTATACAGGAAGACGAAACTTCGTCTTAGGAAACCATACGTTTTCCCAGATAGTTTTCAAAAAGTAGATTGTTTTTCTCCCAGTTCTTGGTGAGGCGAACTAATGATCCATATCCATCAGTAGTATATTTTTTCCCACAACAGCTGCATTCATACTCTTGAATGAGGATGGAGTCTTTTTCAACTTTTCGAAGTTGATGGCCTTTAAATTTGCAACGTAAGTTTTTCATACATAATTTATTGAGTTGCCATTCGCTTTGCTTTCTTCTCGAAGAGTTGGGCGAGCGCCTCATTGATTTTTCTGGATTTGGCATCAAGCCGCTCTAAATATCCCGATAGGTTGTCGGTCATTTCGCATCCACAGCGCTTGCAGCGGTATTCATTGATGTGATTGGTTACCCTACGGGTTACCGTGTAGCGATGGCCAAGGGTGGTACATAGTAGAGAAGCCACGCCATTCGATTTGGAGGAGGTAGCGTTCATAGGTTTGAGTTTTTGTCGAGTGAAATATATAAAATATTCTTAAAAAAATCGATAAAACGCAAAATTATTCGATAAAGTGTATTTTTTTGAGAATTTCATCGTGACGTTCCAGCCAACTCATATGACTTCCATCGAGTATCGTGAGGGACGCTTTTGTTAACGTAGCCATTCTTCTAGAACTGGAAAAAGGAATAATAGGATCTTCATTGCCACAGATAATCTCTTTGGGTCGTTTCCATTCCTTCAATACTCTGGTGCGGTCCCTACGTACCATCATACCTTTAATAGTCGCCTGGATCGCGCTCACCTCCATTTTCTGTGCCTTGGCTACCAAGGTTTTTATTTCGGAAGCAAACTCACGTCGCGCAGAAGAGGAAAATAGATTTGCAATAGCCATCGAAACAAAACTGTTCTTATTGGTGTTAATCACCTGAAGCGCACGCTTCCGGTTGATAAGGCGCTCAGAAGTATCGGCTTCGCAACTGCTGTTCAAAAGCAACAAACTCTTACAGTGTTCCGGAAACTGTTCAGCAAAAGCGAGGCATACATACCCACCCATTGAATGCCCCAACAAATGGGCGGAGGTAGTTTCGCTTTGTTTCATCACATGAAGCACGACTTCCGCCATCTCTTCCATGGTATGGAGTGTTCCTAACGATCCGCTTTCTCCGTGTCCCGGAAGGTCGATCGATAAAAGAGACAGAGGGCCTGAATAGTCGGCACGAAGCGCATCCCAAATGGTACGATCTTCTAAAAAGCCATGAAGTAGCACAAGCGTGCTCGTTCCTCGCTTGTCGTGGTCGTAAAAAATAGAAGTACCTTGAAAATCGGTTTTCATTTTTCCTATCTTGACCGCAAATATCCGGCAATGAACCACAGCAAACAAACCTTTGTGACCGCTTTCGCCTTGTTCTCCCTCTTTTTTGGTGCGGGCAACCTTATTCTACCCCCTTATTTAGGAGTGCAAGCGGGAACTAGTTGGCTTTGGGTGGCGTTAGGATTTGCTGTTTCGGCTGTGATCATTCCTATTTTAGCGATTTACGGACATGCTCGCCTGCAGGGTACCTTAACCGATTTCGCAAAGAAGTTATCACCACCATTAGCACTAGTGTATGCGCTCGTTATTTATGCTATCGCGGCATCACTGCCTTCGCCACGAACGGCTTCGGTTACTTACGAAATGGCCATTGCTCCTTATCTGGAGATCTCCTCCTTGCTTTTTAGTACGCTCTATTTTGCCCTGGTTCTGGTGTTTGTGCTTAATCGTTCCAAGTTGCTGGAGCTTATCGGAAAATTTTTAACGCCCTTGATCATACTGATGCTGTTGCTCATCATCATTCTGGGACTCAGTGCCGAAACGGAAACAGCCGTCACCACCCTTACCGCTCCGTTTAGCGTAGGAATTTTAGAAGGATATCAAACCTTTGATGCCATCGGTGGTGTGGTGGTGGGAGGCGTCATTGTGGTGTCTTTTGCCCTTCAAGGGAAGCATTCTTATGAAGAGAAAAAGCGCATGATCGGGAGAGCTGGGTTGATGGCAGGTGTTGGCTTGTTCGTAATTTATGCCGGACTTATTGCCTTGGGCAGTTCTTATACAGACACCTTTCCGGGTGAAACGCGCACCGAGTTACTCACCTTTTTAAGTGTAGAGACCTTAGGGCCTGTTGGGACTACCTTCTTAGCCGTGCTTGTTGGTCTGGCCTGCTTTACTACGGCCGTCGGAATTGTTACCGGTACCGCCGATTTTCTGAAAGGAGTATTGGGCAATTCAAAGATGGTGTTTACCATAACGGCTGTTTTGGCTTGCGTGATAGGGGTTGTCGTCGGACAATTCAATGTAGGATATATCATAGATATTGCCGTTCCTACCCTGATGATTATATATCCGCTGACCATTATTCTTATTTTGTTGAATGCACTTCCCGAACGATGGATTCCAACGCCAGTGTTCCGTGCCGTGGTCATCGTTACTATTATCTTTAGCATCCCCGAATTTTTAACAACTCTTCTTGCAGAGGAATCCATTCCCGATTGGTTTGGGTACCTTCCCTTATTCAACCAAAATTTAGGGTGGTTACTTCCGGCGACGCTCACATTTTTGCTAGCACAATTTCTTCGGAAAAATGACCGTACTACAGCTGCGAAAAGCTGAAGATTGACGTTTTTACCCGTATCGTGTGAATTCATCAGCGAATCGAAAACGTTTCCGAAGTAAAATACTGAAAAATAGCGCGTTGTAAATTTGATAAAGTTGTGAAAATCTTGAATGATTCACCTCCTTTTTTTACAGGATTCACAAGAACGACGCATTGATTTTCCGAAGTTTTTAGCGCTCTCAAATATTATGAAAAGATGCTTGGGAGCAAGCACCTACTTCCCTAGATTTGAACTGGATATAAAAGCAATACTTATGGCGATTCAAAAACAATATTTAAAAAGCAAACCAGAGTGTAAAGTTACCTTTACGGTGCCTGCGGAAACAGCTAAAG
The DNA here is from genome assembly GCF_028561755.1 of Altibacter sp. HG106. Taxonomy (GTDB): domain Bacteria; phylum Bacteroidota; class Bacteroidia; order Flavobacteriales; family Flavobacteriaceae; genus DFVG01. The sequence continues at coordinate 275,118 of NZ_JAQQTD010000004.1, forward strand.
AAGTAAAAGTAGTTGGAAGTTTCAATGCCTGGAACTCGGAGGAAACTGCGTTAAAAAAACTGAAGAATGGAAACTTCAAAGGCAGCATTAATTTACCAAAGGATCAATCGTACGAGTTTCGTTATATTATCGACGGCACTTACACCAACGATGATCAAGCCGATGCCTTTTGGTGGAATGATTTTGCCGCTACCGAGAATGGGGTGTTGGTATTGTAACACCAAAATACCGATAGCTTATTGTTTTCTCTGGTTCGTTCTTTTGTAAAGCCATTCGGCCACAAAACAGAAAGCGATGATTCCAACCGCAATGAAGACACCCATTCTATTGCTTCCGAACTGTTGTGTTAAAAGCGTTACAAACGCTAGCGCGCAAAGAAAACATGCTAGGAGATGAATCCATTTCTTTGAGTGTAGTTGTTTGTGCCTTTTGTAGCCAACGTAATTCACGATGACAAAAATCAATAAAAATCCAGCGCTTCCAGCGGTCGAAATGCTCTGTAGGTTGAAGAGGTTTACCAGAGTAACAGACAGTATCGCTGTGATTAAAAACCCAACGGGTTTCCCCCAAAATTTATGCGTAAAGTATCTCGGCAATTCGTTGTCTTCGGCAATATCATAGTTTACGCGACCACTGCCTAATACCGTCGCATTGATAGCAGAGAACGTGGAGATCAAGGCAGTTACGGTAATAATGGTAAAACCAAGCTGTCCTAAGGTTGGCTCGGCAGCTTTGGCCAGAACGTAATCTTGAGCGCTTGCAATTTGTTGGAAGGGCAACGCGCCTACCGTTACTATGGCAATCAATATATAGAGGATGATCACAAATCCAACGGCTCCGAAATAAGCTTTTTCTGTGTTTTTCTCTCTGTCTTTTAAATCTGAAATCGAGTTGGCAATCAATTCGAATCCTTCATAGGCTACAAAAATGACCATTCCTCCAGAAAGCAGAAGCAATGGGCTTTCCCAATTCTTTGGAGATAATTGCGTCAAATTTTCAGAGTTGGCCGTGAGTCCATAAAAGCCAACAGCAATAAATGCCACGAGAATAAATAGCTTAACAATCACGGCCACCGATTCGATGCCACTGACGAGCGTGACGCTAAGGTAGTTGATCAGTAACGCAAGCAGCAAAATTGCCGATTGGTATAGATGCACATCCCATTCTTTGGTGCCGGTTAGGGAAAACAATTCTGATCCGTAAGACCCAAAGGCCGAGGCGTACAGAGCAAGCATTACGATATAGCTCACCCAAAGTAGGTTGTTGATGCCACCAGCGAAGATGCCGTTCCCGAACTGCGTATTGACAAAAGCTACCGTTCCTCCATTCTGTGGATATTTCTTTGAAAGTTTGGCGTACGAATACGCCGTAAGCAAGGCGATTATTCCGGCGAAGGAAAAGGCAAGGGGCGTTCCCCCTTTTGCCAAAGAAACAGCGAGTCCAAGAACCGCAAATATACCACCACCAACCATTCCCCCGATCCCAATTGAAATGGCATCCTTTAACCCAATCTCCTTGCTCATAGGCATCGCATTTACCGGGTGCTAGGTATAGCTACGCATTCATAATGCTCTCGATCTCTTCCGCTTCAATAGGAATATTGCGCATGAGGTTAAACGGTTCTCCCGTCTCCTGAATCACAACATCGTCTTCCAAACGAATGCCAAAGCCTTCTTCGGGAATATAGATTCCCGGTTCTACGGTAAAGACCATATTGGCTTTCATGGGCTCCCATAAAATTCCGTAGTCGTGCGTATCGAGACCGATATGATGACTGGTACCGTGCATAAAATATTTCTTATACGCGGGCCAATCGGGATTCTCATTCGTAACATCAGCCTTGTCGAGTAAACCAAGACCCAACAATTCGGCAGTCATTAGCTTTCCTACTTCTAGGTGATATTCTTTCCAAAGGGTTCCCGGAATAAGCATTTTAGTCGCTTCCTCCTTGACGCGATTCACGGCATTGTACACTTGTTTCTGGCGATCAGTAAAACGGCCGCTCACGGGGATGGTTCGTGACATATCGCTACTGTAATTGGCGTATTCTGCCCCTACATCCATAAGTATGAGATCTCCTGTCTTACATTGTTGGTTGTTCTCAATATAATGTAACACATTAGCGTTGTTCCCGCTGGCGATAATAGGGGTGTAGGCGAATCCTTTGCTGCGATTCCGAAGAAATTCATGCATGTATTCGGCTTCAATCTCGTATTCCCAAACCCCGGGTTTTACGAAATCGAGCACCCGCCGGAAGCCTCTTTCAGTAATGTTACATGCTTGTTGCATGAGATCGAGCTCAATGGGGTTCTTAACCGAACGCAATCGCTGTAAAATGGGATTGCTTTTCGCCCAACGGTGAGCCGGATATTGCGCTTTGGTTTTCTTGATAAACCGGTCTTCTCGGGTTTCGGTTTCTACTGCTTGTCGATAATGCTCGTTGGTATTGAAATAAATGGTTTCCGACTGCGTCATCAGTTCGAAGAAAATCTTGTCAAACTCTTTTAACCAATAGGTCGTTTTGATCCCACTGGTCTCCAAAGCTTTCTCTTTGGTCAACTTTTCTCCTTCCCAAACGGCAATATGTTCGTTGGTTTCACGTACAAAAAGCACTTCGCGGTGATTTTTGTCGGCCGCATCTGGGCAAAGCACTAAAATGCTTTCCTCCTGATCTACACCGGAGAGGTAAAAAATATCTCGAGCTTGTTCAAACGGCATAGTACTGTCGGCGCCAATTGGATAAATGTCGTTGCTATTGAAAACGGCAATGCTCTTAGGCTCCATCATGGCCATAAAATCCTGTCGGTTTTTGATGAAAAGGGCGCTATCTATAGGTTGATATTTCATGGTCGCGATTTGTTTTCCTCAAAAATACAGGAAATAAGAGAGACCACATAAGGCGAAAGCAACTTCACAGATAAATTTTGGTATGATAGGGTATTTCAGTAATTTGAAAAGCGAATAAACCAATCCTCTCATGAAAAATATTATTACGCTATTTTTTGCTATGGCCACCGTAATGGCGGTTGCGCAACCTGCTGCTACCTCGGTTCAAGAATTGACTTCCGGAGTTTCGAAAAAGGAACAGCTTAGCGCTTCTTCACTCGTTAAAAACCTTCCTTTTAAAAATATTGGCCCTACCATCATGTCGGGTCGGGTGACCGGACTTGCAGTAAACCCAGATAACCCTGTCGAATTCTACGTGGGCTATGCTAGTGGAGGCTTATGGTACACCAATAACAATGGCACCTCCTTTACACCGGTGCTCGACAATAGTGGCACTCAAAATGTAGGATGTGTCGCGGTAGATTGGAAATCGCATACCATCTGGGTAGGAACCGGAGAGGTGAACGCCTCACGGTCTTCGTATGCGGGTATCGGACTCCTAAAAAGTACCGATAAAGGCAAGTCCTGGAACACGGTAGGTTTAGCAGATGCTCATCACATTAGTGCTATCTTAATTAATCCAAACAATCCCGATGAGGTCCTGGTGAGTGCAGCCGGACATTTGTATTCAACCAACGATACCCGAGGCGTCTACAAGACCCTGGACGGCGGTGCTTCCTGGAACAAAACCCTCTTTGTTAATGACCAGTCTGGGATTATCGAAATGGAAATGAATCCTAACAATTTCAATACTGTATATGCTGCTTCCTGGGATAAAGACCGTAAAGCGTGGAATTTCCGCGGAAGCGGAGCCGGAAGTGCTATCTATAAAAGTATCGATGCCGGAAATACCTGGACAAAAGTTTCCGTAAAGGGAAGCGGCTTTCCCACCGGAGACGGAGTAGGACGCATCGGTCTTGCCGTGGTGGATGATCAGACGGTCTATGCTATTCACGATAATCAATTCCGAAGAGAAGAAGAAACATCAGACCGAAACGATTCTGATATGCTTCAAAAAGAGGACTTCAAAAGCATGTCTGCATCGCAATTCCTGGCGTTAGACAATGATAAACTGAAGCAATTTTTACGTCAAAATGGTTTTCAGGAAAAATACCGACCTGAAAATGTAAAAAACATGGTGCGAAGTGGCGCCGTAAAACCCGAAGACCTCGCCAGGTATCTAGAGGACGCTAACAGCATGTTATTCGATACACCTGTGATTGGCGCGGAAGTCTATAAAAGCACCGATGGCGGTAAAAGCTGGAAGAAAACGCATGAGGGGTATTTAGACGGCGTGTATTATTCGTATGGGTATTACTTCGGAAAAGTACATGTTGATCCTTCCAATGCCGATGCGATCTATATATATGGCGTTCCTATTTTGAAATCGAAAGACGGCGGAAAAACATTTAGCAGTATTAGTGCCGATAATGTTCATGCCGACCATCATGCCCTTTGGATCAATCCGAAACGTCCAGGACACCTCATCAATGGAAACGATGGGGGGGTTAATATTACGTATGACGACGGTGAAACCTGGATCAAGAATAATTCTCCTTCCGTGGGGCAATTTTATTCGGTGAACGTGGATAATGAAGAGCCTTATAATGTGTATGGTGGTCTCCAAGACAACGGAGTTTGGGTAGGGCCGCATACTTCAGAAATGAACAATGAGTGGATGCAATCCGGTCAGAATCCCTACGAAGCGATCATGGGGGGCGACGGCATGCAGGTGCAGATCGATAGCCGAAATAGCGATTTGGTGTATACAGGGTTTCAATTCGGAAACTATTTCCGAATCAATCGCGAGACGGGTGAACAACAATACATTCAGCCGAAGCACGAACTAGGCGATAGTCCGTATCGCTTTAATTGGCAAACACCCATACTATTAAGTCCGCACAATCAAGACATCCTATATCTGGGCGCCAATAAATTGATGCGCTCGATGAATCAGGGAAATGATTGGGAAGCGATTTCGGGCGACTTGACCACCGGTGGAAAGAAAGGGAATGTGGCGTATGGAACCTTGACGAGTATTAGCGAATCTCCATTTCAATTTGGATTACTCTACACCGGAAGCGATGACGGAAAGATTTTCGTGAGCCAGAATGCCGGAGGGAACTGGGTCGATATTTCTAAGAACATGCCCAACGATCTATGGGTAAGCAGAGTGATCGCTTCCTCTCATAACAAATCCAGAGTCTATGCGACGCTCAACGGATACCGTTGGGACGATTTTGCAGCTTATGTTTATGTGAGTGAAAACTACGGACAAACCTGGAAGAATATATCCTCAAACCTACCCGCATCGCCCGTAAATGTGATCAAAGAAGATCCTGCCAACCCCGATGTGTTATATCTGGGAACCGACAATGGCGCATGGGTGAGTATAGATCGCGGAAACACATGGCATCCTTTTGCGGAAGGATTGCCTGCAGTGGCGGTACATGACCTGGTGGTTCAGGAGCGAGATAAGGATTTGGTGCTTGGTACCCATGGTCGCTCCTTTTATGTAGCAGATATTTCTTTGGTACAACAATTAGGAGGCAAGCCGGCGACGTCGCTCGTTGTTAGCGCTCCCGGTAACGTACGCGCTACCCGTCGATGGGGTAATAGTTTTAGTCCGTGGATGGATGCGTACGAACCCGAAGTAAACCTGCAGTTTTTTAGTCCGACTTCCGGCAAGGCTACTATCACTATTACCACAGAAGATGGAACCGAAGTACAGTCGATGGATGCTTCCGTCGACAAAGGAATTAACGTGGTTAAGTATGATGTTACCGCTTCGGAAAAGGGTGTGAAAAACCTCGAGAAAGCAGGAACGAACATAACACCAGCCGGAAATGGAGCGCTGTATCTTCCAAAAGGGAACTACACTATTCACGTTGCTGTGGGGAACGCGAAAGACAGTGTTTCGTGGGAGGTGCAATAATGTTTTTAGAATGAATCTGAATAATACTAAAGCGTCCAAGAAGTTTGGCATTCCGACGTCTGGGGTGTATTTTTGTACGTCGTAAATCTTTGAAAAGAAAACCATAATGGGAATTGTATCTTCTTCCATCGCTAGAAAGGTCTCTATGGCGCTTTCTGGTCTCTTTCTTGTCGTATTTCTAGCCCAACATTTTACCATTAACTTTTCTTCGGTCGTCGCTCCGGAAACGTTTAATGAGTGGTCTCATTTTATGGGAACCAATGGGTTGGTTCAGTTCGCGTTACAGCCGGTACTGATTTTGGGCGTTATTTTCCATTTTGTGATGGGAATTATCTTAGAGCTCAAAAACAACCGAGCCCGTGTTCATAGCTATAAGAAGTATAGTGGAAGCGCTAATTCGAGTTGGGCGTCCAGAAATATGATAATCTCAGGAGCCGTTGTATTGGCCTTTCTTGGCCTGCACTTTTACGATTTTTGGGTGCCTGAAATCATCTATAAATATGTAGATGTAAATGAAGCCATGGAAAGTCGGTATTACCCTGAACTCGTACACAAATTTGAAAGTCCGGTTCGCGTGGGTATCTATTGCCTCGCGTTCGTACTCTTGATGTTTCACCTCTGGCATGGCTTTGCATCGTCTTTCCAAACCATGGGTTGGAACAACAAGTACTCGAAAGCAATCAAGGGTTTTACCAAATTGTATGCGGTAGCCATTCCTTTAGGGTTCATTTTTATTGCCCTCTACCATCATTTTAATCAAATTCCACACTAAAAAGAGCGATTATGTCGAAAATAGCATCTCATGTACCTAGCGGACCGCTTTCTGAGAAGTGGACAAAACATAAGAACGAAATAAACCTGGTAAACCCTGCCAACAAGCGTAATATAGACGTGATTGTGGTAGGAACCGGATTGGCCGGCGGAAGTGCCGCAGCGACCCTTGCCGAACTTGGTTATAATGTAAAAACATTTTGTTATCAGGATTCCCCCCGTCGTGCGCATTCCATTGCCGCCCAAGGAGGAATCAATGCAGCAAAGAACTATCAGGGCGATGGAGATTCCACCTACCGCTTGTTTTACGATACCATTAAAGGGGGCGATTATCGTTCTCGTGAAGAGAATGTATACCGTCTGGCGGAAGTCTCCGCGAACATCATCGATCAATGTGTCGCACAGGGAGTTCCTTTTGCAAGAGAGTATGGCGGACTCCTAGATAACCGATCTTTTGGAGGGGTATTGGTGTCTCGAACGTTTTATGCCAAAGGACAAACGGGGCAGCAACTATTATTAGGGGCGTATGCAGCCATGAACCGGCAGATCAATCGAGGGAAGATCCAAAGCTACACCCGTCACGAAATGTTAGATCTTGTGATTGTAGATGGAAAGGCTCGAGGTATCATTGCTCGTAATTTGGTAACTGGAGAAATTGAACGGCATTCGGCGCATGCTGTGGTGATCGCTTCCGGTGGGTACGGGAATGTCTTTTATCTTTCCACTAACGCCATGGGTAGCAATGTAACAGCATCGTGGAAAATCCATAAGCGCGGGGCATATTTTGCGAACCCTTGCTACACGCAAATTCACCCCACCTGTATTCCGGTTTCGGGAGATCATCAATCGAAACTGACCTTGATGTCAGAATCCCTTCGGAATGACGGTCGGATTTGGGTTCCGAAGAAGCAAGAAGACGCCGAAGCCATTCGACAGGGGAAACTTAAACCCACCCAACTCAAAGAAGAGGATCGCGATTATTATTTAGAACGTCGCTATCCTTCCTTCGGAAACTTGGTGCCGCGTGATGTGGCTTCTAGAGCGGCAAAAGAGCGATGCGACGCCGGATTTGGCGTGAATAAAACGGGCGAAGCGGTCTTCCTGGATTTTGCTTCTGCCATCATGCGCTACGGAAAGGAAGCGGCAGAGATTCAGAAAATTGAAAATCCTTCCGAAGAAAAGGTACGCGAACTGGGTGAGAAGGCCATCGAAAACAAATACGGGAACTTATTCCAGATGTACGAACAGATCGTGGATGAGAATCCGTATAAGACACCTATGAAAATCTATCCTGCGGTGCATTATACCATGGGAGGCATCTGGGTGGATTACAACCTGCAAACTACAATTCCCGGATGTTACGCAGCAGGCGAAGCGAACTTTAGTGATCACGGAGCCAACCGTTTGGGAGCTTCGGCACTGATGCAAGGCTTGGCCGATGGTTATTTTGTGCTTCCGTACACCATTGGTAATTATTTGTCGGATGACATTCGTACGGGTGCCATTTCTACGGATCTTCCCGAATTTGAACAGGCCGAGAAAGAGGTGCGGGAGCGCCTTCAGAAATTGGTCAATAACAACGGAACCAAGTCGGTAGATCATTTCCACAAACGATTGGGTAAAATTATGTGGAACAAAGTGGGGATGTCCCGAAATGCGAAAGGATTGCAAGAAGCCATCACCGAAATTCAAGAATTGCGTAAGGAATTCTGGGAGCACGTTCGAGTGCCGGGTGAAATGGATGGAATGAACCAGGAACTAGAGAAGGCGGGCCGCGTAGCCGATTTCTTGGAACTAGGGGAATTATTTGCCAAAGATGCACTGCACAGAAATGAATCGTGCGGAGGGCATTTTAGAGAAGAGTACCAGACCGAAGAAGGCGAAGCCCTTCGGGATGATGAGAACTTTATGTATGTGGCTGCCTGGGAATACAAAGGAACACCCAGCGAAGCAGTACTTCACAAAGAAGAATTGAATTACGAAAATATCGAGGTAAAAACTCGTAGCTATAAATAAAAGCGGATTGTTATGAAGCTGACTTTAAAAATTTGGCGTCAAAAAAACGCAACTTCCAAAGGGAGTCTGGAAACCTATCAGGTAACTGATGTCGATGGAGATATGTCTTTTCTGGAAATGTTAGATGTGCTAAACGCCGATCTTATTGAGAATGGGAAAGACCCTGTAGAATTTGACCACGATTGTCGCGAAGGGATCTGCGGAAGCTGTAGCTTACAGATTAACGGGCGACCACACGGACCCAAACGACACATCACTACCTGCCAACTACATATGCGCAGTTTTAAGGACGGTGATACCATTGTTATTGAGCCCTGGCGAGCAAAAGCCTTCCCAGTGATCAAAGACTTGGTAGTTGACCGTACTGCGTTTGATCGTATACAGCAGGCCGGAGGGTATATTTCGGTCAATACGTCCGGAAATACGATTGATGCCAACTCCATTCCGGTAGAGAAGGACGATGCTGACGAAGCGTTCAACTCGGCTACCTGTATTGGATGCGGGGCGTGTGTAGCAGCGTGTAAGAACGCTAGTGCCATGTTATTTACCTCGGCCAAAGTGAGTCAGTTTGCGTTGCTTCCACAAGGAGAAGTTGAAGCCTCTCGCCGCGTGTTGAACATGGTAAATCAAATGGACAAAGAGGGCTTTGGTGCCTGTAGTAATACCGGAGCTTGTTATATTGAATGTCCTAAAGATATTTCGTTGGAAAACATTGCCCGTATCAACCGCGAGTACCTCAAAGCGAGTGTAGAAGGGTAATTAATTCAAAACATGATATACATCCCGATGCCCGTACCGGTATTGGGATTTTTTTATTTCTGTTTCTTCTGAATTATCAGTGGGTTTCCCTTGTTTCCTACCGTGGCTTTCCTATATTACGCTTATGAAGATACCACAAAAATTGCCTCAGGTCGGCACCTCGATCTTTTCTGTGATGAGTGCAATGGCTCAGGAATATGACGCATTAAATCTGTCGCAAGGCTTTCCCAATTTTGAAAGTGATCCTGCCTTGATTGCTCAGGTTTCCGAAGCTATGAGGGCAGGACATAATCAATATGCACCCATGCCTGGAGATGCAGGACTACGCCAACAGATTGCCAAAAGTATTCATCAATTACATCATAAGAAATACGATTGGGAGCAGGAAATTACCATTACCTCGGGTGCCACCGAAGCCTTGTTTGTAGCTTTTGCCAGTGTTTTGGAAAAAGGGGATGAAGTGATTGTATTTACTCCGGCTTACGATAGTTACACCCCTACCATTTCACTTTTTGGTGCTACTCCCATTGCCATACCATTGAAAACCCCGCATTACCGCCCCGATTGGAACGAAGTACGGGATGCGCTTACTTCGCGCACCAGGATGGTCGTTATTAATTCGCCTCATAACCCTACCGGTATGGTGTTTTCAAAAGAAGATATGGAGACCCTACAGGAATTGGTCATAAAAAATGATCTTTGGGTCGTAAGTGATGAGGTATACGAACATATCATTTTCGACGGGAATACGCATCAGAGTGCTGCCCGTTTTGAAGCCTTGTCTGAACGAACATTCATAACGGCCTCCTTCGGAAAGACATTTCACAATACCGGCTGGAAAATTGGGTATTGTGCTGCTCCCAGACCCATGATGGAAGCCTTACGTAAAATCCATCAGTTTACGGTGTTTAGTGTGCATCATCCAACACAAAAAGCCTTGGCGGCATACCTGGAAAACGGGGAGCGCTATGCGCAATTGGGAGCCTTCTATCAACGAAAACGAGACCTGCTGTTGGATGAGTTAACGACCTCTCGGTTTAGTTGTATTCCTTCTGCCGGCACCTATTATCAGTTGTTGGATTTTTCTGAAATAACAGACGAATCAGACGTCCAATTTGCAGCGCGTCTTACCAAGGAACACAAAATTGCTACTATACCTACCTCTGTGTTCAATGCAGACGGTCATGACGATAAGGTATTGCGTCTCTGTTTTGCTAAAACAGATGAAACTCTGAAAAAAGCGGGAAAGATCTTGCGATCTATCTAGGATTTGTTGGCACCACCCTGTAGCGAATGCGTTACGAATTCGCTATCTTTATCTCATGAAGGAAGCACTATTTAATGCCATACGTGCCGGGGAGTTGGCGCAGGTACAGGAACTTTTAAGTAATCATCCCGAACTGGTCAATGAAACAGACGCACGCGGTTCGACGCCGCTATTATTAGCGACCTACTACGGACATGAAGGAATTACGGCCACCATCATCGAAAAAGACGATAATTTAGATCGACAGGATGCATCCGGAAATACAGCCTTGATGGGAGTTTGCTTCAAAGGATACCACAATATTGCCAGTATGTTGTTAGAAAAAGGGGCCAATGTGAACATCACTAATTTTAATGGATCTACAGCGCTTATTTTTGCGACCACTTTCGGGAAAGCAGATATAGTCGAACTTCTCATAAAACACGGTGCGAATCCATCAATCGCTGACGACAAAGGGAATACGGCCATGGATCATGCCACTATGCAAGGCCGTGCCGATATTCAGAAGCTATTAGCATCGAACTAATGAAACCACAATTTAACGTAACCATAATTCAATCTCACCTCCACTGGGAAGCGCCCGAAAAAAATCGAGAACACTTTAGTGGGCTGTTGAAAAAATTAGGAGATACCGACCTCATTGTTCTTCCTGAAATGTTTACAACGGGCTTTACGATGAATGCGAAAGCGGTAGCCGAGCCAACAAATGGCCGTACCTTGGAATGGATGCGCGCGCACGCTAAAAAACACCAAGCCGCTATAACCGGAAGCGTTGTGGTCGTGGAAAACGAACATTTTTACAACCGTCTCTATTTTGTGAAGCCAGACGGAACAAGTTTTCACTACGATAAGAAACACACCTTCACCTTAGCCCGAGAACACGAAACCTATACCGCGGGAAACGATCGGTTGATCGTTGAATACTTGGGATGGACTATCTGTCCGCTTATTTGCTATGACCTCCGTTTTCCGGTTTGGGCGCGTAATACGGTAGATTATGACCTTTTACTATATGTAGCCAATTGGCCAGAAAAAAGAGTGTCGGCCTGGGATGCGCTACTAAAAGCCAGAGCGATCGAAAATATGTCCTATTGTGTGGGCGTAAATCGTGTAGGTAGCGACGGGAACGACCACCCTTATGTAGGGCATTCGGCGGTGTATGATGTGCTTGGGGAGCGTATTTCCGCAGGTTTTGAAGGCGAATTTATAGAAACCATCTCGCTCCAAAAGGAGACCATTACTACTCTTCGGGATCAGCTTCAATTTCTACGGGACCGGGATTCGTTTCAGTTAGTGTAAAGGTTTCACTACGCGTCCAATTGGCCCGTACTTCAATCTGCTTAGGGTAAAATATAACCCGTTCGGGTTGCCGACGTTCCAAGTATGAACCAGAATCCCACATATTGTTTTCGTTGGTATCGAAAGTGAGTCGTACGAAGTAAGTTCCCGGTTGTAGGTAATCAAATGTAAGGTTCTTGTTTTCTCTTAGATAGATCGTTCGTCGCACGTCATAGTTGGTCGTAAGCAATTCAACAATAACTGGAAAAGTCTCTAAATTTGTCATGTTGAACAAAATGGTTCCGTAGTCCGATTCGGCCATGGTGCGCACACGAAAACTAATGGAATCATTGGTTTCTTCGAAAAAATCCTGAAAGGCACCTGGCAGAAGCTCGATGTTATATCGCTGCTCGAATTCCTTCTCAAAAATGATCTCAGCCGTATTGTAGTTGGTATCAATGCGAACATCGTGTGCAATGACCATTGAATCCTTGTTGGTAACGGTGATTTTTTCGGCGTCAAAACTAATGAGAGGTGTATTCGCAGCCAGTTGTACCGTGTCTCTCGGGAGCATACTAGAGGTTCCCAGACGTTCTATTGACAGCGAGTCACGATAGAGCTCCTTCATACGAACGGTCAGGGTGTCTACTTGGCCGCGATTCCGAGCTAGGTAATAGAGGGTGTCTTGCTGTTCAATGTCGATGGCCGGTTTGAACCAATAATGTAAGGTGTCTTTATTGCGGTCTTTATACACTCTTGAAGAAAAACCTTCCGGGAGATCAGAGAGGGGCGTGAGACTAAGGGAATCGCCATTTCCGCTATACCCAAATATGATATGATTTTTACTTTCATGTGAGGGTCGCGCAATTTCATAGGAAAGTGGTTCTTTAAATAAGGTAAGGGTCACACTACTATCGGTAGGCAGTGTGATGAACTCGTCGTAAAAAGCGATCTCATCCAAATTGGGCTGAAAGGTATAATTGGCCGACCCTTCACGAAGCGCCACCAGACGATACGTACCCTCTTTTAGATTGGAAAGTTCATAGGTATACGTGCTATCTTTGGTCGCGGCGATGTACGTGGGTTTTTCGTTGTATATGATCGAATCGGTATACTGATCATTCACTTCATACAAGAGCACTGTGGCAGGACCTTGAGGGGTGAGACGTTGTGCATCACGCACCGTTCCGGTGAGTTTCAAACTATCGATATAATCCCCCGTAGAAAAGACGTATTTAAAATATTCAAATTCATTGCCTTCGTTGTTGTCTACAATACTTTTTCCGAAGTTAATACTATAGGTAGTGTTTTCTCGCAGGGTATCTGAAAGTTTGATGCGTAACTGCTTGGAAGTGCTTATGGGGGTGATTTCCGGATCGTATTGTAAGGGTGGTGAAATGATCAGGTTCTGTTGAAGCTTTTCCAGTTTGATATACTCATCGAAGGTAATCCGAATTTCATCAGCCTCGAAGTTGGTGCTGAAATTTTCCGGACTACTGCGTACGATGACCGGAGGAATAGTATCCTTGGCCCCACCCGTGGGGGTTCCTTTTTTAGCGCAGTGGGTCATACTCATCAGGAGAATAAATACCCACAGGAAATCGCGAAACAGTCCTTTCATCGTGGCAAAATTACACAAACTTTCTTAGGCGACTGCTATGGTAGCAATGCTAAGTTTTGCCTCGGTTCCTTCCAGCAAACACAGCCCGCAACGTTCTAGGGTGGCTCCCGTGGTAACGACATCATCTACTAGAAGGATGTGTTTTCCCATCACTTTTTCACGGTGGTTCAAGGTAAATACTTCGGTACCACCAAATCTTGAGAGTCTCCCTTTAAATACTTGAGAACGTGCCGCTGTTACTTTTAATAAGACATCTTCTAAAAAGGGTACGTCTAGTGCGGTCGCAATCGCATTTCCGAATCCTGTTACCTGATTATAGCCACGCTTTCGTAGCCTTTTTTTGTGAAGTGGAACTGGAATAACTGTATCGATGGTGGCATAGGTGTCAATTTCTTGTAACTCGGCTCCCAGCCAATGGCCAAAAAAGGTGCTCAGCTCTTTTTGGCCACGATATTTCAGCTGATGAAGTACGCGTTGGGTAATGCCCTGTTTTTCGAACCGAAGCAAGGCGGTAGCCTGAACCAAGGGTAATCTACCATACCAAAGGTTCTTCAAGGTCTCGTCTAGCGTTAGATGATGGCAGGCGAGCGGAAGGGAATGACGGCAGCTTACACAAAGCAACTCTTTTTTCGTGTTTAAAACGCTCCCACATCCGCTACATTCCGCTGGGAATAATAGATTTAACATAATTTTTGTTTTTTTATTATTTCCTAAACGTTCTGGGAGAGTTGCTCTTAGTACTTTTGATGACTATCAAAAATCGAAATGTTATGACGGCTGAAAATAGCACTAACAAATTTAAGATTTTAATCGGAGTTTTGTCCGCCCTACTAATTGCGCTCGCTGTATATACCGTTTTCTTGTACAACGACAAAGAAACAAACATTGCGAGTCTTGAGCTCCAAAAGGCTGAAATTGAAGATGAACTTGAAGGACTGATCGCAAACTATGATGAGGTGATTCAAGATAACGAACTCAAAGATAAAGACCTTCTTGCCGCGCGTGAGCGCATCGAGGTATTACTGGATTCGGTGAAGGACGCAGAGGCTAACATTGCCCTGATCAAGCGATATAAAAGTGAGGTAGGTCGGCTAAAGCAAGAACGAAAGCTGTTATTTCAGAAGGCTGATAGTCTGATTCGCGCCAATCAAATGTTAGCGGTTGAAAGAGATAGTGCCAATACAATGCTGAACGAGACCATTAAGGTGGTAGATAGTGTAAGTCTATCGAATGAAGAGCTTTCTCAAACGGTGAAAAAAGCAGCCGTTGTAAATGCTGTGGACTTGCGTGGAGAAGGCGTTATTATTCGAAACAGCGGAAGAGTGGTAGATACCAGACGTTCCAGTAGGGCCGATAAGGTGAGAACATGTTTTACACTTGCCCCCAACCCGGTTGCTAGTGTTGGAGAGCGTACTTTATATGTGCAAGTAATTAACCCTAAGAACAATCTGTTAGGAGATAAGGGAATCCTCGAGTTCGAAAACGGTATTCTTAACTACAGTAAAAGCACCAATGTGTTTTATGAAAATGAGGAACTTGATGTTTGCGTATTGGTAGATGCCATTGAAGACGATCTGATAGAAGGAATATATCGGATCAATGTGTTTGACGGCTCCAATCAAATCGCCACCGCCACGATGGAACTGAAATAAATTTCCCTTTAAAAAAAGATAGAACCGCTGCCATGGTATGGTAGCGGTTTTTTATTTTTGTTCCATGGCAAACAACGACGATCAATTTAAGAAAGTGGTATCCCACGCTAAGGAGTACGGATACATCTTCGCTTCCAGCGAAATTTATGACGGTTTAAGTGCCGTATACGATTATGCGCAAAACGGAGCCGAACTAAAAAAGAACATCCGCGAATACTGGTGGCGAAGCATGGTGTACATGCACCAGAATATTGTGGGTATCGACGCGGCAATATTGATGCATCCCACCACCTGGAAAGCCTCAGGTCACGTAGATGCGTTTAATGATCCTTTGATCGACAATAAAGATTCTAAAAAGCGCTACCGAGCTGATGTCTTAGTGGAAGATTATGCGGAAAAGCTAGAACAAAAGGCGCAAAAGGAGATTGCCAAAGCACAAAAACGATTTGGTGAGGCCTTCGACGAAGCACAATTTGTCACTACCAACCCAAGAGTATTGCGATACAGAGGGGAAGCCAAAGCCGCAGTGGAGCGGTTAGCGCGTTCGTTGGAAAAGGAAGATCTGGCGGATGTAAAAGCGTTGATCGAAGAATTGGATATTGCGGATCCCGAAACCGGAAGTAAGAACTGGACAGAAGTTCGACAGTTCAATTTAATGTTTGGAACCAAATTAGGAGCTTCCGCAGAAAGCGCTACCGATCTCTACTTGCGTCCCGAGACCGCACAGGGCATTTTTGTTAATTTCTTAAACGTTCAGAAAACCGGTAGGATGAAAATTCCTTTCGGAATCGCACAAACCGGAAAGGCCTTCAGAAATGAAATTGTGGCGCGTCAGTTTATCTTTAGAATGCGCGAATTTGAACAAATGGAAATGCAATTCTTTGTACGCCCAGGGGAAGAGCTCAAGTGGTATGAATACTGGAAGGAAACGCGACTCAAATGGCATTTGTCTCTCGGGATGGGTAAAGAGAACTACCGTTTTCACGATCATGAGAAATTAGCGCACTATGCCAATGCTGCCGCCGATATTGAATTCAACTTTCCGTTTGGATTCAAAGAGTTGGAAGGCATTCACTCCAGAACCGATTTTGATCTAAAGGCGCACGAACAATACAGTGGAAAAAAATTACAATTCTACGATCCTGAATTACAAGAAAACTATGTGCCTTACGTAGTTGAAACTTCCATAGGGCTGGATCGTATGTTTTTGGCGGTGCTCAGCAATTCGCTCGAAGAAGAAACGTTAGACGATGGTAATACCAGAACCGTGCTTAAACTTCCCGCTATATTGGCTCCGGTAAAGGCTGCGGTGCTTCCGCTGGTAAAAAAAGACGGACTTCCAGAGATCGCTCAAGAAATTATAGACGAACTACAATGGGAACATAATGTGGTGTATGATGAAAAGGATGCGGTGGGAAGACGGTATCGTCGTCAAGATGCTGCCGGAACTCCCTTCTGCATTACAGTAGATCATCAAACGCTGGACGATCAAACGGTAACACTGCGCCATCGCGACAGCATGGAGCAGGAACGCCTCCCTATTTCTGAACTTGGAAGTAAAATTTCGGAAGCAGTTTCCTACAAAACGTGGTTGGCGTAGAGAATACCTTCTCAAAAACCCGATCTTACTGCGTTAAAGACGGTTGAAAACTGGTCTAGGTTAAAGATTTAGTGTATTTTTAACACGAATTAATAACTCTTTAACTAAAAAACTATCGAAATGAAATTTACTAAGTATGCAGTGGCGATGCTATTCCTGTTATCTTTTGGAATGGTATCAGCACAGGATTCAGTAGGTCCTTCTGAGGTTGGACTTATTGAGGGGCCGATCGTGGTGCCTAGTATCGCAGAACAGATGCGAAACGGATCCTTTCAAGAGGCGGATAATACACTAAAGGAAGGACATCCGAAACG
This sequence comes from Altibacter sp. HG106, assembly GCF_028561755.1. Classification (GTDB taxonomy): domain Bacteria; phylum Bacteroidota; class Bacteroidia; order Flavobacteriales; family Flavobacteriaceae; genus DFVG01. Next base: position 292,217 of record NZ_JAQQTD010000004.1, read on the forward strand.
TAGACATGGTAACCCAGTAGTGCCTGGAAAAGGCATGCCTAAAGGCGATGATCCATTAATAGGAACACAGGCGAGAGCGCCACAACGCGATCAGGGTACCATTCTTTTGGAATTTTTAGCAGACGTTTCACAAGCAACGCCTTCTGACCCAACCGGAGCAGCAGGACCAAATCACTATGTGGCCGCTTGGAACTCCGCTTTCAGAATTTTTGATAAAGATGGGAACCCTCTTACGTCGGAAGCGTCTTTGGCGACTATTTTCCCAGGGAACGCTATTGGAGACCCCATCGTATTTTACGATGCGGTAGCAGATCGATTTGTGATTACGGAATTCGATAATAACCCGAACGGCTTCAACGTAGCCGTATGTCAAGGACCAGACCCTGTTAACGACGGATGGTTTGTATATACCACTGGTTTCGGAACAGGATCCTTCCCTGATTACACGAAATTTGCTTCTTTTGGAGATGTGTATATGGTTACAGCTAATATTAATAGCGGGAACCGTGTATTTGCAGTAGAAAGAGATGAAATGTTGCAAGGTAATCCGGCGCAGTTCATCGCATTCCCACTTCCAGGAATCAGTACGTTTGGATTCTACAGCCCACACGCGTTTCACACTACCGACGACGAACAAGCGCCTCCGGGAACACCTGTGCCAATTGTTTATATGCAGGATGATGCATGGGGTGGTGTTTCAGACGACCACTTGAAAATTTGGAGTGCAACCGTTGATTGGGATACGCCCGCTAACTCTTCCATTTCTGCGGCACAAGAAATTACTGTTGCCGATTTTACCGGCGTTTTTGATGGAGGTTCTTTCTCGAACCGTCCTCAAGGAGGTGGTGTAGATATCGACGTACTTCAAGCAACCATGATGAATCAGGTGCAATACCGTCGTTTTCCAGGATACAACTCTGCAGTGATGAACTTCGTTGTAGACGTAGTAGCCGGCGGTGGAGAGAAAGCAGCGATTCGCTGGTATGAATTACGTCAGGATGCCGATGGTGATCCATGGACAATTTTCCAAGAAGGAACCTATGAAGCTCCAGACGGAAAGGACGCCTATTCAGGAACCATGGCTATGAACGGTGATGGAGACATTGCGATTGGGTACTATACTTCATCGAGCACAGATAGAATTCAGATGAACTTTACAGGACGTTTCGCAGAAGATGCCCTGAATGTGATGACCGTTGATGAAACGCCATTAATTTTAAGTACCAATGCGAACCCGAGTAACCGTCTGGCAGATTATACGCATCTAACGGTAGACCCTTCAGATGATATGACTTTTTGGTATATTGGAGAGACGTTCAATCCAGTTCGTCGCGACCAAGCATTTCACTTCAGCTTAGAGCCTGAGTTTAGTGTAACCGACAATCAGATTTCGAATGCTGACATGCAAGTGATTACCCTTCCGAATAATAAATTCGAAGTAATATTAAATACTAGCTTCGACGGAACGGTTGCCATGAGCGTTATCGATATTCAGGGAAGAACCGTCATTTTCAATAACTTGAGCAAGGATGGTCCTGCTTACAAGCAAACGATTGATATGTCGTATGCGGCAAGCGGAGTATACTTAGTGAAGATTGGAAGTGAGGAAGCAAATGCTTTCCAAACAGCGAAAATCATCGTGAAGTAAGCACACGGTTTTAGAAGATTATTTAAGGAGAGGAGTATATGTTACTCCTCTCTTTTTTGTATCGCTACGACGTTCACAGGATTCGCCTTTTCACAGCGATTCATCATGCGCATGCCTGCGTATTGTACCCATACTTTCATGCCATCCTTTTTGTAGGACTCCTCTAAATTTACAGGGTCAAGAAAATACGAAGGCTCATCATTCTCAATTTGAATAGTATATGGGCAGTCTTCTTCCGCTTGAGAGTACACAATCGTTCCGGCCTTAAAGCCTTCTTCCATCATTTTTTTTGCGGTAGCATTTTCAGTCATAGCATCATTAGATTTTGGAGCCTCTGATGTGTTTTTGGTAGCATCACATTGAGCCAAAAAGAAAACAGACACTAATACACAGGTGGTTTTTAACATTGTGGTCATAATACACGTTGGTTTGGTTTGATACAAGGTAATTTACAAATAATGTGCCAGCCGCTTGCGACAAATTATTCGCTCCTCCCTTTAAATTTAACAATAATTACAATACACGTCTTTTAAGAGGCTGATATACAAGTATATATGATGAAAGTTAAAAGATTGGTAAAAATTGACAATCCTTCGCGGGTATTGTATTTTAGAAAACTTAATTGTTAATAAAAATTTAAACCGAATGAAATTTAATTACTTAATTGCATTGCTTTGCTTTTTTACGCTTTCAGCAGTGCATGCACAACAAAAAGAAGGCCCTATGTACACGGGTACTGTAGGTGACATGCAATATGTGCCCTCGATCGCCTCTCGCGCAAACTTAGCTCCTGCTATTACAGTAGATAAGGAAGCTCAAGACGGTCGATCTTCACGACCAGAAGTCGTGCCGGGAAAAGATCCCCAAGTAGAAGATGATTTCTTCGCTCGGAATGCACACCGCCTTGCAGGAAAAATCCCAGCCAAAGCACCTATTCTCGTGTTCGATGCTGCACAATCCAGTTCACAACCCACAGACCCTTCGTTGGCTGTTGGACCCGATCACGTGTTTGTGGTTTTCAACACAGGTTTCATCATTTATGATAAGGATGGTAACGCATTAACAGGCCAGATTTCACCGAACCCAACTATTTTCCCGAATGGGGGTTGTTGTGACCTTACTGTATCTTACGATAGTGCGGTAGATCGCTGGGTGCTTTCCTTCCTAGGAGGTGGGGCACAGATTGCAGTATCGGATGGACCAGACCCAATTAACGATGGATGGTTCACCTATACCATTCCTCAAATCAACGACTATCAAAAATTGTCGGTTTGGAGTGATGGGTACTACATTACAGACAATACCAGTTCTACCAACAAGGTTTGGGCACTAGAGCGTGATGAAATGCTTGCAGGGAATCCTTCGGCACAAATCCTTGGATTCAATCTACCGGGTATCGTAACCAGTGGATTCTTTAGTCCGCAGGCTTTGAACGTTACCGATGACACTATGCCCGCAGCGGGTGGTGCCACCATTCTATATCTTCAGGACGATGCTTGGAGCGGAGTCACCGAAGATCACGTTAAATTATGGACCATCGATGTTGATTGGACAACTCCAGGAAACTCTACGGTTTCAGCGCCTACCGAACTTACAGCCACTCCGTTTATCTCTGTTTTTGACGGAGGTAGCTTCTCTAACTTGACGCAGCCCGGTGGTGGTGTTGCCATTGATGCATTACAGGCTACCATCATGAACCAGGCGCAATTCCGAAAGTTCGGAACACACAATTCGGCGTTATTCAATTTTGTGATTGACGTGGACGCTTCTGGTGGAGAAAAGGCAGCTGTACGTTGGTACGAACTACGTCAGGACGATGATAACCAACCATGGACTGTCTATCAGGAAGGTACCTACGTGGCGCCAGACACCCCTTCAGGTGGTGAAAAGCACGCTTGGCATGCGAGTATGATGATGGACCTCTTCGGAAATATCGGAATGGGATATTCAGGTATGACCGTAGATCCTAACGATCCTAACCCAGTGCGTGTGAGCTCCTACTACACAGGGCGTTTCGCAGGAGATCCATTGGGAACCATGACGGTAACCGAAGAACTAATCGCAAACGGAAATCAAAACATTCCTGGACTTCGTTACGGTGATTACAGCAAAATTGACATCGACCCAAGTAATGATAAAACATTTTGGTTTATCAATGAATACATGAACAGTGGTCGTAAAGACGTTGTGGGAGTATTTCAAATTGCACCCGACTTTAATAACGACTTAGGAGCTATTAATATTGACGAGCCTAATGACGGACTTCTTACCGCTATGGAAGAAGTGACCGTAACTATTTTCAACTTCGGCTTAGATCCACAATCTAATATTCCATTGACCTTATCGGTTGACGGTACTACGATTGCCACGGAAACCTTTACCGGAACGATCGCTTCGGCCACTTCCGAGCAATATACCTTTACCGCTACCGTAGATCTTTCTACTGAAGGAGAAACTTATGAAATCTCTGTAGCTACCGGGTTGCCTACAGATGAAGACAATTCGAATGATACCGTTCTGAAAGAGGTAACGCACATTTTTGCAAACGACCTTGGGATTACTGAAATTACCGCTCCAGAAAGTGGAGAAGGACTAGGTGTAGAACCTGTCACGGTGACCATCGAGAATTTTGGAGGTGCCATTCAATCTGGCTTCGATGTTTCTTACAGCATTGACGGTGGCGCTGCTGTTACTGAAACCGTTGCAGGACCTATCAACCCTGGAAGTACGCTGTCGTACACCTTTACCCAGAACGCGGATATTTCTGGCGTAGGATCGTATGAGTTTACCGCTTCTACAGAATTGGCTGGAGATGCCGTAGGTGCCAATGACAGCACTGTCAAAACTGTAGAGAACATCGCTTGTCTTTCAGATGACAACGACACCAACTTCCCAATTGGACCTGGCGCAGGAACCACCACAGAGTCGGTTATTACATACACAGACGATTTCTTAATCAATGATGTGAATGTAACATTGAACCTTACGCACACGTTCACGGGAGATCTTGATATTTTCTTGGAAGGTCCCGATGGTACCATCGTAGAGCTTTCTACCGATAATGGAAGTAGCGGCGATAATATGATCAACACTACGTTCGATGATGACGCCGCCGATCCAATTACGGGAGGTACGGCGCCTTTTACAGGTTCGTTCCGTCCAGAAGGGAACTTGTCTGATTTCAATGGTTTGCAGTCAGCGGGTGATTGGACGCTTCGTATTACCGATGACGCCAACCAAGATGGAGGTCAGTTGCAAGATTGGACGCTTCAAATTTGTAGTGATGAGTTGTTCGACATTGTAACACCTGGCTTTACGGATGGTTCTGAATTGATTATTACCAATCAAGGAAATGATCAGTACCAGTTGCAGTTACTTACCACGCAAGTAACCGAACGCTTAGAGCTTACCGTGATGAACATGCTAGGACAAACCCTGTTGAGTCGTCGTATTGACAATGAAACCGGAAACGGTTACGAATACAATCTTGATATGTCTTATGTGGCTTCAGGAGTGTACATCGTACGTATCGGTAACAAAGACTTTGGAAGTGTGAAACGAATCATCGTTCGCTAAACCAATTTCTATTGATAACAAAAAGGCGCTCCACCTGGAGCGCCTTTTTTATTAGAAAAAGGCTCGTAATTGGACGCTTCCGGTATGAATGGTCTTCGTGTTCTCACTTTTTCTTCCGAAGTAAGAGATATTGGCATCTAGATATTTCGTGATTCGCTTCTGAAATAATACATTCCAGGTATAATTCGTGCCCGGCTGCAAGCCTTCCAGCATTTGATAGGCCACAGGAGAAAACGCACTTCCCGAGAAATCATTGTCAATATACTTAAACTCTCCGTTGATGGAGATTTTCTCCACATTGTTGTAAGCAAATGAGACCCCTATATTCTGCTGAAGTAATTCTTCTTCCAATCCCAAAAGATTCTCTTTCTGTACCCACTGATAAAAAACATCGAATCGTGTTTGTTGGCTTGCTAGAAAGGAAAGCTTCGGAAACACATCCTTGGTGTCGAGTTCGTAATTGCGATTGGTAAAATTTTCGCTGATACTTTCATTGGTGCTCAGCGCTCCTTTCAGATTTAGCAACCATTGCTCCCAAAACTTATGGTTGATATTGAGCTGATGACTTTTCAGCTTTTGTGTTTGTAATCCTAACGAGAGTAAGTTGCTGCTCGAGGAACTTAAATAGGTATAGCTGGTCGTAAAGCGCTGCTTCCCTCGGTTAAAGAAAAGGGCGTTTCTAAAATTTAAGGAAAGGCCCAACGGCGCTTCATCACCTTCGTCAAACGGATTGATATTGAAATTATCCCCACGACGGCGGATCTTGCGATCCACTATGTAGGAGGTCTGATTGTAAAAATGAGATAACACCTCGCGGAATCCTCCTTCACTAGCCCACGATTGCGGGTTCAAGGTGAGCGTCTGACTGAAGGAGTTGTTCCTGATCTTTACAAAAATTTGATTGGGAAGCAACACCCGCACATACTCTGCTTGGTCCTGGAATTGCGCTACTTCAAATTCGTTTAATTCCTGCACGCCATTCCCGTTGTAATCTTGCCAGGCAAATACCCCTTGTCCAGGTTCGGTTTTTACATAGGTGAATTCTTGCTGCGGAAGCACCCCGTTGCTCGATTCTAAGGTTGTGTTTAAGCGGATGCCTCCCTGAAAGAGCTGCTGGTTGTACAAGAGTCGCGTATTCAAGGTCTTTTCATCGGTCAGACTATCTCTGGCGTATTGCAACTCCCGGTAATTGGCAAATAAAGACAATCGAGTATTGCTATTGTTTATTAGCCTTGATTTCAAATACACATTATTAGAACGATTCACTTCCTGCAAGCGATTGTTTTGAACACTGTCGTTAATGCGATACACATAGCCCACTTCCGCAAATACCTTTGTACTATCACCTACTCCAGTAAAGACTTGGTATTGCTGGAACCGTTGGCTTACCGGGGTTAGACTATCATTACGAACCACGCGCACTTGATTGTTCTCCCCGCTTACTTTTCCACCAACCCAGGCTTTATTGAACTGATATCGGAGCACCGTGTGCGCCCGTGTAAATTTCGAATCTAAAGAGTCGCCAGTACTGTTGAGATGACTTCCATTGGCAATGACATCCAGCTTGCCAAATTTCCATCGCCCATTGACGACATGCCGGGTTCCTTGAAAATTATCAGAAAACCGCAAATGTTGTAGTTCGTATTGGGCCGCACCATTCTTGAGCTGCAGTGCTTCCAAGCCGGCCTTGACAAAGGTTTGATCTCCCGTAGGGTTCACTAAGTTCCAATCTCGCGTAAATTCGATGTTATAGAGGCGCTCCACGGTTCGAAAATCCCTGGCGATATAGTCAATAGAACCGGTGGCGTTAACTCGTAAGGAATCAGACGTGGTGAAGAGACGCTGATTCCCAGCCACGCGTCCCGCAAACCCGTCGTTATTTCCATCATCAATATCTGAAAACAGGTTAAGGTCATTCTGACTCCCCGCCAGTTCAAAGCCTATATTGGTCTTGGGCGAGGGATGGTAATTTCCGCGAACACCCCCTATTTGAAGTTTCACCGGTGCTTGGAGTCGGATGATAGGGGCGTAATTCCCCTGAGGAACCCCGTTCACAGTAGGGATATATTCAAAAACACGACTGATCGTACTTTCGTTGCTAAGCACATAATCCCCTTGATTGGGCCCTACCAACGAAAATCGAACAGAGAACAGCTCATCGTCAGGATTGGTGGAAAATACAAATACTTCTTCTCCATTGATGAGCTCCTTTCGATAGAGAATTTTATTTTCTGAAAAAGTGTCTGGAATGGCAGAGGGCGCTGTCATTAGATCCATATCATCCCCCGCTTGTTGCAAAATGTCCACTTGCTCTTCGGAAAGGTTTTGCTGTAAGGGTTGATTTTTGGCGTCATTTTCAGTATACACATAGACGCCTAGATCTAGTTTTTCACTGCTATGATTTCCGCCACCATACCCTATAAAGCGGGTGTAGCTGCGATCGGTATATTGATACTCGACGGTAATCCGCATGTTCGCTGTGATAGGATAGGTGGGGTTAAACCGAATTTCTCCCGCGTTGTAATCAATGACATAATCTTCATTTTCACCGCGATTCAGCAATAAGCCGTTTACATACACGCGCTCGCTTCCGGATACGATGAGGATGAATAACTCTCCGTTGGGTCCCACCAATTTATACGGACCCTGATTCCCTTCTTCTCCCACAAACTGACTACGCTGAAAGATACCTCGCACCAAGGCACCCGAAGCGAATGCTGAGGTCTGACTCCCATTGTCGTGTACTACGGTGCCGCCCAACGAAATTCCCTGTACCTTTTTGGTAAATTTTCCGAAGTAGCTGTCATTATTCTGAAGATCCACATCGCCTGCGCGGATATTCCAGCGTTCGCTAAAGAGTTCGATAAAGATCTCATCAAATTCGTCCAAACTTTGTGAATAGCCTCCTTCTTGCGTCGGAATGTTAGCATCCTGTATGGAAGCCCGTATGGAAACCTTATCATTCAGTTTTCCGGTGATCTGAAGGTCTAATTGCGAATTCACCACCGCATTTTGATTGTTCCCGATCGTCACCCCGCGGGTAATGCTGCCCACCGAATTGAGTCCGTCGAAGGGCGTGAAGTTGGTCTGGGTATTATCGGTCTGAAGACTATATAATTTGTCTAAAGCCCCAGTGTTTTCAACGATAATATTTCGGTCGAGTTCAAAATAGCGCTTCCGAAGATATTCGGGATACGGCAAGTAGGTTACTACCAACGAGTCGTAGACGGCTTTGGTACGTTCCGAAATGTAGATCTTTCCTTTTTTGAAGTCAACTGCATACCCCAGCGAATCGATGCGATTCCCTTGGGTGTCGGTAATGGCAAAGGCTGTTGGATTGATTCCAACGCTATCAATGACCAGCGTGTCGCGTACGGCCAGCGTGTTTCTCTTGAGTGAAGAGGATACCTCCTGCGTCCAACCCAGTGAGGCGGTGCAGCATAGCAATAAAAACAGGAAGTACTTCATTATCTATAGAACTAGCGGAAGGGCTTTTTATTTTGTTGATTCTTTCTTGAAAACCTTTCAGCCATTTCGATCGGTAAAAATACGATGTTATTTAATTTAGCCACAGCGACAAAAAAGTATCTTATGAAGGTGATCTCATATAACGTCAACGGCATTCGCGCCGCCATGCGCAAAGGATTTTTAGAATGGTTAACATCGGCCAACCCCGACGTGGTTTGCCTACAAGAAACCAAAGCCATGGAAGACCAGGTAGATATTGAAGCGATTGAAGCCGCGGGCTACCCTTATCACTATTGGTTCAGCGCCAAGAAGAAAGGGTATAGTGGCGTTGCCATATTATCTAAGAAAGAACCCAATCATGTGGAATACGGAACGGGTATTGACTATATGGATGATGAAGGACGCAATGTTCGTGTGGATTTTGAGGAGCTGTCCATTATGAGCCTGTACCTGCCCAGCGGCACTAATATGGCGCGGTTGGAACATAAATTAACCTATATGGATGATTTTCAGCAATACATAAATCAGCTTCGGGAAACCCACCCAAATCTTTTGGTCTGTGGAGATTATAATATTTGTCATGAAGCCATCGATATTCACGATCCTGTACGCAACAAGAACGTGTCGGGTTTTCTTCCCGTAGAGCGCGAATGGATTGGAAACTTTATTGATAGTGGTTTTATCGACAGTTTCCGCCACTTCAACAAAGAGCCACATCATTACACCTGGTGGAGCTACCGTGCCAATGCACGCAATAATAACAAAGGCTGGAGAATTGATTATCACATGGTGGCAGAACCCTTGCAAGAAAATCTGAAACGCTCCGTTATATTATCCGAAGCCAAACACAGTGATCACTGTCCGTTATTGGTTGAATTTGAATTTTAAACGCTACCCCATGAACACGCTGTACAAAGGATTATTGCTCCTCCTACTTGCCTTCACCGGAATCTCTTGTGTGAGTTCCCAATTATACGAAGACCTCAAAGCGCAGAATGAGCGACTAAAAGCGGAGAACGCCTCGCTAATGTCGCAATTGGATGGTCGCTCCGGAAAGGGAGAAGGCTATCGCGTTGAGCAGTTGGAAGAAACCATTAAAAACTTAAAGGCTGAAAACACACAGTTGGCGATGGACTTAGAAGCCGTTAGTGGAAACTTAAACCGACTGCAAGCGTCCTACGATGCGCTGGAAGCCAACAGTTCTTCCGCCCTTACTGAAAATTTGGAGCGCAACCGAAACTTGCTCAAGCAACTGGAGGCCAAAGAAAAGGCCTTAGCGCTCGAAGAGCAGCGCCTCAGCACACTTCAGAAAGAACTTGAAGCCCGTTCTCAACGTGTAGCAGAATTGGAAGGAATCATTGCGAGCAAAGATGCCAAGATGCGTGCCCTAAAAGATGCGATTTCTGCAGCCCTCACACAATTTGAAGGAAAGGGGCTAACCGTAGAGCAACGCGATGGGAAAGTGTACGTTTCTATGGAAAACAAATTGCTTTTTGAAAGTGGAAGCTGGGCTGTGAATGCAAGAGGTAGAGAAGCAGTCGTGGCGCTTGGTAAGGTGTTGGCCGACAATCCAGAGATAGCCGTCTTAATTGAAGGCCATACCGACAATGTGCCGTATTCAGGGAATGGTAACATTCAGGACAATTGGGATTTATCCACCAAGAGAGCGACCGCAATTGTGACCATCCTCACTACAAACAATCAGATTCCAAAGGATAATCTAACCGCAGCAGGAAGAGGAGAATATGCGCCGATGGCTCCTAACACCACTTCAGAAGGAAGAGCCAAGAACAGACGTATTGAAGTGATCTTAGCTCCAAAATTAGATGAGATCAATCAGTTGTTGAGCGATATTTAACTTACAAAGGCGCTATAGCCCGTGATGGCGCGTCCTACGATCAAGGTGTTGATTTCTTTGGTGCCTTCGTAACTGTAAATCGCCTCGGCATCGGCAACAAAGCGCGCCACATCGTGGTCTAAGAGAATACCGTTTCCGCCCATGACTTCGCGCGCCTGACTTACCACATCGCGGGTTCTCATACTACAAAATACTTTGGCCAAAGAAGCGTGTTCATCGGTTAACAAATCGGCGTCTTGCAATTCTGAAAGTCGGAAACACAAGGTCTGCATAGCGGTTAAATTGGAAAGCATCTCGACCAAGTGATTTTGAATCAACTGAAAAGAGGCAATAGGTCTTCCAAATTGTTCACGTTTTTTCGTGTATTTCAAGGCGCTTTCATACGCGCCTCGTGCACACCCGACTGCTTGCCATGCCACTGCGGCACGCGTCATTTTCAACACTTTTGCAGTGTCTTTGAAAGAATCACATTTTTGTAGGCGATCACTTTCCGGAACGCGGCACTCGGTCATGGTGATCAAGGCATTCTGAACGGTACGCAGTGCCATTTTATCCTCCATTTTTTCCGCCACAAACCCAGGATTTCCTTTGCGTACTAAAAACCCTTTCACACGTCCGCTTTCTTCATCTCGAGCCCAGATAATAGTAACATCCGAAAAGGTCGCATTACCAATCCATTTTTTCTGTCCATTCAACACCCATTCGTCTCCTTCTCTTCTACACGTAGTGCCCAGACCGCCCGCAACGCCAGATCCTACTTCAGGTTCGGTTAATCCAAACGCGCCAATTTGTTCCATTTTTTGCATCTTCGGAAGCCATTCTTGCTTTTGCGATTCACTTCCGCAGAGATAAATAGAACCCATGGCCAACCCACTGTGAACCCCAAAAAAAGTAGAAATGGAAACGTCAATGCGTGCGAGCTCCATCGCAATGATCCCTTCCATCAAAAAGGTTTGCTCGTCGGGGCCAATTCCATCGTATGCGATACCACAGATATCCAATTCGGCCATCTTCGGAATGATTTCATGTGGAAACTCTGCCCGGTTCCAATAATAATTGGCAATGGGCTTCACTTCCTTCTCCATGAAATGTCGCACCTTTAACTGGATTTCACGTTGCCTTGGTGTGAGTTTCCGACTCAAATCATAGAAATCACCATCGATAGGGGGTAGTTGATGTTGTCCTTTCTTCCCCTGGCTTTTTAGCATTTTCATTAAGCCTTTCAATTGTCGGTCATCCAATTCCCCTACAGCGCTCATCACTTCGGAAAGATCTACCTTCTGGGATAATTTTCCCAGGGCATCGAGGTCCACCGTTTTCATTAATTGAAAGGTCTTTTTGATTTTTGAGAATACAGACATGGTTGCGAAACTTTAGTTGGAATCTAAAGATAACGTGTCTACATGCTACTTGCGCTTAACGAAAAGTTAATTCTACGGAAGCAGTTCCAGCAGCGATCGATGCATAAACCCGCCAACACTGTCTTGCAACTTAATGTGATACCAGTTCTCTGTCTGTCCATAGACGGCTACAGTATCTCGTTGCCTCAAGCCTGCAATTTGATTGAATTTTGTACTTGGGCCCGTACGGAGCTCGGCGTTATTCCTACCGATACGAGCCGCGGTTTCAACGCTTTTGATGTTTTGTTCAGGTATCTTCTGCTGAGCTACAAACGGATACGGATTCACCGCTCCGGAATACCCTTTATAAATTCCAAAATGTAAATGAGGAGCCGTGGTTCGCGCGTTTCCGCTATTCCCCACAAAACCTAAGGTGTCACCCACTTTTACACGCATACCGTTGCGAACAGCGATGCTGTCTAAATGGGCGTAGTAGAGCGAGGCACCAAATAGTCCATCGCGCAACCACACTTGCTTTCCTCCCAGTCCGCGTTTCCCCGTGGAACTCACCCTGCCATCAATGGCTGCCACCACGGGTGTGCCTCTTGCTGCAAAAATGTCGATCCCTTCGTGGGACCGCCTTCCGCCGTCACGCGCTGCGCCCCAAAAGCTTTGCACATTGCGGTTGTCGGCACCCGCCACGGGAAAGGCATAACTGGGTTGGGTGTACATCTGGAGCTGAAAGTTCCCGCTAGCGTATAATTCGGGTTGAATCACAACCTTTAAGGTATCGGTACGTTCGGCTAGGTAGGTGAAGGTATTGTTATTTTCTTCAGAATAAACCACCGGGTCTTTTTGATCTTTTCGAAACGCGTCTAAAAAGAACTGAAGGCTATCGGGTTTTGAAACTACCGTAACGAAAAGTCGCTCTCCTTGCTGAATCAAAACATCATAGGCAAATGCCTTGATGTTAGGTGCTTGTAATTGTCCCGATAAGGAAAAGGGTAGGGGAGCCTCGAGGCTGTCTTGTTGGGAAGATTGATACATGGCTACCCATTCTTGATAGGCGATATTCGTTTCGTCAAAACGTCGTTCATACACCTCTCTAGGGGTGGGTTGCGTAATGACGTCTGTGGCTTGTTGTATTTGTTTGCAGCTTACCGCCAATAGGGCGAGAAGCAGGCAGGTACATAGATTCTTCATAGCACCCATACGTTAGCAGAAATCGTACCAATTTGTTAGCCAAAAAGATGTCGAACCACATCGTGTACTTTCCCCACCTTAATGACCTGAATATCGGGGTATTTCTTAGAGAGTTTGCAGTATTTGGAAATAATAATAGCGCGAAACCCTAATTTTTCTGCTTCCGAAATACGTTGTTCTACACGCGTTACAGGCCGAACTTCACCCGCTAATCCAATTTCTGCGGCAAAGCACAGCTGCTTGTCGATGGCCATGTCAATATTTGAGGAAAGGACTGCTCCTACAACGGCCAGATCTAAGGCAGGATCGTCAACAGAAATACCTCCGGTGATGTTCAAGAACACATCTTTGGCACCTAGTTTAAAGCCGGCACGCTTCTCGAGTACGGCCAGCAGCATATTTAAACGTTTGCTATTGTACCCGGTAGCACTGCGTTGGGGCGTTCCGTACACGGCAGAACTTACGAGGGCTTGAATTTCGATCATCAGGGGTCGCATCCCTTCTAAGGTAGCTGCAACCGCCGTTCCGCTGAGGTCTTCATCATTTTTTGATAGTAAAATTTCAGAGGGGTTGGCCACTTCTCGCAATCCGTTGCCCAGCATTTCGTAGATGCCTAATTCGTGGGTGCTTCCGAAGCGATTCTTATGGGCACGCAGAATACGGTACACATGATTTCGATCGCCTTCAAATTGCAGCACCGTATCTACCATATGTTCAAGAATCTTGGGTCCTGCGATTTGACCGTCTTTGGTGATATGGCCTATCAATACAACGGGCGTATGGGTTTCTTTCGCAAACTTGATAAGCTCTGCGGTCGTTTCGCGAATTTGTGAAATGCTCCCGGGACTGCTATCAATTGCATCGGTGTGAAGCGTTTGAATGGAGTCGATAATCACCAAATCTGGGGCTACCGCTTCTATTTGCTGAAAGATTTGTTGTGTTTGAGTTTCCGTTAGAATAAAACAATGTGCGGCATCGGGTTGAATGCGCTCGGCACGCAACTTTATTTGTTGGGCACTCTCTTCCCCCGAAACATATAAGGTCTTTCGCTTCCATTGGAGCGCCACTTGTAACATTAAGGTACTCTTTCCAATACCGGGCTCTCCGCCGAGTAAGGTTAATGAGCCGGGCACGAGCCCGCCTCCCAGCACGCGATTCAATTCTTCGTTTTGAGTGTTGAAGCGGGCTTCGGTGTGCGCGTCAATTTCTTGAATACGCTGTGGCTTTGGACGTCGCTGTTGTTTCGCTTCTGAAGATTTCCAGGAAGTACCGGAAGCCTTCTGAACCACCTCTTCGGCAATGGTATTCCACTCTTTGCAAGAACTACATTGACCTTGCCATTTCGAGAATTGGCTGCCGCAATTCTGACAGAAGAAAGCTGTTTTTGTTTTCGCCATAACCGTGGTTGGGGAGCTGTTTCAGTAATTAAAATCCAAAATCCTCTTTGATGCGATCAGCCCGATCTAGCATGAGGTCTACCGTGATAAATTCAACTTCCTCTTTGTCAAATCCGCCCTGATAGGTTCGCATTGCTTTTTTCGGATCACCCGTTTCCTCATAAAACCGCGCCATATAATAATCGCCTAATACCGTATCTGGGTATTGGCGCTGGGCCATGGAGGCTATGTCGCGTAAGGCCTCCCACTGGCTCTTTTTTTCCGCAGCCGTGGCTACGGCAATAAAATCGTTAATACGTATGGGATTCGACAGGCCAAAAAGTTCTTCAATGGTTGTGTATTTTTCCTTTAGGTACTCGTTAACGGGCGTTTCCAACTTCATGACCACATCATTAAATTCAGTTTTGCTAATGGGGCGGTAGACTGAGAATATTTTCTCTAAGGCGTTTGGGATACCATGCCCAACTAAAGAATAATGGGTAGCTCCCTCAAAATTGTCGAAGTAATAGGAGAAATTTTCAGAGCTCAACGGACGCAAGCGCGCGTCAAGTCCTTTGGATATTTCCTGAAGGTCTTTCACATCGTCGGTTCCTGTGGCGAGATAATAGAAGGTTTTAGTTTCTATCGAAGGAATACGTTCCGGCAGTCGTTCGTCCATTAAGGGAGCGAGATCCGGACTCAAATTTATGTAACCGTTGAGAAGCGGTGGGTCTTTAAAAAGATAATAATTCAAAAAGTTGGCGGTAAAATCATGGCCCACACCAATCACAAATTGTGCGGTGCGATAATTTTCATCAAGATATTGAATGAGTTCCATCCCAATAAATTCGAAGAATTTCGAGCCGGTGTCTGAGGGGAAGAAGGTGGTGTCGTCATAATCGCAGTCGTCATATCGCTGGTCTCCCTGCATAATACCAACCACCAACGATTCTGGCATATCTTCCCAATAGCTGAAATAATCTACATTTCCGGCAACGGGCTCAAAGAGATAATTTCCGTCCAAGACGACCACGATAGGATATACCTTCTCGGTATTGGTCTCGTAGTCACGCGGCAACTGAATTTTCAGCTTGCGATCTTGATCCATTTTAGCGGAATAAAACGTTTCATAGATAATTCGGGACTGTCCGCTAGCTATCGAAATACAAAAAACCGTGAATAGGAAAAGAGAAAACTGCTTCATAGGGCCTCAATGTTAGTTGCCGAAAGATACTAATTTTTGAATCGTTGCTGAGAAGCAAGGTTCGGGAATTATACCTTCTTCTGATTATAGAGCGGAAGAAAAAGAAGGGAGAGTCCGCCAAACGCAATGAGCGTCACAATATTGGACGTCCAGACAATCCAGCCGAATGCTGTGCCAACGGTTTCAGCCACCCCAAAAACAGCTAAAATTCCTGCAACAAAGAAAGGATATGACCCAAATCCGCTGTTCGTAAACGCAAACGAAAAGCTTCCCACGACAAAGGTGATAATGATCGTGCCTAACGCAATTCCGGAGGTTGCTTCTAAAGCGAATAGCGAGACGTAGAAAGACAGCAAATACAAGCCCCAAATGATGCAGGTTTGCAGTAGGAACAAGCCTTTCTTTTTCATGGTAAAAATAGTGAAAACCCCATCTCGCAACCCGCTGAGAAATCCTTTTATTTTCTGTCGAAGGGCAGAACGGGAATACTTTAGGAACAGCAAAAACAATACGCCAAAAGCGACCACCCCGAAAAATAAATAGGCCAATTTAGCGATGGGAATGAGCTGGGTCAGATACTCGTAAAGTACGTCGTACTGTAACCATAGTGCCACTAATGTGAAGCCCAGAAGGAAAACGAGATCGATGACGCGTTCCGAGATTATAGTTCCGAAGGCCTTATCGAACGGAACCTCTTCGTATTTATTAATCACAATTCCTCTGGATACCTCACCGCTTTTCGGAATAAAGATATTCATGAGGTAGGCGATTGAAATGGCCATAAAATTATTGAGCAATTTAGGTTGATAGCCCAATGGCGCCAACATTAAATTCCAACGAACGGCTCGAAAAAGATGACTTAAAATACTGAGTACGACCGCCAGAATTACATAGGTGTAATCGGCCGCTTTAAAGTGGGTTTTTATTTCGGTGAGTTGTGCCGCGGAAAACCTCGAATACGACCAGATAATGAGGAAAATACCCAGCGCTAAGGGCAGGGCGATTTTTAAGAATTTAGAAACCGATTTTTTCAAACTCAGCTAAGTAGATTATTTTCTTCATTGGGAAAAACAAGGGCGGGTTGGAAGGTCTTGGCAGCTTCCAGTTCCATGATGGCGTAGGTAATGAGGATAAGCACATCCCCCGGAGCTACCTTACGTGCCGCGGCACCGTTTAAAGTAATTTCACCACTGCCACGCGGGCCCGGTATGGCGTAAGTTTCCAAACGCTCTCCATTGTTATTGTTGACAATTTGAACCTTCTCACCCTGAATAATGTTAGCGGCATCCATGAGGTCTTCATCAATGGTAATGCTGCCTATATAGTTGAGGTCGGCACCGGTTACTTTTACGCGGTGGATCTTTGATTTTACGACGTGAATTTGCATGAGGCAAAGGTATTAATTTAGCGCCATATTATCGATGAGGCGAACAGGGCCTACAAAAGCAGCTAAAAATACGCGGTATTGAGTGTTTTTCTTCTTTTCTGAAACCGACGTAAGGGTGTCGGCTTCCGCAATTTCGAAATATTCCAATTGGATGTTTGGATTTTTTTCAAACTCATGGATCGCCCATTTTTTAAGTTCCTCTATGGTATGCGATTCAAATCGTTCGGTAGCTCCCAATAGTGTTTTATGCAAAAGGGTGGCTTCTTCTAATTCGGTTTCATTTAGGCGTTTGTTACGAGAACTCATGGCGAGTCCGCTTTCCTCCCGAACAATGGGACACCCTACAATAGTGACGGGAAGCGATTCGATTTCCACCAGCTTTCGCACGATCTGTAACTGTTGAAAATCTTTTTCTCCGAAATAGGCATTGGTGGGCTTTAGCGCTTTAAAAAATAAAGATAGCACGGTACCCACGCCATCAAAATGACCGGTACGATGAGCACCTTCCATTTCCTTTTCAATACCACCAAAATCGTAGGATTGAGAGCGAACATCATCTTCATAGAGGTGTTCGGGACTGGGGTTAAAAACGATAAAATTACCCGCTAATTCCTTGATCATGGCAACGTCTTGCTCGAGGGTTCTTGGATATTTTTCCAGATCGCCGGCATTGTCGAATTGAGTGGGATTAACGAAAATCGAGATGATAGTAATCGCGTTTTCAGCCTGTGAGCGTGCGATCAGTTCTAAATGACCGTGATGCAACGCTCCCATGGTTGGAACCAACCCAATAGGGGCGTTCATCTTGTAATACGCCTCGAGTACATCTCGAATAGAATCTTTATGGTGGTACACCATGGGTTACGAATTAAAAGGGCAGCAAAATTAAGATATTAAGGGCAATATGCATAAATTTTCGTACTTTTGCGCTTGTTTTAAAAGCAGTATCCGAAAAGTCCAAATTTATGAAAGATAAAAGAGTCTTGTATGTGTCTTCTGAAGTGATTCCTTACCTTCCGGAGACCGAGATTTCTTCGATGTCGTTTGAAGCCCCACGAATGGTGAACAACAATGGCGGTCAAATCCGAATTTTCATGCCGCGGTATGGTAATATCAATGAACGACGCCACCAATTGCATGAAGTTATTCGCCTTTCCGGGATGAACCTGGTGATTAATGATATGGATATGCCGCTGATTATTAAAGTGGCCTCGATTCCAAAAGAGCGGATGCAGGTGTACTTCATAGATAATGACGAGTACTTCAAACGCAAAGCGACTTTTGCCGATGAGGACGGAAATCTGTTTCCAGATAATGACGAGCGAGCCATCTTTTTCGCAAAGGGAGTTATTGAAACGGTGAAGAAATTAAATTGGGCACCCGACATTATTCACGTGCACGGTTGGTTAGCCTCCTTACTCCCACTATACCTTCGGAAGTACTATGGCAACGAGCCCTTATTTGATAACAGCAAAATAGTGACCTCTATATACAATCAAGGCTTCGATGCTACGTTAGATAAGAACTTGATTGAAAAAGTCACCTTCGACGGTATTGATAAAGAAACGGTAGCCTTACTGGAAGAACCTACCTACGAAAATCTCATGCAACTCGCTGCTGAACATTCCGATGCGGTAGTTGTGGGGTCTGAAGAAATGCCTGCTGCATTATCTGCATACCTCGAAAGCACTGATAAACCTGTGTTAAAGTTTCCCAACAAGGAGGAATTTGAGCAGGCGTATTTAGACTTTTACCAATCGCAAGTATTGGATTAATTTATCACAAGAAATTGTATATGAAGATTAAGAAGCTATTGCCCACTATTTTGGCAATCTTAGGAGTACTCATTGTGATGGCTTCCTGTGAAGAAGATTTCAACACCTTAGGTTCTGAAGTGATCGATCAAGACATTGAAATTCCGGATACGGTTTTCGATGTGGTCGCCTATAGCCGAAAACTTCCTCCGATACGCACCAATGTGCTCCCTACAAATCAATTGGGTATTTATAACGACCCTAACTATGGAACCATGCGCGCGAATGTACTCGGACAAGTACTCTTGCCTCAAGGCCTTCAGGATCCTGATTTTCCAAATGACGGCCCAAATGCCGATACCGGTGATCCCGGAGACGAATTTGAGATTTCGAAGGTGTATTTGCATATTCCGTTCTTTAACGATGCGAGTACTAATAGTGACGGCGATACAACATTCACGCTAGATTCGGTCTATGGGAGTGAGCCTATGAACATCACTTTTTACCGTTCTAACTACTTCCTCAGAGATCTTGATCCCGATTCAAATTTTGAAGATCCTCAACCGTATTACTCTAACCAGGCTTCTCTCTTTGAACAGTTTTTATCGGACGAACTAGGGCGACTTGAAAACTTTGTGCCTTCCAACGAAGCGATTGAAATCATTACGGCGACCGATACCATTAATTATGATCCCGGATTACTCGTGGAGTTCACTCCAGATTATTTTCAGGAGAACATCATCGATCAAGAAGGGGAAGAAGTATTGTTGACGAATGAAAACTTTAAAAATTATTTTCGCGGAATCTATATGGAGGTAGAAGAAGCTGCCGATGGGAACTTGTTCCTATTCAATCCAGACAATGCGAACGTGACCATTTATTTCACCAGCAATACGGAAGAGCGAGATGAATCTGGAAACCGACTCACGGATGATGCTGGGAATATTATCCGCGTGAACGGATCTTTTGAATTGCCGTTCAATGGCATTACGGTAAATACCTTCGATACCGAACCCCTGCCTACCGATCTTCAGACAGCCTTGGCAAACCCCAATATTTCTGAAGGGGAAGAGACACTGTATCTACGTGGCGGTGGCGATGGAATCATCACCTATATTGAAGTGCTAGAAGGGGATGCCGATGGAAATGGTATTCGTGATATTGACGACATTAGAACCGAAAACTGGTTGATTAACGATGCCAATTTGAAGTTCTATGTAGATCAGAGCAAGATTGTCGGGGGTGCTTCAGAGCCCGACAGAATTCAAATTTTCAATGTGAACAACGGCGATGTTCTAATCGATTATTCTTTCGATTTTACCGCGGGGTTAGCCGCTTCCGAAGCCTTGACAACCCACCTGGGGAAATTAGAGCGTGGCAGTGATAACAATGGCGAGTTCTATAAAATTCGAATCACAAACCATCTCAATGATGTTATTCGTAAAGACTCAACCAATGCGGCGCTCGGACTTGTCGTGACACAAAACGTACTGTTTACAGAATTTAGTGAAGTGCGTTTGTCGCAGGCACCCGGACTCAATAGTGTGCCCCAAGGCGTTATTCTTTCTCATGAAGGCACTGCCTTGCACGGAAATCTTAGTTCCGATATCGACAAACGATTACGCCTGGAGATTTTTTATACCAAACCCGATTAAATAGGAGCTATTGTGTGTGGAATTGTAGGATATATTGGAAATAGAGAGGCGTACCCCATCATTCTGAACGGCTTGAAACGCCTAGAATATCGTGGGTATGATAGTGCTGGAGTTGCTTTGTATGACGGAAACGATATACAATTATCCAAAACTCAGGGAAAAGTTGCTGATCTAGAGGAAAAAGTAGCCAAGGAAATCGAAACGAAAGGAACCCTGGGAATTGGGCATACACGCTGGGCGACTCACGGTGTGCCAAACGATGTGAATTCACACCCCCATTATTCCAACAGTGGTGATTTGGTGATTATCCACAATGGAATTATCGAGAACTACGCGTCGATCAAAAAAGAACTTAGCAATCGCGGCTACACCTTTACAAGCGACACCGATACGGAAGTTCTGGTCAATTTGATTGAAGAAATCAAAAAACAAGAAAATGTAAAGCTAGGGAAAGCGGTTCAAATAGCACTAAACCAAGTGGTTGGGGCGTATGCTATTGCCGTCTTTGACCGAAAGAAACCCGATGAAATCGTGGTGGCCAAACTGGGAAGTCCGTTGGCCATTGGAATCGGGGATAATGAATTTTTCGTAGCAAGTGACGCTACTCCTTTTATAGAATTTACCAACAATGCGATCTATCTGGAAGATGAAGAGATGGCCATTGTACGGCGGAATAAAGAAGTAAAAGTTCGAAAAATTAAGGATGATCGATTGGTTGATCCTTACATTCAGGAACTGAAGTTGAACTTAGAACAGATCGAAAAAGGAGGATACGAGCATTTTATGCTGAAAGAGATCTACGAACAGCCTTCGGTTATAAAAGACACCTATCGTGGCCGACTACTAGCATCGCAGGGTATCGTGAAGCTGGGGGGATTAGAAGATCATATTCAGAAGTTCACCCACGCCGATCGTATCATCATTGTGGCGTGTGGTACCTCTTGGCACGCAGGCTTGGTAGCCGAGTATATTTTTGAAGATCTGGCACGCATCCCAGTGGAAGTGGAATACGCTTCCGAATTTCGCTATAGAAACCCCATAATTACCGAAAAAGACGTAGTGATCGCCATATCACAGAGTGGGGAAACCGCCGACACCCTAGCAGCCATAAAGCTTGCCAAAGAAAAAGGGGCATTTGTATACGGAGTATGTAATGTGGTAGGATCTACCATTTCCAGAGAAACACATAGCGGTACCTATACGCATGCCGGACCCGAAATTGGGGTGGCGTCCACCAAAGCCTTTACCACTCAGATTACCGTTTTAATGATGATCGCCCTTCGTTTGGCCAAGGAAAAAGGGACGCTTTCACAAACAGACTATATGCTTCATCTCAACGAGCTAAGCAGAATTCCAGGACACGTGGAAGAAGCTTTGCGTTCTGACGAGAAGATTCAAGAGATAGCGGCCATCTTCAAGGACGCGTCTAACTTCCTCTATTTGGGTAGAGGGTATAATTTCCCGGTAGCTTTGGAAGGCGCGCTTAAGCTGAAAGAGATCTCATATATTCATGCGGAAGGCTATCCTGCCGCAGAAATGAAACACGGTCCCATTGCGTTGATCGATGAACACATGCCAGTAGTGGTTATTGCTGTGAATAGTAACCACTATGAAAAAGTAGTGAGTAACATTGAGGAGATCAAAGCGCGCAAAGGAAAAATTATTGCTGTAGTTACAGAGGGGGATACTACGGTGAAAGAATTGGCCGATTACATTATGGAAGTGCCACGCACTCCAGAAACACTAACGCCACTAGTAACTACGATTCCCTTACAGTTACTGTCGTATCACATCGCCGTGATGCTCGACAAGAATGTTGATCAGCCACGGAATTTAGCAAAATCGGTGACGGTAGAATAAGCGTTTTTCACTCCATATTTTTGGTGTATTTTTAGAGGATGAAAGTCATTAATCTGCTCTCAGGACCTCGAAACATATCCACAGCACTTATGTATGCCTTCGCGCAGCGAGATGATTGTGCGGTGATGGATGAGCCTTTCTACGGAAATTACCTACAACGGGCTTCTGTCACCATTGCGCATCCTATGAAAGAGGCGATAGTCGATGCTTTAGGTGCTCGGGAGGAAGAAATCGTTGGTGCCATTCAAAACAAATCGCTAGAAAAACATGTGTTTGTAAAGGGAATGGCCCACCATATTCTTTCGGAGGATCCAATCTTTTTACTGAATTGGAAGAATGTATTGCTCATTCGCGACCCTCAGAAATTGATTGTTTCTTTTTCAAAAGTGATTTCTCATCCTACATTAGATGATATCGGTCTTAAAAAATCGGTTTGGCTATTCAACTATCTGAAAAAACACAACGCTACGCCACTGGTTATCGACAGCGATGAATTGATGAAAGCTCCAAAATCGTACCTTCAATTGCTCTGCGGAAAATTAGAAATTCCCTTTCAAGAATCCATGTTACAATGGTCAAAGGGCGGTATCCCGGAAGATGGTATTTGGGCGAAACACTGGTACGCCAACGTGCATGCGACAACCGGCTTCAAACAGCAACAGCCGAAAGAACTTCCCGTGCCAGAACATCTTCAGTCGTTATTCGAGGAGGCAAAGCCGTTATATGAAACATTGCAACCACATATTCTAAAAAACAATTCTTATGCTACAGACTTTTAATGAGAAGAATCGACACCTTAAGGTATATATCAAAGACCGATTATATTCCAGAGAAGCCGCAAAAGTATCCGTGTTTGATAGTGTGGTGCAGGGCGGTGATGCCGTATGGGAAGGACTTCGAGTGTATCCTGAAGGGATCGTCTGTTTGGATGCGCATTTAACCCGCTTACAGGAAAGCGCAAAGACTTTGGCGTTTGTGGATATACCTTCCAAAGCAGTCATTAAAGAAGCCATCAAAAAAACCTTGGACGCTAACGACATGACCACTGATACGCACATCCGCTTGACACTCACCCGGGGAGAGAAGATTACAAGCGGGATGGATCCCAGACTGAATCAAAGCGGATCCTGTTTGATCGTGTTGGCCGAATGGAAACCTTTAGTATATGATAATGATTCCGGAATTAAAGTGATTAGTACGAGTCAGCGTCGCAACGCCCCACAATTTCTAGACAGTAAGATCCATCACAATAATCTATTAAATAATATTCTGGCGAAAATTCAAGCGAACGTCGCCGGAAAGGATGCCGGATTAATGCTAGACGAGCATGGTTTTGTTGCCGAACTAAACGGTAGCAATCTTTTCTTGGTAAAAGAAGGTAAGGTGTTCACTCCGCATGCGCATGCCTGCTTGCCGGGCATCACCCGAAAGACGGTCATCGAAATGTGCGAGGTAATGAAAATTCCACTGATCGAGAAGAATTTGTCATTGTCGGATTTTATCAATGCAGAGGGTGTTTTCGCTACGGGAACCATGGGAGAATTAACGCCCGTGGTAGAAATTGACGGTCGGTCGATCCCCAAAGAGGATGCCGTGATGAAATCAGTTTTGAACCATTTTTCGGAAGCAATTCGATCGTATTGTGAGCCGCTTACTTCCACCTAGGCAATTGTCAATCAAAAATCCCAAAAAAACTAAATTTTGGGTTGCTGAATTTAAAAGGAAAAAACTATCTTTGCACCGTTAAAAACAGGGGTAGTAAATAGACCCTTAGACTACTATAAATTAAATAGGTAAGAATGTCACAAGTTACAGGAAAAGTTGCCCAGATCATTGGCCCGGTAGTAGACGTAACGTTTGCTAACGATGTCGAACTTCCCAAGATTTACGATTCATTAGAAGTAGATAACAATGGGACTGCCTTGATTCTAGAGGTTCAGTCACATATCGGAGAAAACACCGTACGAACCATTTCGATGGACTCTACCGACGGTTTAAGTCGGGGTGTAGACGCCGTTGCTACGGGAGCACCTATTCAGATGCCAGTAGGAGAAGATGTTTACGGACGTCTTTTCAACGTGATCGGAGATGCGATCGATGGAATCGGAAACCTTCCGAAGAAAGGAGAAGACGGACTTCCTATTCACCGTGAGGCGCCAAAATTTGAAGATCTTTCCACGTCCACAGAAGTATTATTTACCGGGATCAAGGTAATCGACCTTATCGAGCCATATGCTAAAGGGGGTAAAATTGGACTCTTTGGAGGTGCAGGGGTAGGTAAAACCGTTTTGATCCAGGAGTTGATTAACAATATCGCAAAAGGGCACGGGGGACTTTCTGTATTTGCAGGAGTTGGAGAACGTACCCGAGAAGGAAACGACTTGCTTCGAGAGATGTTAGAATCTGGAATTATTAAGTATGGTGACGATTTCTTACACTCTATGGAAGAAGGAGGATGGGACCTGACCAAGGTGGACAAAGCTGCCATGAAAGAAAGTAAAGCAACCTTTGTGTTCGGTCAGATGAACGAACCTCCCGGAGCCCGTGCTCGTGTAGCCCTTTCTGGTCTTACGATCGCAGAATACTTCCGGGATGGAGCAGGCGACGGACAAGGAAAAGACGTGCTTTTCTTCGTTGATAACATTTTCCGATTTACACAAGCAGGTTCTGAGGTGTCAGCACTTCTTGGTCGGATGCCTTCTGCGGTAGGATACCAACCTACCTTGGCTACCGAAATGGGTGCCATGCAGGAGCGTATTACCTCTACCAAGAAAGGATCGATTACTTCTGTACAGGCGGTATATGTACCTGCGGATGACCTTACCGACCCGGCACCGGCAACAACCTTTGCTCACTTGGATGCAACTACCGTATTGTCTCGTAAGATTGCCGAGCTAGGAATTTATCCTGCGGTAGATCCGTTGGACTCTACGTCTCGAATTTTAACGAAAGAGATCTTAGGAGCCGAGCACTACGACTGTGCACAGCGCGTAAAAGAGTTGCTACAACGCTATAAAGAACTACAAGACATTATCGCCATCTTAGGAATGGAAGAATTGTCGGAAGAAGATAAATTGGCCGTAAGCCGTGCGCGTCGTGTACAACGATTCTTGTCACAACCTTTCCACGTGGCCGAGCAGTTTACCGGAATTCCTGGAGTGTTGGTAGATATCAAAGAAACCATCAAAGGATTTAATATGATCATGGATGGAGAATTGGATCACCTTCCTGAAGCTGCTTTCAACCTGAAAGGAACGATCGAAGAAGCGATCGAAGCTGGTGAGAAAATGTTAGCGGAAGCGTAACTTAGTGCTGAGATTTGAGATGTTAGTTCAAAGAGAAATGACTAACTTCTCGATACTCATTACTCAATACTAAACAATATGTACTTAGAAATTGTATCTCCCGAAGCTTCTTTAGTGAGTGGTGAAGTGAATTCTGTAACCGTTCCGGGTGTCGAAGGAGAATTTCAAATGCTTAATAATCACGCCCCGATTGTATCTATTTTAGAAGCGGGGAAGGTAAAGTTTGACGGAAACCCGACGATTGCTGAAGGATTCGAAAAGAAGTTTACGAAAGACGACCAAGGAAAGTGGGTCCTTGAAATTACCAGTGGTACCGTTGAGTGTAATAATAATAAAGTGATTGTTTTAGCCGATTAATAAACAATCTAACCTTATAGAAGAATCCCAAATTTCATGCGAAATTTGGGATTTTTTATTCTGAATGATTGCTGAATCATAGTAGTAGAAGATACACTACAGCGGCTAAAACGCCGCCTGCAATGGGTCCAGCGACGGGAATCCAGGCGTACCACCAATGGGTAATTCGATGTTTCATGGGTACCAAAGAATACACAATACGCGGACCTAGATCTCTGGCAGGGTTGATAGCATATCCTGTCGTTCCACCCAACGACAAGCCTACCGCCCATACCACCAATGCCACCGGCAACGCGCCTAAAGACCCTAATCCAAAAGCGACTACACCTTCGTTTTCAAGTGTCAATTCAGGGTCGGCAATATAAAATACAGCGATGAGCAATACAAAGGTTCCAATAACTTCACAAAAGAAATTAAGAGGAATGTTCTTGATGGCAGGAAGGTTGCAGAAAGTAGCCAACTTGCTGGCACCGTCTTCGGTAGACTCATAGTGATCTTTGTAAAATATCCATACCGTAAAAGAGCCTAACATGGCTCCAATAAATTGAGCAAGAATGTAGCTAGGCACCGAGGTCCACTCAAACAAACCGGCCACTGCCAACGCTACGGTAACGGCAGGATTGATGTGGGCACCACTATAGGGTCCGGCGACGAGTACGGCTACATAAACAGCTAATGCCCACCCGGTGGTAATCACGATCCATCCCGAATTTTCTCCATTCGTATTCTTTAGAAGAACATTGGCTACAACTCCGTTTCCAAGCAGCATAAGTAAAAAGGTTCCTAATATTTCAGCGATAAATGGACTCATAATTAGTACGTGTTATGTTTTTTATTCCTCAATCCATTGGGTGCTTCGGGCCACTGCCTTATGCCATTGATCAATGGTTTCTTTTATTTCTTTAGAATCTTTCGTTGGCTCAAAACGTTTGTCTTCCGTCCATTGTTCTTGGAGGTCGTTTATGGAGTTCCAATAGCCAACGGCGAGTCCGGCTAAATAAGCGGCACCCAACGCAGTGCTTTCCAACTCTTTCGGTCGGGTTACGGGAAATTCAAAAATGTCGCTTTGAAACTGTAGCAAAAAATCGTTTGCGCTAGCTCCTCCATCCACACGTAATTCACTTCCTTCGGTATTGGCATCGGCTTCCATGGCTTTTACAATATCATATACCTGAAACGCAATTCCTTCAAGCGCCGCTCTCGCGATATGCGCCCTACTGGTGCCTCGGGTCAGCCCAATAATAGTTCCCCGGGCATAACTGTCCCAATGCGGCGCGCCCAGGCCGGTCAGGGCGGGCACAAAGTAAACTCCACCGTTATCCTCTACCGAACTTGCTAGCGTATTGGTTTCCGAAGCCGTATTGATGATCTTTAATCCATCGCGAAGCCACTGAATGGCAGCACCTCCTACGAAAACACTTCCTTCAAGGGCGTATTCCACTTTTTCTCCAATCTTCCAGGCAATCGTTGTCAGCAAGTTGTTTTTGGAATATACCGGTTCGGTACCGGTATTCATCAATAAAAAACAACCAGTTCCGTACGTATTCTTTACCATTCCTTTGGAGGTGCATAGCTGACCAAACAAAGCGGCTTGCTGATCTCCGGCGATACCTGCAATTGGAATATTGGTGGCAAATAGCCCGTCGTAGGTTTGCCCAATTATGGTGCTACTATCTACTACCTCAGGTAGGATCTGTTTTGGAATGTCTAATAAGGAAAGTAACGCGTCATCCCATTTCAGACTATGAATATTAAATAGCAAGGTTCTACTGGCGTTGCTTACATCCGTAAGGTGCTCTTGGCCATCTGTCAACTTCCAGATCAACCACGTATCGATGGTTCCAAAGCAAAGCTCGCCTTTAGCCGCTTTTTCACGAGCTTCGGGAACAGTATCTAAGATCCATTTCAGTTTGGTTCCTGAAAAATAGGCGTCTAAAATGAGCCCGGTTTTCTTTTTGAAGGTTTCAACATACCCTTCTTGCTTAAGTTTGTCGCAATATTTAGAGGTGCGCCTGTCCTGCCAAACGATAGCCCGATGAATGGGTTTCCCCGTTTTTCGATCCCACACCAAGGTTGTTTCACGCTGATTGGTGATCCCAATAGCGGCAATATCGTGGCCCGAAATTCCGCAGGTTACCATAGCTTCTTGGATCGCTACCCATTGCGATTCCCAAATCTCCATTCCGTTGTGTTCTACCCAACCCGACTTCGGAAAGTATTGCTTAAAATCCTGTTGCCCCACGCCCACTTTTTCCCCTTTATAATTGAAAACAATAGCGCGCGAAGAGGTCGTTCCTTGATCGATGGAGAGTATGTACTTTTCTTTCATAACTGTAAATTTAATCCATTAGCGTGTAGAGGGAAGCCACTTGTTTAAAGGAGGCTATTTGTTGTTCCTCCCATTCCTGCGACCTCTCCAATAGTGTAGCCATATGCCTTGCTACTGTGGGGGCGCTTTCTATGGCAGCCGCTGCGTCAAGCAGCAATAATCGGATTCTTCGTGAAAGTAGATCTTCCACCGTACGTGCCATTTCGTGTTGTACCGCCCAGGTAACTTGTCCTAAGGTATAGGGGTATTTTGGATGAATTTTCTGTTGCAAATGCGGATCGCTATTTTCTAATTCGATGTACGCACTGCGGTCTTTCCCATACATCTGTAAGTGATCGTCGGGGAGCTGTTCTTCGGAAGAAATATTTCCTTGAATCGCGATTGTTTTGGTTGATGAAGGAATAAACACAACCTCGGTATTGCGGCAGATGACATCTACAACGTCTTCCGCCATTTTGCGATAGGTGGTCCATTTACCACCAACGATACTCACCAGATTAGCATCTTGTAATATCTTATGACTACGCGAGACCTCTTTAGTACTAGTGTCCTCCTTTTTGGGCTTGGCAAGCGGACGCAAGCCGCTAAATACGGAAAGCACGTCCTTGCGAGTTACTTCTGTTTTCAGATAGGCATTGAGCGTTTCGATAATAAAATCGATTTCGTCTTTAAGCGGTATCGGTTCAATGGTTGGTTTTTTGATGAGGGTATCGGTGGTTCCCGCAATGACCTTATCATGCCAGGGAATGACAAACAACACACGTCCGTCTGAAGTTTTTGGGATCATCACGGCAGTGTCGCTTTCTAAGACCGAGCGTTCCAACATCAAATGTATTCCTTGGCTCGGTACCACGGTCTTCTTGTGCTTTGGATTCTGCATTTTCTGAATGGTATCGGTGAAGATTCCGGTGGCGTTGACAATGGTTTTCGCGGGGATCGCATACTCGGTTCCCGTTTCGGTATCTTCTACTTCCAAATGTGTAATTCGATGGTTCGAATCCTTTTCAAACTTCGTTACTTTCGTATAGTTGAAGACCGAGGCTCCCAAAGAAGATGCTGTTTGCGCAAGATTAATGGCCAGACGCGCATCGTCAAACTGCCCGTCGAAATAAGAGATCCCACTGGAGAGTCCTTTCGTTTTTAGCGTTGGCAGCTTTTGCTTAACGTGCTTTTTTTTGATCCAGGTAGAAGGTCCTAAACTCAGATCTTTAGAAAGGAGGTCATAAAATTTGAGTCCGAGTGAATAATAGGGTCCGCCCCACCACTTGTAATTCGGAATAATAAATTCTTGCCGATGAAATAGGTGTCGTGCATTGCGTTCTAAGATGCCTCGTTCTTCCAGCGCTTCTTTCACGAGATGGATATTGCCCTGGGCCAGATACCGAACCCCTCCGTGAACAAGTTTGGTACTTTTACTGCTTGTTCCTTTGGCAAAATCATATTGTTCGAAGAGTATCGTTTTGAGTCCCCGCGAGGCGGCATCAACCGCAATTCCCAGTCCGCTGGCGCCTCCGCCCACAATAGCTACATCCCAGCTGTGATCTTTGGAACATTCGGAAAGGTGTTGCGTGCGTGAGGACAATGAGATAGGTAGTTAGTTTGGAGTCTTAAAATACGTATAAATCTATCATATAGGAAGTTCCGAAATAATTTTTTAGATAAAATGAGAGATTCTTGCTTTGTATCCCCAATAAATTTACGGCAAGTCTTATTTTTGAAAAAGCCATGAAACTACCACAAATACTGCAGCAAAAGTTAGATGAAAGGAAAGGAAATGACCAATTTCGACATCTGATACCGAAGGGCCCGCTTGTTGACTTTGCCTCTAACGATTATTTGGGGTTGGCTCATAATCCCTGGGTGTTCCACCGTTCGAATGCACTGGTAGTGGAAGCGGAAGGTCTTAAAAATGGGGCAACCGGTTCACGGTTATTAACGGGGCACTATCCGCTCTATGAGCGAGCCGAGGCTACTGTAGCCCAATATCACAATGCCCATTCGGCCTTGTTCTTTACAAGTGGTTTCGATGCAAACATCGGACTCCTGGGTAGTGTGCCACAACGGGGCGACCTAATTTGCTATGACGAATTGTGTCATGCCTCCATTCGTGAGGGTATTCGGTTAAGCCATGCGAAATCGGTAAAATTTCGACACAATGATCTTGATCATTTAACAGAAGTGGTGCAAAGAAAACAGATCACCGGGCAGATATACGTGGTTACAGAATCCGTTTTTTCAATGGATGGGGATAGCCCAAATCTTAAAGAACTATGTAGTCTGTGTACGGAACAGGGATGGTATTTGATCTTAGATGAGGCCCATGCGGTTGGCGCGTTTGGTGCCGGACTAGCAAATGAGCTCGATTTAGAAGCGCAAGTGTTCGCCAGACTGGTGACATTTGGAAAGGCAATGGGGTGTCATGGCGCGGCGGTTTTGAGCGAAGTCCCCTTGAGAGAATACCTCATTAATTTCTCCAAGCCTTTTATGTATACCACGGCAATGCCACCACATGCTATTGCGACGATTCAAGCGGCCTACGAATATGTAACGGAAAACGCTGCGCTTTCGGAACAACTTCAACAGCGGATTGATGTTTTTCGCACAACGGTCAAAGAACACTTTCCATCCGGTTCCTTTCTGGAAAGTCGCTCAGCGATTCAGGGATTGCTTCTTCCGAAGAACGCTAAAAAAGTGTCGCAATTGTTAGCAGCGAAAGGCTTTGACGTGCGTCCTATTTTTCCACCCACCGTGCCTGAAGGACAAGCGCGGTTGCGTATTTGCTTGCACACCTTCAACACGACCGAAGAAATCGAAGAACTTCTCGTGCGATTGGCTACTTTTGTAGCATGAAGGACATCTATTTCATAACCGGAATTTCTACGGAAGTTGGAAAAACCATCACGGCAGCCATACTCACGGAAGCGCTGGAGGCCGATTACTGGAAACCCGTTCAGGCAGGTGATCTAGACCATTCCGACACCCATAAAGTAAAGTCTTGGATTGCGAATACGAGGACTGTTTTTCATCCGTCCGCCATCGAATTACAAACACCTATGAGTCCGCATGCTGCCGCCGAAATAGAAGGCCGGCGGCTGAAAGCAGACCAATGCCTTCGTCCACAAACGGAGAATACACTGGTTATTGAAGGAGCAGGCGGATTGTTGGTGCCGTTGAACACTACGGAAACAATAGTTGATTTGATTCAGCCTTCTGATAAAGTAATTCTAGTTTCCCGCCATTATTTGGGAAGTATCAATCATACCTTGCTCAGTGTGGAAGCGTTACAGGCACGCGGACTTAAGCTCTTCGGAATGGTGTTCAGCGGTGATGAACATCCCAGTACCGAAGCGATCATCTTAGAGAAGACCAAAGTGCCAATGATCGGTCGTATTCGTGAAGAAAAGCATTTTGATCGTTCCTTAATCTCTCAATACGCAAAACAATTTCGAGATGTCCTTAGAACAACGTGATCGAGATCATATCTGGCATCCGTTAACGCAACACCAAACGGCTGCCCCTCCGTTGGGGATTGTAAAAGCCGAAGGTGTTTGGTTATTCGATGAAGCGGGTAATACCTATATCGATGGAATTTCGTCATGGTATACCGCGGTGTACGGGCATTGTCACCCCGAACTGGTCAAAGCGGTACAGGACCAAGCTGCTCGGCTCGATCAGGTGGTCTTTACCGGATTTACACACGAACCCGCCGTACAATTGGCGGAAAAGTTGATAGGGATCCTTCCATCACATCAAGCGAAGGTCTTTTTTAACGATAACGGCTCGACGGCTGTGGAAGCAGCCATCAAAATGGCGTTACAGTATCATGATAATAAAGGGCAAAAGCGAAAGAAACTACTCGCCTTTTCCAAAGGATTTCACGGCGACACCCTGGCCGCGATGAGCGCATCTAATCTTTCGGTGTACAACGGCCCGTTTGAGGAACATTTCATGGAAGTTATTCGTATCGACCCACCACAAGTAGGGGTTTCTGCGGAATATTTCGAAGGTGTTTCAGAAATTTTGGATATTGGCGACATCGCAGCCTTCATTTTTGAGCCGTTGGTGCAAGGGGCGGCCGGCATGAAATTTCACGACGCGGCCGGGTTAAGTTCGTTGCTCCAAATGTGTAAAAAGCACGATGTGCTTTGCATCGCCGATGAGGTGATGACAGGCTTTGGAAAGACCGGAAAGCATTTTGCATCACAATACCTCACCGAAACCCCTGATATCATCTGCTTGAGTAAGGCTTTGACCGCAGGTGTGCTGCCAATGGGAATCACAAGTTGCACCCAGCAGGTCTTTGAGGCATTTCTAGATAACGATATTACCAAAGGATTTTTTCATGCGCATACCTATAGCGCCAACCCCTTGGCATGTGCTGTCGCCTCCAGAGCGATCGATCTGTTGCAAAGCGAAGAAATTCAGAAAGGTATTCAGCGAATCCAAGGAGGTCATGAGGCGTTTGTGAAAGAATTGGAATCGCATTCGCTGGTGTCAAACCCAAGATCGCTGGGCGTTATTCTAGCCTTTGAGCTCAATGTCACTATGGAACGCTATGGAAATTTAAGACAGCGTATGTACGATTTTTTAATGGAGCGCGGTTGTTATCTTCGTCCGCTTGGAAACACCTTGTATTTGGTACCGCCTTATGTGATCTCTTCGGAAGCATTGGAACAATTGTATGAGGGGTTGCGGCAGGCAATCGATAGGGTTGCTGCAGAAAATTCTTAGTTTGTAGCCAAAGGAAGTACAGAATACACTGTACTTTTGCAGCACATGAACCTAACGAGCCCATCTGCCATCTCTATTTCAGGAATCACCAGTCTTTCCGCCCTGGGAAGTCGGTCTCACGCTATTTGGGAGGCCTATCAAAATGGGAGTCCGCGTTTTTCCCAATGGAAGCACGACGCGGGAAGCGATTGGGTCTCGAAACTCTCCACAGAAATTATTACTACGCTCGATGAGCTTCGTTTGGATCGACACGGGTACGACACCCTCGATAAGAGCGTATTGATGGCCATTCAAGCAGCCCGACAGCTTTCCTTGTCAGGAATCAATCAAAACCGACTAGGAATTAACATAGGCTCTTCTCGTGGTGCCACCGGATTATGGGAACAATATTTCCAAGAATTTCAGCAGGAAGGAAAAGTATCTCCCTTTACATCACCTACCACGACCTTGGGCAATATTTCATCCTGGGTCGCACAAGATTTGGGAGCGCAAGGCATTACCGTCGAGCATTCGGTGACCTGCTCAACGGCCTTGCATGCGGTTTTAAATGGCATTGCCTGGTTGCGTTCCGGGATGGCCGAAGGGTTTATTGCGGGCGGTGCTGAAGCAGCGTTAACGCCTTTTACGTTGGCACAGATGAAGGCGCTGCGATTATATTCCAAAGAAACACATGAGCGTCCTTGTGAGTCGATGCGATTTCAGAAAAAACGCAATACCATGGTGTTGGGAGAAGCCGCCGCCGTGGCATTCTTAGAAGCATCAGTTTCTAAGCGGACGCAAGCCTTGCTGAGTGGTTGGGGCTTTGCGACGGAAAAAATCACCCACGGAAGTGGCATAAGTGAGGAGGCCCAATGTTTTCAGAAAAGTATGAAAGCTGCGCTACAACAAGCCCAACTTGAAACGGTCGATGCTATTGTAATGCATGCACCGGGAACCGTAAAAGGCGATTTGGCCGAAAAAGCGGCCATTGAGTCGGTTTTTGGAAATAGCTTGCCGCTGCTTACCTCCAACAAATGGTTGGTAGGCCATACGTTTGCGGCTTCGGGAATGCTGAGTTTGGAGTTGGCCGTAATGATGCTACAACACAATCAATTTATTGAGAATCCATTTTATGCCAACAGGCGTCACCTGCCAAACAAATTGCAAACCGTAATGGTCAATGCCGTAGGCTTTGGGGGAAATGCCGTAAGCTTGATCGTTTCCAAACACAATCCATAGTTCATTACTTAACTGCGGAAAAACGTGCTGGCATTTTGTCTGAAAATTCTTGACCCTAATACAATTTTGGCTATTTTTGATTTGGCTTAGGGAGGGAAGCGACATCCTTTTTGCCCTGCAAAAAGATACAGCGTACCGCCCGACCCCAACGACTGTTGGGGGAAGCCTCTAAAACTGCTACATGACC
The DNA here is from genome assembly GCF_028561755.1 of Altibacter sp. HG106. Lineage (GTDB taxonomy): Bacteria > Bacteroidota > Bacteroidia > Flavobacteriales > Flavobacteriaceae > DFVG01. Next base: position 326,673 of record NZ_JAQQTD010000004.1, read on the forward strand.
GAACCAAAACACAACTGGACCAAAGACGAGATTTTAGCCATTTACAACCTTCCTATGATGGAATTGCTGTATCGAGCAGCCACCGTCCATCGGGAACACCATGATCCTAATCAGGTGCAGGTTTCTACCTTGCTGTCGATTAAAACAGGAGGGTGTCCTGAGGATTGTGGGTATTGTCCGCAAGCGGCCCGATACCACACCGATATTGAAGGAAACGACCTGATGACCGTCTCTCATGTAAAGGCACAGGCCTTACGCGCAAAAGCTTCAGGAAGTTCGCGGGTATGTATGGGAGCAGCCTGGAGAAATGTGAAGGATGGAGAAGAGTTCGATCAAGTGCTGGAAATGGTGCGTACTATTAACAAGTTGGACATGGAAGTGTGTTGCACGCTGGGAATGATCACTGAAACGCAAGCGCAACGCTTGGCAGAAGCCGGACTCTATGCCTATAATCACAATTTAGACACTTCGGAAGATTATTATAAGGATGTAATTTCCACCCGCGCGTATCAGGACCGTTTGGATACGATCTCGAATGTGCGTAAAACCAATGTAACCGTCTGTAGCGGAGGAATTATCGGTATGGGCGAAAACCTAAACGACCGCGCCGGAATGCTCGTAGCGCTGGCCACCTTAAATCCGCAGCCCGAATCAGTGCCTATCAACGCGCTCGTGGCGGTAGAAGGAACGCCCATGGAAGAAATGGAACCGGTAAGCATTTGGGATATGGTGCGTATGGTAGCCACCACACGAATTGTAATGCCGAAAACGCAGGTACGACTTTCTGCCGGGCGCACCGAAATGAGTCGGGAAGGCCAAGCGATGTGCTTTTTCGCAGGAGCGAACTCCATCTTTGCCGGAGATAAACTCCTAACCACACCCAACCCAGATGTGAACGAAGATATGGAAATGTTCAAATTGCTGGGCTTACAACCGCAAGCTCCCTTTGTGAAAAAGGCCAAACCGGAAACGGTTGAAGCCGAAGCATCTCAATTTGCACCCTTGGGAGAAAAACCAAAATGGACACGGCCGGGGCATAAAATTGAACGGAATGAAACGGCGAAGGCGAATGCCAAGGAGCGTTTGTAGGGCTAACTTCCCCTTATATTTCTGAATACAAATCAAACAAAAAATGGCATTCGCCAAATAATCGGCACTCTCTTTGCGTTATGTGTACCGAAAACAATCTCATATGAAAAAAACAATTGCTTTAGTATTATTGGTGGGAATCACCTTTGTTTCCTGCAACAAAGACGACGAAAGTGTAAATAATTGTACCATGCCCGCCGATTTGGTCATTGACCAATTAAATAGTAGAAACGTGCTACTGAGTTGGGACGACCGTGGTGAAACCGCATTCGAATTGGAGTACGGGCCTACTGGCTTCGCGGTGGGTAACGGAACGGTAGAACGTACGTCTCGCATTCCGTACACGGTGGATGGTTTAGAACCTGAAACCAGTTACGAACTCTACTTGCGTGCCAACTGCGGAAGTGATGGATTTAGCGATGATCTGCGGATTCAGTTTGAAACGCCGTTCGATCCGGACGCTTGTAATGTACCGCTAGAACTTACATTAGTTTCGGTAGGCGATACGACCATACGTGTGAATTGGTTGGAAAATACCGAGACTGCATGGCAGGTAGAATACGGGCCTGTTGGTTTCCCGCTAGGAAGTGGGGAGACTATCGGCACTTCGGAAAGCACTGCTTTTTTAGAAGGCTTAACGCCCGGAACGACCTACGAAATCTATGTGCGGGCGAATTGCGGAAGCGATGGCTTTAGCGATTATACCGATGCTCTGGTCGTAACAACCGACTCCTAATCGGTTGAGCAGATCACATTGAAAAGTCCGCTTCGGCGGACTTTTTTATGCTCTAAACCAATATTTCCATAAAGACAACTAATGATCGTGGGGTTACGGAATAGTTAAGTTTTGTACTTTTACATTCAATAAAGCTATATGACCTTACATCCCATAGACCGACATGAATCTTTGACCAAAACTGAGTTTTTGGAGCACTATTTCAAGCCTCAAAAACCGGTGATTCTAGAACGAGCTATTGAAGATTGGCCTGCTTTCGAAAAATGGGATTTAGCATACATCAAGTCCAAAGCGGGTGATAAGGAAGTTCCGCTGTACGATGATCGCCCGGTATCGCATGAAGACGGCTTCAACGAGCCGCATGCAACAATGAAGATGGCCGAGTATATTGAATTGCTTCAGAAAGAACCTACCAAGTACCGTATTTTTCTGTGGAATGTGTTGAAAGAAGTTCCGGAGTTGCAGCAAGATTACCATTGGCCTGATTTCGGTCTTCGTCTTATGAAAAAGTTACCCATGTTGTTTTTTGGGGGTCAAGACAGTTATACTTTCATGCACTACGATATTGACCTGGCGAATATTTTTCATTTTCACTTTCACGGAGAAAAAGAGGTGATCTTGTTCGATCAAAGTCAGAATGACTATCTCTATAAGATCCCGCATTCGTTGATTGTTCGGGAGGATATCGATTTTAAAAATCCCGATTACGATAAATGGCCCGCCTTACGAAAAGCAGAAGGCTTTACTGGGAAATTATCGCATGGGCAGGTGCTTTACATGCCCGAAGGGTATTGGCATTATATGCGCTATATCACCCCAGGATTTTCCATGAGTCTGCGTGCGATCGCCAGAAACCCCAAGAATTTGGGAAAGGCTTTATACAATGTGTTGATCATGCGGCATTTTGATACGCTGATGCGACGTTGGAAAGGGCAGGCGTGGATTGATGCGAAAAATCAAAAGGCGATTGACCGGACGCATGCAAAATTAGGCCTTAGCTCGTAAGGTCGTTGTATTTTTCCCAGATCCACGAGAGTTCCCAGCCGCGGTATTGTAGATAGGTGACAAATTTTCTCTTTTTGTGCTGTGCGTTTTTTTCAGAAGCGAGTTGTTTCCAGCGTTTTTCCGCCAGGGTGTGAAAAGCGGTATTATAGTCGGTTGCCGAAATTTCTTCTAGCGCTTTTTTGATGTTGTAGGCCGAAATATCGCGTCGTTTCAATTCGAGGACGATGCGTTGTTTCCCCCATTTTTTCTGGCGGAATTTTCCACGAGCAAAGGCTGTGGCGAAACGAGTTTCATTGAGGTAATTGTATTGAAGGAGGTGTAAAATGATATGATCGACAGCTTCCGGGATCATCTTAAGTTCCTTCAGTTTTTGCCGAACTTCTTTATGAGAGCGTTCCTGGTAGGCGCAGTAGCGTTCCAGTCGAAGGGTTGCTTCTTCTAGAGTATACGAAGTTTTTTGTTCCGAAGAGAACTTCCTTTTCATCTTAAAAAAGTACATAAAAAAACCCTTTCGCAACTAGGTTGGAAAGGGTTTCTCGTTATTTGATAATATTACCATCCTTATCTAAGAAATGGTATTCTAAATACGTGTAAGCATCGCGGGGTTGAATATTCACCCACTTTTTGTGCTTCATGAACCATTTGGTTCGCACCGATGGAAAGCCTTTGGTTAAAAAGGCTGCTATAAACGGATGCGTATGTAAGGTCATCTTTTTATAGTCTTTTTTGAACAAGCGTTTCAGGTCTTCGGTCATTTTCTGAACCAGCACGATGGGCGCTTCAATTTCGCCTTCCCCTTGGTTAGGGTCTTCTTCGCGTGTCTTGATGTTCATTTCCGGTCGCACGCGTTGGCGTGTGATTTGTATGAGTCCGAATTTACTCGGCGGAAGGATCTTGTGTTTGGCTCTATCGTCCTTCATTTCGTTGCGAAGGTGATTGTAGAGCTTCTTGCGATTGCCGGCGACTCCCATATCGATGAAGTCGATGACAATAATTCCTCCCATATCTCGTAAACGCAATTGCCGGGCTACCTCGGTAGCGGCGATCATATTCACCTCAAGTGCGGTTTCTTCCTGGCTTTTCGATTTGTTACTTCGGTTACCACTGTTCACGTCGATGACGTGCATGGCTTCGGTATGTTCTACCACCAAGTAAGTACCTTTGCTTCCTGATACGGTTTTGCCAAATGAAGTTTTGATTTGCCGTTCGATCCCGAATTTTTCAAAGATCGGAACTTTGCTATCATACAACTTCACAATATTCTCTTTCTTAGGTGCAATTAACTGCACGTAATCTTTTATTTGCAAGTATAGGGTTTCGTCATCAATATGGATTGCCGAAAAGGAATCGTTAAATAAATCTCTGATGATCGAAGCACCTCTGTTTAACTCGCCAAGCACCTTGCTGGGATGGTGCGCTCCCCGTAGCTTCTTACACATCGCTGTCCAGCGATCCATAAGATTTTGTAAATCTTGATCCAGTTCTGCTACTTTTTTGCCCTCTGCTACGGTACGTATAATAACGCCAAATCCTTTAGGCCGAATGCTTTGAATCAAGCGTTTTAGACGCTCTTTTTCTTCGCGGCTCTCTATTTTTTGTGAAATAGAAACTCGGTTTGAAAAGGGAACCAAAACAATATAACGTCCGGCTATGGAAAGCTCAGAACTAATGCGTGGTCCTTTTGTGGAAATGGGTTCTTTTACGATTTGTACCAGTATCGATTGATTGTTCTTCACGGCGTTGTTAATGGCGCCGTTCTTATCAATCTCTTTGTCGAATGGGAAATTCCTTAAAGAATAGTCTTTAAGTTTACCTGTGCTTACACGTTTTACGAATTTCAGCAAAGAAGGAATATTGGGTCCTAAGTCGTGATAATGCAAAAATGCATCTTTTTCATAGCCTACATTGACGAAGGCTGCGTTAAGGCCGGGAACGGTTTTTCTAATTTTCGCAAGAAAAATATCTCCTACGGTAAATTTATTGCCGTCTTCCTCTTTGTGTAATTCAACTAGTTTTCCATCTTTTAACAGGGCAAAATCAACTTCTTGTGAACCGGATCTAATAAATAATTCGTAGTTCACGTTCATTAATTTTTATCCCGACCCCTTTGGGAGCGGAATGGATTAAACAATATTTTATCACAGGGTTTTGGTTACCTGTTGGCTGCAGGTAGTTTAAACCCGAGGAAATTATACGATGGTATAATTTCGTTGTCAAAGAACAGTACTTCTGAAACGTTCAGAAAGTGAATTCATTGGTCTGTAAACAAAAAAAGTAGTTTGAAAACTACTTTTTCTTTTTGTGACGATTCGCACGTCTGCGCTTTTTACGCTTGTGCGTCGCTACCTTATGTCTTTTTCTTTTTTTACCACTTGGCATACACTAATTGATTTTTGAAGTCCCCGTCTCGGCAGAGACGGGGATTATGATTAATTTTTTACTTCAACATTCGCTTTTACGCCTTCAACAAAAACTTTTGCTGGCTTAAAAGCGGGGATGTTGTGTGCTGGGATTTTTATCGTTGTATTCTTTGAAATGTTTCTCCCTGTTTTCTCTGCTCTCTTCTTGATAATAAAACTTCCGAAACCTCTAAGGTATACGTTATCACCACTCTCTAATGAGTCTTTTACTTCGGTCATGAAGGTTTCAATAGTGGCTTGTACATCACCCTTTTCCATTCCCAATTTCTCAGAGATTTTCGCTACAAGATCTGCTTTAGTCATTTAACGGTTTTTTAAAAATTAATTAATAAGTAATTCAAATTCAGGGTTAGTTAATTTTTAGGTGGGCAAATATACTAATTTTAAATTCAAATTATCAAATCGTAATTCATTAAAAAATAATGAGATATGATGTACCTTCGCCCCGTGCAAGAAGATACAACTTTTTTCCATAAAAAGCTGATAACGTGGTATTTAAATAATTTTCGGAAATTACCGTGGCGAAAGACCATTGATCCGTATCGTATTTGGCTATCAGAAATCATTTTACAACAAACCAGAGTTGCGCAAGGGCTTCCGTACTACGAAAAATTTGTTGAAACATATCCTACCGTTCATGAATTGGCGAGTGCTTCTCAAGAGGAAGTGTTGAAATTGTGGCAGGGACTTGGCTACTATTCCCGAGCCCGTAATCTACATGCTACGGCGCAGTACGTTTCAAACGAACTGGGTGGCGTTTTTCCGAAGAATTACAAGGGGTTGTTGCAGCTTAAAGGCGTTGGAGACTATACGGCCAGCGCTATCGCATCCATCTGTTACAACGAACCTACAGCGGTGGTGGACGGAAATGTATATCGCGTGTTGTCGCGTGTCTTCGGAATCGATACCCCAATAAATAGTACTGAAGGGACTAAAATATTCAAGTTGCTTGCGCAATCGCTGCTAGACGCAACACAGCCCGGAACGTACAACCAGGCGATCATGGAGTTTGGAGCCCGCTATTGCGTACCGCAACAACCTGAGTGTGGGGAGTGCATTTTTGCTGAGCAATGTGACGCGTATAGGAGTGGGAGGGTCTCTGAACTCCCCGTAAAGGGTAAGAAGAATCGGGTTAAAAAAATCTACTTAGACTACTTTGTGGTGCTTTCTGAAGATGATAGAACCCTCCTGGAACAACGAACTCAAAAAGGGATATGGCAACAACTCTACGAATTTCCTTCGGTGCGAAGCGCTAAAAAGCAATCGTTGGCTGCGTTAAAGCATTCAGAAGCTTTTCAAAGGCTAGCGCGTGATTTTGATATCACGGCACTGACTGAGTATGCAGACGAGCCCGTAATTCATAAATTATCACATCAACACCTTTATACGAGGTTTTGGATTGTGAATGTAGACGCTATAGGGTCTCTTGGCATTGCGTTGAAGGAGTTGGAGGCTTATCCGGTGCCGGTGTTGGTCGCTCGGTTTATTTCTGAATTCAAGCCTTTTCAACCTTAATTTTTATGTATCTTTAACTAACAAAAAGTACCTTTGTATCAAATTTTTTTAACCTATGAGTGGAACATTGAATAAAGTAATGCTGATTGGGCATACGGGAGATGAAGTGAAAATGCATTATTTTGAAGGAGGAGGTTGTATAGGACGGTTTCCGTTAGCAACCAACGAAACCTATACCAATAGAACCACAGGAGAACGGGTGTCGAACACCGAATGGCATAATATCGTGGTGCGTAATAAAGGTGCAGAGATCTGTGAGAAGTATTTGAAAAAGGGAGATAAGGTGTATATTGAAGGACGGATCAAGACCCGAAGCTGGCAAGATGACCAGGGTAATGATCGCTACAGTACCGAGATTCAATGTACCGACTTTACGTTTTTAACTCCCAAACAAGAAAGTGGTGCAGGAGCACCCGCTTCCTCTGGAACCGCCTCATCACAATCGGCTACTCCTGCCGGACGACCAGCGCAACAAGCCCATGTTCAGGAACCTATGGAAGATGACGATCTCCCCTTTTAAAGTTTAACTAAAGTACACGCCTTGGAACCGGAACCTCCGAGTTTACTATTTCTATCGTTTGCCTACCCACAACTTATTAGCGTGGTTCTCATCTTTGTGCTACTTATTTGCTCAGCGCTAATTTCGGGAGCTGAAGTCGCCTTCTTTTCATTGACGCCTACCGATTTAGACACCGACGAGGACCATCCCAATGCCAAAAAACTTCCGGTGGTCGCTAAACTCTTAGACCGACCTAAAAAGTTGCTGGCAACGATCCTGGTGGCCAATAACCTGATCAATATTGCCATTGTATTGCTTTTTGCTTCCGTAAGTGATGCTTTCTTTGGAAACGTGACCCAACCTGAGGTGCGATTCCTGCTCGAAGTGGTGGTGGTAACCTTCTTGATCTTGCTCTTTGGAGAAATTCTTCCGAAGGTATATGCGAGTCGGAATAAAATCACCTTTTCTACCTTCATGGCGTACCCTATCAACGTACTGGACAAAATCTTCTCGCCCATTAGTTTGCCCATGCGTTCGGCAACGCTATTTTTGGAAGCAAAATTCGGAAAGCAGCGAGCCAGTATCAGTGTAGACCAACTTTCACAGGCGTTAGAACTTACAGACGATCGCGATACCACTCAGGAAGAACAAAAATTACTACAAGGAATCGTAACCTTCGGGAATACCGACACCAAAAATGTCATGAAGCCACGGATGGATATTTTTGCCTTGAACGATACAGCTTCTTTTAAAGAGATCATGCCCGAAATCATCGATAAAGGATATTCCCGCATTCCGGTGTACCATGAAAGCATCGATACCATTACCGGAATTTTATATGTGAAAGATTTGATGCCGTATATCGAGCGTAAACAATTAGACTGGACAAGTTTGCAACGAGAAGCCTACTTTGTTCCGGAGAATAAAAAATTAGACGATCTGCTCAATGAATTCAAAAACATGAAAATGCACCTGGCCATTGTAGTGGATGAATACGGAGGGACGAGCGGACTCATTTCCTTGGAAGATATTATTGAAGAGATTGTTGGTGAAATTAGTGATGAATTTGACGACGACGACCTCATCTTCTCCAAGCTAGACGAACGTAACTTTGTGTTTGAAGGCAAGACATCTCTGAAAGATTTTTACAAAGTCATTAGTCTCGAAGATCCGCAGCTTTTTGAAGAGGAAAAAGGCGAAGCCGAAACCTTGGCGGGGTTCTTGCTCGAAATTTCCCGGGGCTTTCCGCGGAAGGGCGAGATAATAAGCTTTCATCAGTACGCGTTTACCATAGAGGCCTTCGACAATAAACGTATTAAACAAATTAAACTATCGATCAACGAGTCAACATCCTAAGGTTTTGTACCATGCTCCTGTTGCTTTTGGTGACCGCTTCTTGCGGCGAAGAGGTTTTTATTAAGCCTGAAGCAAAACTTCGTTTGGAATATCCACAGCCCAGCTACCAAATGACGCAATTGGATTGCCCTTACAATTTTGCCAAGAATGATCAAGCGAAGATCGAAGCGCGGCCTGATTGCTGGGTGAATTTGAAGTATCCCAGAATGAATGCCACCATATATCTTACGTACTTGCCCATTGAAGATAATTTAGACTCGCTATTGCGAGACGCTCAAAAATTGACTTACGATCATACGGTCAAGGCGAACGAGATCTTAGAACAACCTCGTGTAGACTCCATTAATAAGGTGTATGGAATGTTCTACATGATCAATGGAAATGCGGCTACCCAATCGCAATTTTACGCCACCGACAGTCTTAAGCATTTTGTTACCGGTTCGGTCTATTTTGAGGCCAAGCCGAACTTCGACTCCATATTTCCGGCCGTATCGTATCTAAGAGGTGATATCCGTAGGATCATGGAGAGCCTCAACTGGCGTTCTTCTACCGCTATAGAGAAATAGTATTTTTCTATCTGAAAACCGAAGCCTACTGAAAATTAAATTAAGACCTTTGCCGATTCAATGCGCGCTATGGAGGCATCAACTAGAAAGTGGCTTTATTTAATTATCCTTTCACTGGTTTGGGGCAGTTCTTTTATCCTCATTAAGAAAGCATTGCTAGGGTTGAGTCCGTTGCAACTGGGGGCTCTTCGAACGCTGATGGCCGCCGCCTTTCTATTGCTTGCGGGATATTCCACCTTAAAGAAAATACCTAAGCGGTTGTGGAAATGGATCGTCATTTCGGGTTTTCTTGGCACCTTTTTTCCCGCCTTTCTGTTCGCTTTCGCGGAAACAGAGATCAACAGTGCTGTTGCTTCCATGCTCAACTCCACAACCCCTATCATGGCCCTGATCTTTGGAGGGTTGGTCTTCGGAATCCCGTTTACACGAAATCAGTTCCTCGGTGTAATCATTGGCTTGGTAGGAACCAGTTTGCTCATTTATTTGGGAGCCGAGTTGAACCCGGGGAAGAACTATTGGTATGCCGGCCTGGTGCTCATTGCGTCGATATGTTATGCGTTCAACGTCAATATAATTAAGAGGCACCTTCAGGAAGTTCCCGCATTGGCGATAGCTGCGGGGAATTTTATTGTGTTGATCATTCCGGCTTTTGGGGTGCTGGTAGGAACCGGATTCTTTTCAGAAACCACCTTTCAGCACGATCAATTAGTGCCCTCTCTGGGGTATATCGCGTTATTGGCGCTGGTAGGAACGGGCGTAGCCAAAGTGTTATTCAACAGACTGGTTCAAATAAGCAGTCCGGTATTCGCCACCTCGGTTACTTATATGATTCCCATGGTAGCGGTTTTATGGGGTGTCCTGGATGGAGAGCAGTTTGGAGTAGGACAATTAATAGCGGCTGGAGTGATCCTTTCCGGAGTATATCTAGCCAACAAATAGTTAGGGAATCGTTAAGGATACTGGCTTTTCCGATTTTTTTTCCGAAATTTAACATTCCAAAAAGCCAACTATGTCAAAATATTATTTCAAATATGGTATCGGCGCAGGCGTTATCATGATCCTTTATTTCTTACTCTCCAAAGTTTTGGGACTTCACGAGTACCCGGTCTTTAGTGCGTTAAATGGGGTCATTATTGGAGGCGCTATCTTTTTGGCCTTAAAAACATATAAAAAGTCGACGAGCAAATTTGAATATCAGGATGGTTTTCAAATTGGCTTGTTTACAGGAGGACTGGCGACGATCATCATATCAGCTTTTATGGCCTTTTACATTTTTCAGTTGGATAGTGAGTTTGCGCAGGCGGTGGTTGATTCTTGGCCGATCAATTTTAACAAGGGATCGCTGATTTTGGTCATCTCATTGGTGATCATGGGGTTTTCTACCTCCTTGGTGCTTACGCTTTCTTTTATGCAATTGCTGAAAGAGTCTTGGAACACACCAGAAGGCAAACGACATCAGCTATAATTATGGAAATAAACCTTTTGTAGAATCATTTTTTACGATTATATTTGCACCCGCTTTGAAAAGAAGCGGGTTTTATTTTGTAACGAAATTATTTATTTAAACGATACGCTATGTATGCAATTGTAGAGATAGCAGGGCAGCAATTCAAAGTTGCGAAAGACCAAAAGGTTTTTGTCAATCGTTTGGCTACAGACGAAGGAGAAAAGGTTGAGTTCGACCAGGTTCTTCTTGTAGGCGACGGAGACGATATTACCATTGGCGCCCCGGCTATAGACGGAGCGCTCGTAGGAGCGAAAGTCGTAAGACACCTTAAAGGAGATAAGGTGATTGTTTTCAAAAAGAAACGAAGAAAAGGGTACCGTGTCAAAAAAGGACACCGTCAATACCTTTCTGAAATCGTTATTGAAAGCATTGCTGCTTCCGGTTCGAAAAAATCGAAGAAAGAAGCACCAAAGAAAGCAGCTCCTAAAAAAGAGGAGGCGGCAAAAGTGCAGTCTGCTACTGAAAAGAAAGAAGCTCCAAAGAAAACGGAAGCTAAAAAAGCAGCTCCTAAGAAATCAGACAAGGCAGACGATCTGAAAAAGATCGAAGGAGTAGGACCAAAAGCAATGGAAGCGATGGTGAATGCCGGTGTAGATACCTTTGCAAAAGTAGCGAAGACCAGTCCTGAGAAATTAAGTGAAATCCTAACCGAGGCAAGTTCTCGAATGGCACATCTAGTAACAGAAACCTGGCCAGAGCAAGCGCAATTAGCAGCTGATGGCAAGTGGGAAGAACTAGAAGCGCTTCAAGACAAACTTGACGGAGGAAGAAAATAATAACAATTAAAAACCCCCTGAATTATGGCACATAAAAAAGGAGTTGGTAGTTCTAAGAACGGTAGAGAATCTGAATCGAAACGCTTAGGTGTAAAGATCTTTGGAGGTCAATCTGCCATCGCAGGAAATATCATCGTAAGACAACGCGGGTATACGCACCACCCTGGTGAAAATGTATATGGAGGAAAAGACCATACATTGCACGCCAAAATTGACGGTGTGGTAAAGTTTGAAAAGAAAAAAGGTGGAAAATCGTACGTATCGATCGTTCCTAGCGCAGAAGCGTAACTTTTCAGAACATACAGATCACTAAAAACCTCGGTACATGCCGAGGTTTTTTTGTGGCTAGATTTTTGTGGTTTTATGCTCACTAACCTTTCCATTATGATGCTACTTCGATATTTTCTCTTCTTGCTGTTACTGCTGAATGTAAGCGCATGTATTCCCTATAAGATTGCACCAAACTATTCCGAAGGAAAAGTGGTGAAAGGAAAAAAATTCATTAAAACCTTTAAAAATCGATATGTGTTTGCCTTTAATGACCCAAAAGAGGCCAATGCCTTTTATACCTATATCAACTATAAATTTCAAACCTCATACGACGATGATCTCGGCAATGTCCCGATCCGCATTGAAGATGAATTGGCGTATCTCACGTTTTATGAATTAGAAAAAACGACCGAAACCTATAATTTGTTCCCTATGATGGTGGACGGCGTGCTCTCTGAAAGAGGCGTCGATCCTGTTTTAGAATCACAATATAACAGCAGAAGTGGTAATTGGTATATTGTGATGACACTTACCGACGAGTCAGGAACTGATTGCCTTCGACCTTCTCATTCCTTGCAGGAACGTTCGGTTGCCTATTTGCAGACCCTTCGGAAAGAATACCTAAGAACATCCCAATACAACGAGCTGTTGTTTGTGAAACAGCACTAACGACTGTTCTTAAAGGCCTCAAAACTTAACGGATGTCGCAATAACGTCCATCGCGGTTCCTCAGGATAATGCGACAGGATAAAGGATTTTGGCGGGGTTTGATACCAATACATATTGGGGCGATTCCGTTGGCCGTGGCTAATCGCCCAAGTGATGTCTAACAGTTGCCATTTTCCGTTGATGTTAACGGCATTCCATGTGTGATGTACCTGACTTTTGACGCGTCGTGTTGCCCCATTTTTTGTGTAGCCGTGGATGACGGTTGCCTCCAGACCCACGCTGTAACACATACGCTGAAATAAAAAGGCAAAACCACCGCAAAGGCCTTTTTTTCGATCTAAAACTTTCTGTACTACCTTCTCTTCGGAAACATAGAATTCGCGTTGTAGGGTTTTGCTGTTGTATAATTCCTGATCATATGAAAAGTTTCGGGTGATCCACAGGAAAATAGCAGTTGCTTTTTCTTCGGAAGTGGTTGCATGGCGTGTAACACGATGGGTTAGCGCTTGCACTTGATGATCGAGTTTATTGACTTCCGAAGTTTTTCCGAAGTTTTGACAAGTCATCAGCAGGATATATAAAAAAAGGATTCTTTTCATAGTAGCTTGTTTTCTAACGTGGAAAACTGCCTGCTATTGAGTGGCACTTGTTAAAACATCAACATAAAAAAACCCTGCTCAAAAGGCAGGGTTTGTAATTTTATACTGACTGATAACTGCTTAGTAACGGTAGTATTCAGGTTTGAAGGGTCCGCTTACTTCAACACCAATATACTCAGCTTGTTCTTCACGAAGTTCGGTGAGTTCTGCACCAATCTTTTCTAAGTGAAGTTTTGCTACTTTTTCATCTAAGTGCTTCGGAAGCATATATACTTTATTTTCGTATTCATCGCTGTTCTTCCACAATTCGATTTGCGCCAAGGTCTGATTGGTAAAAGAGTTACTCATCACAAAGCTCGGGTGCCCTGTCGCACATCCTAAGTTCACCAGACGTCCTTCCGCTAATAAAATAATATCGTTACCATTAACGGTATACTTATCTACCTGTGGCTTGATTTCAACATGACTACTACCGTGGTTGGTTTTTAACCAGGCTACGTCAATTTCGTTATCAAAGTGACCGATATTACATACAATCGTTTTGTCTTTCATCGCTTCAAAGTGACGTCCCTGTACGATGTCTTTATTTCCGGTGGTAGTAATTACGATATCAGCATTTCCAACAACTGTTTCCAATTGCTTCACCTCAAAACCATCCATGGCGGCTTGCAACGCACAAATAGGATCGATTTCGGTAATCGTAACGATCGATCCGGCACCTCTAAAGGAGGCAGCGGTTCCTTTTCCAACATCACCGTATCCGCAAACTACCACACGTTTTCCGGCGAGCATGACGTCGGTTGCACGACGAATGGCATCAACAGCACTTTCGCGGCATCCGTATTTATTGTCGAATTTCGACTTGGTAACGCTGTCGTTCACATTGATCGCCGGCATTGGAAGCGTTCCTTTTTTCATACGTTCGTACAAACGGTGCACTCCCGTAGTGGTTTCTTCTGAAAGCCCGCGAATTCCTTCTACAAGTTCTGGGTATTGATCTAACACCATATTGGTGAGATCGCCGCCGTCGTCTAAGATCATGTTCAAAGGTTGACGATCTTCTCCGAAAAACAACGTTTGCTCGATACACCAGTCAAATTCCTCGTCAGTCATACCTTTCCAGGCATACACGGGAATTCCTGCGGCTGCAATAGCGGCTGCGGCCTGATCTTGCGTCGAAAAGATATTACAAGAGCTCCAGGTTACCTCAGCGCCAAGGGCTACCAAGGTTTCGATAAGCACGGCTGTTTGAATGGTCATGTGCAAACACCCCGCGATGCGAGCACCTTTCAAGGGCTGCTCATCTTTGTATTCTTCCCGTAAAGACATCAATCCGGGCATTTCAGCTTCTGCCAGTTCGATCTCGCGTCGGCCCCATTCTGCCAGGGAAATATCTTTTACTTTATACGGTACGTATTTCGTGGTTTTCGTAGACATATTATTATATTTGAAATGTATTGTGTTCTGATTTTTTTCAGAAGGCAAATTTACACAATATCAGTCAATTTCTATGCCTCTTTACAAAACTATAACGGTTACTGAACACACCAAAGTGTACATTTGGAAAATTGAAGAATCGTTAGCATGGCTTTCAAAGGATGTGGCATTAACTCCGCATTGCGCATCGCGTGTTGCGGGGATGAAAAGTGAGTTGCACCGAAGAGGTTTTATGAGCATTCGTCATTTGTTGGACGAAGCCGGATATACCGATTTTGACCTGTATTACGATCAAGAAGGCAAGCCCCATCTAAAGGATGGCAAAAAGATCTCCATTACCCATTCGTTTATTTTTTCAGCGATCATCGTGAGTGATCGAGAAGTAGGGATCGACATCGAAAAACAGCGTCTTAAAATATTGCGGATCGCGCATAAATTTACTCCTATAGAAGAATACCGAACCATGGCAAATGACGAAGCCTTAATGCGAAAATTAACGATGGTGTGGGGTGCCAAAGAATCGCTTTATAAGAGTTTTGCATCTCCTGGCGTGAGCTTTTTACAGCACATTTATGTAGAGGATTTTAGGTTAGACGGTCTCGAAACAACAGCTGAAGTATCTTATGACGATCGAACGGAAGCATATGATATTACTTTCTTAGAATTTGAAGGATTTACCTGTGCTTTTGCTCTCATACAGCACAAAAGGACAGTGGCATGAGAACCCAAACGGTTTACAACGATGTGTTGAAGGCACAGCAAAACGGCATTCCGCTGCTAGCTATCCTGATCGATCCTGATAAATTGACTTCGCGCCATATCGCAGATTTTATTACCCACCTCCCAGCATCAACAACCCATATTTTTGTAGGAGGAAGTGAAGTGGCTCCTGGCGCAACCGAAGCGTTGGTAGCCCAATTACGAGCCGTAATTCAACAGCCTATTGTGCTGTTCCCCGGCGATTATCAGCAAATTACACCACAGGCAGACGCATTGCTGTTTCTCTCTTTAGTTTCAGGGCGAAATCCAGAATACCTAATCGAACAACATATTAAGGCGGTTCCTGCCCTGCAAAATTCCAACCTGGCAGTAATTCCCACCGCCTACCTGCTCATCGATGGTGGAAGTCCTTCCGCTGTGGCGCGTGTTACACAAACAACACCCCTTCCGCAGTCGGATATAGAAGCTATCGTTCATACAGCTAAAGCGGCAGAATATATGGGAAAAAAGCTCATTTATTTGGAGGCGGGAAGTGGCGCAAAAGATCCGGTGCATCCCAAGATCATCAGCGCGGTTTGTGAAGCTGTAACCGTTCCGGTGATCGTTGGGGGCGGAATCCGGTCGAAAGAACAAATGGATCGAGCCTACAGCGCCGGAGCTACCATGGTCGTGATAGGAACCGCCCTCGAAGAACGAATCATATAACGCACCTAAAATTCTCAATTGCTATGAATATTTCTGTTGAATTGACCTTAACACCCATACAAGACGACTACGAGCCGGCCATTATTCAATTTATCACCGCGCTTCGGAACAGCGGACTCACCATTAAGGAAAATCCATTGAGCACTCAGGTGTATGGTGACTATGACGCGGTGATGACACTCCTTCAGAAGGAAATGAAGGTGGCGTTGGAAGCGGTGGATCGCGGACTCATGTACATTAAAGTGGTGAAATCAAATAGAAGCACCTATGAGCCCCATTTTTGAATGGCTCTTCGGAGTCTATTCCGAATATGAAACGTATCAGATTGTCTTGGAAGCCGTAGCCGTTTCTTTTGGGCTTATTTCGGCGCTGTGTAGCATGCGTAATAGCGTTTGGGTGTATCCTACAGGAATCATTAGCACCACAATTTTCGTATATCTTCTCTGGCAATGGGAATTGCTGGGCGACATGATCATTAACGGCTATTATTTCGTGATGAGCGTCTACGGGTGGTATGTATGGACCCGCAAGGTTGCGCCTGGGCAATATACCCCCATTAGTTGGATGAAACTGCGCGATCGGAAAACAGCCTTGGGAATTTTTCTTGGGACCTTAGTTTTTATTTACTTAGTTTATGAATCCTTTTCAAAATGGACCTCCTGGACGGCTTATGTCGACACCCTAACAACGGCCTTCTTCTTTGCGGGCATGTGGCTTTTAGCACGACGTAAGGTCGAGCACTGGTTGTTTCTGCTGATCGGGAACATCATTAGTGTACCTCTCTACTTTTACAAGGGATATACCCTAAGCAGTTTGCTATACGTGGTCTTTGTAATTATCTCTATCTTTGGATTTATTGCATGGAAAAAGATTTACAACAAGAACCTTCAACCTGCCTGAAGGTCGTCTTATTTGGTCCTGAATCTACGGGAAAAACGACCCTCGCCAAAGCCTTGGCAGCGCATTATGAAGTACCCTGGGTACCCGAATTCATGCGCCAATACGCACAAAAAAAATTTGATAGCACCCAAAATTCGTTAGAAAGGGAGGATGTACTTCCCATTGCGAAGGGTCAGATGACTGCCGAAAACGAGGCGGCAAAACGAACCGATTCCTTTTTGATATGCGACACCAACTTATTGGAGATCAAGGTGTATTCTGAATATTATTTTGATGGGTTTTGTCCTCCCTCCCTTGCCAAATATGCCGAAGCGAATCAATATACACTATACTTATTAGCCTCGATTGACGTTCCCTGGGAGCAAGACGATTTAAGAGATCGGCCGCAGGATAGGTTGGCTTTATTTCATACTTTTGAACAGGAATTGATCGCGCAGAAGTTACCCTATGAGGTCATTTCGGGAGCGCATGATGTTCGACTCAAGAAAGCTTGTGAAATCCTCGATAAATTGCTCTGAATGTTTACACAGAAAGACCTCACTCAAATTGAAGCACAACACCTTACCCTTAATGATGTTATCCATCAAATCGAGCGGTATCGATTAGGCACCGACCACGCCGACGTGGTGACAGCCGCCTCGATAGGAAATGGTATTGAAGTAATTAGTGAAGGGAATCAGGAGGCACTCATCCATTTGTACGATCGATGTAAAGAGGACTTAGATGTTGTTAAGTTCGTTCCCGCCTCAGGCGCGGCTACTCGCATGTTTCGGTTCTTGCATACGTTCTTAAACGAATACGACCCTAAGAAACAATCGTTGAGCGAGTTTTTGAAATCAGATGCCGATACCAAGCTGGTGACCTTTTTTGATCGTATCAATTCTTTTCCATTTATCAATAAAGTTCGAAAACAAATTCGGAAACAGTTTCCCGACTATAAACAATCGAACAAAGGAGAACGAGCCGTCAAATTGGTGACGGCTATGTTGAAAGAGGATGGATTAGGCTATGAAAACTTGCCAAAAGGTCTCATTCCGTTTCACAAATACAAGAAATTTGCCCGTACGGCTTTTGAAGAACAACTGTATGAAGGCGCCTGGTATGCGGCAACACAGGGCGAGACGCGTTTGCACTTTACGTTTTCCGAAGCTCATGTTTCAAAATTTAAAAAACGCTTTGAAAAGATAAAGTCCCGCCTGGAAAAGAAGGCACATACACAGTTCTCCATTTCGTATTCTTTTCAGAAGCCAGAGACCAACCATATTGTGCTCAATGAAGAAGACCAACCCTTTAGAAATGAGAAGGGGGAGTTGGTTTTTCGTCCTTCGGGTCACGGAGCGCTGTTGGACAATTTAAACGACATCGATGCGGACATCATATTTATCAAGAATATCGATAATGTTGCCGCTGCCGAATATGTTGACACCATTGCAGCGCAAAAAAAGATGCTTGCGGGTAAGCTCTTGTGGATTCAGCAAAAGTGCTTCGATTATATTAAAACGATTAAAAGAGGAGACATCACGGATGCCCTGCGGAATGAGATAAAAACATTTTTGTGGCAGCAGTTAAATATCAAAGATATGCCAGTACACCTTAAGGATGTCGTCAATCTATTGAACCGACCGATTCGCGTGTGCGGAGTGGTAAAAAACACGGGTGCTCCGGGGGGAGGTCCTTTTTGGGTAAAGAACCGCAATGGAGACCTCTCGGTTCAAATCGTAGAAACGGCTCAAATTGATTTGAGCGATGCCCATCAACGCACCTTGGTACAAGATGCCACACATTTTAATCCGGTGGATATTGTCTGTGGTGTTCGTGATTATGAAGGGAATAAATTCGATTTGCAGGCTTTTGTCAATCCCGATACGGGTTTTATTACTACTAAAACGATTGACGGGCAACCGGTGCGTGTTATGGAGCGACCGGGACTCTGGAACGGTGCCATGGCTCATTGGAATACCTCTTTTGTCGAGGTGCCCATCATCACCTTCAACCCTGTGAAGAATGTCAATGATCTCTTACAGCGCACCCATCGACCCAATGCCTAATGAACACCGCCCAACTTCATACCGAACTTAGCTATCGAGCGATGCGCAGTAGCGGACCTGGAGGGCAACATGCCAATAAAACGTCCAGCAAGGTGGCAGTTCATTTCAATGTGGAAACTTCAAAAGCCTTTTCCGAAGAAGAAAAGGAACGCTTACAAGCGAAATTGGAAAACCGACTCACCAAGGATGGCGAATTGATTCTTAGTTGCGACACGTATAGGAGTCAGCATAAAAACAAAGCGCTCGTCACCGAACGACTCGTGGAATTACTACAACAAAGTCTTCGGAAACGAAAGAAACGCAAAAAGACAAAGCCCTCGAAACGAGCTATTGAAAAACGTCTCCGCAATAAGAAAAAGCAAGCCCTCAAAAAGCGGGATCGCCGCCCGCCACCTACCGAATAATATCCAAAAATGTGTAAAAATTACACAGGTGTACCTGTTTTTACACAATTAAAAGACTTAAAAATCATTCCTTTACATTTCGATAATTAATTAATAATTAGCGGTTTACGTATAGTCAATATTATTGATACGTACTTGGCACTTAATTTTCTTATAGGAAGTCAGAGTTAAGCAACATTTTTTTACCCCACATACAGAATGTTGTCGTTCTTACAGTATTGTAAAATAGACGTCAGGACATTAACCATCACTAGTTCTTATCATTCTTAACGGGTGCACCTACAGGATGCCTCAACAAACCCCTTCCGTATCCGTTAAGAATGTACATATTGAAGTTCGGAAAGACGATCCTAAGATTGATGTTTTCAGAAGATGGAAACATCGCTTACCGACAGAGCAATTTATTTGTGAGTCACGCCAACGGTAATTGAACAATACCATAATTGAAATTTAGGCTAGTTAGTTAAGTAGATGTAAGCTGCAGATTGCTATCCGTACTTCATAGAGTGCCCACCCACGGTGGGCACTTTTTTTTGCCTCATTTTCGATGAGATTATCCAGAAAGTGTGTAGGAAGTACATACTGTGTATCCCAAGTAAACACTAATTTGACCCACGACCATTTCCCTAAAATTAGGGATAACAGGTTGAAATACAAGGTGTGGGTACATTTTTCTTATGGCTCTTTGTTTTAGGCACATCTTTTTCTTTATACACAACAATAAATGTTTAATTAATTATAACTAAAAAACAATAAGTATGAAAAAGGTAATGTTTGTAGTAGCAATTGCTATGGGAAGTCTAACAACGATGAATGCACAGGAAGTAGCGGCAGCAGATGCCACACAAAATCCAACATTGGAAGCCACGCAAGTGACTCCCGCTCAGGATAAATTTGTAGAGGTGAAAGTAGCCGAGTTACCGGAAGCGGTAACAAATGCGGTTAACACCGATATGAAAGATGCCAGCGTAACCCAAGCATTCAAAAACGACAAAAACGTATATCGTCTCGTGATTACGAATGAGGATGGAACCTCTAAAAAGGCTGTGATAACCGCAGACGGTACATGGATTAAAGAGCAGTAAGCTGCAGGTATTTAGATTCAATACTTCGCATGGGTGCCCTACGGGGCACCTTTTTTTATGAAAAATTTAAAAAACTGCTCATAAATACTCGCTATTTTTACCGATTGATACACCCAACATGACCCCATCCATCCTGATTACTGAAGACGATGTTGCATTCGCAAGAATGCTTGAATCGTTTTTGTCACGTAAAGGATACGATGTAACCACTCGATATAATGGGGAGGAGGCGCTTTCTGCCATGGAAAAGGCCTCGTTCGACTTGCTCATCACAGACCTTAAACTACCTGATATCTCAGGAATCGATTTGCTCGATTCCTTGCGCGACAAGGGCAAAGCGACTAAAAGTTTGGTGATCACAGGTCATGGAGATGTGTCCTCGGCCGTGGAAGCCATGAAAAAAGGAGCTTTGGAGTATATCACCAAGCCCTTCCGTCCCGAAGAATTGTTGATGATCATTGAACAGGCACTGGATACCGAACTGCCAAGTCCGAAGCCAACACCGTCTAAGCAAGGGCCCAGTACAGAGGTCAAACCAACTTTTGTTTCTGGCATTGGGGAAGCTTCAAAGCGTTTTAACAATTATATCTCCTTAGTGGGGCCTACGGATATGTGCGTGCTTATTGAGGGAGAGAGTGGTACAGGCAAAGAAGTGGCTGCACAGGCGATTCATCTGGAAAGCGATAGAAAGGACTTTAATTTTATTGCGGTGGACTGTGGAACCATTCCGAAGGAAATTGCGGCTAGCGAATTTTTCGGGCATATTAAGGGGAGTTTTACCGGAGCCATATCAGATAAGAAAGGACATTTTGAAGCCGCCAACGGCGGAACGCTCTTTTTGGATGAGGTAGGTAATCTTTCCTATGAAAATCAAATTCAATTGCTACGCGTACTTCAGGAGCGAAAGGTGAAGCCCGTTGGGGGTAGTAAAGAGATCAATGTAGATGTGCGTATTATTTCTGCGACCAACGAAGATTTAAAAGAGGCGGTTGCTGAAGGTAGATTTCGGGAGGATCTGTATCACCGGCTCAACGAATTCTCCATACACATTCCCCCACTGCGACAGCGCAAAGACGATTTGTTTCTGTTTACGGAGTTTTTCCTGGCGCAGGCCAATCAGTCTTTGGGGAAACAAGTTTCAGGACTGTCGAAAGAAGTGGAAGTAGCCTTCAAGAAGTACCACTGGCCCGGAAATCTACGAGAACTGAAGAATGTGATTAAACGTTCTGTGTTGTTGACCGAAGGGAGCAGCATTCCGTTAGAAGTCATTCCCCGGGAAGTAGTCACTCCAAAAACTTCGACTTCAGAAAAAAAGGATTTCTCAAAAGAATCGAATGAGAAGCAATTAATCCTCAATGCGCTCAAGGAAGCTGGAAACAACAAGTCGAAGGCCGCAAAAATGCTTCAAATTACTCGTAAGACACTCTACAATAAGATGGCGCATTACGACATAGAATTATAACGAAAGTTCTAATTTCAGGGCTTCGGTTAATCTGTGATGTGCAGTAAGCAATGTTTCAAACGTTTTTTTAGGTTGCTCTGAAAGTCCGTTGTCCTCTAATTTTTCCAGTAAGACCACAACCTCTTGCGCATCGAGTTGGCGACTCATCGTTAGCATCTTGTGTGCAATATTTTTTACGTCCGATTCGGCTCCTTTTTTCAATGCGTGTTCCAGCAATTGTAAATCGTCTGTAGATTGCTCGCAGTAAACGCGTAGCACCTCTTTCAGACTTTCTTCAGAATCTACAAACGACCGCATGCGGGAAAGTTCGAACGTGTTATGGGAGGGTTGGGCGTCGTTTCGTTTTTCTGCGGAATCATCTGCCATGATAAATGGACTTCCAAATAAAGGGGCCAGAGCTTTCAGAAGCTGGCGTTTTGAAAAAGGCTTTGGAAGCATTTCTGAAAACCCAGCTTTGAGAAAGGCCTCCCGTGTAAACTCCTTGCTTCCGGTCATAATGATCACGGGTTCTCCCTGATAGGTTTCCAAGGCACCACTTTTTAAGGTCTCTAATACTTCAAACCCGCTTACTTCCGGCATTTGCAGATCGGTTAAAAGAAAGTCGAATCTAAGGGCGTCTGCCTCTTTAAAGTCGTCAAATCGGGTATAGCCGAAGCAAGTAATGTTCAATTGCTCGAAAACTTCCGTAAGCATGGCGATCATCGAAGGGTCATCGTCTATTACCACAGCGGTCATGTCGTGCTGCAAGCGCGGGAGGTCTTCGGTCTTTTGAGGCTTCTTCGTGGCCGAAAGTTTTAGTGGCAACGTAAAGAAAAAGCTACTTCCTTCTCCAGGGGTACTTTCTACAGAGAGGGAGCCGTCCATCAACTTGGCGATCTTTTGCGAGATAGTGAGTCCCAATCCACTCCCTCCAAACTTTTTAAAGGTGTCACTTTCAGCCTGTGTAAATTCTTTGAAGATAAGCTCCTGCTTCTCCTTTGAAATACCAATCCCGGTATCGGTTACGGCGATCTCTACTAACTGGTACCCCTGTGCCTCTTTTAACAAACTGGTGGTAATTTGAATTCTTCCTTTTTGCGTGAATTTAAAGGCATTTCCTACCAAATTGTTCACGACTTGTTGAATCCGAAAAGGATCGCTCTCATAAAATTCTTCCGCAATGGCATCACTGATGTGAACTTGAAACTGAATGGGTTTCTCAGCATGAGTTTCGCTGTAATTCTTTCCGATCTTCCGAAGTAAATTCGCCAAGGAAAAAGTGACTTGATCTAAGGGGAGTTTCCCAGCTTCTAATTTTGAGAAATCCATCAGGTCATCTACCAAACGGCTAATAAATAGTGCGCTTGATGCCACTTGTTGGTTGTAGTTCTTTTGTTTTTTACTGAGCTCGGTATGTCCAAAGAGCTCAGAATACCCAACAATCGTATTGAGCGGTGTTTTCAAATCATGACTCACCGTAGCTAATAGCTGTTCTCGCGTTTTTAGAAGATCTTCAGAGTATTGCTTTTCCTGTTCCAGGCGCTTCTTATAGCGTTCGGTTTTGAAGAAATCGGTGATCACGATGTACGAAAAGATCAACAAGGCGAGTCCGCCTACCACGGCAAAATTCCATAATATCTTAGACGTTCGTCTGCGGGTGCTCTGCCGTTGACGAAGTGCCGCCGCATTCTCCATAAGCATCTCACTGTCTAATGAGGTAATAACCTGCTGTAACTGGTTAGAAATGGTAAGGTCGTTCTGTATCAGTTCGTTCTCTTTTTGCTGAAGGGATCGCTGTAGTCTGGAATTGGAGCGTTTTGCTTCCGCCACTATATATCGAGTCGCCGCCATCATAGAGTCGAGCGTAACCGATTTCACCGTGGTGGTATCTACACCGCTGTTCTCGTTGAGGTAATCTACATACGATTTTAACACCGAATACTCTCTCCGAGAGAGACGCTCAGGACGTTGAATAAAGTTTTCTACGGAAATACGGCCGATGCGTTCATCCATGTTCTTGAATTCACGAAGAATGTCATCTAGCGGTTTGCTTTCGCCCCGTGTAAGTTGTAGTACCCGAATTTGCTCGATATTATCAAATTTTTGATCCAGCAAAGCATTCACACTGTCTAATTTGACACGTTGTGTCGAATCGGTGACCAGTTGTTGTAAGTCGGTGATCTTTCGGTATAACGAATCTTTTTTGTACTCGTACCGTTGCAGGTCTTCTTCCTCTTGTGTGAGCAACGCCAGCCGCGAAAAACTATCTGTCTCGTATAAGAGATTGATCAGTGACCCTGTTTCTACCACCTTTCGTTCGTTGGTGTCTTCACTTTCTACATTGAGATACGTCGTATATTCCGCATACAGAAAATAACTCACAAAAACTGCGATGGCGGCGAGTAAGAGGTAGCTGAGGATTACCTTGAAGGGAAATTTACGCTTCGGTTTGTTCATTGAATTAAAGGTACTAAATATAGCCATACCAAAACGCAGGGAAATTCTTTTTTGGCGTAGGCTATGGCTATCAAAAAAACCTTGCTTACTTTTGCCGAACATCTCAAAGGGGTGCTATTTCCAAAAGGAAAAGCTGAGATTATACCCGTAGAACCTAGAACAGGTAATGCTGTTTAGGGAGACTGAAATTACATCGCGTAATTTCATAGAATCAAGTAGTAACCATAGAATAATGGCCCCTTTTATTCGTAATATTTATGTACGAATGAAAACGTTATTTATTACCCTCGGCCTGGTGCTGAGTAGCAGCGTCTTATGGGCGCAAGACACCGAACAAGCCACCGATTCCACCGAAATTGAAACCCTGGAAGCGGTGTTGCTAAAACACGTGCGCGTGGATGCCGACTCGCCCGTAACCCACTCTAATCTTTCCGCAGAAGAAATTGATCAACGCAATTTAGGACAGGACATTCCCATTCTGCTCAACTATTTGCCGTCCGTAACCACTTCGAGTGATGCCGGAGCAGGCGTAGGGTATACCTACATTCGCGTTCGAGGGAGTGATGCATCGCGCGTCAACGTAACCTTAAATGGAATACCGTACAACGATGCCGAAAGTCAAGGTACCTTTTGGGTGAACCTGCCCGATTTTGCTTCCTCCATTCAAAATTTGCAATTGCAACGCGGTGTGGGAACATCTACCAACGGGTCGGGTGCATTTGGTGCCAGCATCAATTTGTTGACTGATGAGATTTCCGAAGAAGCCTATGCCGAAACCTCCCATTCGTACGGGTCTTTCAACACTAGAAAACACAATGTACAGTTCAGTACCGGTTTGTTAAAGGATCGTTTTGAAGTTTCGGGGCGATTATCTAATATTCAAAGTGACGGTTATATCGACAGGGCTTCATCCGATCTAAGCAGTTATTTTCTTCAAGCCAGTTATGCCGAAAATAACACCTTATTAAAATTTCTGACATTCGGAGGGCGGGAAGAAACCTATCAGGCCTACTTCGGAATAGATGCAGAAACCTTAGCCAACGATCGTACTTTTAACCCCGCCGGCTTATACACCGATGCCGATGGCAACATTCGTTTTTACGGAAACGAAGTCGACAATTACGCGCAAGATCACTACCAATTGATCTGGAACCAGCGCTTCAACAATCGTTGGAGTAGCAATGTTTCTCTTAATTATACCTACGGTCGGGGTTATTTCGAGCAATACCGAGAAGACGAGGACTTCGCAACCTACGGATTTGAGCCTATTGTAATTGAAGGAGAAGAAATCAATACGACCGATCTCATTCGCAGACGCTGGCTCGCGAATAACTTCTACGCGGTTAATGCCAATGTGAACTATACCGATAATAGCGTTGATATCTCTGGAGGTCTCTTTTTTAGTGACTACGCCGGCGATCATTATGGTGAGGTGATTTGGGCGCGATTTGCTAGCGACAGCGAATTTGGAGATCGCTATTATTTTGGTACGGGCGATAAAAGCGAGTTCACTGCTTTTGCCAAGGCAACATGGCGTATCAATGATCAATGGAGTGTTTTTGGAGACCTACAAGGTCGCTTTGTAGATTACGAAACCACAGGAACTACCTCAGATCTCATCGAACTGAACGAAAATCAAACCTACACTTTCTTTAATCCGAAAGCGGGTGCCACCTATCGTTGGAACGAGCAGCATCAGTTGTATCTTTCTTACGGAAGAGCAAATCGAGAACCGAGAAGAAGCGATTTTGAGCAGGATATCTTTACGGCGGAAACCCTCGATGACTTCGAATTAGGATGGCGTTTTAATAACAAAAATACACGTGTCAATACCAACATCTATTACATGAATTACCAGAATCAACTCGTGCTTACGGGAGCCATTGATGACGTGGGTGCCCCCATCCGTGCCACCAGTGGAAAGAGTTATCGCTTCGGGATTGAAATAGATGCCCAATTACCCATTACGGAAAATCTTTCGGTCATGCCCAACATTGCGGTAAGCACCAACAAAAACGTCGATTTTGTAGCTTCTATCGATGGAGAATTGGTCAATTTGGGAAACACTAATATTTCGTATTCTCCTGAAATTGTCGCCGGGAATATCATTCAGTATTTACCGCTAGAAAATCTGCAACTGGCGTTGTTATCGAAGTATGTGGGAGAACAATATTTGGGTAATATTGATAGTGAGACGTCCCTACTGGAAAGCTATTTTGTAAATGATTTTAATATAAATTATACTCTTCGGGATCTCGGATTTATGGAATCAATTACCTTCACTGGGTTGGTCAACAATTTGTTTAACGTGGAATACGTGCCCAACGGGTATTTCTTTACATTCGACGATGATTTTAGCAACCCGGGCACGGTGACCACCATCGAAGGTGCCGGTTTTTATCCTGCGGCTACCATCAATTTTCTCTTGGGGGTGACGGCACGTTTTTAGTTGGTGATCACCACATTGTCACCGGCTCGTTGTACACGATATGGTTGCATAGGATAGTTAGACGACGGGTCGGTTTGATGCTGGCCCGTCAATAAATCATAGCTATTGTCGTCTCCTTCACAAGGACAGGTAGCGACGACTCCCGAAACGTTCATGCGCGAGCAGGAACTGGGTGGGTGGTTGGGATCGCTCAATTCAAATGCCGTGTACATATTGGTGTTGACGCAGTAAACAACAACACCGCGAATACCTTGTTGGGTAACCACCACACTGCTTCCAGGGAAGTTCAGCGGACTGTACTCGGGTAGATTTAAGTTTAAGTTCAAATTGATCACCGGATTGGTGAGGTTCGGATTATTATCCTGCAACCCATCATCATCTCCTTTACAGGAAACCAAGATGAGCAGGGCGATGAGAAGGTAAAATAACCGTTTCATGAATAGCAAATTTTTTAGGGTGTGAAGGTACAATTATTTCCAGATTCTTATTTTTTCGTATCTTTGTTTAACAAAATCCCGTCGCGTATGGGATTTTTTGTGTTTATATTAAACGATGAAGTTATGAGTAACGTATCTTATTACACTGCAGAAGGATTAAAAAAATTGCGCGCTGAGCTCAATCAGTTGAAAGATGTAGAGCGTCCCAAGGCCTCTCAGGCTATTGCGGAAGCCAGAGACAAAGGCGATTTAAGTGAAAATGCCGAATACGATGCCGCCAAAGAAGCACAGGGCTTGCTAGAAATGCGCATTTCAAAGCTGGAAGAAACCCTGGCCAACGCACGATTAATAGATGAATCACAATTAGACACCTCTAAAGTATTGGTGCATTCTAATGTAAAGATTAAGAATAAGGCGAATGGAGCGGAAATGAACTATAAACTGGTCGCGCAAAGTGAAGCCGATCTAAAGAGTGGAAAAATATCGGTCGATTCTCCCATCGGAAAAGGATTGCTGGGAAAAAAGGTAGGTGATGTCGCCGAAATCAAGGTTCCCAATGGAACGGTTCAATTTGAAATTCTCGATATTAGCCGAGGCAACTCTTAAAAGTATGGCAACTGTTTTTACCAAAATCATCGAAGGCGAAATTCCGAGTTATAAGATACTCGAAGATGAAAATTTTATCGCCTTCTTAGACATCAATCCCAATGCAAAAGGACATACCCTGTGTGTTCCTAAAGAAGAAGTAGATAAACTATTTGATCTTGGAGAACATATGTATTTGCAATTGATGCAATTCTCACGTCGTGTGGCAAAGGCGTTGGAAAAAGCAGTGGAGTGTAAACGGATTGGGATGAGCGTCGTGGGCTTAGAAGTTCCGCATGTTCACGTACATCTTATTCCGATCAATGAAATGAAAGACATGACCTTTCAGCACAAAATAACGATGACCGAAGAGGAATTCACAGACCTGGCCGCCACGATCAAACAATATTTACAAGGGTAAAAGAACGTATACTACAACGCCTATCGCGGCTATGCCAAATAGCACCAGAAGATATGCCCAAGCCGTAAATTGTAGGCCCTCTTTTTGCGGAT
The DNA here is from genome assembly GCF_028561755.1 of Altibacter sp. HG106. Lineage (GTDB taxonomy): Bacteria > Bacteroidota > Bacteroidia > Flavobacteriales > Flavobacteriaceae > DFVG01. Next base: position 354,861 of record NZ_JAQQTD010000004.1, read on the forward strand.
GAACGCGCTTTTGTTGATACTCATACGCACGTTCAATCGCATCATCCCAGGATACCGGATAAATCTCGTTGTTACACGTATGGCAATACAGCGTAGCGGCTACCGGCCCATATCGCTTGCTGAGCCAATTCTGGGAAATGGTTTCTTGCGTAAAAATCAATTCCAACCCTTCTTTTGAATAACATTCCGGACAATGATTATTGAGGGGCGCTTTATGTAGCATTTCAGGCCTCATGTGTTCGCTTGTTGCTTTAAAATGATCTCCATAGTGGTTCCAACGCCTTTCGTGCTTTTTAAAACGTGAATTTTTCCATTGTGGTATTCTCTAATAATCCGTTTTGCCAGAGAGAGCCCCAGACCCCATCCGCGCTTTTTCGTTGTGAAGCCGGGTTTAAAGACACGTTTCTGATTTCTTCTCGGAATTCCTTTTCCCGTATCGCTTATTTGAACATGCACATTTTTTCCCTTCGGAAGAATTTCGATGGTAATCTTTCCCTTGCCCCGCATAGCATCGATACCGTTCTTGACCAAATTCTCGATGGTCCAGGCGTACAATTGCTGGTTGAGGTCAACCGGAACGGGATGGTCTGGAACCTTCAGCGAAAATTCAATCAATTTCGAGCTTCTATTCTTTAGGTAACTATACGCAGATGCCGTTTCAGCGACAATATCGCGACGCGTTAAGGTAGGTACAGAGCCTATTTTAGAAAACCGCTCGGTAATTGTTTGTAAGCGGTCGATATCCTTTTCTATCTCCATGGTATACTCAGGATTCACCTGTTCAGCCTTCAGCAATTCATTCCACCCTACCAGAGACGAAAGTGGCGTACCAATTTGATGCGCCGTCTCCTTGGCCATTCCGGCCCATAATTGATTTTGTTCTGAAGATTTAGAGGTGCGATAGAATAGGTAGATCGCCAAAAAGAAGAGTAGGATGATAACAATTAAAGCGGCCGGATAGTACTTGAGCTTGTTGATAATAGGAGAGTTTCCGTAGTAGATGGTCTGCAACAAATCATCCCGAAATCGAATTTCAATAGGTTGATATTCCCGAGAGAATTGTTGCGCCATTTTTTCTCGGAAGGCTCGCAGCCTCTCTTCGGAAACTCCCTGTTCATCCAAGTTTCTGGAATCGTATAGATCTTCCTTATGACTGTAGAGGATCATCGGCGTGGTGGTGTTGCTCTGAAGGATTGGCAGTACCATTTCACTGGTGTTGTCTAAACTCGCCTCATCTACCAAACTCTTCTGAAGTTCTTCTTGAGCAAAAGCCCAAATTTTCATCTTATTACGTTCATTATCCTTTAGCTGGTTAAAGAAAGCATAGGTATTCCATAAAATCAAACTAATGATACAGAGGGAAGCAAAAATGAAGAACCAACGAATAAAGGCTGTCTTGCTATACATAAAGAAGAATTTCTCGTACCGCTTGTACCGTCAAAGGTAGTATTGCGAGGGTGTTAAATATAAAGCAAATATGTTAATATTATTGCCTTGCCAAATTTTTAGAAACTAATTGCATTCAATACCTTTGCCCACTATGTTATCGGTTGATCCCAAAGAAATTTCTACCAAACAATTACACGGCTACCTTTTAGGTGCGGTGGCTCCACGCCCTATTTGTTTTGCCAGTACGGTAGACGCATCGGGTCGGGTGAATCTGGCTCCTTACAGCTTTTTCAATGTATTTGGGTCGAACCCGCCGATCATGATTTTTTCCCCAGCCAGAAGGGTGCGAGACAATACCACCAAGCATACCTTAGAAAATGTTTTGACCACCAAAGAAGTGGTTATAAATATCGTAAGCTATGCCATGGTGCAGCAGATGTCTCTTTCTTCTACCGAATATCCACAGGGAGTCAACGAATTTATCAAAGCGGGTTTTACGGAAGCTCCCTCGGAAGTGGTTGCTCCGCCGCGGGTTGCCGAAGCGCCGGTGCAGTTTGAATGTAAAGTGACCGAAGTGATCGCAACGGGGACTGATGGAGGAGCAGGAAACCTGATTTTGGCTGAAGTGGTGCGCCTGCATGTTAAGGAGGCTATCTTAGATGACGCAGGAGGGATTGATCCCCAGAAAATAGATACCGTCGCCCGTATGGGAGGAAATTGGTATTCCAGAGCGAAAGAAGGCATGTTCGAAGTGCCCAAACCCCTATCTACCTTGGGAATTGGTGTCGATGCCTTGCCCGAGACCATACGCACCAGTGCGTACCTTACCGGAAATGATCTTGGAATGTTAGGGAATGTAGAAGCGTTGCCGGCAGCGCAGGCTATCTCCACTTTTAAAGAAACCGCTTCGGAAAGCTATCAGTACCTGATCACCTCCGGAACGAATAAAGAAGTACATGAAGAGGCGCAGCGATTGTTAGGAGACGGAAAGGTGTCGGAAGCATGGTTACTGCTCATGGCAGCAATGAAAACGAATCATTCAGAATAAAATAATAGAACGATGGAAGTACAAGGAAAGATTAAAATGATTGACGAAACCAAAACCTACGGATCCAACGGATTCCGTAAGCGGGAAGTGGTCGTTACTACCGAAGAACAATATCCACAACATTTGATGATCGAATTTGTGCAGGACAAAACCGATCTGCTCAATAATTTTCAAGTGGGGCAGCAGGTAAAGATCAGTATTAATTTGCGCGGTAGAGAATGGGTCAATCCCCAGGGCGAAACGAAATATTTCAACTCTATTCAAGGCTGGCGCATCGAAAACCTGGAAGCAGGTGGAGGTTCTAACATGCCTCCAGTACCACCGGCAGATGCTTTTGAGCCTGTAAACGACTTAAACGAAGACGACCACGACGACTTGCCTTTCTAATGGAAACCCCATAGAATTTAAAAGCCTGTCCTTACTTGGGCGGGCTTTTTATATTTTTACGACATGAAGCTCACGCGAGGTATCGAAGCATTTTTTAGTAGGTTTATGCCTTCTCCTTTCGCTATTGCCTTATTGCTAACGGTAATAACCATTATATTGGCGTTGCTCTTTACCGAAGCACCCGGAACCGACGCGCATCTTTTGACCATCTTATCGTATTGGGAGCAAGGAATTTGGAACAATGCCTTGCTTGTCTTTGCCTATCAAATGATCCTTATCCTGGTGCTAGGACATATCCTTGTGTTGAGTGCGCCGATGAACCAACTAATTGAAAAAATTACAACAGGGGTGCGAAACACAGGCACCGCTGTAGTCTTGGTAAGCGTTACCACCATGTTAGTGGCGTTTTTTAATTGGGGACTCGGACTCATATTCGGGGCTATTCTCGCGAGAAAGATTGCTGAATCAGCCCAGAAGAACGGATTTCCTATAAATTATCCCTTGGTGGGAGCAGCGGGCTATGGGGGTTTTATGATCTGGCACGGCGGAATTAGCGGTTCGGCACCGTCGAAAGTGGCAGAATCAGGACATTTAGCGAGCCTCATGCAAGGAATAGGCAGGAGTACAGCGAATTCCCTCCCGTCTCAAATCACCTATGCGGAAACTGTTTTTAGCACTTCCAATCTGCTCATCTTTTCGGTGGTGTTAATTGCGGTACCACTTATGTTATATGTTTTGGGAAGGCGACTTCCGGCAACTCCTATTACACTGCCTACGTATGAAGGAGCTGGCGCTAGTGATGCCGATATTTCGAGTACCTTCTACGATCGTTCGCGTCTTTTTGGTATAGGTATCGGTGTATTACTTCTGGTAACCTTTGCTTATCAGTACTGGAACGATCTACAGGCCTTAGCCATAACTCCCAATATGTTAAACTTCTTTATGTTAGGTCTGGCCTTGATCCTGCACGGGTCGGTAGCACGTTTTTTAACCGCCTTGGAAGAAGCTATTAAAGGGGCTTCGGGAATCTTAATACAATTTCCGCTGTACTTTGGCATTATGGGCATCATGAAGGACAGCGGAATGGTTGTTATGGTCTCAGAATTTTTTGTCTCTATCGCCACGCCAATCACCCTGCCTATTGTCACTTTCTTTAGCGCAGGTTTGGTAAATATTTTCGTGCCTAGCGGCGGCGGGCAATGGGCAGTGCAAGGCCCAATTGTAATAGACTCGGCCCAACAGTTAGGCGTACCACTCCCCAAGGCGATCATGGCGTTGGCTTACGGCGATCAATTAACGAATATGTTACAGCCGTTTTGGGCTTTACCTTTGTTGGGAATTACGCGCTTAAAAGCCAAAGAAATTTTACCCTACACCTTGCTGATCATGCTTTTGGGTGGAAGTATTTTTATCATCGGATTATTGATTTGGTAATAAAAAAACCTCGTTGATGACAACGAGGTTAGCTTTGTGGATTAGGTCATTTTTGACAAACTCAAAAAACAATGATGAACAAATTTAGGGATGTCAAAAACAGTATAAATTTCAGAATTTTTCTTCATTTAACCAATAGAAACGCTTTTTTTAACAAAGAAACCCACTCAAGATGATACCATTAGGTGAGAAACTATGGTTCCCTCCGGTGGAGGAGGCTTCGGAAGATGGATGGTTAGCGTTCGGCGGAGATCTGTCCGCGGCTCGTTTGCTATTGGCGTATCGCAGTGGGATTTTTCCGTGGTATGAAGCCGGGCAACCTCCCTTGTGGTGGAGTCCGGATCCACGAATGATCTTAATTCCGAAGGAATTTAAAATTTCAAAATCTTTCCGGAAACGGTTGCGCACCCATCCGTTCCGATGCACCGTAAACCAAGCCTTTGAAAGCGTAATATCACAGTGCGCGAATATTTCACGAACCGGACAAAGCGGTACTTGGATCACGTCTGAAATGAAAAAGGCGTATGTACAGCTACACCAGCAAGGGCATGCTGTTTCTGTGGAAGTTTGGGACGGAGAGCAACTGGTGGGCGGATTGTACGGAATCGACTTACCTGAATCCCGCATCTTTTGTGGTGAGAGCATGTTCTCAAAAGTAAGTGACGCCAGTAAAATCGCCTTACATTACTGGGTAGGACGCCTTGAAGCCATGGAATATCATTTTATCGACTGCCAGGTGTATACCCAACATCTGTCAAGTTTGGGTGCGCGAGAGATTCCCAGAACCGAGTTTCTACAATTTTTGGAATAGTGTATCGCTGGAAAAAGTGCTTCAAAAATCGTATCTTCGTGCTGCTTGAATCAAATCACGGAATTACTATGAAACGATATTACACTATCCTGTTGTTGCTATGTGTGGGTCTAATTTATGGAACCACCTATTCGCAGACCAACGATGTCCTCCCAAAAGGTCTCACGGAAACGGAAAAAGGCCTTCTGAAAGATTTTCAGTTTAGGGATGCGCAACGCACGGCACCCCCTACGGGTCCCGTTCGAACCATGGCCGAATGGGAAGAAGTAGAATACTTAGTGATTACCTGGGAACCAAATTTTGAAAATATCCTACGTCAGATTGTGGCGGTAGGTGTTCAGGAATGTCAAGTGATTATCACCACCCAAAACGAAACATCGGTTCAGAATTACCTTCAGTCGAATGGTATCGATCTGACCAATGTGACCTTCATGGACGAAAACTGGGATAGTATCTGGATTCGCGATTACGCAGGGAATACCATCTACAGTGACGATGTGGGAGAACGCGCCTTGGTAGATTGGATTTATAACCGTCCGCGACCCAACGATGATGTGATGCCTGCGTCTCATGCTTCCCTATTAGGGCTTCCCATTTACATCACGAATTCGGGAACGAATGATCTCGTAAACACTGGTGGAAACTTTATGAGTGATGGCTTGGGAAATGCCTTTGCTTCCGAATTAATTTTGGATGAAAACGAGCCGGGGAATCCGTACGGGGTAACCCCAAAATCGGAAGCTGAGATCGACGCCATTATGGAAGACTATATGGGAATTGAGAGCTATATCAAGATGCCTACATTACCCTTTGACGCCATTCACCATATCGATATGCATATGAAGTTATTGGATGAGGAAACGCTCTTGGTAAGCGAATATCCTGAGGGTGTGGCAGACGGACCGCAAATTGAAGCGAATATTAATTATGTTTTGGATAATTTTGTTTCTCCCTTCGGAACTCCCTATGACGTAAAATGGATACCCGCGCCTCCTAGCACTTCTGGGAACTACCCAGATACCGGTGGGCACTATCGTACCTTTACCAATGCTATTTTTATTAATAAGTCGGTTTTAGTACCTACCTATCGGCCCGAAGTAGATGATCCGGCCTTAGCCCAGTGGGAAGAAATGCTTCCGGGATACAATATTGTTGGGATTGATGTGGACAACCCGGGTGAAAACCTCATTTCTTTGTTTGGGGCAATTCACTGTATAACGCATACCATTGGAGTAGAGGAGCCGCTTTGGATAGTACATCAAAAAATTGACGAAGCCAATGAAGGAAGTACTGTTCCTGTTGCCGCTACCATAAAGCACGAATCTGGAATTGCGGCAGCCTCCATGTTTTGGAGAGAAGTTGGACAAACCGATTATACCGAAGTGCCAATGGCACTTGATTCCGGAGATCTATGGGCGGTAGACTTTACCGTGCCAAGCACTTCAGGGGATATAGAATACTATATTCATGCGGAAGCAAATTCCGGGAAAACCATTAATCGGCCCCTGGTGGCTCCAGAAGGCTATTGGCGAATGAATGTGGAGAGCTTCTCTGCGAACGATTGGGCCGCACAACACATCTCTGGGGCCTATCCTAACCCTACAAGAGGCGCTGTTAATTTTGAACTGAATCAGATAGAGGGGCCGGTGTCGGTTCGTATTTCGAATATTTTGGGTCAGGAGCTGGCGGCTTACCCGCTGGAATCCGCCAATGGTGCTTTGCGCATTGAACTGCAGGATAGCTGGAAAGGGACTTTATTTGTGACCTTTTCAGGAGACTTCGGAACCATCACTAAAAAAGTGATCAAACTGTAAATAATTTCGTTCATCTGTTAAAAAATAAAGCAGATGGGCGTAAAAATTTGTTTTTCAGCAAAATAAAGTACATCTTGAGGTCATAATTTGAAACCCCAAATTATGAAATCTTATGTATCCCTTCTGGGGGCGCTGCCTGTGTGTAGCGTATTTCCCGCGGTAGCTCAAGAGACGTCTACAATAGATGTGAATACCGACATAGACGTGGTGGCGGTGTATGAAAAATATGTGGAGGATGGATATGGCGACGTAACCATCTATCGCCGATTAGCTAATGGCTATTACTTCAGAAACGACTATCTGAAAGCCAAACGTTATTTCGAAACCTGGTTTGAAGTGGAGCCACCCACCAAAACAGCCGCGCACCGCTATCGACAAACCTTGAAGGCGCTCCAATTACCGTTGAAAAACAACAAGTATCTCGTGGCGTTTCGAGAGCAAAACTAAAGACTGTAGATACAAGAAAGTCTCAAAAATAAACGTCGGTCTGTATTCTGTTCATAGTCTTCCCAACGATATTCTGCTTCCAATTGAATTTTCATGGCATCGAGCCATTGATTTCCTAGTCCTATTGTAAGTCGTTGGTCCCACTCGGGGTGGGATGGCGTTGAAACAGTTACTAAGCTTTCTGTAGAAGCTAGAATATAAAATTCCTTCGTGTCCAGCGATAAGCCCTGCAACGGAACATCTAATGACAATCGATACCGAAAACGAAATCGAGTTCGAGTAGGTTGAATGCGCTCGTCGATACGAAGGCGTTGTACCCACCGAAAACTATTGCGATATTTTGCCCAGCTGTAATATTGATTCAATCGAAGTTCATTTTCTTCAGACGCATCGAACACCTCATTCCACCGATACATGACGCCACCTCCCAGTTTTCCGTAAAAGCCCACGCTATAGGAAATATTGGCACCTGCTTGCAGATGCCTACTCATGGCACTCCATGATTCAGTAAGGTCTGACGTCATCGCTAGGCGATATCCGGCATTTACATTCAGACCAAACCGCTGGTTGAGCTTGGTGTTGAAGGCAACCTCTGTTTCCGAAAGACCTGCCGTTTGTGCATAACTTGCCAAAGGTAACAGCAATATCAACAGTAGTGAGCGCAGCTTAAAAAAGGATAAAATCATAAGAGCGTCTCAAAATTTTTCTAGACTGTAACCAACTGCCATCCTTCGCAAAAAGCATCTCATATCGTGTTACAATTCCCTCTTTTTTAGTGGTGACAATACATTCATAATTAAAAACACTGGCTTCCGAACGGCGCAAGGCCTCCTTAAATTTCTCAACAGGGTTCCCTTCCGAAACGTACTGCCGTTGTACTTTTTCGATGCGCCATCGATCGGTTTCGGCGGTTAAGTAGGCTTCAATGGCTTTCTTTGTCGCTTCCGGCAGCGAACGAAACTTCCAACGTACTTCAATATCTTCCAAACGCCCTTCTTTTGAGAATTCGGCACTGACGTGATACCCTTCTTTTTTGAATTTGATTTCAAAGCTTTCCGAAGCCCCGTCGACTTCATAATAATAGCGAATTCGGCGGGCTTGCTGTAAAAACGGGTTCGCAACAGAGATGGCTTCGTTCGGCATTTCTTCCTTCGAAATACGCTTTTCATATTCTTGTTTTACCTGTCCTGTAAGAATACCAGAGACCATGATAAAGAGCGCGATGTATCTATATTGCATCATAACTGTTGTACTTCCTTATGTCTGAAACAATCGGTAACATGGTCGTTGACCATGCCAGTTGCCTGCATGTGTGCATATACCACGGTTGGTCCCACAAATTTAAAGCCTCGTTTCTTGAGATCCTTACTGATGGCAACACTCACGACGGTTTGGGCGGGAACTTCTGATAAGGTGGTAAAGGAGTTTTGAATGACATTATCGTTCGTAAACCCCCAGATATACGCGCTAAAACTTCCAAATTCTTGCTGTACCTTTAGGAAGGCCTGTGCGTTGGTGACCGTAGCCCTAATTTTTAATTGGTTCCGAATAATGTTAGGGTTTTGCAACAGTTCTTGAATTTTTTCTTCGGAATAGAGCGCAATTGTGTGATAGTCAAACTGATCAAAAGCCGCTCTAAAGTGCTCGCGTTTGCGTAAAACGGTGATCCAACTGAGACCCGCCTGAAAAGTTTCTAAAAGTAAAAACTCAAAAAGGGTGTTGTCATCTCGAATCGGCACGCCCCATTCGGTATCGTGATACGAAACATATAAGGGGTCGTCCCCACACCAGGCGCAGCGTGTTTTTTCCATAGATACGTAAAGATACAGATTACTGCTGACCAGGAAAATTATAGGTGATCGTACCTAATTGTGAATCTTTTCCGGCCTTTGAAGAGAAGCGCGCCGATTGAGCGTACTCCAAGGCGCTATCAATTAAACAACCGTTGTTGGTGGTTGAGGTATTTTCGTTGTAACTAGTTTTTACGACTTGTCCGCGATCGTTTACCGTAATATTGATCACCACCGAACCGCCGCCCTCACAGGTGTAAACAGGGTTTGGCAGTGATAAAGCCGAACGATGTACCAAACGGTATTTGATCGTCGTGTTGCGATTGGCACCACTACCTTGTGTCGGTAATCCAGATTGATTCTCTTGAATTTTATCTTGTGTTTCAGCAATCTTTTCTTTGGCCGCAGCAATTCCTTCTTCCGTTGTGGTGCCATTACCCTCTTCCATGGCTTTATCCATACGCTCTAGCAACTCTTCTAACGAGGTATCCTCATTGGGTAGGGTCGTTGTTTCATTTCGATATTCTCTGGCTTCGTTGTAGGCTCGATTGGTTTCTACGGAAGGATTATTTTGCTCAGGTAGTTCCGTGAGCGCCGTTTCTTCTTCAGGTATGGGTGGAAGTTCTGCGGCATATTCAATATCGTATTCAGGCTCAAAGGGTGGAGTACCTTCCCCTAGATGAATACTAAACAAGGTCAAGAATAATATTCCGAAGAGTAAGCAAGTAATCAAAAAGGCACGGTATGAATACTGAAAATTCATAGGTGCAAGTACGTATTTTTGTAAGAAAAATGCACGTTTGCCGTGCTAATTAACGCTGATTTAGCAATTTATTGAACCGATAGGATACTGTGTAAAAAAAGAACAGTCCTATGCAAAAGGAGCATAAGACTGTTCTATAGGCTTCAAAAACCTCGAAAAGTGTATGGCTTATTGAATGACTAATTTCTTAGAAACGCTAGCGTCTCCAGAGGTAAACGTCACTACATACATTCCACTTTGCAAGCTCGATAGGTCCAACGTCTTATTGAATAATCCGTTGTCGTTCCCCAATTGAGTATGGTATACGATGCTTCCGTTCATGTTGTGTACACTCACGGTGTGCAGGTTAGCCATGGCATTGTTACGTTCGTAAACAATTTCCACGATTCCGTTCGTTGATGGATTAGGATACATACCAAAAGTAACACCTTCGGCTACCGTTTCGATCCCTAAAAGATTAGAAACGTCTTCATAAACAAAGGTTAGGTTTCCAGTAGCTGATCCTTCAAATTCTGTAAAGTGTACGCGATACACCGTGTTGGCATCATATTTTACATAATACGTCATGTTGCTATTAACATCGTAATCGCTTCCGTTAAAGGATTTCCAGTCGTACCCAATGATATTGATCTCTTCGGAATAATCCAAACCGTTTGGATCTGGATCTCCTGACGTTTCTTCCACTTGCGCTACGGTAAGATTCGCATTGTGAAGCGCTCCTGAAACGTTGTAATAAGAACCCGGAGGATCCAAATAGGTATTGTATTTAGTGAACACAAAATCCCAATCGGTTTCGGCCGGTTCTGCGACTACTTCGCTATCGTTCTGTAGTGAATAGTAGTTGTAGCGATTATCAGGGTTGCTATCATTGTCGATCACATAGGTGGTGTCGTTTACCCAAGCACTTCCGTCCCAAGTAGCATATCGGAAGGTATATTCACCGAAATAATCTTCGATCAAAAATTTGCGATAGGTACCGTCGGTATATTTCAATACAAAGACAATGGTTCCTTCAATATGATGATTTGCCGGGTTATATTCTCCCCAGCCATAGGTGGCAGAACCTTGCATAAAGGCGCCATTGTCCCAGTTGGTGTCATCGTTGTAAAGAATAGTCCAGCTTGGTTCATTAGCAATATCAATGGTATTGTAATCGTTTGGATCGTTAGAAGCTTCGTAAACCGAAATTCCAATTCCGTCGTTAACGCGAATACCGTGATTAAAGGCATCAATACGTAAGAATGCAACATCCCAGCTGTTGGCGGCAAAAACCGTTTGCGTTTCTGTATCTAATTTATAGTATACTTCATCAGCATATCCAGCACCCATAGAGACGTTGATCGTCTGCTGCGCAACACCGGTAAAAGAGAGGGTTACGATCGCGATAAAAGATAATAGTTTATTCATAAGTGTTTATGTTAAGATAGAATTGCGTGTTAGTTATAATAGTTCGTATTCAAATTCAGGATATCCGCGAATACCGTCGTCATTGGTAAGCGCCAAGAATCGAAGCTTGTAAATATTTCCGTTAGGATCTTGGATGATATAAAAGACATCAGGCGTTAGTGTTCCCTCAAGGACATCGCGCCAGTTACTTCCAATTGCTCTTTGATCTTGCTGAAAGTTTGCTGCTTGTACGTTTTCAAAAGTAAATTCGGCATAGCCATCGCTTTCTACTTGATACGAAACAACGCCTCCTTTTCGGTTATGAAGCACACCATCTGAGAAGCCATAAGACCCTGCACCATCAATTAGGTTTGTGAATACGGTAAAGTTGAGGTCCCAAAGCTCACTTTCGGGCGCTACGTTTACCAGACTATCAGAATTGAAACTAAAGAATGTAAAGTTGTATCCCGGTGATTTTTCAATAGTTACTTCAGTATGTGTCGTAGCATCCAATTCGGCATATTGCAATAGGTATGAATCTCCTTCACGGAGAATTCTAATTTTTAGATACCCTCTAGGAGCTCCGGCAATTGCTACACTTCCTGGCTCGGGCGTTTCCGTGCCTACTTCAAATCCTAAATTCAACAGATATACCTTATTGTCGGCATTGTTGCTGCTTATTGCTGAAATGGCCGTTTTGTTGATATCACCGTCAGGATGATCTACGTAGGCTTCGTTGGCAGGATCAAACGTTCCAACAGCCACGGCCGCTTGAATATCTGCTACATCGCTTGAAGAAACTGCATCAATATCGGTGCTTTCCAATTCGGCGACCGCCATATACACAGAACCGTTAATGGCCACGCGAAATTCACTTCCGGAGTAAAATCCTAGGTCCCATTCATCACGTTGATAGGTGGTTTGTTTTTCGGTGCTGAGGTCAATATATACTTGATTTTGCTCATTGGGTCCGCCCACGGTGGGTGCGAAACTACGTCCAAGGGAGGCACTGCTGTTTAAGGTGAAACTCGTGTTTCCTTGAATTTGCGCATTGGGATACGATACTTCAGAAATATTGAAGCGGATCTCCACGGTTTCATCGAGCGATGGGTTCAATTTGTTGAACGTCACCGAAGCTCCCGTTTCTCCTTCGTTGATTGTAAGCAGAATTGTGTTTCCGTCGGCAGCAGGAATGGTCGTGAAATCTTCTCCGTAAATCGCGTTACTACTTGAAATCGTAATGACCACTTGCCCGATATTAGTTGCCGTTTCAGAGTATACCAAGGCAATATCACGATTATTCTCGATCTCGGATAAATTTCCGGAAGGAGTTTCAAAGGCGACTACAAAGGGTTCACCATCATTTATCACTGTGGTATCATCATCACTACAAGCTGCCAAAACAAGCACAGCGAGCAGGGGAAGGATAAAAGCTTTGAAGGTTTGTAACGTTTTCATATTAAAGGTTTAAATTGTACGTAAGTCTTATAAAATAGGATCGGCCGTATCCTAAGGGAGTTTGCGTAGGTGCGGCATTGTGCGCGCCACCTTGAAAGGCCGTAGTATTTACTTCAGTAATGTCGAACAGGTTTCGGGCTCCAATGGAAGCGACGAAAGCTCCGTCGATAAAGCGTTTGTTGATCGTGGCATCTAACCAGCTGTAGGCCTCGGTTTCACCCCGTTGAAATTCTTGGTCTCCTGCTTCATTGGTGCGTTCCACGAATTGTTGTTGTCTCCCAATGTATTTGTAATAGAGTGAAAATGTGGTTTGCCACTTTGGGACCGTGTACGCCAAATTTGAATTTAGCTGAACGTTGAACAAGAAGTCGTCATTAGATTGTGTGTCGCTATTCAAGACCTTCGAGATCCCCTGAAGAGAAACCCCAATGTTTGCCTTGAAATTCTCGTAATAGATCTCATTCTCCAAGAAGGATCCAATGGCACGGTATTGATCGATGTTGTTATACTGAAAGGCAAGTGGCGTTTGATTTACCACGATCAATTCGATACGATCTTCCAGCCCCAAATAATTAAAACTTAGTTTGTTCTTCATTCTGAAAGTGTCAGAAAAAGTTGAATTCTTCTTGATGTGAAGAAATGTTGAAACTCCTTTTTCCGGCACCAAATTTGGGTTTCCTTGTACATCGTGATTGACATCCACGAAATACGTAAACAGCTCTTGATAACTCGGAGTCCTATTGGCAGCTCCTAACACGGCACGGAACTCCCAATCTTCTCCAACGGTTTGCTTGGCGCTTAAGGAACCTACATATTGCGGCGCAAAAAGGTTGCTCGTGGACACCCGAAGGCCCGGGCGTAACGAAAACCGGGGCGTGACTTGCCATTCGGTACTCGTAAAGAAATCATAGAAATCAAGTTGTTGGCGTTCTTCGGAATCTCCGGCCGCTATTGTGATCGCAGCGGCAGACCCTGTTCCTTCTTCCAACGTGAGTTCGTATCCGGCTTGGACGGCTACTTTTTCGGATCGAAATAAGTTGCTGAACGTTCCTCGGGAGAAGAAGGCACTTCTACTTTGATACTCGCCTGATTCGACACTTTCTTTAGTGCCTGTTCGGAAGCGATACGTATAGCGCTCCAGATCCTTGGTTTGCTCCTGATACGAAAGGGAAACATTAAAGTTCACCTGATTGAACACCAGTCCTGTCGCATTTAAATGATGGTAAAACCGATTGTTGGTATACATTTCATCCCGCGCCGACGGATTGGTGGTTCCGGTTGAGGGATTCGGATTCAGATCTACATTTTGACCATAACGTTCTATGTTTTCATGTAAATAATCAAACCGATAGAATAGAGAGATGTTGCTAGATTCATAAGACAACAACGACTTTACATTTTGTTGTGTCTTCGGAAGCCACTCGTGCCCGCGTAACCCATCATCAAAAGGCCAGTCTTCTCCTTTGCGGTCATTGAAAAATCCACCAAAGTCGTTTCTGAAGTACGCCGCATTCGCATAGAATTTTTCCGAAAAATTATGTCCGACTTTAACCGATTGAATATGCCGACCCTTGTCAAACCATTCGTACTCGTCTCCTACGGTTTCCTCTTGAACGTATGCCGTAATATGCCAATCATTTCGAGAAGACTTCTTTGTGATGATATTGATGATTCCCGAAACGGCATTCGCTCCATATTGAACGCCCATAGCACCTTCTACGATCTCAATGCGCTCTATATCATCTAGGTTGATGAGCGTAAGGTCAATATTGTTTCCAACTCCTTCTTCGTTGATCACCGGAATATTGTCGATCAATACTTTGAAATACTGACTGTCAAGTCCGAACAAACTAACGCCGCTTTTTCCGGTGCCGGTATTGGGTGTAATATTCAAGTTGAGCGTCGTGTTCAAGACGTCTGCTAGCGTGTTCGCCGCTTGACGTTCGATGTCACGTCTACTAATCACTTTTACTTCCACCACCGATTTGTTAACGGCTTGTGGATTGATTTGTCCGGTAACCACCACTTCCTCCAATTGTTCAGGCTGAAGGGTGTCTCTTACTTGCTCATTTTGGGAAGAGAGGCTTTCGCAAAACAGCGTAGCCAAAAGGGCAAAAAAAATCGTCTTTTTAAAAGATAACTGCATCCGAAGTTTTTCAATTTCGGGGCAAAGCTACACACTAAAGTTTATTTAGAACAAATAAAAATAAGAAAATTTAGAAATTTAACGGTTTGGTAAAAACGAAATCGTTTTAGTGGAAAAGAAGGGCTTCAACGGCAGCAATAGACTGGGCATTTTCTACAGAGAAATCTCCAATTTTGGTTCTGCGAAGCGACGAAAGATACGCGCCATTATTGAGCGCTCGGCCAAAATCATGCGCCAAGGATCGTATGTAAGTGCCTTTGCTGCATACGATTCTCACCTCGATAGAAGGGAGCGAAATATCGAGGATTTCAAATTCTAAAATTTGCACTTCCCGGGTAGGGATCGCTACCTCTTGTCCTTTTCGTGCATATTCGTACAAGCGTTTTCCGTCTTTTTTTACGGCGGAAAAAATAGGTGGTTGTTGCTCAATGGTTCCTACAAATTTGGGAACCGTATTGTGAATTTTTTCTTTGGTTATTTCTGAAATATCAAAGGTTTGATCTATGTCGGTTTCCAGATCATAACTCGGAGTAGTAGCCCCTAGCTGGAAGGTCGCTACATACTCCTTTTCTTGCGCTTGAAACGTTTCGATCTTCTTGGTGAATTTTCCGGCACATAGAATGAGGAGTCCGCTGGCCAGTGGATCTAGCGTTCCGGCGTGGCCTACTTTAATTTTTTTTATTCCGAAGCGCTTTTTAATCAACCACCGTACCTTATTGACCACCTGAAAGGAGGTCCATTCCAGCGGCTTGTCGATTAATAGTACTTGTCCGTTTTTAAAGTCTTCCAGCGTCATGCGGCAAAGCTAACGATAATGGCCAAGATACCCACGATCAAACAATACACAGAGAAATAACGGAGTTTACTTCGTTTTACCAAACGGATCATCCAGGTACAAGCAACAAGCCCCGCCAGAAAGGCAGCGATAAATCCGGCACCTAGAAAAGTGTAGTTTGCTTGCAGCGGATCGAGCTCCCCGCTGAGAAGGTCTTTGGCAATTTTTCCGAAGATCAAAGGAACCACCATCAAGAACGAGAAACGTGCCGCTTTGCCTTTGTCATTTCCTAAGAGTACCGAGGTAGAAATGGTCGCGCCACTTCGGGAGATTCCCGGTAACATGGCAACGGCCTGCGAAATTCCGATAATAAAAGCATCGCGATACCGAACGGGTTTTCCGGTATTTTTAGCCCTATCGGCCAACCAAAGAAGAATGGCAGTCACGATGAGCATAGCGCCCACAAAGGCGATATCCCCTCCAAAAAAGGCTTCCAGCTGTTCTTCAAATAACACACCAATAAGTGCCGCCGGAAGCATCGAAATGATGATTTTTAAGGAGAAGCGGGTTTCTTCGTTCCATTTGAATTGAAGAAGCCCTCGAATAATTTCCCAGACGTCCTTTCGGAAAACCACGAGCGTACTCAGCGCGGTTGCAAAGTGTAGAATAACGGTGAATAGCAAACTTTCTTCAGGCACCGATTGATCGCCAAGGATCGCTTTTCCCAGTTCTAAGTGGCCGCTGGAAGAAACCGGTAAAAATTCGGTGAGGCCTTGAATGATCCCAAGCAGGATCGCTTCCCAGATCTCCATGGATTAGTCGTTCTTGTTCGGGTTGAGGAGGATAGCATACACTTCAACACCAAAGCCTACTAAGATTAGGGCAGGGGCCAGCCGAATACGCCGCCAACTGTAGATCTCCGGATTAAAGACGTTGGGATCGTCACTGCCGCCTCCGGCCATGAGCACAAAGCCAAGAACGATAAAGGCAATGCCAATAAGCATAAAGAGATAATTCTTTCGCTCAAATAGAAATTCTTGTTTTTTAGCTTCTTCTCTTCGTTTCTTTTCGCCCATGTCTTTTTAAAATTCTGAATACACAACGGCTTCATTTACCGTGATTTGTGCGATATGATCGCTCGTGCCCAAGAGGGTTTTCGCAAGGTGCAAGGTAACGGTTTTGTTCAAAATATCCTCGTTCAATTGTGCTAATGTGAGTCCGTTTTCGAGTCCGCGATTGATGTAGTAGGAAGCTCCCTCCGAATCCGTGAGTGTTATGTCGTTTGAAGTTCCTTCAGAAATTGCCTGAACATTGACTGTTGTAACTTCGCAATGTTCTGGTTTTGAATCTGAAATGATACAACTATTCAGCAAAAACAATCCCGAAAGGCATATCACAATGGCCGTAGTTAAAATACTTTTTTTCATAGGTTGTATAATTATTAGTAGTACAATTCGTCGGTGCGCAAGTTCAAGAAACGTTGTGTCGCAAAAAAGGTGCTAAGCCATACGATAAAAATTCCGATAAGAAACACCCCTAAAAACAAGGCTCCTAATAATATCGTGTCTTCCAATAATTGTAACTCTGGAAAACTCTGATGTAGCGAATACAAGACGGCGCCCATTCCTATCAAGGCCAATAGGGCCCCAATGATTCCAAGCTTTACGCTATTCCAAATAAATGGTCTGCGAATAAAACTTTTAGTGGCGCCTACCATTTGCATGGTTTTAATAGTAAAGCGTTTGGCATATACTGAGAGTCGGATGGAACTATTGATTAGCAACACGGCGATAAACAAGAAAATGCTACTAATGACCAGCACCCAGAGGCTTACTTTACGAACGTTTTCGGTAAGCAAGGCGATCAATGGCTTGTCGTATACCACCTCATCTACAAAATTACGCGTCATGATCTCTCCGCTAATTTCCTCTAGTTTTTCGGGCGACACATAGTCTGCTAACAGGTAAACATCGATACTATTCTGCAATGGATTATACCCCAAGAAGTCCATAAAATTTTCTCCAATGGCTTCGGAATGTTCTTCGGCGGCGGTTTCTTTGCTTATAAATTCAGCCGATTTGGTGTATTCTGCCATCGCCAGGCTTTGCTCCAATTGATTAATTTCTACTTCCTTTGCCGTGTCTTTTAAATAGACCGTTAGCGCGATCTTCTCTTTAAAATGGTCGGCTACTTTCTTGGTGTTCAATACCAAGAGTCCCAACAGGCCTAATAAGAATAGCACCAAGGCAATACTGATGACTACCGAGAAGTAGGAAGAAATAAGTCGTCGTTTTTGATATTTTTCAAAAGAGGTCGCCATAGTTGGTGCTTAGTTTGCGTAAAAATACGAGAAATTTAGGCTTCCTAGTCTCAACGCAAAACTTTTGTATTTCTTGTTTTGCCACGCTTGCAATTTTGAATGATTTCCCGCGTCATTCACATTTTGGATTGTTTTTGGTAATGTGGCTGGGCATTTCCATCATTAGCCGTAAATTTGCCGTTCCATATTTGAAGCAACATGAGCAACTATTCTTTCAACGAGATTGAAGACAAATGGCAAGCGTATTGGGCCAAAAACGGCACCTTTCACGCAGACAATCACAGCGAGAAGCCAAAATATTACGTACTTGATATGTTTCCGTACCCTTCGGGGGCGGGACTGCATGTGGGGCATCCGTTGGGGTATATTGCCAGCGACATATATGCGCGCTACAAACGGCATAAAGGGTTTAATGTGTTGCACCCGCAGGGGTATGATTCATTCGGACTCCCCGCCGAGCAGTACGCCATTCAAACGGGGCAGCACCCAAGAAAAACCACGGAAGTCAACATTAAACGCTACCGCGAACAGTTGGATAAAATTGGATTTTCTTTTGATTGGAGCCGGGAAGTACGTACTTCCGATCCACAATACTACAAATGGACGCAATGGATCTTTATGCAATTGTTCGATAGCTGGTACGATAAAACCCAAAATAAGGCCCGCGCCATTTCTGAATTGGTAGCCTTATTCGCTTCGGAAGGAAATCAAAAAGTCTCTGCGGCTTGTGATGACGATGTGAAGTCCTTCGATGCTACTACCTGGAAAGGATTTTCTTCCGAAGAGCAACAACAAATTCTATTAAAATATAGGCTTACTTATTTAGCGGAAACAGAGGTAAATTGGTGTCCGCAGCTAGGAACCGTCTTAGCGAACGACGAGATTGTAAATGGCGTTTCCGAGCGTGGCGGCTATCCCGTGGTACGCAAAAAAATGAAACAATGGAGTATGCGTATTACTGCCTATGCGCAGCGCTTGCTCGACGGACTCGCTACCATCGACTGGCCACAGCCGCTCAAAGATTCGCAGACCAACTGGATAGGTAGGAGTGAAGGCGCGAGCGTTACCTTTCTAGTGGATGGGCATGACGCATCTATTGATGTATTTACCACGCGTCCTGACACCATTTTTGGCGTGAGTTTCATGACCTTAGCACCAGAGCACGATCTGGTAGCTCAAATAACCACCGACGAACAACGTGACGCTGTAGCAACCTATATTGAAGCCACGTCAAAGCGCAGCGAACGCGAACGCATGGCCGATGTAAAGTCGATTTCAGGTGTGTTTACCGGTGCGTATGCGCTGCATCCGTTCTCTGGTAAAAAGATCCCAATCTGGATTGGCGATTACGTCTTAGCTGGCTACGGAACCGGTGCCGTGATGGCGGTTCCTTGTGGCGATCAGCGTGATTATGATTTTGCGAAGCACTTTGAGCTCGAGATCCCTAATATTTTTGAAGGAATTGATATTTCGGAAGAGGCGTATGCCGAAAAAGATGCCACACCGCTTGCAAATAGCGACTTCTTAAACGGACTTCCTTATGCGGAAGCCATGCCAAAAGTGATCGAAGCCTTGGAGCGCAAAGGCGCTGGTGAAGGAAAAATTAATTACCGTTTGCGGGATGCCGTGTTCAGTCGGCAACGCTATTGGGGCGAACCCTTCCCGGTCTATTATAAAAATGGCTTGCCCCAATTGATCGATTGGGAATGCTTACCATTGACGTTGCCCGATGTTGAAAAATACCTGCCTACGGAAACCGGAGAACCGCCTTTAGGGCGCGCCGATGTTTGGGCATGGAATACCGAAACTCAAGAAGTGGTTTCCAATGAGCTGGTCGATGAGAAGACGGTGTTTCCGTTGGAATTGAACACCATGCCGGGTTGGGCGGGAAGTAGTTGTTATATGTTCCGGTATATGGATCCCGGAAATGACGAAGCCTTGGCTTCACCTGTGGCAATGGATTATTGGGAGAATGTGGATTTATATGTGGGCGGAAGTGAACACGCTACTGGGCACTTATTGTATAGCCGATTCTGGGTAAAGTTCTTGTACGATCGCGGTGTGCTTCCGGTTAACGAACCGTTTAAGAAATTGATCAACCAGGGAATGATTCTAGGGGAGAGTGCCTTTGTTCATCGCGTAGAAGGTGAAAATATCTTAGTTTCCGCAGGAAAAGTAAACGATCAAAAAACGCAGCCTATCCACTCAGATGTATCTTTTGTCAATAATTCTAATGAATTAGATATCCAAGCCTTTAGGCAATGGCGTCCCGAATATGAAAATGCAGAGTTCATTACAGAATCGGACGGTACTTTCAAAGTATCTCGAGAAGTCGAAAAAATGTCGAAGTCGAAATTCAACGTCGTCAACCCCGACGATATATGTGAGCAATACGGTGCCGATACGCTTCGGATGTACGAAATGTTCCTCGGGCCGTTAGAGCAAGCTAAACCCTGGAACACAGCTGGGATCACGGGGGTACATTCCTTTTTGAAAAAACTTTGGCGCTTATATCACGACGATAGTGGTTTCCGCGTAAGCGATGAAAATCCGAGTAAAGAAAGCTACAAAACCCTGCACAAAACGATCAAGAAAGTGGAGGAAGACATTGAGGCCTTCAGTTTTAATACATCGGTTTCTACGTTTATGATCGCGGTCAACGAACTTACTGCTCAAAAATGTGACACTCGGGAGATCCTTGAACCATTGGTGGTGTTGATCTCGCCATACGCTCCACACATCGCTGAAGAACTATGGGAGCGGTTGGGGCACACCGGTAGTATTTCAACAGTTCCCTTTCCTGAGTTTAATGAAGGATATCTCATTGAAAGCACCAAGGAGTATCCTATTTCGTTCAACGGAAAGATGCGTTTTAAGCTAGAACTATCTTTAGATCTTTCTAAAGATGCGGTTGAGGAAGCCGTCCTGGCACATGAAAAGACGCAGCAGTATTTAGAAGGACGCACCCCGAAAAAGGTGATCGTAGTACCCGGAAAGATTGTGAATATAGTAGGCTAGCAACACCCACACATTCTTTTTGTCAGTTGCGAAGAAAAGGTGCGATTTTTGCTGTAGGTTCGTTATATTTATTACTAAATTAAGAAACAGATGACAGGCTATTATATCCTTGCAGGAATTATATTTTTAGTAAGCTGGTTGGTAAGCAATCAGTTGAAGCGAAAATTCAAGAAATATTCAAAAGTCCATTTACAAAATGGCATGAGCGGTAAAGAGATCGCCGAACGAATGCTCGCCGATCACGGCATCAACGATGTCGAAGTGATTTCGGTGCAAGGCCGACTTACAGATCACTACAACCCCGCGAATAAGACGGTAAATTTAAGTGAACCTGTGTACATGCAACGCAACGCGGCTGCGGCGGCAGTGGCGGCTCATGAATGTGGGCACGCGGTACAACACGCTACGGCCTATAGCTGGTTGACCATGCGGTCTGCCATCGTACCGGCGGTAAGTGTGGCTAGTAAGCTTTCCAATTTTGTGATCATGGCCGGATTGGTATTAGCGTTTTCCGGCATGGCCTTCGGAAACTGGATCTTTTTGATCGGGATCGGACTTTTTGCCTTGACGACCGTCTTTTCGTTTATCACGCTTCCGGTAGAATACGACGCGAGTAAACGTGCCTTAGCCTGGTTGCAGACTAATAATATCGTTACTCCTGAAGAATATAAAGGCTCTAAAGACGCCTTAAAATGGGCGGCCCGTACCTATGTGGTAGCGGCCTTAGGGTCGTTAGCGACCTTGCTTTACTTTATCAGTTTGTTTTTAGGAAGACGCTAAAAAGAGCTATCAAACAACAAAAACCCGTTCTGAAAGGAACGGGTTTTTTTTAGCCAATAACATTATCTGGGTTGTAACCCAAGTATTCTGTAAAGTGTTCTTGAAATTCGATCCCGTGCTCTTTCAGTTCTTGTAAGATAGGTTCGTACACCTCTTTTTTAATAGGAAGTTGCACACCGGGGGTCGTAATTTCCTCATTCAAGATCTTGATGGCGGCAATGGCAACGGGAAGTCCCACTGTTTTTGCCATGGCAGTATGTCGCTGGTTGGCGCCAATAAGCACCATATTACTATCTATTTGTTTTTTCTCGCCTTTGAGCTCGTACCCAAATTTGTGGTACATCACGATCATGTCTTTTTCGTTCTCTTGCAGCGTCCATTTATCTTCCAAAATGCGCTGTAGCGCTTGTGCCGGGGTAGCATTTTCAATGCCCAGTACCTTCTTCGGATTAAAAAGATCGAGCTCCACTAATTTTCCCCACATCAGATCGTCCTGATCGATTTTTAAGGAGTGGCGCAGTTTCAGTTCTACCGAATCGGTAGGGGAATAAGGAAGGAACAAATTGACAAACTCTCGATAGCTGAGATTTTCTGAATCTGGAATGGTATAACTATCGTCGGTCATTCCCAATTGAACAAACATATTCCATGCTTTGCTAAAGCCAACCCGACGCATGGTGCCGCGGTATAAGGTCAATACATCTTCCAACCCATATACACTTCTATATTTTAATGAGTTTCGGTTGGCGTAGGCTTCAAATCGACCGTGTCCTTCTACTTCTAAAAATTCGGTTCTTCGGAACAATCGATGGTAGGGGATGTATTTATAGGTGCCTTCCTGAATAAACTCTGCGGCTCCCCCTTGACCTGCTAAGACCACATTCCGTGGATTCCAGGTGAATTTATAATGCCAAAGATTATCATCACTTTCGGGAG
The DNA here is from genome assembly GCF_028561755.1 of Altibacter sp. HG106. Lineage (GTDB taxonomy): Bacteria > Bacteroidota > Bacteroidia > Flavobacteriales > Flavobacteriaceae > DFVG01. The sequence goes on from NZ_JAQQTD010000004.1 coordinate 377,563, forward strand.
CCACCAGACCGCCTGTAAAGGATTCAAACAACAACATTTTTCCCCCGGCATCGCGTATGCGATCAATTACCTGCATCGCGCTCATATGATCGATACCCGGGTCGAGACCAATTTCATTCATAAAAACCAAGCCCTTCGCCTTCACCTTTGGATCCAGTAAATGCATTTCTTTGCTAACATACGAGGCCGTCACTAAATGCTTTCCAAATTCGAGGCAATCTTTGGCCGCCTCCATATGATATCGAGCCGGCAGCATCGAAATAACTAAGTCACTATTCTCAATCGCTTCACGACGCTGGGTCTCGTTGAAAACATCTAGAGGCATTGCCCTCGCGTTGGGATGTTCTCCTATGAGGGTTTGTGCATGTTGTACCGAAAGATCTCCGATGGTGATAAAGAGATCTTCTGCATCACTTTTATCGAGTAGATACTGAACAAGACTAGAGGCAGAGCGCCCGGCTCCTATGATTAAAATATGTCGCATCAATTGCTTTTTCGTAAATTTGAACCTAGAACGAAAGTACAAATTTTGCAAGCAAACCACATGACGAAACAAGATAAAAATACCCTTGTCATAGGGGCGTTTTTGATGGCGCTCAGTATAGGATTCGGCGCGTTTGGCGCCCATGGATTAAAGAACTTGGTTTCGGCCGCTTCCCTGGAAACGTTTGAGATTGGCGTACGGTATCAAATGGTGCATTCTTTGGCGATAGTGATCATGGGGTTGGCTCGAGTTATTCCGCCGTCCGTTAAAAAATGGACGGTTCGATGTTTTGTGGTAGGGATGCTCTTTTTTTCCGGATCCTTGTACCTGTTAACCTTTCAAACCGTATGGAATGCAGACCTTTCTGCGCTGGGACCGGTGACCCCTGTTGGTGGACTCCTTCTTATCACGGGATGGGCGTATTTAGGAATTCGGTTATTAACAATGAATCGGGATAATTCTCCCGGATAAGGACTTTTTCTCTTCTAGATTTTTTATTTTTGTAGCCCACAACAATCTTAAAGTAATGGTCGACAAAAACCAAACTACGAAAACGATTTCGTTAGAACCTTACGGAATCGAGAATGCCACGATTTTTTACCAACTCTCTTCTGAAGAATTACACCAAGAAACGCTCACAAAAGGCCAAGGAACCGAGGCTAGCAGTGGTGCTCTGGCAGTAAATACAGGAGAATTTACAGGAAGATCCCCACAAGACCGCTTTATCGTGAAGGATGAAGTGACCAAAGATAGAGTGTGGTGGGGAAACATTAATATTCCGTTTGATGCAGCCCACTTCGATGCGCTGTATGCCAAGGTAACCGGATACCTTTCAGAAAAGGAAGTATACGTTCGAGATTCGTATGCCTGTGCCGATGATAAGTACCGTTTGAATATTCGTGTGATTAATGAATATCCATGGAGTAACATGTTTGCGCACAATATGTTTTTGCGTCCGACGGAAGAGGAGCTTGCTCATTTCGATCCGGAATGGACCATTATCAATGCGCCTGGATTTAAAGCAAATCCTGAGGTGGATGGAACGCGTCAACATAATTTTGCCATTCTTAATTTTAAGAAGAAAGTAGCTTTAATTGGCGGTACCGGATATACAGGAGAAATAAAAAAAGGAATTTTTTCAGCCCTAAACTTTATCCTCCCAGTATTTAAGGACACACTCCCCATGCACTGCTCAGCCAACGTGGGCGACGATGGAGAGACGGCGATCTTTTTCGGACTCTCAGGAACGGGTAAAACAACCCTTTCGGCAGATCCAAATAGAAAATTGATAGGAGACGATGAGCATGGCTGGACTCGTGAAAACACGGTCTTTAATTTTGAAGGAGGTTGCTACGCTAAAGTGATCAATCTTTCCGAAGAAAACGAACCCGATATCTATCACGCTATTAAGCCCGGGGCGATTCTTGAAAACGTCATTATGGATGCCGAAGGTACGGTTGATTTTAGTGATACCTCGATCACGCAGAATACGCGGGTAAGTTACCCAATCTATCATATTGATAATATTCAGGTGCCCTCTATCGGATCGAATCCAAAGAATATATTCTTTTTAACAGCAGATGCTTTTGGCGTGTTGCCTCCTATTTCCCGACTCACCCCGGGACAGGCCGCTTATCACTTTATCAGTGGGTATACGGCAAAGGTTGCAGGTACCGAAGCGGGTATCGATGAACCTGTTCCAAGTTTTTCCGCATGTTTTGGAGCACCATTCATGCCGCTGCACCCCACGCATTATGCCGAAATGTTGAGCGAAAAGATGAAAGCGTCAGGCGTCAATGTTTGGCTTGTAAATACGGGTTGGACTGGCGGCCCTTACGGAACTGGTTCACGAATGAAGTTAAAGTTTACGCGGGCGATGATTTCTGCTGCGTTGGATGGAAAGCTGGACGCAGTGCGATACGCAACACACCCGGTGTTTGGATTGAGTGTGCCTCAGGAATGTCCCGATGTTCCTTCGGACGTGCTAAACCCAAGAGAAACCTGGAAAGATAAAACGGCCTACGACAGCAAAGCAAGACAGTTGGCCTTATCATTTCAGAAGAACTTTACACAGTTTGAGAGCTATGCCAACGATGAGATCATGGCAGGGGCACCACAAATAACGCTAGAAGATTAACAGCGCGTTCCCCGAATAAAATAAAAAAAGCCGATGCTCAAACATCGGCTTTTTAGTTGGCAATAGGTGCCTTATTTTTTATTCACCTCTTTGATGTACTTCTCGAGTGCCATCGTCATTGAGGGGGTTTCGGGTGTTGGTGCTTTAATATCTACTCGAAGTCCGTTGTCGGTCGCCGCTTTGATGGTGGTGTTTCCGAAAACGGCGATACGCGTATCATTTTGTTCAAAGTCGGGGAAGTTGGTCAAGAGCGACTGAATTCCACTCGGACTAAAAAATACGAGGATATCGTAATAAACATTTCGAAGATCTGATAGATCACTTACCACGGTCTTGTAAAAAGTGGCCTGTTTCCAGGTAACCTTTAGTTCGTCCAGAATCTCAGGCACCATAGGTTTCAATTTATCTGAAGAAGGTAGTAAGAAGGTTTCGTTCTTATATTTCTTGATAAGAGGAGAAAGCTCCTGAAACGTACGTTTCCCTACATAAATCTTTCTTTTACGGTACACCACGTATTTCTGAAGGTAGTAGGCTACCGCTTCGCTTTGGCAGAAATACTTCATGGTATCCGGCACTTTAAAGCGCATTTCTTCTGCAATACGAAAGAAATGGTCAACGGCATTTCGGCTCGTTAAAATAATAGCCGTGTATTTGGACAAATCGACTTTTTGGGTGCGTACGTCCTTTCCTGAAACTCCTTCCACATGGATGAACGGTCGAAAATCGATCTTCACTTTCTGCCGCTCAATAAGATCGAAATAGGGAGAGTTTTCAATCTTCGGTTCCGGTTGTGACACCAAAATAGTCTTCACTTTCATATACAGCAGTTTTATTTGTTTTTTTGAAACTTATATCGCTACGTGATAGAGTATCACATAAGGTGAAATTTCAAGTGCGCAAAGATACAAAATAAAATAGAAGAAATTTTTAAAAATGAAATTTCTCTTATTCTTGTAGCTGGAAAACAAGCTGATACAATTTATGAGCAAGACAAGGCCGCCAAGTACGATGATGGCTCCTTTGGAAGGTTCGTACCGGTAAACGAACAAGATATTGGCGAGCAACAATAACAGGGCGATCATGTTTCGGTAACTCAATTTTTGGTAGAGGTATTCGTTCACCTGCTTTTCGATGGAAAAGATGACCCCGATAATCTTTTCAATACAGTATTTTGCAGCGATGAAAACCGTATACAAGCCGGTAATTTGTAGGAGCAAGGTGGGGCCCTGCAGGGCGCCTTCCACCTGATAGACCCGCAGCGCAAAAAAGATAAAGAGCGATACAGAAAATACCTGCATTCCCAGCAGCATAAGGTTGAAGGGATGAAGTATCGCATCGTTCTTTCCCTGAATCAAAAAATACTTATTGGTAATGGGCAGTAGAACGAACTCCTGAAAACGTCTCGGATATCGATATTTAACGATCGCCAACAGCAATAGTATCCCGACCAGGATAAGGGTGATATAATCAAACGATTCCCACGTTCGAAGCTGATATTCCATCGTGTTGGTTTGCGTTATGGTAGGTCAAAAATACCACGAAAAAAATGAGTCTCTTACCAATTTCTTCACAAATCGTTCGTTAAAAAAAGGGTACATTTGTTCAAAATTATGGTATTGTATGTCCCGTGCCCTCGTGGTAATACCCACCTATAATGAAATTGAGAATATCGAGCGCTTGCTGCGGAATGTTTTCTCACTGCAACGTTCTTTTCACGTGCTGGTAGTCGATGACGGTTCGCCCGATGGTACTGCCGATGCTGTGCGTGCGCTTATGACGGATTTTCCCGAAGCGTTACACTTACTAGAGCGAGCAGAAAAGGGAGGGCTAGGAACAGCCTATATTGCCGGATTTCAATGGGCCTTGGCACGTTCTTATCAATACATTTTTGAGATGGATGCCGATTTCTCTCATAACCCCAATGATTTGATTCGCCTCTACAACGCATGTCATCGAGACGGGGCCGATATGGCCATCGGTTCGCGCTATGTTAAGGGGGTGAATGTGGTCAATTGGCCGATGAGCAGAGTATTGTTATCGTGGTTGGCCTCTAAATATGTGCGCTGGGTAACGCGTATGGATATCTATGATACCACGGCCGGTTTTGTGTGTTACCGAAGAACCGTATTAGAACGCATCAACCTGAATAAAATACAATTTGTGGGATATGCGTTTCAAATTGAAATGAAATTTAAGGCATATTTGGCCAAGTTTCAGATCGTAGAGGTGCCGGTCATTTTCACCGATCGGACGCGCGGAGAGTCCAAAATGAGTGGAGGAATTATTTCCGAAGCGATCTTTGGCGTACTGAAAATGAAAATGAAAAGCTTGTTTGGGAAACACGATTTTAATGAAATTTAAATGAAGAGCTACTTAATAAAGAATGCTACAATCGTCAATGAAGGAAAGATCTTCGTGGGAGATTGCCTTATTGAAAAAGATCGAATCGCTGAAGTGGGACCTACCATCAGTGTGAAGTCATCAGACACCGAAGTTATTGACGCCGATGGCTGTTATTTGTTGCCAGGCATGATTGATGATCAGGTGCATTTTAGAGAACCCGGACTCACGCACAAGGCGACGATTGCCACCGAAAGTAAGGCGGCAGTGGCTGGAGGAATCACCTCTTTTATCGAAATGCCGAATACGGTTCCGCAAGCGACTACCGTTGCCCTTTTGGAAGACAAGTTTAAAACCGCTTCGGAAACTTCCTGGGCCAACTACTCCTTAATGTTTGGCGGTACTAACGACAATCTTGAGGAACTCCTTAAGGTAGACCCCAAAGAGGTTGCCGGAATCAAACTCTTTTTAGGTTCCTCCACCGGAAACATGCTGGTAGACGATCCTGAGGTGTTGGAGAAAATTTTCCGAAGTACTAACATGGTCATCTCCGCCCATTGTGAAGATGAGGGAACGATACGGGCGAACCTTCAACAACACCTAGAGAAATATGGAGATGACATCCCCATGGAGTGTCACCCAATCATCCGAAGCGAAGAAGCCTGCTATATTTCTTCTTCCAAAGCGATCGAACTCGCAAAGAAAACGGGTGCCCGATTGCATGTATTTCACCTTTCTACCGAAAAGGAAACCCATTTGTTTAGCAACAAAGTACCGCTTTCAGAAAAGAAAATCACCTCCGAGGTTTGTATCCATCACCTATGGTTCTCTGATGAAGATTATAAAACGAAGGGAAGCAAAATTAAATGGAACCCGGCCGTAAAAACAGCTAAAGATCGAAAAGGACTTCTAAAAGCATTGTTAGACGATCGCATCGACGTGATCGCGACCGATCATGCTCCGCATACCTTAGAAGAAAAGGAAAACGTGTACACCAAAGCCCCGTCTGGCGGACCGCTAGTGCAGCACGCGTTGGTGGCCTTGTTTGAAATGCATTTACGCGGAGACCTTCCCTTGGAAACGATCGTTCAGAAAACGGCTCACAACCCGGCTATACTATTTGATGTAAAAGATCGTGGCTATATCCGAAGAGGGTATAAAGCCGACTTGGTATTGATCGACCCTAATGCACCGTGGAATGTCACACGAGAAAACACCTTGTACAAATGCAAATGGTCTCCGTTTGAAGGCACCGTATTTAAGTCGCGCGTGACCCACACCTGGGTAAATGGTGTACTGGCCTATGCCAACCATAAGTTTCCGAATGAATGTCGTGGCGAACGCTTAACTTTCAATCGATGATCAAACGCGTTATCATACTCATAGGAATTTGGCTGCTTTGGGGTTGTCAGGATGTGGAACGTCCCGAAAAACCAGACAATTTGATTCCGCAGGAAAAAATGGTGGACATCCTTGTAGATACCTATCTCGGCGCAGCGGCGCAAAGTGTTGCCATTCGAGAGGTACGTCAAAACGGGATTAAACTCGATTCCTTTTTATATGCTAAGCATCAGGTAGACAGTACACAATTCGTACAAAGCAATGCCTATTACAGTTCTCAGTTGGATACCTATATTGAAATTACCGAGGCGGTAGAGCAAAAACTCAATGCGATGAAAGTAGTGGCCGACAGTGTGTACATTGCCGAGCGAGACAGCATTCAGAATCGAGGTCGAAGAAACACACCTCCACAAAATACTAATGAATCAGAAGAGCCTACAGAAAAAAATGTTCAATTGATTCAGTCGGTAGAATCGGATGATTCCTGATACCGCCGCACCACCCGTTGTAGCGTTTCGTTTATAGGGGTAAAGCGGAACGACAGCGTTTCTTTAATTTTGGAAGCATCATATTCTTCTTGGGCATACATGCTGCGTACCGTGGCCGGCGATAGTTTGCGTTTCCAACGGAACATAAAGCGCAATACGCCTTCGATGGCACTTATAAGTTGCATCTTCCATTGGGCGATAAATATTCGAGGCGGTTTTTTGCCCGCCAATTGAGCGGTAAAAGACAGAAGCTCTTGGTAGGGTAGGGTTGCACCCACCAGCAAAAAGCGCTCTTGAGAAATGGGGCGGTGCATCAATTGTACCATGACGTGAACCACATCTTGAACATCAACAAGGGCTAGGGTTCCCGAAGTATAGATGGGGATCCCGCTGGTTCCGGTTTTAATCACGGCTGCACTTGCAGAGTCCCAATGACCTTCCCCGATAATCACCCCCGGATTTACGATGACTACTTGAAGTCCTTCCTGACTTCCACGCCACACTTCCATTTCGGCGCCGTATTTAGCGATGGCGTAGACACTGTTTTCCCCTTCGGAATTCCAATGGGTTTCTTCGGAAATAGCAGTGCCTTTAACAGCGGTTCCTAAAGTGGCAATAGAACTCACGTAACAGAGCTTCTGTATGTGATGCGACAAACAAAGATTGACCACATTGGCCGTGCCTTCGACATTTACTTTTTTCAACAGATTGTAATCCTTCGGATCAAAACTGATCAAGGCTGCACAATGATACACTTGAGTCACCTTCTGAAACGCTGCTTCCAATGCCGGTACATCATTAATATCAGCCATGCGCCATTCTATACGATCAAAATAGGCATCTGCTTCTGACGTATAATACCGAAATACTTGACGTACCTGTTCTCGATCACTTCCCTCTCGGAAAAGAGCGATCACCGAAGCTTCTTTCTCTAGGAGATGGTATAACAAATGAGAACCCACCAAACCCGTGGCGCCTGTAACTAATATCATGTGGTGAAGATAGGGGTTTTCATACTTTTTCCATCAATATTTTTGCGGTTGCCTCCTTTTGAGTATCTTTGCCAAAAACAGCGATATGCCCACCAATTTTGTTGAAGAATTACGATGGCGCGGGATGGTCCACGACCTCATGCCCGATACCGAAGAGCACCTGCTCGAAACCATGCGAAGTGCCTATGTGGGCTTTGACCCTACTGCCGACTCCTTGCATATCGGGAATTTAGTGCCTATCATGTTGTTGGCGTTTTTTCAACGCAACGGGCATCGCCCGGTGGCGTTGGTAGGTGGTGCCACGGGAATGATTGGGGATCCTTCGGGGAAATCTTCTGAGCGTAATTTGTTGGATGAAGAAACCCTACGCCATAACCAAGAATGTGTACGCAATCAATTATCGCAATTTCTAGACTTTTCCTCAGGAACCGAGAACCAAGCCGTGATGGTCAATAATTACGACTGGATGAAGGAGTTTTCGTTTCTGGGCTTTATCCGCGATGTCGGAAAACATATTACCGTCAATTACATGATGGCCAAAGATTCGGTAAAAAACCGCATTCAAGGCGAGGATACCGACGGCATGTCGTTTACCGAATTCACCTACCAACTGGTGCAAGGATACGACTTCATGCATTTGTATAAAAACTACGCTTGTACGCTGCAAATGGGCGGAAGCGACCAATGGGGGAACATTACCACCGGAACCGAACTGATTCGGCGTATCGAAGGCGGCAAAGGCTATGCGCTTACCTGCCCCTTGATTACGAAAAGTGATGGTAGTAAATTCGGAAAGAGCGAGGGTGGAAACGTCTGGCTGGATGCCAAGCGTACCTCTCCCTATAAATTCTACCAATATTGGTTGAACACCAGTGATGAAGATGCCGAAAAGTATATTAAGATCTTTACCTTTTTAGATCGCGAAACCATTGAAGGACTCGTCGCTGAACATCAGGAAGCGCCACATATGCGGGTGCTTCAAAAGCGTTTGGCAGAAGAAGTTACAACTACGGTTCATGGTGCTGAAGAGTATGAAAAAGCGGTGCAGGCGTCGGGTATTCTCTTCGGAAAATCGACGGCAGCCGACTTAAAACAGTTGGATGAAACGACGTTTTTAGATGTTTTTGATGGGGTTCCGCAAGCGGAAATTGCTTCCGAAGCGATTGAAAACGGACTCGATATTATTGCGGCACTAGCGGAAGATACCGGATTTTTAAAGTCGAATGGAGAAGCAAGACGCGCTTTAAAAGAGAATTCAATTTCAGTGAATAAAGAGAAGGTTTCCGAAGGATATACCATTACTTCCAAAGACTTGATGAACGACCAATATGTACTCTTACAACGCGGTAAAAAGAACTATTTCTTACTTCGGAAGGTGTAACATAAAATATCCCCCACTCATTCAAGCGAACGATGCGGGGGATATCAACTAACCAACCAATTATGAAACGTTACATTTTCTGTTTTCGTGTAATTTCTTCCCAGTTTTTATCGGCTTTTTTCTGAAGCATCTCAGGGCCTTCTTCATTCCATTTTTTTAAGGTGTTTGCGCCCCAACTGTCGTAGAACAAATACAACCTTCCATCCTGAATTTTAAAGCGTTTGGGATTTATCCCCACGCGCTTTCCATCAGCAATGGCATAGGCGCAAAATCCACCGTATTGAGGGATGTATTTTTTAGGTTCCTTTTTAAAGGTCATCATACGTTCTTTGGTCGCAAATCGATAGCTAACACCATCATGGGTTACGCTATAGTCATTTTTGCCTTTTTCGGCTTCGCCTTCAAAATACGCTACCACGTCATAGCCTTCTGCGGCATATCCGTCATCGGTATTTACAAGATCTTCTTGGGCAACTAAGGGCGTTGATAACACGAGGCTAACAACCACCGTAATAAACTGTAGTGTTTTCATGTGGGGTTAGTCCGTTACCAACCTTCATCCTTACAGGATATTACAGAAAATTTGAAACTTCAGGATAAGGAACTAACGAACTGATTAACAAGGAAATGCCATCCTTTATTATCAGGGTGATACTAATCAAAATAGCTGTGACCAGAATGGCCACCGCTACATTGTTCTGCTGAATGGCCTTAAATTCGTTAATGCCTCGGGTAAGTATGGAGAATAATAAGAATACCGAGGCATTGATCAAAATGCTTATAAGAAAGCCAATGCCCAAATACAATAGAGAGTATTGAACGATCTGGAAGCTATCGACAGCTTCCGGTTGGGTGGTGGCGACTCGAATTACGTTGGTGATCGTAGGTAAAATTTCACTGAGGATGATGCCGATCGATAACACGACTCCGCTGGTGAAAATACTAAAGGCCATGTTGTGACCTTTTACATCTTCCGAAGCAAAAAAGAGCCGTTTCATAATCTTGTAGGATACAAAGATGATGATCACCGAAACGACCAAGGATAATACTATTTCTAGTAGGGCGAGCACAAAAAGAGACGTATTCATAAGGTTTTATTTACTGGTTAGTATCACATCCCAATGGGTAATGTCATTAAAATTATAAGGTAAAGAACCAAGTTCGAAATAAGGAGCCGTGGTTTCCCAAACATAGTAGCGTTTTCCGTTGTGAACTTTATGTTTTCCACTCCCCGGAAGATTGAGACCGATGATAGAATGCCGATAGAAGTCGCTATTCAATATGGCGACATCATAGTTGAAATGTTTCAGAATGGAATAAATTAATACCGTTCGCGTGTCGCAATCTCCTTTCAGATTCTGTATAAAGGAAACCGGATTTTGGATGCCGTAGGGAATGTTTCCAATGCAACATTCGGGGCATTCTAAAAGGATTTTGCGAATGGATGATTCGTATCGCTGCGGCGGCAAACAGGCTTCTTCAAACACAAAAGAATACGGAATATCCTGTACGCAGCTTACCACCATTTCTGCAAATTCTCTGGGGTTGAGACGGTAGGTGTTTCCTACTTCCTGAAACGTTTGCAGTAACAGATCTAGTTTCGGGCTGTCGGTGCGATCGATATAATCGTATAGGTTTCCCCAAAAATTTCCCGGCGGAATACGATAGTTGGCAATATGATTTCTCAATGCCAGATAATCGGCTTCGCGTACGCGTAAATAGCCATTATAGTTATTTCCATAGTTGTCGGTCCAATACCGATGACTCTCATACACGACGATGGTATCATTATCGATCACGAGTTGCGAAGGCGCTACCGCCTCTTCTGCGTTAAAGGTTTCGTTTTGAGTAACATGTAAGGTTCTCAGGATTCCCAAGATTTGTTGAAATCCCCAATAAACACCCGCAAAAACCATCAAAATAATGACCGCATTCGCGAAAAGGCGGCGGGTACTTGGCGCGCCGAGAAGCAATCGGGTGAGAAGTACCGATAATACGAGTGCCAAGGGCAATGCAAGCATCCAGGAGAGCTGGATAAATCCTCGGAAGGCGGTAAACAGTAGTAAGGTAAAAATACAGACCAGCAAGGGCCACATGCATCCTGAGGAAGTATCTTTAGGGCGTTTCGTCATTACATTACCATTAAATTACAACCGCGCACATCGCTGTGGTCAAACCTCCCTAAAACCTCAAACGAGTTGTTTTCATAAACCCGCCCCAGGTCTTGTGTTGCAATGAAAGCACAGGAGTTCTGGTTGGCTAAATCAATCACATTAATGCCTCCCGTTTTTTGCGTAAGGTACGCAAAAGGATCTTCGGTTTCTCGAGTACGAACCCGCATCCAGGGGGGCGTGGTAAAGATGCCATCCCCTTTAGAATAGGCTTGAGAAAGCAATTCGGTCATGCCGTATTCACTATGAATGGTGGTAACGCCAAATCCTTTTTTCAAAAGGGCGTGGAGCTCTTTTCGCACCAATTCTTTCCGTCGGCCTTTCATGCCGCCGGTTTCCATAACTATCGTATGCTGTAATTGAAACTGTTTCTGTTCAATCAAATCTAGTAAAGCATACGATACGCCAATGAGAATGGTGGGTTTTTGTTGGCGTTCCAACCATTCTAATTTGTCAATTAGGGCAGAAAGGTCATTCAAATAAAATCCGCTGTGTTCCGAAGCACTCGCTGCAATGAGATGGTCAACCATATAGATCAAGGAAGAGTCTCCCCGTTCTAAATACGAGGGTAATAGGGCAAGAATGGTGTATTGTGATGGATCGCCGTAAAAGGAAGCAAAGGCGGTTCTGAAGCTCTCTTCATAAAGGGAAATATCGGTTACCAGATGCTCACTAGGGCTCGAACCTGTTGTTCCGCTGCTTCGGAAGATAATTTGAGGGGCTTCCGAAGCAATATGGATGCGGTGCGATTTGAATAGCTCAATAGGTAAAAAAGGGATGTGATCGATATCTTTAACCTCCTGTTTTTTAACGCCTAAAAGTTCGCAAAATCTTCGGTACACGGGTACCTGTTCAAACTGGAACTGAAACGTACGCAGGGCTGCCTCCTGAAATCGTTGAGGGGTCTTGATAGAAAAGATGGAAGGATACTGCATTCGGTACAAATCGAGAGAACCCTTCAAAAATAAGGAAATAAAAAAAGCCTCTGCAACAACAGAGGCTTTTCCTTACCGGTATCTAAAAAGTGATTATCGAACCACTAATTTTTGAGTTTCCGTAACGTTTCCTTGTGTTACACGTACAATGTAAACACCGCTATTTAAAGATTCGATGTTCACGCGCTGCTCACCAGAAACCACGTTGTTCATTACTTGCTTTCCTAATACGTCGAAAATTGCAACGTTCATATCACCGCTAAGTGCAGAAGTGATGTTGATGGTGCTCGTCGCAGGATTTGGATAAATTGAAAAGTTGTTTGCTGTTTGATCGTTGATTCCGAAAGACGCATCTACTACTACATTGTCGAAGAAAAAAGCTTCAGACCCAGCATTCGTGCGCGCTTCGATTACCAACTGTACTTCAGTGTTCGCTAACACGGTAGCCGTTCCGGTGATCCATGCTCCTTCGATCCCAAGGTCGTTGATATCACTTCCGGTGGTATCTAAAATGTCGATCTCAGTGCTGTTGGTAAGGTCGCGAACATAGATACGAAGACGGTCAGAGCCAGATTCGTTTACAGTTCCATCACCTTCATAACCTGTTTCCGAAAGGAAATAATCGATAGAAACCGTTGCTGAAGTAGCACCCGTTAGGTCAACTACATCAAATTCTAACGTATAGTTTCCATCAACATCACTAATCTGGTATCCTTGTGTACCATCGGTGTAAGGATCATCAGCGGTGGGTTGAAAATCGGTAACCCCTACAAAATCTCCGTCGGTCAATCCAACATCGGGAGTATCGTAAGGCGCATAGCTTGCGTCATATCCAATCTCATCACCTGTAGCGGCGAAATCTACGAATGGCTCATCTGTATTGTTTACCAAATCGTGCGCCACGCTAGGATCCCCAGTATCCACGTACTGAACTCCGAAAAGTCCAGGCTCCTCAAAACTGGTGCCTGCAAATTGTGCAAAAGAAGCAACACTTACGAACAAGGCTGCTATAAGAGTAATTTTTTTCATTCCTGTTTTTTTAATTTTGTGAAAGTGCAAAAATACAAAATAGTTGAGGTTTTATCAACTCTAATGCGTGTTTAACGTAAACATAACATCCACAATCGTACCAAGATTGTTAATCGGGTGCCAGTATGTTACCGAATCGTTAACAATAACAGGTAATTCAGACCCCAAAGGAATTTATATAGTATCTTTAGACTCGCATGAAAAGTAGTTCTTATGAAGAAAAAAGACACGCGGATTCTTTTAGTGGATGACGAACCGGATATTTTGGAAATTGTGGGTTATAATCTGTCTTCGGAAGGATATGAGGTCATTACAGCCGACAATGGTGTGGAGGCGATCTCAAAAGCAAAGAAGCACAAACCGCATCTCATCATACTCGACGTTATGATGCCCGAAATGGACGGGATCGAAGCCTGTGAGAAAATTAGAGAAGTTCCTGAGCTTGCCGAAACCGTGATCACCTTCCTAACCGCAAGAGGCGAAGATTACTCGCAAGTAGCTGGTTTTGACGCCGGAGCCGACGATTATATCACCAAACCTATCAAGCCAAAAGTGCTCGTTAGCAAAGTGAAGGCATTGCTGCGACGTTTTAAAGAAAGCGATACGCAAGAGAGTAAGATAAAATTGGGCAACCTAACCATCAATCGCGAGGAATACAAAATCGTGATGGGAAAAGAAGAAATGGTGCTGCCCAGAAAAGAATTTGAATTGCTATCTTTATTGGCCTCCAAGCCTGGAAAAGTGTTTAAACGTGAAGATATTTTAGATCGCGTCTGGGGAAATGAAGTCGTTGTAGGCGGTAGAACCATTGATGTTCATATCCGAAAACTACGCGAAAAATTAGGAGACGACCGTTTTAAAACAGTGAAAGGAGTAGGATACAAGTTCGTCGTGTAAATGGCCAAAAAAAGTTTTAAGAAAACGTATAAGTTCGCTGCTTATACCTCTACGTATATCACGCTATTCTTAACACTCATCATGGGTGTTTTTTTTTACGTGGAAGGAACCATGTCGTATTGGTGGCTGTTTCTGTTTTTTAGCATCAGTTATATCTTCTCCTTTTTTATCATCCAGAATCGGGTGGAGAAATTCATCTACAAACGCATTCAGAAAATCTACAACGATGTAAAGCTGCTAGATGCCACCACCTTTTCTCCGCAACAGATCACGACCGATATGGAAACGCTTACCAAGCAGGTGGAGCGCTTTGCTGAAAACAAGAAACTGGAGATCGAAACCCTTAAAATTCGGGAGAACTACCGAAAAGAATTTATTGGGAATGTTTCGCACGAACTAAAGACGCCGCTCTTTACTGTTCAAGGATATATTTTGACCTTGCTGGAAGGGGCATATAAAGACAAAGCGGTTCGGAAGAAATACTTACAGCGTGCTAATAAAGGAGTAGAACGCCTCATCTACATCATCAAAGATCTGGACATGATCACCAAGTTGGAAGCGGGCGGTCTCCATCTCAACCGAGAAGATTTTAATATTATCGAATTGGTGCAAAATGTTTTTGATCTCCTGGAAATGAAGGCGGCGAAAAAGAACATTTCCTTGACATTCGACATCGAATATGAAGACAGCATTTTTGTGAACGCCGATAGAGAGCGGATGCAGCAGGTGCTCACGAATCTGGTGGAAAATTCCATCAAATATGGAGTGACCGGGGGCACTACTGAAGTAAGCATTGAAGACCTCATTAAAAATAAGGTGATCGTGCGTATATCCGACAATGGAGAAGGAATTAAAGAAGAACACATACCGCGACTGTTCGAGCGCTTTTTTAGAGTGGATAAAAGCGGATCGCGTAAAGTGGGTGGCAGCGGACTAGGATTGTCGATTGTAAAGCACATCGTTGAGGCGCATAACGAAAAGATCTATGTAGAAAGTCAGTTTGAAGTTGGCTCCGAATTCTCATTTACCCTTGAAAAGGCCAAATAACACATCGAAATCGGGGTCGGGAAAAGTCTGATGAAAACCTTTGTACACGGCAACCTGATTCAATTGTTTCAAAGAAAACTTATCTTGAGAACAGGAAGGAACCATTCCTTTTTGACGCAACTGTTTGGCCAGATATTTTTGTTCGTATTGTCCCGGCGTGGGAATGAGAAAGGCGTCTTTTCGCAAGGATGCCAAATCCATGATGGTAGTATAGCCCGAACGCGCAATTACACAGGCACTTTCGTTGATTGCCTTTTCGAGCGCTTGGGTCTGTAAATAATTGACAACGCGAATATTGCTCTTTTTGAGTAATGCCTGTTCCTGGGCTACCTTTCCCTGCACCAGCAACAACGAGTGATCGGTATCTTTAAAAACCGATATCAATTTTTCTTCGAGAAGGGTTCGTTGTGGTTCGGGCCCCGAAAGTACCGCAATGTAGTCGTATTTTTGTGGGCGTTTTTCGGCCTTCATTCGGCTTAAGGGCCCCATATAGATCACCGGAAACGAGGGATTTGTTACATGTCCTAAGGTTCCGCTGAGGTTATATGGCCCGGCGGCATCCGGCACCCAACATTGATCGAACTTACGAATGTATTTTTGATGGATTTTTGTGGTTGCGAACGAAGTACTACCGGAAAGCACCTGTAATTGATGTGTGATGAATACCGATGGCACTCGTTTGTCCCGAACCCCCAATCTATTGTCGCTTATGATGCCGTTGATTCCTTCGGAAGAAATGAGCTGCTTGATCACTTTTCGTTCCGCTTTAATCGTGCGGCGCAGATGGGGTAGCTTCAGCAGCATTTTGAATTTAAACCAACCTCCCTTTTTCGTATACGAGATGTTATACGCCGGTAATTCAATTGCTTTAAGTTCGGGGAATTCCTTCCGAAGCAAGGTCAACGCTTCCCCATCGGAAGCCAAAACAACCCGATACCTTCGTTCCAGAAGCGCGCGGATAATAGGGATGCATCGCGTGGCGTGACCCAGCCCCCAATGAAGTGGAGCAACGAGTATGGTTTTTGGTGTGTTCAAGCGATTTGTTAGGTTTTTTGTTGGGTAAAAACAAAGGTACGGAAACTAGCGTCGCTAGAATATTTCCTTACTTTTACCTAAAATTTAATAACCTATTATTTCTGTGGGAAGCAAGAATAAATTGAAGCGGTTTCGCGAAAATGAGACCTTTGAAAATGTCATTCAGCCAACGCGTGAAGAAGTATTCGAAAATACCTTTGATCTGAAAGGAAATTGGGGGAAACAATTCTTCAAGAACGATCACCCTATCGTTTTAGAATTGGGATGTGGCAAAGGCGAATACACGGTGAGCCTGGCAAGGACCTATCCCGAAAAGAACTTCTTGGGAATTGATATCAAAGGAGCTCGGCTGTGGCGCGGAGCGAAGACGGCCCTGGAAGAAGGACTTCACAACGTGGGTTTTTTACGGACACAAATCGAATTGCTCCCCTATTTATTTGCTGAAAATGAAGTGAGTGAAATTTGGATCACCTTTCCCGATCCACAAATCAAGTACAAGCGTACCAAACATCGATTAACCAACCCAGAGTTTCTCGAAAAGTACGAGCATGTGTTGATTCCTGGCGGTACGGTTCACCTCAAGACAGACAGTGAGTTTATGCATGGGTACACCTTAGGATTACTACAAGGGAAAGGGTACGAAATAGACTATGCGCATCACGATGTGTATGGCAATCCTCATTCCCCAAAAGCGGTCACCAGCATACAAACCTTTTACGAACAACAGTATTTGGAAACCGACAAAAAAATTACCTATCTGCGGTTTCGCTTCAAATAAGTACATTTGTGATGACCCTCTAAGACGTATTCATGTCGGTAGTACTCAATTTCGTTATCGGATTTTTAGCAGCCTTCGTGGGAGTAATTCCTCCCGGACTTCTCAATATGTCTGCGGCGAAGATTAGCATGAAGGAAGGGCGTAAGAAAGGCGTCCTCTTTTCTATTGGAGTGTGTGTCACGGTCTGTATTCAAACCTATGTCGCGCTGCTTTTCGCACGTTTGTTAGACCAACATCCCGAGTATGTAGATCGCCTACAAGAAGTGGCGCTGGGTATTTTTATCTGTATCACGCTCTATTTTTTCTTTATCGCGAAAGATACGCGTCGTCCTATTCCAGAGGGCTTCGAAAAGTCAAAAACCAGTCGGTTTTTCAACGGCATGCTATTGGGGGCCCTTAACCTTCTTCCCTTGCCATACTGGGTGTATATTAGCATTACGTTTGCTGGATTTGGTTGGTTTACTTTTCAACAGCCAGCCTTGTGGGCCACCGTCATTGCTTCCGGAATTGGAACCTTCGCCATGTTGATGCTATACGTACAGTTTTTCCGTAGAAAAGAAGATCAAAGTCGCTGGGGCGTCAACATGAACTATATTATTGGCGGGATCACAGCCATCATTTCTGTTATTACAGCCTTTAAAATTTTTGGATGAAGCAAGAGCCGTCTTTTTTTGATCGTGTGTATCGGGTAGCGCGTGAGATTCCGTATGGTCGCGTCACCAGTTATGGAGCGATCGCCCGATTTTTGGGACAGGCAGGCAGTGCCCGAATGGTGGGTTGGGCCATGAACGCCAGTGGAAAACATGAGGATGTTCCGGCGCATAGAGTAGTAAATCGAAAAGGCCTCCTCACCGGAAAGCATCACTTTGAGGGTACTAACCTAATGCAGCAATTATTGGAAAGTGAAGGAGTCGTTGTGATCGAACATCAGATTCAGGATTTTGAGACCATCTTTTGGGATCCTTCGGAAGGGCTACCCCAGGAATTTCAATAGATTGTTTCAAATAATTTCTATCAATTAATACATCTATCATTTCAATGGAGGGACTTCGTTTTCCGAAGATTAACCGCTATATTTGTACTTTAGAATCAATCTAAATTTTGGCAGCGTTTTATGAAGTTTAAGAAGCAGGAGATACTAGAGGCATTAGCGACTATTTCGGTAGCGGGTGAAGGAAAGAACATGGTAGAAAGTGGTGCCATAAAGAACGTGGTGACCTTTGCCGATGAAATTATCGTTGATGTTGTACTCGGCACGCCGGCGATGCATATTAAGAAGCGGGCGGAGGCAGATATCAAACAGGCCATCCAAGAAAAAATTTCAGCCGAAGCACAGGTAGAAGTAAATATTAAAGTGGAGGCACCTCAAAAGAATACCGCAAACCTTATCAAAGGAAAACCCATTCCGGGCATCAAGAATATTATTGCCGTTGCTTCTGGAAAAGGAGGCGTAGGGAAATCTACGGTTACGGCGAATATGGCGGTAACCCTTTCAAAGATGGGCTTTAAGGTAGGAGTCTTGGATGCCGATATCTACGGGCCTTCCATTCCTATGATGTTCGATGTTTTTTCAGAACGCCCCTTGTCTGTGAACGTCAATGGTAAGAGCAAAATGAAGCCCATTGAGAACTACGGGGTCAAAGTGCTGTCAATCGGGTTCTTTACCCAACCTAATCAGGCGGTAATTTGGCGTGGTCCTATGGCGGCGAAGGCGCTCAATCAATTGATCTTTGATGCCGACTGGGGAGAACTTGATTTTATGTTGGTCGATTTACCTCCGGGTACGGGAGATATACATTTGAGTATAATGCAGTCCCTGCCCATCACCGGATCGGTCATCGTGAGTACGCCACAAACCGTAGCGCTGGCGGATGCGCGCAAAGGAGTGGCAATGTTCCGTCAGGAAAGCATTCAGGTGCCTGTGTTAGGGGTTATTGAGAACATGGCGTATTTTACGCCGGAAGAATTGCCTGATAACAAGTATTATATCTTCGGAAAAGAAGGTGCGAAAAACCTTTCAGAAGATCTTGAAATACCCTATCTAGGCGAAATTCCATTGGTTCAGAGCATTCGGGAAGCAGGCGATGTTGGAAGACCTGCCGCCCTGCAAACAGCTACTCCTACCGAGGAAGCGTTCGAAGAAGTGACCAAGAGAGTCGTAGAGGAAACGGTACGTCGCAATGAAGACTTACCGCCTACCGAAGCAATAAAAATTACTACAATGGCCGGTTGTAGTGCTGTAAAGAAATAATATGACAGAAAACGAATTAGAACAAAAAGTGATGATCGCACTGGATGAGATCAGGCCTTTTCTTCAAAGTGATGGAGGGGATATCTTGTTATTGTCTATCGACAACGGTACCGTAGTGCGTGTTCAACTGCAGGGTGCTTGCGTGGGGTGTACGGTCAATCAAATGACCCTAAAAAGTGGCGTTGAAATGACCATAAAAAAACATGCTCCACAAATCGAACAGGTCATTAATGTGGAAGCCTAGCAACTGACAAAGATCAGTTTTTCAGACCATTACCCTTCTTACATTTGCAATAGAAACTACAGAGAAAGAGTCATGATTACTACAGATATACTTATTATTGGAGCGGGCCCTACGGGGCTTTTCACCGTTTTTGAAGCAGGATTATTAAAGCTAAAATGCCATCTCATCGACGCGCTTCCGCAGCCAGGTGGCCAATGTGCGGAAATCTATCCAAAAAAACCTATCTACGACATCCCCGCGTTTCCAGAAGTGTTGGCAGGAGATCTTGTGGATAATCTTATGAAGCAGATTGAACCTTTTCAACCTGGGTTTACCTTGGGAGAACGGGCAGAGACCATTGAAAAGCAAGACGATGGAAGATTCATCGTAACCACTAACAAAGGTACACGGCATCAGGCTCCGGTGGTTGCCATTGCAGGCGGACTGGGAAGTTTCGAGCCGCGAAAGCCACCAATTACGGCGATAAAAGACTTTGAAGATCGCGGCGTTGAATACATGATTCGGGAGCCCGAAATGTACTGCGACAAAGATGTGGTGATTGCCGGTGGAGGCGATTCGGCCTTAGATTGGTCTATTTTCTTAACCGACGTTGCTAAAAGTGTCACGTTGGTGCATCGCAGAAATGAGTTCCGTGGCGCCCTAGACAGCGTAGAAAAAGTACAGGATTTAAAAGATCAGGGAAAAATAAAGCTGGTGACTCCGGCCGAAGTCGTGGATGTGTACGGTGAAGGTCGTTTGGAAGGCGTGTCCATCAAGCGAGGAGCCGAGGTGTCTAACCATGATTGCGATCATTTTATTCCCCTATTCGGATTGGCGCCAAAATTAGGTCCTATAGCCGATTGGGGACTGGAGATCGAAAAGAACGCTATTAAAGTCGATAACACCTTAGATTATCAAACCAACATTCCCGGTATTTACGCGATTGGCGATGTGAATACCTATCCCGGTAAACTAAAGCTCATTCTTTGCGGATTCCACGAGGCCACCTTAATGTGTCAAAGTGCTTACCAGCGAATCTTTCCCGATAAACGTTATGTGATGAAATATACCACCGTGGGTGGGGTAGAAGGATTCGACGGTAGCAAGAAAGAGGCACCTAAAGCTGTGGTGAAAGCCATCAACTAATAATGCAACAGGATATTAAAATAACCATCATCGACAGGGAAGGACATGCCCATACGGTAGACGCTCCAACCGATATGAATATGAATCTCATGGAACTGGTGCGTTCCTACGAATTGGCTCCGGAAGGAACCATTGGGGTGTGCGGTGGTATGGCCATGTGCGCCTCATGTCAGTGTTACGTCCTAAGCGATCATGAATTACCCGAAATGAGCTACGATGAAGATGCCATGTTAGCGGAAGCATTTCACGTGCAGGAGAATAGCCGACTCGGCTGTCAGATTCATATTCATGAGGCCTTAGACGGACTCCAAATTCAGTTGGCTCCGGAAAGCTAAGCGAGCTACCTTCTGTTAGGGCTACTGATGATACTTGTGAAGCGGTTGCGGCCCTTCTAATAATACTCTAATAATCTGAAGCATTCCATTTTCGGTAGAGGCAATTTGCCATTTGATCAACGAGATGGCGCCGTTCTCAATTTCAATTCCGGTAATGCTTCTGGGGTGCACACAACTACCATCGTTAAACAACGGTATTTCGTTGGGTTCTGGAAATCGAGGCCGATGTGTATGTCCAATAATCGTCAACATATTGTGGTGCTCCAGGATCCACTTCTTAAATCGGCGTTCTACCTTTAGCAGTTCTAGATAGTTCTTCGCCGGACTTGTAGGATCGCCTATTCCAAAGACCTGTAATTGTCGCCAAAGCGCCCGTACCATAAAGCGATTCCATTTCCAACCGCGGTAGTTCATCCACTCGGCTTGATGCCCATGTAACATAAAGATCTCTTGCCCTGTTTCTTCATGTTCAAAAACGAGTCCTTCTGAAAATTCGATACAGGGAAACAAAGGATCTTCTTTTCCGGTAACCTTATTGAAATAGGTGTGAAGATGTTTTGCGACATACTGTTCGTCACGGTATACCATGTCGTGATTTCCCAACACGCGATATAAGCGATGCTCTTCAAAAAAACGCTTCATCAACATGAAGACATTTTTATGCGCTTCTAAGATCGATGAAAACTTTAGATTCTCCCATAACTCATCACCGTCGCCCAGTTCGCAATAGGTAAAACCTTCTTTGTAGTAGTGTTGAAGGGCATGAAAATAGGTGTTTCGGTTGTTCGCAAAATCATCGGCAAAGCTATTGTCTCCACGATGACAATCACTAAAAATGATCAGTTTCGAGTGATCGTTGAACGGAATTCGGCGTGCCGTCTCGTAAGCCTTTGTGATCCTGCGTTGGGAAGACATGGAAAATCTTTCCCTAAAGATACAATAAGCGGTGTTTTTAGGCGGGTTGCGAGGCTAAAATTTCCGAAAGCACGCCTTCCCATAAGTGTTCTCTAGCTTCTAAAGAAGCCACTACGGTTTGTTCTACCTCTCGCCATTTCGCCGAATCCTTTCCACAAAGCTGTTCGATCATAGCCAAGGCCATAGGGCCGTGTTCATCGCCATCCAGCTCAATATGACGGTCAAAATAGTATTTGAAGTCAGTAAGGTCTTCCTGCGGAAAGTTTTGCTGAATGTTTTTAATGATTTCAGAAAACATATCAGGGATAAGGTCTTCCCTGCCAAAAGTAAAGGCCGCTGCGATCTTGTGGTTTTTTCCTTCGGAAATGGTGGTGAAGGTAAACGATAGGAATTTTTTTACTGCTTCGGGCAAGGGTGCTTCTTTGATGGCGGTTTCGATATCGTTTCGTTCCAGTCGCTCAAGAAGTTGTTCGATGCCTTTGGTAGCCGCACCCGCCTTATGCATGGCATCAAGGTACATCTCAAAATGACTTTGGCGCTGGCCGAACCGATTGATGTCGGTTTCTTCTGCCAAGACAATTTCATTGATCAAATAACGGGTTTCCGGATTGCCTTTAGGTTTCCACGGCACTTGAGTGCACGTTAAATTGTGCTGTAAGGCTTTCAGAAGTGACATAAAATCCCAAACCGCAAACACATGGTATTCCATAAAGAGCCGTAAGTGCTCAGGTGTTTTTATTTCAGAGTATAATGGGTGTTGTAATAAGGTGTCGCGGTAGGGTGCAATCTTTTTTTCGATCTGTGCAATCATGGTCTTTTTTTATAAATCAAAGGCTTCATATATACGATGAAGCCTTGGGTATGGATTTACGATACGAAGGTATTTTTTATTTGAAAGCATTGAGTCCGGTGATATCCAAGCCGGTGATCAACAAATGTATATCGTGAGTACCCTCGTAGGTGATCACGCTTTCTAAGTTCATGCTGTGACGCATGATACTGTACTCACCGGTGATGCCCATTCCGCCTAAAATTTGTCGTGCTTCTCGCGCGATGTTGATCGCCATATCCACATTGTTTCGTTTCGCCATCGAGATCTGTGCGCTAGTGGCTTTCCCTTCATTCCGAAGGACGCCTAGTCGCCATGCCAAAAGTTGCGCTTTTGTGATCTCCGTGATCATTTCGGCTAATTTTTTCTGTTGCAATTGGAAGCTTCCGATAGGTTTTCCAAATTGCATGCGTTCTTTGGAATAGCGCAAAGCCGTATCATAACAGTCCATCGCGGCACCAATCGCTCCCCAGGCAATTCCGAAGCGCGCCGAATCTAAACACCCAAGGGGTGCACCCAAGCCTGATTTGTTCGGTAATAAGTTTTCCTTCGGAACTTTTACGTTGTCAAAGATCAATTCGCCCGTAGCCGAAGCGCGTAATGACCATTTATTATGAGTTTCCGGAGTAGAAAAACCTTCCATACCGCGTTCTACGATTAGTCCGTGAATACGTCCTTCCTCGTTCTTCGCCCAGACCACTGCTACTTGTGCAAAAGGTGCATTACTAATCCATAGTTTGGCGCCATTGAGCAGGTAATGATCGCCTTTGTCTTTAAAGTTGGTGGTCATGCCCCCCGGGTTGCTTCCGTGATCCGGCTCGGTAAGCCCGAAACACCCCATCCATTCGCCACTGGCTAGTTTCGGAAGGTATTTTTTACGTTGTTCTTCGGTACCGTATTTCCAAATGGGATACATCACCAAAGACGATTGCACCGAAGCCGTAGAACGCACTCCGCTATCACCGCGTTCGATCTCCTGCATGATGAGTCCGTAGGCAATTTGATCCATCCCTGCACCACCGTATTCTTCCGGAATATAAGGGCCAAACGCACCAATCTCGGCGAGGCCGCCAATGATTTGTTCAGGGAATTCCGCTTTTTGGGCGTATTCTTCAATAATTGGTGACACATCACGCTTTACCCAACTGCGAGCCGCATCACGAATAAGCTTGTGCTCTTCGGTTAGGAGGTCGTCTAATTGGTAGTAATCGGGCGCTTCAAAAAGATCGGGCTTCATAGGAGTTTGGTTTGTGTGCAAAGGTACTATTTTCGTCAAAAATTCTTATAGGCTTCGCTTCTATATTTATTGTTTTTTGGCTATCGGAAATGATAGACCAAGTCTGTACATTTAGGAGCACCACAGCGTAAAAACAATCCCGGAAGAAATAGGAAGGTTATACTTGACCGTAATTTTTGTATTTTGAACCAGTGTACCAATCATCGAATTCTTTCTGTTGCATTTTCAAGCTGCGCGCGCTTCTAATATTCTTAATGTTGGGGTGTCAATGTTCACTAATTGCCCAATACACCGCAATACCCGACCCTAATTTTGAGCAGTTTCTTATTGATGCAAGCCATGATAGTGAAGGGGTTTTAGACGGCCAAATACTTACCGCCGATGCCCAGATGGTCGACCGGGTAGACCCTAACGGTACCGGCCATAATATTGCGGATCTTAGCGGGATAGAAGATTTTATCGCTTTGGAATATCTGGGGATCGGAAATTTTAGAGGTAGCAGTATTGATTTAGGGGCCAAGCCCGATTTGGTCTTTGTACAATTTCTCGATAGTCCCTTTTTAGAGAGCTTGGATATCACCCAATGCCCAAATATTACTAATTTATTCTTGCCAAGGTGCGCTTTTTCCGAACTTGATATCTCCAATAATGTAGAATTACGAAATTTGACGTTAAGTGACAATCCCATTTCTGCTTTAGACCTGACTGGGAATACACAGCTCGAATGGCTTGAATGTAGCACAACCCTAGTGGATTCTTTAAATTTAAGTAATGCAATACAGCTTGTGAGACTTAGAGCACAAAATGCAAACTTGAGTTTTTTAGATATGCGAAACGGCAATAATGAGAATGTTACGGTATATGACACCCGGGGGAATCCTGAGCTTCGCTGTGTGTTTGTAGATGATCCTACGTACAGCACTGCTAATTGGACTGATGTAGACCCTGCCACCACCTTTGTGGCTACCGAAGCCGAGTGTAAGGATCTGGCCGTTAATGATAACACCCGCCAAAACCTCCAATTGTTCCCCAATCCCGCCAACAGCTATTTTTCAGTAATAGGAGAGGCTGCTATAGAAACCATAACCGTGTATGACCTTAACGGTACGGTGGTCAAAACCTTTCAGGAGCGGGCATCCTCGTATGACATAACATCGCTGTCTTCAGGAATCTATTTTGTGCAGATGCATACCGCCAAGGCCACCCAGATAACAAAACTCATGGTGAGATAGCCGTTACCAAACAGCTTGGCACTTCACTACATTTTCAAATAAAAATCTTTGACCAGGGCGATGTATGCAGGGGTGTAGTGGTGGCGTTCTATTTCAATAGTAAGATGTTCTATCGTAGGAGTTGCCTTCTGAAAGGAAAGCTCCAATAAACAGCGTTTCACATCGGCCTTGGCGTTACCCTTTACATAGCAGATGCGCTTCGGAAAAAGTAAGTGTGCTTCAGCGAGTTTTACAAACGAATCAAAGGAAGAAGAGGGAAGAACGGTCGCAAACTGTCCGTCGGGCGATAGCAGTTTGGAAACTCCTTTTAGTAATTCGGGAAACGGAAGCGCCTCCGCGAATCGCGCCAGATCCCGACTGGGTTGCTTGGAGGTATAAGCTTCAGAATAAAACGGTGGGTTCGAAATGATGAGGTCATAACGCTCGTCCATTTCAGCAACAAATTCCTGAAAGGAGGCATGGTAGCAAAAGAGGCGATCGCCCCAGGGAGAATTCTCAATATTCTCGGTGCATTGCTCATAGGCATTGGGTTCGACCTCAACCGCGTCGATTACCGAAGCATTGGAGCGTTGCGCCAATTGTAACGAAATGATGCCCGAGCCGGCGCCTACATCGAGAATGGTTTCGGGCTGAGGGTCGAGGGAGGCCCAGGCGCCTAATAACACGCCATCCGTACCGATTTTCATGGCGCAGCGGTCGTCT
Source organism: Altibacter sp. HG106 (assembly GCF_028561755.1). Classification (GTDB taxonomy): domain Bacteria; phylum Bacteroidota; class Bacteroidia; order Flavobacteriales; family Flavobacteriaceae; genus DFVG01. The sequence goes on from NZ_JAQQTD010000004.1 coordinate 403,488, forward strand.
GCCACATCAAACTGTTTACAGCGGAACATGGCTTACGAAAGGTAAATATCGATCAAACCTTCGGGCGCTTCAATGTGAATTTCCTTCGCCGTGCGGTCAACCTTTTGGATGATGTCGTCGTTGATAGGAATAAGCACTTCTTTCCCCTGATGATCGATAACGAATAAATGCTGCGGCGTGCTATCATTTACAGATTGTAAGGTTCCAATGGTTCCAAACTGTTTATCGGAAATGGTAAACCCGATAACCTCATGATAGTAAAATTGGTTGCCTTCTAGTTTGGGAAGCAGATTGAGGGGCAGGTACAGTTTCTTTTTTAGGAGTCCGTCTGCCTTTTCTTCATCATCTACCTCTTCAAACTGAATGCGAAGCAAGCTCGACTTATGCAGGGAAAGGGATTCAATAAAAAATGGAATCAATTTGTTGTGAAGTTCCACAAAAACTGATTCCATTTCTAAAAACTGTTCGGGGTCGTCGGTATCTAATTTTACCAGTACTTCCCCTTTAAAGCTGTATTTTTTTACGATCGTGCCAACGAAGAAACAGTCCTTCTTTTGCATCGCAAAAAATTTACTCTTCTTCTTTAGAAGCTTCAGCCTCTACTGCAGCAGCAGTTTCTTCTGTAGCCTCCTCGGTAGCTTCTGCTTCCTCCTCAACGGGAGCTGCAGCAGCGATACGCGCTTCGTTCACGGCTTTTTCAGCAGCAAGGGCTTCTTCTTTCGCTTTTTCTTCTTCTTTCGAAAGATTGTCTTTCTTCGCGTCTACTTTCGCTTGCTTATCTTCTAACCAAGCATTGAATTTCTTCTCAGCTTCTTCTTCGGTCAATGCCCCTTTACGGACACCACCCGCCAAGTGGTTTTTCAATAAAGCACCTTTGTAAGAAAGAATAGCACGTGCCGTATCGGTAGGTTGCGCTCCATTCTGTAACCACTTTACAGAACCATCAACATCTAAATTGATCTCTGCAGGGTTAACGTTTGGATTGTACGTTCCTAATTTTTCAAGGAATTTACCATCTCTTTTGGCACGGCTGTCTGCCGCTACGATCCAGTAAAAAGGGTTTCCTTTTTTACCGTGACGTTGTAATCTGATTTTAACAGGCATAGTAATTAATTTTTGGGGTACCCGACCCCGGTTATAATTTTTTCGGACGGCAAAGATACCATAATTTTTAAATTGAAACTTATGAGTTTGTACTTTTATTTTATATTTGTGACACCCTAAACTTCCTAAAAACGAGCGTTATGAGAACGTACCTATTATTATTTGTGCTTGTAGGCCTTCCTTTTCTTTCTTGTAGTGAAGATGATGAGCGTATCGATACGCCCATGTTTGCCAGAAACTTTGAAAAAAATTATTTCTTCGTTGCCGATAGTCTTTCCGCGACTAAAAATGCAGATAGCAGCTATACCATACGCGGATTGGCAGACCAGGGCATTATAGAAATCACCGTGAGTAGTCCCACCGTCAATCGCTATAACTTTGGTAAGGACAGTGAAAATGTCGCAACCTATACAAATGTTAGCGGATCAGTATTTACAACCGATCATCCACAAGGAGTGGGCTATGTTGAGATTACCCGTTGGAACTCGGCTGGACAGACCCTAAGCGGGGTATTTGACTTCACCGCGGTAATAGGCGCCAGCGGAACCAATAAAAATCGCTTTAATTACGGCGAGTTTACCAATGCTCGATATCCACAAGAAGAGCCTGTAGATGATGATGATCCGGCAGATACCGGTGACTAATACAGCATCATGCCGTCTTTTTTCTGTTAAATCGCCTTAACGTTTCCAAAGCGTAACACAGACACACGTTAAACCCTGTTAATTTGCTTTAAATCAGGGTTAAAAATTGGGTCAATACCCTGTCACACCCTTATATTAGTGATGTTATAAAGGAAAAACAAGAAGCCTAGAAAAATTTCTTGATTTACATTAAACCAATTGATGATGAAGTATACAGAAGAAATGTCGACGAAACTAAATGAACTACTTGAAAAAAACTACGATGCCGAAAAAGGCTATAAGAAAGCAGCGGAAATCGTAGATAATTCAAAGCTCCAACAGTTTTTCAGCCAACAAGCGCAAAACCGATACGATTTTGGGCACGAGCTGAAGGCAGAAATTCGCAACTTTGGAGAAACACCCGATAAAGGTGGAAGCACCACCGGAAGTGCGCACCGCACGTGGATGGATATTAAAAGTACCTTTACTTCTAACGATGAAGAGGCAATTTTGAATGAAGTCCAAACAGGAGAAGAAGCGGCTGTTAATGAGTATGATGAAATAATTAATGATACCACCTTGCCGCCAACCACTAAAAAAATCCTGACGCAACAACGCGAGAGTGTACGCACGGCGTTACAAAGTGCAAAAAACTTTGAAGCTGTCGTATCCTAATTAGGATTGTATAATAAATATATCTAAGTCGCTCCTATCGAGCGGCTTTTTTTGTTTATAATTCCGCCGTATTGTGCACAACTTTCTTTTAGGGTGCCGGGGGCTTTTTTTATTTTTACTTCGGAAGCAACTCCTTCCTTCTTACTAAAATCTCAAGCCCGTTATGTACCTGATTTTCGATACGGAAACAACCGGATTACCCAAACGATATGATGCCCCACTTAGCGATAGCGATAACTGGCCTCGCTGCATCCAGATCGCATGGCAGCTTCATGATGCGATGGGGAATGTGGTGGAACATCAGGATTTCTTGGTGCAGCCAGACGGATTCAATATTCCGTATGATTCTGAACAGATTCACGGAATTTCCACGGCGCTTGCAGAAAAACAAGGTACTCCTTTGGAAGAAGTAGCGAAGACGTTTCAAAAAGCCCTGGAGAAAACAATATTTGTGGTGGGTCAGAATGTCGATTTCGATGTGAAGATCATGGGAGCCGAATTCTATAGGTTAAATCAACCCAATCCATTAGCGGAGCTGCCAGTGCTGGATACCTGTACCGAAACAACAGCACAGCTGTGTCAGATTCCCGGCGGTCGTGGTGGAAAATTCAAACTTCCCACACTTACTGAGTTACACGAATTTTTGTTCAACGAACCCTTCGCGGAAGCGCACAATGCTACTGCGGATGTAGAAGCGACGACCCGTTGTTTCTTTGAGTTGGTACGACGCCGTATTTTTACTTCGGAAGAACTCGATGTAGGGCCCGATTATTTTGAACAGTTCTCGGAAGTCAATCCGAAGCCCATAGAGCTGATCGGACTCAAGCATTTGAATCTGAAGCAGGCTTCCGAAGCCATCCGGAAAGAATTAGAAGCACAGGAAGCCACCGAAACCATTTCTTCCGAAGAGATCAAAGAAAATCTCGCCACTTTAGAGGATACTGCTTTTGCGCATCTACACAACCATTCGCAATTCAGTATTCTTCAATCTACCTCTTCCACTCAAGATTTGGTAACTGCCGCCGCAGCCAATGAAATGCCGGCAGTAGCCTTAACCGATTCCGGAAACATGATGGGAGCCTTCCATTTTGTGCAAGCGGTAAACACATATAATAAAGGGTTGGGTGAAGGCGAGGAGCACAAACATCTTAAGGCCATTGTAGGCTGTGAGTTTTTTGTATGTGAAGACCATCTGAACAAATCGCATAAGGACAATGGCTACCAAATTGTGATGCTGGCCAAGAATAAAAATGGTTACCACAACCTGGCAAAAATGGCGTCCATTGCCTATACCGACGGGTTCTATTATGTGCCGCGTATCGATAAAGAGGTGGTGTCAAAATACAAAGATGATATCATTGTACTCACGGGAAGTCTGTACGGTGAAGTACCTTCAAAGGTCTTGAATATAGGAGAAAATCAAGCCGAAGAAGCCCTGCTATGGTGGAAGAAACAGTTTGGATCCGACCTGTACATCGAGTTGATGCGACATGACCAAGAGGACGAGCGGCGAGTAAACGCTACCCTCATAGAATTTTCGAAAAAGCATAACGTAAAGCTGGTGGCGTGTAATAACACCTATTACATTCACAAGGAAGATGCGAATGCTCACGATATTCTACTCTGTGTAAAAGACGGAGAAAAGCAAGCGACTCCCATTGGGCGCGGGCGTGGGTATCGCTACGGGTTGCCTAACCAGGAATACTATTTTAAGTCGCAAGAAGAGATGAAAACACTCTTCAAAGACCTTCCGGAAGCCATTGCGAATATTGCTGAAGTCATCGAAAAGGTGGAGCCATTCACCTTACAACGGGATGTCTTACTTCCTAAATTCGACATCCCCGAGCAATTTCAAGATGCCGAAGACGCAACTGACGGTGGGAAACGCGGTGAAAATGCGTATTTGAAGCACCTTACTTTTGCGGGTGCTGAAAAACGCTATGCTGAAATAACTCCAGAAATTAAGCAGCGCCTCGAATTCGAATTAGAGGTGATTGCCAATACCGGCTATCCCGGCTATTTTCTCATTGTACAAGACTTTATTGCTGAAGCCCGTAACATGGGGGTTTCGGTAGGGCCGGGTCGTGGCTCGGCGGCAGGTAGTGCCGTCGCGTATTGTTTAGGAATCACGAACATTGATCCTATTGAATACGATCTGCTGTTTGAGCGGTTTCTGAATCCGGATCGGGTGAGCATGCCCGATATCGATATTGACTTTGACGATGAAGGTAGAAGTAAGGTCATGGAATACGTCATCGATAAGTACGGCGCCAATCAGGTAGCGCAAATTATTACCTACGGAACCATGGCGGCTAAATCGTCTATACGAGACACGGCGCGCGTACTCGACCTTCCGTTGAACGATGCCGACAGGATTGCGAAGTTGATCCCGAACATGACGAAACTCAACAAGATCTTCGGTCTGGAAGAAAAGCAATTGCGCAGCAAATTCCGAAGCGATGAACTGTCCAAGGTCAATGAACTTCTCAATCTTTCCGAAGGAAGTGATCTGGAAGCCGAAACCATCAATCAGGCAAAAGTACTGGAGGGCTCCGTTCGAAATACCGGAATCCACGCCTGTGGAGTGATCATTACTCCCGATGACATTACCAACTTTGTCCCCGTGTCCACCGCCAAGGATTCTGAGTTGTATGTGACCCAATTTGACAACTCGGTGGTAGAAAGCGCCGGACTGTTAAAAATGGATTTCTTAGGACTGAAAACCTTGACACTGATCAAGGATACCGTAAAGATCGTCAAGCATCGTCACGATGTTGAATTGGATCCGGATAGTTTTCCACTGGACGATGAAAAGACCTACGAGCTTTTCCAGCGTGGAGAAACAGTGGGGATCTTTCAGTACGAATCGGCCGGGATGCAGAAGTATATGAAGGAATTGAAGCCTACGGTCTTTGCCGACCTTATTGCTATGAACGCCTTGTACCGTCCGGGGCCCATGGAATACATTCCGAGTTTCGTACGTAGAAAACACGGTGAAGAAGAAATTACCTACGATCTTCCTGCGATGGAGGAATACCTCCAAGAGACTTATGGTATTACTGTCTACCAAGAGCAGGTGATGTTGTTGTCGCAAAAGCTGGCGGACTTTAGTAAGGGTGAGGCCGATGTGTTGCGGAAGGCGATGGGGAAAAAGCAAAAGGCGGTCCTTGACAAGATGAAGCCTAAGTTCATTGAACAGGCGTCGGCCAATGGGCACGAGGCCGAAAAGCTCGAAAAAATCTGGAAAGACTGGGAAGCTTTTGCCAGTTATGCCTTCAATAAAAGTCACTCTACTTGTTATGCCTGGATCGCGTATCAGACCGCCTATCTCAAAGCGCATTATCCGGCTGAATATATGGCGGCGGTACTCAGTAATAATATGAGCGACATCAAGCAGGTAACCTTTTTTATGGAAGAGTGTCGCCGCATGGGATTAGACGTGCTTGGGCCCGACGTCAATGAATCGTTCTATAAGTTTACCGTAAACGATCAAGGTGCCATTCGCTTTGGTATGGGTGCCATCAAGGGCGTTGGTGGCGGAGCGGTGGCCACTATCGTGGAGCACCGAAAGGACGGCAAGTATAAGTCGGTTTTCGACTTAGCCAAGCGTATCGATCTGCGCGCGGCCAATAAAAAAGCCTTTGAAAACCTAGTGTTGGCCGGAGGTTTTGATGGCTTCGGAACGCATCGCGCACAGTACATGCACGATGAGGGCGACGGCGTGAAGTTCTTCGAAAAAGTGCTACGCTATGCGGCCAAGTATCAGGAAACTCAGAATTCTTCACAAGTAAGCTTGTTTGGTGAATCCAGCGACGTGCAGATTCCTGAACCCGAAGTGCCGCCTTGCGAGGAATGGGGCACCATGAAAAAACTGAAGCAGGAAAAGGAAGTGGTGGGAATTTATATTTCTGGGCATCCGCTGGATGATTTCAAACTAGAGATCAATAGCTTTTGTACGGTAAAGGTTTCCGATTTTCATCAGATCGAGCAATTGGTGAATCGCGAAGTGTGTTTTGGTGGGATCGTGAGTGATGTACAGCACCGCGAGAGTAGACAAGGGAAAGGCTGGGCGATTTTTACCGTAGAAGATTATGACGACAGTTTTGAATTCAAAATCTTTGGAGAAGAGTATTTGAAGTGGCGCCATTTCTTAATTCCGAATTCTTTTGTGTACGTGCGGGCTTTCGTGAAGGAAGGTTGGATGAATCGGGATACCGGAAAGCAAGGCGATCCTAGAATACAGTACAATAGCTTCCAGATGCTGCATGACGTAATGGACCAGCAGGCCAAAAAGCTTACATTGAAAATGCCGATCGATGCCTTGCATGAAGCTCGTATTAAAAAACTACAAGAACTGTTTAAGGCGCATAAGGGGGATAAACACTTACATTTTACCCTCTACGATATGGAAGACAAAGTGAAGCTCAACATGCCTAGTAGAAAAACTAAAATTCACATCAATAAGGAGCTGTTGGCCGCCTTAGCAGAGGAAGAACTGGTGTATAAGCTCAATTAGCATTACATGAGGAATCCGTCGACCGTTTGGGTTGGGGGCGGAATGTTTTGATCGTTGATCATCTGGCGAAGGTCGATCTCAATTCCTGTAGCGATAGATGTGATAGGCACGTCGTTATAGGTGCCTTCAAATGGGTTTTCGGAATAATCGCCGATCATTTCCATTAGAAAAAACACCCAAATAATAACCGCCGATAATAACGCCCCCAGCACTACCAATAATAAACTCTGCGCTCCGATGATATCTAACATGCCAAAAGGGACGAAGGCGCAAAAGATCAAGCACAACCAGAACGCGGTAGAAGCGTATTGCCGCGGAAATGGAAAGTTCTTAATGCGTTCCGACTTGCCTTGATCTTCGTAAAAAGATCGAATTAGAGAATGAAATTCCATATGACGAAAATCCTCAAAATAATCGCTATCTCGGAGTTCCTGTAGGCGTTTTGATTGTATTTTTAGAATTTGAGTAGCTCGGTTAGCGGTGGGGTGGATCTGTTGGATTTCTGCTTCGGAAAGATACTTTTTCAATTCGGCTTCCAGGGTGGTAGTGAAGTTTTCGGTCACTTCTGGAGCATAGGGCTTTCGCTTGTCGCGTGGGTGCTCCCATGATTTCGGCTGCCGAAGTTGGTGACGGAGTGCGGTCATCCATGCGATGTGGCGGTAGAGCAATTCTTTTTTAACGGCACTTCCCTCTGCGCCTTGTACGAATGCTACGACGGCAGCGCCAAAGGTTCTACTATTATTTACGATACTTCCCCAGATCTTTCGGGCTTCCCAGGTACGATCGTACGAACTATTGTTCTTAAAGCCTAAGTAGAACGCTACGGCAATACCAATAACACTGATGGGTTGCCACGGGACTCGTATAATTACCGGAAGAAGATAAACTAACAGAAATAGTAGTAAGGCATAGATAAAACCGACAATAAGCGGTTTTTTGGACCAATTTAAGGTCATAAAGAAGCCGTAATTCCGTTTGGTGTACATAGGAAGTTGGTTTCTACCGAAGGTAAGAAATTTTTCTGTCTGATGCTCAGGAACCTACTACAGGAAGGTGCTCGGGCAGCGATTGCAGTGAAAATCCCGCAGCCGCAGTGGCAGCGGACACGTGGCGAGGCATTGTAACGGAAAGCGCGGTGCCTTTGGCAGCCCGCCAAAATATCAGTAAAAACAATACGTGCATTGTCTAAACTAATGTTAAGCGTGTACCGAAAGCCTATTTTTTTGACTATTTTTGTGAACAATAAAATATATAGACAATGGCATTAGAAATAACAGACGCAACTTTTGAAGAAACGGTATTAAAGAGTGATAAGCCGGTGCTGGTTGATTTTTGGGCAGCATGGTGTGGTCCCTGTCGAATGGTAGGTCCTATCATCGATGAGATTAGCAAGGATTATGACGGAAAGGCGGTCGTAGGAAAGGTAGATGTAGATGCCAATCAAGAGTTCGCAGCGAAATACGGAGTGCGTAACATCCCAACCGTCTTGGTCTTCAATGGAGGAGAACTGGTAGGCCGTCAGGTAGGAGTAGCGCCAAAAAATGTATACACCGAAGCAATCGATTCTTTGCTGTAAGCATTACCCACATTTTAAAGAACGAAAAGGCTTGGCGAAATGCGAAGCCTTTTTTATTTTACAGTCTTAATTAACGGATAGAAAATATGGAAAAGGTTTTTAAGGTTCAGGACCAAATAGACAATACTTTATTAAAAGAACGCAAAGTGTTCTTATGGGGACAAGTAGATGATAAAAGTGCCAAGCATGTAGTTGACAGACTGCTCTATCTAGATGCCATGGGCGATGCCGATATTCACTTTTATATTAATAGTCCGGGTGGCTATGTCACTTCCGGGTTTTCTATTTACGATACGATAAAAAGCATTAAGAGTCCGGTAAGTACCATTTGTACTGGCCTGGCAGCTTCCATGGGTAGCATTCTACTTTCGGCCGGAGAAAAGGGCAAACGGTTTGTTCAGCCACATGCCCGAGTGATGATCCACCAACCCAGTGGCGGGGCGCGCGGACCAGCAAGTGATATTGAAATTACCGCTCAGGAAATTTTAAAGACCAAAGAGTTGAGCGCTCGTATTTTGGCAGATAATTGTGGTCAGGATTTTGAGAAGGTCATGAAGGATTTCAACAGAGACCACTGGATGGCTGCGGAAGAAAGTGTGGAATACGGTATTGTAGATGCGGTGTTGTAGAATGAGATGTGGGATATGGGTATTTAGAAATGAGAGGTAGGCGTTAAGACCTAGGACTTATGACGAAAGAAATAAAAAGTCTCAATACTATTTACTCACTACCCATTACTATTATAACGTGAATATAGAAAAGCAAATAAACGAAATACAGGGGTTTAAGAACCTCGAGTTACTCGCCAACCAAGTGGTTGAGGGGTTTATTTCGGGCCTGCATAAGAGTCCGTTTCACGGCTTCTCGGCAGAATTTGCGGAGCACAAGATTTACAATCCGGGGGAAAGTACCAAGCATATCGATTGGAAGTTGTATGCGAAGACCGATAAGCTCTATACGAAGCGCTACGAAGAAGAAACCAATTTACGCTGTCATCTAATTCTGGATACCAGTAGTTCGATGCATTATCCAAGGATCTCTGAGCTATCGGCCACCTCCTTGAACAAGATCGGTTTTAGTGCGTTGGCGTCGGCGGCCATTATGAATTTGTTAAAGCGACAGCGTGACGCGGTTGGAATGAGTGTTTACAGTGACGCTTATGAGTTTTATGCTTCGGAAAAAGGGAGCGAACGACATCACCAAATGTTGTTAGGACACTTAAATAGCGCTATAAAGGTGCCTTCCAAACCAAAGAATACCGATACTTATAAGCATTTACACCTAATCGCCGAAAAACTGAAGCGGAGAAGTCTGGTGTTTTTGTTTACCGATATGTTTCAAAGTGATGCGGAAGAGGAGGCCTTATTTGAAGCGTTACAACATTTAAAGTACAACAAGCACGAGGTGATCCTGTTCCATACGTACGATGGGCAAAAGGAGTTATCATTTGATTTTTCAAATCGACCTCGAAAGTATGTAGACGTTGAAACGGGAGAATCGGTCAATCTCTATGCCGATACTATCAAAGCTTCCTATGAGGAAGCGGTACAACAGTTTTTTGATGCGATCAAATTGCGTTGTGGGCAATATCGTATAACGTATGTGCCGGCGGATATCCACCAGGGATTTCAGAAAATATTGACGACCTATTTGGTCGCGCGACAAAAGTTTGGAGGCTAGCTCTTTTTTTTGAGAAATTGTTTGCAGTAACTAAAAATGCGTTTTATATTTGCCACCGCTAATAAAGCAACGGTTTGGTAGTTCTCCCGATAGTTATCGGGATGGTTAGAATACCGGACAAAAGATTTAAGGCATCCTTAAAGTCTAAAAAATAAAGAAACGGTCTGGTAGTTCAGTTGGTTAGAATATCCCGATTGCCATCGGGAGGGTCGCTGAGCCAAAATAGATTGAAAGAAATTGACGCGCTTTACGTCATAAAATAACAAGCACGGTCTGGTAGTTCAGTTGGTTAGAATATCCCGATTGCCATCGGGAGGGTCGCTGAGCCAAAATAGATTGAAAGAAATTGACGCGCTTTACGTCATAAAATAACAAGCACGGTCTGGTAGTTCAGTTGGTTAGAATA
>NZ_JAQQTD010000005.1 GCF_028561755.1 Altibacter sp. HG106
AAGTCTCAAATCATAATCGATCTAAAACAAATACGCTGTCAATTTCAATATCTCAATGAACTTTTCTATTCCTTCGCCCAAAATAAAAGGCCAAATCTTTGACCCCTCATCCGTTTTGCGGGTGCAAATATACAACCCCTTTTTTTAAACTTCCAAACCAAAATTAAAATAATTTTAAATCTTTTTTTGGGTCGGTATGCAAGGCTCTCAAATTCAATAAAAAGAGCCAAAAAAAATGTGTTAGGGATTGCAGCTAGCTACCCGCGTTTTTATCTCATAAAAACCTGTAGCGCGGAAAGCCCGACCGCAACACTGCGGAAAGCAGTGTGAGGTAACACCCGAAAAATAAAGAGCGAACTACTAAAGTAAGTATTCCTAATAATATAGACAAACAGTAATTACATTACTTATTAACAGACTTTTGATTCCAATGCGCCGTGAGATCTAAGTAATCGATTTCGAAGGCGGGTTTCTGACGTTCCAGGATATTTCCTTGAAAGGAACGCTCTAGAATGTCTTCTATCAGATAATCCTCTTTGACTTCAAAGGGACGGTACTCTTCTTTAATGGAAATGTCAAACATATTGGCCGTTGTATTGTACCAAAACGCACGCCACCCCGTACGCAGTTCCTTTACTAGGTCGAACGCTGTGGTTCCCGTTTGTCGATGGATGAGTTTTACTAAAATCTGTCCCTCGGTACGCGTGAGCTTTTTTAAGCGTTCTGAAAACTCATCTTCAATATACTTCTGAATGCGTTTGGTATATTTTCGACGCTGACTGTTCTTTTCAATGGTCTTTAGGCGTTCGTTCATGGTCTGCAAACGATCTGCCGCCAATTTGGCATAGGGATATACCTTTCGGGTTTTACGACGGAGAATTAAATAGCGCCTGCGATCGGTTTTGCTATTGAACTCGAGTTTGTTCAGCAAAATGACTTCATCCAGATCGATCATTTCACGCGGAATACTATCACCATCGATCATGTAATAGAAGGTCTGCGTCGTATCGTTTTCTTGAACGCTATATTCCTGAGGGACCTGCCCCCAAACCGTACTTCCCAAAAAGCACAACAGTAATACCGTATAATAGAAGGTGTTCTTCATCTCTTTTTTTACTACACAATTAGGGTATCGAAAACCGTTCCAAAATTACAGAAATTGCTTGCAGTACTCTTAAAGATTTCCCTATTTTTGATACCCTTAGAAAAAAACAGCTTATGGCACAATCGCTTTTAACAAAGAGTTCTCTTGATTTTTTAGAATCCTACTTAAATAATCCAGCCCCGACCGGTTACGAGTGGGAAGGGCAAAAGTTGTGGATGGACTATCTAAAACCCTATGTAGACGAATTTATTACCGACACCTATGGAACGGCGGTTGGAGTGATCAATCCGGAGGCCAAATACAAGGTCGTGATTGAAGGCCATGCCGATGAAATCTCCTGGTACGTTAATTATATAAGTGACAACGGCTTGTTATACGTTGTGCGAAATGGAGGGAGCGATCATCAAATTGCGCCTTCGAAAATCGTCAATATTCATACGAAAGAGGGAATCATAAAAGGTGTTTTTGGTTGGCCCGCCATCCATACCCGTAACAAAGCGAAAGAAGAAGCTCCGAAACCCGATAACATCTTTATCGATATTGGGTGTAAGGACAAAGAAGAAGTAGAAAAGCTTGGCGTTCATGTAGGCTGTGTTATCACCTACCCCGACTCCTTTCATATTTTGAATGACAACAAATTTGTATGTCGCGCCCTGGACAACAGAATGGGCGGATTTATGATCGCGGAAGTTGCACGTCTGCTTCATAAAAACAAAAAGAAGTTACCCTTTGGACTTTATATTACTAATTCTGTTCAGGAAGAAATAGGACTACGCGGTGCTCAGATGATTGCAGAACGAATACAGCCAAATGTGGCCATCGTTACCGATGTTACACACGATACGACCACACCAATGATCGATAAGAAAAAGCAGGGCTTGGCGAAAATTGGCGACGGACCCGTAGTTGCTTATGCACCGGCGGTACAGCAGAAGCTACGAGACGTAATTGTGACTACTGCGGAAGCTAAAAAAATTCCGTTTCAGCGAGCAGCGCTTTCTCGTGCCACGGGAACCGACACCGATGCGTTCGCCTACAGCGGAAGCGGTGTTGCCAGCGCGTTGATCTCACTTCCGCTTCGTTATATGCATACCACAGTAGAAATGGTGCATCGCGAGGATGTAGAAAATGTCATTCGTCTTATCTACGAAACCTTATTGACTCTAAAAGACGGAGATACCTTTAGTTACTTCGAATAAACTTTCGCATTCTTTTCGGTTTTGTTTAAGAATAATTAAGGATTCACCATGCTATCTTTAATGCATGGTAATAAGCGTCCCTAAGGTTAAGAAACTCATCAACAATCCAAACGCCGCCGTTAAATTGGCGAATTTGGTGTACATCACAGAAGAAAAGTTAAGTATTCAACGTCATAAGCATGGACGCGGATTTTACTATACCCAGCAGGATAAAAAGATTACGAGTAAAAAAGCCTTGAAGCGTTTTAAAAGTTTGGTCATTCCACCGGCTTGGACGGAAGTTCGAATTACGCCCTTGGAAAACGGACATCTTCAAGTGGTGGGACGCGATGAAAAACAACGCAAACAATATCGATATCATCCGCACTGGTCTGAATTGCGCAATCAAACTAAATTTCTCAAAATGGGAGTCTTCGGAAAAGCACTTCCGAAGATCAGGCAACAAATTGCGAAAGATTTGCGATTACGAACCATGACGAAGCGTAAATGCCTGGCGCTGGTGATTCGTTTGATGGAAGAAACACATATCCGTATCGGTAATGACTACTACGCAAAACGCAATAAATCGTACGGACTTTCAACCTTGCGTTCCAAGCATTTGGATGTCTATAAGAATACTATCAAATTTAATTTTGTCGGAAAAAAAGGCAAAGAACATTCGGTAACCTTAAAAAACAAGCGCTTACAACGCCTCGTGTTAGCCTGTGAAGAAATTCCAGGATGGGAACTTTTTAAGTATTATGACGAAGATGGGAAACACCACCAAATCGATAGCGGGATGGTGAACGACTACATCCAAGAGATTAGTGACGACTTCTTTACGGCCAAGGATTTTAGAACCTGGGCGGCCTCCAAGGTCTTTTTTGAAACCCTCTGTGAAATCGGTCCTGAAGAAGATGAGAAACAACTTAAAAAGAATATTCTGGAAGCGTATGATGCAGCGGCTAACTCCTTAGGAAATACTAGGGCAGTTTGTAGAGATTATTACGTACACCCACTACTTGTGGAACGTTATGAAAACGGAACCCTAACCTCCTACTGCGAGCAGGTATCTAACGATACTAGCAAGGATGAGTTCTTATCTGCTTCCGAAAAAGTGTTACAAGAGCTTTTTCAGGAATATACGTTTCAGTTGGAGGATGCTAATTAAATCTATTTGATAATACAGACTTAAATGTAGAGTAACTTTTCTTTAAAAGTGATATCGTTTTTTTGTAAAAACTAAACGTTCACATGAGAAAAATATTTACATTATTGATGACAGCCCTATTTTTTATGGCATGTCAACCAGAAGATCCATCGCAAGAACTTTCGTCTGCATCCCTTCAAGCCAACACACTCACCGATGCTACGAACATTGGAGAGTATAAGGGTGTTTTCACCACACTAGATTCAAAATATAGAGCGGTCGTCTCTATAATCATACCCTCAGAAACAAATACATTTTCCAAATTGCTACCCATCGCAACGCTAACAACTCAAATGGGAGAAGTCTTTGAGGCCAAAGCCATTTCTGTTCCTCAGACGGAGAGTGCTATCAACAACCTACATTTTGAATCGGCACAATGGTCATTTGACTTTTCAGTTAATCAACGCGGCGAGACGCCACAAATTACTAATGTTATTTTTAAGGACCGTGATGCTGCTATTATTGTTGCAAAACATACGTTACGCGCTCCGGTAATTCCTGTAACAGGAACGTGGGAATGTGTTGAGTGTAACGGACATCCGGTAGTAGGACAAGGAGCTACACAAACCTTCAATATGATGTTTACTACCGCAGACGGTACCAGTACTATGACCACCCAAAGTACCATCGGTACGACATCCACCGACGGAATTGGGTACCAGTCTGATTGTTCTGCGACAGGTGTATTAACTACATGTACCATTGAAAGTGGAGACGGTAGCACCACCAATGTTGGATTTTTGAGTAACGGACAGCCCGTAACTTGGGAAGGGGTTCACATTTTTAATAACGAACCCACAGCAAGTGGAAATGATTGTTCGCAAATTACCGGTACCTGGGAATGGGAGTCTATTAGCTATGGAACACTTTCCGGAACATTTGAAAGCGACACGAGCTGTCCCGGAACGAGCACTACATTGATCGATGAAGATTTTGAAGATGCTTCCTTCGATTTTGTCCCAACCTTTGTTGACAATGCAGGGGAAACGACCGATTACTTCCGTATTACCAATGGAAGTGATATCTCAGCAACGATCAATGGCGTACAAGGAGCGCAGTTCTTCGGCGCACAAGATATTGACGGCGTGAACGGCGTGGGCGAAAACCCTGCTTCGCTTACATGGTCAGGCTTTGATGTGACCGGATTAACCAATTTTGATTTTAGCGCTTTCTTTGCGGAAGACGATGATGGTTCCAATCAGGATTGGGATGAACTTGACTATCTGCGAGCGCAATACCGACTGGACGGTGGTGCTTGGGTAACCTTTTTCGCCATTGAGAATGACGGCAGTCAGTTTAATGCGGCACCTCTTATTGATAACGACCTCGATGGAGATGGAGATGGTGCTGAAATTACAGATACCATGACCATGTATGGTGCTACGTTTGCTATTCCTGCTGCAACTACCATGGATGTTCGCATCGAAATGAGCTTAGATTCGGGAGATGAAGATATTGCGATAGACAATGTCCTCCTTACCGGGAACTAAATAAAAAATCGCATTACAGAAGGCTACCAAATGGTAGCCTTTTTTTATTTTTATCGCTCAACTGGTAGGTAAGTGCTCTTCAATTCATTTGATTTCGGATTTTTTCTAGTGATCGTATATGGCCTGTATTGGGCACTTGGGAGTCGGCGTAGGATCACCCAAAACGTGCTCCTCTTAGTAGCGAGTTACGTGTTCTACGGTTTATGGGATTGGCGATTTCTAGGGTTGCTAGCCGCCAGCAGCTTGGTTGATTTCGGAGCCGCCTATGCCCTTTCAAAAACCCGCACCCCATGGAAACGACAGCTGTTACTCTGGAGTAGTGTGGGATGGAATTTGGGTGTGTTAATCGCTTTTAAGTATTTTCACTTTTTTCTTTCGGAATTCTATACCCTCTTCCACATACAAGTTCCTGAGGGCAGCTTTACCATATGGACGATCCTGATCCCCGTAGGCCTAAGTTTTTATACCTTTCAGACCCTGGGATATACTATTGATGTTTACCGTGGGAAACAGCCGGCTACTCAAAATGCACTACAATTTTTCTGCTTTGTAAGTTTTTTTCCGCAGCTGGTCGCCGGCCCCATTGAACGTGCCAAAAAACTGCTTCCACAGTTTCAGGAAGAACGTGAATTTGTGGTCTCTCAGCAGAAAGAAGGACTGCGACAAATTCTTTGGGGACTTCTAAAAAAAATACTGGTAGCCGATACCCTGGGCATTGCGGTCACTACCATTTTCGAACAGCCGGAAGCGTACGGAAGCCTTTCGTTGGTCTATGCGGCAGTGTTGTTCTCCTTTCAAATGTATGGAGACTTTTCGGGTTATACCGACATCGCCATTGGTACCGCCAAACTATTTGGGTTTCGCTTGAGTAGAAACTTTAACCTCCCCTATCTCGCTAAAAGTATTTCTGAGTTCTGGCAGCGATGGCACATCACGCTCACGAACTGGTTTACGGTCTATGTGTACGCGCCATTGGTAAGATATAGGAAAAGACAAAATTTTGTCGCCAGCGCCATGGCCCTTTTAGTGACAATGACGCTAATTGGTTTTTGGCACGGTGCCAATTGGACGTTTATTTGCTTCGGAATATTTAACGGAATCATTCTAATTGTTGAAAGAATTCCTTTAAGGAGTACCCAAAGCATCCGAAGCTGGCTCTCCAAACAATCTCGTTTCTTTTCGCTGATTTATTTTTTTACACTAACCTCCATTTCGAGTATTTTCTTTCGCGCCACCTCTATTGATGACGCCTGGGTTATATTACAACGCATTGTGAGTCTTTCCGAAGGCGCACCGCTCTCCACTATCATCGGTTGGAAGCTATTGGTCTTACCCGCAATGATCGGTGCCGAATTAATATTCAGAAAAAATGCATATCCTATGCAGGAATTGGAACGCTGGCTCCCAAAACCCGCGCGTTGGGCCCTCTATTACCTATTCATCTTTTTGTTGGTTCGCTATGCAGCACCACAGGAAGCATTTATCTATTTTCAATTTTGATGAAACGCTCCTTTTTCATATCGCTACTTTGGTTTTTCCTTCCAATGGTGTTGTTGGCCGGATTAATAGAGGCTGCTACGCGCAATATTCCTACTTCCTATGCGTATATTGCGCCGTATCTGGATGCGCATGCTGAAGATGTTGAAGTATTGCTTTTGGGATCTTCACAAATGAAGGATGCCATTGATGCGAAAGCTTTATCATTACCTGCCCTGAATTTAGCTTCCGGAAATCAACATCACGATACCGATTTTGCACTGCTGAAACAATTGCTTCCCCTATTACCCAAGGTGCATACGGTCGTTCTCGAGGTCTCTTACAGTCACTTTGAATTACCTCATAACGGCCCCACATTCTGGAAGCACGCCTATCCCCTGCACTATTATAATGTGAATGCCTATCAGCGTACGACGTATTTCAAAGATGAATTATTATTCTTGGCCAATCCGCCCGTCATGTTCGAACGTCTGAAGAACCACTATATCACCAAAGAGGATCCGGCAGGCTTTAATTCGGTAGGATTCGACACTCTTAATTACGCCGGGAAGTTTCAAAATCTACACTATGATCCCAACAAAATTGCGGCGCGTGATCATTTTAAAATTAATCAACAGCCCAACCTAAGTCTGTATCGTAACAATGTAGCGTATTTAAAAGAGATGATAGCCTATTTACAGAAACGCAATATTCGGGTGGTGGTATTTCAAGCTCCTATGTACAAAACGTATCTTTCGCAACGCAATCCAGAAATTTTAATGCGAAGGGAACAGGCACTTGAAGCGATCTTAGTGCCTTCGCACATTGAACGTTTCAATGTAGAGGCAGATACCACACAGTTTCATGTAACCGACTATTGGAACGAAAGTCATTTGAACCCTGATGGCGCTGCCAAAGCCACCGCCCTTCTCAATCAATTTTTAGAAGCCTTCATTCGAGAAAAATAGGACTTTGCTTCGCGTATGACTCTTGGCGCTAAAAGTAAGGTCGCGGTCATGGTTGGAACAGCCATAAAGGCGAAAAACGCATCGATCAAATTTATCATCATACTTAAACTGGTAGTGGCGCCCACCAAAATACTCGTGATGTAAACATAGTTGTACCAATGTTGGTATTTGGTTCCGAAGAGATACGACATACATTTCGTGCCATAGTACGAATAGGAAAATAAAGAGGAAATACTAAAGACTGCAATGCACACCATTAAGGCGTATTTTCCAACATACGGAATGCTATTTTCAAAGGCCGAAGCCGTCAAGGACACGCCGTTGTCGTCGGTCGATTGCCATACTCCGGTCACCAAAATCGCCAAGGCCGTGAGCGTACAGATAATAAGCGTATCGATGGCGGGACCTAACATGGCTACCAATCCTTCGCGAACCGGCTCTTTCGTCTTTGCCGCGCCATGCGCCATGGGTGCCGTACCAATACCCGCTTCATTTGAAAACGCTCCTCGCTTGATTCCTAAGAGGATAAGACCGCCTACCATTCCGCCTAAAAAGGCATCTCCTTCGTAAAACGAGGCTGAAAACGCATCGCTAAAGATCAACCCTAGGTAATGCGGTACCGCCTCGACATTGACGCCCAGAATGATCAAAACCATTATGAAGTATAGCACCACCATGGCCGGAACCAAACGTTCTGCAGTTTTGCTGATACGTGAGATACCGCCCAAAATTACGATCGCCGTTATGATGGCAAGAATAATACCAATGACAATATCCGAAGTAAGTCCTGAATACCAGCCTGCTGGCTTTATTACAATATCGTTGAGGGCTTGTTTAAGTTGATTAACGTTAAACACCGGCAACGCACCTACCAATCCAGCAATACTGAAAAAGATCGCCATCGGCTTCCATCGCTTACCCAAGCCTTCTTCAATAAAATACATAGGACCTCCCTGTACTTTTCCGGAGGAATCCTTTCCCCGGAACAACACTGCCAAGGTCGCGGTAAAGAATTTGGTAGACATTCCAATCACAGCACTCACCCACATCCAAAATACCGCTCCGGGTCCCCCCAATGCAATGGCGACAGCCACCCCCGCAATGTTCCCCATACCTACGGTGGCAGATAGTGCGGTAGTCAAAGCCTGAAAGTGACTGATATCGCCTTCATCATTCTCGTCATCGTATCGTCCGCGTAAGACGGCGATGGCATGACCGAGATAGCGGAAGGGTAAGAATCGAATACGAATCAATAAATATAAGCCGCCTCCAATAAGCAATAACAACAAGGGAAGCCCCCAAGCAAATGAAGAAAGTTGTGATGTAAATTGTTCCAGTGCTTCCATATCAGGTCAAAAGACGAATGTAATCTTAATTTTTAAAAGTTCCATAGAAATTGTTTCTTTGGAACCGTATGAAGGTCGCTCCTCTTTTTGTTTGCT
This sequence comes from Altibacter sp. HG106, assembly GCF_028561755.1. GTDB lineage: Bacteria > Bacteroidota > Bacteroidia > Flavobacteriales > Flavobacteriaceae > DFVG01. Next base: position 8,870 of record NZ_JAQQTD010000005.1, read on the forward strand.
TACTGCTAAGTGCCGGAATAAGGGCGCAAACTGCTTCGGAAAGTACCGATTTCACACGATTTTTTACCGCGGAATTTCTGACAGGAATCACTGCGGAAGCCAACGAGGGCTTTCCAGATCGCGGACTTCAGAAGAATGTATTTGTACACTTCGGAACATATACCGATGCTGTTCCACAAGAATGGGCCTATCGACTAAATCGCCCGAAAGTTGGTACGAGTCTGGGAGTTTCAGAATTTGGAAATTATGAGGCACTCGGACTCGCAATTACGGCTATGCCCATTGCCGAATTCTCATTATTCTCTTCAACGAAAAGGCGTTTCAGCTTGCTTACCGGAATGGGAATCTCTTATTTCACGGAACAATTTGATCCTATTAGCAATCCCGGTAATCAGGCAGTAACAACCGATCTTACCTGGGCTTTTCGAGTGTTTTTTAAGTATCGCTTTTTACAGAGTGAACGTATCGAGTGGCACCTGGGTGCCGGATTTTTTCATCATTCAAACGGACATACCCGATTGCCCAATCAGGGATTGAATTCGTTTCTAGGAAGTGTTTCTGCGGAAATCAAACATGGGAAACAAAAGCGTGAACTCGCTGTTTCATCGTTTACAAGAAGTCGGTATCACTATCTCACAGCACGATTTGGATACGGACTTAATGTGCTTTCATTGGCGTACAATAGTCAAAAACCAGTATATACTTTGTCTGGGGAATACGGACAAGTGTTGAATAATACCTACCGAATTGGGGTTGGTTTTTACTATCGTTATTACGATCATTATTACGATTATATCAATGACAATGAATTTTTGGTGCGCGAGGGACAAGAGTTTTCGGATTTACGCGACGCTCCTTTTTTAAATGCTTCCGCTATGGGATTGCATCTGAATGGAGAGTTATTGCTCAATCATATTGGTATCGAACTTCAATTGGGTGCCAATCTCTTTAAACCTTCCTACCGATTTGACTGGCGTATCAACGAAGGGTGGGATAATACACCAAGAGAGATTCCCGACTATTGGGTGTTGGGAGAATACACTTCTAAATTTAAAATGAAGCATCTTATTTCCGCCCGCCTGGGGTTGAAATACTATTTCTTCGGAACCCATACGCTTCAGCCGCACAACCTCTACGTTGGGGCACATATCAATGCCAATGGCGGTCAAGCCGATTTCACGGAACTGAGTTTAGGATACGTGTATAGCTTTCCGAAGCGCTAACAGCACTTCTAAAATTTCGCTTGTTAAAATAAAAAAGCCCTTCCCGAAGGAAGAGCTTTTTACAATAAATCTAACTAATTTATTGGGCCAAAATCAAACGGTGTACCGAGCTCTTTTCATCAGAGATCACGTTAATGATGTACACTCCATTTGCAAATCCGCTGAAATCTAGTTCCCGCTGACCTGCAGTAGTTGTGATATTCTTGATTAGTTTCCCGGAAGCCAGTTCGGTCACTACTATTTGGATCGATGTTCCGAAGGTTTGCGGAATCGCTACCGTTGCAAAACCACGCGATGGGTTTGGATATACGATAATGCCACCTTCATTACTTACGTCTGCTACGCTAAGCAAGATATCTTGTGCCTCAAAGGCTCCAATATCCCGGATGCCTTCGAATACGGCCTCTCCACGTTGATCGTCGAATAGATCCGCAGGATCTCCTGCGTTGTAAGCAGGTGTTCCTAATAATAGTTCGTGCGTTTCCGTAGTGCCACCATTATTTTGAAGCGGCCCAAGTAATGGATCTACTTCTTCAATATCGTTGGCTTCTTCAGGAAAAGCATTCGTATCATCTGTTCCGATCAAGTTATAATCGTTCGAGGTAAACGTACCCGCAACATCAGCACCACTTCCTGCCGTATTTAAGGCAACAATGGTGTTCTTCAAGCTAGTGGTTGTATTACTCTGAATTCCACCACCGGTTCCAGAAGCCGTGTTGGCTCCAACTGTTACAGCATTGAGATCTAAACTAGCACCATCGTTGGTAATACCACCACCATTCGCTGATGCCGTATTACTTGAAATAGTACTTCTTTCAATCGTAGTGATTGCGCCTCCATTGTTATAGACACCACCACCCTCGGCAGCATCATTTCTAGAAACGGTAGAGGTGAGCACATTCATCGTTGAACCGTTTTGGTTCCACAGGCCACCCCCTTCGTTGGCGGCGCTGTTCCCATCTACGGTAGTTTCAATAATATCGATGGTTGCGGATGTTCCCGTTACGTGTAACGCTCCTCCGTTTCCAGGGTTTGCTGTTCCTGCCGTTCCGTTCACATCATTATTCACTAGGTTTGAAGTATTGATCGTCAAGGTTCCTTCGATAATTTCGATAGCACCTCCGGCACGGTTGGCTGAATTAGCATCTAAGAACGAATCAGTAATGGTAACATCACCATCGGTACTTAGCAATCCTCCCCCAGAACCTGATGTTCCGGAAGCAAGGTTGTTCGAAATTGTGGTTCCATTGAGGATATCCACGGTACCTCCGTTATTGAAGACACCACCACCGCCATTGTCGGCGTTGGCTCCTTGTGCATCGTTTCCATCGATGGTCATCCCATCAATCGTCATGATACCTGTTCCATTCCAGAGCGCTCCTCCTTCCGAAGCGGCAACATTTCCAGTTGCGGTTCCGCCGAGGATATCAGAGTCACCAGGACCTGTAATATGAAGTCCGCCCCCGTTACCCGGAGCCGAAGCCGCCGTATTATTGGTCAAGGTTATATTATCTAAGGTCAGAAGATTTCCAGCCATAGAATTATCTTCAATACCACCACCCGCTCTTACAGCAGTGTTTCCACTTAATTCTGAATCGGTTACCGTTAAGGTTCCAGAATCATTTAAGATTCCACCACCAGATCCGGCAGCACCGTCGGCTACGTTATTGGTAATGGTTGCATTCAATACGTCCAGTGTTCCACCGGCATTGAAAATTCCACCACCCCCTTCGTTGGCCATAGCACCACTTGCCGTGTTGGCATCGATGGTTGTTCCGTCAACTGTCATGGTTCCAGAACCATTCCATAGTCCACCACCTTCTAATGAAGCCGTGTTTCCAGAAACCGTTCCTCCTGTGATCGTACTGTTATCACCACCGGTGATATGCAGTCCGCCTCCGTTACCCGGAGCAGAAGCCGTGCTGTTATTTAATAAGTCGGCGTTGGTCAAGGTAGTTGTTCCACCTCCGGAAGCAACTTCAATTCCACCACCTGCTCTCATAGAGGTGTTTCCACTCAATTCTGAATCGGTTACCGTTAAGGTTCCCATGTCATTCAGAATACCTCCACCAGATCCAGCAGCACCGTCGGCTACGTTATTGGTAATGGTTGCATTCAATACGTCCAGTGTTCCACCGGCATTGAAAATTCCACCACCCCCTTCGTTGGCCATCGCACCACTTGCCGTGTTGGCATCAATCGTTGTTCCGTCAACTGTCATGGTTCCAGAACCATTCCATAGTCCACCACCTTCAGCAGCGGCTGTATTTCCTGAAACTGTTCCATTGGTAATCGAAGCGTTACCCGGACCGGTTATGTGTAATCCACCACCATTACCAGGTGCGCTACCAACAGTATTGTTGTTAAGGGTAACATTGAATAGTGTAAGGTCTCCAACGCCACCTGTAGAGTTGTCTTCGATTCCACCACCGGCACGATTGGCGCTATTATTCGAAATATCTGTATTATTTACTACAACAGTTCCACCATCAACATTTTGAATTCCACCACCGGAACCGGCAGTACCTGTCGCAAAGTTGTTTGTGATCGTTGTTCCATTTTGAACCATTAAAGATCCTCCGTTATTGAAGATCGCTCCACCTCCGTTATCGGCGGCGTCACCATCAGCAACGTTTCCATCGAAGGTACTTGCATCCACTTCCATCATGCTCCCCGCTTGGTTCCAGAGTCCGCCTCCTTCAGAAGCAGCTCTGTTATTCGTTACGGCAGTATTCACAATGGTTGTGGTAGCCACTCCAGAAACGTGAAGCGCTCCTCCATTTCCAGGATTTGCTGTTCCGGCAAGGCCGTCAACACTATTTGATATCATGGTTCCATTGGTAAGTGAGAAGCTTCCATCGATGATTTCAACACCACCGCCGGCGCGGTTCGCTCCATTACTGTCGATCATTCCGCCAATTAAGGTGACATCACCGTCAGTAGAAAGAATACCTCCACCAGAACCGGAAGTACCGTCGGCCAGGTTTCCTTGAATTGTACTATTAATGACACCTAGCGTACCTCCATTGTTGAAGATTCCACCACCACCATTATCAGCATTGTTTCCGTGAGCCAGGTTTAAATTCACCATGGCATCGGTCACCACCATACTACTTCCTACTTGATTCCAGAGTCCGCCTCCTTCTGAGGCAGCTTCGTTAGCCGAGTACGTTCCTCCATTGATAGCTATTGTACTAGTGCCGCTTACGTGAAGGGCTCCTCCGTTCCCCGGATTCGGGGTTCCGGCGGTACCATTCACATCATTGAAGGCAACGTTCGTTGTATTTAGATTTAATTGACCGTCGATGATCTCAATTCCTCCTCCAGCACGATTTGCTGCATTTAGGAACAGTTGCCCATCGGTTACGGTAACCGTTCCGTCGGTAGAGAAAATACCCCCACCAGATCCTGAAATACCGTTGGCCACGTTATTGTTGATATTGGTTCCGGCTAGAACATTTAAGGTTCCTCCGTTATTGAAGATTCCACCACCACCATTGGTCGCGTCATCTCCACTAGCAATATTATTAGAAATAGGTGTGGCATCTACGGTCATGATTCCGGTGCCGTTCCATAGTCCGCCTCCTTCCGAAGCAGCAAGGTTAGCATCTACAGTACCTCCCGTTACGTTTACATCAGCGGTTCCTGTGATATGAAGTCCCCCTCCATTACCCGGGGCTGCTGTTGCCGGAGCTACTCCCGCATTGTTCGTATTTAGGGTGACATCAGTTAAGTTGATTGTTCCGTCGATGGCTTCAATTCCACCACCAGCGCGATTTGCAACGTTATTGGTAATAGTTGCTGCGGAAATCGTCACGGTTCCGTCGGTAGAGAAAACTCCTCCACCCGATCCGGACGCACCATCGGCTACATTACTATCAATCGTCGTTCCGGCAAGGACATCCAGCGTACCTCCGTTATTGAAGATTCCGCCTCCACCGTCATCAGCACCGGGACCGCTTGCGATGTTTCCATCGATTGCAGTTGTGGCAACTGACATGGTTCCGAGGTTGTTCCAAAGTCCGCCGCCTTCAAGAGCAGCGAGATTATCTGAAACAGCACTGTTTGTCATGGTAAGATTCGATGTTCCTGAAAGGTGAATAGCTCCACCGTTTCCAGGATTCGGATTGATTGCGTTTCCTAGTCCGATATCTACACCCGCCGCGTTTCCGCTAAGCGTAACATTATCAAGCGTCAAGGTATTTCCTGAATTGTCTTCAATAGCACCTCCTGCGCGACTTGCGTAGTTACCCGAAATGGTACTTCCTGAAGCCACCGTCAAGGTTCCTCCGGTATTATTAAACAAGGCACCTCCGCGTCCTCCAGGAGTTGCTCCATCAGCAATGTTTGCAGTTAATGTAGTGGCAGTGTCTACAGTGAGCGTACCGCCATTGTTGAAGATTCCTCCTCCACCGGTAGCATCGCCATTGGCGACATTATCAGTAATGGTTACACCGTTTACGTTCATAATTCCGGAACCGTTCCACAGTCCGCCTCCTTCAAAAGCGGTATTATCTGTTACGCTTCCACCATTGAATACAGTATCACCAGCACCTGTAATATGATATCCTCCACCATTTCCGGGAGCCGGACCATTTACGGTGTTATTCGTTAAGGCTACATTAGTAAAGGTGTAGGTTTCGCCTCCGCCTGAATTCACTTCAATTCCTCCACCCGCGCGATTTGCTGTGTTTCCGGAAATGGTAATACCGTCAACATTCAGCGTTCCTGGCGTTAGATTAAAAATTCCACCACCAGAACCTAGGGTTCCTGTTGCTGTATTATTCGTTATGGAAGAAGTTCCGTCAACGATTAAGGCACCTCCATTATTGAAGATTCCACCCCCACCATTATCGGCAGCAGCACCTTGTGCATCATTTCCATCAACGATTACGTTTGTCACGGTCATGGTACCTGTGTTGTTCCATAATCCGCCTCCTTCAGAAGCCGCTAGATTATCTCCGACTGTACCATTTACAAGCGTTGCATCGGCCGATCCAGAGATATGGATTCCTCCTCCATTTCCAGGAGCAGCGGTAGCAGGAGCTACCCCCGCGTTATTTTGACTGATATTGAAATTTCCTGACATATTCAGGGTTCCATCAATCAATTCGATCCCTCCACCCGCGCGATTAGCTTGGTTAAAGGTGATAACGGTTCCTGTTAAGGTTACGATTCCATCTGTAGAGAAAATTCCACCACCAGAACCAGAAGTTCCATCGGCAATATTATTGAGAATTGGGGTTGTGTCTACATTGAGTGTACCTCCGTTATTGAAGATTCCACCACCGCCATTATCAGGGTTGTCACCACTCGCAACATTACCGTCGATAAAAGAAAGGGCTACCGTAAGTGTTCCTGTGTTATTCCACAGTCCGCCTCCTTCAGAAGCCGCCATGTTGTTATTGATATTACTAAATCCTGATACCGTCGCATTGGTAGCACCAGAAAGGTGTAAGGCTCCTCCATTTCCAGGATTCGCCATCGTTCCAAGTCCGATATCAACTCCGGCAGAGTTTCCTAACAGCGAAACCCCATCTAATAAAAGTGTGTTTCCTGAAGTATCTTCAATAGCACCACCAGCTCTACTGGCATAGTTTCCAGAAATTGTAATTCCGGAAGCCAATAAAAGGGTTCCTCCTGTATTGTTAAAGATGGCTCCACCGCGTCCCCCGGGAGTCGCTCCCATGGCACGGTTTCCAGAAAGATTTGTTGCGGCGTCCACACTTAGAGTTCCACCACCGAGATTGAAAATACCTCCTCCACCAGTGTTTGGTCCAAGAGCCGAATTTCCTGTAATCGTCATACCGTTAACCGTCATGGTTCCGTTATGATTCCACAATCCGCCACCTTCATTAGCGGTGTTGTTTGTGGCTGAACCGCCATTGAAGGTAACATCGGCGGCTCCGGTAACGTGGAATCCACCACCATTACCTGGATTAGGTGTTGTAATAGAGTTGCCGTCTAGAGTAATATTGTTAAATGTAAAACTTTCACCAGCAGCAGCGTTCAATTCAATTCCACCACCAGCGCGATTGGCTGTATTTCCTGAAATTGTAATTCCGTCAATAGCAAGTGTTCCTGGCGTAAGGTTTAAAATTCCACCACCGGAACCTGAAGTACCAGAAGCTGAGTTGTTTAAAATGGTGGTAGTACCCGCTAAGACAAGTGCACCTCCATTATTAAAAATTCCACCACCACCATCATCGGCACCGTCTCCTTGAGCGTCGTTTCCGTTAATTGATACATCAGTAACGGTCATGATTCCAGTACCATTCCACAGTGCTCCTCCTTCGAGAGCTGCAATGTTTCCATTGAATGTACCCGCGGTAATATTTGAGTCCGCCGAACCAGTAATATGGATGGCCCCACCGTTTCCTGGCGCCGTACCCCCTACTGCTTGATTTCCATTGAAGATACCATTGGTAACGGTTAATACAACAGTAGAATTGGTTTCGATGGCTCCCCCGGCACGTGTGGTTTGATTATTTAGGAAAGTTGAAGCTCCCTCTACTATCAATGTTCCGCCGGTATTATTGAAAATACCACCACCAGAAGCCGTTGCACCCAGTGCAGTGTTGGAATCAAATAAGACCCCACCAACGGTTCGTAGTGTCCCTCCATTATTGAAAGCACCGCCACCACCTGTGGTGGCAGAAGTTGCTACGTTTCCATTCAGTACGGTATTATTTTGAACCAGCATGAAACCAGTTCCATTCCAGAGTCCGCCTCCTTCTACGGCAGTGTTGCCACTAACGGAACCTCCAGAAATAAAAGAATCTCCAGCACCCGTAATGTGTATTCCACCTCCATTACCTGGATTGGCTGTTGCAATTGTATTATTGTCTAGCGTCACTCCGATAAGTCGGATGCCCTGACCGGGACCCGAATTATCTTCAATTCCACCTCCTGCACGGTTGGCTGAATTTCCTGAAATGGTAGTTGAACCTACTTCAAATAGAATTTGCCCGCCTACTTCGTTGAAAACTCCACCACCAGAACCAGAAGTTCCACTAGCTGTGTTATTTTGTACCGTAAGGTTGGCTGTAGCTAAGGTCGTTACAACACCTCCATTATTGAAGATACCACCACCTCCATTATCGGCACCAATTCCTTGAGCATCATTCGCATCGATCAAGATCGTGCCATCAAGTGTCATGGTCCCGGAGCCATTCCATAACGCCCCTCCTTCTGAGGCAGCTATGTTATTGGTATAAGATCCTCCAGTGATAGCACTATTGGCAGGACCGGTGATATGGATCGCTCCCCCGTTTCCGGGTGCAGCACCCGCTGTATTCGCATCAAAATTAGAATCAGTAACGGTTAATACATCTGGTGAGTTGGACTCAATTCCACCTCCTGCACGCACAGCCGTATTATTGGTAAAAGTGGATCCCAGAATGGTAGCTGTTCCTGCAACGTCTACTAAAATCGCACCACCGCTACCGGTAGCAGCGTTAACCGCCCGGTTATTGGTAAAAGTACAGTTAGTAAACGTACTGGTGGCATTACGGACGAGGATAGCTCCCCCTCCAACAGTACCATTCGCCTCATTATTTATAAATGATGCGTTCACTGCAGAAAAAATTCCTCCCACTACGGCTACGGCCCCACCATTTTCAGTCGTTGCTGTATGTGTGAAATCTTGAAAGCTTACACTATTTATAGCATTGGTACCACCGCTCAAAAGTAAGAGGCGGTTGGCACCACTATTTCCAAAAATAGTCGATCCATCAGCATCACCGTTTAACGTTAACGCCACATTGGCGGTCACGGGACCTGAGGTAAGGGAAGGGTTAATACCCGGATTAAAGTTTATGGTACTCGGACCTCCGAATCCATTAGCGTCTATCACTGCCTGTCGGAAAGTTCCGGGTCCGGCATCGCCGGCATCAGATACCGTATACACCTGAGCAAACGACAGTGTCGAAATGAGTAAAAATGAAACAAAAAATAAAATGTTTCGCGTAGAAATGTTGTTCATTGAAGATTTTTTAGGTTGGACATTGCACCGGTATGATTAATACATAACAGGGTGCCTCACGTGAAAAGATACGAAGCTACTCCTCTTACGGTTTTGTTAATTTCTGTTAAAGTATTGCTAAAGAGAAAATTACTGGAAGACCACTGTGAGCATTTCATAGCCTATGCTAACAACAGCTATCTAAAAGTCAACCGTTTAGCACAAAAGCCTGTACTGAATCTCTTCTATTCGAGAAAGGTGCACTTAACACAAGTTTAACCTAAACATTATGAAAGCATTAGTAAGAAATGTTAAGCTTTTTGGGAAAGATAATGAAGGACATTCTCCTCTATTCGATTATGGAGGTTATTCGTGTTTGCTTTCTGAAAGGATTGCCCGGTAATATTTTCATAGAGTTCTATGTAGCGATCTGAAATTGTTTGAATGTAGGCATCCGACATTTCCGGAAGCTGTTGCCCTTCTTTTCCCTGGAATCCGTTTTCGATAAGCCATTGTCGCACGAATTCCTTCGACAATTGTTTCTGCGGAAGTCCTTTTGCTTGTCGCTCTTTATACCCTTCAGCATAAAAATATCGAGACGAATCCGGCGTGTGAATTTCATCGATAAGCACAATCTCACCTTCTTTGGTTTTTCCGAATTCATATTTGGTATCCACCAATATGAGTCCGCGTTCCGCCGCGATTTCGGTTCCTCTCTGAAAAAGTTTGCGAGTATAGTCCTCTAATACAGCGTAATCTGCTTCTGAAACTATTCCCTTCGCCAAAATATCGGTTCGCGAAATATCTTCATCATGATTGCCCTTTTCGGCTTTTGTCGCCGGAGTAATAATGGGAGCAGGAAACGTATCGTTTTCTTTCATTCCTTCTGGCATCGAAACGCCACAGAGCGTGCGCTTTCCGGCCTTGTACTCCCGCGCGGCATGACCACTTAAATACCCTCTAATAACCATTTCCACTTTAAAAGGTGTACACGCCTTCCCTATCGCTACGTTGGGATCGGGAGTTGCCTGTAACCAATTGGGCACCAAGTCTTCAGTACGCTTCATCATGCTTGTGGCGATCTGATTCAGGATCTGACCTTTAAAAGGAATTCCCTTCGGCATGACCACATCAAAGGCACTGAGGCGATCGGTAGCGATCATAACTAAAAGATCGTTTTCCAAGGTATATACTTCACGTACTTTCCCCTTGTATACGGAACGCTGACCGGGGAACTGAAAATTAGTATCGGTGATGGTTTGCTGGGTGCTCATTAGTTTCGATTTTCAATTTCTTTGTATGCGGCGATCACCTTCTTCACCAAACGGTGACGAATCACGTCTTTATCATCCAGATAGATCATTCCAACGCCATCTACATCCTTCAAAATCAATAAAGCCTCTTTTAATCCTGAGATCACCCGCCGAGGCAGGTCGATCTGACCCGGATCGCCAGTGATCATAAACTTGGCGCTTTTACCCATACGGGTAAGGAACATTTTCATTTGAGCATGGGTGGTATTCTGCGCTTCATCTAAGATAACGAAGGCATTATCTAAGGTACGCCCGCGCATGAACGCCATGGGAGCAATTTGTATGACCCCCTTCTCTATATACGAATCCAATTTTTCATGTGGGATCATATCGCGAAGGGCATCGTAAAGCGGTTGCATATAAGGGTCTAGCTTTTCCTTAAGATCTCCCGGAAGAAACCCTAGATTTTCACCCGCTTCCACGGCAGGACGCGTTAAGATAATTCGGCGTACCTCCTTATCTTTTAGGGCTTTCACCGCAAGGGCGACACCGGTATAAGTCTTTCCGGTACCTGCGGGACCGATCGCAAAAACCATATCGTTCTTCTTGGTGAGGTCCACTAACTTGCGTTGGTTCGCCGTTTGCGCTTTGATCAATCGGCCATTTACCCCATGAACCAATACATCGCCACTGCTGGCCGAACTTTCATATTCTTCTCGCCGGTTGCTTTGCAATACGCGTTCAATGGTATTTTCATCCAATTTATTGTACTTGGCAAATTGATCGAGCAACATGGTGAGCTTGGTATCAAATAGTTCTAACTCTTCTTCATCACCATAGGCTTTGAGCTTGCTGCCTCTGGCAACGATCTTTAGCTTCGGAAAATAGTTCTTTATGAGATTGATATTGGCATTTTGAAGGCCGAAGAAATCGCGTGGATTGATTTCAGTAAGTTCGATGATGAGTTCGTTCAAAAGCAGGTTGTTTATAAGAGTTGAATACTTCCTGTAAATATAGTTTTTACAATAACAAAAGTAGCCTATTTTTGCAGGAGTTGTTTTAACAAAATATCAACAATCCATTGACGCCCATTATCACGCTTACAACCGATTTTGGTGAGAAGGACCACTTTGTGGGAGCCGTGAAAGGGGCGTTGTATTCTGAATTGGATACGCTTCGGATTGTCGATATTTCTCATAGCATTTCGCCCTTCCACCTGACGGAAGCCGCGTATATCATTCAAAACGCGTATCGCAGTTTTCCAAAGGGTTCGGTGCATATTATTGGGATAGATTCCGAATTAAACCCGGAGAACACACATATTGCGGTATATTTAGATGAACATTATTTTATCTGTGCGGATAATGGGATCATCTCCATGCTGGCATCGGTGGTGAAACCTGAGAAGATCGTTGAAATAAATATTCACGATCGAATCATCAGTAACTTCCCTGTCCTGGATGTGTTTGTAAAAGTGGCCTGTCATATCTGCCGGGGAGGAACGCTGGAGGTTATAGGGAAGCCTGTCGACCAACTAAAAGAACTCAAAGGGATTCAACCGGTGGTCAATGCCGAAAACAACCAAATTATCGGGAATGTGATTTACATTGATAATTACGGAAACGTGATTTGTAACATTACCAAAACCTTGTTCGAGGAAATTGGAAAGGGCCGCCCCTTCAAAATTACCGCACGGCGGGCCGGATTTACCAAGATCTATTCGCACTATAGCGATGCCATCAATTTTGAGCTTCCGAAGGAGAAACGGGAAGAAGACGGTAAAAAGCTAGCGCTTTGGAACTCTTCCCAGTATCTTGAATTGGCCATCTACAAGAGCAACCCTACCACCGTAGGAAGCGCGTCTACCTTATTTGGACTTGCCTATCGTGATACTATTACCGTAAATTTTAAAAACTAATGTTGACACGAATTGTAAAAATGGAATTTAACCCCTCCAATACGGAAGCGTTTCTGGCGCATTTCGAAACGGTTAAGAGTACCATTCGATCGTTCCCCGGATGTACCTTTTTACAATTGTATCGCGATCAGAACGATCCGGCTATCTTCTTCACGTACAGCAAGTGGGAGGATGATACGTACCTTCAAGCCTATCGTCAAAGTGCCTTATTTAAGGAAGTGTGGGCAACAACCAAACCAAAATTTCGTTCTAAAGCGCAAGCGTGGAGCGTCGACACCTTACACACTGTAGCACCATGATCGCCATTATTCAAAAAGAAATAAACTCCTTTTTTTCCAGTGCCATCGGGTATTTGGTGATTGCTATTTTCTTGATTGTCAACGGTCTATTTCTGTGGGTTTTTCCGGGAACATTTAATATTTTCGATTCGGGCTTTGCCGAATTATCGGCCTTTTTCGAATTGGCCCCCTGGGTACTCTTGTTTCTCATTCCCGCTGTGACCATGCGGGCCTTTAGCGACGAATACCGCATGGGAACTATAGAAATTTTAGTCACCCGCCCCCTCGCGCTTTGGCAGATTGTTTTAGGAAAGTTTCTGGGCTCGGTCCTTTTAATTCTTCTCGCTTTAGTTCCTACGCTTCTCTACATCATAAGTATTGATGCTTTGGGAAATCCTTCTGGAAATTGGGACGTGGGAAGTACCGTAGGGTCGTATATAGGCCTCCTTTTTCTGGTGTTTTCTTACACCGCGATCGGGGTGTTTGCGTCTACTCTGTCGCACAATCAGGTGGTCGCTTTTATCACCGCGGTATTTGTTTGCTTTCTACTCTACTATGGTTTTGAGTCGCTCGACGCGCTGCTTCCTTCAGTGGAGTTGTCGTATTTCGGACTCAAAAGTCACTTTGACAGTGTCGCCAGAGGCGTACTCGATACGCGAGACATTGTATACTTTCTAAGTATTTCCGCCCTATTTCTGGTAGCCACCGGAGTACAACTTAACACCAAAAAACGCTGATCGATGAAGACCCAAAAACCCATAGTCATTTTAGGGGGGACGCTACTGTTGCTCGTCGTTATGAATTGGATCGCTTCGGAAGTATATACCCGTTTCGATCTCACCCAAGACCAGCGATATACCCTATCGGAAGCGTCCAAAAATACCCTTGCTTCGGTAGATTCGCCCATTATTGTTGATGTATTTTTAAAAGGGTCGTTTCCTCCGGAATTCCGAAGGTTACAAGTGGAAACTCGACAGTTGCTGGAAGAATTTTCAGCCTACAATCCCAATCTTAAAGTGGCCTTTGTCGATCCGTTAGAAGGAGAAGACGATCGTGCCGCCATTCAGCAACAACTCAATAGCTTCGGACTCACTCCTGCGCAGGTAGAAGTTCAAGAAAACGGAAAGCTCACCACCGAATTGGTCTATCCATGGGCCCTCGCCTATTATAATGGTAAGACCGTTAAAATTCCGCTGCTAAAAAACCAATTAGGAACTTCTACTGAAGAACGCGTCACCAATTCGTTGCAAAACTTAGAATATGCCTTCGCCGATGGCTTCAGTAAACTCACCCAGCCGAAACGACGAAAAGTTGCGGTATTGAAAGGCAACGGCCAATTAGACGATCGTTATATAGCCGATTTCTTTTCCACCCTTCGGGACTATTATTTCATTGCTCCTTTTACGCTCGATTCGGTTGCGGCCAATCCCCAAGGAACGTTAGCGTCTATGCAGGAGTACGACCTTATTGTGAGTGCGCAACCTACCGAAACCTTTTCAGAAGCCGAAAAATACATCCTCGATCAATATACCATGCATGGCGGGGCTTCCCTCTGGCTGGTGGATATGACCCAGCAACAAACCGATACGGTGAGCGGAAACAACTTTGCCTTTGGACGTGACTTGAACCTTAATGATTTCTTTTTTAAGTACGGAATTCGGGTGAATCCTAATCTGGTGAAAGACATCTACTCGGCTCCCATCGTACTAGCCAGTGGTAACGAGCGAGAGGCACAATATAATCGCTATCCGTGGTTGTATTTCCCCCTTGTGGGAGGGGCCGAAGGGCATCCTATTGTGACCAATACCGAGGCGGTAAAATTAGAATATGCCAGTGTTATTGACACCCTTCCTAACACGATCAAGAAGACGGTGTTACTGGAAACTTCTCCCTTATCGAAAGCTGTGGGATTGCCTACTCCTATTGATTACGATGAGGAGATTCCCAAAAATCTGAAATTGGTCAATGAAGGGCCACAACAGGGCGATTTTAATAGTGGCCCCTTGCCCCTAGCGGTGCTGCTTGAAGGTTCTTTTACTTCGGTCTACAACAATCGGGTGCCTCCCTTGTCACTACCCAACCGTAAAAATAGCAGCGACCCTACCAAAATGGTGATTGTTAGTGATGGCAATGTGATCGTGAACCAATTGCAAGAAGGACGCCCTATAGAGCTGGGGTTCGATAAATACACCGGAACCTTCTTCGGAAACAAAGAATTTCTTCTGAACACGGTGAATTATCTGCTGGATGATAGCGGACTTATAAACATCCGTACCAAGGAAATTGCGGTTCCTTTTTTGGATCCGCAGAAAACCGCCGAGCAACGCACCCTATGGCAACTCCTTAACGTCTTATTACCGTTGGTGTTGCTTGGGATCATCGGATTCGTTTTTCATTTCTTTAGAACGCGTTCGTTTCGTCGATAACTGTTAATAAGTTTGTTTTAGCAACCAAGGCATTTCAAATATATTTGTACTACTGAGGGCGCTGGTCTTCAGGAGCGAAACCAATACGATCGTACCGAAAAAATACATTCATGAAATTTATTGTATCAAGTTCTTATCTACTGAAACAATTACAAGTGCTTGGGGGCATCATCAATACCAACAATACGCTTCCCATTCTCGATAATTTTTTATTTCAACTCGACGGAAATCTGCTGACGGTTGCTGCATCCGACCTGGAGACGACCATTTCTTCAAAACTTGAAGTAGAAAGCAGCGAAAGCGGCAGTGTTTGCGTTCCTGCCCGATTGTTGTTGGATACCTTAAAAACGTTTCCGGAGCAACCCTTAACCTTTACCGTGGAAGACAACAATACGGTTGAGATCAGTAGTAATCACGGAAAATATGCCCTTGCTTATGCCGATGGAGAAGAATTTCCTAGCGCCGTAAGTCTTAGCGATCCTTCTACCACGGTGATGGAAGGCGATATTTTGGCAACCGCCATTAGCAAAACACTTTTTGCCAGCGGAAATGATGATTTGCGCCCCGTAATGAGCGGCGTGTTTTTTCAATTCTCTTCGGAAAGCCTCACCTTTGTGGCTACCGATGCGCACAAATTGGTAAAATATTCCAGAAATGATGTGACCGCCAATGAAACGGCCGAATTCATTATGCCGAAAAAACCGTTGAACCTGTTGAAAGGAATTCTAGCCGGAAGTGAGGAAGAAGTAACCATCGAATACAACGAGAGCAACGCGCGTTTTCAGTTCGAAAACACCGAATTGATCTGTCGCCTGATCGATGGGAAATATCCCAACTACGAAGCGGTGATTCCGAAGGAAAATCCAAACAGGCTGACAATCGACCGCACCCAATTCTTAAACTCCGTGCGTCGTGTGAGTATTTTTAGCAATAAGACCACCCATCAAATTCGCTTGAAGATCGCCGGGGCCGAACTTAATATTTCCGCGGAAGACATCGATTACAGCAATAAAGCAGAAGAACGTCTTACCTGCGATTATCAGGGTGACGACATGCAGATTGGCTTTAACTCTCGTTTCTTGAACGAAATGCTCAACAACCTTACCAGCGATGATGTTTCCTTAGAAATGTCGTTGCCAAATCGAGCGGGCATTCTTACGCCTGTCGACGGACTCGATGAAGGGGAGTCGGTTACCATGTTAGTGATGCCCGTGATGCTGAACAACTAACGATGTAGTCAAAAAGAAAAAAACCCGCCTTGAGGCGGGTTTTTTTATGATAAAAATCGAATGGTCATAAAATAATTGGGCGCTTCTCCTCTGCCGGCACGCAGCGCATTTACCACCGGCATGACAAAGCCGATTGCGACCGTAAACAAGAGTGTAAGCAATCCTAGCCCCAAGGCAAAGATCAATGGAATGCTCACAAAAATGTAGATCAACAAGCTAAGTTGAAAGCTTACCGCCTGTTTCCCGTGTTCGTCCATTCCTTCGATGCGGTCTCTGGAAGAAAGCCAAATCACTAAGGGAGCAATTAAGCTTCCGAAGCCGATAAAGTAACCCAAAAGCTGGGACAAGTGCATGAGCGATACCGTGGTAGTATCCTCTTTCTTCTCTGTGTAATTAATAACTTCCATGGTTTTTTGATTGATTGGTTACGTTCTATTGGTATGATTTTTTCGAAATTGTTACAGTTTGTAGCGGACAGATATTGTGTATTTTTGCGGTATGAAGCATCAGGATACTATTGTAGCCTTAGCCACACCCTCTGGAGCAGGTGCTGTTGCTATTATTCGTCTATCGGGGCCGGAAGCCATTGAAATAGCGTCTAGCCTATTCCATTCGGTAAGCGGTAAGAAACTCGCCGCACAGCCCAGTCATACGGTTCATCTGGGACATATTAAAGAAGACAATCGACTCATAGACGAGGTGCTCGCTACGATCTTTAAGAACCCTAGAAGTTATACCGGAGAAGATGTGGTAGAACTCTCCTGTCATGGAAGTCCGTTTATACAACAAGAGATCATTCAAGCCGTGCTTCGGAAAGGCGCGCGCATGGCCCAGGCAGGTGAGTTTACCCTACGCGCCTTCCTGAATGGCAAAATGGATTTGAGTCAGGCGGAAGCCGTAGCCGACCTGATTGCAAGCGACAGTGAGGCATCCCACCAACTAGCGATACAACAAATGCGAGGTGGATTTTCCAGTGAAATTCAACAACTACGGCAGGAGCTGCTCAACTTTGCATCGCTTATTGAGCTGGAACTCGATTTTTCAGAAGAAGATGTAGCATTTGCCAATCGGGAGGAGTTTCGGGCCTTACTCGACCGAATCACCAAGGTGTTAAAGCGCCTAATCGATTCCTTCGCAACGGGCAATGTACTTAAGAACGGGATCCCAGTCGCCATCGTAGGAGAACCCAACGTAGGGAAATCGACCTTACTCAATACCCTGCTCAACGAAGAACGTGCCATTGTGAGTGACATTGCAGGCACTACTCGCGACACCATCGAGGATGAAATCGTCTTAGGCGGTATCGGCTTCCGGTTTATCGATACGGCAGGAATTAGAGATACTTCAGACACCATTGAAGGCCTTGGGATCAAGAAAACCTTTCAGAAGATCGAACAGGCACAAGTAGTGATCTATTTAATGGATACAGTAACGGCGCTACAGGAAGGGCGCCTGCAATCGATCGCTTCCGAAGTCAAAAAAATTAAGGAACAATATCCGCAGAAACCCCTCCTGGTGGTGGCTAATAAAGCCGACCAACTTTCGGACGCACAAAGGGAAAATGTTACCACTGAAATTCCTGAAGCCAGGCTTATTTCAGCGAAACACGGAGAAGGCGTAGAACAACTTACTTCGTCCCTACTTGACTTTGTCAATACCGGCGCGCTACGTAACAATGAGACCATTGTAACGAATACGCGCCACTACGATGCGTTATTAAAAGCCTTAAAAGAGATTGATACCGTTCGGTACGGACTCGATACAGGGATATCTAGCGACCTTTTGGCCATTGATATTCGACAAGCCTTATATCACTTTGGCGAAATTACGGGAGAAATTTCCAACGACGAGCTGCTCGGTAACATTTTCGCGAATTTCTGTATCGGGAAATAATTAAGCATTGTATTCCTGCTTCTTTTCTCGTTGTTTATCTTTCAAAACAACCGGCACAAAACCTAGGTATTCCCCTACCGGATTTCATACATTTTTAGGGGTGAGCCTCTCATTTTCAGCGAACAAACGAGTTTTTTAGATACCTTCGTTTTATATCAACCCAATTCTCAACAACAAGGTGTTCAACATACGCTCCCCGAAAACACCTTCTAGTATTCACTTAAAATCAATAACATATGAGAACGCTAAAATGTAAGGGGAGCCTGCTCTTATTAATCGTCACACTAAGCCTAAGCACGGTCCTCGCTCAAAATGATGCCAACGAACCCTGTTCCAAAGACGAGGATTGCAAAGGCTACTGTGTCACGGTTACTGTAAAAGGTTCTAAGAAAAAGGTGTGTGCCAGTTGTAATCAGTCGACCTTAGACAGCTACACCCGGGATGTTAACAGATACTGCAAAGACGAAGGCTGGTCGGTAGCTAAAAGCAAGGATTATAAGGAAGCCCTTGCCGATGACGATCGCGCCGAAGTGGGCGTGTTTGACGTGATGATCGACAAATGTAAATCCTGTTTAAAGGCCCGCAGCACCCGGGAAGACAAATGTTTTGATGGGGGCGATGATACGCACGAAGGAAAGGTGGAAGAAATGGAGGATAGTAGGGACAGGTGGGTGCAGCACAAATACAATATGATACGTGATAAGCGTGTGTTTTATACCGACAAACGCACCTATAACGATCTCATCAAAGAATTCAACACCTACTGCCAAAGCAAACTAAACCTCAATAAGTTCGAGCAAGACCTGAAAATTGCCGAACGGGCTGTTGATAAGGATGACGATTCGGAATGCGAAGACATCCTAGAATATGAAGATGCTTGCTACGACTGCTATCAGGCAGCCAAGAACCTGTATGCGAAAGCATTTAAGAGCAGTAAAAGTGTCATGCCTTCTGACTATTTAAAGATCTACGAACAAATAATAGAACTCGAAGAAACCTTCGAAGCCGTTAAAAACGAATGCGACTAAAACCAACCCATATGAAAACAATCTTTCTCCTATTGTGCCTCCCCTTTGTAGGCATGGCACAGCAAACGATTAAAATTGAGGAACCGCTCAATCAGAAAATTTCCTTAGAAGAAAATTTAGCCAACGGAGCTCAGTTATCAGACCTCTCCTGGGCCTGGCAAAGCAACAATGCCTGCTTTGTATCCATTCAGCAGCACAAGTTTACAGGCAATCACGTTTTTTTTGAGGGCGTGATTCCGAAGTATACAGAACTCACCGCAACCGTTATTCCTAAAGATCCGTCACAGAATTTCAGCATTTATGCCTTTCAAACGGGCATACAGAATGACGCGGTACCACCCGATCTTGCTTCCTGTATACGCTGTGAGGCCGATTATAAGTGGGACCGAAAATGGTCTGGAAAAACCCAGGACCATACGCGAACCGTAAAACATTTACTCGCCATCAACAATCCGTACCGCCTGGTGATCGCCGTGGTAGGTGCCGAGGGGCTGACGGAAGGTGATTTTACGCTGGTGATCGAGCCGGTGAACAAATAATCTCCTTACCTGGCCATAGAGAAACCGCCACCTGTTGGCGGTTTTTTAATGTCTTTAGAGAGCACGTTCGTTTAAAAAGCTCTCAGAGGTATATCGCCTTCTATCGCTGCAAATACCTGCCTGTGATGAAGTTATTGATTAATTGTTTATGCATTCCAAGGAAATTAAGTAATTTATTGGCATCAAATCAATTACGTCTGAATGATTGAACCTAGTGTTCCTAACCAAATTACTCATACCTATCACAATGGCCACAACACACCTAACCACCGCTCTCGTCTTTGTTTGCAGTTTGCTATGCTCCTTCCAAAGTCTGGCACAGCCCTTTACCCTGGACGAAACTATCAAACCCGTAGAACTCACTCTTAAAGAAGATACGCGTAGCGATCACAAAGGTGAAACGTTTATCGCAACGCTAAGTACGGTAGATTCGCTTAAACACTATGTGGTTCAGGGGCATGATATGTTTCAATTTGTAGATGTGATCGTGAAGGGCTTCGGAAATGAATACCCTCTAAAAGCTTCCCTTGTCTATGATAACTGGGGCGATATCATAGAATCACAAACCTCAACTGCTGCCGAAGATGGAATGATCCAATTTCAGATACGGGCCTTTGGTGCTTTTGGACTACTGATCGAATCTCCTTCCGAAGAAACCATCAATTTTACGATCATGGTGCGGGCCAGCAAGCCTCAAAAATCCTATCTGGGGAGTCCCTTTACCAAGATCACCGAAAGCGAAATGAGCCTTGGCAGCGGTGAATCCAATAATGATTCTGGAGATTCCGGAGGAAACAACACTGTTTTGTACATTATCATTGGAGTTGCCTTGTTGGTCATAGGGTTATTAGCGGGAAAACTAATGGGTAGGAAGTCGGCTACCATCTTGCTCCTTTTATTCGGTCTCTCCTTCTCTACGGTAGCCCAAGGAGGGGGCACACCCGGGTTCTTTTATAAAGACCGCTTTTTTAACGGGGAAGACCTGGACGATGGCACGTTTGAACGTGAGCTGAGAGACGAGATGGGCGATGGATATGACCCCAGTGGCGATGTGGAAAAGCTTACTGACAAATTGAAAAGTATAAAGTCGTTTTTAGACAATGCTGTCAATTTATATAAAAGCTATACGGGCTTAGGAAGCTGTATCGGTGCTACACCCCCGCCCGGAGAACCTCGCATTCCTTCTTTCTGTGCGGTGCCTACTACCGATGCGGGTTTCGACGATGAAAGCAGTTGTGCCGGTTGCTTCTTAGCGGCAAGAGAACAGTTCAATGAGGTTCGTTATTTGTTTGAACAACTCGCCACCATTTACAAATGCACGAAGAATTTTTCGAACGCAGCCCTCTCCTTTGGCGATAATGCTTCAGGAATTCATGGCGTTTCAGGCTTAGCGTGGCAGACGCAACGGCGTAATATAGAGAAGTCGGTGACCGATTTGGAAACCGCCTATGACAAAAAGTACGGAGAACTTTTGGAAAGTCTTTCCGAATCCATGCTCAAATTGAGCGAATGTGAAGCCCGCTATGGCGTGGAAGATTGGTTCGACCGTTTTGGCTATATGTATTTCGAATTTATGCGCGACAAATACCAACGTAAAGATTAATACAATGAGAACTAAAATACTTTTGATGGTAGTCTTGCTGAGCATTGTATTATTGGGGAGTTGTAAGTCAACTTCCACCGCGCCGCTGATGGGTGCTAATACCAATACGAACATCATTGGCTCGTGGGAGGGCTGTGACGGGCGGGTGGTTACTTTTTTCGAAGAGGACAGCGAAATTATTGGGCGGTATACGGAGTTGGGCGGACTCACACGCTACCGTTTTACAGAAAACGAGGTAGGATATCGATTGACAGAGCAGCAACCGGGGCAGTATTTAGGGATGGTGAAATGGCAAGATCAAAGCGGTAATGAAACCTGGAAGAAAGTTTCGATTACTATCAAGAATAACACCTATAACGACAATAGTTCGGACAATTGTAGTAAAGACATGAAACGTATTTAAATGAATAAGCTCACTCCAACTCTTTGCCTGTTCGTGGCCTTAACGCTGCTCAATTGTAAGAATAGTGTTGACAAGAATAGCGGCAGCGCTTCTTCAGCAACAGAAGTGGATGCCCCCAGCGATAGTGATCTTGCTGAAACCGAATCCATCCCCCCAGACACTGGCACCCAAACGCAGGATGCGCTAGCCACCAATGCTCAGCGAAATGCTACGAACGATACGGTGCAAGGATGGACCCAACCTACCTATATCGCCTATCAAACCAGTAAAGCGGATGTGGTGTATCGCTACGGAGATGTAGATAATTTTGGATTCGGATGGCCTCCGGGCTTTGATCCGTTTTCAGGGGAAGACACTCCCGTGCATCGCTATCCTTTTTTCCCGGATGAGACAGACCCCGCAGGAACCGATCGCATCATGGTGATTAGCGGATACAAAAAAAGCAATCGAAAAGACGGCTATACCGGAAGAACCCAGCGCCCTGAGAACCTTCCGAAGCCCTTACTCTTGCAATACGACCTACAGGGCACTCAGATCGAGCACGCCTTGCTTCAGATCTTTGTAGATGATTTTCAACCCAAACGTTTTAAAAGCAAGTACAAGGTGTGGCTCAATGATAAGGAAACGCCCTGGATCAGTGAATTCGTGAATGAACTAGAACAAACGGGGCCTATCGGTAAACTGCTATCGGTACAGATCCTCCCTGAATTCCTTTCCGAAGTGAAGACCGGACAACTCAAGCTGTTTATTGACGATCCCGAAACCGATACGGGAGATGGATTTGCCATTGATTTCGTTCAGTTGCTTATTAACCCGAGGGATATCCCCACGGCCCGAATGGAAGGATTGGTGATAGATGCCACCACGAAAGAGACGTTGGAAAATGCGTTGGTAAAGATTTCCGGGGTGGATCCCGTAAAGACGGATGCTGAAGGACGTTTTACTGCGGAAAAAGTTCCGGCAGGAATGATCGTGGTGAATGCTTCAAAAGGAGGGTATAAGAACAACGACGTTACCGAAACCATAACTGCGAACAATACCGGAAGCGTTACCATACCCTTAGAACCGGAAACGGGAAGCAACCTTGAACAAGAGTTGGAAGAAACCGGAAAGGTGTCATTGTACGGCATCTATTTCGATTCCGATAAAGCCGTACTGAAACCCGAATCTGAAAAAACACTTCAGGAAGTGCTCGCGCTCATTCAACGAAATCCGGAGTTGTCACTGGAAATTGGTGGTCATACCGATTCTCAAGGAGATGACGCCTATAACTTGAAGCTTTCCGAAGAACGCGCGAAGGCGGTCTTAGATTGGCTTAAAGCACACGGCGCCACTACCAATCGGTTAAGCAGCAAAGGCTATGGCGAATCAGTGCCGGTCGCCACCAATAATACTGAGAATGGACGAGCGCTAAATCGGAGGGTGGAATTATTGGTGAAGTAATCTGTTGAAGGGTTATTCAGCATAAATTTCGGAGAACTCCACCCCTTCCCATTGGGGATGATCTTCTATAAAATCAGCAATCATCGCCACATGACTCGCACCTAACAATATCATAACGCGCTCTTCCTGATGCTTTTTAGTTTTTTTCTGAATCAAGGACCACATAAATAAATTGCGCTTGTACCATGCAGCCGTGAGTAAAGGTCCAATAAAATTGTCATCATCGCCCGCCAAAAGGGGTAGCTGGTTGTGAAAGGTATTGCTCCTTTTGCGCATTTCAGGAGAATTCAAGTGATTCGTTAATGCTGCTATATTCGCCCCTTGTTCAATCATAGCATCAAAATCGGACGTGAATCGCTGTATCCCCTCTTGAAATTCATCTTGTAACTTATCTTGTTGCGCTTTAGAAATGACACGCATCATGCTGTCGAATGGAAATTCAGTTCCATAGTAATCGACGCCAGATACACGAATATTTTCTTTCAAAGATGCCACTCGGAATGCTAACTGAAATATCTCGTTCTTGCGATAGAAATCATTGAGTGAAACATTTGCAAAGTATCGACCTTGCCTATGTAGGTTCAAAAGAGAGTCCAATTCAAATTGCTCATTGTGCGGCCATTCTACGAAGATATGGGTCGGTTGAAATCGAGTAATGGCTGCTGCGATTGAATCTAATTCCAATTGTGATGGCTCACCTAAAATATCAAATCCCTTCGTTTTAGCAACATCTTGTCCTGGATTATTATAGTGGAAGGTGCCTAGCAGTAGTGCTTGATGCGTTGGGAAATTTTGGGAACTATTCATCGTTTCATCTTCTGAATTTCGACACCCCAACACTACGATGCTACAATAAATAAAGAGTAACAATAGCCTCCATTTCATACCGTAAAGATAACCTTCAAAGGGTAATGTTACAGTTTCGCCCTTTGACTATATACTGAATTGAAGAAATGGGACAATCCTATCATTAATGCAAGCACGGAAACCATAGCAACAAACATTCGTATGGTATCCAATGTCTTAAATTGATTAAGCAAGGCTTCAATTTCAGCCAACGGTCTTGTAGCGATATCTTCCGCTCCTAATTCGTATAAAATAGGATACACTAAAAGCCCTGTTCCGAGACCTATGATCACGAACAGCACAAAATGCAATAACATCCAATTACGAGCTTTGCTAGATTTCCAGATGAAAATAATCATAACTACAAAGAGGGGAAGATTTATTTTTCCCATGAGCTGAAAAAAGGTGCCGGGATCGGCTTTGACATAAAAATTGTTGGTGGCGACCAGAGAATTCGGAAGATCGTGATCCCAGTTAGGATATTGGGTAATTATGGTAAAAAGCATTCCGCCGAAAAACAGAAATGCCATCAGAGAGTAGCCCCAAACAAAGAAAAATTTGGCTGTTTTCATAAGTGAAAGTATTCGTTAGTACCAGAAATATACGAAAACTGTGGTAGTCGGTTTTCTCCTACAGAAGCTTGCTCCTTAGCTTCTTTTCCATTTCCATGCATACCAAATGATACATAGCGTGAGGGCGCTTTCCAGAAAAGCTAAGAATACATAAAAGGCATACCATTCGGTCATCGAATTAAATCCGATAAAGAGCATCATCATCGTAAAGAGCAATCCGAATACAAGGTTCAGTATGCGATTGAGCGTTCTTGGTAAAAGTACCGAAAATGCCACCATGATGGAAGGAATCGCCAATACGATAGATGCAATCAAAAGCTTCATCGGACTATCCAGAATATTCGCTCCACTTATCAAGTCTTCTACTTTTCCGGGGGTGTACAGTTCAAAATAGTCGCCATAGAGATAACAAAAGGTCACGGAAGCCCAAAGCGCGGCTAATTTAATACGGACGTCAATAGTGTTGATGGTCATAGTTGGGTAATTAGAAAGGATTCTTTCTAATAAAGACGCCGATGGCTTCTGAAAGGTTGCCTGAATACCATAAAATTTGCTTAGTCTACTAATTTGGGAAGCAAGAAGTTGGCTAGTATTTTCTCTGGTTGCTGTCCGCGGCCATTTCTAAAATTTCCGGAAGTAATCACCACCACCGCGTCCAGTTCAGGGATCACCACGATATACTGCCCTCCTGCCCCACGCGCTTCCAGGGTGTTAATAGTTTGGTTCCCTACCTTATATATATCATGCCACCATAGATAGCCATATACATTCTGTTTTGTGGTATTTTCCAGGGCGCGATACGGTGTAACACTTTTTTCAATCCATGCTTCGGAAACAATGCGTTTCCCCTTCCAACTTCCTTTATTGAGGTAAAGCGTGCCGTATTTCAGCATGTCTGGCGGAGTAAGATACATTCCGCCTCCGAAATAAGGCCTACCATTCAAATCGGTTTGGACGATATAGTTGGTGATGCCCAGAGGTTGAAACAGCGTTTTGTCGATATACAACGCCATCGAATGTGGTACCATGGAATCTAGCGCCACGCCCAGCAAATAGGGATTGGCAGAACCGTAATTCGCATGGGTATTGGGTGGGTACAGCATTTCCGCTTGAAGCACCGACGCGGTCCAGTCGGCCGACTGTTGATAGTTTTCTTCCGTCGCAGGGGAGGCACGATTTGCATTTTCTCCGAAGTCTACAGCATCCAGGCCGGAGCTCATGGTCAGCAGACTTTTTAGATCGATACCCGCATTTTCTGAATTCTTATACGATTGATATTCCTTCGGAAGAAATTCAAAAATGGATTGATCTACGGATTCATACAGTCCTTCATCTTTTGCGATGCCCATCAGGGTGGAAGAAATACTTTTAGAAGCCGAACGCATATCGTGAGGTAGGTTTTCGTGATATCCATCAAAGTACTGTTCATACACCAACACTCCCTGTTGTTGCACAAGAATGGCGTGGGTATTGGGAAAGGAATCATTCACGACAAGTGCTTCTAATTCGGGAAATTTGAGTTTAGAAGATCGCTTTTCCGAAGTAAATCCGCCGCGCTTCCATTCGGCCTCCGTGCGGGATAGCGTTGCAGTTGCGATTACATAATCATCAACAAACAGTTCTAATGTGATTTCAGTCTCCCGTAAAACCCCTCTGAATGTTACACCTGTTTTAAAATCTGAAAAGCTAAGGGTGTCCTGCTGCTTCTGAAAATCATACGCCCAGGTACCCGTAAAGCGATCATCCCCAAAAAACGGGTAGGCTTGATAGGTTTCCTGATCGCCATTTTCTATGCTAAGATATACCTTGTCTGAACGCAGTTCCTCCACCATCAAAAGATTCCAAATACCCGAATAACTAGTGTTGGTCGTTCTTTTCAACATAATGTGATATAACAGCAATCCGGATTTCAGAAAACCGCTTATGGTTTCTTTGTCTTCGGAACATGTCCCATGAAAGGATTGGGTTTCAGAAATAGGAATGGTAAACTCGGAATCATTTTCGCTTACTATCGGAAAGTTGGCTCGAAGCGTTTCATTGGATAATTCAAGCGTCGCTTCTTTGGTTCCGAAGTCGTGGATGGAAACCTCGATCTGAAAACTCTTGGGGTTGCTGAGGGTTCCTTCCCAGGCGCCGTTATAATCGGCCATGTTTTGCGCCATTCCGAAGTTTGAGACTAAGAATAGAACAGCAAGTATGCGATACGGAAACTTCATAGTTACATTGATTGATGAAACACAAAGATGCGAAGCCTTGCCGCTAAAAAATTGTATATTCTTAACATCCCTTCAATTCTTGCAGTAGCTGTTTTGGGGTACGGTGATACATCCGTTTGAAGTTCGCGATAAAGTGACTCTGATCGTAAAACCCGCTGGCGTGTGCGATATCCGTTAAGGTATATTCGTTACGTAGCATGAGTTGGAAGGCAGTGTTGAGTCGGACTAACCGTACATACTGACTCATCCCTACCCCAAAATATTTCCGAAACGCTCGAGACAGATGCGCGGGATGCACCCCTACTTCCGCACTTAACCCTTGTAAAGAAATGGTTTCCGGTTCTTCATGCAACTTTTGTTGTAGCCTCAGCACCCATTGCGGGGTTTCAGTTGTCGTCGAATGCTCCAGCATAAGTGTTCCGAAGAGCTCCACCAATCCCACCTCAACGCCAAAATTGGAATATGAATCGGCCACGCTAAATTCTACAAACAATAAATTCATAAGATGTTTTATGTGTGGATTACGGAGTTGCACACTTCCTTCCATTTCGTGCAAGGCAATATCGTGTTCCTGAAACCAAGCTGTATTTATTTCGATATGAAATCCCCGGGTAAGATCTGGCGGTTTGATGTTGTAATGCGCATCCTGCCAATGATGGAATAACAAGTCGCCCGCTTCCAAGTGATAGGCTTCCTTTTTATTGGCCTCGAATAGCTTTCCTTGCAACAAATACGTGAAATATGGATTCTCATGGTAGTGCCAATCGACTTTCGGATGGGTGTACACCGTATCGGTACTCACAATGTTTCCAAACACCTTTTTCTGATGGTGTGTTCCGTAAAATTCGCCTTGAGATCGGTGTTGCATGAGGTTGGTTATAGCTCGTGACTGTGTGTAGATCATTAGCAAGGTAAGTTACACAAAAGAGAGGTTATTTACATTTCGGGGGGCTATTCCGAAGAAATATGTAAAGAATACTTAAAAAAGTACTGCATTCACGCAACCCTTCGATGTCATACAGACTATTAGAAAACAATAAAAAATAAAATGCTATGAAAACATTACACTACACCATTTGCATCTTCTTACTTTTTGGCATACTTGCCTGCTCAAATGATGAAACTGTGGTACCTGATACCACTTCCGAAGCAAACGACGAAACGAATGATGAAACCGCTCAAGACATAAGGGCATTTTTTATTGAAAGCGTAACCGGGGGGATTGTCTCCCGTAACTATTCTTACGATGCAAACGGCCGCCTAATGGTGGTTACTACGCATGACCAAGAATATCAATTTGAATATACTGCTGAAGGACAATTAGACGGCATTCTACTTTTACACACGTTTGAATACGAAAATGGAGATTTAATTTCATATGCAAAATATGATGTGGAATTGTATACTGATGCACAATTTATTGCAACTCACAATGTATACAATGGGGCAGATGAACTCATTTCCTTTGAATCGCGATGGGAACTCCTTTTTGAAGGATCGCTCTTTAAAGAAATCCATTTAACGACTACTACAGGCAATGACTATGCACATGTTTTTGTTCATGATGCCGAGGGTCGATTATTACAAGTAGATAATACAAATAACGATGTTTATGTTGATACTTGGCTTGACGTTGCCGACTGGGATTCGGAACCGGTTCCGCACATGATCAGCACGTTTTATGCTGTTGAAGCACCTATATTATTTCCTGATAAATTTATATCGATGTACGGCCTAAAGACCGTTATCGGCAATGATGGTCTGGTCCATGACTTTGAATATGATTTCTCTACCTTGGAAGAAGGGTACTATACGTCAACGCGCACCCTGCCCTATCGGGTAGATGAGTATGTGGTTCGGTTTGACCGGGAAATGGTGGATACCGATCAGTAAAAGCGTAGTATCGAAACTTACTCAGTTTCGATCTCTTCTGAAATCGTCACTAATATTTCCTCTAATGCTACTAATAACGGCTCATAGTGGGCCGTTTCCATCGCCTGAGTGGTGAGTAGGAACATGAGGAGGCTGTTTTCAAAGGCAACGGACTCAAATACCGCCATATTACTTTGATGGATGGGTAAAGGGGTCATCCCCAATTGCTCGGTAATCCCTGTTTGATCGATCACAGTGCGAAGGCTATAGGCATCACTTCGGAACAGGTTCAATAAGTGTTCTCGTTGCATCCGTAGGTCGTCTTCTTGTTTGGTAACATCTTCAATGGTGGCGATCCAATTGGTTAACTGAATGCGTAATCGGGGATTCGAAATATCTTTTAAGCTGCCCGAGTTAATGATCTCATGCAATAAGGAGTTATTGGGATTAAACGCAATGTCTAAGGCTAAGGTCGTGTATAATAACTCAGATACTTCGCCTTCGGTAGGAAGGCTGTCTGTATGCGAAACAAACCCCAGTAGCTGCTTGGCACCTTCAAAATTTTGATGATTGACCGTGATGAGTTCTTTCAGTTTCCGCTGGCTGGTGGTAAACTCTTCTTGCAATCCCGCTAAATAGGTTTGCTCCTTGGCGGCTAACGCGCGCCGTTCCTGACGGTTGTTAATGGCTAAAGCGATCAAGATCCCGATCACCACCAGGACGATCTCTCCAATGGCGTATAACAGATATTTGCTCAGATTGTTGTTGGCAACAAGGCCTTTTCGTATCCTGCGGAAGAAGGAGATCATGGTTCGTTTGTTAGTTTGTTAGTTGGTTAGTTGGTTAGTTTGTTAGTTGGTTAGTTGGTTAGTTTGGGATGAAGGTAGGAAAATTTGAGAATAGCTACGGAAATCAATCAGAACCTCCTATGATTTTTTTCGTACTGCCGTTGGGGTTTAGATCAGAATGCCATTGAGCAGATAAAAACAAAACACCGTAACAAGCGTGAGATACCCATACACGCCCATGATGTTATATTCCCAAAAGGCGCCTCCACAGACATATTGTAAGACACGTACCACCTGATACCATTTTAAATGGGTATACGCCCGCACGGCGCTTACATAATATACAGGTAGCATGACCATGGCGATGAGGATGATGGGGACAAAGAGTAAGCCGAATAACGTAAATCCAACCACAAGCGTCGTCTGTAGTTTACTCCAAACCGTTTTGAAATGAGCTTGCTCCCCTTCTACTCGCAAGGCGCTTTTCGCTTTTATATATACGCTGGTGGCGGCAATGGAGATGACTTGCGCATCGGTGACCCAGCTGGGGATCTCGAAGGAAGGAAACAGCCAATGAATAGGCGTATACAACACCTCAAAAATAGGAAACACCAACGTCCGGTAGTATTGTAACAGATCGGCAAGGCTTACCGCTAACGGAATCTCAAAACCGCGCTGTGCCAGGCTAAACAAAGAGGAAGCCGACACCAATACGCCCAGAACACCCCAAATCCTATTAAATATTGTTTTCATTAGTTATCGTAAACCACTGTAAGTGAATGGGTAAAGGTAGGGGTTTTGGGGGAGATGTTTATACTGAGAAATTTAGAGCAGGATCAGATCAAGCAATTACTTATAGCCATTGTTATGTGATGGCTTTTATTATTTGTTTTTAAGGTCATTAGAAATTTCATCAAATTTTGCTTTCATAGTAGGATTTCCGTAAGTCAATTTTTTTATGGTTAAATCATCAGCTTTTTTATTCGCTAAACGAAGATTATTTTCGGAAGATAACAAAGCTTCTTTCGTCTTTTGAAGATGTTTGATTGTTTTATCAATTTCATCAATGGCTGTCATAAATTTTCGACTTGCCAAATCATAATTATAAGCAAAACCTTTTCTAAAAGCATCAATCTTTTCCTCAAAGTTAGTAATGTCAATATTTTGATTTCTTATCAAATTGAGTTCTTGTTTGTACTTTAAAGAATTCATAGAAGCATTGCGAAGTAATGTAATTATTGGAATAAAAAACTGAGGACGAACAACATACATTTTTTCGTATTTATGAGAAACATCAACAATACCAGAATTGTAAAATTCATTATCTTTTTCTAATAGTGAAACCAAAACTGCATATTCACAATTTTTATCTTTTCGGTCTTTATCAAGTTTTGCAAAAAAGTCTTCATTCTTCTTTTTTGTAGCGGTTTCATCATTTTCATTTTTCATTTCAAACATAATCGAAATGATTTCATTTCCAGATTCGTCAGTTTCTCGATAAATGTAATCCCCTTTACTTCCTCCTTTTGAATCATTATCCTTTTCAAAATAAGCATTTTGAAACGCAGTAGCTCTAAGTTTGTTAAACTCAATCTCGCAATGTTGCTCTAGACTTTCGCCTAACATTTTAGTTGAGAGTTTAAGTTTCATATCTTTCACTCGTGCAATTTCATCTTCCTTGAATTTAATTATTGCATCTTTATTTTGAAGTTCGGTCGAGTATTTTTGCTCCAAAGAATTTTTTATATTCTGTTTTTCTAATTCTTTTGTTTTTAAGTCATTTTCTAAAGAATCTCTTTGTTTTTCAATTTCTTTGATAGCTTCAGAAATGGCTAACTTTTGTACTGTTTCAGCGTTTTGAATTTTAGATTTTAATTCTGCTAATTGATTATCTTTCTCAGCAAGTTTCTCCATTAACTCACTTTTGCTGTTAGCTTTGAGTTCCGATATCTCTTTATCTTTTTTGGCTAGTTCTTCTTGAAGTAAATTTTTGGTATTAGCTTTTGCTAGTTCAACTGCATTTTCTTTCTCTTTTTCTGCAAGAGCAAGGCGATTATTTAATTCTTCTTCAAATTGATGGTCTCGAACTTGTTTCACGATGTCGGCGAATCCAGCTTCATCTACTTTAAATGCCTTTTTACAATTAGGACAAATTATTTCGTTCATATTCTATATTTTCTAAAATGTTCGGTTGTTCGTCAAAATGCACCACAACGGTAACTTATAAGAATAGTAGCGGATTTTTACGCACTAACTTTTCGGTTTGTTACTATCGTTTGATTTATATATTTCACTTTCGTTTTAGCGATTAAACCGCTATTATTATTATACAATGTTGTACACTGGCTTTTTTTCATTCAGCTTGGTCTTCAGAGTTGGCGAAAGACATACTCATTTGCAATTTTGAGTTGAGCATTGGCTTGTACGAATTGCGAATGTGTATGGCTTTGTGCGTTGGGTTTTCAGATTGGTGAATAAGTAAATCCAGCACTTTTTATATACATATTCAAATACTGACCTTTTGAACCTGCCGATAACAATCCTTCGTACAGTTCAGCTGGCACTCCATAATATTCATAACTTCTTCCTTTGAGAAAGTCAATTCGTAAAGTTGCTGTTTCATAATCATAACCTATCGCAGACAGGTTTGACGAATCTACTGGTATCATTTCCATATCTTAATCTTTAGTTTTTTGTTTTCTCCAATTACTTACCGCTCTTGCAAAATCAGGATTTTCGATTTGTTCTTTCTTCCATTCTAATGATGGGACAGCATCGTTACTATCGGGTCTTGGCTTCATTAATGGTATGAGAACTCGACTTGGGATTTTTATAGCTTCTCCAATTACTATTGCTTCTCCAGTTCGCAGAGATGGGAGTGAATCAGCAAGTCCACTTGAATTGTCAGGTATGGATGAGCGAATAATTGATTGGTCATCAGAACTTGATAATCTTAAAGTAATAAAAGTTCCACATTGGGATAGAATTGAAGAATCTAAATCGGATGGACGTTGACTGATAATTAATGCTCCAATTCCATATTTTCTTCCTTCTTTGCAAATCCTTCTAACTGCTGAAGTTGAATACCCTTGAACAAATTGATTACTGCCTCCTTTTGGTAAATAGGAATGAGCTTCTTCATAAACCATTAAAATAGGTCTTTGTCTTCCAATACCATCTAAAAACCTTCCCCAAAACATAGTTTCGTAAGAAAGCCTTGAAATTAACCCTACAGCTAAATCCATAACATCAAATGGTATTCCGCCTAAATCAAGTATTGTAATTGGTTTATCGTGATTAATCCACTCACTTAAAAGGTCGTCTAAATCTTTTTTAATACCATCATATTCAGATGTATCGAAAATAAAGTCAATCCTATTATCTAAAAGTTTACCTCGTAATTTGTTTAAGTAAGAGGATAATATTTTGTTTTGGGTATAAATAAATGGCGAACTTCCTCCACTTCCTGGTGGTAGAAATTTCGGTAATTCTAATGTGTCTTTATTACCTTTTAATTCATTACCTTCTTCGTCTGTTTGATAAGCAATGGTTGAAAAATCTCCTTTTGTGTTTACTGTGGCAAAAGTCTCAATATATAATTCATACCAAATTTTTTTGATATCAAATGGGATTGGCGAATTAACAGTTATCTGATTCTCTGGAATTGCACCAGATTTAAGTTTAGATGATAAGTCTATTTTTTGCTTGAGAATTTCTTGTTGAAATCTTAAATCTTGTGGCATATCTGTTGCCTGCTTTTTATCAAATAAGATTAAAGCCAATTCATTATATGACAAACACCAATATGGTATTTTTAATGGATTGTCTCCGTCAATCGAATAAACTTTACTGTAATCTTTTAAAGCTGTATGATACTCTGAATGTGGGTCAATTAATATGATTTTAGCCTTTGGATAATTACCAGAATTAATTGCTTTAAGAAGGGAAGTAACAGTATTTGATTTACCAGAACCTGTTGAACCGACAATTGCACTATGTCGAGTTACAAGCTTATCGACATCTAACAATGCAGGAATCGATTCTGAACTGGCAATGTTTCCAATTTTTATATAATTTACATCTGATACTTTTCCATATATTTTAGTTAAATCCTTTTCGGATACTAAATGTGCTTCGTCGCCGATTGTAGGATATTGGCTAATGCCACGTTGAAAATTTCCTTTGGTTGTTCCTTCACCAACTAAATGAACAGTCATCCATCGATTTCCATAAGGTTGTTGGTCAATTAAATTTTCGGGAACAGAACTTGCACCAACTTGAGATATAACGCCATACAATAAAGTAAAACCTATTGGAATTTTTATAAATGTTCCGATTTGACCAATTCTATAACCTTGACCATCAATATAAGTTAACCCAGATAGAGATTCATTTGATAATAAAACTCTGACGCTTGAGCCTTTAACATCTTCAATTGTTCCTAAAAAAGTAGCTTGGTTTCTCATTATTTTTCTTCAATTTCGATACCGACTAATTCCTGTAGAAAATCTCCTAATCTGGCAAAGTCTCCTAATTTAAGTTCCCAAGAAATTAATTTGTTTTGTTCATCTTCTGGGTCGTTGGTCTCAATTCTCCTAACTACTTCTGCTATATTATCTTCTTTTTCAAAAGTATCGCTTGGTTCCCATTTTCCCTTTTTGGTTCCGATAATTGCCTCATCAAATGCCCAAAGACTAATATTAGGTCTTCGTTTCGCTATTTCCTCTGCTCTTGGGTAGTCTGAAAGTTTGCCAAACAACAATGCGATAACAATGGAAGTTGGATTTGCCTTTAAGGCGTTTAGTATAGCATCATTGATATGTTCGTCATTGAATGAATATCCAGATGTTATAAGGATTGCAGGCTCTGACTTAATTGAATTTGTTAAGTGGTCTATCAAAGCTAAATATGGCATTTTTCTACTTTGGTCATATTTAAGATGAGATGGAAATATCAAATGTGACTCTTGGTCTTGTATATTACTTCCTGTACTCCTATGAACAGCATTTTTGGATTGATACCAATTCAATGAGCCGTGAATTTTCCATAATCTAGTCCAGTGTTGAGGAATAGAATTGCTTTCTATAGCACGAAGGTCAAAAAACGAATTTCGAGCACCAACAAAACCATCAAAATATGGAACATAAGTTTCTTCTAAAGCTTGTTCTATTAAAAGGTCATAATTTGTAGTAAAAATTTCTATTGGTTTATCTCTATCTATTGATGCTATCCAAGATGCAAACTTGTGATAAGGTGTAATATCTTTTGGTAGTTCAACATTTATCAATTTAGCAATGTATGAGCAAATTTCTTTCTCTATTTCAATTAACTCTTTGTTTGTAAATCCTCTTGCTTCTCCACCAACAGACACATCTTTTAAAGAACGAGCAAAACTTAAAACCGCTTCAATATTCTCGTGGTCTTTAGAATCTTTTTTAATTTCTTCAAGGAAATCGTTAAATCTTAATTTCTCTTTTCCTTCTTTAATTAATTCAGCATTTACTTTTTGGCTTAATTCCTTAATTGCAGGAATTAAGGGCCATTCGTCTTCTGGCATACTTACTCCCAAAGGGCAGCCAGCAGAAATAAAAAATGACAATGGTTTTTTATCATTCGATAAGGATTGACTTAAAAATTTTATTTGTTTGATTGGGTCGTGAGTATTTGACATTTTCTATAAAATTCGATTTTGATTTTTTATGTAATTCAATTTAGCTAAATTAATTCATAATCAGTTTATTAAAGTGCGGATATCCTCATTCTCATTCGAGTGTTGGAATAAAACAGTTCTTTTGGTTTTTTCAGCGTTGGGTTTTGCGGTTGGAAAAACCAAATGTGATGTTTGTGCGGTTGGCTTTTCAGAGCTTGTGTACAACGTTTAATATCATTTCCCAAATTCCTTTTATCCAGCAAACACCACCAGATAACAGAACCTACTTTTTTATAATTATTTCGGGGAGATTTCCTACAAGATAGAAGAAATTGCAACTACTAACGCTTTTACCTACTTACTTTTCGATAAGCGGTGTAAAAACTTCGGCAAACTCGCATGTTGCGAATTTTATACGTTCTGAAAATAATGATACACCTGATACACAAACAGTCCCAGCCCGGCAAGAATTAAATACCAGTTAGCGGCTTTGTAGAACGCATCGTAGTGTTTCTTGCCACGCCAGCGCGTGATTACAAAAATTATAGGGATCAAAGCAGCGATCTGCCCCAACTCTACCCCTACATTAAAA
The DNA here is from genome assembly GCF_028561755.1 of Altibacter sp. HG106. Lineage (GTDB taxonomy): Bacteria > Bacteroidota > Bacteroidia > Flavobacteriales > Flavobacteriaceae > DFVG01. The sequence goes on from NZ_JAQQTD010000005.1 coordinate 44,605, forward strand.
CTGAGGATTTTCAATAGAAACTGCTCGGCGCCCATATCAAAGGTTTGTAACCGAGTGGAAAGTCCCAGTCCATGTATGAGTCCGAATACAAACACCATCAACAACAAATTAGGGGCTTTGGTGTGTATTAGCTTCGGGAAGCCATTTAGGTTTTCAAACCCTTTGTACAGCACACTCAGTGCAATGATAGCATCGATAATGTGTTCGTTGACTTGTATTTCAAGATAGGTCGCGCCTACCAAGGTAATACAGTGCCCGATGGTAAACACGGTGATAAATTTGAGGATATCCCGAAATCCTTTCAGAAAAAAGATCACTCCGGCTAAAAACAACAAATGATCATAGCCGGTTACCATATGCTTGGCCCCAACCCAAATGTACGCTAGCAGTCCGCCATTGTTTAAAATCTCCTGATCGCCCGAACTTACCCCATGCGCCCAGGCGGTGAGCGGCAATAGTAACAAGAAGAACAGCAGGAATTTTGGCGCCTTTTGCGTCATGCTTATTTTTTACGGGTAAACACAAAGAAGAGGATTCCGAGTACCAAAATACTGGCGATCCAGAAAATGTAAGAAGGAAAACCGTCGTCATGTGTATGCGTTTCGTCTCCATGTTCATGGGTTCCGTCATTCTCGTGCGAATGATTAGCGATGCCATCTCCCACCGCAAAGGTTAAGGTCGCCCAATTCGATTCGTGGGTGAGGCCTTCTTCTTCCGATTCGGTCATATAGATGGTGCGTAAATGGTACACTCCTTTGGAGGAAAGCTCAAAATTGATCATTCCATCGGCATTGGTACGTAGTTCGTTGGGAGTAGTATGGGTATGGTCTGGTGTCTCGTTGCCGTGGGTGTGGGGTTTTCCGCCATCATGACTATGCGTGGCGTTGGTCGCTTCTGTATCGCCTGAGGTATCCATTCCTAAATACACCGATTGATCGGCCAGGGGTTTTCCGTCGAATAGCAGTTGCACCGACAACGAATGCCCCGGATGCACCGCATACGGATTGCCCATAGGAACAAACTCTATCGGATAGCCCAAGACGGTTTTCCAGTCGGTGGACACCGTATCCCCTACCTGAAATAAGGTCTTTACATGCTTGGAGTATTTCTCTACCGCATCCTGCTCCATCAAATTGTTCTCCTTTCGGTAGGCCAACATGTCGAGCACCCCATCGTGTTCCAGATAACTGTTGAACGCCTCGGCATCTAGCGCGATATCGCGTGGCCTGGTAGACACTCCGGCCACCCAGGTACCCGGATTTCCGGTGGTAAAATTCAAAAAGGTAATGCTATCGCGTTCGGTCCATTGCGTAGAATCTACCGCGGTACGGGTTCCATTGCCTACCAAACTTACGTCTAGCATTCGATTGCGGTCAATGACGTTCTCACTTTTATCGAAGGTTCCGTTGAAAAGCTGAATGCTGGCCTCCTCTTGGGGAGCCAAAAAGTAATCATCCAGTTTTAGGAACATATCATGACTACATAACAGCAGTACAGCAAATAATCCGAAGAGCGTCTTTTTCATGAGTTGGTTTTTAGTGCGTATCAGGTTGTTGCCGTAAATTTCGAATATTTCCGAAGCATTCACAACCTTTTCTAGCCTATATACGGTAAAAATCCACCGATGGTTTGTTTTTCAGCAGACGTCCTACTTCGTCGGATCGTAATAATTGTTGAGGATAGATTCAATGGCTTCCTTCCCGGCAATGACCCTGGTTACGGTTTCCCAGGTGGACTTCGGAATGAGATGCGACAAGGGTTGTTCTAACTGGGTGAGCTTCGGAAACACCTTGGCGATCTTTAGGTCCCACACCTTATAGTATTTCACAAGATCGTCCGGATAGACGGTTTTCCGCTTGGTACCTTCATCGCTGGCGCGGAAGGGTTCCGAAATATTCAAATAGCCGTAATCGTCGGTAAGTTGTTCGCCTACTTCAATATCGCGGATGGCGATCTCAAAGTCGTATGCCGTGGTCAAACAATTCGCATTAAAACTGTGGTTCACGTAGCGGCCGTTATCCCAACACAACACGTGGTTGCCCTGATTGTTTCGGAAGGTATAAATATCTAAGATCTGCTGGTACAGCGGATCCAGGTTTTGAATTTCTAAGGGTGTAAATTCACGATCTAGCGAATCTAATACCCAGGTGATGGTTCCTGCGGGAATTTTTTGGGTGGCGACCACGCCATAGCCAATCTCTTTATTGATGAATTGTAATTCGGTATGAGGATGTATCATAGGTAGGCGCGCCCGTTGTAATGCAAGCGCTTAGTACTACGAAATGTACTAAATAAATCTATTGGAATATCAAAAAAGTAAGCGCTTCGGAAATTATTTTTCCGACCCCTTTTTGCTATCTTCGAGACGTAACTCTTGCCTATGATCTCTGTTGCTGAAGCCCTTCAAAAGATTAAAGATACCGTACAAGCATTCTCTGAAACGGAAGTAATTTCGGTAGCGGAAGCGTCCCAACGGGTACTCGCAACCCACATTGTAGCGCCTTTGTCGCTTCCCCCCTTTCCGCAATCGTCTATGGATGGCTATGCTGTCTGCGGAATCGATCGAACCGAATTTCAAGTCATAGGTGAAATTCAAACCGGAGATGCCGCTCATTATGAGTTGAACCCCGGCGAAGCGGTGCGTATTTTCACGGGAGCGCAGGTTCCCGGTACCGCCGAAGCTGTGATCATGCAAGAAAAAGTTTCCGTAGCGAATTCGACCCTACGCATTTCAGAACGTCAAAAACATCATCAAAATATCCGACCCATAGGCCAACAGATCCAACAAGGGGAGCGCTGTTTGGAACACGGCCATACCCTCAACCCCTCCACCATTGCCTTGTTACACAGTTTGGGCATTACCGAAGTATCGGTCGCGAAACAACCCAGGGTCGCCGTCCTCGTTACCGGCAACGAATTGATATCACCGGGAGTTCCGCTGCGATCGGGGCAGGTATACGAGAGCAATAGTGCTTTGCTTACCACAGCCTTACAGCAATTGGGCCTTCAGCCGGTTTCGGTGGCGCACGTTCAAGATACCCTCGAAGCTACTACCAAGGCGATCCATAACGCCCTGAAACAAAGTGATGTGTTATTAGTTTCCGGCGGTATCTCGATGGGTGATTACGACTTCGTAGGTACCGCCTTGGCCAAACTAGGTGTCACCGAAGTGTTTTATAAGGTGAAACAAAAACCGGGTAAGCCGCTTTATTTCGGAACCAAAGAAAAGAAATACGTCTTTGCCCTGCCTGGAAACCCCGCCTCTAGCCTCAGTTGCTTTTATAACTATGTGTGGCCCGCTCTGCAACAATGGCAAGGCGCAACGCGAATCGGACTCCCACGAGTTCAACTTCCCGTTACCGAAGCCATCGAAAACCCTTTTGGCAGAGCCTTGTTTTTAAAAGCGCTCGTGCACAACGAAGGCGTTACTATTTTAGACCGACAGCATTCTTCTATGATCCTAAGTTTTGCCCATGCCAATGCGCTGGTGTATGTTCCGGAGGATACTACGCGCATCACAAAAGGAAGTATGGTTACCACGCTCCTATTACCCAATCTTACCTACTAAGCTCGCTAAATGGACATGGAAACTTCTTTATTACTCTATTTTTTGTTGCTCCTTCCGTTGGTGTCCTTTATGTATGCTAGCGTGGGGCATGGCGGTGCCAGTGGATACTTAGCGTTGATGGCGCTCTTCAATTTCCCGAATGTAATGATGAAACAAACGGCCTTGCTACTCAATTTGTTCGTTGCGGGTATTGCCTTTTATCACTATTATCGCGCCGGGCATTTTAGAAAAAAATTATTCCTTCCCTTTGCCTTAGGATCGGTGCCGGCGGCCTTTTTAGGCGGAATGCTTACGGTAGAACCGGTCCTGTATAAACGCATTTTAGGGGTTCTCTTACTCTTTGCCATTATTCGCATGCTTTGGCCCACATCCGAAGCAACCGCTTCTGCGAAAAAGATCATTTTCTATCAGGCGCTGATCGCCGGTGTCTTGGTGGGGTTTTTCTCCGGACTTATCGGTATTGGCGGTGGGATCATCCTCACACCGCTCATTCTGCTGCTGCACTGGGGCAATATGAAAGAAGCCGCAGCCGTGTCGGCCTTGTTTATCTGGGTGAATTCGGCGGCCGGCTTGTTAGGACAGTTCAGCAGCGGCATTACCTTAGAACCTATAGCAGCCGTAATGGTTGTAATGGCTGTAATTGGCGGCATGGCGGGTAGCTATTTGGGTAGCAAAAAATGGAACGCTCGTTTTTTAGAATACTTCTTAGCGCTGGTATTGACAACCGCCTCAATAAAGCTTATCTTGTTCTAACATGGAAGTACAACTTATTTACCACGGAAAACTCACCGAAGTTTTGAAACGAGCGACCGAGTCGGTGCACACCGAGGCGCTAACGGCAGCCGATCTTGCTTCGGAAGTACTCACCTTGCATCCTACCCTGGTGGGAAACACCTTCCAACTGGCGCAAAACAATACTATAATTTCGGGGCATGACCCCATTGCGGAAGGGATCGTAGATGTCTTCCCGCCATTTTCTGGAGGATGAACCCACGCTACGCCCGACATATCAGCCTATCGGAAATCGGTCTCGAGGGCCAACAAAAGCTCGCTGAAGCCAAGATATTGGTAGTGGGAGCAGGCGGACTCGGTTGTGCGGTGCTGCAATACCTAACAGCAGCCGGGGTGGGAACCCTCGGAATCGTCGATTTTGATGTGGTTTCGGTATCCAACTTACAACGGCAAGTGCTCTACACCGAAGCCGATGTGGGAACCCCGAAAGTTCTATGTGCTATCAAGCGATTGCAGCAAATGAATGCTGAAATCGAGTTCGTTGCGCATAATACCGACTTCAATGTTCAAAATGCAGAATCCCTTTGTAAAGCCTACGATATTGTGGTGGATGCTTCTGATAATTTCGTGACCCGCTACACCCTCAATGATGCCTGTGTTCGCCTCGGAAAACCCATGGTATTTGGGTCGCTCTATAAATTTGAAGGGCAGGTAGCTGTTTTTAATTATGAAGGAGGTCCCTCCTACCGCTGCCTGTTTCCGAAGCCTCCCAAACCGGGAGAAGTTCCTAATTGCAACGATATTGGGGTCTTAGGAGTGTTGCCCGGACTCATTGGCACCTTACAAGCCACCGAGGTGTTAAAAATGATTCTGGGGTTGGGAAACGTACTTTCTGGAACCTTGTTGCAATACGATACCCGTACCCACCATCAGCATCTTTGGAAGATTCAGAAGCGACCTTCCGAAATAGAAATCGTGAAAAATCGACCGAATATTGTGCCCGTTCAGACGCAAGATTGTATCTTAACACCAACGCTGTCGTTGCAAGAAATGAGCTTAGAAGAACCCATCATTTGGGTAGATGTTCGAGAGGCACATGAGCTTCCGAAGATCACCGAAGAGAACGTCATCCGACTAAAGGATACAACGGTTTCCGAAAGAATAAAAAACGGAACTAAAAAAGTGTTCTTCTGCCAAACAGGCGTCCGAAGCAGAAACGCCACCGACGAGCATCTTGCCAGGGGAATGGCAAACTGTTACAGCCTACGAGAAGGCGCAGCGGAATTACAACAGTGGTTAGCGAAAAACACATGAAGAAAAACATCAAAGATATATTTACAGAAGGGGCTATTTCCCCTGAAAAGATCGCCACTTCGATTGCGAATCATCAGTCAAAGACGGGCATCGGTGCCCATGACATCTTTTTAGGGCAGGTACGCGCCGATACCATCGATGGAAAAGAGGTAACGGCGATAGAGTTTACAGCCCAACGCGAGATGGCCAATCAGGTATGTCATGATATTCGAGAAGCCATGTTCCAACGCTTTAACCTGCACTGTATGCACATTTATCATAGTATCGGTACAGTGAAGACCGGCGAACTGTGCTTTTTTGTCTTTGTCTCAGGAGCGCACCGCAACGATGTATTTGAAGCCCTTCAAGTGTTGGTCCATGAGATCAAAGCAAAAGTACCCATCTTCGGAAAAGAGATTTTTGAAGATGCTACCCATCAATGGAAAGTCAATAACTAACTATGGTAGACATCACACAAAAACAAAATACCCTACGCATTGCGATCGCGCAAGCCACCGTCAAGGTAAGTCGGCATGCCACTATTGACGCCATTGAACAGGGAACCGTTCCCAAGGGGGATGTGTTTGCCATGAGCAAAGCCGCCGGACTGCTAGGCGTTAAAAAAACACCTGAGCTCCTCCCCGATTGTCATCCGCTGCCCATCGAAGCGACTTCCATAGAATATACGATACGCGGACTGGAAATTGACATCAAAGTAACGGTGAAGACCATTTATAAAACCGGTGTGGAAGTAGAGGCCATGCACGGTGCCAGCATTGTAGCGCTCAATATGTACGACATGCTGAAACCCATTGACAAAGGTGTTGAAATTCAACATATCAAACTCCTTGAAAAACGCGGTGGGAAATCGGATCTCAACAGTAGTGGCGCCCATTTGAAAGCTGCCGTCATTGTTTGTTCCGATTCTATTTCCGAAGGAAAAAATGAAGACCGCTCGGGACAAGCCCTGGTGGCATTACTTGAAGCGCACGAAGTTGCTATTGAAGACTATAGCGTCATTCCGGATGATCACGATGGCATTCAAGAAAAAGCAACGCAATGTGTAACTAAAAAAATACCTTTGATCATCTTTACGGGCGGCACCGGACTATCTCCTACGGATATTACTCCAGAAGCCCTGCAGCCCCTTATTGAACGCCCGGTTCCGGGAATTGAAGAGGTGATCCGGCGCTACGGACAAGAACGCACGCCGTTAGCGATGCTGTCACGCAGTGTCGCCGGTATGATAGGGAATAGCCTGGTGTTGGCGGTTCCGGGATCTACCAAAGGCGCCCAGGAATCCTTACAGGCCTTGTTGCCGGCTGTGTTTCACATCTTTCATATTGCGGAAGGAGGCAGTCATTGAGTGCAACAGGAGCACATATCTTGACCGATTCTTTCGGAAGAAAGCACACCTATCTGCGTATTTCCTTGACGGAAAAATGCAATTTGCGTTGCACCTATTGTATGCCGCAGGAAGGCGTACCGCTCACTCCCTCGAAGCATTTGATGTCCGCCGAAGAGATTTTTCAGATGGCTTCGCTATTCGTGCAGGAAGGGGTTACGAAAATCCGACTTACAGGCGGAGAGCCGCTGGTGCGTAAAGATTTCCCCGAATTACTGCAAAAATTGAGCAGCTTACCGATTAAATGCACGCTTACTACTAATGGCGTTATCATCGATCGCCATCTCGATCTTCTCAAAGAATGCGAAGTAACCACCATCAATCTCAGTTTGGATACGCTGAGCGCCGATAAATTTAAAAAAATCACCTTTCGAAATGATTTCGAGAAGGTGTACGAGAATCTAATGCTACTGCTGGATCATGGGTTCCAAGTAAAAATCAACGTGGTATTGATGAAAGGGGTCAACGATGACGAGATCATCGACTTCCTAGAATTTACAAAGGAAAACCCGATAAGTGTTCGGTTTATTGAGTTCATGCCCTTTGAAGGAAATGCCTGGAATCGAACCAAGACCATCTCCTACCAACATATTATGAGCGTTGTCAAGACGCACTTCGGAAGCGAAACCGTCCTTAGGTTGCAGGATGCGCCCAATGACACTACCAAAAACTATAAGATTCGAGGTTTTGAGGGGTTCTTCGGAATTATCAGCACTGTAACCAACCCCTTCTGTGATAGTTGCAATCGGCTGCGACTCACGGCCAATGGACAACTAAAAAACTGTTTGTTTTCCGATTCGGAAAGTGATCTGTTGACTCCCTTTCGGGCGGGAGAAGATATTCGTCCCGTCATTCACAATGCGGTGATGAAAAAGCATGCGATGCGAGGCGGACTCAATCGTCCGGAGGATTTCGAGGATGTTACACAACACAAAAATCGAAGTATGATCAGGATTGGCGGCTAGCCCTTTCTTTGAGTCGGTGATAGGCCTCAGGCGTATCCATATCTTCCAAAGAGGTGTCACAAGGCACCAATACTAACGAGTGGGTATATTTCATCGAAAGCTTCTTAGCGCCTGTATCACCTGACAGGGTTTGTAGTTCCGGAAAAAAATGGCGATCAAAAAGTACCGGGGCACCCCACCAGTCCGCTTCCCGCTCTTTTGAAACGATAATCTGTTGGGCATCGGGTTTGAATTCGGAAAGTAGTTGCTTAAAGTGTTCCATACCTATTAGCGGCTGATCGACCAGCGCGATCAAGATTCCCTGAATCTCGGGATGCGTTTTTACGGCTTTTTCAACCCCAAGGGCAATACTTCGTCCCATGCCCTGCTTCCACGTAGCGTTGATCACTGTTTCTACGGAATAATTAGAAAGGACAGGAACAATCCCTTCGGAATGCGCTCCAAGCACCACAAACACTTTGTCCGATAGTTGCTGTAATACCGAAAGCTGATGTTCGATCAAGGTAGTTTGATGCCACGGAAGCAAAGGTTTCGGTTGCCCCATTCGTGAGGAACCTCCAGCTGCCATCAGCAGCACTGCAATATTATTCATGAATTGCGCCCATTTTATCCTGAAGCGGCATCGGGTGTTGCTCACGAAGCACCGACAGGATTTCAGAAAGAATGGACACAGCAATTTCCGAAGCGCTCTCAGCCCCAATATTGAGTCCAGCCGGACCATGGATCCGGTCGATAAAATCACTTTCAATCTCAGGTTTCATTTCGATGAGTTCCGACAATAATCGTTCTCTTCGATGAATAGGCCCTAACAGACCAAGATAGGCAGGACGGGCTTCTTCTAGCGCCATTACGTATTGCAGATCCTTCTGAAAGCTATGCGTCATAAGCACCACTGCAGTTTGCGAATCAAATACACTCGTATCTAACGCTGCGTACAATGGTGTCGTTATACTCGTAGCGCCTTCAAAGAATTCGAGGTTTTTTTGTTCATCAGGAGCCGCTATGATATGTACTTCCCACCCTAGTTGTGATGCCATGCTACTTAGTTGTGACGCATCGTGTTCTGCTCCAAAAATGTACAACTGGAATAAGGGCGCGAATTTCTGGGTAAATCTAATGGAAGCATCGGCTTCCTGATAGCGGAATGCGGGATGCAAGGGAATCATCTCTTCTCCTATCTGAAGAATCGTGCCCATGGGTGCGCCTTTGTTTTCAATAGACGATTGAAAGTAGGTAACGCCATGAAATGGTTTTCTGGCCTTGATCTGAGCCTGGAAGCGTGAATGGTATTCCTGAGATACGAAGATAGGTTCTAACAACAGATACAGAATTCCTTCACAGCCCAATCGATAGCGACCATCGTACGTCATCATTTTGGGAATCCCGGTTTCAAAAACCGACGCTGCCTGACGAAATACTTCCTTTTCCACACAGCCTCCGCTCACGGCACCCACAGAGGCACCCTTGTCATTCCAAAGCATGCGAACCCCAGGTCTTCGATAAGAAGATCCTTCCAATTTCACCACTGTAGCCAATACTAACGAATGACCTTGTTGTTGCCAGGAAATAGCCGCTTCAATGATCGCTTTTAACTCATGTGTCATATTTTATAATATACTGATTAAAAGCTTTATAACATTAAACAATTAAAGCGATTGTTTATCCTATTACTGGTTGTGGAGCATTAAAGGGTTGGTCGTAGTATCGCTTACCCGTCGCTTTGTACATGGCATTGGCGAGCGCGCCCATGATGGGTGGAAAAGGTGGTTCTCCTAAGCCGGTGGGATCAATGTCATTTTGAACAAAATCTACCTGAATACGTTTGGGTGCTTCGGAATGACGGATAAGTCGGTAGCGATCAAAATTCTGTTGTTCCGGTTTTCCATCCTTAAAGGTGATGGCACTGTACATAGCGTGTCCAATTCCATCTACGATCCCTCCTTCCGCTAAGTTAGAAGCCGCATCAGGATTTACGACAATTCCGCAGTCAATCGCGCAATACACATCCTGAACGACCGGCTTATCGCCTTCCATCTCAATATCCAAGACTTGCGCTACGTAAGAATTATGGCAAAAATAGGCAGAAACACCCCGATTTTTGGAAGCATCTTGATTGTTCCAACCCGATTTGTCTCGCACCAATTCTAAGACACCTTTATAGCGCAATGGGTCATAGTCATTATTCTCCCCCACGGGGGTATCGATAGAACGCTGTAACAAGTCTAAACGGAATTGTATAGGGTCTTTTCCAACAATCTCGGCCAATTCATCTAAAAAGGACTGTTCTGCGCCTGCGATGAAGTTTGATCGAGGCGCTCTAAAAGCCCCAGTCGTAATGTTGGACTCGATGGCCCACGATTCTGCCAAATAATTATCCACAGCCCCGGCTGGGAAGCGATTGGCAGCCAATGGACTCTCTGGAATACCTCCTGCGATCACATGAAAACCAATCAATTCATTGTTTTCGTCCAAGGCGGCTTTGTAAGTAGCGCGATACGCCGGCCGATAGGTTCCATGCGTCATATCGTCTTCTCGGGTATATACCAGCTTGACGGGAGCGTTCATTTGTTGTGAGATCACCGCGGCCTCTACCAGAAAATGTCCGTAGAGCCTTCTTCCAAAGCCACCACCCATGCGAGTCATCATTATATCGACCTTCTCGAGTGGGAGTCCGAGACGCTCTGCCACACTTTGCTCCATAAATTCCGGCGTTTGTATGGGTCCGACCAATTCAGCATGATCGGCGGTTACATTCGCAAAGAAATTCATAGGCTCCATCGGGTTGTGCGCTAAAAACGGACAACTATAGCTGCGTTCCACCACTTTTGCTGCATTTTTGAACGCCTTTTCGGGATCTCCGTCCTTTCGCACGATTTCAGCGCGTTGCGGCCCCATATCTACCATTTGTGAGGTATGGGTTTTTGTATTTTCAAGTCCGGCCGGATGATTAACGGTCATGGTTCGACCAAAAATGTTCATTTCATTTTCAATATCCGGAGCCAGTTCCCATTCGGCCTTCACGGCTTTTTTGGCTTGCATCACTTGCCAGGTGCTTTCTCCCACTACCACTACGAGTTTTGTAAAGGCACTGGTATCAAAAGCACTTCTCTTTTGATCTTCAGAATACGTATCGACTGTAAGAACATCTTTGATGCCCGGCATGTTTTTCGCTTCGGAAGCATCCAGGGATTTTAGTTGCATTCCAAAGGCGGGTGGGTGCACCACCATGGCGATCAACATATCATCCCGCTGAATATCGAGTCCGTATAACGGTTGTCCTGTTACGATCTTGGTTCCGTCAACATTTTTTCGGGACGTCCCGATGATCTTAAAATCACTTTTCTCTTTAAGGGGCACTTCTTCAGGAATCTCCAGTTGCGCCGCAGCTGCTGCCATTTCGCCATAACCGGCCGACGCTCCTGTTCCCGCATGTGAAAGCGTTCCATTTTCGGTAGTAATTTCAGACATGGGTACTTGCCAGGCGTCTGCCGCCGCTTGCTTTAATAAGTGTTTCGCGGTGGCTCCCGCCGTTCGAAGCGACTCCCATCCCTGACGGATAGACTGGCTTCCCCCAGCCAATTGACGCGTAAACAGGTCGGTATTTAACGGCGCTTGTTCTACGATCACATCCCCCCAATCGATATCGAGTTCTTCAGCAACCAGCATCGGCATAGAGGTCTTTACATTTTGGCCGATCTCTGGATTGGGCGAATAAATAGTGACCAATCCGTTATCTCCGATCTTCAGAAATCCGTTCATTCCGAACCATTCCTTCGGAAGTTCCTGAGCCACGGCCACATGCGCCTCTTTCTGTTTACAAGAGGCCAGCCAACTAAACCCAATCACCATGCCGCCGCCTGCAAGAGAAACACTCTTGATAAACGATCGACGTCCCATCGCAACTTTTGAACTACTCATATCGTATTTGTTTTAATGCTTTATTACTGTATTGAAGAAGGTACTACTACTGCCCCGCGGCCGTTTTAATCGCCGCTTTGATGCGCGTATACGTGCCACATCGGCAAATATTACCATTCATGGTGCTTTCAATTTCTTCGTCGGAAGGATTTGGACTTCTTTTTAGTAAGGACGCGGCCGACATGATCTGTCCGGCCTGACAATAACCGCATTGCGGCACATCGTGTTCTAACCACGCCTTTTGCACAGGATGATCGGCATTCTCGGAAAGGCCTTCAATGGTGGTAATTTCATAGTCGCCCATAGAAGACACCGGCAACTGGCACGAGCGCACCGCATCGCCATCTACGTGTATGGTGCAGGCACCGCATTGAGCGATACCACAGCCGTATTTGGTACCTACTAGATGTAGCTCATCTCGCAATACCCAAAGCATGGGCGTGGAAGGATCGACATCCACTTTTTGCTGCTTTCCATTGATATTCAAGGTAAATACTGCCATAAAGAAGAAATTTTATTCAAGATAATGAATAAAACGCTGCTTTTTGAAAGGCAATCTAATTCAGAAGTATTCTAAATAATTGGGGGATTAACTGGCCTGGGCGTTCTGAACGGGCTCGGTATGGTATTCCATTTCGGACGTCTCGAAACACGCTTTTTCTTCGTTGTAAATACGACAGGAATCAATGGGGTTCACATACACATGTAGCGTCATTGCCCGTTGTTGCGTAGGGTTTTCCAAGGTGTGGTATCCCATACTGTCATCCATAAAACTGATAGTTCCGGGGGCTAAGCTACTTTCTGCGCTCGGTGTAAGATTACCGTCCTTTTCTTCGTAGCGCACTTCCGCAAGGCTTCCTTGCAATTGACACACCCAGCAATTCTGACCTGAGTGATCGTGAATTCCTGTTTGTGCGCCTTGATCCCAACACAGCAAAATAAATTCAAAATGTTCGCTTCTGGTCACGCAATTTCGCGTGTAGGTACCGGATTCCCAGGAAGCAAAGGCCTCAAACTCTTCAATAGGAATCTGCATTCGTTTCAGAATTCGAACCTGTTCGGAAGGGGCTGCTTCTTCAAAACATTCAATAAGTTGATCTACGGAAGTGATGGGTGTCATAGGTGGTTTTTACAAATATGTATGCGTACTTTTGTTATTTACGATAAAAGAACGTACTATACATGCGTTCTAGTCAATATAACAAAAAATAGCGAACCACAAAATTACAATTCTTCATGCGAGATACCCTGCAACAATTTCAAAAACTTGCGACGGCTCTTTTACAAGACGAAGCAACACATCCGGTAGCCGATTTTATACCTGCTGATACGCTGTATGATGCGCTCGATCTCTCCCTTCAAAAGGAAGGGATTTCCGAAGAAGTCTTTGAAGAAGCCTTACAGGAACTCGTTTTTAAGACACCACGTACAGCTACGAGCGCCTTTTTTAATCAGTTGTTTGGCGGACGGAACGAAAAGGCCGTCTTAGGAGAACTTCTTGCGGTCCTGTTGAATAATAGTATGTATACCTATAAGGCAGCCGGACCTCAAATTGGTGTAGAAAAGGTAGTGCTTCGGAAGGTATGCGAGCTGCTCGACTGGGATGCACAGTCGGATGGAACTCTGGCCCCGGGAGGTTCTATGACCAATTACATGGCAATGGTGATGGCGCGGGATGCTGTAGACAGTGCGACACCGTATCAGGGTATTCAGAAGAAAATGACGGTGTATACGTCGTCAGAATCACATTATAGCATTCCAAAGAATGCTGCTTTTTCAGGCATAGGCCGAGATCAGGTTCGGTATGTACCTACCAACGATTTTGGACAGATGAATGCAGACGCCCTGGCGGCTTTAGTTTCCGAAGATATTGCAAAAGGGTTTACGCCCATTATGGTGAATGCCACGGCAGGTACAACGGTTCTTGGTGCCTTTGATGCGATTCCGCCCTTGCGCGCCATATGTGATGAACACAAGATGTGGCTTCACGTAGATGGTGCTTATTGTGGCTCGGTAATGTTCAGCGACACCTATAAACATCTTATTAAAGGGGTTTCTCAAGTAGATTCTTTCAGCTTCAACGCTCATAAAATGATTGGTACGCCCCTCTCCTGCTCTATTATTGTGGTTAAGGATAAGAAGCACCTGTACAATTCGTTCTCAAATGATGCCAGCTATCTTTATCAAACCGATCACGATGAATTCAACTTGGGAAAAACCTCACTGCAGTGTGGAAGACGCAATGACGCGTTGAAGTTCTGGACCCTATGGAAAAGTGTCGGTACAAATGGCTTACAGAACATTGTGGACCATCAATTTTATCTGGCAGATGTAGCGCGGGAATACATTCGAAACAACGAAGATTATACACTCTACAGCTATGAAGAGTCCATTTCTATTTGTTTTAACTATAAAAACATTCCGGCACGTGTGCTGTGTACAGCCCTCTACGAACAAGAAGCACTCTTAGTAGGGTACGGCTCTTTTCGAACGGAAGAATTTATACGCCTGGTGACCATCAATGCTCAAAATGAAAAAGAAGACATTCTTCACTTCTTTCAAACCTTAGAACAGTTTGTCGAGCAACATCAAAGTCTTTTAGCAGAACCCGCAAATTCCTAAATATGGATATCACTAAGCTTGTTGTACTAGGACTTTACGTGGCCATATTATTTGGAATTGGTATCGTAGCTTCCCGACGTGTCAAGAGCATGAGTGATTTTTATGTAGGCGGAAAGAAAATTGGCTATTGGGCCGTTGCCTTTTCTGCTCGTGCCACCGGGGAATCGGGATGGTTGTTAATTGGTCTCACAGGAATGGGAGCGCTTTTCGGCCTATCCACTTATTGGGTGGTGGTTGGGGAAGTTCTGGGCGTCGCCATTTCTTGGTGGTTTATGGCCAAGAAGTTCAAGCGAAAATCGGATGAATACAATGCTATTACGGTTCCCGATTATCTGGAAAGTCATTTTAAAAGTAACACCAAGACCCTTCGGATCCTCGCATCTACGATTCTTTCCATTTTTGTGGTGATCTATGTGAGTTCCCAAATTGATGTCACCGGAAAGGCCTTTGAGACCATGATGGATATGAACTATTATTGGGGAGCTATCATCGGGTTTTTGATTGTACTCTCCTACATTTTTATCGGTGGGTTTGTCGCAGCAGTTTGGTCTGATTTGTTTCAAGGCCTCATGATGTTCATCGGGTTGGTAATGCTTCCCATCGTTGTTTTTTTCAGTATGGATGGCGGGACCGGAATCATAGAAGGCTTACAATCTATCGACCCGGCACTCACCCAAGTTTGGGGAACCAGTACCGATGTTTGGATGAACATCGCCACCATGTTAGGCTTCGCTATGATCGGACTCGGATTCTTGGGCTCTCCACAAGTGTATGTTCGATTTATGTCTATTAAGAGCGAAAAACAGATCGACAAGGGAAAATGGGTCGCGGTATTGTTTACATTGCTCACCGATGCGGCAGCGGTTACCATCGGTATTTTAGCCCGTATTATCTTTACGGAAAGCGGGCAAGATCCGGAAGCAATTCTAGGGACCGGAGCCGAAAGCGTCTTGAATATCATGACCGAAAACTTTTTGCCCTATATCGTGGTAGCTATTTATGTAGCCATCGTGCTCTCTGCCATCATGTCGACCATCGATTCACTTTTAGTGATCGCTTCCAGTGCCATTACTCGTGATTTCTATCAGAAGATCTTTAGACCCGACCTGAAAGATGAGGCCTTAGCGCCACTTTCTCGCAAAGTAACGCTTGTCATGGCCTTTGTTGCCTTGATCATCGCCATGGTTATTGCTGTTGTAGCTCCCAACCATACGGTATTTTGGCTTATTATCTTTGGATGGTCTGGCATTGCCGCCTCCTTCTGCCCGGTTATTATATTGACGCTTTTCTGGAAAGGACTTTCAGAAACAGGTGCCATCGCTGCCATGATCGCCGGTTTTCTCTGCGTTCCTATCTTCAAGTTTGTAGTACAGGGTATGGAAGGCATCGGTCCGTATTTTGTGCAGCTGGACGTGCTTGCGCCTTCCTTCCTAATATCGATGATTATGGCCTGGGTATTCTCTAAAGTATATCCAGACCAAAATACGAAAGACGACAGCAATGATACCACTGCACAGCAAGCGATCGCTTCTGAAAAAACGGAATCCTAATATATTTGGTCTTAGTCGAAATCAACGTCCGTCTTTTTTTCTATGGTGGCTGTTTTCTTAGCGGGAAAACGGTAGGCAATACCAAAATTGATCAAATAATCGGCAAAGGCCGAATCACCATTCCTAAATTCTCCTGTCACCTCACTCGTTTCAATATCGGTTACACTCTGCGGGCGTTCACGACGTAACGCAATGGGAACGTTTAGATTCAAGGAAACATTGGAGCGCATAAACGAAATGCCTGGATCTATAGATAATACATTTCCGGGGCGACGAAAACCTTCACTTCCCCCTACGAGATCTTCTACCGGAATACCCTCATAACGCGCCCCCAGCGACGCCGCCCATGTGGTAGAAAACGAATAACTCGCGCCGGCACGGACTGAAAATTGATCGGGAACCGACATGATGGCTTCGTTCTGTAGGATGGGGCTCAACGTTTCACGAAAGGTACGCACCCCGTTCGTTTCACGCGGGTTTATAAGATAAAAACCTCCGGCATATGCAAAAAACTGAGGAGCGATCTGTTGATAGAGTTGAAAATCGACGGTCACTCCAAATCCACCGTCTCCAGGTTGAATTGACTGATCCACGGGGCGTACTTGCGGACTGCCATCTACCCCAACGTTATAAAAAATATCGGTGGCATTGAAGTTTCCGGTGGGTAGTTTTACGCCCAAACCTACGGCTAGGTTACCATTGGTATGTGCTACAGGGTCAAAGAACCAATAGCCAACTCCCAAACGAATATCACCTAAACCCCGACTGAAAGTCATGTTCCGCTCCTCGCGACCATGCTCATATAATGAAGATCGTGTATTGATGACCGTCGGAATCGTCATTCCCGCATACCAGCGATTGGATAAGGCGTAGTTCAAACTGAGGTCCCAGGCATGCGCATTATTAACCACTTCGGTATTATTGGTTACCCGATCGGGTTCTTCTTCGGTACCGCGAAAGTGTCGAAACGATCGAAAATACCGATAATTGAGTCCAATTTGAAAACTCCCTTCGTTCAGAAGATTGTTTTCCAATTGATTTCCGACGCTACAGGAAAAATGACGGATGGCCACACAGCCCTGAGCGTAGAGTGATATTGTTGAAAATAAGCTAACACATAATAAGCTAAAAAAAATAGAGCGTTTCATATTGAAATAAGGTTGGTTGTTCCCGCTAAACTAAGTCAGGAAACGAGACCGAAAGTTTAAGGATGCTTTAAAAAAAGAAAGACAAGATTAAAAAGACTATGAAGACACTAAGGACAGAAAGACGAGGGGTACTAAAAACCAAACAGCGCCCCTGCTAAAAGAGCGCTGTTTTTTCCAAGAACCAATTTCCGTTGATTGTATTGCTAAATTAAATCTAGAAATCTTATGATAACGATGTTTAAATCATTCTTATTCGTTATTACATTGCTAAAGTACTCGCTTGCTGGCGCAGTTCCGACTAAGAAGACTTTAAAAGGTGTAAGAAAAAACTAAAAAGGTTAAGCAAAGTTTAAGATCGCTGGATTCGCTAATTTTTTGGTAATATAGCACTCGGTGAATCGGAAAACTATTTATATCGTTCTTTTTGTGATTTCGGTCTTGGGGTTGTTTGTCATCCAATACCAATATCTGCGCATCTCTTTAAATTTAGCGAAAGTTCAATTCGACCGAAAGATCGCTGAGGCGGGCGCTGCCATGCAAGAAGACCTGCAAACTCAAAACCAACTCACGTTTTTACTGGCACAAGGTCTTACAAATAACACCCAATACTTTAAACTGAGTAGCGATAGTCTGGCAGATGCCTCCCGACATTTTTTAGATGACTTTGTTACGCAACGATTGAATGAAAAGGGGGTTGAAGCAACACATTCCTACCGATTGTTTACCCGAGACAGTACCTATTACCTAAAAGCCCCTAGAGAAATTGATCTGGCCGAAGGTGTTAACGCCTACACCTTTGAGCTTAGCGGATATTTACCTGAGAGACTCGGACAAAAAGTGTATCTCGAATTGCAGTTTGTGGCCCTGAATCGTTATTTTCTCTTTCAACTTAACGGCCTGATCATTCCAGGCTTGCTTTTTAGTCTCATCATTATTTTAGTGGTTATCTGGGTACTTCGATCGTTTTATTGGCAGCGAAAGATCATCACCACTACGAATGAATTTATCAATAATCTAACACACGAATTGAAAACGCCGGTATTTGCGATTGGGATTGCGACGAAATTGCTTCAAAAAGATGCTTCGGAAGCCCAGGAACCTGTCATTCAGAGTATTCGACAACAAACAGAACGCCTTAAGCTGCATATCGAAAAAGTATTGGACCTGGCTCGAATTGAATCACGGAAGCGGTATTTTAATCTCATAGTTGTCGATTTCAAACCCAATATAGAAGCCGTGTGTACTACCTTTAAGGCTATGGCAGCCCTAGAGAATATTCCCTTTCACTATTCCCTTTCCAAGGAAGCGTTTCCAATTAAAGCAGAACCGGTACATTTGGAAAATGCGCTTCAGAATCTCTTAGACAATGCTAAGAAATACGGGCAGGAAAGTGCCATTTCATTAGCGGCAAACATTATAGGAAATCATCTTACGATTGCAATAACGGATGAAGGTCCGGGGATTTCAGTTTCAGAACAGAAAAAAGTATTTCAAAAATATTACAGAGGTTCTCAAGAGAGTCAGAATAGGGTATCCGGCTACGGCTTAGGACTCAGTTACGTGAAAGAAGTAATTAAAAAACACAATGGCACTTTGAAGCTACAAAGTGAGCTGCAACGAGGTACAACGGTAATTATAAGAATTCCAATCCATGAGTAATAACACCCACACATTACTATTAGTAGAAGACGATAAAACGGTGGGGTACCTCCTTTCGGAATATCTAAAAATGAATGGTTTTTCTGTTACCTGGTCACCCACCGCAGCGGATGCCTTGAAAAAACTGCAAGAAGGTCATTTTCATCTCGCTATTCTCGATGTGATGCTTCCCGATAGCGACGGGTTTGCCCTCGCTGAAAAAATTAAAGAACAGCGCCCCGAGCTCTCGTTCCTTTTTCTTACCGCTCGCTCACTTAAGGTGGATGTGCTGAAAGGGTTTGCCGCCGGAGCCGTAGATTATCTGAAGAAACCAATAGACGAGGAAGAGTTAGTAGTACGAATCAAAACGTTATTGGCGAGAATCGGTGCGGAAGGACCTAAAAAAATCAACAACGATTACGCTATTGGACAATATGTACTTCTTCCGCGTAAACAAGAACTAGTCTTTCAGGAACAATCGCAATCCCTCACGAAACGAGAAACGGCTATCCTAGCCCTACTTGCGGCTCACCCCAATGAATTGTGCAGCTATCAACAAATACTCACTTCCATCTGGGGGAAAAACGATTATTTCAACAAAAAAAGTCTGAATGTTTTTATTTCAAAACTGCGCAAATACCTAGAAGAAGACCCTGCGGTATCTATCGAAAATGTTCACAACAGCGGTTTTATTTTGAAAGTAGAGAATGGTTAAGCGGCGATGCCTTCCATGGTGGCCAAGGTAGTGCTCCACACAATAACGGAAGAGATAAAGATGCCTATCGTATTGGCCAGGAACGCCTTTTTAGTCTCAAAATTAAAGAGATAGGCCGCAATCGTTCCGGCATACACTCCCGTACCAGGAATGGGCAGGGATACGAAAAACATCAATCCCCAAAACCCGTACTTTTTGATTTTATCGGCCGACCCCACTTTGGCGCGTCTCGCGACCCATAAGGCAGCTTTTTTATAAAAATACCACCGAAGACAATAGGTGTTGATGCTATGGAGAAAATATTTCATGATGGGAAATACAAGTACATTCGCCGCAAAACACACAACAAACACGAGATAAATGTTCACATCGTTGAACAGCCCATATGGAATACCCACCTTGGCCTCTCCGAAAGGAGAGACACTCCACAGCATTGCGATGATAGTATCTTTTAACACAGGTACTTTTTTGAACTGCAAAAGTACATACCCTTGAGACTAAAAACAATGGTAGGGGTACTAAATAAATGGTAAAACTAGTACTTTCGCACTATGAAGAACGGAACTATTTGGCTCTATATTATCTGTGCTGCCATTACGATCTTCGGAATTGTCACCGGGAAATTCCTCTTTCTACTGTTTGTAATACCCTTGGGTGGCTTGTTTCGGAAGAAGAACAACGATCAAAACGAGTAGCGATATCCCGCCTGTACTCCAAAAACTTCCGCACCTATATTTTGCACATCGGCGCCAACGCCCAGTCGGAAGCTTCCGAAGGAATGAGTATGATACGTAGCTTGCGCGTAATTATAAAGATTCTTTTGCGTGGGAGTAAAGGGTTGTCTATAGGTCCCTAAATTGACATTGTAGGAGGTTTTTAAGAGCCATTGTATGGCACCCACCGAACCCGAGACCCCAAGGTGATGCACCCGAACCCGATTGTTGGTAACGGGTGAATTGATATCATTCACTATCAGATTGCGATCGTAACCAATAAAAGGCAATCCAATTACCTGTCCTTCATGCGCCCATCCACTGCGATATACATTGTTACCGAAGTAGCCATCAAATCCGGCACCACTGTCATTTCCACTTTGGTCGGAAGTATCAACATACTCGTATAAAATGGTATCTAGCCAGGACGATTGTAAAGGCTGATACACCAAACCCCATACGCCATCTGGAAAATTCGACCAGCGAAATCCGCTGCCATCTTCAAAGGGGTGTTCATGATAAAAATTCCAAACCGACTGTGCTGAGGTATAGGTATAGTCTAATAAGAAGGTCCCCAAATGATTCCCCAAGGCATTCACGGCTTCACCGGGAATCGATGCATCTGCCCCGCGGGAGGCAAAAAACACGTCTACGAAGGCTTCAAAATCATTTGGCAACGGTCCGAATTCCGGAGAAGTCCCTCCCCATTGTGCCATATGCTGTAACTGCCCTTTTACTTGATGTCGTTCTGCAAAACGAAAAAGCAGTGCAATTCGCTTGTAATGAATCATGGCATCTGCCACATAACGATCGTCCGACAGTTGGTAGTGGCCAATGCCCCAATCGATCGCAAAACCGTTGGTGATGCGCAATGGGTTCTGGGCTTCCAAAAGCAATCCAGGGATAGGCCTCGCATTGCCAGACCATAAAAAGTTTTTTCGAGTGGTAGACAAGCCCTGATAGGGTTGCGAAGGCACTTGTGAACCCAGCACAGCGTGCAACCATTTGTTCGAAAACTCAAGATACAGCTCACGGGCTTGAAATTCGTCGGGCACATCATCGCGGTAATACGTACTGGCGCCTATGGCAATTTCAGCCGAGTCGGAAGTCGCCCATCCAAGCCGTCCTTCCACAAGTGGTGCCAGATTGCTAAAATTTCCATAGCGATAATTGGTATTGGCTTGCATCCAAAAAGGAACCGACGCTTCCGAAGAGAGGATGCCACTCACATCTACGGCCCCTTCAGCCCAAAGCTGCGCCATACTCTGAATTCCGAAGAGAAAAATGGCAATTTGGATGAACTTCTTACCCATGTATCGCTTAATTTTTAGAAAAAAATCGCTGCCAGAAGCTGCTGGGAGCATCGCTGCGGTAGACATAGCCGTATTTATTGCCGTACCCAAAATTGGTCATATCAACATTGTTCAACACCAGGGCTACGTTCTCTAATTTTCCTTCCAATAGGGCATCCTTCGGGAAGCTCAGTAATTTTTTATCGCTATAATTCGCGCGAATCACGTACAAGGTAATATCTGCCCATTTGTTGATAAGAATGGTGTCGGTTACCAATAAGGAAGGAGCGGTATCTACAATCACGTAGTCGAACTCATTTTTAATTTCGTTGAAGAACTGCCCGGTACGGTCACGCATTAATAGTTCAGCCGGATTGGGTGGAATCGCACCACTCAACACAATGCTGATATTGTCGTGGGTAGTGCTGCGATGGGTCACCTCTGCCACCGTCATGGAGGGATCGATAATATATTCGGTGAGTCCCTTTTTCTTCGCGTCGCTTTTCGACAAATAGCGATGCAATTGCGGGTTTCGAATATCCGCGCCTACCAAGGCCACTTTTTTGCCCGTAAGCGCAATGGTGAGCGCCAAATTAAAGGCTACCATTGTCTTGCCCTCCCCTTTGATGGTGGATGTTACAAAAATGGTACGGGTATCTTGCTTTTCTTTTTTATTTCCGAAGAGTAAGAATTGAAGGTTCGTTCTAAGAATACGGAAGGATTCGGCCAAAATGCTTCGGTCGTTCTCCTGAATTAATTGTTCATCTCCCTTTTTAAGTTTCGGAATTTCTCCTACGAACGGAATCTGTGGAAGTACTTTATTCACATCACTGCGATTCTCTACCTTGGTGTTTAGCAATTCGGCTCCGTAGATCACCAAAAACGGAAGCAATAGTCCGGCCAGTCCCGCCCCAAGATAAATAAGCATGGAGTTTGGTGCTACGGGCGCTTTCCCGGTATAGGCCGCGTCTACCACTTTCGCCTTGGCTGAAGTGGCCGCCAGAGAAATACTGGCTTCTTCCCGCTGCTGCAATAAAAATAAATAAAGTTGTTCCTTAATCGACTGTTGTCGTTCTATGCCCCGAAAGATCTTTTCCTTGCTCGGCACTTGAGAAAGTCGCGCATTGAGAGAACCCTCACGAGTATTGAGGTCACGTAAGGCTATTTGCAACGATTGACGGGTGTTTTGCAAACTCGAAAGGATGCCATTTCGCAATTCGTCTAATTGATTATTGACATTTACAACGACCGGGTTTTTGGAGGTTGAATTTTTAAGCAATCTGTTTCGCTCTAACACCAATTGATTGTAGTTAGAAACGGCTTCGCCCACCTGTGATTCTTCTAAGGCGATATTCGCAGGGAGTAAGTCGGTTGCCCCAGCACCTTCCATGTACTCAATCATGGTACTGGTAAGCTCCAATTGGGTGCCTACATCGAGTTGGCGTTTATTGAATTCACTTGCGTTTTCAAGAATCAATTGGGCTTCCGCTTCGATGTCTGTCAGGCGGTTGTTGCTTTTAAAGGTCTCTTTGTTTTGTTCTACCGAATCTAGTTCGCGGGTGATAATCTCCAGACGCGAATCGATGAAGTTAGCCGTTTTTTGGGAAATCTGACTCCGATCGTTAATGGCGTCCTTATTATATTGAAAGACCAATTCGTTGAGGAAATCTTCGGCTTTTTCAGGCACAGCCGACTGCATTCGTAGTTGCACCACGTTGCTGTTTCCAAGTTCGTTCGCCACCTGAACCCGTCGCTGATAGCGAAGCGCCACTTGATCTAGTGGTAAGTAGGTAACACTCACTGTACGATTGGTTCCTTCTCTAAAAAAAGAGGCCCGCTCGTAATGCGGTATCAGTGTCACATCACCAAAGGGCAAGGAAACTCGATCTCCAAAGGTGTAGGTTCCTTCAATAGTGCCATTAACGCTTTCTAAATGATATTGAGTTCGGGATTGAATTTCAATCAATAACTGGGGTGCCGGACGGGTACGCGTGCTGTCTTTAAAGGATAGGTACTGCACGGTAAATGGGCGATTGCGGTAGATTTCAGTTCCTTTTACGGCGCCAACGGACTGGTACTGAATGTTCAGATTGAGCTTTTTAACGACTTCCGTAATGAGTCGCTTTGACCGAAATATGGCCAACTCATTTTCAATCTTACTATTCTGAAACCGAGAGAAAAACCCTCCCATTTCAGAAAAAGCTGCCAATTCACCAGCGCCACCCGACTTATCGTCCTTTACGATCACGGTCGCCTGACTTCGATACAATTTGGTGGTGTAACGCAAATAGATCATGGCAATACCAAGAGCTAACACCAACCCTATAACAAACCAGTACCACCGCTTCAGGTAAGCCGTTAGTAATTCTTTGAGTGGACGATCGTTGGTAAGCGCTTCCGTTTTGGTTTCCATACTATCGCGTTAATAAAATGACGGTGCTAAGCACTACGGTTACTAATGACAACAGAGCCGGAACATCCGGAATAAAACCAGATTTACGTACGCCTTTTAGAGATGGTTCTACGTACACAATGTCGTTTTGTTTCAGAAAGAAAAACTCACTGGTAAAGAAGTCGGTTTTCGTAAAATCGACAGTAGTAACGCGCTGCTTTCCATTCACTTCCCGGATAACGGTCACGTTTTCCCGATTGCCATCCTCAGTAAAATCACCGGCCAATCCAATGGCCTGGGGTAAGGTAACCCGTTCGTCTTCAATTTTGAAGACACCGGGAGTTTGCACCTCCCCGATCACCGTCACCTTGAAGTTCACAATGCGCACATCTACTACCACATCGGTTATATATTCCTTAAGCAATTCGGTAAGCTGTGCCGCTACATCGCCACGGGTCTTCCCGGCCACTGGAATACTTCCCAAGACCGGAAACTGAATCTCGCCATCGGTATCGACCAGATAGCCTTGGAGTCCGATATTATTTCCGCCTGCCGCTTGATTCTCCATGCCCGTGTTTCGTTGGAACGGAGCTGCCACAACCTTATCGATAGAAGAAACGGTTATGTATAGAATATCGTTGTTTTCGATGATCGGATTGAACTCTTGAGAGGTCATCGTTTGATCTAAGTTCGCTGCGTCCTGGAAATAAATAATTTCCTTTTTAGTAGCACAGGACTGAAAGAGCCACAGCCCTGCCAGGATAACCGCTGCACGGAGAACGACGTTGTATTTCATGAATGGAGTATCGATAATCTTCTGAAAATTAGTTGCAAAGGTACGTATTCTTAAGGGGACGAATTTCACTTTTATCGGACTTTATGATTTGGGCTGATCGAGTTGTTCAAATTCTGAGTTATTACTCTTGAATTCAGGTACTAACTCTTTAAGCAGGCGTACGACCTCCTTATCTTCTTTGTGCGTGGCTGCCTTAATAATATGTTTGACCTGCTTTTTGATCATTTGGAACTCTCCCACCGGTACTTTTGAAATCATAATCTTAGGGTGGTGCGTGGGTAATGAGGTGGAAGTATCATTCAATAGCTCTTCAAAAAGTTTTTCTCCGGGTCGAAGGCCGGTAATCTTGATATCGATATCCTCATAAGGTTCTAATCCGGAAAGTTTGATCATACGTTCTGCCAAACTTAAGATCCGTACCGGCTCACCCATGTCGAATACAAAGATCTCTCCTCCTTTTCCCATGGTTCCGGCTTGAAGTACTAGCTGACAGGCTTCTGGTATGGTCATAAAATACCGAATAATGTCGCGATGCGTCACGGTTACGGGACCTCCCTGAGAAATTTGCTTTCTAAAATGAGGAATGACCGAGCCGCTCGAACCGAGAACATTTCCGAAGCGGGTGGTAATAAATCGGGTGCGAACATCTTTTTCATTCTGTAACGATTGAACGTACATTTCGGCCACACGCTTGCTGGCTCCCATCACATTGGTTGGGTTCACCGCCTTATCGGTAGACACCATCACGAATTTATCGATCTTGTGATTTACCGCGAGCACCGACAGGTTGACGGTTCCTAAAATGTTCACATAGATCGCTTCATGCGGATTCCGCTCGATGAGCGGTACGTGTTTGTAGGCAGCGGCGTGATAGACCACATCAAACCGATATTTGGTAAACAAAAGCTCCAAGCGATACATGTTGCTGATGTCGGCCAGCTCGGTTATAAAGTTCAGTGAAGGGTGATTGAGGTTCAGGTATAATTCTAATTCGTGTAAATTCGTTTCCGCCTGATCGAGAATAATAATATACGCCGGTTCGAAATTGGCGATCTGCCTAACAATCTCACTACCGATAGACCCCGCACCGCCGGTGACCAAAATGGTCTTTCCTTGAAGATCTTCATGAATCACCGAAGAATTGATAGAAATGGGTTGCCGCTCCAATAAATCTTCAATCTGGATCGGTTTGATCTGATTTTTGATGTCCTCCTTGGAATTCCATTGCTCTAACGAAGGAACATTAAGCACTTCAATATGCTGTTCTAAGCAGGTTTCCACCAGCTCGTTGCGTTCTTTTCCGGTAAACGCCTCGCTTACCATAAGAACCCCTTCAATGTCTAGCTCCGAAAGTGTTTTCGACAGATTTTCCCGAACCGGAATAACCGGTTTGCCCATAATCTTATACCGTTTCGAATCGAAGTGCTTGCTCAGAAAGCCAACCAGGTTATACGGCAAATTCGCTTCGGTAGTCAGGGCGCGTCCCACAGATAGAGTATGATCATCAACCCCTAGAATCGCCACCCGTTTCTTTATGGTATTGGTGGAAACATTCTTCATGAACAAGTAGCTCTCTTTTACAGCGATTCTGAAAAACAGCATGGCAAAAAAGGAGATCAACATGTACAGGATTAAGGAGGTGGTTAGAAAGATCTTTTCCCCACCAAAAAGATAATAGCTCCAAGAAATTACCGCCGCTGTTGCTGAAGTAGATACCGAAGATAATCCTAATTTCAGTAGATCCATGAAGGTGGAGTGACGGATGATCCCCGAAAATGTCTTAAAAATAAAGAAAAAGAGCACATTCAATCCTAGTAAAAGCAAGGCCTGCTCAAACAAAGAGAACGTCTCATGAAAATTGATGGGTGTATTTGCCAATATGAAATACGTGAGCACTAAAGCGCTCATACACAAAAAGGTATCAATCAGTATCACAATCCAACGAGGAAGGTACTTCTGATCTAACAATCGAATTCGATTGTCGCCTGAATAGAGTTTTCGTAACAGTTTTTGTGATGGTTTCACAGGCTTTTGTTCAGACTGCAAATATACTTAATTCTCTAACGAAACTGACGGATAACAGCGGCAATTCGACTGCGTTCCGTGTCCGTTAAATTCGAGCCCGAAGGAAGACACAATCCATTTTCAAAAAGCGTTTGGGCTACCGTGCCTCCATAATACGGCGCGTTCTCGTACAAGGGCTGCAAATGCATGGGCTTCCACAAGGGACGAGCCTCAATATTATCTTCACCAAAAGCTTTGCGTAATTCTTCTGCGGAAAAGCCGGTTTTCTTTTTATCAATGGTAATACAACTCAGCCAGTGGTTGGATACAAAACTTTCATTAGGTTCGGTAAATACCTCAATACCTTCCCAACCAAAAAATTGCTCTTTATAGAATTGGTTCATTTGTTGCCGTAACCCTATGTGAGTATCGAGTACTTCCATCTGACCGCGACCAATGCCCGCAGCAATATTGCTCAATCGATAATTATAGCCTAAAACAGAGTGCTGATAATGCGGCGCTTCGTCCCTAGCCTGTGTTGCCAGAAATACCGCCTTTTGTTTTTCTGCTTCGGAAGCACACACCAAGGCACCTCCTCCGGAAGTGGTGATAATCTTGTTTCCGTTGAACGACAACACGCCAAAATCGCCAAAAGTGCCACAGGGAACGCCCTGATACGTACTGCCCAAGGCTTCGGCTGCATCTTCAATCAATGGAATGTCGTAAGTCTTACAAAGATTTCGGATGTCATCTATCTTACAGGGCATTCCGTAGAGATGCACAGCAATCACAGCTTTGGGACGTTTTCCTTGTTTCAAACGATCTGTGATAGCGGCTTCCAGATGATTCGGGCACATATTCCACGTAGCTGGTTCGCTATCCACAAACACCGGGTTCGCGCCTTGATAGATGATAGGATTGGCGGAGGCGGCAAAGGTCATACTCTGACACATCACTTCATCTCCAGAACCTACTTCAAGAAGGGCCAGAGCCAGATGCAGGGCCGCCGTACCGGAACTCAGTGCCGCCACTTCTTTTTGATGTCCCAAATAGTTGGATAAAGCCGCTTCAAACCCGTTTACATTAGGCCCCAGGGGTGCGATCCAATTGGTATCAAAAGCTTCTTTTACATAGGCTTCCTCGGTTCCGCCCATATGAGGAGACGACAAATAGATGGTTGAACTCATGTTAGGTTGTTTTTAATCATTTTGGCAGGATTGCCGTAAACAGTGACATCATCGGGGATATCCTTAGTGACCACCGCTCCGGCACCAATAACAACATTGTTTCCGATATTGAGTTCAGGAAGTATCACACTTCCTGCTCCTACGAGCGTTCCACTGCCAATAGTGACGCCGCCCGCTACGGCAGCCTGTATCGCTATGTGAGAAAAATCGCCAATCCGCACATTGTGAGAAACGGTCGCGTGATTGTTAATAATACAAAAAGCGCCTACCGAAACTGCGGCATCTAATACCGCTAACGGATGCACCAGAGTACCCTCACCGATGAAGACAGACGGATACACCACTGCGGAAGCATGAACAAAACTTGGGAAAGGTCCTGAGAGTTGGTTCACTAGCTTTTTTCGAATAACATTATTGCCAATAGTTACGCACGCCGCCCCCTTCGCTACAGTAGCATTATCTCGCTTTGAAACGGGGATGTCTAAAATCATTTTTTTGGTAGGGTGGTCGTCATATACACAACTGGGTTCGTATTCGCCTAAGGAGCGAATCAACTCAATGGCAGCATAGCAATGACCGCCGCCTCCGTATAGATGAATTGTTTTCATGATTCTGTTGTTCCTTTAAACGGTAGGGTTGTCGCCGTATTCTCTGTGTTTATATCTTTCCGAAGAAAAACCTTAAAAACGGTTTTCCAGAGGATTTTCATGTCCAACGAAAAACATTGGTGTTCCACATAGTATACATCGTGTTCAAATTTCTGTTCCCAAGAGATAGCGTTACGTCCATGTACTTGCGCATAACCGGTAATCCCTGGTCGTACCCAATGACGCTTGCGTTGCTGTTCGTTATACAGCGGAAGGTATTCGGGCAATAACGGTCTGGGGCCTACTAAACTCATGTCACCTTTGATCACGTTCAATAGCTGCGGAATCTCATCCATAGAGGTCGATCGCACCCAGCGTCCCAATGCCGTTAGCCGATCGGCGTCGGGCAGTAGCTTTCCTGAGGCATCTTTTTCATCCGACATGGTTTTGAACTTGATAATATGAAACAACCGCTCGTTCTTTCCGGGACGCCGCTGCAAGAAAAACGGAGACCCCTTAGTGGCAATCCACAAAGCCACCATCACCCCGAGAAATATCGGAGATAAGACGATCAAAAAAAGGAGTCCGCAAAGCGTATCTAATATAGGTTTAACAACGTTCTTATACACGGTGCAAAAATACTAAATGTTTGCCAGCAATCGCTGATATTCGCTGAATAAGGCGTCCCATAATTCGGTGCGTTCGAGTCGGTTTAAAATACTTGATCGCGCCGCTTGCTTCATCACTTGGTACGCTTCGGAAGGTGGTAAAACCTCTTCCATGGCATGTTGTAGTGGGAGTACTTCCTTCGGGGGTATCAGCAAGCCATTATGTCCTTCCTCAATAATTTCATTACATCCGTTGATATTGGTAGCGATCACGGGAAGTCCCATGGCTCCGGCCTGCATTACCACGTTCGGAAAACCTTCGCGATAGCTTGGGAAAACCAACACCTGACTCATAGAAAGATACGGTCGAACGTCCTGGACGAAGCCTGTGGTATGAATACCAGGATGGGTTTCGATGGTTTTGAGCGTTTGTGGATGTAATGGGTCCAAATCGGATTCGAAAGGCCCCACCAGCAGTAAAACCAATCCTTCTTGCGTCTGGGAAAGAGTGTCAAAGGCCGTAATCAATTCATTAATGCCTTTATCTCCTACCAAACGGCCTACAAAGACAAACACAAAACCTGTTTCCGGGATGCCCAAAGACGAGCGTAGGGAACATCTGACTTCTTCGGAAACCTGATGCGGACTGAAATAGTGGGTATCAATTCCATTGCTACTGCCATTTCCAATGATCTTGAGCTTCTCGGGATCGGTCCAGTGCTGCTCTTGGATAAAGTCCAGAAGCCCTTTTGAATTTGGAAAGACATGAGTCGCCGTGCGATAGGTCCATTTTTCTACCGTATTCAACAGCCGACGCTTTAATCCGGTAGCCTCCATTAACGGCATCCCGGCCACGGTATGGATGCGTATCGGAACGCCAGCCAAATACGCGGCAAGCATCCCCACCCAACCCGCTTTGGGCGTGTGCGTATGGACTATTTCAGGTTGTTCTTTCCGAAGAAATCGATACAATAGATAGATGGCCTTTATATCTTGAAACGGAGTGATTTTTCGACGTAAGGGGAGCGCTTTGGTCCGCACACCTTCTTGCCTACCATAGGCCTGCAAACGTGCTGCTTCGGAAGAAATAGCGATCACCTCGAAGAAATCCGACATATAGGCGAGTTGCCCTTCCAGAAGTTTCTCAAGCGATAAGGGAACCGTGGTGATGCGAATAAGTTTCGGTTTTTTCATCATTTGAGCGTATCCTTATATAATTCGATGTGTTGGTCTATTGTTTGCGCAATATCATATTGTTGCGCTCTTTCGATACAGCGGTGCACCGTTTCCCTATACATTTTATCATCGTTTCGCAACTGTGCTATCGTTTCGGCCAAGGCAGCATCATCTCCTTTCGGAAATAACAAACCGGCACCTTCCACCAGATCTTTTAGGCCGGGAACAGATGAAGCTACAAAGGGTCTGCCGCTTGCCATTCCTTCCAGACTTGCCAACGATAAGCCCTCATGCCCAGAGGATAAGATCACCACGTTGGAAGCTTTGAGCAGCTCTGGTATATCTTTCCGAACACCCAGAAAAGCAACCCGGTGACTTAGTGTAAGCGATGCGGCCAGCTCGACACAGTCGGTTTGCGTCGGTCCCTCTCCTACCAATATCAATCCAACCGAGTTCGGAAGGTGCTGTAAGGCCCTAATAACCGTGGCCTGGTCTTTGGGCGGATGAAAGCGAGACACCTGCAATATCTTAAAATCAACAGAGGCATCGAAAATGTCTTCACGACTAGGAGAAGCCTCTCGAATGGCTTGTAGTGAGACACCATTTGCAATGACCACACAGTTGTGCGCAATGGATGGAATATGCGTAACGAGTGCCTCTTTAACTTCGTCGGTGATGGTAATGATGGTGGTGTAGCGGCCGTATATCCAGGAATCCAGCCGCCCAAGCCAGGAGGAGCGTCTACGATTGCTGGTACTGTGTTCGGTATAGATCATTTTGGGTTTTCGCCTCAGGCCCAATGATGCTATGGCCGCCCAGTACAACGCCGGGAACAAATGCACATGTATTAGGTCGTACTGTGATAGCAGTCTTCGTATCTTAATGATTAATAAGGGCTGGTACACACTACCTTTAGACAGGGAATGAATAGTACAGTTTGTTTGTTCCTGTAGCGACTCAAGAAAGGGTGTGGACGTCCCATCCAGCAAGGCAAGGGCTACCTCCATATCATGAGCTTTGAAGCCGAGAATGCTGTCGTGGACTAACTTTTCGGCGCCTCCCGTTCTAAGGCTATTAATGAGGATGAGTACTCTCATTCGGTTTGTTTTTCGAGATTGCGTAATAAGAGCACCACAGACCAAATACGATCAACCATGGCATAAACATGTTCTTCTGGCGAAGCATGATCCCTAAGTTTCCAAGAATCATGGAAAATGCGATCGCACCAAAAAGAAAAAATAGAAAGCTGCTTTTTAGTATGTAAGGCGCCTCTTTCCAGGCTTTCAGCGGTTTCTTTATCAAAAAGGAGACACTAAAGAGCAACAACACTAGGTTCTCTACGGAAGCCAACAATCCTAAAATACCGTTGCTGTCGAAGAAGAAAGGACGGTATAGGAACGTAAAAATTTTCATAGGAATAGAATACTGCGAAGTATCTATACTCGATCCCGTATCGGCGCGATTCAAGCTAGAGGATTTGTCACTGGCGTATTGTGAAATGGTTTCTGTTTCCAGATTTTCAATTTGCACAAACTGCAACACGAAATCCAATAAGAATACGAAACCCCCAATGAAGACAAAGAGCAGTACCAATTTTTGATACCCTTTTAATCCGCGACCATCAAATAGAAAGGCAATTCCGAAGGAAACCACTAAAAACATCAAAATATGCGGTCGAACGATCAAAATGAGCAGGGAGGCGATAAGCAATAAGGACCAGCGTCTCTTGAATTTGATCATGGCGAAAAGAAACAGGATCACCGCTGTGAACATCAACGTATCTTTTCCGATTCCGGAAGACCAGAAATGAAAATTCGGAAGAAAAAACAGATACGGAAATACGGGAATATTAAAAAGGCGGATCGCCGACAGATCTCCCTCATCCGTAAGGTATTTTTTACAAATTCTGAAGAGCAATACAAATCCTATAAATCCAATGCAGGCGTAGATCATGTTTCCGGTAAAAAAGGAAAGCTGTAAGGTGTTTGCAGGTACATAGTTGATAAGATACATCCACGGGGTCCCATAGCGTTGAGATACCTGGGCAAGCACTTCCGAAAATTCAAGCACGGCGGGATATTCCCAATAATGCTGCGCATCTCCCCCATTAGAGCTGATGTACCAATGAAAAAAAATAGCAATGGCAAAGTGGAAGAAAAAGAGTTTGTTCAGACTGTTGCGTTCCTTTCTTGTAAAATCGCGGAAAAGCGACTTAAAATTGAAGGTCACCAAGGTGATAATGATGAGCACGCAAAGGTCTAATACGATCATACGGTCGCTTCTTTTTCGAATATCTGGTTTAGTTTCGCCTTGGTAGCATCTGATAATCCCATTTCTGGTCGTTTGCCAGAACTAAGCCTGCGGTATAACCAATGCTTAAAGGTACTCGGAAATAGGAAAGAGAAAAAGTCTTTGAGTCCGATTCGCTTCAACACAAAGAGCAACCCCTTTGCTTTTGGGGTGCGGGTGCTATTTTCTGCAACGCCCTCTACGCTAAAATCTAACGGGATTTCCAAAAAGGTAGAAAGTTCTTGGGCCACCTGTTCTTTATCTGCGATAAAGTCTTCAAACGAAATCACACAAACATCCTTGAAGTACTTTTTAAATGTGTTTATGGGACGCTCATAAAAACTCATATTCAAGCAACTGTGCCAAGGAAGTGAACCGTTGTGATACCTCTCAATTTCAGCCTCCATAACAGACTGAAAGCTTCGTAATTCCTGACTTAAGCCTACTAACATTCGGTATTGTGAGAAAGCGCGAGAAAGCGGCTCACGGGTTACCACGATGATTTTTGCATCTGAATTGTATTCAAAAATACGTTCTGCGACTCCCGGAGCATGCAAATACATCGTACTTCCTTCCAGCAAATAGCGCTCTTTCCCTGCCAACGAAAATAATTGTTCATATTGCGACCTGTCCTGGACGTTGGCAATGTGATGTGGCTTCGGAAATTGTTCTTCGAAATATTTTGCTTCTGAAAAAAAACGGGACGGATCATATAAGTGCTTCGGAAGCGATGTTGCAAAATAATGCGGCTCTTTGATGGGACTCGCATAGATGGCTTCCTGACGGCCCAACAAATCCATCAAACCGGTGGTGCCCGCTTTCATGGCACCAATTAGAAACAGGTTTGCTTTCTTCGTACTCATCCCTTAATTTTTTTTAGCACCCGATACCCATCTACCCAGGCCGTTGCAGACAACCATCGCATCCAGCGCTGCAAGCTTTTTTTGGTCCAGCCTTGCACCGCTTGCTGTAAGGCTTGTCGTTCTTTTTTGTTGTACTTGCCGTAGCTCTGAAAATAGCGAATGGCGATGAAGCGATGGAAATACGTTGAAAAATAGGGTTTCTCCTTTTCTGAAAGCTCTTGATACACCCCTTTGATGTCCTGAAGATATTGAAGGAAGTCTTCGGAAGAAAATACCTGAGCCGAACCTGAAGCTATTACATTTTTCCGATAAAAGGACAAGGCCTTATTAATGAAAAGCACCTGGTGGTGAACACACAACCGAATCCAAAGATCGTGATCTTCGTGCTGGCGCATTCCGGGACGAAATCCACCTGCCCTTAAAAACAAGGATTTCCGAAGCACTACATTAGACGAATTGACAAGCGGGAGGTGCTTACTGATAACCTTGAAATAGCTAAGCAGTTCGGTTTCGCCATCCTTCGGCAGTAGTTCATGCGTATAGCGTTCTGTTTCTTGTTCGAAAACACGACTTCTTCCGGTGGCTACGATTGCGGCCTCAGGGTATTGCTCAATGCCTTTAACCACCTCTTCCAGAAAGGTAGGCGCCCACCAGTCGTCTGCATCCAAAAAAGCGATCCATTGGTGTTGCGCCTGTGCGACGCCGTGATTCCGCGCGATCGAAACGCCTTCATTTTGTTTTTCGACCAGTGTGATACGCGCATCCGAAAACGTGTTCACCACGTCTACAGACGCATCAGAACTACCATCATCCACAAGGATCACTTCAAATTGGGTATAGGTTTGCCCGAGCACCGACCGCAGTGTTTCGGCGATATAGTCTTGTTTGTTATAAAGTGGAATAACAATCGAGATCATGGCTAGGCGTTGGATTTCCAATGAGACAAATCGCGTCCGGAGAGTTGTTCTAATAGCGCAACATCCTTCTGAAAATAGGCTTTTAACATCGGGATCATCTCGGCACTATCCTCGTGTGTCAGCGAAACATCATGCGCCACATTTTTTTTATTTATGGCATTGGCGAGTCCGAGCCCCCCTTTGATACCCAAGCGTTTTTTCAATTGGGTCGCAGCGATCAGGAATTGCGACAGCATATAGCTTTTTCGAACCTTCTTTTTGTTCACTACGTCGTAGGAGTCTAAAGAAACCGGAGTTACGCCAAGAAACGCTTGTAGCTTAAGGAAGGCGGCATCGGCATCATTTTTAAGATCATCTATGAATATAAGGTGGAGTTGCTCTTTCGGAATGTAGTTTAGCGCGCGTTTTACTTGGGCTCCTAAGGAGCAAGCGTCGCCGTATTGTAGCAAACGCGGATCTGAGCAACCCAGCGGGATCCTTTTCCCGTCCTTCCGAAGCGCTTGTAAGTCCCATGCTGTCTTAGGAGATGCTTCATTTTCACTCCCACCATACAGTAACTCCTGATGCAGTGAAAAATACATGCTGCTGGGTTCGCGAAGCATGATGATGAATTTAGCGTCCGGATGGAATGCTAAAATATTTTGAACAGCTACTTCGGAATACAAATACCAAACAGAGCCTTCACATCGATAGGAATGTTCTTGTGAGGCCTCGTCAAACAGCGACAGATACGAATCTAAGTCAAAGTAATACCGATGGCCGCTATCAGTATTGAAGTAATGAGGCTCTTTCTCTGGACTCATAAAGATCTCGGGGTGCTGTGACATATAATAGATCATTGACGTCGTTCCACATTTTGGGGCACCCAGTAGAAACAAGTTTGGTTTGTTGGTCTCAGTAGGCATCAGATAATAGCGGTGTTAATGTTTAGGTGTTTTTTTACGTATCGCCATAGGATGATATTCTGTAGCACGAGAATCACACTATAGACAAATGCAGCACCTTCCAAGTCGTAGAGAAGTATTGACGGAATGCTAATGATAACATTTACAATCAGGAAGATAAGATTGTTTTTGGAAAACACCCCTTGATTTCCGGTCATATTTAATAGCAATCCTACGGAGCCTGTCATGGCACTAAAGAGTTGTCCAACACACATGATAAATAGCGCCCAATAGGAAGCTTCATAAGCTGCACCAAAGACATACCCCAATAAGGTTGTTCCGCCAAGCATAAAAACTAATGCTATTGGCAGCGAGCAGGCAAAGATAATACGCCCCGTTTTTTTCACAATGCGCTGCAAAGAGGCTCTCTGATCACGCTCATAGGCCGACGAAACAAAAGGGGCAATGGCTCTGTTCAAGGCATCCAGAGTAAAGGAAACCAACGAAGAACCTCTCCAAGCAATTTCGAAAAGCGCGACGGCCTCCACACTTCCGAAGATGGCTAGGACATAAGTAAGCAACCGAGTTTTTACCATTTGGATGCCGCTGTTAACGGTAAACGGAATGGTTTCTTTGATCCATTCTTTCGTATTAAATATTGGGGTTACAGATGCCAATTTTCGTAAAAGCGAACGATGGAGAAAAACGTATCCTAATACGAAGCCTGCGAAAGCAGCACCTACTTGGAGCAACATTGCATCCTGAGGGGTTAAGTTCATATTAAAGGCCCAACAGATCACAAGAGCGGCGGTTAGAAGTAGGTTACGGAAGAGGGTGTCTGGAAGTTCAGACATTAAAATCAGCTTCATCCCTCGTAAAAATGCAGTTCGCAACGCATTAATTCCTAATAAAGGGAGTAATAAAAAAGCGAGCGCAACCGTCTCTACGAGTACGGTATCGAGATTTTTCCACCACACAACATACAGTAACCCCGAAATGGCTGCAACCACAAGAATCGCTATCCCTGCATATTGATGGGATTTGATGAGAAGTCCCTTTATCGCATCATAATTATCGTGAACCTCATACTTGGAAACGTATCGAGTAATGAGATTGGGAAGTCCGGCAGTAATTGGAACCGATAGTAAAGTAATAGTGGTTAGCGCTAGAATATAGTACCCAAAATGCTCTACGGTTAATATTCGCGCTAGCAAGATTCCATTCAGAAACGTAAAAAACGCAGCTCCAAATTTAATGGCAATACTAGATACCGAGGCTGTTTTTATGTCCTTTCGAGAGAATAGCTTCAAAACATCTTATTGAAAAAGTTCGGGATGATTCTTCATTTCTTCATGCGTCCAATGCCACCATTCCAACGCTTCGATATGACGAATTTTTTCCTCTTCAAATCGAAATCGCTTTACCTTCGCGGGAACACCGGCAACTATAGCATAGGGTGGAATATCTTTTGTGACAATACTTCCCGCTGCAATTACAGCGCCGTTTCCTATGGTCACACCTGGCAGAATTAACGCATTGTCCCCAATCCAAACATTGTGTTGAATGGTTACATCCTTCTTTTCATCCATGGGACTGGAAAACCCAAGTTTTTTTGCTAACGCATACTGAAGATTGACGGTTTGTGTACTGTGATTTGATGTAATAATCTTTACCTGATCACCAATAGCACAATATTTCCCGATGTGACAGCGCCCCGAACCTTTTACCGTGATCGCCCCATTAACCCTTGAACCTTCGCCGATAGAGAAACCATTAACAATTCGCGATCCACGACCAATATAAGTTCCTGAATTGTTCGAAATAGACGCAATCTTGAGGATCCATCGTTGAATCGTAGCTTTTCTACCTTTGAAGACTATCATAATGACTATAAAATCATTCCCGCTGCAACGGTCTCGTGCGTACTCTCATCGATCAGCACAAAGCTACCCGTAACTCGGTTGTCGCGGTACTCATCGATCATCAAGGGACGTGTGGTACGCACCGTGACACGCGCGATATCATTCATCTCTAGGTCTTTGTTCTCTTCATTCCTATTGTACGTGTTAATATCGATCTTATAGAACACATTCTTGATCATCGCCCGCTGTTCATTCGCCGTATGAACAATCACATATTTTGCACGAGGTTTTGCGGTATCGTTGTGCAACCAACAGATCATCGCGTCAAATTCCTGGGTGGGCGTAGGTTGATTGTTCTCTTTCACAATCATGTCGCCCCTACTGATATCGATATCATCTTCCAACGAAATGGAAACCGACATGGGCGCGTAGGCCTCTTTTAGTTCGCCATCAATCGTATCGATGCTCTTGATCGTTGAATTGAAGCCCGAAGGAAGGATACTAATCTTGTCCCCTGGGCGGAAAATGCCGCTGGCCACTCTTCCGGCGTAGCCGCGATAATCACGATGTTCTTCACTTTGGGGTCGGATTACGGTTTGCACCGGAAAACGCGCATCTACTTTGTTAATGTCACTACTAATGTGCATATGCTCAAGCGTGTGCAATAGCGGCGCTCCCTGGTACCAACTCATGTTTTCAGAACGATTCACCACGTTATCACCGTTTAAGGCGCTAATGGGAATAAATCGAATATCTTTTGTGTATAGTTTCGAAGAGAATTCTTCAAACTGGGCGATGATTTCTTCGTAGCGTTTTTCGGAATAGTCTACCAAATCCATTTTGTTCACGCAGACGATCAAATGTGGAATTTGAAGCAGCGATGCGATGAACGCGTGGCGTTTAGTTTGTTCAATCACACCATTTCGTGCATCCACTAATACCAATGCCGCGTTCGCTGTGGAGGCGCCAGTCACCATATTACGGGTGTACTGAATATGTCCCGGAGTATCAGCAATAATAAATTTTCTTCGAGGGGTTGTAAAATACCGATAAGCAACATCGATAGTGATCCCTTGTTCGCGTTCGTCTCTTAGACCGTCTGTGAATAGCGCTAAATCAACACCTTCATGTCCTTTTCGCTTACTGGTGGTTTCTACAGCTTCCAACTGGTCTTCAAAGATCGCTTTAGAATCATACAGTAACCGACCGATCAAGGTACTTTTTCCGTCGTCGACACTTCCTGCGGTAGTAAATCGTAGTAACTGGTTGTTATCTATTGCCATTTGTTAATTTGTTAGTTTGTTATTTTGTTATTTTGTTATTTCGTGAACTAGGTATTGAAATTTCGCTAGGTTAACTCTATTTAGATATTGTTTCTTAAGAACCTGATATATCCATTAATTAGTTTCAGGCTTTTGTCAACTTTAACTCGCACTTCTTTTAATTTTTCTTCGGAAATATAGTCCCAATTCACTGCTTCTAAAGAGTGGTCCAAAATTTCCGCTACAGAACCTCTTGCCTGTATTAAAAATTTAATTTGATCTTTACTATGGTACCGTCCCCATCCTTCTGCAATATTTGCAGTTGCTGAGCGCGTTGCCCGAAGCAATTGTGAATACAGCTGATATTTTTCTTCTTTGGGCAAATATGACAAAATTTCTGTCCGTATATACGTCTTTAAGTCATTACAGCTCTTCCAACACTCTAAAGTCTCAAAATTTGAAGCCACTGTTTACTTATTTACTCGTTTATGTGAATTATTTCACCAACTCACCAACTCACCAACTCACCAACTCACCAATTCACCAACTCGCCAATTCACCAACTCACCAATTCACCAATTCACCAATTCACCAATTCACCAACTCACCAATTCACCAACTCGCCAATTCACCAATTCACCAATTCACTATTAAAAATATCCTTGTCGTTTGCGATCTTCCATCGCTGTTTCACTGCGTTTATCATCGCTTCGGTTCCCTCGCTCGGTTTGTTTCATAGAAGCTACTTCGGCCACGATTTTTTCCAGGGTATCGGCATCCGACTCAATTCCTCCGGTGATGGTAATATCTCCCAGTGTCCGGAAACGAATCTTCTTGGTGACCACTTCTTCGTTTTCTTCCAATTTTAAGAATTCGGAATTCGGAATCCAGGAATCATTGCGCCATACTACTTCACGTTCGTGTGCGATGTACAGTGATGGAATCTGAATGTTTTCTCTCAAAATATAATTCCACACATCCATTTCGGTCCAGTTGCTAATCGGAAACGCTCTAAAATGTTCTCCTTCAAAGTGTTTTCCATTGAGTAAATTCCACAACTCAGGTCGTTGGTTCTTTGGATCCCATTGTCCGAAATCATCACGATGCGAAAAAAATCGTTCTTTCGCACGTGCTTTTTCCTCATCACGGCGACCTCCTCCGATGGCACAATCAATCTTATTGCTTTCAATAGCGTCCAATAAGGTGGTGATCTGTAACGCGTTTCGCGTTGCATTCTTTCCTTTTTCCTCTGCCACCCGACCTTGATCAATCGATTCTTGAACCGAACCTACAATGAGTTGAGCCCCTAATTCCGCTACCAAATCATCACGAAATTTAATGGTTTCGGGAAAGTTATGTCCCGTGTCCACATGCATTAACGGAAACGGAATTCGCGCCGGATAAAATGCTTTTTTTGCTAAATGGGTTACCAAGATGGAGTCTTTTCCTCCTGAAAAAAGTATGACCGGGTTTTCAAATTGCGCCCATACTTCCCGAAGGATATAAATGGCTTCTGATTCGAGTTCATCGAGGTAATTTAAATAGTATTTACTCATGATTAGGGTTCAGTTTATCTTCTAGGTATTGCAAAATTATCGCAACCGATTCAGTTAGCGAAACTTTTGATGTATCAATTTGAATATCAGGTGAAACAGGCGCTTCATACGGCGCATTAATCCCTGTGAAATTAGTGATCTCTCCCTTCCGCGCCTTAGCGTACAATCCTTTCACATCCCGACGCTCGCATTCTTCCAAAGGGGTATCGATAAAAATTTCGATATACCGCGTATCTCCTACCGTTTGCTTCACCATCGTACGATCTTTTTCATACGGAGAAACAAAAGCTGCCAGTACTACCAAACCGGCATCCGCCATTAAGTTGGCTACCTCCGCAATACGACGAATGTTCTCGGTTCGATCTTCCGGAGAGAAGCCCAGGTTATTGTTCAATCCCTTCCGAACATTATCACCGTCCAGTGAATAGGTATGCATGCCCTTTCGGAACAGCGCTTCTTCTACCGCGTTGGCGACTGTCGACTTACCCGAACCTGACAGTCCGGTAAACCATAAAACATAGCTGGGATGTCCCATCAGTGCTTCTCGCTGCGTCCTAGTGATCTGAAAGTGATGTGGAATAATGTTTTCCATAGCTTAGTTATTTTGACGTTCATCGAGTCCGAGATTAATTCGATACCAGGCCCGTTCATGCAGGTAATACAACAGCATCTTAGTAATTAATTCGGCCGCACCAATTTTGAGTCCGGTGAAGGGGTTTCCTGAAATGATCCAGGAGATGATCATGGTGTCGGTAGTACCTACCGCTCGCCAAGTAATAGTTTTCGCCAAATGGCGCTTATGGCTCTCCCGCAAATTGCCGTTCTTGTCCAGGTTGATATTAAACCAGGCTCGTTCGTGTAGGTAATACAACAGCATTTTGGTAAGCACTTCGGTAACTCCAATTTTCAAGCCCGTAAGCGCATTTCCCGTAATGAACCATGAAAGCAAAATAGTATCCAGGGTTCCGAGAATACGCCAGGTGATGGCTTTTGTGATGTGCCGTAAATGCGACTTATCCGCCATATTGAACAATGAAATAATCATTCAAAAGATGTTCTTTATTGTATTTCATTGGAGCTTGCGTTTTGGCGTTTAGCACCGAAACCCCTACGGCCTGACAAATAGCTTGACCCGCCGCCGTGTCCCACTCCATCGTAGGTGCATAGCGCGGATAGATGTGGGCATTTCCTTCCGCAACCAAACAGAATTTCAGAGAACTGCCTTTTGATACAATTTCCACTTCCTGTTCCGCTTCCACCTCCGCAATAAAAGCTCGCGTATCATCATTCAAGTGCGAGCGACTCCCAACGATCTTTACAATTCCATTGGGGCGTTGCGGTTGCAAGGGCGTTGCTAGGTTCATGATTTCGGCAACCGATTCATGCTCGGTTTCCAATTCAGCTTTAAAAGCCTGGGTGCCGGTTTCATTAGTGAAATACAAGGTTTTGAAAACAGGAACATAAATAACGCCTACCACGGGTGACCCGGCTTCCACCAAGGCAATGTTGACCGTAAATTCGCCATTGCGCTTAATAAACTCTTTGGTTCCGTCTAATGGATCTACGATCCAGCACTGCGTCCAATCTTTCCGCTCGGCATAGTCGGTTTGCTTATTTTCCTCGCTAATGATTGGAATTGGTGTCTCTGTCAAAAATGTGTTGATGACAGCATTGGCGTTCTTGTCGGCCTGTGTTAATGGGGAGTCGTCTTCTTTGTGTTCTACTTCAAAAGACGAATTGTAGACCGACATAATTTCTTTTCCACCGGCTATCGCTGCCGTAATAGCTGTTTCTAAGTAGGTACTCATAGGTTTGCTTTGAGCGCGCAAAGATACAACAATTGCCCTAACATCAAGGGTGATAGCGCGTTAATTACCTAGATCGACCTATGTTTAACATATTGTTTTTCAGTTTGTTGTAGGTTTTTGTGTGTTTTTTAAAACTGAAAGGCAAAAGCGGCTGTTACGCGACTGCCATCTTCACCGGTAAACCAACTAGCACGACCTTGCAAGGCGTGGGTCCAGAACATCTTAATTCCACCTCCGTAGGCATCGTGCCATACATCAGACGTATCGGAAGTGGTCCACACCCTTCCTATATCGTATCCTCCGTAAATTTCAATGGAAAGCGGAAACAAAAATGTTTTCATTTTCTGAAAGCGATATGAAAGATCTGCCTTTCCCAGTGCAGCGTGAAATCCGGTAAATCGCTGATTACGGTATCCCCGCAATCCATTGGAAGCACCGAGATTCGGACTCAAATAAAAGACGGGTTGGTCGCCTAAACTCAGTTGTGCCTGTGCCTGTGTAGTGAGCACCAACCGTCGATTGCTTAACAATGCGTTGTAGAACAGTACGCTGCTGTTAACAAAGCCCGAAAGTTGCGTAGATTGGAGATGATCAATAGCTCCTATAGATGTAGAGAATCCCATTCCCTTGGTAGGAAGCGCGTCATCGTCAATATTTTCGTAGCGAAATGTGAATTCTGGAATACCCCAATAGTCTCGATCTGTTTGATTCAAAGAAAGATTCGAAATCACGTTCTTACCATTCGGAATGATCTGAGTTCCCTGCAGACGGTACTTCAATTGAAAGAAACTCCCATAATCGCCCTCCCGTTCCAGGCCTACAGCTCCCACGTATTGTTCCAGGTTTACCCGATTGAAATCCAAACTAGTGGTAGCTTCCTCATAGCGTGTCTCATTTCCGAAACCAAAAAAGTTCCGTGTAAAATTCTTGCTGGTAAAGCGTCCTTCTGCCATAAAATTGATATCCGAAAAAATAGCCGCGTACTTTTTGGTGAGCATCA
The DNA here is from genome assembly GCF_028561755.1 of Altibacter sp. HG106. Lineage (GTDB taxonomy): Bacteria > Bacteroidota > Bacteroidia > Flavobacteriales > Flavobacteriaceae > DFVG01. The sequence continues at coordinate 87,355 of NZ_JAQQTD010000005.1, forward strand.
CTTCTATTCCCTGTGTAATACTGTGATAATTAAATCCAACATGCATGTAGCTTCCATACGGATTAGCGATAAATTTCACCTTCTCTTTCCCATACCCCGCATGGTAGGAAGTTCCGGTATCGGGGTTGTATCCTACCCCTAGTTCGATACTCCCTGTGGACGTTGGCTTTCTGGTGTAATCATACAGGTTGGCCTCATAGAAATTGGTCATGCGAACTTGTGCCCCACCTTTTTCGGCAACTTCGTTCTTTTTAGCGCGCTGATCGTAGATCTTTATCTTCTTGCCTTCGGAAGCACGATAGGTATCCTTGTTCTGACCGCCAATAATGCGGAGTAGAATGGCGTTCTTCGCACTTCCCTTGATTTCAAATACATCGTCATCATCTAAGCCGTACAGCCAGAGTTCCTCAGTTTCTTCGGAAGAAAACGTACGATCAAATAATACATCGTCTTTTTCTCCATCTTTGATGCGATAGGCGATAATTTGGGTTCGCCCATCGGGAAAACGTTCAATCACAAAATGATCGTCTTTGTCGGTTCCAGTGATCATTTGGAATTTCAGGTATTCGTCATAATACCGGTTCACAATGGATTCCAGATTCTCTTTTCGCGCCAGTAAGTGTTCTTTAATTTGGGTGATTGTAGTGTCTTGCACCTCTTCGGGTAGCTGACGAAACGCGCGATCTACAATTTCTGGAGTGATTTCTCTCTGAATAAATTGTGCTTGTGCAACCCATACTGATCGATCGCTTCGTTTTACCAGCGCACGATCTAATTGAGAAGCCGCTGCATTGAACCAGGCCACATCCTGAATATCGGGTCCATAGACGCCAAACTGGTTGGCACTTCCCATGATGTTCTTGAGGACATTGAGGAAGCGTCCGTCGAAATTCGCAAACACCTGGTCGCGATCTCTCGGAATGGGTTCGAACACCAGGTTTCCGTCTTCATCTTCAAATTCGGCCCAGCGCCATTGATCACTATGTCGGTCCCAATCCCCTACCAACATATCGAAGATGCGGGCTCTGATGTAAGTTTCTTCATCTAAAATATAGTCTTCATCCTCCCGTAGTTTCATTAGCAGGTCGTCGGTACTTTCCACATCGTCCGGGTATCCAAAACTTCGACGGTTTTTGTATTCTTCCGCAGGACGCTCAACGATCATATACAATTGATCTCCGTACTCCTCGCTGTACTTTCCCAGCGCTCGTTGCTTCGGAACATAAAATAACTGTGGCGTGGTGTAATATACTTGAGCGGCTTCCGCCAGCGTAGGAATCGCAAAGGCGCCATACGGATGAGCAGCGGTATAAAAATCGAGGATCAATGCTTCGGGTACGGTATTGGTAAAATACTGTTCTCCATCGACACCCTGAAAAGCGGTATTCTGAAGAAATTGTACAGCGCTCTTCCGCAGCGCCCGCATATTGTATTCCTTTCCATCTTTGGTTTCCAGGCGAAGGGAACGCGTTTGATTTCCACCACCGGGTCTAATAACTTCCAATCCGCCGTATAAGGTATCCAATAAAGCGGTGGGAGCGGTTACTTTTGTTCCATAGACATCGCGATAATGCTCACCCCAAACCGATTTAAAAAAGTCGGTTTTTTCTACCTCATCCAATTCGTAGACCGAAGCGTCGTAGGTTTTGGGATAGGTTTCAGGCAGCTCCTCAAAGGTTGGAGGCGTTACCGGTGCCACAATTTCCTGACGGTATAAAAGCCTGGGGTTGGATCCTTCGAGGCCGTAAAACGACGCCCAGGTGCTCTGATCTTCATACACCTCAATACTTACGTAGCCCGAATTTCCGTAGGAAAAGATACCATTGTCTCCGGTAGTCGCCGGCCGTGTACCGCCACCGGCACCTGAGATGATTTGCTTGAACGGCCCTTGTTCTATGTACTGTAAGTTCTTTTCATGCCCGGATATCATGACGATTCTATGATCCTCTTTATCTAATAAGTCTTTTAATTGGGTAGCGAATTCGTTATAACGAACGTTAAAGCGATCTTGAATAGAAACGGCTCCTTGCGATCGAATTTGATTGATCAAGGTCGCAACACCGGGGAGGGGAATCCTTCCTTGCAGCGGGAATATATGATCGCGAAAGGAAAACCGACCAGCATGAAATCCATTGGTAAATACCGGGTGGTGCATCGCCACAAAGATCAATTTGTTCGCATTTTTCTTAATTTCTCCCTTTACCTCCAACATGAGCTTTTCGCGCGATTTAATCTCACATTTATCGTTCATTTTATGGTGCTTGTCCCAATCGGCTAGGTACCACTGACTATCAATAATGATCAATTGAATGTTGTCACCAATTTCGATGCTTTCGAGCGGACAACCATTATTGGGGGTAAGCACGTCGTCTGCTTTCATGCGGTCCTCCAAATAATCTTCCATGGCTTCTAGTCCGTCGTTCTTATCATACCCCCAGTCGTAATTTCCCGGTATGAAATAAGGATACGCGTTGGCTTTTTGAGCGAGATCAATCAGTGGGTTTAGCTGCTGTACCATACCGGCTGAGTCCTTAGCCTTTACGTTGTCGCCCATCGCCATCAGAAATCGATTTTTGGCTTGTGTTTCCAACAGGGTTGTTTCCATAGCGTCAAAAAGCTGCGGAGACCCTTTATAAGTAGTTCCCACTATTAAAAATTGTTGCACGACCTGTTGGGTTGGCTGGGTCGTTTCCGAATTCGCTTCGGGTTCCAGCATCACACCTTTGATAGCACATCCTTGAAGCACTATAAATGCGAGTAGAAAGAGGTATTGTTTGTTCATCATTTGGGGTTAAAAGTCAAATCCAAGTCCGAATACAATTCGTTTGCCTTCGGTACTTCTAAAATAGCTAGCGGTAATACTCATGCCGCCACGACCGTTGATCCAGAGTCCGCCTCCATAGTCATTATGCCATCGTTGCGAATTGCCACTGGGTGTCCACACCCTGCCCAGATCGGCACCACCATAGACACCAATTTGAACCGGAACCAAAGAGATATTGAATTCGTCGAAACTATACCGTACATCAGCACTTCCAACCAAGGAAGACTTTCCGGTAAATCTTTCTTCCCGAAACCCTCGTAAGCCATTGTTCGCCCCCAAACGAACGCCTTGATAAAATTCGAATCTATTTCCGAAGTTAAATTGCCCGCGCACGTTGGTACGTAAAACGAGTTTCTTATTTTTAATCAGGCTGTTATAAAAGCCCAATCGGGTGTTTAAATATCCAAAAACGCGATCGATATCCTGAAGGTTATCGGTAACCCCCACATTCAAATCGAACATCATACCCTGCCTTGGATTACGCGGATCATCGTAACTGCGATAGCTATAGATACCTTCTACTGTGGCAAAATAATCGGTCTCCTCAGGACGCGTTTCATTTCCGGGATTGGTGCTTCCGGTAATGGGACTATTGATGGTAACCGATTCGGCCTTCCCTTGAAGTTTGAAGAAACTACCAAAACTCGAATTTCGAACCAGAGCCCCTTCAGCACTCAGCCGTTGTATTTCCACACGGTTGGCATCGTAGCCTAATGCATCTTGAAAGTTGGCAGTTTCGTTTCCGTAGCCAAAATAATTTTCGATGTAATTCGGACTCGTTATTCGGGCACCGATATGAAGGTTCAGATCATTTTTAATATTCGCAAACTCCCCCTCATACAAAACATCAAAACTTTGCGTATCAAAATAATATCCGGCATTCACCACATGCTTTTGAGAAAACGGGTTTTGTGTAAAACTATTCAGCTCGTACGCGTACTGCCCTCCCAGTCGGAATCCATCATCGGGATTGTAACCGGCAGCAGCATTGAAGAGATGGGTTTTCGATATTTGCTTTCGGTATTCGTAGGTATTTAAGTTGTAGACGTCGGTAAATCTAATATTTCCACGGTATCGCTCTGCGATGGTATTTGGCAGGCTTTCATGATCGTACACCTTCGTTCCGCTTCCGTTGATCAATTGATAGGTATCATCTCCATGACCTCCAATAACGCGCACCAGAATCGGACTCCTATCTTCGCCTTCAATACGAAAGCTATCATTGCCATCCAGCCCGTACACCCAGACTTCTTTAGTTTGCTCTGGGGTGACGGTTCGCTCGGTAAATAGCGTGCCTGCCTCCCCTTCTTTGTAGGCGAATTCCCGAATAGTGATGCTACCGTCTTTCTGCCGTAAAATCTCAAAATAGTCGGGCCCGTCGGTACCCACAAAGGTTTGTAGGCTCGACAAATAATCGTAATAATTCCCGGCAATCTCAACCAGGCTTTCGCGACGCTGACGCAGCGCAGCCTTAATGTCTTCTAAGCTTTCGTCGCGTACTTCCGATGGAATGGCCTCAAAGGCAGCGTCAATGACCCGGTCGGAAATTTGTTGTTGAAGTTCTGCCGCCAAGAATTGCCATTGAGGTTTGCCGCTTCCCTGAAGTAATGCGCGGTCTAGCTTCACTCCTTCCTCATTAAACCAAGCTACGTTTGGCATGGCTTGATTGTATAAATGACGGCGATAATTGTTTCCGAAGATAGAACTGGCCAGATCGATCACCGTTCCTTCCATAGAAGAAAAAGCGTCATTTCTACTCCTCGAAATAGGCACGTACACATTGACGCTATCGGCTCTAAAATACTCCGCCCAGCGCCAATGATCGGGTTCACGGTCCCAATCCCCAATCAACATGTCGAACAATCTATTTTTGATATAAGCTTCCTCATCGAGCGCGATCTCCCTTCCTTGACGGAGTTTCAGAAGAATATCGTCTGTAGTTTCTACATCATCCGGATATTGAAAATTGCTTTCCCCTTCACTGCTTTCAGTGGGCAACAATGAAATCACATACAGCTCATTTCCAAAATCATTATTGTAGTTCCCCAGTGCTTTTTGCTTCGGAACGTAAAAAAGCTGTGGTTCATTATGAAAGAGTTCAGCAGCTTCAGCCAGGCGGCCAATGGCTAGAATCGAATACGGGTGTGAGGCGGTATAAAATTGTTCGTTGAACGAATCGGGCAGGTCTACTTTTGAACCTTCCGATAGTTTCTCTCCTTCTTCTAAGGCCTGTTCCTGCGGAAGCTCTTGCGTATATTGAAGGGCGTTTTTCTTGAGAGAACGCATTCGATATTCATTGCCTCTGGCATCCCGCAACCTAAGGGTTTTGAAGGACGACTCGCTCGCTTCACGCAATACGGTTAATCCGCCGTATAAGGTATCGAGTTGCGCGACGGACGCTTCAATAGGAGTTCCATAAGCGGATCGGTATTTTTCTCCCCAGACCGTCTGAAAAAACAGCGTTTGGGTTAAGCTGTCTTGTTCGTATATGGGCACCGTTACCGTGGGTTCAAATGTTGAGGGGAGATTGTTTGTTCCGTAATATTCGTAAGGAGCATATAATTTCTTTTCGAAGAGGAGTTTTGGGTTTAATTCGGCATCTACCCCGTAATATCGAACGTAAGAAGAGCCATCTGTAAATACATTGAGTACCGCAAAACCTTGTCCGCCATAACTAAACAAACCATCCTCGCCTAAGGCGGCGTACCCTTGCTTTGCGCCCGACCCGGATACAATTTGGATTAGCCCTTCTTTTTCAATGTGCTGAAGGGTGTGTTCATGACCGGAAGTAAAAACCATTCTACCGTGAGCCTTAGCGACTTCCGACAGGCGTATCATAAATTTATTGTACAATTCGTTGTAGCGGTCCTGTACAGACACCCCGCCTTGGGCACGCACCTGAGCCACTAGCGACGCCAGGCCGGGTAGCGGAATTTTTCTTTGGGTGGGATATAGGTGTTTTTTTAAGGCATAATAACCACCATGAGTTCCATTAGTAAACATGGGGTGGTGCATGGCGAAAACTACCGTCTTATTTCGGTTTTTATTGAGCTCCAGCTCTAATTCAATAAAGAACTTTTCCCGAGATTTGATCTCGCATTCGCGATTCATGATGGGATTGCGGTTCCAGTCTTCCAAGTACCACTGACTATCAATTAGAATCAATTGAATGTTATCAGAAACGGCAAAACTTTGTAATGGACACCCATTGGTAGGTTGAAAGGCGTTTTTGTCTAAATTTTCTTGAATATAGGCTTGCTGTCGCAGCACTCCCTCGATTCCCCCGCTATAGTACTCGTGATTCCCGGGAATAAAATAGGTCTCCCCTTGAAACTCTTGTAACGATTCAATTTGCGCATCTAGGTAGTACTCACTGATCTCTCGCAGTGGATCATTTTCAGGAGGCAATCCATCTGGGTAGATATTATCTCCAAGAAAAAGAGTGTAATCGCCTTTAGTGTCTTCGTTCTCATCGCTAATGTACTTCCGAAAGGCTACGAGCGCGTCACTGGGACGGTCTGCCGGTGAAATACCGGCATCTCCCACCAAATAAAACGTTTTTTCGATAGTCTTCCCTTTCGGAAACTGAGGTTTGGCTTCAGCATCTGCGTATTGTGGCGTGTAGGTAGCGCACGCCGAAGCGATAAATACAAGGGATATGAGTACGTACTGAACTACTTTCGTCATAATTCTTTCTTACATAGAAATTGCCGCACGGAAGGAGAATTGGATCCCCTCATCGGAAGCGAAGGCATTAACCGTTCCACTCACCAGATCTGCGACATTCAACCAAAAACCACCTCCATACGCGCTGTGCCAGACATCGGAAGTATCATTGGGCACCCATACACGCCCTACATCATACCCACCAAAGATTCCTATTTGAACCGGAGCCAAGCCTGTCTTAAAGCTGTTAAAACTGTAGCGGAGGTCTGCATTCCCGGCCACGGCACTTCGTCCCGTAAATCGATCACGACGGTAGCCGCGCAAACCGTAATCACGCCCCAATTGTGCTCCCTGATAGAATTCAAAATTATTACCAATGTTGAATTGTCCTACGGCTTGTGTTTTAAGCACCAATTTTCGATCGGCTGTCAAAGAATTATAAAATCGCAACTGCGGCACTACGTAGCCAAAAACACGGTCGCTATCTTCTGTGTTTTGTGTCCCTCCGGTGGTAAGGTGAAAGAACATTCCTCGGGTTGGATTGGCAGCGTTGTCTAAACTTTCGTATTCGTATGTTCCTTCAATAGAAGCAAACGATTTTGTTTCATCTAGTTCTATAGGCGGATTTTGTGTGATAAATCGATTGGGCGTTCCCTCTACTTCAAAAGCTTCGTATTTCGCTTGAAAGCGGAAGAGACTTCCATAGGGTGAATCGCGCTGTACTCCAATACTTCCGCCGTACTTCCCAATGCGCACCCGGTTGTAATCTCGATCAAACATGTCGGGAAATTCGTATTCCAGGTTTTCCGTTTCGTTTCCGAAGCCAAAGAAGTTCTCCGCAAAATTTGGATTTCGGAATTCACCCCCTACAAGGAAATTCCATTGCCCAAAAATATTGGCGAACTCTCCAGAGTATTCCAGGTTATAGCTCGAAGTAGCGAAATAATATCCAACTGCGAGTCGGTGTTGCTGCGCAAACGGATTCTGCTGAAAGCCTTGCACCGTGAATACATCGCTTACCCCAATCAAGAAGCCGTCATCGGGATTAAATCCAACCGACGGCAGTAACAAGTTTGTAGTTTTTTTCTCCTTCAGGTAATTGTAGGTGTTGAAGTTATAGTTGTCGGTGAGTCGAAAGGACGCTCCACCTCGCTCTTCGATGGTATTTTTCTTACTGCGTTGATCGTATACCTTAATGGCTCTTCCATTCGTGATTCGATAGGTATCGTTGTTCTGCCCACCGATGATACGAATAAAGATAGGAGCATCCCCGTTGCCCTTAACCTCAAAGACATCGTCATCATCCAGACCGTAAATCCAAAGTTCTTTGGTGTCTTTTTTATCATAGGTCCTATTGACGACTTGCGTCCCTTTTTCGCCATCTTTAATACGAGACACAATAACTTGTGTTTTGCCTTTTGGCATTCGGATGATCTCTATATAATCATCTTTGTCAGTTCCGGTAACGGTTTGTAAATTGGAAAAGTAGTCGTAGTATTCGCCTGCAATGGTAACAATATTATCGCGGCGTCCTTTTAAGTTCGATTTGATCTGTTCGGCACTTTCATCCTGAACTTCTTCCGGAAGCGCACTAAACGCCTCTTCAATTACGGCGTCGGTTACATTCTGCTGAATGTAGGCTGCTTCTTCTAACCAGCCTTCTCTTCCGTAGTTCTCAATAAACGCACGATCCAACTTAATTCCGGCACTGTTGAACCATTTGGTATGTTCTAATTCAGGGCCATACACCTGAAACTGTCGCGCCGTATTGAATAGTGTTCGAATCACGTTTAGGAGTCCGCCATCAAAATTAGCATACACCTGATCTCGGTCCCGTGGAATCGGTACGAAGACATCGGTACCGTTGTCTTTTTTATATTCGGCAAAACGCCATTGGTCGTTATGACGATCCCAATCCCCAATCAACATATCGAAAATCCGAGCACGCATGTAGGCGCGTTCGTCGAGTATATTTTCTTCATCGCTACGCAGTTTATCCAGCATGTCATCGGTGCTTTCAATATCATCGGCATAGTCGAAAATCGCCCCATCGTACTCCTCATCCGGGCGTTCAACGATCATATACAAGGCATCTCCATAGGTTTCATTGAACTTGCCAAGCGCTGCTTGCTTGGGCACATAATACAATTTTGGATTGGTATGGAACACTTTGGCCGCGTCTGCCAGCGGTGGGATGGTAAAAGCGCCATAAGGGTGTGCGGCTGTATAAAAGTCTAAAATAAGGTCTTCTGGAACGGTATCTTCAAAACCAACTTCCACCACACGGTCTTTGATGAGTACGGTTTGAATGAATTGCACCGCACTTTTCTTTAAGGCGCGCATATTGTAATCACGCCCCCCTTTTCCTTTTAATCGAAGCGAAACAGTTTGGTGCCCCCCTCCGGCCCGCTCTACGGTTAATCCGCCGTATAAGGTATCAAGCATGGCAACGGGCGCTGTTACTTTTTTGCCATACACCGCTCTGTAATGCTCTCCCCATAAGGTTTTGAAAAATCCGGTGCGGTCTACGAGGCTATCGTTATATACCGAAGCCTGGACGGTTTGTGGATAGGTTTCCGGCAAGGTTTCAAGGTCGTAGGTTCTTGGTTTCGGAAGTATTTCTTTCTGAAAGAGTACTTCAGAAGAACCATCATCGTTTGCCTTCAACATGGTGAGTTGGGTAGCTCCGTTGGTAAGCACGTCCAGTTTAGCAAATCCTAATCCGCCATAACTAAACTCCCCGTATTCTGCGACGGAAGCTGGGGTAGGCTTGCTACCGCCACCGGCCACTACTTGTTTCAGTCGTTTTCCATTGATATATTGCAGGGAACGGTCGTGCCCCGACACAAATACAAGTCGGTTGTGATCTTTCGCTAACACTTCTAATCGATCCATTAGTTCTGCGTAGCGCTCGTTGTATCGATCTTGCATATCGATAGCGCCCTGATTTCTAATTTGCGTAAGAAAAGTACCCAAACCGGGAAGTGGAAGCAGGTGATTCTTAATACTATATTTTCCGCCATAGGGTCCATTCGTTAAAATGGGATGATGCATGGCGAATAAGATGGTTTTTTCTTTGTTCTTTTTTAATTCCCCTTCAATTTCAATAAACAATTTGCTGCGCGTTTTGATCATGCATTTATCATTCATCTGGGGATATTCGTCCCAATCAGACAGATACCACTGACTGTCTATTAAGAGCAGCTGTACATCGTCACCAACTTCAATGCTTTTTAAAGGACAACCGTTATTGGGTTCCAGAATATCTTCCTGGTCGCGCACCTCCTTCAACAAATCTTCAATATCTTCAAGGCCATCAACCCCTTGTTGCCATTCTCCTTCCCCAGGAAGAAAATAAACCGTTCCTTTAAAATCTGAAACGGCTGCAAGTTGTGCTTCGATGTCTTTTTTGGAAAGTTTATCCCCGCTCTTTACAAAACTATTTCCCAGAAATAATACGTGGTCGTCCTGGGTAGCATTCTTTTCAAGATATCGCTGAAAGGCAGGAAGGGCATTTTTTTCGGCATCAAAACCCAGATCACTTAGTACATAAAAAGTTTCGTCGATTTCGGTGTTTGGAAGGTTTGATTGTGATTGCCGATTGGAATCTTTATATTGAGGTTTATAGGTGGCGCAACCCGCCCAAATTGCTGCTGCCAGAAAAGTTATAATGATGTTAATTTTGTTCATACGGAAAATTAAACGGGGTTATTTTTAGTAATTTGGTTCTATAAAAGACGATCTATGAGTGACATAATAAAAGCTGCCGATTCTTTCATTCAACAGCTATTTAAAGAAGAGCTTCCCAGCTCTTTTGTATACCATAATTATACCCACAGTAAACGTGTTTATAAAAGTATAAACGAAATCATTGAACATTCACAATTTTCTGTTAAAGATGCAACAATACTGCGGCTTGCGGCATTATTGCACGATACAGGTTATATAAAAACCCGGGAGGGTCATGAGGAAGAAAGTGTCAAAATTGCACACGAATTTCTCACTGAAAAAGGAGTCGAAAAAGACATCATTGAAGGCGTTGAGAGATGCATCATGGCGACGAAATTTAAGGGAACTCCGGAAGGACCTCTCGAAGAGGCTATTAGAGATGCCGATGCGTCACACTTCGGAAAAGATTACTTTAAAGAAGCCAGTGAATTTTTGCGACAAGAATATATCTCTCAGAATGTGGAACACTTCACCCCGAGGGAATGGCGCGATGAAAATATAAAGCTATTGACAGAAAAGCATAAGTTTTATAGTGAATACGGACTTAAAGAGTGGCAAAAACAAAAAGAAAAGAACCTGGCCGATCTGCTGAAAGACAGAAAAAAAGACAATAAGAAATTAAAGAAAGAAGAGGTCAAGGCCAAATTGAAGGCCAAATACAAGGATATGAGTCCGGAACGCGGCATTCAGACCTTTTACCGTGTCGCCCTTCGAAATCATATTAAATTGAGCGATATAGCCGATACCAAGGCCAATATCTTGCTGTCTGTAAATGCGATTATCATCTCTCTGATTCTCGCTAATCTGTTTTCAAAATTTGATACTAACCCCTTCATTGTATGGCCTACAACCATTTTCGTGATCTCTAGTGCAACTACTATGATCCTCGCTGTGATCGCCACCCGTCCCAATGTGACACGTGGAGAATTTACCAAAGAAGATGTGGCTAATAAGAGTGTGAATTTGACCTTCTTCGGAAACTTTCACAGAATGAAATTGTCGGAATACGAATGGGCCATTGAAGAGCTACTGAAAGACCGTGATTATGTGTATTCTTCGCTTACTAAAGACTTGTACTTTCTAGGTGTCGTCTTAGATCGAAAATATAGGATCTTACGACTCACCTACACCATTTTTGTCATAGGGACTATCGTATCAATCATCGCATTTGGAGTGTCCTTCGGACTCGCAGATGTGGGTGTTGACGACGTTTCCAATATGGTGACACCTACTCAGTAGGCTGTTGGGTGTTGATCTCTTCAATAAGATCTTCGTAGGTGTAGTACTTTTTCTCGTTGTCCTTCTGCTTCGAGTAAATGACTCCCACGCGAATAGCTTTTAGACCCGTTACTCCCTGTAAGTCCTCCAGTTCTAGAATCTCCACGTCCTTATTCAAACGTTTGTTCTTCTGAAGAAAGGCAACATATTTCATATATTCCTTCTCGTCTTCCTGCTGTGAATAAACAATGGTTATTTTCCCCGCTTGCGTGATGCGCTCATCGGTCCCTTTAATGTTCGCTTTGTCTACACGTTTTTTCACTACTTCATAGCGTGCATTGTACGTACCATCTACGTCAAAACGCTTTTCATCCATTCGAAATCTGAGTGCCAACGGACTATTAAACGATAAGATCATTGACGCCACATCCATAGGGATGGGAAGCTCTTCTTTCAAACGATAGAATTGATTTTCCATTTCGCACATTACCTGCAGTTGCCATAGGCGCAGATTGTACAGATAGATTTTATGAAACGTATTATGTCGTGTAATCGATTCGCCTATGTACATATTGTGCTCAACGCCGTCTGTTTTAAAGCGCTCGTAATAGTGCGGGTACATCTGCTGCGCTTCCATTTGGTTGCGGTCGAGGATGGCAGCTAACTTCTTGTTCACCTGCATGACCGATTCGTCATAATCCTTACGGTGCTTGTACACCAATCCGGATGTCATGTCGATCATCTCGTAATAGTCTTGTATTAATGCCTTCAGATTTTCGTTCTTCTTTCGAAGGTGATTAAACAAGGGGACTATTTCCTTTCGGATAAACTGCTGTACTTGCTTTTCACTATTAACTTGCAATTCTTCATTTAGGTTCTCCAAATATTGTTCTATTCGGAAACGCATCTGCTCATAGATAGGAAGGGCTTCAATTTTGTGAACCGAATCGATTACCTTTTGAATGTATTCCAATTGAAGCATAAGGTCCTTAATGGTGGCCTGGTTGCGAATGTTGGAAGACTCCTTGATGTCTATTTGGCCGTACAATGGGTACACCCCTTCAAATACGATCTCTCTAAAATAAGCATTGAAGCCCGAATTTTGCGCTTTTAGGACCCGATGCGCCTCTCTTCGGAATTTCCAATGAACGCTTGGGTGAATGGAGGTACACTCTTCCTGGATCAATAACTCTATTTCATTCTCCACCGTTTCTTTCGATCGTTTTACCGAATCGATCAAGAACGGCATAATATCGTGCAGTTTGTTTGCATTAATGCTATTCAAAGCACGCGCTTTTGGAGACACAATCTCCAACATTCCATATATTTCATCATCACTTCCCACGGGAGTGATAATAGCGCTTTTCACATTTTGACGCAGCAATTTCGCGTATAAGACATTGTCTGGGTATTCTTTCGCGAATTTCGGAACATCAGAAATGCAATAGAACGCCTTTTTCTTAAACAGGGTGTAATACGATTTATCACATAGTGCCTCCTGACAGGAAGCCTCGTCCTTGCCTTCTAAAATATAGCTCTTGGTCTGTAGGTTTGTCGGTAAAAACTCGTCGTCTTCCTTGTTGTAGAGTGTAAACCCTACATCCAACTCATTATCGCCAAACAACGAACGCATGATACGTCGAAATTCAGGTGCGAAGGTCGCCTCTTTGGTGTCCTTCTGAATTAAATTCGATTTAAAATCAGATAGCGACACGTCTGCCGTAGCATCAAACATATTAGCAATGACGAAGCCGCTAAACTTCCAGCTATTCGGCGGGAAAATCTTTTTCCACAATTTGACATTATCAAAATTGTCCATTAAGGATTGCAGGTCCTCTTCGGAAATATCCTTAGTCCCTTTTTTCTTTTCAATGGTTACAAAATCAGCATTGTACAACACCTTGTAAAAACGCATGATTCCGGAATGATCTGGAATTTGATAGTAAAAAGGACGTCGGAAATCGAAATGTTTTCCGTAGTAGTTTTGAAGAATGATGCTACACCCCATCAAATAATACTGATCGTCATTGAAATTGGAAAGCTCCAGCTGATACTCGGCTCCAGCCTCTTTGATAATCTTCTGGTAGCGCGCTGTAGAACGGAAAATATCTTCCTGAAAAGGAGAGGTAGCTATCTTGATTTCATTACTCTGAAGCACTTCGGGAAACAGATCCTGCGTAATCGAATCAATCTGTTCTTGATACTTAGCTGTTTCTCCCATCGCCAATCCTTCGGAAAGTACCGGGTATTCATCGGCGATCGCGATTACTTTTTCAGCGCGTTCGCGCACAAGAGGATGTGCATCCTCGAGCCGCTCACGATAGGCATCAAAGAGTTTTTTAAAGCTAATTTCTATGTCTAAGGGAAAATCCCTTTCGTTCGATTTCATCATCAAATTTCTATCAATAAATTAAAAGTACTTAATTATTCGACTCCGCACCTAACATATTAAGGTTCTTAACATTATTATAATAGTTTTTAAGGAGCGCAAAATAACTATTACTTTTGTCAAAATAAGCGAAACTACCTATGAGACGATTCAACGCCCTTTTTATTACAATTTCCTTACTGCTATTTTCTTGCGACACGCAAAGTGATCAATTCACCATCTCGGGTCAAGCAGAAGGCTATGATGACGGAACTGCAATTTACGTTTACGAAGTAGGAGCCGATAACCGTCCGGCTGTTATTGACACCCTAACGATCAACGGAGGCCGTTTTGAAGGGACCTATCCCAAGACCGAAAAATTATCCGTAAACTATCTCAACGTAGATGGCGCACAGGCAAACGTGGTGTATTTTCCGGAGAATGAGAATCTAAAAATGACTCTTTTTAAAGATAGTCTGGCAGCCTCAACCGTTTCCGGAGGAAAATTGAATAATGCGTATGCCGACTTCACCAAACGCATCCGAGGATATAACGCTCAAAAGCAAGCGCATTTAGAACGCTATCAGCAGGCGCGTGCCGAACAAGACAATGTTCTAGTCGCACAAATTCAACAAGCCAACATCGATTTAGTGGCGGAAGAAAACGCCTATAAAAAACAATTTATCACCGAAAATGGTAATTCGCTCTACGCAGCAATGCTACTCACCGAAATGGTAAGTCGCAAAGAAGCAACCCCTGAAGAAGCAAAAGCGATGATTGCCGAGTTTTCTCCTAAAGTCGCAGGCTCTGCCGTAACGAAAAACCTGGAACGCTCACTGACCCAAATGAAGAAAGTTGATATAGGTGGTGAAGCGCCTAACTTCAGCGCTCCTACACCAGAAGGAGAGATGCTCGCCTTAAACGACGTGCTGGGAACCTACACCATTATTGATTTTTGGGCCTCTTGGTGCAAGCCCTGTCGTCGTGAAAATCCTAATGTGGTTCGCGTGTATGAAAAATACCACGACAAAGGGTTGAACATCATCAGTGTAAGTCTCGACCGACAAGGACAAAAAGACCGATGGTTACAGGCCATTGAGGATGATAATATGGATTGGTATCATGTTTCCAATTTACAATTTTGGCAAGACCCTATCGCGCAAACTTATAACGTTCGTGCCATCCCAGCTACCTTTCTCTTAGATGAAAATGGAAAGATTATCGATAAGAATTTAAGGGGTGCTGCTCTGGAGGATCGAATTGCCGGTTTGTTAGGCGGACAATAAACTGGTCTACTCCAATAAAAAACTTACGTTTACGACGGCGGTAATTTCTAACTCACCCGGAGCTAAGGCTTTCCCGGCGCTACTTTCCTGCATGGCCATTCCACGTAGTATCGGTTGAGGGCCGTTAGAGGGTTGAAACTCGGTGATAAGCACCGCTTTTCCGATATCTTGACCTACCGCCGCAGCGTATTCAGTAGCTTTCTTTTTGGCATTTAGTATCGCCTTGGTGCGTGCTTCAGTGCGTAATTGTTCCGCTTTAGAGGAAGCAAACTGTATGCCGTCAATTCTATTGATCCCTGTCTCCAGTAATCGATTCATCACCGCATCATATTTTTCAAGATCGCGCAGCGTAATGGCGATCGCCTGATTGGCCGCATAGTTATAATTCTTGGTATTGTGGTTGTAGTTTTTGTTGAGTCGGATGTACTCAGTTCGCACATCTTTTTCAGCAATACCCATGGCCGACACCGCCTGCAAGACACTTTTAACGATCGCATCGTTATCACGTTTCACGGTTTGGGCGTCATCACCCGTAGACTCCACTCGTATGTCGATGGTTACTTCATCAGGAACCACCGTTACGGTTCCTTCTCCTGAAACTTGTACCTGAGGTGGTGTGGATTCTTGTGCCATACTTAGCGTTGTTAAGGTTACGAATAAAAGTAAGAATATCTTTTTCATGATGTTAGGTTTAAATGTTTCCAAGCTTATGAAGTACAAACAGTATACCAATAGGCACCGCCAGCACTAAAACAATCCATAAATTGGTTTCTAAAAGACCGGGCATAAACAATAAGGTAAGAGCATACCCCGCGATAGCGCCTCCTAAATGGGCGTCATGGCCAATATTCCCGATGCGCTTCTTCATTCCGTAAATGGAATAGAGCAAATACAACAACCCAAAGATCCAGGCCGGAATGGGAATGGGGATAAAGAACAAGTACAAGCTCATATCGGGATAAAATAGAATCGCCGAATACAATATTCCGGTAACCGCCCCGCTGGCGCCTACCGCACTGTAATGGTACTCCTCTTTATGAAAGTAGAAGCTCAATAGGTTTCCAACGAGCAAACTCGCCATATACACCAATAAAAAGCGAACGGTTCCCAGCGCATTAATAACAATATTCGCAAAGAAATAGAGCGTTAGCATATTGAACAGCAGGTGTGCCGTATCTACATGTAAGAATCCAGAGGTAATCATTCGTATTTGCTCGCCACGGCGAATGCTGGCAATATTGAACTTGTATTTTTCAAAGAAGGAAAAGTCATTAAAGCCTTTTAAAGAAATAATTACGTTGGCGGCAATAATAATAAGGGTTACAATGGCGATATCTAGCATCTTTCAAAAATAAAGAATCAATTCGTGATGCAATAAAATTACTTAGTTTTGCGGTACTATTTTATGCAACGGCTACTTTATTTTCTGGTCTATCCTATTCTTTGGTTGATATCACTCCTTCCTTTTTGGTTGTTGTATCTCAAATCAACCTTGCTCTTCTATGTCGTGTACTATGTGATTGGCTATCGGAAAAAAGTGGTTCTGAGTAATTTGGCGTTAGTTTTTCCGGATAAAACAACTTCGGAACGCCGTGCCATTGCGAAAGGGTTCTACCGGCATCTCTGTGACCTCATTTTCGAGACAATAAAAGGAATTACCATTTCTGAAGCCACCTTGCGGAAGCGTTATGTTATCGAAAACGCTGAAATTTTTGATGCTTACCACGCCGAAGGACGCAGCTTGTTGGTGTGCTGTGCCCATTATGCGAACTGGGAATGGAGTTCCCTGGTACCTGTGATGACGAAACTCAAAGGGTTTGGCGTATACAAACCGTTGGTGAATCCCTATTTTGACAGCTTAGTAAAAAATATTCGCGGGAAGTTTGGTGCGACCATCGTTTCTAATAAAAAAGCAGTGACCACACTTTTCAAAATGAGCAAACAACAGATCCCCTCGATCACGCTCCTGGTGGCCGATCAGACCCCGAAGCTGGGCGCGTTTAAGTTGCGAGACACTTTTATGGGTGTTGATGTTCCTGTCTTCACCGGACCGGAAGATCTGGCCAAGCGATTGGATTTTAATATTGGATATCTGAAAACGCAGAAAGTAAAACGCGGCTATTACAGGGTAACACTTATCCCCTTGTCGGAAACTCCACAGCAAACAGCGCCGTTTGAGATCACCCGCTTGTTTTTAGATGAAATTGAAAAACAAATTCACGCGGCACCCCAATACTACTTGTGGTCGCATAAACGCTGGAAACACAGAAAAACCGACTAACCTTATACCTCGAACCAATCGTCTTGCAATACCGAGGTAGGTGCTTCGGCCTCCGAGACATGTGTAAATACTCCGTGATTCAATCGATAATCATGTTTCCAGTGATTGTAGTTTTCAGACAATTCGATTAAACTGTCGCAGATGAATTTGGCTTCCGCCTGGGTGGTAGTAGGATGAATAGAGATTCGAACCCAGCCTGGTTTTAACAGAAATTCACCCAACTGTACTTTCCCTATAATTTCGTCTGATTTCTCTTGATCAAGCTCGAGTAAGTAATGTCCGTACGTTCCGGCACAACTGCAGCCCCCGCGCGATTGAATGCCATAGCGGTCGCTCAACATCTTTACCGCCAGATCGTGGTGTAGTTCACCAATGATCAAACTGATCACTCCTAGTCGCTCCCGGTGATTTCCCGCAAGGATGGAAATTCCTGGAGCCGCATCCAAACGATCAAAAATATACTCCAACAGCTCATGTTCGCGTTTCATAATATTCGACACCCCCATTTTTTCTTTCAGTTTAATGGCCAGGGACGTGCGAATGACCTGCAAAAATCCTGGGGTGCCCCCGTCTTCTCGTACTTCAATATTATCGATGAATTTATGCGTGCCCCAGGGTGTGGTCCAATCTACGGTTCCTCCACCGGGGCAATCCGGGACCATATTCTTGTACAGTTTTTTATTAAAGATGAGTACCCCACTGCTACCGGGACCTCCCAAAAATTTATGTGGAGAGAGAAAGATGGCGTCTAAAGCTTCTTCTTCGTTCTCGGGGTGCATATTAATGTCGATATAGGGTGCAGAACAGGCAAAATCCACAAAACAGAGTCCGTTGTTTCTATGCATCAATGCCGCTACGTCATGATACGGCGTTCGAATACCTGTAACGTTCGAGCAACTTGTTATGGACGCAATTTTGACTTCGCGGCCCTCATATTTCTCAACCAAGCGCGCTAGCGCATCCATGCAAAATAAACCTTCCTCGTTGCAAGGAATCACCTCTACCGTAGCCACGGTTTCAAGCCAGGAAGTTTGATTGCTATGATGTTCCATATGCGACACAAAAACCACAGGGCGCTGCGCTTCCGGCAACGAAAACTGATCCTTTATCTGCTCAGGGATTTTTAATCCCAGTATCCGTTGAAATTTATTCACGGCTCCCGTCATTCCCGTTCCGGTAGTTATGAGTACATCATCGGCACCTGCCCGTACATGTTGCTTGATAATATCTCGAGCGCGTTGATACGACTGTGTCATCGTGGTACCCGTCACTGCGGTTTCTGTGTGGGTATTGGCTACAAAAGGCCCAAAATTATTGAGAATCTTCGCTTCGATAGGATGGTACAATCTACCGCTGGCGGTCCAATCGGCATAGACAATTTTTCGCTTTCCGAAGGGAGACATAAACTCTTGGTCAATACCTAGAATTTCTTTTCTGAACGGTTCGAAGTACGATTCCAGCGCCGTACGAGAGGGTTGCGTTACGGGTTCCATGCGTTTCTGTTAATCGTTATAAAGATAGAAAATTAAGACATATAGGATTCAATTTCACGAATAAAACGATCGGCAAGGGCATCGGCTTTCTCCTGACTTTTAGCTTCGGTATAAATTCGAACGATGGGTTCGGTATTCGACTTACGGAGGTGTACCCAATTGTCGGGAAAATCGATCTTCACTCCGTCTACCGTATTAATTTCTTCGGAAGCATAGGTTTCCGAAATACTTTTGAGTAATGCATCTACATCGAGTTCGGGCGTTAATTGTATTTTTTTCTTACTCATAAAATAGGCCGTGTACCGTTTCCGAAGCTCACTTACCGATACTTTCTGTTCCGCCAAATGACTTAGTAGTAAGGCAATACCCACTAAGCTATCTCTTCCGTAGTGCAGCTCGGGATAGATGATGCCCCCATTTCCCTCTCCACCGATCACCGCATTGGTTTCTTTCATTTTGGTGACTACATTTACTTCGCCTACCGCACTCGCCGTGTACTGGCCTCCGTGCTTTTCAGTCACATCACGCAGGGCGCGCGAAGAAGACAAATTGGAAACGGTATTCCCAGATTGATGCCCTAAAATATAATCGGCCACGGCTACTAAAGTATATTCTTCTCCAAACATCTGCCCTTTTTCGTCTACAATCGCCAATCTATCTACATCCGGATCTACCACAATTCCGAAGTCGGCTTTTTCATCGACCACCTTTTTCATGAGATCCCCTAAGTGCTCTTTCAAAGGTTCCGGATTGTGTGGAAATTCCCCATTGGGAGTACAAAATAGTTTTACGGGATGAACATCCAGCGCCTCGAGCAACAAAGGAACGGCAATTCCTCCCGTGGAATTGACACCGTCGACCACAATTTTAAAATTTGCTTTTTTAATGGCGGAAACGTTCACCAAAGGCAACTCCAAGATCTCGTCTATATGCAGATCGATATAGGCATCGTTCTTAGTGATTTTTCCCAACGCATCTACCTCACTGAAATCGATGGCACCTCCCTCGGCAATATCCAGAATTTCCTGTCCGGCCACCGCATCTAAGAACTCACCTTTCGCATTGAGCAGTTTTAAGGCATTCCATTGTTTGGGGTTGTGACTGGCGGTTAGAATAATACCTCCATCGGCATGTTCCATGGTAACCGCCATTTCTACGGTGGGTGTTGTTGACAGTCCAAGATCTACCACGTGAATACCAAGACCCACTAAGGTGTTCATTACCAATTGTTGCACCATCTCTCCCGAGATGCGGGCGTCTCTCCCTACCACGACACGATAGTTTTCTTTATTCCGTTGTTTTTTGATCCAACTTCCGTAGGCCGAAGCATATCGAACGGCGTCAATAGGAGTTAAGTTGTCTCCGGGCGTGCCTCCAATGGTTCCACGGATTCCCGATATAGATTTAATAAGTGTCATTTTCTAAATTTTGATTTGAGGTTGAGAAAATAGGTTTCTACATACCGATAAGAAACATGTGCTACTATCAGCGTTATAACTAGCGTGCTAAACTGTGTCAAAATAATCGCTGCTACGGCACCTAATTGCGCAGCCCATTCTCCTTTTAAAAATAGGTACACCACAAAGTTAAGCACTATGGCGTGATACATGTAAATTCCGTAGGAAATATTTCCAAAATAATTCAGTAAGGGATTGGATATGATTACGTTTCGGTGATTGTGGGCGGCGGTATGAACAAAGAGACAGAATAATACTACGGTGAGTACATGCTTCCCTTGATAGGTTGGCAACAGCAGCCAATCGGTGGTGAAATAAACGAGGGTGGCAACGCAAATACTCAGCGGAATCCAAAGCGAACTTTTCAGAAACTGCAAACGCCCCTGTGCCTCCATGAGCGCAATGATTCCTCCTCCAAACAAGTAGAAATAAACCATTTGATATTTCCGAAGCAAATAAAACGCCTCCCAATGAAATAAAAGTAGATATATCCCCACCAACGCGGTTAAGACTATTAAAATTCGTTTGGTCCGGATTAGAAATAGCAGCGGCGCAACGAGCAAATAAAACTGCTCTTCGATTCCAATAGACCAAAGGATCTCCAAGATTCCACCCGGTTCATAAAGGCTGGCGCTGATATTTGGGAAAAAGAAAACGGAGAGACCCAATGCCTTCCAAAAGGGATAATTCGAGTCGTAGGCGATTCCTAAAGCCGGGAGCGCTATCCAGTAAAAAAAGAATCCAAAGAACAATACCAAATAATACAGCGGAAAGATGCGGAGGATCCGGCGCATATAGAAATTCGAAATAGAAAAGGTTCCATTTTGTTTGGCCCGATAGATCAATCGGATAATCAGAAATCCACTTAGCACAAAAAACATATAAACGGCTTCGATGCCCCGCTGAAAGATGGGCGCGTCATTAAAGTAGGGTAATCCTTGACTCTCACAGAGCTTCGGAACATGATAGATAAGTACCATGGTTGCCAGAAGGAATCGCAAGACGTCTAAATTGGGCAGTCGCTTCAAAAAGGCAGGTTTTACGCAGCTAAATTACATATATTTATGCAATGAATTTTTTGGCGCATATCTATCTTTCCGGAACCGATGAAGGCGTTATAATCGGAAACTTTATTGCCGACGGGATCAAAGGCAAACGCTATCTAAAGTACCCGGAAGCCATTCAGAAAGGAATATTACTGCACCGAGCCATCGATACCTTTACCGACCAACACGCTACGGTAAAACAGAGCACGGCCCGACTGCATCAAAACTACGGTCACTACAGCGGTGTTATTGTAGACATTCTTTATGATCATTATCTTGCTAAAAATTGGTCTCAGTACCACGAGCAACCCTTATCTGAGTTCGTACAAAATTTCTATGCCCTGTTGCGGGAGAACTTCGCGGTGCTCCCCGTGCGCATCCAACGAATGATGCCGTATATGATTACCGATAATTGGTTAGAAAGTTACGCTTCGGTAGCCGGCATCAGCCATATTTTAAAGCAAATGAACGTGCGTACTAAAGGCGTTTCCAAGATGAATTTTGCCGTCATTGAGCTGGAGGCTTATTACGAAGAGTTTGAAGCTGAATTCACTTCTTTTTTTTCTGAATTGATTATCTTTTCCCAACAAAAATTAGCCACACTATGAAATCACTTCCCTACCTTCTTCTATTATTTTTGAGCCTCTGGGCCTGTAAAGACAAACCTGCCCCGGCTGAGCCTGCAGCTCCTGTAATTGGGACCCTTGCAGAAAATGCCATGGTAGTTTCTGCTCGAGAAGAAGCGTCCAAAATCGGGGTCGAAATATTAAAGAAAGGAGGGAATGCCTTTGACGCAATGGTCGCTACCGAAATGGCACTTGCCGTTGCCTACCCGTATGCCGGAAATTTGGGGGGAGGTGGCTTTATGGTATACAGAACGCAATACGGTGAAATTGGCGCCTTAGATTATCGAGAAAAAGCGCCCTTAGCGGCAGAGCGGGATATGTATTTAGACAGCGCCGGAAATTACCTTTCGGAAAAAAGTAAAGTCGGCGCACTCGCTGTAGGGGTTCCCGGAACCGTTGCCGGCATTTTTGCCGTTCATCAAAAGCTAGGCACCCTTCCTATGGAAGAATTGCTTCGTCCCGTGATAGCGCTGGCACGAAATGGCTATGTGGTGACTGAAAAACAAGCGGGAAGATTTGAACAATACGCCTCGGTATTTGAAAAAGTAAATGAAGAAGCTTCGCTGTATACCCTGGGACAAAAAGCGGGAGATACCATCAAAAATGAAGCGCTTGCGGCTACCTTAGAACGCCTGGCAGATAAAGGAAGATCGGAGTTCTATCAAGGTGAAACCGCCGAAAAACTGGTGGCTTTTTTACAGTCAAAAAATGGCATCATCACCCTAGAGGATTTGGACGCCTATGAAGCGCAATGGCGAGAACCGGTTCAATTCACGTACAAGGGTCTCAATATTATTTCGATGTCTCCTCCTTCCAGTGGAGGCGTGTGCCTGGCGCAGATCATGAAGATGGTCGAGCCCTATGATTTGTCGGAGTATGGCCATAACAGCACCAAGTCGATTCAATTGCTTGCGGAAGCAGAACGACGCGCGTATGCTGATCGGAGTTACTATTTAGGCGATCCCGACTTTGTTGAGATCCCATTAGACACCCTGATTTCTGAAGGGTATGCAGTCTCGCGTATGGAAAACTTTACCTTTCAGGCGGCCACTCCTTCCTCTGAAGTAACCCACGGAAATATTACCATGGCAGAAGCAGCGATGGCGGAAAGTATGGAGACCACTCACTATTCTATAGTCGATGCCTTCGGAAATGCTATTGCTGTCACCACCACCTTAAATGGAGCTTATGGCTCCAAGCTGTATGCCAAAGAACTCGGATTCTTTCTGAACAATGAGATGGACGACTTTAGTGCCAAACCCGGAACACCAAATATGTTCGGACTCATTGGCGGGGAAGCCAATGCCATTGAACCTCAAAAGCGCATGCTGAGTTCGATGACCCCCACCCTGATCGAAAAGGAGGGAGCGTTTTGGATGAGTGTAGGTACGCCGGGAGGCTCTACTATCATCACTTCCGTTTTACAAACCATACTAAACGTTTATGAATACGACATGAGCATGCAGGAAGCTGTGAACGCCCCGCGATTTCATCATCAGTGGTTGCCCGATATTGTGATGTTTGAACCCGATTCTTTTCCGCAGCCAACCTTAGACAGTTTATCGCAATTAGGATACACCATCGATGTCAACAACGCACCCGTAATTGGAAAAGTAGACGCTATCCTGCGACTTCCTGACGGAACCTTGGAAGGAGGGGCCGACCGACGCGGGGATGATACCGCTGTGGGTTATTAAAAATAGCTGGTTTCTGGTCGTTCATCGATAAAATCGTCCATAGAGCGATTTGTAAGTATTTTACTACAAAAATCCCTATTTTTACCGCCCGAAATTCTTTACTTGTAAGAAGTTACACACAGCTGAGGCATTGCTAGGTGCATTCTATTCATGAGAGAACGATCTATTGTAAGCGATATTTCAACCCTGCTCCCGCTATTTATTAGCGGGCTTCTGTGTATTGGTCTTTCTTTTCTTTTGTGGCAAAAAACGACCACCGACCCCACCTTCGTTACCACCCTTAATGAGGTCTCTATCGTTTTTATCAGCATCAGCGGTTTTTTAAGTGCGATCATCATGGTTTATCTGGTCGCTGCCGCCATGTCTATGAAACGCAACCGAACTACCGCCATCGATAGTTTGAGCAAGGTCACGCAAAAAATGCATCACTTCCGCAATATCGTAGAGCTTTTGCTTCGGTCGAAGATGTGGCTTTCTGGATTGAAAGAATACATCGATGAAGAATTTTCGGGCCTTACCTTCTTTGATGTCAAAGAATTTTACAAGGGTAAATCAAAACTTGCCATTGAATTTTTACAGGAAAATCACCACTACGCCGACACAGAAAATCTCTATCTCGAATTGAAATCGCTTTTAATGACCCATCCCAGAGAGAAATCCCTTCCGGAAGCGATCAAATACCCACGAGCGTACGCCAACGAAATCGTTCAAAAATGGCTGGAACATAAATGTGGTTCGGGCTTGTGGTACTATTTTGGGTATAAGTACGGAATTTATAAAGAATCTCTCGATTACAACGCTGTCTTTGAAAGACATCAGGAAAAGATCATGACCTTAGCGCATAGCATTGACGCTGAAGCTTTTGAAGACTCTTCTTTCAACGAAGTCTTCTTGTCGAAATTAGGCGAGTATATGTCACAGGAAGTCATTCCTAAACTGCTGCAATTTCAGGAAAAGACGGGGCGTAGGGTACCGGGAATGCTACGATATTTGTATATCATCTTTTTAGTGCTCATCATAGCTGGCGTACTCTTACCGCTGTTACATTTGCTCTTTTCATTTACCATCATTGCCTTGGTGATTAGCTATGCGCTTGTCATCAGTACCCTGTTCTTTATCAGCATCTCCTTACTTCCGTTTCTTTCCCGCGAAATCAATCGATAAGCCGTTCTTTTTTTCTTCTGAAACCTTCGCATTGAAGATGGATAGAAGTGTGAATTTTCAATTCAATTAAGTACCTTTGCAAACTATGGAAAAAAAGGAGGATGTGATTGAGGTTTTGGGGGCTCGTGTTCACAATTTAAAGAACATAGACGTTTCCATTCCAAGAGAGAAATTAGTAGTGATTACAGGGCTTTCCGGCAGCGGAAAATCTTCTCTGGCGTTCGATACGATTTACGCCGAAGGACAACGTCGTTACATTGAAACCTTTTCGGCTTACGCCCGTCAATTTTTAGGAAGTTTAGAACGACCCGATGTCGATAAAATTGAAGGCCTATCTCCCGTTATTGCCATCGAGCAAAAAACCACGAGTAAGAGTCCGCGTTCCACGGTTGGCACCATTACCGAGATTTATGATTTTTTACGCCTATTGTTCGCACGCGCCAGTGACGCTTACAGCTACAATACCGGCCAAAAAATGGTGAGCTACAGCGACGAACAGATCAAACAGCTTATCATAGACGAATTTAAAGATCGCAAGGTAAGTGTACTCGCCCCTGTCATTCGCTCTCGAAAAGGGCATTACCGTGAATTATTTGAACAAATTGGCAAGCAAGGGTTTGTAAAAGTTCGGGTAGACGGCGAGGTTATGGACATCGTAAAAGGCATGCGCATCGATCGGTACAAAACACACGATATCGAAATTGTGATCGATCGCCTTAAGATTTCTGATGCCAGTGATCAGGAAAAGCGTCTTTCAGAAACGATCGTAACCGCCATGTATCATGGGGGCGACGTACTGATGGTGTTGGATAACGAAACGAACGAAGTACGGTATTTTAGTCGGTCGCTTATGTGTCCGTCTTCCGGTATCTCCTACCCCAATCCCGAACCCAACAATTTCTCGTTTAACAGTCCGAAGGGCATGTGCCCCGAATGCAAAGGTCTGGGGAAATTACACAGGGTGAATTTAGAAAAAATTGTTCCCGACCCTTCCCTTTCCATAAAACAGGGGGCGTTGGCACCGCACGGCCCGCAAAAAAGCAAGTGGGTCTTTAAACAATTGGAGATCATTGCCAAAAAATATGATTTCGAATTGAGTGACCCGTTTTCCAGTATTCCGGAAGAAGCCAAAAACATGATTTTTCACGGAGGAAACTCTTCCTTTGACGTCGAGTCAAAAACGCTCGGGATCACTCGCAATTACAAAATTGATTTTGAAGGTGTTGCGACTTTTCTTCAGAATACCTTTGAAGCCAACGAATCGAAATCACTGCGTCGCTGGGCGAAGGAATACATGGATAAGGTAGATTGTCCGTCTTGTGAGGGCAACCGACTTCGGAAAGAGTCGCTTTATTTTAAAGTAAATGGCAAAAATATCGCCGAATTAGCCCATATGGACATTGTGGAGCTAACGCAATGGTTCGACGATTTAGAATCGGAATTATCGGATACTCAACAGAAAATCGCTACAGGTATAATCAAAGAAGTACGCGCGCGACTGCGTTTTTTGAATGATGTAGGACTCACTTACCTCGCCCTCAACCGAAGCTCGAAGTCACTTTCGGGCGGAGAGGCGCAGCGCATCCGACTCGCAACGCAAATAGGTTCCCAACTGGTAGGGGTGCTTTACATACTGGACGAACCCAGTATTGGGCTTCATCAACGCGATAATGAACGGCTCATCCATTCGCTGCTTCAGCTTCGGGATATCGGAAATTCGGTAATCGTAGTAGAGCACGATAAGGAGATGATCGAAAGTGCCGATTATGTCATTGATATTGGTCCGGCGGCCGGCAAACACGGAGGAGAAATCGTTTCCGAAGGAACTCCAGAAACCATCTTACAAACCCATACGCTCACCGCCGATTACCTGAATGGCACCAAGGAAATTGAACTTCCGAAGAAACGTCGCAACGGAAACGGAAAAACCTTGACGCTGTCGGGAGCCACCGGAAATAACTTGAAGAATGTAACTGTGAGTTTCCCGTTAGGAACCATGATTGGAGTCACCGGAGTTTCGGGAAGTGGTAAATCGACTTTGATCAACGAAACCCTCTACCCTATCTTAAATGCGCATTTTTTTAATGGGGTCAAAAAACCGATGCCCTATCAAAAAATTGAAGGCCTGCAGCATTTAGACAAGGTGATTGACATTAACCAATCGCCTATCGGGAGAACACCACGTTCGAATCCGGCTACGTACACCGGAGTGTTTTCGGAGATACGGAGTTTGTTCGCGAAGATTCCAGAAGCACAAATTAGAGGATATAAACCAGGACGTTTCAGTTTTAACGTGAAAGGAGGGCGGTGTGAAACCTGCCAGGGAGGTGGATTACGCGTCATTGAAATGAACTTCCTTCCCGATGTGTATGTGGAATGCGAAACCTGTCAGGGAAAACGCTTCAACCGTGAAACGCTGGAGATTCGCTACAAAGGAAAGTCCATTTACGACGTACTGGCCATGACAATTGACGAAGCCTGTGAGTTCTTTGAGCATATTCCGAAGATCTATCGAAAATTAAAAACGATCAGAGACGTGGGCCTAGGATATATTACCTTAGGGCAGCAATCTACTACCCTATCTGGAGGTGAGGCACAACGTATTAAACTCGCTACGGAACTCTCTAAACGAGACACAGGCAACACCTTCTACATTTTAGATGAACCTACAACAGGCTTGCACTTTGAAGACATTCGAGTGTTGATGCAAGTACTGAACCGCTTGGTGGAAAAAGGAAATACCGTCTTGATCATTGAACACAACCTGGATGTGATAAAAATTGTAGATTACATTATTGATATCGGGCCTGAAGGTGGGAAGCAGGGTGGAACAGTGATTGCCACCGGCACGCCGGAAGCTATAAGTGAGGAAACAAAAAGCCACACGGCACGTTTCCTAAAAAAAGAATTACATTAGCACGCTATGAGAAATGAATTACCCCCAAAAAACTGGAATGAAGTAAAAACAAACGACTCCTGGGCTATTTTTAAGATCATGGGAGAGTTTGTAAATGGTTACGAAAAACTGAGTAGAATAGGTCCTTGTGTTTCCATTTTTGGATCGGCACGTACCAAACCCGGCCATGAATACTACGAATTGGCGGTAGATATCGCCAAAAAAATCACCGAGAACGGCTATGGAGTAATTACCGGTGGTGGCCCCGGAATCATGGAGGCCGGTAATAAAGGCGCGCATTTAGCAGGAGGAACCTCTGTGGGGCTCAACATCACCCTGCCTTTCGAACAGCACGATAATCCGTATATTGACAGTGATAAAAGCATTGATTTCGATTACTTTTTTGTTCGGAAAGTAATGTTTGTTAAATATTCGCAAGGATTTGTCGTCATGCCGGGCGGTTTTGGAACCCTCGATGAGTTTTTTGAAGCCCTAACGCTGATTCAAACGCACAAGATCGATAAGTTTCCGCTGATCTTGGTAGGAAGCGAATTTTGGACAGGGCTTTGGAAATGGGTCAAAGAGACCTTGCTAGAGGCCAACAACAATGTCAGCAAAGAAGATCTAGACCTGGTACATATTGTAGACTCTTCCGATGAAGTGCTACAAGTACTCAATGATTTCTATAATAAATATAATTTAAGCCCCAATTTCTAACAACTCCCTAGTTATGTTACATAAACGGTTATCGATCGTATGGTTGCTCCTGCCCTTTTGGGTGGTCGGGCAAACGCCTATTAAAACGATGTTTTACAACCTTTTAGAATTTCCTTCTGCTAATCCAGACAATAGAGAATTGATTCTTCGCGATATTCTGGACGAATACCAACCCGATATTTTTATGGTTTGCGAGTTGGAAGATGCTGCGGGAGCCAATCTTATTTTGAACGAGTCTCTCAATTATGATGAATCACGCTATACCCGTGCGCAGTTTATTCCGAATCAATCAGGCGGATCAGACATTCAGCAATTGATTTACTTCCGTCAAGACAAATTTAGCATTGAAACCACACAGGTCATTACTACGGATGTTCGCGATATCAATCGCTACCTCCTGAAGCTCAAAACCACCGATGCCGATACAGACCCTGTATTCTTAGATATTTATGTGGCTCACCTAAAATCAAGTACGGGCGCCAGTAACGAAGCCGAACGCTTAGACATGGTTGAAGAATTCACCCAAACCTTAGGAGACCTCAATCCAAATTCTTATGTGCTATTCTCAGGAGATTTGAATGTGTATTCGGCCTTTGAAGATGCCTACGAAGAATTGCTCGACCCAACCAATGAAATTGTGTTGGTAGATCCCATCGATCGCGCCGGAGCGTGGAATAATAATATCAATTTTCAAGACGTTCATACGCAAAGTACACGGGTGAGTTCGGGACCTTTTGGCGCGGGAGCCGGCGGCGGACTGGATGATCGATTCGACTTTATACTGATGTCTGAAAACATGCAAACCGACCCAAAGATGCGATACGTAACCAACACCTACGCAGCCTATGGGAATAACGGCAATTGTTTTAATGAAAACATCAACAATTCGGGGTGTACCGGAACGTTTAGTCAGTCGCTTCGAAACCTGCTCTACAATATGAGCGATCACCTCCCCGTAGTCATGACCTTAGAAACCAATAAAGAATTTGAAACGTTTAGTGGCATAGATTTTGAAGCTTCCGAAGCGGCATTGAAATTGAAAAATACCGTGGTCACTGAAACTCTTTCTTTTGTCGTACGTGACGCTACCCAATATCCCATTGACATCGCTATCTACAATGTATTGGGACAGCGAATTAAAAACCATACCCTTTTTGGGCGTGGTTCTTTGGAGGTAGACGTTTCTGAACTCGCCAGTGGCGTGTATTACGTAAAAAGTTCGATTTCTGGTTCGACCCTAAAATTCATAACATCTCGTTGAGACGTCTCGTTTTTAGCATATGGATAACGCTTTTTGTAGCGCCCGTTATCGTGGCGCAAAATCATATTTCGTTATCGGTACATTATAAAGAAGCCAAGCAATCACTAGAAATTCAGCAGCAACTAACGTATACTAACACCTCAGATAGTACCTTAACGGAGCTTCATTTTTTTGACTGGCCCAATAGTTATTCCAGTAAAACAACACCCCTCGCTAAGCGCTTTGCCGAAAACTTTAATAGTTCGTTTCATTTTGAAAAGAATGACGAACGAGGAAGAACCACTCTTCATAGTGTCACTACCGAAAAGAACTTCCCGCTACCGTGGAGACGTGGTGCCGAGGATGATATTTTAATAGTCTCTTTAGTTGAACCGCTTCCACCGGGTGAAACCGTGGTGATCAACGCCATGTACACCGTGCGACTGCCAAAGGATAATTTTACGCGATACGGCTATGTGTCTGATGGAAGTATCAAACTAAAATATTGGTTCTTAGCTCCCGCCGTTTTTGATGGAACGTGGCAAGTGTACAGCAATAAAGGCACTGATGATCTTTACCTCCCTCCTACCCATTTTGATGTTGTGGTGAAGACTTCTGGTAGTTTTCAGCTCTTTTCTGAACTCAACGTGACAACCCAACAACGGATGGGACCCGAACAGACCTGGGTGCTTCAAGGTAAAAACCGTCAGAATGCAATCATTCATCTTGAAAAAACACCCACCTTCAGCAGTATCGTTACCGATCAGTTTGAAATCGTTACTAACCTAAAAGATGAAAAGGTTACGCCAACGATAAAAGCCCTTGCTGTCGATCGTATCTCGGGATTTCTCGCCGACCGTTTAGGTCCTTATCCGCACGAGAAAATGCTTATTTCCGAAGCAGCATACCGAAATCGACCGGTTTATGGGCTCAATCAATTACCCAACTTTATCAGTCCGTTTCCCGATGGCTTCGAGTACGACATGGAGCAATTGAAAACCATGACCCGACAGTACCTGGAGAATACCTTGAGTGTACACGATCGGGAAGATTACTGGTTGCTCGGCGCGCTTCAGATCTATCTAATGATCGATTATGTAGATACCTATTATCCGAATATGAAGATCATCGGTACCTTGAGCGACTGGTGGGTGATTCGATGGGCACATGCAGCCGACCTGGAGTTTAATGACCAATATCCGCTGCTCTATTTGAACATGGCGCGAAATAACCTTCACCAAAAGCTGACTACTCCTAAAGATTCGCTGCTTAAATTCAATAAGAACATCGCCAATGATTACTACGGCGGACAAGGGTTAAAATATGTAGAGGATTATATTGGAAAAGACGCTTTGCAGCAAGGCATTAAAGAATTTTTGGAGACCTATCGCCTGAAGCCTAGTACCCCAAAAAGCTTCCAGTCGATACTCGAAAAACACACAAACCTTCCTGTAAATTGGTATTTTGAAGACTACGCCGATACCCGAACGACCATCGACTTCAAAATTAAAAAAGTGAAAAAGCGAGGCGATTCGCTTGACGTGACCCTGAAAAACCTGGAAAATAACAAGCTTCCGGTGGCGCTGTATGGAATCAACAAAGACGAGGTGCTTTTTAAAAAATGGGCGCGTCCCTTCGACAGTACTACTACGGTTACCGTGCCGGCATCGAATGTTCGCAAGCTTGTGGTGAACTATGACGGTGTGATTCCCGAATTCAATCAACGAAACAACTATAAAAAAGTCAAAGGGTTGCTAAATCGACCCTTGCAATTCCGACTCTTTCAGGATGTGGAAGATCCCAACTACAACCAGTTGTTCTTCATGCCGATCTTTGAATATAACTTCTACGACGGACTTAGTTTTGGGATGAAACTGTACAATAAAACGGTGCTGCCAAAAGGGATACATTATAAATTAGAACCTCAGTACGGCCTTAAATCCAAAACCCTGGTAGGAAGCGGAAGTATTGCCTATACCGACCTCAAGGAGGGCAATAAACCTTATGCGGTTCGATATGGTATCTCAGGAAATTATTATTCCTATGACGAAGGCCTTTTCTACCGACGCTTCACTCCGTATATGACCATCGCCTTCCGAAAGAATGATATCAGAAACAATGAAAAGCAATACATCAATCTTCGGAATATTAATGTGAGCAGAGATGAAGACCCCAACGATCCCAATCAAGATCCTGATTATAGCGTCTTCAACTTTCAATATGTGTACTCCAATCCGAATTTGATCAATTATTTCCGAGGCGTGGTAGATTATCAGATTTCCAGTAAGTTCAGTAAGATCTCTGCGGAATTGGAATA
This sequence comes from Altibacter sp. HG106, assembly GCF_028561755.1. Classification (GTDB taxonomy): domain Bacteria; phylum Bacteroidota; class Bacteroidia; order Flavobacteriales; family Flavobacteriaceae; genus DFVG01. The sequence goes on from NZ_JAQQTD010000005.1 coordinate 119,380, forward strand.
CCGAAAATTATTTCTGAACAATCGCCAATTGAACCTGCGTTTCTTCGCCGGAACCTTTCTATTTAACGATTCCCGAAGCAATGGTGATTTCTTCAGCTTTGCATTAGACCGACCTACTGATTACCTATTTGATTATAATTACTATGGCCGAAGCGAAGACAGCGGTTTGTTTAGTCAGCAGATTATCATCGCCGAAGGAGGCTTTAAATCGCAACTAGAACCTGCCTTTGCCAATAGTTGGATCGCTACGGTAAATGCCAGTACCAACCTCTGGAAATGGATCTATGCCTATGGCGATGTGGGCCTCATTCACAACCAAGGAAGGGGTACCCAGGGCGTGTTTGACACTGGTATTCGAGTGAGCTTGGTGGCAGATTATTTTGAGTTGTTCTTTCCGCTCTACAGTAACCTTGGATGGGAACCGGGATTGCCTAATTACGACCAGCGTATCCGATTTATCGTCACCTTGAGTCCGAAGACCTTACTCGGACTTTTCACTCGTGAATGGTATTGATATGAAACTCTTTAACAACGTCCGTCTCGTCGTGCTACTCTGCCTTACCTTAGGGTTGGCACCTTTCTTTCCCGAACCTCATCTATGGGGAAAATTGAAATGGATTGCCGGTGGTGCCGCGGGAATGCAAGCCATGGACTATTTTGATCTCTTGTTACACGGACTCCCATTTCTTTTACTTATTCGTATCGTAATCGTGGAATCGTCGAAATATTTCAAAAGAAATCAGGAATAAGAGCTGTTTTTTTGAAAGGTTTGTAAATCTTTAACATTGCAAATTCGGGCGATTTTCGCTATTTTTGCGCCATTCAAAACGTTCCTATGCAAACAGACCCAAAGACCGACAATCCTATTTCCTTTGAAGATTTCAAAGCCGAAGTACGCAACGATTACAAGATCGCGGTGACAAGTCGCGAATGTAGTTTATTAGGACGCCGGGAAGTTCTTACCGGAAAGGCCAAATTCGGAATTTTTGGTGACGGAAAGGAAGTGCCTCAGCTCGCTTGGGCCAAAGCCTTCAAAAATGGCGATTGGCGCAGCGGATACTATCGCGACCAAACCTTTATGATGGCGATCGGGAAACTAACAGTCGAGCAGTTTTTTGCCGGTCTGTATGCCCACACCGATTTGGAAGTAGATCCTATGAGCGCCGGGCGCCAGATGGGCGGCCACTTTGGAACCCACAGCTTACATGCAGATGGTAGCTGGAGGAAGCTCACCCAACAAAAAAACAGCAGTGCCGACATCTCTCCTACCGCAGGACAAATGCCCCGACTGCTAGGATTGGCACAAGCCTCTAAATTCTTTAGGAACGAAGCGGGTGTTTCTCACCTTACTGAATTTTCCAATCAAGGAAATGAAGTGGCCTGGGGTACCATAGGGAATGCCAGCACCAGTGAAGGTCTTTTTTGGGAAACCATCAACGCGGCGGGTGTCCTTCAGGTTCCTATGATCATTAGCGTATGGGATGATGAATACGGAATTTCAGTGCACGCCAAACACCAAACTACCAAAGAGAATATTTCTGAAATCCTCAAAGGGTTTCAGCGTACCGAAGAAGCGGCAGGCTATCAGATCATCCGAGTAAATGGCTGGGATTACGCCCAATTAGTGGAAGCCTATAAGCAAGCCGGAGCACTTTCTCGTAACGAGCATATCCCTATTCTTATTCACGTACAGCAACTTACCCAACCACAAGGACACTCGACCAGTGGTTCTCACGAACGATATAAAAGCGAAGAGCGATTGCAGTGGGAACGCGAGCACGATTGCAATGTGAAAATGCGAGAATGGATGATTGCCAACGACCTGGCGACCGATGAAGAGCTTACCGAGTTGGAAAAGGAATGTAAGAAAGCGGTGCGCGATGGAAAGAAGGCAGCCTGGGAAGCCTTTATTGCTCCACAAAAGAAAGAACAACAAGAAGCCCTCACCTTATTAGGAAATCTAGCGGAAGCCTCACAAAACAAGGTCTTTATCACCAAGATCAAAGAAGAGCTGGCTTCAGAAAAAGAGCCTTTGCGCAGTACCATCGCTAGTGCGGCCAGAAAAGCATTGCGCTATGTGGCTTCAGAACGTACTTCCGAAAAGAAACAATTACAGGACTGGATTGATAATTATTTTGAGATCATACAGCCTAAATACAGCGCGCACCTCTATTCCGAAGGAGCTAAAAAAGTAACCGATGTGCAAGCAGTTGCGCCCGAATACAGCGACGATTCAGAACTTGTAGATGGACGGATCATCTTACGTGATAACTTCGACTATATTTTTGAAAACCGCCCTGAAACTATGGTGTTCGGAGAAGATAGCGGAACCATTGGGGATGTCAATCAAGGACTGGAAGGACTTCAGGAAAAACACGGAGCACTTCGCGTCGCCGATGCCGGAATTAGAGAGGCTACTATTTTGGGCCAAGGTATTGGGTTGGCCATGCGTGGCCTTCGCCCCATCGCTGAAATTCAATATCTCGATTACATCCTATACTGTTTGCAGATCATGAGCGATGATCTGGCTACCTTGCGATATCGTACCCATGGCATGCAGAAAGCACCGCTGATCGTGAGAACACGGGGACACCGACTCGAAGGTATCTGGCATAGCGGTTCGCAAATGGGTGGATTGATTCACCTGCTACGAGGAATCCATATTCTGGTGCCAAGAAATATGACGCAAGCCGCAGGATTTTACAATACCTTGCTCGACAGTGACGAACCCGCGTTGATCGTTGAATGTTTGAATGGTTATCGCCTTAAGGAAAAAATGCCAAAGAATATCGGAGCCTTTAAAACTCCGGTTGGACAGATTGAGGTGATGAAAGAAGGAACCGACATTACCTTGGTTTCCTACGGAAGCACCCTTCGCATCGTTCAAAGCGTGGCTCAGGAGCTATTGCAAGTAGGCATTGATGCCGAAGTGATCGACGTGCAATCGCTAGTACCCTTAGATATCAAAGAAGAGTTGGTGCAAAGTGTGGCGAAGACAAACCGACTTCTCGTGATTGATGAAGATGTGCCTGGAGGGGCGTCGGCCTATATCCTTCAGCGTATCGTGGATGAACAAAACGGATATCAATATCTAGATAGCAAACCGCAGGCCTTAACGGCAAAAGCACACCGACCCGCCTACGGCACCGACGGAGATTATTTCTCAAAACCTTCCGCAGAAGATATTTTTGAAAAAGTATATGCGATCATGCACGAGAGTAACCCAGAGAACTATCCGAAACTTCGCTAAAAATCTATGAATTCGATATTAAAAATGGCTTTTTTCTGAATTTTATTTGGAAAAGAGCAAATTTTTATTGAATCTTTACAACAACATAAGCAATACACAAGTCATGCTAGGATTTAATTTCAATTTAAATAATAATAACAACGGAACCCCGTAGCAGAAACTTGTACCCTATACCGAACCCGTCAAGTTTCTAACCTGACGGGTTTTTTTATGACTGAAAACTAACAACCAAAAATAAATATCATGTGTGGAATTGTATGTGCCTTCGAACTTAAGCAACCTGTAGATGCGTTGCGACCTCAATTATTAAGCATGGCGAAATGCCTCAGACATCGCGGTCCCGACTGGAGTGGGATCTATACCGATGACAAGGCGATTATGGCGCACGAACGCCTGGCCATTGTAGATCCAACCTCTGGGAAGCAACCCTTATATTCGGAAGATAAAACGCTTATCTTGGCTGCCAACGGTGAGATCTATAACCATTTAGAACTTCGGAAACAATTCAAAGATTCCTATACTTTTCAGACGAAATCAGATTGTGAAGTGATTCTCCCGCTCTTCAAAGAAAAAGGAACCGACTTTCTTGATGAACTTAACGGAATCTTCGGGTTTGCTGTCTACAATGCGGAAACACAAGAATATCTTATCGCGCGAGATCATATGGGAATCATTCCCCTCTATATGGGCTGGGACGCCAACGGCACGTTTTACGTAGCTTCCGAATTAAAAGCGTTGGAAGGTGTTTGTACCAAGATCGAGCTCTTTCCTCCTGGACATTATTTACATAGCAGCGACTCCGAACCGCAACGCTGGTTTACACGAGACTGGATGGAATATGAGAACGTTAAAGACAATATCACCAGTATTGATGAGTTGCGAGATGCCTTAGACGCGGCGGTTCACCGTCAATTAATGAGTGACGTACCCTATGGCGTGCTATTATCAGGCGGACTGGACTCTTCTATTACGTCTGCCTTGGCAAAAAAATATGCAGATATGCGGGTAGAGTCGGGAGATACCGAAAGTGCCTGGTACCCTAGATTGCATTCATTTGCTATTGGCCTAGAGGGGTCACCCGACTTGGCCGCGGCTCAAAAGGTAGCCGATCATTTAGGAACGGTGCATCACGAAATACACTTTACCATACAAGAAGGAATTGATGCCCTACGCGATGTAATCTACCATGTAGAAACCTATGATATCACAACCATTCGCGCTTCTACTCCGATGTTCCTGTTAGCCCGTGCCATTAAAGCAATGGGGATTAAAATGGTTCTTTCTGGAGAAGGGGCCGACGAGATCTTCGGAGGGTATTTGTACTTTCATAAAGCCCCATCTGCGAAAGATTTTCACGAAGAGAATGTACGAAAGTTAGATAAGCTTCATATGTACGATTGTTTGCGTGCAAACAAATCGTTAGCCTCCTGGGGAATCGAAGGGCGCGTTCCATTTTTAGACAAAGAGTTTATGGATGTTGCCATGCGGTTGAACCCCAAAGACAAGATGATCATCGCAGGACAAGACAATTCTCGTGGACGTCAAGCCATGGAAAAATGGGTGCTTCGAGAAGCCTTCGGAAACATGCTTCCAGAGGCCGTGGCATGGCGACAGAAAGAACAGTTTAGTGATGGCGTAGGGTACAGTTGGATTGATACCTTAAAAGAGATGGTAGCTAATGAAGTTTCCGACGAACAACTGGCAAATGCCAAATATCGCTTTCCGTATCAAACACCCACCAGCAAAGAAGAGTTTTATTACCGAAGCATCTTCGAAGAGCACTTCCCAAGTGATGCGGCGGCCACTACAGTGCCCTCTGTGCCAAGTGTGGCCTGTAGTAGTCAAGTAGCATTAGATTGGGATGAGAGTTTTAAGAACCAAAACGACCCCAGTGGTCGAGCGGTGGCAAAAGTTCATGCCGATGCGTATCAGAAATAGCTCTTAAAGTTTCCTAAAACTAGGCCATTGGCTGTTAAATAAAGACTAAACGCTTCTCTCGCCGGAAGCGTTTTTTTTATATTAAAAAACAACCTTAAACCAACACCTTTTGCAGATTTCCGAAGAGAAAGCGATCTATGAACAACAATTGGATGATATTATTGGACAAATTCGCCCAGAAGGACGCACTATTTGTCCGCTGCCTCATGGTGGACATCTCTTCTTAGAACACGATGTTCCCTTTCTATTAATTTATCGGAAACGCGAGAACGATGCTGCCACACTTCGACTGGCAAGAACGGGCGCTTCGTATTTGATCATTGGGACGGAATCATTTGACTTCTTCAAAGAGTTATTACATCGTATTACCGAACAGATGGCAGATCGTTTTGGCTCGTTTCTGCTACTCGAACTTTTTGCAGGAGCGCAATCGAGTACTGAATTCGTAATCAAAGGTCCGGCTCACAAACTACCGGCCTCCCTAGAGATGTTGCAAACAGCCTTGGCAAACATCGATAGTAGACGGTATCGTGTTTCTCTTTCGGCTCGCGTGGAGAAAACAAAAGAACGCCAACGGAAGTCTGATTCGGAACTGTTTACAATAGACCACCTCAAAAAATTAGGAGGAACGAGTATCGGTATCGAAGTTCCCCCCGTTTATCGAAACGCCGCTGGAATAACCTTTCCTGTATACTTCAGAAAATTTAGAGATCAATGGGCTGATGCCATACGCAAGGCGGTATTCGAATTCGTGCGTGTGCAAACCTCTTCCCCACTCGCCCACTATCACACCCTGGGTAAGCGTGAAATCCATAAAGAAGTTTTTAAGATAGATCGCCAAATGGCGGCCATTCAATCGAGTTATCAATTTTTATTGTTGGTCGCTCCCGTAAACATTCAAGCGTTACGGAGTCGGTTTTTTGCTTCAGACTTTAAAGAAATCAACGAGTATCACTATCGTCTGCTCCCCATAGATCCGGATCTCTTGAAACGGAAATTGTACAATTTGCGCATTGATGAAATTGATGATCCGGCACTTGCTTACCTCTTCGATGAAAAACGAGAAGAGATTGATCATGAATTAACCATGTTGAAGGAACGCGGCTCGAAGAATTTCCTGTATAGCAGTATTCGTTTGTACAAGGGGCTCACCAAGAAGGTGCTTTCAGAAGCCGAAAAGATTCTAGAAGAATTACCCAAAGATCAACCAAGAACGGCGGAAGCATTAATCGACGCCTATCAATTTCGAGAGTTAGCAACGCAAGAATTTGAATATTTTAGAGGCCAGTCAGAAACGTTTCAGTCGAAAGTACACATTCGGGACGACGTCAACATTATCATGGTTTCCAACGGTGAACTCTACCTTCCTTCCGATTATACCCTCTCCCAGAAGGAAGCGCAAGCGCTCATTCAACACGAAATTGGGACGCATGCGCTAACGTACTACAATGGAAAACAACAACCCCTACAACAGCTGGCCGTAGGATTGGCAGATTATGACGCCTTACAAGAAGGATTGGCCGTTATGGCAGAGTACCTTATTGGAGGGTTAAACGCCAACCGACTGAGGATCTTGGCAGGCCGGGTACTGGCGGGGCAATTGCTATTGGAAGGATGTGGATTTAAAGAGATTTTTAGAGCCCTCCTCGAACAATATGGTTTTACCAAAGAGAACGCTTTCAACATAACCTCACGTATGTTTCAGGGAGGTGGGTTTATGAAGGATATTATTTATTTAAAAGGGTTGGTACAGTTACGAGACTATCTTCAGGAGGGTGGTGCCCTCAAACCCCTGTTGGCAGGAAAGTTTGCCTTAAAGCATGTGGAAATTATTGAAGACCTTACGAATCGCGGACTGCTATTGCCTCCAAAAGTAACGCCGCGATATATGCAATCCGACTCCTTCCACCAAAAATTAGATGCTGTTAAACAAGGGCTTGCCCTTTCAAAAATGATATAATATGAACATTTGTTTTGTAATAAGCGATATTGCTACCGAAGCCATTGGCACCTCCGTGGTTCTTATGAAAAAGGTACAGGAACGAGGACACAATCTCTTCGTCATGAGCGTAGGAGATTTTATTTTTCATCACGACAAGCCCATTAGCCTGCGCTGTAAAAAAATTCCAAAGACCCCAAAATCTCGAACGGTAGAGAAGTTCTGGGACCGTGTTCAAGACCCTGAACTAGCCTACAGTGTGATTGGTAGTGATTCGTTAGATGTATTGTTTCTTCGGAATAATCCTACGGAAGAAACCGACGATCGCCACTGGGCCGAACACAGTGGGATTGCCTTTGCCCGCATGATCCAGCAAAGTGGTGTTTTGGTTCTCAACGATGCCTTTGCTATGTCGCACGCCTTTATTGACAAGCTGTACTTTGAAGAATTGCCGAGTGTCATTAAGCCAAATAGTCTTATTACCCGAAATAAAGAAGACCTCCTAAAATTTTGGGAAGAGGCCGGAAAGAAAATGGTTCTGAAACCTCTCGAAGGCTCAGGGGGCCAAAATGTGTACTTAATTGATAAGGACAAAAAGAACTTGAATCAGATCATTGAAACCATTAGTGCTAACGGATATGTCATTGCACAAGAATTTCTTCCGGAAGTATCTAAAGGCGACGTACGGGTCATACTAATGAATGGGCAAATTCTCGAGGAAGATGGAGAACTTGCAGTGATCCGGAGAGTGAATAACGACGCCTCAGAATTCCGAAGTAATCTTGCATTAGGCGCCAAAGCGAAAAAGGCGAAGCTCACTAAAGAAATGCAGCGGATTGTAGACATTACCGCACCAAAGTTAAAACGAGATGGCCTCTTTTTCGTAGGACTCGATATTGTGGATGACAAACTCATTGAGATCAACGTATTGAGTCCGGGTGGCTTAGACTATTGCAAGGATATTGGCTTACCTGATTTCACCGAAACCGTGGTTAAGGCCATTGAACGTAAAATGGAATATAAATCGTTTTACCAACGCGAGTTATCAAATCGCGAGTTGGCCACTATGGATTAAACCTTAAGAACGCCAGAACTATGACGAAAAGAGCCCGAATTATTGGAAATTATTCAAGTGGAAAAAAAGGTCCGTTGCTGTTTGTAACTGCCGCAGTGCATGGAAATGAACCCAGTGGTGTCAAAGCCCTTCAGCGCGTCTTTGAAGAATTGAAACAGTCAAAACCTGATATCAAAGGAACCCTAATTGGATTGGTGGGTAACACCACTGCGTTGGAAGAGGGAGTACGTTATATTGATGAAGACTTGAATAGAACCTGGTCTGAAAGCCAACGAGAAAACAAGAATAACGACGCACTTTCTTCCGAAGAAAAAGAGATGTTTGACATTATTTCGCTTCTGGAAAAACATCCTGCCGATGCCTATACCCAACGGTATTTTATGGATTGTCATACAACTTCTTCAGACAGCTTGCCTTATATTTCTGTACAGGTAGTAAACGACAACGATTCCTGGGCACATGCGTTTCCAATTCATATAATACGGGGGTTTTCTGACATCGTCTCCGGAACGATCGATCACTATTTGAGCGATCAAAAACTTACCGGATTCGTGGTAGAAGCAGGACAACACACCAGCAAAGACGCTGTTGCTTACCACGAAGGAATGATATGGCTGGCGCTTCAAAAAGCCTTGCAATTAGAACTGGATCGCCTCCCCAAACTTCCAACAGCGGTTGAAAAAACGGAGACCTTCCGCAACAATCGCAAAACCTTTGAGATTATTTATCGACACGGACTCACCGAGGGTGATACTTTTACCATGGAATCAGGTTTCGAAAATTTTCAGCCCATTGAAAAAGGGGTGTTATTAGCACACCACAACAGCCAGCCAATTCGCAGCCAATGGGATGCCTTTATCTTTATGCCACTCTATCAAAAGCAGGGAAACGATGGGTTTTTTGTGGTACAAGAAGTTTCCTAAACCTGTTGAAAAGCTACCCTTATGAAATCCTAAACATTTTGGGTTAAAGTGCGTTAAGAGCCTTTCGATAGTTGGGCTCTTTGCCTATTTTACAGCTATGGAAAGAGTATTAGTAGCCGGTGCGACAGGCACCACAGGAAAGGAAATCATTAACTTATTAAAGCATTCAGATCGGTATTCGCCCATAGCAATGGTTCGAAAGAGTTCCCAACAAGACCAGTTTGAAAAAATGGGAGTGGCTACGCTTCAGGCAGATCTGACTGAGGACATTTCGCAAGTTACCCAAGAGGCCGACAAGGTGATATTTGCTGCAGGTTCGAAAGGAAAAAATCTAAAGGAAGTGGATCAGGAAGGAGCCAAAAAACTGGTAGATGCAGCCAAAGCCAATTCGGTCAAGAAATTTGTTATGCTTAGTGCCATTGGAGCCGACAGACCCGAAGCTTCAGAAGACTTGCAAGAATACCTAAAAGCCAAGCAAGATGCGGATGAATACTTACAAGCGAGTAAATTAAACTACACCATCGTTCGACCTGGCGCACTAAATAATGAATCGGCGAGTCATCGTGTGAAGGCAGCCAAACAACTAGAACCTGAAGGAGAAATTTCTAGAGCAGATGTCGCGCGAACGCTTGTCGCCAGTTTAGAAGAGACCGTAGCCCCGAAAGCAACATTTGAGCTCTTATCGGGCGACGAAATTATTGAAACGGCCTTATTGAAATTCAGCTAAGCTCCGAGAATACATTACGCCCCATCTTTGGATGGGGCTTTTTTTATGGCAACCACTTTTTTTCAAAATTAGGTTTCCGTTTTTCTAGAAAAGCGTCCCTGCCCTCTTTGGCTTCATCTGTCATGTAGGCCAGTCGTGTCGCTTCGCCGGCAAATACTTGTTGTCCAACCATCCCATCGTCGGTGAGGTTCATGGCAAACTTCAACATTTTGATCGAAATTGGCGATTTTGCCAACACTTCCTGTGCCCACTCATAGGCCGTTTGTTCCAGTTGATCGTGCGGAACTACCGCATTGACCATACCCATCTCAAAAGCTTCTTGCGCACTGTAATTTCTGCCTAGGAAAAAGATTTCCCGCGCCTTTTTCTGCCCCACCATTTTTGCTAAGTAAGCACTTCCATATCCTCCATCGAAGGAGGTTACGTCGGCATCTGTTTGTTTAAAAATAGCGTGTTCCTCGCTCGCCAGGGTCATGTCGCAAACTACGTGTAAGCTATGGCCGCCTCCCACAGCCCAACCCGGAACTACAGCGATCACCGCTTTCGGCATAAAACGTATGAGACGTTGTACTTCCAAAATATTCAGGCGATGATACCCATCTTGTCCTACGTACCCCTGTTTACCACGAGCCGCTTGATCACCACCACTGCAGAAGCTATAAACACCATCCTTGGGCGATGGGCCTTCGGCAGAAAGCAATATCACACCGATGCCAGTATCTTCCTGAGCATCATGAAAGGCGTCCAGTAATTCACTGGTGGTATGCGGTCGAAAGGCATTGCGAACCTCCGGACGATTAAAGGCGATGCGGGCTACTCCATTGCTCTTTTTATAGGTAATATCGGTGTATTCTTTGATGGTTTCCCAATTCGGTGTGCTCATAATTTGTACATTTAGCATCAAAGATACCAATTGCTTTCAAATTTTTATTCGATCCTAGATTCATAATAATCGCATCATGAAGAATATTCTTTATTGCCTTTTCCTCTTCGGAATGAGCGCCACCTTACTGGCACAAGAACCCTATCAGTTTACCACAGTCATCGATCTGGAAGCCACCCCGGTCATTAGTCAGGGGCGCACTGGAACCTGTTGGAGTTTTTCCAGCACCTCCTTCTTAGAGTCTGAAATACTAAGACTCACCGGAAAGCAGATCGATCTTTCCGAAATGTACACGGTACGACATACCTATCCGAAAAAGGCTGAAAATTACGTCATGCGTCAGGGGAAGGCACAGTTCTCGGAAGGCGGACTCGCCCACGATGTGCTGCGTTCTGTAGCTGAAAACGGACTCGTACCGCAATCGGTGTACAGCGGATTGGATGCTTCGGAAAATGCCCACAATCATGCCGAGCTCGTGGCTGTTTTGGAAGCCATGCTTTCGACCTATGTCGAAAATCCCGGTCGCTCCTTGAGTCCGAAATGGCGCCAGGCAGTTGCAGGCGTTCTCGATGTGTATCTCGGCGCCCCTGTGGATAGCTTTTCGTACGAAGGCCAACAATACACACCACAATCATTTTTAGCAATGACGAAGATCGTTCCATCCGACTATGTTTCGATCACGTCCTTTACGCACGCTCCATTTTATGATGAGTTTATTTTGAATATCCCAGACAATTGGAGTAACGGGCGGTTTTATAATGTGCCGCTTGATACGTTTATTGCCAGTATCGATAACGCCCTGGAGAATGGGTTTACCGTTGAGTTGGACTGCGATGTGAGCGAACGCACCTTTTCATCTAAAGACGGAGTAGCGGTAATTCCTGAGAACGAAGCTGATAATATCTTGGCCTTACAAGGAGCCTTTCCGCAGAAGACTATTACGCAAGCCTTCCGACAGCAAGAATTTGAGCGCTATGCTACCACCGATGACCATTTAATGCACATTACGGGAGTCTTGCGAGATCAGAAGGGTACCAAGTACTACAAGGTCAAAAATAGTTGGGGAACAGATGCTACCCGAAATGCGAACGGTGGCTACGTTTATTTTAGCGAAGCCTACATGAAATTGAAGGCGATAAGTATCACGGTTCATCAGGATGCCATTCCGAAGCAAACTGCCAGGAAGCTGAACCTGTAGCCCTTGAAATGTGGCTTGAATTTTGCTACATTTGTCTATATGAAAAGGCTTCTGTGTATCTTATTACTGCTACCCGCTTCTATGGTGGCGCAGTACGATTTTGAAACAAAATTTTTCAAAATTGAAGCGACTGCCTTGCCAGAAATCGCCGAAATTTCCACCTGGAAACTGAGGACAGAGCGTACCTCCAGCTTTTCTACCAAGCTGAAAACCCTTCGTATGAATACACAAAATTATCGGTTGCCAGTGGACATGGCAACTGCTATGGAACAACAACATGGTTACGTGTCACCCGATTTTGATACGAGCAAATTAGAAGCGGCGTATGGAAACCTCGGAACCGATAAAAACTATGTTTCCGACGGCAAAACAAAGGTTCGCAACCCGGTTTACACCGATATGCGAAATGTAAGTTATCGTCCGGCATTTACTCCCTTTGGGTACTACCGAAATCCGGATTTTGGATGGAATCAACGGTATTAAGCCTCCTCTACTAAGGAAATGCCATCCTTTTGAATTAGAATCTTTTTGTCTTTATACAACGCCCCGATTGCCTTCTTAAAGCTTTTTTTACTCAATCCAAGCTGATTTTTTATGGTTTCCGGATCGCTTTTGTCATGCAAAGGAAGGAATCCTCCGGCGGCCTGCAATTCTTCGTAAATATAGTTTGCGTTTGGTTCGATACTTCGATACCCAGGAGCCTGCAGCACAATATCTACTTTATGATCGTGCCGAATCTTCTTCACATAAGCTTTTAGACGATCTCCGGTACGCAGGTCCTCAAAAATATCTTCCATATAAATAAGTCCTTCGTGCTTCCCATTGATGATCACGTTCGCTCCTTTATCGGTAATGTGGGTTACCATAATGGTTACCTCATCAAACTTTTTGATCGTAAGTTTAGAATTATCGAGGAAACGGTGCGTTTTACTGGAGCCTACCAGACGATTGGTGATAGGATCCTGGTATAGATATACCACATACCAATGTCCTACTGTCATAGGCCGAGCCTGTTCTTTAAAGGGCACGAAGAGCTGCTTTTCGGGACCCCACTCCATAAATGCACCGTATTTGTTAACATCGCTGCATCGTAAGGTGGCAAATTCATGAAGGGTAAGTTCGGGAGCTTCGGTAGTAGCTATGGGCCGTTCTTCATTATCCAGATACACGAAAACCCGCACTTTGTCTCCTATCTCAAAAGAATCCGGGGCGTAGCGATGCGGCAACAACACTTCGTTTCCTTCGGCATCACCGAGAAATAAACCTGGATCTGTATTCCGAAGGATTTCCAGATCGTGAAAAACTCCTAATTGCATCATACAGCAAAGGTAAAGACTTAAGAATAGTTTATCGCTAAAAATCATACGAAGTATCGAAACTTGACGTTTAAGCGTTCTCTTTCTGCTTGAAAAATCAAAAGGTGTGATAAAAAGCCGCTGTTTTTCAAACTCTTAAAGTTTTCTTAGAAGGGTTGATTTTTCCAATAAGAACGAGTACATTTAGATGTATTCAGAAATGAATATAACTAACAACAAACCTAAAACACCCCCTTATGTCAGTAACTATTACTTCCCATTTTTCGGAAGTTCAGAACACTACCCATGTTCTAGAGAACGAAGTATTAACCGCCTACTTCTACGACACTATTGTAGTCGTTGAGGTGAAGGAAGGAAAAACCCTCTCGTACAAGACGGGATTTACGCTTTTAGTGAAAGGCCTCACCATTTTAGGAAATAAGCCTTGGGTTTATATTTCTAATCGAATCAACTCTTACTCGGTACAGCCCAATGATTACAAATACATTAACAAGATTCCAACGCTCAAAGGAATTGCCGTTGTGAGTCCAAAAGGTGTTGAAGACCCTACCTTCTCATTAGAATCTACTTTTTGTAAAAAACCTTTCGTGAAGAAAGATTCTCTAGAAGACGCCTACCAATGGGCGCAAGAGTTCCTTTCACCTACCGCCTAGTACAACGCATCGAAATATGCTTGCAATACAAGATCATTTGCTTTAGCAGGCGTATGAATTTCAAGCAGCAGAGGCCTATCGGTGACCTCGAAAAACGTATCTAATGAAGCTTTTACTTCTTCTAGTGATTCTGCCTTGCGGTATCCCCATTGATACAGATCCGCCAAAGGTTTTGCAGTTAGTTGGTGCTGCGTTTCAAAGAAGGTCTCAAATTGTGCGGCTTTTTTTGCATGCGGTAAAATTCTGAAGATTCCCCCGCCACTATTATTGATCAGGATAATCCGAAAACTAGCCGGAATGTAATGGTTCCACAAGGCATTGCTATCATAGAAAAAACTTAGGTCTCCGGTGATACATACCGTAGTGCGTGTTGAAGCCGCTGCGGCCCCTATGGCTGTGCTTGTACTTCCATCGATGCCACTGGTACCGCGATTGCAGTACACGTGCCAAGAGGAATGCATCGAAAATAATTGCGAATACCGTATGGTAGCACTATTGGCTAACTGTAAATCAATGTTTTCCGACAGTTGCTCAAAGAGTACCTGAAAAACGGTCAAATCTGAATAGGCTGCCGTGGGCAAAAAGTGATGATGTCTATCTTGTCTTCGCTGTCGAATGGTATTCCAGTGTGCTTGATACGTGCTATCAACAGACGTGGTTTTCGGAAGAAATTGCGTCCAAAATGAGCCTAGAGAACACTTAAAGTGATGCGTTAAGTGAAAGAAGGTATCATTCGCTTTTTCAGGACCTATATGCCAGTGTTCCTTTGCTTGAAATGCACGAAGCAATGCCTTAATCCGTTTTGAAACAATCATGCCCCCCATGGTCACGAGAACGTGTGGTTGGAAGGATTTTTTTTCTTCTTCGGAAAGGGAGGTAATCAACTGGTCGATATTTTCGATAAAGGCATCGTGATGCACATTCGAAGTTGTTTCGGTGAGTACCAAAACACTGGGGTCTGCCGCCAAGGCTTCGAGAATAGCATCCGATAACGAATTTGGCGGTAAAACTCCTAAAAGGAGAAGTTTCTTATTACTCGAATTCCAGGAATCTACAAACGGCGCTAATGGTTCTGACACTATGAAAGGTTCCTTGCGTGCGGGCACGTGTTGAGGACGTACCGTAGGATCGCTCACAGTATGGTACAAAGGTTCAGAAAAAGGGAGGTTGATGTGTACGGGACCCTGCAGCTCCATAGCAGTATTCAAGGCAATATTTATCTCTTTCTCATTGAAGAGTTGATGCTCCGCTCCTTCTTTACATTGACCACTGTAGAGAATATGATTTCGATATACTTCAAATTGACGAATGGTTTGACCATCTCCAATATCTATTAATTCTTTAGGGCGGTCTGCGGAAAGCACGACCAGCGGAATATGACTGTAATAGGCCTCTGCAATGGCTGGATAGTAATTGAGTAATGCTGATCCTGACGTACATACTAGTGCCACCGGGCGTTTCAATTGTTGCGCGAGTCCCAGTCCAAAAAAAGCCGCACAACGCTCATCAACAATACTATAGGTATTAAACGATCCGTGTTCGGTAAACCCAATGGTGAGCGGTGCGTTTCGGGAACCCGGTGAAATAACGATGTGATCAATTCCTTTGGAAAGGCACAATTGCACGACCGTTTGAGAGAGGGGCTTATTGGAGTAGTTCATTACTTCAAAAATACAACTCTTCCCGTTAATTCTAAAGCAGTGGATGCAGAACCTGTAGCATGGTTTGCAATTTATTACGGGTCTCTTCCCATTCCGCTTTCGGATCAGATTCGGCCGTAATGCCACCGCCAACATACAGTGAAGCATTCACCGCTGTGAGCTGCATACAACGAAGGTTGACAAACAATTGGGCCTCATTCTCGTGGGGATTAACAATTCCGAGGTAACCCGTATAAAAGCTGCGATCGTAATTTTCTACTGCATCGATAAACGCTAAGGCTTCGGCAGTGGGAAGACCACAAACAGCTGGAGTGGGATGAAGCGCTTGAACTACTTCTCGTAGCGAGGTACCGCCCGACTTTAACTCCCCTGAGATGTCGGTACGTAAATGAGTCAATTTTCCTGCGTGATGGTTGTAGGTATTTGAGGTTTCCAGTTGCGTGGTATGGGGTTGCAGTGCTTCCACGATAGCATCGGTCACAAATTGCTGTTCGTCCCGCTCTTTCTGTGTCCATTGTAATACTTTTCCAGTAGCCGCAACCATCGTGCCTGCCAATGCCATGGTGGTGAAATGATGATTTCGCACAGCAAGAAGCACTTCAGGAGTCGCCCCACACCAAAGTCCGGTTTCCGGATGAAACCACAGATAACAAAAAGCGGATGGATACAGAGAAAACAGGCGCATGATGGTATCTTGTAAACTGAAGTTTCGCAATTCCAGGACGCGCTTTCTGCTAAGTACTATTTTTTCCGCCTTACTTTCTTGAATCGTTGCCAATGCCAGAGAAACGATGGCGGTATACCGATCGAATTCTTCTTTAGTTTCAGGAAAGACGGCATGATGTAGGGGTATTTTTTTCTTCGGAATGGGCACCTCGAGTTCCTCACTATACGCTTGGTGAATGGCGTACGATTTCTGCTCTTTCTGAAATGGCGCGAAAAGAAACCCCTTTCTAGCATAAGGATCTTCCGGAACCACTCCTTCTTTCTGCAAGTATGCCTTCAACATACTACCTTTTGGCGTGTTATATACCACAAAAGGGCGATTGCTTTCGTATTGTCGTGTTATGCGGTCAAAAAGATCTTTCAAGTACTAATGCTTAGGTAAGGTCATTGTTGTAAGTTTCACCATTGAAATTAGCGCACCCGTTTCATTTTCAATCCTGATTTGCCACAATTGAGTGGTTCTTCCCTTATGAAGTACAGTCGCGTGTGCATACACATGCCCTTCTCGCACCCCTTTCACATGATTGGCGGCAATTTCAATACCGCGCACGCTTACATTTTCAGCATCTAAAAACATAAAGGCTGCCGCGCTACCTGCGCTCTCAGCAAGTGCAACCGACGCACCGCCGTGTAACACGCCATCGGGTTGATGTACCTTGGGAGACACAGGCATGCGAGCTACCAAGGAGGTGTCGGTTAGGTCCACAAATTCAATATCTAACGTTTGCATCAATGTATTTTTACACATTCGGTTGCACGCAGCTAAAGCCTCTTCTTTAGAATACTTCATAGGTTTCTTTTACATTTGTAAAAATACAAAAACGCCCTACATCCTACGCCATGCAAAAAAAAGTTTCCTTCGAAAGCACGCATCCTTACGAGACGATGAACGCCTATACAGCTGACACCAAGACGGTTTGGGTGGTATTTCACGGTATGGGATATTTAAGCAAGTACTTTCTTCGGTATTTCGCAGGATTAGACTCTAAAGAACATTATATCATCGCTCCACAAGGTCTTAACACCTATTACCAGGATAACCGATTTAAGCACGTGGGCGCCTCGTGGCTCACACGTGAGAACACCCACATGGGGATTGACAACATACTTTCTTATATGGAAGCAATTTGGAAGGAAGAGGCAATCGATTCGAACGTACATCTCGTTGTACTGGGGTATTCGCAAGGGGTTTCCATTGCTACGCGTTGGCTCGCCTTTGCGAAGCATTCGTGCGATCAATTGGTATTATTATCGGGAAGTGTACCGAAAGAATTAACTGCGACACATTTTGAACACCTTTCAGAGGCAGCCATAGTTTCCTATCATTATGGTACTAACGATGAATATATCTCTGAAAGTCGGGCTATTACTGAAATAGATCATATTCAATCGGTGTTTGGAAGCCGACTTAAAGTAAGTACCTTCGAGGGGCCGCATGAAGTGGATACCGATTTCATTAAGGCTCAAAAGCCCTTAAAGACTTCTTAATAAAATGTGTATTTCATCGAATATATTTGCACATTAACTTTCTATACGCTTATTTTACATCATAACGTAAGAAAATTCGTATATGTTGAGACGTCTACTAACCCCCGCTTTATTACTTATATGTTCTATCATCATCGCTCAGGTTCCTGCTTCTGATAAAGAAGCCTTAGTCGACTTATATGTCGCTACCCAAGGAGATCAGTGGGTGCAGTCATGGGATTTAAACACTCCTGTGGAAGACTGGCAAGGTGTTACCATTACCGATGGTCGCGTGACCGGAATTCGTATGTTCTTCAATAATTTAGATGGAACATTACCCGCTTCCATAGGAAACCTGGATCAGCTCATGGTCTTAGAACTCTCGTTCAATAAATTACACGGTTCCTTACCCGAATCATTAGGTAAGCTTTCTAAGCTACAAATACTGGCTTTTAATGGAAATGAACTAACCGGTATTGTACCTGAAAGCATCGCAAACATGACTCAATTAAAACAATTGCACTTAAGTAGTAATAAGTTGAGTGGTGAGATCCCAGCAGCCATTGGAACCTTACCCCTATTGGAGGTTTTTAATGTTTTTGACAATGATTTTCACGGAATGATTCCTGCCGGATTGGCTTCCAACGCTAATCTTAAAGAACTTATGGTTGCGGAAAACAACTTTGAACAAGACAGTAGATTTTCTGCCATCTTAATGTCTAAATCAGGACAACTAGACCTTAGCGATGAACCTATTGCGCCCATGGGACGCAGTATTATCGCCATTGAAACTGAAGAGAACTAACCTACACTTTTCGCCCCAAATGAAAAGTTCCCCTTTCGCTATTGGCAAAGGGGATTTTTATTTTTCCATAAAGTTGTTGGTGTTTGCCTATCTTTAAGGTTTTAACCCTCCCATGGAACACGTACAATCGTTTAGCCTCTTCACCGAATTTGATATCAGCTTATTTTCCTCCGGAAAGCATTATCGCCTTTACGAAAAATTAGGGGCGCATCTGCTGGAAGTCAAGGGAACTAAAGGTGTGTACTTTGCCGTGTGGGCACCTTCCGCAAAAGCAGTGAGCGTGATTGGTGATTTTAACCATTGGCAAGATGAGAAACATCCTCTCAACGTTCGATGGGACGGTTCCGGCATATGGGAAGGATTTATTCCCGGAGTTCAAAAGGGAAGTCTGTACAAATACAAAATTCACAGTCATCATGGCGGACAAGTAGTTGAGAAAGCCGATCCGTTTGCCCTTCGCGCTGAACATCCTCCAAAAACAGCTTCTGTGGTTTGGGACTTACAACACGCTTGGAAGGATCAAGATTGGATACAAAAACGTCCCAAAATACAACAGCTCGACCAGCCCTTTTCGGTCTATGAAGTGCATTTGAGCTCCTGGCGCAGAGGGCCAGGAAACAAGGTGCTGTCGTATCTCGAACTTGCAGAAACGCTTACCGACTATGTAAAGAAAATGCAGTTTACCCATGTAGAACTCATGCCCGTCATGGAATATCCATTCGATCCTTCATGGGGGTATCAAATTACGGGATACTTTGCCCCTACTGCACGCTTCGGGAAGCCAGAAGATTTTATGGTGCTGATAGATACGTTACATGCCAACGGCATTGGCGTCATTCTCGATTGGGTTCCCTCCCACTTTCCGGAAGATGCCCACGGATTAGGAAACTTTGACGGCTCACACCTCTACGAACACCCCGATCGAAGAAAGGGCTATCACCCCGATTGGAAAAGTCTCATCTTTAATTATGGCCGCAATGAAGTACGTGCCTTTCTAATCAGTAATGCGCTTTTTTGGCTGGACAAATACCATGTTGATGGCTTGCGAGTAGATGCCGTAGCTTCCATGTTATATCTCGATTACTCCAGAGAGGAGGGCGAATGGGAGCCAAATATTCACGGTGGACGGGAGAACTTGGATGCCATTTCTTTTCTGAAGGAATTGAACGAAGCTGTCTACGCACATTACGAGGGCGTTCAGACCATTGCGGAAGAATCTACCTCATTTCCCATGGTCTCGAAACCTACCAGTATGGGCGGTCTCGGTTTCGGTATGAAATGGATGATGGGTTGGATGCACGATACGCTAGAATATTTCAAAAAAGAACCCATTTACCGCAAGCACCATCAAAATGACCTGACCTTCAGTCTCACCTACGCTTTTACCGAAAATTTTATGCTTCCGCTGAGTCATGATGAAGTGGTCTACGGAAAACGATCTCTGCTCTATCGGATGCCGGGTGATGAGTGGCAGCGCTTTGCCAATCTGCGCCTGCTCTACAGCTTTATGTTTACCCAACCCGGCACTAAACTCCTATTCATGGGAGCCGAATTAGGGCAAGGAGAGGAATGGGACTTTCAAAACGGACTGGATTGGTACCTCTTAGAATATCCATTCCACAGCGGCATTCAGCAACTGGTTTCAGACCTGAATCATTTCTATCGTTCTAATGACGCCTTGCACGCCTTGCAGTTTTCTTCCGAAGGCTACGAATGGATTGACTATGGCGATGCGGAAAATTCGGTGATCACCTATGTGCGAAAAGGCAACACAACAAAACAACTCTTAGTGGTTTGTAATCTGACACCCATCCCAAGAAAGGGCTATCGCATTGGCGTTCCTAAAGAAGGTACCTATTCGATGGTATTTAATTCGGATGCAGACATGTATGGAGGAAGCGGATACACGGTAAAAAAACGCGTCAAGAGCGGTACGACGTCTTGGAATTACCGGCCACAATCCATTGAAATCGATCTCCCACCCTTAGCGATGATCGCGTATACCCTTCCGCGTTAAAAAATACGTTTTTCGAAATCGATTTCGGTTTCTCTTTGCTTTTTTGAGCGAAATTGAATACGTATGTTTGTTCTTCCTGTACACAAGTACATGGCTGCCATTGCACTAACGAGTCCCTATTCCTATGATTGTAAACACCGAGCTTGAGCACAAGGGAAATGAGTACCCTTCCGCCATCAAATCGTTCGAAAAAAACAAAGACCGATTTTATATCGCAACCCACAATGATGTGTTGCTTCAGATTACCGTGTTAAGAGACAGCCTTATTCGCTTTCGCTATGCGCCTAATGGTTCGTTCCCCAAGGATTTTAGCTACGCCATCTCAGCAGATGCCGTTACCGGTTATAACCATCTCGATTATACCGAAGAAGTCGATAAGTACATCATCAATACTTCCAAACTTTCGATTCATATCGACAAGAGCAATCTGAAAAAAACGATCTATAATTCAGAGGGTATTTTGATTAATGAAGACGAGCAAGGATTTCATTGGGAGTACAGCTATGCGCTTGGAAGCGATATCGTAAAAATGAGCAAGCAAGAACAAAAGATGGAATGCTACTATGGTTTGGGCGACAAGCCGATGCATTTTAACCTGAAGGGAAAGCGGGTTCAAAACTGGGTAACCGACGAGTATGCCTTCGGAAAGGATAAGGATCCGTTGTATAAGGCGATTCCGTTTTACATTGGATTGCATAACAATTTGAGCTACGGTGTTTTCTTTGACAATACCTTTAAAACCTTTTTTGACTTCGGAAACGAACGTCGTGGGGTGACTAGCTTCTGGGCGCAAGGAGGAGAAATGAATTATTACTTCTTTTACGGTCCCGAAATGGAAGATGTGGTAAAAAACTACACCGACCTCACCGGGAAACCTGAACTTCCGCCACTATGGGCCTTAGGATATCATCAGAGTAAATGGAGCTACTATCCGGAAAGCAATGTGCGCGAAATCACTCAGAAATTTCGCGATCTCAAAATTCCGTGTGACGCCATCTATCTCGATATTGATTATATGGAGGGATGGCGCTGCTTTACGTGGAATAAAGAGTATTTCCCCGAACCGAAAAAGATGGTAGCCGACCTGGAAAAGGACGGATTCAAAACAGTTGCCATTATCGATCCGGGCATTAAGATAGATAAAGATTATTGGGTGTATCAGGAGGCCCTGGAAAACGATTATTTCTGTAAAAGAGCCGATGGACCGTTGATGCGAGGGAAAGTATGGCCGGGCGAGTGTAACTTTCCCGATTACACCAACCCCAAAGTGCGGAAATGGTGGAGCGGACTCTTTAAAGAGTTGATACAAGACGTAGGGATAAGCGGAGTTTGGAATGATATGAACGAACCCGCCGTGATGGAAGTTCCCACCAAGACCTTCCCGTTAGACGTGCGACACCATTACGATGGCAACCCCTGTAGTCATAGCAAAGCGCATAATATTTATGGAATGCAAATGGCGAAGGCGACTTACAACGGAGTAAAGGAGTTTGTCTATCCAAAACGGCCGTTTATTATCACGCGTGCCGCCTATTCGGGAACACAGCGATACAGTTCTTCCTGGACCGGAGACAATATCGCCAGTTGGGAGCATTTGTGGATCGCTAACCAGCAAATTCAGCGAATGGCGATCTCTGGCATGTCGTTTATCGGAACAGATATCGGCGGCTTCGCAGAACAACCTACCGGCGAACTTTTTGTACGTTGGATTCAATTGGGCATTTTCCACCCCTTCTGTCGCGTACACTCCTCGGGGGATCACGGAGATCAGGAACCGTGGGCCTTTGACGAAAATGTGACCGACATCGTTCGAAAGTTTATCGAACTACGTTACAAAATGCTTCCGTATTTGTATACCGCCTTTTATCAGTATGTAAAGGATGGAACGCCCATGGTGAAACCTTTGGTGTTGCTAGATCAGGAAGATCATCAAACCTACTATCGCACCGATGAGTTCTTATTCGGAAAGCATCTTCTGGTATGTCCTATTCTTCAGCCAAATTCGAAAGGACGACGGATGTACGTTCCGAAAGGTAATTGGTTTAATTACTGGACGCACGAAGTTGTTGAAGGTGGAAAAGAGCTTTGGGTTGATGCCGACATCGATTCGATTCCGCTCTTTGTGAAGGAAGGCGCGATCATTCCGAAGTATCCGGTGCAACAATACGTAGGTGAAAAAACCATCGAAGAAGTAGAATTAGAAGTGTATTATAAGGAAGGGAAAGAGTCTTCCGTTCTCTATGAAGACGCGCATGAAGGCTATGATTATAAAAAAGGGCGTTTCAGCTATAGAACGTTCAAGTTAACAGGCTTAAAGAACGAACTGATTATTCAGCAGCATAAAGAAGGGGAATACACCACTAGCTACAACCGATTTAAACTCGATTTAAAACGACTGCCTTTTATCATTAAAACAATCGAGGTAGATAATAAGGAAGTACAACTCACCGACCTTAAAGTGAATGGAAATACTTCTCTCACCGTCGATAAGAACTTTACGGAACTTCATCTCATTGGTGAATAAGAAAAGCGGCTGATAAGCCGCTTTTTCGCTTTATAATACGCACACTACTACTGCCCGCCTCGATTGAGGTTTCGCTGAATCTTATCAATTGCAGATTCGATCGATTTTTCCGGTTCAATGACATTATAAGGGCCCCAGAAATCGGGATCCGAAAATCCGGATACCTGGTCTGCCAATACCACGGAAGGCTCTAGCGCTTCTTCGGTCGCTATCGGACTACTGGGGGTCGCTTCCCAATTGGTCACGGCCATCTCGCTGGATAAGGTGTAGACTTGATTAAACAGTCGTCTGCGTTTATCTACTTTAAACGTCAACGAAACATTGCCGTAGCTGTAATGCCATTTGCCGTTCTGCTGTCGATAATCTACATGATACGCAGCCGATTCTGGGTACACCCTAACATCGTTGGGCTTTTTCTTTACAAAAATCTTACTGGCCTCTCGTTGATTCCCAATAACAAGCTTGTAATCGGCACTAGTGAGTGCCAAGCTTTCAGAATCCACAAACAATTTGCCTTCGTAATGCGGTTGATTCAAGTTATTGCGTTGCTTGAAATATACCACATACGCCGGACGACCTTCTATGGTGGTGGGAGGTTCGAAACGATAATTGTATTCGCCTATGGTCGAGGGCGTAAAAATGTATTCAGGATACTTCATAATGTCTAAATACAGGGTAGAATACGGCCCCCCTTGCAGCTTTAAGGCCACGGTGTCCAGACGCCGATAATCGGTGCTTTTTCGCGCTTTGTGAAGGGTGATTGCATCATCTTCATTAGACGCATAGGGTTTTTTATACAAATTGACAACCGCTTCGGTAAGCGATACATTGCGATTGCGACGCTTAATGGTTTCGCGATAGAAGGCCGTCATCTTCACCTCCTGATTCATGGTATTCGCGTTTTTCTTATCGAATACCTCACGGATAAGCGCTTCCGGATCGCGGTACGTTAAGACACTTACTTCGGTCAGCTCTGTGACCTTCGCTTGAAGCTTCAGTTCAGCTCCATTTCGCTGTAAGGATTGCAATGGGATTTGCTGAGGTTGGTACCCTAACAAGGACACCACTATCGATTGGTTTAATGATTCGTTGGGTACTTTCAGCGTAAATTCACCTTCGCTATTGGTTACGGTAGAGATGGCAGTGTTCTGAACGGAGAGGGAAACCGAAGAGAGTGGCGTGTTGGTGGCTTGATCTACAACAGTTCCTTCAAACTGAGTAAATTCAGAGAGTTCTTGAGCGATTCCTGCGGAAGTTACAAAGAGCATACTCAAACATAAAAGGCTAAGGCCTACAGAGGAAAGAAAAGATTTCATGAGTATATTTTTTAAAGATTCTCTTAAAGATACAACTCATAAGACTTGTTTTCAACGAATTAGCAATAAAATCAGTAAACAATTATAAGAGTTTACTTTTCCTCTTAAGGTATCCGTGGTTACCAGAGCAAGCCGAAACCGACAGTATATCGTTACCGATGGTTTCGAGAGCGCCTGCTTCCGAAGATTTAGGATTTTATTATCAGCCCAAGCTTATGAGAATAATTATATTGAAAGAAAAAAAATGAAACCCGTTCCTAAACCGCCAAGCAAAAAATGTCTTCTGAAGTTTAAAAAGGACTTTGATAATTTAGACGATCTGCGCACAGAAATATCTAGTTGCCTCACTACCAAGAATGACCTTTGGATTAGTTACGACGAAGATGCCGGACTCGAACGTCTTACCCTAAAGAAAAACAACAAGAAAAAAGTAAAATACAGCAAGCATAAGCATTACGAGATCGCCAACTTCTTTGACCTTCCCAGCGACACCGAAATGGATATGGAAGCCCTAGCGTATGCAGCCCCCTACTTATGGTTCTGCGGAAGCATGAGCCTAAAGCGCGACTCCCCCAACGCTGATGACGATGTAGATGAGCAATTGAAAGCCTTAGAGACGATTTCTTTGGATGAAAATAGGTTTAGCCTGGGATGCATCCCATGTATTGAAAAGGACGGCACCTTCGAATTGCATGAATCTTACGAGTTTCTCGGACATAAAATTACCGCTAAAATGATGCGGGGCGGCACCAAAAGCTCGGAATTACACAACGCCCTCCTACTCGATGAACACCTGGCCAGTTATATGCAAATCCCCAGTAAAGACAACGGGTTTGATATTGAAGGGCTGGCTGTGGAGGGTGATCGAATTTTCATCGGACTAAGAGGTCCGGTGCTTAATGGCTATGCGGTAATTCTAGAGATTACTTGCGATGCCATCAACAATGAACTCATCATGCAGCAACGGGAAGGAGAAGATAAACTCTACCGAAAACACTTTATCGATCTGGCCGGAATGGGCATCCGTGAACTTAATATCGACAAAAAAGGAGATCTGTATCTACTGGCCGGTCCTACGATGGACCTCGACGGAACGATTGCAGTTTATAAGATCGAGGGCGGACTCCCAAACACGCATGCCAGCGTGGTGCACGAACCGAAGCGGCTATTCGACGCAGCCCGTGGCAGCGAACTAGAACACGGTATTGACAAAGCGGAAGGAATGGCCTTCCTTTCTGAAAAAGAAGTGCTCATTACCTACGACAATCCGCATAAAAACCGACTCAAAGGAAAGCGGAAAGTAATCATGGATATCTACGACCTCTAGCAAGCGGTTACGTTCAAACAAACGCATAAAAAAACCCTCGATCGCTCGAGGGTTTTTTCCATATAAGGTTGAAGGATTTACTTCACTTCTTCAAAGTCTACATCTTCCACATCGCTACTTTCGTCGCTGCTTCCGCTGCTCGCTTGCTCAGCTCCGGCATCACCTCCTGGGGCGGCGCCTCCTTGCTGGGCTTCGGCTTGCGCTTTGTACATCTCTTCGCTCGCGGTTTTCCACGCTTCGTTGATCTTGTCTAACGCAGGCTGAATGGTTTCAACCTCCTTCGTTTCATAGGCTTTTTTCAAGTCTTCCAAGGCATCTTCAATCGGTTTCTTCTTGTCATCGCTCAGTTTATCACCAAACTCCTTCAATTGTTTCTCTGTTTGGAAGATCATCGCATCGGCTTCATTGATCTTGTCCACCTTTTCTTTCGCTTGCTTATCGGCTTCCGCATTCGCTTCCGCTTCTGCTTTCATCTTTTCGATTTCTTCCTCCGTTAATCCTGAAGAGGCTTCAATTCGAATATCTTGCTTCTTACCGGTGGCTTTATCTTCGGCACTTACTTTAATGATACCATTGGCATCAATATCGAAGGTTACTTCGATCTGAGGCGTTCCTCGAGGTGCCGGTGGAATTCCATCTAAGTGAAAACGTCCAATCGTCTTATTATCGGCTGCCATTGGGCGCTCTCCTTGCAATACGTGAATCTCAACACTTGGTTGATTATCGGCTGCGGTAGAGAATACCTGACTCTTCTTCGTTGGAATCGTCGTGTTCGCTTCGATCAATTTTGTATTCACACTTCCCATGGTTTCAATACCTAAAGACAGCGGAGTTACATCTAGCAACAATACGTCTTTCACATCTCCGGTTAATACGCCCCCTTGAATCGCCGCACCAATGGCCACTACTTCATCAGGGTTTACTCCTTTACTAGGAGATTTTCCGAAGAATTCCTTCACCGCATCCTGAACAGCTGGGATACGCGTAGAACCACCCACTAAGATGATCTCATCGATATCGCTTTTGCTCAAGCCGGCTGCTTTCAACGCTTTTTCACACGGAGTGATGGTACGTTTTACCAAATCGTCGATCAATTGTTCGAACTTAGAACGCGTTAAGGTTTTCACCAAGTGCTTCGGTCCGCTGCTGGTCGCTGTCACATATGGAAGGTTAATCTCCGTCTGTGAAGAAGAGGACAATTCGATCTTCGCTTTTTCCGCAGCTTCCTTCAAACGCTGAAGTGCCATTGGGTCTTTGCGAAGGTCCATATCTTCTTCCTGTTGGAACTCATCCGCCAACCAGTTTATAATTTTACTGTCTACGTCATCTCCTCCTAGGTGTGTATCTCCATCCGTAGAAAGTACTTCAAAGACACCATCTCCTAATTCTAAGATACTTACGTCGTGCGTACCTCCCCCAAAGTCGAATACCACGATCTTCTGATCGGTATCTTTCTTATCCAATCCGTACGCCAATGCTGCTGCCGT
Source organism: Altibacter sp. HG106 (assembly GCF_028561755.1). GTDB lineage: Bacteria > Bacteroidota > Bacteroidia > Flavobacteriales > Flavobacteriaceae > DFVG01. The sequence goes on from NZ_JAQQTD010000005.1 coordinate 146,612, forward strand.
AGGCTCGTTGATGATACGCTCTACTTTCAATCCGGCGATTTCTCCGGCTTCTTTGGTCGCTTGACGCTGACTGTCATTAAAGTAGGCAGGAACGGTGATCACGGCGCGACTTACGTCTTGCCCTAAGTAATCTTCAGCGGTTTTCTTCATTTTCTGAAGAATCATCGCACTCAATTCCTGTGGCGTGTATTTGCGGTCATCGATGACCACACGAGGAGTGTCGTTATCCCCTTTTACCACGTCGTAGGCAACATTATTAATTTCCTTATCTGATTCAGAGAATTTATTTCCCATAAATCGCTTGATGGAAGAGATGGTCTTCTTCGGGTTGGTAACCGCCTGACGTTTTGCAGGGTCTCCTACCTTGATCTCACCACCTTCCACAAAAGCAATCACAGAGGGCGTCGTTCTCTTTCCTTCTGCATTTGGGATTACGGTGGGCTCGCTACCTTCCATTACGGAAACGCAGGAGTTGGTCGTACCCAAATCAATTCCAATTATCTTGCTCATAGTGTTATCGTTAAATTTTAAATTTCAAAATTGTTTCGCCCTGTATAGGTCAAGGAATGTGCCATCCACAGATTACTGACACGCTGTCAGTTTCTTTTTTTGGTTTTTTGGGCAATCCCCCGCCGCAGGCCGGGGTCGGGCTGTCACGACTCGCTTTCCGCTGCGCGTAAGAGCTCAAACACACCCTTCCATCCCTATTGCGTTGTCAACGAAAGTGTAGAGGTTTGAGAAATGAGATGTTAGACTTGGGACGTAGGAGTCAGGACTTAGGACTTAGGAGTTATGTCTTGTGTCTTGTGTCTTGTGTCTTGTGTCTTACGTCTTTTATCTCACGCCTCCTGTCTCACGTCTCATATCCACTTTCCTTCTAATCATCCCCCTCCCTCAAATTAACATCCCCTTAAAACACTTTAGCCAACCTTCTTCGTAATTTACTGTCCAATCAAAAAAACAACTATGAAAGCAGTACAAGTAAAAGAAGCCGGAGGAGATTTTCATCTGGTAGATCTGGAAAAACCTTCTCCCAAAGCAAACGAGATTCGTATTAAAGTGGAAGCCTGCGGCATCTGTCACAGTGATAATTTCGTAAAACAAGGCGGATTCCCCGGCCTTGAATATCCCAGAGTGCCTGGCCACGAAGTGGTAGGCTTCATTGACGCCATAGGCGATGGTGTTTCCAATTGGAAAAAAGGACAACGCGTAGGCGTGGGCTGGCATGGCGGACATTGTTTTACGTGCGAATCGTGTCGCCGTGGCGATTTCATTACCTGTGAGAACGCCAAAGTATGCGGTATCTCCTATGATGGCGGCTATGCTGAATATATGTGTGCGCCACAAGAAGCCGTGGCGTCTGTGCCCGATGAATTATCTTCTGAAGAGGCCGCACCCCTACTTTGTGCCGGAATTACCGTATTCAATGCCATGCGAAACAGTCATGTTCGCCCGGGCGATACGGTTGCCGTGCAAGGGATTGGTGGACTCGGACACTTAGCCTTGCAATACGCACACAAGATGGGCATGAAAACCGTAGCGCTTTCGCACGGTGCCGATAAAGAAGAGCTAGCAAAAGAATTAGGTGCCCATCACTATATTAATACAAGCCAAAATGATGGCGCAGAAGCTTTGCAAAAACTGGGTGGTGCCCACCTTATCGTGGCAACCGCTCCCCATGCTGATGCGATTTCGTCGGTGATCGACGGACTCGCCATCGATGGCCGCATTATCTGCATTGGGGCTACACCCGACCCTATAGAAGTTTCTCCCATGCAGCTATTGATGCACCGAAAAGGAATTACCGGTTGGCCCAGCGGAACAGCCATGGATAGTGAAGATACGCTGAATTTTAGTGCCATGACCAATAGCAAACCTATGATCGAAACCTTTCCGTTAGAGAAAGTCTCTGAAGCCTTTGATAAAATGCTAAATAATAAAGCGCGATTCCGAGTGGTACTAACTCCTTAGTAAATAAGTAAGCAAGCAAGAGCCTCCCACTTGGAGGCTTTTTTTTGTTGACAACTTTATTTGAGTAAATTGGACTTATTCCATAATTTTGGATTATTTCCAATTTATGTTATTAAATTGCCACACCTATTATAGTTTACGCTTCGGAACCATCGCTCCGAGAACACTGGTACATACCGCAAAGGCAAAGGGATACGACTATCTTACACTCACTGATATCAACAACACCTCTGCCTGCTGGGATATGCTTCGAGAATGCCAGAAAACAGGCATCCGGGCAGTCTTGGGAATCGATTTCCGAAACGGCGCCGAACAACAATTCATCCTACTGGCAAAAAACCACAACGGGTTTCAGCGTATCAATGCGTACCTCTCTGAGTTCCTTCATGAAAAAGCCACTATTCCGCCCACAGCAAGACCATTAGCAGACACTTTTGTAATTTACCCGTTTCATAATATACCTGCTCGAACGTTAGCGGCTCATGAATTTATCGGAGTTCGAAGTCGGGAACTCAACCGACTCAAATTTTCACCCTGGCGCAAACAGCCTGATAAATTGCTGGCGTTACACACGGTTTCCTTTCTGAATAAAAAGGGGTTCAACACCCATCGCTTGTTACGCGCTATCGACAACAATACGTTGTTGAGTAAACTTCCCACTTCCGAGGAAGGCAGCGAATATGACGTACTCATATCTCAAGAACTGCTTCAGGAGCAGTTCCGGGAATTTTCTGAGTTACTACAAAACACTGAACGACTGCTACAGCAATGTGTGTTTCAATTCGATTTTGAAAGCGCTACGCATAACAATCAGCGTTGTTTTGGCGCTTCCGAAGCAGCCGACCTCCAACTGCTGCAAACCTTGATCGAAAAAGGACTTCCCTATCGCTACGGAAACTCCCCCCATGACACCATTCTGAAACGCGTTGCAAAAGAACTCGATATCATTCAAAAAAAGGGGTTTGTTTCCTATTTTCTGATCAATTGGCATATTCTGGAATACGCCCGAAGCAAAGGCTATTATTACGTGGGTCGCGGCAGTGGTGCCAATAGTGTCATTGCCTATGTGCTTCGCATTACAGATGTAGACCCTATCGAACTCGACCTCTATTTTGAACGCTTTATCAATCTGTACCGAAAGAATCCACCCGATTTCGATATCGATTTTTCCTGGGCCGATCGCGACGACGTCACAGCATTCATCTTCAAAACCTTCAAACATACTGCCCTGATCACCGTATACAACACTTTTAAATACCGTGCTGCCGTACGCGAATTGGGGAAAGTCTTCGGCTTGCCAAAAGCAGAGATCGACAAACTTTCGGCCGGACATTATCGTTACGAACAGCTCGACCGATTATCGCAACTCGTAATTACCTACAGCAAAGCGATTGAGGGGTTTCCAAATTATTTAGGAATTCACGCCAGTGGCATCATCATTTCCGAAGCGTCTATTCACCGCTACACTGCTACGTTTATGCCTCCCAAGGGGTTTCCTACCACCCAATTCGACATGGTGGTGGCCGAGGATATTGGTCTTTTCAAATTCGATATTTTGAGTCAGCGTGGCCTCGGAAAGATCAAAGATGCCGTGCAGCTCGTACAACAAAACCACCCCAACCTCCCTCCTATTGATATTCACGATATCAAGCGCTTCAAACAGGATGAGCGCATCAAGACCTTACTCCGAGAAGCCAAAGCCATTGGGTGCTTTTACGTAGAATCGCCTGCCATGCGTATGTTGCTTCGGAAATTACAGGTAGATGATTATTTGGGCTTGGTGGCAGCGAGTTCTATCATTCGTCCGGGAGTGGCCAAATCTGGGATGATGCGAGAATATATCTTGCGACATCGATACCCCGAACGCCGTGAAGATGCGCATCCCATTCTATTAGACATCATGCCCGAAACCTACGGCGTGATGGTCTATCAGGAAGACGTTATCAAAGTAGCGCACTATTTTGGCGGACTCGATCTGGGAGAGGCCGATATGCTTCGGCGTGGCATGTCGGGGAAGTTTCGTTCTCGAGAAGAATTCAATAAAGTAAAGGCGCAGTTTTTTCAGAATTGCCTTCAAAGCGGAAAAACGCACGAACTCACTGCCGAGATCTGGCGTCAGATCGAAAGCTTTGCGGGCTACGCCTTTGCCAAAGGACACTCGGCTTCCTATGCCGTAGAAAGCTATCAAAGTCTGTTTTTAAAAGCCTATTTTCCATTAGAATATATGGTTGCCACCCTTAACAATGGCGGTGGGTTTTACAGTAGAGAACTGTATGTGCACGAAGCCCGACTTCATAACGGGCGTATTTTTCCGCCTTGCGTCAACACCAGCGAAGCAGAAACGGTGATTCAAAATAATAAGATCTTCTTGGGATTGGGCTTTCTGAAAGATCTCGAACAGGAAACCATGCGTATCCTATTGAAAGAACGGAAGCAAAACGGTGCCTATGAGAGTTTAGACAACTTTATGCAGCGTGTGCCCATTGCTATTGAGCAACTTCGCATTTTGATACGGATCGATGCCTTCCGCTTTACTCAAAAGGCGAAACGCGCCTTACTCTGGGAAGCGCATATGAAAATGACCAAAAAAACAACGACTCCGCAAGCCCCAAAACTTTTTACAGCCAATCGAGTGACCTACCAATTACCCGCTCTCGAAAACGGTCCGCTGGAAGACGCCTTTGACGCCTTGGAGTTGTTAGGATTCCCGCTGTGTGATCCCTTTTTATTGCTTTCTGAAGAAGTAGTCATTCCTACACTACAAGCACGAGAACTAGCGACTTACCTTGAAAAAAACATACGAATAGCAGGGTATTTGGTAGCTATTAAACACACCAAAACATCGCAAGGGAAGCCCATGTATTTTGGAACTTTTCTCGATCAGGAAGGCGCCTTCATCGATACCGTTCATTTTCCGCCGGTAGCGATCCAATACCCGTTTCAGGGAAAAGGAATCTACCTAATTGAAGGCATTGTGAGCAGCGAATTTGATTGTGTTTCTATTGAAGTGACGAAAATGCAGCGACTACCCATCATCCCAGATCCGCGGTATGCTGAAGGAATGACACGTACCCGAATGCTCGCAAAACGCTATAAAAATAAAGTACTATGAGTGCCGAGCGACATATTTTGCACATGGACCTGGACAGTTTTTTCGTGTCATGCGAACGCCTGCTCGACCGAAAACTAATAGGAAAACCCGTGCTTATTGGCGGCACGTCTGATCGCAGTGTGGTAGCCTCCTGTAGTTATGAAGCGCGTTCCTTCGGAATTCATTCGGCCATGCCCATGAAACTGGCAAAACAACTGTGCCCCGAAGCTATTGTGATTCGTGGGAATTCGGGTACCTATAGCAAGTTTTCAACCATGGTCACAGAAATTATCCGAGAAAATGTGCCACGCTATGAAAAAACATCGGTCGATGAGTTTTATATCGACCTCACCGGAATGGATCGGTTTTTTGGATGCCAACAACTCTCTTCAGAACTACGAGATCGCATCACCAGAGAAACCGGACTTCCTATTTCTTTCGGATTGTCCATCAATAAAACAGTATCTAAGATCGCCACCGGAGAAGCCAAACCCAATAACAAACTGTACATTCAGCAAGGCACTGAAAAACCTTTTCTTTCTCCGCTATCAGTGGCTAAAATTCCGATGGTAGGGAAAGTCACCTACCTACAATTATGCGATCTGGGTATCAAACGTATTCGCACCGTACAAGAAATGCCCCTTGAAATGATGCAACGAGTTCTGGGAAAAAACGGCAGTACTATTTGGAGAAAGGCCAATGGAATCGATCCCTCTCCCGTTATTCAATACAGCGAACGCAAGTCGATTTCCACCGAGCGCACCTTCGACCGCGACACTACAGACGTTCACAAACTAAAAAGCATCATCATTGCAATGGCCGAAAATTTGGTGTATCAATTGCGCAGAGGAAATAAGCTCACGGCCTGTGTCACTTTCAAAATACGGTATTCTGACTTCCAAACGTATACCCAGCAGAAACGTATCCCGTATAGTGCGACCGATCATCAGATCATTCCGGTGGTCATGGACCTGTATCAAAAACTCTATCAACGCAGGATGTTGGTGCGCTTAGTAGGCGTTCGATTTAGCCATTTGGTGTCCGGTGGACATCAAATTCACATGTTCGAAGACGAAGAGAAGATTCTTAGGCTGTATCAAGCCATGGACAAGATGCGGGAACGCTATGGCGATCGGGCGGTGGTTCGCGCTGCCGGCATGGGAGCTAAAAGTATTGGCAGATGGAATCCCTTTACCGGAGAACCCCCGCCCCTGCTGGCCAACAGACGACGTTGATATTTCAACGGAAGCCTATGGTCTATCAAAACATACCCGTATCTTTGCGAAAAGGAGTTGAATGGAAAGTATCAGCGTATTTGACATGCTTAAAATTGGAGTGGGACCTTCCAGTTCGCACACTCTGGGGCCTTGGGTAGCCGCCAAAAGATGGGTTGAAAAACTCAAAAAGGGTGGAAAATTTGATACGATTGAAACCGTTACCGTTAACCTCTACGGTTCGCTCTCCCTTACCGGAAAAGGACATGCCACAGACATTGCCTGTATGTTAGGGCTTATGGGAGGTGACCCTGTCACCTATCCTATTGAAACGATTGAAGATGAGATCGAGGTAATTCGTTCGCAACATAAATTACTGTTAGATGGCACACGGCCTATTTCTTTCAATCCCAAAGAAGCGATCAAATTTCATCGCAAATTTTTAGACTTCCACCCCAACGGAATCACCTTCAACGCCTTTTTAGACAACGGAAAAAAAATTTCAGACACCTACTATTCTATCGGTGGTGGCTTTGTGGTTCAGAAAGAACGAAAGCGAAAAAAGAAGAAAAAAGAGCTCTTCGATCAATTTCCATTTCCTACCGAAAAAGCTTCTGAACTGATTGCGTATACCTCACAACACAACCTATCCATCAGCCAACTCGTGTTAGAGAACGAAAAGTCCTTGCGGCCCGAAGCGGAGATCCACGAGAAACTACAGGACATTTGGGAAGTAATGCTAGAATCCATGTACATTGGCTGTCATACGGAAGGAGTTCTCCCAGGCGGACTCAAAGTGCAGCGGCGCGCTTTTGAAATGCATCAAAAATTGATCGGTACTACCCAATATTCGAACCCGCACGAATGGATCACGGCGATACGAAATACGGAAGTAAAATTTCGACAAATCTTCAAATGGGTTTCATGCTTCGCCCTGGCCGTGAATGAAGTGAATGCTTCCTTGGGACGGGTTGTTACCGCACCTACCAACGGCAGTGCAGGTGTTATTCCTGCCGTACTGATGTATTATTTAGTGATCGAAAATCACGACGGAAACTTTGAAGATATCAACCGCTTTTTAATGGTGGCCGGAGAAATTGGCAGCCTGTTCAAAAAAGGAGCTACCATCTCAGCGGCACTGGGAGGCTGTCAGGCTGAAATTGGCGTTTCCTCAGCCATGGCGGCAGGTGCGCTCACCGAATTGATGGGAGGTTCCCCAGATCATGTGCTTATGGCGGCTGAAATTGCCATGGAACATCACTTGGGACTTACCTGCGACCCTATTGCAGGGTTGGTGCAAATACCTTGCATTGAGCGGAATGCTATGGGAGCGATAAAAGCCATCAATGCCTGCGAAATGGCCTTAGATAGGGATCCCAAGCAAGCTAAGATTCCATTAGATAAAGTGATTGCTACTATGTGGGAAACGGCTAAAGATATGACTTCAAAGTACAAGGAAACCAGTGAAGGCGGACTCGCCATTCAGGTGAATGTAAGCGATTGTTAAGGCCTACAATCCGCTTTTCTGCGCGAATCAATTAAGTGGATGATTTTCCAACCGGAACCCATTTTAACAAGGGTAAATGCATTGGCCCCACAATAACTGAACGTACCGTTCAACCAAAACTCATACCGTGTCCAAACATGGGCGAGATTACCATCTGTTTGTACTTCATATCCTAGCAACCGTTCTTCCCACACCTGCTCTTTGGGTCTGTTGGCTATGGCGGAAAGTAGTTGCGCTGCGCTGCCATCATTAAGTTTGGGCGTTCCGGTAGCATCGGTAAACGCAGTTTGAAAGACTACTGTTTCTGCCATAACCGATTTCATTTGCGTCGTGTCCCCCTTGTGAAATCCTTCAAAGAAGGTGTCCACCACAGCAATGGCTTCTGAGGTAACGGTAGGTGTTTGCCCGAAAGTCATTCCGAAGCAGCTAAGAAACAGAAGAAAACCTAGAAATTTTTTCATAAAAATAGCGGATTGTGGAAGTGTGTTCCCATGAATTGCGTTCTAAAATTAGTATTTTTATCCACTTATTCGTTACACAATTCTATATGTCTATTGCAAAAAAAGAATATAAGCGCATCACGACGAAGACGCTCGTCGATATGAAAAAGAACGGAGAAAAGATTTCCATGCTCACGGCCTATGACTTCACCATGGCTAAAATCGTGGACGGAGCCGGGATAGACGTTATCCTTGTTGGAGATTCAGCTTCCAATGTAATGGCGGGTCATGAAACGACACTTCCTATCACCTTAGATCAGATGATCTATCACGCTTCGTCGGTGGTTAGAGCTATCGAGCGGAGTTTGGTAGTGGTTGATATCCCCTTCGGAAGCTATCAAAGTGATCCCAAAGAGGCCTTACGGTCTGCTATTCGCATCATGAAGGAAAGCGGGGCGCATGCGGTTAAAATTGAAGGCGGGAAAGAAATAAAAGAATCGGCGAAACGAATTTTGAATGCGGGAATTCCAGTAATGGGACATTTAGGGTTGACGCCACAATCCATTTACAAATTTGGAACCTACACGGTTCGCGCCAAGGAAGAGGAAGAAGCAGAAAAATTGAAGGAAGATGCTAAGCTGCTCGAAAAGATTGGCTGTTTTGCGGTGGTACTGGAAAAGGTGCCGGCCAAATTAGCGAAGGAAGTTGCCGCGCAATTAACCATTCCGGTTATTGGGATTGGTGCCGGTAATGGTGTCGACGGGCAAGTTTTAGTGATCCATGATATGCTAGGAATGACCTACGAATTCAACCCTCGGTTTTTACGGCGGTATTTGGACTTGTACGCAGAGATGACCGGAGCGTTTCAAAACTATATTCAAGACGTCAAGAGTGGGGATTTCCCTAGAGATGACGAGCAATATTAAATTGGATTATCGCAACACAAGGTCCATTTGACGCGCTTCACAGCGATAGGCATAATCTTCAGGTTCTTTTTGAAGATAACCATCTCATTGCCGTCAACAAACGGCCCGGCGATCTGGTTCAGGGGGATAGAACCGGAGACACAGCACTAGCGGAAGTTGTCAAGCGGTATATTGCTGAAAAATACGACAAGCCCGGAGCCGTGTATTTGGGAGTCGTTCACAGATTAGACCGACCCACCAGTGGCGTTGTATTATTTGCCAGAACGTCCAAAGCCTTATCGCGGCTCAACAAACTCTTCAAAGAGCGAGAGACTCAAAAAACCTACTGGGCCTTGGTAAAAAACACGCCTTCTGCTTCCGAAGCAACACTCATTCATTACCTCAAACGCAATCCAAAGCAAAACAAGTCGTACGCCTATCCTCAGGAAGTGAAAGACAGTAAAAAAGCGGTGCTCTCCTATCGCATTGCAAAGAAACTTGACCGTTATTGTTTATTGGAAATTGCCTTACACACGGGGCGCCATCATCAGATCCGGGCGCAACTGGCGGCCATTGATTGCCCCATTAAAGGAGATCTAAAATACGGGTTTGATCGCAGTAATAAGGATGGAAGCATTCACCTGCATGCACGATCGCTATCGTTAGTGCATCCGGTTCGCAAAGAAGCGATCATGATCACAGCCCCACCCCCTATTGATGCGTTGTGGGAGGCCTGCTCTTAAATATGGATAAGATTGTTCTTTAAGGCGTAGATTACGAGCCCCACCCGATTCTTAATATGAAGTCGGTTGAAGAGTTCTTGACGATATCCATCAATGGTCTTCGGACTCAAATTCATTTGATCGGCAATTTCTTTATAGGTCATTTCACTACAGGCCAATTGCAGAAAGATCAATTCATTCTCTTTAAAAGATTCTTCGGAAGCCTTGTTATTATTGTGAAGCGCGTGGAGCATTGTAGTGGCCACCTTATCAGAATGATAAAATCCTTTGCTCACGGTTTCCTGAAGTGCAATCTTCAATTTATCGGGATGGATATCTTTCAGTAAATATCCCTTGGCACCTTTCCGAAGCATTTTTAAAATCGTTTGCTCATCATCTTCCATGGAAAGGGCTAAGAACTTGATATCAGGATGATGTTCGGTTAGCCATTCGGCAGTTTCAAAACCATCCATCACTGGCATATTGATATCCAGAAGAATAACCGAAGGCTTCTTAGATTCTTTTTTCAACTTTAGCTGGAGTTCTCGACCATTACTTGCGTGAAATAACACTTGAAATCCTTCAAAGGAGTTAATAAGTTTCTCCAAAGAACCGGAAAGTAACAAGTGATCGTCTACGATTACAACCGTGTGTACATCGGAATTCATCAGCGTAGGGGATATTTGAGTTCTAGTTTAGTTCCTTCGTCCTTAGCAGAAGTGAGTTGGTATGCTGCATGCAACAGTCGAGCGCGGCTCTCCATAGTGTGCAAACCAGAATTGCCTTGCTCGGTGGCCACGTCAAAACCAATGCCATCATCTTCTACTTTAATCACAAGCGATTTGCTTGTATAGGTTAAAGTTACAAATAAATTGTCTGCCTTGGCATGTTTGATCACATTCGACAAAAATTCTTGCAGAATCCTAAAAATTAAAATTTCGTCCTCATTCCGAAGCGAACATTCTTCTCCTCGTACTTCCAGTTGCGCTTTCAAAAAATTAAGTCGGTTGAAACGACGCAACTCATTAGCGATAGACTGTACCAGTCCGTATTTCAATATAACATCAGCATTCAATGATTTAGACAGGGCTCGTACTTCCTGCACGGTCTTCTGAATGACTCCATTGGTTTCTTTTAATTCTTCCGAAGGAATCGTAGTACTGCGAGACGTAAGCACATTCAATTGCATATTGGCCACGGAAAGCAATTGCCCAATATTATCATGTAACTCCCACCCGATATTCTTTAAGGTTTGTTCTTGAATTTCGATCTGGGCATCGGCCAATTCTTTCTCAAAACGTTGTTGGTTCTCGATTTGACGCAACAGCAGTTTATTCTTTCGGCGTAAAAATGCGAGTACAAACGCCACGACGAATACGATAATGAACACCGCAACGACGATAAAGTATATGATCAGTATGATCTCTTCCTTCTCGAGCATATAATGAATCCGATACTAAAAACGCTATACATAAATATGTTCGTTACCATCAAGATAACGTTTCGAAGCTCTACGTACTGATCGTTTCCGGTGTTCAAGTTAAAATATCCTGAATAGAACTCCAAGGGAGTGATACAAAGAATAAAAGCCATGACCCCCACCGACACATACATGGGTAAGTAGCGACGAATATGCAGAATGATATTGCTTCGAAGCAACTCAAAATAAAATAGTAAAATGACAAATAAGGTCAGCAGGGATCCCACGCCATAGGAAAATGGCGACACATGAGAAAAGAAGACCTCACCTTGTGAAAGATTGATTCCCGCAGCGATGACAAATAAACCGACTCCTATCCGTATGGCTCGTTGTACCCATTCATACCTTAGAAAGGTGCTAAAGTAAAGGGAGTAAAATGAGAACATTAAAATCACATATATATTAAACAACCAGTAATTGGCGCGGAAGGGTGTCTTTTCTACAAAACCAAAAATGGCATAATCGCTGAAGTAGGCTATCGGAGCATAGGCGCCTAAGATATCCACGGCGGCCGTGATCCATAGAAAGATTACAAAGTACTTTGTGCGCTGATCACCACGATTTCTTCGAAAATAATATATTCCACATAGGGCAGCGACTATCTCAACAAAACTAATAGGCGCGGTGGAAATGATATATTCGGAAACGCTCAAGGATTAATAGCTGTAAGGCGGCCAACCACTGTTGCCCACATTGAATGGAGCAATATCATAATTGTTTTCGTCGTTATTCTCTGGGCCTTTTGTTGGCGCAAAAAATACAGTGGCGCGATCATTATCATTATTGTCGTAGGCTCCAAAATAGACCCGCACCCCAGGATTCTTGATACCTGCTTTGTCCGACTCTTCTTTTATATACTCGAGGTATTCCTGAAGTTCCTCAAGACTCCACATAACTTCACGCGTATCTTGGTTTCCCAAGGCATTTTCTATTTGCTGTGCTCTACTGGCAATCCAGTTGTTTTGTAGGTTTCTAGCTTCAGCAACGGTAATACACTTTTCAGGTTTTGGCATGGTAGTTCAGTTTTTATTCAGAAGCCAAAATACTAAAAAGCCCTTGGTTATAGCGGACTTGTTAAAAAAAATCAGGAAAAATCCCCTTCGCAAAAAAGGGAAAGTCCGACGCTTCTCAATCGTAGGCTATGTAACCACAGCTTCTCATGTTCAATTATATTGCTGACAATAAGCATATTGAAATGGATACCTTCGGCAATTGCTTCGGAAGGCAATCGTATACTCGTTTGCTACTGTTTATAGCTGTAACATTCGTTCAACATTTACTTAAGAAGCGGCTCCACGAGGGTTCGCTTCCGCGGAATAATAGGAAAAACCCCTTTGCAATGAACCCTATTGATTTGTAAATTAACGACTTATTAAAAACAACTCCCGCCATGCGAAAGAACGCTTATCTTAAAGAATTGACGATTTCTGGAACGCAACGCCGAGACGGTGATGATAATACCCGAAAGGATGTCATGAAAATTCAGTCTTGGTTATCACTGAATGCCATTGCCAATCCTAGCTCAGGAACCGCAACTGCCATCGACGGTGCCTTTGGACCCGCTACCGAACGTGCGGTAAAGAACTATCAAGAACAAGTAGGGCGCTCTCCATCGGGAATCGTAAGTAATCAACTGTTTTCAATGCTATGTGCACCCATGAAAACCGCCTTCGAAACACCTCTGGAAGGGGATAGTTTCCGTGAACATGTGGTTGCAGCGGCCGAACTGCATTTGAAGAGCACTGCGTACGAACTTCAAATTAAAGGCGCCAGCAACAGCGGTCCTTGGGTACGAGCTTACATGGACGGCCATGAGGGGAGTCCGTGGTACTGGTGCATGGGATTTGCGCAAACCATTATCGATCAAGCGGCAAGCGCCAATGGGAAAAATTTTAAAACGCTCTTCCCCCTCACTTACAGCTGCGATGTGGTGGGCATGAAGGGAATCGAAAAAGGACTACTCAGTAGGTATCAAACCGTTCGTACTACTCCAGATCTCATTCAACCTGGCGACCTCTTTTTACTGCAGAAATCCACTTGGGATTGGACGCATACCGGGGTTGTGATAGACGTCAATCAGGATGTGATTGAAACCATCGAGGGAAACACCAATATGGCGGGCTCTCGTAACGGCATTGCTGTGATGAAACGCACGCGTAATTTTATGCAGTCAAAGCTCGATTTCTTTTCTGTAGCACCTCTCAATTCCGATACCACAGAATAAAGCAAGGTGTCATGCAAGCCGCACGGTAATCTATTTTAAATCGCTCTATCCTGCCACGATATTAGTGTACCATTCCAATACTTTCAAAGGTGGAAGCGCATTTATAGCTCCCATTTAATTTGTGAATGCACAGAAAGCTGTGCCGCCGTTATGATGGCTTTTTTGGGTAGTTGAAAAATCCTTCCATATCCGCCGGTGGTCTGGCAATCGCGCATCAAAAGCATGCAGCGACCAGAAGGTGTTATTTGAACGGTTCCCGGTTGCACCGGACCGGTGATAATTTCAGGAACACTTATCGGTTTTTCAGCTTCTAAAACAAAGGCCATTCGGTTGCTTTGGGGTTGAATTATAAACCTCTCGCGCTCCAATTGTTGTCGTTGGTTGGTGGATAGTTGATCGTATTCCGGACCTTTCTTCACTGGAAGTGATACCACATTCGAGCTTTTCTGAAAGGTATACGGTGTTGTTCCACTGCTGCGATAATCTGACCCAATGGCTAAAAGCGTTCCTTTTTGAAGGTGTGAATGTTGGGTAATGCCTGCATGCTGTGAGCGACTACCCATCACACGTTCGGTATCAAAACCGCCTTGTACGGCAATATACGCATAGCGTCCCACGGCCGTAGTTCCCAATCGAAATGTATCCCCTTTTCGAAGTTCTATTGGCCGAGAATCTGGGATTTCCTGTTGGTTCCGGTACACAGGAAAAGGGGCTCCTTTCACGGCAACCCAAGCATCCTTCTGAAAGCGTAGTGTGGGCCCCATGAAGGTACATTCTATAATGGCGGCTGTGTCTTTATTACCCAATAGGCGATTTGCCGCCGTAGAAGCTTCACGATCCATCGTACCGCTCAGCGGAACACCGATATTGCGGAAACCTATTCTCCCCTGATCTTGGATTGAACTCCATAAACCGGGATGTAGCACCTCAACCATGATGAAAGAGTGTTTCGAAATGAAACGTATTTTCTTCTATTGCTGTCGTAATTTCCTGCCATTCTTCGGAAGAAACCGCGTTAAACCGAACACGGTCTCCGGCCTGAAGCAGTGCCGGAGGTGTACTGACAGCATTAAAAAGAGGAATCGGGCAGTTTCCAATGATATGCCATCCACCAGGAGATTCAGAGGGGTAGATTCCTGTTTGTTGTCCGCCTATCCCCACACTTCCCGGGGCTACTATTGCACTAGGCGTTTCTTTCCTGGGCAAGGATAACACATCTGGTAGACCACCTAGGTATGGAAACCCGGGTAAAAACCCCAAACCATAAACCCAATAGGAAGGTGCGGTATGGTGAGCAATTAGCTGCGAAACAGAAATGTTTAATGCTGCTGCGACGCCTTTCATATCCGGTCCATGGGTTTCAGCGTAACATACTGGAAGAGTGAATAGACGTAAAGAAGAGCCACTTTTCTCAGCTTTTGGGAGTGTCATCACTTCCTCAACCAGTTTTTTTCTAAAAGAATCCAGGTTTATTTCAGGGTTACAGTATATCGCAAGTTCATGATAGGTTGGAACCAACTCGCGTACAGCCTCCGGAAATTGACTATTGACAAAATCTACGGTTTGCATCACCTCCCGATGAATACCTAACGAAATCTTGGCAGGCCACTGCAACAACAGTCCATGAGCACCCCATTTTTTGATTTCGACGCGCTTCATTCTTTCCGTATTTCAATCGCTGCCTCGTGCATCTTCTTCCGAATAAATTGCAATATCACTACAGCATGTTTGTGATCGCTATGAATACAATAGGTTTCAGCAGCTATAGAAATTCGCTGGGCCGAAGGCGTGAGCACACTGTTCGACCGCACCATGCTTTCCAATTGCATCCAGGCGCGTTGCGGGTCGTCAATAATAGCTCCAATCTCTGTACGTGGAAGTAAGGTTCCTTGTTCTGAATACCCTCTATCTATAAAAGCCTCTTTTACGATGGGCAATAGATTTTCTGCTTTTCGATGTAGAACACTCTCGGGTAACACATATAATTTGGGTCGCTTTCCTGTTGCCAACACCGCTTCGATTACCGCATCGGCCGTAGCGGCATTTTCCGCTGCAAGATTATATAACGCACCATGGAGTTTTACATGGTGCAAAACGACGTTTTCTTTTTCAACAATCGTCATAAAAGCATTTAATTGATGCAAAACGGTGGCCGTGAGCTCCTTTTTGGAAAGTGTCATCACCTTTCGGCCAAAAGAATCTTTATCGGGAAACGAGGGGTGGGCCCCTATAAATACATCATGTTTTTTTGCCAGGCGAATGGCCGTTGTCATGGTAGAAGGCGTTCCATAATGTCCGCCGCACGCAATACTACAAGAAGAAAGCAAGGGCATTAGTGCATCATCATGGCCACTACCCTCTCCCAGATCGGCATTAATATCAATGTTGATTGTAGTACTCATACGTCATTAAATCAAATGAAACACCGTATTTAAAATCCGTAACCCTAACAGGATTGACAATAATACGATACCGATTCCTAGCGTATTTTGCAAGCTTCCGTTCTTAAATTTCCCCAGAACACTAGAGCGATTTACCATGAGTAACAGAAAAAGTGCGATGATGGGGAGCAGCAAGCCATTGGCAATTTGTGCGAATTTGATGATTTCGATCGCGTTCATTCCTACGGAAGCGAAGAAAACTCCAACAAAAAGTACGCTCATCCATACGCCTCTAAAAAGCGGCGCTTTCAAATTCCGTTCCTTTCCGAAGCAATCACTGGCAACATAGGCTGCCGCTAGAGGAGCTGTGATGGCCGAGGTAATCCCCGCAGCAAAGAGTCCGATACTCAATAAATATTTCGCAACCGATCCAAAGATAGGCGTCAAGCTCTGCGCCATATCGGCAGCCGATTGGATATTCTTTCCCGGCAATGACGCTGCCGCCACAATAATCGCCATAGAAACGAGTCCGCCGAGGATTACGGAAACAAAAAGATCGGTTCGTGCGGCTTTTAATTGGCTGGGGCCTTCCCATTTTTCATTTACCAGGGCGGCATGCAAGAACAAGTTGTAGGGAACCACGGTAGTGCCTACTAAGGCCATAATGGTGAGCCATCCCTCCTCTGGAACATTGGGAACAAACAAGCCCTGTAGCACTTCATATAAATTCGGCTTCGTTAGTACGGCGGTAATTAGAAAGGCGAGGCTCATGATCAACACCAGTGCTACCAGAGCGCGTTCTAAAATTTTATAATTCCCTATAAACAACAATACGAACGCCACCGCACCGATCATCAAGCTCAAATAACTTCCACTATAGTCATTCCAGTGCCATCTGGCATTAGGAAAGAGGGTTTCCAGGCCGAGTACACCTCCACTTATATTTCCTGCTTCGTATGCTGCATTGCCTATTAGAATAGCCGATACAATAAGTAGCACAGCCAGCCACCGTAGTTGGGGAAGCTGTATATGTTCCCGCACATTTTTAGCGAGTCCTTTTTGTGTAACCAGACCTAAGCGCATGGACATCTCTTGCAGCACAAGGGTTGCGATAATCGACAATCCCATAGCCCAAAGTAACGTAAAACCATACGTAACTCCGGCTAGTGAGCAGACAGTGACGGTGCCCGGACCAATAAAAGCCGCAGCCACCAAAGTACCTGGACCTATGTTTTTTCCTATCTTTCCTATCATTCGGATGAAGGTAGTATAAAAAAAGGGAAGCGAATGCTTCCCTTTTGATTTGTTAGAGGAACGATTACATTTTCACATCGTCAAGGCTAACTTCTTCGCCCTCTTTGTTTAGCAGCTGAACCTCATCGAAGCCCATCTCCTTGAATTGAGGAAATTGGGTGGCCGCATCTCCTACTACCAAGTAGGCCATCTTCGACTCATCTAAATATTTATTGGCAAGTTCTTTATGACGCGCTAAGGTCATGTTTTTAATCACCGCCTCTTCATTTTCGATATAATTAGGGTCAAGGTCGTAACTACTCATTTCTTGCAGCATGCCCAGTAGTGAAAATTGGGTCTCAAAGCGACGGGCATTGGACTTGATCATCGCATTTTTGGTGAACTCCAAGTCGTCTTCAGAAATGCCCTCTTTGTATTTCGAAATCTCATCGCGGAAGATAGAAACCGACTCGCCCGTGGTATTGGTACGAACACTAGACGAAGCGGTAAAGGGTCCTGGAATCTTAGATCCACTAAATCCAGAACGCGCTCCGTAGGTGTACCCTTTTTCCTCTCGTAGGATCAGGTTGACATTTCCGCTGAACGATCCCCCTAACTTATAGTTCATCACCTCTGCTGGATAAAAATCAGGATCTGTACGTGGGATGGCTAAGTAGCCGATATTAATAACTGATTGCTTCGCGTTTGGAATATCGACAAAATAAAGGCTCGCCTTATCCCGTGTTTCCGGGATTGGATATTCTGGAATGGATACCTCTTTTGCTTCCCAGCGCTCTTGCAATGTATTCAGGTTAGCAAGTGTGGTTTCCTTATCGATGGCACCCACTACGTGAAAATTACTAATAGAGGGAGAAAAATTATTGGCATAGAAATTTTTCAGGTCCTGAATGGTAATGTTTGAAACCGCTTCTTCGGTACCAATGGTGGGCATGCTAAAGATGTGGTCTTCTCCGTACAGAATTTTACTATATACATTTTGCGCAACTGCATTCGGATCTGCTTCACGACGTTTAATGTCGTTAATGGTCTTCGTTTTTATGCGCGCAAACTCTTCTTCATCCCATCTCGGTTCTAATAGAATTTCAGCCACCAGATCCATGGTCTCATCAAAATTCCGTGTAAGCGTATTTCCACGAATAACAATAGAATTATTAGTCGTGTACATATTGATTGTAGCTCCTAGCAGTTCAATCTCTTCTTCGAGTTGCTCGGGTGTTTTGTTGGCGGTACCCTCCATCATGATGTCGGTCATAAGGTTAGCCACTCCATTTTTGTCCTTATTGTCTAATAAATGTCCGCCTTCGATCACCAGGCTAAAATTTACCGTTGGAATTTCATTCTGTTCGATCCCGTATACTTCGAGTCCGTTTTCCAAAGAGGCTGTCCACGTATCTGGAATATTTAAGGCTGGAGTCTCTCCTTGAGAAGGAGCAGTACTTCGATCGATCTTAGAGGGCGTTTTTGCCACTTCTTCGTTATTATCAACCACTTTTTTCTCAACATTCTCTTTGATAGCTTCTTCAACCACAGGAGCTTGTTCTGAATTTTCGGCGATCAGTTCTGTTTTTCCCTTCGGAACAAAGCTCGTTAATACAAAAGGTTGCCCTTTAATATATTCGTTATAGACCCGCATCACATCTTCTTTTGTGACGGCTTTGATGTTTTCAATATCTTGCTCAATAAAGCCTGGATCTCCTGCAAATACGTTGTATTGCGCCAGCTGAAAGGATTTTCCGAGAACACTACTAATTCCGTTGTAGAAGTCCGTTTCCAATCCAGCTTTAATACGTTCTATATCCCGATCGGTCACGCCTTCGGTCTCAAACAATGTCATGGCCTCATTAATACCAGCCTCAACTTCGTTTAGATTGACGCCATCGTTTGCAGTAATAATGATATGAAACTCCCCTGCTAACTGTTGTGAATTGTTGTAAGCAATGGTACGTGAAGTTAAATCCTTTTCTTTAACCAATACTTTATAAAGCGGCGCTTTCTTTCCTCGTGATAAAATTTCCGCCAAGAAATCCAAGGCATAAGCATCGTCGGTATATTGCTGCACGGTGGGCCACACCATATTTAATTGGGGGGCCGTAGCGAAATTATCTTCGTGATACAGACGTTTGGTTTCGGCAATTTCAACCGGACGAGGCTCCAAGGGCGTTACTTCTTGTCTAGAGGAAATTTCCCCGAAATACTTTTCAATGAGTTCTTTGGCTTCCGAAGTTTCAAAATCGCCAGCCAACACCAAGGTAGCGTTGTTGGGACCATAGAAACGATCGTAAAACTCGCGCACATCATCTACGGTTGCATTTTGAAGATCCTTTAACTCTCCTATTACCTGCCAATTGTAAGGGTGGTCTGCCGGATAGATGTTTTTATCCAACACCCAATTGGTATGTCCATACGGTCTGTTATCGACACGCTGTCTTTTTTCATTCTGAACGACTTCCTGTTGGTTGTAAAATGCCGATTCAGTAACGGTATTGATGAAGTACCCCATGCGGTCACTTTCCAACCATAAAATAGTTTCCAGTGCGTTATTAGGAACCACCTCATAATAGATAGTGCCATCCTTCCAGGTTCCTCCATTTAACGTACCCCCGGCATCCTGAATGGTCTTAAAAAATTGGTCTTGCGGAACGTTTTCAGACTCTTGAAAAAGCATGTGCTCAAAGAGATGTGCAAAACCAGTACGACCTTCCTTTTCACGATTTGACCCTACGCCATATTGAATCGCTAAAGAAACAATTGGGTCACTCTTGTCCTGATGCAGTACAATATCAAGACCGTTTTCCAATTCGTATTTTTCAAAATCGATGGACAACGAAGCCGCATCCTGATTGTCATTCATTGCCATTGTTTCATTCTTGTCGTCACAAGAAACGAATAGCAAGCTCAGGGCTCCTAAAAAAAGCCCAGCCATAATACCTTGTTTTTTGATTGTCATAGTAATAAAGTTGAATAAAAATCAAATATACGATGGCAGCGCAGGCGACTTCTTAAAATAGTGTTAAAATGAGCGTACTATCGGGCTTCATTTTACTCTTTTATGCTGAAGAGTATTGCTATGGCGCAATTGTTTTCCCTTATTTATAGTAGGCGGTGTCCTTACTGAGGCCTCCTTGGGTTCACTTACATTTATCCCTCTTTAAAACTTAGTACCGTGGACACTTATTTTATCGTTGAAAATGATCAACCTACCATTGAACGTCTTCAGAGTTTTACTCAGGAAGGCAATACAATCGCTTCGCTTGGCGCGGCAGCCGATTACGATACAGCGTTAAACACTATTTTAAAAAAAATGCCGAATCTTATTTTCATCAATATGGATTCGCTACTGGAGTTGCCCTGGCAGTTTAAGCAAGATATTGACCACTATGCCAATTATAAGCCTGTGTTTGTAGGACTTTCCCATTCTAAAGAATTAGCATTTCAAGCGATCAAGTACGATTTTTTTGATGTGCTTTTGAAGCCCTTGAATGAATTAGAACTGCGAAAAACGTTTTCTAGATATGCGAAGAAAAAACAAGAATGCCAACCACAGCAAAAAATATGTTTGCAGTCCTATAAGGATTTTCAGTATCTCGATATTGACGAAATCGTATTTCTGAAGGCCGATAACAATTGCACCGACTTTCATTTAAAGAATGGAAAGGTGGTAAGCGCCTACAAAACCTTAAAAACCTATGAAGAGGTACTTCCCGATTCCTTCTTTAGGATTCACAAGAGCTATATTGTTAATAGCAAGTTTATTTCTCGAATTCAATACGGAAAATCGTTGTGTTCTGTAAAAAATGGGCGATCCAAAATCCCATTTACTAAAACGTTTTTGGAAAATGTAGAACTCATCAATAGTAAATTATCACAAAATGCCTTTCAATCCTTAAATTGATTTCCCTATCAAAAATATAGGATTCGCTATCAGACGGCCTCGTTTCACAAGATAGGCAGCAATTCTTCTTGTTTCGCCCAAATCTCATTTTATATTCGTGTCAGAATGCAAGATCACAAGCTTGCTTTGCTTAATTACCGTGCACGACTTAGTTACTAAACCATTATTGAATCTATAAAACTTAACTTATGAAAACCCTTAAAACCATCGCATCTATTTTTCTACTTTCTCTATTCGTATACTCTTGTACACCACAGAATATCTTAGAAGAAAACAATGTAGAGACGTATCAAACCGGTGATGACAGTCACGCTGAACCTGATAATGAAAAAGACGGCGATAATTAATAGATATCCAATAAAAACGTCAAGGCCTTCGAAAACATCGAAGGCTTTTTTTGTTAGCTTTGTTTGATTGGGAGCCATGAAATCAATACCTACGCCATACACCTTCCTTACGTTGCTTCTCATCATTTTGAGTGGGTGCTCGCATTATTCGGATACTCTAGAGAAAGGCGCGATAAAAGATAGTTTAGATGATTTCAAAAAGGCACTTGAAATTGATTCGCTTTCAGACCAGGAACAAGGCGAAGCGCTAGCGCTACTTTACGATCGTATCTCCAACCAGTCGGTAGCCGATTCCAGTCGCTACGATTTTCTAAGCCTATTAGCCTACAAGGCGTTTAATTTAGAACAACAAGAGGTGTTTCGAACCGCTAATCGGGAGGCGGCAGCAATTGCGCAACGATTAAAAGACACTTCGCGAATGGCTGATGCGCACTGGAATTACGGCGCTTATTTTCTACAAGAGCAAGTGTACGACAGTGCCTATTACCATTACAGGCAGGCCAGTGAGCTGTTCGAGCTCAAAGAAAACTGGTATTATACTGGAAAAATGCTGTACAACATGGCCTTTATTCGCAGTCGGCTTCGAGATTATACCGGTAGCGAAATTCTACTGGTGAGAGCCATTTCAGAATTTAAAAAAGTGGGACGTAAAAAGCAATTATATGAATCCTATAATCTCCTCGGAATTATCTATAAAGAATTAGAAGAATATGAACGAGCGCATTATTATAATAACAAAGCATTAGATTATTTGGAAAATGTTACAAATGAAACCTCTATTTATCCCGGATATTTAAACAATGCAGGATTAATATCTCACAAGCAAGAAGATTATCGAAAAGCTATTGAACAGTACGATAAAGCTTTATCGCAATACGATTTGCAGCAGACCAATAAAAACCTGTACGCACGAATTATTGATAATAGAGCGTATAGTCAGTTGCAATTAGATATCAATTCCGAAGTACTTACCGATTTTAAGCAAGCTTTACGAATTAGAGACAGTTTAGAAAATGAATCGGGTATGGTAATGAGTAACCTGCATTTCTCCGAATACTACGCAAAGATCAAAGATACCAATCAGGCCATTGACTATGCGAATCAAGCTTCCAAAATAGCCAAAGACATTGGAAATAATAGGGATTATCTCATGTCATTACGGCTTTTGGCTACCTTAGACAAAGAAAATGCAAACAGCTACCTAGAAACCTATACCACCTTAAGCGACAGCTTGCTGAGGGCAGAGCGGCAGTGGCGGAACAAATTTGCGAGAATCGACTTTGAAACCGATGAATACATTCAGGAAACCAAACGACTGGAACAACAAAACACCTGGATCCTTTGGTTGAGTGCAGGACTCTTGCTCATCCTTTCGCTTGCCTACTTCCTCACACGGCAGTATGCAAAGAATAAGCAACTTCTTTTTGAAAGCGAGCAACAAAAGGCCAATGAACAAATTTATCTGCTAGCGCTTCGGCAACAATCCAAAATGGAAGAAGGCCGAATACAAGAACGCCGTAGAATTTCCGAAGACCTACACGACGGGATCTTGGGAAAACTTTTCGGGACACGATTAAATTTGGGCTTTTTAAACCTTCGCGGCGATGCCGAAACCAAAGCGCTTCAGAAAAAATATTTGGACGAATTACAAACCATTGAAAAAGAAATTCGTGCTATATCCCATGCGCTAAAATACGATATGAGCGATTCGGGTATGGGCTTTCATACGTTAATTGAAAACCTGTTGGATTCACGAGGCGCCATCGGAAAATTTGAGTACGAACTCACCAGAAATGACCACTTGAACTGGGAACAGGTGGACGAAAAGATCAAGGTGAATTTGTACCGAATTATTCAAGAAGCCCTGCAAAACATCGTGAAGTATGCACAGGCTACTAAGGTCTCTATTAATTTTCGCAAAGAATCGAATACACTTCGACTCACTATTACCGACAATGGTGTCGGTTTTAACAGCAATAAAAGCACCCGCGGGATTGGCTTGAAAAACATGCGCTCCCGAACTGAAAAACTTTTGGGTACCTTTGACATTCATAGCACTCCTCAGACCGGAACTCAAATCGTTGTTGACATCCCCCTAAAAACGTCGCCTTATGAAGCCTAATGATTGTAATGTACTGCTGATCGATGATCATCCGCTTATTTTAGAAGCTTACAAGAATGCGCTCAACAGAATTGAACAGACGCTCGAAAAACACAGGTTTCACATTGATATCGCCTCCGATTGTGATACTGCCTATCGAAAAATTACTACGGTCCCTAAGACCACTAGTATTGATCTTATTTTTCTGGATATGCGACTTCCTCCTTCGCAGGATGGTAAAATTCTTTCCGGGGAAGATCTCGGACTCATCATAAAAAAGACCTTGCCGAACAGCAAGATCATCGTCTCTACCACACATACCGACAATTATCGAATACACAGTATCTTTAAAAGCATTGATCCCGATGGGTTCCTAATTAAAAATGATATTAGCCCAGACGATATTATTCTGGCCATCGAACAAGTGTTGGAGGATCCTCCCTTTTACAGCAAAACGGTGATCAAGTTGCTTCGAAAAAACGTCTCTAACGATTTCTTGTTGGATAATATCGACCGTAAGCTCCTCTACGAATTGAGCTTGGGGACCAAAATGAAGGATTTGCCTGACATTCTTCCGCTGTCGATAGCCGGTATCGAAAAGCGTAAACGAAACCTGAAAGAAATTTTTGATGTCGCCTCGGGCGATGATAAAGAATTGATCTCAAAGGCTAAAGACAAAGGGTTCATCTAAGTTTATTTCACTCCAAAAGTAACCTGGTAAGGTTATCCCTTACCAATAGTAGCAGTTCTCGTTTCTTTAAATGAAACGGAAAAAATAGATTTGAACAAATCCATTCACTACATGGTGTTTAAATGTGTCTGTTATCTTATGCTACTACTACCCCTCCATAGTTTCTGTCAAGCCACGGTAAAGGGTATGGTAGTTGATTCTGAAGGCCCCATTGAATTCGCCAATGTCGTAGTGTACGATGCCTCCAATAACGTTGTAGATGGTGCCATTACCGAACCTTCAGGAAGGTTCTCTCTACTACTTACTACCGGTCGATACCGGCTCGAAGTGCGATATCTGGGCTACCAGACACTGGAAACGACCTTCGATCTTGAGAATTCTCTGGACCTTGGTCGCCTTACCCTCTCTTTAGACGAGAACAACCTTTCTGAAGTTGTTATTACCGCAACCAAGAAGCTGGTGACCCGTTCTGGAGATAAACTCATCATGGGTGTGGCTACCAATGAACTTTTTGTAGGAAGAAATTCGTTGGAGGTTCTAAAATATGCGCCCTATCTCAATGTAGATTCAAATACCGGTGCGCTTTCCATGAAGGGAAATGAAAGTACCCTGCTCATCAACGGAAAAGCCACTCAGATGTCGGCTTCAGACATTCGCAACTACTTGGCCTCCCTGCCCAGTGAAAAGATAAAAGAGATCGAAATCATTTCGAACCCGTCAGCCCGTTATGAGGCGAGCGGCAGAGGTGGAATCATCAATATTATCACCACCCAAAAGCAACAGCGCGGATGGGAAGCAACCCTCAATTCCAGAACGAGTGTAGCACAGTTTATTTCCAACAATACATCCCTTAACACTAACATACGTTTGAGTGAAAAGCTGTCTATAAATCTCTACGGAATACACAATCTAACTAATTCAGTTCGCGACGAAAGAAGGTTTGAAGAACTTCGTAGTCCGTCGATTACCTACGATTACGAAAAAAGAGATACGACACAAGGGAGGTATAATTACCTTACGAATAATGTACTCTACCAACTTTCTTCCAGTCATACTTTGGGTGCCGAAATAACCTTCTATGATTTTACCGGCAGTACCAATCAGTTCAACCAATTGCTAATTACAGATAGTGATGGAGTAACCCCCTCCATTGGGGACTATCGCTTGTACCAAGATCGAGCCTATCAAAACTATAGTTTGAACTACGATATCGCTATTGATTCGCTAGGGCACGAACTTCGCTTCGTATTTGATTACTATCAATCCACACGCGAAGCAGACAACGATTATACGAACGTTTTTTTTACGGAATCCACAGATTCCATCATCGCACAAAACGAAAGAACATCATTTTCCCCCATTACGAATGATATTGTTTCTACACAACTTGATTACACACGACCCATTCGAAAAGGTTCTATCGAACTGGGAGCAAAATATACTACAGTTGATAATGAAAGTAGTACCACATTTCAAAATCTGGTGGAAGGCACTTTCATTATTGATCCTAACTTCAGTAATGCCTTCAATTATCAAGAACAGATACTTGCCGGGTATGCCTCGTTGGCCCTTGACAGCCTCTTCAAATCTAACGTTTCCTTACAAACGGGTATTCGTGCTGAATATACCGATGGCGAAGGGCGTATCCCCTCCAACAACTACAGGCAATCCCGGCAATATCTAAATGTATTTCCCAGTGTCTTTTTGAGCACCGAAACTGAAAAAGCAAGTTATAACCTGTCGTATTCCAGAAGGATCAACCGACCGAGTTATGCCAGCTTCAACCCAACCATTTTTTACCTAACCGATTTTACCTCTCAAATTGGAAATCCCGAGTTACAACCCTCCTATACCCATGCCTTGGAGGCAGGAGTATCCTTGTCTCGCTGGAATCTGTTGACATATTACAATATCACCGAGGGTGAGCCTCGCGAAATACTGAAACGACTTGATGCCGAAACCCTTCAGTATCAATGGCGCAATATTGATCGCTCTCAGGTCTACGGAATGTCGCTCTCTGGAAACGAAACCCTTATAGGGAGTCTTCGATTAAATGTGCGAGCCTCCTGGTACGGAAAGAGCTATCGTTCCACCTTTGAAGATAACGTAGACAATATTGATGTGTCCAAAGGTACGTTTCAAGGTAGAATAGCGCTCAACGCATCCTTACCATGGGGCGTCCGTGGAGAAATTGCATTCGAGTACAACGGACCGGAAACGTATGGACAATTTGAATCAGCCGAGAATTACGCCTTTTACATAAACCTCTCCAAACGAATTAATAACCAATTTTCTTTATACCTCAATGTGGTGGATCCTTTTGATAATCTACGCTATGCATTTAAAAATACCCAGCGTGAGATTCGAACCACCCAATTCCGAAATACTTTCCCTAGAACCATCTCCCTCACCGCCATCCTCTCCCTATCGGCAGGCACCAAAACAAAACGGTTCCAAATTGATAATAGCAATAGAGACGTTAGAAACCGAACGAATTAACGATATCAAAATGCGCGTTTTGTAGGTGGAATCCGAAAAACCTTAAGAGAGTAGGATTATTTTTAAATTAACAATCATGGAAAACAAAAATGTAAATCCAGCAGATTTTTTAGGCGCTAAAGTTCTTACTCCAATGGAGCAAGACAGATTACGAGGTGGTATTCGCCATACCTCTCAGCAACAGCAGCAGCAGCAACAGCAGCAGCAACAGCAACAACAGCAACAAGTTATCGATCCTATCGGAGCGTAATTTGTAGTCATTCCTGTATTGGAATGTTGTTGTAAGCATAAGGGCAATTACTTAGACCTTATTGTCCTTATGCTACTATTAGAAAACATTACATGTTCATCCAAACGCTTTTCATTATGACAAACGCTACAACACCCTCAACTCCTACACCACCGCCACCGTTGGCGAAAGGTGATATGACCCCTTCCGGAATCCGATACTCCGTAACGGAAACCGAAAGAAATTTTGCTTTTTCTTGCGTTTTTCCTTCAACACTAAAAACGACTATTCAGCAAATCATCAGCCGTAAATATACTGAATTTAAAGATATTGAAACCTCACACGTGCTGAAACGAGACAATGATCAATTCGCTTATAAAATCGAGTTAAAACCTGAAGCCTTAGAACTTGAGTACGAGATCCATAAGAAGTCGAATGACGACCTGTTACACCTCATTTCCATCGCCACTAAAATCATTGAATTATGAAGGAAGTAACCACCCTTAAAAACGTACAAAATCCCCCCTTCAGTGCAGCATGGTGGGAGTATTTTTTAGACAAAACCCAATCCCTTACAAAAACATCTGTTTTAAAAGACTGTCTTAGTCGCCAAGAAACCTCTTTTATGCGCGGCGAATTAATGGGGATTATACGTCAGTTAGCAATGATGCGTACCACCGAATTTGGATACCGTGTTTTTCTAGACGGAAAAAGTCTTCGGAATTCAGAAATGGAAGGATTCTACGATCTTCCGCCGAAGGAGAAAGAAAGCCTCGAAGACTGGTCGCACCGCTGTCTGAACGATCGAAAATTTGGACTCATCATCAACCGGGGCGAAAAATTTAGTCCTGAACTAGCCGCCATGGTCTCAAAAAAAATCCAACCCTTGTTAGACAAAATGGGAGTTCCTAGCTTAGGAATCACCTTTACGATCTTCATCGGCAATTATGGCTGGACACCTATAGGTATTCATACCGATGGTCGCGGCGAGAATGTGCTTCACTTCCATTTAGGAAAAGGAGGAAAAACCATGTATACCTGGGATCCCGAAGCCTACGAAGCAGCTACCACTGAAGAAGAACGCTTCAACAATAAAAATGTAGAAAAATACCTTGACATCGCAAATCAACACCCGTACGGAGAGGGCGATCTCTATTTCATGCCCGAAGGGGAATATCATATTGGGAGGTCTGATGAACTTTCGATGGGACTTACCCTTTGGTTCAACAATCATTCGAAGCGACAACTGTGTCAAAAAACCATGCGTGTAATCATCGATCAGTGGTTAGAAGAGAATAACGATATCCTGCCCTTAGACACAAGTCCGGTAGAAGACATCAGTCATATCGACAAGGCGCTCGATCTTTTCGGAATACCGGAAGATCTACAAGATTTGAGTTTTCGTGAATTCTTACGGGAAACGTATAAAGATTTCCGCTATTCTATCTATAGTAATGGCGCCTTCTGGACACGGCCCTTTCCAAAAGAAGAGGATTTTGAGTTTGGCCCTGAAACGCAAGTGCAGCTGGTACAACCGTATCAAATTTTATGGGTTGAAAGCAGGGATAAAAAGAATGTTCATTTATACATCCGAGGGACAAAGCTGGTGTTCAACAACCATCCGTGCATTCACCAGTTTGTCGATTTGCTAAACTCAGGAAAGACGGTATCTGTGGCTGAATTGAAAAATACCCTGGACCCGTCCTGGAATATCGACATCTGTGTGTACCTCATTAATTCCATATACCTCTATAACGGAATCCGTATTATCGATTAATTCTAAACACGTGCTACGCAAAAAATTTACTTTTATTCCTCAATACGATCAAATGGATTGTGGCCCTGCCTGTCTGGCAATGGTCGCAAGACATTATGGAAAAGAGTATGCACTCACCTACCTTCGGGAAAGTTCCTTTATCACCCG
Source organism: Altibacter sp. HG106 (assembly GCF_028561755.1). Taxonomy (GTDB): domain Bacteria; phylum Bacteroidota; class Bacteroidia; order Flavobacteriales; family Flavobacteriaceae; genus DFVG01. Next base: position 175,484 of record NZ_JAQQTD010000005.1, read on the forward strand.
CGAAGGGGTGAGTATGCGTGGTATAAGCGAAGCGGCAGAGCAAATAGGCTTGGCCAGCTTTACGGTGAAGATCCCAATACAAGAACTCATCGACAATTTTGTATCGCCTGTGATTCTGTATTGGAATAAAAACCATTTCGTAGTCTTACATCGAATCACTCGGAATCGATGGACGGGTACCTACCGATTTCATATCGCCGATCCGGGGCACGGACTTATTACTTTAGGACGAGAAGATTTTGAGAAATGCTGGATCACAGATAACAATGAAGGGGTTACTCTCTTTTTGAATACCACGGAAGCCTTTTTTGAAGCGGAAGAAATCAAAACTAGGAAACTCAACCTATCGTTCATACTGAGTTTCCTACGGCCGTATAAACGTGAAGTTACCCAATTGTTCATGGGACTACTAGCCGGGAGTATTTTTTCCCTAATCTTCCCTTTCCTTACGCAGGCGCTCATCGACAAAGGAATTGCCAATAATAGCCTTAACATTATCTTTTTGATTTTGTTAGCACAGGTGTTTCTGTTCTTAGGAAGTATGGTCATTCAAGTGGTGAGAAACTGGATCATGTTGTATATGGGAACCCGTATCAACATTACGATCATCTCAGAGTTCTTAGCGAAAATTCTAAAACTGCCCATAAAATTCTTTGATACTAAGCTCATTGGAGATTTTAATCAACGAATCCAAGATCACGAACGCATCGAAGAGTTTTTAACATCCCAAAGTCTGGTGACGTTCTTCTCCTTGGTTAACTTTTCGGTGTTCTTTTTTGTACTGTTCTACTATGATGTGAAAATTGTGCTTGTCTATACGTTTCTTACGGCCTGCGCAATTTTGTGGTCGGTGTTATTTCTGAAAAAAAGAAAAATCTTAGACTACTATCGATTTCAACGTCGTAGTGAAAACCAGGAGTCTATTTACGAATTGATCAATGGGGTACAGGAAATCAAACTGAATAATTTCGAGGACTACAAACGGGAAGAATGGGAGCGCATTCAGGTAAAGTTGTTCAATGTTAATTTACGTATCCTCAAACTGAATCAGTTTCAATTGATTGGGTACGACTTTATCAATCAATTCAAAAATATTCTGGTCACTTTTATCGCTGCGCGCGAAGTGGTGCTAGGTAACATCACCTTGGGAGCCATGCTCGCTGTAGCCTATATCATCGGTCAGATGAACTCGCCTGTAAATCAACTCATCGATTTCTTCCGTTCGTTGCAGGATGCCAAGTTAAGTTTAGAACGACTAAGTGAAGTACAAGATCAACCGAATGAAGAAAAGGACGGACAGGTGATTCTAGATAAAGAAGCGCTTTCTTATCAAAATGGGATTGAAAAGGGTATTCGCATCAACAACTTGCATTTTCAGTATGAAGGCCCCAAATCTCCCTATGTGTTAGAAGACATCGATCTCTTTATGCCAGAAGGAAAAACGACGGCCATCGTAGGTGCTAGTGGAAGCGGAAAAACAACACTTATGAAACTACTGCTTCGATTCTATGAACCGGCACAAGGCAGTATTCATGTCAACCAACATGATCTAAATACTTTAGCTCCCTCCTATTGGCGCCACCACTGCGGCGTGGTGATGCAAGAGGGATATATCTTCTCTGCAACCATTGAACGTAATATTGCCACTGGTGACGCAGAAATTAATCATGAGAAACTTCGGCAGGCCATTCGTATCGCAAATATTGAGGAATTTGTGGACTCCTTGCCTCTCGGACTCAAAACAAAGATTGGTGCCGCAGGAAATGGTATTTCTGGCGGACAAAAACAGCGTATCCTTATTGCCCGAGCGGTCTACAAAGATCCACACTTCATCTTCTTCGATGAAGCTACAAGCGCCTTAGATGCTGAAAACGAAAAAGTAATTCACGATAATTTACAATCTTTTTTTAACGGAAAAACGGTGATGGTCATAGCACACCGACTCAGTACCGTGAAAAATGCCGATCAGATTGTGGTGCTTAAAAACGGACGGGTCGTTGAACTGGGAACGCACGAAGAACTAGTCGAGCAACAACAGGACTACTATAACCTCGTTAGAAACCAATTAGAGCTAGGCGTATGAGCAAGACGAAAAAACTGCAGAAAGAACTGGATCGCAACCGCTTTATGGTGGTGCGATACGGTCTCTATTTCATCTTAGCTACCATTACTCTGGTTCTGGTACTATTAGGCTTTATTTCCATTGATGGTAAATCCATACTACAAATGGTCATCGACTATTATGTTCGCTAAAATTATCCCAACCACCCCTCTCGATCCAAACTTCGATATTGAATAGCTTCCGAAATATGATGTGATTGAATGTTTTCTTCCACATCTAAATCGGCGATCGTACGCGCTACTTTTAAAATACGGTCGTACGCCCGTGCTGAAAGTTGCAGTCGGTCCATAGCCGACCTCAACAGTGCTAACGATGCCTCATCAATACGACAAAAAGAGCGAATATGCTTTACTCCCATTTGCGCATTGTAGTGAAGTGAAGCAATTTCTTCAAATCGTTTGGCCTGTACCTCTCGGGCCTTGATCACCCGTTCTCTTATCTGAACGCTGCTCTCCCCTTTTCGGTCTTCACTTAAGGTTTCAAAAGGCACCGGAGTTACCTCAATATGAATATCAATACGATCTAATAGCGGACCGGAAATTTTACTCAAATAGCGCTGCATTTCAGCAGGCGTTGAGGTCATGGCGGAGGTAGGGTCGTTGAAGTAGCCACTGGGGCTTGGATTCATGCTGGCTACCAACATAAAACTCGAGGGATAGGTAATGGTAAAACGAGCTCTGGAAATGGTTACTTCACGATCTTCTAAGGGTTGTCGCATCACTTCCAAAACACTACGCTTAAACTCAGGTAATTCATCTAAAAACAACACGCCATTATGCGCCAAGGAAATCTCACCGGGCTGTGGATACCCTCCTCCGCCCACTAGCGCAACGTCTGAAATGGTGTGATGCGGACTCCGAAACGGGCGTGCCGTCATGATCCCGGAGGCCGATAAGGTACGTCCGGCAACACTGTGAATTTTGGTGGTTTCTAAGGCTTCGGAAAGGCTTAAGGGCGGAAGGATGCTTGGTAGTCGCTTCGCTAGCATCGTCTTACCGGAACCGGGCGGACCAATTAGAATAATATTATGGCCTCCAGCAGCGGCAATCTCCATGCAGCGCTTGATACTCTCCTGCCCTTTTACATCGCTAAAATCAAATTCAGGTTGTGACAGATGCTCGTAAAATTCTTTGGTCATATCTACCTTGGTAGGCGTTAATTCAGAAGTTTCCGAAGCGAAAAAAGCAATCACCTCCTTAATGTTCTTTGCTCCGTACACATTGATGGTTTCAACAATAGCAGCTTCCTTCGCATTCTGTTCCGGAAGAATTACACCTTTGAACCCTTCTTCAAAGGCATTGATCGCGATGGGTAGCGCTCCACGAATGGGTTGCAGCGAGCCATCAAGAGACAATTCTCCCATAATGATGTATTGCGAAAGCGGTTTTTCTTCGGAAATCTGTCCGGTGGACACCAAAATACCCATGGCCAGCGTAAGGTCGTAAGCAGCGCCTTCCTTGCGCATGTCGGCCGGAGCCATATTCAAGGTGATCTTCTTTCCGGGAATTTTATAGCCATTGTTCTGAAGGGCAGCAGCGATTCGGTAATTGCTTTCTTTGATAGCGTTGTCGGGAAGGCCAACCAGGTGATAACCAATTCCAATATCGGTGTTCACCTCTACCGTGATGGTGGTCGCTTCCACGCCAAACACGGCACTCCCATATACTTTGGTAAGCATACACAGTGTGTTTTAAATGGGAGTTGTTGAAAAGGTAAGATACGAAAACTAAGGTAAATTAGTTCTCAATAATGATAGGTGGTATCAATTCGTTCTGAATAGCAAAAATCACCAAGCCAGCGATGTTACGAACACCGGTTTTTTGAAGTAGGTTTTTTCGGTGGACTTCCACGGTACGCGGACTAATAAAGAGCTTCTTTGCAATCTCAGCGGTCTTAAATTGCTTGCAGATTAGTTCGAGGACTTCCGTTTCTCGATCGGTCAAGAAATCCTCATCAAAAACGGATTTGTCTTGTGTCTTTTTATCGGCATATTTTTTATTCAAAATAGCCATGACCTCGTTGTCGTAATAAAACCCGTTGTAGAAAACTTGTTTGATGGTGTGCAATACTTTATCAGGAGGCGAATTCTTTACCAGATAAGCACTAGCCCCAACATCGATCATGTTGCGAATAAAGGGTTTGGTATTGTAGGTGGTACAGGCAATGATCCCAATTTCTTGATACAGCTCATTCATCTTTTTGGTAGCCTCTACTCCATTAAGTCCCGGCATTTTTATGTCGGTTATCACGACATCTGGTAACGGGTTTGCTGTTGCTAAAAAATCAAGTAATTCAATTCCATTGGTGGCCTGATGCATCACATCAATCTCTTCATCACGCGCCAAAATATGTGCCAACCCTACTCGAAAAAGCTCTTCATCATCGGCTATGACCACTCGTATGTTCACGGTTATTAGTTTAGGGTGAAGATACTAAAATTGTGACAAAGGTTTATGGAGTTCCAGGCTGAATCCTTGTCCGCTTGTCGAGGTCATTACAATCGTCGCCCCCAGGATATCCGCACGTTGTTGGAGTCCGCTTAACCCCAAACCTCTCTTGGCTGTACCATCTTTCAATTCAAATCCCTTCCCATCATCTTGATAGGTAAAGTTCAATGCTTCTTTGGTTGTGGTAAGTTTCACAACGACCGTAGTGGCTTCGGCATATTTAATAGTATTGTTGAATAGTTCCTGAACCATCCTAAAAATATGCAATTCTTCTTCCGGTGGTAGGGTTTCTTCGGAATACTCCAACGTATATTTCAATTCAAATTTTTTAGTATCCGAAACTTCGTCAAATAATTCTTCCAAGGCCGCTTCGAGTCCGAATTTTGATAAGGTCGGCGGAAGCAGATCATGGGCAATCTTACGAGAACTCTCTAACACGGTTCCGGTAATCGCAACGATCTGTGCTCCGATGGAATTGGCTTCTTCCGAAGCAATCTGGGTATCCGACAACATATTCGCATGCAATGAAACGATGTTTAATTTCGAACTAATCGCATCGTGCAAGTCCTGGGCGATGCGTTGGCGTTCTTCTTCTTGGGTAACGATGGTGGCTTGTAGTAATTCTTTTTGATGCAAAATACGTTGATTGGCTTGCTCTAGTTCGGCATTCACTACTCGTTTTCGAGAAAAGATAAAGAACAACACCACAGCGCCTGCCATGATTGCCAAGACCAGAAGGGCCACGAGGATAACGTTTAAGCTCTGAAAATCGTTTTGGAATAATTCTTCCACCATTCTACTAAAATAAGAATTTGAAAGGCGAGGTAAAGAAACAGATTGATATTTATTAACAATCGTATAAAATCAGGCGGTACATCCAGGTTCAATACCAAATTCCCCGAAGCGAAAATCAAGGTGCTTGACAGCAAGTAGAAGAACAATCCAATATTGGTGATCATGAAGATTTGATTTCCAGCCAAACAGCGGTACAGGTATAAGAGCGAATAAAAAACGAGAATGACCTGTGTTATCACCATTCCCATGGGGTTATACCTATAGTACATAGCCGGATCCTCGACATATTGATAAATTAAAAACCCCAAGGTTGCTAGTAGGACGATCCAAATCCATTGATGATGCAGCAACACCTTGTAAAACCAAGACAATAGGATGAATTGAGAAATAAAGTAATAGTGAGATAAAAACAAATTAGATTCCCATTCAAGTTCAGAAATTCCGTATTTAGACAACAGTTGAATAATCCCTACGGAAAAAAGATAAATTGTAAATGCTCGATAAGCCTTGCCAAATTTAAATAAACCCGTTGCATAAATGATAAAGAGCACTACAGAGCCAAAAATTGTAATGCTCCTTATTACAGTAATAAATGAATCTAATAATGTGGCTTCCTCCATTAATTTAACGCGCTCGTTGGATCACAAATTGGAGGACAGGGTGAGGTAAAATCCCAAATACTGTAGGTGGTATCGGTATCGCTGGTGGGTAGCAAATCGCGGTACACCCCACTGCGATCTTTCTCAGTGCCTACAATGATCAATTTTTCGGTATTATCGGAAGGATCCACTCCTAAATACGCTCTAATACACGCATCTGAGTCGTCAGCAGGATTGCCCATCTCTTTCAGCACCCCGTTTAGGTCCTGTACCGGAATTAAAAATGCATTACACTCATTGTGTGCATTGTACGTTGATTCGTCGTTTCTCCATTGTTGGGTCCACGATTGTGCTTCGGAAAGGGTGATTTTTTTGTCAGTACTGCTCATGATTGAAAATTTAAAAGGTTGAGAGATTAAAATTAGAAAAAAGGGAAGCATCCCCCCAACAAATTTTCAATTATTAAGAAGCTAGTCTACAATTCGTTTCACCAGGTTTTGGGTCGAAAGGTTTGAAAGTTCCCCAGGATCCTGGTTTTGCAAGGCTTGTAATGTATCCTTGGCCACCACTTTTCCTAGTTGTACCCCCCATTGGTCGTAACTGTAAATATTCCAAATCACCCCTTGTACAAACAGTTTGTGTTCGTACAGGGCAATGAGGCTTCCCAGGTTTTTTGGAGTGAGTTTTTCAATAATAAGACTATTGGTAGGTTGGTTTCCTCGGAAACTCTTGAACGCATCTGTTGGGTCTTGCTGATAGGTGCCTTCCATCAGTGCTTCGGTTTGAGCCAAGAAGTTGGCCAGCAACTTATCCTGATGCTCTTGCTGCCCGTGCAAGGAATTTGAGAATGCGATGAAATCGGTGGGAATCAACTTTGTTCCCTGATGCAGTAATTGGAAGAAGGCATGTTGCGCATTCGTACCCGTGCTCCCCCAAACCACGGTTCCGGTTTGATACGGTATTGGATTCCCGTTTCTGTCGATATGTTTTCCGTTGCTTTCCATCACAGCCTGCTGCAGATACTGCACCATTTTGCTTAGATACTGTGAATAGGGTACTAAACATTCGGTTTCAGCTTCAAAAAAATTGTTATACCAAACCGACAATAACCCCAAAATTATCGGCATATTTTGCGCTGCCGGAGCCTCTTTAAAATGCTTGTCCATTGCATGTGCACCGCGCAATAGCGCTTCAAAATGAACGTAGCCTACAGCACACGCAATGGAGAGTCCGACGGCACTCCACAACGAAAATCGACCGCCTACCCAATCCCACATAGGGAAGATCTGTTCCGAAGAAATACCGAATTCGGTCACGGCGTCTAAATTGGTAGAGACTGCCACAAAATGTTTGGCGATATCGGCTTCCGAAGCCTGTTCTAAAAACCAAGACCGAATGGTAGCGGCATTGGTAAGAGTTTCCTGTGTAGTAAAGCTCTTGGAAACAATGATAAATAAGGTCGTTTCTGGATCAAGATCTTTCAGCACTTCCATCACATGGTCGCCATCCACATTGCTTACAAAGTGAACCTCTAAATGATTACGGTAATACTTGAGGGCTTCACACACCATATCCGGACCGAGATCGCTTCCGCCAATCCCAATATTTACTACCGTTTTGATAGGTTTTCCGGTGAATCCTTTCCAGTCTCCTGAAATGACACTTTCAGAAAAAAATTGCATTTTCTCAAGCGTTTCAGAAACTTCTTTGGGCATGGCCTCAAAATTCCGAAGGGCGGTATGCCCCACCGCTCTATGTTCGGTTTCGTTAATTTTTTCTAAGCTGAATTGCGCCTTGATGGCATCGGGCAAGTGACATTCTTCTGCCAACTGAAACAACAGAGACAAGGTTTCCTTATCGATGCGATTTTTTGAATAATCCAGGTAAAAATCCTCCCATTGAAGGCTCATGTCGTGAGCGCGTGTGGATTGTTGCTGAAAGAGATCCACCAGATGTTCCGCTTTCAGTTGTTCAAAATGCAATTGCAGGGCCGCCCAAGCTTGCGTCTGCGTAGGGTTAATTTTTGGAAATGTCATAAGGTGTTGTTCACACTTGCAAAGATAGGGGTTGCGAGCGAGTTATGAAGAGGTTTCTCCGGTTAAGCGGTGTTTTCGGTAATACTCGATAAGTCCGTCAATGGGGCGACGTATAATGTTCCCCAATTCTAAATTGTAAGGCTTCAAGGCATCGCTAATAATCTCTTCTGAAAAGTGTGCGATAGACCCTACAAAATGAATAGGTACCTTTTGCGCTTCCTTGTAGCAAAGCACTCTGTTTTCAATAAAGGTATTCATCCCTTCGGAAATCAATTTATAGAAATATCCATTCACTTCTTCCGAAGTAAAAATAAATTCTGCAAAAGATGCCAAATAGGTATTTGGGTTAGGCCGCTTGTAAACATTGGTTTTAATTACATCCGGATCCAGATCGAAGCGCTTTTCGAATTGTCGCGCGAGCACATCTGGCATTTTTTTATAGTAATAGTCGCGAATCAAACGTTTTCCGAAGTAATTACCACTGGCTTCGTCCATCAAAGTGTAGCCTAGCGAAGGAACGCTTAAATGAATTTCCTTTCCATCGAAATAGCAGCTATTAGAACCGGTACCAAGGATACATACAATACCAGCCTCAGTTGTCGCCGCATGTACTGCCGCGGCTAAATCTTCGCTCACGGTTACCTCTGCTTCCGTAAAAACCGTTTTAAGAATATCGGTCATGATCTGATTGGGCGTCTTGGTGCCGCATCCGGCACCGTAGAAGTCCACGTAATGCACTTCCGAAGTAATTTCCATCAAGTCGGGATTTTCCTGTAACCGTTCTAAGAGATCTTCGGGAGGCACCACCGCCGGGTTGAGGCCCCGGGTACGGGTTTTAAGGGCTACTTCCCCATTGGGCCGAAGTAAAATCCAATCACATTTCGTAGAACCGCCGTCTGCAATTAAGGTCATAAGCTTATATACTTGCTACGTGTAAAGCGAGGTCAATCAATTTTGAAGAATAGCCATACTCGTTGTCATACCAGGCTACTAATTTAAAGAAATTGTCATTAAGGGCGATTCCGGCATCGGCATCAAAGTTACAGGTATTGGGGTCACTCACAAAGTCCTGAGAGACCACCGGATCCTCTACATAATCAATAATCCCTTTGAAGGCACCACCTGCAGCCTCTTTGAATAATTTTTTGATGTCGTCGTAGCTTGCCGATTTTTCAGTACGTACCGTTAGGTCCACAACCGAAACATCGGTGGTAGGAACACGAAACGCCATTCCGGTAAGTTTTCCTTTAAGCTCAGGAATCACCTTGGTTACGGCAACAGCAGCACCGGTAGAGGTTGGAATGATATTGGCCATAGCGCTTCGGCCTAAGCGATAGTTCTTTTTAGACGGACTATCTACCGTATATTGTGTTGAAGTAGCCGCGTGTACGGTAGTCATCAAGCCTTCTACGATCCCTAAATTATCGTGGATCACTTTGGCCATGGGCGCCAAACAATTGGTGGTACAGGAAGCATTGGAAACGATGACATCTTCAGGCTTCACTTCGTTGTGATTAACACCCATAACAAACATAGGCGCGTCTTTGGACGGCGCAGAAATCACTACTTTTTTAGCACCGGCTTCCAAATGCGCAGCAGCCGTTTCTTTGGTGGTAAAAATTCCGGTACAGTCGATAATGATCTCAGCTCCTACAGCATCCCACTTCAGATCGGCCGGATTTCTTTCAGCCGACACGCGAATCGTTTTTCCGTCCACCACAAGATTTCCATTCTCTACCGCCACGGTGCCTTTGTATTTTCCATGAACCGAGTCGTATTCCAGTAAATACGCTAAGTGTTCTACGTCTAACAGATCATTGATCCCAACGATCTCAACATTATCATTTTGTGCTGCTATTCTAAAAGCGATTCTTCCTATTCGACCAAAGCCGTTGATTCCAATTTTTGTCATAATATTATATTTACACAGAGGTTATATCTGCTACTCGTATTAAGTCTAAATCTATTTCGTTGTCTCCCTTTATAGCGTCGGAAAAGGGTACCGATACAATTTTATTATGTGAGATCCCGATCATCACATCGCGCTCACCGCGAAGCAAGGCGTCTATAGCTCCCACTCCCAGTCGGCTTGCCAACACCCGATCATAACAACTGGGTCGGCCGCCACGCTGAATATGCCCCAGCACCGTAACCTTTACCTCGTATTGGTCGAGATTCTCCCGAATGTAATCGGCCAATCCCATAATGTTCTTACCTATTTGATCGCCTTCTGCCACGACTACAATACTGGAGGTCTTTCCCGATTTCCGGCTGCGCTTTAAGGAAGCTAGTAATCGGTCTTTCCCCATATCCTGTTCCGGAATGAGGATCTCTTCAGCCCCGGCGCCAATACCCGCATTGAGCGCAATATCACCGGCATCACGGCCCATCACTTCCACGAGGAAGAGTCGGTTGTGACTATTCGCCGTATCGCGAATCTTATCGATAGCTTCAACGACTGTATTTAAAGCGGTATCATACCCAATAGTGTAATCCGTTCCGTAGATATCGTTATCGATGGTACCCGGCATGCCTACGATGGGGAAATCAAACTCATCATTAAAGATTTTAGCTCCTGTGAACGTTCCGTCCCCGCCGATAACAACCATCGCATCAATCTTTGCTTCGATCAAGCGATCGTACGCTTCCTGTCGTCCTGCTTTGGTTCTAAACTCTTCTGAACGTGCTGATTTCAGGAACGTCCCTCCTTGATTGATAATATTCTTTACCGAACGAGGGCCCAACTCTTTGAAGTCGCCTTCAATTAAACCTTGCAAGCCCCGATAGACGCCAACACACTCTAAATTATGATACGCACACGCCCTTACAACGGCGCGAATAGCAGCATTCATACCGGGGGCATCTCCCCCACTTGTAAGTACTGCAATACGATGTATTTTATTGCTCATGTAGTGTAAAACTATAGCAATATTTTCATATGACAAACGAGAAAATCATCGATAACGTTTTCGATTTGAAAAAAAAATAAGGAAGCCGTAAAATAGTGGCTCCCTTACTGTTAATTTGATAATATGACGTATTGCCAGGGCGCAAATTCAAGCGTCAAATCGGGAGAAATTTCCATGGATTCTTCCGTCATGAGTTGGGTGTAGTTGCCGGAAGCATTGACGGTAAAGGTGTTGGGTTGCGCATTCAGATTTGCGATATACACGACTTCTCGATCGCCAGATTTTCTTCGGAATGCCAAAAGGTGTTGATCATCCGAGGTTTCGAGTCGCTCATAGGAAGCCGGTGTTTTCCCTCCAGCCAGCGCAGGATGCGTAGTTTTGAGCTGGCCGAGCATTTCCAACAAGGGCCAAACACGCCCTTTTTCTTTTGGAATGGTATCTTTTTCGAAAAATCGCAATCGCTTGTCCATATCGTATTCTTGCCCGCTGTAGATCAACGGCATTCCGGGCATGGTATAGGTAAGTGCCAACAGGGCATCCTGAGCATCCCCCATGCGTTCATTCACCGTACCATTCCATGAGTTTTCGTCGTGATTGGTCACAAAGTTCATCAAGATATCATTGGCCTCCCATTTCTCTTCTCGATCTTTCATATAGGAGTCAAAAGCCGCAACATTTGCTGACCCCTTCGCTATTTCATTCAAAATATGATGTCCTTCCCAGGCATACGACATTTCAAACAGATCACCGGTCATGATTTCGGGGATTTCCGCTTCGGCCAACATAAAGATATCTTTCTCCTCACGTAATCGGGGAATCGCCTTCTCCCAAAACGCTTGCGGCACGCCGTGAGCTACGTCGCAACGAAACCCATCCACGTCATGTTCGGTAATCCAATACTGCATATCGGCGATCATGGCTTGTTGCATTTCGGCATTGTCATAATTCAAATCGGCTACGTCGGTCCAGCCCCAGGATTCTCCTTCATTATTCAGCGGATCGATAATTTCTCCAGCTTCGTTCTGGGTGTAATACTCTGGGTGTTCGGTTATCCAAGGGTGATCCCACCCCGTATGATTAGGAACCCAGTCTAAGATAACATAGATTCCGTTTTCATGCGCTGTGGTTACCAGTTTATCAAAGTCGGTTTTAGTTCCATACTCCGTATTTACCGCTGTGTAATCGGCCACGGCATAGTAGCTTCCCAGGTATTTTTTGCGTTCTTCCAGATCTTCAATTTCAGAAACCATCAGATCGCCTTGTGCCTTTCGTTTTTCCATCGAAATGGGGTGAATGGGCATGAGCCAAATAATTTGTACGCCAAGATCTTTTAGTTTCGGAATATCGGCAGTGAACGCGTCGAAGGTGCCTTCCGGAGAATATTGCCGAATGTTGGCCTCGTAGATAACCGCATTCGACAACACACTGTCGTTAATAGGGGTGTAGCTTGACTGTGGTTCCGTTTCCGTCTCCACCGTTTTTTTAGTTTCATCATTACAAGCCACTATTCCGAAGAAGAGGACCCATACCATGCAAAAAGAGGAAATCGTTTTCATATGTTAATATTCAAAGGTTGCATTTGGAAGTAAGGTACATTTTTTTTCGTTTATCCAAATCGTTCTCTCGGTATCGCCCCATTGCTGAAGAACAATGCTTTGCTGGGAAACAGTAAGTTGAATAATACTTCCCCGAAAATTGATCTTAAAGGCGTACGAATCCCATTGCTTGGGAATTCTAGGTTGAAAATAGAGGGTATCGTTTTTAACGCGCATGCCGCCAAAGCCTTCTACGATACTCATCCAGGTGCCAGCCATACTGGTAATATGGCACCCCTCTTCTACCTCCCTGTTGTAATCATCTAAGTCGAGCCGCGAGGTTCGCAGGTAAAATTCGTATGCTTGCTCCATACGTCCCAGTCGAGCTGCCTGAATGCTGTGCACGCAAGGCGATAAAGACGACTCATGGACGGTGAGCGGTTCATAAAAATCAAAATGGCGTTGTAGTGATTCTTCTGAAAATTGATCTTCGAAAAAGTAGAAGCCTTGCAGCACATCAGCCTGTTTGATGTAGGGAGATCGTAGAATGCGATCCCAGGACCAGTGTTGATTGATAGGGCGCTCTTCGGAAGACAAACTGGATGCCGGTCGCAGGTCTTTGTCTAAAAAGCCGTCTTGTTGCAAATACACTTGATGCGCTTCGGAATACGGAAAATAAACCTGTGAGGCCACGGTTTCCCAATCATTACGTTCTTCAAGTGTGAGTTGGGTATTCTTTGTAATTCGCTCAAATTCCTCAGGATGTTCGCGTTGGGTGCGGGCTGCCATTTCCGAAGCATAGAGCAAACACCACTTCGCTATAAAGTTGGTATACCAGTTGTTATTAACGTTATTCTCATATTCATTGGGCCCTGTCACTCCCAACATCACATACTGTTGTTTTTGCTCGCTAAACTGAAAACGTTGTTTCCAAAAACGGGCGATGCCAATGAGAACTTCCAGTCCCATTTCGGGCAAATAACCCGTATCTCCTGTAAAGCGTTCATAATTAAATATGGCGAAGGCAATGGCCCCGTTCCGATGAATTTCTTCAAAGGTGATTTCCCATTCGTTGTGGCTTTCCTCTCCGTTCATGGTCACCATTGGATATAAAGCAGCACCGTTTGAAAACCCTAGCTTTTCAGCATTTTCAATTGCTTTGGAAAGGTGATGATAGCGATATTCCAATAAAGTACGTGCCACGTCTGCTCCTTTGGTTGCCATATAAAATGGCAAGCAGTAGGCTTCGGTATCCCAATAGGTACTCCCTCCATATTTCTCGCCGGTAAAGCCTTTGGGACCAATATTAAGTCGGGCATCCTTCCCAAGATACGTTTGATTGAGTTGAAAGATGTTGAACCGAATCCCTTGCTGGGCCCTTACATCGCCCGAAATGGTGATGTCTGCCATATCCCAAATCGTTCGCCAGGCTTCGGTTTGTGATTGAAGTAGTTTATTGAACCCCTGTTTTCTCGCTTGTTGCGCTACGGTTTTGGCAGCTTCTATAAGATGTTCCTTTTCGTGATGTAAGGTCGTCACATAGCCGCCAAACTTGTATAGGGTAACGGTTTCATTTTTGGCTACGGAAAGTTTATGCGTATGCCGGATTTGCGCATCGGTTTGCTGCACCTGCCACGACACCGATTGCCGTTTTCCATTGACGTATAATTCCTTTTCCATGAAGGTACCTACGCCATATTGCGTTTTTAGTGTTTCTGAAATCACACAGCCAAAAGAATCTTCGGTATGCACTTTTTCAATCTTCCAAAACGGGTCGTCCCAATTGGAATCCTGATTGGTAATTGCAGCATCGATAAAGGGAGTCACCTCAATGCTCATTCCCTCCTGTAAGGGCTTGATTTCGTACGAAATGGCTCCCAATTGATCCTCTTCCAAATGAAGAAATCGCGTACTTTGAACCGCGATTTCCGCATCGTTTGGCAGCGTAGCCTGAAAACTACGGCGATACCAGCCTTCTTTCATATTAAGCTCTCTTCGGAAGTGGGTCACCTTTTTACAGCTAAAAAGATCTAAAAGCACACCGTCCACCCTGACATCGATACCGATCCAATTGGGAGCGTTTAAAACTTTGGCAAAGTATTCGGGGTAGCCATTCTTCCACCACCCTACCCGTGTTTTGTCTGGGTAATAGACCCCGGCAATATAACTCCCCTGAAAGGTTGGGCCGGTGTAGGTCTCTTCGAAATTGGCGCGCTGTCCCATAGCACCGTTCCCGATACTAAACAAGCTTTCTGAAGATTTCACGAGTTCGGGGTCAAAACCTTCTTCGATAAGACACCACGGGTCTGGTTGAATATATTCTTGATTCAAAGTAACAACAATTAAAAGTTAGTGATGAATAAGGGCTTCCAATTCGGGATTGGGAAGCTCGGTAAAGGTGGCAATGACGCGATTAGCCTGCTGCAGTATATTTGAGTTGCCCACACCAATGCTCATCATTTTGGCCGTATTGGCTGCTTGTATTCCTGCCAGTGAGTCTTCAAAAACGATACAATTTTCAGGCGCCATTCCTAATTGTTCGGCGGCCACCATAAAAACTTCCGGGCTTGGTTTTGCTTTGGTTACATTGGTGCCATCTACAATAGCATCGAACAGTTCGAATAGTCCAGTTTTATGTAAAATCAATCGCGCATTCTTGCTGGCTGACCCCAAGGCAAGAGGTTGCTGTTGTTCCTTTAGAAAATACAGCACACGCTTCACATCCGGCAAGAGTTCGTCCTCAGACATGGTTTCGATATAGGTCAGGTATTCTTTATTCTTTTTTTGCAATTGCCGATTGAATTCTTCTTCGGTAAGAGAAACGCCGCCCCATGCTAAAATTTTTTCCAGAGAGCGCACCCTACTCACGCCTTTGAGCTCTTCATTTTGTGTTTCGGTAAAAGAAATTCCTAATTCCTGTGCTAATTGTTGCCAGGCTAAATAGTGATATTTAGCTGTATCGACGATCACTCCATCTAAATCGAAAATAAATCCTTTTGTACTCATATTCTTCTTACTTCCCGCTGTTTCAAAGCTAATGAAATGCCTAGTTTTTTTGAAAATTTTTGAGATTTTCTCAAAATACGTGTAAATACGTATATACTTATTGCGAAGGTTGTCTTATATTTGAGGTATGAATTAGTGAATGGTATCGTTATTGATTTTTTGTGGGGATAAAAAATTTTATCGATACAACTTTAAAATTTACTAAGTTAGGTTTGTTAAAAGCGTCCCGTTTTCACGGGACGCTTCTTTTTTTGACAGCCACTAACAACCCGTACATCAGGGCGTTACTTCCGATGAAAAATTTTCCAGTCCTTTTTCGAGCCAGAATAAGTACTCATCTGCATCTGGGGTATATCCCACAGGCTTATTTAGAAGCGTTAGGTTCTCATCTAACAGCACATAATACGGCTGAGAATTATTTTTAAAATTGACCGTTTGAAACGTCGCCCACTTGTCCCCAACCGTCTTGATGCGTTTGGTACCGCCGGTAGGCTTTAGAAAATTAAAGCGTTCTTCTTCTGAAAGCGCCTTCCGATCATCCACATAGAGTGAAATAAGAATGTACTCTTCGTTGATGGTTTGAAAGATATCTTCTCGACTCCACACCTGTTCTTCCATTTTTCGGCAGTTTACACAGGCCCAACCGGTAAAATCTATCATCACAGGTTTTCCTTCGGCCTTGGCGGCCGCCATTCCATTGTCGAAGTCTTTATAGGCTGTGAGCCCCAGGGGTGCTTCGGTGTCTTTGTCATACAAGCTGTAAAACAAGGGCGGCGGAAATCCGCTCAACAGCTTCAGGTTGGCGTAGCTAGAATTGGTTAATCCCGGAACCAGGTACAACATAAAGGCAAAGCTTGCCACTCCAATGACGATGTTACCGAGCGGTGGACGTCGCCGCGGACCGTCATGTGGGAATCGAATGATTCCGAAGAGATACAAGGCCATTCCAAGGGCGCAGAGTATCCAAATGGCAATAAATACTTCACGTTTCAAGATTCCCCAGTGCTCGACGAGATCGGCATTGGATAGGAATTTAAATGCCAATCCAAGCTCGATAAAACCAAGCACTACTTTTACGGTATTGAGCCAGCCACCACTTTTGGGAAGCGAATTTAACCAATTTGGAAATAAGGCAAATAAGGCGAATGGAAGCGCTAGCGCAAGCCCAAATCCTCCCATCCCCATGGTGAGTTGCCACGCACCGCCATCGCTGGTAAGTGACCCCCCTAATAAGGTACCCAGTATAGGCCCTGTACACGAAAAGGAAACGATTGCTAGGGTAAGCGCCATGAAAAAGATGCCTACGATACCGCCGATACTTGTCGCTTTGTCATCCATCTTGGCGCCCCAGGATTGTGGAAGCGTTAATTCGAAATATCCGAAGAACGAAAATGCGAAGACCATAAAGATCACAAAGAAGATGATGTTTAAGGTGACGTTAGTTGAAATATTGTTAAGGATCTCCGGGTTGAGGGAATCCAATAGGTGAAACGGGATGCTTAAGATCACGTAAATGATGAAGATGAACAATCCGTACATAACCGCGTTTACGAGTCCGGTACGCTTATTTTGCGCGCTTTTCGTAAAGAAAGATACGGTTAAAGGAATCATGGGAAATACGCAGGGCGTTAGCAAGGCAATGAGTCCGCCTACAAAACCCAACAGGAAAATAGAGAGATAGCTTTGTTCTTTTTCTTCGGCAGATTCAAACTTCTCGCGCCCTTGTATGTCGATGGTAAGCGCGGCAGATTTTTCCAAATCGTCCTCGGTAATTTCAGCCTCGTTTTTAGTAGCTGTTCCCGAAGCGACATCCACGGTGAAGGTCTTCGTTTCAGGGGGCAGACATTTTTCGTCATCACACACCGAATAGAACACATCCACAGAAATTTCTTTGCTCGCATCAATGATATCAATAGGTTGGATGAACATGGCTTTTTCTTCAAAAAAGACCACGTCTATTTCAAAAACAGGGTCGAACACCGGTGCTATGTCTGGTTCCTGTGTATCGCCTACCAGGGTGAAGGTTTCTTCAGAATTATTATAGGTAAACTCGGTTGCAATCGGGCCTACGAATTCTTCTCCAAACTGTTTCTGACTGTACAAATGCCACCCTTCATCAATGGTGGCTTTAATTAAGATATTGTAGCGGGTTTCGGATTCTTTCTCCAAAGATACCTTCCAGGAAACAGGGTCAGAGAACTCTTGTGCTCCCACCCATGGCGCTATAAACAGCAACATTATTACTCCTACTACTATATTTTTTAACTTCATAGTACGCGTGTAATTTTTAATAATTCGGTTGTATTCCGGGTTACTTTAAAGCGCTCATCGAGTCGCTGACTCACTACCCAAACGATCTTTTCTTCGCTGCAAAGCACCCAAATTTGTTCTTTCTCTGCCAAAGATAACTTTTCATCTTTAAAAAATTTACTCAGCTTCTTCTTTCCTTTCATTCCGAAGGGGTAAAACACATCTCCCGATCTCCATTTTCTCAAGGTAAGGGGAAACTCAAGATGTTCCTTATCTACAAAAACGGTATGCGCGTTGGTCACCTCAAAATGAGGTGCGCTCGTAAAACGAAGATGTATGGGTGCTGTTATTTCTGTCGCCGTTTCAGGAATTGTTTTTTCAGTATTGACTTCGGAAGGTATCTCGGTAAGCAACAATAGGGTGCGATCCTTTAGCAGTCGGTGTGTCTCTGAAAACACTTGTTTTCCGCTTTGTGACTCTAATAACGAATAAATGTCTTCCCAGGCGGTAAAACCGAAGGGATGAAGCAATTCATACAGTAACGCCCTGGTGTTGGGCAGTTCTTGTAGTTTTTCAATAGAAAGCGCGTAGCCATCTGCTTGTTGGGTCACCACCAAATTGTACACCAGGGTCATATAATCTTCTATTAAGGCATGAGCGCTCTTGAGCCGCTGTTCGGTTGTGGCAATGGCATCCAATAGATTTGGAGTGATTTCCTTCCAGGCCGGAACGACCTTATGGCGCAGGGCGTTTCGTAAGTATTTCGATTCAGCATTACTGCTGTCCTCACGCCAATACAATCCTTCTTCCTTGGCATAGGCTAAAATTTCGGCTCTAGAAAAGGGTAGTAAAGGGCGCAAGATGTGAGCGTGCTGCTGCGGAATACCCGTTAGGCCTCGTAGGCCGGTACCACGTCCCGCATTGATCAAAAAAGTTTCCAAGGAATCATCGGCGTGATGCGCGGTTAAGATAAAATCTACCTTCTCTTGTTGGAGGAGTTCGTCGAACCAGTTATAACGGAGCTCCCGTGCCGCCATTTGGATAGAGCGTTTATGGTCGGTTGCATAGGTTTCCGTAGAAAACGACTCGTGGTATACTCTAACGGAATACTGCTCAGCCAGTTGTGTAACGAAGGCAGCGTCCTCGTCGCTTTCGGTTCCGCGGAGGTTAAAATTGCAATGAAGTAAGGAAATATCGTATCCTAATTGATGCGTCAAAAACGCCAGCGTCACACTATCGAGTCCGCCACTACAAGCCACTCCCACTCTTTTTTGATAGAGGTCAGGAAAAGTTTTTAAAAGGTGTTTCTGAAAGGCGTTTTTCATATAGTACAAATATAGGCGTTGGCCATTTAGACTTCTAATACCTGGCGCATGGCTTTCGCTTTCAGCAAGCATTCAAGGTATTCATTTTCTGCTTTTGCCTCGATGGTCAGTGCGCCCCCCACCGAAAAACTTACATAAGAGGAAGCCTCATCATACAGTATGGTACGGATAACCACATTAAAATCGAAATCGTCATTGGGAGTGATATAGCCGATGGCTCCACTATAAACCCCTCGTTTCGCATCCTCTACAGTTTCAATGTGCTGCATGGCTGAAATTTTTGGAGCTCCCGTCATACTGCCCATAGGAAAAGTTGCGCGAAGCACATCCCCTATTTCTATGCCGGGGCGAAGCGAACATTGAATGGTAGAGACCATTTGATGCACCTGGGCATACGACTTGATATCGCATAAATGGGTCACCTGTACCGAATCCCGGGTTGCAATTCGCGCGAGGTCATTGCGAACCAAATCTACGATCATGATATTCTCACTACGTTCTTTGGGGTCGCTTTGAAGTTGCTTTTTAAGTTTTTGGTCCTCAGCAGTATCGGTACTTCTTGATGCCGTTCCTTTAATGGGTTGTGACCAAAGTCGATCTGATTTTTTCTTCAGGAAGCGTTCTGGCGAGGCCGACAAAATGTATTTACCTTGCATTTTAACAAAGCAGGCAAAGGGAGGCTTGGAAAGCTCGTTGAGATGCCAGTATGTCTTTAACGGGTCAATAGGCGTTTCTTCGGAATAAAATTCCTGGCAAAAATTGACTTCATACAGATCGCCACGTTGAATACGCGCTTTTAGCAACTCAAACTTTTCGAAATACGCTTCTTTGCTTGTTCGGAGTTTGAGTGACACGGGGTTGGTATTTTCAGGATGTTGAAAGTCTTTTGGGATTGTCGTCGCCAGAATAGCGTTCCAATCGTTCGAAACCCATTCATCCGTGCCCTCGAGGTACTGGAATTCCACCATATCCCCTTTAAATAAAAGTAAACGTTTCGGCCTGAAGAACGATAGCTTCGGAAAGTCTAGCGCGTCATGATTCTGTGACGAAAGTGGCTCGATCTCGTTTTTTACATCGTAGGACAAAAAACCGAACGCCCAATCGCGTGTCTTCCGAAAGGATGTCAGGACCTCTAACGCATTAGACGTTGAGCACGCTACCATTTCTTCCGCCTCGACAGCGAGTAGCGCATCGTATTCAGACCATTCGTCTTTATGATGATTCGAGTCGTACCAAGCCACCGTTTCAAACTGCTGTGCCCAAAGTAATATTTTGAGACGGAGTTCTTTGGTAAGGGAAATCGATTTGTAGGAGGTGTATCGCATAGCCTTTTAAACGCTCAAAAATACGAATTAGCAGCTGGGTGTAACGATCTTCATGGAAAGATTCGTTACCATTTTTTCGATAAGAAAACGTTAGCAGATTTATGAAACGTAGAAAAACACCAATTTAAAAAGATGATATTCAGTTATTTAATAAAAAAATGTAGGAATAGTTCGATAAAAAGCATAAATATTAAGCAGTTCATCGATTAATTTTCAATTACATCGAATAATAACCTATTCTAATGGCTTGGTTGTAAGAAGATTGTAGTATTGTGACACCCAAATTTATTGACTTATGAGAATCACTACTTATGTAATTTTTACCCTTTTACTAGGTGCTAATGCCCCCACCATTGCACAAGTAGGAATTGGAACTACCGATCCCAAAAGTACGTTAGACATCACGGTTAGCAATCCAGAATCTCCGAGCGCCACAGATGGTATCTTGATTCCCCGAATTGATGATTTTCCGGCAACAGATCCGGGAGTAGATCAAGACGGAATGATGGTATTCTTAACCACGGCCGTAGCCACCAATGACAAAGGTTTCTACTATTGGGACCACGCCCAATTGCGTTGGATCAATCTTGGTGCTGAAGAATGGAAAGATGGTGTAAACCCAAGCGGAAGTGATTATATCTACGCTACACAAGCACGATTAAGCGGTACCGATGTGGTTATTACTGATGATGGCCGTATTGGTTTTGGAACCGATGACCCCGTTGAACGCTTTGAGTTTAGAGGCCCCGGAGATAACGACTTTCAAATAACAAGTGCCAATACCAACCCACCTAACTATATCTTATACAATACAGGAGGAACCTTAGATGTACCCGATCTTTTAGCCCCCAATCAAGAAGTAGGCTCTCTCGTGGTGAAAACACACGATGGCAGCAATGTACAAGAAGTGGGTGGTTTCCGATTCTACATGGACGGTACTCCCACGGGAACAAGTCTTCCCACACGTTTTACGATTAGTAATACGCCTTCAGGGCAAAAGAATCAAGTAGAACGATTGATCATACGACAAAATGGAAATACGGGGTTGAGCGAAAGTAATCCATCGGCAACATTACACATTCGCGGTGGTGGTGCCGCTGCGCAATCAGCCCCGTTAAAATTCACGAGTGGAACGAACCTAACCACTCCCGAAGCCGGAGCGGTGGAATACGATGGAACCCACCTCTATTTTACGCCTAATACTACGCGTAAGATTCTGCTCAAAGGATTGACCAATACCGCAACCTTGGATTTTCCGAGCATCTCCAACAACGGTAGTGCCGAATTGACCGTAGCGGTAAATGGTGCTACTGTGGGTAGTTCCTGTAACTGTGCTCCGAACGCCAGTATAGAGTCTGGATTGATCTGGAATTGCTATGTGAGCGCTGCGAATACGGTAACCGTCCGAGTAGCCAATAATCGATCTAGTGCGGTGAATCCGGTTTCCAAATCGTGGAAAGTGACCGTGATAGAATAATGGTTTACCCCCGCTTTACAGCCCCCGATATATGCAAAAAGCCTAATCTGTGATTAGGCTTTTTTAATTGCTATAGTACAGAGCGAGCAGCTACATGTGAATGGGTCGATTATCGGTCGCTGCCAGGGCTGCTTCTTTCATCGCCTCTCCATAGGTTGGGTGTGCGTGACTCATACGTGCGATATCTTCGGCACTCGCTCTATATTCCATAGCGGTTACCGCTTCAGTTATCAAGTCGGCCACTCGGGCTCCTACCATATGTACGCCTAATATCTCATCGGTTTCTTTGTCACATAATATTTTCACGAAACCATCGGTGTCTCCACTTGCTCGTGAACGCCCTAAGGCGCGCATCGGGAATTGCCCAGACTTGAAAGCAACCCCTTCTTCTTTGAGTTGTTCTTCGGTTTTTCCAACGGAAGCCACCTCCGGCCAGGTGTAAACTACTCCCGGAATCAAGTTGTAATTGATGTGTGGTTTTTGTCCCGCTAAGGTTTCGGCAACAAACACTCCTTCTTCTTCCGCTTTGTGTGCCAACATAGCTCCTTTTACCACATCACCAATGGCATAAATGTTTTTCACATTCGTTTGCAAGTGTTCGTTGACTTCCACCTGTCCGCGTTCGTTTATTTTTACACCGGCATTTTCGGCCTTCAACCCTTCCGTAAAAGGTCGTCGTCCTACAGAAACCAAACAGTAATCACCCGTAAATGTTACCTCCTTATCTTTTTTATCGGTGGCCGTAACGGTCACTTCCTTGCCTTTTCTAGTGACTTCTGAAACTTTGTGAGATGTATAGAACTTCACCCCTTGTTTTTTCATCACTTTCGTAAGCTCTTTGCTTTGTGCTTTGTCCATCGTAGGAAGAATGCGGTCCATATATTCTACCACGGAAACATCCGCGCCGAGTCGACGATACACTTGGCCCAATTCGAGTCCAATGACACCTCCTCCTATCACGATCATATGCTTGGGTACTTCGGAAAGCGATAAGGCTTCCGTAGAAGTAATGATACGTTCTTTATCGATCTCGATAAACGGAAGACTACCCGGCTTGCTTCCGGTAGCGATAATGATGTTTTTCGCTTCAATTGTTTGTGTCTCCTTTTCCGAAGCGATTTCAATATGAGTCGCATCTTTAAAGGAACCCAGACCTTCGTAAACATCAATCTTATTCTTGTCCATCAAAAATGCAATACCCTTCACATTCTGATCTACCACACCGGCTTTGCGTTCGATCATTTTCTTGAAGTTCAGCTTTACATCCCCGGGAATGTCGATACCGTGCTCTTCGAAGTGATTCAAAGCATCTTCATAGTGGTGAGAGGAATCTAATAAGGCCTTACTTGGGATACAACCAACGTTTAAGCAGGTACCGCCCAAGGTGCTGTATTTTTCTATAATTGCGGTTTTCATTCCCAATTGTGCGCAGCGAATAGCGGCCACGTACCCTCCTGGACCGGACCCAATTACTGCAACATCATATGTACTCATATCGTGTGATTTTTTTCAGAAAGACAAAGGTACAACTACCGGGTACAATTGCCAATTATCAAGTTTAAAACTTCTTATCCTTCCATCCCTGGGAATCCCAACATCCCTCCCATACCCACGGCAAACAACCAATTTCCATAGAGGGTGTGTTCCACACTTACCCAAGCCGTAGACCGGTAGGTAATATAGGTATGCGCAAATAGGAGTCCGCCTAAAAACGTGATTCCCATCACCCACCAATTCCTAAAGAAAATGTGGGCAAGCGAAAATACCAGCGCGTTACAGCATATTTTCAAGGGTTTGCTTCGGAACCAATGTCCATAGCGTTCAAAGAAGAAGGTACGGTATATCAGGTTCTGTGGTAGCACCGAAAATAAAGTATACACAAAAATGATTCCAACGAACAAAACTGGGCGATGCAACACCACATAGAAAAAATGATCGGGAGCGGTGATGGCTACAAACAATACTGTAGCCATAATAATCCCGGCCAGGCGAAAACCCAGGGTGCGCAGGAGCCTGTTCCGCTGAGGGCAATTCCACGACCACTGAAACCCGTGATGACGGTACAGCTGCCATAGTACAAAAACAAATCCTAGAAGCGTCAACACCCCTTTGATCCATAAGGGGTACGGCCATAGAAAAGACACTGGTAGCAGGAAAAATAGGAAGAAGAACTCTGCTAGTAGCAGTATACGTGAACTCATAGTTATAAAGTAAGTGCCGTAGTGTTTTTAATGGTACTAATGGTAAAGGAACTTTGTGTGTTCCCGATATGTTGTAAGGTAGTCAATTTATTCACCATAAAATGTCGAAACGCCGGCATATCAGCCACGACCACCTTTAACAAATAATCGTATTCTCCGCTTACGTGGAAACACTCCAGCACCTCATCGAGTTGTGCCACTTGCTTTTCAAAGGCCGAGAGGTTCTCTATGGTGTGCTGCGACAGCTTGATATGACAGAACACGACAAAGTCGCGTCCCACCTTCTCTGGCGTCACCAAGGCCACGTATTTATTGATAATTCCAGAACGCTCTAATTTTTTAATACGTTCGTAAATAGCGGTCACGGAAAGATGCAGTTGGGAGGCCAACTGTTTGTTTGTCTTTTTACTGTCTTGCTGAAGTATTCGAAGTAATTTCAGGTCGGTTTTATCAAGTTTCATCTGAAGATTTTTCGCGTTCGCTTGGCATATCGGTTTTCTAAATTAATATTTTACTGATATTTGGCTGAATATTAGTATCATTTTCTAAATATATTAATAACTATTGACCATACAACATCACATTGCTATTTTTGATAAAAATATAACCTTATGAGCAATCATCCCGCTAACCGTATTCAAGATTTGCAGTACTTTGGAGAATTTGGAGGTGTGAACCCTTCTATTTCAGACTCTTCTACCTACACTTTTCTTTCCGCCAAAACCATGTTCGATACTTTTGAAGGCAACGCTGATGGTTGTTATCTATACTCGCGACATAGCTCTCCTTCGAACCTCTATTTGGGGGAAGCGCTGGCAGCCATGGAGGGTACCGAAACGGCTAATGTTACGGCCACCGGAATGGGAGCCATCGTTCCGGCCCTGCTTCAACTTTGTAAGGCGGGAGAACACATTGTTTCCAGTAGAACAATCTACGGGGGCACGTATGCTTTTCTGAAGAATTTCGCACCGCGCTTTCAGATTTCCACCTCTTTTGTCGACATCACAAAATTAGATACCGTGGAAGCAGCCATTACTTCCAATACCAAAGTGTTGTATTGTGAGTCAGTGAGCAATCCGCTCTTAGAAGTAGCCGATATTAAAGCGCTTTCAACCCTTGCGAAAAAACACGGACTCCAATTATTGGTCGATAACACCTTTTCACCTTTGTCTATCTCTCCGGCATCGTTGGGTGCTGATGTGGTGCTACACAGCTTGACAAAATTCATTAACGGAAGTAGTGATACTATGGGCGGAGTGATGTGTGGTACTCAGGATTTTATTAATGAACTACGCAACGTCAACGATGGGGCCAGTATGCTTTTAGGAGCTTCTATGGACAGCCTGCGTGCTGCCTCGATCCTCAAAAACCTTCGCACCCTTCACATTCGCATCAAACAACATAGTAAAAACGCGTTGTTCCTGGCGGAAAAGTTTGAGCAAGACGGACTCAAAACGGTGTACCCGGGATTGCCTTCCCACCCCAGTCACGAATTGTTCAAGAACATGATGAACAATGAGTACGGTTTTGGTGGCATGCTTACAATCGACGTAGGTTCTTTAGACAAGGCCAATGAGCTGATGGAGCTAATGCAGGAGCGAAATCTCGGCTACCTCGCGGTAAGTCTGGGCTTTTATAAGACGCTCTTTAGTGCGCCTGGGTCTTCTACTTCTTCGGAAATACCAGAAGAAGAGCAACAGGAAATGGGACTTAGTGACGGACTCATCCGTTTTAGTATTGGATTGGATAACGATATTGAGCGAACCTATCGCATGATGAAGGAGTGTATGAAAGAAGTGGGCGTACTTTAATTCTTTCACTTCATGTTATAACTATTTGGACCAGATCCCTTCAAATTGCGCTTTTTTACCATGCTCGTACCCGGCAATACAGCGTGTGAGGAATCCCTTTTCTAAATAGGCGTCAAATTCCAGTTGAAACTCGCCACTATTAAGATGATGTTTTGCCCACCAAGACGAATAATCATCGGCCTTTTTATACCAGATACCGCTTAATCTGGGGGCTCCATTATAGGTATAGGCATCCAGATACACCAATTTAAATTTTTTCTGATTGGTATAGGTTTCAAAATAATCCTTATACTGTTGAAGCGTCATTACCGGACGCAAATAAAACCCTCCCGTGTCTTGTTTTTCCCAAAGCGCAGTGACGTATATTTTTCCGTTAAGGGAAGTACAGGAAACATTGCGAGGAACCCAACCGGCATCACGATAATGGTCGAAATTCTTTTCATGCCATGAGAGCGACCGCCCGTGATATGCAGTAAACGCAACAGAACTGTCCTTCTTCCAGATAGCGGCATAGCGCAACTTTCCATGGAGCAAATACGAATTGACATGTATCAAGCGATACCCTGCACGTGTCCATTTGTTAAATTCAGTTTGGTATTTTCCTCCACCCATATTGTGACGCGCCACCCATCCAACATTGTTTGACGGTCTGAAGATCACATTGAAGTAGGTTTTCCCGTTAACATCGTACCCATCTACCCAAACCGGATAATATCCACAAGGCCAAATACTGTCAAATACTTCTTGATACTTTTCCTCCGGTACTCCATGACGGGTAACTTCCCCCCAATGCTTGGGATATTTGCAATATGGATGTGTTTCCGATATAAAGCACGCTTTATCCTTCAATCCAGGGATCCCTTTCGTGGTAAGCGGTGACCAATTGATATTTGACTCCGGAGTAGCATACGCGTGCATTCCAATGGCGTAGCCTTCATTAAACAGCAAGGGTCTAAACACTCCCGAATCGGGCGCATCGTCTGAAACGTATGTTTTAATATGATTATGTAGATGGGGCGCCGAAGAATTTCCTGAATTCCCCGCGAGTCCTAAGAGATCCCCCTTTTTGACGACAGCTCCCTTTTTTCTGAAGCTGCTAGTAAGCGATCCCTTCTGAAGATGGGCATACAAGCCTACCAAACTCCCGTGCTTTATGTAAAAATGATTTCCTGCCCCGCCATAATCAAAGGAACCCCATAACTCGTCCTTCTGCTTTTCCATATCGTCATCATTGGCAGCGGGCTTCCAATTGTTGGGAATGTTATTTTCATAGCGCAAGACGGTTCCGTCGGCCATCGCATAAACGGGTTTACCCCAAATTCTAAAATGCTCGTTCTTGCTCCCGTCCTTCCCCGGTTTTGTGTGCCGCCACGCCTTATCTTCGTAGGCATTCGTTCCGAAATCATAGGCAAACACCTGACTTCCGCCTCCATGCATAGAATATCCGGTAACATGCTCGTTAGTTTCAAAATCTTTTGCTTTGAACGGAAACCCAAATCCGATGTGATAGGGTTTGATGTTCTTGGTGATGGAAAGCGGACTGCGATATCCTTTAAAGTAAAAGCTGATCTTTACTTTCGTCGGAAAAGGTGCTTGCATAAATACAACATCGCCGTTTTTGTGATAATCACGACTATTTTGCCAGGTACGAGACCAGCCTTTTTCAATCACAAGCGAATCACTTGGCAGATAGATCGATTTGTTAACATTGTTATTTCCTTTTTTATACTGAACAATCACGCGGTCTAAGTCAACATCTTCCGTACCGAAGTTCAGAATTCGGGTGCTCACGGAGAGCTGTCCCAACGCCGACTCCTTACTGGTAAAGCCGGGCATGATGTGAAATACTAGATCTTCTCCCTCCAGTGGTTGCAATTGAAACTCAATATCGCTTGGGGCATATTTACTGCGACGTTGTAGTGTCACGTTCGCATCTGTCTTACGACATTTCTCAGCGTTGGAAACCGTCAGATCCAAATGACGAACCTGTTTTAGGGCGGTTGGTTTGATCGTTTTCCGGCGCATCACTCTTTTGACCGTCTTCACCGGTTGTTTTGGTTTCGTAGTTGCTTTTGACCGTGTTGCAGCACGTTTGGCAATCGTAGTTTCCAGTTTATTTTTCTTGGCGCACATAAGGGTTAGCTTTAGGTTCAAAACTAAGTCAGGACAGAAGTCTGTGCAAGAGTGGAAGGACTGATATTCAAGAGGGTATTCCCCTTTTTTATGAAGGGTTTTTCCCAATTGCGTGTTCTCAACAAAGTAAAAGCCTGTTAAGATTTGCATGTTAGGAGACATTTCGGCAGCATGAGCTTAAGAAAAACGAGGAAGAGAATCTCCATCATCTATTTGCAATACGGGTTACAAAATCGTAACATTACAGTGAAACTAATTAACCTAAGCATAGTCGTTTATTATGGAAAGTAAAGACATCGACCCCAAAGAGCCACAGAATGAACAAATTGTAGAAAATGAAGAATTGAATATTCTGGAAGCCCTGGTTCCCGTCGTTGCTTTGGTTGCCATGCTATTCTACAATGTATTTTATGCCTTTGGCGATGATGCGCTCAGCGGAAGTAATCAATTTATCTTGCTACTGGGAGCGGCTGTAGCAGCGCTTGTTGGTGCCTTTAACGAGGTAAGTTATAAGCAAATGCTCTCTGAAGTTGCCGAAAATGTACGAAGCACCACAGGCGCTATCCTTATTCTTCTAATGGTAGGCGCCTTAGCCGGAACCTGGATGATCAGCGGCATCATCCCTACGATGATTTATTACGGGATGCAGGTACTAAATCCGACTATCTTTTTAGCCTCCTGCGTGATCATTTGTGCCATCATTTCGATTGCTACTGGAAGCAGTTGGACGACGTCGGCTACGGTAGGTATCGCGCTTATTGGTATTGCTGATGCCTTAGGGATTTCCCTCGGAATGACCGCCGGAGCGGTGCTTTCGGGAGCCTATTTTGGCGATAAGTTATCGCCTATGAGTGATACCACAAATCTCGCTCCTGCCATGGCTGGTACCGATCTGTTTACGCACATAAGGTATATGACCTTTACAACGGTCCCCACCATCATCATAACGCTTATCGTTTTTATCATTATTGGGTTTGGACTCGAACCTGAAGGTGCCGCCGATACGGCCTCGATCCTAGAATCTATTGAAGCCTCATTTTATATTAGTCCGTGGCTCTTCGTAGTACCTGTTATTGTCATTCTTATGATCATTCGTAAAACCCCACCCCTCATCGCACTCTTAGCCGGAACACTTTTGGGTGCCGCGGCGGCAGTGATCTTTCAGCCGGAGATCGTCACTACTATTGGAGGCGGAGAACAATTAGATTTCGTTACAGGTTACAAAGGAATTATGAATGCTATTACTGTGGATACGGCCGTCGCCACCGATAATGAAGCCCTAAGCGATTTGTTTTCCGCTGGCGGAATGAGTGGTATGTTAGGTACGATTTGGTTGATCATCTGCGCCATGGTTTTTGGTGGTGTCATGGATGCCATTGGCGCCTTATCCCGAATCAGTAAAGCCTTATTGTCATTGTTTCATACCACATTCGGACTCTTTGCCAGTACCGTGGCCAGTTGCTTGGCGCTTAACGTTACGGCTTCTGATCAATATTTGGCGATAGTAGTACCCGGAAAAATGTACGCTAAAGCGTACCAAGAAAAAGGACTTGCTCCCGAAAACCTCTCACGTACATTGGAAGATAGCGGAACGGTTACTTCGGTTCTAGTTCCTTGGAATACCTGTGGTGCCTATCAAAGTGGTGTACTGGGAGTACCCGTGGTAGATTATTTTGCCTTTGCGATTTTCAATTGGTTGAGTCCCTTTATGACCTTACTCTTTGCAGCCTTCCGAATAAAAATTAGAGAACTCACCACTCGAAAGGAAACGGCTTAATTTCCATAGAATTCAATAAGATTTCAGCGTTGATTTTCTTTAGAATGCTGTCTCGTTTTTCTACTTTTGCCGACTGAAAAACAAGTACCCATACTAAAAGAAAAAACATGGCTTTAGTCGGAAAAAAATTTCCAAACCAATCTGTAACCGCGATCGATAAAACCGGGCGTAATCAGAAGATAAACCTCTTCGAATTAGCCCAACAAGAAAAGAAAAAAGTGATCTTATTTTGGTACCCCAAAGATTTCACTTTTGTATGTCCCACTGAATTACATGCCTTTCAATCGATGCTTTCAGAATTCGAAAAAAGAAACACCCTTGTTATTGGAGCGTCTTGCGATACTCCTGAAGTACATTTTGCGTGGCTCAACACCCCAAAAAATCATGGCGGGATTGAAGGAGTTACCTATCCGTTGATCGCAGACAGCAATAGAAACCTTTCTTCTCAACTAGGAATTTTAGACATTACGGACGAACATATTGATGAGCAAACGGGAGTTTATACCGTTGAAGGTGACAACGTAACCTACCGCGCCACCTTCATTATTGATGAAGAAGGTACCGTAGTTCACGAAAGTGTGAACCATATGCCGCTAGGACGTAATGTTGCGGAATTTATTCGCCTTATCGATGCCTATACGCATGTGCAGCGAAACGGAGAAGTGTGCCCCGCCAATTGGCAAGAAGGCGCTACCGCGATGCATGCCGATCGCGAAGGGGTAGCCACTTACTTGAGCGAGCACATGAATTAGCGCTTTATACGCTACTGCATTAAAGCCCTGCCGTTTTGGTGGGGCTTTTTTTATAATATCACCCAAACGGGTACTATCACATCCTATCCTATTTTAATATTTTACGGAATTCTCAAAGTAATAGTTTTCAGAATTTTCTAATTTTAAGAACACTAACTAACTCAAATTGCGACTACTACCCTATTTCCTGATGTGTTTGTTCCCTATGATTGGTCAAACACCCTCCTATCAGTTCCAACACTTCGGGATAAATGAAGGCCTTTCGCAAATAAGTCTACACGATCTTGAATTCGATAAAACCGGACATCTTTGGATCGCTACCAACAATGGAATCGATCGATTTGATGGGCTACATTTTGTCAATTTTCAACAGCAGATCGACACCACTAAAAACAGCTTGGTCTTCAATGAAGTGAGTCATATCATCCAAGATCAGCAAGAAAATATGTGGTTTGCCACGCGACAAGGTCTTTCCAAATACGACCCCAGAGTACAAAAATTTACAAATTTTGAATACAAAAAAAATTGCGACACCTGTATCGTACATCCTGCCATCAGTTTTTTGAAAGAAAAAGATGCGTATATCTATATTGGGACGGTAGGCGGACTCTCACGCATCCATAAATCGACACTTGAAATTGTGTCATGGCCGTATCAGGAAGGAATGCAGAATGGCCCGAGGAAAACGGCTATTCGTCAACTTGAATTTTTGGAAGATGGTCGCTTACTCATTATTTCTCAGGTGGGAATTTCAATTTTCAATCCCACAACAGAAACCTTTAAAGCGATTACGACGGAACACGGACTTCCGGAAAACAAATTACAATCGATCTACCGAGATTCGAAAAATAATTACTGGATAGGATGCGAAACCAAAGGATTGCTAAAGCTAACAGGAACTTGGGATGACCCTAGCTTTCGTCATTATCCACCCGATCCTGAAACAGGTCCTTCGCACGGCTTTATTTATGAAATAACGGAAGATCAACACGGAGTCCTGTGGCTTGCCACCTTTAACGGGGTGACCTTGTTCAATCCACAGAACGAGGAATTTAAGTACCTGTATCACAACCCCAATGATAAAGGATCTATTAGTTCTAATCAGGTGTTTGGTATACAACGTGATGTGCATAATAGAATGTGGCTAGCCACTATTTCGGGGCTCGATGTATACGACCCGTATTTAAATCAGTTTCGGTATCAAACCGCAATTCCGGGAGAGAAGAACAGCTTGTCAGGCAACAAGACCTTTTCCATTTTTGAAGATTCAAAAGGATATCTATGGATCGGTAATTATGAGAATGGCCTCACCATTATTCCGCCCAAAAATACAGACCAAGATTATTTTCATATCACATCGGGAACAGGGCCGGATCAATTATCTGGACCTCAGGTACTGGGGATTGAAGAGGACCACCTGGGCAGGATCTGGTTAGCTACCTTCAATGGGGTGAACATCGTAGATTGGCCCGATCGAACTTCCGATAACTATACCATTTCAAAACTCGATCTCACGTCGGTTCCCAACAATCCTCACCTCACGCAATACGAGTATTTTGTACGAAGAGGAACCAACAGAGATATGTGGATTGGCACCCATGGCGCTGGTCTAATACGCGTAATGGATGACGGGAGTCTTCAGCAATATAGTCATCAAGAACGGCCGCATGGTATTGCAGAAAACAGCATTCTTTCCATAGGATTTGATGCTGAAGAAAGAATCTGGGTAGGAACGCCAGCACTGGGCTTTGGCGTGATTGAAGACTACGAAAATGCGCGTTCCTTCAAAAGAATTCCTGGGAACACAGTAGTCGCAAAACACGGTGTGCATGGGATCTTTTTTAAGGATGAAAAGGAAGTATTGATGACCACCGGGGCCGGTATCTTTCAAATCGATGAGA
Source organism: Altibacter sp. HG106 (assembly GCF_028561755.1). Classification (GTDB taxonomy): domain Bacteria; phylum Bacteroidota; class Bacteroidia; order Flavobacteriales; family Flavobacteriaceae; genus DFVG01. The sequence continues at coordinate 207,885 of NZ_JAQQTD010000005.1, forward strand.
AAGAAGCGTTATTTACTTCGTCCACACCTGACTTCAAACAACACACCGAAGCCAATGGTCTTAGCGATAATATTGTGTACACCATGGTTCAAACAGATGTTGATGAATATTGGTTCAGTACGGGAAACGGACTCACAAGGTGGAACACACAATCGAACGTCTTCACCCCATATACAAAGGAATTTGGTCACAAGCTTCGGGATTTCAATCAAGGCGCCGCTGCGCTGACAAAAGATGGAACCTTGTATTTTGGAACTACAGGATTGTTGTCGTTTACCCCTTCATCTATCCAGGAAAACACAGTAGCCCCCACAATCTATTTTTCAGACTTACGCATCTTGAATCAACCTGTCCCCATTTCCGAAGAACAAACGGGCGGCTTTTCACTCCCTTCCACATTACGCTACTTGGAGGGGTTTTCCTTACAACCTCAAGACAAGATTTTTTCCATTGCCATCTCCGCTGTAAATCACACCTTACCGGAAGAAACCTTATATGCGTATCAATTACAAGGTTTCGATCCCGATTGGATCTATACCAAAGATCCTGTCATTACGCGATCGAATCTCGATCCGGGCACCTACACCCTGATGGCCAAAGCGGCTAATAACAATCAGGTTTGGAGTGAGCCTGTGACACTTTCGATAGAAATTCTACCGCCCTGGTGGCGCACATGGTGGGCCTACGTTCTATTTGTGCTATTAGCGGTGGGAAGCGTTTATTTATTGCTGAAACTACGATTGCAACAAGAGCGTCGGTTAGAATTGGCACGCGCTCAAGAGCGTGAAATCTTTCGAAAACGAAGCTCCCGTGATTTTCATGATGAAGCCGGAACAAAGATCACGCGCATTTCACTAATCACGGAACTCGCTAAACTGAATAACAAAGACAATCCTGAACTTCAAGAACACCTACTCCAAATAGAAAATAACCTCCACGATCTCAATAACGGCATGCGCGATTTTATTTGGACCTTAGACCCCACCAAAGATAACGCGTACGATACCTTAACACGATTTACGGAATTTGCTGGTAATTTTTGTGAGTATGCTGGTATTCAGTTTCGATCGCAACATATATCTGATCATCTCAAAGAGAAGGAACTTAACATGGCAGAGCGACGCCATTTATTACTAATCCTTAAAGAAGCGCTCAACAACAGCGTGAAGCATGGCCGACCAACCATTATTGATTGTATCATAGACGCCAAACCTGGAAAACTGAAGGTTACCTTAAAAGACAACGGAAATGGATTCGACCCACTCGCCTCGAACAAGGGCAACGGACTAACCAATATGAATGAGCGCGCCCAAGCACTGGGCGGTGCACTCACCATCAATTCGGTGGTGAATGGGGGCACCCAACTGGTACTCACCTTAGAAACTACCCGACTGAGTAAGTAGCAACTCACTGATTTTAAGTACCTTTAGCTGAACATGACCCATACACCTTCCATAAAGATCTGTATTATTGAAGATGATGCCCTTATTCTGAAATCGCTACAACAGGTGTTGAATAATGCGGAAGGTTATTCCGTAACAGGCACTTTTTTTTCTGCAGAAGCTGCCTTGGAAAATTTGAAAGAACATCATCCGGATGTTTTATTACTGGATATTGATCTTCCGGGCATGAGCGGCATAGAAGCGATTCCGAAGCTACACAAGTTACAACCTGAGCTTAACATCGTAATGCTTACCGTTCACGAGGAGTCGGAAATAGTTTTCTCAGCCTTGCGACAAGGTGCCGTAGGGTATTTGGTGAAGGGTAGTAATTCAAAGTTCTTGTTACAAGGTATTTCAGAAGTATTTGACGGCGGCGCGCCTATGAGTCCGTCGATCGCACGGCAAGTTATCGCTTCTTTTACCATGTCGAAGGAAACGAGTTTAAGTGATCGTGAATTAGAAGTACTCCAAAAATTAAGCAATGGAACCAATAACAAGCAGATCGCCGAAGATTTGTTTGTTTCCACCAATACGGTGAAAGCTCATATCAAGAATATTTATAAAAAATTACATGTTCATTCACGTGCTGAAGCCGTTAGCAAAGCCATCAAGAAAGGTTGGATTTAAACGATGCCACACGGTTGAACAGCAGTAAACGCTAAAAACATTTTCCATGAAACCCTGCTACATAGTGTTCGTCATCCTTCTATCCTCAACCGTAGTAAACGCACAGAATTTTACCGGTAGTTTTGACCTCATCGTCTCCCAATTATACAAAAATGGAAAGGAGAGCGTCGATACACTTTCCTATTATTTTGGAACCGAAAAAACAGCGCTTGTAATTCACGCAAGAGGCAATCAACCCGACCTGCGGCTGGTTTTTCATGAGGCGGATAGCACGATTACCGGACTGTACGAACAACAGGGTAAAAAAGGGGGATACATTCTTCCCATGAACAAAAAATATTGGCCCGCCATGCAATATGCGCTCACTGATTATGGCACGGGGCCAAGAACAGAGCTCACTACCACCACCAGTCAGAAGAAAATCAACGATACCCTGTGTACGGAAATGGGCTGTGACAATGAAGCCTATTCAGGCACGTTATGGGTTGCAGACGAGATTGAACTCAGTTTCGTACAGGTATTGGCCTATCAAGGCGTAGGCGCCGGCGAAGATATCAGTCATATTGAAATGATAGCCAATTGCGGTGTGCAGGGATTTGTGATGCAAATGACGCTGAAGAGCAAGCTTGGCAAAGCAGATGTCGTTCTTCACGTTGAAAACCTGCGCGATACCGTTCCCAAAGGTATTTTCGATAGAAGTGAGCATCAACTCAGTGATCTTCGGAAGCAGTAATATTTTGGGGCTTTCCTTCGGAAAGCCCCAAAACTAAAATCCGTTTTTAATTATGCTATTCGAACTTACAATTACGAGCAACCACTCCTTTTAGTCCCGGTGTCGCATTGGGAACCGCTTCGGAATATTGTGGCACCGGATAGCCTTTAATTCGCAACCCCGAAACAATCACATTCCCTCCATCGCCAACATTCAACGCGTAGTCACGCACAGAAACTTTTACAGAGGCACTGTTCAATGAGGTTCCCGAGGGATTTACCATGATCATCTGAGGTGAAACCATATATGAATTAGGTGTTTGCTGAATCATTTGTGAAGGTGAAAATTGAACTCCATTAACAAGCAAGGCGGGTACTCTCGCTTTCGTTGGGTCACTAAAGGTAGTGGGATCGCTATAATCAAGTATCGGCTTTTGATTTGGATGAAGCGGACCGTTAGAACGATAGATACCTGCCCCTAATTCGGTAAACGTGACATTGGAAGCAATGGATTCCATTCCTTCGAAAACAGCTTGATGAGCATTTTCTGCCTGAATACGAAGTGTGGGCAAGTTGGCCGTCACCTTCAAATCCATGATGGTTTCCTGACGATAAATACCATCTTTGATAATTATCGTTACCGAACTGCCTTTTACTCGTTTGGCTTGCGCCACGGCTAACGCCTTTTTTAAAGTAGCGAATGGATCCGCAGCGGTTCCCGAATTTCCGTCGCTACCGGTGGTGGCAATGTAAATGGTTTCATCACTATTTGTAGCATCGTCATCATTGTCGGCAGGGGTGCTATCGGGAATTTCAAAATCGGCAAAAGCAGGGTCACTGGTATCCACATACGAGGGCGAGTCGCATAAGCATAACTCATCAAAGAATACCTCGCTCCCATCGCTACTTTTAAATTCCATCGCTAATTGCACCGGATTCATTCCCGTAGGTTGCCCATTCGGAAATCCTTTCCCCACTAAATACAATTGAATGAACATTTGAGAGGGCTCTAATCCTTCAAAGAAATATATCGGGATTTTGAACGGCGTCCAGGTAGCGGTATTTTTAAAGATGACCGCGGAAGCCTCTCCGGGCCGCACTCCGCCTGCTACTTGCTCTGGATTCCTGGTGGTTACAAAGGTATTGATCCACGCCTTATCACCTTTTTTAAAATTGGCTTTATAGTAGCCACAAAGGGCACCAAAAGTGGGTGTTATAGGAAAAAATAGGTCTTTCATAAGGGCTGCCTGGTTTTGAGCAAGTATCGCATCCTCACAATTTCCCTCACACGTAAAGACATAGCCACTAAAGGCACTCTCCCGAATCATTTGCTTGTACTGCTCTGGCATTCGTGCCCAATCCGCAGGTTTTTTTTCCGCAAGGAAATCGGCAATACTCACATTCTTTATTTGGAGTCCGTAACCCACTTTTCCGGGTACTCGAAAGGTATTCCGAAAATCATAACCGGCCATGGCACTGGCGCCACCCTCCTTCCCAGCGATATTGGACCCGGCCCAATCTACCGCCTTATCATTATTTTTCCATTGCTCGAAATTACCATTGGGTATTTGACAATCTTGGGCATACAACGACAGCACACAAAATACATTTAAGAGTAGTATAAATCTTTTCATGATCCTTGAATGAATTATTGAATGATGAATTCGGTGCGTCTGTTCTTCGCCTTGTTTATGGCAGAATCGTTGGAAGCCACAGGAACCGTTTCTCCCTTCCCTTGCGTACCAAGGCGAGCTTCAGGAACTCCGAAATCTGAAACCAGCGCTTTCTTAACCGATTCGGCTCGGCGTTCTGATAACTCTTGGTTGTATGTTTCAGAACCGTCACTATCGGTATGGCCGACTATAAGTACCTTTTTATTGGACTCAGAATTAATGGCCTCCGCAATTTGTTTTAATATACCATACGCTTCCGGCTTCAATTGTGCGCTATTGTAATCGAAAGTAATCGCTGTAGTACTGTAGCTGCCCGTTTTAAATAATTTTTCACGAGGTTCGGGCAAGCCTTCCGCTACGCGAAGATTAGTAATCAAAATAGACTGGTCATCTCCTAATCCATAGGTATCAAAAAGAATGCTTCCAAAGTTTTCGCTATCGTTTACAGCGCGAGGAGCATCAAAGAATTTTTCACCATTGACGTACATTCGATATCGTTTTCCTTTGACGGAAATGGCCACATGCATTCCTTCCTTAAATGCTGCCCTAATATCTTTATTTGTCTTGCCCGCAGCCAGTTCTCCGGCGCCTTCATAATCAATTGATTTTAGATATTGTTCTTTGACCCAGCTTTGGTAGGGGGAAAAATAGCTTGAAACATAACGTCTTCCTATTTGCAACGGTTTTTTGCCATCCCCAAAGTATACCCAGAAACCCGCCGTTTGCGAAGTATTATCATTATTAATATTGAACGTTCGTACATCGAACTCAACCGTAAAATCTTTGGGAAGATCTTTAGGGAGATCCGGCTCGTACCAAGTGTCGTTATAAAGTTTTAACCACTTTACCTCTGGATTATCACTTAGGGTCACCAGTTCACCGGAGCCTTTTGTATTCCAGAGCTGTGGAAAATCACCAACGGGATCATTGACAAAATCATCAAACAGAATCAAGGTTTCGCCCGGTATCCAGTCGCTTTTTTTATACATTTCTACGGTGGTGGTTTCGGTAACGCTTGATCCGTCGTTTGTCGTAGAAGAATTTCCCGAATTATTTCCGGAAGAAGTCCCGCCCCCAGTAGAACCACTAGGTCGAGTACCCCCATCATTTCCAAGGATGGTATCCATGGCTTTACCCGTTTCTTCCTCGGTTTTCTTTTCAAGTTTTTTCTCGACGACATCTTCAGCCTTTTTCGTAATTTTCTTCCAAAGTTGTGCTTCAGCGCTCATTGTTGTTAGAAAAAAAATGCTAACAAAAATCAGAAGTCTTTGGCATGTATTCGTTGATTTCATAATGTAAGTTTTAAGCGAGAGTTAATTGTGGGTACAAAGCTATACCGATCATAAACCCCTGTCAATCACCCAACTGGGTAATTTTATCATTTCCTTAACAGGGAGTTAGTGCCACAAGGTGCCCGTTAACTAAGATCGAATCCGTATTTTTGAAAGACTTAAAACGAACGACTATGGCAACTATCACATTAGGAGGAGAACAAATAAATACAACGGGAACACTTCCAAAAGAGGGAGAAAAAGCACCGGACTTTTCTCTGAAGGCACAAGATTTAGCAACGAAAACGCTTAGCGACTTCAAAGGGTCTCGCGTGATCTTAAACATTTTTCCAAGTATAGACACCAATGTGTGTGCCACTTCCGTTAGGAAATTCAATGAAAAAGCTTCCGAGTTAAAAAATACCAAGGTGTTATGTATCTCTAGAGATACTCCCTTTGCACAAAAGCGTTTCGCGGATGATGAAGGTACCGACAAAGTGATCAATCTTTCAGATGTTATCGACGGGAGTTTCGGAGAAACCTATGGTGTGACTATGACCAGCGGAGCGATGAAAGGTTTTCATTCTCGCGCAGTGGTCGTTTTGGACGAGGACGGAAAAGTGATCCATTCGCAACAGGTTCCTGAGATAGCAGATGAACCCGACTATCTTGAAGCATTAAAAGTACTGTTGTAATGTGGGATTCGTTTCTCGGCAAACGACTAAAAGGGTTCCGATATGCGATTCTGGGAGCGTTAAAGCTACTTCGGAATGAACAGAGCATTCAGGTACAGGCGGTCATCGCCATCTTGGTCACCTTCGCCGGATTCTACTTCAATATCTCGGCAACCGAATGGATGCTGCAAGTGTTAGCAATTGGCCTGGTCATGGGCGTAGAAGGCGTGAATACCGCTGCCGAAGAGATTGCTGATTTTATTCATCCCGACTTCCATAACAAAATTGGCTACATAAAAGACATTGCCGCCGGTGCCGTATTCTTTGCTGCGGTCGCTGCCGTTGTTATCGCCTGCATCATCTATATTCCAAAGTTCTAATCGCTTTCATTAGGAAATCACCCAGTCGGGTAATTGACAATACAACTCACTGATAGTAAGTTTGTTCCATTAATTAACTACCTTAGAACGACCAAACTTGTCAATTATGAAAAAAGTGATATTACTTCTATTGCTTTCGACTACCGTATCCACTCTTTCGGCCCAATCTGGCGAAGCAACAGCCCCCATTATGTTTATTTATGACGGCAGTGGTTCCATGTGGGGACAAATGAACGGAAAGACGAAAATGGAGATCGCTTCTGAAGTGTTGTCCGCTTCAGTTAGTACATTAGCGGAAACACAGCGAATTGGCCTGGTCGCATATGGGCATCGCCAGAAAAGTGATTGTAAGGATGTGGAAACTCTGGTACCCTTGAACAACATTTCAAAAAGTACCATCACTTCAGCGATAAAAGGTATCAAACCGCTTGGAAAAACACCTCTCGCCTATTCCGCATCGCTAGTTATCGACCAACTGCGGAAATCCAAAGAAAAAGCAACGATCATTCTCATTACCGATGGCATCGAATCTTGCGACGGAAATATTTGTGAGCTGGTGCGTGCCGCAAAGAAAGAAGGAATTGATTTTAAATTGCATATTGTGGGCTTCGGACTAAAACAAAGCGAAACCGGCCCCTTAAAATGTGCCGCCGAGGCAGGGGAAGGTAATTACTATGATGCCGCTGATGCCACCGGGTTAAGCGAAGTGATGAACGAAGCCATGGCAGAGACTATTGATAAGCGCGAAGGGAATTTTGGGGTCTTTGCCAAAAAGAACGGAAAAGCGATCGATGCCTATGTAAAAGCCTATAAAGCGGGTACCGATCAAGAAATGGGTTCCTTGCGTACCTATGGTGAAACCCGCTATATGTATCTTCCGGAAGGTACATACGATCTGGTAGCCTATCCGCTAGGCAGCAGCGTAGAAGCAATAACGATTACAGGTGAAAAAAGTCTAGAAGATCAAAAAACCGAACGTACCATTAGCTTTGACGGCGGGAAAATGGCGGTGTTGATCACAAACAATGATGAAGGATGGGACGCTACCGTTTCTGTTGTAAACAAAAAGGGAGAGCGAATTAGTGGTGGACGCACCTACGGGCGCACGAAAGAACTGGAAGTAAATCCCGGAACCTACGATCTTAAAATTCAAGCGTTGCAAATGGAAGGAATGCATACGGTAACTGAAATAAAAGACGTTGTTGTTACTGGCGCAAAGACGACTCCGGTGGCATACGACTTTACTACCGGCACCCTATCCCTTAATGTCTTAGCGAATGGGGAAGATATTGATACGATGGTGACGGTAACCGACCTTGACGCGGACAAGCGTGTTGCTGGTGGACGCACCTATAATCGTGGTATTACCTTTCTTCTGAATCCGGGTACTTATGAATTCATTATAACACCGCTCGGCATTCATAAGAGCAAACCTAAACGGACCTTCACCTACGTGCTAAAAAAAGGAGACAACCATTCCGAAAAAATAACTTATAACTAATGATTGTGTTTCAGAAACAATACCTAAGCCTTCTAGCAGTATTCTTGATGGTGGTCGCAGGTTATTCGCAAAATAAAACATTGCCCATCGGCTTTTTCTCCCCCCATTTTTCAGAAGGGCATACGCTCTATTTGTATAGTGAAGGGTCGTTGGCGGTGAAATTACCCGGACAAGAAAAACCAATCGACAGCATTACCCTGAAAAAATTGGGATACAATAGGGTAATTGATTATGCTCCAAAATGGTTTGAACCCGTTTATGATAAATTAGACTATGGCATTTTTTATATCGGAGTGAAGAAGCTAGGAACAGATTACGTGGAAATCATCGCAAATGAAGCTACAGCAAAGACCGTTTATATGGCTCGCCATAACGGAGATTTTATTTCTTGGGCTGAGTTTTTATTGACCATGCATTCCGTAGAGTTTGATAAAGAGAGCCAAAAGGTCTATGACGACCCCAAAATAAAATCAGCCGGAAGAATCTATGATCGAAATACATTCTTTAGACCTTTATTTGTAGCAGGCGATTGGATGGAAGTAGCCATTTTAGAAAACGATTTTAACCCTACCGGAAAAACAGGATGGATCCGTTGGCGAGACGGAAACCGATTGCTAATTCGATATAATCTACTCTCCTGAAAATGAAAAAGCTTTTGAAACCGGCAAGTATTGTCTTCTACCTCCTTTCGGCATTTGTATTTTTTATTGTCGGATTGTATCTAGCTGGAATATTGGGAGCCGGAAAAAATCAAGGTCTCGCCGGGGGAGCGATCGTATTGGGGTACGGTGTGCTAACAGGCGGATTGGCTTTTATAATTTCTTTTTTTATTGCCTATCATGTTGTTCACAAATGGGTCGTTCGCCTCAACTGGATCTTGTTTGTTTTGCTGTTGATAGGCTATGGTGTAACGCACTACCGGTATGTACAACGCAACCAAAAAGACGCACCTTCCGAAAAGGAGCACGCTCCCTTACCAACCACAGAGCCAATGGCTATGCTGGCGGCTTCACCGCCTACAACTACCCCGGCTTCACTGCCCTACAGACAAAAAGCAACCCCTTTGAAGTCGGATGCATTAGGTCTTGGGTTCTTCAAGCATAATTTCTACGATCACCCTACTTGCTATTTTTACGGGAATATCAATTGGGAAAAAGGGTTGGCAGCGCATATCGCACAAGACAGTATCGCTCTAGTACAGGACCAGAGTGGCGGATTTTCCTTGCGCAGTGCGCCACCCTATCTTTTGCCGGAGTATCACGAAACGATTCATGGAGAATTCTATTTTAAAGTTATTGCCGAAGGCTATGATTTCGTGAAGGTAGAAGTCAATCATACCACCCAACAACTTGCTTACCTTAATAAAAATAACGGACGTTTATATTACTGGCCGGAATTTCTCTTGCAACGTTCCGCCGTGTCAATGCTTCCTGATCACCAACAACCCCTGCGATTAAAGCCACTTGCCAATGCCGGAACCCAGTTGGATGCATATACAAGCTTACGGCCCATCGCAGTGCAAGAAGATTGGCTACAGGTTGCTGTACAGAATAGCAAGCAACAAACAATCCATTATAGTTGGATTCGCTGGCGGGATTCAGAAAAAATGCTCATCAGCTTCGATATGGACCGCTAAGGATCGCTGTTACCCCGCCAAAATCCAATTGTCTTTTCAAAATATTTATGTAGCTTGTACCGTTACATTATTGTATTTTTGCTGAAAAACCTACCCACTCCGCATGGCGCGAAAAAAGAAGAAAACTTCCAAAAAATCCAACACTCCAAGGAAAAAGATTTCGCTGTCACTCTCTAAGCAACAAAAGATTGTTCTAGGAGGCTTTTTATTTTTTCTGGGGCTCGCCCTTCTCCTTTCTTTCTTCTCATACTTCTTTACCTGGCAAGCCGATCAAAGTGAAATAGGGTTTCTTACCGATCGAGAAGTGCAGGCCGAAAACTGGTTGAACAAGTTCGGTAACGCAGTAGGCCACTTTTTCGTGTATCAAGGATTTGGCGTCGCCGCATTCATATTGGCTGCCCTCATTACCTTGACCGGGGTCTACTTTTTCTTCGATTATCGGAAAAAGGCCTTGTTAAAGTTTTGGTTTTGGGGTCTCCTTGTAATGGTTTGGATAGCAACGTTTTTTGGGTTTTTTTCGGAACAAAACACGCTTATCAGCGGTGTGGTTGGGTTTGAAACCAACGATTGGTTACAAGACTATCTTGGTCTCACAGGTGCTATACTCGTGCTTGCATTCTTGGCAATCGTTTATTTGGTCGTTCGATTGAAACTCACGCCCGAAAAAGTGGGAGCCGCCTTTCAAAGAACCAAAAAAGAAATTGCTGAAGATTTTACTTCGGAAAACACTCCAGTTTCGGAAGATTCTCCAGACCAAACCGATTACGAAAAAACCGTGGTCGCTTCAGTGAAGGAAGAAGAACCTGTTACGCCACCCATTGAAGTGGTTTCCGAAGAGGAGGACGATCTTCCCGAACCCCATCTCAAAACGACGGATGCTTCCGAAGACGACATTACTATGGAAGTAGAAGAAGCCCCCGAAGAAGAGGCGGTAGAGGAGAATATGAGCAAAAAATTAGTCGAGGATTTCGGAGAATTTGATCCCACTCTCGAGCTCAGTAATTTTAAATATCCTACGATAGAACTTCTCAAAGATTACACCGCCGGGAAGGGCATTACCATCAATCAGGAAGAATTAGAAGAGAATAAGAATCGCATTGTTCAGACCTTGAACAATTATAAAATCGGCATCCAGAATATTAAAGCTACCGTTGGGCCTACGGTGACCCTATATGAAATTATTCCCGAAGCCGGAATTCGCATCTCCAAAATCAAGAACCTGGAAGACGATATCGCTCTTTCCTTGTCGGCCTTAGGGATTCGTATCATCGCGCCGATTCCGGGACGTGGTACTATTGGTATTGAAGTGCCGAACAAAAAACCTAAGATCGTCTCCATGCGATCGGTAATCGCTTCACCAAAATTTCAGAATGCCGAAATGGAACTGCCGTTGGCCTTAGGAAAAACCATCAGCAATGAAACTTTTGTAGTAGATTTGGCCAAGATGCCACACTTGCTTATGGCTGGAGCCACCGGACAAGGAAAGTCGGTTGGACTCAATGCCATCCTCACGTCGCTCTTGTACAAAAAACATCCGGCAGAAGTAAAGTTTGTCTTGGTCGACCCAAAAAAAGTGGAACTCACGCTCTTCAACAAAATTGAACGCCATTATTTGGCGAAATTACCAGATACCGAAGAAGCCATCATTACCGACACCAACAAAGTGATCAATACCTTGAACTCTCTTTGTATTGAAATGGATGAACGGTACGATTTGTTGAAAGATGCGATGTGCCGAAACATCAAAGAATACAACACAAAATTCAAGAAACGTAAGCTGAACCCGAACGACGGCCATCGTTTTCTGCCTTATATAGTCTTGGTTATTGACGAATTTGCGGATCTTATCATGACGGCCGGCAAAGAGGTAGAAACACCTATTGCCCGATTGGCCCAGTTGGCCCGAGCCATTGGAATTCACCTTATTATTGCCACCCAACGTCCATCAGTGAACGTCATCACAGGGATCATCAAAGCTAACTTCCCAGCGAGAATTGCCTTTCGGGTGACCAGTAAGATCGATTCACGAACTATTTTAGACAGTTCGGGCGCCGATCAATTGATTGGTCGAGGTGACATGTTATACACACAGGGTAACGACCTGACACGCCTGCAATGCGCCTTTGTTGATACGCCGGAAGTTTCAGATATTACCGACTACATCGGTTCTCAAAAAGCCTATCCGGACGCGCATTTGCTGCCTGAGTACGTAGGGGAAGAAGGTGGCACAACTCTTGATGATATTATTGAGGAACGGGATAAATTGTTCCGCGAAGCAGCTGAAGTATTGGTAATCGCACAACAAGGATCGGCTTCCTTACTTCAGCGGAAACTCAAATTGGGCTACAACCGTGCCGGTCGCATCATAGACCAACTCGAAGCGGCAGGCATCGTAGGACCTTTTGAGGGTAGCAAAGCGCGACAGGTATTAGTCCCAACCATAGAAGCACTAAATCAACTACTACAAAATGAAAGCAATGACAATTAATCGGAATCGTATTTTCCTGAGCCTCTTGATGGTACTCGGAGTATGTTTCGCTCAGGCGCAAGACGCGAAAACCATGCTCAACGAAGTGAGCAATAAGGTACGGTCGTACAATAATATTACGATCGACTTCAAGTATAACCTGCACAACGCTAAAGAAGGGGTGAACCAGGATGCCCGAGGCGATGTGATTCTCAGCGGAAACAAATACCTTCTCAACATGATGGGAAGCACGACCCTCTTCGATGGAAAGAAGATGTATACCATTGTTCCCGAAGACGAAGAGGTAACTATTTCGGCGTACAATCCAAATGACGATAGAACCATTACGCCTTCAAAAATGTTGACCTTCTACGAAAAGGGATACACTTACAAAAAAGACATCGTTGAGAATGTGAAGGGCCGAAAGATTCAATTTATCCGCTTGACGCCCATTGACAGCAATGCTGAGATCAAGGATATTCTCTTGGGTATTGATGCGCAGACGAAGCACATTTATAAGTTGATCCAAACGGATGCCAATGGCACGAAATACACACTCACCGTAAATTCGTTTAAAACCAATCAGCCGTTATCGAATACCTTGTTTACCTTTGACACAGCTAAATATAAGAACGAAGGTTATTATATTAACGAGTTGGATTAAGTTCGCCTAGGTGAAAATACTGGATCGCTACATATTAGTGAGTTATTTGAAGACGTTTATCAGCGTCTTCATTATTTTGATGTTCATCTTCGTCTTGCAAACTATCTGGTTGTACATCAGTGAGCTGGCCGGAAAGGACCTGGACGTATGGATCATCCTCAAGTTTCTGTGGTACGTATCTCCCCGACTTATTCCTTTGGTATTACCGCTAACCATTCTGGTAACCTCGCTTATGGTCTTCGGAAACTTTTCTGAAAAGTATGAGTTTGCCGCAATGAAGTCAACCGGAATCTCGCTTCAGCGTGCCATGCGAAGTTTAATGGTCTTTATTTTGTTATTAGCGGTGACCGCCTTCTTTTTCGCCAACAATGTGATTCCATATTCTGAATATAAGTGGCAGAACCTGCGTCGGAATATCTCCCAGTTCAAACCTTCTATGGTGATCGCGGAAGGACAATTTAGTCAGGTTGGAGACAATATCAACATCAAGGTAAGCGAGAAAAGTGGTGATAACGACCAGTTCTTACACGATGTTATCATTCACAAGAAAAATCCAAAAAGACCGAACGGAAACTTTACGGTGATTGTAGCCGATAATGGTGAACTCGCTAGTGAAGAGGGCAGCAATACGCTCTCGCTCATTTTGAACGATGGTAATTATTACGAAGACGTGCAGGTAGATAACAGTCAGAAGCAACGTCGGCGTCCTTTTGCCAAAAGCGCCTTCAAACAAAATATTATCAATATTGACCTCACGGAAATCAATGATAAAGATGTCGACAAACAAAACAACATTAGCAGTCATAATATGTATAAGATCAGCGAGTTGTTTGTAGAAATCGACACCCTATCCCGGTCGTACACTCGTGATATTCATCAATTTGCGGATAATATGTATACCCGAAGTGGTGCTCTTAAACTTCCTGATACCGAAAACACGGTGCCCTTAACCACAGAGAAGCCAGTTACGATGGTGACCGACATACTGTCTAAACGACGCCAAACTGAGATTATCAATACCGCACTTAACAGCGTACGTGGCACGCTGCAATCGGTTAAAAATAAAAAGCAGGAATTTAAAGAAACAACAAAGCGCCTCAACAAGCACGAGATTGCACTTCATGAGAAATATGCCCTAGCAGTGGCCTGTATTATTCTGTTCTTTGTGGGAGCTCCCTTAGGAGCCATTATTCGTAAAGGCGGAATGGGATTACCGATGGTGGTCGCCGTTCTCTTGTTCTTAACGTATCACTTTATAGGAATCTTCGCGAAGAATAGTGCCGAAGATGGAACGCTGCACCCCTTTATAGCCTCCTGGTTAAGTACGGTCATCATGCTTCCCCTGGGAATTTGGTTAACCTATCGCGCTACTACCGATCAAGGGGTATTTGACTTTGACAGCTTTATACAACGACTTAATTTCTGGAAAAAGAAAGTAGAAGACGAACCAGAAGGTCCTCCTATCATTCTAACCCAACAAGAAAAAGCGCTCATCATGTCTCGTGATACTTCCCAATTGCGAGAAATCGCAAAAAACTACCAATCCCTTGGATATTCTGAAGACATGCATCGTGCGGCCCTGCGCGAGTTAAAGAAAAAAGGATACGATCCTGCCTAATCCTAAGGGCGCATCATACGTAGTTTCCTTATCTTTGCCATGAAAAATAAAACGGATGCTTTCTACCCATACCGAAAATACAGTTCAGCTAGATACGATTGAAGCGGCCATTGCAGATATTAAGCAAGGCAAGGTGATCATCGTTGTAGACGATCAGGATCGCGAGAATGAAGGAGATTTTTTGGCGGCAGCCGAAATGGTTACTCCTGAAATGATCAATTTTATGGCGACGCATGGACGCGGTCTTATTTGTGCACCGCTTACGGAATCACGTTGCGAAGACCTCGCCTTAGAAATGATGGTAGGCAACAATACCGACCCCATGGAAACGGCATTTACAATTTCGGTAGATCTGAAAGGACAAGGCGTTACCACCGGAATCTCGGCTTCCGATAGAGCAAAAACGGTGACAGCGCTAATTTCCGAAGAAACACAACCCCATGACCTAAGCAGACCCGGACATATTTTTCCGTTGAAAGCAAAAGAGGGTGGTGTATTGCGGCGAACCGGTCATACCGAAGCAGCTATTGACTTCGCGCGTTTAGCCGGACTCAAACCCGCCGGAGTGATCGTTGAGATCATGAACGAAGATGGCACCATGGCACGACTTCCGCAGTTGATGGAAGTGGCAAAAAAATTCGATCTCAAATTGGTGTCCATTGAAGATCTTGTGGCGTACCGAATGGAACACGATTCCCTGATCGAGAAAAAGCAAGACTTTACCATGGCTACCAAGTTCGGTTCCTTCCGGTTACGTGCCTATCAGCAAACCACCAACGACCAAATTCATATTGCCTTGACCAAAGGAACCTGGAAAGCCGATGAACCTGTTCCGGTACGTGTTAACGCGACGCTTGTAAATAGTGATATTCTGGGAATTTTGACAAATGACAGTGAAAAACAACTGGATAATATGTTTCGGGTGATCGATCAGGAAGGCAAAGGTGCCATTGTTTTTATCAACCAACAAAACCAATCCCTTAATTTGCTCAAACGATTAAGTCAGTTGAAAGACACGCAAGAAGAAGGAAAAATCGTCAAAGCCCCCAGAATTTCAATGGACAATAAGGATTTTGGTATTGGCGCACAGATCCTACATGATCTCGGAATTCATAAAATCCGACTTATTTCCAACAGTCAGCAAACCAAACGGGTGGGTATGATTGGATACGGACTCGAGATTATCGATTACCTACACTACTAACTATCAGGGCAATCTACCTCTCTGGCGATCAATTTGCCGGATTCATCGGGTTGATATCGATAGCACTTGCCTCCAGGCGTTTTCATGATAACACCCCGGTGAATATTATTGATGAAGATATCACCCTCCGCAATTTCTAACATACTGTGAGGGGTGGTGGTATTGATTCCTACGCCACCCGTGCCACCTCCTCCGCCACCGGCAATTCCCTCACAATCGTCTCCTACTCCATTGTTATCGGCATCCGCTTGTGAAGGGTTTGCAATACTGGGGCAATTATCACAGGCGTTGCCAATCCCATCACTATCGGTATCTTCCTGACCTGGGTTGTCAACGTCGGGACAGTTATCATCTACATCAAATACACCGTCCCCGTCTTCATCCGCTTCCGCCACAGCGCAATAAGAATAAATCGTTGCGATCGAATCACAATTGGTATTATTACCCGATACTTGGATATTTCCTGCTAAATAGGCTTCACCACTTGTAATATCGCGCACCACACAACATTCATCTAATACTGGGTTATTAATCAACGAAAGATTGGAACCATAAAAGGTAATATTCCGCAAGGCCTCAATATCTGTCAATAGATCATTAACTTGAATGTTTACGTCTCCATTCACAGAAGTGAGAGCTTCTAATCCATCGAGACTGGTTAAGGCATCATTGTTCGAAATTGTAACACTGCCTGTTATACTATTACTGTCAGACAGCGCACTGATATCTGTAAGTGAAGGGTTATCACTCACAAATATAGACGTCCCTGAAGCGGCCATTCCAAATCCATTTAAAGAAGTAAGGCCTGTTTGGTCTATCCGAAAGCTTTCAATACCCACGATTGTTAAACTACTTGCATCCAAAAGATTTACTGAATTGGAAATCCGCAAGGTTTGACAGGACGTTAATCCGGAAAGCTGACTCACATCCGTAAGATCGGTATTATTCTGTAGGTTTAGTTCGGTTACACTTGGGAGACCTTGGAGACCATCAAGATTTGTGATGGCAGTAGACCGAATTCGTACAATACTAGCATTTGTCAAACTTTGAAGTGCCGAGATGTCGGTAAGTACAGTTCCGTTGTAAACATCTATAGTATTGACAGTGCTAAGATTGTCTAAACCACTTAAGCTTGGTATGTTTTGCTCTCCTATAGTAATTGTATTTGTTACCGCGGTAAGACCTTCAAGTCCGGTAAGACTCGTAAGCCCATTGCTGTAGATACCCACATCATCAATAGTACCAGATAACCCGCTTAATCCGGGGTTCAAACTTGTAAGCGATGCATTTGCATATACTCGTAAGCTCGTAAGCGGAGAGGAAATGTTTTGTAATGCATCAATATTTGACAGAGAATTATTGAAGGTAAGAGTGATGCCATCTGTAGTGGTAAGATTTTGTAACCCTGTTAAATTGGGTAGGACGGTACAACGATTTATGACCAAACTGGTCGCTGTGGTAATGGAAGAAAGCGTACTGATATCCGTTAATTGATAGTTATTGCTCAAAGAAAGAGCGCCTCCAAGTGTGCTGATATTTTGCAATCCATTAAGGGACACTCCGTCATATCCGCTGATATCAAGATTTCCGGTTATCGTTGTTAGAAAATTGAGTCCGCTTAAATCGGTCCCACCGGTTATTCTGATAAGACCATCAACAGTATCACAAGTTCCGCTATAGGTAGCCACAAAATTGTCAATGGCCGCTTGATTAAAAAGGTACACATCACCCGGCACACATGTTTGGGCAACACTTCCAACAGAGGTAGCTAAAAAAATAGCACATAAAAATAGTAATCGTCTCAAAACTTTCGGTTTTAAAACACAAATAGATCGCATTGTAATTTGGGAGGTCCAAAGCTATGCAATATGAAAGAAGGAAACCTCTATGATTTCATAGAGATTTGCTAATTATAAGAGGGTTTGGAGGGTTTCCTTCATGATATGGGCACGACGCTTCACCTCTTCATGGCTCCACCCTACCTTCACTAGAAATGACAGATTGCGTCCCATCCAGTGATCGCTTTTGGGGAATTGTCGCGTTGATAGCTGTGCTAATTTGGTCCTGATTGGTTCTGAAAGTGCCCCGAGGCTTTTGGCTTCTTTTAGATGTTCCCAACCGTTGATGTAGTGCCAGTTATTTGTGTACCAGTAAAAGCACCCATCGATACCTGCTTCCGATAGGGCTTTATGGGCTTTTTTAGCTTTTTCTTCGGAAGGAAGGAAGATATTCAAAAAAGAATAGTTTTCTTCCCCTGATTCCGGTACCCTTCGGAAATTCACGCCCTCAATGGAAGCCAAAGCGTCTCGGAGAAGACGATAGTGTTTCTTCTGAAGTGCGAGAATGTCATCCAATTTCCGAAGTTGCGCTACCCCAACGGCTGCATTCAGTTCAGAAATCCGAAAATTATAGCCCAAATGAGGATGTGTCTCGGCACCGCGATCCTTACCGATATGATCATGC
The DNA here is from genome assembly GCF_028561755.1 of Altibacter sp. HG106. GTDB lineage: Bacteria > Bacteroidota > Bacteroidia > Flavobacteriales > Flavobacteriaceae > DFVG01. The sequence continues at coordinate 226,216 of NZ_JAQQTD010000005.1, forward strand.
CCATGATCTTGATATTGATCGGCATGCGTTTTGAACACTTCATTATTGGTAATCACGGCGCCGCCTTCCCCACAGGTAATCGTCTTCACAAAATCGAAGCTAAAACATCCCAGATCACCATAACTGCCCAAGGGTTTCCCGTCAAAACTGCCGCCGATCGCCTGGCAAGCATCCTCTAAAAGAAGCAGATCATGCGCATCACAAATATGCTTCAAGGCTTTCAGATCTGCCATGGAGCCACACATATGAACGGGCATCACACATTTGGTCTTGGCCGTAATAGCTTTCTCCACGGCCGCAGGATCTAATGTTAAGGTATCATCAATATCTACCAGCACCGGAACGGCCCCAATCGCCATGATCGATTCGAAACTCGCCACAAAAGTGAAGGTTGGCATAATCACTTCGTCTCCCGCCCCTACTCCGGCTGCCGCGAGGGCTACCGTTAAGGCCGAGGTCCCACTGGATACAAGCTGACAATGGGAAACCTTCATCTTTTTAGCGAAGGCTTCCTCAAATTCTTTCGCTTTCCAATGACCATTTCGCATGCCCTCGAAACCATAGCGCATCAATACGCCGCTTTCTAAGACATCATTGACTTCAGCGCGTTCTTCCTTTCCAAAAACTTCAAATCCGGGCATATTTTTAAATTGATATTAGTGTCTTTCAAAGGTACGGGTTGCGGTTTTATATTTACAAGATTTCCTTCGAAAAACGTATCTTGCTTCTATAAAATGCTGAACTATGCGAATTCACCTCTGGAATATCCTGGGCTGTGTTTTGTTCGCTATCGCTCCCTCTGTATGCGATGCGCAAGACTGGGCACAGCTCGATCGTTTTACCTCCGAAAACCAACTGTTAATGACACAAGAAGCTCCAAATAACCGCATAGTGCTTATGGGAAATTCGATCACCGAAGGATGGTCTCATAGCCGTCCGGAATTCTTTGAAAGCCACCCTTTTGTTAACCGTGGCATTGGTGGGCAGACCACGCCTCAAATGCTCGTTCGATTCAAGCAAGATGTAGTCGCGCTGCAACCGGCCGTCGTCGTCATTCTCGCTGGAACCAACGATATCGCCGGAAATACAGGTCCCATGACCCTCGATATGATATTCGGCAACATCACCTCCATGGCCGAAATTGCTCGCGCCAATAATATCAAGGTGGTGTTATGTTCGGTATTACCTGTTTACGATTATCCTTGGAAGCCGGGATTGGCCCCTGCGGATAAAATCGTAGCCTTAAATGCGATGATCAAAAGTTATGCTGAAGCTCAAAATATGCTATATGTCGATTATTTTTCAGCAATGGTGAATGCGCAAAATGGTTTAAAAAAAGAGTTGGGATACGATGGGGTACATCCCAATGAAGCGGGCTATCGAGTGATGGAACCCTTGCTTTTAGAAGCGCTGGAAGACATTCTCAATAAGTAATAATTACTTCTTCAACGCCTCGACGTACCTTTTTCATTTCGGCGAAGGGGTCCTCCTCCGAACGATATCCTACCGGTAGTACTAAAACCGATTTCAAGTTCTTTTCTTTCAGCCCCAATAGCTCATCATATCCCTCCGGATCAAAACCTTCCATAGGGCAGGCATCGATCCCTTCTAACGCACACACCGTTAGTAGGTTTCCCAAGGCAAGATAGGCTTGCTTGGCCATCCATTGTTCAATGTCTTCTGCAGATTTCTTTTTGAAATCGTTCACCAAAAACTCTTCAAACGGAGTTAAGATATGTCGAGGCGTGCCCCGGTCCTTTTCCACTTTGGAAAAATAGTTCTTAATAAATGCGCTATCTAGAGCGTCTTCAATGCAGATCACAAGAACGTGAGACGCCTCTTGTACCTGTTTTTGGTGCATGCTAAGGGGAAGCAGTTTTTCTTGCAGGTTATTATTGGAGATCACGAGCATCCGCAAGGGCTGTAAGCCGTACGAGGTGGCAGTTAAATTAAAGGCTTCCGTGAGAATACCAATTTGCGCTTCGGAAAGTTTCCGAGTAGCATCAAATTTCTTGGTGGCGTACCGCCATTTTAATTTTTCAATTACTCCCGTACTCATTCGTTGTATCTTTGAAGCAAAGATAGCCAATACGTATCCATATTCATAAGGACAGTATGGGTTCTCATGATGCTATTAAAACTAAAATTTATGGACTCCCTTCAAGAACGTATAGACAATAGTGAAACACGCATTTTTAAGGCCGTTTTTCCAAACACCACCAATCATTACGATACGCTGTTTGGAGGCACTGCGCTCAAATTGATGGATGAAGTTTCCTTTATTTGCGCCACACGATTCAGTCGGCAAAAGGTTGTGACCGTTTCAACCGACAAGATCGATTTCGACACCGCCATTCCACAAGGAACCATAATCGAACTCATCGGCAGGGTAGATGAAGTGGGGCGTACCAGTTGTGTTGTGAAGGTAGAGATCTATATGGAGAACATGTACAGCGATGAGCGTCAAAAGGCGGTAACCGGCTATTTTACGTTTGTTGCATTAAATGACGAAAAACAGCCGATTCCCATTGTTCAGTAGCTTTTCTTAAAGGGTTGCTGTATCAATCACATAGCGATAGCGCGCCTCTTTATTAACTACCTTTTTCCAGGCGTCGTTAATTTGTCGTGCCTCGATGAGTTCGATCTGCGGATAAATCTTGTTTTCGGCACAATAATCTACCATTTCCTGCGTCTCTTTGATACCGCCAATCAGCGAGCCATTGAAGTTGACACGATTATAAATCATGTTGAAGTTATTGATCTCAAGGGCACCGCCCACCGGCTGTCCCACCTGAGTAAAATAACCGTTCGGTTTCACACAATCAATATAGGCAGACATTTCATAGGCATACGGAACCGTTGAAATCATGTAATCCATGGTACCCTTCCAGGGCGTTAAGGCTTCCATGTCCTCTACCACAATAACTTCCTTCGCTCCAAAATTTTTGATGTCTTCAGATTTTTCCGGAGTCGTGGTAAATGCATACACTTCGGCCCCTTTAGAAACGGCCAATTGAATCGCCATGTGACCCAAACCACCAATACCAACCACGCCCACCTTAGTGTCTGCTGTCATGGCTTCAAATTTCATCAGTGGCGAATAGGTAGTGATACCGGCACATAGCAAGGGAGCTGCATATTGTAGGTCAAGGCTATCGGGAATCTTAATGGCATAGTGATCTCTAACTACTATATTCGTAGCGTAGCCACCTTGTGTAATTCCCGTGGGTTCACGTTTATCTGGATATCCGTAGGTGAATAAGGTATCGGACTGGTATTGCTCTTCGTTTTCACAGTTGGTACAACCATCGACCATACAGCCTACTCCTGCCTTATCTCCTACCTTAAATGCTGTCACCTTATCTCCAACTGCGGTCACTATCCCGGCAATTTCATGCCCCGGAACCTGTGGGTATTGCTGTTCTCCCCAGTGTCCTTTAATTTGGTGAATATCAGAGTGACAAATCCCTGAAAATTTAATATCGATCAAGATATCGTTTTCTCCAAGAGGTCTTCTTTCAAACTCCCAACTAGACAACGGTTCTTCTGTATTTCGAGCCGCAAAGCCTTTGGACGGTATCGTTTTCATAGTAAAATTTTTGTGATTGTTATTAAAAAGGGATAGTGAGGGGGCGATTGAAACCCCTACCCCTGCGACAGCCGTGGTCTTTAAGAATTCCCTCCGGCGATTTTTTGAGACGTTATCAGCATCCATCTTATTGTTGATATTGTTCTTCAGTAACAGCCTCTTCCCAGTTCACTACGCCCTTTTCGGTATTTGGAACAATGTACAATTGCTGCATCCCTATTTCGGGACTGGCACCATGCCAATGGCGTACGTTTGGCGGGCACGTTACCACGTCTCCTTTTTTGAGGGTTTCAATAGGTTGCCCTTCTATTTGATGGAATCCCTGTCCGTCGGTTATAATCAAAATCTGACCGGAAGGATGTGAATGCCAATTGCTTCTGGCTCCGGGTTCAAAATATACATTTCCTACGGCTGTAGTGTAGGTCGAATCAGGTGCCACCATTCCATAGTTATAGGCATTTCCAGTAAACAAGTCGGCTGACCCTTTTTCCCCTTTCGGAAAAATAGCAGTCACGGTATTTTTTTCAGTTTTCATAGGTTCTTCTTTTTGTGAGGTTGTTTCGTTACAAGCGCAGAGCAGCAGGAATGCGCCAACGCACAGTAGCATCGTTCTATTCATTGTTTTCATAATAGATATATTTTTATTGTTATTATTTGAAAGAAACTTACATCATCCGGTTTTTGGCACGGACGCATTTCCTAATTTTAGTTAGGCTGTTGAGGGGATCTCCCGAAGTACTTTCGCGGGAATTCCTCCTACCACAGTATTATCGGGCACGTCATCTGAAACTACCGAACCCGCTGCAACTATCGAGTTTTCTCCAACGGTAACACCTTGTAAAATGGTAGCATCGGCACCAATCCAAGCATTTCGCTTAATATGGATGGGTTTCGGGATTAGGGAATGCCTGTTTTCAGGTTCTATGGGATGTCCTTCGGAAAGCAGACGAACATTCGGGGCGATGAGCACTTCGTCTTCAATTGTGATTCCTCCAAGATCCAAAAAAGTACAGTTAAAATTGATAAATACCTTTTTCCCGATTCGCGTATTCTTCCCGTAATTAATGTATATCGGTGGAAAAAGTGCCGTGCTTGAATCAATTTCAGCCCCCGTAATAGCGGCCAAGAGTTGGCGTATCTCCCCGGCATCAAAAGCCGCATTCAACTGGCGAAGCAGTTTCATTGTGGCAAATGAAGCGTCTCGTAGTGATTCACGTTCTGGATCGTCATGAGCTATGGTTTCTCCATTTCGTAATCGATCAAATATAGTTTCGTTCTCCATCATAATGTACGCTATGCAAAGTTGCGGAAATAGATGCGGCATGGGTAGAAGGATTCAAACGAATCCTTAATATATTCAAACCTTTTCTTCTCTAACGGCAGTCGGACTCGCTCCTGTGTGCTTTTTAAAGAAGTTATTGAAATACGTAGGATAGTCAAATCCTAAGGCGTATGCGATCTCTGAAATATTCCAGTGCGTATGTAGTAAAATGGCTCGAGCTTCTTGTACAATACGCTCTGAAATTAGTGTTGTGGTGGTCTTCCCTGTAATGCTTTTTACGGAACGATTCAAATAATTAACATGTACCGAAAGATTTTCTGCGTACTCCTTTGCCGTCCGCAACTGCAAAGGGTGCTCCGGACTTTCCACAGGGAACTGCCGTTCTAATAATTCCATGAACACCGTCGTTAAGCGCTCGGCCGCGCTTTTTTCCTGATGAAAGTTTTCGGAAGGCTTCAGCTTGAGAGACTCGTGTAAGATAAGCTCTATATAATTACGGATCAGTTCATCCTTATGAGCGTATTTCGATTGTTGCTCATCAATCATCTTTTCAAAAATGTTATTTAAGAATTGGCGTTGTTCTTCTGAAATCTCGAGAATGGGGGTTCCGCCCATTTTAAACAATAACGATTTCCGAAGCATTTCTGAGCGCTTGGGAGAGATTAAAAAATCTTCCGAAAACAACACCGTGTATCCTCGATATTCGCTCGACAGTGTTTCCCATGAATAGGGAATATTAGGGTTTCCGAAGAACAAAATAGTCCCAGAAGCTTCGTAGGTTCTATCTGAATAATGGATCTTACTCTTTCCGGTGGTTAAGCAAATCTTGTAAAAGTCCTTTCTACTGTACACCCGAGTCGCCGCTTTATCATCTTCAATTTGAAAGACATTAAAACCCGTTAGCTTTAAATCGGTATTGTAAGGAGAAATACTTCGTTGCATTTAGCAAAGTTAAGATATTCAAATCAAACCAAGGCGTTATAGTGAGATCGTAATAGTCCTCTTTACCTTTGGATTTTAGACGAAGCCGAATAACATGACGAGCGCCATCACGATCATGATGGTATTTTCTATGAAGGTCGCTTCAGTCATGGGCAATTTAAGAGCCGTACCCAGACAGGCACATTGAATTTTCTTTTTATCCAACAAGGCTCGAGTCACCCCAACCGTCGTTATTCCTAAGATCATTAGCGTCGTAATAAGTGCCACGGTGACTTCAAACCGAAATAAAAACATCAATCCCAGCGCCGTTTCCAGAAAAGGATAGATCCAACCATAGACAGGCAGCCGTTTCGCCAGTGGATCGTACATGGCAAAAGAAGAGGGAAATCCTTTCAAATCCAACAGTTTGAAAAAGCTAAAAACAATATAGAAAAGTCCCATAAAGTCTAGCATCATTTCCCCGTAGGCCAGCGTTTCCCAGTGGAGCGCTACCGATGCTACCGTGATGTACAGAAAAATCAGGAATAATGGTCGTAATTGTTTCCACTTGTTTTTAGAAGCTTCGGAAACACCCATCATTGCTGGTTGTTCCTCTTTCATTTGAATCGTATATTTTTCAGGTAATGCCTTTCGGAATTGCGACAGCGAAATCATTTTGTCCATTTCGATTTCTGCTGTTTCCGTCTCGAGATCGACACGAACGTTGGAAACGCCTGAAACCGAACGCAATGCTTTTTCAACAGAAGCCTTGCAACCGCCACAGGTCATGCCTGATATATGATATTGATGTGTCATATTATTGTAGTGTGTAATAAATAATGATACCTGCGGTGAGCCATACATACGATACCCATGCCCCGTATTTCAACACCTGCTCTAACCATTTTCCTTTGGGCGCCATATTTCCCATCTGGTGCTTTAACGAGCGATGTTTAAAGAATCCGATGTAGATTAAGAGTCCGGTACATATCAAAAAAACTAAATTGAGAAAAAAAGTATAATCAATGGCAAAAAAATCAGATTCCTGAATAGAAACCTGTCCCGTTTCGGGTAACATTCCGAAGAGATCAAACCCATAATGTAATAGCAAAGAAGCACCTATCAAAGCCGTAAAAAGTAAAAATACGATGAAAAGCGACATGCGCCACCCATAATACTTGGCGTTGATACGAACCACCGGAAACACCACCAGATCACTAAAAATAAACGCCATCACGCCCGCAAAGCTCACGCCTTTACCAAATAGCAAGGCAGCCAGGGGAATATTTCCCATGGAGCCAATAAAGGTTAAAAATGCGGCCACGGGACCAATAACGGCATGTTGCAGCAATTCTAGAAAGGAATAATTCGTGGTTTCTGTACCACTATTGATAAACAAGGTTTGAAAAAACGAATCGGGAACAAAAGCCGCGACTATGCCGGCGATCGTAAAACCAATGGTTACATCTTTCCAGACCATCTGCCACTCCATTTTGTATTGCCTCGCGACATGCGCCCAACCTTCGGAGGAACGCAGTTTATCTTTCCAGGATTTTTTGGATGCTTCGGAAGTGTCTTGCTCCTCTTCTAAACGCTCACGGGATTTTTTGATCAATTTTATCGGCTGAATAAGACGCAGCAATAGCCAAACGATTCCGATCAATAAAATACCTCCTACATATTCTCCTACGACGAATTGCCACCCTAAAAAAATGGCGATGATCACTCCCAGTTCTATCACTAGATTGGTGGAAGCCAATAAAAACGCCATGGAGGCCACGAAAGAAGCTCCTTTTTTGAACAACGATTTGGTGGAGGCTAGGGCAGCAAAACTGCAAGAACTGCTTATAAACCCAAAAAAGGTTCCGAGCAGCACGCCTTTTGAATGCCCAGAGCCCATGGTTTTTTGCATGCGCTCTTCGGTGACAAACACTTGGATCATACTACTAATAATATACCCCAGTACGAATGCCCATAACGCCATCCAGAAAAAACTCAGACTTGTGTGTGCCGCTTCTCCCCAACGTGTTAAGAAGTCATCCATGGACTCACTTTTAGACTACTCTTTATTGGATTTCTTCGGATTGAGATCTTCTTTCCAATCGTAAATGTTTACCCGATTGTTCTTATAGTTTGCAATGTACAGCTTGCCATCCACAAGGATCATATCGGTAGGCTTTTCAATATTTTCTGAAAGCTCTTGTTGCAATACGCCTTCATGATCATACACCAGCACGCGATTGTTCTCGAAGTCGGTTACAAACAGTTGTTCTTTGGAAACATAAATACCAGTGGAAGCATTCATCTTTTCGGCCTCACCAATTTTCCGAAGAAAATTTCCGCTCTTATCAAAAACTTGGATTCGGTTGTTATAGGCATCGGCTACCCAAATTTCATCGCCCAATAATTGTACATCCGTTGGGTAATTAAATTGACCGTTTTCTTTCCCTTCCGTGCCAAAAGAGTTCCAATCGACACCGTCTTTAGAATACAGTATACGATGATTATAAAAATCGGCGATCACCGTTTCCTCTCCCTCGCGCCAAATTCCAGCAGGAGCATCCAAACTATCACTAATCCCTATAACTTTGACTACATTTTCCTTCCAACGCAGCACCTCGTCATTACCGTATTGTGGAATAAGAAGCTCATCCCCATTGGTAGCAATGTGCATGGGTCGATCGAGTGAGTCGATGGTTTCCGTTATGTCTCCGTTGGCGTCAATGCGAACAATGCGATGGTGATCACCGTCACTTAGCCAAATTCCGTCAGAACGATGTGTAATGCCGATTGGATTGACTCCTTCTATTTCGAGCATCTGACTCAGTTGCCAGCTTTTGGGTTGCTCTTTACACGAAAAAAGCAGTAGCATCGTAACCGCTGCAAGTATTATTTTTTTCATAATCTATGTATTCAATATCAAAGCGTAGTAAAGTTACAGGCTTGAACCGTACTACGCTCTGAATAGATTCTTAAAATTTATTGTTCTAAGCGTTCGTACTTACAACAAGCGGGCAAATTCTCGTAGGTAGCAGCCAAGGCCTTTACATTTTTGGTATCATGCCCAACTCCGGCTACCGCCTTTTCGATGGTCTCAGCAGTTACATTCTCTGCATCGTAAGAAACGTTAAGCATATTCGCCTCTACTTTCCATACGGCGGTTGCCACTCCGGGAACACCTTTGGCTGCTTTTTCAATGCGTGCTTTACACATTTCGCATTTTCCGGCTACCAGGATCTTGGCATCCGATAAAGTCGCATTGTCGGCAATCATCGTTGTTGTTTCAGAGCTTTCCACAGCACCGTCTGCTCTTGTAATCTTTGTTGTTATTGGCGTATAACCAGCTTTAACGACCTGTGCTTCTACAGCCTCCATACTTAGATTTGCTTCGGAAGGCAGGGTAAAACTAAAGTCACCGGTTTCAATTTCGATAGCGACATCTTTGATACCGTCAAATTCTTTGAACTTTTTCTCTAATCCATAGGCACAAAACGGGCAACCGAGTCCGTCTACCTGAATTTCATATTGGTCTCTTCCCTCCTGCGCGAAGGAAACGGTGCTCACAAACAAGAAGGCTAGTACATTAATGATTATATATTTCATGATAATTATTTTAAGTTTATAGAATGTAGCGGGTTCCTAAGAATACCGCATAGTTTAATTGTTCGGAAACGGGAGCGTCTTGAATCAGCGGTAGCTGAATGGCCATCTCCCACGTCCATTTTTTTCGTGCGTACTGAATTCCCTGTGCGTAGAGCAATTGATACGCATCGCGTTCGTGCAACCATTCACTGGAATATTCAAAATACAAATTCAATTGATTTACGGGATAGGTAGGTTTCAAAAGTGGTAGTCCGAAGCCTAACTTGGCCTGAAACTTATCGAGTGTTCCATCGGGAACCCATCGATATCCTACTTCCGAAGAAATTCCGAATTTTAAGGACTCATATCCGCCAACCCAAGCATAATAGCCGGCATAATCTCCCGTACTCATTTCTTCAATATCTAGCGATTTTCCGGTGGGCATCGTCTGTAGCGTCTTTGCCACCATACGAAAGGTCTTCCCGGTACCGTCTTTACGATAAAACTGATATTTACCGAGAATATTAATATCCCCTAATGTACTTCCGGCACCTCGTCCAGAGGCATCGTTGAAGTTGTAATGGACATACGGCAGATGAACCGCAACCAGAGAATTGGCAGAAATAATATAGTGCCCCATCAAAGGAGCATTTACGAAGGTACCTACTTCGGTATTTCGAATCTCCGTGAGGGTTTTTAGCACCACCGTATTCCCGCCCAGCATGATAGGTTTATCGGCTGTAATGGGTGGTCCCTGTGCTCGCCCGATTTGAGCGAACAACACGCCTGCAAAAAGCAGGAGTAACAATTGTTTAGACATGTAAAAAAGATAATAATGTGATACTTCGATTAGAACGTGTAATCTAAACCCTAGAGGGTTTCTCAGTATCAAATTAAGAACACTTCGTACCAAACCTGTATGTCACGCTCTAGAGGCGGTGGGCGGTACGTAATAAGGGCTGTCGTTTCTTTTGAATTAACAACGGGAATGTCTAGGACAAACACTGAAGCAAAGGCGATGACAAACGTTGTATCTAGGGCCATATCAAAAGAGGCCTTCGAAAAATGATCATCTGTGTCTACCTTGGTGAAGTGGTTATCGCAGCAACCATGTGTGTCGGACGGACCATCACAAGTTGAAGATTCCATTGCCATTCCGCAGGATAGGTGTTGTTCTCCCAGGGTCACTTTTGCCAACATTTCATAGTCACCACAAAAATGTTGCGCATATGAAAGTCCGCTACTGCTAAGCAGCAACAATAGCGATAACAGTATGGAAATACTTTGTTTCACAGGGCAAATATACTAAATTTTGTGCAATTTTAAGCTAGTTAAAGTAGCGTACCAAACCTTAATCTTTCGTTAATTTATCTTCTGAAAAGCTTGAAAGCGCTACTATTTGCGAAGAAATCGTTATTTTTCTAAAGAATTAAAAAACATACGATAGCACTATGATTACCCAGACGAAAGAGACCCAAGCGAAAATGACCCCCGATGCCGCCATTGCTGCACTTAAAAACGGAAATCAGCGTTTTGTCGCCAATGACATGGCGGTTCGAGACCTTCCCAACCAGGTGAAGCAAACCAGTAGTGGACAATATCCATTTGCAACCGTGCTTCACTGCATCGACAGCCGTGTAAGCGCCGAACTATTATTCGATCAAGGTATAGGAGACGTTTTTAGCGTTCGCGTTGCCGGAAATTTTGTGAATAAAGATATTTTAGGAAGTATGGAGTTTGCCTGCAAGCTCGCCGGAACCAAGGTAGTCGTTGTGTTGGGCCATACGAGCTGTGGGGCGGTAAAAGGGGCTTGCGATCACGCACGCTTAGGAAACCTCACCCACCTCATTAAGAATATTGAGCCTGCGGTAGATGCTGTTAGTGAACCTGCTGATGAAAACAAACGAAACTCCGGGAATATTGAGTTCGTAGATGCCGTGGCTAAAAAGAATGTGGAGATGACCGTTGATAATATCCGAAAACAAAGTGAGGTACTCAAAGAAATGGAGGACAACGGAGAAATTAAAATCGTTGGCGCCATGTATGACATTTCAGACGGGCGGGTCACGTTTTACTAAATTCCGCTCACTTCGACCAGAATAAAGCACTCCCAAGCGAGTGCTTTTTTGTATCATTATCATTCCTAACCATCAAAATAAAAACCTATGAAATGGATTTACGCCAGTTCTGATCCGCTTTGGGAAACCTTAGTAGGGTGTGGCCTTGTTTTTATCGTAATTGTGCTGCTCACACGAATCATCGGACTTCGTTCTTTTGCCAAATTTACGGCCTATGATTTTGCCTTTACGGTAGCTATTGGGAGTATAATCTCTTCCACCCTAACCTCCAGCACCTCTATTGTTCATGGTGCGGTGGCCATCGCAGGGTTGCTTGTACTTACCTTCATTTTCTCATGGCTACAACGAAAATCATCGTTATTGAACAAAACAATTTCGAATGCTCCTTTACTGTTGATGGAGGGCGATCAAATGCTGGAGAAAAACCTGCGTTACGCGCGGATCGAGAAATCACAACTCATCGCCAAATTACGCGAAGCTAATGTCTTGAATCTCGACCAGGTGAAAGCGGTGGTGCTGGAATCTACAGGAGATATTTCTGTGTTGCATACCAGTGAGGACGAAGAATGTGAGCTAGCATCTATTCTGCTACAGGGAGTGCGCCGCAGTCCGTAGCCTTAAAAGAACAGCTTTGATGAAGGTTAATGGGGTAATCGGTTTCTGAGAATACCGTATAAGAAGGTACCTATCAACGCGCCTAATATCACCCATAATATCGTGAGATAACCTGCACCGGCCAGTACGAACATAGGGCCCGGGCACGCTCCTGCCAGCGCCCATCCGAGTCCAAAGAGAATACCTCCGAAGAGATACCGCGGTACGCTCTTATTCTTTGCATGTAACTGCATAGGCTCTCCGGTAATAGGCTTTACGTTCTTTCTCTTAATGATCTGAACGCCAATAATACCAAGGACCAAGGCCGAACCAATAATGCCATACATGTGAAAGCTTCCGAAGCGAAACATTTCATAAATACGAAACCAAGAGGCGGCTTCCGACTTATACATTACAATGCCAAAAAAAGTGCCGATAAAAAGATATGCCAGATATTTCATACTAAAAGATCAAAGGGAATAAAAAGTACACCATGGTCATGCCGCCAATAAAAAAACCGATCACAGCTAATAACGATGGTAGTTGCAAATTACTTAGGCCCGAAATCGCGTGTCCGGAGGTACAGCCCCCAGCATAGCGGGCACCAAAACCAATGAGCACACCGCCGAGCAACAGGGTAACAACCGACTTCCATTCAAAAAACCGCTCATTGGCAAATAATTCACTTGGTAAATACGCTGTGCCCGCTCCAGAGATTTGATATTTCTGAGACAGTTCTGTTGCGATAGAAGGATTTATGGCTACGGTGTTTGTAGACATATAATTGGCGGCTAGATAACCACCAACGATGGCCCCTACAGCAACCATTAGGTTCCATCGGTCCTTTTTCCAGTTGAAGTTGAAAAAATCGGCAATCTTATCGCCCCCTACGGCAGCACAGCAGGTGCGTAGGTTAGAAGACATTCCAAATTGCTTTCCGATAAGTAAGAGCGCAAACATCGTCAACGCTATAAGAGGTCCGGCCACATACCATGGCCAGGGAGCATATATCCAATCCATACTATTTTTTGAAGCAAAGATGGACTTTTGTAAGGAAGGATACCGTAACAATGGTTACAGTTTCAAAAGAATTTCAGAAAAATTATTATCCCATTATCGCATCGGAAGAAGCAGTGTCGCCTTGCCCAACCTTACAGCATCGAGATGCCCCATTTTGGTACGCTCATTATTCATGAGGTGCATATGCAAAAAACTATCGTGATGCGTAAAAACGCCTTGATGTTCTGTTGAAAAAAACCCAATAATGACAACCTCTTCGTTTTGTAGAGAGTATGACACCTGTCCTTGATGCGCCTCTTGGGGTGAGGTTACAACAGTACCCGGTGGTAGATTTTGTACATGAATGGTTGCTTCGGAAACGGTCCCCTTAATTTGAAAAGCAAATGGTCCTGAGTTCGCTTCGGAAGCATTTTGAAGGAATGTTTCAAGCGTAGCCATAGTTTGTACTTCCGAAGGAATCGCCATGGGTTCCCATTCGGAAACTTCCGCATAAACAAAAAATGGCGCGGTCACTTCGGGAATTACGGAAACACGCATGCTAGTGTCTGAAGTGACTTCCGAAACATATGCTTCTCCTTCCAACAGCATAATTTCACCTCGCATAAATGCCACCGGCCCCAGTCCGTATAGTGGCGCCTTCGACCCGAGCGTATCCATACGTACTTTCCCCGAAATTTCACCCTTCCACATGGCGTCTTTCATGGCGCCAACAACAACCGGCGTGGATGTCGCTTGATGTGAAAACGATTCTGATTTTTCTTTACAGCCCATTAAAATGACCAGAAAAAATACGGCTGCTAGCGTATAACTTGTCATTGTATTCATAGGGGTAACTTTTGATATTTGGCAAACATACAAAAGTTTGCTAAGGGGCGAGAACAGAAATAGTACCTTCCATAGCCCTATCGCCTGCAGGTGCGAATTCTGAAGAGTGTGTATAACGGACAAATGCTAATGAGGCTCGTGAGTAAAAAGATTGCCGCCAAACCCAATAAGAGGTAGCCTAGAATACCGCTAATTAGCCCCTGCCAAAATAAGATGGCAATGACAATCGCAATCGCAATTCGAAGGATGCGGTCTGCACCGCCCATATTTTTTTTCATGATTATATATTTATGGATTGTATTGTTAGACATGCTTACACATCGGCCCCTTTCAACATTTTATTCCAGTATAGATAAGGGAGTCCGTATTTCTTCAACATCCACAAACGCCAGTGCTCTTTTGAACTGTCATTGATCAATAACTGTTTTAGCTTGGGATCCGGGATAAAGTTTTTATCGTAATCAAATTCAGCCAACACCATCTTACCATAATCGGTTACCAACGGACAGGAAGAATATCCATTGTACGATTTTGTGCCCAGACGATCGCGCTGCATCAGAAGATGAAGATTATCCACTACCACCGGAACCTGCTTTCGAATGGCCGCTCCTGTCTTGGCTGTTGGTAAGCCCGCGACATCGCCCAAACCAAAAACATTCTTGTACTGGGTATGTTGCAGGGTATGTTTATCTACAGAAAGCCATCCGTCTGCATTCACCAAGGCAGAGTTTCTGACGAAGTCGGGTGCCACACTAGGAGGAGCCGTATGGAGCATATCATAATGAATTCCGTAGCGATTTCCCTGAACGGTGACTTTGATATCTTTGTAGTTATATTGAAAATTATCGTCAATGGTTTCGTTGTTTTCAGCTTCGGCCATCACCACACATCCTCCTGCGGTTACATCTTTGGTCAACTCATACCAGGCGATGTTGTTGGCTCCATCCACTTCCACCAATTTGTGGTAAAATCGAATGTTAATGTCCTTTCTATCGATCACTTTCATGAGCGTTTTGGCTATTTCCTTTACGCCAAAGATCACCGTACCTGCGGTTGCGAAAATTACCTCTGATTTATCGCGTACGCCCGTTTTACGAAAATGACTATCGGCCAAATACATGATTTTTTGAGGAGCGCCTCCACATTTAATTGGCGTTGCAGGCTGCGTAAAGAGCGCCGTACCTCCCTTAAAGTTTTTTATTACCTCCCAGGTGTGTTGAGGGTCGGTATAGTTGCTACAAACCACACCCGAATCCATCGCCTCTCCTAAGCCGGGAACAAGACTAAAATCGTATGCCAGGCCGGGACAAACCACCAAGTAATCGTAGGTTATAGTACCCTGCTTGGCCGTATGTATGGCATTATTATCGGGGTCGAATGCCGTGGCCTTATCTTGAATCCACTGCACTCCTTTGGGCATTACCGATGCCATGGGTTTTGCAGTTTTAGAGAAATCGTAGGTCCCCGCGCCCACAAGCGTCCATGCCGGTTGGTAATAATGTGTGTCGGCAGGTTCTATGATGGCGACATCCTTTGCTCTCTGCTGTGATAACAATTGTGCCGCCGTCATGATTCCGGCGGTTCCGCCTCCTATGATTACTATTTGATGATGCGTTGCCATAAAGAATAAAATTTCAGTGATTTAATAAATTTATTCATATTATTCTTTGTCTTTGGTAACTATTGTTACACATCCAATAATGGAGCCACATACTTTTTGTCTTGAGCATAAAAAAAGCGACCCATATGGGTCGCTTTGTTACAGTTTCGAGTGAATTCCTATTGTAAGGTAGAAGGACACACATAATCGGTGGTGTTGATCCCAGCGTCCTTCATGGCTTTAAATCCGCCTTGTACATCAATAAGGTTGTGAATGCCTCGGCTTTTCAAAATAGAAGCGGCGATCATACTTCGATATCCCCCCGCACAATGCACATAAAAGGTTTCCTCTTCGGGATATTCCGCAAGGTGCTCGTTTAACGTTGAGAGCGAAGTGTGCTTGGCATCTACGACGTGTTCTGACTCAAATTCTCCGGGCTTTCGCACATCAAAAACTGGCACTTTATAGTCTGAATCTTCCAACGCCTGTAGTACTTCGGATGCGGCTACTGAAGTGACCGTATCGTATTCTTTAGAGGCCTTTTTCCAGGCTTCGAATCCTCCTTCCAAATATCCTAAGGTATTGTCGAAGCCTACTCGAGAAAGGCGCGTGATCGTTTCTTCAATTCGGTCTTCCTCAGCGATCAGCAAAATGGGTTGCTCCACGTCTTTGATAAGATCTCCTACCCAAGGAGCAAAGCTCCCGTCAATGCCTATAAAAATAGAACCCGGAATATGACCTTTGGCGTATTCTTGCTGATGGCGAACATCCAGCATCACTGCTCCGGTTTCGTTCGCGGCCGCTTCAAAAGCGTCTGGAGATAAAGCGCTTTGCCCTTTCTCGATAACTTCTGCCACATCCTTATAACCTTCTTTGTTCATTTTTACATTCATCGGAAAATACGCAGGTGGCGGAAGCAAACCATCTGTCACTTCTTTGATAAACTCCTCCTTCGACATATCTGCGCGCAAGGCGTAGTTCATCTCTTTTTGGTGTCCTAAAGTATCCACCGTTTCCTTCATCATATTCTTTCCGCAGGCACTTCCGGCGCCATGGGCCGGATACACAATGACCTCATCCCCCAACGGCATGATTTTGCTGCGTAAACTATCGTATAAGATTCCTGCCAGCTCCTCCTGGGTGATATCGTCTGCTTTTTGAGCCAGATCCGGCCGCCCGACGTCCCCTAAGAATAAGGTGTCACCGGTAAACAAAGCATGGTCTTTACCGTCCTTATCACGAAGTAAATACGTTGTGCTTTCCATGGTATGCCCTGGTGTATGCAACACTACGAAGGTAACTTCGCCTAGCGGAAATTCTTGTTTGTCTTTTGCAATGATTGCGTCGAAATTTGGGTTCGCATTCGGACCGTAAATGATGGGAGCTCCCGTTTTTTCGGAAAGTGTCACATGCCCCGAAACAAAGTCGGCATGAAAGTGTGTTTCAAAAATGTACTTAATGCTGGCATTGGCTGCCTTTGCCTTTTTGATGTAGGGATCCACTTCACGAAGGGGATCAATGATGGCAACCTCACCGTTACTTTCAATATAGTATGCGCCTTGCGCAAGACAACCTGTATAAATTTGTTCGATTTTCATATTCCTCATATTTCAATAAAACGCAAGGAGGTACTCCTACGTTTTAGGTACAAAATTAAGACCTATATTTTTGATAGTAGGCAACTCATGTTACCAATTTTAAATTCAATTGGGAACTCAACCGTTACCCAATTTCTTTATAAATGATATAAACAGCCATGACGAGTACGAACCAGCCAAAGACTTTTTTCAGTTTTTTTCCGTCGATAAAATTATTTAACCAAATCCCTACAAAGATGCCCACAATAGATAATCCGGTAAAAATTCCTAAAAAGGACCAATCAATTGCGAAGTTTTGAAGGTCTCCCACAAAACCGATTAGTGATTTAATAGCAATTATCAATAAGGAGGTGGCCACCGCTTTTTTCATGGGCAATTTTGCCAGCAATACGAGCGCAGGAATGATCAAAAAGCCTCCACCCGCGCCAACAATTCCGGTAATCACTCCAACAACCACTCCCTCGATTACAATAAGTGGATAATTATACGTAGGAGCTTGCTCCTGAAGATCTTCTTTCCGCTTGTTTCTAATCATCGAAAAAGAAGCCAACACCATAATCACCGCAAAAAATAGCATGATCGCCAGATTTTTGGTAACGAGCCAACCGTTGATTTCAAATAATTCTTCCGGAATTGCCGGAATTAAATAAGCTCTTGTGAGATACACCGCAATAAAGGCGGGGAGCGCAAAAATAAAAGCAGTTTTTAAATCGACATTTCCCTTCATCATATTTTTTACCGCACCCACCAACGAAGTGGCGCCCACCACAAATAGTGAATAGGCTGTCGCCAACACCGGATTTAACCCCAAGGCATATACGAGGATGGGTACCGTAAGAATAGAACCGCCCCCACCTATAAGACCCAAAACGAGTCCGATGAACAAGGCCCCAAGATATCCAAGAATTTCAACTAGTTCCATGCGTTTCTATACGTGTTTAGAGCATCTCGATAGCACTTCGGTGCAAGCGTATAACACCATCATTTTCCATTTTTTTTAGTAAACGTGACACCACCACCCGACTCGTATGCAGGTCGGCTGCAATCTCTTTATGCGTTATATCGATGTGAGTATTATTCAAAATCTTCACCTTTTCTTCCAGGTAATGCATCAAACGCGTATCCATATTATTGAAGGCAATATTATCGATGCTCTCCAAGAGCTCCATCAAGCGAATGTGATAACTATCCATCACAAAATGACGCCATGACTTGTACTTGCTAGACCAATATTCCATTTTGGAAACCGGGATCATTAAGAGTCGAACATCAGTTTCGGCCACGGCATGAATTTCACTGCGTACATCACTTAAACAACAGGTCATGGACATGGCGCAGGTTTCTCCACGCTCTAAATGGTATAACAACAATTCTTCTCCTTCGGCATCTGGTCGTAAAATTTTAATACTTCCTTCCAATAATAATGGGATCGAACGTATGTACTGCCCCGGTTTAATAAGGTCGGCTCCCTCAGGAACCTCCATAAAAGTCCCCACTCGATTCATTTCTTCGATTAGCGCAGGTTCAAAAGAAGCAGCAAAATATTGTTTGAGTTCTTGTATCATTACGAGGGTTGCTTTTGATTCGCTTTGGGTTCGTACGCAAAGAAAAAATGAGCCCAAATCGACTTAGAAACAGCCCCAATATACGGCATCAATAGCAGTAAGACCCCGACGATGGTCCATAAAATTTCAGCAGGACCTAATTCCCAACCCAATACTAAAGTGGTAAGATAAGTGGCGATAGCTAGGGCAACGCCCACAGCATACGACACATACATGGATCCCGTAAAAAAGCTGGGTTCCATCGCGTATTTCACATGACACGAAGGGCAAGCATCATGTACCTTGTTCATTTTAGAAATGCGATACGGATGCGATTCAAGCAGATCGCCTTGTCGACAACGCGGACATTTCAGAAAGAGAACACTATAGAGATAGGTGCGACGTATTGACATAACTTAATTTTTGTACAAAAGTAGGGCTTCTCAACAGAGGCTACCGTAACAAAAGTTACCAAGTTGAGGTTGTCCATTCCTTTGAATAGTCTATCTTTAATTTTCAAATCACTCCATTATGAAAGTATTTTTTACATTCGTTATGCTCTTTTCCATAGTTCACGTTAACTTGGGCCAGGAACAATTTGGCGGCGCGACCTTGTACACGGTTCGGAATGAAATGGAAAAATCTCCAAAAGAAACGCTGAAGGCCATCGCCGACATGGGTTACGTAAATATTGAAGTTACCGGATACAAGGAGGGCATGTTCTACGGAATGACTCCTTCGGAATTTAAAGACTATGTAAGCGGTCTCGGACTCAATGCCGTGAGTGGTCATTTTGCCAGCACCACCTATGATAATGCCGATACCCTCATTGCCGATGCCAAAGCGGCCGGACTCCAATACTTTGTGATTCCCATCCCTCCTATGGGACATTTTACTTACGATCCTGCGACGCAATCCATGGGCATGAAAGATGATGTAGCCTTTGTCAACACCTTTCTGAATGAGATCGGAAAAAAATGTAAAGAATCTGGATTGCAGCTGCTGTATCACAATCACGATTTTGAATTCAAAGAGATTAACGGGGTACGTCCATTGGATTACTTTCTGGAAAATACCGATCCCGAATACGTAAATTTCCAATTAGATCTCTATTGGATCACCAAAGCCGGTGAAGACCCACTTTCCTATTTTGAAGCCTATCCAGGGCGATTTAAGATGTGGCATGTGAAAGATATGGATTCCGAAGGGAAGTTTGCTCCGGTAGGCAAAGGAACCATCGATTTTGCACGTATTCTGGAGAAGCACGATCAATCCGGACTCGAATACTATATTGTGGAGCAGGACATGACATGGGAATTAGCGCCTTTGGAAGCGATAAAAATAAGTAGACAGGGACTGAAAAAGTTTGGATTTGATGGGTTCCAGTAAAGCTTCGAAAAAAGCTTTTCTACTTCCCTTAATCCTCAAAGACAGCTAACCATAAAAGCTTGTTTTCGCTATAGAAAATAAGAGTGATTTCTTCTCCCTAGTGAACGATAAGTTTCTTTTGCATTTTTGAACCATCTTGGGCTGTCAACCGAACAATATAGAGACCTGACGGATAAGTTTCCAATGACACTAGAATCTGCTCTTCTCCAGATAGTTGTCTCGTTAGCTTACGCTTTCCTTCCAGAGTATAGACCTCCACCGACCTTATAGCGGCTAGGCCGAAAATACCACATGTGTTTGAAGTGCGGTCCATAACAAGCCTTACAGTGTCGAACCCACTAGATTGTTCTTCTATTCCGAAGGTCACGGTGGGATCGCAAGAAGGGATCGCTTCCAGATTGGTATAAAACGAAGTTCCTTCCTTGAAAAAACAACTTAAATGACCTACGTCATTTATATTGGGAGTGCCTCCGGGCGCCGTGATAATAGATAGCGAACCCACGCCTTCTACCCAAACTGGGCGTTCATCGCTATTGGTATTGGCAGCCGTAGGGGAAAGATAAAAATGACGGTATAGATTGCCATCCGCCAAGGGTCGATTGACAATAGAGTCTAGTACATAATATCCGGCATTCTCTTCAAAAGGAGTGATGGGGTTTTTCATATCAATAGAATCTCCTACTTCCATTCCAAAATCGTATAACAAATATTGGCGGTTAGCGGTAGGTAAAAATAAATTCAGATAAACCTTGCGCGTGGCAATGTCTTCGCGAAGCAGAAAGCCCCTTGAAATATAATGATACCCGTCCAGGATTTTATATGATAGGCCATCTACCAAGGTATCTCCATCGGTATAATAAATGTCGGTTAAACAACCCGAATTGCAGGTGGTGAATTGCCATTCATTGAATTGATCCAAAAGTGGCACATACTCCTGCGACTGCAGACTATAAGTGAAGAGAAGCACTATTATGAATACGTACTTTTTCATTTCGGTCAGGATACGTAAAAATATAAATTTTATCGAGACTTTACATTTCTAAGCGATTCATCTGATAGGACAACAGTGATGAGCTTACTCCCTATACTGCTAATCCCCAAAAGGGATTATTGGTTTCTTTTGCGGAGTCAGCGGGATTTTGTTCCAATCTCCCTCTTTTGGCATTGTGCAAATGCCAATGTCTAAAAAGTAAAAAAACCGCTAGAGTAAACTCTGCGGTTTTTTAATTTTAAGCCTAGCGCTTGTTTGCGGAGGAAGAGGTTACTGAACTTCTTATAGGTTAATATCACTTAATAATACTGTTAACCTATGTTTTTTCAATATTTATCAATAATTTTATAACTTGTTTTTGGTGTGAAATTCGCATTAAATATGCTATTACTTACACCTCTACTTACACCCCGTTATTAATATGCGTTCAACATTCAATCTTAAAGATACTAATAAAGATAGACCTACATCCATCAGATTTATTGTCTTTTTTAAAAATGAAAATAAAAAAATGGTTTACTCTACCGGAGAAATCATTCACCCAGATGATTGGGATTTTGAGTCAAGACAACCCAAACATCTTACAGGTAGAAATGCTAAAGCTAATGAGATGCGAATGATTAAGCATCAATTAGACAGATATCAGAATAAATTAATAGAACTGGCCAACCGATTTAAGATCTTAAATCAGGAGCTCACTATTGATCAAACAAAGAAAGAATTCAACAAAGAATTTAAACGCGCTAAAAAGAAAGCTAATCAATTCTTTGAAGTATATGAACTCTTTCTAGAAGAACGAAAAAGTGATCAATCAAATCACGCTAATAGTGAAACCACAATCAAAAGGTATTCATATAACAAAAAATTATTGGAAGACTTTCAAGAGTATAGAAATAAGGAGATTCGATTTAATCAAATTGATGATTCTTTCTTTAATGAATTAGTTAACTATTGTGTAACTCAGAAAAAGCATGCCGTAAATACTTTGAGCAGAAACATGGGCTTGTTTAAAACATTTATGAACTGGGCCTTTACAAATAACTATACATATAAAGAGGATTACAAAAGCTTTAAGAATATTAAAAAAGAAGTTACCCAAGAAGTTGCCTTAACATTAAACCAAGTTAAGGAGGTCTATGAGCACGACTTCAGTAATAACAGAAGACTACAGCGTGTTCGCGATTTATTTGTTTTTGGATGCGCAACTGGTATGCGCTTCAGTAACTACTCTCTTGTCAACAAAAGTGATGTGTATAATGGGCATATACATGTTCGTGATAAAAAGAATTCCAACAAGCTTTTACAAATTCCATTAAATGACTTTTCACTTGCTATACTTGAAAAGTACGATTATAAACTTCCCAAAATAGCAAACCAAAAATTCAATGATTACATCAAGGAAGTTTTTGAAAAATTGGAATATACACAGGATGTTAAAAAGACTTCTAAAATTGGAAATAAGGTTATTGAAAAAGTAATGCCTCTTTATAAACGAATTTCAAGCCATACGGCAAGGCGTAGCTTCATAACTATCATGAAGAACAAAAAGATACCAGATAAGGTAATTATGAGCTATACAGGCCATAAAAGCCTTGAAATTTTTAATAAATACTACAAGCCTAACGAAGAAGAAAAGGCAGAATTCATGAAATCAGTATGGAGCATTTAATGAATTCATTAAAGGAATTTATCGAATTTAATTTTGGTGCGTTTCGTAGACATTATCAGCCAGGTCTTATTGGTATGTTTCCTTCATCTGAGGATAGAAAGGCAGAAAATTTTGCAAGTAAACTCCTTACTCAATTAAGTAGAGTCAAACTAAGAGAACATTACCAAAATATTATTGATGAGTTATTAATTGAATCAAGTATTAAAGCAAAAAAGAATCATGAAAGAAGAATGAATCGAATTGTTGCTAGGTACTTTGAGGATAACCAAGCTGTAGAACGAATTAAATATGAAAACAGAAAGAGTGAGCAATATTTTGAAATTTCTGAACACTTGCGAATCGCATTGCATGAATTTTATTCTGGCAAAGGTTCAATTCAAGATATTCTCACAATACTAATAGAAAAGACTTATATGTTTAAAAACTCTATAGGATCACTTCTTTTCATTACAGATATTAGATCATTCGCCGAACAACAACTCCTAAGTTTTTTTACCTATGAATTAATAAGGCAATCAAAAGAAGGAGAAATAATCAAACCTTTGAAATCTCTATTTCGATTGGAAGATAAATATCATGATATGATTGAAATACTTATCCTGAACAAGTTAATAACTGCTATTGAAGAAGATGACACTTTTGATCTGATTGAAGAGTTTTTCAAGAATGAAGGTGTATCACCTGGAAAAACGATGGCAGCGATATTATTTCTATTCAAACGAAATAATGTATTGAAGAATGGAACTACAGAAAAACAAATGGCTGCATCTCTAAGTTATACTTTCAACATAGGTTATACCCAACAAGCTTTAAGTGGAGCTTTTTCTGATTTCAGAAATGATTTTGACCAATCTAAGTATAGAAAAGTAATTTATTTTCTATAGCTAACAAAAATCAATTATAGATTTTTTTAGTTGTACACAACTTGTACAACCAAATATATAACACAAAATTTCAATTTTGGCATTGTTAATTTAAATCTAGTTACAATGTCAACATTCATTTCCATTGAAAGCATATCTAAAGAAGAGTTCTGTCGATTGCTCGAAGATACTCTTGATGCTAAACTCAAGCAATATGGTGCAAGCGACAAACCAGAATATTTAACTGTACAGCAAATCAGTAAAATATTAGCAGTTACAGAACTGACGGTTTACAACTATATTAAAAGAGGTCTGATAAAATCTCTAAAGATTGGTAGACGGCATATGATTGAGAGGTCGTCCTTCCATGAGTCCCTTGCCGAAGTCAAATCCTTTAAGTATAAACGAAATGGATCTATGTAGAACCATAGAAATTCAAAACCTAAAGAAGAGATTCATTGGCAAAGGAGAAGTCAAAGGCTTTGGATTTACTCAAATTAGGTATGCGAAACGAGCATACATCTACGAAGTAGACTCTGGTAGTACTAAGTACTATGAAGTATTCAAAAAACGAATAAATCGGCGTTTCGCACTTATTTCTTATCCAAACTCAAAAGCATTTGGAAAATGGGCTTGGACCTGCCTGAGCATTAACGATGCAATTAAAAAATTTAAATCAATAGAAGATGAAAAAGTCTAAACTCAATATAAAATCAGAATTAGAATCATGCTTAATACAACCCTTTACAGTTGATATCCCGAATCCTCCTCCGTTATTAGCTTTTGATAACGTTCCCATTTTTACAAGAGGTAATATCTCAACCATATCTGGAGCTCCTAAAAGCGGTAAAACAATGATTCTTTCTTATCTAACTGCTATCTGCATGCAAGCAAACCCTAGTAATGCATACTTCAAAACAGACTGCAAGTTCCCAGGCATATTATACTTCGATACAGAACAGTCAATATATCATTCAAAAAAGTGTATCGAGCGTATTTGTAAAATAGCTGAAATTAGACAACAGCAAACCAACTTTAAAGCATTTGCATTGAGGAATAAGAGCGTATCAAAACGTTTGGAACTCATAAAAGCTGGTATTGAGAGTTATCCAGACACATCGTTAGTAATTATCGATGGTATTGCTGATCTGGTCGAATCATACAATGACGAGCATGAAGCTTCTAAAATTGTAAATATACTTATGGCTAAATCTCTTGAACAAAATTGTCACATATGTACAGTCATTCATATCACAAAAAGTTCAAAAGATGCCAAAGGTCACCTTGGATCTTTTCTCAATCAAAAATCAGAAAACGTATTTCTTGTTGAAAAAAGTGAGAATAAATTATCACTTAGAACAAAAGTTTCTAGAGATATATGTTTACCTGAACTTAAGTTTTCCATAAATCAAGATGGAATTCCTAATCTTTTAGGCCATACATCACACCCCCCCTAAAGGGGGTGTGATTGTATAGGCTCAAAAAAACATTAAAAGTAATAAGGAGGTACCTGTATGGTTCCTCCTTTCTTTATGCTCAATAATTATTGAGCAATCATTTATTTTATTAACCAATAAAGTCCTAGAAATAGGCATTTAAATCATGAGAACTATTCTTAATGAGGACATTGTTATTGTCCTAACTGACCGAGGCTATGTAGCTTCAATTGAAGAAGTAAATTTACTTTTTTGGAATTTACCTTCTATAGATATTTTACTTGATGAGGTAAAAAAGAAATTTCCTTTAAAACATATTCATATTTTAATTGATGATAAAATCTTTTTTGAAAAAGTTGATCAGGTTGTTGAAGAATACCTTTCAAGTATTCATCTAACAACAATAAGCTATTGCTTGTTAAATGTTAATACAAAAACTCGAACAGGAGTTTTACAAGTCAAAAAAGATATTCCTAATACGATGAGTGTTGAACTTAATGTTTCAATATCTCCCTTACTAGCCTATAAAATAAAAACCAAAGATAAAAAGGAACTTAATCCTAATGATAATTATCTCGGAACCATTTTTACCAGTAGTTTAAATTCTCCAGATCCTAAAGAAAATCCTTTTAGATTAGTTGAATTCGTTCCTGATAGCAATTCTAATATCCCTAGAAATTTTCGGTTAGAGTTAGTTTATGAAACTAGTTCAGAAAAGGTTGATGATAATGGAAAGCAGAAATTTAAGTTCCGGAAAAGAAGCACAGATTATTTTAAAAGATTTGAATTCTTTTCTGTTTCGAAAAAAATGGAGAATTGTAGAAGTAGTATAAAAATTGTTCCAGCTTTAAGCAAAATAGAGGATGCTATTTCTTAAAATCAAAAAGTTGTTTCGGGCTTATTTTAAGTCCTTTGGCAATGGCATTTACAGTAGTAATCTTAGTATTGATAATACCTCTTTCGATTCTACTTATTTGAGAATATTCTAATTCTGAGGCGTGGGCTAAATCCTCCATACTCATATCTCTCTCATGGCGAACTTTTCTAAGATTGTCACCAAAAGCTTCAATAAATTTTTTGTCTAACTCAGATTTACTCACCGAGCTAAAGTCGGTACAATCTATGTAAAATATTATGGCACGTGTGCCATAATTTCTATCTTTGGGGAAACTCCCCAAGGTGTTAATTTAATTATATTAAATATGAAAAATTCCTTTGTACTGGTCTTTTTGGCCTTGTTATTATTGAATTGCTCAAAAGACAATTCAAAAAATGAAACCCCACTAGATTTGTTATTGGGAGTTTGGTATGTCAATGAACATATCAACAATAATGGGGAAAACCCAGTTGTTTCAGATTGTGAAAAAATGGATGAGCGCATCTTTTATGAAGATGGCACATTCTTGTTTTCTTATCACGTTGAATCTTCTGGTATTCCTTGTTTTAAGGATGGAGAAGAAACAGGAACTTGGCAGCGTACTGAAAATACTCTTACAATTCATTACGATGATTTTGATCCTAATGGACCTAATGAAATGGATTTTGAAATAGTAAATCTCAATGAAGACGAGTTGAGGTGGCGATTGATAATTCCAGAAAGTGACTATGACAGAACAACTATTTTAATTAAATAATATGTTGAAGAAAGTTATAGGTATTGTTCTTTTAGTTTGGTTCTTTTTTGCATTCAATAATTACCTAGATGCAAAATTTTATGGAAATACTGCAGCAGCCATTGGTGAATTTATGCCAGTAGGCTTATTAGGTTTAATTGCCATTATTTTAGTTAGCAGTAAATCAAAAAAGAAAAACAAAGAATAGATAAATTTATAATTATTATTAACCCAAAAGGGGAAGCAATTAAGCTTCCCCTTTTTTTATACACAAACATTATGATACACAATATCTCAGAAATAGAAATAGTTTACAAGCCTTCTAAGCTATCAAATACTTTAAAAATAAAAAGTAGTCTTACCGCTTATAAAGTTATAAAGAGTAATTGGAATAGTGATACGATAGAACTATTTGAAGAATTTAAAGTAGTCCTTTTAAATAATTCTAATGAAGTTTTAGGAATTTATACTTTATCAAAAGGTGGCTATACAGGAACCATAGTTGATTTACGGATTTTGTTTGCCATTTTATTGAAAAGTGCTGCAGTAGCATTTATTACAGTACACAACCACCCTAGCTCAATATTAAAGCCATCTCAATCTGATATACAGATTTACAAAAAAATAGAGAAAGTTGCACAGTTTCACGATATCAGTTATTTGGATAATTTAATAATTACCAATCAAGGGTATGTAAGTTTTAAAGATGATGGAATCCATAATTTATAGTTTATTATAGCTCAAATAATTACTTTCTTTTGAAAAATTATATATAATACACCTAAGCGAGTATATTTACCAATTAAACTCCCCAAGTTTTATTTTTTTTTAATTCTAAATAATTGGTAGGATTAATATTTATTTATCACAGCCAATCAAAATGCTAAACAACGCGCTCGCGATATTATTGACCAAAAATTACAAGCACGTTGGAAAGCGGAACAAAACAAAAGACAGAGGATTTTGAGGCACGAAAAAACTGGGTTTTGTTTTGAGGGAATTTATTTAACTAAAATTCTAAGATCTATTTCTGGATTATCTTCCAGCATTACAATTTCATTGTAAAATAAAACAATTATTCTATTTTGATTTAACTCTTTCATTAACCTTTTTGTTAGAAACAAAACACTTTCCTTAAATTTCTTTTCATCTAATGAAAATTTGGGTAGTTAATAAATTCTATCTTTAATGATGGTTCTACTTGTCCGCTCAAAATTATTTCACATTCTGATACTGCTGCACTTAAATAAATGTTTTTGTCTTGAATTAATTGATTTTGAAACCCTTGAAGTTTTACTATAACCTCTGATTTAGACCAATACAAATACTCTTAAACTTTATATTAATATTATAATTCTTAATTAATACTTCTTTATTCATTTTATACCAACCATTGTGTTAGAGTTTTACCATCACAAGTCATTGCGTTTTTCAAATCATCTAAAGGAATATTAGGTAGTCCTACATTAGTAAAAGAAATATTTAATGAAACAAGTATTTTATCAATCTTATATGGTCCTTTGGAGAGCACATTTAGCCATTCAGCTTTGGAATATTCTTGAGGAGGATTACCAGTCATTTTAGCATTATTCACTCCTTGTCTAGACCAAGAAATAAATGTAAAATCTGGAGACGAAAATGTAACCGCACCATCGTTATTGATTTTGTAAATATTATTAGCCGTTATAATTTCAGCGGTATAAGAAATGGCAGGTAAATCAATAGTGAATACTTTATTCTTTTCTATCACTACTTCTCTTGTAGGTAAATCAATTTTCTGTAAATCATCAACTAACTTAAATGCTGCCTCAATATCATTTTTGTAAATTGGACTTTCTACATCATCGTGCGACATCGGGTTTAACAAAACTGTTTTATACGTTTTTAATCCATCAATAATTGAGTTCGGTATTTCTAATTCTAACTCTTTATAATACTCTTTCAAACGATTTATTAATGTGTCTAATTTAGGTGGTTTTAACAAGCCTTTAACCTCTTCGCTTAAAGTATAGGTTTCGGGAAGTTTTTCTTTTAACGTTTTTTCAAGAACTTTTCTCAATGCATTAGCTGCAGCAGGGTAATCATAACTATTTTTATATACAACAGCCTTTTCTATATCTGATTTTACATTATCATTAATTTCTGGACCACTAGACCCCTTGTAAAATTCTAGAAATTTCCAATCGGTTAATTGAACCTTTGCTACTTCATACCAGTGCCTGTCATAAGTGGTGATGAAAATTTGAAAGTCTTGAAACTCTGGTTCTTTTAAAAGTTTTATCAATTTTAAACGGTGTTCATTATCTAAACCAATAAGAATATCATCTAAAAACAATATTTTAATGTCTTGTGAAAAACTTGATTGACGTACTATTGCCCCTAAAAATATACTAATAGCAATAGCTGATAGTTTTGCTTCATTTAATGAAAAATGAGGATAATGAGTATCTAAAGAAGTTCCGTTAGAAGAAATTAGTAATGCTATTTTAGGTTTACTTAACTCACCTTTCTGATCAACATTTATTCGATGTCTTAAAAAATTTATTTCTAAACCAGGAATTAAAGTATTTAAAATTTTATTTACCACAGGACCCAAGTAATCACTACCTCCTGTAAAAAACAATCTGTCTAATGCATTATTGAAAGCAACAGCTTTTACTTCAACAGCTTTACGTTTTTTAGTTGCGTGATAATATTTACCACTCCCATAAGGAATTTTACTTTCTGCTAACAAATCACTCCACAATTTACCTAGCTCTACACCCCCTGTAACTGTTTGTGATTTATAATGTTTTAATACCCCTTTTATTACTAAATCAAAAATATTTAACTCATTATCCAACTTTACGTTATGAACACCTAAAAGATGTTTGTAAGTCACGAAACTTTTTAAACGATTTGCATCTATTATGCTTGGAATATTTGTATCTCTTCCAGAATCAGATAATGAATTAGTTGTATTATTGTCAAATTCCACTTCAATAGCGCAATCTGTTAGCCCATCGGTTAAGTATAAATTGCGCAAATTTGCCATATTGATATTCTCAACACTCGATTGAAAGAAATCTTTAAGCGCGTAATAAACAGAACTTTTACCACTACCATTTTCACCATAGATAAATACATTTTTACTACCAATAGCAAGTATCTCTGAACGCTGAAAAGCTTTGTATTTGTTAATGGTTATATTTTGTATTTTCATACGCTTAAATTTTATTTTTATTAATCAATTGAAACTCTGCAATTGTAATTTAGATTGGTATTAATATTCATAATGGCTCATTTCGAATTATATCTTTTGTTGGTATTTTAACACCGACTTTATAGAAATTTTCAAACTGACTTATTGGATTGAGAAAAAGTTTGCTTTCAAAACTTTCTAGAATATCACTCGTTTGATCAGGAAAAACTATTAAACAATTTAATAATGTTGACTTCCAGAACTCCGATTTTATATTGGTTTTAGATAATGTCTTTTTATCTCTTGCATAACCACTTAATTGTCTAATATCATCAATTTCATAATTATTATTCACATATAGATTCTTGTATTTTGCATCAATTACTAGTTCTTTACCTTCTGTGATTCGTAGATAATCTAACTCTCCATAATTTGCACTGAATTGAAAAACTATATCTTTTCGACCAAATTCTTCTTTTAATATACCTAATACATAAAACTCAAATAGTTTAGGCATATCTATCCAATATGGATAGACATTTACGTCTTGATTGTTAGAGATTGAATTTATATTATAACCAAACCTCTTTATAATCATTTTAGCTAATTCTAAACCTCTATTGTATTCCGGAAAAAAATTATCGTTTTTAAAGTGCTTAATTTCAGATATTGATATACTTGAATTAACTGTTTTAAATGCTGGTGAAATGTAATTAATTAATGGTTCAAATTTATTTTCTAGGGTTTTGAATGACTTTAAATACTTAATTGAAAACAATAATGCTTTTTTTAAAATTCGGTTTTCAGGGCTGTCAACACCAAATTCTTCATATGCACAATAGGTATATAGATTCTTATTTCTAAACAGGTTTTGTTTAATGGTTTTAGACACCAATATTTTACCTCTTACATTTCCGTAAATATTTTTTTCGACTCTATAATAACTCTTTCTCAACCCTTTTCTTACTATTATAGAAAGCAGCTGTAAAAAGCTTACAATAATTAACGGTGTAATTAAATCTTGATCTTGTTTAACTTTTATAGGTTTAGCATCCAGATCCACAAAAAATAAATCTTTACCAAAACTAGCCATTTCAGGATGTTGCATCCCTTTTGATAACATTGACAGGTAATTGATTTTACTTGATTCTGTATCTAATTTAGGGGTTACATTTATAATATTTTGAGTTGAACCTAACCTAGAAATACCAATAAAATATCCTGTTTTTACAAACCCTTTTTCAAGATTAATTTCTTCTATTAATTGATTTGGGTTTTTTAATAAGTCAATTAATTCCTCTTCATTAAATTCGTAGGAATACGAATGCTCTTTAATATTTATTTTTTTAGCATTCATTAAAAATTATTTGCCAATAACTTCTTTATTTCATCTTCTGCGGAAGGTAACAGTATCCCATCATTAACATACTCATTTAATAATGGTATCACTTCATATTTTGTTTTGTAATACAGATCTTTTCCTTCAACCAGAAAATAACTATGACCTACTTGAATATCATTTACATCAAATTCAGGAGAAATATTATTTTTTACAATATTTCTAATAACGTTGAAAACCTTTTTAGCTTCCAAATTAGTTATTACCTGATCATTTACTGGCACTGGTATAAAGGTAAATCTTCTACGTATTGCATAATCTAAATGGCTAACACTTCTGTCTGCTGTATTCATAGTACCAATTACATACAAATTATGAGGAATGGTTATACCATAACCCTGTTCTGTTTTGTACATACTGTTTACCATTTTACCCCTATATTCTAAAGCATAAATTAACTCACCTAACACACTGTTTAGGTTTGCCCTATTGATTTCGTCTATAATAAGCACAAAAGCTTTATCCTGATTTTCTGGTTTAGCTGCTTCGAAAGCCATTTGACCAAGGATTTTATTTTCAACATCATAAGATATTTTTTCATCAACAACATTTACTTTAACACCTCTAACAAAATCATCATAAGTGTATGATGGATGAAATTGAATAATCTCTACATAAGGGTTGTCTTCAACTTCTGGTTCTTTATTAAACATCTTGTTTTCGATTGCTTCAAGAATCGATTTTTCTTTATCTGACGTTTCATCAGTTAACCATTCTGCTATTTGTTTGGCTAATCTTGTTTTTCCTGTACCTGGTGGTCCTTGAAGAATTAAATTCTTAAACTTTACTGCTGAATGATTTAACATAGTTTTTTGCTTATTTCTTATGTAATCTAATATTTTGAAAGTTTCGGGGTAACATTCTTTAAACCTATCAACAGTATTAGCTGTTGCATGACTAAAACCATCCCATTGTCCTAACGCTGTAGATTGAATTTTACGGTTGTCTTTAACTAACCATATAATTTTAATCATTAAATCGTCATCATAGCCATTGGGTAAGTACTCATTATTTACTATTAAACCAATACCCCCTAGTCGTTTAGTGCCTCTTCTTACCAAAACCACGTCACCTGGTTTATAATCTTGTAAAGGATATTTTGTATGTTCATTTAAAAATGCACTTCCTGTATAAACACCATTTTTGTTTACAAAATCATCAAAATAATCGCCTTCGTTTTGACCTTGAGCATTACTGCTTACTTGACAATAGGTATTAGAAACCCTTAACTGCTCTCCTGAGGTTGTATTAAGTAGGTAGTTGAGTAAATTAATTTCGTAGTAATAACATCCTGGAAAGTTACTTTTTAATATGCTTAAAACATCGTAGTAAGGCAGTATGCCATCTTCTTCAATTTGTAAGGATATTAATTTTAAATTATCTAATGAATCAACAGGAAGCTTATTCATTTGAGTATCAAAGGGCATATACTCGTTTGGATTTATTAAAAACATTGCTTGTGTTAGCTTTGTTACTCCAACATTTTTTAGCGCTAATACCTTTAAAAAATCATCGTTATTTATTTCTTCCCCATTATACACTTGATGAAATAAATTCCATAAACAATCATTTCCAATATCTATACCTTCGCCATCTACATAGTGCCCATTAAAAAAAAACAGACTTTTTGTATTAGGGGTAGGCGTTGGGAAAATAAAATCGGTTGGTAAATTTTCTTCTAAACCACAAACCGCTTTAATGCTTTCAAAAATATATTTTCTTTGATTTTTTGTGTTTTTTTGAGCTATAGAATAAATAATTGAAAACGGATCTGTTATTGAAAAATTCAATATTGCTGTGCCCTCCTCAAATAGTTCATTAGCAAGATTAAGTAACAATGAGTCACGGTTACTCTTGTCTTTACTAATCTCAAACATTTTAATAGCTACAGCTTTAAAATAAGGTATCCAATCGTAATAGGTAATATTAGATTTCATTGATTACGATTTTAAAGCCTCTCTAATAATACGTACCTCTTCTATACTATCTAGGGTTTCAATAGCAAAACGCACCGGATGATCTGGGTGGTACAACCGCTCATATTCGCTCTGTATAATGCCTAATTTTTCCTCTTCACTCATACCTTCTCTAATAGGTTTGAGGTCAGAAAGGTGTTTTAGAATGGATTTGTTGGCGGATTGAAATTCTTCTTGAAAATAAAGTTCAAACACAATAGAATCCAAGAGTAACTCATAAAAACTAAATTCCTCATTTTGGTTTAAAGATTTTGATGAAATAACATAATCAACTAAAACTTCATAAGGTTTTTGCTCTTCTTTTTTTATTTGAGGAATAGGAATCTGCTCAACATACTGTTTGGTATAGCGTTTTCTGCCACCTGCAATTTTTGCGGTAATTTGGAAAAAGTAATAATCCGAAACAGAAGAATTTAAAACCCCTGTTAAATACTTTAAATTATCTCCAGAAATGAAATAGGCTGAATTAGTCAAGAAATGAGATTCTGAATCATAAGCGAAATTTGCTTTGTTCGAAATTTCAATCCATACAATCTTTTCATTCAAAAATTCATTCCAATAGTTTGAACCATATCTTTGTAATGCATACCATTCATATCTTATACCTGTCTCACTTTTATTTCTATCAGATAATTCATTTTTAAAACCTTCTAAATAATTATACAAATAAGGATAATCATTTTTAAAAGCCACTTCAGCCTTCTGTGAGGCCTTTGTTATTGATAAATCATCCTGCAATGGAAAATGCCAAGGAATAAATAACATATAATTATCATCATACTCGTATTTCCATCTTTTAATATCCTTCCCTCTTAATAAAGGATATATATACTTGTTGGCTTTTGGTTCTTTTTTTATCAATTCATCTTTTACATCTTCATTAAAATGAAATGCCTTATTATATCCTGTTGTTATGCCACGAAAAAATTCTAATTTATGCCATCTTAAAAGTTTTGTTCCTTTACTTTCAATTATTCTATTAATACGGATTTCTTCTTCTGTACCAATTTTCCATACTTGTTCACCATCTAATCTAATTTTAACGCTATTGTTTAAAAAGTAAGTGGCGAGTGAAACATTTGGTAATTTATCTCCCTGCATAGCAACGGCTTTGACCTTTTTTTCTGGAAAACTGTTTTCAAGCATTAATATATTCACGAATACCGTAGCATTTGGAAATATTCTAACTTTTGCAAAATCAATTAAAAGGATTGGGTTTGTTTTTGTTGAAAAGAAATTTCTTGATTTTTTACCATAAGAAGCATTAATCCATTTGTTTGATGTTATTAGATTTAAATTCCCTCTATTCTTGAGTTTTCTAAAGCAATTTTCATAAAACAAAACATACAGATCTCCGGTTGATACAAAAGTCTCGTACTTTATTTCTTTTAAAATATCTTTGTAATCAACTTTAGAAATTGATAAGTAAGGGGGATTACCAATTATAACATCAAACCCACCTTTTTTTTTCCATACTTCAGAAAAGAACAATTCAAAGTCAAAGTCTATAGTGTAACCTTCAAAATCTTCGGCAGTTTTTAAAACCGTTTGTATCTTGTCATTGATTCTTTTGCGTAAAGATTTCTTTTCTTTTTCATTAGTTTCTTTATAAAACTTCTTCTTTAAAGTTTCTAATTCATCTTTTAAAGTTGGGTATCTATCCGCACCTTGTGGTGGTAAACCAACTAAAGAATTACCACAAACAATTTTATAATCGAGGTTTGGTAAAGTTTCTATAGGTTCTAAATCATCTTCATCTACCACCAAAGAGAGCCATAAACGTAAACGTGCAATATCTATCGCAGAACGGTCTATATCTACACCATAAATACTTTCTTGTATGATGTGTTTTTTTAAGCGGTACACATAACGGCTTTCGCTCACTTCGACTTCGCTCAGTGCAGGCTCGCTTTCTATAAGTTCAAATTTTAGCAGTTTTTCTTTTAAATAATTGTTGCTTAAATGTGGTTTTAATAGTAGTTGCGCTGTAACCAACTCGTGTAACAAACCAACAGGAAATGCCCCAGAACCAATAGCAGGGTCGCAAATGCGTATTTCGGTTAGTTTTTTATCTATAAAATCTGCATTGTTACGTACACTTTCTGGCAATAAGAATTTATAGGTTTTGGTCTCACCACGCTCTGCCACACGTACATCGTTTTCTAATGCTAAATGCCCTTCGCGTATGTATTGTTCTATATCTTTTTTGGGTACAATAATTTCATTGGTTTCAGCTTGTATGGTTTGTTGTCCTGTTTTACCTTGATTTCCAAACATATTTGTTTGGTCATCACCCAATTCTTGGTAAGTGTTATTGTAATTATTTAATGCATTATCTAAATAATGTATTAAGCTTTCTTGACACATATAATGTACAATTTCACGAGGTGTATAGAACGCTCCTTTACTCTTACGTTCTTTAATCTCCAACATATTTTCGAAGACTTTCCCTAACATTTCAGGGTCAACCGCCACTTCTTTATCGAGCGGTTCGTCTTCTTTAATGGTAAAGTTGTAACGGTCAAACACATCGAGAATCCCTGTACCTATGTCTCCAGATTTGTTTTTTTCATCATTACGAAATAACTCGGTAGGAATAACGAAATTGGCGTTTTGCCAATCGTACTGTGCTTCAAAAAGTCCTCCATTTAAAAATGGAATACGACAGTTGAAACGTGGGTAAAACGAATTGTCGTTATCACGTTCTTTTGCCAATGCTTCATAAAACAAGTATTGTAAATAGTCTTTAAAGAAATTAAGATTTTCTTGTTGTGCCTTTTCAAAAAGTTTTTGCACAAAGTGTTTGTCACCAAACCCCCAACGTTCATTTCTTGGTACACCTAACCAACCTTTTTTCTGTAAAAAGTATAAGAATACAATTTGGCCTAATAACTTTTTGGTAAAGCCTGACGCATCTAATTGGCTGTCTTGAAAAATAGATAAATCTTGTTTTTCAAAATACTCATAGACTTTAATGTATAAACTTTTGTATTGTTCAAAAAACTCATCGGTTACACGTTCTATACTAAACGCTTTTTCTAACTCTGAAATGGTTGGATTATTCGCAATGTTTTGTAAAAGCGGTAATAATTGCGTTTTTGCGGTATGCGATTTCTCGTATTTACCAACTAGAAAGGAATAACGTTTTGCAGGTGTAAACTCCTTACGCATTTTTACTTTTTGCTTTTCTTCATCTAAATAGGATTGATGTTCCATTTTTATAAAAGAAAAACGCCAATCGAACCCATCGTCTTCTTTAGAATAAAACGCTACTAAAGCATAATCTTTCTCAAAATTATTAAGATGCTTAATCACAAAGTTTCGTAATGCTGTTCTGGCTCTTTCCAGTTTAGAGACATTCTTTACTTGAACAATCAAGACATCTAAAGCTTCCCCTTCTGGATCTATGTATTTACCAATGCGTTTGTAGTAGCTTACGTGGTCGCGTTGGTCTTCCCAAATGGTATTGCCACTATATTTATTCTGTTTTATTTCAAAGTCGTTTAATAGGTTTTGTATGAAGTTTGTAAACTGTGCTTCATCAAACGCATTGTTAAACGTTTTATCAATTAGGTTAATAGCTGAATTTTTATCCATAATTACTTATTGGTAATATATCCTGAAAGAATGACTTCTCTTTTCTGAAATTTTTTATTGTCTTTGTTGGTTATATCCAATTGAATACGACCATACTTGCGTAATACTTGCAACACTTGTAAAGGTTCTATCACTTTTTCTAATTCTTTTTTTACAATTTGAGCGGTTTTCTTTGCCATTTTACCTTCTTTAAGCGTTGCCCTTACTGCTGCTATAAATTCTTCGTCGGTTTCGGTAAAGCCTTTAAAGTTTTTAAATAGCTTATCTTTTATGATGCGGTCTTCAATGTATTTAGCATTAGAACGTCCTTTATTACCACCTGTTTCTTCTTTGGATGTGGTATCTAGCGTAAATTTCGCCCTGTTGGTTTGCAACATTGTAAAGAAGTTTTCAGGGACTTTGGCTCTTGGCGTTTTTGGTGTACATTCTAATTCTTGAACAGCATCAAAGAACGTCACCTCATTGGATTTACCACTTTGAAACTGATAGAACTTTTTGAGTTTGCCAATACGGAAAAAAGTTAGCATTGTCTGTAATTCAACATCATTATTATTAAAACCACTACGAGCCTTTTTTGGTAGCTTTTTAATACGCTCGAATAAGTCTGCTTCGTTATCTCTGATGTTTCTAATGATTTCTAAATATTTCAACTCGGAATCACCTACCTCATCTTCTCCTGAATAAGCCTTTTTATTATTTAAGGTGTTGAATAACTCTTGACTACCAAACTCCTCACCATCACTTAAATATTTAGCATCTTCTCCTAAAATATCGTGAAACATTTGAATTTTATTCGTGATGTTAACTTCTAGTCCTAAATGCGCATCGGAATGTGTTGTTGGAAAAAAGTTGTAGATATATACAAAGTCAAATGCACTACCTAAACGATTTACACGACCCGCACGTTGTAATACACGTGTTGGGTTCCAAGGTAAATCATAATTCACCAATACATTTGAACGATGTAAGTTTATACCTTCTGCTAAAATATCTGTAGTTATTAAAATTTGAATATTGTTAACTTGGTCTTTCTTTTTTCGATTAGGGTCGAAATTACATTGGATAATATCTCTTGACACATTGTGATTAGATAGTAAGGTATCGTTAGTATGTCTACCACCTTTACTTGAAAAGAACATTACCTTTTCTGGAAATTCTTGTAATAAGGCTTCATATAAGTAATCTCCTGTTTCTTTGGATTCCGTAAAGATGACAAGTTTGCTTTTTTTAAGTGTTTTATCTTTTTTTAAGTCTTGAATAAACTTTTCTAGTTTTGGGTCTTCATTAACTGTTGACCATAACTCTTTTATACCTTTTAGAATATCGAGATCTTTTTGAAGTAAGTCAGGATAATTCTGTGTAAAATCTTCTGATTTGTATTTATGAGCCTTATCTTCATTTACCAACTCTTCTAGTTTATCAATATCATCGTTTTCCAATAAATCATATACATCTACTTTTTTACTTATGTAGATAGTACCTGATTTGTACATATCGATAAAATTCTCATAAGACTTAATAAAACGGTTAATACTCATTCTGAAGGCATAAAAACTACTCTCTAATCGTTTTACGAGAATACCTTTCATAAAGCCACCAACGTTTCGTTGTTGTTGCTTTTCAAATTCCGTTAATTGCTTATTTCCCTTGTAAAATAATAAAGGCGTATAACGGGCATAAGTAAACTCTAATAGCTGTTGAATGGTAGATTTAAAAATGATTTCTAAATTTCCTTCAT
Organism: Altibacter sp. HG106; assembly: GCF_028561755.1. GTDB lineage: Bacteria > Bacteroidota > Bacteroidia > Flavobacteriales > Flavobacteriaceae > DFVG01. Next base: position 264,701 of record NZ_JAQQTD010000005.1, read on the forward strand.
ATTGATAGACAATTTTGCTTGGATCGTTAAGAGTTGGAAATACTAAACCTTGTTTTTGCATATCATTTTGAAAGTAGGTCATGACATCATTACGTGTTCGCCTTACCATTACATAACGCAATACATTGTTACGAATATCATCAGATATTTCTTTAATAAGATGCTTGTATTCTGGGTCTGCTTTATCTACCTTATTCAATCTTGTTCGTAAACCTGCAAAGTATTTTTCAAGATTTACTACTCCTGGAATTGTTGAATTTTTTGGTGATTGGAATAATTTAAGTTGGGCAAAAATATCGTTAATGGTATTGTTGAGAGGTGTTGCAGTAACAAGAATTACTTTTTTGTTATTACAAATTTCCAATAAGTCTGCATAAGCTTGTGTACCTTCATTTCTAAACCTATGCGCTTCATCTACCACGATATAATCGTATCGTTCTGTTCCCTTTTTTAAAATATGAGTTAGCTTTCCTAATGATTCAACCTCAAAACTTCTAATACCAAAATCAAAAAGAGAGTCTTTCCAATATTCTTTTAATACAGGTGGACAGATTACTAAAGTTCTACCTAATAATTGTTGTAATAATAGGGCCGTAATGAATGTTTTACCAAGTCCTACTACATCAGCTAAAAACACACCATTATATCTATCTAATATTTTTTTCGCTTGTATGGCCGCTTGACTTTGGTATTTAAGTTTCATAAACCCATCAGGTAAAAATGGGTCGAACTCATCTTCTAAATTTATATCTTCTTCAAGATATTCGTAAATTAACTTTAAGTACAATTCATAAGGCGTGATATTTTCACTTAACCACGTTTTATTTTCAATAGTATCTATAAAATCTTCTGAAATATCAACAGACTCAGCCCATAGTTTATTGAATTGGTCTTCAGCAAATAATACATCCCGTTTTGTTCTTAACTCTACATTAAATTCACGATTTGCAATTAAGCCAGATTCAGAAAAGTTACTCGAACCTGTAATAACAAATCCGTAGTCTCTATCTTCTGGTTTAAACTTTCCGATATACACTTTAGCGTGAATGTTTTTAGATGGATATGCTCTTATTTCTAATTTTTTACCATTACCGTGATAAGCTTTATCTATTTCGGGATCTGAACAATCTGCGTTTAAAAAAGCTATGAATTTTTCAATACCCTCTTGTAGTTTGTTTTCAGGTTCTTCAGTATCTTCAATTTCTTCGAGTAAATTCTTTTGATATACTTTCTTGGTTCTTTTATGTGATTCTAAATCCAACATCGCCATTTCTTGATTATGTGAAATAATATCGTAAGAGTCCTTATCTACATTTAACCCTACCAGTATTCTAATTTTCTCTAAAGGTTCAAGGGAATCATATAATCTATGAAAACCACTTAACCTGAAATAACCAACTAACACATCAAATAACTGTGTATCACGTAAAGTTGATTTGAATCTATTTAATAAACTATGGCCTTCTTCATTAGTGAAAAACGTTAAGTCTGTTTGGTCTAAATTTGACATATTCTTATTTGCTTCTATTGATTTTCTATTAAAAGGTCACTAGCCTTTACGTTTAAAATTTCTGATATCTCATACAGTACTTCAAGACTTGGTTGGGTGCGGTTTTGCACATAGCCATTTACGGTGTTAAAACTCTTACCTAACTTATCTGCTAACCAGACTTGTTTTATGCCTTTTTCTTCTAAAACTTCTTTAATGCGATTCATAAGGGAAAATTGAACAATAAATATAGGATTTACTTTATAGAAATATACTGTTTTGCGTTATGTTTTTACAATGAGATTAAGAATGATATTATAGAAGCTTTACATTGAAAATATAATAGATAGAAAAAATATTAAAGAAGTTTCGTTCAGTAAAATTGAAAAGGGAATAACTACGATATCTTAATCGTTGGACTAATGTTTTGTATAAATTTGATTTTTTAATATTCGAATGTGGAGACTTACTAGGAATTACCACCTAAATTCTGACTTTAGATCTTCTAATATTTCTTGTTATTCCGTAAATTTTGGATTTAAAATATATTTTTATTTCTATACTAGATCTGAATATTCGAGTAATTTACTTACTTACAGCAATGTTTTAAATGAAGATCCCTGAATTTATCTTTTATTTTAGTTATAAAGTTTTTTTACTTAAAGCATCTCCTTTTCAAAACTATTATTAGCACTTTACTAATTGACTAATAACAGAATTCATCATTAAAATTTAAATTACCTCTGACGGTTACTTACCAGTAAATTACCCCCCGTACCCAAAGGGTTTTTAGGGGACGGGGTACTCTTTTTAGAACTTTTAAAAGAGAGTCTTTTTAAGGCCATATAAGTAATTTAAAAATTCAGAAAAAAGAATATTTGTTTAATTAATAAAGTCCTGGAAACAGGCAATATCAAAATGAAATTCTTATTTCTGATTAACTTAAAAAAATTACTCACTATTAAAGTCCCAAAAACTAGAGGTACTTCATTACGCAAGGGAATTTTATTCTATGGGTTATTAACCATTATCGGCCTATTGCTTGGTGCTGCAATAGCAACGTACATATTCTTCGGAATAATCATACTCGCTGGAATGATTGCGCTTATTGAAAGTAACCGTTATCTTAAATATCTTGCTGTTAAAAGCAATAAGTTAATAGATATTTTATTGTTTGCACTTTCTTTATATGCTACTATTTCATTAGGGATAACTATTACGGCTTCAATAACATTTGCTGGGTTAGGATATACGCTTGTTTATGCTCCAATTTTGAGAAGAAATAAATCAGAGTAGAATCTAATTTTAAAGCTTGTACTTACACCTCTACTTAACCCATAAAAAGTAAAACCCTGTAATACAATTAATTACAGGGTTTATTGCGGAGGAAGAGGGATTCGAACCCCCGGACCCGTGAAGGTCAACAGTTTTCAAGACTGCCGCATTCGACCACTCTGCCATTCCTCCAATGCGGGGGCAAATATAACACCCTTTTCTTATTCAAAAAAATCCTTCCATAGAATTTTTGAGCAATTCTTGGGTCTTCAGAAGGCAGCTATCTTAATACAATTTAACAGGCATCGTTAATTCCGTCTCAATTAATACTTCTATAAGAGAAACTCTCATATTGAGGTTGTACTTTTATTGTAGAAAATTTAAAAAACCAAATGTTATGAAAACCACGAGAGAAGAAGCCAAAGAAAATATTCATGAAAATTTGAATAACAATCTTCAAGCCTTGCTTGAGAAGAATTACGACGCGGAGGAAGGCTACAAAAAGGCCATGACCAATGCCAAGAATGAACAACTCAAGAATTTCCTAAAACATCAGTCGGCACAGCGGCAGAAATTCGCCACTGAACTCGATCAGGAAATTCGAAATATTAACGAAACCCCAAAAGAAAGCGGAAGCGCCACTGGAAAATTGCACCGAACCTGGATGGATGTAAAGTCGGCATTAAGTTTCAACAACGATGAAGCCTTGCTAGAAGAATGCATTCGCGGTGAAAAAGCGAGCGTCGAGGAGTATGAAGAGGTACTCACCAAGAATCGCTTCGAACCTGGACTGGAACAAGTACTTCAGGCGCAGAAGAGCACCATTCAAAATACATTAAACACGGTGAAGTCGCTAGAAGACCTTGCCGATAATTGGAATGAGTAATTGCCACTAATTCATCTTTAAAATCCCGATATTCCTATCGGGATTTTTCTTTTCTTAAAAATCTCTCAAAAATTGGTGCTACCCAACCACTTGCTGTATATTTACCTTTTATTGCTTAAAAATTTTTATATGAAGATCTACTTTTTGATCGCTGTAGCATTAGCTGCAGTATCTTGCAACACGGCTCAAACTGCGGCCACGGCAAAAAAAACAAACACCGATTACGCCAACACCATAACTTCTGAAGAACTTAAAACCCATCTCTACACCTTTGCCAGCGATGAAATGCAAGGGCGCATGACGGGAACGGAAGGACAAAAAATGGCGGCAAATTATTTAAAGGATTTTTACACCGCCCAGGGGATTAAAGCGCCTGAAAATGAAACCGATTATTTTCAAGAAATTCCGGCTTCCTATTTTTCGCGTTCGCGGAATAACAGCGCTTCTGAAAACGTGGTCGCCTTTATTAAAGGATCTGAAAAGCCCGATGAAGTTATTGTACTTTCCGCCCACTATGACCATGTTGGAGTAGACGAAAATGGAGCCATTTACAATGGTGCGGATGACGACGGAAGCGGAACGGTAAGTATGTTGGAAATGGCGGAAGCATTTCAGCAAGCTGTTAAAGAAGGTAATGGACCCAAACGTTCCATCCTATTCTTGCACGTTACCGGAGAGGAAATCGGACTCTATGGTTCGAAATACTACACCGAGAATCCCCTGTATCCACTAGAGAACACTGTTTGTAACTTAAATACCGATATGATTGGAAGAATTGATCCCGACAAAAAAGACAATCCAAATTATATTTACCTCATCGGAAGCGATAAACTAAGTCAGGAGCTTCACGATGTATCGGAACAAATCAATGAAAAATACATCAACTTAGAATTAGATTACACCTATAATGATGAAAACGATCCCAATCGTTTTTATTACCGTAGTGACCATTACAACTTTGCTAAGAATAACATTCCTATCATCTTCTACTTTAACGGGGTTCACGAAGATTATCACAAACCCACAGATACCCCCGATAAGATTGAATACGAGTTGATGGCGAAGCGTGCACGGCTTATTTTCTTAACCGCCTGGGAAATTGCCAATCGGGAAGGACGAATCACCGCCGATAAATTATAGCGCGTATTACCCTCTTCACTAAGGTTTTTATAAAACCGTAAGACACAAAAAAAGCTTCTCCAAACAGAGAAGCTTTACTTTTGGGTGGAAGACCGGGTTCGAACCGGCGACCTCTGGAACCACAATCCAGCGCTCTAACCAACTGAGCTACAACCACCATTTCGCTTTCATTTAAAAAGCGGATGCAAATATAGCGCATTTCATAAGTTTCCGCAATAGCTGAAACAAAAAATTAAATGAGATCGAATACAGAAGAAACCGCCAGGATTCGACTCTTCGTAAAGCCCTCTCCCGCTTCTGTACCAATAAGCCTACCCAAGTTTTGATTCCGGTATCGCAAACTATCTGTCGCATTTTTTGAAGAGATGGGCGTTTCCGGCTCTTTGGAATTCTTATCGTAAAACTGACTTTTGTAGGCCATCACCGCTTTCATTTTGACCTCCATAAATCCGCTAACATCGAAAACAATATCCGGCGTGAGCTCCTTCCACTGAATGTAATGGTACAACTGTTTGGGTCGCCAGGGTTTCTGATCGTTTCCGTCCAGTACGGTTTCAATCTTTCGGAGTCCGCTTAAAAAACAGGCATTCCGCACCAATTCCGCCGCCCTACCATGATCAATATGACGATCATCGACAGCATTTGCTAAAATAATTTCGGGTTGGTATTTCCGAATAATCTCAATGACGGCGAGTTGCGAATCTTTATCATCGTTAAAAAAACCATCATCTAATTGAAGGTTTTCTCGCACTTCCACGCCTAAAATTTCAGCGGCAGCCGCGGCTTCTTTCTCACGTATTTCTGGCGTGCCACGGGTTCCCAACTCACCACGGGTGAGGTCTAAAATCCCAACTTTCTTGCCACGCGAAATCTCCTTCGCCAAGGTTGCCCCACAACTCATTTCTACATCGTCGGGGTGGGCGCCAATGGCCAATATATCTAATTTCATAAGGCTATTTTTTGTCGTTTTGTAACCGACTCCAAGGCTTGCGAAATATCGACTTGCAAATCTTTAGCTTCTTCTATTCCTACCGAAAACCGCAGTAAGCCATCTGAAATACCCTGCGCAGCCCTCGCTTCAGGAGTGAGCAACGCGTGTGATGTCTCGGCGGGTGATAGTATAGTAGACTCCACTCCCGCTAAACTCATGGAAGGTTTAATAAGTTGTAGTTGTTTCATGAACTTTTTAGGATCGAGTTCCGGAAGTAATTCAAAAGAAAGCATCCCCGTATATCCCTTCATTTGCTTTTTCGCCAGGGCGTAATTAGAATGACTTTTTAGGCCGGGATAATACACTTTCTTGATCAAACTGTGCGCGTCAAGCCATTTTGCCATTCGCTTTGCATTTTTATTCTGCGCTTTTACACGAATAGCCATGGTTTTCATGCTGCGTTCCAGCAACCAAACCGTATAATCGCTAAGGCTTCCTCCCGTATTCTTCGCGAAATTCCAAATGGTATCCATATGCGCTTCGGAAGCTGCCACGGCCCCGGCACAGATATCGCTGTGACCACCCATATACTTTGTGGCGCTGTGTATCACGATATCCATTCCGAAATCTCCAGGTCGCTGATTAATCGGACTGGCAAAGGTGTTATCGATCATACTCACCAAGCCGTGGGCTTTAGCCAACTCGTTGATCATTTCCAGATCGACAATGCGCATTAATGGATTGCTTGGTGTTTCCACATAAATCACCTTCGTTCGCTCATTGATCTTAGCGGCAAAGCCTTCTTGGCTCAACCCCTCTGAAAAGTCATACGAAATCCCGTACTTCTCAAATTCCTCAACGATAAAATTATACGTTCCGCCGTAAATATCGTGCTGTACCACCACATGGTCTCCCTGATGCAAAAAAGATAACAAACAAGCACTTACCGCAGCCATGCCGCTTCCAAACAACATTCCCACCTCCTTCTCTTCAAGCGCCGCGATTTTTCGGCCCAAGGCTTCTTGATTTGGGGTGTTAAAATAGCGCGGGTAGCGCTTCACAGCAACGTCTTCATAGGCATAACTACTCGACATAAACAAGGGAGAAACAGCCCCTTTAAATTGCGTGTCAGCAACTTCACCTACATGCGTGCAGATGGTGTTAATTCCTCTTTTTTTAGGCTTCATAAGCAAGTACTTTTGATCGTACTAAGGTATTAAATTCGCTGCGGTTCTACTCAGCTAGCTTCTCTTTTTTATCTTTACAGAAATTTAAACGGAAAGGACTTCAACCCAATGAGCATTTTGCTAAAGAACATCAAAGAACTCTTACAAGTGCGCCCTGAAGCACCCAATATGATTCGTGGCTACGATATGCGGAAGCTGCCTACGCTAACCGATGCCTGGTTGCTTTGTGAAGGCGATGAGATCGTAGATTTTGGAAGCATGGATACCTGTCCGGAAAGCTCGGAGGCGCAATCAATAGATTGTTCCGGACAAATAGTGTTGCCGTCTTGGTGCGATTCACACACGCACCTGGTGTATGCCGGCAATCGGGAGCAAGAGTTCGTAGATCGCATCAACGGGCTCAGCTATCAGGAAATCGCCGCCAAAGGTGGCGGTATTGTTAATAGCGCGGAAACCTTGCAACATACTTCCGAAGAAGCGCTCTATGAACAATCGGCAAACCGACTTCAAGAGGTGATACAACTGGGTACTGGCGCCATTGAAATTAAAAGTGGATACGGACTCACAACGGCTGCAGAAGTAAAAATGCTTCGTGTTGCCAAACGGTTGGAAGAAACCTTCGGAATTACCGTGCGTCGTACCTTTTTAGGAGCGCATGCGGTTCCGAAGGACTTTAAAAACTATAAAAACGGTTATATCGATCTCCTCATTAACGAAATGCTCCCGCAAGTGGCAGAAGAACAACTGGCGCACTACGTGGATGTGTTCTGCGAATCGGGCTATTTCTCGGTAGCCGATACCGAGCGAATTCTCGAGGCCGCTGCCCGTTTCGAACTCATTCCTAAAATACATGTCAATCAGTTTAATAGTATTGGCGGTGTGGGTGTAGGCGTCGCTCATAATGCCCTCAGCGTAGATCATCTCGAAGTGCTAGAGGCAGAAGACATTGAAGCCTTACAAGGAAGTCAAACCATACCGGTGGCGCTTCCCTCCTGCTCGTTCTTTCTAGGTATTCCCTATACTCCGGGACGAAAATTGATTGATAACGGACTCCCACTGGCGCTCGCAACCGACTACAATCCGGGATCGTCGCCTAGTGGGAACATGAATTTTGTGGTGGCCAGTGCCTGTATCAAAATGAACCTTTCTCCAGAAGAAGCCATCAACGCGGCTACCATTAATGGTGCCTATGCCATGGGACTTAGTGAAACCCACGGAAGTATTACACCCGGTAAAAGGGCCAACCTCATCATCACAAAACCTATTCCTTCGTACGGATTTTTGCCGTATGCCTTCGGAAGTAATTTAATCGATCGTGTCATCCTAAACGGAACCCTCCAATGAGTGCATTACACCACTATTCAAAAGAAAAAGTACAATCCTATATCCAGCTTCGGAAAGGGGAGAAGAAATTTGGAGAGTCGGTTCATACCGTAACATCGCTATCAGAATTAAAGGATCATGCGGCACGCTTTGTTCTGTTCGGCATTCCAGAAGATATTGGGGTACGTGCGAATCACGGGAAACCGGGTGCGGCAAAGGCGTGGCAAGCCTGCCTTAGCAACTTGCTGAACATGCAATCGAATACCCATACCAATCCAGAAGCCTTGATCGTCTTAGGGGAGATCGATTGCGCTAAAGAAATGAAAACCGCCGACATGATGGATCCTACCGGCGCTACCTATTTCGAAACGCTTGGAAGACTGGTAGAAAAGATCGATCAACAAGTTTCTGAAGTCGTTCGCGCCATCGTTCACGCGGGGAAAATACCGATCATTGTAGGAGGGGGCCACAACAATGCCTTTGGAAACTTAAAAGGAGCCTCTGAAGCGCTGGGAACGGCCTTGAACGCCATCAATTTTGATGCGCATACTGACTTTCGACCTTTGGAACACAGGCATAGTGGCAATGGGTTTTCGTTTGCCATGGACCGCGGCTTTCTTCAGAAATATGCGGTTTTCGGACTCCATAAAAGCTACACTTCCCAAGAAATTTATGATCGTATGAACCAGTTTAAAGGGCGTGCGGCCTTCTATTTCTTTGAAGATATGGAGATCATGGAACAACTCACTGTCAAAGAAGCGATGCTGAACGCCAAAAACTTTTTGGGCATGGCGCCCTTCGGACTCGAATTTGACGTAGATGCCATCGAAAATTTTCCTAGCAGCGCCATGACCCCTTCAGGGTTTTCAATGAAGGATGCGCGTACCTTCTTGCGCTATTTTTCGAGGCGTAACGGACTCACTTATGTGCATATTTGTGAGGCGGCAATGACTAACGAAGCAACACATCGTACCGGAAAGGCCCTGGCCTATTTAGTGAATGACGTGATCTCCGATTAAGCCATGAAGATCATTCCTTTTGACCGCAAGTACAAGCAGTCCTTTTACGATTTGAATATCGAATGGCTCCGCACCTATTTTTATGTAGAACCCTTTGATGAAGAAGTACTTTCCAAACCCGAAGCCTATATCCTTGACAAAGGCGGACATATTTTTTTTGTATTAGCAGACAAGGCGGTTGTGGGTACCGTGGCCCTGATGCCCTATGCCGATAATGTTTTGGAACTTACCAAAATGGCGGTATCTCCAGAACACCGCGGACAGAAGATCGGTCAGCACTTGCTGGAATACACGCTTGACTTTGCACGTTCACACTCCTACGAAAAGCTGATCTTATATTCGAATACGCGACTTGAAAATGCTATCTATTTGTACCGCAAGTACGGATTTGTTGAAATTCCGCAGGAAACCAATGTACCCTATGAACGTAGCAACATAAAAATGGAGTTGGTACTTTCTTAAAGTATTGTAAAAGAGCACGGCTACCGCATAATTTCTTAGTACATTAAAAAAAATTTACGATCATGAAAAAGCTATTACTCTTAGCCACATTACCTCTTTTCGTTGCGTGCCAGGAAAAAGGAAACAAAAATGAAACCAACAGCCAAGCCACAAACAACACGGCTCAGATTGTGGAGGAAACCTCAACGGAAGAAAATCCATTGAATATTTCACCGATATCTCATGCCACTATGGTGATGCAATGGGGAGACACTATAATATACACCGATCCCGTTGGTGGTGCTGAAGCCTTTGCCGGTCAGCCGGAAGCGCAACTCATTCTAGTAACTGATATTCACGGAGACCATTTAAACGTGGAAACCTTAGAAGCCGTTCAGGGCGGAGCTACCATCATAGCTCCAAAAGCGGTGGCCGATGAACTTCCGGAAGCCATGAAGGCAAGTGTGATGGTATTGAATAATGGAGAAGAAACTACGGTAATGGGATTCACCGTTGCCGCCATCCCCATGTACAATTTGCCAGAATCACCAGACAGTCGGCATACCAAAGGACGTGGCAATGGCTATGTGATAAGTAAAGACGGCATGCGGGTCTATGTATCTGGAGATACCGAAGACATTCCCGAAATGCGCAATCTTAAAGATATTGATGTAGCCTTTGTTTGTATGAACCTTCCCTACACCATGGATGTTGATGCCGCGGCGGATGCTGTAATTGAGTTTGCGCCCAAAACCGTCTACCCATATCACTATCGTGGGAAAGGGGGATTGAGCGATGTCGATAAGTTCAAGAACCTCGTAGAAGGTGCCGAAGTGAATACGGAAGTCCGTTTGCTCGATTGGTACCCCAACCGTTCGTAAAGAACCGCTGATAAATGTCAGCTATTCGCCCCTAGAAAAGCAGTACCTTTATAGAAAGTTATAAAACATGATGAACGTACTGTTGCCAACCGACTTTTCTGAAAATTCTAAAAATGCCATAACCTATGCCATGGAGTATTTTTCAGGGATGTCGTGTACCTTCTTTTTTTTGAACATACAGCGATCTGGGGAAATGACGATGGATGACTTTTATTCAGCGTCCAACAGCGACTCAGTGGAAAAAGCCTTGCTGGATGATAATTTGAAAGACTTGCAGGCCTTCTCCGGAAGAATCAAAAAACAATTTCCTTCCCATAACTTTGCATTTAAAGAAAAAGTGGCCTTTGGAACCTTTGCTTCGGTGGTATCACGTGCTGTAAACAGGTTCAATATTGACATTATCGCAATGGGTAGCAATGGGGCAACCGGAGCGAAGGAAGTATTATTTGGAAGCAATACACTTCAGATTATTCGAGAACTCCCCTGCACAATGTTGATTATTCCTGAGCAACATTCGTATCAACCCGTTAGTTCTGTTTTATTTTCTATGCATTCTGAAGAGCGCTTGCAACACGAGAAGCTAACGACACTCGTTGCCATTTTAGATCGTACCCAGGCTCATTTACATGTAGTGGAAGTGGTTTCCAACGAAGCAGAGGCGTTTCACGAAGCCGCGGTGAAGGATGTGTTGCCAAGAGAGCAATTATCGTTTCATTTTCTGAACAAATTGCCGTATCCCATGGCGATAGATGCGTTCACGCAGCTTTTTACTCCTAATATGCACTGTCTTTTTATTCCGAAAGAATCGTTTATGGATCGATGGCTATACGGCTCGGAAGCACAGCAATTACAATACGGGAGCCGTATTCCTTTACTTATTCTAGGGTATACAAAGTAACCAATTCGTAATTCTTCTACAATTATCGCGTAGCGTGTTTTAGAGACCCCTACAAAACCTTCGCTACAAATGAAACACACGGAGCTTCCATGCTACTTTCATAGTTCATCTGAATCTTTTCAGCAAGCGAAAGATTTTAGGATTTGAAGTATCCTTTTACATCGCTTTTGTTCCGATGACAGGATTTAAAGAATCCCACAAAACCCTCAGTGCAAATCAAAAGTGAACACTTCGTGTTCGTTCTTTTTTATTTCCTCAAACTTACAAAAGCAAGTTTTTGACGTTTTCGGAAATAAAAAAGTGGCTCACTCACGCGAACCACTTTTGGTTAAGTCGGGATGACAGGATTTGGAGAATCTCTTTACATTGCTAATGTTGCAAATACATGCCTAGTGCTTCCGCACTACGGTCATCTTTATTTAATGCCTTCAATCAAACTTCGTTTGGCTCGTCACTAAATAAAAATGCCCAAGGACTTTGTCCTTAGGCATCTAATTGTCGGGATGACAGGATTTGAACCTGCGACCCCACGCCCCCCAGGCGTGTGCGCTAACCGGGCTGCGCCACATCCCGAAAATTTCGTTGGCAAAAATAACGAAAATAAAGGACCTCGCAAACAAGTCGACTTTTTTTATTCCTCCCGTTTTAGTACCTTTTCACAAACCAAAAACGCTATGAAAAACATCCTCCTGCCCCTCCTCTGCTGTACCTTTTTTTTGAGTTGCGCCCAGCGTACCAAAAAAGATGATGTAGCGATCAAAACTCCCGCAGAACGCGGGTATACTACTGAACGAATCGTTGATAACTTAGACAATCCCTGGGGCATGACTTGGCTTCCAGATGGCAGCATTCTCATCACCGAGAAAAGTGGAACATTATTACGGATTCAGAATGGTGAAAAATGGGAGGTGGCGAACCTACCCGAAATCTATAATCGTGGACAAGGAGGACTCCTGGACATTGAATTACATCCCAACTATGAGGAAAATGGTTGGCTGTATATCACCTACGCTTCTACCGAAGGAGGCGGGAATGGTGGAAATACCAAACTCATTCGCGCCAAACTCGAAAATAATGCGTTGGTTCAAATAGAAGACTTATACAAAGCCATGCCCAACACTTCCAAAGGACAGCATTTTGGCTCACGTATTGAGTTTGATACCGAGGGATACCTGTACGTTACGATTGGTGAACGAGGGGAACGCGATGTCAATCCACAAGATATCACTCGCGATGGCGGAAAGGTATATCGTCTGCATGACGACGGTCGCATTCCTGAAGACAATCCCTTTGTGAATGACGCTGACGCGAAAAAAGCCATTTATACCTACGGAAACCGGAATCCACAAGGCATGGCACTACATCCCGATACCGGAGAGATGTGGATTCATGAACATGGCCCTAAAGGAGGAGACGAAATCAACATCCTGAAAAAAGGGGCCAACTACGGATGGCCCGTAGTTAGCTATGGTGTCAATTACAGCGGAACATCCTTTACCGACGAAACCTCACGTCCCGATATGGAACAACCAATCTATTATTGGGTGCCTTCTATTGCTCCTTGCGGAATGGATTTTGTTACCGGAGACCGATATCCGGAATGGACCGGACACCTCCTGGTAGGATCGTTGAAATTTAATTATGTGGAATTGGTAAAACTGAAAGGAAACGAAGTAGTGGGTAGAGAAAAAATTGCAGAAGGAATCGGGCGCGTTCGCAATGTGAAACAAGCACCAGACGGCTATATCTATATCGCCGTGGAAGGTGATGGTCTGTATAAAGTAGTACCTAATTAAACCAAACCGTAATGCTAAAACATCTCATTGTTATTACACTTTTACTCTGCTTCGGTTGTAATTCGAATGCCAAGAAGCGTAGCTCTTATTCCGCAGGAACCATTACCGTAGGCAACGACCCACAAGACAGGTTAAAGGAAAGTATGGAGCGCGGAGGAATGCTCTACACCGATTTTTGTATGCAATGCCACATGGCAAACGGACAGGGAGTACCGGGTACCTTTCCGCCCTTAATGAACTCCAATTGGCTGCAAGACAAACGTACCGAAAGCATTCATGCCGTAAAATACGGACAAAAAGGAGAGATCACCGTCAATGGAGAAACCTACAATGGCGTCATGGTTTCTATGGGGCTTAGCGATCAGGAAGTAGCCGATGTGATGAACTATATTATGAATCGTTGGGGAAATACTCAAGAAACCATGGTTACCGAGGAAGAAGTAGCCAATATTCCCGAATAGATTTACCACTTCGGCTCCGGTACCCTTCGTAGAAATTTCTAACTTTGCGTCAAAGTGTTATTGTATGCTCATTATTGGCATTGCCGGAGGAACCGGTAGCGGAAAAACAACGGTGGTAGAACAAATTGTGGAACAACTTCCTACCGATGAAGTTGTGGTAATTTCACAAGATTCGTATTATAAAGATTTGAGTCATCTTTCCTTTGAAGACCGTGTGGCGATCAATTTTGACCATCCCCAGGCAATTGACTTCGACTTGCTAGTGCGTCACTTACAAAAATTGCGCAACGGAAACTCCTTCGAGCAGCCCGTGTACTCCTTTAAAGAGCACAACAGAACCAGCGAAACAGTGTTGACGCATCCCAAAAAGGTAATCATCGTTGAGGGTATTCTTATTCTTACGCATCCGGAGATTCGCGATATGTTCGATATTAAAGTGTACGTCCATGCCGATAGTGACGAACGTCTTATTCGGCGCCTGAAACGCGACATAGCCGATCGGGGACGCGATCTGGAAGAGGTATTGCATCGCTATCAAACCACGCTCAAACCCATGCATCAGCAATTTATAGAGCCTACAAAAGAATTTGCCGATATTATCGTTCCTACCAATAGATATAATACCGTAGCAGTAAATCTCATTCGAAATATCATTCACCAAAAACTCGAACAGGAAACGTGAAGTTTAAACAAATCAAAGAAAAAAAATGGTTCAAGATTGTGAGTAATACGTACGTGCTCATTTTAATCTTGTTCGTAGTTTGGATGCTTTTCTTTGATACCAACTCGTATGTCATTCAAAAAGAATTGGATGATGATATTGAAGCCCTGGAAGAGAGCAAAGAATTTTATGAATCTGAGATAAACAAAGACAAACAGTTCCTGGAAAAGATGCAAGACAGCGACGAATTAGAGCGATTTGCACGCGAAAAGTACTATCTTAAAAAAGAGAACGAAGATATTTTTATCATAGAACACGAGGATAGCCTCGAAAACCAAACCGATGATGAGTAAGTTATTTTCTGAATTTGAACCGGTTTCAGCAAAACAGTGGAAACAACAAATACAAGTGGACCTAAAGGGAGCCGATTACAACGATTCCCTGGTGTGGTCGAGTCCCGAAGGTATTGACGTAAAGCCGTTTTATCATGCCGACGATCGCTCGGAAGCACCGTCCCCCATTCCGGGACATCCTAAAACTTGGAATAGTACCGCCTCGGTATTTGTCGATGACGTTTCCATCGCGTCAGACCTGGCGCGCGCTGCCTTAGACCGTGGCGCTGAAGCTCTCTATATTTCGGCAGACAGCCCTTTTGACATGGCGAACATGTTTGATGCTATTTCATGGGACGATCAAACGCTGTATTTCAATTTTCAATTTCTTTCTGAAACGTTCTTCGGAAGCGTGTATTCCTATTTTGAGAAACGCAAGGCAACTGTCGTATTTCTTGTAGACATTCTGGGGAACTTGGCTCGGACGGGCAATTGGTTTCATTCTGAAGCAAAAGATCATGAAATCCTTCAGAAACTCCTTGCAACCTACCCAGACCAAGCTTTTTTACATATAGACACCACGCTCTATCAAAATGCCGGAGGCACCATGGTGCAGCAGCTTGCCTACGCTTTGGGCCAATGTAATGAATACCTTAATCACATCGCTCAGCATGCCATCGTGCCTATGGAGACACTTCCCCCGGTTACCTATTCGGTTGCTGTTGGTGGAAATTATTTTTTTGAGATAGCTAAGATAAGAGCCCTTCGGAAACTACATGCTGTCCTAGCATCAGCATACGATTGTTCGGAAGAATGTCATATCATTGCCCAGTCCTCCCTCAGAAATAAAACCCTGTACGACTACAACGTAAACATGCTACGAACCACTACGGAAGCCATGAGTGCCATTTTAGGCGGCGCCAACAGTGTGGTGGCCTTGCGATACGACGCCTTGTATCACAAGAGCAATGAGTTTGGAGAACGCATCGCTCGAAATCAATTACTGATCCTCAAAGAAGAAAGTTATTTTGAGGCCGTGGGCAATCCTGCCGACGGTGCTTACTATATCGAAGAATTCACAGAGCAACTCGCTGAAAAAGCATTATCGCTCTTCAAGCAACTTGAAAAGTCTGGAGGCTTGCTTAATCAATTGCAAGAGGGACAACTTCAAAAAAAGCTGAAAGAACGCGCCGCGGAAGAGCAAGATCGGTTCGATGCTGGTAAGAAAGTACTTGTGGGTACCAATAAGTACGTCAACGAGCAAGACCGGATGAAGGATGATCTAGAACTGTATCCATTCGTAAAAATAAAACCCAGAAAGACCTTAATAGAACCCATCATTCCGAAGCGTCTCTCTGAAAGTGTAGAGCAAAACCGACTTAAAAATGAAGCTTAAATACATTATTTTAATATGCTGTATAGCTGTTACTTGCTTTTCTTGCGAGTCAGATAAAGACATACCCTTTCTCTATCAGCACTTTGCGCAACCCATTAGTTGCGAAGGCGCCGATAAAGCCTTGATGCATGAAGCCTTATATACCTTCCAACACGATATTGCGCGTCGGTATAAAACCACCACCGAAGTAGACACGACCGCCGGAGTCTATTTTTTGGATGGCTACCGAAATTATATTTTCCGGGGCACCAAAGGGGGGGCGAAATACCAGGAGATCCAACGTTCGCATACCCAGAAAATAGTAGAACAATTACTGGAAAAGTATCCTGATTTTTGGATTGAACAGGAACGCGGAGTGGCGCTAAACTACAACCATCCGTATGTCGCCTGTATATTGGATAAGTTTACGAATCCAGATGTAAAATTGACCATCAAGAATTTACGGGAGGCCCATTCGTACCGGCCCGGTATGATGGCAGAGGTCTTCCGTAAAAATATTTCAGACGTTGCCAGCGATCCGTATTTTGCGATGTACATCGCGTTAGATACGTATTACCGAAATCTTATAACGATACAACAAGAAAATGCGGTGAACAATGACTAGAAAGAATGTAGAACACCTCACCCTCCACAAGACCTCCGCAAAAGCTGCGTCGAACGAAGTAAGCGCACAAACAGCAGAAGGTATCGCCCTTCAGAAAACGTATGATGCCGATGATGTTGCTGATTGCAAGCATTTGAATTTCGCCGCAGGGATCGCACCCTATCTTCGAGGGCCTTATAGTACTATGTACGTACGCCGCCCTTGGACGATTAGACAATATGCCGGATTCTCCACGGCAGAAGATAGCAATGCCTTTTACCGAAGAAACTTGGCGGCCGGACAAAAAGGGCTGTCGGTGGCCTTCGATTTAGCAACCCATCGCGGCTACGACAGCGATCACGAACGCGTTGTGGGAGATGTGGGAAAAGCAGGAGTAGCCATCGATTCGGTGGAAGACATGAAGGTCTTGTTCGATCAAATCCCGCTCGAAAAAATGAGCGTCTCCATGACCATGAATGGTGCCGTATTGCCCATCATGGCCTTTTATATTGTTGCTGCGGAAGAACAAGGTGTTACCCCTGAAGCTTTAGCGGGCACTATTCAGAATGATATTCTTAAAGAATTCATGGTGCGCAACACCTACATCTATCCGCCACAGCCTTCGATGCGCATTATTAGTGATATTTTTGAATTTACAAGCGAACATATGCCGAAATTCAACAGTATCTCTATTTCTGGCTATCATATGCAGGAAGCCGGCGCGACTTGCGACATTGAGTTGGCGTATACCCTCGCCGATGGTTTAGAATACTTACGAACCGGGATCGAAGCAGGTATGGATATTGATCGCTTTGCCCCGCGGCTCTCGTTTTTCTGGGCAATTGGTATGAACCACTTTATGGAAATTGCCAAAATGCGGGCGGCACGGATGCTGTGGGCCAAAATTGTCAAACAATTTAATCCTAAAAACAAAAAATCACTTTCGCTTCGAACGCATTGTCAAACCAGCGGGTGGAGCCTTACCGAACAAGACCCGTTTAACAATGTGGCTCGCACCTGCATTGAAGCTTCTGCTGCCGTTTTTGGAGGCACACAAAGTTTGCACACCAATGCATTGGACGAGGCCATCGCGCTTCCCACCGATTTCTCCGCGCGTATTGCCAGAAATACGCAGTTGTACCTACAGGAAGAAACCGAAATGATTCGGACGGTAGATCCCTGGGCAGGCAGCTATTACGTAGAAAGATTGACCAATGATATCGCCGAGAAAGCATGGGAGCTCATCGAAGAAGTAGAGTCGCTAGGCGGCATGACCAAAGCCATCGAAGCAGGCATTCCGAAGTTGCGTATTGAAGAAGCCGCCGCAAGAAAACAAGCGCGAATCGATAACGGACAAGATGTTATTGTAGGGGTTAATAAATACCGACTCGCGAAGGAAGATCCGCTTCAAATTTTGGACGTGGATAATGAAAAGGTGCGCAGGGGGCAGCTTCAGCGATTAGAGAAGATTAAGTCGGAACGCAACAAGAAAAAAGTACAAGAAACCCTGGAGGCACTCACCCAAAGTGCCGCCACAGGAGAAGGAAATTTATTAGCTTTGGCGATTGAGGCCGCGCGCGAAAGAGCTACCCTGGGGGAAATTTCTACAGCATTGGAAGCAACATTTGGAAGGTATCAAGCGCAGATCAAATCGGTTTCCGGAGTCTATAGTAATGAAATGAAAAAAGATCCTAGTTTCGAAAAGGCCAGAAACATGGCCAATGAATTTGCGACATTAGAAGGACGTCGCCCGCGTATCATGATCGCAAAAATGGGACAGGATGGGCACGATCGGGGTGCGAAGGTAGTCGCCACAGGGTATGCCGACGTTGGATTCGATGTTGATATTGGACCTCTTTTTCAAACCCCGAAGGAAGCCGCCAAGCAAGCCGTAGAAAATGATGTGCATATTCTGGGGGTATCTTCCCTGGCCGCGGGTCATAAAACGCTGGTGCCTCAGGTAATTGACGCCTTGAAATCCTATGGCAGAGACGATATTATGGTGATTGTGGGAGGCGTGATCCCGGCTCAAGATTATCAATTTCTTTTTGATGCGGGTGCCGTAGCGGTGTATGGTCCTGGTACCAAAATAAGTGAGGCGGCGATCGAAATGCTTCAGATTTTGATTGATTCGGTGGCGGACTAAAAATGGACTATCTTCTGAAAACAGATCGATTGGGACTTCGGAACTGGAAAGACTCAGACTTCCCTCCGTTCATTGCCATGGGACAGGATCCCGAGGTAATGCGGTATTTTCCGAAGCTTTTATCCACCCAAGAATCCGAAGACTTAATACAGCGATTTTTACAACATTTTATCCTCCATGGCTTTACCTATTTTGCCGTGGAACGCTTAGATACTTCTGAATTTATTGGGTTTACGGGGCTCATGCACCAAAATTTTGAAAGTGACTTTACCCCCTGTGTTGACATCGGCTGGCGGTATAAACCCTCCGCCTGGGGTTACGGATACGCTACGGAAGCCGCCCGCGCCTGTCTAAATGCAGCGTATCAAAAGTTTAATGTAACAGACGTGTATTCGGTAGCCCCTCAGCAAAATCAAGCCTCCATTGCCGTAATGAAACGAATTGGCATGAGCTATGATAGCACATTCACGCATCCATCCCTTTTCGAAGAGTCGTCACTAAACCCCTGTGATGTCTACAAAAAGACGCTTGCTGCTAACACGCTCTAATCTAGTCGAGGACATAAAACCTTGTGGCATACATAACGTTTTGATATACTAAACCCAGGCAGAACGGCGTTTTATAGTCACT
This sequence comes from Altibacter sp. HG106, assembly GCF_028561755.1. Lineage (GTDB taxonomy): Bacteria > Bacteroidota > Bacteroidia > Flavobacteriales > Flavobacteriaceae > DFVG01. Next base: position 284,176 of record NZ_JAQQTD010000005.1, read on the forward strand.
AATCAAATAACACCATCTATGAAATATCTGTTGCTACCACTACTTGCCATTGCTTTTTGTGCTTGTTCGAACGATGATGAGGCATCGCTCCCAAGTAACGAGGACCCCTCTAATGAAACTCCTTTCGTTATCATAAAGAGAACAGATTCAACCTATACAGAAGAGGGAATTCAAAACACGCTCCTTACCACCGGCATTATTAATAATCAACGGCAAAATACGAGTCAAGAAATATACTTAGAAGGTGTATCTCAAGGTCTAAATGCCTATGGTGAATATCGATATGAAGGAGGCCGGGTAACCTACGTGAATAATTACATACCCGGTGATGAATTTCGAAATTTTGAGTACGATTCGGATGGCAATCTTGCTACCGCAGATTATACCGTAAATGCCGAAACAACATTATACTATCGTTTTCTATATCCTTCGGAAAATAGCGTCGTTTTTGAACGGAGCCACCTACCCTTCTCTAATCCCGACGCTACGGTGAACAAGCGCGTTATAGGCACCTTCGACGCTGATGATAATCTTATTAGCGCAGGCTACGATATGAATTTTGATGGAGCAATGGATTACGTGAACTCCTTTGCCTATGCCGATGGTAATCTCATCAGCGCATCACTAGATTCTGGAGCGACATATACTTTTACTTATTCAGACATTAAAGATACTGAACAACTCATTGAGCAAGCTACCTATGGAAAGAAAATGAAACATATACTATGTATTGAGTTGTATGGTGGACGTAATGTTCCGGAGTACTTATTACTAGAAAGTAACAATTCTACAAACTTAACCATTGCACAATCATTGGAAGACGAATTTGAGTTATTTCCGAATAATTACTATTCCAAAAGAACCAGAAGCTACAACCCGTCTGATGACACCCCGTATTTTGTCACTACGGAATATATCTTAGAATAATTTAGCAGAAATCGGCTAAGAGCCGTCATTTAGTTTTATTTTTGAATAATCAATTGCTATTTATGAACTATTCAGAAAAAATGCTTCGTGATGACGCCTTAAAGGGGAAAACCATTGTCGTGACCGGGGGTGGGAGCGGACTCGGAAAATCGATGACCACCTACTTCCTGGAGTTAGGCGCCAATGTGGTGATTACCTCACGAAATCTCGAAAAATTAGAAAACGTAAAAACCGAATTAGAATCGGAAACAGGCGGTACGGTGCTGCCCGTGCAATGCGATGTTCGGCATTATGACCAGGTGGAAGCCATGGTAACCGCTTCCGTAGAACGCTTCGGAAGTGTAGATGTGCTTCTGAACAATGCTGCCGGCAACTTCATCTCTCCTACCGAGCGTCTTAGTGCCAATGCCTTCGACACCATCATTGATATTGTGCTCAAAGGAACCAAGAACTGCACCCTCGCGTTTGGAAAGCATTGGATCGATTCTAAAGAAACCAATAAAACGGTATTAAATATTGTAACCACCTACGCCTTCACAGGTTCAGCCTATGTGGTTCCCAGTGCCAGCGCTAAAGCCGGTGTGTTGGCCATGACGCGCTCGTTGGCAGTAGAATGGGCCAAATACGGAATTCGCTTTAATGCCATTGCTCCGGGACCTTTCCCAACAAAAGGCGCGTGGGACAGACTGCTTCCAGGCGACTTGAAAGAAAAGTTCGACCTTGCTAAAAAAGTGCCTTTAAAACGGGTTGGCGACCACCAGGAGCTCGCCAATCTAGCAGCCTATTTAGTTTCGGATTTCTCGGCCTACCTCAACGGGGAAGTCGTTACCATCGATGGCGGAGAGTGGTTGAAAGGCGCGGGACAGATGAATCTGCTTGAAGAAGTTCCCGACCAAATGTGGGACATGCTAGAAATGATGATACGTTCCAAAAAGAACAAGTCGTAACCACCTGTGAATTGTTGATTTTCTGTTAACAAAATACATTTTCTGTCCGCTTAATAAGTTGTATTTTTATCATTCAAACCGTAACGAACCTTCATGGGTAAAATTATTGCTGTTGCTAACCAAAAAGGCGGTGTAGGTAAAACCACCACATCGGTAAACCTGGCGGCATCCTTAGGCGTTCTAGAGAAGAAAGTGCTCTTGATCGATGCCGATCCTCAGGCGAATGCAACCTCTGGACTGGGTATTGATGTAGAATCTGTTGACATTGGTACCTATCAATTGTTAGAACATACGGCCAAGGCGAAAGAGGCCATCATGAGCACCAGTTCTCCAAACCTTGATGTAATCCCGGCGCATATTGACCTCGTTGCCATTGAAATCGAATTGGTCGATCAGGACCAACGCGAATCGATGCTGAAAAAAGCGGTAGAGGGACTTAAGGAAGAATATGATTTCATTCTCATTGATTGTGCTCCTTCGTTAGGATTGTTAACGCTGAACGCCTTAACCGCTGCCGACTCAGTCATTATTCCCATTCAGTGTGAATACTTTGCACTGGAAGGCCTCGGAAAACTTCTCAATACCATCAAAAGTGTTCAGAAAATTCACAATAACAAATTAGATATTGAAGGGTTGTTATTAACCATGTACGACTCGCGTCTCCGACTCTCGAATCAGGTGGTAGACGAAGTAAAAAAACACTTTGATGAAATGGTCTTTGAGACAATCATCCAACGAAATGTTCGTTTAAGTGAAGCCCCCAGTTACGGCGAAAGCATCATTAGTTACGATGCAAGTAGTAAAGGTGCCAATAATTACTTAAGTTTGGCGCAAGAACTAATTGAAAAAAACGCATAACGCCACATGGCTAAAGCAACTAAAAAACAAGCGTTAGGTCGCGGTCTTTCGGCTTTGCTGAAAGATCCTTCTAACGATATCAAATCGGCTTCCGATAAGAATGCCGATAAGGTCGTAGGAAATATTGTTGAATTGGAGTTGGAAACCATTGAAATGAATCCGTTTCAGCCTCGTACCAGCTTTAATGAAGAAACCTTACGCGAATTAGCCTCTTCTATCAAAGAGTTGGGTGTTATTCAACCGATCACCGTTCGGAAACTCGATTTTAATAAGTATCAGCTGGTAAGTGGAGAACGTCGTTTCCGTGCTTCGAAGCTCATCGGACTCGAAACCATTCCGGCCTATATTCGAATTGCCAACGATCAGGAATCCTTGGAAATGGCCCTGGTGGAAAACATCCAGCGTCAGGACCTAGATCCCATCGAAATTGCGTTGTCCTACCAGCGACTCATTGAAGAGATCGATATTACGCAGGAAGAACTCAGTGATCGCGTCGGAAAAAACCGTTCTACCATCACCAATTACCTTCGACTCCTAAAATTAGACCCGATCATTCAAACGGGAATGCGCGACGGCTTTATTTCTATGGGGCACGGAAGAGCATTAATTAATGTGAATGACACCGATGACCAACTCGCTATCTACGAAAAGGTGATCAGCAAAAAATTATCGGTTCGAGATACCGAAGCCCTGGTACGAAACCTGAGAGGCCCGGAAGAAAAAAAGGAAACCTCCAAGAAAAGCCTTCCCACCTATGCTAAAAAAGGAGCGCGAGAGCTTACAGACGTGTTTGGAACAACCGTTAAAGTAAGCGTGGGCAGAAGCGGTAAAGGACATTACACCATACCTTTTAAAGACAAGGAAGAGTTTGAACGTATTTTGAACCTTATCAAAAGTGGTCAATAAGCTTCTATATCTCTGTTGTTTTTTCATAACGACTGCAGCCTGGTGTCAAGTGACGGATGCTATTCAAAGCACCCCAGAAGATGCGGCATTGGTTGTTAACGACACAGTTGCTAACAACACCTCTGTTGTAGCATACGACCCGCTAGCTCCATCCAAGGCTGCGTTTTATTCGGCTGTCGTTCCCGGACTTGGACAAGCCTACAATAAGCGTTATTGGAAAATCCCGGTGATCTATGCCGGAATTGCAGCAGGTGTTTACTTTTACGTACAGAACGATAAAGATTACGATCGCTTCCGAAACGCATACAAACGACGCTTAGCGGGATTTACCGATGATGAATTCTTCGGAACCGGATCGGAACCTGTGATCTCGAACGACCGACTTATAGATGCGCAGAAAAATGCACAAAAAAATAAGGATGTAAGCATCCTAGTAGCTATTGGATTCTATTTGCTGAATATTGTAGACGCCAATGTGGACGCCCATTTACGTCAATTCAATGTGAGCGAAGACCTCTCCTTGCAACCCAAGGTAGAAGTTGACCCGATTCGGGCACAAACGCAATACGGACTCTCTTTTAGATATAACCTACAATGAACATAGCGATTCTCGGGTACGGAAAAATGGGACATATCATCCAGCAAAAAGCAGCGGATAAAGGACACGACATTGTGTACACCAAAACCTCTTCTCAAGCGTCAGGCAATTTGGAAGATGCCGATGTGGCCATAGAGTTTTCAGTAGCTTCGGCGGCGCCTAAAAATCTAGAAACTTGTTTTGAAAAGAGCATTCCCGTGGTGTGCGGCACGACGGGCTGGCTCAAAAAATATGAGGAGGTGGCAGCCCTTTGTAAAAAACGTAACGGCGCCCTACTCTATGCGTCTAACTTCAGTGTGGGGGTAAATTTATTTTTCTCCTTGAATAAAAAACTCGCGGAGTTGATGGCACCGTGGAGCGATTATTCGGTAGCGATGGAGGAAATTCATCACACCGAAAAACAAGATGCCCCCAGTGGTACGGCTATCACTTTGGCAGAAGATATCATTGCAAAGACTGCCTACGATCATTGGAATTTAGGAGAGGCTTCATCAAAGGGTATTCCTATTATGGCAAAGCGAAAAGGGGATGTAAAGGGAACGCATAACGTCACATATGCATCCGAGATCGACACGATTTCGATTACCCATGAAGCACATTCGAGAGACGGATTTGCACTCGGAGCTATTCTGGCCGCCGAATGGATCCAGGATAAAAAAGGGATTTTTAGTATGAAGGATGTCCTTCAGATGAAATAACATATTATGACACTTACCGGTTGGTTATTATTTATTTTGATCCTGCAACTTATTCATTTTGCAGGGACGTGGAAATTGTATCAAAAAGCGGGACGCAAAGCTTGGGAAGCGGCGGTACCGGTCTATAACGCTATTGTATTAATGAAGATCATCAATCGCCCGCGCTGGTGGGTGATTTTGCTGTTCGTACCCATCGTCAATCTTATCATGTTTCCCGTGGTTTGGGTGGAAACCATCCGAAGCTTCGGCAGGAATTCTACGACCGATACAGCACTGGTTTTGGTAACTCTCGGACTGTATATTTACTATATCAACTACACTCAGGAGGTGACTCACATCCCCGACCGAAGTCTTAAACCACGCACCTCGGCCGGAGAATGGATAAGCTCTATTCTGTTCGCCGTGGTGGCGGCCACTATAGTACATACCTATGTGATGCAACCTTTCACCATTCCTACCTCCTCCTTAGAAAAGACCTTGTTGGTGGGAGATTTTCTGTTCGTGAGCAAATTCCATTATGGGGCCCGACTTCCCATTACGCCCATTAGTTTCCCTATGGTGCATGACACTATTCCCGTGGTAAAATCACGTTCGTATGCGAAAACAGTAGAATACCCGCATTTTAGATTTCCGGGGTTTCAAAAGATAAAACGAAACGACATCGTAGTATTTAGTTGGCCGGTCGACACCTTAGAAAACATCTTGAACCCCTACGGCGGCGTATATATTAAACCGATCGACAAGAAAAGTAATTACGTGAAGCGAGCCGTAGGCTTACCGGGAGACTCCCTGGAAGTCCGAAACGGTTATGTGTACATAAACGGTACTCAGAATGAGCTTCCGGATCGGGCGAAGCTACAGTTTTCCTATGCCTTTAAAACCAGTGGCAATTTAAATCAACGACTCTTTAAAGACCTCGGCATCACCGATGGCGTTGGAACCATCCCACAGGAGAATGCTTATTTTGTTCCCGCAGCTACCGAAGAGGCGGCCGCAAAATTAGCACAGCACCCCAATGTTGCCGAAGTATACCGCTATGAAACAGAACAAGGAGAATGGGATCCACAAGCCTTTCCCCGCGATGATCGCTATGCTTGGAATCACGATTTTTACGGGCCTATTTACATACCGAAAAAAGATGCTACCGTAGCGCTTACCCCTGAAAGTTTGCCCTTGTATAAACGAATCATCGAAGTGTATGAAGGACGCGAACTCGGTATTGACAATCAATTGAGTGTTGCCGGAGATCAAGTGTTGCTAAACGGAAATCCTATTTCAGAATATACCTTTAAAATGGACTACTACTGGATGATGGGAGACAACCGAAACAATTCACAGGATGCCCGCAATTGGGGATTCGTACCGTTTAATCATGTGGTTGGAAAGCCCGTATTTATCTGGATGAGCATCGACGGAATCAACAACGGAATGAGCAACTGGAAGTTCAAGTGGGACCGTTTCTTTACTACCGTTGGAGGAAGCGGGAAACCGGTGTCTTATTTCACTTACTTTATTGTATTACTCATTGGGTGGTTTGTCTTTGACTTCTTCAGAAAACGAAAGAAGAAAAAGAAATAGTAGCACCTATGGAAATTGTGGTTCAACCCTCTTACTTTCCATGCATCGCGCAGATGGCGGCCTGTGCGCAAGCTACTACCGTTATCTTTGAAGTATGCGACAATTACCAAAAGCAAACCTACCGCAATCGAGCCCGTATTGCGCACGCAAACGGCAGACTTCAGCTAAATGTTCCTATTCAGCACAGTAGGGACGGAAGACGACAGAAAACGGCAGAAGTAGCCCCCGACAACAATTTTCCATGGCAATCGCAGCATTGGAAAAGCTTGCAAAGCGCCTATAGAACATCTCCCTTCTTCGAGTTTTACGAAGATGACCTGGCACCGCTCTTCAAAAAACGAGTGAACAAACTCCTATCGCACCATCTTGAGATTTATGAAGTCCTTTGTGAATTGATCGGGATGGAAGGAAGCTATGAGCAAACGACAACCTATCAAAAGGAAATTGAGCCCGTCGATCTCCGGCATTGGGTGCGTGGCAAGAAGGAGCGTTCGTATGCATTAGCGCCTTATACACAAGTTTTAGAAGAAAAGCATGGGTATCTGGAGAACTTATCGGTACTCGACCTATTGTTCAATGAAGGACCTAATGCCTTGAGCTATTTAGAGCGACAGCAACTTAGCTGGGCGTAAATCGGATTGTGGTCTGAGAAGGTTTCAGTGATATTCTTAAAGCCGGTAACTTCAAAATCAGATGACGTAAAGATGTAATCAATTCGCAACGGATAAGAATCGAACGAGAAGGTAGTTCCCAGTCCGCTACCCTTTTCCTTAAAAGCATCGGTATAGCGCTCTGCCACCTGCCGGTAGATATAAGAATGACGCGTATTGTTGAAATCGCCTGCCAGAATCGTCGGATAAGGTGAGGTTTCGGCATGGGAAAGAATTTGCTCGATCTGTGCTTGCTGTTTCTTAAAATTAACGGTCATGCGACGCAGCATGCGTTCCGTATTTCCCTCTTGAATATATTCTACGGAAGGCATTACACCCATAGATTGCAAATGCAAATTATAGAGGCGGATGGTATCCTGTCCTTTTACCACATCGGCGTATAGGCTATTGTTATAGGTATTCGAAAAATTGAAAGCGCCCGTGTGATGCAAAGGGTATTTGGAGAAAATGGCATGCCCCAATATGTTTTTTTCCTTGAAGTGAATGTACCTAAACGGATAGGCCGAAAAGGACACCTGATGCTCTCGATAGAATTCTTGAAGCAGTACCACATCGGGGTGGTACGTTTCGAGCAGCGATGCGATCACTTTCTTGGGGTCTTCTTTGGGAGATTCTTCATAGGCATTGAACAATCGAACGTTGAATGAAAGAATACCGAGGGAAGCTTCCGATGTAGTTGTAGCCTCCGGAGCCGAAAGCCGCAAGGCTGTTTTACTTAGGAAAAAAGTCGCCGAGAGCATTAAGAAGGAAAGCCAAGCATGGCGTCGTTTCCGAAGCAACCAATAACCAAAAAATGCGATATTGATAAGCACCAGGGGAGACACTGCTAAACTGAGCAGGGATAGAGCAGCAAATTGTTTTGGAGGCAGGTACTGGGCACAACTGGCCAATAGTAAGAGTAGGGCGAAGATACCATTCACCCCAAATACGATTGTATTGAAAAACCCCAACTTTTTCACGCCTCAATTACTCTTCTTTTCCTGCCTGAAACAAGAAATCTTTTTCAGCCTTGGTGAGACTGTCGTACCCACTTTTGCTAATCTTGTCTAAGATAGCGTCTACTTTCTTCTGATGCGTGCTTTTGTTTTCTTTTTCCGGAAACCCCTTCGCTTTTTTCTTGGATGCCTGATTGCGATGCACTGTTTTGAAAGGACGCTGCTTTCGTGTTTTAAAGAGATTCGCCACTCCATCCATTAAGGTTTCAAACCAGGCACCAATATCGTTCCCTTTCGCCATTTGCACCGCATAGAAATACCCAAAAATGGCACCACCAATATGCGCTAATAATCCACCCGCGTTGCCTGAAGTGGGCAATCGAACCAGATCCATAAGAATAAAGAAAACAGCGATGTGCCATAACTTTACTGTAAAGAAAAAGACACGTACCTCCGTATTCGGACTGTAAGTAGCCATAAACACCAGCAGCGCGGTCACCGCCCCGGAGGCCCCCAGCAGATACCCACGTTGAAAATCAAATAACGGAAATAAATTATAACTCAATACAAATAGAACTCCCCCGCTTATAGCCCCTAAGAAGTAAATGGTGAGAAGTCGTTTTTCACTAAACAAATTCAGAATAATTCTTCCGAAGTAATACAACAATAGCATGTTGAAAAGTATATGGAAGAAATCAAAATGAAGAAAGCTATAAGTGATGAACGCCCAGGGTTGCAGGATAAATTCACCGAAGGCATCCGGCAATACAAACCACCCCATCAACTCCGCAATCGGAATCCGAAAGAAGGCTGAAATAATGCGAGAAACTAAAAATATGATGGCATTGATCACAATCAACTTGATGGTGATATCGGCCCTTTTGAATTTATATGTGAGATTGTTGGTACTCATGTCAATTCCAACGCGTATGATTAAAGCTATCTTTTCGCCAATAATAGGCCATCAGGAAGCCAAACAGCGCCCCACCAATATGCGCCCAATTCGCAATATTCTGTCCAAATAACGAGAACCCAGTCACTCCCGAGAACAAATCGAGCAACAATAAGCCAGGAATAAAATATTTTGCTTTGATAGGCACGGGTAAGAAGATCAGCATTAATTCGGCATTCGGGAACATCATCCCAAAGGCTACTAACACCCCGTACACCGCTCCGGAAGCGCCTACCGCCGTACTCATATAACTAGAAATCATGCTTCCTACAGTATCGCCGTCTACACCTTCCGGAATATTAATGGAGTAACGTCCTAAACTTCGCCCTTGGGATTCGGCATCACGCATCAACTCAAATATCTGGGACTCAGACATGCCTGCTTGAAGCAGCTCGGTAAAACCGGCATTAACATGATAATAATTAACCAACGAATGAATCAACGCTGCTCCGAGTCCGGCCGAAAAATAAAAAAACAAAAAGCGTTTCCGGCCCCAGCGCATTTCTAAGGGGGAACCAAAGGCCCAAAGCGCATACATATTGAACAGTATGTGCAAGAAACCACCATGCATGAACATATGCGTCACCGGCTGCCAGTACTGGAAATTAGGGTGTTCTACGTAATACAGTGAAAACAGTCGATAGGCAAGATCGGAACTGAGCAACGTAAACCCAAAGAAGAGAACGTTGACAATGATTAGCGCTTTGATGGTTTCGGTAATTCTTCCCATTTACATAAATTTTGCGTCGAGATCGGTTCCTTCTAACGTGATCAGCACCGGTTTATTTTCGGGGGAAACACTGGGTTCCTTACACGCGAATAGTTGATGAATTAAATGTTCGCGAGCTTCTTTGTTCAAGGGGGTTCCGGTACGCACTGCCATGGAGCGCGCCAGCGATTTCGCCAAAACATCGTTTAAACTGAATCCGGCATCGGGTACTTCTGCCAGAAGGTCGTCGGCCAACCGTTGTAAAATAGGCGCTACATTGCTCTCGGAGATCCCCACGGGTATTCCTGAAATGGCCATTCCGTCACCGTCTTGTTTTTCAAAAATAAAGCCGGTATGCAACAGCGCCTCTTCCAAAGGCTCGAGCACCGCCCATTGCTTTTTGGTAAGCTCCAAGGCGATAGGAAATAAGAGTTGCTGACTTGTGGCTTCTTGCACCGTAATGTTTTTAAGTAGCTCTTCGTACAACACCCGCTGATGTGCCAGGTGCTGATGGATCACCATGAGACCGCTTTTTATCGGGCTCACAATGTATTTGTTTTGTATCTGAAAGGTGGTCTGTACGGTTTCTTCCTCCTGCGGAAAAAGCTGCCCGGTTTCGGGATCACTCTCCACCGTAATTTGTTTGGAAGTATTCCAGTCTTCAGAGGTAGTGAGCGTTTCTGAAGCACTGTCATCATTGAGTCCGATATACAACGATTCCCACCCCTTCTCTTGTTTTTTAAAACGAGGAGCTGCTTTTGTAGCAGTATCGGTGTGAAACGGATTGAAGTTACGATCTACCGAAACATGAGGCTGTTGGGGAGCTTTTTTGCTGTATTCATAGGGTGTCTCAAAGCCGCTATCTTTGTTGAAATCTAACACAGGCGCGACGCTAAATTGCCCCAGGCTATGCTTTATAGTTGCCCGCAACATGGTGTAGATGGCGTATTCTTCTTCAAATTTGACCTCTGTTTTGGTAGGATGAATGTTAATATCGATGGCTGCGGGAGGCAGGGTAAGAAAAAGAAAATAGCCGGGATGGGTTCCGTCTTTAATCAGGCCTTCAAAGGCATTAACTACCGCATGATGTAAATAAGTGCTTTTTATAAATCGATCGTTTACAAAAAAGAATTGCTCGCCCCTACTCTTTCTAGCGAAGCTCGGTTTCATTACATAGCCTTCTACCTTTACGATCTCTGTTTCTTCGGAAACAGGTACTAGTTTCTCGTTCGTTTTATTTCCGAAGATATTCACAATACGTTGCCGAACATTACTCACCGGAAGGTTGAATACATCACTTCCGTTGTGAATCATTTTAAAAGCTACTTGAGGATGTGACAGAGCGACGCGATGAAACTCATCGATGATGTGCCGTGTTTCTACAGCATTGCTTTTTAAAAAATTACGCCGCGCCGGAATGTTATAGAATAAGTTTTTTACGGCTATAGTAGTACCGATAGGAGTTACGGTAGCCTCTTGATGAAGTACTTCGCTACCGGAAATGGCAATTTCGGTGCCTACTTCTAACTTGCTTGTTCTCGTTTTAAGGGTCACCTGAGCGATAGCCGCAATAGACGCTAACGCTTCCCCGCGAAAGCCTTTGGTATTCAGTTGAAAGAGATCTTCAGCAGATTTAATTTTAGAGGTAGCGTGTCGCTCAAAAGATAGGCGTGCATCGGTAGGACTCATTCCGCAGCCATTATCGGTCACTTGAATAAGCGTCTTCCCAGCATCTTTCACAAGTAAGGTTATGTGGTCGCTTCCGGCATCAATGGCATTTTCCAAAAGCTCCTTCACTACAGACGCAGGTCGTTGTACCACCTCGCCTGCCGCAATCTGGTTCGCTACATGATCGGGAAGTAACTGAATGATATCTGCCATCTATCGCGTTTGCGTAAAAATAGAAAGGTCGAAATCAATAATGTAAAGAAATAAAAAGACTAAGAGTGCGGCTATGAAAAGAATCAATCGATTGCTTTTTCGATTGTTGCCTTCCCGCAATTCCTGAAAGGCCGATTTGAACTTACTTTTCAAATTTCCACTAGAACCAACCGTCTTGCGATACGCGTCGAATTTGTGTTCCATTTGAAACGGACTCCCCTCTTTATCACTCTTGTAATACCGAGGTTCATAACTGAATTTCTTGTTCTTTCTTCTACTTATTAATCCCATAATTGTTACATGTCAAAGGTACTTAAATTTCACTGGTTTTAGAAGTGAAATCCCCTCTATTCTGTCAACAATTACCGTACCGTTATTGTAAGCTGAGCGTATTCTGATAGCAATGCCGCTTATTTGTAGAAGGCGCTGTCTTTCTTAAGTTGCGCCATTTTCAAGGCAGCAATGGCGGCTTCTGTGCCCTTGTTTCCGTGCGCACCACCACTTCTGTCCTTGGCTTGTTGCCAATTGTTATCGGTAAGTACGCAAAAAATCACCGGGATATCTCCCGAAACATTGAGATCCTTAATGCCTTGTGCTACCGCTTCACAGACATAATCGAAATGCTTGGTTTCGCCTTGAATAACACTCCCAATGGCTACAATCGCATCAAGCATGTCGAAACTTTCCGAAAGTTTTTTACAGCCATAGATAAGTTCGAAGCTTCCCGGCACATTCCAACGAACAATGTTTTCCTTCATCGCACCACAATCAGTTAACGCATCAAAGGCACCTTGAAACATTCCTTGGGTGATCTCGCTATTCCATTCTGAAACGACGAAGCCGAACTTAAAGGGTTTGGCATCGGGTAATTCCGATTTATTATAGGTAGAAAGATTTTTAGACGCGGTGGCCATGACTATTGCATTGCCTGGGCCTTCCCGAGATACACTTTGGCATCTGCGGCTTCGATGGCGTCGCTGTACTCCTCGGTGATGGTCTCAAAATACCCTACTGCTTCTCCGGTTTTCCCGAGGTTGAGTGCAGTAACACCGGCTTTCAATAAAAAGCGTGGAGTGGTCACTTCGTTGTCGCGCATGTTGGCCGCTTCTTTGTAATAGCTTAAGGCCTCATCGTTCTGTCCTAACTGAATAAACGCATCGCCAATAGCTCCTTTGGCTAAGGGGGCCAACATATCGTCATCGCTTTTAAACGCATCTAAGTAGTCGATAGCTGCCTGATAGTTGTTTGTATTCAAGTAGGCCATTCCCGCGTAATAATTGGCTAAGTTGCCAGCGGGCGTACTTCCATAATTATCAATAATGTCTAAGAAACCGTATTTTCCAGCACCACCGTTCAACGCTAAATTGTACAACGAATCGCTTTCCTCGGCAGCTACTGCCTGCTCAAAATACGACTGAGCGCGGTACATTTCGTTCATGGCTTCAGCCGACTTAGGGTTCTGTACAAACTGCTGATACCCTAAATATCCCAAAACACACACAGCGATGGCTCCCACCACGATCAGGATGTACTTTTGGTTCTTCTCCACCCAGGCTTCCGTTTTAGAAGCTCCTTCGTCCAGGGTGTTAAACACCTCAGCCGTTGCACTTCCGTCTTCAAGCTGCTCTTCCTTCTCTGCCTTCGTTTTCGGTTTGTATCCGCGTTTTTTGTACGTTGCCATAGTTTCTGTTTATTGCGGGGCAAAAATAAAATTTTTATTAGAAATTAAAAGGGAAAAAAGTTGTTATTTTTAGATCTTTGGCAGGGGTAAAAGCAGGCGTAATCGCTTTACTGTTTTTAATTTCTTGACATCTAGAATTGCGAAACATTCATGATATTAACTTCCTTATCTTTAATAAATTATAAGAATTTCGAATCTGAAACCTTTGCGTTCGATCCAAAGATCAATTGTTTCGTAGGACCTAATGGCGTTGGAAAAACCAATGTATTGGATGCTATTTACCATCTTTCCTTCGGAAAAAGTTACTTCAACCCCATAACGAGTCAGAATATTAAACACGACGCCAATTTTTTTGTAGTGGAAGGTCATTATGAAAAAAGTGAGCAGCCCGAAAAGATCATTGTCAGTGCGAAACAAGGACAAAAAAAACTGATCAAACGCAACGGAAAAACCTATGAAAAGTTTAGCGATCATATTGGTTTTCTGCCGTTAGTCATTATTTCTCCAGCCGATCGCGACCTCATCATCGAAGGCAGCGAAACACGACGCAAGTTTATGGACGGCGTGATCTCACAAGGTGATTCCAATTATTTAAAAACATTGATTTCTTACAATAAGGTACTCGCCCAGCGCAACTCCTTATTGAAATATTTTGCCGCGAATAATACCAACGACCCGGACACCCTTGCCATCTACAACGAACAGTTGGACGCCTTGGGTAAAGTAATATATGACAAACGAGAACATTTTTTGTCCATCTTCACGCCTATCTTCCTAGAACGTCATCAAGCCATTAGTCAGTCGAAAGAAACGGTATCGCTTCACTATAAGAGTCAGTTTCATGAGACCGACCTCTTATCCCTCTTGGAAGATAACATTCAAAAAGATAGAATGCTTCAATATACTTCGGTGGGAATTCACAAGGACGACCTCTCCTTTGAGATAGAAGACCATCCCATCAAAAAATTTGGATCTCAGGGACAACAAAAATCATATCTGATTGCGCTAAAACTCGCGCAATTCGATTTTATCAAAGCACAAAGCAAGGTAACCCCTATTTTACTCCTGGACGATATTTTTGACAAGCTCGATGAACACCGTGTTGAACAAATCATTTCTTTGGTTGATAATGAAAATTTCGGACAATTATTTATTAGCGATACCCATGGCGACCGAACCGAAGCGGTCATTAAAAAAGTACATCAAACCTATAAAATGTTTCCCCTTGAACACGATTCATAACCTTCTCTTGTGCTTTTTTTTGGTCCTTTTTGTTTCCTGCGGATCTGAGGATCCGGAGACCATGATCCCTTATATTGAAGGGTATTGGGAGATCAAAGAGGTAACATTGGATGATGGTTCGGTAAAATCATTTCGCGTCAATACGACCATCGATTATATAGAACGTACCGATCGTGAAGGATTTCGAAAGAAGCTACAACCCAATCTGGATGGTAGCTTTCGAACGTCGAATCTGGCGGAATCGTTTACGCTAAGTATTTCCGAAGACAGTCTCCGTATGCATTATACAACACCGTACGATAGCTGGACCGAAACCGTACTTCAAGCCGAAGATTCGCTCCTGCAAGTGTTAAACCGCGATGGAAAAATATATACCTATCAAAAGTTTCGTACCTTCTCAAATAAGCTAGAAATAAATGAGTAAACGCACACGAGAACATATGTCTTTGGCCGAAGGCCTGCAAGACTTTCTTGGCAACAGTAAATTGAAAAAAGGTCTTAATAAAGTGTCGGCAGAAGAGGCCTGGCATCAAGTGATGGGCGATGCCATTTCAAAATACACGGCACGCGTCAACTTAGATCGCGACACCTTGTATGTTGATCTTACCTCCTCGGTGCTACGAGAAGAATTGAGCTATGGAAAGGAAAAAATCATCAGATTGCTCAATGAGGAGTTGCAAAAAGAGCTCATTAAAAAAATTGTCTTAAAATAAAAAAGCCTCCCATGGGAGGCTTTTTTGTGTGGTCTTGTATCGCTATTAGAAGATCTCTCTTCCTGCAAAGTGAAACTGACTTTCAATTTCAGCATTTTCGTCACTATCACTTCCGTGTACGGCGTTTTCACCAATAGAAGCCGCGTATAATTTACGGATCGTACCTTCGGCTGCCTCTTCTGGATTGGTCGCTCCAATCAACGTACGGAAGTCTTCTACCGCGTTGTCTTTTTCTAATACCGCTGCCACAATGGGACCGCGGGTCATGTATTCTACCAATTCTCCAAAGAACGGACGTTCCTTGTGAATGGCATAAAATTGCTTCGCATCATCTTGTGTCATCTGCGTAAGCTTCATGGCTACAATTTTAAATCCTGCTGCCGTAATTTTTTCTAAAATAGGCCCGATGTTACCTTTTTCAACACTATCAGGCTTTAACATGGTAAACGTTCTGTCTGTTCTCATGAGCTGTTTTAAATTTGGTGCAAAAGTACATATTTACCGTGTACTGGCAAGTCCTTAACGGTTCTTTAATATTGCTGCTGAAATTGCTCATAGAGAAAATTATCCCGCCCTCGAATTTCGAAAGTGACTCGCTTCGTTTTAAAATCGAAGTGCATCACCCCAAAATTAAGGCGTTTGATGATATTGCTTACGCGGTATTCATTGCCCTCGGTCCCGTAGGTAGGCCACGTATGAGTGAGTCCGCTGCTGGTAAAATCCACCAAAGGATAGGGCAACGGCACTTCCAAATTCACTGAGATTTCCGCCATATGCCGATCGCCACTTACGAAAAAGATATTGCGGGCCTTCGCCCTTTCCAGTACCTCGTACATTTTTTGAACTTCCGAAGGATGATTGCCCCATTTCTCCCAACCGTGTTCCTTACTTAAAAACTGAATGCTACTAACGATCATGGTAAAATCCGGAATCGAGTCTTGCAATTCGCTTTGCAACCATTCCCATTGCGGTTCGCCTAAAATGGTGCCACCCTCTCCAAGACTCCATTCGTCATAGCGCCGTCCTTCTGTGTTGCTTTCTTTCAAGGGATCACGGAAGTATCGCGTATCCAGCAAGATTACTTTTACGGTACCGCCTTCCCCCTGAATCGTTTCGGAAGTATACACCCCCGGTCTCGTTCTTCGTATATCATCTTCCGGAACGTCTAGAAAGTTCAATAGCAAGGTTTGCGCTTCTTTTTTCTTCTCCCATTCCCTACCGGCATCATTCTTCCCAAAATCATGATCGTCCCAGGTGCCAATTACAGGCACCGATTTCCGAAGAACTTGATAATCGGGATGCCTCTTGACTTTTTGATAATCGGATGCCATTTTCGCCATGTCGTTGGTATCGGCATAGATATTATCGCCCCCCCAAATAAAGAGATCGGGTTGGATTTCTAAAATGGGTTTCCAAAGCGGTTGATCGCGTTCCTGATCGCTACAACTGGCAAAGACCACGGTGAGATCGTGTGCTTCCCGTGCCGCGGTGGTTTGAGAAGCAGCCGGATTAGGGGTTTCTGACTTGGATTCTGGTTGTTTGCAATTCAGTAGCAGCAAACAAATAAAGAGGAGTAATGGTGGTTTCATAAGCGTTGTTTCTACTTCAAAAATACAATGAGAAGTTTACAACCGTGTTAATAAATTGTATCTTCGCACCTTTATGAATACACAAACTACGTCGGCGGTCAAAAAAGCGCTGGATTCGGCTCAAAACATTGTCATTATTGGTCACAAAAACCCCGATGGCGATGCCATTGGTTCTTGTTTGGGACTGGCTGGTTTTCTTCGGAAAAAAGACTACTCAGCTACGGTGGTAATGCCCAATGATTTTCCGGAATTCTTAAAATGGATGCCCGGCTGTGATGACGTCCTTATTTTTGAAAAGCAAACCGAAACCGTCAAAACGATCCTGGACGCCGCCGATGTTATCTTTACGTTAGATTTCAATGCGCTCAATCGCAGTGGCGATCTGACACCGCTTCTGGAAGATTCTGAAGCCACTTTTGTGATGATCGATCATCACCAACAGCCGGACGACTATGCGGCTGCTACCTACAGCGATGCGAGCATGAGCTCTACCGCGCAAATGGTGTTTCATTGTATCGAAGCCCTGGAAGGCGTTTCAGAAATCGACGCAGACATCGCAACCAACCTATATACCGGCATCATGACCGATACAGGGTCATTTCGTTTTCCTGCCACTACGGCAACTACGCATCGCGTGATTGCTCAGTTGATCGAAAACGGTGCCGTTCCCAATGTGATCCACGAGAACATCTACGATACGGCAAGTCAGAATCGAATGAAACTTCTGGGCGTCGCCTTAGATAATCTTACGGTTCTTTCAGAATATCGAACGGCCTATATTACATTGTCGCAAGAAGAACTAGACAGGCACGAATTTAGAAAAGGAGATACTGAAGGTTTTGTAAACTACGCCCTTTCCATTAAAGACATCGTATTCGCCCTGATATTTATTGAAAACCGACAAGAAAATATAGTAAAGATATCCCTACGAAGTAAAGGGCCCTTTTCAGTCAATGAATTTTCGCGCAAACACTTTCATGGAGGCGGACACAACAATGCGGCCGGGGGAAGAAGTTTACAGTCGTTGGATGAAACCGTTCATGAATTTATTAGTATCTTGCCGCAATACCAAAAAGCCCTGATCGATGCATAAATTCATTGCTATATTTGGCAGTGTGCTCTTATTATTAGTTTCCTGCCAAACGCCGGAAGCACGCCGACCGCTACAACGAAGTTCGGGCTCGTTTATTAAAGAATCCACCGCGCGAAACAAAGAACTCTTAAAACAGGAGGAAGAACGCATTCAGGCGATGATCAACGCCGATACAACGCGTGATTATATTACTTCTGAAAGTGGATTTTGGTATTACTACAATGTGAAGGACTCCCTCGCCACTCCCATGCCGGAAGTGGGAGATCAAGTAGCCTTTCGGTATGATATCAAGGACTTAAACGGAAACGTGATTCTTTCCGAAGAAGAAAATGGCACACAAAATTACGTGATCGATCAAACCAATCAAGATCTTATTTCGGGTATTCGAGATGGCCTCAAATTAATGAAAGAAGGCGAACAGGTTACGTTCTTATTTCCGTCTTATAAGGCCTATGGATACTACGGAATTCAAGAAAAGCTCGGTGTGAACGTACCCGTTCAAAGTACGGTTACCCTACAATCAATAAAACAAACATTAGAAAATCAATAAGCAAATCATGAAGAAACTCACTTTTTTAGTTGTTTTACTTACGCTCACCTTTGGCGCCTGCCAAGACAAATATCCCGACTTGCAGGAGGGGGTGTATGCTGAATTTATTACCAACAAAGGAACGTTTGTCGCAAAACTATATCACGATCAAACCCCGGTGACCGTTGCCAACTTTGTATCGTTGGCGCGTGGAACCAACCAAATGGTTGATTCTTCGTATAAAGAGCAACCGTTTTATAACGGACTTACCTTTCACCGTGTAATTAAGGACTTTATGATCCAGGGGGGAGATCCTATGGGCGATGGTACCGGCAACCCGGGATATCGTTTTCCAGATGAAACCACTCCAGAACTTACCCATAGCGGAAAAGGAATTCTTTCGATGGCAAACAGCGGTCCCGACACCAACGGAAGTCAGTTTTTCATCACGCTGAAAGAAACGCCATGGCTCGATAACAAGCACACCGTTTTTGGTGAGATCGTGATGGGTCAGGAAGTTGTTGATTCTATCGGAATGGTTGAAACGACCAAACCTGGAGACAAACCGGTAAATCCTGTGGTGATGGAAGAAGTAAACATTATCAATAAAGGAAATATCAAGGTGGCGTCTTTCAGCAAAGCGATGGAAGATATTGAGCGGCAGCAAAAGGAAAAGGAAGAAGCCCTGGCAAAGGTTGCTTCGGAAACCGCAGCACGATTAAATCCGTTGATGAATGATGCCGAAGAATTAGAAAGCGGACTAAAGATCTACTGGAATCAACGGGGTAAAGGTCAGAAGCCTGACGAAGGTGTTAAGGTGATGATGAACTATGCCGGTTATTTCAGTGACGGACGTCTGTTCGACACCAGTATGATGGACGTAGCCGAGCGTTACGATGCCGTAGACCCACAACGTGTGGCGCGTAATCAATATGGCCCAATGCCTTTCGATTACAGCAAAGAAGCCCGACTCATCCCAGGATTCAGAGAAGGAGTGCTGCAAATGAGCGTAGGTGATAAAGTCACCTTATTCATCCCATCGCATCTTGCTTATGGAGAAAAAGGATATCCACCGGTAATTCCACCAAACGCCGATTTGATCTTCGAATTGGAACTTCTTGAAATCATGGAGTAACATCTTCGAAACACCCATAAAAAAAGCCCCAATCTTGGGGCTTTTTTATGGTAGGCAGTGCGTTATTATTTCTTCGGAATATTCGCCAAAATAGCCTTGGTAAACGTCCAAAATTTCTGAGTAGATGTGATACTGGCGCGCTCGTCGGGTGAATGCGCCCCTTTGATAGTAGGTCCATAGGAAATCATATCCAGCTCAGGATAGTGTTGTCCTATGATACCACATTCCAATCCGGCATGACAGGCAGCGACATTTGCTTTTTCTTCATGAAGTTCTTCATACAGGCGATCAAGCACCTTTAAAATCGGACTTTCCATATTGGGTGCCCAGCCCGGATAAGCGCCTGAAAACCGAACCTTGCATCCCGCCAGCTCGAAAACCGACTGTAACGCATTTGAAAGATCGGTTTTAGAAGATGCTACCGAAGATCGGGTAAGGCATTCTACCGTAATATTTCCTTGCGACACATTAATCTTTGCAATGTTGTTGGAAGTTTCTACCAGTCCTTGCATTTCCGGACTCATGCGATATACGCCATTATGAGCTGCGTAGATCATCTTGATAAAACGTTCTTGTGCTTCCGCATTCATTCCTTTGGAAAGGTCATGACCTCCCGCCTTCCATTCAATGGCAAGGTTGGGCTCCAGTCTTTTAAATTCTGCTTGAAGGGCTTCCGTAGTACGTGCCACTTGTTCAGAAACCTTTTCGAGTGCCGATTTCGCAACGGCAACCTTCGCCACACTTTCTCTCGGAATGGCATTCCGAAGACTTCCTCCTTCTAACGAAACAAGCATGACCTGCTCCCGAAGATCGTACAACAATCGATTCATCAATTTATTGGCATTTCCCAAGCCTTTGATGATATCCATACCACTATGACCTCCTTGTAGCCCCTTTACCGTCAGGGTATACGCAATGGCATCTTCAGAAGGCGACACCTCTGTATACGATTGGGTCGCAGTAATATCTACACCTCCGGCGCAGCCCACACCAATTTCGTCATCCTCTTCGGTATCGAGATTTAACAGAATGTCTCCCTTCAACAATCCACTTTCCAAGCCCATGGCACCCGTCATTCCGGTTTCTTCATCAATAGTGAACAACGCCTCTAAAGCAGGGTGCGGAAGGTCTGTACTGGCTAAAATAGCCATGATAGTGGCCACGCCAAGCCCATTGTCGGCGCCTAATGTGGTGCCTTTCGCTCGTACCCAATCTCCGTCTACATACATCTCAACACCTTGTGTGTCAAAATTGAATTGAGTATCGTTATTTTTCTGATGAACCATGTCCAAATGACTCTGAAGCACCACCGTTTGACGATCTTCCATACCGTTCGTAGCCGGCTTTTTTATAATCACATTTCCTACCACATCTTCTATAGTTTCCAACCCTAAAGAAGCGCCAAAATCTTTCATGAATTGGATCACTCTACCCTCATCCTTGGACGGGCGTGGCACCGCGTTCAGATCGGCAAAATGGTTCCATATATCAGTAGGCTCTAGTTGTCGAATAGCTTCGTTCATACGTCTTCTGTTTTTCACAAAAATACGGCTTTCGACACGCTGTTGCCAAGAAAAGCAATAAGGATTTTCGTATGTTTGACGCATGCAAAATCGAACGCGTGTTATTTTGGCGTTGCTGCTACCGGTGCAGTATATCGTGCTTAAAGTATTGCTTCAGTTCCCTGAGTTTGTGGAACACGCGTACAGTCGCGGACTCTACCCCATGCTCTCAACAATGGCGCGGTACCTCTTTGGCTGGGTTCCGTTTTCTGTGGGTGATATTTTTTATTTACTGATCGGAATACTCGCGATTCGGTGGTTACTTCTAAATGCGAAGCGTCTTAGACGAGAACCGCTTCGTTTTTTCGTTGATATTTTTGCGACGGTTTCTATCGTATACTTTATGTTTCATATGCTGTGGGGACTCAATTACTATCGGGTTCCGCTGCACGAAACGCTAGCTCTCGAGCGAGATTACACTACCGAACAGCTCGTCAGCACCACGAAGCGTTTGATTCAAAAATCAAACGAGATGCATCGGGCACTGGGCTACGAGGAGAGCGTCAAAATAGATCTTCCCTATTCGCAAAAAGAGATTTTTGAAAAGTCGTTGAATGGGTATGAACATTTGTCAAAAGAGTTTCCCGCCCTAAGCTATCATCCTAAAAGCATCAAGAAAAGTGGGTGGAGTCTTGGTTTAACCTATATGGGCTACAGTGGATATTACAATCCTTTTTCAGGAGAAGCCCAGGTCAATAATTTGATTAAGACCTACAAGTTTTCGGTGGTAAGTTGTCACGAAATGGCACACCAGCTGGGTTATGCCGCAGAAAATGAGGCCAACTTTATTGCCACGCTAGCGACCATTAACAATACTGATCCCTACTTTCAATATACCGGATACATCTTTGCCTTACGATATTGTGTAAACGAAGTGGCGCGAAGAGACATGGACACCTACAATCAATTGATTGAAACTATCTATCCGGGAATTCTGGCGAGCTATAAAGAAATGCGTGATTTTTGGGATCGGTATCAAAACCCATTTGAAACGTTCTCAAAAAATTTCTGGGACCAATTCCTCAAAGCGAACAACCAATCAAAAGGAATCATGAGTTACAGTTACATGGTGGCATTGGTCATTAATTACTTCGAGGACCGACCGTTTTAAAGAAATCATAACAATTTGTTAAAGACGTCCTAAGAGAGGGACAAAACGCTTTCGATTTCTATCTTTAGAAAACAATAATTTCAACCACAAAAAAATGAGAAAAAGTCTCCTCCTCATGGCTTTTTTCGTGGGAATTTTTTCCGCATCTGCGCAAGAGTATTTTCCGAAGAATGACGGCCTGAAAGAAAAAAACACAAACTACACCCTATTTACCAACGCTACCATACACGTTTCTCCTACTCAGGTGATTCGCAAGGGTAGTCTATTAATTAAGGACGGAAAGGTCGCCGAAGTAGGGCGCTCGGTTTCCGCTCCCGAGAATTCGTTAGCGATCGATCTGGAGGGAAAACATATCTACCCTTCCTTTATTGATCTGTACACCGACTTCAGCGTTGAAAAGCCAAAACGCGCCGAAGGAAGTGGGCGTTCCCCTGTCTACGAAAGTACCCGCGAAGGGTTTTACTGGAATGATCACATCATGCCTGAAAAAGACGCGATCAATTCGTATGAATACGATAAAAAATCGGCTGATGAATACCGTAAGGCGGGATTTGGCGTTCTGGGAACGCATGTCATGGACGGAATCGCCCGCGGTTCTGGAATGCTTGTGGCCCTTAACGATGAAGGTGGAGACGCCGCTCGAATTTTAGACGACCGCGCGGCGCAGTTCTTCTCTTTTGAAAAGAGCCGGGCGAGTCGACAATCATATCCTACGTCCCTCATGGGTGCAATGGCGCTCTTACGACAGTTCTATTGGGATGCCGAATGGTATGCCGAAGGAAATAGTGATTCTAAGGACCGCTCACTAGAAGCGCTGAATGCGAACAAAGGAATGGTCTCCATTTTTGAAGCAGGAAGCAAAGACAACAACCTGAGAGCCGATAAGATAAGCGATCAGTTCAACCTGAACTACATTATTGTAGGAGGTGGTGACGAATACGAATGGATCGATAAAATCAAAGCCAGTAACGCGAAATATATCATTCCTATCAATTTCCCGGATGCCTACGATGTTAGCAATCCATATGCGGCGAAGTATATCTCACTGGCTGATATGCGTGAATGGAACCAGGCGCCCATGAACCCTAAAGCACTGGATGAAAACGACATTACCTTTGCCTTGACCACCTTCGAACTAAAAAAGCCTTCAGAGTTTAAGGATAAGCTCATGAAAGCAATTGCCTACGGACTTAATAAAGAGACGGCTTTAGCGGCTTTAACGACAGTACCGGCTGCTCTTCTGGGGAAAAGCAATGAACTTGGGAGTTTAGAAAAAGGACGCTATGCGAACTTTTTGATTACCAGTGGCGATATATTCGACAAAAGCACCACCCTTTTTGAGAATTGGGTGCAGGGTACAAAAAATGTAATCAATACGCTTGATCAGAAGGATATTCGAGGGAATTATAAAATTACCGCTGGCGGAAAGACCTATGACGTAGCCATTAGTGGAGATGCAGCAAAACCTAGTTCTGAAGTAAAAATCGGAGAGACCAGTTACCCCTCCAAATTAGACTACAGTGACAATTGGGTGAGCCTGTCATTTACCGATGAAAAAACAAAAGAAGTTTTTCGAACGACCGGTATTGTTCCGAAAGATGAGCAAAACTTCTCGGGTCGACTGCTTTTACCGGACGGAAGCGAAACCGAGTTCACAGCAACCCGGCAAAAAGGAAGTACGGAGGATAAAAAGGACGATGCAGATGAAGACGAAGGTCCTTCCGAAATCGTTCCCCTCACCTATCCCAATATTGGATATGGCTATGCCACCACACCAAAACAGCAAAATGTACTCTTTAGAAACGCAACGGTGTGGACCAGCGAAGATGCGGGAGTACTGGAAGGCACCGATGTTCTTGTAAAGAACGGAAAGATTGCTGCCATTGGAAAAAACCTGGGAGCTGGCGGCGCCAAAGTAATTGATGCCACCGGAAAACACCTTACCGCGGGCATCATCGATGAACATTCGCACATCGCTGCCTTAGCCATTAACGAAGCAGGACACAATTCTTCCGCAGAGGTAACCATTGAAGATGTGGTTGATCCCGAAGATATCAATATCTATCGCAACTTGGCCGGTGGTGTTACCTCGATTCAGATTCTTCACGGGTCTGCAAATCCAATAGGCGGACGTTCCGCAATCATCAAGTTAAAGTGGAGCGAAGATGCCGATGCTATGATCTATGATAATTCGCCCAAGTTCATCAAATTTGCTCTTGGGGAAAATGTCAAACAATCGAATTGGCAGAGCTACAGTAGATTTCCACAAACGCGAATGGGTGTGGAGCAGGTCTATATGAACTACTTTACCCGTGCCAAAGAGTACGATGCCAAAAAGAAAAGCGGTCAACCGGTTCGCTACGATGAAGAAATGGAAGTATTGGCCGAAATTCTGAATGGGGAACGCTACATCAGTTGTCACTCTTACGTACAAAGTGAGATTAATATGCTGATGAAAGTAGCGGAAAAGTTTGATTTCCGGGTGAATACCTTTACCCACATCTTGGAGGGGTATAAGGTCGCCGATAAAATGGCGGAACACGGAGTGGGCGGTTCTACCTTCAGTGATTGGTGGGCGTACAAATTTGAAGTAAATGATGCGATCCCTTACAATGCGGCCATTATGAACAGTCAAGGAGTAACCGTAGCCATTAACAGTGATGATGCCGAAATGAGCCGCCGTCTTAATCAGGAAGCGGCCAAAACGGTAAAGTACGGCGGAGTTAGTGAAGAAGAAGCCTGGAAAATGGTCACCATCAATCCCGCCAAGCTATTGCATATCGACGCTCGTGTAGGCAGTATTAAGGAAGGGAAGGATGCCGACTTGGTATTATGGAGCGACCATCCGTTATCGGTATACGCGAAAGCGGAAAAAACCATGATCGAAGGCCGTACGTATTTCGATCTTGAAAAAGATAACGACATGCGCACCAAAATTGATTCCGAACGAAATAAATTAATGAAAATGATGCTTTCCGAAAAGAACGGCGGAGGAAAAACCAGACCTCCCCGTGGTAAAGACAAGCAATATTTTGAATGTGAAACTATAAATTAAACCCCATGAAAAAAGTAACACTATTTATTACCCTATGTCTTTTTGCGGTTGGATTTATAGGAACTGCACAACAGACCCCTGCTCCTAAGCAAAGTGAAGTCATCACTATTAAGGGAGCCACCGCCCATATTGGAAACGGAAATGTGATCGAAAACAGCGTGATCGTTTTTGAAAACGGAACCATTACCGCTATCGGTGGAAGCACCACTGGAACACAAGGCCGTGTTATCGATGCCACGGGAAAACATGTGTATCCCGGATTTATCGCACCGACAAAGTCATTAGGTCTGGTGGAAGTAGATGCGGTTCGCCCCAGCGACGATCAGGACGAATTAGGAGAAATGATCCCAAACGTGCGTAGCTTGATTGCCTATAATGCCGAAAGTAAAGTAGTAGAAAGCATGCGCCCCAATGGTGTATTGATCGGGCAAACCACTCCCAATGGTGGACGTATCAGCGGAACTTCTTCTATTGTGCAATTTGATGCATGGAACTGGGAAGATGCTGCGATAAAGACAGACGATGGTATCCACCTACATTGGCCGAATACCTTCAGACGTGGACGCTGGTGGGTTGGCGAACCTCGAGGTTGGCAGCCTAACAAAGACTATCAAGAAGACGTGACATCGGTTCGACAGTTTTTGCTCAATGCAAAAGCCTACGGCGATGGAAATGCTTCCGAAGCGAATAACGAATCGTTTAAAGCAACTCAGGGTGTTTTCGACGGCAGTAAAAAAGTATTTGTGTATGCACACGGAGAAAAGGAAATGATCGATGCCGTAACGGCACTTAAAGAAAGTGGTGTTCAAGACGTCGTTGTGGTAGGTGGCTATGAAGCCCATAAAATCATTCCGTTTTTGAAAAAGAACTCCATTCCGGTACTGGTTCGGGAGCCCCATTCGCTTCCGTATCGCGAAGATGACGATTACGATCATTCTTATAAACTTCCGAAGCTCCTGGCAGAGGGAGGCGTATTAGTGGGTATTCAGAACGAGGACATGGCTAATTTCCAGACACGGAATATGGCCTTCTATGCCGGTCATGTGGCGGGACAGGGACTTGAAAAGGAAGAGGCCTTGAAGCTCATCACTTCAAATAGTGCGAAGATCTTAGGGATCGACGATCGTTACGGAACCTTAGAAACGGGTAAAAGTGCCACACTCTTCGTAAGTGAAGGCGATGCGCTCGACATGCGTACCAACAAACTTACCCATGCCTTTATCGATGGGCGTGAAATTTCGCTAGAGACACACCAAACCGAACTCTGGAAGCGCTACATGGATAAATACGAACGGGAACAATAATCAGAAAGCGGGCCAAGGCCCGCTTTTTTTATGGGGTTTGGAAACCAACTTCAATGTGGGTGTTTTCTATGGTTGAAAGTAATTGAAGAGAATCTTCCTGAAACCAATCGTCTAGTTCATGTAACGATACCTCTACCGTTTCGGGTTTGAAATTGCGATAATCTACAAATCGAATGCCGTTTATGACGCGAGGGTTATAGGCTTCACGAAAACGAATTCCGCCGCCATCGGTCGCATATGAATAGGCTAAGTAGTCCACGGTATACTCCTGCGCATGGATCCAGTAGACAAACTCATCTTCAAAATCGGTACCGCCGCCTTCCTGCTTGAACGTCACTTGTATTTCATAATAGGGCTGATTGAAAATGGTATCTCTTCCTAACACTTTCTTCTGAACCGCTGGATCATTGAGTCCGAATGGAAGCTGTGTAAAGTAATGTACCGAATTCACGCTATTACCGTACAAGGTCTTCAAAGAGTCTGAAAGGTGGACCACCGTATCATTACGCTTTCTTATAAACCCATTATTATCCAAAACATCAACGATAGAGCCGGTGCTATCCACAAAGCGACGTTCCAATCGATATGCACCCGCCTGGCGTTTGCTTGTATACTGTTTCCCCCGAAATTCAAATGAAATCTCTGCGTGCTCACATCGGCCGGAACAGGCATTCGCAATGGCCTTATCTATAATTTGCCGCGCGGTTTCAGGCGTCTTTGGTTGGCACCCTGTTAAGATGATTCCTACACTGAGGAGAACAAACTTCCAGTTCATACGAGTATCTTTGTAACAAATGTAGCCAATGGGTCACAGATGGCTATAGAACCTTACACCTTTTCAGAATGAAAAATTATATCACACTTATTGTGTTGCTACTTCTGGCAGTTACTTCGGTAGCGCAAACTGAATCGTACGTGGCGATGCTCAACGTCTTTCAAAAGCATTTTAATGGCCAGAAAGGGGCCACCATCTACCAAATGATGAATCCCCAAATGCAACAGGCATTAAGTGAAGAACAAGTGATCAGTATCGTAAAGATGCTGAACTATAATCTAGGTACGATGGAATCTTTTGAGTATGTAGAAAAAAAAGGGCGTACCGAGATTTATGAGGGCCGTTTCAAAGAAGGAAACCAATACATAGCCATTTCGCTGGATGAGGAAGGGATGCTCAGTGGACTCCGGTTTTTACCCGTTCCGGAAGCTGAAAAAAAGGCGACCATGGATCGCAACGTCACTCCCCTTGCCCTTCCCTTCAAAGGTACCTGGTTTACCTTCTGGGGTGGAGATACAAAAGAACAGAACTACCACGTAGTCTCCCAACCACAGAAACATGCCTTCGATTTCCTGATCATCGGACAGTACAATCGCACCTATCGACGAAGCGGTACCCGCAATGAAGACTATTACGCCTTCGGAAAACCTATCTACGCGGTCTGCGATGCAACTGTTTTTAGGGTTGAAACAGGAATACCCGATAACAAACCGGGAACGATGAATGCCGCCCAACCGCTAGGAAATAGTGTGGTTCTTAAAACCGAAGCAAACGAATATATTGTCTATGCGCATTTCGAAGAAGGTACTGTGAAGGTTGTAGAGGGACAACAAGTAACCAAAGGGCAGTTACTCGGAAGATGCGGTAATTCAGGGAATTCTTCAGAACCCCATTTACATCTGCACATTCAAGACGGCCCGAACATGATGACCTCTGTTGGCGTCAAATGCTATTTTGAATCCCTGCTCGTCAATGGAACGCAAAAAACGGATTATTCACCGGTACGGCTCGACGTCATTGCCCCAGTAGAAAATTAAGATGCGTACTACTTTTCTTCGTGAAACCTTCTTAAAATGGCTATTTTTGTGTGATTATGGCGCAAACAGGAAACGTATCAATTAAAAACCGTAAAGCGAAGTTCCAGTACGAACTCATGGACACTTATGTGGCGGGGATTGTACTGCAGGGAACAGAGATCAAAGCGATTCGCGAAGGAAAAGCTTCGATTGCTGAAAGTTTTTGTGAGTTTAATAGCAAAGGCGAACTGTTCGTAATCAATATGACGGTTCAGGAATATTCGCACGCTACTCACTTTAATCACAACCCCAAAAGTGAGCGGAAGTTATTGCTGAATAAGAGCGAATTAAAAAAATTATATAAAGAGGTAAAAAATAGTGGACTTACCATCATTCCGCTGCTGCTATTTACGAACGACCGGGGACTGGCAAAATTGAAGATCGCGCTCGCCAAAGGAAAGAAACAATTTGACAAGCGGGAGAGCATTAAAGATCGCGACAGTAAACGCCGACTCAGTCGGATCAAAAAGTCCTTCAACAATTAAATGCTAAAGTTTTGTAAATCGGGCACGGGTTCCAGCGCCTTTTCTATTTCTTTGAACATCATGACTATATTTCTACGAAGCATTTTCGTATGCCTTGCGTTTATAGCAAGTTTTAGTGTTTCCGCGCAAATTGTTGGAAAAGTAACCGACGCAAAAGGCAATTCACTTCCTTATGTGAATATTTATTTGGAAGGAAGCTATCAAGGCACCACTTCAAACGAAGAAGGAAATTATGAGCTCACGCTTTCCAAACAGAGTAGCTATACCATCTCATTCCAGTATTTGGGCTACAAAAAATTATCGAAGACCATCCAGCCAAAACAGTTTCCGTTTGTGTTAAATGTAATGCTCGAAGAAGAATCCATCAGTTTAGACGAAGTGATCCTTAGCAATACTGAAGACCCCGCCTATCGCATCATTCGTGAAACCATCGCTCAACGGAGAGAAAATCTGGCGAAGATTTCTGAGTTTACTGCGGATTTCTACTCACGCGGACTCTGGCACGTGGAGAATATTCCGGAACGGGTTATGGGACAGGAAGTGGGTGATTTCAATGGGGCCTTAGATTCTACCCGTAGTGGGATTGTATACCTTTCAGAAACCATTTCAGAAATTGCCTATCAGCATCCTAACGAATTCAAAGAAACCATCATAGCGAGCAAAGTGAGTGGGGATGACAACGGCTTTAGCTTTAACAGCGCCCAAGAGGCCAATTTTTCGTTCTACGAGAACTCCATTGAACTCTATAGCGCTATGGTATCGCCTATCGCCAATAATGCGCTGAACTACTATGAGTATCAGCTGGACGGCGTGTTCTACGAAGGAAACAAAATGATCAATAAGATCAAGGTCATCCCAAAACGCCCTAAAGACCGGGTGTTTAATGGCTATGTGTACATTGTAGAAGATGATTGGCAGCTCTACGGCCTCGAACTCGCTACCAATGGGCAAGCCATCCAAGTGCCTATGGTGGAAGATTTGGTGTTTAAGCAGAATTTTAAATACGACGAAACACATGATTTTTGGGTGAAAATTTCGCAATCTATCGACTTCGGTTTCGGCTTTCTAGGGGTTGATGGCGACGGAAGGTTTATCGCGGTATACAGCAATTACGATTTTGAACCTCAATTTGAAAAACGTTCGTTTACCAATGAAGTGCTATCTTTTAAACCGGAAGCTAATAAAAAAGACAGTCTGTTTTGGAAAGGATCGCGCCCCGTGCCGCTTACCGATGAAGAACTCAATGACTACATCCGGAAAGATAGTATTCAGACCTTACGAAATTCGAAGCCATACTTAGATTCTATTGATCGTAAAAACAACAAACCGGGAATTCTCAGTTTGTTGACCGGTTACTCGTTTAAAAATAGTTTTGAAAAATGGAGTCTCAATTATGACGGCCCCCTTTCGGAAACACGTTTTAATACGGTTCAAGGATGGAATAGCAAGGCAGGCGTTTCCTATTATAAATGGTATGACGACAACCAGACAAACTGGTTTCGAGTGGGCGTGAATGCTGCCTACGGAATCGCAGAAGATCGCGTACGCTTTACGGCTAGTGTATCCCGAATGTTCAACTTGAGAGACCGCTTGCGGTTTTCCCTTTCGGGTGGAAGTGAACTCACACAATTCAATCCCAGTGAACCTATCTCTCCCTTAATCAATAGTGTGTCTACCCTTTTTTTTGAACGGAATTACATGAAGCTATACGAGCGAAATTATGCACAACTCAACTACAGTCAGGAAGTGGTGAATGGACTGCATCTCTATGCGCAAGTAGCCTATGAAAATCGACAAGCAGTATTCAATAATACCGGCTATACCATCTTTCCGCAAGACGACGTTCAATATACCTCTAATAATCCACAGCTTCCGTTGAATGAAGGAATTCCGGGAGTTATAGACCACAACATAGTAAAAACACAGCTTTCCGCACGGATCAATTTTGGGCAGAAATATTTCAGCAATCCTGAAATGAAATTTAATATCGGAAACGAAAAATATCCGGAACTCATTGTTACCTTCGAGAATGGCACCAGTACCAATCGGTCTAATTACGATTTTAGTCAGCTGCGCGCCTCTTTGTATCAGAGCATCGGACTCGGAAACAAAGGTCAGTTTTATTATCGCTTAAAAGGAGGCACCTTCTTTAATGGAGACGGCATTTCCTTCATCGATTATCAACATTTTAATGGCAATCAAACGCGGGTAGGTACCTCGATAAATTACACCAATAATTTCAACCTGCTCCCCTATTACGACCTAAGCACCAATTCACACTATTTTGAAGGTCATCTGGAGCATGATTTCCGCGGTTGGATTCTCGGAAAGATTCCGGGCATCAATCAATTGAACTTTAATCTCATTGCCGGAGCACACGTCTTATCAATCGATTCAAAAAAACCGTATACCGAGTTTTCCATTGGTATCGATAATCTGGGGATCGGGAAATTTCGGTTGCTTCGGTTAGATTATGTACGTTCCTATTACAACGGTGTTGGCGATGGCGCGTTTATCTTCGGACTCAAGTTTTTAGACCTACTCGACTAACACGCAACCGTTTGAGCATTCTAGCATCTTAAAAATAAAACGATATGAACCTCGGCTACGTTCTTTTATATCTCTGGGTGGGGCTCAATATTTCATCATGTAATAATAATGACAATATTGCACAAGATGACACAACTTCTTTTACGCTACGCTTGAAAACCAATCCCTTTGGCGGAGCTAGTACCGAATACCCTTCAGAAGCGATCATTTGGAAGATAAATTTTGACAAGCAACGAATTGAAGTAATCCTAAAAGATGACAGCACCCCGGTTTATCTCGAGCAAGGAACCTATTCGTATCAACTCATTGATCATCCTTGCAATTATGGTGAGAATCAATTTCTTCGGGTCGACAATCAGGATATCGGACTGATGATCTTAGATGATCTGGCCTCTGGAACTTTGATTATTACCGGCGAATGTTATGACGGCGACCGCCTTACCTTCCAGAAAATAGAATAGGAATTAGTTCTTATCTTCCAACATAGGCACAAAACGGTATTCGCCAAATTCTTCTTTTTCGAAAGAAGTAGCATCCGTTCTCGTGAAAACGGTCATGATCTGTACCCCTTCCCCCACAGGAATGACGAGTCGGGCACCAATTTTCAATTGTGCGAGTAAGTCTTTAGGAACATGCGGTGCACCAGCAGTTACAATAATACCATCGAAAGGCGCATCGTCGGGCAGGCCTTTATAGCCGTCACCAAATACCAGTTTTTTGGGACGATACCCCAACCTGGGTAAAAACCGTTGTGCTTTTTTGAATAATTCGTTTTGTCGTTCAATAGAATAGACCTGTACGCCCATGGCTAGTAAAATAGCGCATTGGTACCCACTTCCGGTACCAATTTCCAAGACGGTATCGCCAGCGCTTACCTTCAGCAATTCGGTTTGTCGGGC
This sequence comes from Altibacter sp. HG106, assembly GCF_028561755.1. GTDB lineage: Bacteria > Bacteroidota > Bacteroidia > Flavobacteriales > Flavobacteriaceae > DFVG01. The sequence goes on from NZ_JAQQTD010000005.1 coordinate 316,635, forward strand.
CACTGTATAGGGCTGTGAAATGGTTTGATTGGCACCAATGGGAAAGGCCTTATCGACATAGGCGTGATCTATAAAACCGGAATCCATAAACAAATGCCTGGGCACCTCATTGAACGCCTCCAACACTCGAGAGTCGGCAATACCCTTGTCTTTTAAAGTGGCCACCAAACGGTTGCGCATGCCCTTGTGAGTGTAGGTATCCTTCATGACTACAAATATGAAAAACCATGGGGCAATACGCAAATATGCGTCGAAAAAAGATGCCGAATTGACCCCATACGGTTCCTTCGAGTTACACGAAAAACCGTTACCTTTGTGAAAAACACGAAAGTATGCTAAAAGCAGGCGTTTTGGGGGCTGGACACCTCGGAAAAATTCACTTGAAGCTCCTACAGCAATCGTCCCGTTACGAGCTCATAGGATTCTTTGATGCCGATACAAAAGCTGCAAGAAAAATTGAAAAGGAATTGGGGTATCAAAGTTTTCCTTCCATGGAAGCGCTTATTGATGCCTGCGATATGATCGATGTGGTAACTCCAACGGTATACCACTTCGAATGTGCCCAAAAAGTGATTCAGGCCGGGAAACACCTATTTATTGAAAAACCGATTACACAAACCGTGGACGAGGCGCAACAGTTGTTGGCCCTGGTTGAAGAACACGGAGTGAAGGGGCAGGTGGGGCACGTAGAGCGTTTTAATCCGGCCTTTCGCGCTGTGCATCACATGATCGATAACCCTATGTTCATCGAAGCCCATCGCTTGGCAGAATTTAATCCGCGTGGTACCGATGTTTCGGTGGTACTCGACCTGATGATCCACGACATCGATGCCATTCTCAGTGTGGTTGATTCCGAAGTAAAACAAATTAGTGCCAGTGGCGTGTCTGTCATCTCTGAAACACCCGACATTGCCAATGCTCGCATTGAATTTGAGAACGGCTGTGTGGCAAACCTTACAGCGAGTCGGATTTCCATGAAGAAAATGCGAAAAGCGCGCTTTTTTCAGCGAGATGCGTACATTTCGGTAGACTTTCTAGACAAGAAGGTGGAAGTGGTTAAAATGAAAGACGCGCCTAAAAAACCAGATGACTTTGCGATGGTGCTCACAAATGCCGAAGGCGTAAAAAAACAGATCTATTTCGACAATCCCACGATTCATCCTAACAATGCCATTCTAGATGAATTGAACGCTTTTGCCGAAGCCATCGAAAACAATACTACTCCTGTGGTCACACTAGCACAGGGAACTCAGGCGCTCACCGTCGCCATGCAAATTATTGAACATTTTAAAACCTTATAACTAATGAAACAGGTAGCTGTTATTGGTGCAGGGACCATGGGAAATGGAATTGCCCATACCTTTGCGCAATTCAATTATAACGTTCGACTTATTGATATCTCACAAGATGCCTTGGATCGCGGGCTTGCCACCATTGGTAAGAACCTCGACCGAATGGTCGCCAAGGAAAAAATTTCGGAAGACGACAAACAACAAACCCTCGACAACCTGAGCACCTATACGTCCTTAGAGGCGGGTGTCAAAGGAGCAGAATTGGTTGTGGAAGCCGCCACTGAAAATTTAGAACTAAAACTGAAGATCTTTAAGGAATTAGATTCGCTTTGTTCCGAAGAAACCATCCTTGCGAGCAACACCTCCTCTATCTCAATTACGCAGATCGCTGCGGTGACTTCTCGGCCTGAAAAGGTGATTGGTATGCACTTTATGAATCCTGTACCCATCATGAAATTAGTAGAGGTCATTAAGGGATATAGTACCAGCGACGAAACGTACCAAGCGGTAGCTACGCTTTCCGAAAAGCTCAACAAAGTACCGGTGGAGGTAAACGACTACCCGGGCTTTGTGGCGAATCGAATTTTGATGCCTATGATCAACGAGGCGATCGAAACACTGTACAATGGCGTGGCCGGTGTACAAGAAATCGATACCGTAATGAAACTGGGGATGGCACATCCTATGGGGCCCTTGCAATTAGCTGATTTTATTGGGCTAGATGTCTGCCTCTCCATTCTGAAGGTAATGCACGACGGCTTTAAGAACCCAAAATACGCTCCTTGTCCGCTGCTAGTCAATATGGTCATGGCAGGTAAACTAGGCGTAAAAAGTGGCGAAGGCTTTTATGACTATTCTGAAAGCCGGAAAGCCGAACAGGTTGCCGCAATGTTTAAATAAGTCCAGACATGCCTACCATTCTTCCATTTCGTGCGGTACGGCCAACGCGAGATAAAGTGAGCCTTTTAGCGGCACGCTCGTATGAAAGCTATACGGAAGCCGAACGGGAATCGCGACTGCGGGACAACCCTTTTTCATTCTTACATATCGTGAATCCCGGATACAAGTATCAAAAGGAGATCTCGGGTGTAGAGCGCTACCAATTGGTACGTAATCGGTATTTAGAATTTAAAGAGGACGGCATTTTTATTCAGGAGGAACAACCGTGTTATTATATCTATAAGATCGTGAATCGCGACGGACTCGAATTTAACGGTATTGTGGGGGCAACACAGGTTTCCGACTACGAAGAAGATCGGGTGAAACGGCATGAGGATACCATTGAGTTCAAGGAAACCTTGTTCAAACAATATCTCAAGACCGTGGGCTTTAATTCCGAAGCGGTACTCCTCACCTACCCAGACAATCCGTCACTGGAAGCCATCATGCAGCAGGTGATGGAAACTCGAGCAGAATACGAATTTACGACCACCTATAGAGACACCCATTATCTATGGTGCATACAGGAACCGCAAATGGTGGCTAAGATTCAGAACATTTTTTCGCAGATGGAGGCGGTCTATATCGCCGATGGGCATCACCGCACCTCCTCTTCCTATCTGTTGGCTAAAGAATGGAGAGAAGAAAACCCAGACCATAACGGAACGGAACCATATAATTATTTTATGAGTTTTCTCATTCCGGAAAGCGATCTGAAGATCTACGAATTTAATCGGTTGGTAACGGATCTTAAAGGGATGTCGAAAGAAGAGTTCTTGATCGCTCTCGATACGCACTTCCGTATTGAAAAACGTGGCACAGAATATTATAAGCCTTCGAAGAAACACCACTTTAGTATGTACTTGGACGGTGCCTTTTATTCTTTGTACCTTCGAAAGAGTGCGCACGAATTTAAAAGTGCTCTGGATGCCTTAGACGCCCACATTTTACATCAGCTTGTGCTGAAGCCGCTCCTGGGGATCACAGATGCCCGAAACGATCAGCGACTCACCTATGCTCATGGAAAAAAAGATCTGGCCTATGTGAAAACACAAGTAGATTCGGGAGAAGCTGCGGTGGGCTTTGGCTTACTTCCGGTGAGTACCGATGAGATGAAACAAATAGCTGATGAAGGAGGGATAATGCCTCCAAAAACCACCTATATTGAACCTAAGTTGCGTAGTGGGGTGACGATATATGAATTTTGACATGAGTATTTCAGAAAATGTAATCGCTTTCAAAAAACAACTTCCGGAATCGGTGACACTGGTTGCCGTTTCCAAAACCAAGCCTGCTTCAGACATTCAGGAGGCGTACGATAGTGGACATCGAGATTTTGGGGAGAATAAAGTACAAGAGATGGAGAGCAAATGGGAAACGCTTCCGAAGGACATCCGTTGGCATATGATTGGTCATGTACAGCGGAACAAAGTAAAGTATATGGCACCCTTCGTTCATTTGATTCATTCTATTGACAGTCCGAGATTGCTAAAAGAAATCAATAAACAAGGAAAAAAAGCCGAACGCGTCATTCAGGGGTTACTTCAGCTTAAAATTGCCGATGAGGACTCTAAATTCGGACTTACCGTCGCAGAAGCAGAAACCTTGCTCACTTCCGAAGCCTTTCAGAAATACGAACACGTTAAGATCGTCGGACTCATGGGAATGGCAACATTTACCGAGGACACGGAGCAAATTTCCAGAGAGTTTCAACAATTAAAAACTGCCTACGACCGTTGGAAAGATCGGTACGGGTTTCACACCTTATCCATGGGAATGAGCGGCGATTATACCATCGCGTTAGAAAAAAACACCACGATGGTGCGCGTAGGAAGTGCCATCTTTGGGGAGCGAAATTATTCGTAACTTCCCGATTAGACAATTGCTACATGTACGCTATTTTAGATATTGAAACCACCGGAGGAAAGTACAATGAAGAAGGTATTACCGAAATTGCTATCTATCGATTTGATGGTCATGAGACGGTTGATCAATTTGCCAGCCTCGTCAATCCGGAACGAAAAATACAGCCCTTTGTTGTAAACCTAACGGGCATTAACAATGAAATGCTGAGAAACGCTCCGAAATTCTACGAGGTGGCAAAACGCATTGTAGAGATTACCCAGGATTGTACCCTTGTGGCACATAATGCGCAGTTTGACAATAGGATTCTCACCACCGAGTTTGAACGTCTGGGCTTCAGTTTCGACAGAGATACGCTTTGTACGGTAGAGCTTTCCAAAAAGCTTATTCCCGACCTTCCCTCCTACAGCCTGGGGAAACTCGTCCGATCGTTGGGCATACCTTTAAGCGACCGGCACCGTGCTCAGGGAGACGCTAAAGCTACGCTACAATTATTCAAAATGTTATTGAATAAGGATAATGAGAAAGAGATCATTAAAAAAACAGTACGCAAAGATCCGAAACGTCAATTAGAGCCAAAGTTGCTCGATATGATTGAAGCGGCTCCAACGAAAACAGGGGTGTATTATATGCATCGGGAGGACGGGGAAATTATCTACATCGGGAAAAGTAAAAATATCCGGAAGCGATTGGTACAGCACTTTACCAGCGACAATCGTAAATCGAAACGCATCCAACTGGAAGTGGCGGCGGTAAGCTATGAAGAAACCGGCAATGATCTAATCGCTCAGCTCAAGGAGAGTCAGGAGATCAAACAAAACAAACCCACCTACAACCGCGCCTTGCGTCAGACCCTGTTTAAATATCAATTGCGGTCGCAACTGGATGCAGATGGCTATCGAACGCTTCATATTGAAAAGGCAGACAAACGGAAAGCGGCCATTACCACCTTTACGACCTATCAACAAGCCAAAAACGTGGTACATCGCATTACGGAAGAATTCGGACTATGTCAACAAAAGACAGGGATTCACAAGACCTCCGGCAACTGTTTCAAATACACCATTAAAGAGTGTGCGGGGGCATGCATCGGAGAAGAATCACCCGAATCGTATAACGAGCGTGTTTCCGAATTCATAGAAAAGCACAGTTACCACAACAAGGATATGCTTATTATCGATAAAGGGAGAAGCGTGGAGGAACGTTCTGTGATCCTTATCGAAAATGGCGCTTACAAAGGTTATGGTTATTACAATTTGAATTATCAGATCAACCAACCGGATGTACTTCGATCGATCATCACTCCGATGAAAAACGATCGAGACGCCCAACATATCATTCAAAGTTACTTGCGGAAACACAAAGTTCATAAAATCGTAACTTTAGATCCGAAACATCAAACATAAGCGAGCAACACCATGGGGGTTCCGTTAGAAAAACCAAAGAGCGCTTGGCGCAAGCGACTACACGACATTATCTATGAGGCAGACACGCCCATGGGGAAGCTGTTCGATGTGGTCTTACTGGTGCTCATCTTTATTAGCGTGATCTTCGTTATGGTAGAGAGTGTACGCGGCCTCCCGGAACATGTGTACGATCTTCTGTATTACGGAGAATGGGTGATCACCATCTTTTTCTCGTTAGAGTACATTGCCCGAATCATTACGGTAAAGAAACCGTCTTCATACGTCTTTAGTTTCTACGGAATTATTGACCTGTTATCTACCCTGCCACTCTATCTATCGTTTATTCTGGTGGGAAGTAACTACTTGCTTACCGTACGTGCGCTGCGCCTGCTCCGGGTGTTTAGAATTTTAAAGGTCACTCGATACATAGGCGAATCCAACAAACTGAAAAAGGCCCTGATTGACAGTCGGCCTAAAATCCTGGTCTTCCTTTTTGCCGTACTCATTGTTTGCATTATTGCCGGAACCTTGATGTATTTGATCGAAGGGGAGGCCAGCGGATTCAAAAGCATCCCGGTAAGTGTGTATTGGTGTATTGTAACCTTAACCACTGTAGGTTTTGGAGACATTGCCCCGGTCACCCCTTTCGGACAGTTTCTGGCGGCCATAATTATGATCATGGGGTATGGAATTATTGCGGTACCCACGGGGATTGTAAGTGCCGAATATACGAGAAGCAGTGATTACGTTCACGTTAATAGCAAGGCCTGCCCCAATTGCAACGCTCTGCGCCACAGAGACGACGCAAAATTCTGCCATAAGTGCGGAGAAGATCTCTATCCTGAAACTTCAGAAAATGCCTCCTAAACCGTTACTTATTGCGGTGGTAGGCCCAACTGCGATTGGCAAAACGCGAATCGCTATCGCACTTGCCAAAGCGTTTCAATCGGAAATCATCTCAGCCGACTCGCGTCAGTTTTTCAAAGAAATGCGTATTGGAACGGCGGTGCCTACTTCGGAAGAATTGGAGGCGATACCGCATCATTGCATTCAGCACAAATCGATTCACCAATCGTATAATGTAGGTGATTTTGAAACGGAAGCGCTCACCGTATTAGAGCAACTTTTTCAGCGACATCAAATCGCTATAATGGTAGGCGGCTCGGGTTTGTACGTAGATGCGGTGGTTAACGGACTCGATCATTTTCCGGAAGTACCCAAAGAAGTCCGTGATGTTCTCATGACCCAATGGAAGCGTGATGGTATCGAAGCCTTGCAGCACGAGCTACAGGCCACCGACCCTGACTATTATGAAGGGGTTGATATCAATAATCCACATCGATTAATTCGGGCCTTAGAGATCATTCGGGCGACCGGACAGCCGTTTTCTTCTTATTTGCATCAAGAGAAGCCCCAGCGACCTTTCGAAACACGCTATATAGGGTTAACGGCTCCTAGAGAAACTGTCTACGACAGAATTAACCAGCGGGTAGATGCGATGCTTTCCGAAGGACTTATAGAAGAAGCCCGAAAGTTATTTCCATATCGATCGTTAAACGCGTTGCAGACGGTAGGATACAAGGAATTATTTCAATATTTTGAAGGTCATTGGAGTTTCGACAAAGCGATCGCTGAAATAAAGAAAAATACGCGGCGTTTTGCCAAACGACAAGGCACCTGGTTTCGAAAAAATGAAACCATTCAATGGTTTGAACATACGGTAGCGCCAGAGGAAATTGCACATGCTATAAACGAAAAAAACGCCTAGAATCCAGGCGTTTTTTTTACACTTAACGTTTTCTATTATTGGTCGACTTCATCTTTTACTACCAATCGGAATCCTTCTCCATGGATATTGATGATCTCAACACCATCGTCTTTCCCTAGATATTTCCGAAGCTTTGCAATATAAACATCCATACTTCTCGAGGTAAAATAGTTATCGTCACGCCAGATTTTGGTAAGCGCTAATTCCCGTGGCATAAGATCGTTTTTATGCAAGGCTAGCAAACGCAATAGATCATTTTCCTTAGGCGATAATTTTACCGGATCTTCTTTTTTATAAGTAAGGAAACGAAGCTTAGAATTGAGGTGGAAGTTTCCAATTTCAAACTCGAATTGTTTGCTGTCTGCGATAGAGTCGGTTGCTTTTCGCTGGATGATGGCCTTGATCTTCATGAGAAGCACCTCACTGTCAAAGGGCTTATTCAAATAATCGTCGGCACCCACCTTATATCCTTTTAGGACGTCTTCCTTCATGGCCTTAGCGGTTAGGAAGATAATGGGAATATCTTCATTCTTTTCTCGAATTTCTTTCGCCAATGTAAATCCGTCTTTATACGGCATCATTACATCTAAAATACAGAGGTCGAAATCGTCTTTTTTAAACTTCTCGAAGCCTTCCATTCCGTTTTTCGCATGGGTTACTTCATAGTCGTTCATGGACAAATAGTCCTTTAATACGGTTCCAAAGTTTGGATCGTCTTCAACCAATAAGATTTTTTTATTCTCAGTTTCCATATATTAAGATATTAAGTGTACTTTAATGATAAATGTGCTGCCTTTGTTCTTTTCGCTTTCCACGTAAATATCTGCATCGTGATCTTTTAAGATACGCTGCACATACGCGAGACCAAGGCCGTGTCCCTTTACGTTGTGTATATCTCCCGTATGTTCACGGTAGAATTTTTCAAATATTTTTTTCTGTGTGCTTTTGCTCATTCCAAGTCCCTGATCGCGAATCTTAAGTATGATGCTATTCTTGACGTTTTCGGTATAAATGTCAATTTTAGGAGGTTCTTCGGAATATTTGATCGCATTATCCAAAATATTGACCACCACATTCTCGAAATGAGAGGGGTTGGCAAGGATAGAAGATTTCAATGCGCCAAAATGTGTTTTAATATATCCCTGTCTGTCTTCCATGATGAGACTCACATGAGAGATGGCGTCTTCCACAATGTCATGTAATTTGATACGCTCCTTAGGTAGGTCTAGTTCGTTCTTTTCGAGTTTCGAAATACGCAACACATTTTCTACTTGCGCGTGCATTCGTCTGTTTTCATCGCGGATCATCTTCAAATAACGCTCTAAATACTCCTTGTTATCTGTGATCTTTGGGTTCTTCATCGCATCTAACGCCAAATTGATCGTAGCGATAGGCGTTTTGAATTCATGGGTCATGTTATTGATGAAATCACTTTTGATCTGAGAGATCTGACGCTGTTTAAAGATCTGTGAGAGTGCGCTCGCATAAGCAATGATAATCACCGACGTAAACGCCAGCGACAAAACGGCCATTCCTAAAATAGAACTTAGTACCTGCTTCTGCTTATCAAAAAAGTTGACATAAAGGTTATAGTTGTTTCCGTCCTCTTCTTCACCAAATAAAGGTACCAAATACGTAGTTTCCGGATCTAGTTCAAAATCCTGACTTCGCACGCGAGTAGCGAGACTTTTACTGTACACGGCAAATTCGAAATTGGCGTCTAATCCGCGTTCACTGACCCCTTTTTTAAGTAGGGATTCGATCTCTTCTTTGGTAACCCGTTTGTGAATGGGAAGTTTGGCAGAAATATTCTTAACAGCACTTTCAAATTGTTTCTTTTCGTATTCGGGTAGCCGTTTAAACGACTCGACGGTCGATTTCGTTCCAGCTCCACCATCCACGCCATCACTAAAGCGTTGCGTCTTTTTGGAATTGATTATTTTTTTGAATTGTACGCTGTCTAATTCGGAATCTAAAAAACTAGATGATAATTTAAAGTCTTCTTCGGAAATTCGATCGGTATAAATGATGGTCTCATTATTGTCGTTATTCCGAATGGTGTAAATAAGTTCTGTAATGCTAACATTTTCTGGGGCTTCAATGCTATCTAATAAAGAGTTGTAAACGTTGTAGTAATCTTCCACCTCTCTATTCCGTACTTTTTCAGCAACATGTAGTAAAATTTGCCGTGCATTGAATGAAAACTGATCTTTTTTCTGCTGATATGAATTTCGAATCCAATAGCCCTGAATAAAGATAATTCCAAGCAGGGCCAGACTCATGAGCGCGATCAGTAAAGCGAATAGCTTTTTATTCATAGCTCAAAAGTAAGATTTTAACATTTAGGCAATGGGGTGTTTAACCAAATGTTAACAAAATCAATAAAACTAAGGCTTCAGGGCATTTTTAACAGCTTTCTATGGAGGGCTTCTACCTGTGTTTTCGTGGCTTCGAGGTCTAGATTTTCAATAACGAAATCGGCTCTGGCTACGCGCTCGGCATCCGATAGTTGGTGTGCCATTCTAGCTTTAATGGAAGCTTCATCGGTATCATCTCGTTTCAAAACGCGCGCTAGTCTTGTTTCTTTCGGTGCCGTTACTACCACGACCGCATCGCACTGTTTATAGGCTCCGCTTTCAAACAATATGGCCGCTTCTTTAATACAATAAGGAGCGTCTAGCGATTGTGTCCACGCTTTAAAATCGGCTCCCACCGCCGGGTGTATAATTTGATTCAATTGTTCCAACAAGGCAGTATCCTGAAACACTTGTTGTGCGATCCAGGCCCGATTCAAAGTGTTGCCCTCGTACGCTTCCTTTCCTAGCAATTTGCAAATCTCGTTGCGAATAGCATCAGACGTGTTCATAAGTCGTTTTGCGGCTTCATCTGCGACGTATACAGGAATACCTAAGGCTCCAAACATCGTTGCCACGGTAGTCTTTCCGCTACCAATTCCACCGGTAAGTCCGATAATCTTCATAGCATCACTTTTTACTTAAAGATTAGAAAGTCGATCTTTTTATCTTCAAACTCGACATTCCGCAGCCAATCTGGCTTTTTTAGCAATTCCGGAAGCATAAAGTTTTCATCACGATTTCGTTTCGAATAGTCACAAACCACAGAAAAATCATTGGCGGTGACCTCCTGAAACTCATTGATGGGAAGGTTCATACGAAGTAAGACGGTTTCCGGAACTAACTTCACCGAAACATCTGAGGGCACATTAATTAATTGGATGGGAACTGTTACTTCCTTTTGCACAAACTCGGCCACCTTGAGGGCAACCTTCACCTGCACAGGATCCCAGGTAACATGTTCGCGTTCTGGTAGGTCCAGGCGAACCGTTTCTGATAGATCGTTGTCTACATTCTGTGCCTCTAGCGGCAACGTACTAACGGTCCCTAAGGAATCGATAGAACTTTTAGGCGCACGTACCGAAACAGAATCTGGTATCGCATAAGCACTATCAATAGCTTGAAAGCCTTCACGAAATACAATGTCGGTCATAGGCATTACGGCCACTTTCTTAGAAATCATTTGGTCGAAGGTGATTTGTACGGAAGTTGGTTGCAGGTTTCGCACCACCACATCACTTCCCAACTCACGTTGAATCAAGCCTAATAACTGTTCGTTCGATAGCGTAATGCTGTCCTTACCTTGCTCAAAATAGGTGCTCACTGAAACGGGTATTTCAGGGCGTCTTAGCTTGAATAGCAACAATTTGAACCCATTGGCGCTGATATCAAAAGTGATTTTTTCGGAAGAAGCCTCCGATAATATTACTTCTTGCGGAATGGAAACATAGGAAAGCATGACGGAGGAGCTGCCATTGATTTCTTTAGAAAATTTGGTAAGAATCCAAAATACAATGGCTAAAATCAAAAAGAAGATGAACACTCGAGGTTTGGTGTTCTTATAACTTCTGCGCGGCTTTCTTGAGTCCTTCATGAACGCTAAAATTACTCAAAAAATAAGTGAGGAAATTGTGTTTTAGGATCTTTCTTGCACCAACGAATATGGTAGGTAGATCGAAGGAAGGCCCAACCATATCCAAAAAACTGAACAAATACGGCGGCCACGGAAAGTAGCCCAATGTAGGCACTTTTATTCTGAAGAGTGGAAAGCAGAAAAACGGTTAGTACGTACAGCAATAATGGCACTGCAAAAAAATAGTGGATGCCGGCAGCGAGTAGTACTGAGCTAATGACAAATACAATAAACCAGGTAGGAAACCAATACGTAATCTTTGCACTCTTGGGATGCCAAGACGTGAGAATCGGACGTACGAGTCCGAATTTCTTTACCTGTAGATGAAACTTCTCCCAGGAAATACGGCGTTTGTGAAAAACCGCAGCATTGGGGATAAAAGCAGTTTCAAAACCCTTAGCCTTGATGCGCTGGGATAAGTCGGGATCTTCTCCCGGGTGAATTTTTCCAAACCCTCCGGTAGCTTCAAAGGCTTTTTTAGATATGCCCATATTGAAACTTCGTGGTTCGAAAGAATTGACGCGTTGTTCTTTTCCTCGAATTCCTCCCGTGGTTAAAAAAGATGTCATGACAAAGTTGATCGCTTTTTGTAACGGACTAAAACTGGGGTGTGCAGCATCGGCCCCACCAAAACAATCTACGTAGTGAGATGCTAAAAATGCTTCTACGGTTGGTAAATAGTGTTTTGGCATTAAGATGTCTGAATCCAATATGATAAAATAATCACCTTTGGCGTTCTTCATTCCAAAATTACGGGAGTCTCCGGGACCCGAATTAGGCTTGAAATAATAAGAAATGGGAAGTTGTTCAGAATAATGTGCCACGACAGCTTCGGAAGTTTCCGAAGAGCCATCTTCAACAATGACGATCTCATAGGGAATATCCCACTTGGCATCAGCAACGCTCTCTAGCAATTCCTGAATTTCCTGCGGCCGATTGTACACAGGAATGATAAATGAATAACGGCGATTCATGCCGTCAAAAATAGTCAAAAAAAAAGCCACCTACCTCATGGTAGATGGCTTTTGGTTCTAAGGTTTTAGAACTTATTGCTTAATGATCTTGTACGTTCCTAGCTGACCATTAACAGATACTTGCATAATGTAAGCACCTACTGGCAGTTGTGAAACATTCAATTGACCTGAAGTCGCATTCACATTTAGGTCGATCACTTTTTGACCAACGATATTGAATACTTGAGCGCTTTCAATAGGCTCTACAGATCGTAGATTGATCATGTCATTCGCAGGGTTCGGATAGAAATCAAACCCTTGAATGGTATTGTCTGCAGTACTTAGGTTTTCACCATCGATAATAATATCGGTAGCATCTCCTGAATTCACTACAAATACATAGTAGGTTTGTCCTGCTGTAGTATTGATTGTAGTTTCCGTACCTGGAAGACATTGGTTAGCAGTTTGATCTACTAACACTAGGTCATCTTCAGTTGCATTCTCGTCTGGAGCTTCAAACCAAATAACAACACTTGTTCCAGAAGGATTATCAATAGTTGCGGTTACGGTTCCATCTCCAAATGGAGTAATGTTATACCATACACCGGCAGCACCAGAGATATCACAATCTGTTGGAACACCACCTTCGGTAGTAGCCGCTGGAGTTACTACACCTGGATCGGTATAAGGAACACCTGCATCATCTACGTCGATAGAGTTCACAATCATATCGTTTGGTGGTGGTACTGGGATACAGTCTACATTTAATGAGTAGTTACCTGTTGCACCGCCAAAGCCGTGAACTAAGATATAGTACGTGCTATTTCCGTCACCTGTGAAGGTTACTTCCGACTGAAGACCACAAGAGTCATCATTGTCAGTTACACACACAAGGTCACCACAGTCACCGGTATATACAGTAAGCTTAGAATCATAGTCGGTTCCACCATCACATAGAGAAACTACATAATCGCTTGGGAATCCGAAGTCATCTGTAAATACATACCACTCACCTGGAGAAGTAATTCCGGTAGCACATACGGGAGAGTTATCCACTGTTGCATCAGACGTATTTCCAGTGACGGTATCTCCACAGCTAAGCTCGATTGCTCCTTCACAGAAATCTTCTGTTACAGGACCACAAGTGGCTTCAAGGCTGAAGTTACCTGATGCGGTACTAAATCCTTCTACCATTACGTAGTAGGTAGAAGTTCCGTCTGAAATAAAGGTAAGCTCTGATTGAAGACCACAAGAGTCATCGTTAGAAGCTACTTCTTCCGTGAGGGTACAATCTGTGAATACGCGTAGTACAGAATCGTAATCCGTTCCACCATCACACAATGAAAGTGTTACTGCTTCTTGTGAACCACTACCTGTGAAGGCGTAGAATACATCTGGAGCCGCATTTCCACCAGAGTCGGTAGCCAATGCAGTGCTTCCAGTTACTACGTCACCACACGTTAGATCGTATGCATTATCACAAAGATCGTTTGTAGGACAGAAAGTAATGGAGAATGCATTTACGGTACCAGAGTCTCCACTGGCCGTATCACAAATCTTCAATTGCCAATCACCTGCAGTATCTTCTCCTGCAAACGTAGCCGCGAAAGAACCACCTTCAGCAGCATACGGACCTGCACCATAAGGAGCAGTTGCTGCAGTAATATCGGCACCACCATCCTGGAACATAGTTCCGTTATAGGCGTCGTCTGTGTTACCACTATTGTTGTCACTTAACAATAATTCGGTTCCAGCAGGAGAAACTAATGAAATTTCAAGGTCTCCAGACCAAGTGTGTGCGATGTCGATCATTACATTGTCGATCATTACACTTCCACCGATAACATTAGAATCCGGTACGTTTACAGGAATTAGGTTGGGTGCAGCAGCACAATCGGCTGTAGTGGTAGCTCCACCGTCGATATCGAATGGTACCGCAGCAGAATCGTAGGTGTCACAAGGACCTCCACCACCACCTCCGGGTACTCCGTCGAGTGAGAACATACCTAATTCAGAACCAGCTGTGTTGTACACTAGCGTAGTAGCACCTGTAGCAGTATCTACGATATATACGTTACTATCACCAGAGAACAAATAACCGCCCATGTATAGGGTATTGTCGAAGTGATCGAAGGCTACATCCTGTGCAAATGAAATATCAATTCCCAAAGCACCAATAACGGTAGAGGTTCCTGTAGTTAAATCTACAGAGTAAAGGCTATCGTCTCCGATATCCGCCATAAAAGCGTTACCGTCATTATCGATCGCTAACCAGATACCAAGAGCGTTCCCAGTACCCGATCCGATGGTGGTAAGTGTTCCTGTAGAAAGATCTACCGAATACAATTGTGTGATCACGCCATCGGTACTAGAAGCGTACATCGTATCGGTTGTAAAGTCCCAAGAGAGACCTGTTACCGTATGCGCCGCTAGCAAGTTCGTAAGTGGACCTACTACGGAAGAAGTTCCAGTTGAGGTATCTACAGTAATTAGTTGATTTGCAAGGAAGTCTAAGGCATATAAGGTTCCGCTTCCGTCGAAATCATCAGCAAATGGCTGCTCATTCAAACCAGGTCCGATAGGTGAAATGGCGTATGGACCTGCAATAGGAGTCGTTCCGAATGGAAATGGAGCGGTTGCTGGGAAAATTTCCGCAACGTAGAAATCGGTTGGACCGGTTCCTCCACCGCCTCCACCGCCACCGCCACCGGCGGATAGGATTTCAATTTCCCAACCTAGGTAGTTGATCACAGCGGAAGCGCTAAACTCGAACGTTAGGTCTCCAGAAGTACCACTAAACGTCGTACCACCAAATTCAGCAATTAATTCCGCAAGGTCGTCAACGTCCCCTGGTCTACTATCAAAAATAACAGGATCTGCTGTTGAGGTTCCGTCATAGATTACCAACCAATCGAAGGTATTGTTGACACCGTAATCGATAAAGTCAATTTCATCTACCCCTTCCAAGGTAGTCACTGTAATACAACCACAGTTTGGGTAGTTTCCTGGAGTTCCATCAGAGTTAGCTCCTCCTGGTCCTCCCGGATCAAAAAAGAAGTCTCCTGTTGCAGGAGTAAACGTTTCGGTTGCTCCGGCCGTAGGAATAATATCCGCCTCCGGATTTCTATTTTGCATTCTGAAATGTCCTCTTAGGCGCGTCGCTTCCGCTTCAGAAAGAACATCCATTATACTACCGACATGATTCTTAGCCGCAGCCAATTTGGCCTGAATATCACCAATGGTGGCTTGAGGCGTACCTTGTCGATTCGCCGCAGCTTGCAATTCTTCCTTTTCCGAAGAAGAAGTCGAGGCTATTTGAGCACTCATTGTCCCCACAAGACAGAACAAAAAGCACCATAACAGAGTAATTCTTTTCATAATTAAATTTAAATTATAGTTAATAAGTCTTAAAAATATCCAAAAAATGCTGAATGACAAAAGAATTTAAACAACTTATTTATTCTTCCGATGTACTTCTCAAAACATCGACCATCATCAAAAAAGCCCATTCTTCAATGGGCTTCAGTATATTAGTTATGTCAATTGGTGTTATTCCTCCTGCTTTAAAAAGGGCTCCATGACAGCATCACTCACTCCCATATTCGAGAAACCACCGTCATTGTATAAGTTTTGAAGCGTCACCCGCTTGGTAAGATCACTAAACAAGGAAATGGTATAATTGGCACAATCCATCGCGGTGGCATTGCCCAACGGAGACATTTTGTCCGCATACGCGATAAAGCCATCGAACCCCTTTACCCCTTGCCCTGCGGTGGTGGGTGTAGGCGATTGAGAAATGGTATTGACGCGTACTTTTTTGTCTCTTCCGAAGAAATAACCAAAACTGCGTGCAATCGATTCCAAATAGGCTTTGTTATCGGCCATATCATTGTAATCGGGGAATACGCGCTGTGCTGCCATATAGGTAAGCGCGACGATACTACCCCATTCATTCATCGCATTTTGTTTGTACAACACTTGCATGGTCTTATGGAAGGAAAGCGCCGATACGTCCCAACCTTTGTGTGTCCAATCGTAGTTAGATTCAGTGTAATGTACGCCTTTTCGAACATTTACAGACATTCCGATACTGTGTAATACAAAATCTAATTTGCCTCCTAACACTTCTTGGGCCTTGCTTACCAAATTTTCCAGATCCTCCAAGTTGGTCGCATCTGCTGGAATGATTTCGGATTCGGTCTTCTCAGCCAGTTCTTTGATTTTTCCCATTCGCATCGCAATGGGCGCATTCGTTAATACAAAGGCCCCACCTTCTTCTTTTACTCGCTCGGCCGTTTTCCAGGCAATAGAGTTTTCGTCTAGCGCCCCAAATATAATTCCTCTTTTTCCTTTCAATAAATTGTACATATCGTATCCTAGTTTTTCTGAAACCCACGCTTTTCGTGGGAGTTGGTTGTTCAAATATACGTTAATTCAATAATTCTTTCGCATGCGCAATGGCCGAATCGCTTAATTGCTTCCCTCCTATCATCTCTGCAATTTCCGCAATGCGTTCTTCCTTCGTTAAGCGTTTCATTTGCGTTATGGTAGTAGTGGCCGTTTCCTCTTTGAAAACCTTTAAATGATTTGTGCCTTTGGCGGCAATTTGCGGAAGGTGTGTTATACTCAACAGCTGCATCTCTCCGCTCATGCGCTGCATCAAATTGGCCATTTGCTGCGCTATCTCTCCGGAAACTCCTGTATCGATCTCGTCGAAAATAAGAGTGGGCATGTGCTTGTATCGCGATAATATCGCTTTGATCGCCATCATAATCCGACTCAATTCGCCGCCGGAGGCGACTTTTTTCAAGGGGCCTAGTCGGCTGCCTTTATTAGCCGAGAAGCGTAATTCTAAGTGATCCATCCCGATTTCTCTGAAGGTTTCAGAACGTTCCAAATGAAAGTCGAATTGCGCATTGGGCAAGCCGAGTTCCCCAAGAAGAGCGATCAATTCTTCCTGAAGTGCCGGAATGGCCGCTCGCCTCTTTTCTCCCAGTTCGGTTGCCGTACGGGTTGCTTTAGATTTCCATTCGGTCTCTTCTTGCACCGCGTTTTCTATTTTCTCGGCAAGGGTTTCGGTTTCGTGCTGCGCCTCAGATAACTCCTTCTGAATGGCAACAAGTTCCGCTACCGTCCCTACCGCGTGTTTCTGTTGCAATTGATGGATACGTTGTAATTGTGCGTTCGTATCGTAAAGCGCTTGCGGGTCGCTTTCGATTTCTTCCGCCAACTGTACCAGGGTTTCTTCCAGGTCTTCTAATTCAATGATCACACTGTGAATGCGCTCCCAGGCTTCCTGATATTCGCTGGCAAAACCTTGTAGCCTTGCGAGCTCTTTTCGCGCTTCCTTCGCATTTTCTAGGATTCCCGCTGGCTCCTGAGAGAAGAGCTGCACCGTTCTTGACAGTCCTTCAGTAATGCTTTCTGAATTGTTGAGCTTCTCATAGGTTGCTTCCAAGGCTTCCTGATCGACACCTTCTAAGCGGGCTTCCTGAAGTTCGTTCAATAAAAACGTGTTGTAATCTGCCTCCTTTAACGAGGCTGCCTGTCGTTCTCGAAGTGTTTCCAAGGCTGTACTCGCCTGAAGATAGCGCTGTCTTTCCTGTTGATATTGCGCTACGATTGCTGAAGTATTGGCAACCGCATCGATCATTTCCAACTGAAAGGTTTCTGAGTTTAAGGATAGGGTTTCATGCTGACTGTGAATATCGATCAAATAAGGGCCAATGGCTTGCAATTGTTGTAGGGTTACCGGCGAATCGTTCACAAAAGCACGTGACTTTCCGCCCGGTAAGATTTCGCGACGCAAAATAGTATGTGCGTCGAAGTCCATATCATGTGCTACGAATAGTGGTTCCAGATCGTATTCGGCGATGGAAAACTCGGCCTCAATAACACATTTCTTGTCAGGATTTTTGGCGCTGTTTAAGTCGGCTCGTTTTCCCAACAATAACGAGAGCGCTCCTAGTAAAATCGACTTACCCGCTCCGGTTTCACCTGTGATAATGGTGAGTCCGCCCTCCATATTCACCTGAATATCTTCAATGAGGGTATAGTTTTTTATGGTAAGGCGTGTAATCAAGCAGTACTAGAATTAGATCTCTTTCTAGGTAAAAATACAAGGGTTTTTACACCGCCGCAAGAAAAAAATACCTAGTATTTAATTTCGCTCCAAAAGGTGTTTTTGGTAGGCGCCATGCGGTTCAATATTTCTGTGAGACGCGTAATATCCACCTTGGGCCCGCCGCCGTAGATTCCGGCAATCTCCTCGGCCTTGGCATCAAAGAACGTTCTCAGGAGAAACGAGTTAGGACGTCGATCGTTGATGTTCTTCAGTTTTTCTAAGGCAAGGATGATGTTTTGTTTGGCATCCAATTGATTGGAAGTCATATTGTCCATTCCAAACCGATGATAGTCGTACATCGCGGTGTGAAATTCAGCATACACGGTCGATAACATGGCATCATTATACTGAAAGCGAGACTGCCTTCCACTCGTGGCTTTCCAACCTGCGAAATCCGACGCACTGGCAGTATTTACAATCTGTTTTGCGGTTTGAAAGTATTCGAGGCCGCCATTCTCTTGAAAAGTATCTGCATCCAGGCCAATGATTGTATACACGTGATATGCGAGTACCGAAACTAAATTGCTGCTGAAGGTGTTCGGGTTGAAGTTCAACGGTTGGAATTCAACATAATCAAAATTGAACTGTTGATCGTTGTAGTTGTAAATAGGCGAATCGTACGTAGAGCCATACACCGGTCGCGACGCCTGAATTTGTAGGGAAGCCAGAAAGGTGGTGCTTTCAAAGCTCGAAATAATAATCGAGAAATTACAATCGATGCGCTCCTGGTTTTTATACACTCGATTGGTCCATTGCGTTTGATTCAAAAACTCGGTAAGCTGTTGTTCTAAGGTTCTAAACACCTGAAGGTTTGGCTGCCCGGTTTGAACAGCATCGATAACTACAGAAGCATTTAATTCTTGCGCCTGCGCGCCAGCAATAGTACCTAGAAATAGTAGGGTGAGTAAAAAATTACGCATAAAATTGATCCAGTATATATTTAAAAATATCGTTAGCCACCTCGGCCTTTGGTTTAACTTCAAAAGATACTACATTATTGTGATAGTCTATCAAAGTTATCTTGTTGGTATCTCCCTGAAATCCCGCGCCCTCGTCTTTGAGCGAATTTAGCACAATTAAATCTAAATTCTTTTTTTTGAGTTTGCTTTTTGCATTTTCGAGTGCGTTCTCGGTTTCCATCGCGAACCCCACTAAGATCATGTTTTCTTTCTCTGCACCCAAGGAAGCCAAAATATCTTGAGTTCGTTCTAGTTCGAGCGACATGCCAGAAGCCTTCTTTTTTATCTTTTCTGAAGCCACCTGCTTAGGTCGAAAATCGGCTACGGCAGCACTTAAAATGGCAATATCACAATTTGTTTTGTGGTCGTGAACGGCGGAGTACATTTCGGCTGCGGAAACCACACGTACTACCGTGATGTGGTCGTGATTTAATTCGAGAGTCGTGGGTCCTGACACCAACACTACATCAGCACCCAGCGTGGCCGCCTTGGAAGCAATCGCATACCCCATCTTACCGCTGGAATGATTGCCAATAAAACGCACGGGGTCGATGGCTTCATAGGTAGGACCTGCTGTTACTAGTATTTTTTTATCTCGAAGCGGAAGTTTTGAACGAAGGTCCGTTTCCAAAAAGGAAACGATGTTTTCCGGTTCTGCCATACGTCCCTTTCCTACAAGTCCGCTGGCCAGCGCGCCCTCTTCTGCTGGAATTTGAATGTTTCCGAAGGAGGTCAGGGTTTCAAAAGAATGTTGGGTAGAAGGATGCGCGTACATATCAAGATCCATGGCCGGCGCGTAATAAACGGGGCATTTGGCCGAAAGATAGGTAGCTAATAATAGATTGTCTGAGGTGCCTTGGGCCATCTTGGAAAGCGTATTGGCCGTGGCCGGAGCGATCACAAACAAATCGGCCCACAAACCTAGTTCTACGTGGTTGTTCCAGGTAGCACCCTCTCGTTCTTCGGAAACAAAATCTGACCAAACTTCGTTGTTCGAGAGGGTGGATAGGGTCAGTGGTGTGACAAAGTCTTTGGCAGCCGGAGTCATAACGACACGCACATCAGCGCCCTTTTTCACCAGTAATCTCACTAAGAAGGCGGCTTTATAGGCAGCAATACCGGCAGTTACGCCAAGGAGTATTTTTTTACCGCTTAAAACCGACATGTTTCTTATTGGTTTTCCAGGTCTTCCTGAGTGTTTCGGTGATAGATTTTATCTTCTAACCACTCTTGGATCGCGATGGCATGCGGTTTCGGCAAACGCTCGTAGAATTTAGAAACTTCAATTTGTTCTTTATTCTCGAAGATCTCTTCTAAACTATCGTTATACGTAGCGAACTCATCTAATTTTTCAAGGAGTTCCTTTTTGATATCAGAATTGATCTGTACCGCTCTCTTTGCAATAATAGAAATTGCCTCGTAGATGTTGTCTGTAGGGTCGTCTACACGATTCTTATCGATCGTTACCGTATTGATAGGGGCTTCAGAATTTTTTACGTCGCTCATAATGATACTGCTCTTTTAACTTGTAGGTTGTTGTGCTGCGAGACCTTCATTGATCGCCTCCAAAATTTGATTGGCTTCTTCTCCGTACTCGCCTTCTTGATAATATTTTGTAAATGAATTATACTCGTTTTTCGCTTCTTCAAGTCGCTCCTGTACTAAGGAAGGCAGACTGTTAATAGCGAATAAATAGGTGGCTTTCAACTTTCCGAACGCGGCTTGCTCTCTATAGATAGAACCCGGATGGTCTGAAATGAAATTTTCAAAGCTCTCAATGGCCGGTCTGAAACTTCCAAGGTAATCTCCTAATTCTAACATCTGCTCGGCAACCTCAATGTCTTTCTTCTCTAGCTTCTGACGGAGCTCCACTACCAATTCATTCGCTTCAGGGCGATAAGGAGATTCGGGATAGGTGTTAACAAACTCCTGTAACTTTTCAAGCGCCGTGTTGGTTTCTTCCTGATCTAAACTGAAACGAGGTGATAGTTGATAGTAGCTCTTAGCCGATTTATACGCAGCCACCTCCGCACTGTCGCTTTGAGGATAAGACGTCTTAAATCGATCAAACTGATAGCCGGCCAAATAGTAATCTTCTAATTGGTAGAAGGTATTGGCATATTGGAACATTAACGGTTCTGCCTGAGGCTTCCCGCGGTAGATCGGCACAATTTGCTCCATGAGCTTCAGTGCCTTCTTGTATTTTCCAATCTCATACAAGCTATCCGCAAAGGCGTATTTTTCAGACGGACTCTCACTTCGTAAGACCGACTGATATTTGCTGCAAGACCCGAACATCACTGCCACTAAAAGGAAAAACAATAGGCTTCTCATAGAATTCAAAAACATCGTGCAAAAATAAGGAATTAAAGCGTATTATAAAAACTTATTATTAGGGGGGATTATTGTGCGTCCCACAGCAAATTTTAGACGGAGAAGTCCTTCACAAAGGCGGCGATTCTTTGCTGCAATCCTTCCGAAGCAGGCACTAATGGCAGCCGTACTCCCGATTCGCATAATCCGAGCGTTTGAAACACGGCTTTAATACCAGCCGGATTCCCTTCGGCAAAAATGTAATCAATGGCCGGCGCTAGTTGATAATGCAATGCATAGGCTTTGGCCACCTTGCCTTTTAAACCCAAGCGTATCGCTTCTGAAAATTCCTTCGGAAAGCCTTGGCCGATTACCGAGATCACACCACTTCCCCCGGCCAATGTCATAGGAAGCGCTAGCATGTCGTCTCCCGAGATCACCATGAATGCATCTGGCGTTCCGGCGATCATACGCATGGCTTGTACCAAGTCTCCCGCCGCTTCTTTTATGGCCACAATATTTTGGAAATCCGTTGCCAGGCGAATCACCGTATCGGGCAACATATTACTCGCGGTACGGGCAGGTACATTGTATAAAATGATAGGAAGTGGCGACGCTTGAGCAATGTGTTTAAAATGTTGATAGATCCCTTCTTGCGTAGGTTTGTTGTAGGAGGGAGACACCGAAAGTAGGGCCGTAAAGGGCGACAGGTCCGTCGCTTCTATTGTGTTTATCACGGCTTGCGTGTTATTTCCGCCGATGCCCAACACCAGAGGTAATTCTCCCGCATTTGCTTCCACCACTGTTTCTATTACTGTTTTCTTTTCAGCTGTCGTCAACGTAGCGCTCTCGGCAGTGGTTCCTAGTAACACCAGATAATCAATACCATTATCAACTTGATAGCGCACGATGTTTTGTAATGCCTTCACATCCACGCTTCCATTCGCTGTAAACGGTGTGATTAGGGCGACTCCGGTTCCTTTCAATTCATTCATCATAATTTATTTAAAACAATCATATATTTTTTTAGCTCTTCCAAAAACAAGGCGTTCTGTTCGGGAGCAATGTCTAACAACAGATCATAAATACCGGGAGTCCCTCCTTTACACCCTACTTTAAATTTGGCCTTACTTCGCGACATCATCAGGTCTAGCATCGGTTGTGTTCCCGCATAATATCCTACCAACACATCAAACGGTCGATCGAGAAATTCTACGGCATTTACATTGCTAATGACACCCTTCCAACTTACGTCCTTATTGGTCATTTGATTGCTTCGTAAGCTAGGGGCCGATTTTTTTACTTCCAAAAAAGAAAACACCTTGACATCCTTCGGCTGCAATTCAAAAAACTGCCAACTTTCCTGCAGCGTCTCCAACTCGTTGAACATGCCTTCGTGCACCAAAAACCCCAAGGTTTTTAGAGGATCATTGATGTGAGAAGTATCTCGTTTTTCTAACAATTGGCGCGTTTGCCTCTGTATCGCCTTTCGTTTTAAACTATCAAACATGGTGTGCTACGGTGCTTCGTGAACAAAAATACAGGAAAGCGGCTACTTCCGTATGCCTTTAACGGATCATTTGCATAAAATCATCCTCAGAAATTACAGGGATACCCAGATTCTCGGCCTTTGCCTTTTTACTTGGCCCCATATTTTCTCCGGCGACCACATACGAAGTTTTTCCTGAAATGCTTCCGGAGACTTTACCGCCATTGTCTTCAATCAGTTTCTTTAAGGTATTTCGAGGCATCTCAAAAACTCCGGAAACCACAAACGTCTTCCCTTGTAAAAGATCGGTTTGGTTCGCCAGTTTTTCTTCGGAAATAGCCAACTGAACGCCATACGTTTTAAGTCGATTCACTATTTCTCGATGCTCTTCGGAAGCAAAAAAGGCCACTACACTTGCTGCAATCCGATCACCAATTTCGTCAACAGCTACCAACTGCGCTTCGGAAGCCCCCATCAAGGCCTCGATGGTCTTAAAGTGCTTCGCAAGTTTCTTGGCGACCGTTTCTCCGACATACCGAATTCCCAGCGCGAAAAGCACCCGCTCAAACGGAATTTTTTTCGAGGCCTCAATCCCCTCAATCAAGTTATTCGCGCTTTTTTCAGCCATACGCTCCAACGGAAGTACCTGTTCCACCGTGAGTGTGTAGAGATCGGCGTAATTTTCTATTAACTGATGGGTTACCAGCAAAGTAACCGTTTCACTGCCCAAGCCTTCAATATCCATTGCCTTTCGGGAAATATAGTGCTGAATCCGTCCCACGACCTGTGGCGGACAACTTGCCGCATTCGGACAATAATGCAGGGCTTCTCCTTCCGCTCGCACCAAGGCGGTTCCACATTCAGGACATGTCTCAATATACGCCGTGGGCGAACTTTCCGGATCTCGTTCCTGAAAATCAACACCTACGATCTTGGGAATGATCTCGCCTCCTTTTTCCACAAAGACCGTATCGCCTTCTCGAACATCCAGTTTCGCAATCTGATCGGCGTTGTGCAACGACGCTCGCTTTACGACCGTTCCGGCGAGCGTAACAGGCGCTAAATTCGCAACCGGAGTGATGGCTCCGGTACGCCCCACCTGATAGGTAATAGCTTCTAGTTGGGTACGTGCCTGTTCTGCCTTGAACTTGTACGCCATGGCCCAACGCGGCGCTTTGGAAGTATATCCCAATTCCTCCTGCTGCTGTAAGCTATTAACTTTGATGACCACTCCATCGGTCTCATAAGGCAGGTCGTGACGGTGCTGGTCCCAGTAGGTAACAAAGGCCAGGACTTCTTCCATGTTCTTCGCCAGCTTGGCTTCCTTTGGCACCTTAAATCCCCAGGAACGCGCTTTTTCTAAACTTTCAAACTGAGTAGCAATCGTTAATTTTTCCGCTTTAATACTGTAGAGTAAACAGTCCAGCGGTCGCTTCGCAACTTCGGCGCTGTCTTGTAGTTTCAAACTTCCGGAGGCCGTATTTCTCGGATTTCGATACGGCTCCTCCCCGGCTTCTACGCGGGCCGCATTCATTTGTGTAAAGCCTTCAAACGGCAAGACAATCTCCCCGCGAATCTCAAAAGTTTCCGGAAAATCTCCTTGTAAATGTAGGGGCACCGAATTGATGGTCTTAACGTTGGCGGTCACCTCGTCGCCCTGGACGCCATCGCCTCGGGTGACCGCACGAACTAATTGTCCTTTTTCATAGGTCAAATTAATCGAGGCTCCGTCGTATTTAAGTTCACAGGTGTATTCCACCGGACCTTCTACCCGTTTTTTAATTCGCTTTTCCCAATCTTCCAGATCATCCTTAGAATACGAATTATCCAACGAGTACATACGAAAGGTGTGCGTCACCGTGTTGAAGTTTTTTGTGACCGTACCCCCTACTCGTTTAGTGGGCGAGTTTGGGTCCTCAAATTCGGGATGCGCTTCTTCTAACGCTTGCAGCGCTTTCAGTTTTTGATCGAATTCGTAATCGGAAATCGTTGGGGCGTCGAGTGTGTAGTATTGGTAATTATGTTGGCGTAATTCTTCGCGAAGTTGCTGGATCTGATCGGCTATTTTCATGAACACAAAAATAGTATTTTATCGCAAGTACCCTACCGGCAAATTACGAACGTTCTTCATTCAGCCAATGGGGTTGTTGCGGAGGTTTAAAGGCATCCATTTTTTCTAATAATCCTTCTACGGTAGGAGCTACCAAGAGCAACTCGTAGGTCTCCATGGTAACAAAACCGGAGCGCACCATGTGCTCTAACTGTGACAATAGGGCATCGTAAAATCCATTGACATTGAGCAATCCTATGGGCTTGGCATGCAGCCCTAATTGGAGCCAGGTGATGATCTCAAAAAGCTCCTCTAAGGTACCCAAACCTCCCGGCAACGCGATAAAACCATCGCTTCGTTGTTGCATCAACAATTTACGATCGTGCATGCTCTCCACGGTAACGAGTTCGGTTAGTCCCAAATGAACCACTTCCTTCTTTTTCAGAAATTCCGGAATAATACCTACCACGCGGCCATGGTAATCGAGTACCGTTTTCGCAAGAACTCCCATGATCCCGATTTTGGCAGCGCCATAGACCAAGGTAATTCCTTCCGAAGCCAATACCTTCCCTAAAGAAATAGCCGACTCCGTAATGACAGGATCATTGCCTTCACTACTGCCGCAAAAAACACAAATGTGATGTAATCTACTCATAGGCTACAGCGAATCATTCGAGGCTTTGAAAATAGATCTTTTCTCAACACAACCTCTTGAAAACCAATAGTTTTTAGTTCTTGTATCAATTCACTTCCAAGATACTCATTAATCTCGAAATAGAGTGCTCCAGAAGCTGTTAAATGTAGGATGGCAAGTTGTGCGATTTTTCGGTAAAACAGCAACGGATCCTCATCTTCTACGTATAGCGCTGATGCGGGTTCATAGCGGAGTACGTTGGGTTTCATCCGGGCTTTTTCGGAATGTCTTACATACGGTGGGTTCGACACGATGATGTCATATTGGGCTGGCAGAGATGTTTCTTGTAAAATATCTAGTTGCTGAAACGAAATGACTACCTCCTGTGAACTAGCATTGGTAGCGGCGATTGTAAGCGCCGCTTCTGAAACATCTATCGCCGCTACTGCAGCTTCCGGCCAGTGCCTGGCGAGTGCGATGGCGATGCAACCACTCCCGGTCCCTATGTCAAGGATGCTGCCAGGTACTTCTTTAGTGTCCTCAGCTATCCAGCGTACCAAAGTCTCGGTTTCAGGACGGGGAATTAACGTGTGCTTATTTACCTTCAGCTCCATTCCCATCCATTCTGTGGATCCTAAAATGTGTTGTATGGGTTCAAAGCGTGCGAGTCGGTGTAACGCTTCTTCAAACTGCTGCTGCTGCGCTTCTGAAATTTCCGACTCTTTATGGAGAGAAGCCTCAAATCGATTCCAGCCCAAATACGCTTCTGTGAGCCAGGCAAAAAAAGTGGTGACTTCTTCTTCCGGATACTGTTCTAGCAGTCTGGTTTCAAAGTGTTTTTGAAGTTCTCGCAGTTGCACCCTATAAGGTTTTTATCATATGCACAGGACAGGCATGGTGTCCGGTATTACCCATGGGACCATCAATATATTCGAAACCCGCCAATTGATATAACTTTTGAGCATTCTCCATGTTGGGCATGGTTTCTAGATAGCAGGATTCAAAACCGTATTTCCGTGCTTCTAAAAGACACAGTTTCATCATGGTCTGACCGATTCCACGACCGCGCGCCGCTTTCAGAAAGTACATCTTTTGCAATTCACACACATTGCCATCGTAATTATCTAAAGGAGCAATGCCCGCGCCACCTATGAGCGTTCCATTCTCTTCCACTACGAAGTAGGTAGCGCGTTCTTTTTGATAGGTCTCGAACATCTCATCTAAGGCTTTATCGGCATAGGCGGTTCCTACTTTAGGAACGCCGTGTTCGATAAGCACAGTACGAATCACCTTGGCGATCTCAAGGTTGTCTTTTTTCTGAATAGGCCGTAAGGTAGGAGTGATCATTTGGCTAATTACTTGTACTTTTACGCGGTGAAATTACAAGAAAAATACATGAATCGCTGTATCCAATTGGCAAAAAACGGATTGGGTACTACCTACCCGAATCCCTTGGTGGGAAGTGTGATTGTATGCGATGATAAGATCATTGGTGAAGGCTGGCATTTTGCCGCCGGGAAGGCACATGCTGAAGTCGTTGCCATTCAGAGCGTAGCTCCTCAGAATGATCTTTCGAAAGCGACCTTGTTTGTGAATCTCGAACCCTGTAGCCACTTCGGAAAAACACCTCCCTGCGCTGATTTGATTATCGAAAAAGGCATCAAAAAGGTGGTGGTAGGAACCACCGATCCAAATCCGAAGGTTGCCGGACGCGGGATAGACCGATTGAAAAAAGCAGGATGCGAGGTTACTGTTGGGGTTCTGGCAGAAGAATGCGAAGTGCTTAACAAGCGTTTTTTTACCTTTCAGCAGCAACAACGACCCTATGTGTTTTTAAAGTGGGCGCAAACTCGTGATGGCTTCATCGCTCCACCAGACAAGAAACGAACCACAAAAGCACCGGAGTGGATCACACAACCGCTGGCACAACAGCAGGTACACCAGCAAAGAGCTCAGGAGGCAGCCATTCTAGTAGGTACTACCACGGCAGAAAAAGACAACCCCAGCCTCACCACGCGACACTGGAAAGGGCTTAATCCCGTACGGATAGTGCTCGATAGAACCTTGCGACTACCTTCCTCCGCTACCCTATTTAATGGGGGTACCTCTACCATCGTCTGCACGGAAAAACAAGTCGCGAATACCGAAAAGGTAACCTACCGACGTCTCGACTTCTCCAAACCGCTTCCGAAACAACTATTGGAAATGCTTTTTGAACAAAACGTACAAAGCCTGATCGTGGAAGGAGGTGCACAAACGCTTCAGCAATTTATTGATGACGAAGCCTGGGATGAAGCCTGGGTGTACGAAGGAGCGACTTGCTTTGAATCGGGAATGCCCGCTCCCACCTTCCGTGGAAACAAAATAAAAACTACCGGCATCGGTCCCGACTGGTTACATCACTACAAAAACAGCGCTTCTTGATCTATTTAATTTTAAGCATTCTAGCGTCTACCCTCATTTTTGTGGTGTTCAAATTATTTGATCGGTTTCAAATAAACACCCTGCACGCCATTGTGGTGAACTATGTAGTAGCCTGTAGCTGCGGCCTTGTTGGGTATGAGGGGGCGCTATCTCTGGCAGCCATTCCAGAACGGGGTTGGTTCTATTTTACCTTAGGATTAGGGGCCCTTTTTATACTCATATTCAACTTAATGGCCATTACCACTCAGCGAAGCGGACTCTCGGTGGTTTCGGTAGCGACGAAGATGAGTGTGGTAGTGCCGATTGTATTCGGACTCCTTTACTACAAAGAGCAACTGGGCGTCTTCAAAGCTATCGGGATCGTGTTGGCGCTGGTAGCGGTATATTTAGCCTCAATAAAGAACAAAGAGGGCCTCCACGTTCAAAAAAAGAATTTGATCTTTCCCATTCTGGTATTCCTTGGCAGTGGCATCATTGATACCAGCATCAAATTTTTGGAAGATCGATATGTAGCCAACGATGAAGTACCGCTTTTCTCAGCAACCATTTTTGCCGCAGCCGCGGTCATCGGACTCATCATCGTGGGTGCACAATACTTCAAAGGTACCTTTTCCTTCACCTGGAAAAATGTTTTGGGCGGACTCGCATTAGGAGTACCAAATTACTTTTCCATCTACTTTTTAGTAAAAGCCCTTCGAAGTGGTATTTTGGAAAGTTCGGGTATTTTCACCGTCAACAACGTGGCTATCGTCATGTGCTCGACCCTCCTCGGAATCGCATTGTTTAGAGAACGATTGCTTCCGAAGAATTGGCTTGGGATCGCCTTGGCCATCGTAAGTATTATCCTGGTCGCAGTAACTAAATTGTAATATGGAAGAACGCAAAGCCGATCAATACCGAACCCTGGCAGCGCCGTCTGAAGGTGCGATTTTCAAAGATAGAGGCAGTAAGTTCTATGGGTTTGCTTTTCCGGTCACTTCCGAAGAAATCATCAAAGAACGTATTGAAGAAGTGAAGAAAACGCATTATAATGCGCGGCATTGGTGTTATGCCTGGCAACTGGGAAAAGCCTACGAACATTACAGAGCGAATGATGACGGTGAACCCAACAACAGCGCAGGCATGCCTATTTACGGACAATTACAAGCTTTTGATCTAACCAATACTTTGGTGGTGGTAGTCCGTTATTTTGGAGGCACCAAGTTGGGCGTAGGCGGACTCATACAAGCGTATAAAACTGGAGCTCAATACGCCTTAGAAGCTGCAAAAATAGTCACCCGTACCATCGATGAAGAATTCCTACTCAGCTTTGAATATCCCGAAATGGACCTCGTAATGAGAACTTTAAAAGAACACCAAATTGACATACTCGAGCAAGATATGCATCTGACGTGCCGCTTTCACATTAGCGTTCGGAAAACAGAGGCGGCTCACATGTTCGAGCTCTTTTCTGAGATGTACAAGGTTACTATTAAAAAGGTGGAGGAATAACTAGGAGCTCGTAAGCTTTTGGAGCAGATAGTCGGGTGCCTTTCTCAATTTTCTGCTCTCGGCATCCACGAATACCAGGGTGGTACTTGCAGTGATTAATAACTCGTTTTCTTCATTGTGAATTTCATAGTCAAATTCAATTTTAACCGTGGGTTCTTTCTTGAGTTTTGTGGTTATTGTAATAATGTCATCATAACGTGCGGGTAACTTGTAGTTAATGTGGAGTTCGGTCACTGGAAGCAGAATGTTATTGGCCTCCATCCACTTGTAGGAAAAGCCTAACGCACGAAGCCATTCGGTCCTTCCCTGTTCTAAATATTCGGCATAGGCACCATAGTACACCACGCCCATTTGATCGGTCTCGCCGTAACGCACACGTAATTTTGTTCTATTATTTTTCAAGATTTAAAGAGAAAGAGTGGTTGGTTTTTTGTATGTTTGAAGTAGCAACATATTGCGAAAAAAAAACAAGATAATCAATAGGGTTTCCGTTTTTTTTTTAAATATTTTGTTCACATATTTGCACTGTTAAGGAAATGTTAGAAAAGACCTTTTCTATCTCCCTAACCTTCTATAATAACTAACTGAATATCTACTAATTTCACTATGGGCAAAACTGCGGAATCGGTTTGGAAAAATTGTTTGGCTTTTATTGAAGATAATATAACCTCACAAGCATACAAGACCTGGTTCGAGCCCATCAAAGCGGTGAAACTTACGGACAACGCGCTAAGCATTCAGGTTCCTAGTAAATTCTTTTACGAGTGGTTGGAAGAGCACTATGTAAAATTGCTCAAGGTAGCACTCACAAAAGAATTGGGTAAAACAGCTAAATTGGTGTACATCATCAAGATGGAAAACACCTACGGGAACAAACAACCGTTTACCGAACGCATTCCAAGTGCCGATCGATCTCAAGTCCGTTCCCAAGAAGTAGATGTTCCAGTAAAAAACAAAAGTCCTGAGCTCAAAAATCCGTTTGTCATTCCGGGCATCCGAAATGTCAAGATCGAGAGCCAGTTGAACCCCAACTATAATTTCGATAGCTTTCTAGAAGGTGAATCGAATCGTTTGGCGCGCTCAGCGGGAATGGCGGTTGCCAACAAACCCGGCGGCACCTCCTTTAATCCGCTATTGATTTTTGGCGGAGTGGGTTTAGGAAAAACCCATTTGGCGCATGCCATTGGCGTTGAGATCAAAGAAAAGTACCCAGAGAAGACGGTATTATATATTTCCGCGGAAAAATTTACACAACAATACATCGAATCGGTTAAAAAGAACAATCGAAACGATTTTATCCATTTCTATCAAATTATTGATGTTTTGATCGTTGATGACATCCAATTGCTTTCCGGAAAAGCGGGAACACAAGATGTATTTTTTCATATTTTCAATCATTTGCATCAAAATGGGAAGCAGGTCATTTTAACCAGTGACAAGGCTCCGGTAGATATGATCGATATTGAACAACGGTTGCTGTCTCGCTTCAAATGGGGACTATCTGCCGAGCTCAATCACCCAGATTACGATACACGGGTTGCGATTATTAAGAATAAACTCTATCGCGATGGCGTGGAAATGCCGGAAGATATAATCGAGTTTTTGGCCAATAATATTAAAACCAATATTCGCGAGTTGGAAGGCGCCATCATTTCCTTGATCGCTCACTCTTCGTTCAACAAAAGAGAAATCACTATTGATCTCGCTAAAAAGATCGTTGACAATTACGTAAAGCACACCAAGCGCGAAGTATCTATCGATTATATTCAAAAAGTGGTGAGCGAGTATTTCCAAATGGATGTGGAGACGCTACAATCGAAAACTAGAAAACGTCACATCGTTCAAGCACGCCAACTGGCCATGTTTTTTGCAAAGAAGTTTACCAAGGCGTCCTTAGCTTCTATCGGTTCTCAAATCGGTCAGCGTGACCATGCAACGGTACTTCATGCTTGTAAAACGGTCGACAATCTTTCGAGTACCGACAAGCAATTCCGGAAATATGTAGAAGACCTCAATAAAAAATTAACCTTATAATAGAAACCGACCTAGTGTCGGTTTTTTATTTTTACTCCTATGAAGAAAATAAACGTCTTGATGGTATGCCTAGGCAATATTTGTCGTTCTCCCCTAGCGGAAGGCATTTTGCGATCAAAAGTGAATAGCAACGAAGTGGAAGTCCGTTCCGCTGGTACCGGTGGCTGGCATGTGGGCGAACAACCCGACCCGCGAAGTATCGCAGTAGCTAAGAAAAACGGACTGGACATTACCGACCAACGCGGTCGGCAATTTAAAGTATCCGATTTTGATGCGTTCGATCATATTTTTGTGATGGATGCTTCCAACAAGAGCGATGTACTCGCCATGGCGCCTTCCGAAGAAGCGAAAGAAAAAGTACAGATGATATTGGAAGAACTATTTCCTGAGGAACACGTAGATGTGCCCGACCCTTATTATGGGGGCGATCGCGGTTTCGATCAGGTATATGACATGTTGGAAAAAGCGTGTACCAAAATTGCGGCACGCCTCTAGTTTCATATTACATCCCTTTTGCGTATTTTTAGAAAAAAGACACTCGTTATGAAACATGCCTTGACCCTACCCCTACTACTTTTTTGTGCTACGCTGCTACATGCACAGTCCATCGACCTCAGCCTAACGCTGGTTTCTGATGAATTTTCTTCACCCCTAAACCTGCAACATGCCGGCGATGACCGCTTGTTCGTTGTTGAACAGGGCGGATTGATTCGAATTCTAAACAATGATGGTTCGGTAAACGCCGTTCCGTTTTTAGATCTCTCGGGACAGATTTCAGTTGGAGGGGAACGCGGACTCTTAGGATTGGCCTTTCACCCAGACTATGATACGAACGGGTTCTTCTATGTAAATTATACCGATACCGCCGGAGATACTCAAGTGTCTCGTTTTTCGGTAAGTACTGGCGATCCTGACGTCGCCGATCCGGGGAGTGAGCTTCCTATCCTTGGTTTTGACCAACCGCAATCCAATCACAATGGAGGATGTTTGGCCTTTGGACCCGACGGCTATCTCTACATTTCATCTGGTGATGGTGGCGGAGGTGGCGACACCAACAATCGCGCGCAGAATACTGAATTATTACTCGGAAAAATGCTGCGAATTGATATCGACACGCCTTCAGGTGGCGAGAATTATAGTATTCCGGCGGATAATCCTTTCGCAGGAGATCCCTCGAAGGCAGAGGAAATTTGGGCTTATGGACTTCGGAATCCGTGGAAGTTTTCTTTTGATGCTGATACCGGAGATATATGGATTGGCGATGTAGGGCAAGGAGATGTTGAAGAGATCGATCGAGCCGGAAGCACCGAAGCGGGTCTAAACTACGGCTGGCGGTGCTATGAAGGATCCGATCCGTTCAACACCTCGGGATGTCCTGACCCTTCTGAGTTAACCTTTCCAATTGCAGAATACTCCTCCTCTACTGGTTCGGGGAATCAGGCGGTTACAGGAGGCTATGTTTATCGTGGAGATACCTATCCGGCCATGGAAGGCCTGTATTTTTTCGCCGACCTTACCGGTGGTTTTATCGGAACGGTAGATGATAGTGGCACCCTTACCGAATACGATGGCTTTCCTGGTTTTTGGGTGTCTTTCGGAGAAGATGTGAACAACGAACTTTATATTATTGATTTGAATGGGGGGGTGTATCAAATGGAGGCCACTTTTGGGGTGGAGGACGTTGTGAATACTTCCGTAGCGCTTTATCCCAATCCAACATCAGATCGTGTTACCCTGTCAGTTTCGCAAGGCGTAATGGAGCGCGTCGTGATTACCGGTGTTCAGGGAAATCGCATGATGGAAAGGAGCGATATTTCTTCCGAAGAAATAACTGTTACTACGGCTTCTTTGGCCACGGGCATTTATTTTGTACGGGTCACCTTAGACTCTGGGGCCTCGATCGTAAAAAAACTAGTGGTCCGTTAATCGTGGAAGCGCCCAAAGGAAACGTATACCTTATTCCGTGTACTCTTGGGGAAACTCCTCCCCTGGAGGTGTTGCCACTGCTCGTAAAAAAAGCGGTAGAGCATATTGATCATTATATCGTAGAACATGAAAAAACAGCGCGACGCTTTATCAAAAGTATTGTCCCTAGAAAATCGCAACCCGATCTTCGCATATCGATGATCAACAAATTTACTGATCCCTTGGAAATCCCGGAGATGTTATCCCCCTGCTTAGAAGGACTTGATGTGGGCGTCATTAGTGATGCCGGGTGTCCTGGAATCGCCGATCCCGGTGCGCTGGTGGTACAATCTGCCCATCGCCAGGGAATTAAAGTGGTGCCCCTGGTAGGCCCTTCTTCTCTACTATTGGGAATGATGGCAAGCGGTTTCAACGGACAGAATTTTGCCTTCAATGGGTATTTGCCTATTGACAAGCAAGAGCGGAAGAAAGCCTTGAAGCGCTTGGAGAAACGCTCGCAAGAAGAGGCACAATCTCAGTTGTTTATAGAAACTCCTTATCGAAACAATCAACTGCTGGAAAGTATGATGTCTGTATTGCATCCCGACACTCAGATTTGCGTGGCTTGCGACATCACCCTACCCTCGGAATACATCAAAACAGCCACCGTCTCAGAATGGGCCAAAATAAAAGTGGATCTCAACAAGAGACCCACTTTATTTATCCTTCAGAAATAAGTTTCTTAGAGCAATCGAACTTTCGGGCGCTGATTCGGAAGAATCGGTGTCATATCGAACCCGCTAAACTTCTTCAAATAATATCCAATGGTGGTTCCAAAGGCATCGCTAAAGGCATGCGCCCCGCCGCTACGAAGGTACTTTTTTACGTTCCCAGCTCCCGCCAAGTGGGCTGCGGCCAGTATACCAGACTCCGTAACCCGTACCCCATTAATCTTCTTCCCTACGAAACGTTTGATATCACGACGTAAAATCCATTTGTTGCGAGAGGTATAAGCATCAAAGGCAGCTTCCTGTAATCGAGTGTCCGATAAAAAGTCGGTCGCATCATAGATACCAATCATTTCCAGCGTACTGGCAGAGAATTGATATTTCCCCATGTATCCAAACGGATTTACCACGGAGTAATCTCCTTGGGATTCTTTAAATCCGAGCGCTTCTTTAAAGCCAAAATAGGTATTCCCTAAATAAAGTTCGAATGGGCGCGTCGGTTTTTTAACAACCTTTAACACCTCGTCTTCGTTCGGCACCGTATAAAACAACTCCATGTCATCTACACGATACTTTGAGAGATCAATTGTACTGTTATCTGCCGAGAACCCCATAGAGAACTGGATGATGACAGCCATAATTCCACAAAAAACGATTATTTTAGTTTTCATATAGTTAAAATTAAGAACCTGATAACGTTCTAATTTCAGCGCGCAAAAGTACGATAAATTTTACAAATTTGATATTCAGGTAGTTAAAAAATGTTAAAACCCAGCATTCGCTGTAGTGTAGCCCGTCACATCAAACAATGTAAAGACGGAGTATCCAGTAATTTGTTACAGGAGTACTATAAAAACTAAGGAAGATCATGCTCAATTCGAAATGTCTAGCATCATGTGTAGGAAAAGGTGTAAAATGAAAAAATCAGGCTGTCAACCTGATTTTTTCAATAATTATAATGCCACCTTGGCATTTGGATCGGGGAGAATTGATGATAGGTCATAGTGCGCGAACTTCGTCATGTACTTTGTGATCGGTACATTGTTAGCGTCTGCAAAAATGTTATCACCATTACTCTCCAAAAATCTTTTTACATTTTCGGCTCCCCCCAAATGAGCTGCGGCAATTAAGCCCGATTCGGTTACTTTAACACCATTCACTACTTGGCCGTCGTAAGCTGCAATATAATCTCGTAACACCCATTTATTCAGGGAAATTAGCGTTTCTAACGCCTGTTCCTGCAACAAAGGGGATTGTAAGAATTTACTGCGACTACGAATACCTACCCAATCAAGGGCAGAACGACCAAATTGGTATTTACCTGCGTAACCCAATCTGTTCACAGCTCTGTAATTTCCACTGCTCTCACTAAAGCCGAGGTCCTCACAAAATCCAAGGTAAGACTTCCCAACAAAAGGAACATTCTGCTGGGGACTCATGTCTAAATCAATTATATCAGGAACATAGGCAAGTTCACCGATAACATTTAACTTAAACATTGAACTGCTGAAAGTTTCTGCTTTTTTGGCAGAAAACCCGGTGGCTACAAACGTAGCTACCAGCAGCAGCACAGACAATTTCATAAAACGTTTTGCCATGTTCTACTTATTTTAGAATTATAATTATTGCCCTAAGGCTTCGTGCCAAAGGGAAATAAATTCTAAGTAGACATAATTGCGTGAACAATATGTCCACTCGAATTATTCAATGTCTGCGCAATAATATTTTTAAGAACGTTATACGCTTTCTCAACGTATACCCCTAATATACGGCCGCTACAGTTGCTACACCCGCTCCTTAACAATCTTTAACCGGTATATTTACAAAGGTTTAACGGTATCAAATCGACTATCGATTTACCCCTTGCTGTGAAAGCCATCGCACATAGGCGGCCTTATTTTGATTGTGTTGCGCCAGGGTTTTGGCGAATTTGTGATAGCCGAAGTTAGTTACATCAGCAACAAAATATAAGTAATCGTGTTGCTCGTAATTTAGAACGGCATCTATGGAAGAAATGTCGGGCATGGCGATGGGCCCGGGCGGAACTCCGCGATATTTGTAGGTGTTGTAAGGAGAATCAAGGGTGAGGTCTTTATATAACACCCGTTTGATCACCTGATCGAAATCGCCATCCATTCGCTTTTTGGCATAAATAACCGTAGGGTCGGCTTGTAACGGCATCCCCAACCTAAGTCGGTTGATATAGACCCCAGCCACTCGTGGACGCTCGTCGGTCTTAGCAGTTTCTTTCTGAACGATAGCGGCTAATGAAATCACTTGCATGGGAGTCATGTCCAGGTCGGCTGCCTTTTGTTTTCTACTATTTGTCCAAAAGCGTTGGTACTCTTCACGCATGCGGTCGCGAAATGCTTCCGCGGAAGTATTCCAATAAAATTCATAGGTGTTGGGCACATACATACCGAGCGCAGTATCTTCAGAATACTCGGTGTTCTCAAGAAATTCCGCCGCGCGAAAACCCTGTAGTAACGAAAGGCTATCGGCTTCAATTTGCTGGGCTACATGGCCCGCTAAATCTTCCAATCGCTCCTGATTATTAAACTTCACCTGAATAGGAATGTTCTTACTGCGAATAGTATTTATAATGTCATTGTTATTCATTCCCTTCCGAAGTACGTAATGCCCGGCTTTTATATTGGACACATATCCTTTTCGTTCTGCGGTGCGCTCAAAGGTGGCCTCATTCTGTAGCAACGGACTCAATTCTTCCATTACCTCGGCGAAGGAAGCATTGGTAGGAATATATACATGCGCTTCATCGTTATTGAACGCGGTATTGGGTGCAAATATGTTGTGATAGACGTAATAGGCAAAGCCGGCCATGCCTATAAGCCCCAAAAGGGCGACTGCTACTAGAATTTTTTTCAGATACATGGTATTAGACAGTGGGTTGAAAACATTGGTAAATTGCTTCGTCCTTAAATCCTTCCTTGGTCTTTATCCAGTCCTTACGGACCGAGGTTTGTGAAAACCCGCAGGCGGTAAACAATTGTTTACTTCGTTCGTTATCGGTGGTAATGTGCGCGTATAATTGATGTACCTCCAAGGTACGAAACGCATAACCGCACAATTGCTGTAAGGCCATGCGTGCAAACCCCTTCCCGCGTGCGTCCTCGTCAAAAATAATAATTCCTACGCCGGCACGACGGTGCTTTGGATCAAAATCAAACAAATCGACACACCCTACAGGCGCATCGTCACTTGTTGTTGTGATGACCAGTCGCAGTTGTTTGACTTCATAGATGTCGCGATGGGAATTTTTGAGGTACTCTGTCAATATGTGCTTGGAAAAGGGCGTAAGTGTATGACTTACTTCCCACAAAGATTCGTCATTCTCCAGCGCATGCAACCAGTGAATATCTTCAGGCTCCAAGGCGCGAAGGGTAATCGTATCTCCCTCTAACGTGATCATAGTGTGAATGTACCTTTGAATACTTCTTTCGCCGGACCTTTTAGATAAATGTTTCGGAAGCCTACTTCGGAAGCATCAAATTGCACCTCAAGCATGCCTCCCATGGTTTCAATGGCAATGGTTTCCGCTTGCGCCTTTCCCATGGAGTACATCGCCAGAGCGACTGCCACCACTCCGGTTCCGCAGGAAAGTGTCTCATCTTCTACCCCTCGTTCATAGGTGCGCACCGTAAAAGTGTCACTTTCTTTGGCGCTCACAAAATTGACGTTGGCCCCTTGTGCGCCATAGACTTCGTTTCTTATACGCCTTCCTTCGGAAACGACCGCATGTTTAAAAACATCGTCTACCATAGTCACATGATGTGGCGATCCCGTGTCTAAAAAGCAATGCGACGCTTCCACGGAAACATTGGAAACTTCCTGCATTTTCAGGGAAACCGTCTCGCCTTCAATAGTGGCATAATGCATGCCGTCAACAGCTTCAAAAGAAGCTTCTGTATCAATAATTCCCAACGTTTGTGCGAACAGAGCAATACAGCGCCCACCATTACCACACATCGAGCTCGGCCGACCATCAGCATTAAAATACACCATGGTAAAATCGGCCTCAAAATGATCTTCCAAAAGTATCAGGCCGTCTGCCCCTATGCCAAATTTTCGGTCGCACATCATTGCGATTGCTTTGGTATCATTTTTGGGGAATAGTTCCTGACGATTGTCAATAAGTATAAAGTCGTTTCCGGTTCCTTGATATTTGTAAAAAGTTAGTTCCATGTAGGAACAAAGGTACAAAAAGCCTGTGGCAATCGCCGGGGGCTGTGCCTGTTAAATACTCGTTAAATAGGAAACAGCGGCGCAATACTGTCGTCATTAATATGTTATTTTAATAGTAAAACTTTGAAGATATGAAACAGACCATGCGATTACTTTTAGTGGCCTTGGTAGCCGGGGCTGTCACCTTAGGAGGCTACAAATTATTTGTAGAAGAAGCCAATACGATTGCCTATGTACAATCTGATGAGAATGCTTCCTTTATTCCTACCTCAAACACCAAAGCAGCGGCCTTCGCTTCGGGAGTAGAATTTACCGAAGCAGCTGAAAAAACGGTGAATGCCGTGGTGCACGTAAAAAACACCACCATCAGCAGACAGCCATCCAACATCATGGAATACTTTTACGGCGGTGGCGAACCTCGTGCCATGTTAGGAACGGGAAGCGGAGTGATCATTTCTCCCGATGGCTATATCATTACCAATAACCACGTGATCGCTAACGCATCACAATTGGAGGTTACCCTTAACGATAACCGAACCTACGAAGCCGAATTGGTGGGAACCGACCCCAAAACTGATATTGCACTGATCCGTATTGATGCCGAAGGCGACCTACCTTTTGTTCCCTTTGGTGACAGCAATTCGGTTAAAATTGGCGAGTGGGTGTTGGCCGTAGGGAATCCGTTTAACCTCACCTCTACGGTGACCGCCGGAATTGTAAGCGCCAAGGCGCGTGACCTTAATGAATTCGACCGCAACCCGCAGTCCTTTATCCAAACCGATGCCGCGGTGAATCGCGGTAACAGTGGTGGAGCCCTCGTCAATACGCGCGGAGAGTTGATCGGGATCAATACAGCGATCACTTCGGAAACAGGTTCGTATGTGGGATACGCTTTTGCAGTACCTAGTAATAATGCCCGAAAAGTGATTGAAGATATCATGGAGTACGGAAATGTACAACGCGGGATTCTTGGTATTTCCGCAGCCAATGTAAGCAACCCTGCCCTGCGTCAGCAAGGCATTAATGAAACCGAAGGGGTGTATGTGGCCGGAATCGAGCCCGGAAGCGGAGCCGATAAAGGCGGAATCAAAGAAGGCGACATTATTAAAAAATTAGACGGCTATAAAATTGGCAAGTTTTCGGACCTCAGCGGATACCTGGGAGCCAAACGCCCTAATGACGTAGTACAAGTTACCGTCTTGCGTAATGGAAGGGAGAAAGTAATTCCGGTAACCCTCATTAAACTGGAGACCTATGAGATGAGTGATATCGGACTCGAAGTACGAAATACCTCCCAAGCGAACTTGCAACAACGCAACTTAGAATATGGCGTAGAAGTATCGCGTTCACTTACACAGGAAATGCAACGCTATAATTTAGTAGGCATTATCATTACACAAATCAATGATCAGCCGGTACGCGACATTGATGACGCCAAACGCATCATGAATCGACGTGACGGTCAAGACCCTATTAAAGTTACTTTTGTTGATCAAAAAGGAGAGAAAAACTCCTTTATTTTCAGATAAATAGAACTGCATAATAACAAAACCCGCTTCCTACGTAGCGGGTTTTTTATTTTTGTGAAAATTGCTTCTCGAAAACGTTTTAGTTAACTATTTTTGCAGCCAAATAGAAACACCCTAAACCCTTTTAACTATGTCTTCTGACAACGTGTACGAAAAAGAGCTTTCCTTTCAAACCGATCGTCGTAAAGCTTCTGTTGAATTCATTCAAGCCGTAAGCGAATTATGGTACGATAAATCAATTGAACTGGTGCTCTTTCGCAATACGCTTATCGACCGTAATGTGAGTGAAATTTTACAGCTGCATGAGTATGCTGGAGCCTTCGTTCAGAAACCTATTTCCATCTTTGATTCCGTAGAAATCGCGGAAGCGATCAAAACATTAGATCTTCCACCGGCGAAACTCGATATCGGAAAATTGACGTACGAATATCATTTAGAGGACAATAACTATGCAAATGCTATGGCGTTTGTAAGCGATAAGTTGAAAGATGCCAAAAAACAAAAAAATATCGTTCCTAAGGATGTGGTGCTGTATGGCTTCGGAAGAATTGGCCGATTACTCGCTCGTGAGCTAATGACGCGCACCGGAAAGGGTAACCAAATGCGCCTTCGTGCCATCGTAACTCGTGGCGCTATCGATCAAACGGTGTTGGAAAAAAGAGCGTCGCTGTTAGAGTGTGATTCGGTACACGGTGATTTCCCTGGAACGGTTTCCGTAGACCTGGAAAATAGTGCCTTGATCATCAACGGAACAACTGTCCACATGATCTCTGCCAACCAACCGGAAGACATAGATTACACTCAATATGGTATTGATAACGCTCTGGTGATTGACAATACCGGAGCCTTTAGAGACGAAGAAGCTTTGTCTCGCCATCTAAGCGCCAAAGGCGCTGCCAAAGTGTTACTCACGGCTCCCGGCAAAGGAGTACCGAACATCGTACATGGTGTCAACCATAAAGAATACAACCCAGATGAAATAGATATCTTTTCGGCAGCCTCCTGTACCACCAATGCGATTACTCCGGTGCTGAAAGTTATGGAGGATAGTTTTGGGGTGCATCACGGACATTTAGAAACCATTCATGCGTACACCAACGATCAGAACCTGGTGGATAACATGCACAAGAAATACCGAAGAGGTCGTGCGGCAGCGTTAAATATGGTGATTACCGAAACTGGCGCGGGAAAAGCAGTATCCAAAGCGTTGCCTTCTTTTGAAGGTAAACTCACATCGAATGCAATTCGGGTTCCCGTTCCTAATGGTTCGTTAGCGATCTTAAACCTATCGTTAGAAAAAACCACTTCGGTAGATGCGATTAATGCGACCATGAAAAAATACGCGCTAGAAGGTGATTTGGTAGAACAGATCAAATACTCCTTGAGCAATGAGTTGGTATCTAGCGATATTGTAGGGACTTCGGCTCCTGCAATTTACGACAGCAATGCGACCATCGTGACAGCCGACGGAAAGAATGCCATCTTATATGTTTGGTATGATAATGAATATGGCTATAGCCATCAGGTAATTCGCCTGGCAAAGTATATTAGTAAAGTACGTCGTTATACCTATTATTAACAGCTAGGTTTAAAAGGTAACTTCAATAAAAACCTCGCAATGCGCGCTTCTGCATTGCGAGGTTTTTTTATGGTCTTAGTGAATGATTATTCGTTTCTGAATGGTGCGATCATCGCTTTTGATGCTTAAAAAATACATGCCTTTGGAAAGCCCTGCTACGGAAAATCGAGTATTACTCCGGCCATACACCTTGACAGTTTGACCTCGAAGGTTTGTAAGGCTTACCTCAGTCACTTCAGAAAGTCCGTCAACATAGAAAAAATCGCGTGCCGGATTGGGATGTATCGTTAGCGCTGATAAGGTAGTTTCCTCAGTTCCTAAATCGTCGCATTTGGCTTCGGTTTCTACAAAGGTGGTTACAGGGTCTACCTCCGTCCAGTTGGCGGTGCTATAAGCCGCACCATCTACAAAAACACAAATTAAGTTGGGAGTGTTGGTGGTATTATAATTGGTAACATTGGTGTTATTGCCATTTCGCAAATCTAGATATTCAATAGGTGTATTGCGAGCGTCAAAAGACACCAAATTGACAGTATTCTCAAGATTCAAAGAAACAATATCACTGAAGGAACAAACTAATTGTAATAACTCATGGTTATTACTAACGTCAATCTCTGTGATAGGGTTGTCACCCACAATTAAATTTTCTAACAATTCATTTTGAGTAACATCAAACTGTGATAGGATATTACTTGAAATATCGCATGACTTTAGCGCTGTACACCCGACAGTGGTAATGGCCGCTAAGTTCAAGTTGAAGTTTGCTAAAACAATCTCTAATGAATTGTTTGTTCCAAAATCGATAGAAGAACAAGATGTTGCTATAGCCTGAAAATTAATCATTGATGAAAACGCTTCAATCCCTGAAAAGTCAGCTACATCGTAAGTGGCACCATCAACTATCACTTCCGTTATGGCTTGAGCATCGGTGGTAAGAATCTGTCCATCTAACACCCCTTCACTGTCATACGCACTGTCTATTAAATATTGTTCAAAAGCAGGGTCGGGGATCTGGGTGTATTGGGCGTGGACAATAGTGACGCTGAGAAGCGTGAGTAAAAAGAGTAAATGTTTCCTCTTCATTCGATCAATGAATAATAAGTTTTTCAATTGAAACTCCGTGAAGAGTCTGAATGTTTAGAAAATACATCCCTTCGGAAAGCCCAGCTACGGAAAATCGAGTATCACCCCTGCGATACACCTTGACAGTTTGACCGCGAAGGTTTGTAAGGCTCACCTTAGTCACTTCAGAAAGCCCATCCACATAGAAAAAATCGTGTGCCGGGTTGGGATGTATGGTAATCGTTGGCAAGGTGACTTCCTCAGTTCCTAAATCGTCGCATTT
The DNA here is from genome assembly GCF_028561755.1 of Altibacter sp. HG106. Taxonomy (GTDB): domain Bacteria; phylum Bacteroidota; class Bacteroidia; order Flavobacteriales; family Flavobacteriaceae; genus DFVG01. The sequence goes on from NZ_JAQQTD010000005.1 coordinate 359,650, forward strand.
GGCTTCGGTTTCTACAAAGGTGGTTACAGGATCTACCTCCGTCCAGTTGGTGGTGCTATAGGCCACATCATCTACAAAGACACAAAATAAGTTGGGAGTGTTTAAGGTCCGATACGTTTGGATATTAGTGTTATTTCCATTTCTTAAATCTAAAAAAGATAAATTTGTATCATTAGCATTGAATGCGATCAGGTTAACATTATCGGAAAGATCTAGAGCCTCCAGCGGGTTTTCCGTACAAAGCAACGAAAGTAACGAAAGATTCATGGATACATCTAAACTGGATATATTATTTCCATCGATGGATAAGGATGTTAATACTGAATTCTGACTTGTATCCAAGCTTTGTAAATCATTAAAAGCGATATCTACTGTGCGCAAATTAATACATCCAAGGATATTAATGCTTGTCAAATTTGGATTGTCCGTTATATTTAGATCCTCGACTGAGCTGTTCATTCCGAAATCAATGCTAGTACAGGATGTTTCAATAGCTATAAAAGTTATCATTGACGTAAACTCCTCAATCCCGCTAAAATCTGCTACATTATAAACAGCACCATCAACCATCACTTCCGTTATGGCCTGGGCATCGGTGGTAAGAATCTGCCCATCTAACACTCCTTCACTGTCATACGCGCTATCTATTAAATACTGTTCAAAAGCAGGGTCTGGAATCTGGGTGTATTGGGCGTGGACATTGGAGATGCCAAGCACAATACATAATAATATAGCAAGGTGTTGCAAATCGTGTGTTATAAATTCAACAATCTAAGCGTTTATTATATCATAAGCCGGTGGTATTCCCTTACTCTTTGTAGGGTATTTTGTGTTTTAACTATAGCTCCCATCCTTCGCGATAGTCGCGCTTCACCCAATTATTGGCAAAGTCCCAATTGGTTACCTTCATATTTTCACCATCCCATTTAATGGTGCGACGCCCCGGATAGTTATACGGCGCCCAATCGCCCACTTTCTTTCCTTCCTTTAACGTCTTGTATTGATAAGCTTTGATCGCCAGATTTCCCATAAGTACCGCTTCCGTTAACGGTCCGCCGTACGAAAAGGGTGAGGTCGTTTCTCCTCCATTCAAACAAGCGTCTACAAATACTCCGGCATGTGATGTTTTTACTCGTGGCAAGCTAGGCGCCGGAGGCGTAAAGTTCGCCATACGTTCCGCAGGTAACAGTCGCGGGTTTGCCGAGTAGGTATCGGTTACCATGATACCTTTCGTTCCGTAGAAAATACTTCCACCACCATTATCTCCGGGTACTTCGCCATCTCCTAATTCAGGCGGAAGATCAGGCATAATACCTCCATCGTACCAGTTCAGTGATAAGTCACCGTGTTTTTCGGTATCAAATTGTAAGCGAACGATAGAGGAAGGCGGGCATGCTTCGGAAAAATCTGCTTCCACAAAATCGCCCGACCAAACCGTGGTGCAACTAGCTTCCGCTTCGTACGGAAATTTTAGGCCTAAGGTCTTAAAAGGCGTTTCCATAATGTGACAGCCCATATCACCCATGGCACCCGTTCCGAAGTCCCAGAACCCACGCCACTTAAACGGTAGATAATTGGAGTTGTACGGGCGCATCTTTGCGGGCCCCAGCCATAGGTCCCACGCTAATGTTTCCGGAATGGGTTCCCCTTCGGTAATATGTTTAAAGCCTTGCGGCCATACAGGGCGATTTGTCCAGCAATCCACACGTTCTACCGTACCGATTACCCCGGCATCAATCCACTCCTGCGCCTGGCGAATACCGTCCCCAGAGGAACCTTGATTCCCCATCTGAGTTACGATCTTATTTTCCGCAGCGACCTGCGTCATGAGTCGGGCTTCATAAATATTATGCGTCAACGGCTTTTCTACGTAGGCATGTTTTTTCGCACGCATAAACGGCAAGGCAATGGTCGCATGGGTATGATCGGGTGTCGCTACCATCACCGCGTCGATATCTTTTAAGTGAGCATCATAGACCTTCCGAAAATCTTTGTACTGTTTCGCATTTGGATAAGCGGCAAAAGTGTTTGCAGCGCGTTTGGCATCCACATCACATAACGCCACAAATTTGACCTTTCCGGTTTGATTGAGTTCGTTGATGACTCCGGCACCTCTTCCGCCGACGCCAATAGCGGCGATATAAAGCGTGTCACTGGGGGCCGTGTGCGTACCGCCTAATACAAAGCTTGGCACTATGGAAAAAGCGGCTCCAGCGGCCGCCGATTTCTTGATAAAGGATCGTCTTTTCATGGTTGGATGTTTTTGATGCTTCTAAAGGTACAAAATGACGGCAAATCATTTTTGAAGAAATATACATTTGCGTTCTTTCAACCGATTTATGACTTCATTAACTGTATACCATGGGGTAATGACGGAAATTTGTTAAAAAAGGTGTGATGGCTACACAAGAGAAAAAGAAAAGACGGGCATACCGAAAGAAGCGGTATACGATACCAATCATCATTATTGTATTGCTTATCGCATTTCGAATTTATTTACCTACGCTGGTTAAAAACCGAATCAATAAGGTGTTGGCAAATATTCCCGGCTATTATGGGTATGTGGAGGATGTGGATATTGCGCTGTATCGCGGGGCCTATGTGTTGAATGGTTTTTATCTGAACAAAATCACCAAGGAAACGGAAGTCGATTTTCTTGATTTTCCAAAAACCGACATCTCTATTGAATGGAAATCGCTGTTCAAAGGAAAGATCGTCAGTGAGATCGATATGTTCGATCCTACGGTGGTGTATATATTTGAAGATCAACAACAGGAAACACCTGGAGAAGCCGACGTGGACGACTGGACGCAAGCCCTAAAGGATATTGTACCGATTGATATCAACAATTTTGAAGTGTACCGTGGAACAGTAGCCTTTGTGCAATTGCAAGCCGACCCCAATATCGATGTGAATATTCACGATATCCGACTCACCGCCAAGAACCTTCGTAATGTGGTGGATACCGAACGAGCGCTCCCCTCACCTATCAACGCCACTGGAGTGTCTATCGGAAATGGTAATATGACATTAAACGGTAATTTGAATCTCTTGAAACAAATACCAGATATGGACCTGGCCTTCAGTCTGGAGGAAGTCGATGCCACAGCGCTGAACGAATTTACGCGTCATTATGCGGGATTAGACTTCGATAAGGGTACCTTTGCACTCTATAGCGAGGTGGCAATAGCCGACTCTTATTTGAAAGGCTACATCAAACCTTTGTTTATAGACACCAAGCTAATTGGGGAAGATGACGGATTTTTAGGAGTTCTTTGGGAAGGCTTTGTTGGATTGTTTAAATTTATACTGAAAAACCAACGAACTGATACCGTGGCTACTCGGGTTCCTATTGAAGGAGACTTGAGCAATGTGGACGCTGGCGTGTGGACGACGGTGTTTAGAATTTTTGAAAATGCGTGGTTGCGTGCTTTTCGGGGAGAAGTAGACGATGATATTAATTATGAAGATGCGTTGAACGATCCTACCCTCACCAGAGAAGAAAAGAGAGCCCTTCGGAAGCAACGCAGAGAAGAACGACGGGAAGAACGTAAAAATGATACGACCGGGTTCTTCGACAAGATCTTTGGGGGTGATGGTGATGAAGGTGATGAAGAAGACCCCACAGATGATGGTTGGTTTGGTGGTGAAGAAGATACAACAGACGACGGACAATAAATTTTATTATGACAGTACAACGAGCCAACGAACAACATCTCGACCTATTAGTACCCTTATTTAACGCCTATCGCGTGTATTACAAACAACCCAGCAATCTGGACAAAGCCCGCGAATTTCTCTCGGAACGGATCAAAAATGATGATTCCGTGATTTTTATTGCGTTAGATGACGACGGTGCCGCATTGGGCTTTACACAGCTCTACCCTATTTTCTCTTCGGTATCTGCACAGCACATCTATGTATTGAATGATATCTATGTGGATTCTTCAAGACGCGGATTGGGGACTGGGGCAGCCTTGCTGAACAAGGCGAAAGAATACGCCACCGAAAAAGGCGCAAAACGCATTGAACTGGAAACTGATATTGGTAATCCGGCACAACGTCTCTACGAACGTATGGGTTGGGTGAAAGACACCAAATTCTATCATTTTTATTGGGATGTCTAGTTAATAGATTTCTGTGTATTTTTACGGTCTAAACATTTACGTCATGGACCACCTTACCAAACTGGAAGAAATGCTTGACCGTGCTAATATGGATATTAAAAACGGTAAGTACGAAGAAGCGTCTAATACCCTGGAAGAGATCATCAATATTGATCCTAACTTCGGAAAGGCGTATAATCACCTTGGGTATTTGCATGAAGTAAAGTTCAAAGAATACGATAAAGGAGAGACGCTCTATAAACTGTGTTTGGAAAAAACTCCGATGTATCCTTCGGTGTATTACAACTATGCTGTTTTGCTTTCTACCATTGGCAAATGGGAAGAATTGAAAGAATTGTTAGATCAATCACTCAACGTTCCCGGCATAGCGAAAGCAACCATCTACAACGAATACGGCATCATGTACGAACAGCAAGGCGAGTTGGATAAAGCGATCGAGTATTACAAGAAAGCCGGACTCAACACCTTGGATAAAAACGTGTTAGAACGCGCCAAAGGATCTATTGAGCGCTGTAAATCGAAAAAAGACCTGTTTTAATGCGTATTGACATCATTACGGTATTGCCCGAGCTATTAATGAGTCCGTTTGAAGCTTCCATCCTTAAACGTGCTCAGGACAAAGGATTGGTTTCGGTACATCTGCATAATCTGCGTGATTACAGCAACAATCGGTATAAGCAGGTAGACGACTATCAATACGGAGGAGGTGCCGGCATGGTAATGATGATAGAACCCATCGATAAATGTATCAGCAAGCTGCAGGCGGAACGGGCTTACGACGAGGTTATTTATATGACACCCGATGGCACGACTTTGAATCAAGGGATCGCTAATGAACTCTCCGTTAAAGAAAATATTATTGTGTTGTGTGGTCATTACAAAGGTGTAGATCAACGGGTACGCGATCAAATTGTAACCCGGGAGATCTCCATCGGGGATTTTGTATTGAGCGGTGGCGAATTGGCCGCGGCTGTGCTTTGTGATAGTGTCATACGATTGTTGCCGGGCGTTTTGAATAATGAAACCAGTGCGCTAACCGATAGTTTTCAGGATAATCTACTAGCGCCGCCCATCTATACCCGACCGGCAGAATACAAGGGATGGACCGTACCGGAGATCTTGACCAGTGGTAACACCCCAAAGATTGAAGAATGGCGTGAGGAGAAAGCGCTGGAACGTACCCGCGAACGACGTCCAGATCTCTTGGAAGGTAAAGAATAACCGCATTGCCTGCGTTAGGGATGGCAACGGCATCCAGCCGGGCACGGCTGATATAGTGGACAGCCCGGCGAAGGCGCGAAAAGCGCCATCGCAACGCCCAAATAAAAATACATTTACCGCTTGGTACTTTTCTAAAAAAACGTATTTTTGCATCCGATTTGATTCAACCTCTGGCGAGCATCGTGCACGTTGTTTCGATAAAACCATAACAAAACGACCATGGAAGCGTTAGTAAAATTTGTACAAGACGAATTCATCACCAAAAAGGACTTTCCAGAATTCCAAGCCGGAGATAACCTAACAGTGTATTACGAAATTAAAGAAGGGGCGAAAACCCGTACACAGTTCTTTAAAGGAACCGTGATCCAGATTAAAGGAACGGGAGCCAGCAAAACCTTTACCATCCGAAAAATGTCGGGAACGGTAGGTGTAGAGCGAATTTTCCCGATCAATTTGCCAGCCCTTCAAAAAATTGAAGTGAACAAACGAGGTAGCGTACGTAGAAAACGTATCTACTATTTCCGCGGACTTACCGGTAAAAAAGCCCGTATTCGCGAGAAGAAACAATAAGCACTTCCTTCATTATTGCACAAGCAGCCCAACGGGCTGCTTTTTTTATTCACAAATGTTAATAACTCAGGTTAACAAGATGTTATTATTTAGGAAGTTAGAATCCTTGACATTTTAAATTTTTGATCTACATTAGCAATATCAAAACGGAATAAACCCCGTAGCGATAAACATAAAGTAACGTTCTTTATACCTTTTGTTAATTCGTTGGACATGCTAACTCGGTAAAAGGAGTTAGGATGGAGAGTTGAGAAAAGTGTGATTCATACATCACTTCACGACATAGATTGATTTCACATCAATGGTTCGAAAAGAGTATGAATTGGTTGAAATAGATCACAACTGCAAGGGTTTAATAAACTTGCTTCGCGTTGTAAAAGACGAGTTGGTAACGATGTATTTCACAAGAAGCCATAATACGTGTTCCACACTGTATTATGGCTTTTCTTGTTTTTGGCGGTAGCGCATCGCATTCCCTCTTTTTTTACGCCTTACAAATCCGTATATTTGCAAGCCTTCAACCTAAATTTCTAAGGATATGGAAGGATTATTTTCCAAACCAAATATTGAATAACACATGAGCCAAACTGCGAAGATCATTTATACTAAAACAGACGAAGCCCCTTTTTTAGCCACCCATTCCCTACTTCCTATTATTGAAGCCTATACCGGTCCGTCTGGTGTGGCTATCGAGACCCGTGATATTTCCCTTGCGGCTCGAATTTTAGCGGTTTTTCCCGAATACCTCACAGAAGACCAACGTGTGAATGATGCCTTAGCCGAACTGGGCGCTCTTGCTAAGACTCCCGAAGCGAACATCATCAAACTTCCCAATATCAGTGCGTCTATTCCGCAGTTAACTGCAGCCATTTCTGAACTTCAAGCGCAGGGATATGACCTGCCCGATTATCCGGACGACCCGAAGAACGACGAAGAAAAAAAGATCAAGGCCACCTACGACAAAGTAAAGGGGAGCGCCGTAAACCCTGTTCTTCGCGAAGGAAACAGTGATCGCCGTGCGCCCAAGGCCGTGAAGAATTTCGCAAAGAAAAATCCGCATCGCATGGGCGCCTGGAACGCTGATTCAAAATCACATGTGGCTACCATGAACGCGGGTGACTTCCGACATAATGAGCAATCGGTTACGATTCAGAAAGAAGGTAGTGTATCGATTGTCCATACCGATGCTAACGGAAAGGAAACGAAACTAAAAAGCGATATAGCGGTGTTAGAAGGTGAAGTGATCGATGCCACGCTCATGGAGAAGAAAGCACTCCTATCCTTTTTAGAGGCTCAGGTAAAAGACGCCAATGAGCAAAACGTTCTCTTTTCGCTACACATGAAAGCTACGATGATGAAGGTGAGCGATCCAATCATTTTCGGGCATGCCGTTCGAGTGTATTTCAAAGAATTGTTTGACAAGTATGGCAGTACGTTCGAGGAACTTGGCGTCGATGTCAATAATGGCTTCGGAAATCTATTACACGAGATTGGAAATCTTCCTGAAGACAAGCGTAACGCTATTCTTTCAGACATAGACACCATTATGGAAAGCAACCCCGATCTCGCCATGGTAAATAGTGACAAAGGAATCACAAACCTACATGTTCCGAGTGATGTGATCATCGATGCTTCCATGCCTGCAATGATCCGCACCAGTGGACAGATGTGGGATAAAAACGGAGACACTAAAGATACCAAGGCAGTAATTCCGGATAGTAGTTATGCTGCAGTCTATCAAGCCACCATAGATTTCTGTAAAGAACACGGCGCGTTCGATCCCACTACCATGGGTACCGTTCCCAACGTGGGGCTAATGGCGCAAAAGGCTGAAGAATACGGATCACACGATAAAACATTTGAGATTCCGGCAGCCGGAACGGTTTCCGTGGTAGATCAAGACGGAACTACTCTAATGCAGCATTCGGTAAGCGAAGGGGATATTTGGCGCATGTGCCAGGTGAAAGACGCGCCTATTCAGGACTGGGTAAAGCTTGCCGTGAGCAGAGCACGTGCCACGGGTTGGCCAGCCGTATTCTGGCTGGATGAAGATCGAGCACATGATGCCGAGTTGATTAAAAAAGTAAACCAATACCTACCAGATCACGACACCAACGGACTGGAAATCAAGATCCTTTCTCCCGAAAAAGCGACGCAATACACCTTAGAGCGAGTGAAGCGCGGAGAGAATACCATTTCGGTCACCGGTAACGTACTTCGCGATTATCTCACCGACCTCTTCCCTATTTTGGAACTAGGTACCAGTGCGAAAATGCTGTCTATTGTTCCGCTAATGAATGGTGGTGGTCTGTTTGAAACCGGAGCTGGAGGTTCAGCCCCGAAACACGTGCAACAGTTTGTAGAAGAAGGACACTTGCGATGGGATTCCCTCGGTGAGTTTCTAGCCTTGGCCGTTTCCTTAGAACATCTAGGAAATACTTATAACAACCAGAATGCGCTGTTACTGGCAGAAACCTTGGACGATGCGACCGAGAAGTTCTTAGAAAACAAAAAGTCACCTTCGCGAAAAGTCAATGAGCTCGACAATCGTGGAAGTCACTTTTTCCTAGCTAAATATTGGGCAGAGGCGCTAGCAGCGCAAGATAAGGACGCTTCCTTACGGGAGCGGTTTGCACCCGTTGCCAAACAATTGGCTTCCAATGAAGAAACGATCTTACAGGAATTGATCGAGGCGCAAGGAAGTCCGGTAGACATTGAAGGCTACTACTACCCAAGTGTAGCACGCGTCAATGCAGAAATGCGCGCTAGTAAAACGTTTAATGATATCCTCGCATCCATTCAATAATTAACAAGCCTTCAGCAATGAAGGCTTTTTTGATACGTTACATCTAAAGGAATCGTACCGTGAAACAGTATTTCTTTACTTTTCTAGTATTTTTCGGAATTGTAGTCGCTTCCGCTCAAAACAAGGTTACCTTGAGTGGAACAGTGACAGAGGCAGCCACCGGAGAAACTCTAATTGGAGTAAACGTGTTAATCCCAAGTTTACGAACGGGGGCCATCACGAATGAATACGGTTTTTACTCGATCACCATTCCGTCGGGAACCTATGATGTTACCTACAGCAGTCTTGGTTTTCAGTCGAAAATAACCTCGGTAACCCTCACCGAAACGAAAACCTTGAATATTGCCTTAACAGAGCAAACAGAGCAATTAGAGGAAGTGATCATTCGCAACGATGTAGAAGAGCTCAATCTGCGAACACCACAAATGAGTGTGAATGCCTTAACGTCGAAGACCATCAAAAGTATTCCGGTAGTCCTGGGAGAGTCGGATGTGATCAAAGCGATTTTACTGCTTCCCGGCGTAACCAATGCGGGAGAAGGTTCATCGGGCTTCAATGTGCGGGGAGGCGCAGCCGATCAGAACTTGATCCTTCTAGATGAGGCGACCATCTTCAATTCTTCCCATCTTTTTGGCTTCTTTTCAGTATTCAATCCAGATGCGATCAAAGACATCAAATTATATAAAGGAGGCATTCCCGCACGGTATGGCGGACGGGTTTCTTCGGTACTGGAAATTTTTCAGAAGGAAGGGAATAGTAAAGAATTTAAAGTGAATGGCGGAATAGGCGCTGTCGCTAGCCGTGTCTTGGCTGAAGGACCCTTGGTGAAAGATCGCGGCGCGTTTTTGATAGGTGGCCGTGCTTCCTACGCCCACTTATTCCTCCCCCTTTTTGATATTGATAATAAGGCGTACTTCTACGATCTAAATACAAAACTAAATTATCGCCTGAATGATAACAACAACATCTTCTTGTCTGGATACTTTGGGCGCGACCTATTTGCGATCAACGATACCTTTACCAATCTCTACGGAAATGCGGTGGTTAACTTTAGATGGAATCATATTTTTTCTGAAAAACTGTTTTCCAACCTAAGTCTGATCTACTCTGATTATTATTACGGACTGGAACTGGACTTCGTTGGGTTTGAATGGAATTCGGGAATTCAAAACTTTAACCTCAAGTACGACCTCCAACATTATCTCAGCGATACCTTTCAATTAGATTATGGATTCAACTCCATCTATTATGTGTTCCACCCCGGAAAAATAGAACCCAATGATGCAGAATCGGGTATTATTACCGAACAGCTTACCAAGAAATACGCAAGCGAAAATGCGGTGTATGTCGCGGCAGATCATGATATTACCGACCAGCTTAGTGTACAGTACGGGATTCGATTGTCTCATTTCCTACGGTTAGGCCAGGATGAACTCAACGTATATGCGAACAACCAACCTGTAGTATTCGATCCCTTGACGTTAATCTATAAAGAGGCCGCTCCCATAGATACACTTACCAATACCAAGGGAACCACACTTAAAACCTTTACCAATATTGAACCGCGTATCGCGGCCGCCTTTTCATTTGATGACAACCATTCGGTGAAAGCAAGTTACACCCGACTTTCACAATACTTACATCTGTTGTCGAATACCAGTTCGCCTACGCCATTAGATGTTTGGACGCCCAGTGGACCATTCGTAGAACCGCAATTGCTCGATCAATACGCCCTCGGTTTCTTCAAAAACATTAAGGAAGGCGCCTATTCTTTGGAGACGGAAGTGTATTACAAGGACATTCAAAATAGAATAGACTATATAGATGGCGCCAACCTCATTGCCAACGACGCCATCGAGCAGGTAATTTTAAACGGAGAAGCCAGAGCCTATGGTTGGGAGGTCTTATTCCGTAAAAACGAAGGCAAGTTTACCGGATGGCTAGCCTATACCCTTTCCAAGAGCGAGCAACGAACGCCACCTCGAAATGAAAATGAAATTGGTATAAATTACGGTAATTGGTATAACACACCTTATGATAAACCACATGATATTGCCCTTTTTGCGCAATATGAATGGAATGACAAATGGACCTTCAATGCGAATTTTGTCTATCAAACCGGGCGGCCAACCAACTATCCGATCGGGCAATTTGAATTTCAAGATATTGTGGTGCCGTATTACGGCCTTCGAAACCAAGAGCGACTGCCCGATTACCATCGGATCGATATCTCGGCTGTCCTAACGCCTCGCAAAAACCGCGATCGAAGCTGGCAAAGCGAATGGGTTTTTAGTGTATATAATGTTTACAATCGCCGTAATGCCGCCTCTATCAATTTCCGAAGAAATGAAGATACAGGCGCTAATGAAGCGGTTCGCACCTCAATTTTCGGAATTGTTCCGTCGGTAACCTATAACTTTAGCTTTTAACTATGCGCTTGTTTTGTTCCATAATAGCTATATTCACGTTACTCCTATCTATCGTAGCCTGTGAAGACGTGGTGGAAATCGAAACCCCGTCAGACACCCCTCGACTTGTGATCGACGCTCTGATTCGAGTGGACACTTCCCGAGCCCTGACTCCAATTGCTGTAAAAGTGAGTCAGACGAATAATTTCTTCGAATCGATTCCTCCTGCCAACCTGCAGCAAATTACGCTCACCGATGCAGTGAATGGAGGCGGAGCGATACTCAACGAGTTTGAAGCAGGTAGTGGTATTTATTTGGATACAGTAAGCACGCGATTTTTGATTGAGAATGAATTGATTCTGCAAATCGATTTTGAAGATGAATTCTATGTGGCCTATGCGCAGTTTCAACCTTCAGTACCTATCGATTCGTTAGCTATAGGTGATGGTGTATTGATTGAAGATGAAACCGAACTAGTGGTTTCATTTACTGATGTTGGAACACGAGATGATTATTATTTATTCGATTTTGATTTCCGAAGTTATTTGGTGACAGAAGATGAATTTTACCAGGGACAACCTTTTACATTCTCCTATTTTTATGATGAAGAGTTTGAAGTAGGACAAGAATTGGAAATCGGACTCATGGGTGTTGATAAAGCATTCTACGATTACATGGCCTTGTTGATCGAGCAAAGTGAACCGCCCTTCGGACCGTTCGAAACTCCGGCGGTCACGGTGCGTGGCAACTTTATCAATGTGACCGATATCGATAACACAGACGCTTCCGACAACGTGAATAACCCAGATAATTATGCCCTGGGGTACTTTGCCATTGTTCAGGAATACAAGCGCTCCATTACTATTGAGGAGTAGCGGTATATTCCTTCCGAAGCATTTCCACTACACGTGCTTGTATTAAATTTTTGGCGTGGGTATACGAATAGCCTTCCGGAAGTTTGGGGTCGTAAAGTTCCCGCGCAGCTGTGAGTCCGAGTCGCGCTAGTTCTTGCTCGTTCATTTCTAATTTCCCACAAACGGCATACACCGGAATCCGGTATTTTTTAGCAAGCTCAGTTAGGCCGTTGATAAACTTTCCATGACTGGTTTGGGCATCTATTTTTCCCTCCCCTGTTATGATGAGATCAATGTCGTTTTCTGAAAGTAGCGTTTCCAGGCCACTGAGTGTAAAGATAAATTCAGTTCCTTTGATAAATTCGGCACCAAAGAACACTTTGAGTCCGAATCCTGTTCCACCCGCAGCGCCAGAACCGGGGGTCGATGCTTGCTGTTGTTGAAGATAGCGCTGAACGTTCGCGTCTAAATTTCGCAGTCCCTGATCCAATCGTTCAATCGTGGCGTCGGAAGCTCCCTTTTGTTTGGCGAAGGTATAGGCCGCGCCCCTGGGTCCGAAGAGCGGATTTTGAACATCATTGATGGCGACAAAACGAACGTTTGAAAGGGGTTCTTTTGGAGCAACAATTTCACCTATTTGATCTAAGGAGGCACCTTTAGGTTCGAGCAGTTCGTTGTCCTTATTCTTAAAGCGATATCCTAATGCATGGGCGATTCCGATTCCACCATCATTGGTCGCACTGCCTCCGATCCCTAAGAATATGCTGGTAGCTCCTTTTTCAATAGCGTGCTGTAGTAACACTCCCGTCCCTAGTGTGCTTGTTTTGAGCGCATCGCGTTCTGCCAACGTCAAGAGTTCGATTCCGGAGGCAGCAGCCAATTCTACGTACGCCCTGTGTTCTTTTGAATCCCATAGGTATGTTGCCTCAATGGATCGGCCCAAAGGATCGGTAGTCACCACAACTACTGATTCAACGTGCGGCTGGTAGCGTGCCACCGCAGCTAAAAAGCCTTCTCCGCCATCAGAAACGGCCATCGTATGGGTGTTAGCCTTTGAGTTAAACGCGAGCACGCCGCGCTTCATGGCCTCCGCGGCCTCCTGGGCGGTCAAACTATCCTTAAAAGCATCCGGTGCAAGCAATACCTTCATATTAGCCAAAGATGGATGGGATGAAATAACTAAAAACTAAAATCACTATAAAAAAGCCTAGAAGGATGAACACTTCCTTAGATAGCACATCAGATCGGAGGATCTTAAAATCAATGATTTTTGTTGTCTTGGCCGGCGTGTTAGTCGCTGCTGAAACTACATAAGCAACAAGCAACGAGATAAGAACCCCCGTAAAGTTTAACCAGATCCAAAAGATATCGAAGCCTAGATCGATGTTGAAAATCTCCTGAATGGTACTTGAGAAGATCAAGTTGATCAATACGGCGGAAATAATTCCGGCGTTCATTCCAATATGATTTACTTTTTTGGAAAAAATAGCAAGTAAAAAAGTGACCAAAACCGGACCATAGAATACAGATCCAATCGCGTTTATAATCTCGATCACCGCACTTTTGCTTCCGCCGAAAAGAAACGAAAACGCTATACAAACCGTTCCCCAAAAGACCACGGCCACTTTTGAAAGCCGCATGTACTTTTTAGTTTCCATCTTTTTTTCGCCGCGATTAAAAAAGTCTTCCATACTCACCGCCGATAATGAATTAACGGTAGAACTAAGAGAAGACATGGCGGCAGACAAGATGGCTACCATTAATAATCCAATAAATCCGTGAGGGAGGTATTGTGTAATGAAGACTGGAATCATTAAGTCGGCTTTTACGCCTCCATTGACTGCCGCTTCGGGGAAATGACGTTGAGTGGTCGCAGTAATTTCGGCCAGGAAGTCGGGTGCTAGGGTAACTAATGAACCAACGATGAGCCCCATGGTACAATAAATCAATACCACGGGAAATCGAAGAAGACCGTTAGCCAATAGCAACTGACGGATGGTTTTCTCGTTTTTTGCGGAAAGCATTCGCTGTGCTTGTGTTTGATCACAACCGTAATACGAAACGTACAGAAAAAAACCGCCTATGAGCATGGGCCAGAAACCGTATTCCTGATTTTCACCGATACCTAAATTATAATCAATTACCTGTAGTCGTTCCGAAGAAAATCCGTTTTGTAATCCGCCGGCTTCCTGCACTAATTCCCAACCGTAAACCAAACAGATTAAGAGTCCGCCAAAAAGTAAGATCATCTGTATGGCATCGCCCCAAACAACGGCTTTCATTCCGCCTTGCCAACTATAAATAATGGTAATAATACTAATGATCAAGATGGTGTATATGTAATCAATATCGATGACAGCTTGCAGTATGATTGCAATGGTATACACCATCACGCCAGTTCCCAGAGCCCTACTTATTTGAAACACCACGCTCAAAATGAGACGTGTCGAAGCAGCGAAGCGACGTTCTACAAACTCGTAAATACTTACCACTCCCGATCGAAATAGCGGGGGAATGATAAAAAGCATAATAAAGATCATGGCCAGGGGCACGGCGAATTCGAAGGTGAGCCATTTCATCCCACCGCCTAATTTAAGGCCCACAAAGGCCGGAGCGGAAATAAAGCTGATTGCCGAAAGCTGGGTTGCCATGGTCGATAAACTCAAAGGAAACCAGCCCATACTCTTACCGCCTAAAAAATAATCATTCGAATCTTTGTTATTCTTGAAAAAGTAGCCCATACCTAAAAAGAATACGATGTAGGTGGCTACCAAGGTGTAGTCAAGCCAATTCATAATTATTGGGTGTTGGTTAGTAAGTCGATGGTCAAGGCGGCACTCCACGAAAAATTATGTCCGCCATATCCTTTGGAAAGCGTTTCATTTTTGCGCTTGGAAGGTTCAAAGTATTCATAAAACCCGTATTTCTCAATGAGGGATAGGGTGTCGTTTTTAAGGGTTTCTGCCACATCGCTAAATTCATAACGTAACAAGCCATTATAAATCAACCAATTCAAATTAATCCAGATGGGCCCCCGCCAGTATTTTTCAGAGTTATATCGGGGACTTGTAGGATCAAAAGAGGCACATAAATAACGTTCGTTGTTTTTACCGCTAAAACGTCCATTTTTCAGATGCGCTATTAGTTTTACAGCCTGTTGTGGCGTAGGAATTTCAGCGAATAATGGCGTAAAACTAGAAGAGGAAAGATAGGGCAATGAGCATTCGTTTCGAAGATCGTAATAAATATACCCTCCCAACGCGTCGTCAAATAATTTAGTGTTCATAGCTTGTATTGCGTGATCGTTCCAACCTTGTAACTGTGAAACAGCGTCGGTTCTCCCCAGCTCGGTTCCCAAACGTATCAAACTTTTATTAGAAGCGATAAGCATACTATTGAACAAAGGGTCTTGAATTAAAAATGGCGACTTTTCAGCAATAAGTAGATCGTTATACTTCCATTTCTTAAAAAGTTCAATGAGGTGAATATAGTAGGCATATTCTTTATTGGTAGGTCGATGGCTAGCGTCAATGAGTTGGGTGTCGCGTCTAGGAAGATCGTACTCCGGCACTTCGAAGGTAGCCCAGATATCATCCCAAACCGGAGTATTATCGGTACCAGCCTCCCAGTTATGGCAGATATAGACTAAGCCTTCTCCTTTCGGGTCGCGGTTCGTATAGAAGTAATGATGGTTATGAAAGACCGCGTCAAAAACTTCCTCCAAAAAGGCTAAGGAAGCTTGGGTATCCTTCGAATTCTGATGTATTTTTTCGAGCACGAATCCCAATACGGGTGGTTGTGTAATTCCTGAGGTAGGGATATTAGGGCTATGCGGACTCAAAGAAGCCTGATGAACTTTGGGGCCTGGATAGTAGGTATCAGACGGATTGTGAAAGATGATATGCGGAATAAATCCGTTAGACCATTGTCCTTTTAACAAGGAACGGATTTCCATTTGGGCGCGTTCAGGGTTCAGGTGCATCCAGCCCAAGGCGATAAAACCTGCATCCCAGTTCCATTGAAACGGATACAATCCTTCGCAAGGAATGGTGAATCCATTCTTCCAATTTTCCTCTAATACGTTGGCGGCTTTTTGGATGAGAGCGTTGTCCAAATTCTATTGATTTGTGATATAAATATAGCCTTTAATATTTACTTTTGAAGTGAACCAAAATTTCCCGCCTTGAATTTTAAGAAAACTACAGAGTCTTCTTCTCTATATGATCAACTGGAACTGCAATCGGTAGGAACATTATTAACGCAGATTAATAGAGAAGATCAAACCGTTCCACATGCGGTGCAAAAATCGATACCTCAAATTGAAAAGCTCACGGAAAAAGTCGTGGAACAATTAAAAAACGGGGGACGCCTCTTTTATATAGGGGCGGGTACCAGCGGTAGACTGGGTATTGTAGATGCAAGTGAGTGTCCTCCTACCTTTGGCGTGCCTCACGGACTTGTGGTTGGTATTATGGCCGGGGGTGATACAGCAATACGTAAGGCAGTTGAATTCGCGGAAGATTCTAAAGAGCAAGGATGGCAGGATCTTCTGGCGCAGCAGATTTCTGAAAAGGACATCGTAATTGGTATTGCCGCCTCAGGAACCACACCTTATGTGATTGGGGCTTTAGAGCAATCGAATGCTAAGAAAATACCTACAGGATGCATTACCTGTAATGCTGGGAGTCCCTTAGCAGTTACGGCTCAATATCCTGTAGAAGTTGTGGTGGGTCCAGAGTTTGTTACCGGTAGCACTCGTATGAAAGCGGGCACCGCTCAAAAACTGGTGCTAAATATGATTTCTACCACAGCGATGATTCAATTGGGAAGAGTGAAAGGCAATAAAATGGTCGATATGCAGCTCAGCAATAACAAACTGGTAGAAAGAGGTACAAAAATGATCATGGAAAAACTTTCTATAGAAGAAACAGAAGCCCTTCAATTATTGAAACAACACGGTAGTGTTAGAAAGGCAATTATCGCATATGAAGAGAGAAACTGAACAACGAGGCCACACCAATAAGAAGCTACTTGTAAAGGGGCTGAAGCGCTTAGCAGTTGCCCTGCCTGTATTAGTATTGAGTACTTATGTGATTACTTTTTCATTTCTCAATAAAGAAACCTTACCTCTTTATATAACGCTTACCTTGGGGATTATTTTTATGGGGATCACCTTATTCTTGTTATTTAATGGACTCCGGTTGGTTATTCGGTCTGTGTTTGGAGAGCGGTAACCGTGCTATTTATTTCTGAAGAGATTGTTTCTGAAAGTAATGTTGAATTATGGGAATAAAAAAACCCAACCGATTATGGTTGGGTTTTATTTATAAAAGAAGGCGGCGACCTACTTTCCCGCGATGCAGT
>NZ_JAQQTD010000006.1 GCF_028561755.1 Altibacter sp. HG106
ATCCCGCTTTTGCCCTGCAAAACGGAGCTTGCCGAATCAGCCGCCCAGCGCCGCCAGAGGGATAGCCAGGACCGTTGTACACAAGCCATTCAAACCCTTAATCGAGCTAATCTAAGCGAAAAACTAAAATTGATTTGCTATTGTATACATCATTTAAATTTCTAATATCAATCAATGAAAATCAAACATAAATCCGTAGAAATTCCTACCGACGGGACAGATGCTTTCGTCAATTGTAAATTAGATAGAAGAAAATATGCAGAGGTTCTGACTTCAATAGTAAGTACATACTCCAATGGGTTTGTTCTAGCAATTAACAATAAATGGGGCACAGGTAAAACTACATTTGTGAAAATGTGGCAACAACATTTAATTAATCAGGGATTTCAAACGCTTTACTTTAATGCCTGGGAGAATGACTTTCAACCTGAAGTCATGGTAGCATTACTTTCAGAATTAAGTGAATTAAGAAATAAAAGTGAGAACACTTTTCAAAATGTATTAGAAAAGGCTTCTAAATTTCTAACCAAAGCAACCCCTGCATTAACGAAGGGAGTAGCATCAAAATTTGTGGGAGAGGAAGCGGTGTCCGATGTTATTGCTGCCGCTGCAGAATTTACAACTGAAGAATTAGATAAAAAGATTAAATCATTTAATGAGGCTCAAAAAGGAATTATAGATTTTCGAGATAGTCTTAGAAAGTTTGTAGCTAGAGTAGATAATGATAAACCGATAATTTTCATTATCGATGAATTGGACCGGTGCCGCCCAAATTATGCAGTATCCGTTTTAGAAGAAGTAAAACATCTATTTTCGGTGTCAGGAATTGTATTTGTAATATCGATTGATAAAAAGCAACTTGGTCACGCTGTTCGTGGAGTTTACGGTAGTGATTTAATTGATGCTGATGAATATCTAAAGAGGTTTATAGATTTAGAGTACAAAATTCCAAAAGCAAACAAGCAGGATTTTATAGAGTACCTATTACAATATTTTGATTACAATAAATTCCTTTTAAGTCCTGAGAGAAAAGATACCATTGCATTTAAATATGACCTAAACAACTTTAAAACGATTTCTTTCGTACTATTTGAAAGCGATAATTTTTCATTGAGAAGCTTAGAACGTATTCTCGGTAGAATTAGGCTGACAATAAATAGCTTTACCAATCAACAGTTTGTTTTTCCTGAAATTATATTATTGCTAGCCTATCTCTATGAAAAGCATCCTAAAGTTTATGTAAAAATTGAGAACTCGGAATATGGAGTACAAGAAGTTGTAAATGTTATGGATGATATACTTTTTCCATTTCAAGAAAATGATTATCAGGTTAGTATCACTTATTTATATGCATCATTTTTATGGAGATATAATAATCAATACATGAATCTAAATTATAGAGATGCAACGCAAATTATTAAATCAGATGATGCTGGAAATTTCAAATTAGTATTTGATTCCAAATTGGAGGATAGAAATAATAATCTATTAAAATCAATTTTAAAATGTGAGAACAAATTTGAAACTAGCGATATCGAGTTGTCACATATTCAAAAGAAATATAGCTTAATGGAGAGTGTAAGGATATAATATATCTTTTATTCAGAATTTGATACTTTTCATAATTGATTTTATTTATTCATAACATGACTATGGCCAGTGTACAACAACGGCTATCATGCATCGGGTCATTTTCTTAACCGAAAACACTATCTTTAAAACAAACAAAAAGGTCATCGGAATATCTTAAACATATTCGGCGGCTACCAAGCGCTGCTGAATCGCACGCGGTTAACACCGCTTCCCACAAACGCTCCGCGTTTTGGTTCTGCCATTCAGCCGCCTAAGCTCCCGCCGACATGATAGCCCGGACCGTTGGCAAACATTTGAATGAAACGCAGAAAAAACATATTATTCTTCATTTTAGAACTGATTTCTGGATTTGGAATTGGAATTTTAGGAACTCTTTTAGTAACACCCGAAAAACCAAAATTTGATTTGAATTTATCAATCTTAATCGGATTTTTGACAATTTGTGTGTTTGCTCTTATTGGAATTGGAATTCCAGGATTTTTCCACAGCCGAATGAATAACAATAATAAAAAGTTCGGAAACGGAATGGAGAAAGCAGCAATCGGAATCTTAATCGGAATTGTCATTGGCGGAATTTTGAGCGCAATAACTTATAGTTTTTTACCTTACCGAATTTCCTCTTTTTATATTCCCATTTTGACATCAATATTGGGTGGAGTAATTGGATTTAATATTGGAATACAACCTCGAATTGAACTGAATAAAAAATAAAAACGTTTGCCAACAACGTATAACGTGCATAGCACGGGAGGGTTACAAGTATTGAAAATCTTACAATTTCACTTTAAGAAAGCATAATCTGAAAAAGACGTAAATTACAAAACCGTACAACGACACGTTATACAAGACCGTTACCTGCTATGTAAAAAAGGGCATCGTCCTGAAATAGGTTGACTAAAAATTAAACCTTTTAGTACTATACCTAATGAAAGACAGAAAACGACCCTGAATTCAACAACATATTACAATAAATCAGAATTTTATATGTAATTCACAATTTGCCAAGTGTTCTCTTGTAAGTTCTTCCTACGGGAATGGTTTCCTCATTAATAAAAATTCTATTTCCTTCAATAGCAGTTACCATATCCTTATTTACGATGTATGAATTGTGTACACGCATAAAGTGTTCGGGTAATGCTGTTTGAAAATCTGAAATGCCACGAAGCGTTAGTAGCTTATTTGTTTTAGTGACTACTTTACAATAATTCCCTTGCGCTTCGATAAATTGGATGTCAGGCAATTTTACACGATAATTTTTCTTATCTACTTTAATGATTATAAAATCTTCTGAAGTGAAGTTTCGTGGTGAGTTAGGCTCTTTGAATTCCAAAACCGTATTGACTGCCTTGAGAAAACGAGAAAACGTAAAGGGTTTTAATAAGTAGTCTGATACTTGGAATTCATAACCTTTTAAGGCAAATTCTTTATATGCTGTAGTTACGATAACTTTTGGTGGATTTTTTAAGGTTTTCAGCATTTCAAAGCCAGTAATTTTTGGCATATTAATGTCCAAAAACAACAAATCAACTTCTTCTTTTTGTAGTAAGTCTATTGCTTGAAATGCATCATAACAATTGCCTAGCTTTTTCAAGCTGTTCATCTCTTTGGCAAACTCTTCAATAATACTGTGAGCAATGGGTTCATCATCTATTATGGCATATCTAATCATTTTATCTTTAAGATAATTTTTGCACAATATACATTTTCATTTTTTTCTAGAACTAAACTATGCCCATCCGTATATAAATGTTGTAATCGCTTTTTTAGATTCTTAAGACCTAATCCATTTGTGGTTTTGGGTTTTATTTCAAAATTATTGGTCACTTCAAAAGTTATTGAATTATGTTGTTGAATCAAGTGGATGTGGACAAAAGCACCTTCTGTAAGACTTTCAATTCCGTGTTTAAATGCATTTTCAACCAACATAATAAAAAGCAGGGGCGCAACCAATGTTGAATCATCAGCTACATCTTTTTTAAATTGTATATCCACATTTTTCTGGTATCTGATTTTTTGAATATTGATGTACTGTTCAAGATAATTGATTTCGCTTTTAAGTGGTGTATGGTTCTTCTCGCCCTCATAAATAGTATAACGCATTATTTCGGACAGTTTTTGAATGACTTCTGGGGTTTTGTCCGATTTAACTATGGCCAGTCCGTACAAATTGTTCAATGTGTTGAAAAAGAAATGTGGGTCAATCTTGCTTTTCAGCAAGCTCAATTCTGCCTCCATCTTTTCATTTTTAAGTAATCTATAATTACTAACCAATTTGAAAATCCAAGAAACCAAAAAATATCCGATGACGCCAAAAAACAAGACTTGAGAAATCAAGAAATACGTCTCATAAACTGGATTTTTCGAACTTTCCAAGACTTGTTTATAGTGTACCATACCTATGGCTGCACACGCAAGTAGGACTATCGCCACTAAATAAGAAAGACGTTTCTTTTCTATTGGATACATATCACAAAGGTATTTGAATAAAAATTCGACAACAATTTATTTGACAGATTACCCATTTTTAAGCACGCATGACATCAAAACCAAAATGGATAGCATCGCTCATTAATAAGGTGTTGATTGCATCTTTAAATGAACCATAAGTAAATCTTATTATTTGGTATTAGATTGTGACATTAAGTTTACGTGAACTTAAAAAAGTTATTCAATGAAAACCTTTGCATCAATACTATTAATTGGTTTACTGTGCAGTACTACAAAGACAATGTCTCAGTCAGCTGAAACTAAAGAAATGAAATCCATTGACCAGTTAATGGACACTAAAATTCCATCCTTACTCGAAAAGACCAATGTACCAGGTATGGCAGTTGGCATTATCGAAAATGGTGAAGTAATTTATGCAAAAGGGCACGGCTATGCCGATATAGCCAACAATTTTGAAATATCAAAGAATACCGGCTTCAACATAGGTTCTATCTCTAAACTTTTTACTGCTTGGGGCATTATTAAATTGGTTGAAGATGGAAAACTAGACCTAGACGTACCTGTAGAACATTACTTGAAACGTTGGAAGCTACCCAAATCTGAATTTGACCATAGCAAGGTAACTATAAGGGCTATTTTAAGCCATAGCGCTGGATTATCCGTTCACGGCTATCCTGGCTTTCATCCCAACGACTCGCTACCAACATTAGAAGCTTCTTTAAACGGCGAAAATGGACCATTTAGAGACAATGAAATAGTTAAGGTCATTCTTGAGCCACAAACTCAGTTTAAATATTCTGGTGGCGGTTATACCATACTACAGCTTGTTATTGAAGAAGTTACAGCGCAAAAATTTGAAAACTATATGCAAGAGCACATTTTTGAACCCCTCAAAATGAACATTACAAGTTTTAGTCTTAATGATATAATTTTAGAAAAAACCGCAAAGGCTTATAACGAAGAAAGCAAAGAAATCTATTTGGAAAGATTTACCGCTAAGGCTGCTGCTGGTTTGCATACAACCCTTGAGGATTTATCCACTTTTGCGAAAGCTCAATTTATTGATAATGCGGTACTCACAAAAAAGAGCATACAAGAAATGGTAAAGATTATCCCGATAACTCAAACCCAAAGGGTGGCCTACGGCTTGGGCTATGCTACTTATAATTTCGGACCAATTACTGTTACAGGGCACTCAGGCACCAACACAGGCTGGGAAGCAGGTTTTATGATGGATTTTGAGAAAGAGGATGGAATTATCCTTCTTACCAACAGTTCTAATGGGAAGAAAGCCGCAATTAGTGTATTACAAACTTGGGCCAAGTGGCGAATGAACAAATAAAAACACAATTAGAAAAATGAAAAACATCTTCAAAGTATTACTTTTTTGTTTGACAACGATTGCCTGTCAAGACGTGGTCAATGATGGAGTTCTAATTACTGAAAGTTTACCTTATGATAAAGCGGAATACCAAAAAACTATTGTTGGTCAACTATCAGGAAAATATACTTTAGGAAATAATACAACCATTAAGAGTCGCTGGGCTAAAAATGAGCGAGAAGTAGCAAAGAAATATCTTAAAGAACTAATCAACACTTTGGGCATTGAAGCCAAAGAACATAATTACACATCACCAAATCCAAATCCCGCAATTGATTTAATCCTTGACCCTTTTAAGGGAACAAATATTTATGGTAAACTTCCTTCCACAAACAATAGTTCAGAATACATAATTCTTGGTGGGCATTACGATAGCGGAAAGCGAAATGCACCAGGAGCAATAGACAATGCAACAGGGATTGCACTTATTTATAGCGTAGTAAAGGAACTTTCCAAATCTAATACAAGAAATAAGAATATTATTCTTGTTTTTTTTGACCAAGAAGAGGAAGAATTAATAGGCAGTAAAGCCTTTGCCAAATTACTAGGGAAAAAACAATGGGATGTACATTCCATTCATTGCTTTGATATGGTAGGATGGGATGCAGATAATGATAAGGCAATGGAAATATCTTCTGTAACAGAGTCCTTGATTGCAACATATAAATCAGTCGCTACACAGAAAGGTATTCCTATAAAAGACATAAAAATTAATCCTGTGGGTTATGATAACAGTTCGACTGATTTTGATGCATTCGTGCCTTTTGGTTTTAACGTAATAGGTGCTGGTGAATGTTATTATCATAGAGATTCAACGCCTTACAAGGATAGTCCTGATGACACCTTCGATACCGTAAACTTCGAGTACCTTTTTTCTTGTTCAAATTTGATAGAGAGGATTATTAAAAAAATTATTACGGAATGAATGAGAGGCAACGAGCTATTTTGAGAATTTTAAAGAAGAACTTCGTTTATGCGTCTGTCTTTGGCTTGTCATTATTATTCTTCCTTTATAAAGGATTTATTTATTTAATAATAGGCAGTTATATACCTATCGTTTTAATATCAACGATTGTAATTCTTATTATTCTAAGTTCACGAAAATCAGAAAAGTCATTCAAGCGAATTATAAGTATCTGGGTAACATTGTTAGTAGTATGGTCTTCCGTAAGACTTTTATTTAGCCTAATAAATCAATTTTTAAAACCTATTCCAGAAAGTCACGTCTCTGAACAACTTGGCATTTCTGGTTTAATACTTAGTTTACTTTTTCTTTCAGGAGCTATATATTTATGGATATATAAAAAGAGAATATTTGAAAATTAAAGCCAGCAGGTAACAACGTATATAAAAAATAGCGGCGGATGGATAAACGAATTGTTTTTCTTACAAACTATATCCTAAACTGAAAAATTCGTACATTAAAAACCCATAATTGACCGTTATACGGGGCCGATAGTCACCATAAAATTAAAGATATGAGAATAACATTCATTATAGTTATTCTGACAATTCAAGTGAGTTGTAAAAAAGGTCATGAGACGAATATAAAGTCTGAAAATTCTACCATCACTGAATTAACGAAATGTAACTGCAACAATGAAGCAATTACTAAATATCACATTTTAACTAATAAAGCTGAAATTGCAATTTGTGAGGGTGATTTTAATAGTGCATCCAAAAATTACTCATTGGCATTTCGAGAAATCAAAAAACCTTTTGGTCATGACATTTATAATGCCGCACTTTCAAATCAACTCTCTAATAATTTAGATGAAAGAAATTTAAATCTTCAACTACTGATAAATAATTCTGATGATTTAAGTATGCTAAAGTCAATTTTTGTCAATACATATATAGATGAAAACCTTTGGAATTCTTTTATAGAAAAAAGAACCACGGAATATGACTCAAGATTGAGAAATGAATTCAAATCAATTTGGGAAAGAGATCAATTGTTCAGACCAATGTACGACACCCATGCTGACACTATTCAAGCTAATCGAATAATAAATATGAAGAGGATACTTTCAATAACTGATTCTCTTGGCTTCCCTTCTCAGATAGAGCTCGGTTTTAGAAAATCCTTAAGGGGGCAAAATCATGATGTGGTTTTGGTCCATACATCTCAAAGAAGAAGCAGCGATAAAGATATTATTGATCTTGAACCAATTCTTTGCAAGGCAGTAAATGAGGGACGATTTGATCCCGAACAAGCAATCACTTATCTCCAATTCCAAAATGACAAGGATAAAAGAAATTTTGAGGTTTACTCAACTTGGCAATATCGACATCCCTTGTTACCAGATTCTCTAAATAACAAAATATGGCTTGTAAACTTGACTAAGGAAAAATATGAGCGTGCTAATAAAATAAGAAAAAAATGGAATGCTGATCAATTAGAAGACATTGCAAAAAAATCTGATTTTATTTCAAGAAGCAACATACCGTTCATATTTACATCAGTTATGACATTCATAGAAAATATGCCCGCAGATCTTACTCTGGAAGAGGCTTTGGATAAATATAAAATGACTACTTCTGACAAAGTGCCATATAAAGCAAAGTAAATAATACGGTGCCTAACAACGTATATAAAAAATAGCGGCGGATGATTAAACAAATTAAACTTCCTACATTTTTCATTACCTTGTCACTCAGATAAAAAACGAAAAGCGGCGCCACTACCCTGCTGATTCTCACGTCATGCCAAGGCGTGACTAGCAGCTTTTGCGACGTTGCCACAATGCGCTCACGCCACGGACGAGGGTTGGTCGCGAAGACCGCCACAAACCATAGCCCGGACGGTTGGGCATAGTTTGAAAAACTGCACCGCGAAAACGAAAAAACATAGTCAAATGAAAAAAACACTAATTATTCTCTTTACAGTATTTCTGACCTCAATCGCATTAGGACAAGAGAAAAGAATTATATCGAAAATAGATTCGACTAAAACTCCAGAATTGGTCCTAATTCAAGAACTAACTGTAAAAGCGCCAGTCGATTCGGTTTGGGATGCATATACCACTAAAAAAGGTTGGGAAAATTGGGCTGTACCTCTTGCGGAAATTGACCTAAAAGTTGGCGGATATATCAAAACGAACTATAATGAACAAGGGAAAATTGGGGATAGTACCACAATTGTTACTCACATCATAAATTATGTGCCAAAGAGACTTCTAACCCTACAAGCAGAAATAACCGATAACTTCCCTGAATTTATGAAAGATGATGCCAGAGACTTTTTTAATGTCATTTATTTTGATGAGTTAGAAAACGGAGACACCCATATTAAATCATTTGGAATTGGGTATAAAAATAATCCGAAATATCTTTCACTAATGAATTATTTTATTCCAGCCAATGAAAAAACCTTAATGAACTTAATCACTTACTTGGAAGCAGATCTAAAGACAAAAAAAGAATAACTATGGACAAAGCTCTTCAAACAATGATTGATAATATGCCTGAAAAAACTGGTAAATCCTTAAACGAATGGAAAAAGGTGCTTAAATCAAATACTTTTTCCAAACATTCAGAAGCCGTGAATTTTCTAAAAAAGGAGCATAATGTAACTCACGGATTTGCGAATACAATAGTGGCATTATCAAAAGAAGAAGATAACTCGCCGACAGACCTTGTCGAAAATCAATATAAAGGAAAAGAGAAGTTAGTTCCTATATACGAAGGACTGCTAACCGTAGTTAAAGAATTGGGTAATGATGTTACAATCACACCTAAAAAGACAAGTGTAAGCATCATCAGAAAAAAACAATTTGCATTAATTAAACCTGCAAGCAAAACACGAATAGATTTAGGGTTAAAACTAAAAGACAAACCAATAACTGACAGGCTGGAAAATTCAGGGCCTTTTGGTACAATGTGTACACATAGGGTTAGGTTATCAAATGTCAGCGAAATTGATAGCGAACTAAAAAAATGGTTGTTGGAAGCCTATCAAAAAGCAAAATAAAACTGTGAGCAAAAATGGAGATGAGTACTTGCGGTTTAAGTGATAAATCGAAAGATAAGACATAAAGCATAAGTCAGTGCAGAACTGAAAAGTTAGTGAGTAGAATTCCGCTACTACTCATACACGAGCCCGATGTGGCTAATACAGCTTGTTATTAAGATAATCACTAAATTAATCCTTGAAAAGAATAGTACTTCACTACACACTGGAATAAGATGCGTACATTACTTACAAACGTTGATCCGAAGGTTCATACCGTTATAGATGCTTATCCTGAATTGGTGCAAGAGAAATTGAAAAATTTACAGGATTTAGTGTTAGAAACAGCGCATGAAACACCAGAGGTAACTACCTTAGAAATAACGTTGAAGTGGGGCGAACCCAGTTTCGTGACAAATGTGGGTAGCACTTTAAGAATGGACTGGAAAGAAAAAACCCCTGATCAGTATGCCCTATATTTTCAATGCACCAGTAGGTTGGTCGATACCTTTAGATTGGTTTTTGACGAGAAATTTAAATTCGAAGGAAGTAGAGCTATGATATTTCACTTAGATCAAAAAATACCGGAAACAGCATTAAAAGAGTGCATAAAAGCGTGTTTACGATATCATAAGGTCAAACATCTCGAAACTTTAGGAATTTTATAATAACCCCTAGCTCACTAAGGCTATCATGCAGCGGGTCGTTTTCTAAACCGAAAACACTATCTTTGAAACATGCAAAAAGATACTCTCACCATCTTGAATAAAACGCTGTTTTTCTATTTGTGTCTCGCCATTGCCTGCTATTTCTTGTGCCTTTATTTCTTGTCCTATTTTGAAATAAAGTCAGCAGCGATTAGTGTAATACGAGAGTCCATTACCATTCCGCTCCTGGTGAGTCAGCTAATCCTAGTGATTACAGGTATAAAATCCTATTCTTCTGAAAAGAACAACTATATACTAGCCGGAATATCGATCTTGCTAGTTTCTACCCTGTTGACGTTCGGAAGCTTTGTGTAAAGGGTTACCCCCGAAGCTAAACAAAATGGGCGCATGTCCTAAACATAAAACACAAGCGTTACAACAACTAAAAGGGGCATCGGAATCGTAATAATATATTCTAAGGCTCCACAAGCGTTTACATGTAATGATTAGAACCCAGTCAACCAAAAATTCCTCGAGTAAAGAGCCACAAACGCGGCACATTCGCGGGCCCTGGCGTTGGCCAAAAAAAATAATTCTTTACACCTTGTTCTCGTTAGTGGTAAATCACCTGGCCACACGCGAAAGTTTTCCGGGTAGTGAACAGTATCGATTTCCCATAGAGGGGTTCTTGTATTCGATGGCCCTTTGTATTCTTATAGGAACTATTGCTGAGCTCAATTTTAACTATTACAAGAAGAAATATTTCGCTACAAAGGTGGAGGTTGTCACCATCTCAAGGTTTATGCTCACTACGCTTGGATATGTAACGCTGCTATATGTTCCTTTAAGTATTGTAGTAGATTCCATTGTAGGTGGAGAAACAGCCTTTTATTATCTATTGATTGGTTTGTTGATTACGCTATTATTAAGTTTTATCCTCATCGGCTTAGCGTATGCACAGGATATTTATTATCTGTACAAGCATTCTATCAAGGATGCAGAAATTACGATCGAAAGTGGCGTAAAAACAACGAAGATTACGTATGAGAACATTGCTTGTTTTTACAGCGAAAACAAAGTGGTGTATACCGTTCAGAATGATGGTTCCACACTTTCTACCAATTTCACCTTGAACGAGCTCGAAGAAAAGATAAACGATCAATTATTTTTTAGAGCCAATCGGCAGATGATCATTCACAAAGAAGCCGTAGGCCAGGTAGAAAAAATTCAAAATGGCAAGTTGCGGGTTCGGTTAAAACTTCCGGTTGGAAAACACATTATCGATCCTATAACTATCAGTCGGTATAAACGACAGGCATTTATCAATTGGTTTCAATAAAAGTTGTCACAGCCTACCGACCATTCAGTTCTAAAATCACTACCATTCAGTAAAAGCATTAGTGTTTATAAGCGTTTTCAGGTTTTTTGTTCCTTCATTTGAAGACACTTAAAATCAAATAAAATGAGCACATTAACCTTTCGAAAATTCATTATCCCAGCACTTACCGTAACCATTATCTTCTTTCTATGGTTTGGCCCCATTCGAATACCGTATATTGAAAATATTCTCATAGCTGTACTCATCATTCTAGCAAACTATATAGAATATAAGGGAACGCCATTTTCAGCACTCGGATTTCACCGAGAGAAGTTCACAGTAAAAAACATCTTTGTACTGGCTCCCTTACTTGCCCTGGTACTCTTTGCCTTCTATGTGTTTCTATTGGTTCCTGGAGTTACGATGGTCACCGGAATTCCCATAGATTATTCAGGTTTTGATCCTTTGGTAGGAAACCTTCCTGCCTGTTTAATAGCCTTAGTACTGGTTTGGGCAACTGCCGGATTTGGTGAAGAGATCATATTTCGCGGGTACTTTATGAAGCAGTTTGTAAAATTCTTTGGAGAGCGAAAGCTTAGCCTTATGTTAAACATTGCGCTGCTGGCATGCCTTTTTGGATTTATGCATGGGTATCAAGGCATTACCGGGCAGCTTGTTGCCGGGATTGTTGGCGCCATCTTAGCCCTGATTTTCTATCTGCGTAACTACGACCTGTGGTTTGTGGTCGCGGTACATGGCTTTTTCGACACCTTCGCTTTGGTTTGTGTTTACTTTGGATTGGCGTAACGAGCTAACCATTGTATTTTATCGATGAAACACATTATTTACCTACTTAATTTAGGGTTTAACAGCCTGTCTGATGCCTTCAAAAAGTTGGTTAGTTCACCCCGGATTTTGGTTGTTTTAATACTTAAAATTGTACTTTTCATGATGAAGGTGAAGCCACAAAATTCCGTGTTGCGGCAAGATGGCAGAGAAATTAACCGTATATTCATCATCGTTTGTCAGTTTTAATTTAGTCTTTCGAAAGATTGCAAACGATGCGACGGCTCCTGAAAATTTAGTTCGAAAACCTGAACAATCTTTTAGATGGCGCGCAACCTTTTAAAATCAATTAGACTATTACTATAAAATCACATATTATGTTCAAAAAAATTCTTGCGATAGCACTGTTCTTTGCTATCCTGAGCTGTGATAAAGAAACAGCTCCAGAGGTAGTTCAGCAGGACGAAAATCCGTTAATTCTAAAGAGATTATCCTACGAGACTACCAGCAGCCCTGAGTGTTTAGGTAGGTTTGGTGAATTTAATTCTGAAGGAAAACTTTCAGAAGTGTATTTTATCTGTAACGATATACGCACAGATGTAAGAGAGTATAATTATGATTCCGAAGGTAATTTTATAGGTCCGTTTGGTAACTATGAGTTACAATATGATGATAACGGAAACCTGATTAGAGCCGAAATAGACAGTGAGAGATATGTAGAGTATGCATACCAGGATAATTTCGTTACCGAAAGATCTTATAATTATGGAGAAGAATATATTTGGTACTACGTATATGAGTTTTCAGACACCTCCTATTCACAACTATTATCCGTGAAATTATTTGACCAGTCTCAAGGAGATGTGTTACTATCTCATCAATGGTTTAAACATTCAAATGGTAATGTCGTCGAAGTTCATAGTGAGAGAACGATTGGTGAGGAACCAGATTTAGTACAAGAATACTCCTATTTTATTGCCTATGACGATCAGATCAACCCATGGAAACTTGGAAAGCCTAGCAGTCCTATTGTCGCCAATTCGATGTATCTAATATATGATGCCTGGGTAGAATATTCGTTGGCTTATTATTCAAGCAATAATATCAAGGAAATCCAGGCAATCGATTATTTAAATGATACATCGACCCAATTTACATTTGAATATACCTATAATGACGAAATGTATCCCACGAATGCTACCCACTTTATAGCGGGTAATCCTTGGAGAACAATCCTCTTTGAGTATTACGAATAGTTGATTATTTCATTATCATAGGTTACACCATATTATGTTTATGAAACAATGGACGTAGCCCCACACTAAAACCAGCTCTTACAAGCCGGTAGCAGAGGAAGGTATGTTCATCGCAACCTTAGCCTTTATGGACTTCATGATAGATTTTTCAACGACCTTCGGCTAATACAATAATGGATACATCCACAAGCAGGACCGCAAATAGGTACCCTTTTTGTTAGTAATTGGTTTGCTAGGTTCCTTTATCGGAAAAAAGATCCTGGCGTACCTACCGCAGTCGGTCTTCATCAAACTTTCGCTATACCTCATCTTATATATTGGGATCGCAACGTTCGTAAAACTTTACATAACTGGACCCCACTAATGATGATCTGCATGGCTGAGGCCTAAACCGGGCTTAATATGTATCGTTCGGTCTCCAGTCCCATTTAAATTAGTTGTACCTTGAGGTCATAAATTCCAAACCATTGCTGTTAATATCATAGCTATATCAGCGACAAATAATAAGTGCATCCCATGAAATCTCTCAGTATATTACTTCTCTCCTTGCTATTCTCGACCCTTGCCCTGGCGCAAGAAAATAACCTGGCGTCCATCGATGGCATTGTCAATGAACTTCTCGATCAAATAACGATTGAAAAGGGAGAGAAAATGGATACTACAGCCATTAGAAATTTATTTCACCCTTCGGCAATTCTTACGGTAGCCGACTCCTCCGGTGCGGAAAGTGTTTCTATAGCTAACTTTCTAGTGCTTCTGAAAGACCCTTACTACGAAGCGGGGTATCTGGAACAGGAGCTTCATAAAATCGTGCATGAATACAATGGAATCGCACAGGTCTTTCAAAGCTTTTATGGGAAAGATTCGGAAGGAATGGAAGAAAAAGGTATCAATAGTTACCAGTTGGTGTACTATGAAAAACGATGGTGGATTATCAGCCTCTTATGGACCATTGAATCAAAAGATTCCAAAATACCCTCCCAATATTTGAAAGAACAGGATTGATTCCTTTATAACAAAAATAGTACGCAGAACGACTGACAACGCAATCTATAATCAAGAAAGCTTCGTTATTTCAACAAGGCATCTAAGCGCTTTCGTGTCTTTTCAAAAGAGGGTCTTGGGGCTTCCGCGTCAACAATGTTTCCGTCCGGATCGATCAAAATAAACCGAGGAATCGAGTTTACCGCATATGCGTTCATAAAGTCGCTGTCGAATGAATTATCCGCAAATAATTGCAGTCCGCCTAGCTCCTTATCGCTAATCATTTTCTTCCACGTGCCTTTCAATGCCTCCTTATCCACAGAAATACTCACAAAAATGATATTCTTTTGATGGTATCGCGTCTCCAGTTCTTTCAAATAGGGTACTTGTTTGATGCAGGGAGCACACCAGGTGGCCCAAACATCAATATAAACATAAGAGCCTCTCAGGTCGCTAAGCGCTACTGTATTTCCTTCTGCATCTTCAAAACGGAAATTGGGTGAAGGATCTCCTGTTTGTAATCCTTCCGAAGCCATCACTTCTTCATATCGTTTTTCGGACGCCTCAATAAAGGGTTGGTGTGTGACGACTCGCTTGATGAGATCAAGATAGTCTTTTGCCCGACCTTCTTTGTTCGAGATCTTTGAGTAAAAACCATTGATAAGACTAAGCGCCAGATCTCGTGATGGCACCTTCTTAAGAACCTCCAGCATTCCGTCGACATCCGGTTCGGCTTCAATTCTTTTATTCCAAATAGCATTCACCAGGTAGTGATAATACGGGTGTGTCATATAATCCTCTTGATCGTTCAAGTTAAGGTTGTCAAGGGGTGTAAAGAATTGCTGAGAAGGAGTGATTTCCTCGCCCAGGTAAAACTCATAATTCGAGGCGTAATTTTGAATGTTTAACAGCCGTTCGTATTCAAGTGACTTGGTTTCCGCCTTCCGAAAAAAGGGTTCCACCGCAAACGTTTCCAGGGCTTCCAATTGTTTGTCTTGTAAGGCTGAAAGATTCTCGAGGTAGGCAGATTCTCCCACTTTATAAAAAGCCTCTAGATTGCCGGTAACTTCCTTATCGATCTTAGATTTCAGCACCAAGTAATTGTTTCGCTCGGCACCCCTACCTTCAAACCGAAGCGTATTTTCAAAATCCTTTGCATCGAAGAACACGCTAAGCGCATCCTTTGGGGACAAATAGAGGTAAGCACTGTTCCTTCCGTATTCAAAAAAGTAATAGCCCTGTTCGATGGTAAACGTAGACTCAAAACTACCATCCTCATTTATTTCTAGGGTCGTAAGTTCAAAATTGTTCACATAAGAGATAGAAAGGGTAGCAAGCGATGCATTTGCTACCCTTCCGGAGAGTTGTACTTTTCCGCTTTTAGCGTAGGTGGAAAAACTGAGCACAATAGCAAATAGCGTAGCATAGAATGTTTTCATAGTAGATGGATTGAGAAGGCGTTAGGTCCTTCAGAAAGTGTAACAAAATGCGGGTACAATACGTCCCCTAAGCAATAATACCAAAATTAAGAGGAATGTCATAGCACGGTGCTAGGTTTCAGAAAGGTAAACACCGCTGTACATCCAAATTTTGCGTATCTTAAAACCCTGTAAAGACATCTTAGAGAAGATATTACCAACCATACAACTAACCAAACAACCATACCATGAAATCGATCCTTGCCATCCTCCTACTGTTTGTGGGCATCTCTTGTGCTGAAAAGACTACGCAAACGGAAGTAACGCCCAAAAAAACATCCAAAATTGATATCGAAGCCGAGTTAGCAGCTATCGAAGAAACCAGAGCTGCCTTTCAACTTGCGATTAAAGAAAACCGATTCGGGGATCTGAAGAAGTACGCCACCAGCGATGTGCGTTCTCTCGACAGCGATTGTGGCCCTTGGGAACCCTTTAAAGAACTTCGGAAAAACCCCACAGGAAAATTCCACTACGATAGTTTGGTCATGCAACCTAAAGAAACCATTATTGTGAGCGATAGTGTGGCCTATGATTTTGGGACCAGTTCAACCTATTATACCAATGCCGAAGGGGAGCCTATTGAACTTACAGCTACCTTCCTCGCCGTGCTCAAAAAAGATAAAAAGGACGGCCGATGGAAACTGCACCGTGAAGTAGCGAACACTAGAGATTTGGAATAAGCTTGAAAGAAACCGTATAGCGCGCTTCCGCAATCCAATCCTTAAAAAGCAACCCATGACTTCAAGACATTTCGCTCGCATCGCTGGCGTGAGTTATCTAATAATTTTCTTTTCCGCCATTTTTGCAAACTTCTTCGTGGTCGAAAAATTAATAGCTACGCCTTCCTTGGCCTTTGCCGAGAATACGGTATTGATACGTTTTGGAATCGTCGCGTTTTTAGTGACTGTGTTGTTGGATATCGTCATCGCCTGGGCGCTTCAGCAACTCTACGCACACCACGCGTTATCGTTGCTTAGCACCTTCCTTCGCGTGAGTCACGCCCTGCTCATGGGAATTGCCCTGTATCCCCTGGCGGAAATAGTCTATCTGGACACAGAGGTTGCCGTGCTTAACAACCTGAGAGCCTTTAATACTATGTGGCTCATCGGACTCTTCCTGTTTGGTTTTCATCTCATCCTTTTGGCAAGAATCATCCCGGCGCCAAAGATCCTACGGGTACTGATCGCTATGGCCGGGCTCCTATACATTTTAGATACCTCAGCCTATTTCCTACTCGCTTCGTATGAACAGTATGCATCCCTACTATTACTTGCCGTAGCCACGTTCAGTATTTTGGGGGAAATGACCTTAACCCTTTGGCTGTTGACCAAAGGGGGAAAAATAAACAATAGCTGATACTATGATCGGAATTCTCATCGCCCTCGCCTTGTCCTGGTTGCTCTTATATGTTTTTGAAAAGAAGAGTCTCTTGGCCCTGGGATGGCTTCCCGTTCGCAAAAGAACCCTGCAATTTGTTCTTGGCTTTTGTTTTACCGCGCTTCTCTGTGTGCTCGCACAGTTGTTAGAAGGATTTTTGAAGGCTTCGCAATGGGTCGTACATCAAGATAGTTCCGCAGCAGGTGTGCTTAACTCCGTTTGGTGGGATATCAAATCTGTACTTACGGAAGAGTTGATTTTTAGAGGAGCCTTGCTATATATTTTAATCAAAAGAATCGGAGCTTCCAAAGCCGTACTAATCTCTGCCGTTGCCTTTGGCATCTATCATTGGTTCTCCTACGGGGTGCTCGGAAACGTCATGGCAATGCTCTTCGTATTTGTGGGTACCGGACTCATGGGGTACGCCTGGGCATTAGCATTTTCTAAATCGAAGTCGATATTGTTGCCCTTCGGACTCCATTTGGGATGGAATGTCACCTATAACACCGTTTTTTCTAAAGGGCCCTTAGGAGATTTGTTGCTGGTTTCTGAAGGCGGTCGAGCCGTTTCTGAAGGAATCTCATTCTTGAATTTCAGTATAGGAATGACCATCATTCCCCTACTCGTGCTCCTATTTGTGGTTTACGGCGTAAAAAGGAATTCCGAAAAACAAAACGAGGGCGCGTCAATCATTCAAAATAGACGTAATGAATAACACCCGAGCGCAAAAAGCTCCCAGAAGTCTTCGGAAAGGCCTGAAACGGTACCTTGTACTTTTTGGATACGTGGTCACCCTGTGTGCAACCTCCACTGTGTTCGGCCAGGTACGGCCCGGTAGCTATGAGGCTCGCTTTTATCTTACCGATTCATTTACTGAATACACGCTTGAAGTAAAGGAAGATCATACGTTCTCGTTTCACTTCTACCGAAAGAATTTTTGCGAAATGTGTAAAGAGATCAATCAATTCGGAAAGGGAACCTGGAAGCGCAAGGGTTCCGATCTCCTGTTGCTGGCAAATGAAATAACCGATGTAGACGAAACCTTCATGCTCAATCTGAATGACTCGAAAGCCCGAATTATAAAAAGGCGAGGGCCAAACGACCAACAAAAGGAAGTCCTTTCGTTTTACGCCTCTTCAATTTATTGGGTGAAAGGCCTTGAGCTTACCCGAACGAAATAGGATATATGCAGATTTTACATACCTTCACATAAAAATCACCTCCCATGAGTACCACCCCCGAACACGACGCCCGAGTTGCGAAACTCGTTTTTGGATCTGTCTATCCGCACTACCTCACGAAAGTAGAAAAGAAGGGACGTACCAAAGAAGAACTACATCAGGTAATCGAATGGCTCACCGGCTTCGACCAACCCACCGTACAAACCCTTATCGAGCAAAAGGTCACCTTCCAAGAGTTCTTTGCGAAGGCCACGCTACATCCAAATGCCCACTTGATCAAAGGGGTTATTTGTGGCTATCGTATTGAAGAAATTGAAACCCCGCTAACCCGCCAAGCGCGCTATTTAGATAAACTGGTAGACGAATTGGCGAAAGGTAGAAAGATGGATAAGATCCTAAGAACACCGTAACCCTACTAGCAATAGGCGTCGTAACATAATTTGCCAAACCATTGGCGACCACTACCTATTTATCTACCTGAACACTTTCTGATCCTTTCTGAAAAGTGGCTTGCTACAACTTCTGTAATACCTCAGGCAACGCTTTCCTTCAGAAACACGTCTCTAAAGAAAAGACCAACGCTAAAACCCATGAGCTCCGCTACCAAAAACCTACTGATCATTTGTGTTTCATTCGCACTCTATTTCATTGCAGACGATCTCTTTTTTAAACCACTCAGAACCCTATTTTTTGAACACACCCAGCAGCTTGGCATCAGCCATATACTGGCCTACCTGCTCACCGGAATTCCGTTATTTTTAGGCGTATGGTATATAGTAGGTCGAGCTTCGGTTTGGGAATATCTCGGACTCAAAGCGTCGGTTCTCAAAGCACTCGTATTCGCGCTTATTTGCACCGCTCCTATGTTTCTTGGCTTCGGACTCCTTTTTGAGTTTTCTTCGGAAATATCCATCAATACCATCCTTATCGGAGTGGTTTCCGCAGCATTTTTCGAAGAACTCTATTTTCGCGCCTTCTTGGTGGGAATGCCTTTCCGAACAACAAAGCTCGGATTTCTACCTGCCGTACTTTTTGGAGCACTGTATTTCGCCGCCTTACATGGATATCAAAGTACCGAAATTGCAGAACTAGCGGGCATCTTTCTGGTAACCTTTCTGGGCGGGGTCTTATTTGCCTGGGTGTATATAGAATGGGAGTACAATAGTTGGGTTCCCATTTTCTTGCATCTATTGATGAATTTGTCGTGGGAACTTTTTTCGGTAAGCGATACGGCCCTCGGCGGAGGGTATGCAAACGGACTTAGACTTGTTACCATTGTGCTCGTTATTGTACTTATCATCGTTTACAAAAAAAGGTCTGGAAAAGGGTTTAACATCCACAAAAAAACACTTTGGGTGCAAAAAACACCTGCCTAAATTCACTCGTTGAATGCGTGGTACTGCTCACAAAAATAGGGTGCCTATTCCTGCGCCGCTTACCCTAAGATAGATCCTAAGGGTGCCGGCTGTTGCAGCAACCAACCGGTTAGGCTGTAGCGCGGTTTCTGAGACGGCAATACGGCATGTGGCACGACGGCACTTTTAAACATGACGCACCGCGCCGCCACAGGTTCAATGCGGTAAGAAGTCCCATCATTTTCAAAGATTTCCAATTCACCTCCGTCGCCCGGTTGCCACACCTCATTCAGGTAAAGCACCATACTGATGGTTCTGTTATTGCGATTGTTGAATTGGTCCAAATGCTTATCGTAATGACCTCCCTTGGGGTAATGCGCAAAATGAAATTCATAACCCGACAATCCCAAATAACAATACCGATTATAGATATGCAGGGTCTCGTCTATCAAGTTCCAGAAATCACTTAACTGAGTATCTCTTCCTCTGTCGAGCCAGTAGGTATAATCTCCTCGAATCTCCTCGCGAATGATATTATTATTCAATGCTCCAATACCGGCTTTGGTAAAGGCCTCCAACTGCAACAGAAAAAAAGAGCGAATCGTGGCAAAAAGGGGAGCGTCCACAAAATTATCTATGATGACGACATCATTTTGAGAAAGTTCATCCATCCAGGAGAGCCATTTCTCGTGTGTATGACAGGTATCCAATTCATAAAATAAGCGGGTAAATATACACTATTTTTATGCTGAAAAAACGTACTTTCATACCATCAAAGATCCAATTGGCACTGTCGTCTTAAACCTGTATAGAGCTTCCGTGAAATTTCAAACCTTCGAAACCGAAAGATTATACCTGAAACCTACTTCGAGAGAGGATGCGGCCTTCATTTTCGAGTTGCTCAATTGTCCGAAATGGATTCGGTATATCGGCGATCGAAAGGTTTCATCAATACCCGCCGCCGAAGCGTATATACAAGAAAGAATGCTTCCGCAGCTAGAGCGCCTGGGATTTTCCAATTATACCCTCACCACCAAAGAAGGAAATGACAAAATTGGGACATGCGGACTCTATGACCGCGAGGGCATATCTGGAGTAGATATCGGTTTTGCTTTTTTACCACAATATGAAAAAAAAGGCTACGCTTTTGAAGCAGCTTCAAAAATGAAAGAAGTAGCGCTTTCGGTCTTTGGAATAAAACGGATTTCGGCGATTACTACGCATGACAACCATGATTCAAAACGGTTGCTCGAAAAACTCGGATTTCAGCAAAAAGGAGTGGTAACCCTGCCCGAAGATTCTGAAGCGCTTTTATTATACGAGATACACCAACCCTAAACATTTTTAGGAATAATAGAAAGAACTGAAAAAAAAAAGCGTTCACTAATCAAAACAGTACAAAACACCGCGATGAACATAAAAACCACCGTCAAGCAACAAATCACGTTCCTATTATTTGCAGTAACCTTGGTCTGTGTCACACCTTTAGCCGCACAAGATAACGTCTATATTCAAGAGTATCTGGAACGCCTAAAACAATCGAAAGAATACCTACTAGTTGTGGCTGACCTCATGCCCGAGGAGCAGTATGGGTTTAAAGTCACTCCCGAATCCATGACCTTTGAAGAACATCTTATGCACATTGCGTGGGCCATGGACTGGCATAGTCAATCGCTAATGGGCGGGCGAAAGGCGCGCAATTGGGAAACCGACAACACGCTTAAAGTGCACCATAAGTCCAAGGCAGAAATGATGGAAACGCTCTCGAATACCTTCGAGACCACCATAGCTTTTATTTCAGCTTTTGATAGTAAGCACCTCGATGATCGCCTTGATTATTTTGGCGCGAACAGGACCAAGCGGCAAATCCTCATGCTTTTGTCTGATCACATCACCCACCACCGGGCACAAATGCTGGTTTCGTTGCGCCTCAAAGGTATCACCCCACCGCGATACGTATTGTATCAATGATGCCTTAGCTGTCTACATAACTAATATTTGCCACGCAACGATTGTAGCCCAACCGCATCTTAAAATAAAAAGCTATGATAAAAAGAACATTTTTTATCATTTCTGCAGTGATGCTATTGGTATACGCCTGCGGAAGTGATGACGACGTAGATTGCACCACGGCCCTACCCGCTCCCAATTTTTTCTTACTGGGTTTTTTCACCACCGAAGGAACGCCTTTGCTAGGCAACGTATATGATCAAGAGGCATTTCGTGTTTTCAATACCGACACCACCTTCCTCATCCCCTATCAACCTGGAAGCTACCCCAACCGTTTGGCGGTACGATTTCCCGCTATTCAGAATGATACGGAGTATTTTATCGAACTTTCCGAAAAAGATACTGACACCCTCCAATTCCGTTACGAAACCATGCAAGGGCCTTGCTTTCCGAACTACACCTTGCAACAAGTTACCTACAATGGCACTACCATAGCTTTAGAGACTTCAGGAGAGGTCGATCTTATTAAGGAATAGAGAAACAGGATTTGTTTGGTTTCTAATAGACTTGACAGTACTACTGCTACATCCTAATTACACCAACGGTTTATAAAAAATAGAATGAAAAAGTGCATCACTATACTCGCTTTCCTCTGCATGGCGCAGGGTATCGCTCAATTCGACAAAAACCACGCAATCTATAGTTCGGGGGAAATAGCCTTCGGAAATTATTTTGGTATCGACGCTAATCTCAATTACGTATGGCATGAAAAGTTCTCTATAAAAGCCGGATTTTCCTGGTACATACGAAAACCCAAATCGCAACCGGAAGCATACGAATCTGGAATTTTTGAGGCTATTTTTCCTTTTCTAGTTTCTCCCACCGACCGACTTGAAACGTATCAGGTGTCAGTTGGACGTGTGTATAAATTGAACCCCAAAGGAAGTATTAGAGTCAATCTTTCACTAGGAGTTGGCTATAGTGAATTTAGAGAGCCATTTAATTGGCAGGTACAGGGTGAACCTTTTATTGCTTCTAATTACTCATGGGAGTATCGCGACGCCTATGCCGTAAGTCTCATCATCAATCCCAAGCTTGAGTTTCCAATTTCCAGATTTTACGGATTCACCTTGTCTCCCGTACTTCAGATCAACAAAGAGACCTTTTACATTGGCATTGGCATTGGACAAATGGTTGGTCTGCTGCGAAAATAGCACGTTAGGATGTGCTTCGGAAAACCGCTACTTCACAACCTGCGCAGTACAAGCTTATAATTATTTGTATCTTGTTGCCACTTCATTATGTAAAGTGTCCATAACTCCCCTTTTCTATGTGTTACGATGTAAAAGCTTCCATGGAAGCACAGCTAAAACGAGCCCAGCGCAGAGGCGACAACAATGCGGTCCAAGAAATAAAGAGGAACTTACTTCCGCTCTCCGATCTTCCCTTACACCACGTATCGGGGTTTCAACATCCCAAAATGTTAATTTATACCAACCGATCGCCAGCATTGCCAGCGTTGGCCACATGGGGACTCATTCCGCATTGGGTAAAAGACGGACAGCAAAAAAAACAACTTTGGAATAAAACGCTGAATGCGCGGGGCGAAACCATCTTTGAAAAACCCTCTTTTCGGAATGCCGCAAACTACCAGCGATGTTTGGTCTATGTCGATGGATTCTACGAACACCACCATTTCAAGGGGAACACCTACCCCTTTTTTATTCATGAAAAAGATAACGAGCCACTTGCCCTTGCAGGTTTATGGAGTGAATGGGAAGATCCCGAAACGGGAGTGACGATCAATTCGTTTTCTATTGTAACGACTGAAGGCAATTCGCTGATGGCAAAAATCCACAACAACCCTAAACTAAAAGGTCCTAGAATGCCGCTAATTCTTCCGGCAGCCATTGAAGATGCCTGGCTTGAAACCATAGAGGATGCGCTCGACAAGCAAAAGATTCAAGGGTTGATCCAATCGTATCCGGAAGAGGAACTACAAGCGCATACGGTACGCCGACTACGAGGAAAAGACTATCCCGGGAATATTGATTCCATTAGCGAACCGTTTGAATATGAAGAATTGGTAATTGCGTAATCCAAGTACAGGCAACGCCTGGATAAAAATCGTATCTTTTCATAACATTTGAAATTTGATCGCTATGAGAATCATTCCGTTTGTCTTGCTGCTATTATTTACCTTCAATTCGCTTCCTGCTCAGAGCATCTTGGGAGCTTGGGAACGATCGGCTACTTCAGAAGAAGGAATTCCACTCACACAGGTGGTTA
The DNA here is from genome assembly GCF_028561755.1 of Altibacter sp. HG106. Classification (GTDB taxonomy): domain Bacteria; phylum Bacteroidota; class Bacteroidia; order Flavobacteriales; family Flavobacteriaceae; genus DFVG01. The sequence continues at coordinate 23,996 of NZ_JAQQTD010000006.1, forward strand.
TATTCGCCGACGGCTTTCAAGTGGTGAGCACCTATCACACAAACGATGGGACGTTCGTGAACACCCAGGGAGGTACCTGGAGCCTAGCAGGAAGTACTATGACAGAAACGGTAGAATTCGATACCCATAATCCGGAAGCGGTTGGGACTACAAAATCGTTTCAAATACAGCTTTCCAAAGAGAGCCTTACCCTGCCTGAAGCGAATCAAACCTGGAAAAGGATCGATGACGGCACGCCCGGAGCACTACAAGGCGCCTGGTTGATGTCGGGTCGCATACGAGAGGGAGAGCTTCAGCAACGCGATACCAACAGACCGCGGAAAACCATGAAAATGGTATCTGGAACTCGATTTCAATGGATTGCCTACAATACCGAAACCAAACAATTTATGGGAACCGGTGGCGGCACGTACACCACGTCCAACGGTACCTACACCGAAACTATTGCGTTTTTTTCCCGAGATAACAGCAGAGTTGGTCGCAGCCTCCCGTTTGAGTATGAGTTGATTGATGGCAATTGGCATCACGCTGGTTTGTCCAGCAAGGGCGACCCTATTCATGAAATTTGGAGCCTTCGGAAGCCTAACCAATAATTGATGTCGGTTATGAAACGTTGGTCATTCCTCGTCCTTCTAACACTTACACTTGCTTGTGAGTCGCACAAAGAAAAAGAACCGATCGCGGAAGACGGCAACACAGTTTCAGTCATAAAGGGAACGCCCATTGGCGAATACGTGGTAAGCGTTTTCAAAGACAGCAAAAACCACCTATGGTTTGGAACGTTGGAGAACGGAGTGGCTCGCTACGATGGAACCGCCTTGCGTTACTTCACCACGAAAGACGGACTCCCTTCTAACCGAGTGGTTGCCATCGCGGAAGATGCTAAGGGTACCCTTTGGTTTGGTACTGGTCAAGGCGTCGCAACATACGACGGTAGGTCTTTTTCAAATTTTTCAGAAGCAGATGGGCTCGTCAGTAATATGGTAAGCACCTTGTTATTTGATGCTAATAATCTCCTGTGGATTGGTACCTGGAGCGGAGTAAGCACCTTTGACGGCACCACATTTAAGAGGTTCCCCTTACCCAAGCCAACGGTGACCACTCCTCTAAATCCCGACACTCAAAATTGGATTACGCACATTACAGCCGATCGCCATAATCATATTTGGATTGCGCGTGACGGATACGGCGCTACTAAATACGACGGTAAAGACTTCTCGTTCTTTTTAAAAAAGAACGGACTGCATTCGAATCATATTACCGACATCCTGGAAGATCGAAAGGGAACGTTATGGTTTGCTTCTCGCGTTGCAGAAAGAGACCATCCCGATCCCGAAAAACGTAGCGGCGCAGGGGGTGTTACCACTTTTGATGGTACGAACTATGGTCATTTTCCTGAAATCGAAAGCTTTAACTCAGGTGATGTTTATGAGTTATATGAAGCGCCATCGGGAGACCTTTGGATTAGTACTGTAGCAAACGGTGTCTACCACTACGACGGTAAGAGCTTTATTCATATGCCCGTTCCCATTGCTATTATGAGCATGGTCGAAGATGCCAAGGGAACACTGTGGTTAGGCGGTTCGGGCGGACTTTATAAACGAACGCCAGATGGAGTGATTAGCGAGGTTACCACGTATGGCCCTTGGAATTAATTTGAAATTGACTTTGCTATATTTGACCCCCCAAAAAAAGAGACCATGAAAAAACAAATCGACTTAGCGCAGTGGGATCGAAAAGAGCATTTTCTATTCTTTTCGAAGTTTGAAGAGCCGTTCTTCGGAATTACAGCCCGTGTAGATGTCACGAAAGCATATGCCAGGTCGCGGCAAACGGATACCTCTTTCTTTTTGTACTATCTGTATCGAGCCCTCAAAGCAGCCAATAAAGTGACCCATTTTCGCTACCGTATTGCTGGTGAAGAGGTGTTTGAATATGAAACTATTAATGCTTCGCCTACCATCATGCGCCCTAATGGAACCTTCGGTTTTTCGTATATCGATTATGACGAAAACGAAGCCTTGTTCTATAAAAACGCTAAGAATGAAATCGCTCGTGTACAACAAAGCACCTCGCTGTTAGCAGCCATGAACGGAGAAGATGTCATTCATTTCTCTGCCTTGCCTTGGATCGATTTTACCAGTTTAGCGCACGCCAGAAGTTTTACACATCCCGATAGTTGCCCCAAGATCTCTTTTGGGAAAATGGTAACCACAGCTGGCAAACAAGAGATGGCTGTTTCGGTGCATGGGCATCACGGACTCCTAGACGGGTCGCACATAGGTCAGTTTTTGGAACGTTTTCAAACCTTGCTGGATCAATAAGGCTTCGGAAGGGCTTAATTATTCGCCTTTCCGAAGGATAGCGTGTATGATAAAACCCTCAGGAGTTGTACCTTAACCTCCTTGTTTTCTTAAAATCTTCCGCACACAAAGATGCAAACAGAATCACGTAGAGAAACGATGCGAAACAATCACCCTCAGACCGCACTTGACCGATCACGGCGCTTTCCCGTTTGGAAAGCACTGTCCCAATTGTACCTCGACACCAAACTTCAGCAGGACGATTACAAACAGATCGGTACCATTTTATATTCCTCGGGTTTTACGCTCGCTGAAATTAAGGCCATACATCGGTACGAAGTAGTTCCGGTAGTAGGCACCAATTTGATGTCGGCTGCAGGTGTTTGGACGGGGTTTGATGACGCTTGGTTACAAACACAGTGCACCAAAGCCTATGAGAAAAGATCAAGGTGCGCATACCGATGGCGTATTAACGTTTATCTCTTTTTCTTCGGAAGCCTATTTAAAAAAGTAGAACAGACCATCAAAGCGCACTTTCTGAACGTACGAGTCCGCTCCAACGATTCCATCTAATTCGCGCTGAAGAAACATGTGGGCTTACGCGTACTTCAGAATAATCCGTATCTTTTGGGAACATTAGCACACAACTATGGACAAACGTGTCGCTGTATTCTTACAAGGTGCCCCACGATGGAACGAGGAAATGACGCTGCTTCGGAAGATCGTCATGAGCTGCGATCTTTCCGAAGACTTTAAATGGAACCATCCTTGCTACACCCACGACGGAAAGAACATTGTGCTTATTCACGGTTTCAAAGCGTATTGCGCCCTTCTATTTCACAAAGGAGCCTTATTGAAAGATCCTGAACAGCTACTGGTTCAGCAAACAAAAAATAGTCAGATTGCCCGGCAACTCCGTTTTCAGCATACAAAAGCGATCAACAAACAACAGGAAATAATCAAGGCCTATATCAAGGAAGCCATCAGGAATGAACGTCAAGGGAAATCGGTACCGCTTAAAACGACATCAGAGTACGAGGTTCCTAACGAGTTGCTACAAAAATTTGAAGCCGATCCCGAATATAAAAAAGCCTTTGACCAATTGACCCCAGGCAGACAACGAGGGTACCTGCTTTATTTCGGAGCTGCTAAACAAGCGAACACTCGACACGCTAGGATCGAAAAGGCCACAGCGAAGATCGAGGAAGGAAAAGGATATAATGAACGATAATCACTTTCAATTATGGCTAAAAGAGGACCTATGCCTACCTTTGAAACCGTAGCCGACTATATTGCCGCCCAACCTCCTGAGGTCCAGAGTGCGCTCAACACCTTACGAGCCCTCATTCTAGAAGCAGCTCCCGAGGCCACCGAGCTTATAAATTATAAAATTCCCGCCTATGCGTTGGTTCCCGGCGGAAAGCGAGACCAACAACTGATGATGGCAGGGCACTCCAAATTTGTTGGTTTTTATCCCTTTCCCACCACTATGGCCGCCTTTTCTGAAGCGCTGAAAGACTACAAACAAGGGAAAGGTTCGGTGCAGTTTCCACTAGACCAACCGCTACCCAAAGAACTCATTACCCGTATGGTGCGATTTCGGCAACAAGAACTTCAACAGCAAAAAAAATAATTCCATGACCATAGAACAAAATAAACAACATGCTATCGCCTTCTATAAAATGGCGTATGAAGGAAACCCTAAAGAAGCCATCGATCGCTATGTGGGTACACAATACGTTCAACACAACCCCGATGTTCCGGATGGAACAGAAGGTTTTATCGCATATTTTGAGCGCATGCAGCGCGAATTTCCTGAGAAAACCATTCGCTTTGTACGATGCATTGCGGAAGGGGATCTGGTTGCCCTACATACCCACCAGCTTTGGCCGGAGGAAGAATATGTAACCATGGACTTCTTCCGTTTTGACAGCGAAGGAAAGATCTGCGAACATTGGGATGCCATCCAAAGAATCCCAGAACAATCTCAAAACTTAAATACTATGTATTAAGTTCAAAACAGTTGCTTCCTTTTGAAAAATGAAACAAATACCATGGTAACAACAGAAAGGGTTATATCTTTATGATTGCAAATCACCTAACTCAAAAAAACTTCGGTCGCTATGTTTTCAAAGATCTACAATTTCAAGAATTTTAAAGGAGATTTTACCGGGGGACTGGTAGCAGGGGTCGTTGCCCTACCCTTGGCATTGGCCTTTGGCGTGCAGTCAGGTTTGGGAGCAACAGCCGGTTTATACGGGGCGATAGCTATCGGGATATTTGCCGCCCTTTGTGGTGGAACGCCCACACAGGCAAGTGGTCCTACGGGTCCGATGACCGTTGTATCGGCAGCCTTGGTGGCCGGCGCGATACAAATGAATGGAACGCTGGACAATGCTATGAACATCATCCTTCTCACCTTTCTGTTAGGGGGATTGTTTCAAGTTATTTTTGGGTTTCTGAATATTGCCAGTTACGTGAAGTATTTTCCCTACCCCGTGGTATCCGGCTTTATGAGTGGGGTGGGTTTGATCATTGTGATTCTCCAAATACTGCCCTTCGCCGGTCTCGAACCCGCAAAATCTACCGTGGCGGTATTGAAAGAATTTCCAAGTCTGTTTACAGAATTTAACGCGTCCGCCCTCATTTTAGGAGCCATCACTATTGCTATTTATTTTATTGTTCCGAAAATAACCAAAGCCATCCCCAGTGCTCTGGTTGCCTTAATTGTTGCTTCCTTGATCGCGTACTTCACCAAAATGGACGTACCGTTGATTGGCGATATCCCCTCGGGATTACCCGAATTCCAACTCGGAAACATTTTTAGCATCAATGCAGAGGCCTACAGTCTCATATTAGAGTATTCGCTTGTCCTTGCGGTGCTAGGGAGTATCGATTCATTACTCACCTCGGTGATTGCAGACAATATGACCAAAACCAAACACAATAGTAACCGAGAACTCATTGGGCAAGGTATTGGGAACATGATCGCCGCGGCATTTGGCGGAATTCCGGGAGCCGGAGCGACCAAAGGAACGGTGGTCAACATTAATGCTGGCGGAACCACGCGTTTGTCTGGAACGATCCACGGCTTGTTCTTACTAGCCGTTCTTCTCGGTCTTGGGCAACTCGCCTCGCACATCCCGTTATGCGTGCTGGCCGGATTGCTTATCCCAATTGGTTTCAAAATAATCGACTTTAAGGGTATTAAGCACCTCACCAAAGTTCCGAAGTCAGATTCGTTTGTCCTCATCTTAGTGATGATTATCACCACCTTCGGCAGTTTGATTCACGCCGTTGGAATTGGTATTGCACTGGCCTGTTTACTCTTTATGAAGAAGTCGGGTGACATTAGTGAACGCGGGATGGAAGTAGGAAATGTGGCAGACCTAGACGGCTCAAAGCCCTGGCAAGATGAGACCAGTTTCTACGAAGAATACAAAGAAAAAGTGATCATCAAACACTTGTATGGCCCCTTATTCTTTGGATTCACTTCCTACTTTAAGGATCAAATCAAAACCCTACCTGCGGGTGTCAAAGCCGTCATCTTGCGGATGGATCGTGTCCCGTACATGGATCAATCGGGTTTGTATACCCTGGAAGATATTATTTTTGATTTACGGGCCGGCGGAAAAGAAGTGATACTCGTCGGACTTCAGGAACAGCCCAGAGATATGCTGGAAAAAGTAGATATCATTCCCGATCTGGTTCCGGAAGACGATGTATTCGATACGATTGAAGCGAGTTTTGTATATCTGAAACAGAAACTAAAAGAGAAAGACTAACATCTATTTCCTGTATGGACAACAAAACAGCGGCTGAAACATTCTTGCAACTCGTAAGTTCGGGAAAGATACAGGAAGGTACGATCGTAGAACTTTGGGATCTGGGACAACCTATCGAACCTAATTCTCCAAATAAATACGGACTATTCTAACGTGTAATCAAAACATCTATGGTATCACTTCCGCATTACAACATCCCCGCAAAAACGCGCATTGGGCACGTACATCTTAAAGTTGCCAACCTGCAACGCTCTTTAGACTTTTATTGTGGTATTCTGGGGTTTGAAGTAACCATGACCTACGGACAAGAGGCTGCCTTTATTTCTGCCGGAGGGTATCATCATCATATCGGCCTAAACACCTGGCATAGTAAAGGAGCGGCGCCTGCGCCAAAACAGGCCCCGGGTTTATTTCATACGGCTATTGTATATCCTACTCGGAAAGAACTGGCCACGATTTTAAAACGTCTGCAGACCATCGATTATCCGCTCACCGGCGCGGCCGATCACGGGGTTTCCGAAGCCCTGTATTTAAATGACCCCGATGAGAATGGCGTCGAATTATATTGGGATCGCCCTCAAAAAGAATGGCCACAGAAACCGGATGGCACCCTAGATATGTACACCAAAAGTCTGGATCTAAACTCCCTCTTAGCAGAAGTACCCTAAAAGCCGCTATCGCGACGGCTATTCTCTCCTTTCTATCACTTAAATCCGTATCTTGAAGCATATTACCGATGTTAACCCATGATTTTCAAGACCTCAAAACAGTTCCTCCTATTGTTATTTCTAGGTACGTTTCTTCTCCTTGTTTGTGCCTGTAAAGAGATCGTTCATGAATCAAATACATCCACTCTTTCAAATCATACGAAACTGCTGACAACTCCTAAACTTCCGAACATTGATGGGAGCTTCTACAACGGAATAATGGACAATCAAAACCAACTTTGGTTTGCCACCCGAGGGAATGGTATTTTTCGTGTAAACGGAGCGCAGCTAACAAATTATACTACTGAAAACGGCCTGAGCAGTAATCATACAAACAGTATTTATGAAGATTCCAACGGCACCCTATGGGTTGGGACAAACAAAGGTGTGGATGTATTCGACGGAACTCAATTCAAACATCTCAAGGTTCCGTTTACAGATACCACCAGTGTTTGGTTAGATGCAGTATATCCTGTTGTTAACCCCAATGAGGTGATGTCGGTCATTGAAGACAACGAAGGCGCAATATGGCTGGGCACCAATGGTGCCGGGGTCTATCGATATGATGGCTCCTCGTTTACACAACACCTTGCGAAGGTGGGTATGGTTTATGACGATGGCAAGCATCACAACATTGTTCTCACTATGGATAAAGATAGCGCAGGAACGCTTTGGTTTTCCTCCTTAAGTCACGGAGGCGTGAGTTCGTATGATGGTGAACGATTTACACATTACGTATCTGCGCTGAGCGATGATTTTATACGCGTGGTCTATGTCGATAGCAAGGATATTGTCTGGGTAGGAACCCATGGTAATCATAAGGGGGGGCTGGATCGAATAGACGCTTCGGGAATTACTTCATTTTGGAAAAAAGAGGATGGCTTCCGGCATAATAATGTTTCCCAAATCTTTGAGGATTCTAAAGGTCGGCTTTGGATGGCAAGCGGTACCACTCCCTTGAGCCTTTTTAAAGACGGGCATTTTAAGCGGTTCACTTCGGAAGCAAATACAACTTTTCCCTCGATTCATTTTATTTTAGAAGATTCAGACCACAATATCTGGTTTGGCGGGAATAACGGACTCTGGAGATTTGACGGTACCCAAACCGTTTCTATGGTTCAGGAGTAATACTGTTGTTAGTTCGAAACTATTTCTTCCCTCAGTCATTGCACCCGCTGACGCATCCAGAATGCGAGTTGCCTAAACGGCAATAGGTTCTCCCCTGCTACTTCACGAGCTTTATGGAAACAAAAACACATATCTTATGAAAACAGCTATCTATCGTAACCCCGTACTTCCAATGAAATCCTTATTTCTTGGAATGTTGACCCTCATGACCTTTCTAATCACTTCGGAAATGACCGCGCAAGATCAAAAACGAACTGTGACCGGTATTGTGAAAAGCACCGATGGCCCCGTATTTGGCGCTACCGTGGTATTGAAGGGAACTGCCATTGGTGTGGCCACCGATGATAAAGGTGCCTTTACCTTTCCGGAAAAGCTTTCAGACAATGACGTTCTGGTAGTGAGCTTTCTGGGCTATCAAACCGCCGAAGTTCGCATTTCAGAGGAAACCACCTTCGTCACGCCCTTCCTGGCAGACGACCCTGTAATTATTAAAACCGCCCTGCGTACGCGATCCTCGAAGACTACTGCCAAAACCCTTCAGAAATAATAGTGCGTAATGAGAATTCTATGGGTGATTACAGCCTTCTTCCTGTGGGTGCCTCTTTGGGCGCAGCAAAGCGATTTTGAGAACATTGACTTTTGGAGAGCCGATTATATCGCAACGCAACAACAAGGGGAAGGCTTGCACCTACTCCCCATTCTTGTGCATGAACTAACCGCTGCCCTACCTACCGATGTAGAAAAGTTCAGAGCTATCTACTATTGGGTCTGTCATAATATCAAAGGAAATTATCACTTGATGCGGAAAAACCGCAACACCTTACGCGCATTAGAAAACGATTCGCTGGCGCTCGCAAGCTGGAATCGTACCATTCAGAAGGAAGTATTTAACACGCTACGGACCTCCAACGAAACCTTATGCACCGGATATGCCTACTTACTGAAAGAAATGGCTGCCTTAGCGGGTATTCGCGCAGTCATCATCCATGGTACAGGCACCTGGGACCAATCATCAAGTCGTGCCAGAAACAAATCGATGCACTCCTGGAATGCCGTACAATTAAATGGAAAATGGTATCTCTGCGATGCTACTTGGTCTAGCGGGTATATCGATATGGAAACGCGTCTTTTTAGATTCGACTATGACGATCGGTTTTTTCTCATGGATCCTGAAACCTTTCGTGAAACACACGAGCCCGATGATGTCGTTTGGCAGTTGATTCCAATAACAAAATGATTCGCGCGCATGCGAAATGATGGAAATTGGGATGAAATAAGTATCTTCCCAACGTGAACTATTCGACCTCCCTTTCCGAAGAAAAAAAGCAGCAATATCAAGAACGCTTCCTTCAGGAGTTTCCCTACGCTACCCCCCAAGAGCAAGCGCTTTTGACATCGAATATAGGATTCAAAATCCTGAAAAAAGGTTCCTATTTCTTAACTTCCGGCACCGTGCAGACTGCGATGGGCTATGTGTGCAGCGGACTCCTACGAAGGTATTATGTGAACGACAAAGGAAACGAAATAACCACCGGATTTATTCAAGAAGAAGAGTTTGCAACCGACTACCCGGCCTTTCTCAGACAACAGCCTACCCAACACAACTTACACTGCCTGGAACCCACCGTATTGATTACACTTCCCTTTCCCATTATTCAGGAAAGTTATAGCAGCTCGAAGAATAGCGAACGCCATGGGAGGCAAATTGCGGAACGTGTGTTGACCATTTTGAGTGATCGCGTAGAAGGATTCTTGTTTCTAACCGCCGAAGAGCGCTACCTCAAATTTCTGAAGGAACACCCCAACCTCAGCAATCGGATTAGCCTCACGCATCTTTCCTCTTTCTTAGGAATTGAACGCCAATCGTTAAGTAGAATACGAAAACGAATCGCGCAATCCTAGTTTTGTCACAATTGTGACAGGTACCTTTAAAGGTTTTCGTTCATCTTTGTGCTATGAAAACAATCACACTCACCTCCATCGTATTAAGTATTTGCCTGTATTGCTGTAGTTATGCACAGCAAAAACCACTAGACAACACGCTTCACCAAAACATTCAAAAAGAAGTGGAAACCCTCGCAGACACTCTTATTCGTGTGCGCCGACATCTATATCAGTATCCAGAAGTTTCTGGAGAAGAAAAACAAACCGCCCGTTTTGTGGCGGCCTATCTGAAGCGAATCGGACTCGAAGTACATACCGGTATAGGAGGGTATGGTGTCGTAGGAATACTTCGCGGAGCCCAAGACGGTCCGAAAATTGCCTGGCGCGCCGACATGGACGCGCTTCCCTCCAAAGATCCAGACCCCCTTCCCTTCGCTTCAAAGCATCCCGGGAAGCGTCATCAGTGCGGGCACGATGTGCACACCACCATCGCTCTTGGAATTGCTTCGGCATTGTCGAAGGTAGCATCTCAATTACGCGGCACCGTGTATTTTATCTTTCAACCTTCCGAAGAAAATTATAAAGGAGCCGCGGCCATGATGGACGATGGTCTATTTGACCTAATACAACCTGATGAGATCTACGGCGCCCATATTGCGCCGATGGCAAGCGGACTTATAACCACAAAGCCGAACTATATTTTTGCGACCTACCGGCAATTGAAACTCACCTTCACCCAAGACGACACAGTGACCGAAGAGGAAGTAGTTGCTGAAGCTCGATCATTGCTTGCTGCGCTTCAAACCGTAGAAAAAGAGAGTCCTTTTTGGGACAATCGCAACTTATTGAGTCCGGAGATCGGTGTAGGAAGCCCAAACACAATCTTCAAAGACTATATTACCGTAGCAGAGGATATGCCCTTCAATAAAGAAAAAGATAGCTATTCGGTAAGTGGGTATTTGACAATGAGTAATTTGAAAATTCTTGATTCCCTCCCAACTTATGTGGAACAGCAACTGAAAGAATCGAAGTATCGTCATATTGTTAAAAGCGTAGCCTATGCTTCCGACACTTTTGTCTATGGCGACCAACGGAAGCAGGTGATCAATGACCCCGCCTTGGCCAATCAAGCTATGGAAACAATTTCTAATGTGTACGGAAGCGCCGTTGCACCGCCCATGTATGGGGTAATTCCAGACGGTCGCGGTGATGATTTTTCGTATTTTCAAGAAGAAGTTCCAAGTGTGTATTTTCTCATCGGAGGATCTAATTTCGAAAAAGGCATCATTGCCATGCCCCATGCGCCAAATTTTCAAGTGGACGAATCTTGTATTTCGAGTGGGGTTTCCTATTTCGCTTCGCTGATCGCCGTACGGCTGTACTAGGCAGCGGTATTTCCGGTAGCTAGTTGGAAAACATTACGTATCTTCAGAGTATGATACGCATTCCTGCTATTTTTTCGGAAACGAAAGAACGACGCCCATGGGTAACCCCAATGTTAGGCATTGGATTGGTGATGCTTATCGGTTTGTCGATTTTGCAGGATTTTATGTTTAGCGAGATAAAGAACACCGGATTCTATGTATCCGAATCGCTTCTCTATAACTCGCTTTGGCTGTATGTAATTCCTTTAGGAGGATTGCTTCGGAAGACCATCTCACGAATCACAATCGCTAGCAAACGGTTGCAATGGAGCGCCTATTTCGGAGTTGTTGTAGGAATCACACTTGTACATCTGTTGCTGTTTACTGTCGTTTTTGTGGGCATAAGCTGGTTGCTGTACACGCCAACCCACCGCTTCTCGGGCATTTTCAACACCATACTCACACATCAAAGTGCGCTGTTGCTGGTAGTGTATGGAATTGTCGTGGTCGTTCAGAAAAAAAAGGATGCTATGGCGTTATTCGGGCCAACAAAAGAACCCATATCGCGTGTCCTTAAACTTAAGCAAGGCACTAAAATACGCACCGTTCCGATCGCTCAAATATGTTGTATTACAACAGATAAGCCGTATTCGGCTCTGCATACGCTGAAGAAAAAACATTTAGACCGTCGGAGTTTAAAAGAATTTGAAACCCTATTGCCTTCGGAAAAATTTGTACGGATTCACCGAGCTAGCCTGGTGAATACCGATTCGGTATGTGAACTTCGGTCTCGAAAAAACGGGGATTACGACGTCCTTCTGAAAAATGGCATGGAACTTAGAATGAGCAGACACTACCGCAGTCATTGGGAACAACTCCTCCACTCAGACTAGCCGCTACTCCACTGAGACATATTCGCCGAAATCTTCTCGGCTTCTTCGAGAATTGCCATTATTTTCAGAAGAAAAACATTCATGACCCTATTAAAACATTTCTGGCTTATATGCTTGGTGTTGGTTCCGCATTATAGCTGTACCAATCAAATACACCCTAACAATGAGGTCACCACGGTACTACCTAGCGATTTTGACACCCACCCTCCCTTCTACTACAAAATGCCGGAGGGGTTAACAGCGATCGACACCAGTGCCGGCTGGAAAGAAGCCGGTCAGAAAATAGTTCTAACCGGAATCGTCTATAAAGCTGATGGTATCACGCCCGCAGCAGACGTGTTACTGTATTACTATCACACCAACCCGCAAGGGGTTTATGAAGTAAAACCAGAGGAGCCCCTAAACATGCCTAAAAACGAGCTAGGGCAAACCCACGGTTATTTGCGAGGATGGGTACAAACCGGTAGGGATGGCACCTACCGTATTCATACGCTTATGCCGGGAAGCTACCCCAGCAGGGCAGCGCCTGCACATATTCATGTATATGTAAAAGAGCCAAACATGAAAGCGCCGTACTATCTGGATGATTTCGTTTTTGATCACGATCCGCTCCTCACTTCTCAGGAACGAGCGCAATTGGAAAACCGAGGCGGCAGCGGTATTATTCGATTCGTTCAAAAAAAGGAACTTTGGATTGGGGAGCGCAATCTGTATTTGGGACGAAATATCCCGGAGTATCCAAAATCGGTTGCCCACCCACCTCGCTCAGGTAAACCCATAGGAGAAGACCTGGCTTCCTTTACTCCCTATCACGCTTATGGCCCCGATGCTGGCACCACCGTTTGCCCTATTTGCAAATATGGTTGGTACCACGGAATACTCTATTTTGTGGGTACAGAACCCGATTGGGAATCGGTTAAAAAATGGTTGCTCTTCTTAGATCAGGAAAGTAGGAAACGGAAGAACTATCTAAAAGTTTATTTTGTGTATGGAAATCCAAAAAATTTTGAAGCCGCTAAGCGAATGGAAACACTAAGCGCCATAGGAAATGAACTCGACCTTCAACAAGTAGCCCTCACCTTTGTACCCTCCTTTTTGGATACGCTCTCGGGAGTGCATAAGAACGCCATCAATCCCTCGGTATCGAATACCTTTTTACTCTATAAGCGAAGTAACGTAATAGGAAATTTCAATAATTTTGAGCCCATCCCCGAAAACTTTCAAAAACTTCAAAACACCTTGAATGCTACAACAAACGAATGGTTTCCGCTCTCACCTCCAACCTACGAACAGTAAGTGCATCGGTTTGAAAATCGACTAAAGTTGTGTACGCCGTAGGAAATGGGTTATCTTTACCTTCAGAAGGATAGCCGTGAAAACCGAGTACCATATTTTAAATGGCGACGCGCTTAAAGAGCAGTTTCCGAAGCCCTTGAAAGGAATTATCTATGTTGCAAGAGAATGTCTGGTAGACGGTCCTGTACAAGCCGATACCGACCAGGACTTCTTTAGGTTTCGTGCGCAATTTATCGAACAGGCTTACGACCTGGATGAAGCTGCCTACTACGCTAGGAAATCGGTGATCGAATTCGAAAAGATACAGCAAATCCCTTCAGAAGCAACCGTACATCTCTGGTTTGAAGACGATCTGTTCTGCCAAGTAAATATGTGGTTTGTTTGTCATCTATTGTGGAAGTCTTCCAAAGATAGAACGATATACCTCATCCGCCCCGAAGAACATCGAATTTACGGTTTTGGACACATGGACGAGAAAGCTTTGATAACAGCCTATGACCATAAAACCCTGCTTCCAACTCTCAAAACCTTTTCAGCACTATGGAAGGCCTATCAACATAACGACAAAGAACAACTCCTGGCACTAGCCGCGACGTTGCAAACAAACTTTCCCCAGGTTGCCGCAGCCGTGCAGGCACACCTGGACAGATCGCCCGATCACAGCGGACTCGGAAAACCGGAACGAATTATCAAGGAAATAATGAACGGTCAAGAAACAAATCAGTTTGGGCCCATCTTTCGGGAGTTTTGCCGCCGTGCCCCCGAATACGGTTTTGGAGACCTTCAAGTAAAAAAATTATGGGAACGTCTCAAATCGACATGACAGTCGATTCCGCCTATTTCCAAAGCATCTCCTATTGAACGAAACGTCTCCCATACGCCCAACCAAAAAAACGCAACGTATCACGCTGTTAGATGTGTATCGCGGGTTTGCCATTTTGGGAATCTTTGTGGTAAATATCACCGTGATGCACTCCACCTACCTCAATCAAGATGTGTACAATGCCCAATGGACAGCTAGTATTGATGTGTGGACACAACGTATCTTACAACTGTTTTTTTATACCAAATTTTTTCCGATTTTTTCTCTACTCTTTGGTTGGGGAATGGCCATGCAAGCACTTAAAATGAAAGAAAAGCAGGGCGTTTCCTTGGTATTCTTCGCAAGAAGAATGGGCTATTTATGGTTGTTTGGCGTGTTACACATCGCATTCTTATGGTCGGGAGACGTGTTGCATTTGTATGCCGTATTAGGACTTCTTATTACGCCACTCATCGTGCAGCGAAGCACCCTTCTCATATGGCTTTCTGTTATTTTGTTAGTCTTTCCTTTTTACGATACGCTGCTTTCTGAGGTCTTTACCCGCTTGTCGTTAACTCCTGAATCCACTTTATCTGGATACGATGCCCAATCGGTACGAGAAATTATTCGGCAGGGTAGTTTTTCAGAGGGCATACAGCTCCGATTTCGAGAATACGTGGCGAACCTTCCCATGCTTCTTGGGTATTTAGCTCCCATGGCCCTGAGCATGTTTTTACTCGGGCTTTATCTCGGAAAAATGAAAATTCACCTGCGGCTCTCGGCGGTGATTCAAAGCATTACTATTCCGATGCTAGCCATCGCAATACTCTCAAACGCTTATCGATTGGTCTTTCTATTTGTACTACCGGAATATGAGCTATACCGCGATCCACAATTCCGCCCGTATTTTATAAAATTGATGGTGGTTTGCGATGTGCTCATGGGGCTCTTTTATTTGTGGTGCATCGGCTGGCTGTGGTATCGCAAGTGTGGACGCCCGATGCTTCGGCCCTTACGTTTTGTAGGAAGAATGGCGCTCACCCATTACCTTTTCCAAAGTGCAATTGGAGTTTGGCTCTTTACAGCCGTGGGACTGAGCAACTATGAAACATTTCGCCCCTATGAACTATTTGGAATCGCGCTGTTGGTGTTTATCCTCCAAATCTTCCTTAGCAAGGTATGGCTACGGTATTTTAGGTTCGGTCCTGTAGAATGGATTTGGCGCTGTGCCACTTATGGAAAATGGTTCCCCCTTAGAAAACGATAAATAAAGTATTATTTTAGACAGCATGAAAAACATTCATGGCTATAAAGAATAGCGTTGGAAAACCTTGATAAAAAACAGCATCCTACTGTATTGTGATACGAGCACTACAAATTATTTTTGGAATCGTAGCCCTGCTCATCGGGTTGCTTAATTCCCTCTGGGGGAACGACCCGGGATATGGAATCGCAGTAGTGCTAGCAGCCCTGTTGTTTTTCCCGGGTGTATTTGAATTTCTTACTAAAAAAATAGGCATCCAACTTCCAAAATGGACCTTGATACTTTTGGCCTTGTTCATTCTATGGACGGCCTTGGGCGTTGCAGAACTGTTTGCGAAAATAGCCTTCATGCGAAATGACCTGAACGTATAACAACCTTGAACAAATTTTTCTCTTATGAAATATATCCTTGCCTTTTTGCTTTTTTATATCTCCTTCGGAAATAGTATGGGACAAAACGAAACCGATCTATCCCTAAAGTTTAATCACATCGCTATTTCGGTGAAAGATGTTGACGTGGCAGCTACTTTTTATCAAAATGTGATGGGACTTCAAGAAATTACCAATCGAACTGAAAAAGAAGGGATTCGCTGGTTTTCCCTGGGAGAAGGTAAAGAATTACATCTCATTTCGACTATAGAAAGTTCCATTCAGCTCAATCGAGCCGTGCATATGGCCGTTTCGACCGCGAACTTTGAGGGACTCATCAAGCGACTCGAGCAATTGAAAGTGCCGTATTCGGATTGGCCGGGAACCCCAAATAAGATTTTTATCCGCGCTGATGGTATTCAACAGATCTATATTCAAGATCCAGACGGTTACTGGATCGAAATAAATAGCGCCGAATAAGCCCTTCTAAATTCAAAACTATTGCTCATAGTTACGCAACTTCCCGCTCGAATTTGAATCTAGCTGAATATGAAATTCACTCAAAAACTCGAACACTGGCATCAGCAGCACAAAAGCAATCAATGGATCTATTTATTCTCCATTTTTACACGATTGGTGCTGGCTGCAGGCTTCCTACCGTCCGGATATGTGAAGGTGGTCGGCGAACGGTTTACAGCTTTAGCCAATGAACACCCCATGGGCGCGTACCTAGAGGCACTGTTTCATACCGGATATTACTATACCTTTATCGGAATAGCGCAAATGCTAGCAGCGATATTACTATTGATTCCACGTACCGTGACGCTAGGTGCCTTATTATACTTACCAATCATTTTAAATATTTGCATCCTGTCTTTCTCCGTGCGCTTTGACGGCTCCCTCTTTACCGCGCCCTTAATGGTCTTGGCAACCTTGTTTCTGTTGTGGTGGAACTATGACAAGATCAAGTTTTTACTGCCGTGGAAATCAAGTCCATCTCAGCCTACGGATGCTCCACCGTTAAAACGCCGTTGGAAGTTTCCGTGGAAATTCGCTGGAAGTGCATTGGCGATGTTTACCTTCGTGATTGGCGGTGTCATTGCTATGAATATTTACACCATTATGCCACGAAATAGCGTTGCAGCGTGTCAATTGCAATTTGAAAACGGAGCCCATGAAACATTAGGTGCTCAGTTTTGCGATTGTATTCACAATCAAGGTCGTTCCTTACGTCAGTGCCTCGACGCTTATCCAACACTAACAAAATAAAGTAGCACTCCCCTGTATGAATCGAAATAAAAAAATCCTGCTCGGTAGTACCGTCGCTGCGCTGGGCGTTATTATCATATGGTTTCTAGCTTCTGATTTGAACAAGGTCACCGGAGATCTGGTACAAGCGTATGCCGATCCAGAACTATATGAACAGGCAATAGCCCTTGCGAACAAAAATACTGAAGCGCAAACCTATCTTGGGACGTTAGCACCCATAGGTAATATGGCTATCCTCGAAGGAGAAACCCGATATTCGAACGAACACCAAAAGGTAACCACAACGGTGCGCGTCAAAGGAACGAAAGGAAATGCCCGGCTCGATATCAAGGCAGCGCGTGTTAATGATGTTTGGCAATACCGTCTCATCAGACTGCGAATTAAGAGTCCGCCCGAAAAAAAACGCACTATCCTCATACGAGAGGAAGCGCATCCTGTAGAGAAATAAAAAAGGTGAGTCAGATGACTCACCTTTTCTATTATGCAAAGATCTTTCGATTACTGTTTGATGTCGAAACGATCTAAGTTCATCACTTTCGTCCAAGATTTCACGAAGTCATTCACAAATTTTTCTTGTGCATCTTCGCAGGCATAGACTTCCGCTAGGGCACGTAGTTCCGAATTCGATCCAAAGATGAGATCCACTCGGGTTCCCGTCCATTTTACATCACCACTCTTACGGTCACGTCCTTCAAAAACAGCATCATCCTCAGACGTTGCTTTCCAGGTCGTATTCATATCGAGCAGGTTCGCAAAGAAATCATTGGTCAAGGTTCCGGGTCTATCTGTAAATACCCCATGCTTAGAGCCATCATAATTGGCATCCAGGGCACGCATTCCTCCTACCAAAACGGTCATTTCTGGAGCGGTAAGCGTTAATAATTGCGCTCGGTCTACCAATAATTCTTCGGAAGAAACCGTGAATTTTTGTTTGACATAATTTCTGAATCCATCTGCCATCGGTTCTAAGGCTTCGAAGGCTTCGGCATCCGTCTGCGCTTCAGAAGCATCGGTGCGTCCCGGGTGAAAGGGTACCGTAACAGAATGTCCTGCTTCCTTCGCAGCCTTTTCCACGGCAGCATTTCCTCCTAATACAATGAGGTCTGCAAGTGACACTTTCTTATTTCCGGAGGCGTTTTCATTGAATTCTTCCTGAATGCGCGATAAGGTATCAATAACGTCTTTCAGTTCACTCGGATTATTAACCTTCCACGTATTTTGAGGAGCCAAACGAATGCGAGCACCATTGGCGCCACCACGTTTGTCTGATCCTCTGAAGGTAGAGGCAGACGCCCAAGCGGTGCGTATCAACGCTTGTGTACTTACACCCGCGGCCAAAATGTTATTCTTCAATTCTGAAACATCGTTATCGTCAATTAGGTCGTGCTCCACGGCAGGCACTGGGTCTTGCCAGATCAGTTCTTCCTGCGGAACTTCACTTCCTAAATAGCGGCTTACCGGCCCCATGTCGCGATGGGTTAATTTGAACCAAGCTCGAGCGTACGCATCGGCGAACTCTTCTGGATTTTCTAAGAAATGGCGAGAGATCTTTTCATACTCAGGGTCCATTTTCAAGGATAGGTCGGTGGTCAGCATAAAAGGCGCATGCTTTTTATTGGGATCATGCGCATCCGGAACGGTCCCGGCTCCCTCATTATTTTTGGGTTTCCATTGGTACGCGCCTCCGGGGCCTTTATGCAGTTCCCAATCGTATTTAAATAGATTGGTGAAGTAGGTATGACTCCATTGCGTTGGCGTATCGGTCCAGGCTCCTTCAATTCCACTAGTAATGGTATCGGCTCCTTTCCCGGTTCCAAACTTGTTCGTCCAACCCATGCTCTGCAATTCGATTCCGGCTCCGGCTGGTTCTTCAGCTACATAGGTATCAGCTTCAGCGGCACCGTGCGTCTTTCCGAAGGTATGTCCTCCCGCAATCAACGCTACGGTTTCGTAGTCGTTCATGGCCATTCTTCCAAAGGTTTCTCGGATATAGTGTGCCGATTCCACCGGATCTGGATTTCCATTATGCCCTTCAGGGTTTACGTAGATAAGCCCCATGTGAGCCGCGCCTAGTGGGTTTTCAAGATCTTCATCTTCCGCGTAGCGATCTTTGTTTCCAAGCCATTCGGTTTCAGAACCCCAATAAATGTCTTCTTCGGGTTGCCAAATATCCTCTCGACCCCCGGCAAATCCAAACATTTTCAAGCCCATGGATTCATGCGCAACATTTCCTGCGAGAATCAAAAGATCGGCCCAGGAGAGTTTTTTTCCGTATTTCTTTTTAATGGGCCAAAGCAGCAAGCGTGCCTTGTCCAGATTGGCGTTATCGGGCCAGCTGTTCAACGGTGCGAAGCGTTGGGACCCTGAACCCCCACCTCCACGACCGTCGGCGATGCGGTACGTTCCGGCACTGTGCCAAGCCATCCGAATGAAAAACGGGCCGTAATGTCCGTAATCGGCCGGCCACCACTCCTGGCTATCGGTCATTAGATCGTTCAAATCCTTTTTCACCGCTGCCAAATCCAGCGACTTGAAGGCTTCGGCATAGTCAAAATCGGGATCCATAGGATCTGCCAATTCTGAATGCTGTCGGAGAATTCCTAGGTTCAATTGGTTGGGCCACCAATCACGGTTCGACGTTCCGCCTCCTGCGGCCTGATGCATGGTGCCATTCAGAAACGGACAAGAAGCAGACGATTCGTTTACCTCCCATACATTTCCTGACGTGCCATTTGAATGTGGGTTCTTAGTATCCATTGTTTTCTTTTTTCGGTTATTATCGTGAAAGTACAGTTCTTCTTTGGGTTATCGAAGAAGATACAATTCATTTGAATTATTGAATGATTACTTATGGTTATCGTTTCAAAGGATTTCAAAAGATTTCTCTATGAAAACGCTACCGTGCTATAAGGTACCAAATCCCGCTAAATTCTGGAAGGCAAGCAGCCTAAAATTGATCCCTACGAAGCGTGAAAAGTGGCTGATAGATGTTGTTATAACCGCGGAAGAATTAGTATCTTAGGAGGACTGAAAAATCTTCGGAAATAATGGCGCGAACATGGAACCACAATAAGGCAGAACGACAGTACGAAATGCAGCTGGATGAGCAAATGGCAAAACTCGAATACAAGCGGAAGGATAATAAGGTTTATCTTATTCACACCGAAGTGCCTGATGCCTTTGAAGGACAAGGGATTGGAAGCGAGTTAGTAGAAAGATCACTTCAAGACATCGAAACCGAATCCCTCAAGATTGTGCCTTGGTGCCCGTTTGTGGTACATTATTTAAAAGAGCATACGCAGTGGCAACGATTATTGGCCGATCATGTAACACTTCCCTCATGAAGAAACAACCCTTTTCAAAAGAGTATAAGAAAGAAGATCTAACAGTGGTCTGGACACCAGATTTGTGCATTCACTCTAAAGTGTGTGTCTCAAAATTACCGGAGGTATATCGGCCCGACGAGCGTCCCTGGATTCAGGTAGCGCATGCCACAGAGGACGCACTCAAAGAACAGATCAAGGCGTGTCCTTCGGGAGCCTTACGTTACAAGACCCCTGAATCTGATGACAACAACAAGGCTACTACCAACCATACTCAAATAGAAGTGATCGAAAATGGTCCTTTAGTGGTGCATGGAGGCGCAACGGTTACGCTGGCGGACGGAAGTTCTTCGGAAAAACCTGCGACCGCTGCCTTTTGTCGCTGCGGAGCCTCAAAGAATAAACCTTATTGCGATGGAAGTCACACAAAAATTAAGTTCTCAGGATAACGACAAGCTACAATGCGTTAAAACGAATTCGGCGCATCCTGATTTTGCACCATTGGTCGACAAGCTCAACCAAGAACTAGCCGCAAGAGATGGGGATGAACATGCATTTTACGATCAATTCAATAGTATCGAACACTTACAGCATGTGATGGTTGGCTATCTTGAGGAGGAGGCCATCTGCTGTGGAGCCTTTAAAATAAGGGAAGATGAACAGGTGGAGGTGAAACGGATGTACACCTTACCCGACTATCGCGGGCGCGGGTTCGGACTTAAATTACTGTCAGAATTAGAAGCATGGGCACAATCTTTAGGCGTAGAGAAAGTACTCTTGGAAACTGGAAAACGCCAACCGGAAGCGATTAGATTGTATCAAAAGGCGGGGTACCGCAGCATTGAAAATTACGAACCCTACGTGGGTGTTGAAAATAGTGTGTGTTTTGAAAAGCTACTGAAGTCTTAATTCGCCACTTCGCTTATAAATTTGATACGATAGAGACGAAGCTCCTCTTCATCGTACTCGCCTTCAAACTCATCCATGGCAACATCGATTTTATCGGTCTGTGCTTCTAAGAAGTAGTCGTGAATCTCCTCCTGTTGATCTTCATCCAAAATATCTTCAAGATAGTAATCGATATTGAGTTTGGTTCCGCTGTAGACAATAGCTTCCATTTCTTTAATAAAGGCGTCCATTTCCAGTCCTTTGGCAGAAGCAATGTCGGTTAACGGTAATTTTCGGTCTACGTTCTGAATGATATACAACTTAAGCGCACTGTTGCTTCCGGTTGATTTTACCACAAAATCATCCGGACGATCAATTTGATGCTCTTCTACATATCGTTGAATCAACTTCAGGAAACTTCCCCCATATTTTTTTGCCTTTCCTTCTCCAACGCCGTGTACATTGCTAAGCTCCTCAAAGGTCACGGGATATTTTAGCGCCATATCCTCTAAGGATGGGTCTTGAAAAATCACAAAAGGGGGTAATTTCAGTACGTCGGCCACTTTCTTCCGTTCGGCTTTAAGCAATTTGAACAAGGTATCGTCTACCACGGCACCGCCTCCAGATTCTGCTGTAATCACGCCATCCTCATTAGCTTCTTTATAGGAATGGTCTTCTGTCATGGTAAAAGAGGTAGGATTTTGAATGAAGTCACTCCCGCGTTTGGTAATTTTGATCACTCCATAACTTTCAATATCCTTCTTGAGATATCCCGCCACTAATAATTGTCGAAGGAGTGCCATCCAATATTCGGCATCCTGATCGGAACCACTGCCAAAATAGGGTTGGGTATCGGTACGATGCGATTTGATCATCGCATTTACTTTCCCGATCAACACGTTCACAATTTGTTTCGCCTTGTATTGTTCATGCGTTTTCTGAACGATTTCCAGCACCTTCTTCGCTTCCGCACCTGCTTCTTTCTGTGTCTTTGGATGCCGCATATTGTCGTCCATCATGCCGCCCTCACCTGTCTCGTTATCGAATTCTTCGCCGAAGTAATGAAGAATAAATTTTCGGCGCGAGATGGAAGTTTCCGCAAAGGCAACCACTTCCTGTAGCAACGCATGCCCAATTTCCTGTTCGGCTACCGGCTTACCACTCATAAATTTTTCCAGCTTCTCAATGTCTTTGTAACTGTAAAACGCGAGGCAATGCCCTTCGCCTCCGTCTCTTCCGGCACGCCCCGTTTCCTGATAGTAACTTTCGATGCTCTTCGGAATATCATTATGGATCACAAAACGCACGTCGGGTTTGTCAATCCCCATTCCGAAGGCGATCGTGGCCACCACTACATCCACATCTTCCATCAAAAACATATCTTGGTGTCGAACTCTGGTTTTTGCATCGAGCCCGGCATGGTACGGAACCGCTTTTATACCGTTCACCTGCAAGGTTTGTGCTAGCTCTTCCACGCGCTTTCGACTGAGGCAATAGACGATTCCGCTTTTGCCTTCATTTTTCTTTATAAATCGGGTAATATCGGCATCTACATTCTTGGTCTTGGGCCGTACTTCGTAATAGAGATTGGGTCTGTTGAACGACGCTTTAAAAGTATTGGCATCCTGAATTTGAAGATTCTTGAGGATATCTTCCTGAACTTTTGGCGTGGCGGTAGCGGTAAGTCCAATGATAGGAATATTAGTACCAATGCGCTCAATGATCTTTTTGAGATTGCGATACTCCGGTCTAAAGTCATGCCCCCATTCGCTGATACAATGTGCTTCATCGATGGCGACAAATGAAATGGTCACTGAATTTAAAAAAGTAACGTTTTCTTCTTTTGTAAGCGATTCTGGAGCGACATACAGTAATTTGGTGATGCCATTGAAGACATCATCCTTCACCTTTTTAATTTCTGTTTTGGTAAGAGAGCTATTCAATACATGGGCGATTCCGTCGTCTGAAGAAAGCGACCGAAGCGCATCTACCTGATTTTTCATTAACGCGATGAGAGGCGAAACCACGATAGCAGTACCCTCTTTCATCAACGCCGGCAATTGGTAGCACAAAGATTTGCCGCCTCCGGTAGGCATGATCACAAAGGTGTTGTGACCGTTGAGGATACTCTTTATCACATCTTCTTGAAGTCCTTTAAAGGAACTGAATCCAAAATAATGCTTCAGAGCTTTGTAAATATCAACTTCTTCAGCCACGCTGCATATAGGTTTTTTCCGGGATTGCTTTTTGCAAATACTATTGTATTAACAGGATAACAATTGTAATTTTGCAACCTTTGTATTACACTTGTAGAGAATGAATAGCTTATATAGGTAATTATGGGGGCAAAAAGCCATCATTGTCTATCTAAAGATACTAAATTCTGAAACAGTAACAAATTTAAAACCACCGAACCTTTGGACGAAAAAGATCGAATAATTGCGGTCGCAAAACAAACCATCGACACGGAAAGTAAGGCGATTTCTCATTTGAAAGATTTGGTGGATGGCGAATTTGCTGAAGCTGTACAAAATATACTGAATAGCAAAGGCAGAGTCGTAATCACTGGAATAGGAAAAAGTGCCAATATTGCCACTAAGATCGTAGCTACGTTGAACTCTACGGGAACGCCGGCCATTTTTATGCATGCCGCCGACGCCATTCACGGAGATCTGGGAACCATTCAAACGAATGATGTGGTTATTTGTATCTCTAAAAGCGGAAACACGCCTGAGATCAAAGTATTAGTACCACTCATCAAGGCCATCGATAATAAATTGATCGCGATTACTTCTAATAGAGACTCCTTTTTAGGGCAGCAAGCCGATTTCGTACTACATGCCTATGTCGAAAAAGAAGCATGCCCCAATAACCTGGCGCCTACTACCAGTACCACCGCCCAATTAGTGATAGGCGATGCCCTGGCCATGGCCTTACTAGACCTGCGCGGATTCTCGAGCAAGGATTTTGCTAAGTTTCACCCAGGAGGGTCCTTGGGTAAAAAATTATACCTGCGGGTAAGTGATCTTACCGCGCTCAATGAGAAACCTCAGGTACGACCCGACACCAACGTGAAAGAGGTGATTGTGGAAATTACCGAAAAGATGCTGGGCGTTACCGCCGTTGTGGAAAATGATGCCATCATAGGAATTATAACCGACGGGGACCTGCGTCGCATGTTGACCAAGGCCAATAGTTTCGACGGACTCACCGCAAAAGATATTATGACTGCCCAACCCAAGATCATCGCCTACAAAGCAATGGCCGTGGAAGCTATGGAGCTAATGGACCAACATGGCATTACCCAATTGTTGGTAGAGAAAAACGGACACTATGCCGGGGTGGTCCATATTCATAATTTAACCAAAGAAGGCATTATCTAATGGCTAAAAAACTTCCGCAACCCGAACAAGAAATGTCCTTTCTAGACCATCTGGAAGAATTGCGTTGGCATTTAATTCGCTCGACTCTTGCGGTGGTTATTTTGGGTACGCTTGCCTTTATTTTTAAAGAGTTTATTTTCGATGTCTTGATCTTGGGACCTAAGAACAAAGCAGAATTTCCTACCTATCAGATGCTTTGTAAAGGCGCTCGACTCTTAGGGTTTGAAGGGAGTTTCTGTGAAGCAGAGTTTCCCTTCCGTATTCAGAGTAGAACCATGGCCGGGCAATTTTCCGCGCATATCTGGACGTCCATTACGGCGGGATTTATATTAGCATTTCCCTACGTGATCTACGAATTCTGGAAGTTTGTAAGTCCGGGACTTCACTCGAACGAACGAAAAAGCGCCCGTGGATTCATCGTTGTGGCCTCCCTCCTCTTTTTTATGGGAGTGTTGTTTGGATATTACGTGGTGACTCCGCTCTCCATTAATTTCCTCGGAAACTATCAAGTAAGTGAGCAGGTGTTCAATGATTTCGACTTAAGTAGCTACATCAGTCTGGTGCGGGCTTCGGTGCTGGCGAGTGGAATCATTTTCGAACTCCCCATTATCATATACTTTCTCACTAAAATCGGATTGGTGACTCCGGAATTCCTTCGGAAATACCGAAAATTCGCGCTCGTTATCGTATTAATCGTTTCCGCAGTCATTACACCACCCGATATTGCGAGTCAGGTGATCGTGGCAGTGCCTGTTATTGTACTATACGAAATCAGCATCTTTATTTCTCGAGCTGTCATTCGGAATCAAAACAAAAAAAGAAGAAAATCCCATGGCGAACCCCATAGATGAATTTAATGCCTACCGTTCTAGAATGAACGAAAAACTGCTGGCAGACAATAACAAAGTCATTCGCAGAATTTTTAACCTGGATACCAATGCTTTTGCTGAAGGCCAACTTCCGAAGAAAACTAAAGAATTACTCGGTTTAGGGAATTCGTTAGTGCTTCGCTGCGATGATTGTGTGCGCTATCACCTGGAAACCTGCCACAGCTTAGGTATTTCTAAAGAAGAAGTGGTAGAAGCCCTCAGCATTTCATTGCTCATTGGCGGAACCATCGTCATTCCACATCTGCGCCGTGCCTACGAATATTGGGAAGCCTTAGAAGCAAGGGAATAATTTTTGCTTCGGAAAATATAATACTACCTTTATCGTTCAGCTAGTGGGTATGAAACAAATGAAACTTCGCGCCGAAAACCTCATCAAATCTTACAAAGGTCGTAAGGTGGTGAAAGGGATTACCGTAGAGGTGAACCAGGGAGAAATCGTCGGACTCCTTGGACCGAACGGTGCGGGGAAGACGACCTCTTTCTACATGATCGTAGGCTTGATCAAACCTAATGGCGGACAAATTTTCTTGGAAGGCACCAATATCACGAAATTCCCGATGTACAAACGAGCGCAAAACGGAATTGGCTATTTGGCGCAAGAAGCTTCGGTGTTTCGAAAGTTAAGTATTGAAGACAACATTCTAAGCGTATTGCAACTTACGGATCTCTCCAAAAAAGAGCAGCACATGAAAATGGAATCGCTGATCGAAGAATTTGGCTTAGGTCACATTCGCAAAAACCGCGGGGATCTCCTAAGTGGTGGCGAACGCCGAAGAACAGAGATCGCACGAGCGCTGGCTACAGATCCCCATTTTATTCTGCTCGATGAACCGTTTGCTGGGGTTGACCCTGTGGCGGTAGAAGATATCCAGCGCATTGTAGCGCAATTGAAAAACAAGAACATCGGAATTCTCATCACCGATCACAATGTACAGGAAACCCTAGCCATTACAGACCGTACGTATTTGATGTTCGAAGGAAGCATCTTAAAACACGGCGAGCCGGAAGAACTAGCCAGCGACGAAATGGTTCGGAAAGTGTATTTAGGGCAGAATTTTGAGCTGCGGAAAAAGAAGTTACTTTTCTAATTATTGCTTCGGAAGCAATAGCGATATCACAATATAGCTTACGATTATGATAGGAATGGCAAGAAATTGCAGGAATACCAGCGCAGCTACACTTCCTATTAAAAAGAAATAGCGAACCTTATTGCTTTGGAAATCCCAACGCTTAAACTTGAGGGCAAACAACTTAATTTCAGCATTCAACAAAAAACAGCTAAGGACGGTCAACACAATCAAAAACCAGGGCTGTAGCAAAAAGGCCTCCAGGCTTGCAGAGGCTTGAAATTCCAGAAGTAAGGGAATACTTAAGATCAACAAAGCATTCGCAGGAGTGGGCAATCCTATAAACGAATCGGTCTGTCGCGTGTCTACGTTAAACTTTGCCAGACGGTAGGCCGAAGCCACCGCAATTAGGAGTCCGATGAACGGCATCCATCGCAACCAACTATGATTCCAGGCCCCCTCGCCAAACATTCCGGCCATATCGAGGTATGCTCCGGTAAATGCTTCCGAAAGCAATTGGACCATTACCACCGCCGGAGCCACTCCGCTTGTGACAACGTCTGCCAGCGAGTCGAGTTCTAGTCCAACCTTGCTTTGTGCTCCTAAGGAGCGCGCTGCCAGGCCATCAAAGAAATCGAAAAATATTCCTAAATAAACAAAGATCGCTGCTGTTACCAAGGCGCCTGAAGCCGCAAAAAGCAACGCGATACAGCCGCATAATAAATTTAGGGAAGTAATGAGGTTTGGAATTTGTTTTCGCATAGTTTGGGTGATTCTTGTAAAAATAAGAAACTATTTGCGTCTAAACACTTCCACATACAATATGTGCTTAAAATTATAGTTTACTATTGTGTAAAATAATGAGATATTTGCACCAAAATTAATAGCTTGAAAAAGACCGTACTCCTCGCTTTTTTCATGGCGTTTTTAACCGCAGGGGCGCAAACTACCCGAAAGTATTCTAACGAATTTATGAATATTGGGGTAGATGCTGCCGCATTTGGTATGGCAAACGCCGTGGTGGCCTCCTCTATGGATGTCAATTCGGGCTATTGGAATCCGGCGGGTTTGGTGCATTTGGAAGACAATCAGCTTTCGTTGATGCACGCTTCCTATTTTGCCAATATCGCTAATTACGACTATGCCGCCTTTGCCATGCCGCTTGATGATCGCAGTGCGGTAGCCTTATCGGTAATTCGGTTTGGTGTGGATGACATTTTGAATACCACCCAACTCATAGACGATCAGGGGAATATCGACTACAATCGTATTAGCCTTTTCTCTACCGCCGATTATGGGGTGACCTTTTCGTATGCGCGGAAATTACCGCTCGACGGACTCAATATCGGAGTAAACGCTAAGGTGATTCGGAGAATTATTGGAGATTTTGCCTCTTCCTGGGGATTTGGTCTGGATGCCGCCATTCAGTTTGAAACGAAAAATCAGTGGAAATTCGGACTCATGGCTCGGGACATTACCACCACCTTTAACGCCTGGAGCATCGACGAAGAACAGTTTGCTACCATTCAAGGCGCCGTGGACGGGCAAAATCAAGAGCTACCGGAAACCACCGAGATTACCATTCCTAAAGTTCAATTGGGATTGGCCAAAGAATTTGTCTTCCATTATGATTATAAGTTGCTCACTGAATTGGATTTGAATTTTCGCTTCGCGGAAACAAATGATTTGGTTTCTAGCTCATTCGCGAGTATGACTCCGGCATTCGGACTCCAATTTGGATATATCGATATGGTGTTTGTGCGGGCCGGCGTGGGTAATTTTCAGAACATTCAACAACTGGACGGAAGCGATTCAGTAGGATTTCAGCCCAATATTGGTGTGGGATTTAGATACAAAGGCATTCAAGTGGATTACGCCTTGACCGATATTGGCGATCAAAGTGCGGCCCTCTACTCCAACATCTTCTCGTTAAAACTGGATTGGAGTATTTTCCGATAGGTCCCAGCGTATTTCATTCGGAATAATTGCCGTACTTTTGAGTATGAAATGCGCTCAACTCTTCTCTAAACTTCTTGTCTTCTGTGTGGTTCTCTGTGCGTCAAACCTTAGCGCCCAAATGGTGTCGCTCTCCCCTGAAGCGGAAGTAAGTCTCATCACCGTAGGACCTGGTGAAAATCTGTACGATTCGTTTGGACATACCGCCATTCGAATTCAGGACCCCAAGTTTGATTACGCTTATAATTATGGAGTATACGATTTTGACACCCCTAACTTCTATACTAAATTCGCTAGGGGAAAACTCTTATACCAACTAGAGGTTTGGCCCTTCGATCAATTTTTAGCCATCTACAAACGCCAAGACCGCACCGTAGAAGAACAAGTGCTCGACCTGTCCTATCCTCAGAAAAAAGCCTTTTTCGAGTTTCTCCAGAATAACGCTAAACCTGAAAACAGTAAGTACTTATACGATTTCTTCTACGACAATTGCGCGACCAAACCCCGAGACGTACTCACCAATATTCTGGCACAGAATGATATGGAATACGGTACTTATGTGGAAAACCCAAAAACCTTCCGCGAACTCATTCGCGAAAATGTGGCGCTGAATTCGTGGGGGAGTTTAGGAATGGATGTCGCTATCGGTGCGGTTACCGATCGAGTAGCGACCCCCTGGGAACATCAATTTTTACCGAAGTATGTCGCTAAGGCCACCGCAACGGCTACGATCAAAAAAGAGGGAACGCGCATTCCGCTGGTGAAAGAACGCAAGGTGCTGTACAAAGCACAGGCAGCCCCCACCTCTGGATCGTTCTTTGTTAGTCCGTTATTCCTCTTTGGTCTGTTATCAGTGGTTATTTTATGGATCACCTATCGCGATTGGAAACAGCAAAAGCGCAGTAGGTTTTTGGATGGGGTGTTGTTTTTAGTCACCGGCCTTATTGGTGTGGCTTTGGCCTTTTTATGGTGGGGCACCGATCACAGCGCCACTGCCTATAACTACAATTTACTGTGGGCCTTTCCGCTGTCCTTACTATTTTGTTACGGGATCAGCAGAAAATTTCCGAAGGCTTGGATGCAACGCTATGTTATCTTCTTACTTTTATTGCTCTTGTTGCTCACCTTCCATTGGATTACCGGCGTCCAGCGTTTTGCCATTGGGTTCATCCCACTGTTCTTCGCCTTATTGATTCGATACGTATATGTCGTTTCCTTTCTGAAGAAGCAACGAAATGTTCACGTGGCATAACAATTTTATTGCCCTCGGAAGAAAATAATGGTACTCAGCGTCTTAATAACGATACTGATATCGAGGAACAAGCTACGTTTTTTAATGTAATAGAGGTCTAACTGAAGCTTTTCCAACGCATCTTCTGCCGAAACACCGTACTTCGCGTTCACTTGCGCCCAACCCGTTACACCGGGCTTCACCACATGACGGACTTCATAGAACGGGATTTCTTCTGCGAGTTGAGCCACGAACACAGGGCGTTCGGGTCTTGGCCCAATCACACTCATATCACCTTTGATCACGTTAATGAATTGTGGGATTTCATCAAACCGACTGCGTCGTAAGAACCGCCCGAACTTCGTGATGCGTGCATCTTTCAGGGTGGCGTATTGCGCGCCTTGCTTTTCGGCATCGGTGACCATTGAACGCAACTTGTAAATCTTGAAATGCTTCCCATTTCGCCCTACTCTGGTTTGGGTGTAGAACAACGGACCTCGGTTTCCGAAGAGGTTTCCGATAAGGATAATAGGAGAAATAAGAATTCCGAAAGCCAGTCCGATGATAGACAATACCAGGTCTAAAATTCGGTGAAAGAACAGGTATAGCTTATTTTGATTACTTCGACTAAACGGAAAATAGCGATAAAAATCCTTATCCACATGCTGCACGGGCACGCGCTGGGTGATCTCCTCGTACACCTGAGTATATTCGCGAATGGCACACCCTTTTTCCAGCAGATTGATCAATTGGTTTGAGAGCGATACGGTAATTCCTTGTGATTGCGGACTCGCCACAACGATCTCCGAAATGGCGTGTTCTGTCACGGTGTGAGCTACCTCAATGGGCGAGAACTCAAGCACATCTTCGGTAAGGGCATTCTCCGGCACTTCACGAGATCCTGTATTGATGTAGCCAATGATCTTGTAATTAGGATCGGAACGATGTAAGGAGAAAAGTATGTTTTCAATATCAGCAACATTGCAAATTAGCAACACCCGCTTGTTAAAACGTGGAGCCGCAATAAGGGCAATGTAGGCATAGCGCCATGTGAATAGGGCCAAGTTCATGGCGATATAGAAATAGACAATTTGCAATCGGTTTTCCGGAAGTGTGGGCGTAAAGAAGGGTGTCAAGAGATAGAACAATACCGTTACCGAAGAGGTAAGGATGATGTTCTGCACCATCACTTCAAATTTACTGGCTTTGGGCAGATTATACAGTTCAAAAATCGTGGCGAAAATAGTGAGATATACTGCCAATACGATCGACCAGACCCAGTGTTCTGAGTTGATCTTGAAGTAATCGAAGTCAAAAATAAGTCCGACAGCATAAAGCAACAATAACACACTGGCGATATCGAACACACGAAGTAAGACTTTTCGTTCCGATATTTCAAAATGAATATGGGACGCTTGTGCCATAGGTAGGTTTATATCGCTAAAGTACTATTTATTCATCTAATATTGGAAACCATTTCTCCTTTACCACCTTCCAATCATAGTTGGTCACCTGAGCGCGAGCGGCAGTAGCAAGTTGACTTCCCTTTTTAGGATTCGCCAATAAGTCCTGTACAGCAAAAACGAAAGGATCCACTTCGTTGGGAGGCACGAGTATTCCGGTGCGACCGTCATCAATGAGGTAAGGCACTCCACCTACATTGGTTGAAATCACCGGCAATCCCAAGGCCATCGCTTCGATGACACTCACGGGGGTGTTGTCGAAGTTCGTGGTGTTGATAAAAATATCATAGGAAGTGGAAAGGGCAACCCATTTGGTTTTGGAAAGTTTTCCGGTGAACGTCACCGCTACATTTTCCGCTTCAGCCATTTCTTTACAACGTTGCAGGCTTCCGTCTTTTTCGGGCCCTACCATACAAAGACTGGGATGACACCCTTGCTTTTGAAGTGACTTGACAACATCCAAAGCCAGCATCGGATTATAAAGTTCGGCAAAGGAGCGCACCCACAGTATTTTTGGATGTATCTGTTTCCGAAGTACAAACGGATAGTTTTTAAGCTGAATGGTATTGGGGATATATACTAGGTTGTCGTATCCTTGTTTTTTGAAAGCCTCAAGCAGATACGCCGAAGGCGCAACATTGATCTTTGCTCCATGAAATAACCGGCGGCAGTGACGCTCACTGCGCTGCAGGCGGCTAGGCAGGTCTCCTCCTCGAAGAATGGGAATATACGGAATGCGAAGCAACCGACAGAGATTCGCTACGGCGACGGCGAAATAAAAATTTTGGGTACTGTAGGTATCGATAAGCACCACCTTCGACTTTGGTCCGTATCGCAACACCGCGGCAAGCATGTCTATGAGACGGAGTACCTTATTCCTTTTGGAAGAGGCCGTCTTTACAGCATACCCTTCTTCTGCTAAGAAGCGGCCCAGGGTTTCAATGGAAGTAACCGTACTGCCTTTGCGGGCTAGCTTGTTTCCGATGTAGAGGATGCTTCCTTTTTTCACGCACCAAAGATAGTAAACAAAGCCCGTAGATAAATGCCGGAGCTGCGATTCGCATGGAAGAGTGATTGATGGTCAAAAACCAGAACGCCATAAAGGCGAATAGATAGACATTAGTTCGGTTATAAATTCTAAAGATTAAGGGTGTGAGCACCAGTATAATAAGTCCGAGTAACCCAAACAAGCCATGTTCAGAGAACATTCGAGTTATTTCGTTATGAGAATTCGACAATCGCCCGGTCTGGGCTTGTCGGTATTCACGAATTTTGCCCACGCCTATGCCGGTTAAGGGATAATTATAAAACGCCTCCAATTCAGAATTGATCAGCTCAAGCCGTCCAGTAGACAAGTCCTCCTTCTGACGGCCCGCTGCATCCTGGTTGGCATAGCGCTTGTCGATGAGGCCAGAAGTGTTGACCGAAGTAAATGCCCAGGTAGCCATAAAGACGACAGCAATAGCAATAAGTTTCGGTAATAAGACTACTTTCTGCTGCACGCCCGAACGCCAGTAGAGTATGGCTAGAAATATGACAGAACATACGCCGGCGGTGAGTACACCTCCGCGCGAAAAGGTGACGATGCCTCGATAACTCACGAAGATCAGCAATAGAATATCGATTATGTTGATCAATCGGTCTTTGATCAAAAACAACCGACTCACTAAAATGAACATTCCGAGGCCTAAAATAGTAGACACCTGATTGGGTCCAAAACCACCCGAGGCTTCAAAATTAGACTGTGTACCGGTAAGCACATCACGTATATTGGGGGTATATACATACAAATAGGCAGCCATGGCAACTATGGGCAACAAGGCAGCCAATAGAATTTTTTGCAGCCGTTTCATGGGCATTTTTCGATTGTAACAATATAAGGCGCAGATCGCCAGACTAATGGGACCACTGAGATTAAAAGCGATCGCCTTTACCATGCTCGTCTCGTAATTTAAGTTCATGGCCGAAAAGAGGATCCCGGGGATGAGAAAAATGATGAAAAAGATATAGGCCCAGCTTTTTCGGTTAAAGCCTTTGTAGAACATGCCCAATGTTAAGAACCCAATTACTGAATACTTGGCAAATTCGTAACTAATGGCTCCCCCTGTCATTCGGGAAAAAACTTCAAAACCCGTAACGTAGGCCGCTGCCAACAGTACTTCATCATGGCGGTTCTGATTTTTTACGATCAAATATAGGAACAACATTACCGCTCCAAACAGAAAGAATTTGGAGGTCCCTTGAGCGACATAAATGGTCATTGCCATCCCCAAATGTAGCAGCAGTAATTGAACGTACGATATGTTTGTGACGGCCTTCAAAGCGTTAAGACAGGTATAATTCAATCAGTTTCGGCATGAGGGCGGTAGCTGCATACTGTTCTTTAATGTGTTTTTGGTAGGCCAAAGCTTGTTGTAGACGTGCTTCAGGATCTGCCATCAACTCTTGCAGGGCTGTTTTCATAGCATCCGGTGCATCTTTAGGCACTACCCGACCAAAGGTACTAATAACTTTAGAACATTGTCCTACGTTCGTTGCCACCACGGCCAGTCCCGCCGCGCCATACTCCAACAACGCCATGGGAAGTCCTTCTGAATCACTGGACAGCACTCCAATGGCCGCTCCTCTCAGCAATGCTGAGACATCGCTACGCTTACCTAAGATGTCAACCTGACGTTCCAATGCATGTTTTTTCACAAAGGAATATACTGCTTCGGAATATGCATCTTGATAATCAGCTCCCACCAATACCAAGGTCCATTCGGAAAAAGACACAGACAGTTTCTGAAAGGCACGCAATAAATTGAGATGATTCTTCGGTTCGCGAAGGTTGGCGAGACAGACGATTCGAAGCGGACGATCCTGACTAGCACCAACAAAACTAGCGTCGGGAACAATGTTGGGAAGATAGTGCACCTGATTGCACCGCAGCTCTTGTTGGCACCACTGCTGAAGCGCTTCATTGACCGTTATTACAGCGGTGAAAAAGCGGGAACAAAGTCGTAATACCTTATGTTGAGATCCGGAAGAATCAACTCGTTTTCCATGATGTTCGTGCCAAATGAGTGTTATCTCCGGGCGTATAATTTTTAGTTGTGTCGCCAAGAAATAAGAAGTGGTATGGGCATGGACATGCGTTATCTTTTCCTTGCGAACAAAACGCTTAAGTAGCCCTAAGGCAGAAACGTCCAGACTGCGTTTTTTATTCAGAAATAGATATCCTACTGCTGGGGCTAAAGTAGCTTTCAATACGCCCTCTTTTCGCGTTGTTATTAAATAGGACGCCTCCACAAAGGGCACTAGCGCATTGGCGAGGGTCACCGCCATGCGCTCGGCGCCACCAGCATCCAAAGAATCGATAAGCTGAAGCACCCTCATATAAGTAATTTTTTGATAGCGGTTTCAAAAGCATCTAAAGTGTATTGATGCGACCAATGCTGTGCCGACAGACTCATGGTCGTATACGTTTCTTTGGAAGCGATCAAGGTGTGAAGGCGCGAGGCGTCTTCGGGCAGCTCACCCGTTAAGAGTACGCCTCGATTCCCTCCGTCCAGCATCCACGGGATACAGGACACTCCCAAGGCTACCGGAATACACCCCCAGAACATGGCTTCGGCAACGACTTTCGGCCAACCTTCAGAGCGACTGGGTAGTAGTAAAAAGTGCGCCGACTTGTACGCGTTCTCCACAGTTTCCGCAGTTTGATTGCCATGCAAGGTAACCCATGAAGCCTCATGAGCATTGATCCATGCTTCTAATTTGAGTCGTTCTGCCCCGTCGCCGTATATATCAAGTGATGTTGCAATTCCTTTCTCACGTAAGGTGTGCACTAGTTCTACGGCATACATCGGTTGCTTTCCGGGCGTTAAGGCTCCTACAAAAATACAGCGTACCGGTAGCTGCATTTCCTTTGGAAGAACTTCCGGAATCTTTTCATTCGAATAGGTCGCTGTAAAGAACGAAGTGATATTAGCCGTTTGTAAAGGCCAATCGCCATAGACCAAAACATCCATGTTTCTGGTCACCAGTGTATTTCGTAGAATTTTTTTTTGAAGTCGGTAACTAAAAGGTTGTTTCGCCTCAGGATCCCAATTCCCGGCATATTTTGCTGTCTTTTTTTTCCACGGAAAGAGCACTTGAACGACACAGCCTACGAGCCCAATAGTCCCCGGGCAACGCAAATGTATGTGTTTCGCGATCGTCATAGCCCGTAGCATCTGAAAAAGCACCCACGGCAATAGCAAAACGGAAAGAACAGCCATCGTTGGCGTTACAAACCCCAATTTTGGAATACGGTAGATCCGAAGCTGTTCATGATGGTAGGCGGCGTGAATTTTAGAGGTTTCAGCCTTACTTATGGGGGCAACTACGATCACTTTTTCTACATGGCGAATCCAGAGATTCATTTCGCGCACATAGGGACCATAGGCCAAGACATTTTCCTCTTGCAGAAAATGGGGCGTATGTGTGATGATCGCGAAGGTCATGCGTAGAGGCTTTGGTAAAAGTCAATATTTTGTTCTAAAATACGGCTTTTGTCGAAGTTCGCTTGAATATGGTCTCGAGCATTGACTCCCATTTCTTTAGCCTCCTTGGGATGTTCAATACACCACTTCATGGTCTCAGCAATGGCTTTGGGGTCGTACACATCACACAGCCACCCGCTCACGCCGTTGGTGATCGTCTCGGGACCCGGACCGTATTGTGTGAAAATCACCGGTTTTTTCATTAACATAGCTTCAAGCGTCACTAACCCTTGCGTTTCCATATGCGACGGAAATACGCAGAAGGCAGCTTCGGCGTAGCGTTTCATCAGTGTTTCTTTTGGAATGCTTCCGTGGAACTGTACGTGCTCAAAATGGGATGTAGGTAATTCTTTCTGAATTCGTTCTATATACGAATCGCCATTAGGATAGTACCAATCCCTTCCGAAGAGATCCAGATGTTTTTCCGGATGCGTTTTCCGAAGCAAATAAAAGGCCTGAAGCAATTGTCGTACTCCCTTTTTCTCGCAAATGGTTCCTGCAAAAAGGACGCGATTGTTATTCACGTTCACCTCCGGGACTGCGAGATCGGTATCCATGGGATGTGGAACTACGGCAACAGGTTTGTTGTGATAACTGAGGTATTTCGCGGTATGCGCTTTGACATAGTTGGATACCGCGATGAATCCATCGGCTTTCGCGAACGAACGCTTTTCGAGCCAGCCTTTCTTTGTATCGATCCCTCTCTTTTCTGCTTCCGCAAAGAAGTGATGCCCGCCGTGGAGTCGGATGACCTTTTTTGCCCTGTGCTTTCTAGACAAGAAGGCCAAGCCCAATTCTGCCGATTCAATGATGTCGATGGGATGCTGTTGCTGTAGCTTCCGTAATTTGCGGTTCAACACGCTGGCATTGTGCCAAAAGGCCGGCTTCCATCCCGTTTTCTTAGGAAGACGGATGAGCTGCACCCCTTCATCTTCCCATCTAATTTCTTGAGCGTCTTTTCCTGCTCCTACAACGGTTACGCGGTGTCCGTTCTGTACCAAGGCGCGACCAAAGGTTTGTAAAAAGCTACCTACGCCGCCCGGCGACCATACTGGGTATTCATGAGAAAGAAAAACGATATGCATTACAACAGCTTTTTGATGTTTTGAGACGCTTCCTTTGGGTGATTCACTACCACCTCGAACCAGGAATCAATTGAGGTTTGAGGCTGTGCTAAGGCTTTCTTAATGATTGTCGCAATATGTTCTTTATCGTTCATCCAGTATACGGCATCGGGAGATGGCATGCTTCGGAAATGCTGGTATTGGTAGATGGTTTCTGTGGACCAGGCCGGGTCCTCCACCGCGTCGTAATTAATATAAATGCAGGGCTTCTGAAACATTCCAAAATCGAATGCCATGGTAGAGCCTACGTTGATCACGGCATCGGCGTGTTTTGCCAGACTTACTAGCAAGCATACATCTTCATAGGTTGGGTAGACCGCTGTCCATACCTTTTTATTAAAATTCCATAAGGGAGGCATGTCGATAATCAAATCGGGATATTTGGCGACCACGGCATCGTATCGGCCAGAAACATCCACCGGACAGCGCCTAAAGAGCAATTGAACCTCCCTATCCATCCCGGCTTCGGTAAGGGCCGCCGCGATATCGGCTAAATATTGCGGATCGTGAGGAGAGGTGCCTACGTCATCTCCTGAAAAGCAGATCCATTGTTTTTGCAGATCAAGTTGGTACGTTGCAGCAAAATCTTCTTTGGAAACAAGGTTGTTGGGATCGTAATAAAACTCAAATTGCGGCGTCCCGGTGACATGAATCGATTCCGCAGGCAATTCAGGATAGAAATACAGCAATTCCTTTTTCATATGCTTTGACCAAACCAAATATTGATCGGCACGTAGGGCCAGTCGCGCCTTCGGAATATTATCCCAAGAATAAATCACAGCTGTCGTTTTAATAGAAATATCCTTTGCGGCAGCAAAAACAGTAGGTGCTTTGAGGGCCCGTTGATGGGTACAAAACACACTGGTAATATCTTCTTCCTTCAATAGTTGCGTCACTTGAGTATAGAAGGTATTTTTCCGAAGCGCCGCCTGATATTTCTTTTCCAGTGATTGAATTTTTTGATACGAACGGATACCACGGGAAGCTCTTGCCACCGACCTGTAGAACAAATTCTTTTTTAGTCCGCCTTTTTTCTTTTTCCAGAATTTTAAGAGGGTCGGATTTTTTGTGATACGGGCGTTGTACTTGATTCGAGCGACATGGATCAACTCGCGATACCAACGTTCTTTCAGGCTTTCATGATAGGATGGAATGACCACATCCCGTTCGATAGTGAGGTGTTGTTTGATCTGTCGCAGGGTGTCTGCATCAAAGTTGTGAAACAGGATGATAGGGCGATCAGAGTCTTGAAATACCTTTGAGTACAGGTAGTTTTTAATTCCTGTTCCGTCTGGAACCATCAGAAGTACGTTTCCGTTCTTAGTCACCATGATATTTTACTAAAATAACCATAACTTCCATAGAGTCCCATGAGGATCAACACCGCGTAATTTCCTACCACGACCCAATTGGGAAGCTGTCTTTCTTCGGAATAGTTCCAAAACCCGATCACCGCGACTGCGAACAGGGAGGTGAGCCAGCGCAATTCCACAAAGGAAATGATAATAAAGGCGAACACCGCGATCATTAACACCAGGAGCATCGGGATGTAATGGGCCGCTGTAATCGCTTTTTGTTTCCAAATACTAACAATTCCGAAGCCAAGTACCGTAAGCAGCAGTAAGCCTACCGATCGCACGCTATACACCAGGATGTACCCCAGATCTTTTACAAATTCTTTTAGGGTAACTACCGGATCGTGTGTGAGTCCGCTAAACACAGATGCAGGCAAGGAATCGTCACCATTGGCAGCAAGATACGCATCGGTTTCCTTCCATGAAGGGTGACTAAAACTAGCGCGTTCGCCACGGTTTACTTGAAGTTGCGCCAAATACTGACGTTGCGCCCAGGTAGCCTTGGTAGCTTTGGGAGGGCTTTTTTGATCATAAGAAATGCCCCAATCCGCTTGAAAGGAGGGAACATTGAGTAGGAGCATCAATACGAGTACGGTAAGCGGAAGAAAGAGTGTTTTCCCACGAATCGAGGCATAGCGCCACAGCATAAATACGGAGAAGGCAACCCCCGGAAGAAATACGATCCAGAGTTTCCGCGTAAAGATCATGAGCACCAGGGCGACCCCCCACCAGATCAGGGAACGATATGACTTCTCCTGGATGAGCCGATAGGTTTCCGCAAAGAAAATAACGGCGCACACTGTAAAGAGTCCGTCGTTAAGCCCCACCATAAAATAGCCAATGGTACAGCACACAAACAACAGCAAGGCAGCAAAGCGCAGGGATCGGATTTTAAGGGTATGAACGCAGTAACCAACCAAAAATGCCAGGAGCAGAATATTAACCAACCGCAACGCCCATACGTCTTCCATTAAGAAGGTAAAGGGATACGTTAGTAGCATGTAAGGAAGCGATATTCCTTTAGCGATCGCCGCCCACCATCCTTGCTCTTGAACAAGCAAGAGATCGCTAATGAATAAGGACTCATCTCCCGTCCCGGCAGGTTTTGACAGAAAATAATAGCTGTTAAAGAAAACATATATGCCCATCACCAGCAAGAAGAGGGGATTCAGCACTCTACGAATCATAGCCTAGCAATGCTTTTATGACCGGTTGGGGGTCGAGTTCATAGTAGAGCGGAAGGCGTACCAGGCGTTCGGTGTATTGATCGCTGTTTTGTAATGCTCTTCCGTCGTGTTTTTTATAGTAAAACGGACTCTCATGCAGGCTCAAGTAATGAAATACTGCGTGTACTCCATGTGCTTTGAGATGCTGGATAAGCCGTGTGCGCTGTTCATTATCACGACAAAACAAATAAAACATATGTGCATTGTTAATGGCATAGTCGGGAATCACGGGAAGTTGAATGCCCAACCTGGCTGCCCATTCCTTTAAT
This sequence comes from Altibacter sp. HG106, assembly GCF_028561755.1. GTDB lineage: Bacteria > Bacteroidota > Bacteroidia > Flavobacteriales > Flavobacteriaceae > DFVG01. The sequence goes on from NZ_JAQQTD010000006.1 coordinate 63,760, forward strand.
TGCTTGTAGTACGCTTCCCAAATAGCAGTTCGTTGTTTCTGAATGCGCTCGCTTTCCTCTAATTGGGCGAACAAATAAGCGGCGTTCAATTCGCTTGGTAAAAAGGAAGAACCAATATCTACCCAACCGTATTTATCGATCTCTCCCCGGAAAAAGGCACTGCGATTGGTACCCTTCTCCCAGATGATTTCCGCTCTGGCTTGTAAGTTTTCTTCATTGATCACCAATAGCCCTCCTTCACCACATTGTATGTTCTTGGTTTCGTGAAAGGAAAAGGCGCTCAGTGCTCCGAAACTTCCCAGAGGTTTCCCTTTGTAGGTAGCTCCAAATGCTTGAGCGGCGTCTTCAACAATAGCCAAGTTATGGGTATCGGCTATCTTCTGAATGAGGTCCATATCGCAAGCGACCCCCGCATAATGCACGACCACAATAGCCTTGGTGTTATCATTGATCAAAGCCTCAATGGCGTGTTCGTCCATACCGGGATGGTCAGATCTGGAATCTACAAAGCGAATCGTGGCGCCTCGCAGTACAAACGCGTTTGCCGTTGAGACAAACGTATAGGCCGGCATGATTACCTCATCGCCCGGTTGAATGTGCAACAAGATAGCTGCCATTTCAAGGGCATCGGTACAGCTAGTAGTGAGCAATACTTTTGGAAACCGGAAGGTGCTTTCAAAATAGGCATGGCATTTTTTCGTGTAGTCGCCATTGCCAGAAAGCTGGCCTCGTGCCACGGCGTCCTCGATGTACCGTAGCTCTTTTCCGGTGATATAGGGTTTGTTAAAAGGTATCATTTTATAAACTTAGCTGGAACACCCACATAGAGACCGCTATTTTTTAAGGAGTCGATCACCACAGCGCCTCCTCCCGTCTGAACGTAATCGGCGATGGTGATGTTATCGATAACGGAGGTGTTGATTCCCAAATTGCAACAGCTTCCTACGGAAACAAATCCGGCGAGCGCCACTCTGGGCGATAAAAAGCTGTGTTCTTTTACGCGTGAATGATGCGCAATAGTACACCCTGCGTTGAGCAGTACATTATTTCCCAGTTGCGCATATTGATCGATTACACAGCCCGGAAAAATGACGAGGCCCTCTCCCAACTCACAACTGGCATCAATAAAGGAGGAGTCATGAATGACATTGGCAAAAGGTATATGATTTAAGAACCGTTCAAAAATCATTTTTCTAAACCCAAAATGTTTGTATCCTATACCTACACTAAGACAATCAAAAGTTTCTTGTTGAAACTGCAGTTCAATTTCAGCCACGCTTCCTAGAACGGGAATATTATAGATGGTTTCACCCACATTTTTTGTGTCATCGAAATAGCCCACTACCTCGAAGGCATCCTTTGCCATATGGGCAATCAGTTGCCCTAAATCACCCGCACCTATGATCGCTAGCTTTTTCATTCGTCCTCGATATTGGTTAATTCTTTGATTGAGAATAAGGGTCGGCTTTTAGATTCTTTGTAGATCTTCCCGATGTAGAGCGCTGCGATTCCGATAAAGAACAAGAGAATTCCTGTAGAGATGATCATAGCGCCAATGATGGAGGGCCATCCCGACTGAAAATCGACTATGGTAATTTTTAAGATGACGATCGCCAGCAGTATTAGAATTCCGAAAATAATAAAAAACACGCCCATCTTTAGCGCTAGCTTTAGGGGCAGTTCCGAAAAGTCAAAAATGGCATTAAAGGCCAATTCCATTTTCTTTCTGAAATTAAATTTACTCGTACCGGCAAAGCGTGGACGCTGCTCAATTTCAATATGCGTTTGTCGCAGTCCGATATGCATAAAAATACCTTCAATAAATCGGTTCTGTTCCTTGTAGCGCAAGAACTGATCGGCAAAACGCCGATTAAAAATTCGCATAACCGCTAGGCCTTTGGGCAGTTGTAGTCCTGTAAACTTGCGTAGTACTGACCAAAATATTTTGGAGAATATGCGATTGACGAAGCTGTCTTTCTTTTCCTTGCGAACGCCAAAAACCAGATCATAGCCTTTTTCAATTTCTCTAATAAAACGTGCAATTTCCTTCGGCGGATCTTGTAAATCGGGATCCATATAGAGTACGTATTCTCCTTTGGCATGCGTAATCCCCGCAGTGAGAGCTGCTTGTTTACCGTGATTATAAGAAAGCTCAATGAGTTTTAAGCGCGTGTCCTCTTTTGCCTGTTTTTTAATGATCTGAACAGTGTTGTCGGTACTGCCATCGTCAATAAACACGATCTCGTAGGAAATACCAAGTTGTGCGAGCGCTTCTGAAGTTTCCAGAATAAACTGAGCGATCACCTCCTCTTCGTAATATACCGGTACAACGAGCGATAGCTTCATACTTCCCAGATTTTTAGAAGTTCATGTAAGGATGTTATGCGATCCTTATTCTCACTAAAATATGAATCGCGATCGATAAGCCTTACCTGCATGCCTAGTTTCAGGGCAGGAGCAATGTCTAGACGTATTGAATCTCCCACATACAACACGTTCTCTGCAGCAATCCCTAGTTGCGCTAAAGCTTTTTTAAAAATTTCAGTATCAGGTTTACGAATGTTCATTTCTTCGGAAATAAATACGTCTGAAAAGGAAACTTTTTTCATCTTTTCCTCTATAAGGGAGCGTAGTCCGGAATTAAAATTAGACAAAATTCCGATCTTCACGGGTATACTCGTTAGTGCCGAAGTATCCTCAAAAGTATCCCACGGTAAATTTTTACAACGTGTGAATAATGTGTTAAGCAGCGCCTCTTCCGCAACGATCCCGAGGTTATTCAAAAAACGAGTATTAAATCGTGTGTAGAATGTTTCCGAAGTACGATCCGGAAACTCCAATGTTTCACTGGTTAGTTTGTGCACGTATCGCACCCGCTCCATCGGAAGCACATATCTTTCGCTTCGCAACACTTCCTCCACACGTTCCCACAACAGAGGTTTGTGTAACAAAGTATTTGCTACATCGAAAAGGACATATTTCACGGGAGCCTGTTTCATTTAATACAGATAATGAGCATTATTCTTATCGGTAAGTTGTGAATACTCCTGTGTTCCTTTATAGATAACATCCATGAGAATTCGCGCGGCACTTCCCGGCTGAATAACAGGAGGTTTGGGTATTTCATCAAAAAGGTATTCGGCTAAGGTATATTCTACATCTCTAAAGCCAAATTGAGAACGAATGGAATTAGTTCCTGAAATCCGACAATTAATTTCAAAGGGAATTATCGCTCCCTTGTCATTTACAATGGATTGTACATTGGCAGCCCCTCGTATTCGGGTAGCCGAAATCATCTTTTTGATTATGCTTTCCATAGCCTCGTCATACGATTGGGTTACCCGACATAGCTGTGTGGCGCCATTTTCTAAGGATCTTACAAAAGTAATATGCCCATGTAGTGTATTGTCTTTGGTCACATAAAAGGCTGTGGTGATTTCTTTGCCAATAATTAGGTCTTGAATCATGTACGCTTCATCCGAATATTCGGAGAAATCTACAGGGTTGTGTACGAGTCCGCGCGACCCTCTCCCCTCTCTTGGCTTTGCGATACAATTTCGGAAGGAATGATCGTAGGCGCTTGGCAGATACGCTTCGGCAAAAGGAATTTCATGGGCTTTAAAAAACTGAAAGGTCTTGTATTTATCAAGATAGATGCGGGCGGTATCCAGATCGGAAACCGCAACGGCACAGGGAATCTGGTCTTTGAAGGAAGCGAGATAAAACACCTCATAATCGGTAGCAGGAATGATCAGGTCTACTTTCTCTTTTGCAACAATATTGAGAATCGCATGCAGGTAGTTGTCTTCATACGCATAGGGCACCTTGTAAAAAGCATCACACAAATGATTTCCGCCAGAGAATGAATCCACGTTAGTACCAATCACGAAGGTATCGTAGGGTGAAGCATGGATATTTCGAAGTATCCCCTGGCCCACGTTTCCGCCAATTCCGGTAACTATAATTCGTTTTTGAGGCATGTAATCAACGTATCTATAGCATTCTTAAATGACCTATGCGTAACAATCCCTAACGCCTTTCGCGTAGCCGCATTGTCGTAACAAAAAGAGGGAGATGTATCCGTTCCCGTATGTTTAATAGTGGTGTCGGGTAGCGCCTCTTGAATGACTTCAGCGACTTTCAGATTGCTGACAGATTGTTCGCTTACGGCCAAATATACCCCATTATTTTCAGCCTTGGCGGCTTTGATTAAATATTTTGCCGCATCGGCAACGGCAATATAGTTTTGTTTCCGGGTTCCGTTTCCGAAGAGCGTGATATGATGCTCGGTCAACGCCTGCAACGCGATACGTGGAAGGAAGGTCGTAGGACGCATTCGGCATCCAAAAATAGAGGAGAAACGCACGATTGCATACGAGCGACATCGCGCAACCATCTGTTCTCCGGCAAGCTTACTTTTTCCGTAGGCGGTGGCAGGCGCTAACGCACTCTTTTCGTCCCGTACAGCAGCAGAGGCTTCATAGACGGAAACGGAAGAACAAAATACGATCCGTGTCGTTGAGAAGGTTTTTATCACCTGATCTACCAAATCAATATTGGTTTTTTGAAGGTTCGCTTTTATCTCTTTGTCGGTTTTCTTCGGAATATAAGCGGCCACAAGAAATACCCAATCGAAGTTTGTTTTCAGATGAGACAGCTCAGTATAGGCAACCTGAGACATCGACGGCTCCAAATTTTCGGTCCCTTCACGATAAACACCCGTAACCTGATGGCCTTCCGCCAGCAGTTGTTCACTCAGTTCACGCCCCAAGAAACTATTGGAGCCAATAATCAAGGCTTTTTTATTGCCGTGTCTTTCCATAGTTTTAATGTTGATGACGATCCGTCCCATTGCAATTCGCCCACGGCCTTCCACTCGTTCTCTAGATTGTTCTGAAGCCAATCTTTTTCCCATTCAAAAGTGACATCTGTTTTTTTCATAACGACCGTAAACGATTCCCCTTCCAAATTAAGTTGTTGCTCATGCGCCCAAAACGCCGCATACCTTACGAGTCCGCGTTCCAGGTCATCTATATTTTGCAGCACTTTTGGGCCATTCACCCGAAAGTTAAAATTAGCCCATACGCCTCCTTTCAAATACGCTCCAGGCATTCCGTCTTCGGTATACATAGGAAGTAAGGCTCCTTTATACGAGAGTGTAAAAATCTGATTGTACCCAATAAAATGATTGTCTACAAAAACACCATGTGGCGTGATTCCCATAGCGTGTTTTGAGAAGGTTCGAAGGTCTTTCTTCAAATGAATGAATCCATCAAGCCTCGATTTGCTATTGGGCATTTCTTTGTTGATGTAAGAGACAATGCCTTCGCTTAAAGGAAAATTAAAAGAGGAATTAAACTGAAGCAGTACCAACGATACCAGCAGCATCTTATAAAAATTGGTTCTAGGGTCCTTGGTAGCTTGCTGTTGAACTGAAGGCGCTGTTTCGCTTCCAAACCCGGACACTTTCTTCTCCATATACTCCCAAAGACTCACGGGCAACAATAAGGTATAGATCGCGAGAAACCCAAAGGCAAAATAAGGAATCGGGAATTGCAGAAATATTCCAAAGTGAAGTAGGAAGCCAATAGAAAATACGAGGAGTCGATATTTTTTCCGAAAGAAGAAAAACAGAAATAGCAATTCAAATAGAAAGGTAATGTACCCCATGGAAACTATGATCCACTGTTGATTCAACAGCCATTGGTTGTTCCAAATAGTGGCCTGGGGCATAGAGGCCGGTAGCCATAAGCCCAAGCCGCTTGTCCAGCTTACACTCTTCACCTTAAAAATAATGGAGTCCACATACACGAATCCAATGCCCACTAACACGATCAAAAAGTAATGCAACACCGCTACTTTTGAGAGTTGCGGCTGACAAACCAATTTGCGGAACCCCCTTCCTAAATTGTAACTAGCATCAACCGAATAGTGTGCTCCCAAGGGAGTAAAAATCGTCACAAAAGAGATCATCAAATAGATATGATCCATATGATATTCGAAGAGCCCAACCTTATTGAACACATAGACTGCAAAGAGATAATTCAATACAGAGAAAAGTCGGGTCGCCACTCCCAGCACTAAGCACATGAGCACCCCCATCCAAAGAATTAACCACAATCCCATGTTGACCTCCGCAGGGATAAGAAATGGAATAGGATCAAAATACAATTCGTGTTTACCGTAGATCCAATAGACCTCTAAGAAAAGATTAAAAAAGAATAGGATTCTGAAGACGGCCAATCCTTTTGCAGAGATTTTTTTTAGATATAATTTTTCTACAAAAGCTAATGGATCTCTACGCACCATTTTTATTTGATTGAATTAATAACTCGCTGCTCTGCCTCATTCCAGTCGGCTATCGTATCAATATTAATACTTTGATCACTTTCGTGTAGCACATATGTTATGTCCTTTCCGTAGAACGTCTTTTCCGAAAGAAGTAGTGAAGTAGCGGTGATATAGATCGCACCGTTTCGGATATACGCCTTTGGCAATTCCTGCCGTCGCGTGATAATGGTTTCTTCACCGGTAGCCAACGTAAGCTTACCCTTATTGCACTCTTCAAACACCCAATGCGGATTGTATTGATGCGGAACCTCGGTGACCGAAATCAACGAATCTGCCTGCTGTGATTGAAACGTTTCAACCGCCTCATCAATTTGCTTTGCGGTACGAAAGGGCGTCGTAACCTGCAATAAGCAAACCGCATCATACGATTTGCCCAATGCCGCTAATGTTTCAACGGCGTGGACTACCACGTCAATTGACCGCGCGCTATCGGTTGCCAGGGCTTCGGGCCGTTCAAAAAGCACCTGAGCTCCAAAACTTGAAGCCAAGGTTCGGAGCGATTCATCTTCCGAAGAAAAAACCACATCGGTCAATAGCTCTGTTTGCAAGGCCGCTTCCACCGTATATTGTAGTAAGGGCTTTCCGCCCAACAATTTTTTGTTCTTATTCGGAATGCCTTTGCTTCCCGCACGCGCCGGTATCAATCCAAGAATCCGCATTAGTAAGTAATGGTTTTGTGAAAAGAAAGCGGAGCTTCCGCTAAGATCTCAGCAATTCTTTTTCCACTATTCCCGGAACCATAAACGTCGCTAGGAGTATTTCTAGGCTGTTCCAGTTGCTGCTCAATGGCAAGTTTTATGGCTGCCTCTTTGTATGTAACATCGATTACATTATTGCCTCGTAATCTTCGGTTTTGCCGCGTTCCTATATTGACCACAGGAACGCCTAAAAAAGAACATTCTCGAATGCCCACGCTACTGTTCCCGATAAGACAGGCGCTATTTACGAGCAATTTCAGAAAATCATTGGGCTCCATGTTCTTAAAAAACCGAATGTGCTGCGGATTGTGCTTCTCACGGTACGAACGGATACCGTTAGACGTCCCGTCGGCTCCGGCATCCACATTAGGCCAAAACCAGTAGGTGGGAATTTTCAGTGCATCGATCACTCGAAGTGTTTTTAATACATCCTCTTTGGCCTGATGGTATTCGGTAGTCACAGGGTGTTGCATGACGACCAAATATTGCTGATCTGCCTTGAACGAACCTCCTACACCGCCATAGCGTTCAATAGGGTCAAAATCCAAAAAAGGAGCATCTTTAACTTCCGCAGCAATATCGATAGACGGACAACCGGTATTATAAACGGCTTCCGGGTTTTCGCCCATTTTTATCACCCGTTCTTTGGCGTCTTCGGAAGTCACGAAATGAATATCCGCCAGCTTGGTATTGGCATGACGCACTTTTTCGTCAATATTTCCGGTCACTTCCCCTCCCTGTAAATGGATCAGAGGGATATTTTGATAGGCGGCTGCAATGGAAGTGGCGATGGTTTCAAACCGATCGGCTATGGTGAGCACCGCGTCGGGTTGCAGGTTATAAAACACATTGGAAAGCTCCATGACGCCGAGTCCGGTAGTCTTCGCCATGGCTGTTTTATTCTCTCCTTCCAGCACCATAAAGACTTTCTCGTTGATGGTAAATCCGTCTTTTTCAATAAAGTGAAGGGCGTTTCCGTAGCGATCTAATAAGGCCGACCCAGCCACTACGAGCTGCAATTCCAGCATAGGATGTTCTTTAATAGCCTGTAGCGCCGTCTTTACTCTGCTGTACGAAGGTCGTGCCGTGATCACAGCGCATATTTTTCGGGGCTTACTCATGCTCAATATCGTTTTCCGTTACAAAATCCCAGGCCTTCAGGTCGTGTTTCAGTTTGCTGCCGATGACGGTTCGAAATTCTTTTGCGTCGATGCCAAAGCCTTTTGGTTTCTTCGCTTCCAGATCGTCGAAGGTTAACACATGTCCCTTGGGTAACGCCTTGTTGACGGCTAACGATTTCTCAAAAATAGCCTTCAGGTCAGAAAAAGCGTTATTGGAATGTTTATCGACAGGATGCTGGAGGGCTTCAGCAATGGCATTTGCGCCTGCTACTAATTGGGTAGTTTCCTCCAACGTGAGGGAAGAACTTACATCAGGACCAAATTGTGCTTTACTGAAAACTACGTGGAATTCTAAGAGGGTCGCTCCTAAGGCTACCGCTGCGATGCCGGTAGCGACTTCCGCAGAATGATCCGAAAAGCCCACCGGAACCTGATAACGGTCTTTAAGTTCCTGAATAACATTCAATCCGTATTGTTTTGGTTGGGTAGGATAGCTGGTGGTACATTGTAAAAGGGAAAAATCGGTCTTGTGCTCTTTCAGAAAGTTTACCGTATCATCCAATTCAGCATACGAACTCATGCCACTGGAAATTATAATGGGTTTGTTGGTTTCCACTACTTTTTTCAGCAGCAAAAAATTAGAAACTTCTCCACTTCCTATCTTGTACTGTTGCACATCGGCTGCTTCTAAAACGTCGACTGCGGCGTTGCTAAAGGGACTGCTAATGAAGGTGAGTCCAACTTCCGCACAATGCGCCCCTAATTCTTTCCACTGTTCGGGTGTAAACTCCATGCGCTTCCAGTAGTCAAATCGCGTCTTGTCTTGGGTAGAGAAACGTACTCTAAAGGGTTCGTGAATACTGCTTTCGGCCTGAGCGATATGGGTTTGAAATTTAATGGCCGTAGCCCCCGTTTTGGCAACGGCATCAATATAGGCATGCGCCATTCCTAAACTTCCTTCGTGGGCTTGTCCTATTTCAGCGATTGTAAAAATCAATAATATTATGTTTAGTTGGTGGTTCTTTTCTTAAAAACCCTATTTTTCCGACAAATTAAAGGATGCATCGCTAATCACTGTAAATGATGCTATATTTATGGAAAATTTCGTCGAATGGGAGTCGTTAAAAAATTAAAATCTAAGATAAAAAATTTACCTGCAATACACTATTATCTTGCGGGAAAGACACTTTTGAATGACAAAACCTTCAAAGAAGGCCAAGAATTAAGCACTCTAGAGAAGAAAAAGCAGCCCAAACGAACGGTGATACTTAATTTCCTCTTAGATCAGTTTTCGGGACCTACCCATTATCTAGAGATTGGGGTAAGAAACCCAAACCACAATTTTAACCATATCCATGCGACTCACAAGTATTCGGTTGATCCCGGAATAGAATACGCCGAAAACCCTGTGGATTTCCCATATACGAGTGATGTGTTTTTTGACAAGCTTTCCAAAGGCGAATTATTGGAAAAGAATACCAAGTTTCATGTAATCTTTATAGATGGCTTACATTTGGCGGATCAGGTAAATAGAGACATTGAAAACGCGTTAGCATGTATTGAGGAGGATGGTTTTATTGTGCTACATGATTGCAATCCTCCTACCGAATGGCATACACGCGACACCTACGGTTATACACAAACACCAGCCAACAATTATTGGAACGGCACCACCTGGAAGGCCTTCCTAAAGTTTCGGATGAGAACGGATCTATATTCGTGTTGCATCGATACCGATTGGGGGGTGGGCATTGTATCTAAGTCTAAAGATTTTGGTGGTAGTGTTGCGCCGTCAAACGAGTTTTACGAATATCACCTATTTCATCACCACCGAAAAGAACATTTGAATTTAATGCCCTTTACAGACTTTAAGAGCCTCTTTTAATTGAACCGTTCAAAAGACATAAAAGAGGTTACGGTTTTTACCAAAGGTGATGCTTCTAAATTGCGTACCTGGTCTAATGTGCCCTATTTTTTTACCCACACCTTAGAGGAGAAGGGAATTATTGTACGTCGTGTTGCGATTGAAACCAACCCACGACTGGAACGGATTTTCACCAAAACTATATATCGTATCTATAGCAAACTTTTTCCGGGTACAACCTATAGCTTCCAGCGCTCTTTCTTGCACTATATTGCTGTGCGTCGGAGTATCAAAAAAGCAATCAAGAAGTATCCTGCAACCGATGTGTTTTATTTTATGACCTTTAGTTTCTCGTCTATCGGACTTTCCAAAAAACCGTGTGTAATGATTTGTGACTGGACCTACGAATACTATTTCAAATACTTCGTAGAACGAGCTCCCGATACGCTGGAGCGTACCGCCATTGCCCGGGAGAACAAACAGATACGGGATTCGGATCTTACGGTTCCCTTATTTCCCGGGGTAGCTGAATTTTTACAGCATACCAAGCACATGGATAAGGTCCATTATTTTGGACACATTATCAATTCGTTGGAATCTTGTAATGTGCAGGAGGTACTTGAAACGAAGCAACATGCAACGAGTATTGTTTTTATAGGAAGTAAAAAGTACCTGCAGGGCGCGGAAGTATTAATACAAAGCTTCCAACAACTTAAAAAGAGGTATCCACAGCTAACGTTGCATATTATTGGGATGGATGGAGATGGTTTTTCGGAGCTTCCGGAAAGTATCGAATTCCATGGATATCTAGACAAAGAAATACCTTCAGAGCGAGCCACATACTACAACATTCTTCGAGAGGCAAAATTTATGGTCAATACAACGCCTAAATGGGGCGCTTTTTCGGCTACCGTGGAGGCCATGTATTTCTGTAATCCTGTGATCGTAGCTCCGTACAGAGAGTTCGTAAAGACCTTTGGCACGGAGATTTCTTTTGGCAGCTTTTGTGAGGAAAATACTACCGAAGTTTTGGCGTCTCTTATGGAACAGCTACTATTACACTCTGAATACAAAGCGGTTTGCACCGCAGCGCATCAAGCCGTTTCCTCTTTTACCTGGAATACCTTTGTAGACCGGGTACTCACCCATACTCAAAAGAATCTCTAATATTCAGAACGTTCGTTTGCGCTAAATCCTTTTTGTCGTAAGAACTGTTTTTGAAAAAAGGAGGAGGAAGAAAGTTTTCCTAACAATCGCACCACTAGGTTTGCTACCCATGTAGGTTTTCGCATGGGAGGAAGCTTCGGTTTCGGAATCGGTTCTTTGGAGGGCTCAATGGTTCTTTGCGTTTCTGCCATCCAAGATTCCGCGGTATTGCCCATGTGATACGTGTAGTTTTGCGCCGTCGCCAAACGCCACATGCTGCGATTGGCTACCGGAGCATCCAAAAAGGTGCGAACGCTATCGGCGCCTAATTTGAGATGTGAATAGGATTTCTGCAATTCATAAAAGATCTCCCCGCGATAGGTCGCTACAAAATGACCACTTCCTAGTACGGCTTTCGTACCATTCTCGTAAAGCGTCAATGCTTTCGCATAATGAACCTCTTTAAAAAAGCGATCGTTACCAATACTGGAGGCAAAATGCCGGAGCGCATCTGGATTCTCGATGGGGGCTGCTGTTAGTCGATTAGAAAAGAAAAATCGCCACAACAAGGCTCCGGTGTGGTATTTCCACAATTTTGGATTGGGCGTGGTGGATACAAAACCGGTTTTTGGGTAGGCTTCAAAGATCGCATACGAAGCCGCCTGCCATCCATTTAAAAAGAGTACATCTGCATCGGCAATGGTGATGAGTGAAAACCGATGTCCGCCTATCCCTTTAAAAAAGGCATTGATCTTACCTACGTTAGTCGTGTGAATCACTTCATGGATTTTTTGCTCTTGATACAAGGTATCGATATACGAGGCCACTTTGGCCATACTACCATTATCGACAAGGGTTATGAACGTTTGCGGATGACAGCTTTTTAAAACGGATTGTATGCAATGTTTAAAAATGACAAAACTGTCTTTGTAATACCCTTGGTCTTCCGGGATATATACAGGAATGACGAGCTGATGGTAGAAATCGCCTTGGGCAACTTCGGTATTCTTTTCGGGGTTGGTACCAATGCGCATTCTTATGAATCTAAGATGAATTTCTTTACGAACAGTTTTGCATTTCCAGGATGAAAGTACCAAAAAGGAGATAATTGAAAAAGTCTTCTTAGCGTTTTTCGCTTTCCATGAAAAGACTCCTTTAGCTGCTTTCGAATAATATTCACCCGAAGCGAACGCCAAACTTCCGAAGTAATAAGATTTTTACGATAGGCTTCAGAAACGGCATGATAAAGATGTTTGGGCAAATCAAAATACGCTTCTCGATGTAACTGACTAATTCCATCATGGCGCCGATATCGCACAAACGGAGTTTCCAAATAATAAAACCGTCCGTAGAAAGAGCAACGGGTCCAAAACTCGGTATCTTCTCCGGCTGCCTCCATTTGCTCGTTAAAACCGCCTACCCTTTCAAAAAGACTTTTTTTCAGTAGGACCGAGGAGGTCATAAGCGTCCAGTTTCCCGCCATTCGACCGGCTACGTTCCCGTGCTTTAATTGCGGTGTTGCGGGGCGACCAATAACTTCATCGGTAGGCGTACCCTCAAGATCCATCACCTGGCAAGGAGTGTGCACCAAATCGTAGTCCGGATGGTTTTGCAAGATTGCTACTTGTTGCTGTAGCTTCTCGGGTTCCCAACAGTCATCATCATCTAAAAAAGCTAGGTACCTTCCGATTGCCTTGGAAGCACCTATATTTCTAGGATGTGCCGGTCCGCCTGAATTTTCAATCTTTTCATAGCGAACATGAGGGAACTGATTGCATAGCGTTTCATTTTCTTGATGCGGTGTACCATCATCGATGACCAAAATCTCAAACCCTTGAAAGCTTTGACGCACCACACTTTCAATAGCCTCTTTAAGGTAAGTAGGCCTGTTATATGTGGGGATAATAATACTCACTAAAGTCTCCATAAGGCTCGTATTCTTTTTTTCACGCGCTTCATAATACCCTTCACAGAATATTTAGGAACTGCATTTGCCTTTCGTTCTTGCTGTAATTGCTTCCAATACGTCTCGAAATCGTTTCCATAGAGCGCTCGCATCATGTGAAGGTCTTCCTCTTTTTTTTGTTGCTGAAAAGACGGATCGTTACTTCTGCCAGAAAGGTCAAATTTCGTTAAAAAAACGGGAAGATGTTGAAATTGGAAAGCGCCCGATAGATATGCTTTAATATAAAACGCTCTATCGGCTCCAATGGCGTAACTTTCGTCGTATCCACCCAATAGGTCAAAAACCTTCTTGTGAAACAAGGTTGCCTGGTGCGGCAGCGAGGTTTTCATAAAGTAAGTAGGTGTTAGCTGATCAGGATACCGTTTGTGTCCCTTTTCATACTGATAATCCCCATAGATGATATCTCCCGAAAAATTGGAATGCCGAATAAACTGCCCTAAAGAATCGTTAGAAGTGAGCGTATCGCCTCCATTCAAAAAAAAATAATAGGTACCCTTAGCCTGCTTCAACCCTTTGTTCATGGCATGATAGATGCCACGGTCAGGTTCCGAAACCCAATAGTCTATCAGCGATGTGTAGTTGGAAATAACCGCTTTGCTGTGATCTGTTGAACCGCCATCGATCACCAGAAGCTCAAAATCTGTATAGGTTTGCCCTGCGATAGAATCCAGTGTTTCCTGTAAGGCATTGGCCTGATTGTAGTTTATCGTAATGATCGAGAGAAAAGGGTGGGCGCTAGCTGTCATACTCATCATCAAAGGGTGATCAAATCTTTGTATACTTCTTTATAGGCCTTCGCCTGAGTCGCTTCTGAAAAATGCTGCTCTGCATACGCTCTAATTGCTACGGAAGAAAACCTTTCAGGGGCATCTAAAAATCGATCGATGGTTTGACTCAAAGCGGAAGCGCTCATTTCAGGTACAATCATTCCATTTTGCCCCTTCCCAATGTGTTCTGCCATACCTCCATTCGCAAAACTTATAACAGGGGTACCACAAGCAAAGGCTTCCAACATAACATTGGGCAAATTATCTTCCTGACTCGGCAAGAGTACGACCTCAGCGCAATTGTAGGCCGCGATAATACGGTTCTCCTCCTTGACAAAACCCAGAGAGACTACGCTGACTTTTGGATTGTTCACCGGTACCGGGGTTCTGCCTAATGTCAACAGTGTCAAGGGCGAATTAACTTGTTCCAAGGCAGCTATAAGAAGATCGATTCCCTTTCGCTCGCTCATGCCCGAATCGGTAATGTAGAGCGCGATAGGTTGAGTGGTGGTAATACCCAGTTGATCTTTGGCTTCCCTATCTGGCATGGGAATAAACTTCTCTAGGTCAATGGCATTGGGGAGTGTTCTTTTCAGATCAAACGTATGAAACATCCCACTAGCGATAGCTTTGTTGAGCATCCATCGCGACGGACAAACAATTGCGCCTTTTGAGACCTGTGCGTAAGCGTTCTTCTTTATTTCTCGTTGTTTGTTATCCAGCTCCTGCACTAAGGATTGGTTTCGGGACGCGTCTCCTTCGTAGTGAAATACTCCCATAAAGGGATTCATATCGTGCAAGGTCCAAACCACCGGGCAATCGATGGTTTTGAAGAAGGTGGGAAAGTTGATGATCCCTCCTACCCAATGAAGATGGATGATGTCTGCCTCCTGCACCCACGGATGTGTTTCCGTAGCATACGGAGCCAACGCAAGTGACGGTCCCTCACAACGCTGGTCGGTGACCTTCTGCTGAAGCGCAAGCTGTTGCTTTTTGTATTCCGAAGGAAATAATCGATTGGAAAGTCGTTGGAATAAAGAGGCCGCTTGATATTCAAAAAACGGGTCCTGTTGCAGACTTCCATCGTAGTCAATACTTTTCTTTTTGGTTAAAAAGGCAGAAGCGACTCCGCATCGTCTCAAGGCATTATGCAGTCTGAAAGCCGCGATTCCTGCGCCGCCTTTGGGTGAAGTCGTAATGTGTAGCACCTTCAACATTACCTTCCTATTAATTGGTGATACGCTTTTCGCGCAAATTCTTTGGTGTACCGTTTCCAATACGCAGTCGGGTAGCCGTAAAAGACCGTGTCTACCGCAACACTGTTTATGTTATGAAGACACCCCCAAAACCCTGGTGCTTCTCTCTTTTTCCAGGAATGATCCCACAAATGCACGGCGACCGTATCGTCCTGAATATAAGGCTCGTGATCTTCGCCTCGCTTCTCATACGGTAGCGGATAGAACACCGAAGGCGGAGCAATATGATCGTTTGCACCTAATTGTTCTTCGTTGACAATCGCTTTAAACGTATGGGTAATGACCGGAGGAGAATAACTATCGAAGCGATGGGATTCATAAAACTGGTTCATTTGTTGAATGATAGGATGCTTCGGAATGGTACCAAAACAACCATACGCAGCACGTCCTTCCACCTCATATCCCGTAAAAAAATCGTAGTTCAAAAAAGAATCTAAAGGAGCCACCAAAAGCATATCGGTATCCAGATACACGCCTCCTTCCGAAGATAATACGGCAACTCTTAACGCATCGGCTGCAAAGGCATATTTACGCTTCCGCAAGGCATCCTGCACAAATTGATTTTGATACGGTAGGTAATTTTCCTCATTCCATTCCATAATTTCGTACTCGGGGCAAGTTTGTTTCCAGCTCTCCAAACATCGCTCAAAACTGGCGGGTTTATTTCCGCCACCAAACCAACAATAATGTATCTTTTTAGGAATCATGAGAGGCCGATTTGTTCGTCTGAGTCCATGCCACCACCCGCTTCCATAAAGGCATCATCGCTTTGCCAGGTTTTTTGCTCGGCACTTCGTTCTGCTGCTTCCAGATTGCCCCGTGTTCCCGCCACCATTCCTTGAAATGTTTCGCTAAGACCTGAGCTCGTTCTTCATGTATACGCGCTTTATTGGCCGGATTGTTAGACATTCCTTGCAGGTCAAAGACGGCAATGGTTTCTTCCAGATGTTCATAAGAGACTCCTTCCTTACATACGGCCACTATGAAAAACTCCCAATCGGATACGATGCTGTAGGTTTCCGAATAATAAAAGAGTTGGTCGAATAGGGTTCGTGAAATAAAGGTTCCCGGATGGGGTAAGGAGCGCGTAAGAAAATGCTCAAAGTCTAAGGTGCTGGGGTACTCTTGAATAAAATTATTGTCCTTCGAAGAAAACACCAAATTGCCGTAATAGAGTTCTTTATCCTTTAATTTTGGCAACACTTTTTTCAGTACATGTGGATCCACAAACGTATCGCCACTGTTCAAGAACAACACGTATTGACCCTGAGCTTTTCGAATGCCTTTGTTCATGGCTTCATAAACACCGCGATCGGGTTCGCTTATCCAGGAAGTTATGCCCGCTACATTTTCTTTAATGACGCGAATACTATCATCGGTGGACCCGCCATCGATCACAATGTGTTCAAATCCGGAGAACGTTTGAGAACGCGTACTGCCCAGTGTATGGCGCAATCCTTCCGCATTATTGTAATTCACGGTGATAATAGAAATTTTGATTGTCTTAGACGCTGCTTGCATAAATTGGTTACCTTGCCTCCTCTTTCTATTGAATTAGGGTAAAGATAGTTTCTTTTAGACAGGAAATAAAACGATACAAAGGACCAGAACATGATTTCGAAAGAACGGGAATTCATTTTCATTCACAATTTTAAAACAGGAGGCACCAGTATTGAAAAAAAACTAGGTCATTTTGATTCGTTAGCGATTGATGTCCAAGATCACCGATCATTACGAGACATCGAACTTCTTACCAATCGGTCGCTTTATTTTCGAAAAAGCCTTTACGCACTTCTAAAAAAAGGAAAACCACAGCGGGCCTGGCAGCATTTCCAACAAGGGCTTTCACCAGAACTCACGGCAGCAGAATACGAACGTTTTTTCAAATTCACCTTCGTTAGAAATACCTGGGCGCGTATGTATTCTTGGTACGCAAATGTGATGAAAGATCCGCATATGCGGCAATCCTATCGTATCACCGACCTCAACTTTTCTTTTGAAGCGTTTCTTACGGAAAAAATTCAACCGGAAACTTTTTCGCAGTGGTATTTCATTACCAATCGGTCTGGTGTGGTGGGAATGGATTTTATTGGGCGATTTGAGCGATTGCAAGAAGATTTTGATACCGTGGGCGAACGCTTGCAGTTGGAGGATACACAATTGCCCAAGTTATTGGTTCGGAATTACACCCCCTATACCGAGGCCTATACAAGCACTACCAAAGATTTAGTATACCAACAATACCGTACCGAAATTGACTATTTTTCGTTCGAATTCGGAGCGTAAACGCTAGGACTCCGTCCATCTGATCAATCGCCAACCGATCTTCCGCAGGATCTTTGCGCCAATAGAGCGGCGCTTAGCTTCGGGCTTGAGATTCATCTTTACCGGATAGGCAATTGGTATCTTTTTGTATTCGGCGTACCGGGTTCTTTCTAAGTGCGCTTTATACTGCTGATACAATTCTTTAAGGATCGGAAAATCCGACAACTGATAACGATCGTATTCGCGTGAAATAGCCGTATCGTCTTCCGCAAGCTTACTAAAATGATAGAACACCAAGGAAGAGCCATCATTAAGGGTTATCGCATTGTCTTTTCTGGAAACAATAGCACGCTCATGCAGGTTCCACGGGCCCATATTGTACCCGAAGCTTGTAAGCACCGTCATGTTTCTAAAAAAGAGGGGGGCCTGCGTCATCCATAGCTGATCGACAAAATAGCCTTTATTGGGGCGGTCGTATCCAAATTGAAGCACCCGTGCTTCCCACCAATCCAGTAGTTGCTTCGTTTCTTCCTGTTGCGGATTGACCCCGAAAAATCCTAAATTATAAATTCCGAAGCGAAAAAAGGTATTCTCATCGGGTTGCTTTCCGTCTCTGGGAATGGGCGAAAGTATGTGCGGTGTAAGCGCCGCCGAATGATGGGCTAAAAGCTTGGTTACCTCCTTCAGCGAATCGTAAAAATAGAGGTCGGGATCCAAATAGTACATCGCTGTGGCCTCCGGATGTTTCCTGGCGAGGTGTTTAAACATCGTTGGTTTGACCGAAGTATTCAGTTCTATGATATAATACCGTTGAATCAGGTCTTGAAGGTCAATTTCGGGAATGTCCTCAATAAACAATACGGTTGCCGGCGCCACTTGTTCGTAGTCGATGGCATCGTTGGGTTTGTCTACCAGCACTACATAAAAGGCAGCTTCAGGATGATGGTCCACAAATGATTCCTTTAGGGCCAACGCCTGTCCTAAGTAGTTGTTCGAGCAGATGGTAAAAGCAACTGTGGTGGGCGCGCTCATGAAAATAGATTCCGAATTTTACGTGTTACATTCTTCACAAATGTACTTAGTTTGACACGAACCGGATACTGCTCTCGTTGTTTTTTCACCACTCGCGGATAAAACCACGTGCCTTTGATGGTAAGCATTGGGTGGAACAACCCCCAGCCAAAATAGCTTTGAAGATTGGAAACAAAATCGGCTGCCAGGGCGTGATCGGTGCTTTCCGTAGAGGCGCCTCCTGCCGCAAAACGCGCGACAAGAATAGGTACATACTGCACCCTTCCTTTGGCAAAACAGCGCAGGTTCACATCCCAGTCGGCACTTTTAGCGTACCGAAGGGTATAGTCACCAATTTCTGTAAGCATGAAGGCTCTTCGATAACAGATGGCCTGATGGCAAATATTCTTCTGAAGCAATTTTTCCAGTGAAAACGCACCGTCATATACATCGCCATCAATCGCCCAGCCCGTATTTCCAATTATTTTTACATCGCCATAGAGCATATCAGCGTCATAGGTAGTGATCGCTCCTGAAAGTTCTTTCAATACCGATTCGGAATACAGCGTATCATCACTTCCCAGAAACAGTAACCAGTCTCCCGTTGCGATGCGCATGCCTTTGTTCATGGCATCGTAAATACCGTTATCAGGTTCTTGATGCCACTGTATGGAAAGCTTTTTCTGCCATTGCTGCACAATCTGTGCTGTAGCATCCGTAGAGCCCCCATCTACAATACACACCTCAACCGAAGCTTCCTCTTGAGCCGCAATAGAACCCAATGCGGCTGCTAAGGTAGCGGCGCTATTAAAGGTTGGGATGATGATGGAGAACACATTCATTTATTAGGATTATTTAGATCGGAATATCCTAAATGGTGCCGTTAGGATTGATCCTAATTTAAACGAATTAGAATCTTTTAACCTATTGATTTTACGTTCTAACTGATTATTTTTTTGTCTTAGCTGCAATACGCCTTCCAAACCGTATTCTGAAAATTCAAATAATCCTTTTTGCGATAAAAAATCATCAAATACCGCAGTGGGTGTTATTGTTTTATGAGGAATATTGAAATTATTCCGATGGAAGTAATCTTCGCCGAGGTAGTGAGTATATCCTACTAAGAATTGATGAAAACTATCTGTTTCAAGAAATTCATTATTGGCCTTTACTGCGTCGGTGTTGTTAGTTTCTAGATTTTGGTACGGATCTCCAAAAGTTCCAAGATGTTTTTTGTTGTTTTCGATGTCAACTGAGTCTTTATGAAATGGAATCTCTAACCAATCATACAAAGACGCAGTTATTTCTGTTGGATTCTTCAATAACGATTCATACTGAACACAACGTATTTGAGGATTCTGTTGATGTTCCTTACAAAATTCTTCAAGTTTTTTCGGAGCGAATAACAAATCCCTTCGATAATTGTTAATCATAGATAAAGAGTTCAGATTCCAAGTACGAACCATAGACTTTGCTATATCTAAAGGGCTGCGATGCAAAACCACAAGTTTACTTTTAGGAAACATTTCGGCGATCTCATCCACAATTTCCCAATACCGCGGAGTCTTGTCTAGGAAATACCGACACTCCCCTTTTAATGGGGTATATAATTCCAGTAAAAAACTTCGGAACGCATTCGTATAATCCACAGGGCCTGCTTTCTTGAGATATTCTTGAAACGCTTCATGTGTAAGGCGGTTATTTACAGAAGTATGTACCAAAGTAGGATCAAATTGATTCATGAAATTCAATAGAATCCAAGGTTCACTTACGGTGTTTACCTGAGCATTGTTGGATAGTATGCGCTGAACATACGTAGAGCCACTACGTGGTGCTGAAATTAGAAATATAAGTTCTTCTTCTTTCAAATTATCTGCCTAAAATATGTTTCACCTTCCTTCTAAGTCGCTGTAGAAAAGTTTTTTTCTGCTCTAACCTAATTGCTTTCTTCCCTTCAACTCTACGCAAAAAATTGTTCATTTTAGCTTGTGCAGGTTTTGGAAGCACGTTTATAGCGGCTTGATGTTTGTTATAAATATAGCGAATGCACTGTGAATGTACTTCTCTTTTCTTTCTAGAAAGTCCTTCGGAATGCAATCTATAGATGCTTAAAGGCTCAAGACTGAACGCTGGGGTAGCCACTTTTGCCATTCGAATTCTAAAATCGTAATCTTCGTAGATGGAAAGATTCTCGTCATAGTGGCCGCTCTCATCCAATAGTTTTCTATCAAACAGTTCATAGCGAAACAAATTCTCATCCGGAAAATCCCGTATTAAAACGGCCCTCTCAAAAGAAGCGTTATTAGGAACCTTCTGAAGATCATTGCACCATATTTTGGTGCAGTTTTCCAATGTATCCTCAGCATAGTAAAAGTTAGTAATCGCCAGATTGGCATTGGAGTTGGCAATGAGTTCTTTTTGAATTTCTAATTTTTTAGGAAGGTACATATCGTCCCCGTCCAGTGAGGTTATATAATCGCCTTTTACTAGACTCAATGCACGGTTTCGAGATTTAGTTATACCTACATTGGTCTCGTTAAAATGACTTCTAATCAACGTTGGAAATTCCTGTACATATTCATGGATCACTTCTTGAGAGCCATCGGTTGAAGCGTCGTCTATAACCAGTATTTCAAAAGGCATAAAGGTTTGCTGGAGCACACTATCAATGGCCTGTTTTAGATATTCTTTCTGATTATATGAAGTTATGTACACTGAAACCTTCAACGGCATTTAATTTAAGATTCGCTTGGGCGTATTCAAAAACCTAAACTTTCGTTTATAGATAGGCATAATGGTACGGCATATCGCTTTTTCGAGCAACGTTGGTTCTTGTAAGTATTCTTGATTTCTGTTGATAAAGGTATTCTTTCGAAATAAATATTGAAGAAATATTCGCTCTTTATAGGTTAAATGTTCAAACAGTTGCGCTTTGCTTTGAACTTCCGCCGGATTCATTTTAAACTGTTTCGAAGTATACCAAATTTGTTTTTTGGTCATAGTTGCTTCCCCCGGATGATCGAGCTCATAAAAGCGCAGCACTTTATCATTCCATGGTACTTCTAAAAATGAGAATAGTTCTTTCGCTGTACTTTCGAAATGGTTTATGAAATCTTCATAGCGAACCAACGTCACTCGATCGGGATATGAATGTAAAATTTCTTCGTGAAGTTTATAGACAGCCTCCATATAACCGGCAGCCATTCGGTAGTCTTGCGTAAAATCGGGTGGTATAATCTGTTGGTCTTTTGCCTTTTTCGCTACGTTCTTCATAGAATTAAATACCGCTAAAGGATTTCGCAATACCATAATGAATTTAGCTTCCGGAAATAACTCTAATAGTTCATTAAAGAAAAGAATATTCCACGGTGTTTTTTCACTTAGGTGCGTATAAGACTCCTTCGTCGCGAGTGGCTCAATAAGAGTTGATATAAGAGCTCGGATTTCTTCGTCAATTTGAGCTGATGTGGTATAAACATCAATGCGCTGGGCCTTTAATGACCGTTGTAATTTATTACGCAGGTCTACAATATTAGGAATACGGTCAAATTCTGGCCCTGCGTAAACCTGGGGGTGTGCATTTAGAAGGTTCTGAACTAAAGTCGTTCCTGAACGCGGGAGTCCGCCAACGAAAATATGTTTATTTACTTTCGACGCCACAGCTTTTTAAATTTGTTTTTGGAAGAGGATTTGTCTCTTTTTTGATCGGTTGTAGCAGTTATAGCATTTTGCAGCAAATTCCAATGTTTATGTAGCACTTGATGATCAAGAAAACTATCATTCTTTGCTTTTAGACTGTCGTACACCTTTAGTGACTCTCGGCAATTATGATCAAAATAATCTCGATATTTCGGATTTTGCCAAATTTTATCCTCTCCTAGGTGAAATGTTAAGTGTTCTTGTTCAAATAACTGAAATTCCGACCCATAGATAATAAGATTAGCGAGAAGGGTTATACCCACTTTACTTGCGCCGATACAAACGTTTTGAAGATCAAAATTGGCAAATAAATCTGACTTAAAAACAAAACAATCAAAACCTGGATGTTTAACACCTACAGCGCTATAAGCTGCTGCTAAGGTATCAAGAGAATAGGAACTTGCAATGGTTCTGCGGTTGATAACAAAGGCATCTAACCCTTGTTCGATTTTCTCTTTTATGAATAGATAGAACTGTGGTTGAAGGGCAATATCGGTATTTGTATAGATAATATAGTCGGCATTGGCATCATGCTCAACCGCACGCTCTAGAATATCTCGCAAAAGCGGAAGCTTACGCGGCACTGAAAATGAGCCTACATCCAATACCGAACGGGTTAAATTAGGGCTCACTTCAAAATAATTAGGAATGATTTCCTTGTCCTCTTCATATTGCGTGGTAAGTAAAGTGACAGCAACGGCATCCTTTGCAAACTCCTTTGCCCTGCGCATGCTTTCGAAGGTAATGGGTTGCGCTTTATACAAGTCGGACGTTTCTGGAACGACTACAGGGTTGATAATGTGGGTTATCGTAAGCATCCTTAAAAAAGTGAAAATGAATTTACTTTTTTTATAAAAGCTTCTGAAGGTTGGAATTCCGGTGCAACTGCTTGAATCGCCAATGCATCACGCACCGGGTGTTTTTGATTGACGGCGATATAACCTTTATCTGTCAATTGTTTTAAATTCTTTTTCTTCATTGCTTTCTTGTGCATGAAAAAAATATTTTGCCGGTTATCGCCCACCAAACGATACGCTTCATAATTTTCAAAAAACGCAACGATTTGATTTCGCTCTTTCAAGGTATTGGCCTCTATGATGAAAAGGTCTACACGAATTTGGTCAAGGTTCAACCCTTTCAACACCTCAACCTCAAATCCTTCCACATCAATTGATAATATATCGACATGCTTTTGCCGTCGGGAACTTAAAATATCACCCAGCGTACTGGCCGCTACGGTTACCTTGTTCGGTTCTTTATAGTCTAAGCCACGATTCGCATAACGGCGTTTTACATCCTCTTCATCATACGAAACGCCTGAAAGAACTCCAATTTCTTCATCAAAAAAGGTTACTTCTTGGGTTCCGGGATTTCCAACGACCGCTTTATTAATGTTGATAGCGTTTGGCCGTTGTTTTTCCAAATACTCAAAAATTCTTGGGTTTGGCTCGATACAAATGGCCTTCCATCCATATTGCTCGAGACTATAGCTATTGCTAAGGTGTACGCCATCGAAAGCGCCTACTTCTACCACGACACCTTTTGACCGTTTTCCCAATAATTGCCAAGCAATAAAATCATCGGCATGTTGACTAAAGGAAAGAAATGAATCGGTTTTAGGCCAATAGAGGGTATATTGGTTTTCCAGCAAATAGGAATATGCAAGTGACTCAATTAAAAGAATTGATTCATTACTCAAATGCTTTAAAAATTGATCTGTTGACCCATCGTGTATATGATTGCTATGAAGCAAGGTTTCTTTATCAAAAACCTGATGACTTATAGTGGTTTTATGTTCTTCAGGTATATTGGCTTGTTGTGCTTTTAAACGATTTACATCTAAAGAATCTTCGATCG
Organism: Altibacter sp. HG106; assembly: GCF_028561755.1. Classification (GTDB taxonomy): domain Bacteria; phylum Bacteroidota; class Bacteroidia; order Flavobacteriales; family Flavobacteriaceae; genus DFVG01. Next base: position 87,761 of record NZ_JAQQTD010000006.1, read on the forward strand.
TCTGATACTGCTCGGGCGTTATTGTAATACCTAAGAAATCGGCTAGGATTCTTAATTCGTTTGAAATTTGAAAGGCAAAATCTTCATACTTTCTAGAAAGCATTGTTGCATCACAGCTCATCCATTGATCATGGGTCCTTAGATAATCGTTCGTCGCTTTTAGAATGTGTTCCTCGTTTTCTTGAATCCACCCCTTATTCATAGACGAAACAATAACATCACGAACATCTCGATACCCGTGTACAACCTTCGCATTGCCTTTTTTGATTTGGTCTTGTAATGTAGGTGTTAAGCTATGAGATTTAATAACTTTCATGCCCTTATATTCGGCATGTTCTTGAATCACGTCAGGAAATGCTTCAGGTTTGAAATAAGTAATTCGTTTACCAACTCCAGCTTGTTCCACCAAATGTGCCACCATGTTGTATTGTAGCGTAGATCCTGATCTTTTTCCGCCAGCGCAAATTATCCACATATACTATTCGTTAGAAATGAATTCTTTGGTCCAATCAAAGTCAGGTCGTAGCGGTCCTTTAGATTTACCCATCCATCTTCCCAGCTCAATTGGTCTTGGTGTTACAATAAAACTAAGGAGGGCTGTTTTACTAAAAAGAGTCACGTTCTTGCCGTCTACATGTTCCTTAACAACCAAATTTGTTGAAAACTCACCTTGATTGAAAAAGTTCTTTTGAATTGTCATTCGCAATACACATTTTCCATTCTCATTGGATTGAGAGCGGGTTTCGTTAAACTGACTTGTTGTTGCGAAAAGTATGCTTCCGTTGTCGTCTAAAAACTGTGTGTTTACGAAAATATCTCTTTGCAGATCATCAACTTCTAATTGATATTCCAAAATGATTTCATCATCCATTCGAATAGGCTCATCTTCAGACTTACCTTTACCATATATTCTTCCAGATGTCAAGAAAACCCCTTTATCGTTCGGTTGATTTGCTTTAGACCATCGCTGTACATTAGAACGGATGTGACCTTCATGGTTTTTTAAATAATGACTAATACCATCTTCTGTGTCGCCTTCAAAATCTAATTGACCATTTTTTAAGACAATAGTTCTTGAGCACAAACTAGAAACGCTCGCCATATTATGACTTACAAACAGTACCGTACGCCCTTCTCCAGAGCTAATAGCCTGCATCTTTCCGATGGCTTTTTTCTGAAATTCGGCATCGCCTACGGCCAATACCTCATCCACCACCAAAATATCGGGTTCTAAATGGGCGGCTACCGCAAATCCTAGTCGGACGGTCATTCCGCTACTATACCGTTTGGTAGGCGTATCGATATACATTTCGCAGCCCGAAAACGCGATGATCTCATCGATCTTCGCTGTGATCTCGGCTTTGGTCATTCCCAAAATCGCTCCGTTTAGGTAAATGTTTTCGCGACCCGTCAGTTCCGGGTGAAAGCCGGTACCCACTTCCAACAAAGAGGCAATACGCCCCCGACTTTTGATGGTTCCGGTGGTGGGGCTGGTTACCCGAGACAATAATTTTAGTAAGGTTGATTTCCCGGCGCCGTTCTTCCCGATGATGCCAAGCACTTCGCCTTCTTTTACTTCAAAGTTGATATCTCGCAACGCCCATACATAGTCTTCAGAAGCAGCGGCACTTCGATCGTTCACGGCCCCCACTTTGAGGTACGGATCTTCCTTTCCGCGAATGCGGTGCCAAAAACGATTCATATCGTGCACCAAGGTACCCGTGCCTACCAGTCCTAATCGATACTGTTTGCTGATATGTTCTGCCTTGAGGATGATATTGCTCATTATACGGTATCGATAAAGGTTTTTTCGGTTCGGTTGAATAAGGCGAGCCCAATAACAAACAACACCAGGGCCAATGCGCTAATCACTCCGAAACTCTCCCAACTGAAATACGCCATGGCATCATTGAACAGCACATAACGGAAGCCTTCAATGATATAGGCCAACGGATTGTATTCCACCACCCAGCCGTAAGACGAGTCGGTTAACTCGCTCATAGGATATGGCACTGCCGAGATATACATGAGCAGTTGCATGACAAAGCCCAGCAAAATCGACAAATCGCGATATTTGGTGGTCAAGGTAGAGATGATCATCCCAACGCCCAGACCGTACAAGGCCATCAATAATACATAAACGGGTATCAATAAGGTATAGACCGAAGGTGCAATGTCGAAGCCTTGCGTAGCGTAATAGATGTAGAAGCCAATTAAGATAAGGAACTGAATCCCCAGCTTCACCAAATTAGAGATCACCTTCGATAAGGGCACGATGAATCTGGGAAAATAGACCTTTCCGAAGATCCCGGCATTCGACCGAAAGGTGTTGGAGGTACCCGTGAGGCAAATCCTAAAATAATTCCAGGCGGTAATCCCCGACAAATTGAACAGGAAGGGCGGTACAGCTCCGGTATTGATCTTGGCAATATTGTTAAAAACCAGGGTGAAAATCACCGAGGTGAACAACGGCTGAATAAAAAACCACAACGGCCCAAGAACCGTCTGTTTATAGACGGTAACGATGTCTCTTTTAACAAACAACACCAACAGATCGCGGTATTGATAGATCTCCTTGAAATTGAGCTCGATCAATTTTCGTTTGGACGAGATCTCGAACAACCAATTATCGTTCTTTTGGGTTTGCAAGGAGGTGTAGGTTTTGGTTGGGGACTAAGATACTAAATCCTTTGAATGTTGCCCATTCCTTTTGCCGCGTTTAAAAGTGGTTCCAGGTAACTTCCAATCCTTGCGCTACCGAGAATTGAGGGTCGTAGCCCAACAAACGCTTTGCTTTGCTGATATCTGCCAACGAATCACGCACGTCGCCTTTTCGGGGTGGCCCGTATACGGCCTCCACCTCAGCATCCGATAATTCCTTTAAAGCGGACCACAGTTCATTAAGGCTAATCCGTTCGCCATACGCCACATTAAACACTTCATTCACGGCTGCGTCTTCGGCGAAAAAGGCTTTAACATTCGCTTGCACGGCGTTCTCAACATAGGTAAAGTCGCGTGTTTGCTCGCCATCCCCATTGATGGTAGGAGCTTTCTGGTCTTTAAGCGCCTGCATAAAAAGTGGGATCACGGCCGCGTAGGCACCCGTAGGACTCTGATTAGGCCCAAACACATTAAAATAACGCAAACCGATGGTAGGCGTTCCGTAGGTTTTGTGGAACACATCCGCATAGATCTCGTTCACCAGTTTGGTGACCGCATAGGGAGAAATGGGGTTGCCAATGTTGGGTTCTTGCTTCGGAAGCTGTGTGCTATCGCCATAGGTAGAACTTGAAGCTGCGTACACCAGGCGCTGTACCGTATCGCTTTCATTCTGTGCGACCAGCATGTTCAGAAAGCCGGAAACATTGACTTCGTTAGACGTAATGGGATCGTTGATAGAGCGGGGAACGCTTCCCAACGCCGCTTGATGCGACACGTAATCGATGCCTTCCATAGCCTTTTTACAGGTCGCCAGATCGCGAATGTCGCCTTCCATAAATTCAAAAGCATCATGATCTTGAAACGGTTCGAGATTATGTTGAAATCCCGTGGCAAGATTGTCGAGCACCCGTACTTTTTTGGCTCCGTAGGTTAGCAGGTACCGTACCAGATTAGAACCGATAAATCCGGCACCTCCGGTAACCAGAAAGCTATATTGTGAAAGGTCGTTGGTGTGATAAGGGCTTGCAAACATATTATAATCTTCCGTCAATTTTATCTTTAGGCAAAAATGCTTTTACGTCGAATACCACACTTTTTTTCGCGCGGCAGGCGTCAATATCAAAATCGTTGAAGGCACTATGCGCCACGGCCAGCACCACTGCGTCGTAAGACGTTTTCAAACTGTCTTTTGACGTGTGTAATGAAAGTCCAAATTCTTGTTGCACTTCCGCTTCGGAAGCCCATGGATCGTACACATCAACGTTTAGGTTGAATTTTTGTAGTTCTGAAATCACATCGATCACTTTGCTGTTTCGGATGTCGGGACAATTCTCTTTGAAGGTGATTCCCAACACCAACACGTTTCCATTCTTTACTTTGGCGTCCTTCTGAATGAGTAGTTTCAGAATTTCTTGTGCGACATAATTTCCCATTCCATCGTTCATCCGGCGACCCGCCAAAATGATCTCGGGATTGTAGCCTTCTTCCTGCGCTTTTTGCGCCAGATAGTAAGGATCCACACCGATGCAGTGTCCGCCTACCAAGCCTGGTGTAAATTTTAGGAAATTCCATTTGGTTCCGGCGGCTTCCAGTACGGCTTGGGTATCGATATCCAACAAACGAAAGATCTTCGACAATTCGTTAACGAACGCGATATTGATATCACGTTGCGAGTTTTCGATCACTTTGGCAGCTTCCGCCACTTTGATGGAGGGCGCAAGGTGCGTCCCGGCCGTGATCACAGAAGCGTACAGCTGGTCGATGTATTCGGCAGCTTCGGGCGTAGAACCGGAAGTCACTTTCAAAATTTTGGTCACCGTATGTTTTTTATCACCGGGATTAATGCGTTCGGGGGAATACCCCGCGTAGAAGTCGGAATTAAACTGTAACCCCGAATGTTCTTCCAGGATCGGAATACAAATGTCTTCAGTCACGCCCGGATAGACGGTACTTTCATAGACCACCACATCGCCCTTTTTCAACACAGATCCAACGGTTTCGCTCGCCTTTTGTAGGGGCGTGAGTACGGGTTGGTTGTACTTGTTGGTAGGGGTAGGAACCGTTACGATAAATACGGTTGCTTCCGACAGATCGGAAGCTTTTTCGGTAATGGTGAGTCCGTTGTTTTTGTCATGTAGCACATCGGTAAGGGCTTCCGAAGAAACCTCCAGGGTTCGGTCGTTCCCTTGTTGTAGTTCGGCCACTCGCTGGGAATTGATATCAAAACCAATTACGGCATATTTTTCCGCGAAAGCGACCGCCAGTGGGAGTCCGACGTACCCCAACCCGATAATGGCAATAGTAGGTTGTTCTTTCATAATCAAGAAACTCGTTCTTAGCAACTGCAAAGATACATAGCTTCCAAGAAACTAGCGGGTTTCCTTTGTATTAGTTTTAGGTTTCGTTGGGGTTATCTTAGAAAGAGCGCCAGATATAATAGAGGTCTTTTTTGAATGACCAGTTTTGACCGTATGCGAGATTAATCTTAACCTTGTCGGGCCAAAGCACCGTATCATTATAGTGCTGTGGATCTGCTTGTTGCAGCAAGATCGCTTCTTCATCTTTGTACTTCACGGTCGCGGGGCCCGTAAGTCCGGGTTTAAGCTGAAGGATTTCTCGATCGGCTCCGGTTAAGGTATCGGCATAGCCGGGAAGGTCGGGGCGTGGGCCCACCCAACTCATATCACCTTTCAGGATATTGAACAGTTGCGGCAGTTCGTCGAGTTTGGTTTTCCGAAGCCATCGGCCGAAACGGGTTTCGCTGTTCTTCATCGAAATAGGATCGGGATGTTCGGTTCCTTTGAGCGATCGAATCTTATACAATTTGAAGCGTTTCCCATATTGCCCGATACGTTCCTGAACAAACCAGCCCCATTGTCCGGTACTCAAGGTGGCAATGAACAGCAATAACAGTATTGGAAGCAGCGCACATGGAAGCAACAGTAACGCCAGTAGCACATCAAACCTTCTTTTACTACGTTGCTGTTTCGCGCTTAGCATCTATTTAGGAACTATCTACTTGCGTTGAAAGAAACGTTTGATACGTTTCCAAAGGGATGGCTTGCGTTCGTCTTCGTGGTACCCCTGGCCATAGCCGCCATACCCATACCCATAGCCGTACCCGTAACCATAGCCGTAGCCATAGCCGTACTTGGCCTTTTCTTGATAGAAATTGAGTACAAAGCTGATGTGTTTAACCTCCCCGCGCTTGTATTTCTCATTGATCAGCGCGAACATCCCTTTCTTGGTGTAGTTTTGGCGCACCATATAAATGGTCGCGTCCGCGAATCGGGTGAGCACTAAAGAATCGGCTACCAATCCTACCGGTGGAGAGTCTAATACAATATAATCGTAGCTTCCTTTCAGTTCTGCCACCAATTGCTCCATCCGCTCGCTCATAAGCAATTCGGAAGGATTCGGAGGAATAGGCCCCGAAGTGATCACATCCAGATGCGGCACTTGCGTTTTTTGAATAATATCGGGCAATTCGGCGTCGTTGATCAGATAATTGACGACCCCTACGTCGTTATTAATATCAAAATCTCCGAAGATCTTTGGTTTCCGAAGATCAAGCCCAACCAACACCGTTTTCTTTTCGCTTAAGGCAAATACCGAAGCAATATTGATGGAGGTAAAGGTTTTTCCTTCCCCGCTAATAGAAGACGTAATGAGTAAGGTTTTCGCTCCAATGATCCCCTTTTCATTGTAGAAGAATTGCAGGCTCGACCGAATGGCACGAAAAGATTCGGCCACAGCAGATTTTGGTTTTTCAATCACCGCCAGGTTATTCTCCATTTTCACTTTTCCAATGGCGCCGAGAATCGGAATTCTGGACATGCGTTCAATATCTTTCAGATTCTTCACGCGATTGTCGAAGAAGGCTTTCAGAAATACAAACAAAAACGGAATTAGCAGTCCGAACAGTAGGGCCATAACGTAATTGAGCTGGGTGTTGGGGCCCACCTTCCCGCCTCCTGTGTCTTTGGCCGGATCGATGATCATTACGTCACTCACGTTGGCTGCTTTTACCAGTCCCGCCTCACTGCGTTTGCTGAGGAATAAGTTATAGGTACCCTGGCTAAGGTTGAGGCGGCGTTCGATTTTTAGCAGTTCCTGTTGCTCGGCAGGAAGTTTTCTAATTTGCGCCTCAAGACTCCCTATGTTGTTATTGATCGCCTGCAGTTGCTGATTGATCAAGCCTTTTGAGGACCGAATATTTTCAAGCAATACGGCTTTCACGGCATCGATCTGTCGATCAATATCGGCAAAAACGGGTGCGCCTTCTTTATAAGAATATTGCAAGCGGCCGCGCTGTTCGGCAAGGGTAATAATTCTAGCCACGCTTCCCCCAATACTTCCTTCGGAAATACCCGCTACCGAGGGTGCCGGAATATTTCGGTAATCGGAACGGCTCACCAAATACTCTTCCAGGGTATTGTAATAATTTAATTCTCGTAAGACATTTTCTTTCTGAAGGTCTAGCGAAGTAAGTCGATTGCTGATTTCGTTTCCTTCAGACTCCAGGTTGAAGATCGCATTCTGATTCTTGTAATCGTTGAGTTCATTCTCGACAGCAGTGAGCTCTTGCGACTTTTCTTGCAAACTGCTGTCGATAAATCGAATGGTCTTGGTAGCAAAGAGGTTCTTCCGCTCCAGCATATTTTCACTGAGTACGGCTACGGAAGTATTTAAGTAATCGACGATGCGTGCCTTATTCTTTCCGTTTTGTCGAAGAATCAAGATCGACGAACCACTGGATTCAGGTTGCACATTAATTCCGAGATAGCGCCCAACCGAACCGTTAAAATTAGAAAATGAGAAGTAATACGGTTTCCCTGGAACAACCGACCGATCTTCCACCGGCATCAAGGTCACAGATAAATAGGAAAGCTGTACCGATTCTCCCAATTGATAGGTTTTCTCGAAGGTCTGTGCTTCCACAAACTGACTCTCGCGTTCTTTTTCCTCATTGAAGAACTGAATAGGATATCCTTTAGAGGTTTCAAAAGTAGTGCTTAGTGAGTACCGTGTTGAATCTAAAAACCGAACGGTAAACGACTTATTAAGGATCTGTGCCTTCGAGGTATCCACCTCCACCACAAATGGCGTTTGCTTGTAGGCATCTACACGCTGGTATTTTCCTTCCCGTTCGTAGTTCAAATAATACTGTAGTTTATCCACTACTTCTTCGTTATGCGAACGAGAGCGTAATGTGATGAGGGCTGTGTTCACCTTATCGGTAGTCCCACCCCAATTAAAGGTTAGGCTGGTATTGGATGTAAAGAAGGGATTTTGATCGTCTTTGATCGACACCATGGTCGAAAGTTGATAAATAGGCAGCTTCCGAACATTAAAATAGTAAGCGATTCCAAAGGCGATCAATAAGGATACGATAAACAGCGGCCAATGCGACAGCAATTTTAGCATGAACCCTTTTAGATCAAAAATCGCCGCACCCTGTTGTTGATATTCAAACTCTTCTTCCATGGCCTACAATCTAATAAATAATAGTACGGTGGTGGTAAGTGCGGTCAAAACCGTTAAGATAGTTCGAAAGGACTCCAGGCCTGTCACACCTGTACCTAAGCTCTTTTGCGGTAAGGGATTTATCAAAATGAGATCATTGGGCTGTACGTAATAATAGGGAGAATTCATGGCATCAATATCGGTAAGATCGATATGATGTACTTTCTGTCCCAATGGGTATTGACGTATGATCACTACATTTGTCTTATCACCAGTCGAAGGAATATCTCCACTATTCGCAATCGCTTCCATGATGGATACTTCGTCTCTGTAAATAATTTGAGAGCCAGGCCCCCCAATTTCGCCACTAATCGTATATCGAATACCCGCCAACTTGACGGTTACAAAGACGTTCGCTTCTGCCTTAAAGTAATCATCCAACAGAATTTTTTCAATCTTTTCACGAACCTCCTCTACTGTAAGCCCCAACACCGGAAGTTCGCCAATGGTTGGAATTCGAATGTTCCCATGGGCGTCTACCACAAAGCCATCGTAGTACAATCGTTCTTCACCGGTGGCATTTGGATTATTATTTTCTACCGGGTTGAAAATATTCACCAGATCGTCGTCCAGGGCTTTTACCCGAATGCTCAACAGGTCGTTTACCTGCAACCGATACGGTTCCTGCACCTTCCGAAGCGTCACCAAAGTATCCTGTCGCCCGTCCTCATCTTCTTGAAGATACGTAAGTTGTTTTTGAGTGATACAGGAGGTAAAACTTGCGGCAGCAAAGAAGAACAGTAACCAATTGACTAACTTCATGGTAAGATCGCGGTTGTTAGTGAGCAAATATAAAGCAACCAAAGTAATAATAAAATATAATTGCAGGGAACTGCTGAATTTCTATTTATTTTGCAAAAAAGTCCCTATGAACTACGTTTCGGTTGAGAACATATCTAAGTCGTATGGAGAACGCGTTTTGTTCACCGATATTTCCTTCGGAATCAATGCCGGACAAAAAATTGGTTTTGTCGCTAAAAACGGAACCGGAAAAACAAGTTTATTGAACATTTTGTCCGGAGCCGACACCCCCGATACCGGGGAGGTGATCTATCGGAAAAAATTGCGAGTGTCTTTTCTCGATCAGGAACCCGATCTTGACCCTACCCGAACCGTAGAAGAAACCATTTTGGCTTCCGAAAACCCGATACTGGCCATCATCGCCCGGTATGAAAAAGCGCTTGAAAACCCTGAAGATTCCGAAGCCTACCAAGCTGCCTTCGATGCTATGGATGCTCATAATGCATGGGACTTCGAAACGCGTTACAAGCAAATTCTCTTTCAGCTGAAGCTCGAGCAATTAGATCAAAAGGTAGCGAATCTCAGCGGCGGACAAAAAAAACGACTGGCTCTGGCGATCGCCCTCCTTACCCAACCCGATTTATTGATCATGGACGAGCCCACCAACCACCTCGATCTGGAAATGATCGAGTGGCTGGAAGCCCTGTTCGCCAAAGAAGCACTCACCCTGTTTATGGTGACGCACGACCGCTATTTTTTAGAACGGGTATGCAATGAAATTGTAGAATTAGATCAAGGAACGCTGTATAGCTACAAGGGCAATTATAGCTACTATCTGGAAAAGCGCGAAGCCCGACTGGAAGTGGATGCCACCGAAACGGCCAAAGCGAAACAATTGTACAAATCGGAATTGAGCTGGATCAGGCGACAACCCAAAGCCCGTACCACCAAAAGTAAGTCGCGCATCGATGATTTTCAGGAGATCAAGGCCCGGGCACACCAACGTCGCAACGATCACGAAGTGCAGCTAGAACTCAATATGGAGCGTTTGGGTACCAAAACCGTAGAACTTCACAATATTTCCAAATCGTACGGTGATAAAGAACTGTTCGATTCTTTTGATTATAACTTCAAACGGGGGGAACGCGTAGGGATTATTGGTAAGAATGGTACCGGGAAATCTACCTTTTTAAACATACTCACCGGCAGTTTGCCACCTGATACGGGCAAGGTGGTTATTGGAGAAACCGTGCAATTTGGGTATTACACCCAAAAGGGAATTACCATGAAACCCGGGCAAAAGGTGATTGAGGTGGTTCGGGAATACGGCGATTTTATTCCGCTGAAAAAAGGGCGACAAATCTCGGCAGCACAATTGCTGGAACACTTTTTATTCGACCGAAAAAAACAGTACGATTACGTAGAAAAATTGAGCGGAGGCGAACGAAAACGACTGTACCTGTGTACGGTCTTGATCAAAAATCCAAATTTTTTGATTCTGGATGAACCTACCAACGATCTGGATATTGTTACGTTGAATGTGTTAGAGCGATTTCTGCTGGATTTTCCGGGCTGCTTACTGGTGGTTTCCCACGACCGATATTTTATGGATAAAATCGTTGATCATTTGTTTGTCTTCCGCGGAAAAGGAGTTATAGACGATTTCCCGGGAAACTACTCCGATTTCAGAGCCTATGAAAACAGTCAGGATCCTGCACCCACCGAAAAAGAGTCGGATGCCAAAACCGACTGGAAAAAAGACCGACCCAAAGCAAGCTTGAGCTATTCGGAACAAAAAGAATATCAAAAGCTCGAAAAGGAGATCGCCAAACTGGAAGGAGAGAAAGAAGCGCTTCAGAATAAATTCGCGACCGAGAATTGGGATGGAGAAGAAATTGATATCCAATCGCAAAATCTGCAAGACCTCATCGATACCATTGACGAAAAAACCGAACGTTGGTTCGAACTATCCGCTAAACTGGAAGGCGCTGAGTGATGAAACACGCGATTACATCGTACCTTCAATTTTTGTGGCGCTCCAAAAATCAGCACGGCGTCCACTCCCCTTTTGTTTACCATCTAGTTACCCAGTGTTTCTATGACCGAAAGCGCTATCCCGAATACGAAACCCTTTCGGCGGTGCGAAAGGAGTTGACCCACGACCACAGTACCCTTCAGGTTTCTGATCTGGGAGCCGGATCGCGGGTCTTTTCTTCAAACAAACGCAAAGTGAGTCAAATCGCAAAGCACGTGGGCATCTCTAAAAAAAGACAGCGGTTGTTATTTCGACTCGTACGCTACCTACAGCCCGCAAACATGTTAGAGCTAGGAACTTCCCTGGGCCTCGCCACTACTGCCATGAGCTTAGGAAAGCCAGCAGCATCGGTGATTAGCATCGAAGGCTGCGAAGAAACGGCACAACGCGCAAACGCGCTTTTTGAGACCTATGGGTTGGAGGGCATTCGGTTGTACACACAAGCGTTTGAATCTTTTTTTAAAGAACATCCTATCGCCACCTACGATCTGGTCTACGTAGACGGGCACCACAGTAAAGAACATACGCTTCAGTATTTCGAATGGCTGCTACCGCACGTTCATGAACATTCGGTATTGCTGTTTGATGATATTTATTGGAGTGCTGAAATGACCGAAGCCTGGAAACAAATCTGTGCAAACGAACGAGTAACCGTTAGTATTGATACATTTCAATGGGGATTCGTATTTTTCCGAAGCGAACAGAAAAAACAACATTTCGTGATTCGTTTGTAACACGTAACGTACCTTTGCGTCCTATGGATGACGTCTAAAATAGGGAATTGCTTATGAGCCTAGTCATTAAAATCCGAAACATTAAACGCGACTTCCCCCTGGGGCAAGAGGTCGTAAAAGTATTAAAAGGGATCGATCTTGACATCGCCCGCGGCGAGTACGTTGCGTTAATGGGACCCTCTGGTTCGGGGAAATCTACCCTGATGAATTTGTTGGGTTGCTTAGACACTCCTACCTCGGGAAGCTATGAACTAAACGGCAGAGACGTGAGCAATATGACCGATGATGAACTCGCCGAAATTCGCAATAAAGAGATTGGCTTTGTGTTTCAAACCTTCAACCTGCTTCCCAGAACAACGGCACTAGAGAATGTGGCCCTTCCTATGATTTACGCCGGCGCCAGCAAAGCCGAACGCACCGAACGGGCAGAAGAAGTTCTTAGTGATGTAGGACTGGCCGATCGTATGGATCACCGACCTAATCAACTTTCTGGAGGACAACGACAACGCGTTGCCGTAGGGCGCGCTCTGGTAAACAAACCTTCCATTATCCTTGCCGATGAGCCCACAGGAAACTTAGACTCCAAAACCTCGGTCGAGATCATGAAACTGTTTGATGACATTCATGCAGCCGGGAACACTGTCATTTTAGTTACCCATGAAGAAGATATTGCCGAACACGCCCACCGTATCATCCGACTGAGAGATGGAATGGTAGAAAGCGATAAACGAAATCGATAACATGCGCCCATGGAAACGGTAGAAAAGACGCTGGAAAAGAATAAGAAGCAGAAGGAGTTCTACAATACCAAAAAGAAAAACCTACCCACACGACTCTGGTCGTTTATTCGGGAAAAGGGCCTCAAAGACATTCGCAAAGAACTTGGCGTATTGCAACAAACCTATGCCTTGCATCGAAAATGGCTGGGCGACCTAAGCGACAAGAAGGTGCTGGACCTTGGTTGCTATTCCGGAAACAACTTATCGCGCTACCTCGCAGAAAATAGTGCCTCGTACGTGGGGATCGATTTGAGCGATAAAGCCATTGCGAAACTCAACGAAAAATTAAGTGATATTCCCAATGCTAAAGGCATGGCTGTAGATTTCTTTTCGGGGGAATTTTCGCAAGGCCCGTTCGATATCATTTATGCCTACGGCGTGCTACACCACTTCAAGAATGTGGATATGTTGATAGACCGACTTCAGGAAAAGCTGGCTCCGCAAGGAAAGATCATCAGTTACGATCCACTGAAGACAAGCTACCCGGTGTGGTTGTTAAGAACCCTATACCGACCCTTCCAAAGTGATGCGGCCTGGGAGTTTCCCTTCGGAAGAAAGACCTTTCGTAAATTTGAAGACGCCTTTACCATTCTCGATCAACGTGGGGTGCTGGGCACCTCAAAGTGGTATTTTTTAGTTACCTTATTACCGCTTCCGAAGCATACAAAGGAAGCCTGGGGTAAACGTGCCCATCAAAAGGACTGGGAACGTTCGGCCCAATCGAAACGCCATTTGTTTCGTTGCATGCAATTAAATCTATTACTTCAGAAAAAAGAATAAGGTGTTTTATTATTTAGGACTGGCCGCAGGATTGTTTCTACTGGTATTGTACTTTGTACAACGCAGCAACAAATCCCTTCGTAAGCGCGATCGACGCAGCTTCCGTACCCGATATAAAGATCGAAGAAACGAACAGAACGACCCCTCATGAAGATTTACACGAAAACAGGAGATAAAGGAACCACCGCCCTTTTTGGCGGCACCCGAGTTCCCAAACATCACATACGCATTGAAAGCTACGGAACCGTAGACGAATTGAATTCTCATATCGGGCTCATTCGCGATCAGGAGATCCCTTCGGAAACAAAAGAATTTCTGGCAGCCCTACAGCACGATCTCTTTACACTGGGAGCCATGCTTGCCACAGACCCTGAAAAGGCGCAACTCAAAAGCGGCAAAGAGCGATTAAATATTCCAAAAATTGATGTCGAAGCTGTCAAACGATTGGAAAATGAAATTGACGCCATGAATGAGACACTTCCCGCCATGACGCATTTTATCTTACCGGGAGGTCATCCTACGGTGTCATATTGTCACATTGCGCGCTGCGTGTGCCGCCGTGCGGAACGTTTAGCGACGCTACTCCATACGGAAGAACCGGTAGATGCGCAGGTGCTAACGTACCTCAACCGACTTTCTGACTATCTTTTTGTGCTGGCACGGAAGTTGTCTAAAGTGGTAGGAGCCGAAGAGACGCCCTGGATACCCGAAAAGAAGTAGGGAGTGATAGTGACCAACGTTTCAAAGCTCTAGCGCGTTCTTTAAAATACAGCTGAAATAATTGTTTTTTTTCTTGGCTTTTTGAACTAAAAAATTATTTTTGCAAAAAATTAAATCGATACCATGTACTGGACATTAGAATTAGCATCTTATTTAAGTGATGCGCCTTGGCCGGCAACAAAAGACGAATTGATAGACTACGCCATCCGTACGGGGGCTCCCTTAGAGGTGGTAGAGAATCTTCAGGCGATCGAAGATGAAGGAGATTCGTATGATTCTATCGAAGAGATCTGGCCAGATTATCCAACAGATGAAGATTATCTTTGGAACGAAGATGAATACTAAGAAAACCGCATGAAATATGCGTTTTTCAAACAAATAAAAACAACAAAAGCCTCTTTGTAAAGGGGCTTTTTTTATACCTTATTGATAACAGAAACCTTTGGCAAAACGGTTTTTTTGCAGTTGCTTTGTAGCTTACGCTAATGCAACTGCGACAGCAACGATAAAATAGCATAATCCCATGGGAATTTTAGATAGTGTACTTAAAGTATTTGTAGGAGATAAGTCCAAAAAAGACATCGGGGACATCCAACCCATAGTCGATCAGGTGAAGGCACACGAAGCGGCCATCGCCAAGTTAAGCCTGGACGAGCTCCGCGCCAAATCGGATGCCTTCCGAAGACGCATTAAAGAAGATCAACTGGACATCCAACAACAGATCGAATCTTTGGAAAAAGAGGCTGAAACCATGGAGGATATCGACCAAAAAGAGGCCATCTACAACCAAATTGATGCCCTACAGGACGATCGCTACGCTATTGAAAAGACTACCTTAGATGAAATTCTTCCCGAAGCATTTGCCGTGGTTAAAGAAACGGCAAAACGCTTTAAAGACAATACCACTCTTGTCGTAAATGCCAGTCCGTTCGACCGCGAACTTTCGGGCGAAAAGGATTACGTAACGCTCGATGGGGAAAAAGCCATCTGGAGTAATTCCTGGGATGCCGCCGGAAAAGAAGTGACCTGGGATATGGTTCACTACGATGTGCAGCTGATTGGAGGGGTGGCCCTTCATCAAGGCAAAGTGGCCGAAATGCAAACGGGGGAAGGTAAAACACTGGTAGCAACCCTTCCTGTTTACTTAAACGCGCTCGCCGGAAATGGCGTACACCTCGTTACGGTAAACGACTATCTGGCCAAGCGAGATAGTGCCTGGATGGCTCCTATTTTTGAATTCCACGGAATGAGCGTTGATTGTATCGATCACCACAAACCAAATTCTGCAGCGCGACGCAAAGCGTATAATGCCGATATCACCTACGGAACCAACAACGAATTTGGATTTGATTACCTCCGTGATAATATGTCGCATGCGCCTCAAGACCTGGTGCAACGTCCGCATCACTACGCCATCGTAGATGAGGTGGATAGCGTGTTAATTGATGATGCACGAACACCGTTGATCATTTCGGGACCGGTTCCTCAGGGCGACCGACATGAATTCAATGAATTAAAGCCGAAGATCGACGATATCGTGAGCGTGCAACGAAAATACTTAACAGGAGTACTGGCGGAAGCCAAAAAATTAATTTCGGAAGGCGACACCAAAGAAGGAGGGTTTCAACTGCTTCGGGTGTATCGCGGGCTCCCAAAGAATAAGGCCTTGATCAAATTTCTTTCCGAAGAAGGCGTGCGACAAATTCTTCAGAAGACGGAGAATTATTACATGCAGGACAACAATCGGGAAATGCCGAAGATTGATGCCGAATTGTATTTTGTGATCGATGAGAAAAACAATCAGATCGAATTAACCGATAAAGGGGTAAATTACCTTTCCGGAGACGATGACCCCGATTTCTTTGTGATGCCCGAGATGGGAACCGAAATAGCGAAGATCGAAAATCAAGAACTCAGCAAAGAAGAGGAGGCCGAAGCCAAGGAAGAATTATTTCGTGACTTCAGCATCAAAAGTGAGCGTATTCACACCATGAACCAACTCCTTAAGGCGTATGCCCTGTTCGAAAAGGATACGCAATATGTGGTGATGGATAACAAGGTGATGATCGTGGATGAACAAACCGGACGAATCATGGATGGGCGTCGTTATAGCGACGGACTCCATCAAGCGATTGAAGCCAAAGAAAATGTAAAGATCGAAGCGGCCACGCAAACCTTTGCGACCATTACCCTTCAGAATTACTTTAGAATGTATCGCAAGTTGTCGGGTATGACGGGTACTGCCGTTACGGAAGCAGGAGAGTTGTGGGAGATCTACGAATTGGATGTGGTGGAAATTCCTACCAACAAGCCGATTGCTCGAGACGATCGCGAAGACAAGATCTATAAGACGAAACGCGAGAAATACAATGCCGTGATCGAAGAGGTTCAGGAACTATCAGAGGCCGGACGCCCGGTGTTGATTGGTACTACTTCAGTAGAGATCTCTGAGTTGCTCAGTAAGATGCTGGGGATTCGGAAGATTCCGCATAATGTACTGAACGCGAAATTGCACAAAAAAGAGGCCGATATTGTTGCGGAAGCCGGTAACCAGGGTATGGTAACCATTGCTACCAACATGGCCGGTCGGGGTACCGATATTAAGCTTTCCAAAGAAGTAAAAGAAGCAGGCGGATTGGCCATTATTGGTACCGAACGCCACGATTCTAGACGTGTAGACCGCCAGTTGCGCGGGCGTAGCGGTCGCCAGGGAGATCCGGGAAGTTCTCAGTTCTACGTGTCGCTGGAAGATAATTTGATGCGTCTCTTCGGAAGCGAACGAATTGCCAAGATGATGGACCGTATGGGATTGAAGGAAGGCGAAGTAATTCAGCATTCCATGATTTCAAAATCCATTGAGCGCGCCCAGAAAAAAGTAGAAGAGAACAACTTTGGTATCCGGAAGCGTTTATTGGAGTATGATGATGTGATGAACGCCCAACGAGAAGTTGTGTACAAACGTCGTTACCACGCGCTTTTCGGAGAGCGTCTCCGAGTGGATATCGCGAATATGATCTACGACACTTCGGAAGTGATCGCCGAAAGCAACAAATTGGCACAGGATTACAAGAACTTTGAGTTCGAATTGATCCGCTTTTTCTCGATGAGTTCGCCTATTTCTGAAGCGGAATTCGAAAAAATGGACGCCAAGAAGATCGCCGGAATTATTTACAAGGCAGCTTATGAGCACTATCAGGAAAAGATGGCGCGCAATGCGGAAATGGCCTTTCCGGTCATCAAAAATGTGTACGAAACCCAAAAGGATAAGTACAAGCGAATTTTAGTGCCGTTCTCTGACGGAGTAAAAACACTCAACGTAGCGACCGATCTGGAAAAAGCTTACGAAACCGAAGGCCGACAATTGGTTCAAGATTTTGAAAAGAACATTACGTTAGCCATTATTGATGATGCCTGGAAAAATCACCTTCGGAAGATGGACGAACTCAAGCAATCGGTTCAATTAGCGGTGCACGAGCAGAAAGACCCGTTATTGATCTACAAGTTTGAAGCCTTCGAATTGTTCAAAGAAATGATCGATAAAGTAAATAAGGATGTTATCTCGTTCTTATTCAAAGGAGAACTTCCGCAGGAGAATCAACAAATTCAGGAAGCGCGACAAACACGTCCGAAGGAAAAGCTGAGCGAACAAAAAGAAGAAATTCCAAATATGGACGAACGCGCAGCACAATCACGTGCCGCCGGAAACACCCAAAAACAACCGCAAGTAACAGAAACGATTACCCGAGAACGCCCAAAAATTGGGCGAAACGACCGGGTTACCATCAAAAATGTGATGAGCGGCGAAAACAAAACGGTGAAATACAAACAGGCCATTCCGCTACTTGACAAAGGCGAATGGGTGTTAGTAGATCACTAAAGAGTATGGAAGTCCGACACCTTTGTCGGACTTTTTTATTCCTTAGAAATGCGCTGTTTTATCAAAAATGGTATTTGAAGTAGAAACAGCGACAGGAACGCCACGGCGTACATAGCATGCTGAGAGAGATTTGGGAGTTCTATCGCAGGGTTCCATTTCCATGTCGCTATAATGGATCGCACTTCAGAATTAAAGAATGTAAGATTTGGCCATCCCCACAGCAGTAACGAAGCTCCCAAAAAGCCACTTCCAATACACCAAAGCACCGTGTTGGATATCAAGGGTGGGGTTTTCGAAAGCGGTTGAGGCTGCAGTCGTCTCATAATATTTTCTGAAAACTGATTGGAAACCCTTTCCAGCGGTACTTCCTGAAGTTGTTTGCGTAAAAAAGGATCCTTTTCGTTAGATGGCTTTTCCATGTGGTTTCGATAGATTCGGAAGTACATACTGCTGCAATTGCTCGTACAGCTTGGCACGACTTCGATGTAACTTTACTTTAATATTCGATTCTGACAGCTCGGTTATTGCTGCGATTTCTTTAACCGAAAGATCGTCAAAATAATACCAGGTCACTAAGGCGGCGTCGGTTTCCGGCAACATTTCTATACTCTTTCGAATAATGGCTTCTCGTTCCTTCTGCTCTAATTGTTCCAACGCGTTTTGAATGGGTGCTACCGCCAACACAGCGGCCCCTTCCTCCCACTCTTGCATGGGGTTTCGCTTTGCCTTCCGAAGATAATCGAGCGCTTTCCGATAGGCAATGCGATAGAGCCAACTCGAAAACTTTGCATCGCCCCGAAAACTCGCCAGCGAATGATAGGCTTTCACAAAGGTGTCTTGCGCTAATTCCTCAGCAATTTCGGGAGTTTTAACCATGCGAACAAGAACGGTATAGACCAAGCTTTGGTAAGTGGTTACCAAAAGACCAAAGGCTTTGGTATCACCCTTTAAACTCTTTTCAATGAGCGCTTGGTTAGTGTCATGGTTCATCCCTATTAAGACGTTTTTATCGGGCATGTGGTTACAAAATAAGAAAAGATAATTTTCGGCAAATTATGTAACCGAAGTTGTAAGGAGTACGTCCTACCTTTAAAAACGAACAATAGTCATTAAATCAATCAAATTATGGGATCAGAAGTAGTTATCTTACCAATCGTCTTTGGCGTTATTTTCGGAATTTTTTACTTGTACATTTCAGCACGCAATCGCGAGCGCCTTGCGCTTATCGAAAAAGGTGCCGATGCGTCTATTTTTTACTCGAAGGAACGAAGGGTCACTCCCGTGTGGAAAGTCATTGTCATTAATTTGGCCCTTTTGGCGATGGGTATCGGTCTTGGTATTTTTATCGCCGCCTTTTTCAGTCAGGTTCTAGGCCTTGATGAAGATGTAGCCTATCCCGGTACCATCTTCTTTATGGCAGGCGCCGGATTGTTGTCTGGGTTCTTTATAACGAAAAAACTGAATCGAGAAGCATAATCAAAATTGAGAACACCTAACGCAAGCCACTTCTGCCACAGAGGTGGTTTTTGTATATAAAAAAGGCATCGAAGGTCGATGCAGAAGAAGAGAGAATATACGCCTTACCTGGAATACGTAAGGCGTTTAATTTTTTAGGGTAACGTCGCTGTAGCGCGCGTCAATCTTGAAGGAAGCACTGTTGTTTTGGGACTTATGATAGCCGCGAAGCAGTACATTGTTCCCGTTTTTCGACTGATTTACCTGTAAGGATTTAGGGTGTAGCAGTCGTGTTTTCTTTCCGTTGAAATAGAAATCGAACCCAGCATCGGGAAGCAAGATAGTGGCGTTCGTATTGTCGAGAACGATATCAACCACTTTGAAGTTGTTCGCCACTTTATTTATAAAAAGGTTTCCGAAAGACCCTTGTAGCAAGGCTTCTCGATCGAGCACATTAATTTGAACATTGCTCGAATTGGCCTTCAACACAATGTTTTTTACCTCGTTCAATTTGCAATCCTCCACATAATCCACATCCAGAGAGCCGTCGTTCCATTCATTGATATACACCGGCGCATAGGCCGCATTGATGAGGGTACTCCCCCCATCAATGCTATTGGCTGTAAGCGCTGCATAATTCAATTTCGCACGTACGTTATAGGCATCGGCCATTTTCACTTCTCCGTGACGCACATTGATATCTGTTTTGCCACCTTTGGGCATCTTGATAATAATGGTTTTTCGTGCCTCGGGATGGATCTTTTTACCATCCTTCTCTTTTAGGATATACGCCTTGACGTTGTGCTTTTTTCCATGCGGACCTTCATCAAATTGCTCGGCCCAGGCTTCCATTTCTCGCCCAAAGTTCTCTCCCCAGGCTTCCATTTCTTTCTCAAATTCTTTTCCGAATTCTTCTCCCCAAGCTTCCATCTGCTTTCCGAGGTTCTCTCCCCAGGCCTCCATTTTTCGCTCGAATTCGGGCCCAAACTGATTGCTAAATTTCGCTCCAAAATCTTCTCCCCAGGCTTCCATGACCTTTTCAAAGCCTTTGGCCCATTCGTCCACATCTTTTAACCAGCGATCGGTTTGTTTTACCGTCACATTGGTCTTGTACTTACGGTTCAACTTATCGACATACGACTGCTTGTTGCGTTCGTATTCCGACTTATCGAACACATAGCTCCCGTTATTGTTAAAGTTGAAGTTCGTGTAGCCATCTTTGTAATGAATGCTAGCGCGTTCTTCGGTAAAAGGCCAGTTTGGCATTTCTTCATAATCGGGCACATCTGGAACGACCACATCAAAATTCATGGTGGTTAGATCTTTCAAAATAGGCATTTCAGGAAGTTGCTCGAGCACTTTCAAACTTTCCAGTGATTTCAAGGCGCCTAGTCCTGATAACGACTCCATGCCACTCCACGATCCTCCCGCATGAGAGGTAATCACTACCTTTTTGCTGTTTCCCAGGATATCAAAATCCCAGTTGTCAAAAATCTCTTTTTTCTGTGCTTCGGAAAGGTTTTCACCCTCGATACGAGCTTCCACTTCCACGATATCTTTGTTCCAGGTCTCGAAGACCACATGGGTGTGACTGGTATTTACAGACACCAGCACATCTTCTCCAACACTAAAGGTTTCTACATATTTCTTTTGTGCAAACGACACTCCCGAAAGGAGTATTGCGACGCTCAACAAAAAACTATGCTTCCATATTGATATATTTTTCATCATCTGTTTCTTTTAGTTCTTTTAATTTGTTTTTCAGTTTGAACAGCAATTCCAAACGAAGTTTCAAATTATCTATAAGGGCGTTGATGGTCGCTTCTGTTGGGCCCAGTGTGTTAAGTTCTTGCGTTAATCGTGTGTATTCTGCATCCAGATCTTTTAGGCGTCTCATATAGCCGTCAATGAGATCTTTATTCTCATTAGAAGTATCTAAGGAGGCAAGCTGAACATTGATACCAGCAGTATAAAACTCTTCTACTTTCTTCAAATCAGGAGAAAGATCTCCCAGGGTGATCTGTGGTGTGAGTGGTGTCTCAGAGGACGTATTATCGGTATCAACGATAGTGGGAGGCGTCGATTCGTTGGTCAAGGATCGATATCCAAAAATACTCAACGTAAGCAACACCAAGCCTACGGCAGCAATCTTCATAAAGAGAAACGCAGGGCGTTTCTTTTTCTTCTCTTCCGGAAAGGCCGCAGCAAGTCGTGCCTCGAACCGTGCTTCATGTCCTTTTGAAAGCTTCTTCGGTTCGGAAGTGTCTTCTTTCAAAAGCGATCTAATATCCTGTGCCATATTGCAAATGCTTTAAGTGTTCTTTTAATTTGTTCTTTCCGCGATGTAGGTTCGTTCTCGAGGCACTTTCAGTGATGCCCAGTATTTCGGAAATCTCCTGATGGTCATAGCCTTCTAATAAAAAGAGCGTTACTACTACGCGATAGTTCTCCGGAAGGGCCGCAATGGCTTCTTTTACTTCCGCAACGGTGGTGGCATCGGGCACGGTCCAGTTGTCATCCTGTACAATCGTCAACGTTTCCTCATTCACAGGATCGGTTTCCAATTTTCGCGCCTTCAGCACATCCAGGCAGGTATTGATCACGATCCGTTTTAACCAGGCTCCAAAGGTGACGTCTCCCTGAAACTGATCTAACTTTGTAAAAGCCTTGATAAAGGCCTCTTGCATCGCATCTTCTGCCGCAGCCGTGTCGTTTATATACCTGCTAGCAACAATTAACATGCCTTCACAATATTGATTGTACAAGGCCATTTGCGCCTTTCGGTCATGCTGTTTACATTGCTCAACAAGTAGTTGGTTCGACAAACTTGATGGTTTTTTTGGTTGCTGTTCAGTTAAAAGACGAGGGATTCTTTCCCGCGTTTCAAAATATTAACTTTTTTTAAGTTAAAATATAATTAAGTACCCCTTCTTGGACTGTCTTTTGTTGTACATTTAGGATGAACTAAGAGAGGGTTATGAAAGATAAATACAAAGATTTTGATCGACTGAATAGATTGATGGTAGCTTGCTTTAGGGCTGAACAATACTATTATAACGCAGCTCAGGATGCACAAACCACCGACCTCAAGCGATTTATGAATTACATGGCGACCGAACGTAATCGTATCGCCAACGATATTTCCAATCAGTTGAGTTCAAGAGATATTGAACCACTAGAATTGGACGTTGAAAAAGGAAATACCGATCGCACCTGGAGTGAGATCAAAGAGGCACTAGACAACTACGATGCGGTTGATATGCTGGCGGAAGGAATGGCAAGGGATAAAGGGATCGTCACCAAAATCTCTGATATGCTGAAAACGGAAGAACTTCCGGAGCCTATCCTGGAAATGCTTTACAAACACCGCAAGAAGATTCAGTGGTACCTAAAGCAAGCCGAACAGCATAAAAAGAACCACTTCAAAGATAATAGCCATAAGAAAGTAACCGAGGCAGAGGTGATGTCGGACGGGTCCCAAGAGGATGATGACGATGATAACGACGCCAGAATCATACAGATGCGCGCTATCTAGTTACCCATACAATAATAACCACAATAAAAAGCCGGAGTACATTGCTCCGGCTTTTTCAGTGTAAGAGGGTGATCTTTTTAGTCTTCGTCAATGAGGAGGTTTAGATTCACGGTAATGTTATCGCGCGTTGCTTTTGAAAAGGGACAAACCTCATGTGCTTTATTAACGAGCATTTCACCCGTTTCGGTATCAACATTCGGGATGTAAACATCTAAGGTAGCCTCTAGGAAAAACCCTTCCTTATCCTTACAAAAACCAATGGTTGCTTTAACACTCAAATTGTCCTCGTCTATGTCGATATCTTCAGCAGCCGCTACCGATTGCACCGCACCGCCAAAGCAAGCAGCATAGGCGCATCCAAACAATTGCTCTGGGTTGGCGCCGTCGCCCCCATCGCCTCCCATCGATTTAGGGACCGATAAGGATAGGTCGACAGGACCGTTGTCACTCTTCACGTGGCCTTTTCGCCCGCCGGTGGCGGTAGAAATACCTTCATATAATGTTTTCATGATTATTTTATTTGGTTTGAATAATCAATATACCAAGGTTGCGTATTTTTAAGAAACCCTTATTCATAAAATTGTCATAAATTTCACGCATGGCGGAAGAGAAACAGGACAGCGGAGCCCTTTCAGAAAAAGACGGCGTTACCACGCCCACCAACCTCAGTAAACAGGCGGCAGCGACCATTAAACAGAAACGAAAGCAATCCATTTCAGTCGAAACCCTGGTGGCCCAGCTGAAATTAGGAGACACCACTGCGTTAAGTCGGGCCATCACCTATATTGAAAGCGAAGCCCCACAACATCAAAACATCAGCAAATCGATTTTAGAACAATGCCTCCAGCATGCCGTTCCTTCCTTTAGAATTGGAATTACAGGAGTGCCCGGCGTGGGTAAAAGCACCTTTATTGAGCGCTTCGGAACCTATCTCACCAAAAAAGGACATCGGGTGGCAGTTCTTGCAGTGGATCCCAGTAGTACCGTAAGTCGGGGCAGCATTTTAGGCGATAAGACACGCATGGAGTCGCTGGTAAAAGACCCAAATGCCTACATTCGCCCTTCCTCCAGTGGAACTTCCTTAGGAGGCGTAGCCCGTAAAACCCGTGAAGCTATTATTCTCTGTGAAGCCGCAGGCTTTGATACCATCATTATAGAAACGGTGGGGGTAGGACAAAGTGAAACAGCCGTACACTCCATGACCGATTTCTTTTTACTTCTGAAGCTCGCCGGTGCCGGCGATGAACTGCAAGGTATGAAACGGGGAATTATGGAAATGGCCGATGCGATTGTGATCAACAAAGCCGACGGAGACAATGTGAAGGCTGCAAAACTCGCCCGAACTGAGTTCAATCGTGCCCTGCATTTGTTTCCGCCGAAGGAAAGCCAATGGACCCCAAAGGCTATGACCTGTAGTGCGCTGAAGGACGAAGGGATTGATACGGTATGGGAGGCGCTTCAGGATTATCTTGATACGGTAAAGGACAACGGATATTTTTCAGAAAAGCGAAAGCAACAGAACCGATTTTGGTTGCTTCAAACTATTGAGAATACGTTACAGCAAGCATTCTTTAGTAATGTAGAGGTTAAAAAAGCATTTGAGGCGCAACTTGAGCGTATTCACGAGCAAAAAACAACCCCTTTCGAAGCCGCAGCCTATCTGCTTTCACTTACGAAATAAAATGTTCCTGAAACCACGCGACCTGTGCTTCTAATCCCGTTTTTAGCGACGTTTTCGGGTTATAGCCAAGAACTTTTTTGGCTTTATCAATATTTGCCTTCGTTCGGGATTGATCGCCGGGACGCGGAGGTTGCACATCGACCTGAATAGTGGTATCTAGAATTTCTTCTACCGTAGCAATCCCGGTCGCTGTACTATTTTCTTTTTCAGTGCCCAGATTAAAAATCTCACCATTACATTCGGTTTCCTTTCCAATCACGCTCACAATACCATCAACAATATCCTGAACATATGTAAAGCTGCGCAGGTGATGTTCGCTTCCTTCAAAAAGCGGAAACGGCTTCCTGTTTAAGCCACAATCGATTAAACGGGTGTAAAGCTTATCGGGGCGTTCTCTAGGGCCATACACCGAATACAACCGTAGGGACGTCCCGGTTAAGAGTCCGCGGCGAACATAGGCCAACACCAATTGTTCGGCGGCCAATTTGGTAACACCGTACCAAGAAGCTGGGCGCGGAGCTTCGTCTTCGGTCATGGTGGCTTCCAAACCATAGATAGAGG
This sequence comes from Altibacter sp. HG106, assembly GCF_028561755.1. GTDB lineage: Bacteria > Bacteroidota > Bacteroidia > Flavobacteriales > Flavobacteriaceae > DFVG01. Next base: position 112,846 of record NZ_JAQQTD010000006.1, read on the forward strand.
AGGTGGCCATATTCACAAAATACGGTCGTTGTGATATGGTTTCAAGCGCTTCGAGCAGTCGGTGCGTCGCCAATACGTTATTTTCATAATAGTCGCGAAAGGTACTGGTAGAAGCAATTCCCGGCTGAGCTGCAAAGTGAAAAACGTGCGTGAACTCGTTTTCCAATAATTCGCCTAAATGAGACAGGCGAAGGTCTAATTGCTGCACGACAATGCCTTGTTGGGAGAGTGCCACAGCGTTGCGCTTTTTTAATTCGGGATCGTAGTACGGAGAAAAATTATCGATTGCAACTACCTCACACCCCATGCCTTGTAAGCGTTGTGCAGTGTGCGATCCAATAAATCCGGCGGCTCCGGTAACGAGTGCTTTCATAGGTACGATTCGACATACAAAGAAACCATTTTTTTATGGTTCTGGGTATTCTGCAAAAAAGAAATACTTTTGCAGGGATAACCTGCGATCGAATATGTACGAGTTTACCGTCATTATACCCGTGTACAACGAAGAAGACAATCTGGAACGGGTAGAACAAGAACTTTTAGCGTATCTAACAATCGCTAGCAAGAAAACGAAGGTGCTTTTTGTAAATGACGGCTCAAAGGATGCGAGCCAGTCGCTGATAGAAGCCATTTGCCTTCGAAATGAAGCGTTTACATATATCTCCTTTGTCGAAAATCGAGGCCTAAGCGCTGCCATTAAAGCCGGATTCGATCATGTAGAGACTCCGCTGTTGGGATACATCGACAGCGACCTGCAAACCGCTCCCGCAGATTTTAACCTGTTACTAGAGCATATCGATGATCACGAATTGGTGACGGGAGTTCGGGCAGATCGCAAAGATTCCTTCGTAAAAAACACCTCTTCGAGAATTGCCAACGGAATTCGCAGAGCGTTTACCCATGATGGCATGGACGATACAGGATGCCCGTTAAAGGTGATCAAAACCGAGTACGCCAAACGCATCCCGATGTTCAAAGGATTGCACCGATTCCTTCCTGCCATGATTTTATTACAGAAGGGCCGCATCGTTCAAATTCCGGTGCGGCATTTTCCAAGGGTGGCGGGAACCGCGAAATTCGGACTCTGGAACCGACTGCTAGGTCCGTTGATGGATTGTTTCGCCTATCTTTGGATGAAACGAAAGTATATCAATTACGAGATCCAAGACCAAGGATGAGCACGGCGCTTATTTATGGCATCGGCTTTCTGGCACAGCTCCTTTTTTCAGGACGCTTGCTCCTACAATGGATTCTTTCGGAACGGCAAAAAAGAATTATCACTCCTTCCCTCTTCTGGAAACTTAGTCTATTCGCCTCTTTTTTGTTATTCGTTTATGGGTATTTGCGAGATGACTTTGCCATCATGTTGGGGCAAACGCTTACGTACTTTATCTATATTCGAAACCTACAACTACAAGGCGAATGGTACAAATCACCCAAAATTTTACGCTGGTTCTTACTCGTCTTCCCGGTGCTGGTAGTGATTTATGGCTACAACAACGGTCAATACGACGCGGTAGAACTATTTCAGAATGAAGCCATCCCTGTCTGGCTTTTATGGTTGGGAATCATCGCGCAGCTTATTTTTACCCTCCGCTTTGTCTATCAATGGATGATTTCCGAAAAAACAAAAACCTCCCAGCTCCCTGTTGGTTTCTGGCGTCTCAGTGTGTTGGGGGCCGCCTTAATTCTTACCTACGCTATCTTTAGAAAAGACCCGGTAATGTTTGTAGGGCACAGCGCCGGTTTGATTATTTATATTCGAAATATCTTCATCGGAAAAAAAGAACGCCATGAAAACGCTTGAGAAACATCCTATCCTCTTTCTGACCCTGGCGTGTCTTGCCATCTTTTTCTTTCACCTCGATGCGATCTATATCAATATCATGGAAGCGCGTAACTTTATTACCGCGCGTGAAATGATCGATGATGGGCATTGGCTGCTTACCACACTAAACGGCGAGCCACGCTATCAAAAACCTCCACTACCCACATGGTTAACGGCTGCTTCCGGGTTGGTATTCGGACTCAAAAGTATGTTTGGGCTCCGACTTCCAGCAGCGCTTATGAGCCTATTATTAGTGCTTACCTCCTATCGACTGGGCAAACGTCTGGCGGGCGATTCGCGCTATGCATTCATTTCAGCCTTAATTCTGGCCACCTCTTTTTACATCATTTTCTCCGGCCGAAATGGACAATGGGACATTTTTACTCATGCCTTTATGATGGTGGCTATCTACCAAATTTTTCGATGGTTTCAAACCCAAAAGAAACCGTACGTTCGTGCCCTATGGGCAGGAATTTTTATCGGACTGTCGTTTATGAGCAAAGGTCCGGTTTCGGTGTATGCCCTTTTTCTACCTTTTCTCATCGCCTTTGGAGTGACCTATCGGTTTCGATCGCTTCGGAAACAACTACTGCCCATCGTACTATTGCTTGTGATTGCAACACTCTGCTCGGGGTGGTGGCATTGGTATGTGTATACGTTTGATGCCGAAGCCGTCGCTGAAATTACACGCCGTGAAGCGGCCAATTGGACGGGCTACAATGTACGTCCCTTCTATTATTACTGGAGTTTCTTTACGCAAAGCGGTATTTGGACGCTCCCAGCGTTTATCGGATTGCTCTATCCCTATCTGAAGAACCGCGTAAGTAACAAAAAGGGGTATCAATTCACGCTGCTTTGGACGCTAGTTGCCGTAGTGCTGCTCTCTATTATTCCTGAAAAAAAATCGCGTTACCTGCTGCCGGTCTTAATTCCTATGGCCTTAAATACCGCATATTACATAGAATATCTGTTTCGAAAATTTCGCAACCTCCCCCATAAAGGGGAAACCATTCCCGTGTTCTTTAATTTCGGACTGATCGCTTTCATCGGACTTGCATTCCCGATCGCGGGCTATGTTCTTTTGAAAGATCAACTTACCGGGCAATGGGTATGGTTTGTATTGCTTTGTGTGTCTCTGGTAGTTATAAGTCTGCTCATGCTTCGACATTTACGTTGGAAGCGCATCAAACCGGTATTCTACCTGACCATCGCTTTTATTATCGCCATTATTTCCTTCGGAATGCCTATGGCGTCTGCTCTCACCGTAAATCCGGAGTATCGGCCACTTTCTGAATTGCAGGATTGGCAAGCAAACAATGCGCTTCCGGTCTATGAATTAGGCGGCTTTACGCCAGAATTGATCTGGGACTATGGAAAACCCATCCCCGTGCTCACCGAAGACGGCGTGACGGAAGTTCCCGAAGAGGCTGCTTTTGGAATCTTGGTGGCCGAAGAAAACCTTCCAGTACTCGAACAAGAATTTCCGAAGCAACACTTCGCCGTAGAGAAAGTGATACGTTATGACATGAACCCGGTAGGGCCTGAGCATCGCAATCATAAGCCAAGGCTGTACCGAGATTTGTATCTAGTTAGAAAGCGCTAAGCGCTGCTGAGCATATTTTTGTAAGGTGTAAAAGAGTCCTCCCAAACTTCCACCAATCGCCATACCTGTGATAATATCTAATGGATAGTGCACGCCTAAATAAATTCGACTATAGGCAACCAGCACAGCCCAGGCAAGGAGCAGAAATGGCAAATAACGGTACCATGAACGCAATACCAACCCTAAAAACACTGCCGCGGCCATGGAGCTGGCGGCATGGGCCGAGAAATACCCAAATCTACCGCATCGCTTTGCCACAAAGCGCATGGCCTCCTGTAGTTCAGGGACTTGACAGGGTCTAGGCCGCTGTACTCCATATTTAAAAAGATTGGCCAATTGATCAGTCGCGGTAATCATGAGCGCGACCGCCACCAAAATAAGTACGGTGCGTTTCCAACCATAGTGTTTGAAAATGAGCACTAACAATAAGGCATATAGTGGAATGGACGACCATTTTTCGGTTACTATGGTCCAGAACCCGTCCCATGACTCAGACCCTAAGCTGTTGAGAAAGAGAAAAAGTTCGGTGTCGTATTCCAACAGCTGTTCAATCATCCTCGTAGCGTGCTATTTCCCGATCGTAGAACTCGGTTGCCTCTCGAATATAGGTTTCGGTTTCGGTTTCTAATTCTTTTTGATCGTGCTGATCAAATTCTTCAAGCCACTCTACCTCATCGGTGGTCAAATCGATAATAAATCGAGGAAAATCGGTATGTATCACGAACAACGAATCCGGGAAGTCGGAATTATCGCCCATTAAATATTTCGGTATTTCCATGTCAAACAAGTTTACGATACAAAGATACTTATTCGGTAATCAATTTTTTGGACAGTCTGTTAAACCTTAAAAATAACAAGACCCCACAAGTGGTGAGCCCTGCCAATAATCCCAGCCAAATTCCGGAGCTTGCATAATCGGTGTGCATTCCTAAATAATAACTTACGGGAAACCCAATCAACCCATACGAAAAGAAGGTAATGGCCGTGGGTACTTTGACATCCTGCATCCCGCGCAAGGCCCCTAAAAAGACTACTTGTAGCGAATCACTAATCTGAAAAATGGCGGCGATCAACAATAATTTTGAAGCGATGCTCCAAACTTGAAAGTTATCGGCAAATTGTGTTGCATCATCGTAGTCTAAGTACAACTTCGGAAATTGTTCTCGAAATACGGCGAAGGCAATGGCAAACACTGTAGCGAGCAAGGTATTTAGCAGCACAATGGAAAAGGTAATACGGCGCAGTTCTCGAAATCGTTTAAGTCCTTTTTGGTTCCCCACACGAATCATGGCCGTAACGCTAAAGCCCGTTGCCACCATAAAGGTCATGGACGAGAGGTTGAGGGCTATTTGATTGGCTGCTTGTGGATTTTTTCCCAGAATTCCGGACAACCAGATGGCCGCGGTAAAAATGGCTACTTCAAAAAACATTTGTAGGGCTGAAGGAAAACCGAGATTCATCAATTTTTTGAGCATCACCTTCCGAAGTTCAAAAAACCGTATCTGAAGCACGTAAAAGCGCGATTTATGATGCTGCGACATCAAATACCATAAATACGCCAGCATAATGATACGAGACGCGAGCGTCCCAATGGCGGCTCCCACAACGCCCAACTTCGGAAACCCAAAAGCGCCGAAGATGAAGACATAATTGAGTACAATATTCACTACATTGGCGAGTATAGTGGCGTACATGGGGTAACGTGTCATTGAAAGTCCGTCGCTACACTGCTTAAAGGCTTGAAAAATAATCAGAGGAACGAGCGATGCGGCCACAAGCGTTAGATACGGCATTGCCAGTTCGACCACCTCAGCCGGTTGGTTCATGATAAACATTAGGGGTTTGGCTCCTAAAACCATCAGAAATAAAGCCACGCCAAGTACCGTACACAGAAAGAGTCCGTGTTTAAACGCAGCCTTCCCCTTGCCTTCATTCTTTTCACCATCGGCCTCTGCGACCAATGGGGTAATAGCAGTAGAAAACCCGATACCCAGTGACATGGCAATGAACATAAAACTATTCCCTAAGGATACCGCTGCCAGTTCGGCCGTACCCAATTGCCCTACCATGATATTATCGAAGAATGCCACTAAGGTATGCCCTAACATGCCCAAAATGACCGGAGTAGCGAGCTGAATATTATAGCGAAATTCTTTGGTGTATTGAGATAACACTGCGTGTGCTTTTCAGCAAAAATAGAAAATACCCGTGCAACATCCGGGATGGATGTGTTGAGAAGTAATCCTTTTGTATCTTTCCTTACGGAAAAAGATCACTAAATTATGAGCCTATGACCTCAAATGCCACCACTCCAGAGGCGTATATCGCCACCTTACCGGAAGATCGCAAAGCCCCTATAAAAAAATTGCGGGCCACTATTTTGGAAAACCTGCCCGAAGGTTTCGAAGAACAGATGAATTATGGCATGTTGGGCTATGTAGTGCCCCACGAACGATATCCCGATGGCTATCATTGCGATCCGAAGCAACCGCTGCCGTTTATGAACGTGGCTTCGCAAAAAAATCATATTGCATTGTATCACATGGGACTTTACAGTGATCCCGAGCTTTTAGCGTGGTTCAAAAACGCATATGCGGAACAAGTTACTACCAAACTGGATATGGGAAAAAGTTGCATTCGCTTCAAAAATCCAAAGCACATTCCATATGAGTTGATTGGTGAATTGACCACAAAAATGACTGCTAACGACTGGATCGAGCGATACGAAAAAGCGGTAAAGCGGTGAAATTAAAGGGCATCTTGCGCTATTGGTTGCTCTCAGTGCTTACGGGAAGCTGTATTGTTTCGGTCTTTTTGTATGTTCATGAAGCCGTACTATTGCAATCATTTAGCAATTGGGAAATGCTCTACGGAAATGCCGTGTTTGCGCTGTTTTTTAGCATGCTACTTTCGATTCCCGTTCCTTTGCTTTTTGTGATACTGTTCTTTTGGACCCGGATGGAAACCAGACCAGCCGACTTCTATATGCGATGGATGTGGGGACTTTCAGGGGTTTATCTGCTAGTGGGAGTGTTTCAGTCTGGATGGTATGACAGTTTGCGGATACTCTATTTTGGAATTTCTTACGCCCTCCCAGGATGGTTTTTTCTTCGGAAGGAATTAAAAAAAAGACAAGACTATTAATATATTCGATTCCTTTTTCGCAACCCCCAATCTGCCCATCGCCCGGGCAAAAGACCTTTTTGCGGACCTTACCCTAACGGAAGTGTTGAACCACTCCACTCCTTCAGAATCTATAACACCGCTACTCTTAGGAAAACAAGCCGAGTATCTCATGGAAGTCTATCTGAAGCAGTCAACAAGATTTGAGTTGTTGGCTTCGCAACTTCAAATTCATGGTGCCAAAAGCACCCTGGGTGAGTTAGACTTTTTGCTTTACGATAAAAAATTCGAGACGCCAATTCATTTGGAAATGGCCTGTAAATTTTATCTTTTGGATACGTCTTCTGAAGAACACACGCTCTGGATAGGACCAAATCGCCGCGATTCTCTTCCGAAGAAATACGAGAAATGGAAAACCCGTCAATTTCCGATGCTCTACCATGAGATTACCCAAAAAATGTTGGCAGATTTGATTCCCTACACGGTGGAAAGTTTTCAGCAACGTTGCTACTTACGCGCTTTTCTCTTTATTCCGGAAGCACATGACCCACGTAGCCTGACTCCCTCTGAACAACGCTCTTTAGTGGGGACGTACCGCGGAAAAGAAGCCCTTAACGAATTAGACCCCAACGCCTATTATGCGCTGCCACCAAAACGACACTGGCTTCTACCCCCACCACTATATCCCGATTGGATTCCACAGAAAGAAGCGCAACCTAAAATAGCCGAAGCCATAGCACGGGAGCGAGCGGTTTTAGTGTATGAAAAAAAGGGTAGCGACATCAAACAGTTCTTTATCGTTTGGTGGATATAAAAAAGAGCCCTTGAAGAAGAGCTCTTTTTTGCACAAGGATAGATAAACTAACCATCAAATTTTCTGTTTGCAACAGAAAATCACTACAAAAGAAACAACTAAAGAGGACTGCCAAGGCTTTACCAACCAAACCATCATTATGACAGTCCCTTTGTTTATTAATTAACTACAGTTCAAGTAACGATTAAAATGGTAAAGAAACGTAAATCCCGATAATGATTTTCTTACTTGAGCCTAAGATTGGGATAAAGAAGCGATGAATTGGGAAGGCGTTGTGGCTGCGATTCGTTTGAACGATTTGTTGAAGCTTACCTTGTTGTTAAAGCCTACTTCGTAAGCAATGTCGATAATATTTCGTTGTTGGTTGGCTTCCGATTCTAACAATTGCATGGCGGCGCGCACCCGGTATGAATTGATCAGTTCGTAAAAATTCATTTGAAAATGCTGATTGATAACCTGTGAGGCGCTATGTCTGGAAGTTTCCAATAGTTCTGCCAATTTCTGCAGGCTCAAGCTATTGTCTTTGTATACTTCTTCCTGTTCCAGCAAGCGTAGAAGTTCTTCTTTTAATTCTTCGGAAAGCGAATCGGTAAGTCGCGATTTTTTATACTTAAACAGATTTCCCGGATCAGGCAATGAGGTCTTGCCAGCGAATACTTCAGGTTGGTTGTAGGTAACATATGAAATGTACAGCACCAAAACGATCATGACCACAATTTGCGGATGGATGAGTTCGCTTACCGGTACCCACTTCACTAAGACGAGCGCATAGGCAATATAGGCAACAACATAGCTACTATAGATGGCCACAATGTTTCGTTGCCATAATGCTTGAGACGAATGTTCTTTGGAAGCCGAACGGTTTTTTTCATACAAACGATAGATCAGAAATCCGTAGATGGTTAAGGAAAGTATCTTCCCAAAAATAATCCAAACGGCACCGGGCATCAGATAGTCGGTTCTCGAAAATAGAATTTCAACTTTTGAAATCTCTGGAAGTAAGTAAAAAGGAACTATATATAAGAACAATCCTACAGAAGGTACTAAATGCAAAAGGTCAGACCACCGGAATGTATAGTTTAGGATTACCCGTTTAAAATAGAAGTACAATAAGGGACCATATAGAAACGAAAAGGTAGTAGATAATAACAGCGCATGTGGAAGGCTGTACTGTAAGTTCGTTACATACAAGCTTAGGTGTAAGATGAAGAGCGAATGAAAAAGAACGAAGGCGCCCATCAAGCGATAGGTTACGCTCTTTTTGGTCCTTCTGAAAAACAACATAATGCTAACAAACACACCAAATAATCCGGCTAATATGTAGAGCACCCCTAGCAAACTCAGTTTAGGAAGGTAATGCGCTTTTAAGTGGGTGTAAGCAGCATCTTCCTTAATTGAAGCAAACAAATGATCATTCAGGAGGGTGAGGTCGCCAGTTGCAGACAGATACTTTTCAAGCGCTTCCGTGGCTGCTTCGGCATCACCCGCAGCGGCAGATTGTAAGGCCTGTTCTTTATAATTTGGAACGGCATTTCTTGCTTCCCCATCTAACGCCTGTGCGCTTGCATTGGTAAGAATTATTGCGAAGCAGCACAACCATAATAACCCTTTTCCAAAGGATTTAAAGCAAATACTGTATAGCGAAAATACCGGCATAGCTATCATTCGTTTCCACTTAAAGATAGCGAAATCGGCTCAAATTCAGAATGATATTAGGAAATCCCTATCAAGATTTACCCTGGTGCCTCCTTTATTAATTCTTTACAGGAGTCATTTCTGTTTTCGTTCCATAGGTGTCAAAAAGGTAAATAAGACTAGCCATGGCGGCGCCTCCAAGTTCCAGTTCGCGTTTATTTACGGCATCGAACGTATCGTTTTCGGCATGGTGATGATCAAAATAGCGTTGTGAATCGGGTCGCAGTCCGGCGAGCACCATTCCTTTTTCTTTGAGCGGTCCGATATCGGCGCCGCTTCCCCCCATTTCAAAATAGTGAATCAAATACGGCTTGAATAGTGGCTTCCATGAGGCCACTTGTTCCATATTAGCCTGATCCATATCAAACGAAAAACCTCTGGGGGTGAATCCGCCTGCGTCGCTTTCTAAAGCAAATACGTGCTGTTCGTTTTTAAGTTTGGCCTCTTCCGCGTATTTGTTACCGCCGCGAAGGCCATTCTCTTCGTTCATAAACAAGACCACCCGTATGCTATGTTTGGGCTGATAGTTCAGTTTTTTGAACAACCGCAATACTTCCATCGACTGCACACATCCTGCCCCATCGTCGTGGGAACCATCTCCTAAGTCCCATGAATCCAAATGTCCACCCACTACCATATATTTATCGGGATAGGTACTACCGGTTATTTCTCCAATGACGTTATAGGACTGTACATCGTCATAGGTCTTACAGTTTTGTTTGAAATAGAATTTTAAATCGGGTTTGATCTTTAAAGCACTGCTGAGATAGTCGGCTCCATTGGTGCTAATGGCGCAAGCTGGAATTCGTTGATTGGCCGGAGTGTCTCCATAGCTCATTGAGCCGGTGTGTGGATAATCGTCTTGCCGTAAATTCATTGAACGAACCACAATGCCCACCGCTCCATACTTGGCGGCTTCCATAGCGCCCGCATACCGCTGATCGACACATCCGCCATAGGCTTCAAACGTATTGATGAGATCGGCCTGCATGGGACGATTGTAGAACACTATTTTACCCTCAATCGCTTCTCTTCCGTAGCGCTCTAGGTCATCAAGCCCTTGTACTTCAATCACCTCCGCTTTGAGTCCGATAGCCGGGGTAGGAACCGACCCTCCCAACGCACAAATATTGGTTGTTGTAGAGATGCCCGGCGCCGTTTCAATATAGGCGTACTCTTTGGTACCTCGCGTCCATTTGGGCACCATGACCGGTTGCAGCCAAACCTTGTCCAATCCCAATGCTTTCAATTCTGCTTCGGTATATTTTACCGCTCGTTCGGCTTCTAAGGAACCTGATAACCGACCTCCTATCTCGTTAGAAAGATACTCGAGCCACTCATAGCTTTTCCCTTGAAGCAACGCCATATCGTAGATAGAACGTATCATAAGAGAATCTTTCTGTTTGACTTGTTGTGCCTTCACCGAATTGAAACTACCCAGGGTAAGAAGTAATAAGAGTACTAGTATACGTGACATATTTGATGCATTATTCATGTTTCAGTCGGTCTTTGAACGTTTCTATTTCGGCTTTTATTTTGGGGGCGAGTTCGGGCTCTTTGATATCTTCATACTGCTGCAGTTCTTGCAGGAGTATTTCAGCAACCGTAAACCGCGCCGTCGGTTTGTCGTCTGCGGGAATTACGTACCACGGAGCATGCGGAGCGGACGTTCGATTGATAGCATCTTCATAACATTCCATATAGCGATCCCATAACTGGCGTTCGTCCAAATCGCCCGGAGAGAACTTCCAGTTTTTATTGGGCTTATTGAGTCGACGAAGCAACCGATCTTTCTGTTCCTCTTTCGACAAATGGAGAAAGAATTTAAAAATGATTGTACCGTTTTGAGCGATCGATTCTTCAAAATTCTTAATCTGCTCGAAGCGGCGATGCCAAAAGGCGTCGTTTATATCATCGAGATCGTGAACATCGGGAAGGTGTTCACCTAAAATATATTCGGGGTGTACTCGAGTTACCAGTACATTTTCGTAGTGGGTTCTGTTGAAGACCCCAAATTTTCCACGCGCCGGCAAGGCGATATAATGCCGCCACAGATAATCGTGTTTTCGCTCAAGGTCGGTAGGCACCTTAAAACTATGTACTACCACACCACGCACGTTAAAATCTTTAAACACTTCCCGAATCAGGCTGTCCTTCCCCGCGGTATCCATTCCCTGGAGACATACCAACACGGCGTATTTCCCATGGGCATACAGCGTATCTTGTAATTCTCCCAGTATTTCACGAGTGTTTTTAAGTGCTTTTTTAATTTCTTTTTCTGAACCCTCTAAATCGATCTCCGTCTCGCGGTCGTGGAGCTGAATGGGTTCGGTGACTTTAAAATCTGATATTTCAATAGCTTTCATACTTATTTGCTTGCAAAAGATTGAACATCTTTTTCACTAACTTCACTTCCCCCTAAGATAATGAGGCGCTCAACGACATTACGCAGCTCGCGTACATTTCCGGTCCAATCGTATTCTTTCAATAGCTGCAGGGCCTTTTCTGAAAAATTCTTTTGGGCGGTTCCATGCTCGTCGGCAATCTTTTCCGTAAAGTAATTAACCAATAGCGGAATGTCATCTCGCCGCTCATTAAGGGGTGGCACTTTTATCAAAATAACCGCCAAACGGTGATAGAGGTCTTCCCGAAAGTTCCCTTCCTCAATTTCCTTCTTGAGGTCCTTGTTGGTGGCCGCGATAATACGAACATCTACTTTAATGTCTTTATCGCTACCCACGCGTTGTACCTTATTTTCTTGTAAGGCACGCAGTACTTTCGCCTGAGCAGACAGACTCATATCGCCTACCTCATCCAAGAAAATGGTTCCTTTGTTGGCGGCTTCAAACTTTCCGGCCCGGTCTTTATTGGCGGAGGTAAACGCCCCTTTTACATGTCCAAACAGTTCGCTTTCAATAAGTTCACTTGGAATAGCGGCACAATTTACTTCGATCATCGGACCTTTGGAGCGATCGCTTTTTTGATGCAACCAATGGGCTACCAGTTCTTTTCCTGTCCCATTAGGCCCTGTAATCAACACCCGCGCTTCGGTAGGAGCTACCTTTTCGATCATGTCTTTGATCTGTTCGATCTCTTTTGAATCTCCGATCATCTGGTAGTTTTTACTCACCTTTTTCTTCAGGCGTGTATTTTCTTTGACCAGTTCTTTTCGATCCAGCGCATTCCGTACGGTATTTAGAAGTCGGTTGAGGTCTGGCGGTTTCGAAATATAATCAAACGCCCCCAGGCGCATAGTATTCACAGCTGTATCCAGATCGCCATGTCCGGAAATCATTACAATCGGAATTTCAGGTTTTATTTTTTTAACGGCTTCCAGAACTTCGACACCATCCATTTTGGGCATTTTGATATCACAAAGTACTAAGTCAAAGTCTTCTTTCTTAATCAGTTCAACTCCCGCCAATCCGTCTTCCGCCTCCTGCACTTCATATGAGTCGCTTTCTTCCGTTAAGATTTTTACCAATACGCGACGAATGGCCGCTTCGTCCTCAATTATTAAGATTTTGGGCATGTTTAAAATTTAAATTTAATTCCGGTTCTAAAATAAAAGGAATTTCCATTATCGATCACATACGCCGTTTCTCGTGTGTCATCGCGCAATCGAAATTCATTGTGCAAGGTATGTGCCAGATAGCCGTAATATAATAAATGATCGGTAAAGTAATGTTCGTATCCCAATCCGGCCAGTACGTTTGTCATCGAAATGTTTTGTGCCGGAGTGTTGGGATTTCCGTTTACGAAAAAGTTATTCTGAATGTTCGCAAAGAAATTATCAAGGGTCACAAAAGCCTGTAAAGCATCCTTATGAGAGGTATTGAGATACCGTCGTAAGTTCATTTTTGGCACCCCGACAGTGTAGGTCCAATCGGGATGAAACTCCCGATAATAGTTGATCAACGGCAGTGGAAAATTTCGTCCCGGGGTTGAGGTATAATTAAGTCCCATGATCAAACGCCACGGTTTGGAAACGCTCTCGTCTTTTTTGTGATCGATAATAACGTAGGCGGCGGCGGTGTAAATAATGTCATCGGAAATAACACTGCTTTCCAAATTCGAATTGATTCGTGCTCCGGCGCGAACGCCCATGATCCAGTGTTCTTTCAACCGAAAGGTATAGCCGAGATATCCCTCAATTCGATGCAGAGTGTTTACCTGATCTATTTGTTGTTGTGTCAACACCAGATTATTTTCAATGTCGATATCGATAAACCGATATTCGAGTCCGACAACAAAGTATTGATCGGTATCCCGATCTATCGGTATCGGCGCCTGCACCAAGGCTCGATAGCGTTGTAGGGAGTTATCGGAGCCCGAAAATGGAATGTACAAGTATTCTACCCTCGCTATGTCGGTAGTTTGTGCATTGGCTATTGAAAATACAGAGCAACATACGAGGCTCATTAAAAGATGTTTGAAAGATATCTTATGCATAAAGTTTTTATTAATTAAAGGTTCTTGGTTGAAGGGGTTTCAAAAATGTGAACATCGCGTTGTGGGAATGGGATTGTGATCTTATTATCTCGGAAGAGCGAATCGATGCGAAAACGAATTTCACTTTTAATCCGTGGATCGACAAAGCTATCGTTGATAAAAAAGAGAACACTGAAAATCAAGGCGGAATCTCCAAAGTCTTCAAAAAGCACAAAGGGCTGCGGCTTTTTGAGCACACCCGGTTGTTTATCGACAGCCTGCAGCAACAACTTTTTAACGAGTTGCGTATCACTTCCGTAGGCAACGCCAACTTGTACAGATTCGCGAGTGGTGCGATGGTTTTGCGTGTAGTTATAGATGATATCTTCTATGAACATGTGGTTGGGAATGATAATGATCTTATCATCCCTGGTTATGGCTCTACTGGTACGTAATTTAATATCGATTACACGCCCCACCTTACTATCTACCTCAATAATATCTCCTACCATGAGCGATTTATCAACCATGATAAAAATACCTCCCATCACATCTTTAAAAAATTCCTGTAGCGCTAAGCCTAGTCCCACCAGTAAGGCAGCAGAGGCTGCCAGGAAAGGAGTGATGTTAATTCCCGCAAAGCTCAGTGTTGCAAATACAACGATGATATAGGTTACGTATTTGATGAACTTGAAGACACTGATAAATTTCAGCTTATCGGTCTCTTCCATTTTACGTGTGAAGAACATCCGGATCCACCGTAATATGAAACTGGCAGATAAGAACGAAAGAATCACCAAGAGCAGGAGACCAATGGTTATATGGATCTGGTTTTGCTCCTCCCCGAAGTGAAATCCTAAGTCTAAAAATTGCTTGATGCTGCCCCAAATATCTTCGGTGACAACCTCCTCAATTTTATCTTTAACTTTTTCTTCCTGTATCACGATGCTATCTGCTTAGTACTTTAACCATTTTATCAATTCTTTGTAGCTCGCTTTCTTTCCATACATTAAAATTCCAACGCGATAGATCTTCGCTGCCAACCACACGGTTGCAAAGAAGGTAATAAAGAGAATGGCCACTGAAATAAGTTGCTGCCAAAGGGGAACTCCAAATGGAATACGCATAAGCATGACTACCGGCGAAGTAAACGGAATGTATGAGAACACCTGCGACACCATGCCATGCGGATTATCGATCACGGTAAAAAATCCTACATAAACCGCCAGGATCAACGGCATCAAAATAGGAAATATGAATTGTTGCGTATCGGTTTCGCTATCTACGGCAGCCCCAACAGAGGCATAGAGCGAAGCGTACAGTAAATACCCGCCTACAAAAAACAACAAGAACATAACAATTAGGTTTAGGATAGGCAGGTTACTAATCTCCATGAATACATCCTGCACCATTTTCTCCATACCGCCCATTGCGGCCGCTTGAGTCGCTGCTTGTTGTTGTTGCATGGCTGAAGGGTCGATTCCAAAGATCGCTGTAATTACCCAACCGAAGACACCAATTAAAACAACCCAAGCCGCAAACTGAGTCACCCCTGCCAGTGAGGTTCCAATGATCTTCCCTAATAATAACTTAGTAGGCTTAACCGAAGAAATAATGACCTCCACGATCCTACTGGTTTTTTCTTCGATCACACTTCGCATGATCATGTTTCCGTAGATAATAATGAACATAAAGAGCAGGTACCCTGCGGCGCCTCCAAAGATGAGCTTTAATCCAGAGCCCATTTTAGAGGTTTCTTCCCCGGCGAAGGTTTCCAATTTCGGACGAATATTTAATCGGAGGTTTTTAATCGTAGTGGCATCGTACCCGGCTTCCTCGAGCTTTAGGGCATTGGCCCGCGATTCCAACGCATTTTCCAGATCGTTCATCATCGTCAGTGCGGGCGAATCTTCCGAATAAAAAACAATACTCGATTCCAGTTCTGCGATCGTACTCGTTTTGGGGATGTATAGTAGTCCGTAGTCCTCCGATTCGGAACTATTTGTTTTGGCTTCTTCTAAAGAGGTTTCTTCGGAAAGCATTTCAAAGCTTATATTCTCATTACCTTGTAAATAGCCTCGAAACATGCCGCTCTCATCTAGGACATCGATGACGCGTATTTTCTCATTATTGAGTTGTGATAAATAGGCGACCAAAGCAAAGATTCCCACCATGATCAACGGACTCATAAACGTCATGACGATGAAGCTCTTGTTTCTTATCTTGGTGAGGTACTCACGTTTTATCACTAATGATAAATGGTTCATGCTAGTTATTTTTTACAGTTTCAATAAAGATATCGTTGGCTGAGGGCACTACTTCCACAAAATGTGTGATTTGTCCGCGTTGCGTCAAAAACTGAATCAGATCATTAGGGGAAGCCGTTTCCGGAATTTGAATTTTGTATTGCAGCTCGTCGTTAATGGTTTTAAAATGTGCCGGGTTTACTTCAAAACGCTCTTTTAGTTCAGCCACCACTTGCGATTCGTTTTCGGTTAGCAAGCCCACTTCATAGGTATTGTTCTTGTAGGCACGCTTGATATCCACCAACCGACCGTCTAGAATTTTATTCGACTTGTGAATGAGCGCAATATGATCGCACATTTCCTCCACGCTTTCCATACGGTGGGTCGAAAAAATAACGGTAGCTCCTTGTTCTCTTAGTTGAAGAATTTCGTCTTTTATTAGATTCGCATTGATGGGATCGAAGCCGCTGAAAGGCTCATCAAAAATGAGTAATTTGGGTTGGTGCAATACAGTGACCACAAACTGAATCTTCTGTGCCATTCCTTTGGAGAGTTCCTGAATCTTTTTGTCCCACCAATCTCCAATTTCCAGACGTTCAAACCAATACCGAAGTCGTTTCTTAGCCTCCTGCTTGTCCAGTCCCTTTAACTGTGCCAAATACAGGGCCTGCTCCCCTACTTTCATCGATTTATAAAGTCCGCGTTCCTCCGGCAAGTACCCGATGTGTGCAATATGAGAAGGATGTAAGGGTTCACCGTCTAAGGTAACCGAACCCGTATCGGGCATGGTAATTTGATTGATAATTCTGATAAACGTTGTCTTTCCCGCACCGTTAGGGCCTAACAGACCAAAAACACTGCCTTTGGGGACTTCAATAGAAACGTCATTCAATGCGGTAAAGCTGCCAAAAGATTTTGAAACGTTCTTCGCTACTAGTAGTTTTTCCATAGATATAATGCGTAATCGTAAAGATAGCTATTTGCCTGCGAAGCCAGAGAAACATTAAGATTATTTTAGGGGCTTTGCGCGTATCATCCCTTTGAAAGACATAAGTGGAAGAAATAAAACTGAAGTAAAAAACAAAACCCACCCTAGACAATGCCTAGGGTGGGAAAAAAATTGCTATGAAAAAGAAAAATTATCGCTTATCAAGACTAAGCGATATTCAAATATAGATAAATAATTTGAATTAACGTTCTCTTAAGAAAACATATCTTTTACTTTTTCAAAAAAGGATTTATCTTGCTTCTCAGGTTTCGGCTGAAAATGCTCGTCATCACTCATCTTATCAAAGAATTCGCGCTGTTCTGACGTAAGGGTTTTGGGTGTCCAGACATTTACATGAACCAGCAAATCTCCCGAACCGTATCCATTAATACTCGGAATTCCTTTATTGCGTAGTCGGAGTATTTTTCCGCTCTGCGTACCATTCTCAATCTTGATGCGCACTTTCCCGGTTACCGTATCAATTTCTTTGGAGGTTCCCAGCGCTGCTTCGGAAAAACTAATGTATAAATCGTAATGAAGATTATCCCCGTCGCGTTGCAAGGTTGGGTGTTGCTTTTCCTCAATAGCTACCAAAAGATCTCCCGGAATTCCATCGCCCGGCGCGTCATTCCCCTTTCCGGAAACTTTAAGTTGCATACCATCTACAACACCGGCCGGGATCTTAATAGAAACCGTTTCCTCTACGGTGGCCAATCCATTCGAATCGGCTCCATCCCCTTTGCGGTCCATCACTTGTCCGGCGCCTCCACAGGAAGAACAGGTGGTTGCCGTCTGCATACGCCCGAGTATGGTGTTCTGAATACGTGTCATTTGCCCGGTACCGTTACAAGTGCCGCAGGTCTTGAACGTAGTCCCTTTCGCGACTTTCTTTCGCTTCACCTTAATTTTCTTTTCAACACCGTTAGCGATTTCTTCCAAGGTTAATTTCACGCGAATGCGCAAATTACTTCCTTTAACGCGACGCTGACCTCCGCCACCAAAACCGCCAAAGCCACTGAAGCCGCCACCGCCTCCAAAAGCACTTCCGAAGATATCACCAAACTGACTAAAGATATCGTCCATGTTCATGCCACCACCGGCACCGCCAAAACCACCTTCAAAGGCCTGATGACCAAACTGATCGTATTTAGCCTTCTTATCGGGATTGCTCAGCACTTCATAGGCTTCTGCCGATTTTTTAAACATCTCCTCGGCCTTCTCGTCCCCCGGGTTCTTATCGGGGTGATACTTAATGGCCATTTTTCGGTATGCCTTTTTTATCTCAGCAGCCGTTGCATTTTTTGAAATTCCTAGTATGTCGTAATAATCTTCCTTCATATTATTGTCCTATAACCACTTTTGGATAGCGGATGATTTTTTCTCCCAGCGTGTATCCTTTTTCGATCACATCAATGATTTTTCCTTTCATATCCTCACTGGGTGCAGGAATCTGCGTTACCGCCTCGTGTATTTCAGAATCAAAAACATCTCCCGCTTTTGTTCCAACAGGCTCCAATCCTTTCGCCCGTAACGTTTCACGCAACTTATTGCTGATCAGTGTTACGCCTTGAAATAGCACATCGTCATCACTTTTTTCAATCTCCTTCAAAGCACGATCAAAGTCGTCTAACACGGGTAATAACGACACCATTACGTCCTGGCCCGCCGTTTTAAAAAGTTCGATGCGTTCCTTTCCGGTTCGCTTCTTATAATTTTCAAAATCAGCAAACAATCGGAGGTACCGTTCTTTCTCCTGGCTCACCTCATTTCGCAACTGATCTACTTCATTATCACTGCCTTCAGAAGTTTCTGAAGCCATTTCAGTAGTGGCTTCTTTTTCTTGAACTGCAACGTCTTCCGCAGACGTTTTGCCTTTCTTTTTATCTTTTTTGCTCATACAGCTTTGTCTAATTTTTTCAGAAGGGAACAAAAGTACTGCCATTCCTATTAAAATGTCAAAATGTCATTGAATTATTTAATAGACTTTTAAGAACATCAAACGGCCCTCTTAAATATCTTTGTAGTCTAACCTTAAAAAACCAACTAAATGATGAAGCAATTCACTTTGAAAGCCTTACTCGGACTCGCGCTTCTTGCGAGTGTTGCTTGTAATGATAATGCCAAAAAAGACGCGGAAGTTTCTGAAGAAAAGGAAGTAGCCGAACGTTCTGACGCATCTACCGTGTATTCGGTAGATACCCAAAAATCGGTCATTAATTGGAAAGGGCAAAAGCCTACCGGAACCCATACAGGAACTGTGCAATTGAAATCTGGAGAATTGACGGCTGTAGACCGCAATATCGAGTCGGGTAGTTTTGTTATGGATATGAACACCATTACCGTAACCGACCTGGACGGAGATATGAAAGCGAATCTGGAGGCGCACCTAAAGGGAACCGACGAAGATAAAAAGGAAGATTTCTTTGATGTGGGACAGTACCCAACCGCGACGTTTGAACTTACGGGGGTTTCTGGCGAAAACGGCAATCTCACCGTTAGCGGAAATTTGACGATTAAGGATGTAACTCAAAACATCGAATTCCCGGCTACGGTTTCTTTTCCGGGAGATGAAATATTCCTGAAGAGCGAAACGTTCACCATCGATCGCACCAATTGGAATATTAATTTTAAGTCGAAGAGCGCATTCGACAACCTTCAAGATAATTTTATCAACGACGATATTGAGTTAGTGATCGAATTGCACGGAAGCAAATAATGCAAGCAGTCAACACATTAAAAAAACGCCCGAATCGGGCGTTTTTTTGTTATAAGAGGTCTTCTAAAGCGAGCTGAGGGTTCACAAAATGGAATTCGTACCCGGCCGCTTCAATTTTCTTGCTGCTTACCAATTGCCCTTCCACCACCAAGACGGCCATTTCACCTAAGACTAGCTTTAAGAAGAAGGAAGGTATATTCGGCAACCAAATATTCTTATCAATAATTTTAGCGATGCAGAACATAAGGCGTTTGTGCGTTAATGGGTTGGGAGATGCTACATTGTAAACCCCTTCTAGCCCGTGTTTAATAATGTGTAAATAGATACCTGCAATATCTTCTATATGAATCCAGGATTGCCATTGTTTACCACTGCCGAGCAAGGCTCCAAAACCTAATTTTAGCGGTTTGACCAATTGCGGTAAAGCGCCTTCTTCGGCGTCAAAAACAATTCCTGTACGCAATTTGGCAACTTTAAGGTCCAGTTCTTTGAATCGGTCGGCGGCAGCCTCCCAGGCCACTACGACCTTTGCCAGAAAACTATCATCCACGGCTGTTTCTTCTTCTGAATACAGGCGCGTTTTTGAGTTCGGATAAATGCTTATTCCGCTGGCCGAAATATAATGGGTCACCACATGATCTATCTCTTGAAGTGTGTTGTACAATAATTCAGCCGTTTGAATCCGACTGTTCATTATCTTTTTCTTGTTTTGGGAAGTCCAGCGTTTTGATACCGAAGTACCTGCCAGATTCACAATAGCAGTGACATCTTTAAATGCGGCCTTATCAATCGTTCCATTGCTGGGATCCCATAAGAATCCCTTATAATGTTCCTCTTTTTTTATCGCTTCTTTCCGTGTTGTTAGGTAGTGAACCCCTATCCCCGCATCCAGTGCCTGCGTTACTAACTCCGTTCCAATAAGCCCTGTTGCTCCTGCAATCAATATCCTCATAGCCTCGCTTCATTTTTGTAAAAAGATACTATTTTTATAGCCAATATTGCTGCGGATTAACGCGCTATTAACCAAGTTTAACGATTATAGGGAATATCATCACTTCTCTCGCTCGCAACC
Source organism: Altibacter sp. HG106 (assembly GCF_028561755.1). Taxonomy (GTDB): domain Bacteria; phylum Bacteroidota; class Bacteroidia; order Flavobacteriales; family Flavobacteriaceae; genus DFVG01. The sequence continues at coordinate 133,362 of NZ_JAQQTD010000006.1, forward strand.
CTTGCAATCACCCACATGCTGCCTCACATTTTCGTGGCACGAAGCATTTCTCGTTTGCCCGGTGGACCCGGCAATCGTTCTACCTTAAATCCAATCGCTTCTAAATTTCGGCGAACGGATCCTTTCGCACAATACGTGACTAGAACACCGGCCGGTTGTAAGGCCTGATATAAGCGTTCTAATACGGAAACTTCCCATAATTCGGGTTGTACCCGTGGCCCAAAGGCGTCGTAGTATACGAGGTGATATCTATTATCCTCTTGAAGCGTTTCGAACTGCTGTGCTCGTTTTTCCAAGTGAAAGAAAGGACGCAATGCGTGTACCTCGCCCCACGAACAATCGTGAAACGCCTGAAAGGTTTCGGCAGGCACCGACAATTGTTCGGCATAATTTAGAAAAGGTATTTCTGAAGATTTTATGGGGTATCCTTCAATGCCTACGTATGCCACTGGAAGTTCAGTTTCCATTGCGAATTGAAAGGTAAGCAGAGCATTAAGCCCTGTCCCAAACCCCATTTCGAGCACCTGAAGGGGTGTTGGTATTTGGGGTAATGATGCGAGAAGGTGTTCTAATCCCGAAGCGATAAAGACATGTTTTGCCTCGGCGATGGCACCGTGTTTTGAATGGTATTGTTCATCCCAATTGGGTAAGCGAATGGTCATAGAACCGTCACCCGTTTTGAGAAATTCCCGTTTCAAAATACCTATTCTTCGTCTACAACCAGTAAGACACCGTCTGAAATAATGGAAAGGGTTCGCTTGGGCTCGGTAATGGCCGCGACTTCTTCCGGCGTTTTTCCGGCATCTTCGGCAAGATGACGTTGATCGTCTACACTCATCTCATCGACAAAGGCCAGCCCGTTTACAATTACCTCGTCGCCCGCGATATCTTTCGGCATAAAGAAGCCGTAATCCTTGAATTTCACTAAGGTTTCTTCTTCTCCTGTATCCAAACGCATCCAACAGCCTTTGTTCTGACAGACCGAATTTACTTCTGCCTTAAATTTTACCGCTACAGTATCTCCCGGCTTCAGGTCTTTAAACTTTGAAGCCATTTCGGCGGATGTCATCGCTTCTTCGTCGGTAATTTTATCTCCAAATGATTGATAGTCATTCATCGCCACTTCTTCGCCCATTTCAGGAGCTTCAGTTTCGGAAGTTTCTGAGTTTTGTTTGCAAGCTGAGAGCGACAGTAATGCAACAAACAATAACGGTAGAGTAAATTTCATGATTCGCTTTTTTGTTTCCTAATAAGATACTGCAATTTTAGCAAAAAAATTGATTTTTAGTGGTCATTTTTTTACTTAATTTTACAGCCTTAAATGACCGACCATGAGTGAGATTTCCCAGCAACATATTTCCATTACGAAAGCCGAAACTTCCAAAATCAATGAGGTAAATTTTGACGCTCTTGTCTTCGGAAAGAATTACACAGACCACATGTTTGAGTGTGATTATGTGGACGGTGCCTGGCGAAATCCGAGTGTCAAGCCTTTTGGCCCTTTGAGCTTATCACCGGCGACCAAGGTATTCCATTACGGTCAAGCAGTTTTCGAGGGAATGAAGGCCTATGTGGATGAAAACGGCAAAACCTTTTTGTTTCGTCCTGAAGAGAATTTTAATCGGATTAACCGTTCTTCAAAACGGATGGCCATTCCAGAGTTTCCGCGAGAATACTTTTTTGAAGCCCTGCATGCCTTACTACATCTAGACAAGGCATGGATAAAACCCGGGGTTGGAAATTCGTTGTACATCAGGCCCTTTGCAATGGCCACGGAAGCCGGAGTGTCTGCCTCTCCTTCCAATCAGTATAAATTCATGATCATCATGTCACCCGCGCAAGCGTATTACACAGGAAAGGTAAAAGTAGTATTTGCAGAATCCTTCAGTCGGGCCGCCGACGGGGGTGTGGGCTATGTGAAAGCGGCTGGAAACTACGGGGCGCAGTTCTACCCTACCAACTTAGCGAAGGAGCAAGGGTTTCAGCAAGTGGTGTGGACCGATGCCAACGAACATAAATATTTGGAAGAAGCTGGGACGATGAATGTCTTCTTCCGAGTAAACGATACCTTACTTACCGCACCGACCAACGATCGAATTTTAGATGGCGTGACGCGTAAAAGTGTGATCGCTTTGGCAGAGAAAGCGGGCGTTGACGTGCAAGTTCGCAGAATTTCTGTGGAAGAAATCGTAACCGCCGCAAAGAAAGGAAGCCTGAAAGAAATATTTGGTGCAGGAACAGCCGCTGTTATTAGTCCGGTGAGTGCCTTCAGCTATCAGAAAAAAGAATACCCCTTACCCGAAATTGCTGATGGTTATGCGGCACGCTTCAAAAAAGAGCTGATGGATATTCAGCAGAATCGCGCGGAAGATCCGTTCGGTTGGCGTTATGCGTTAGACTAAGCTCCAGCTATTTTTTTAGAATCGCTTCAATATTGGGTTGAAAGTAATTAGGCCCTTTGAGCACCTTTCCATCTTCCCGATAAATAGGCTGGCCGTCAGCTCCTAGTTTACTCATGTTGCTACGCTGGATTTCTTCAAACACTTCTTCGATCTTGTATTGCATACCGTGCTCTATGATTGTTCCACAAAGAATGTAGAGCATATCGCCCAGGGCATCGGCCACTTCTACCAGATCATTGTCATTAGCAGCCTCCAAATACTCTTCGTTCTCTTCCCGCATCAATTTGTAGCGCAGTAAATTCTTCGCTTTTCCTAGATCGGCTTGAGGCGTTTCTTTGACACCTAGTTTGAAAGCTTCGTGAAATTTGCGAACGGCTGCGATCTTATTCTTCATAGACTAAATATTAGGTTGTACTTTTACAGCGTCTAAAACTACGAAAAATGATTAGTACCGGACAGCTTATCTTCGCCCTCTGTTTTGTGGTCGCCTTTGTGATTGTGATGATTTTTAGTTATCGAAAAGACAAACGCCTGCATAAAAAACATTACAAGAATAGTTTTTGGATTTTAGTAGGTTTTTTGGTCTTCGTGGGGGCACTGTTATTGATAAAGTGGTACTTGAAGTAATAGATATCTCCCTTTCTTAGAACTAATAATTATATAATCGACTGAAATATACCCGATAATGGGTATGGTTATTTTTGCCTATCTTTTCTTTCTTGTAAAAAACTACAGGTGTGGAGTATGATTTTCGTTGCTTTTCAGATTATGAACGTGTAGAACAGCCACACAATTCGTACTGGTGCTGGGCTGCCTCATTGATGAATATTTTCCGGATACTCCATATCCACGAAGACGTTTCCATTTGCGATGTTGCGACACAATACAAAAAACAAATAGACATCACGGTTTCTGAAGATGAGTTAAGGACCTGTTGTGAAGCATTCTCTCGGCAGGGCACTCCTACAAACCTTTGTGACATTACCATAGATGCCGATCATCTGGCGGAATTTTACAGCAGATTTAGCCTTCATTGTGAAGAAATTCCAACAGAGGAACTACACGGATTTATTTATGATTATGAAGCTGTAACCAAGCAACTGGAAGAAAAAAAGGCTCCCATTGTACTAATGTGTCAAGGTGCCGTGTCGCACATTACCCTCATCATTGGTTTTGGCTATTACAACGACTGTAAATACTACCTTATTTCAGATCCCATCGCCGGCATGTCTGAAAAATACATACGAGTTTCCTCCCTTAAAACACATGATCGCTATAAACCGCTGAGGGCATGGAGCTGCGCTTCCGAAGTGGCCACTCATGTTCGCACTGAACTACCAAAAGATACCAAATTTACTGAGAAATTGGCCGTGTTTCGAAGGGTGTTTGAACATAATGCATTGTCTTTTTCAGACCCAAAACCCCCTCTGAATGCCTTGTCGGTGTTTAGCAGCGATTTTCAGAAGCAACTTGTTAACGAAAACCCGTGGAAGTCTAAAACTATAAGCGTTGCTACCATTCTTTCGGCGCTGGAAGCATTACAACGTAGCTGTAGCGATGATTATTTGCGATCCCTAACCGACTACGCTCCTATCAACACCCTGATAGATGCCCTTCGCAATAAACATTCGGAACTAGTAATTCCACCAAACAAAACGCGCTATCTTGAAGAATTCGCAACCGAGATCGTACATGGACTGCAAGCAGGTGAACGAAAAATTAAGCCAGTCCGATTTCCAAACAACTATTCGCTTTCAAAAGAGTGGCAATCGGTTGATGATTTTGAAGACGCACTGAAAGGACAACCTAAAATTCAATATGTAACTCCTAAAAACAATTAATATGGCTCATGAAAACTTAAAGTTCAAACTGCATTTAGACGACTATCAAGAATGGCAGCCCATTCTAGGGTCTCAGGATTTTGGCACCTTCTACATGGTATACATCAAGTTTGAGAAGTACGAAAATGAAGAAAACCAATTTGGTGTTGACGAACATCGATATACTTGCAAGTTTAGAATTCAAAATTTCAAAGGCCCGGTGACGATTGGCTTTGTAGGCAAACCTACTATTGGACACGCTGATAAGATCAAAACAGATGATGATATTCATGTGTATATAGATATACAGCTGGGATGCTTTGTCTACAACGAATACAGCGAAAACACCATCAAGCTCGACAAACCCATACCCCGTAACCGTCCGCTAATGACCCGATATACGATGCGTCTACCGGATAGCGTCACTATGATGGATACGAAGCAAGAATTTTACAACGCAAATGATCCTATGAAATCACCCTTCCTGTATCCTTACAAATACGAGCGTGACGGAGATGGCGCCTTTGAATTGGGCCGACGCCCCTTTGATAGCAATGGCGACTTTGAAACCATCCCGAACCCCGATCAAGGGGGTGGCGGGCCTTACGGAATTTGCTCACCCAACACCAGCTGGACAATATAACGCTTGTGAGAACCACTATATTTCTATTTTTTGTACTATTACTCCCCTTAACCTCATTTGCTCAAAATGAGGTTAAGGCTTTTTTCGATTTAACCAAAAGAGGACAATACCTGCAGGCACAGGATTTATTAACTTCCCATAGCGATGCACTGCCGGCCTTTGAATTACAAACCTATCTTTCTATTATGAAGGAGGGTAATTTCCCTGAAAAGAGACCTCCTGCACAAATAGACGTTACCTCCCGTACTGGACAATTGCGCCTCCTAAACAACGCCATCACCCTATATGCGAAATTTGGCGATGAAGTCGCTGCCTTCCAACAATTGCACACCGTTTTAAATGCGGCCAAGAAACATCAGGATTCGGTCTTGGTGTGTGAAGTCTATCGCAATACCTTAGAGATTTACGAACGCTTCCACATCTATATTGAAGATGATAGCTATGACTATATGCTAAAAGATTACTGGAGCTGGGCCTATGATACTTTTGAAAAAGAGGCTCACACGGTATACGCCTATCGACTCATACAACGCTTCCATTACAAGCAACCAACCGTTGTTTCTAACTACTACCAAACGCACTGGAACCGATTAGAGGACATTTCCAACTCGTTTCTCGCGGCCAAGAGAGATCTCACCCATTATGTATACCATCAGGATTTTACACGAGAAATGGATAGCGCAGCCTACTACCTGAAGCGAGCTTTACACTTGCTAGAAAATAAAGATGGTTATTTTGAAGCCGAACGAAAGCGCGCTGCCGCCATAAACCGAGCTTCGTATTTGATGCTCATCGATCAACCTCAACGAGCCTTGTCAATATTTGACTCCTTAGAACGACATCCTCCCGCAACGAATTACCTATTTCAATCGCTGGATAAATTTATTGATTACCGTAAAGCCCTTGTCTACGGAAGTCTGAATCGCGAACGAGATAGTCTTATAGCGATGAATCGGTATTTATCTAAAGAACTAAGCTTCAATCAAGCAGACAACCTTCAGGTGGTTTCAGAATACGAAACTAAATATCAGACTGCCGAAAAAGAGAAGCAACTCCTCATAGAAAAAGACAAACGTACTCAGAATCGAAACATTGCCATTGGTTTGGGAGGCGGACTCGCAGCCGTATTACTGCTTTCTGTGCTACTTTTTAAAAATTCGAAAAAGAAACAGCGTATCGCCGAACAGGAAAGAGAAATTGAAATTCAGAAGAAAGAAAAGATTCTAAAAGAACAAGAACTAAACGCCATTGACGCCATGATTGCTGGCCAGGAAAAAGAGCGACAACGGCTAGCCTCCGATTTGCACGATAGCGTGGGTGCCACACTTTCGGCGGCAAAACTTCAATTTGAACATTTAAAAAAGAACAAAAACCAACTTACCGCGCTGGATGCGCTCTTTGAGAAGACCGGAACCTTACTGGATGAAGCCTATACCGAAGTGCGTGCCATGGCGCATGTAAAACACAGTGGTGTGATCGCGAAGGAAGGCCTTCTTCCGGCGGTCGAAAAACTTGCCAAAAACGCCTCCTTCCAGCAATCACTTCGGGTGGAAGTACAAGATTTCGGTCTTACGGAACGCCTGGAGCCCTCTTTAGAAATCGCTATTTTCAGAATGATTCAGGAATTGGTAACCAACATCATCAAACACGCTAATGCTTCCGAAGCGACCATTTCCATTACCCAGCACGAGCATAGTCTTAGTATCATTGTTGAAGACAATGGTAAAGGATTCAACGCTTCCAAATTTCAGCAAAAAGAAGGCATGGGACTTTCCAGCATTGAACGTCGTGTTGAGTTTTTAGAAGGAACCATGGAAATTGATGCCACCCCCGGAAAAGGAACCACCATTTTAATAGACATACCTATATGATTACTGTAGCCATAGCCGAAGATCACCAATCCCTTACCGACGGTATACATCTGTTACTTGAGTACGAAGACGATATTTCGCTCATCGGGCAAGCGGTAGATGGAGAAGCACTACTAGAGCTCGTTCGCGACAAAGAACCCGCCGTCATTCTTATGGATATTAAGATGCCAAAAATCGACGGCATTGTCGCCACGCGATTGATAAAAAAAGAATTTCCGGATATCGCTATCATCGCCTTTTCTATGTTCGATCAAAGCAGCGCCGTTTCCCAAATGCTGGATGCCGGGGCCTCGGGCTATTTATTAAAGAATTCGCCTTTAGAAGAAGTACTTAATGCCATCAGGGCAGTGGCGGAAGGCAAAGAGTATTTTGACGCTTCCCTGGATATCGAAGGGTTGCGAAAGGACGCAGAAAAAACCAAGAAAAAACCGCTGCTTTCAAAAAGCGAACGTGAAATCTTGAAACTCATCGGACAGGGAAAAACGACGAGTGAAATTGCAGACCTTCGTTTTACTGCGGTGTCAACCGTAGAAAAACACCGTAAGAACATGATTCGAAAATTGGGACTTACCGGAAAAGGAGAACTCCTTCGCTACGCTCTGGAGCGAAAATATAAATTTGAATAATCGAGGTTTTCTGAAGTAGGTATTCACCTTGCGACGCCACCAATTTCCTTCACAACACTAACGTTTCCACATACTTCCTAAGAATATACCCCCCAATGGGTATTTTAAGAGCCTGCTTGCGAGTTTAGTTTTACCCCATAACTAAACTAAATTTCAAGTATGAAACTCTTCAACCAAATCACAGGATTGGCGCTAGCAGGATTACTCACTGCCTGCGGCGCTTCTAATGTGGAGGACAGTAAGATTCCTCAAGCCACTGCGAGTTCTTCAGAATTGGTTCGCATTACCGATGACGAAGCTCCTGAATTTTCACCCAAGCTGTCGCAAGAAGGACAGCGATTGTTGTACACCACCCGCGATGACAGTAAAAGCGGAAGCGAACGTTGGAGCATTCGACTTAAAAGCGATGTGAATAAACCGGGGTTCTCTCCTATTACCGACGCCCATTGTTTGAATCCGTCCTGGCATCCAGAGTCTAAAAAGTTTCTGTATTCCTACTTTAAAGGAAAAGAGCCCATTTTAGCGATCTCCTCTACTGAATCGTTGGGAATCACCTTCGTCGCCCAAAAGGGATATGGTGAGTACGACAATGATGCTTCCTACTCGCCGGATGGGTCGCGTATTCTAATGTCAACTTCCATTCAAGGAAAAACGGCTATCGGAATAGTGAACGCGAACGGTCAGAACTTCACCCTTATTGGGGAAGGTGCTTCTCCCGTATGGCACCCGAATGGAAACATGATCGCATTTGTGAAAAACAGTGGAGAATTTGCTCAAATCTACTTTTACAACTTGACGAACAATCAAATTACGCAAATCACTTCGGGCGAATTCCATCATTTGAGTCCGACCTTCTCGCCCGACGGAGAGCGCTTTGTTTTTGTGTCGAATCGCGACAGCGAAACCTTCCACATCTATACGATGCGCATGGACGGAACCAATTTAACGCAACTCACCACGGGATCCACTACCGAAACGCAGCCCTTTTGGGGAACCGATGGCTACATCTACTTCAGTAGTGATGCGGGAACCAAAAAGCGCAAGACCAATATTAGCGGTCTGGCAGGTTCTCCCTTATTTGAAATCGTAAACTTCAATCAAGGATGGACCTATGCCGATATCTGGAGATTGAAACCCTTATTAATCAATTAAATAAAACCATAACCCTTTCAATTATGAAAAAACATTGTTTACTAGTTTTTGTGTTAGCCTTATTTTCCCTTACCGCCATGCAAGCTCAGGAGTTTGTATTTGGTGCCAAAGCGGGGGTAAACCTCGCGAGCCTTTCGGGTGATATCGAAGGAGATTCGAAGAGCCGTTTGGCCTTTCACCTTGGCGGTGTGGGAGAATTTAAATTTAGTGATGCCTTTGGGCTTCAAGCGGAATTGTTGTACTCCGGTACCGGAGCGAAATTTGAAGAATCAGAGAGTTTCGACGGGGAAACATTCACTGCCGAAGCCACCACACGCCTCTCCTATTTGAGCGTACCCTTGCTTGGACGGTATCACATCAACGATAATTTCAGCCTGGAAGCCGGACCGCAGGTGAGCATTTTGATCTCTGCGGAAGAAGAATATTCTGAAACGATAACCTTCGACGGAGAAACGGAAAGTTTTTCGGAAACCGTTGATATTTCAGACGGTTTAAATACACTGGATGTAGGATTCGCTGCTGGAGCCACCTTTACGCTTCCGCAGGGAATTTTCTTTTCTGCCCGCTATGTGGTGGGACTCACCTCCATCGATACGTTTGGGGAAGCTGATGTAAAAAACAATGTATTTCAACTTTCAGCCGGATATCAATTTAACTAGGTTCTGTGTTTGGTTACAGTCCGTCATTACCCTGTTCACAGGCTATGATGGCGGACTACCTTTTTGGAAATCAACACGGCCATAATTTGTAGAAATCAAATAAAAGTCTATTTTCGCACCAATTAAAAACCAAATTTCAATTATGAAAAAATTACTATTATTACTTTTTGTAGGATTAGCTGTAGTATCATGTAAAAAAGATGATGACGCTTCTCTAAGCCTGGACATGCCCACCAGCGTAGATGCTAGTAGCAGTTTCTCTCTTAAGGTAGAACTTACCTGGGGAGATGTTAGCAATGCTGAAGGATATAATATCTATCGCGCCGACGATATCTTTGAAGATCCTGAAGGGTTAGATTATGAGCTTATCGGTACTACTGATACGAATAGCTACGATGACCTTTCGGTTGAGTCTAGCAGCGCTTACTATTACCAGATTGAAGCGTTCAGCGGAAGTACCACCAGTGACCTAAGTGCACCCGTAGCGGCTTCTACTACTACCATCACTGCAGATGAAGCCTTTGACGTATTGGCTGAATATACCGGAGGTCGCCGTTACGACGCTGCGTCTGCCAACGATGTTCCAAACATCATTATTGATGTGATCAACGAACAAGCTGTTGCCGGAACTGATTTGGTATTCTTAATCGACAACACAGGTAGTATGAGTGATGACATCGCGCAGGTGAAAGCTGCCTTGACCGATATCATCTCTAACTTACCTCCAAACAACCGATTGGCGATGGCGGTTTATAACGACGCCAACGAAGATCCTGACGGATGGTACGAGTGGTTCGATCTTACCGAAGATTACTCACAAGCCCAGATGTTCTTAGATGACATTAGCGTGTATGGAGGAGGAGATTTCCCGGAGTCTGTTTATGATGGAATTTACAATACTGTAGATTTCCTTAGCTGGGGTTCTGACACCAAGCGTATGATGCTCGTAATTGGTGATGCACCGCCACTCGAGGGCTCATTGACGGTACGCACCCTTTCAGAAGTGGTAGATATTTGTAACGACATGGACGTTGTGGCAAACCTTTACCCAATCTTGATCAACGACTAAGCGATTTTTTAATCATCATAAAAAAACCCATCAGCGTGCTGATGGGTTTTTTACGTTTAACTAGTTTCACGTCTATTCATCTGCGGTAAGATTGCTGTAGGCTTCGCTGTATCGCAACATTTGTGATTCGAAGCTTTCCGGTTGTTCGATGGTGAATCCAGTGATCTCACCGGCATCGTTCATGGTTGGAACAATATCAGGGTTTACGAAGCCACCATACGGCGCCGTCTTAAACTGACTATTGCGCTCCAATACTTCTTCGTGAATGGTACGATTTACTTTCACACCATAATCTTCCACCAGGGCTTTGGCTGCTTCATAGTCGCCTTCGGAAGTAATTCGCTGGGTCTCACGCAACAATTCTCCAAATAAGGCACGTAGTTTCTGGTAATCCTTAATATCATAATAGGTTTTGCCATCACGCGTCGCTTTTTCGATCACGTTTTCTTCCTGGCCTTTTTCGAATACCCAGGCACTCACCCATTGACGGTTCCGCATATGCGCTTCTTCTACGTCTTTTCCTAGTTCTAATCGAACTAACTGTGTGATCAACCCATTGCGGATATATCCATCATAGGCTGCTTTCCCAGTACCTTCCCAATCTTCTACCAAGCCTAATTCCTCAAGTTTTGGGTCCATTAAGTAGTACAATCCAAATAGATCGGCACGTCCCTCTTCAATAGTCGACTTGTAACTCTTAAGCGTTTCTTTGGGTGTCCCCACGCCTTCATTGATCTTTCCGGAGGCATGCCCTACCACTTCGTGAAGCGCTGTATGTAACTTGCTGGCATTCTTTCCATATTTTTCCTGTAGCTCAATTTCTTCGGCATCGTGGGCGAATTCTTTTAAACGTCCGCTTCCACCGGCATTGTTGTACGAGTTGATGATATTTCCGAGGGAAACCGACTTACTTCCGTGCTTTTGGCGAATCCAGTTGTTGTTGGGTAGATTTACACCAATAGGCGTGCTAGGTGAGGCATCTCCCGCTTCCCCGGCAACGATTACCGTTTTATACGATACGCCGGTCACATTTTCCTTTTTGTGTTCGGCCATCAACGGACTATTATCTTCGAACCACTGTGCTTCTTTCGACAATACGTCCATTTTCTTTGACATATCGAAATCTTTGATCTCAACAATGGTTTCGTAAGAACCTTTATACCCTTTTGGATCGTTATACACTTCAATGAAGCCGTTGATCCAGTCGATATCACCTTCGGTGGCATTGACCCATGCCACCGCGTAGTCATCCCAGGTATCCAAACTTCCCGTTTTGTAATATTCGATTAGAAGTCCCAACGCCTTGGCCTGGTTCTCATTTTCGGCTACTCCTTTGGCTTTTTCTAACCACTCGATGATACGATCGATCGCGGCCCCGTAACGACCTCCACTTTTGTAAACTTGCTCTACAAGGGTACCGTTTTCTTTTACTAAGCGAGAATTTAAACCCACTTCAATGGGTTCATCAGCATTTACTTCAATCGCTCCATAGAACGCCTCAACATCGGCCGTTGTGACATCGGGGCCGTAAAAGTTAATGGCGCTCGCCAATACAATATCTGCGTCTTTGTTTAGGTTTACTTTTTTGGCATCCTCCCCGTTGAAGATCACTTCTAGCGCTTCTCCTTCAAGCGTCGAGTTGGTTTCCGTTAGCAATTCCTGTAGGTATTCTTTAGAGAATTCAGGTTTGATCTTATCGTTGCTATAGTGATGGTGGATTCCGTTGGAAAACCATACCCGTTTAAGATAAGTTTCAAACTGTTTCCAATTTTCGGAGTTTTTATCTCCAGAATAAGTAGTATAGATGTTCTCGAGCGCCTTTCGGATCTTGAGGTTGTGGCGATAATTCTGATCCCACATAATATCACGTCCTTCGAGTCCGGCTTGCGTGAGGTAATAGACCAACTTTTGCTTGTCGAGGCTTAGATCTTCCCAGCCCGGAATTTGATAGCGAAGAATTTTAACGTCAGCAAATTGATCGATCTGATATTCAAACGTATCTGAAGTCTCTGCAACCGCTACCTCTGCAGGCGCGACTTCTTTCTTGTCGTTATCACAAGAAAACAACAACACAGCACACAAGGTACAGGTTGTCCAAAATATTCTTTTCATTGTTTTGTGGTTTTGGTTTCCCACAAATGTAGCAATTTCCTTGCTTCTGGCGCAGCTAACCTGCAGCATCAAAGAGAATTTGATTATCTTAGCTGTATCGACTAAACACACCCATCATGAAAGTAATCAAATACCTATTATTACTACTGCTCATTGTTATTATTGGCGGCGCTATTTACTTTGGAACCCAAGACGGAACCTACGATGTAGCGGTTTCTAAGAATATGAACGCACCAGCAGAAGTGATTTATAACAATGTAAAAGATTACAAGAACTGGGAGGCGTGGGGGCCTTGGATGAAGACCGATGAAACCATGGAAATCTCCTATGCCGAAAAAACTTCAGGTGAAGGCGGTTCCTATTCTTGGACAGCAGATGAGGCCGGAGACGGAAGCATGAAAACGGTAAAGGTCATTCCGAATAAAGAGATCGATCAGAAGATCACCTTCAACACACCGCTAGGAGATAGCGAGAGCGATGTTTACTGGCGTTTTAATGAAAATGCCGAAGGTGGCACCGAAGTAGTTTGGGGAATGAGAGGCGAACAATCTCTCATGGAAAAAGCCTATATGGCTTTTCAGGAGGAAGATTTTGAAACCACCTTGAAAGGGATGTTTCAGCAAGGTCTTGACAGTTTGAACCAGGTGGTAATGAAGGAATTAGAAACCTATTCGGTGAACGTGAATGGTATTACACGCTATGGCGGAGGCTACTATATGTACATGACTACCGCAGCCAAGCAGAGTGAACTTTCCGAAAAAATGGGAGTAATGTACGGGCAGATCATGTCGTTCATGCAAGACAATAATATTCAAATGTCGGGCATGCCGTTTACGATCTACAACGAAATGGACGAAGCTACCGGGAGCTTTATCTTTTCCGCGGCTATCCCGGTGAAAGAACGCATTATCACACCTCAGGGAAGTGCCGTGCAAACAGGCTTTATGGAACCTACTCAGGCGGTGAAAACAGTGCTCAAAGGAAATTATAACAATCTCGATAAAGCCTACGCCGAGGCCGAGGCCTATATTGAAAAGAACAATCTAAACCGCGATCCCGCCACGCCCATGTTCGAAATTTATGCGAATGATCCTGGAGAATTTCCAAATCCAGCCGACTGGCTCACCGAGATCTACATTCCGATCATTCCGCAAAGTCCCGCTAATTAATGAAAGCCCTGTGGCTGGTTTTCTTGGGAGGAGGTTTAGGCAGCACCCTGCGCTACCTATTGGGACTCTACCTCAATAGCAGCGAAAACGGGCTCCCCTACGGAACCTTTATTGCCAACATTTTAGGGAGCTTGCTGATTGGGATCATTTTGGGGTTGGCCGCCAAGTATACGCGTATCTCACAACACATGTTATTGCTCGCTGCTACTGGCTTCTGTGGTGGATTTACCACCTTTTCCACCTTTGCATACGAGAACCATGTTTTTTTAAAGTCGGGAGATATGGCCTCGTTTGCTTTGTATACGATGTTAAGTTTTGTACTTGGCTTCGGTGCCGTATTTTTGGGAATTTGGCTCACCCGCTTTTTTTAATATTTTTGCGGAAAACACTCGCTATGACCTCATCTAACTTCCTCAGATGTTGCCTGTTTTCCTTACTCCTTATCGGATTCCAAAGCAAGGCGCAACGCATCGAAATTGACAAAGAAAAGTTACAGTTTCTTCAAACTGAAGACACCATCAATGTCGTTTTCACCTATCAGGACCTGCACGTACAACTGCCCGAGTTTACGGAAGCCGATTTTTTGGCCGACAAACAGCAACGAATGTCCACTGTCCATAATTCCGAAGAGATTGAGGATTGGATGACACAATACCAGGACGCCAAACAGCAACTCTGGCCAAACGAACTTTTAGCTATTCTCAATGAACGTGTCAAAGACTATAAGAATGGACCTGTTTTTATGCGCAATGCGCCAAAGGCAGCCTACACCCTTACCATCAACACGTATTGGTTGTATTTTGGCTACAATGTGGTCATTAAGAAAGAACCGGCCCAGGCGAGTATGACCCTAAATTTTCACCCCACCAACTACCCCTTAAGCACCAAATATAAAACAACCCTACGACGCGCCATGGGTTTGAACGATGATGCCTATAATTTTGAGGGATGGGAAGAGATGCGAAGAATGGGCGAAGCGTATGAACGGGCTGGCTATAAACTGGCAAAGGCATTAAAACGCGTAGTCGATTAAGTTACTCGCGTCGAACCTATTACTTTTTACCCTATCTTTATTCCATAATTAGACGATCATGAAAACAAACACTATTTGTATCACCCTTCAGCAAGTCACCCAAACTGGGTTGCCATGGTGGTATAGGTAGGATTATTAAGGTGCTAACAGCCTTAAAGAAACGTCCGGCCGCCACGCCGGACGTTTTTTTTTAAACCAACCCATATGAAGAAGCTTTATCGCAATTACATTCAAAATTTTCAAGGCCTATCGAAAGAGATCTGGTTTTTATCGTTAGTTACGTTTATTAATCGTGCCGGCGCCATGGTCATTCCCTTCCTGTCGTTATATTTAGTAAACGACAAAGGGTTTTCGTTGCCGGAAGTGGGCTGGATCATGACGTGTTTCGGACTGGGGTCAATTTTCGGAACGCTGCTTGGAGGAACGCTTACCGACCGATTTGGCTTTTACATAGTAATCGTTGCCAGTTTGTTCTTTGGGGGAATTGCATTCGTCTTAGTAGGATTTTTACAAAGCTTTTTTGCGATCTGCCTTGGGATCTTCTTGCTGATATTTATAGCGGATGCCTATCGGCCGGCTATTTTTGTTGCCTGCGAAGCCTACAGCAAACCGGGCAATGTGACCAGAGCCATTGCCCTTCTAAGGCTGGCCATCAATCTCGGCTTCTCTATCGGTCCGTTGATGGGTGGAATTATCATTACAAGTCTAAGTTATGGTAGTTTGTTCTGGATCGATGGAATTAGCTGTGTGATCGCGGCCGTGATGCTATTTATGATGCTTCGACCCAAAAAGATCGATGCAACCGAACAGGAGGCAGTTCGCATTAAACAGGGCCGTCCTCCGCTCAAAAATGGAGTGTTCGTGCTATTGCTGATCATCATGGTAACGCAAAGCATTGTATTTGTGCAATATTTTTCGGTCGTTCCACTCTATTATGAAAAGGCGCATTTTCTTACTCCAGACCTTATTGGTTGGTTGCTGTTCCTGAATGGTGCGATGATCGTAATTTTTGAAATGCCTCTTATCGGCTGGTTAGAACGAAAAAAAATTTCCAAATCAATCGCCACCCTCTGGGGGGTGTTGTTGCTGGCGGCCAGTCTTTTTATTCTGAATGTAACGCCTTGGAGCGGTATTCTTATTTTCGGAATGCTCTTAATGACCTTAGGCGAAATGATCGGATCTCCTTTTTCGAGTGCGCTCGCATTAGAAATGGCACCTAAGGGAAGAAAAGGAAATTATATGGCGTACTTTAGCATGACCTTTTCGGTATCACACCTGGTAGGACACAATACGGGTATGAATTTGGTCGATACCTGGGGGTTTGAATATACCTGGTACGCCATGTCAGGTTTTTTAGTACTCATTGCCGTACTAACTTTAGGCCTATACCGCCAATTGAAAAATTCTCCAACCTATGAAAGCACTTAAATGGATCTGGCTTCTTAGCCTCGTAGTACTGAGCTTCGGAAGTACTTCCTGCCAACACAAGAATGTTGAGACAAAGAAAAATACTGTTTCGGAAGCAACACAAGATAGCACGCAACGTATTCCGAAGAAGCGCTATGACAGCACGCACTATCAGGTTGCTTTTTTACTTATGGACGGCGTTTACAATACTGAACTTACAGCGCCTTACGACATTTTTCAGCACACAAAGTTTAGAGAAGGGATTAAGCCAATGGACGTTTTTACCGTGGCAAACACGCTGAAACCCATCACTTCCTTTGAGGGCTTACGCCTACTCCCAGACTATAATTATCGGTTGGATTCGTTGCCTCCCATAGATATTCTGGTAGTTCCCAGTGCCGAACATCACTTGGATGCTGATTTGGAGGATGATGAAA
Source organism: Altibacter sp. HG106 (assembly GCF_028561755.1). GTDB lineage: Bacteria > Bacteroidota > Bacteroidia > Flavobacteriales > Flavobacteriaceae > DFVG01. The sequence continues at coordinate 149,762 of NZ_JAQQTD010000006.1, forward strand.
TGCTTAATTTCGTGAAGAAGATTGCGGAAGAAGCCGCATTTATTACTTCTCATTGTGATGGTGCCTTTGTTTTGGCACAAGCCGGACTTTTGGAGGGTCGTGTTGCGACTACCTTTCCAACTGACACGGCGCTGATGCAACAAAAATTCCCGAACGTAGACGTTCGGGAAGAAGTGTTGTGGGTGCATGACGGGAAATTCATTACTTCCGCCGGAGGCGCGAGGAGCTTTGAAGCGGCCTTGTATCTCTGTGAGTTTCTCTACGGAAAAGAGATCGCACGCTCTTTAGCTAGCGGACTCGTCATCGATTGGGACGTGGACGATTATCCTCATCTCGTTATTGGTTCACCTTCACTTTAGAAGGTTTTACCTTTAATTCTTTTTCTGATTGTATAACTTTTCTACGCTTTCGACGCGACAGAATAACGGCGTCTAAACACGAGATAAAAAGTCCGATAAACGAAATGAGAAACGCAAATCGAACAAAAGTTATTCCCGTATACTCGTATGAAGAGAATCCGGCAATCGCTAAAAATATGGTCGTCATCAAGAGGGTAAAGGTGAATCGTTTCATGGTTCAATTGTTTTTTTCGTTACCCCAATATAGCTTCAGAAAAATCGTTGTTCCGCTAAGGAATTCTTAATTACCACAAGTTTAACGGAAGTTAATAGTTTTTAAGAAATCAAGGACGAACAGGATTGTTGCCTACCACCTGAGACAAGACGATTTGGGTTTTAGTTTCTCCGTAAACAATCAGTTCATCGATAAATGACTCTAAGTGCTTCTGATCTTTTAATACTACTTCCATCACAATATTCTCGTTCCCGGTTACCCGATAACAATTCACTACTTCTTTATACGACTGTACCTTCAGTAAGAACGGTTTTAGTTTTCCCATAAAGGCGCGAATAGTGATGATGGCCTGTAATTGATATCCGGCATCCACGTGAGAAATTTGAGTAAAATATCCGTCAATAACACCCGAATCTTCCATCTTTTTAATTCGCTCTCCTACAGCGGCAGAACTGATCCCAACCTTCTTGCCTATAGCGGTATTAGACTGTCTCGCGTTCTGCTGCAAGCATTGCAGTATCTTCCAGTTTAAGGTGTCTATCTTCATATTTAAACCTTATTCGATTTTTTCTTTAATATCTAATGTAAATATAGTTTTTTGAATTAAATATTATATACAATAACCAATATAGCTTTGTAAATTTGAGTAAAATTGCTACAAAAATGAATACTTCTTCTCTAGCCACTACATCACACTCTCCTCTTTATGAGAAGGCTATGGAAATTTTCGCCTTGTCGAAGAATATCTCCAATTATTTGATGGAGGATATTAGTTTGTTGGAAAAAGACGGGAAAGAACACGCCTACGTCTATGTGGCCGGGGATATTGTTCAGCAATCGGTTTCGCTAGTTCCAGAGATTATGAAAGCGGAACAATGGAGACATTCTGACAAGAAGCACAAGTATGCTGCGTCGGTGACCCGATTGGCCAATCGACTTTATCGCAATTGCGAACGGTTGGAACTTATCAACAACAATGGTCGCGATTTTATTCCTATTCTTCAGAAAGAATTAAAGAAATTCCGAAAGTTGCAGCGCCACTGGATGCTTACCCTTTAAGTTTCGCTCGCACCCTATCTAAGTAGCGGAGCAATTCTTCTCGCACCTTCTTCCGAAGCAAAAAGAGTCCGATCATATTGGGTACAAGCATGGCGAAAATCATCGCATCACTGAAGTCGGTTACCGCTCCTAACGTAGCGGCGGCACCCACAATGGTACAGACACAGAACAAAGTCTTATAAACATATTCCGTACGCCGGGCTCTTCCGAAGAGATAGCTCCATGCCTGATAGCCATAATACGACCACGAGATCATCGAGGAAAAAGCAAATAAAATAACGGCAAACGATAATAAATACGGAAACCAAGAAATGCCAGTTTCTAAAGCCGTCGCCGTTAAGATCACACCTTCCTCGTCGGTTAATGTGGTTCCTGGGACGATTTGACCCGTGATGATCAATACGAGGGCGGTCATGGTGCAGATGACTACCGTATCAATAAATGGCTCCAACAAAGCTACTAGGCCTTCACTCGCGGGATGCTGTGTTTTTACCGCGCTATGAGCAATAGAGGCACTTCCTATTCCGGCCTCATTGCTAAAAGCCGCCCGTTTGAAGCCTTGAATCAGCACCCCAATAAATCCGCCTACCACACCTTCCGGGCTAAACGCACCTTCCCATATGGCTTGAAAAGCGGAAGGGATAGCGCTCGCGTTCATTCCTAAGACAATGATCACAGCAAGAATATACATGACCACCATAAAGGGAACAATCTTATCGGTAACCTTTGCAATTTTTTTGATCCCACCAATAATCACAATCCCTACCAGAATTGCCATGACCAAACCAAACAACCAACCCAGCCCATGAATGAAACTATCCGACCCACCGGTAACATATTCAAAAAGCTTAAAGGCCTGATTCACCTGAAACATATTTCCGCCTCCAAAAGATCCTCCTATACACATGACAGCGAACACCACAGAGAGCACTCCGCCCAAGCGTTTAAGCCCTTTCTGCCGCAGTCCTTTCTTCAGGTAATACATCGGACCTCCGTAGATGGTCCCTTTGGCATCCACCTCTCGATAGGCTACTCCCAGGGTGCATTCCACAAATTTGGATGACATCCCTAACAAGCCCACCAGAACCATCCACAAGGTCGCACCCGGGCCACCGATAGATAAGGCAATGGCTACTCCGGCGATATTGCCTAAGCCTACCGTTGCTGAAATTGCGGCAGTTAGGGCTTGGAAATGGGTGACCTCTCCGGCACCTTCCACACGCACGGTATCGGGATTATCGCCTGAAACTGTTGATACCGACTCGGAAACCGTTACGGGTTGTTCTTTTTCGAGATCGTCGTAATGGCCGCGTACTACTCGTATGGCTGTGAGAAAATGGCGCACATTAACAAAGCGATAGTAGCACGTAAAATACCCCGCACCTACTAAAAGCACCAAAAGTACCCAGGGAACTCCTACCGAGGCGGTAATGGGAATTTCCGCGAAGATGGCATCGACAAACCATCCGGTAGCGGCGTCGAAATAGTGATTTATTTGTTGATCGATACTGGAAGCATTCATAGGAGTTTATTTTGAATGCCAAATTGCTGCGAAGTTCGATCTTTTGCAAGGTTAGCTACCGTTTAAAATAGACAACCATATGGTTAACTATAGTCTTATTTGGGTGCGGCGACCGTCGCAAATCGTAGATAGTCATGAGCGATGGCAAATTCAATAAGCTGTTCTTTCCCTCCGGCTCCGCTGATTTGCAATTGCTTTTTGATCTGATGGATATGTGTCTGAAAACCGTCCACGCTGATATGCATGGCCTGGGCTACCTCTGTATAGGAAGCGTTGGTTCCGAAGACCGCCAGATTTGCCAATACTTCTTTTTGACGGTCGGAAAGCGTTATATTTCGGGCCTGCCGCAACTGCTCCAAACGATCCTCTAGATCTTGAATGGTCGTGAGGTATTGTTTTTCTGCTTTGCTTGTTGCTTCCAGTCGCAGTTTCATGGCTTCCGTAGCGTCTAACAAGGACTGGGTTCTGCTTTGGTGCATTTCATTTTCAGAAAGAAATTTCCAGCTGTATAGCAATATGGAGAATAATAGTATGAAAAGAAATTTAAAAGAAATAGCAGTGATACTTCCGAGCAATCGCCAAAAGTCTTGATCTACATAAGCGATCACTTGATCTTGCGGAATGATACGATGGGAAACCGCCACCAGAATCAAAAAGAACAAGGTACCTGTAGGGAGCAGCATAAACTTCATCTGTCGGGCAATGAACGCCTTATTCAATTCTATAAATAGAGAGATAGCCACTATGATAGAAATCGGGATGTCTATGAGCCAAATAAAATGGTTACTAATGTTTGTATTGCTGTACGAACTTACCACAAAGACAAAAGCGATCATTGCGAGTATAACAGCGTAAAGTCCGATGAATTCTCGGGGTTGAAAACGTGTGACCATACCAACCACCCAGCCTTTTTTTCCTTCATATTCAATAGAAGGTAGTGATAATAAAATAAAAAGAGAGTTCGCCAGTGACACTGCCAAGCCCCAAAATATAACCGTTTTATCGCTGGGGTCAAAAGATAGGAGCGCTAACAGAATGACATTGATCAATGCCCCGATTCCCCAGGCCCAAATGGCCCAACCAAACCACTTGATACCGGCGGTGGCCGCAAGGGAACTTCCTCGTTTGCGTTCTTTGAAATAGATCCGCTGGATGACTACGGCAGAGAGGATACAAACAATGGCTGTAACCGAGTATTCTATGGTCGTCAACACAGATTCCATTACCTAAAGGTAGGAATTCTACCGAGATTCGCTACATATTTCTACGATACTGTCCGCCTACTTCAAATAATGCCTTTGTTATCTGACCCAGCGAGCACACTTTGGTTGCTTCCATGAGTTTTTCAAAGATATTTTCGTTTTGAATGGCGGCCTGTTGTACCTCCTCGATAGCGGCATCCGCACGATCTTCATAGGTTTTGTGCAGTTTTTCTAAGGTGGTAATCTGCGCTTGTTTTTCTTCTTCGGTAGCTCGAATTACCTCCTTCGGAAGAATGGTAGGTGATCCCTTACTGCTCAAAAAGGTGTTCACGCCAATGATCGGAAACTCCCCTGTATGCTTTAAGGTTTCATAATATAAACTCTCCTCCTGAATCTTACTTCGCTGATACATGGTTTCCATGGCACCTAAGACCCCTCCACGTTCGGTAAGTCGATCGAATTCCAGCAATACCGCCTCTTCTACCAAATCTGTCAATTCTTCAATGATAAAGGCACCCTGGATCGGGTTTTCATTCTTTGCCAGGCCTAATTCCTTATTGATGATCAACTGAATGGCCATGGCGCGTCGCACACTTTCTTCCGTGGGAGTGGTAATGGCTTCATCGTAGGCATTGGTGTGAAGCGAATTACAATTGTCATAGATCGCGTATAAGGCTTGTAAGGTCGTTCGGATATCGTTGAAGTCGATTTCCTGCGCGTGTAACGATCTACCCGATGTTTGAATATGATATTTCAACATCTGAGCCCTCGGGTTGGCACCGTATTTATGCTTTAAGGCTTTAGCCCAAATTCGACGTGCTACACGGCCAATCACCGCATACTCAGGATCGATACCATTGCTAAAGAAAAACGACAGGTTAGGACCAAACTTATTGATATCCATTCCGCGGGACAGATAGTATTCTACATAGGTAAACCCATTTGCCAGGGTAAATGCCAATTGTGAAATGGGGTTCGCCCCTGCTTCGGCAATGTGATAGCCACTAATAGAGACAGAATAGAAATTACGAACCTTTTTCTGAATAAAATACTCTTGCACGTCGCCCATGAGTCGGAGGGCAAATTCGGTAGAAAAGATACAGGTATTTTGCGCCTGATCTTCTTTTAAGATATCGGCTTGTACGGTTCCACGGACTTGCTGCAAGGTGGTGGCTTTAATCTCTTCATACACCTCTTGTGGCAACACCTGATCTCCTGTTACGCCGAGCAACATAAGTCCCAACCCATTATTTCCTTCGGGAAGCTCTCCTAAATAAGACGGACGCTCTTCTCCCTTATCTTCATAGATGGCAGCGATCTTGCTTTCAATATCTTTTTCGATGCCTTGCTCTTTGATGTACTTTTCACAATTCTGATCGATCGCCGCATTCATGAAAAATCCTAGCAGCATGGGGGCAGGTCCGTTAATGGTCATGCTCACTGAGGTCATAGGATCGCTCAAATCGAAGCCACTATACAGTTTTTTTGCATCATCCAAACAACAAATAGAAACCCCCGCATTACCGATCTTTCCGTAGATATCGGGTCGATGGTCGGGATCGTTTCCGTACAAGGTGACACTGTCGAATGCCGTTGACAGACGTTTGGCCGGCATGTCCAAACTTACATAGTGAAACCTTCTGTTGGTCCGTTCGGGACCTCCCTCGCCTGCGAACATTCTAGTTGGGTCCTCTCCGGTACGTTTGAAAGGGTATAAACCTGCTGTATACGGAAATTCCCCGGGCACATTCTCTTGAAGTACCCACTTCAAAATATCGCCCCACGCTTGATATTTTGGAAGCGCTACTTTTGGAATTTGCGTGTGAGACAGCGATTCGGTATGCGTATCTATTTTAATTTCCTTATCTCGTACGGTAAATGAGTACACCGGTTTTTTATAGCGATCCACTTTTTCACTCCAACCCAAAATAACCTCCCAATTGTAAGGATCCAGATCCATTTTGACGCGATCAAATTCGGCCAGCAATAGTTTGGTTAAATCCTTTGTTTCGCTTGCTTCGGAAGAGTTGTCTAAAAGCAAACCTGATTTGTCGATTCCGGGTGTTTGCTTCGTTACTGTTTCCAAGGTTTTAAAGAGTCCATACAACGATTGCGCCACCTCCACTTGCTTGGCAGCGGTGGTATCGTACGTTCTGTTGTTTTCAGCAATCTCTGAAAGGTAGCGCGTTCTCGCCGGCGGGATCACAAAAATCTTTTCCGACATTTCATCGCTAATGGTATAGTCACTTTCTAAACTCGATTTTGTTTGTTCACTGATGCGTTTCATCACCTCCTTGTACAGGCGATTCATCCCGGGATCATTAAATTGTGAAGCAATCGTTCCATACACCGGTAGCTCCTCTTGCGGTGTTTCCCATAGTTGGTGGTTTCGCATGTATTGCTTCTTCACATCACGCAGCGCGTCTTTCGCGCCACGTTTATCGAATTTATTGATGGCCACGAGATCTGCAAAATCTAACATGTCGATCTTTTCCAGCTGCGTAGCGGCTCCAAATTCGGGAGTCATTACATACAAACTTACATCACTGTGATCGAGAATTTCGGTATCGCTTTGTCCGATTCCAGAAGTTTCTAAAATGATCAAATCGTAGTCAGCAGCTTTAAGTACTTCTACCGCTTCGGAAACGTATTTGGAAAGGGCGAGATTGCTCTGTCGTGTTGCCAAACTACGCATATACACCCGAGGCGAGTTGATCGCGTTCATCCGGATTCGGTCTCCAAGCAACGCACCGCCCGTTTTTCTTTTGGAAGGATCCACAGAAATGAGTCCGATGCTCTTTTCAGGAAAATCAACTAAAAAACGACGCACCAGTTCATCTACTAAGGACGACTTCCCCGCGCCTCCAGTTCCGGTGATACCGAGTACCGGAGTGATGCTTTCTTTATTTTTTTCGTGAATTTTTTGCAAGGTTTCTTTTGCGACTTCCGGAAAATTTTCTGCCGCCGAAATGATGCGTGCGATGGCTCCGGGTTCTTTTTCTGAAAGTCGGTCTATTTCACCATTTAGTTTCGATCCCAACGGATAATCGGCCTGTTCTACCAGATCATTGATCATTCCTTGCAAGCCCATTTCTCTTCCATCATCGGGCGCGTAAATACGGGTGATCCCATAGTCCATCAAGTCTTTAATTTCCGAAGGCAAAATAACCCCTCCGCCACCACCAAAAATTTTGATATGGCCCGCTCCTTTCTCCTGCAACAGATCGTACATATATTTGAAGTACTCATTGTGCCCACCCTGATATGAGGTCATCGCGATGGCGTTCGCATCCTCCTGAATGGCGGTATTTACGACCTCTTCTACACTTCTGTCGTGCCCTAAATGAATCACTTCTACTCCGGTGGATTGAATGATTCGTCGCATAATATTAATGGCGGCATCGTGACCGTCAAATAGCGATGCGGCCGTAACGATTCTTACTTTATTTTTAGGGATATATGGTGTTTGTTGCTGCATTGATAAAAAAGCTATGAAATAGTTCCACAAATTTACGAAAAACGTATTGAGGTATGGCTACAAGCCGTTGAAAAAAGCGACGTGAATTAATTTTCTCTCCAAGCGAAAACACTTTTTTTGTATCTTTAAGTAACATTAAACCAAACCCTTATGAAACATTTTTACTTATTACTGGTAGCTGCAATGGTTTTCGCAGTCCCCATGCAAGCACAATTCAATGATGATATTGAAAGTTATGCGGTCGGTCCATTAAACACCTATCCGTGGGATAGTTGGGATGAAACAGCGGGAACCGCAGATGATATTTCCGTAACCGATGAGGAAGCCAATTCGGGGACCCAATCGGTGCTCATTGCAGAAGGCGGCGTAATCGACGGACTTCTAAAGTTAGGAAATAAAACCTCAGATACGTGGGGTCTTACTTTCATGATGTACATACCTTCGGGAAAGTCGGGATACTTTAACGTTCAAAACGAAGAAACCCCCGGTGTGCAGTGGAATTATCACGTAACCTTTAACGAAGGAGGTAGTTCGCTAGGTGTTATTATTTTTTATGATGCCTCGGGCACCAACCAAGGTCCTGGTGCCATTCTGGGTACTGGCTCGTATCCTGTTGATGCGTGGTTTGAAGTTTCTCTCATTACAGATATGGATAGTCTGATAACGCAACTATCAATAGACGGAGCCTTGATTGCAACTACGCCGTACACCGGAACCCAACTGGGGGCGATTAATTTTTATTCGAATGAAGGCGGTGGCGAAAGCAACCGGTATTATATCGATGACGCGGTGTTTGAAACCACCGTATTTGGAGTAGATGATGTTGCCATTGAGACCCTTTCGGCCACTCCTAACCCAATGAGAAATCAGCTAACCATATCGAGCCAAAACCGTGTGATAAACGAGGTTGTCTTCTATGATGTTTTGGGCAAAAAAGTATTAGGGGTACGTCCTGAACGTGCCAACCCCTCTATCGATACGAGTTCATTACCCTCAGGCATCTATCTCGCGCAGGTGTTTGTTGAAGGAAAAATCAAAACTATTAAGCTAATCAAATAGATTTCATTTATTTTTTCTCTTTAATAGACCCTCCGCTTGGAGGGTCTTTTTTATCTTTGACCTTCAATCCTACTCTCATGAAAAAACGTATCACCCTAGTCCTTAGTATTTTCATGCTTATTTCTTGTGCTGAATTACAAGGTGTGATTAATGAACTTCCCAACCAGACGGGTATTGACAATAACACCATCGCTTCCGGACTGCGCCAAGCTTTAGACTTTGGTATCGACAAACAAGTTACCAAGCTTACTCAGGAAGACGGATTCTACAAAAATCAATTGGTAAAAATACTACTTCCCGAAGAGCTTCAGAAGGTAGATAGAACCCTTCGCGACATAGGGTTAGGGAGTCTGGCCGACGAAGGCTTAAAAGTGATGAATCGCGCGGCCGAAGATGCCGTGAAAGAAGCAACACCCATTTTCGTAGATGCTGTACGGGGCATTACCTTCAACGATGCGAAAAACATTCTGCTAGGAAACGATAGGGCAGCCACTAGCTATTTGGAAGGACGTACGCGTCAGGCATTATACGCCAAATTTAATCCGGTGATCCAGAATTCTTTTTCAAAGGTAGGTGCAGATCAAATTTGGACCAATATTATTAATCAGTATAATGCCATTCCATTTGTAAATCAAGTAAACCCTGATCTTACCGATTACGTGACGGGTGAGGCCTTGGACGGTGTTTTTACGATGATCTCCGTAGAAGAAAAAAACATACGAACCAAGATTAATTCGCGAACGACCAACTTATTACGACAGGTTTTTGCACTTCAGGACTAAGGGTTTGTTAACATTTTAACGAATTGGTCGAGTATCCTTCAAGGTTTAGCAAATCGTTAACGAGTTCTTCCCATTTTCTATACGTTCCTGAAACTATCTTTGTAGTTGTAATTAATTAATAGAGAAATGTTTCAGTGGCTTACAGGAAAGACGAAGTTAGACCGTTTGAAAGAACGGTATAGTCATCTTATGAAGCGATCCTTCCGTACTGCTCTACACAATAAGGAGGAAAGTGATCGCATTAATAGGGAAGCTCGAAGGCTTTATGAGCAAATCAAATATTTGTCGCTTCAAGAAGCCGACAAATAGCTAATGTAACGTCCGAAAGTACTGATACACCGCTTCATTGTCCGCCCCATACCAACTAAAGGCCGTTCCATCTACCAAGACCGTCTTCACACCACATTGTTGCTCCACCTCGTTTGCTCTTTCTTCAGTAAATGGAAAAGGTTCTGAGCTTAAAAGTAGCAGATCGGCCTTCGATAATTCCTCCATGTCAACTTCAGGGTATCGCAATGACTTAGCACAATTCTCAAAATGATTGCGTTGCAGCATAGCATCGATATAGGTTCCCTTACCGGCTATCATGTAGGGATCTTTCCAGATCAAGTAGTACACACGTTTCCACGGTTTGTTTTTCATGAATTCCTGAAAAAAATTCCGTGCCGTCTCATGGGCTTGTATTAAAGAGATGCCGCGTTCTTGTATTTGGAACAATGTTGAAAGTTTTTCTATCAAATCCATGTGAGTCTGAAAGTCGGCTACATCACTCACCCAAACGGGAGCGATTTCTGAAAGTTGCGCAACTATCTTCTTTGTATTTTCTTCTTTGTTCGCAATGATGATATCCGGATGAAGGGATGCGATGTCATCTGCTTTTACGGCTTTGGTTCCGCCAATGATGCGCTTCTCTTTCCGAAGATGCTCGGGAGAAACACAAAATTTAGTGACACCAACGATATTGTCTTCTAGACCGAGACCCACTAACAACTGTGTGATTGAAGGAACCAGTGAAACAATAGTCTTTGGCTGCTTAGGAAAGTGTAGTATTCTATTAAGCTGGTCTTTACAGCGCATCCAATTCGGCTTTCATGGCTCGTTGCAGCGCTGTAGCCTCTCTTGCAGCCGCCTCAGCAAAATCTTTCTGATGGGAGGCGTAAATAATCCCTCGTGAAGAGTTCACAAGCAAGCCTACATCCTTTGTCAAACCGTGAAGACATACTTCCTTCAAACTTCCTCCTTGAGCGCCTACTCCAGGTACCAGTAAGAAATGATTGGGTGCCAAGTCTCTCACTTTCTGAAGTCGATACGCTTGTGTCGCTCCAACAACATACATTAGTTGTTCCGAATTCTTATAGGATTGAGAAGTTATTACCACCTCTTCAAAAAGACTATGATCTCCCACTTTTTGCGTTTGGAAATCTTCCGCCCCTACATTCGACGTCAGCGCTAACAAAATGGTATGCTTATTATTGTATGCCAGGAAGGGCTCCACCGAATCACGCCCCATGTAGGGAGCGACCGTAATCGAATCGAAGTTTAGATCCTCAAAAAAAGCCCGTGCATAGCGATCGGCGGTATTCCCAATATCCCCACGTTTCGCATCCGCGATGGTAAACACTTCCGGGTACTTCTGGTTGAGATACTCGATGGTCTTTTGAAGGGCGTTCCAACCTGAGACGCCATAGGTTTCGTAAAACGCGATGTTGGGCTTGTAGGCCACCGCCACGTGATGTGTGGCGTCGATAATCGCTTTATTAAACGCGAAAATAGGATCTTCTTCGGTACGCAAATGGGTCGGAATTTTTTCCAGATCTACATCTAACCCTACACACAAGAACGATTCTTTCCGTTTGATTTCGGCAATAAGTTGGTCGCGATTCATAGGCTAAAAGGTTTCTCCCGCTTCTTTCAGCTTTTCGGTATTGCTTACCAATTGTAATTCATCAATGATCTTTTGAATGTCTCCATCAATGATATTGCTAAGGTCGTATAAGGTTAAATTGATGCGGTGATCGGTAACCCTTCCCTGCGGATAGTTATAGGTGCGAATCTTCGCGCTTCGGTCGCCACTGGTAACCATAGAACCCCGCTTTTCGGCATCCTCGGCCTGTTTCTTGGCAAGCTCGAGATCGTACAAACGTGAGCGCAGTACTTTAAATGCTTTTTCCTTATTCTTATGCTGTGATTTCTGGTCCTGACATTGCGCTACCAATCCCGTGGGCTCATGCGTAAGACGTACAGCCGAATAGGTAGTGTTCACCGATTGTCCTCCAGGTCCGGAAGAGCAGAAATAATCGATACGCACATCTTTAGGGTCTATTTCAATATCAAATTCTTCGGCTTCGGGGAACACCATGACCGTAGCGGCACTGGTATGGACGCGACCTTGCGTTTCGGTTTGAGGCACACGCTGAACGCGGTGTACACCGGCTTCAAATTTCAGAATACCGTACACATCTTCGCCTTCAATTTCAAACTGGATTTCTTTATATCCTCCGCTCGTTCCTTCACTGAAATCGACCACACTCACTTTCCAACCTTTGCCTTCGCAATATTTAGAATACATTCGGAAGAGATCGCCCGCAAAAATACTCGCTTCATCACCACCGGTTCCGGCTCTAATTTCCATAACGGCATTTTTGGCATCTTCCGGATCTTTCGGAATCAACAAGAATTTTATTTCTTCATCTAGGGTTGCGATATGTCCTTTCGCTTCATCCAACTGCATTTTGGCCATTTCAACCATCTCGCTATCGCTTCCGTCTTTGATAATCTCTTCTGCTTCCTCAACGCGTTCGGTAGCCGTCAGATAGGCTTCTCGCTTATCCATTAACACACGTAGATCTTTGTATTCTTTATTGAGCTGAATGTATCGTTTCTGATCAGAAATTATATCGGGTTGTATGATCAGGTCGCTTACCTCATCAAAACGCTGTTTTACTATTTGAAGTTTTTCTAACATATTTAGGTACTAGTGCCGCAAATTTACAATAATTGAATGATTAAAATACGCGCAATAAAACTGAAAACAATTCTGATTAAAAGAGTTTAGAAATCAGTTGTTCCCGCTGCGTTTTGCGAAAGGTTGTAAAATGTACCAAGAGAGAAAACGCTACGATCAATAGGGCACGAGCCAAATACACTGAAATTTCCGCCAGTTCAAAGTCGTAATAGGCTATGGCGCGAAATACTTCAGAAAAGATCAGCGCAAAAACAAACAATGTAAAGGTTAGGGAGGCCGGACTGCTAATTACGTGATTGTACACCATGGCGCAAAATCCGAGGGCTACCAATGCCATGCAATTAAGTAAGATGGAGAGGTAGTGAGCGTTGCTCAGGGTAAAGTCCCGCATCATCCAAATGAATTCATAGAGGATGTACGAATTGATAATAATGAGTAGTGCTAGCCCCACCCCTAAAAAAACACCAATTCGCTTGAAAGAGACTTTCGGAATAACTGCTCTGAGTAATAGCAGCAATCCCAAAACGTTGACACTCATAGAAAGAATGGCAAAAACATTGTCCTCATACCAAATGGTTAGTACACTAGAACTTCCGTAGCAAAACGTGAATAAGACAACTAGTTTATTCAGCGGTTTCTGGCTCATGAAGAACATTGCAATCAGATAGCAAAAGACAGTGAGACCGCGTAAAAATCGATACAAAAGATAATCTCCCAGATTGTAAATCCAAATGCTCGCAGCAAGTAACAAAATGCCGAGCGTTAGCAACCACCAGCTATTACTTTTTCGATATGTTAGGAGATTCGCCATGGCTTCCCGTGGGAAACCAATTTAAAGCAATGATTGTTCTTCTAGGCCTTCCGATTCCCAATGATACACGCTTTTAGAGTTCTGAATCCAAGCGTAGTACAATAACAAAGTTAAGGAAATAAGATAGAATATACGTTCTGGATAAAAGGCTACCTGGTATTTAAAGAAATAGGCCGCCAAACCACACAAATCTCCGAAGACGAAACTAAGGGTTATGTAGAGGTAAATCAGTGGAAGTTTTCCCCCTATCCTGCCATGATATAAATAGCCTACTAACGCCATGATCATCATCAAGGCCCCTTGTAAGATAAAGAGTATGAGTTGCAAATCATTATCTAAACCCGGACGAATGGCTTCCGATAAGTACAAGACATTAAAAATATTAAGTCCGACGATTGCAGTGGAAAAAATAAAAACCAAACTGGTACTCACATAAATTCGGATCTTCTTAAATACCATATAACTTAACAGGCCATAGGCCGCAATCGTAACCAAGAACCCGATTGTTTTCATGATAGGCACTTCATAAAATACCACAGAAACATCGCGAAGTAGTAAGAGAGCAAAAACCAGTAGCAATCGGCCTTGCTTCCATCCAAACTGAAGAATAAAGTAAGAGAACACGAGTAAGAACGTTCCTAGCCGCAATAACCGACTTATTTCAATATCGAATTGCGCGATCACCCACATGTGCAGGCACACCAATAGGAAAAGCAACGGGCCCCAAGTGCTCCTATTAAAAAACTTATGCATTATTAATTGTTAAGTAACTGAACAACGCGAAGATAAAGAACCTATAGGAGTTTTCCTGTTAATATGTGAATTTTCCGTATTCGGAATCGATCGTCAATTTTTTACTACTAGCGTGCTCCACGCGTCCGATAATCTTAGCCGGCACCTCAAAGGCTTCTGAAATGCTGATGATTTCTGAAGCAAGGGTTTTAGGAACGTATAGTTCCATACGATGCCCCATGTTAAAAACCTGATACATTTCCTTCCAATGTGTATTGCTTTCTTCCTGGATCAAACGAAACAAGGGAGGGGTCTCGAAAAGTTGATCTTTAATAATGTGAAGATTCTCCACAAAGTGTAAAATTTTGGTTTGAGCGCCTCCGCTACAATGAACCATTCCGTGGATTTCTTCGGAAGAAAACTTCTCAAGAATTTTCTTAATAATAGGCGCGTAGGTTCTCGTTGGAGACAAAACGAGTTTTCCTGCGTCAATCGGACTCCCGGTGACGGGATCAGTCAATTTTTTACTTCCGGAGTAGACCAGTTCCTTCGGAACACTATGATCGTAGCTCTCGGGATAGCGCATGGCGAGTTCATTATGAAACACGTCGTGTCGGGCAGAGGTAAGTCCGTTACTACCCATCCCTCCGTTATAAGAGGTTTCATAGCTGGCTTGCCCAAAAGACGCCAAGCCTACGATCACATCGCCCGGCCGAATATTCGCGTTGTCAATCACTTTGTCTCTGCGCATACGTGCCGTGACGGTGGAGTCAACAATAATGGTTCGCACCAAATCCCCCACGTCTGCTGTCTCTCCACCGGTAGACCGAATGGTAAGACCATAGCCTTCCAATTCAGTAATAAGTTCTTCAGTACCCGTGATGATGGCTGAAATGACTTCTCCGGGAATCAGGTTTTTGTTTCGACCAATAGTGGAAGATAACATGATATTATCGACAGCTCCTACGCATAATAGGTCGTCAATATTCATGATCAAGGCATCTTGCGCGATTCCTTTCCATACCGAAAGATCGCCTGTTTCTTTCCAATACATATACGCCAGCGAAGATTTTGTCCCGGCACCATCGGCATGCATTACTAGACAATGATCGGGATCGCCCGTTAAATAATCAGGCACGATCTTACAGAATGCTTTCGGAAACAATCCCTTATCTACATTTTTGATGGCCTTATGAACATCTTCTTTTTGCGCGGAAACACCACGCTGGGCATAACGTTTAGAAACTTCTTCACTCATGGTACAAAGGTAAAAAACAAAAACCTCATAGAATCTATGAGGTTTTGGGTTTCTTTATGAATTGTGGAAGTTATTCCCAATCGGGCATAAAAGATTCGGTAAACAACAAATCCCGTAAGTTTTGATTGTCGAGGTCTGTTTTATAAATATCCTTCCGAGAGATACCATCATTAGAGGTGTTTACATAAATAACAGCGCCCTCGTTCGCAGAAAATTTAGCATCGAGATCGTTGGTACCTGCAGGGCTAGCCGTATCCACTTCCACTGCAGTGTCTGTTGCGAAAGTGTAGATAAAAATTCGGCTATCCAGTTGTTGGTAATCGGGACTTTCGAACCCGGAAACATCACGAGTATACAATAGCTTAGTTCCATCTATAGAATAATCAATTCCTCCTAGAGCCCCCGGTTGATTTTCGATCACTACATCTGTTTCAATGCCAGTATTTGGATTGATTACTACGATGCGCGCGTTATAGCCGTTTGCGTCATTGGTTTTAATAGCCACCAGGTTGTTCGCCTGATTGGTATCTATTTCTGTAATAAAGGTACCGGCTGGCGCTTCATAGATCAAGGTATTACCCACTCCCGTGACATTGATAGAATACAATTTATTCAAATTAGGATAGTAGATTCGATTGCCATTTAAGAACCAGGAAAAATCAACCTCATCCTGTCGAAAACCAAGTACTGGAACCGTACTGGTAACCTGTGTGACTTCGGTACCATCTGGATTCATGGTGAATAGGTGAGTTTCACTTCCCGCGGTTCGCAAAAAGGCAATCTTCCCTGCCGTATTATTTTTTCGGGGGCGGAAACTATTCTCACTCGTGGAGGTAAGTTGAATCACGTTCTCGTCGGGTTCATCGTCTTCTAAATTACTACCCGAATAAATAACATTTTTGGTACCCACTTTGCGTACAAATAGGAACCGGTTATCATTAGGGTCGCGAGTAGAAAAACTACTGATACTGCTTTCCACAGGAGGCGTAATATCATCATCAGCCGTTACCTGCCAGAAATAATTTACCCCCAAGGTTAGGTCGCTTACTGTGTAGGTGGTATCCTCAATCTCTTCAACCATCAAGATCTCGTTGGTAGCACCATTACGAAGTTCGAAGGTATATTGAATAGGATCTGTGTCGGAATCGGAAGACGTCCACACAAATTGGGCCTCACTACCAACGTCCGACGCGTTGTCTTCCGGACTCACCAAAACAGGGCGGAGTGGTGGATTGTTGGTAGAGGAAGACAAGGAAAGTTCAAAGACAACGGTGCTGGCTTCCCCGGTAACAACTGTTACGCCTTCAAAAGCAGTAAGGTAATCGTCTAATTCGGCTTGCACAGAATAATCGCCAGAAGGGACACTAGTAAGTACAAACTGACCGTTAGTATCTGAAAACACCGTAGTAGAAGCCGGATTGGTGGTTATTTTCACATTGGCCAATGGTGTGTTCTCTCCATCCACAACGACGGTTCCGTCTATGGTTCCGGTGCCATCTTCATCGATACCATCTTCTTCGCAAGCAGCGAAAGCAAGGGTTATCAGTAATAAAACCCCTAGTAATGTGCGAATCTGTATGTTCATTCTTCTAAAGTATTTTCTGGTTCTGTTAATTCTTCTTCGGAGAGATTTGTTCTTTTAGATCGTCCTTTTCCGAAGTGATAATTGAGGCCTACTCCGAAAGCATAATAGAAATCATCTCTTTTTCCGCGCTCCACCTCATCGATTTCATCTGAAAAGAAAAAGTTGGCTTCAGCAAAGGCACGCAGCGAAAAGGAGTCGGATATTTTAGCATCTATTCCCAATCCGCCCTGGGCTTTGTACTGGTCTTCCAGTTTGATATTGGTATCATTTTCATCATCAATATTGACGGTATATCCCGCCCCTGCGAAAACAAACGGCGTAATATCGTCATACGGCAATAGAAACCCTTCAATATTTAAGTCGGTAGTCACATAAACCTCTTCATACGAGCTACCCGCTTCGAGTGTTAGATAACTCCCTTTGAGTCCAAGCCCCAAATAATCGGTAAGTCTTCTGGAATATCCGAAGGAGGCCCCGTAGCTCAGCGGTTTTTTTGAGAAATCACTTTGAAATAAGGTGGTAAAACCGCTAATGTGAAAGCTATTTTTCTTTGATACTGGAGTTTGCCGACGCTCATAGAGCAAGGTCGATTCTTCAAGTTCTTTCTCCTTATTATATTCAGCCACCAATTGCTGGTTGACAGCTGCTCCGCCACCTGTAGACCAAAGATTTTCTTCTATTCCTTCTACAATTAGTGCTTCCACGGCCTTTTCAATGGCGTCTTTCATCGCCAACTGGACGGGTTCATTTTTGGTAATACCGGTTTCTACTTCAAGAAGTCGTTGAAAGTTCACATAGCGAAACAAACTCGCGTCAATCGCTTGTGACAGGATTGTTTTTGAAACATAAACGGTCTTTAATATTTTTCCATTAGAGGTAGAAACAGCGCGCAGGTATAATGTAAGTCGATCTTCCCGATACTGCGTAGAACCTCCCACACCAAAGTAGCGTGCTCCCAACCCTCCGGTGATGATATTAGAGTCGTAGGAAACGATTCCACCTTCCAACAGTATCCCCGCAAACAGAAGTGGCGGTAAGGCAGGCTGTGGATTACCCTTTTTGGCAAATTCTTCCCGAGTGGAACGAATAATATTCCGTTCTTGAGTTAGATTCCCCAAGTTTTCACGTTCAATGGGCGTAAACCAATTAGAATCCTCTAGGGCTTTAATCAACATGGTGGTTGCTCCCTGGCTGACGGCGGTACTAAAGGAACTTCCATTTTCCACGTTTTTGTACTGACCCGTTTGATCTTTGAAGTTATAGACTCCAACAATGATTGGCTCTTGAGGGGGTGGTAATTCTCGTAGTACTTTACTTTTTGGAGTTAATTCTCCGGTACGCGCTTTCTGGACCTGAACCGGTTGGTTTAAGTAGGTTCCACATCCTGTAAAAAGCAGGCCAATGAGGCAAATTGAGATAAAATTTCGCATTTAGAACATTCAAATTTCTTAATTGGGAACAACTATTTGCGTTTGTTCTCCTGTGGTGGTATCTAAAATATTAATAACGACTCCTTCTGCCGAATCAAATATTTCGAGAGACAAGGTACCTAAATTATACGTTCCGGCTTGAAGTCCTTGCCCTAATTGCTGTCCGAAAATAGCCCGAGAAAGCTGCCCCAATACTTGCCGATTGATACTTTCAGAAAAAGTATCAAGATCAGAAAGACCTGCGCGGCTATCTGGGTTGGTAAAAGAGTTTTGCGCATTGGCAGAACTTAGCAATTGTTGGTAATTAAAGGTATCACCGCCAAAATTGGGATTCACTGGACGATACACCAATTGTTGTGAAAAGCCTATTCCCGCAACTCCTAACACAAATACTAAAAACAGTAATTTTTTCATATCAATAACGTTTAACATAATTATCTCCCCGACTTCGAATATATTGAAAATAGCGATTTGTACGTTCTATTGCGGCAGCGACCATTTGGTCTAAATACCCAGCTCTAGGGTTTACAAAGAACTCAAAAATTAGCTCTCCCTCGACAAGTACCTGAATCTTAGTATTAATTCCTAGCGCCAGTACTTCTTTTATGGCCACGATCATTTCACCATTAATTTCTTCTTTGTCGTATTTACGCTTGTATAGGTAATAGAAATCCCTCCCAGGTTTCGTTTTGGTATCTTCTGTAACGATCCCGGTTAGGGGTACATATCCATCCTCACCGGCGTTATTTAAATCTTCCGAAACGGCATTTTTAGCATCGATAATGAGTTTCGTGGGATCTACGTTCTCTGGGCCGTTTAGAACAATCCTATCTTTCCCCACAATTTGATCATCTTGGTCGTAAATGAGCAATAGTATGATGGTTCGCTGTTGTGGGTCTACGTTACGGAACACACTGGCAAGTTCTTTACGTTCGTTCGGGTCTAATATGAAACGTCCCTCTTCTTTTTCAGGAGTAGCGGCTGCTTCGTCTACCGCTTTGTCGGTAATGGTCAATACGAACCGCAGGGAATAGTTGGTTATCGTTTTATTAATCCCAAAAGCTTTGATGGTAATGAATTCTCCGTTTGATTCTTGAAAAATCTTTGCTTCGATATCGGAATTGATTCCTTGTGAGAACACTGAAATTGAGAACAGTAAAAGAAATGCCTGTCCGATATAGGAGAGAGCCTTCATAGGAGTTAATTGAAACTTCGAACGATAATGGATTGGCTATTGCCTTCCATATTTATCTTCATTTTTTCTGAAATCGAATTGGTTCCGTGAAAGATGATGTTCTGATCGGTGCCCCGTTGGATAATCTCAAGGTCTTGTACGTTCGGATTATTACTGAAATTCAGTATTTCGTGGCCATCACCTTCTTGGAGGATGTCTTGAATTAAGGTTCGAGCTTGTACACTTAGATATACCAGATTGTTGTTTCCCAATTGTGCAACATCAAGCGTGCTCGTTGCATCTATTTGGTTCGAAACCTCGACGGTGTTACGATCTCCGATTTGATTTACGAAGATAATATTTTCCGAAGCCGTTGACCCCCCCTGTATCTGATTGTTCAGAAGGTTATTTACGGCACCGTTATCCAGGGAAGTTTCAAGTCCCAGGGTGTTGTTGTCTTGCCCTATGTAGTTTTGAGCGTAAATGCCGCCAGAAACCGCTATTAGAGAGAGCAGCAGTAGTAGTAAAGTATAGGTGCGTTTTCGTTTCATAACCAGGCAATTAATTGCAATATAAAAAATTTGTTAAAAGTAAGAGCAAAAACGAATTATGTTTTTGCTCTTACAGTAAAGTTAGGTATGGATAAGATTAGTTACTCTGCGTTACTGTAGAGCTGTTTCCATTACCAATCTGAAAAACAGAACTTACATGCGTAGTACCCATTTGGCTTACCACGCTAGAGTTGCTATTTCCATCTTGAATGACAATACTAAAGTGTCCCATTCCAGTTTGAGAAACGGTACTTGCATTCCCGTCTCCGTATTGACCAACGCCTGAGATGTTGTTATCTCCGGTTTGAACAACACCGCTAATGTTACCGTTTCCAAACTGTTCTACGATACTAAAGTTATCATCTCCAATTTGCTTCACGTCACTAAAGTTGAAATTTCCAACTTGCTCAACGCTACTATCATTAGAATCTCCTTGCTGGAACACGCTACTATTGTTCAATAAACCGTCTTGGTCTACGTCACTTGAGTTATCGTTTCCAACTTGAGCCACTCCCGAAGTATTGTTGTTTCCGGTTTGATTTACATCCGACTCGTTGTTATCACCATTTTGGTTTACCAACGAATTGTTGGCTGCGCCAATTTGATAGACAAAAGAATCGTTGTCGTTTCCAGTTTGAATAACGGCACTTCCGTTGAAGTCGCCTTCCTGACCTACAAAGCTATCATTGTCATTCCCTGTTTGTGTTTTAAAACTGATGTTGTTATCAGAGTCACCCCCTACAGTGTATTGATCGACATGTGAGCTATTTCCGTTTCCTTGTTGCGAAACCACACTCGTGTTACTATCGTTTCCAGAGCTCAAGCCCGAGAAGCCTTGATGATTGTAGCTGTCGTTGTCATTTCCAACCTGAGAAACGTCAGAAGTATTGCTGTTACCCAATTGCTGAACGTCTGAATAGTTGTCATTACCATCTTGTAGCATGACAGAGCCATTTGTATCTCCTATTTGAAGCACATCGCTTTCGTTATCATCTCCTAACTGATCGACATCAGAGTTGTTCATAAATCCAGTTTGTGTTACATCCGAATCGTTTCCAGATCCCAATTGATACACATCGCTGGTATTTGACTGAGCGAAAAGGAGAGAAACTGACAATAAAGCAATGGCGCTAAAAAGTAATTTTCTCATAAATATTTTGGTAGCGAAAAAAGAGCCTTATTCAGGAATACCAAATAAGGCTCCAATTTTCAATTAATAAATTTGGCTTACGTCTTCTCTTAGTTACTCTGTGTAACGGTAGAAGAGTTTCCGTTTCCAATTTGGTCAACGATACTGCTGTGCGTAGCACCCGTTTGTGTTGTGTTGTTGAAGTTCATGTTACCATCTTGTGTGGTACGGCTGAAGTTCATTACACCATCTTGCGTAGCAGTAGCGTCGTTATCGTCTCCTAACTGAGTGTTTTGAGCATCGTTCATATCACCATCCTGGTCGATAACTGCAACGTTGCGATCTCCAACCTGATAGTTTCCGAAGAATCCACCGTTAGCGATGTTGTCATTCCCAGTTTGAGAGATATACGATTGGTTCTCATCACCGTACTGTCCAGCACCAGAGTTGTTACGGTCACCATCCTGATCATTGTCAGCGATGTTGTCGTTACCTAACTGACGAATACCCCAGATCAATCCAGGAACTGGATCACCACCAAGGTTGTCGTTTCCGTTTTGGTCGGAAGTAGCCGTGTTTCCGTCACCATCTTGGGTGATTAGGAAGTAGTTGCTGTTTCCAGTTTGGAAAGAGTTACCGAAGTTACTATTTCCGTACTGCCCGATCTCAGTTTTGTTGTCATCACCAATCTGACGAATACCGAAGTTTCCTCCATTCGCAACGTTAGCGTTACCCACTTGGTCGATAGTCGCCATGTTGCGATCTCCTTCTTGAGAGGTACCCGCGTTGTTATCGTCCCCTACAGAAGAAGTTGTAGACATGTTGTCGGTACCGATTTGACGTGTTCCCCAGATTAAAGAAGGACCACCCCCAAGGTTACGGTTACCTTCTTGGTAAACGTCAGCATCGTTCGTAGTACCTATCTGATCTACATCATAATCGTTGTCGTTTCCGATTTGATCTACATCAGAATCGTTAGACGTACCATCTTGCGTAACTTCAGAAGCGTTGCCGTCTCCTGTTTGATCAACGTCGGACATGTTCGTCATTCCAGTTTGAATCACTGAAGATGAATTGCCGCTTCCTGTTTGTGTAACTGTACTCGTATTAGATTGAGAGTACCCAACTGCAGCAAAGATTAAAGCTGCTGCACTTAACATTAATTTTTTCATAATTCTGAAAATTTAAAAGTTTAGTTAATAAATATGTAATAGTTAGTAATCCAATTTTGTAGGCACAGTATATTGCGTGCGCCTAAACGCAAGAATTAAATAAATACTTTAAAGGGGATACTAAGTAAGGATTGTAATGTGTTGCCACATAAGAAGGCAAACGGTAGAATATTGGAGCGTGGCCGGGGGATGTAACAGGCTCATCTACAATAGTTCTTATCCCTTGACTTCTGTATCAAATATCTGAAAAAATTGGCTATCCTACATACGTAGAAGTACGTATATAACTGATTTACAGTGCCTATAAGAAGTATTTTCCTACAAAAAAATTTAACACTTTCGGTTCAATTACATCTTTAATTCGCCGAATGACACAAAAAGAGGAAAATTCTTCAAATGTTAAATAAATGTTAAATAAAAAACCGCCTCATTTGAAGCGGTTTACGTTACGGAATCTTAAAGTTTCTATGAAATTATCTCGTGAATAACAATTCTCTGTACTTGGTCAATGGCCAAATTTCATCGTCCACTAACAATTCCAGCTTATCGCAGTGGTAGCGAATTTCTTCGAAGTACGGTTTTACCTTATTACAGTACTCAAAGGCACGTTTTTCAGAGTTATCGATTTTATTGGCTTTCTTACGCGCCTCAATCATGTCGGTAATCCCTTGATTGATATGTGCAATATGATCGCTAATGCTTTCAATCAGTTGCATTTGCTCTCCTGCTACTTTTTTGAAATCGTTTCCATAGATACTTTTCAGTCCTTGTACATTCTCAATCAATAAGTTTTGATATCGAATCGCTGTAGGAATCACGTGATTTCTGGCTACATCTCCTAGCACACGACCCTCAATCTGAATGCGCATCGCATACTCATCTACCTGAATCTCATGGCGCGCTTCAATCTCCACCTTGGTCATGATTTCAAGATCTTCGTACAGCTTGATGTTCTTCTTCGCCACCTGTGCTTTTAGTGCTTCAGGAGTGGTTTTGTTGTTACTCAAGCCGCGTTTCTTCGCTTCTTTTTCCCAGGCTTCTCCGTACCCATCGCCTTCAAAACGAATGTTCTTAGACTCCTTTATATATTCACGAAGCACGTTGAAGATAGCATCATCTTTCTTCATCTTCTTCCCTTTGATCAATTTATCCACCTCTTCTTTGAAATCCATCAGCTGTCTTGCAACGATGGCGTTCAATACCGTCATGGGTTGCGCACAATTGGAGATAGAGCCCACCGCACGTAATTCAAACTTGTTACCGGTAAAGGCAAATGGCGAGGTTCGGTTTCGATCTGTGTTATCCAATAAGATCTCAGGGATCTTACCAACCACATTTAATTTCAGATCGGTTTTCTCTTGTGGCGATAGTTTCCCATCGGTCACTTTTTCTAACTCGTCTAAGACCGCGGTAAGCTGCGACCCGATAAATACCGAAATAATCGCAGGCGGGGCTTCGTTAGCACCCAAGCGGTGATCATTACTAGCACTGGCAATAGCCGCGCGAATCAGTTCTTCATACTCATGTACCGCCTTTATGGTATTGATAAAGAAGGTCAAGAACTGTAGATTCTTCATGGGTGTAGAACCCGGACTTAACAAATTCACGCCAGTATTCGTACTTAGGGACCAGTTGTTGTGCTTTCCACTACCATTGATGCCCGCAAAAGGTTTTTCGTGGAACAATACTTTAAAGTGATGTCTATCGGCCACCTTATCCATCACATCCATTAGTAAGGAGTTGTGGTCTACAGCGAGGTTCGCTTCTTCAAAGATAGGTGCTAACTCAAATTGGTTAGGGGCTACCTCGTTATGCCGTGTTTTTACCGGCACCCCTAGCAGCATACATTCGTTTTCCAAATCACGCATATAATTAAGGACACGCGTTGGAATGCTTCCGAAGTAATGATCGTCTAACTGCTGTCCTTTGGCCGAAGCATGCCCTAGAAGCGTACGCCCTGCCAACATCAAATCGGGTCTGGAAGCTGCTAAGGCTTTGTCGATCAAGAAATACTCTTGTTCCCAACCCAAGGTAGCATTTACTTTAGAAACACTTTTATCAAAATATTTGGCGACTGCGGTAGCGGCTTGATCAACCGATTGCAACGCGCGAAGTAAGGGTGTTTTATTATCCAAGGCCTCTCCCGTATACGCTACGAACACCGTAGGAATGCAAAGTGTGGTTCCATAGATAAACGCAGGGGACGTTGGATCCCATGCGGTATACCCACGTGCCTCAAAGGTATTTCGAATTCCTCCGTTCGGAAAACTAGAAGCATCCGGTTCTTGCTGCACTAATTGTCCGCCTCCAAACTTTTCGATTGCTTGTCCGCCTCCTGTAGTTTCAAAAAAGGCATCGTGCTTTTCTGCTGTCGATCCGGTTAAGGGCTGGAACCAGTGGGTATAATGGGTCGCTCCTTTAGAAATAGCCCACTCTTTCATTCCCGTAGAAATGTGATCGGCAATGTTACGATCGATTTTGGCGCCGTTTTCAATAGCGTCCATAACGCTGTTATAAGAAGTCTTCGTAAGATATTGGCGCATCGCTGCTTCATTGAAGACATTGCTACCAAAAATTTCAGAACGGCGTTTGGGCTCATTGACCTCTACCGGTTTCCGATTGAACGTTTCTGAGATGGCTTTAAAACGTAAGGTTGACATAGGAATCAGTTTGAAATATTAATGTTTTACGGTACAAAAATATCACATTTACCAATACACCCCCTATTTTATCATGTTAAGTTATTAATAAAAGTGTTTTTGCTGTTAATAACCCCTAAAATTTCAGGGGTTCTTTTTTCCAGTAATTAATTCAGAAAGGCAAGACCAATAAAAACACAATATCCAATAACGATGAGCAGCCCTTTTATTCTTCCGATTTCAAATTTCTTCGGAAGAAAAGCCAGCGGGATCAGAATAGCGGCAAAACCTAGCATCCAAAAGATGTCGTTTGACAATACCAAATCACTTTTCACTGCAATGGGCTGAATGAGCGCCGTAGCCCCTAGCACCGAAGCGATATTGAATATATTAGAGCCGATAAGATTTCCTAAAGAGATCGCCTTTTCTTTTTTAAGCGCGGCTATCACCGAAGCTGCAAGCTCGGGAACACTGGTACCAATAGCAATCATGGTCACCGCAATTACGCGTTCACTCACCCCCAGCATGGTTGCCAGGTCAACAGCACCGGTGACCAAAAGTTCACTTCCGCCCCACAGTGCCACCCCACCAATAGCTAGCCAGATTATAATCTTACTGTTAGAAGCTTGTGAAAGTCCGTCATCAATACTGTCGTCTGTAGGGTCCGTTTTTGCTTTCAATCGGGCGCGACGAATTAGGAGTACTAAATAAATTACTAGCAGCACTAGTAGTATTCCTCCTTCCAACCGACTCAAAGAAGCGTTACTTTTCAGAAGGATATAGAGCGCAACCGAAAGAAACATCATTACCGGCCAATTGAATTTATAAAAGTCACGATCAATGGCTAAGGGAGCTATCACGGCAGTGATCCCCAGTACGAGTCCGATATTCGCAATATTAGAACCAATGACATTTCCTAAGGAAATGTCGCTAAAGCCCGTCAGGGCAGCGTTTAGACTCACTAACAACTCGGGTGCCGAGGTGGCGAAGCTCACCACGGTGAGTCCAATAACCATTTTAGAAAGATGCAATTTAAAGGAAAGAGCAACAGACGATCTTACGAGAAATTCGCCTCCTACCACCAAGAGCAAGAGCCCCAGAAAAATAAACAGTATACTCATATTTTTGGCAAAAGGCCAAGATACTAAGAATCCAAAGGGTATACTATGCACACAATAAATAACTAGAAATAAAGTTATATAACTACAAATATCGTTGTATAACTATAAAAATAGTTTATATTTGCTTTTCAATACGTAAAAAAGATGGAGCGACTCACCAATAAAGAAGAAGAAATTATGCAGGCCTTATGGCAGCTAGAGAAGGCCTTTGTGAAAGAATTGATGCGTTTATTGCCAGAAGAACAGCATTATAATACCATTTCTACCATCGTTAGAAATTTAGAGGACAAAGGATATGTGGCGCATAAGGCTTTCGGAAAAACGCACCAGTACTATCCTACGGTTTCTAAAGAAGCCTACATGGAGACCTTTATGGGGATGGCCACCAAAAAATTCTTCGGAAGCAGCTATAAAAGCATGGTATCCTTTTTCGCCAAAGAAGAAAAGATCAGTGCTGAAGAACTTCGCGAAATTTTACAACTCATAGAAAAAGACAACTAATATGGAGCCGCTACTCTACTTGGCCAAAAGTGCTTTACTGCTTGTTATTTTCTTCGGAATCTATCATTTCCTGTTGCGACGCGACACCCATTTCACTGCGCATCGATGGTTTTTGACCGGAGGTATCGTTGCCAGTTTGACGGTTCCGTTTATCGCCCTTACCCGTATTGTCTATAAAGAAGTGATACCCTTGTCTGAGACCACTTCAGAAACTATAATTCCTACTCAAACCATTGCTACTGTCATCGAATCCAATGCCTCCATTCCCTGGACAACCGTCGTTTTGGGCATCTACCTGGCTGGCGTTACTTTTTTTCTGTTACGCCTGGTGTGGCGCTTGACCATCGTTCTTCGGATGGTAACCCAACAACCATCGGTGCGTAAAAGCGCCTATCGCTATGTGCAGGTAACCGAACCCATTCGACCGTTTTCATTTTTTCACTACATCGTATACAACCCAACGCAGCATCCCGAGGTAGAACTTCAAATGATCTTACAACACGAACGCGCGCATGCACGGCAATGGCACAGTTTGGATGTAGTATTCGCCCATCTGCTTATCGCCATACAGTGGTGCAATCCTTTCGCGTGGTGGTATAAAAAAGACATGGAAGAGAATCTGGAATTTTTAGCCGATCACACTACGGCGCAAGACGTACCCTCGAAAAAAGACTATCAATTAGCACTGCTTCGAATTTCATCCCCCGAAGCGACGCCTGTGCTAACCACACCTTTTTATCAATCATTCATCAAAAAACGAATCATTATGTTAAACAAAGAGCATTCAAAAAAATCGAATTTATGGAAAATGAGCTGGGTCTTACCCTTGATCGCAGTGTTCCTTTGGAGTTTTAATGTAAAAGAGGAGGTCGTCTATCAGCCTACCCAAAAAACTTCAACAACCTACCCTAACACCAACATCCCTTCGGAAGCGGTCACAGGTACCATCGTTTCGGAACCATTAGCAACCCCTCCTATGGTAGCGTCTACTTCCACTACTTCGACAGAGGTTACTTCGGAAACCGAAGACCCAATAGAAACAGGTCTTTCCGAAGAAAGAGACAACAGCAACAACCTTTCGCTGGATAATCAGCGTAGCGTGACATCCACTCCGGTTTTGGCAAAAGAACGGTACTTGATAACGAAAAATACCACAGATGCCGAGTTAGATGACATCAAGGCGGATATTAAAAAGACCCATAATATCGACCTGAGTTATGAAGTGCAGCGTAACAGTCAGGGGGAAATCTATTCGTTACGAATCCAACACCGTGGCAATGGCAATAATGGTAACTTCCATGTAAACGACGACGAGGGGATTAGCGATTTCTATTTTCTTATTGATGACGAGGGAAGAAGCAGTTTTTGGTCAGAAGGAATGGAAGAGCGCACCCAAGAACTCGCCCTTCGGGCTCAAGAACGCGCTAAGCGATTGGAGGAGCGTATGGTAGAACGAGAGGAGCGCATGAAGCGACGATTTGACGAACGAAAGGAAGAACGTCTGGCTCTTATGGAGGAACGACGAGGCAACCGACTCACAGAAAAACGTGAAGAACTGGCCGAACGACGAGAAGAACTTGCTGAGCGGAGAGAAGAATTGGCACTGCGCCGCGCTGAGCTGAATGAACGCCGATCGCGAACGAACCGATCCTTCGGACTTCATGACAATGAAAATGTATTTTTTGAGTCGAATGGCGATAGTGACGCCGTAGTGATCACAAAAGACATGAGCGATGCCCAACTTGAAGAACTAAAGCGTAGTTTGAAAGCCCGTGACGTTGTATTCAGTTATAAACGCGTGAAACGAAACGAACGCAATGAAATTACAAGCCTCAAAATTGAATTGAAAAAAGGGGATCGTGCTAAAACGGTAACCACCATCGATTCTGATGATGGAAACCCCATAGAAACCGTGTTTATTGCTATGTGAGACACACCATGATTTTAAGAAACCCTTCTGATGAGAAGGGTTTTTTTATTTGTACTTTTAACCTATGAAGCAACAGTTTTTCAAAGGCTTAGCCAAGTTAAATAAGAAACTACTGCCTAGTTTTACCAAAAAAGGAGTGGATCTGGCAAAGGCCAGCAAATGGCAACTTGCTTTGTTTGCGTATCGAATGTGGGTGACCAAAAATGCGCTTGACTAAAATTAATAGGTGATCAATGAGCGCACCTCCTGCCCTTTCAGCTTATGAATACCTTGCAAAAAAGACAATTCAATAAAAAAGTTGCACTGTACAATTTCTCCGCCTAATTTTTCTATCAATTTGCACGCAGCCTGCGCTGTTCCGCCGGTTGCTAACACATCATCATGCAGCAATACCTGATCTCCGGGGTTGATTGCATCTTCATGAATTTCCAAGGAGTCCATTCCATATTCCAAGGAATACGGCTGTTTTAAGGTATCGAACGGAAGTTTTCCGGGCTTTCGCAACGGTACAAAACCGGCGTCTAAACGCAGCGCCATAGCCGTGGCAAAGAAAAAGCCGCGTGATTCAATTCCTACCACTTTATCGATAGGCTGATCACCCACCAACGAAATAAGCTCGTTCAGGCAGGTTTCCATCGCTTCGGGATGATTGAGAAGCGGAGTGATATCTTTGAATACTACACCTGGCTTCGGAAAATCGGGAACATCCCGGATGAATTTTTGCAGATCGATCATTTTTTTTAGAAAAGTGCTTGGTCTATAAAGGTAAAAAGAAATATATTTGCAGCCCGAAACAAAAGCGTAGATTTTTATCATTGTTTCGGAATCACATAAGGCCTCGTGGCGCAACTGAATAGCGCATCTGATTACGGCTCAGAAGGTTGCAGGTTTGAATCCTGCCGAGGTCACGAATAAATAGTTCAATAAGAAAAAACGCCAAGCTCGCTTGAGCGTTTTTTTGTTTGGGCTATTTTCAAAGCGGAGCTTTGTCCGGAAGTGAGTGAAACGAACACTCCTGCCGAGGTCACGACACTCAAGAAACCACGTCCCTAAGGGTGTGGTTCTTTATTTTATGAAAAAGCGGAGCGAAGACTCAACGCTTTGGAATGAAATGAAGAACTAGGGCGATAGCCCGTGGTTTCTTATTTGCAATAATGCGCTCAAAGAATGCCAAGCACTCCTGCCGAGCCTGCCTGCCGGCAAAGGCAGGGTCACGAATAAATCGAAAGCAAGCTAAAACAAATAGCTTGCTTTTTTGTCTTAGTGCAGTTTTGATTTTCAGCGCGTAGCGCTAAGGATCATGAGCGACAGCGAGTAATCCTTCTTACCATACGTACCTTTAAGCTCGCTTGAGCGTTTTTTTGTTTGGGCTATTTTCAAAGCGGAGCTTTGTCAGGAAGTGAGTGAAACGATCACTCCCGCCAAGCCGGCCTCCCGGCAAAGGCAGGGTCACTACACTCAAAAAACTAGTCACAGCTTCCCTGCGTCCATGTGGTGACACCACTTTTTCGGGCATGACATTCATTGCTATACGTAACCTGATTACACCCACAAACCGGAGCGTATTCGTAGGTGCAATAGCCTTCTTTTTCAATTTTTGATTCGTCAATACAAGTGGCTTCCGGAGTACTACCACAACTCCATCCTACCAGAAAGATTCCGATTACAACCATTATTTTACTGTACATAGATGTTGATTTTAGGAAAGGTAGCTATTTTTAGGCGATGTCTTTAGAACTAGCGGTACTTTCTGGCACCACCTAGAGAAGATCAATTTACGTATCTTTATGCCTTAAATGAATCATCATGAAATCACTTTTCTTTACATGTTTGGTTGCAATCACCGTGATCACTGCTTGTGCTCAGGAAACCAAAAACACAACCATACTTTCAAAGTCTGAGTTCCAAACAGAAATCAGCGATAAGGATGTGACGCTCATCGATGTTCGTACTGCGGAAGAATTTGAAGCCGGTCATATTGATGGAGCACAAAATATAGACTTTTTTCAAGAGCAAGCATTTCAGAAAAAATTCAGTGCTTTTGACAAGGATCAACCCATCTATATCTATTGTCGTTCCGGAAACCGAAGCGGACAAGCGAGTGAACGCCTTGAAGCCATGGGCTTCACCAAAATTTACGACCTCAAAGGCGGATATCTTGGGTGGGTAGCCAACTAAGCAATGGACCTCTCTGAGTCGTATTGGGAAGATCGCTATCTAGAAGGTAGCACCCGCTGGGACCTTGGCGCCATATCGCCACCTATAAAGGCGTATATAGACCAACTTGAAGACCGCTCCATTTCGATTCTTATTCCAGGTGCGGGATTTGGACATGAAGCTGAATATCTACATCATCAAGGCTTTTCAAATGTGACCGTGGTGGACGTTTCCGAAACAGCCCTTACACAGTTTCAGATGCGAGTACCCTCCTTTCCGAAGTCACATATCCTGAAGACAGATTTTTTCAAGCTCAACACATCCTACGACCTCATCCTCGAACAAACCTTTTTCTGTGCATTACCGCCAAGCCAACGTTTGGCCTATGTCAAAAAAACGCATGAACTTCTAAACAACAAGGGTAAATTGGTAGGATTGCTATTTAACTTTCCGTTGACAGCAGACGGGCCACCTTTTGGCGGGAGTCGCGCCGAATATGCCGCTCTCTTTGGCGCGTATTATGAATTAAAGGTCTTGGCATCCGCGTACAACTCAATTCCACCTCGACAAGGAAATGAACTTTTTATTCGGTTTGCCAAAAAACCAAAGGTGTAGCAAAAAAGAAAGTCCGCTTCGAGCGGACTTTCACATTGATGGTTAGATGGGTTACGTCATCAATACATATTGTTCAATGCCGTGATGTCGTTCGAATTAAATTCACCGCTCGCACCCGAGCTGAAGCAGGCAAGCATGATCGAACTAGAATCGTATCCTGTAGGAGTACCGTTTACATGAACCGCACCTACCGAACCGGAACCTTCGTTTACGTTTTGACCGCAACTCTGACGGCTAAACCAGTCGGTGTGACGAAATCCAACCGAGTGACCGATTTCATGCGTAATTACGTGCTCATTCACATTGGTAGAATAGCCATCTAAGTTATAGATCTGAACGAATTTGTACGGCAAACCATTGCTAGGAAACCCAGCACTACCACCGGCTCCTCCCGGATTGTTAATGGAATTGTCGTACACTACCATGTCTTTACTTTGGTAATTAGTACCAAAGGTTAGGGTGAAGCTAATACTCACCCCGTTAAGACGGTTGTAATTATTTACCGCCCATTGCAACGCCGTACGTGCTTTACTGGAGAGCGCCTGACTCCCACCGGTGTACCCGATGATCGAAATATTGCGTCCCTGACTTACTAAATTGAAGGTGCGGTACTGACGTTCATCAGTAGCATCCGCTAGTTGTTTTCCAAAATCTAGGATCTGGTCTTCAGTAAGCACCACATCTTCTTCAACAAAAATGCGTTCTTCTGTGGTTCCATCAGGAAAGTGAAACGTACCATAACGAACAAAGTTCGTGTTCATTTCCATCTTGTCTAATACATCCACCAGGTGTTGTGGAACTTCTTTGGTAAGATTGGCAGTAGGGTTTGTTTCGTTGGGTTGTGTCTCTTCATCTTTAGAACATGAAACCAACACGAGGCTGAGCGCCAGAGCGCCTAAAAGCCCAAATTTTAAATTCTTCATAAATAATAGAATTAATGATTAGTGATTAATTTTCTGTGGGGATATTCCTTCTAAAGATATGTATTTCTTAAAATAATCACAATAAAATTCACATTCATCTAAAATATTTAACATTTTAGTGCGAATCAATGAAGAATCTATAATTTAGTAATTTATTGAATTTCAGCCGTTAAACCTGCATCTAATAACATACTGCAGCGCGGCTCTAAGTCTTCGTAGGGGCCGGTTTTTACCGTACACTTTCCTTTGAAATGAACAATAATAGAACATTGTTCGGCTTGCTCGGGAGTGTGATCGCAAGCCATAATCAAGGTGTTGATAACGTAATCAAAGGTATTCACATCATCATTGAACAATACGATCTGATTTTCGGTCGCTTCTTGTTCCAAGACCTCCAGATCTTCCTGGTATTTTTCTCGGGTACTCATAACATCCTCTAAAGTACAAATTTTGCTGCAATCCATTGGTTCTTTTCTTTATTTCCAACGAATTGAAATCCCAATTTATTGCAAGCAGATTGTAAGATTGGCAAGTCTTCAGCGTAAAAGCCACTAAGGTATAATTCTCCCGGACTTCGCAGTGATTGTTTATACTTCGGAAGGTCTTCTAGTAGGATATTTCGATTGATATTAGCGATGACCACATCGTAGGTAGGACTGTTGGGCAGCACGCTAGCATCCCCGAGAGAGACCGAAAGATCACATTGGTTTCGCGTCGCGTTTTCGAGGCTATTTTCAACACACCAGGAATCAATATCAATAGCGGAAACCTCTTTAGCGCCCCGCATAGAGGCTAGAATTCCAAGCACCGCCGTACCACATCCCATATCCAGGACCTTTTTTACGTTCCAATCGTTCTCCAGAATGTATTCGAGCATCATAAAGGTTGTTTCGTGATGTCCCGTACCGAATGACATTTTAGGTTCGATTATGATTTCATACGGCACCTTTTTGGATTCGTGAAAGGGTGCTCGCACTCTACACTGATCTCCCACTTCTATGGGATGAAAATTTCGCTCCCATTCCGAATTCCAATTGACCTGCTCGATCTCCCGAAAGGTAAAGGAGATGGCCGCGATATCCGATTCAAAAACCTGTAGCTTTTTTACCAGATGGGGGTCTATCGCTTCCTTCTGAACATAGGCTTGCACCCCGGTATCCGTTTCCACAAAACTTTCAAACCCTAATACGCCCAATTGCGCAATAAGAATATCGGTTCCCGGTTGGGTAGGTTCCACCGTAAAATGGTATTCAAGATAGATCGGTGTCACTTAGAAGGAGTTGACAATTTCCATAAAGCTATCGACCGCCAAGGAGGCACCTCCAATAAGTCCGCCATCTACATCTTTTTTTCCGAAGATCTCAGTCGCATTGTTTGGCTTTACGCTTCCTCCGTATAAAATGGAAACTTCATCCGCAATCTTTTGGGACGCGGCAGCGGCAATTTCTTTTCGAATAAAGGCGTGCATCTCTTGCGCTTGCTCTGGCGAGGCCGTTTCTCCCGTACCAATCGCCCAAACGGGCTCGTAAGCCAAGATCACCTGTTTCCAACTGTGGTCTGAAATATGGAATAAAGAATCTTCTAATTGTTTTTTCACAACATCGAAGTGAGCATCCGACTTCCGGTCGTTTAGTTCTTCTCCAAAACAAAAGATGATGGTCATGTCTTCTTCTATGGCAGCATTTACTTTTTCGGCCAATGTATCATGGTCTTCGTTGAAATACGCCCGTCGTTCGCTATGCCCAATGATTACAGTATTGATACCAACGCTCTTCAGCATTTTAGCCGACACCTCGCCGGTAAAAGCGCCGTTGGCTGCCTGATGCATATTTTGCGCCACGGTAGTGACCGGATGGTCTCGAAGCGACTTATAGGTGTGGTGTAACTGTGTGAACGAAGGTGCGATCATCACCGTCACCTCTTCCGGAAATACTTGCTCTTTTAAGCCCACTAAGAAACTCTCGGTTTCCGCCAGATCGTGATTCATTTTCCAATTTCCGGCAACAATTTGTTTTCTCATAACTGTAGTGTTAAGTTCTAATTTTTGGATCTAACCATCCGTAAAGAATATCTACAAAAATATTAATTAGGATGAATAAGGTGGCTATAACCAGCACTGCCCCCATGATAATAGGGAGATCTAGTGTATTCAAAGCATCTACGATCTCCTTTCCCAAGCCGTTCCAACCAAAGATATATTCTACAAATACGGCTCCGGCTAACATCGAGGCAAACCAGCCCGAAACTGCCGTCACCACCGGATTTAATGCATTTTTTAGCGCATGCCGCTTCAAGACCTGATAGAAGGAGAGTCCTTTTGCCTTTGCCGTTCGGATATAATCCTGACTCAATACTTCTAGCAATGAATTTCGCATCAACTGACTAACCACGGCAAGCGGTCGAATACCCAGGACAATCGCAGGCAAGATGAGGTTCTTCCATTGTATATAAGTGCCTTCTCCAAAATCATCCACAGCGTACAGGCTGCCGGTCATGTTCAAATGGGTGTATTCATGCAATAAAAACCCAAAGATCCAAGCAAAAATGATGGCGCTAAAGAACGAAGGAACACTCATTCCCAAGGTACTTACCAATTGGATAAGTTGATCGGGCCAGCGGTCTTTATAGATCACCGAAATGATTCCGAAACCAATGCCTAAAACGATGGCGATCACTATGGCCGAAACTGCTAAAATAAAGGTGTTAGGTAGGGTTTCGGCAATGACTGCCGTTACCTTTTTTCCGTTTTTCTGAAAGGATTCGCGTAAATAAGGAGCTTTCAGGACCACAGTGGTCGTGCCCACAGTAAACAACGAGGTGGCTGCGTATTTATCTTCCGAAAGATACGTATACGATGAAGGGTTGGTGCTATGAAATGAAACCGGAGAGAGGTCATTTAAATAGTTCAAATACTGTTTGTAGATCGGTTGGTCGAACCCGTATTTCTTCTTAACAATGGCTAATTGCTCTTCGCTTTCATTTTGCCCTAGCATCATCCTCGCAGGATCTCCGGGAAGCAGTGTAAAGAGAAAAAAGATGACCGTCACCACGCCCCATAGGGTCAGTAAGGAATAGCCTATTTTTTGAAAGACATAGCGACTCACAGACTATTGATTATCAGCTTCGGTTGATATCGAGTCTTGCGCTAGACTATCCCCCTGATCAAGCGTATCAATTTCAAGGGTCGATTGCTCTGGGATCACTTCAATAGCTGGTTTGGGCACGCCTACTTTTTCCAATTGGAGGTCTTCCACATCATTCCAGTGAAGCTTTTGTAAAATGGTTCCTTCAGACAATTCTAACACCCCTGGGTTGCTGCGAACGATGGTTTTTAAGGTGGTCATGTCGCAGAAATAGAAATCAAAGTTAAGATCGTATTCTTCCGTCAAGGCTTCGGTTTTCTCCTGACTGCTGGCGGAAAGACCAATGACGCGATAGCCGTTTGCCAATGCTTTGTCGGTGACTTCCCGAACAGGAATAAACCCTTCCATCTCACTATTGCTCAAACTATAGGCGATCACAACGATGAGGTTCTCTTCGTTCAAGAAACGTTCGGTGTAATCGGCTCCATCGCGCTCCATACTAAAATCATGTATTGGTGGTTCGTACCCTTCCTGAATGTTTCGGGTTTCCACTTCCAAAAATGTTCCTTCTTGACTTGGATAATCGCCATTGGTGGTTACCACCACTTCTTCCCCATTGACGTCGAACTTCCAATCGTACTCAAAAATAGGCTGTGGCGCTCCCTCGGGAACCGTCATTCCTTCCTGAATGTTGGCACCAATCTTATAGGGTCTAAAGTCGACAATGGGCAAATGCATCAACACATGGTATCCTAACCAAAGACACAAGATGAGCGACACAAATACGGCGATGCTTCGTATAGATCGGGTAAAGAACGGCTGTATATAACGTCTTCCGAGGAACAAAATAAGGATTAACACAAGCAGTACAACATCTTTCCAGAAAGATTCCCAGGGCGTAAGTTTGAGGGCATCGCCAAAACAACCACAATCGGTTACCTTATTAAAGTAAGCCGAATAGAACGTAAGGAAGGTAAAAAACACGATCATAAGCAGCAGGCTCCACAGCGTGAATCGTTTGGCATATCCCAAAATGATCATGACCCCAAGCATCACCTCATACACCACGACAAAGATAGCAATGGCGAGGGCGTAGGGCACTAAGAACTCAAGGTTCAACACCTCGGGAGCGAAATAATCCTGAAGCTTAAATCCAAACCCCACCGGATCATTCAGTTTTATGAGTCCGCTGATAATGAATAAAATTCCGACGAATATTCTAGAAATTCCTACGAGTATTTTCATGATGGCTCTTGGTTTTGAGAAAGGTGGATCAAGGCAAAAACAGCGTAATTGATCATATCCTGATAGTTCGCGTCAATTCCTTCACTGACAATAGTTTTCCCTTCGTTATTTTCAATTTGTTTGACGCGTAATAGTTTCTGAAGAATTAGATCGGTCAACGAACTCACCCGCATATCGCGCCAAGCCTCTCCGTAATCGTGATTTTTATCAAGCATCAATTGCTTGGTAACAGCCACTTTCTCATCGTACAATTGCGTGGCCGCTTCCAGGGAAAGATCGGGTTGTTCTACAACGCCTTTTTCCAGTTGAATCAATGCCATTAGGGCGTAATTAATGATCCCGACAAATTCACTCGCTTCCCCTTCGTCTACGCGACGTTCGGAATTTTGTTGCAGACCGCGAATGCGCTGTGCCTTAATAAAGATCTGATCGGTAAGGGAAGGCAATCGCAGGATTCGCCATGCACTGCCGTAATCTTTCATTTTCTTCATGAACAGATCGCGGCATTGGGTGATGACGTCATTGTATTGTTTTGAAGTATCAGGCATCCCGTCTTTTAGATTTTGCGTAAATTTCGCTTAAATAAATCACTTTAGAAAATTGTATACACTTAATTGCCGCGGAACGCTAATCGACCTTAGTACGCCCAAAGTCATGGGAATTCTCAA
The DNA here is from genome assembly GCF_028561755.1 of Altibacter sp. HG106. GTDB lineage: Bacteria > Bacteroidota > Bacteroidia > Flavobacteriales > Flavobacteriaceae > DFVG01. The sequence continues at coordinate 187,126 of NZ_JAQQTD010000006.1, forward strand.
TGTCACTCCCGATTCATTTTACGACGGTGGAGCGCACGTGGAAACGCGCGAACTTGTCGCGAAGGCGGCCTTATTATTAGAAGAGGGCGCTACTTTTTTGGATGTGGGTGGTTACAGTTCACGTCCGGGTGCCGCGGCACTTTCCGAAGCTGAAGAAATCGAGCGTGTTGTTCCGGCGATTCAGGCCATTTTGGAAGATTTTCCCGAAGCACTCATTTCTATCGACACCTTTCGCAGCTCGGTGGCCCGGAACGCGCTTGAAGTGGGTGCGTGTATGGTGAATGATATTTCAGCAGGGGTTCAAGATCATGACATGTTAGACCTTGTGGCCGAATTTCAGGTACCGTATGTGATGATGCACATGAAGGGCACGCCTCAAACCATGACACAACACACCACCTACGAGCATCTCATTCTAGAGGTCAGGAAGCACCTCTCGGAACGAATGGCCGCAGCTCGAAAAGCCGGTATCAACGACCTCATTATCGACCCGGGATTTGGCTTTGCGAAAACAAGAGAACAAAATTTTGAGCTGCTCGCGGGACTCGACTTATTTCAAGAATTCGAAGTTCCTGTCTTAGTAGGTGTTTCGCGAAAATCGATGATCTACAAAACCCTGGGAATCACTCCTGAAGAGGCGTTAAATGGCACTTCTGTGCTACACAGCTGGGCCTTACAAAAGGGTTGCAACCTCCTTCGGGTACACGATGTAAAACCTGCCGTTGAGTGCGTTCAACTCTTTGAAGCTTGGACCCGCGGTTAAAAAAAATCTGTTACTTTTACACAAACCTTCGCCTGTGGAATTTTTAGACCTTTATAAGATCAGGATCATCGACATCATTGATATTGTTTTGGTTGCTTTTCTGCTCTATTACCTCTACAAGCTGGTAAAAGGTACCGTCGCCATTAACATATTTGTAGGTATCGTAATTCTCTACGGAGTCTGGAAGCTTACCGAATTGCTTCAGATGGAGCTCTTCAGTAAAATTCTGGGAGGCTTCTTAGGGGTGGGAATGTTTGCCTTGATTGTGGTTTTTCAGCAGGAGATCAGAAAGTTCTTATTGATGTTAGGGTCTACTAATTTCAATGCTCGAAAACGATTTTTCAGGCGCTTTAAACTGTCTTCCAAAGAAACTCATACGCTTCACAACACCAAGGCGATCGTGGATGCCTGCAGAAAGATGTCGAAAACAAAAACCGGAGCGCTTATCGTAATTCAGCGAAACAACAGTCTCGATTTTGTGAAAAACACAGGAGATGTGATGCATGCTGAAGTGAATCGTCCCATTATAGAAAGTATTTTTTTTAAAAACAGTCCGTTGCACGATGGCGCCATGATCATTGAAGATAACACCATTACAGCGACGCGTGTGATCCTACCGGTTTCTAATGACCGTAGAATACCGCAGCGTTTTGGATTGCGACATCGAGCCGCCGTGGGTATTACGGAAAAGACCGACGCGGTATGTTTGGTAGTTTCCGAAGAAAACGGACAAATTAGCTATTTAAAAGAAGGAGATTTTGTGTTGTTTGAAGATTTGGAAGAATTAAAAAATCAACTGGAAACAGATGTAACTCAATAAGGGGAAGACATGAAGCAGTGTAAAAATTGTGAGAAGTCGCTTTCGGAGGCGGCCCTCTATTGTGAAACGTGTGGTGCGCGATATGTAGATCACCGACTCACCTTGCGATACCTGGCTGAAGAAGGAAGTCGCTCTTTTTTCAATATTGATGCAAATAAACCGCTACGGACTTTCGTCGATCTATTCAAACGCCCGGAGCAGGTTATTGATGGATACATTCACGGAGTGCGGAAGCGCTACATTCATGTGATTGGCTATCTTACTATTGCGATCACAGTGAGTGGTTTCTTTATGTTTATCCTCCAAAAATGGGCGCCCGATCTATTTAATTCGATCTATGCCGAAATGTATGAAACCGACGTGCAGGCCGAGGCATTTAAAAGCTGGATGACCTTTACGTTAGAATACCAAACCCTGATCATCTTCCTGACCATTCCTATCTTAGCGGGGATCTCTAAATTGGTTTTTCTTCAGAATAAAAAATACAATTATACCGAACATCTGGTGCTCAACACCTACGCCTATTCGCATATTTCATTGGTGACCACACTGCTGTTTATCGTAACGTTTTGGGAGCCCTCGATTTTCAAATGGATTGCGGTAAGCACACTACCCATCCAGATCCTCTACTTTTCGCATGTACTGAAACGATTGTTCGCTCTCACCTGGACACAGTTGTTGTTGAAAGTACTCTTATTTCTGGTAGTGCTTCTGGTGGTCTACATTTTCTTGGTGATCGCCGCCATGATTTATATGTTCCTATTCACAGATTTCTTTCAGGACATGATAGAATTGGAAAAGGCAAAACGAGCCGTATCTTACGTGGTCTCTTCGGCCATGAACTGGACCTCGTAGAGGTTTCTGTAGAAGCCGTTTTCTTTTGCCAGTAGTTCTTTGTGCGTGCCCATTTCCACAATTTGGCCCGCGTCCATCACTAAGATTTTATCTGCTTTTTTGATGGTCGCCAGGCGATGCGCAATAACAATGGAGGTGCGTCCTTGCGTAATTTTATCGGTGGCATTTTGAATGAGTTCTTCGGAATAGGAGTCTACCGAAGAAGTGGCCTCGTCCAAAACCAGCACTCCCGGATTACTTACGTACGCTCGTAAAAAGGATATGAGCTGTCGTTGTCCGGAAGACAGCATGCTACCACGTTCTTTTACATTGTGATCATACCCGTTGGGAAGGGAGGTGATAAAGCGATGCACGCCAATTTCCTTGGCCGCATTGATCACGGTCTCTCTGGAAATGTCCGGATCGCCCAAGGTGATATTATTATAAATAGTATCGGCGAATAGAAAAACGTCCTGAAGCACTACGGCGATCTCCTTCCGAAGCGATACCAAGGTATATTCCCGAATTGAATTTCTGTCGATCAAAATATCACCCTCGTTGATTTCGTAGAAGCGAGACAACAGATTGATGATCGTTGATTTTCCCGCACCGGTCGCACCTACAAGCGCAATCGTTTCACCGGGATGCACGGTGAACGAAATATTCTTGATCACTCGTTCGTCTTCATTATATCCGAAGGCTACATTCTTAAATTCTATATATCCTTTGGTATCAGTGAGCGCTAAGCTTCCGTCGTCATCAATATGAGATTTGGTGTCCAAAATTCCGAAGACACGATTGGCGGCTACCATACCCATTTGTAGGGTATTGAATTTATCGGCGATCTGACGCAAGGGTCGGAATAACATTTGGGTCAATTCGATAAAAGCCACAATAAGTCCCAGGGTAATCGCGCCATTTTCAGTCACATTGAGTCCGCCATACCACACTAGGAGTCCAATGGCTACACTCGATGCCATTTCAGCGATGGGAAAGAAAAAAGAGTTATACCAAACCGTTTTGATCCAGGCGCTTTTGTGCTTTTCGTTGATGTCTTTAAAGATTTCGAATTCCTTCTTTTCTCGTGTAAAAATCTGAACGATCTTCATCCCGGTAATGCGTTCCTGAACGAAAGTATTGAGGTTGGCCACCTGATTTCGCACGTCCTCAAACGCCGTTTTCATGGCACGTTGGAAGACACGAGTCGCGTAGACAATAAGCGGAAGAATAGCAAAGATAATCAAGGAAAGGCGCCAACTTTGATACAGCATATATCCCATAATGACCAGCATTTTTAGCAGATCACTGATAATCATGAATAGCCCCTGACTAAAAATACTGGAGATGGTTTCTATATCGTTGACAGCACGTGTAGTGAGTCGTCCCACAGCGCTCTTGTCGTAGTATTTCATCTTAAAACTCAGCATCAATTTGAAGAGTTTTACGCGGATGTCTCGAATTACATTTTGTCCCAGCCAGTTGGCGTAATAGATGAAGGCAAATTGGAAGAGAACTTCAAACACCAGCACTGCTACCATGAGGGTTATGAATAGGAGAAGCGCATCGTTGTCTTTCGGCAAAATACCGTCATCGATGGCCTTCTGCAACAAATACGGGCGTAGTACCGATAAGCCCGACATTACTACCGCGGCAAACCCTACAAAATAGAAGGTCCATTTGTATGCATTGGTAAATTGCAGCAGTCTTTTAAAGAGTTTAAAATCGAATGCCTTTCCGGAGCTCGCCATAGTTAATCTGCGTGTTGTTTGAGAAAAATGTGATCGGGATATTGTACTTCCGTAAGATACAATCCATGTGCCGGTGCCGATGCTCCAGCTTGGGTTCGATCGCCGCTCGCTAAGATACGGCGAAAATCTTCAACAGCTTGTTTTTGGAGACCAATATCCATCAACGTTCCTACGATAGCGCGTACCATGTTCCGGAGAAACCGATCGGCTGTGATGGTAAAGATTAGCAGCTGGCCGCGTTGTTGCCAGTGCGCTTTCTGAATGTCACAAAGAAAGGTTTTTACATTCGAATGGGTGCGAGAGAAACACTCAAAATCCTGGTGTTCCAAGAGGATTGCTGCCGCTGTATTCATTCGGTCGATATCAGGAGTCCGATGTAATTGCCACGCTGTCTCTTGGAGAAACGGATTCTTATCAAGGGTAATCCAGTATTCATACGTTCGCGAGGTCGCATCAAAGCGAGCATGGGCATCGGGTGTTACGGGAATAATATTTTGAATGGAAATATCCTTGGGTAAAAATCGGTTGAGCTTAAACCGGGTCGCTTCCCTGTTGGAAATAGCATCGACATCCACATGAAAATACAGTTGTTTTGCATGTACTCCAGTATCGGTACGTCCTGCCCCGGTAATCGCAAGGGGCGTTCTAAAAAAGGTAGACATCGTTTGCTGCAAGACTTCCTGTACGGTAATGGCATCCGGCTGAATTTGCCAGCCGTGATAGTTTTTTCCGTGGTATGATATGTCGAAAAAGTAGCGCAATTCCGTTATTTTTGAAGGGACAAAAGTACGAAATAGGTCGGGTCTGCTGGCATATTTCAGAAAAACAACGCCTAGCGCTCATGACGAATATTCTGTTACTTAGTGATACCCACGGGCATATGGATAACACCATACTGAAACATGTGCAACAAGCCGATGAGGTATGGCATGCCGGTGATATTGGCACCTTAGCCGTTACCGATGCGATTGCTGAGCATAAGCCGTTACGTGCGGTCTATGGAAATATCGACGGAGCCGAGATACGGGCTAGTTTTCCATTACATCAACGGTTTGATTGTGAAGCGGTGTCGGTGTGGATCACACACATAGGAGGGTATCCCGGACGCTATAACCGAGCGTTGCTTTCCGAATTAAATGAACAGCCCCCCCGCCTCTTTATTTGCGGACACTCTCATATTTTAAAAGTGATGCCGGACAAAAAGAGAAAACTACTCCATATGAATCCCGGAGCCATCGGAAAACATGGGTTCCATCAGGTGCGAACCATGTTGCGCTTTCAGATTGACGGAAAAGAGATCAGGCAATTAGAAGTAATTGAAATTTCCCGATAAAAAAACCCCCGAAGTTGGCATTCTCCAGGGGTTCGCACTAAAATATACTAAGATGTTGTTTTAACGTAATCTATCCACAGATTTTACAAGGTCCTCGTCCCTTTTGATGGCCTTATTGGCCAGCACTAAAAAAACGATAGAAATGATGGGTAAAAGCACCCCAATACCCTTCTCTGAAACCAAGGTTTCTCCGGATAATGTTAGGGATCGATATACGAAAACGCCCAGTAATACAAAGTTTAATATGATGTTCAAGCGATTTAATACAAATTGTAATTGTCGCTTCTTAAAACTCAAAATGGTAATAATTGCCAATGCGATTGAAGCAAAGATCAAACCAAAAACAAGCGGTTCCTCTCTGGAAACAACGATGGCTCCTTCCGCATCTTCAACAACAGGAAACCATAGATACAAAGCGCCCATCGCCAAAATCGCAAGGATCATATATAGGGTTTGAATGCGCTGTAACATGGTTTCTTATTTGCAGGCAAAAATACAGCTTCTTTTAAAAAAAATACAAGCACAATATAAATTATTGTTGTATTATTGCAGTAACAATTCGTAACCACTTCAACGTGGGTTACTTAGTCTTCAAGAGTAAATTCAATCTCAATTACTTCGAGAATTCATTCAAAAAATATCATTAATATATCCTTTAGTATTCTATAATGTTTGAAATTTCAGAACTAAAAGCAAAAAAAATGCCTGAGCTTCAGGACATTGCTAAAACCTTAGGCGTTCCAAAATACAGAAGCCTCAAAAAATTAGACCTCGTTTATAAAATTTTAGATCACCAAGCCGCAAATCCCGAAGCGGTTAAGGCACTTGCCGCAGCGGAAAAGAAATCTGATACGGCTTCTTCAGACGCATCTAATAACAATAATGATTCTAAGAATTCTAACGATTCGAAAAACCAGAATCAAAAACAGAACCAGCGTTCCAACGCTTCAAAAAAGAGCGGTCGAGGCCCGGGAAGGCCTAAAAAGCAGGAGCAAGACAACAAGGGGCAGTCTCGTGGAAAATCGAATGACAACGCTAAGGACAACTCCAAGGACAATTCGAAGAGCAACGACAACAATCAGCGAAAGAATCAGAATAATCAGAATCAAAATCAGAACCGCGGTCGTTCCCATCAGAAGAACAACAACTCTAATGATCACCGAAAGAACGGTAATAAAGACAATCGCAATCGGTACAAAGAGCCCGATTTTGAATTTGACGGAATTATAGAAAGCGAAGGGGTGCTTGACATCATGCAAGACGGTTATGGTTTCTTGCGTTCTAGTGACTACAATTACCTTTCTTCTCCTGACGACATTTATGTATCGCAATCTCAAATTCGATTATTCGGACTAAAAACCGGGGATACGGTGCTTGGGGAAGTACGTCCTCCTAAAGAGGGAGAGAAATATTTCCCATTAATCAAAGTCACGAAAATCAACGGTTTAAACCCAAATGTGGTACGTGACCGCGTGGCCTTCGAACACCTTACGCCCTTATTTCCGCAGGAAAAATTTAATATCGCCGAGAAGCAGAGTACGATTTCCACTCGAATTATCGATATGTTTGCGCCGCTTGGGAAAGGACAGCGTGGGATGATCGTAGCACAACCAAAGACTGGTAAAACGATGTTGCTTAAAGACATCGCCAACGCCATTGCTGCCAACCATCCGGAAGTATACCAAATTATTCTACTGATCGATGAACGTCCGGAAGAGGTTACCGATATGCAACGCAATGTAAGCGGTGAAGTAGTTGCCTCTACCTTTGACAAAGAAGCGACCGAGCACGTACGCGTGGCCAATTTGGTTATCGATAAAGCGAAGCGTTTGGTAGAATGCGGGCATGACGTTGTGATCTTGCTGGATTCTATTACCCGACTTGCACGTGCCTATAACACGGTTCAACCTGCCAGTGGTAAAATATTAAGTGGTGGTGTAGATGCCAATGCCCTACACAAACCAAAACGTTTCTTTGGTGCAGCACGTAACATAGAGAACGGAGGGTCTTTAAGTATTATCGCCACGGCCTTAACGGAAACAGGATCAAAAATGGACGAAGTGATCTTTGAAGAATTCAAAGGAACCGGTAATATGGAGCTTCAGTTGGATCGTAAGATTTCGAACCGACGTATCTTCCCAGCCATCGATCTCACTTCTTCGAGCACGCGTCGTGATGACTTGTTGTTAGACGACAATGTGATCCAACGCATGTGGGTGTTGCGTAAATACCTTGCTGATATGAATCCGGTAGAAGCTATGGAGTTTATTAATGACAAAGTAAAACAGACCCGCAATAACGAAGAGTTTTTGATCTCTATGAACGGCTAAGTTTCTAAACTTTCAACAAATAAAAACCCCTGACTCATCTCAGGGGTTTCTTTTTATCTGTACATTTTTACACGTTTCTTAGCGCTTGACGACTGTTTTGGTTAAGGCACCATTGGTTGTATTTATATGTACCACGTACATCCCACTTCTCAATTGTGATACATCCATTTGATAGTTGTCTGAAATATCAACATCCAAACGTTTGCCTTGAATATCATACAATTCAATAGACGCTATTGTGATAGTTATGGGAATTTCTATTTGAATAAATTCTTCTGAAGGATTCGGATAGATGGAGACTGGAACATCAAGAGTATCATCAGCACCAAAATTCACTTTATCAAATCTTAATTCGGTATATGTTATGGGCCTGTCACAGCTGTTATAATAATCATCTCTGAAATAAACGGTGAAGGTTGAATCATCCGAAGTATTATAATCGCCCCCTACTGCAAAGCCCACATGAATGGAATTTGACCCGGAACAAATAAGACCGGTATTATTTGAAATGACATCTTCAATAGGAAACGTTACGTGGCATTCTGGCGAGAAGGCAAGTAGAAAAGACCGTGAGCCTTGCCCTATTCCCGGCCTCCGGCAGATAAACGGCATCAAAGCTACGTTGGTTTGAAGCGATAGAGACGTCTGGAGAATCTTGCGAACTATCGGTTACTTCAGAATATAGTGTCAAGATAACACCTCCACCGTCGGGATCGAAGGTATCAAGATACGGTCCAAAAATCCCAGGCGTCACTTGAGTGACCATGAAATCTCCGGTAAAGAGTTCCGGGTCGTTGAGTTCACATTGAGAATTGAGGTTACAGCAATAGGCAACCGCAAAAAGCAGCATTATTTTTTTCCATAACAAAAATTTTTTATTTAAAAATACATAAAAACTATGTTATGTGTTGATGCTACAAGAATGTAACAAAGAAGTCTTGAAGTTATTTACAAAAAAACCCCGCCAATAGGCAGGGTTTGAAATGGTAAGAAAAATTTTTCTTATTGCTTTACAACCTTCTGAGTAAGGCTTCCGGCAGACGTATTCAAGTTAAGGATGTATACACCACGAGCAAGTTGGCTCACGTTGATCTGTCCGTTGATTACTTGAACGTTTGTAGACTTTCCTAATACATCATAAATCACAGCATTCTGAATCTGGATGTTTGATGGAGCTTTGATGTTGATTACATCATTCGCTGGGTTAGGATATACAGAAATAACATCTGCTAAGTTGTCTTCCACGCTGAAAGACTCTTCACCTACTAAGTTCATGATCAAAGACTGAGTCAATCCTAAATCAAGGAAGTTTGTTGGAGAAGATGCCCCACAATCAGCAGCTTGAATGAAGTTGATTCCACTAGGCCCATCTTGGTTAGCACCAAAACGCATAAAGTTAGTATCTGTTCCATCATCTACTAAAACGGCTTCGAAAACGATATTATCTCCAGCAGGAATGCTTGCTGTTAACGGCACAGAAACAATTGTTTCAGCATCAGCATTAGTGATGGTTACGGTAGCTGTTCCTTGCAAGGTTTGAGTTCCTCCTGGAAAAGCACCACCATTGCTAGAGTAAACATTGAATGTTAAGTCAAATCCAGCAGGAGTAGTTACTGGTCCTATTGCCATTTCAGCATCCGTTACATCAAACTGACCCGTGATACCAAAATCACCATCAAGATCAAATTCTGTAAAGATGTTGTTATTACGGAAACTGGTTGGACTTGCACAAGCAATTTCCTCACCTGTTACAATCGTTTGAGAGTTGTTGTTAGTGATAACAACGGCACCGCCTCTAACGCCTGTAGCTGTACCTGCAGGGCCATTAGCCACTACATTACCGGTAGCGCCAGGACCTGCCATAGACGTTTGTGCTTGCATTGCAAAACCTGCAGCGACAGCAGCAATGAATAAAGTAATTTTTTTCATAATTGTTAGATTTAAAGTTTAATATATCACTAACAAATATATAAAAGCATTTGGAATATTGTTTTATTTTAACCAATATTTCTAACAGTCGATACAGAATCCTATAATTTATGCGGACCTCCACCAGTTACCTTTTCGTCATTTTTGCGGCTCTATTGTTGAGTTGTGAGTCAAAAAAAAACACTAATACGTACGATTTTACCATTCCTTTTGAAACTTCTGAAGGAACAGAAACGTCCACCTATCAAGAAGTCATTACCTTCTACGAAAACCTGGCAGACACCCACACCTCAGTTGCCATGTACAAAATGGATAACACCGATAGTGGACACCCGCTACACCTTATCACCTTCAACCCCAACCGCAGTTTTGAATCGGAATTCTCAGGCACCGACGAAAAAGCGTTACTCCTAATCAATAATGGGATACACCCCGGTGAAAGTGATGGGATTGATGCCAGTATGATGTTGATGCGTAATCTGGCGGAAGGAACAATTGAAGCGCCAAATAATACCATCATCGCCGTGATACCAGTCTATAACATAGGAGGCGCTCTCAATCGTAATAGCACCTCCAGAACCAATCAAAATGGACCCGAAGCGTACGGATTCCGTGGAAATGCTAGAAATTATGACCTCAATCGCGATTTTATCAAAGCTGATACCCGCAATGCACACGCCTTCGCCCGATTGTTCCACACCGTCAATCCAGATGTATTCATCGACACCCATGTAAGCAATGGGGCCGATTATCAATACGTGCTTACACACCTTTTTACACAACACAATAAATTAGGAGGGGATCTGGGTACGTTTTTACACGAAAAAATGATGCCGGCGCTGGAAGACTCACTGACTTTGAAATCATGGGACATCACTCCCTATGTAAACGTTTTTAACCGCACTCCCGAAACTGGGTTTTCTCAATTTATGGACTACCCCAGATATTCTACAGGGTACACCACCCTATTTAATTGCCTCGGAATGATGGTCGAAACGCATATGTTGAAACCCTATAAACAACGGGTGGAAGGAACCTACGAACTGCTGCGTTCCATGATCGCTATTACCGATGCCAACGCTTCCGAAATCAAAGCGCTACGCGCCAAAGCCACCGAAGCCTACGCTGTAGGAAACCACTATCCTACGCAATGGACCATCGATTCAAGTAACACCAGCACCCTATCGTTTAAAGGATATGAAGCAACAACCATGATCAGCGAAGTAACGGGGCAAAACCGACTCAAATACGACCGGAATCGTCCCTTTACAAAGGAGGTTCGTTATGAGAATTACTACAAAGCATCAGACAGTGTGACCATACCCGAGTACTATGTGGTTCCGAAAGGCTGGTGGGAGGTTATTAGACGATTACGCGATAATGATATCGCCATGATCCCTTTCTCAAAAGACACCACGCTGCGAGCAACAGTGTACCGCATTGCCTCCTACCCCACTGCGCAACGCCCGTTTGAAGGACATTATATGCACTACAATACAGAAGTAACGGCTCAAACAGAAGTGGTCACCGTACATAAAGGAGATTTTCGTATTTCCACCCAGCAAAACGGCGTTCGTTATCTTATGGAAACCTTAGAGCCGCAGGCGCCAGATTCATTTTTCAATTGGAATTTCTTTGATACCATCTTACAGCAAAAAGAAGGCTTTTCCCCCTATGTGTGGGAAGACAAAGCAACCGCATTCCTACTGGAGAATCCCGAGCTTAAACAGGAATTTGAAAATAAAAAGGCAGCCGATGCCGAATTTGCCCAAAACTGGTACGCGCAATTGGATTGGATTCATAAGAAATCACCCAATTATGAAGCTTCACACCTGCGTTACCCGATCGTTCGGGTGGGTGGTTAAATATTCCTTCGGGAAGAGTAGTTTGATGTTTTCGTAAGAATCTTGAAGCGCCTTTTGGCTTTTTTCAAAGTTCTTCCATTTGGCTTTTTTAATGCCCTCACTTTTCTCAGGTCGCAATTCGCCATCGTAATCGGTGTACATTTCGTACCAATACGTTACTTTCAGCTTAAAACGCCCGTTCCGTTTAAAAACATGGTATGTTTTGGTAATAAAACGTCGAATCTCTAAGCCTTCCACACCGGTTTCTTCTTCTACCTCACGGATTGCGGCCTCCTCATACCCCTCTTTCTTTTCGATCTTTCCCTTCGGAAGATCCCACCGATCATTTCGATGAATAAAGAGAATTTCCTTGTTGGAATTATACACCATACCTCCCGCAGCCTCAACCACCGGTAGTTTTTTCCGAAGAAATCGCTCTAACTTCTCGGGATTCTTGTGGTATAAATTCACATACGTAAGCTTTCCCTTATTGATTTTTTTAATCAATTTTTTAAATCGTGCCAGCTTTAAAGGAATGGCGGTATACTGACCTCCTATATGCTTTTCCGTGGAAAGAATTATTGGAATATCTTTTACAAAAACTTTATACATTTGCAGTATGGTGTTACACAAAGAAACCGCCCAAAAAACGGCCGAGTTACTGTTGCAAATTAATGCAATAAAATTGCAACCACAAAACCCATTTACATGGGCGTCTGGATGGAAATCGCCTATCTACTGCGATAATCGAATTACACTCTCCTACCCGCCCATTAGAAATTACTTACGGGAAAACCTCGCCAAGCAATTGGAAGGGCTGTACGGCAAACCCGACGTTATTGTGGGGGTGGCGACCGGGGCTATTGGTATTGGAATGTTGGTCGCGGATTATATGAATCTTCCGTTTTGCTATGTGCGACCGGAAGCAAAAAAACACGGGCGACAAAATAAGATCGAAGGACATATTGAGGCACATCAATCTGCTGTAGTAGTAGAAGACCTGGTAAGTACCGGAAAGAGCAGTTTGCAAGCGGTGGCCGCGTTACGCGATGCAAATATCAATGTAAAGGGAATGATTGCTATCTTTTCGTACGGGTTTGATATCGCGGAAGACAATTTTAAAAAAGCGGAGGTCGGCCTACATACCTTAAGTAATTACGAAAGTTTGCTTCAGGAAGCAGAGCGTTCTCAATACATCTCAGCTTCGGAAGCCAAAACACTTTCCCATTGGCGGGAAGCCCCCCAGGATTGGAACCCTTCATAAATTATTCATGCTATGGAATTAACAAGTAAACAAGTAACCGTCAACAAATCGGCGGAAGCACTCTGCGATTTTCTCGCGGATGTAAAGAATTTTGAACAACTCATGCCCGAAAACATCTCGAAATTCGAAGTGATTCGCGAGGATGCCTTTATTTTTGCATTGAAAGGTATGCCCGAGATCGCCCTGGAAGTAAAAGAGATTCAAAAACCAAACAAAATTGTGTTGGGAGCGATGAGTGATAAAATTCCTTTTACGCTCACCGGAAACATCACGCCCGTCTCGGAAACGACCTCGACGATCGAATTACTTTTTTCAGGTGAGTTCAACGCCATGATGGCGATGATGATCAAGGGCCCTATCAAAACCTTCTTAGGTACTCTTACCGACAATTTGCAGAAGCTCTAGTACCGCAGCGCGATTTCTTTATGCTGAAAGGTTTCAACCGCGCCCGTATCTTTTGCTACCTGTAAGGCACCAGTTTCCGAGATTCCGAGAATGACCCCTTGAAATACAGCTCCGGTAGGAGATTCAAAAGTGCCACGCTCACCTAGTCTAAAAAGCGTAGCCTCATAGGCCTTCCTTAACTCGTCAAACGAACGCTTTTCGAGCGTTTGAAGAATGGTCATGACCGAAACACTCACTGCCTGAAATACCTCAGCGATTTCATAGGTTCGTCCGCTTTCCAAATACATGGAGGTCGCCTTGGGCAAATTTATAAAGGCGTTTTGATTAACATTCACTCCAATTCCAACAATACTCGTAAGTTCGCGAGAAGCCTGCCATCGGTTTTCTATCAGGATCCCGCCAAGTTTTTTGGCATCTGACAGAATGTCGTTAGGCCATTTCAATTCTAGCCGTTTTACACCTACCGCTTCAAGGGCTTCTTTTACTGCTAATGCGACTCCTATTTGTAGCTTGGGAAGCATGGCCATATCGGTATCAGAAAAGCGCTTCAGCACACTACAGGCAAGGCCTTCCCCGGCACTTGAATCCCAGGAAGTTCCTTGCTGCCCACGACCCGCAGTTTGATGTTTTGCCCATACTGCCACCTCTGTTGCTGTCGCATTTTTTAACGCCCATTCTTTTAAATAAGAGTTGGTGGAGGCGGTGGCATTAAGTTTGATAACTTTCAATGGATTATAATTGTGTTAATCTTACGGGCTGGAAACGATTCAGCAAGTAAAAAAATAATAACTTTGTGAAAATAATCATTTTTAATGTCTGAAGAGAAAATAGGAACAGATCAACTGATCACACATATCATTAAAGGAATTGAAGAGGTAAAGGGACAGGATATTCAAATCTTAGACCTGAGAGAGATTGAAAATACAGTTTGTGACTATTTTATCATCTGCAATGGTACGTCAAACACACAAGTAAACGCCATTGTCAATTCCATTCAGAAAATCGTAAGTAAATCCTTAAAAGAAAAACCTTGGCACGTGGAAGGTAGCGATAATGCCGAGTGGGTGCTTATTGATTACGTGCACGTGGTGGTTCATGTCTTTCAAAGACACATCCGTGAATTCTACGATATTGAAGGGCTCTGGGGAGATGCTAAAGTGGTAACCATTGAAACAACGTACTAAAAACAATACTGCCCCATGGCAAAAGAGAATAAAAAACCTGAAAATAAACGACCCAAATTTAATGCTTACTGGATTTATGCGGCCATTATCCTCATATTCCTAGGCATCCAGTTTTTCGGCGGAAGCAGTCTCACACAGCCTGCCAAAACCACCTTAGCTGATTTTAAAGGCTACTTACGAAATGGCGATGTCGAAAAAATTGAAGTAGTTAATAAAAAGATCGCCAAAGTATACCTCACACCAGAGGCGCGCAAGAAAGAGGTACACGCTAGTAAAAATTCAAATTCATTCCTGACACCGGGCGCAAATGACCCAACCTATCAATTTGAATTTGGAGATCTACAGAATTTCGAGAACAGCATCAATCAAATAAAGGAGGAGAACAATCTTGATACCAAGATCGTGTGGGATACCGACAGCAACATGCTGGGTGAATTATTTCTCACCTTATTGCCCTTTATCGTGATTATCGCGATCTGGATTTTTATCATGCGACGAATGTCATCGGGTGCTGGTGGCGGTGCCGGGGGACAGATCTTCAACATAGGAAAATCCAAAGCCAAGTTGTTCGATGAAAAAACGGATGTAAAGACGTCTTTTAAAGATGTTGCCGGTCTCGAAGGCGCCAAGGAAGAAGTTCAGGAAATCGTAGACTTTCTTAAAAACCCAAAAAAATATACCGCCTTAGGCGGAAAAATCCCTAAAGGTGCCTTGCTAGTAGGCCCTCCGGGAACAGGTAAGACCTTGCTAGCAAAAGCAGTGGCTGGAGAAGCTAAAGTTCCCTTCTTTTCACTGTCTGGATCAGACTTTGTAGAAATGTTCGTTGGGGTTGGTGCTTCTCGTGTTCGCGACCTCTTTAAGCAGGCCAAAGAAAAATCACCTTCTATCATCTTTATTGATGAGATTGATGCTATCGGGCGCGCTCGTGGTAAAAGTAATTTCTCCGGAAGTAATGACGAGCGTGAAAACACCCTCAACCAATTACTTACCGAAATGGACGGTTTTGGAACCAACACGAATGTTATTGTCATTGCCGCCACCAACCGTGCGGATGTGCTCGACAAAGCCCTGATGCGTGCCGGACGATTTGATCGTCAGATCTATGTTGACCTACCCGACGTTCGGGAACGAAAAGAGATCTTTGAAGTACATCTTCGTCCGCTGAAAAAAGATGATTCCCTCGATACTGAATTTTTAGCGAAACAAACTCCGGGATTTTCGGGAGCAGATATTGCTAATGTTTGTAACGAAGCAGCCTTGATCGCAGCGCGGAAAGAAAAGAGCGCGGTGAACCGACAAGACTTCTTAGATGCGGTAGATCGTATTGTAGGCGGACTCGAAAAGAAGAATAAAATTATTACCCCGGAAGAGAAAAAGGCCATCGCTTTCCACGAAGCCGGACATGCCACAGTCAGTTGGATGTTAGAACATGCGGCTCCGCTTGTAAAGGTGACCATCGTACCACGCGGACAATCCCTGGGGGCTGCCTGGTATCTGCCGGAAGAACGGTTAATAGTTCGCCCAGAACAAATGTTGGACGAAATGTGTGCAACCATGGGGGGACGTGCCGCCGAGAAGGTCATCTTCGATAAGATTTCCACAGGGGCCCTAAGCGACCTCGAAAAGGTCACCAAACAAGCCCGAGCCATGGTCACCATTTATGGCTTGAATGACAAAATTGGAAATCTAACATACTATGATTCTTCAGGACAAAGTGACTACAATTTCAGCAAGCCCTACAGCGAATCAACAGCCGAACTGATCGATAAAGAAATTTCGAATATTATTGAAGCGCAATATCAGCGAGCAGTGGCCTTACTTGAAAAGAACAAGGATAAATTGACCGAACTGGCCAATGAATTGCTCGAGAAGGAAGTAATTTTCAAAGAAAGCTTGGAGCGCATCTTTGGAAAGCGACCGTTTCAGAAGGACACCGATGAGCCCAGTTCCACAACTTCGGAATCCTCAGAACCCGTTACTTCAACAACGGTTTCCTCATCAAATGAGTCAGATGACGATGCTTCCGAAAATGAAGCAGCAGCTTCCTAAAAACTTTTCAGCGCCCTTTTTTCAAAGGGCGCTATTTTCTCTTCCCCTACAAAGCTTACTTGTTTCTATTTTTATATCTTTGAATGAAACCGTAAAATTCCTCAATTAAAATTACTTATGAGTCTGTTCAAAAGACTTCTAAACCCCAATTACAAATCAGACGAGAAGGCGAAGAAAGGTCAGAAATCTGATACCAGTAAATATTTCCCCGAAGAGAAACTTCCGGTGGATGAGCGGTTTACGTATAATTTTAAAAAGAATGGAGGAAAGTTCTTATACTGTGAAGATCTTGAGGAAGTGTTAGAAGCCTTCGATAACATACTGATGGAAAACGATTGGTACGAAAAAGAAGTTTTCTGTCTGGATGAGCAACTTCAGCAGCGATTTGACGGATACAATCTCACCTTCAACAAACGCATGTCATCCACCTTCTTTTTATCCAAATGTGAGTCGTTAGTAGCTAACAATGGGTCGATCTTATTAAGTTCACACCAAATCAAAGAAAAAAAGCTTCAGGAACTTCCCTCAAACTTCATCATTTTCGCAACCACTAGCCAGTTAGTGGAAAACATCAGTGAGGGCTTGCGAAACATTAAGAATCAGAATAAACGACAAATTCCGAGCAACATTACCACCATTCAAGACTTTGAAACCGACAGGGAAAAAGACTTTATGAGTTATGGAAGTAGCACAAAAAACTTATATTTGCTGCTACTCGAAGACCTCTAACCTATGAAGGAAGTTATCGTGCGCTCTTTGTCGGGGGCACTCTATATCTCATTAATCCTTGTCACCATGTTTACTACGCGTGAATGGTTTATGGGACTCTTCCTGATCTTAGGATTACTTACCGTTCGAGAATTTCAACGTTTAGTACACTTGCGAAGCTATGTGGTGTATCCGCTCTTTTTTCTGCTGCTCTATTTTTTAAGCTACGATATTTTCGACATCAATGCAATGTACCTTTATTTAATTCTGGCCTGTTTTGTTAATCTCTTCTTGCTAAAAGACCTGTTAGTTGTCTCTAAAATTCCGATGTTCGAAAAGAAGAAATACATTAGCCTGATCTTTTACCTCATCGCCGGCTTCGTTTTTCTCACCTTAATTCCCTTTCGGAAAGAACAATTTGTGCCGCTTATCGTAATAGGCGTGTTTATCTTGGTATGGTCTAACGATACTATGGCGTATGTTATTGGTAAAAGCTTCGGAAAACACAAGCTCCTGGAACGCATTTCTCCCAAAAAAACAATCGAAGGATTTTTAGGAGGACTGGCAGGCGCCATCTTGGCGAGTTTCTTTATCTTTAAGTATATCGGATATTTCCCCTGGAGCGTTTGGATCGCTTTGGCGATATTAGTAAGTATAATGGGCACTGTTGGCGACCTGATACAGTCTAAATTCAAGCGTCAGGCAGGCGTGAAGGACAGCGGACTCATACTTCCGGGACATGGGGGGATTTACGATCGTTTAGACAGCATGGTATTTGCCAGCCCCTTTGTTTTCGCATTTTTAGAACTCTACGAATATGTTTCATAAAGAAGGTTATAAGATCATCATCATCTCATTAGCGATCTGCATCGTACTGAGCCTTGCAGCCGACTATTTTGTGGCGAACTCGGTGATACGCGGAGGAATTATCATAGCACTGATTGTGTTACTGGTGCTCATACTGCAGTTTTTTAGAAATCCCAAGCGCTCGTTTTCGCTGGAAGATACGCATGTATTATCGCCGGTAGATGGAAAGGTTGTGGTGATCGAAGAAGTTTTTGAAAAAGAATATTTCAACGAAAAACGGTTGCAAATTTCCGTTTTTATGTCGCCCCTAAACGTTCACGTTACCCGATATCCGGTGGGTGGGAAGGTAGTGTATAGCAAGTATCACCCCGGAAAGTATTTGGTTGCCTGGCATCCAAAATCTTCCGAAGAAAACGAAAGAACCACTGTGGTCGTAACTTCAAATTCTTTTGGAGAAGTATTGCACCGTCAAATCGCTGGGGCCCTCGCGAAACGGATCGTGAACTATGCCAAAGAAGGCCAAAACGTGACGCAAGCAGACGATAGCGGATTTATAAAGTTTGGGTCTCGCGTGGATGTCTTTCTACCCCTAGATGCGAAGGTAACTGTTGCCCTGAACCAAAAAGTTAAAGGCGGTATGACCGTGCTGGCCGAAAAATAAATGACCTCATGACGTCGGAAGAACTCGATAGTGCGTTTCAGAAAGCGGTACAGAGTATTAACGAACACACCGAACCCTTTCCAGCCGATGTGCTCTTAAAATTATACGCCTACTACAAGCGTGCGACCAATAACGACGATCTCACTTCCGGAAGCAAACCGCTCATCACCGCGTTTAAAGCTAATGCCCTCTTTCAAGCCAAAGACCTTTCTAAAGAGGAGGCCAAACAACGCTACATAGAAACGGTGAATCATTATTTCTTATATCGAAAATAAAAAAGGCACTCTCTCGAATGCCTTTTTAGTGTTATCGTTGAGCGTTGCGCTACGCTTGTTGTGCTTTGTTGAACTTAATTTCGTAGGCATCCATGGCATCACGGATGTGCTCTACGTTATTGGATGCCTTCTCATGTGCAATTTCCATGGCCTTTTCCAGGTCGGCATCCGGCTCCTGAAACAGGTCTGTGATCACATGATTGATCTTGTCTAAGATGCTTTCCTGACTGTTTTTAATATCTTCCAGTTTGTTGAGCATCCCTTGCATTTGGTCATACTTTGCTTGATCCATAATATTTGGTTTTGTAGCAAAGTACTTAGGAATGACCCTCGTTCCTAGAGAATTAACGCTATTTTAATGGAAATTAAGGGCCTTTAACAGACTTCTTAGGCACCAAGCGATTGTAAACTCGACTTCAAGGTGTCTATTTTTGCCAAGGCATCTGACTCTTTATTTCGCTCCATTTCGACCACTTTTTCGGGAGCATTATTGACAAAACGATCATTGCTCAGTTTTTTCTGAACCGATTTTAAGAATCCTTCGGTATACGAAAGCTCTTCTTTCAACTTAGCGATCTCGTCTTCCACATTAATGGCACCCCCCATTGGCACAAAATATTCATTGCTTTTTACGCGAAAAGTCAACGCTCCTTCAAGAGCACTGTCAATCGTTGTTAGTTTTGAAATGTTTCCTAGCTTCTGAATGATAGGATCCATCGCTTCGGAAACTTTTTCTGTATTGATCACAGACATTTCAATGGCGTCCTTAAAGGAAATATTTTTGTCTTTCCGAAGGGTGCGAATGCCCGAAACTACTTCCGAAGCAAAGGAAAAATCGGCTATCAGCTGTTCGTTGTACGACCGCGTTTTAGGCCAGGAGGCGACAATCAACGCCTCTTTCGGACTTCGTTTCTTGATGTGTTGCCAAATCTCTTCAGATACAAACGGAACAAAAGGATGCAGTACGACCAAATTTCCTTCCAGTAACGTGATAATACGATCAAAGGTTGCTTTAGCGATGGGCGCCCCATAGGCAGGTTTCACCACTTCAAGGAGCCATGAACAGAAATCATCCCAAACGAGTTTATAGGTAGTCATCAACGCATCACTAATGCGGTACTTGCTGTAATGATCTTCCATTTCGATCAGGGCCTTCTGAAATTTCGCCTCGTACCAATCTAAGGCAATAGTAGCGCTGTCTGCCACAGCTTCGCTATCCGAAACTTCCCAGCCTTCAATAAGGCGGTAGGCATTCCATATTTTATTGACAAATCCGCTGCCTTGCTTGCAGAGATCTTCATCGAACATAAGATCGTTTCCGGCCGGAGAACTCAATAGCATTCCTACACGTACCCCATCGGCTCCGTATTTCTCCATCAGCTCAATGGGATCGGGAGAATTTCCAAGCGACTTGCTCATTTTTCTACGTTGCTTATCGCGAACGATCCCTGTGAGATACACATTTTGAAACGGCTTTTCCCCTCGATATTCGTAGCCTGCAATAATCATTCGGGCTACCCAAAAGAAGAGAATCTCTGGGGCCGTTACCAAATCGTTTGTGGGATAGTAATAATTGATCTCCGGATTGTCAGGCTCCAAAATACCGTTAAAGATACTCATGGGCCACAACCAGGAAGAAAACCAGGTATCCAAGACGTCTGGGTCCTGCGTTAAATCGGCTGCCGACAATTGGTCGTTATTCGTGGCCTGCTTTGCCAGTCGTAATGCTTCTTCCCGGGTTTCAGCTACCACAAAATCTTCTTTTCCGTCGCCGTAATAGTACGCTGGAATCTGCTGCCCCCACCAGAGCTGTCTACTAATGTTCCAATCGCGAACGTTCTCCATCCAGTGGCGATAGGTGTTGATAAATTTTTCGGGAACCAGCTGTACTTCCTTCTCCAGCACCGCATCTAGTGCAGGTTGGGCCAATTCCTTCATTTTTAGAAACCACTGATCACTCAACTTCGGCTCGATCACGGCGCCAGTGCGCTCACTGGTGCCCACTTTATGCAGGTGCTGCTCGACTTTCTCAAGTACGCCTTTTTCTTTGAGTTCCTTAACGATCTCTTTTCGAACCACAAAGCGATCCTTTCCTTCGTAATGCATTCCGAAGCTATTGAGCGTAGCATCCTCATTAAAGATATCTATCACCTCCAATTGATGCTTTTCTCCCAGCATTTTATCATTTTCATCGTGTGCCGGCGTAACTTTCAAACAACCGGTACCAAATTCCACATCCACATAGTCATCTTCTATGATGGGGATCACGCGACCACAAATGGGCACCATCGCCTTCTTCCCTTTTAGATGCGTGAAGCGCTCGTCTTCGGGGTTAATACATATGGCAGTATCCCCTAAGATCGTTTCCGGACGCGTTGTAGCAATCGTTAAGGTATCGTCAGAATCTTCAATTTGATACCTAAGATAATACAGGTTCCCTTGTTGTTCTTTGTAAATCACTTCTTCATCGGAAAGCGTGGTCTTTGCCTGAGGATCCCAGTTAACCATGCGGTATCCGCGATAGATGTTCCCTTTTTTGTAAAGATCCACAAAGACCTTGATCACGGAAGCCGAAAGGGCATCATCCATGGTAAATCGCGTTCGTTTCCAATCGCAGGACGCCCCTAGTTTTTTTAGTTGCTCTAAAATGATTCCTCCGTGGGTGTGGGTCCAGTCCCAGGCATGCTCTAAAAACGCTTCTCGTGACAACTCCGATTTTGAAATTCCGGACTCCATGAGTTTCGCAACGACTTTCGCTTCAGTGGCAATAGAGGCATGGTCGGTTCCGGGAACCCAGCAAGCGTTAAAACCTTGTAATCTAGCCCGACGAATAAGCACATCTTGAAGGGTGTTATTAAGCATGTGCCCCATATGCAAGACACCCGTCACGTTGGGAGGTGGAATTACAATGGTATAGGGTGTTCTTTCGTCTACTTCAGAATCGAAATATCCGTGCTCCATCCAGTAGCTATACCACTTATTTTCAATGTCTTGAGCTAAATATTTTGCCGCTAGCGCCATGTTTGGTCTGATTTTTGAAACCTATAGAGTGCAAAAGTAGGGATAACCGCATGATTATAAAAGTGGATAACTTATTTTGCGCGTTGTATAAAAGTTGCCTACTTTTACTAACCCTAAATAAAACAATATGAAAAAAGTAGTTTTAGTTGCTATCGCCCTATTTATGGGAATAGCAGTACAAGCACAAGCGAAAATCGATTTCAAAAGCGAAACCATCGATTATGGTACTATCGCTAAAGGAAGCGACGGTGTTCGCGTGTTTGAATTCACCAATACAGGAGATGAACCTCTAATCATTAGTGATGTTAAATCCAGCTGCGGGTGTACCGTACCTAAAAAACCAAGTGGGGCTGTGGCTCCAGGGGCATCGAACACGATCGAGGTGAAGTACGATACCAACCGCGTTGGGCCTATTCGAAAAACAGTAACTGTGTATTCGAATGCCTCTGAACCGGTAAAAGCACTTAAAATCAAAGGGGAAGTAGTCGCCGATGGTAAAAGTGTCATGGAAAAAACACAGTAAGTTAAATTGCTTACTATTCAAGCCGCACGATCGTGCGGCTTTTTTTTTGGGTAATTCCGTTAGCAATTGCATTGACTGAGTCCATTTTTAACCATTTTTTTCGCACCTTTGTTAAAACTGTTAGCGCATGCCGAAAGTATCTAAAAAAGGGCAAGAAATGCCCGCATCGCCCATCCGAAAACTAGTGCCATTCGCCGAAAAAGCGTATCAACAAAATAAGACGGTATATCACCTCAACATCGGACAACCCGATATCAAATCCCCGCAAATCGCGATGGATGCCGTGGCACACCACTCCCTTAGCGTACTAGCCTACACCCGATCGGAAGGGTCTCAACCTTACCGTGAAAAAATCGCGGCCTATTATCAAAGTAAAGATATTCCTGCGGAGGCGAACGATATTATTGTTACTACCGGAGGAAGTGAGGCGCTACTTTTTGCCATGGGAAGTATTGCCGATATTGGAGATGAGATCATCATCCCAGAACCATTTTATGCGAACTACAACGGTTTTGCCACCGCTTCAGGCGTATCCATTGTTCCGGTAATTTCAAAAATCGAAGAGAATTTTGCCCTGCCTCCCATTTCAGAATTCGAAAAACTAATTACCGATAAAACACGGGCGATCTTGATCTGCAACCCCGGCAACCCTACAGGATATTTGTACACCCCAGAAGAGATCAACCAATTGGCGGCGCTGGTCAAAAAACACGATCTGTTTTTGATCGCCGATGAGGTGTATCGAGAGTTTACCTATGAGGGCTTGAAGCACTACTCCATTCTGGAAGCAGAAGGCATGGAGAACTACGGAATAATTGTTGACTCGGTATCGAAACGCTACAGCATGTGTGGCGCTCGCATCGGATGTTTGGTTTCAAAGAACAAGGAAGTTATTGATACGGCTCTCAAATTCGCGCAAGCACGCTTGAGTCCGCCTACCTTTGCTCAAATCGCAAGCGAAGCCGCGCTACAAACACCCCAATCGTACTTCGATGAAGTAATTTCAGAATACGAAGATCGACGCAATACACTTATCAAACTGCTGGAGGCGATTCCGGGTTTAAAGGTGGGGCATCCCAAAGGAGCCTTTTATTGTATCGCCGAACTTCCCATCGAAAATAGCGACCATTTTGCACAATGGTTGTTGGAGGATTTCGATCTCGATGGCGAAACTGTGATGGTGGCACCGGCTGCCGGATTCTACTCAACAGAAGGTGTGGGTACCAATCAAATTAGAATCGCCTATGTGCTTCAGAAGGAAAGTCTTATTAAAGCCGTTAATATCCTTAAAGTAGCACTGGAACAATACCCAGGCTAATGCAAATTGAAGAACATTATTCCTTGCGAAATCACAATACCTTCGGCATTGCGGTGGAAGCACGTTTTTTTGTGTCCGTTAACTCCGTATCCGAATTAAAAGAGGCGCTGGCTTCACCCATTCATCCTAAAAAATTCATACTAGGAGGCGGTAGTAATATGTTGCTTACCCAGGATGTGGATGCGTTGGTTATTCATGTAAATATTCGTGGAATAGAAACGTGTTCTGAAGACGAAACCACTGTAACCGTCAAAGCAATGGCGGGTGAAAATTGGCATGAATTTGTGCTGTATACACTGGATCAAGGTTGGGGCGGACTAGAAAACCTTTCGCTCATTCCTGGAAACGTGGGCACAGCGCCCATTCAAAATATTGGAGCGTATGGCGTAGAATTGAAAGACCGTATGGTATCCTGCAACGCGGTAGCTGTTATTGATGGAACCGAGCGCGAATTTTCCGTCTCCGATTGCGAATTTGGATATCGTAATTCAATTTTCAAAAACCGTCTGAAGGGGCGTTATGTGATTACAGAAGTGGTTTTTCGCCTGACCAAAACCGCACACGAACTTCACACCGAATACGGAGCTATCCGAGAACAGTTGGCAACAAACAAGGTTAGCAACATAGCACCCAAACATATTTCTGAAGCAGTGATTGCCATCCGCCGACAAAAATTACCCGACCCGAAAGAGCTGGGAAACAGCGGTAGCTTTTTTAAGAATCCAGTCATCTCCAAGGCCGCATTCGACCGTTTCCAACGGCTCTTTCCGGAAGCTCCTTATTATAATGTATCCGACACAGAAGTAAAAATTCCCGCGGGTTGGCTGATCGAACAAGCTGGATTTAAAGGAAAACGGTTCGGCGATGCTGGAGTACACAAACATCAAGCCCTGGTACTTGTAAATCACGGAAACGCTACGGGAGAACAACTTTGGACGCTAGCGGAGAACATACAAGCTGCCGTCAAAGAACAGTTTGGGATTGAAATTGTTCCAGAGGTAAACGTACTTTAGTAGGATAAAAGTACCGTATCTAAAATATGAACGGTGGCATTATCTCCTTCAATATCGGTCTTTCCAAGAACGGCCGTGACTCCATCTTCATTAGTTAGTTGTAACTCACTTCCCACTAGCTTCAGGGTAAGTGCAGTATCTTCTAAGGTGGTTAGTTGAACACTGCCCTTGGCTTTGGCTTCTTGAAATAATTCAGAAGAACTTTTCTTTCCTTCCACCATATGACGTTGCAAGAACTTCTTTAATTCTTCCTTGTTTTTTTGCTGTAACAGATTGTCTTTGACTTCTAACGGAACCTTGGCAAAGGCTTCGTTACTGGGCACAAATAACGTAAAAGGTTCGGTTCGCGTGCGAAGCATGTCGGCCATTTCGGCACTCACTAACATGCCCATAAACATCTTTGCCTCTTGGGTGTTCATTAACTTGGGAAGCACACTGTTCAAGGTTTGTTCGTCAGATTCGCTGGTGACACTGCGCGCAGGAGCGTTGGTAGGTGTTTCTTCAGCATCGAAGTTTTCTTCTTTCGGATCGTCTTTACAACTAAAGAGCGATAGAGTAGTAGCAAGCAGCACTAGGGTAAAAATTCGCATCATGTATGGCTTATTTAAGGGGTTAAAATTAACCAAATTACGAGCATATCACAAAGAAAGATTGTATTTTTGCCCTTTAAAATCAACGCATGGGACTACTTTTAATCACATTAGCGCTTTTATTGTTGGCGGTCGCCGGAATCGCCATAAAAATATGGGGTAAAAAAGACGGAAAGTTTGCCGGAACCTGTGCTAGCCAGAGTCCTTTTCTCAATAAAGAGGGAGAAGCCTGCGGTTTTTGCGGAAAAACTCCAGATGAATTCGAAAACTGTACCGAACAAGCCCATCAATAAGTGTTGTTATTGGGCCCCATGACACTCGTATTCTTACTTGCTGTCTTGGCAGGCAGTAGCCTTCTCTACTATCTATTCTTTTCAGCTTATTCTTTTTACGCTTCGGAAAAACCTTCCCGTTTCGAAACCGACCTTCCTGTTTCACTCATTGTATGTGCCAAAAATGAGGTGGAGAATTTGCGTAAGAATATTCCGTTATGGCTCCAGCAAGAATATTCCAACTTTGAATTGATATTAGTAAACGACGCTTCTCGAGATGAAACCTTGGAAGTGATGGAATCTTTTGCTGAAAGTGACCGTCGCGTGAAAGTTGTGAACGTTAAGAATATTGAAGCGTTCTGGGCCAATAAGAAGTACGCCCTTACTTTGGGAATCAAAAAAGCCATACATACGAGACTGCTTTTTACCGATGCCGACTGCCAACCGGCAAGCACTCAATGGCTACGCTTGATGACCCACTCTTTTTCAGAAGAAAAACAATTAATTTTAGGCTATGGTGCCTACCAAAAAAAATCGGGAATTTTAAATAAGCTCATCCGGTATGAGACCGCACTCACTGCCTTGCAATATTTGTCTTATACGCTACGCGGAATTCCTTATATGGGTGTGGGAAGAAATCTGGCCTATACAAGCCATTTATTCTACGAAACCAAAGGCTTCATGTCGCATGTTAAAATTCCATCAGGAGATGACGACCTTTTTGTCAATGAAGCTGCCACGGCAAAAAATGTGAGTATTTGTACCACTCCCGATGCGTTTACTTACTCCCATCCAAAAACTACTTGGTACGGCTGGTGGCTACAGAAACGAAGACATATCACCACCGCGTCACACTACAAAGGCAAACACAAAGTACTCCTTGGATTCTTTTTTATCACCTCGCTGTTATTTTGGCCGGTCGCAATTGCGTCGCTGTGCACGGCACTGTGGATGTGGGCACTCGCCTTGATTTCGCTAAGAATTGTCGCACAATATCTGGTGTATGGTAAAGCATTTCAGAAACTGAAAGAAGCAGACCTTATTCCTTGGATTCCGTTCTTGGAGATTTTTCTAGTATCCTTTCAATTAAGTATCTTTATTTCCAATACCTTCTCAAAACCTCCACGTTGGAAATAGACGAACAAACCATTCTGAAGCATATTCACAAAGCAAAAAAAGGGGAAGCTTCTGGTTTTACGTTTCTTCTAGACCATTATTGGAATCAAGTCTACGGCTTTCAAATAAAACGCGTGAACAATGAGTATGAGGCGGAAGATATTACGATTGAGACATTTTCTAAGGCATTCGATCGCATTGAAACGTTCGATGAGAACTACGCCTTTGCTACCTGGTTGATCGCTATTTCTAAAAATATACAAATTGATCGCAGTCGCAGAAAAAATGCTGGCGTTTACGAGAACACCACAGACACTAGCGATGAACAAGTGCAACGCATCCCCGATCAAGCCCCTACCCCGGAAGACATACTCATTCGTGAACAAAATTTGGCACAGCTACTTCGGTATATCAAACAATTGAAACCGCAGTATCAAGATGTGATAAATTTGCGGTATTTTCAGGAGCGAAGTTATAAAGAAATGGCTGAGATTCTGGAAGAGCCGCTCAACAACGTAAAGGTTCGCCTGCTACGCGCCAAAAAGCTGCTCGCGGAAATTATTCAGGAAAATGATTCGCGGTGATTACTATTTTTAAGAAACTCGGACCCGGATTCGTGTTCGCCGGGGCAGCCATCGGGGTATCGCATTTAGTTCAGTCTACCCGTGCCGGAGCCGACTTCGGGTTTGGACTACTCTGGGCGCTACTGTTAATTAATGCCATTAAGTACCCGTTCTTCGAGTTTGGCCCACGATATGCCAGCGCTACGGGAACGAGCCTCATTGAAGGGTATCGAAAGCTGGGAAAAGGAATGCTAATCTTGTACTACGGTGTAACCTTTGCCTCGATGTTTACTATTCAAACAGCCGTTACCATCGTGACTGCCGGGATTGCATCTTCCCTATTTGGGAGCGGATCAGTTGTGTTTTGGACGGCGGTGATTACAGGAGTCTGCACGCTCATTCTTCTTCTAGGACGGTATAAGGCATTAGATCATTTGATGAAGCTCATCGTGTTGTGTCTTACCGTAAGTACCGTTTTCGCTGTACTCCTTGTTAGTCCGAATACCAGTAGCACCTCATTTGAGCAAGTTCTTCCTACCGATGCCATCTCCATTGCATTTTTAATTGCCTTTATGGGATGGATGCCGGCACCGCTTGATATTTCTATCTGGCATTCTACGTGGACGCTGGAGAAAAAGAAAATGGACACATCTATTGATGCCAAGCAGTCTCGCTTCGATTTCAATGTAGGCTACCTCACAACCACCCTACTCGCTGTAGGCTTTCTGGCGCTTGGCGCACTAGTAATGTATCAATCTGGGGCATCGTTTTCAAGTAACGGAACACAGTTTGCCAATCAGTTGATCGATATGTATGCCTTTAGTCTTGGAGACTGGGCCCGACTCATTATCGGGATTGCTGCACTCACTACCATGTTTAGCACCACCCTTACCACCTTAGACGCCTCCCCCCGGGTCATGCATCGAGCTTCCGAAATACTTTTTAAGAAAACCTGGAAGCGTGGTTATTTGTTGTGGTTGTTTGTGTTGGTAGCAGGTACCTTGGCTATATTCTTGTTTTTCATTGCTGAAATGGGAACGTTAATCCAAATCGCCACGGTCCTATCCTTCTTAACAGCGCCCTTCTACGCTATTGGGAATTATGTACTACTAACCGGAAAACATACCCCGGAAGCGGCACGTCCTTCCAAAGGATATCGCAGGTATGCCCTCTTTGGAATTTTGCTACTTCTCGCCTTTAGTGGTTGGTACATTACTACCCTATTCTAAGCTGGCTATGGCGTAATTTCTTTGTATCTTTGTACCCATACTATGAGCACAGAAACCTTAGCACCTACAAAACCGGCTCCAAAGCCCAAGTGGCTTCGGGTCAAGTTACCTACGGGAAAAAAATATTCTGAACTTCGGGGACTGGTAGATAAATACGATCTGCACACTATTTGCACCTCGGGAAGCTGCCCCAATATGGGGGAATGTTGGACCGAAGGAACCGCCACTTTCATGATTCTGGGGAACGTATGTACCCGCTCATGTGGTTTTTGTGGCGTTAAAACAGGAAGACCGGATACCGTTGCCTGGGATGAACCTGAAAAAGTAGCGCGCTCTATCAAGCTCATGGAAATCAAACATGCCGTGATCACCTCGGTAGATAGAGATGACCTGAAAGATATGGGATCGATCATTTGGGCCGAAACCGTACAGGCCATTCGCCGAATGAATCCTGAAACTACGCTAGAAACCTTGATTCCTGACTTCCAAGGCGTCACTCGAAATATCGATCGTATCATCGCCGTGGCTCCCGAAGTGGTGTCGCACAATATGGAAACAGTAAAACGATTGACACGGGAAGTGCGTATTCAAGCAAAGTATGAACGCAGCCTGGAAGTTTTGCGATACCTTAAGGAGCAAGGCATAACAAGAACCAAAAGTGGTATCATGCTGGGACTGGGGGAAACAGAGGAAGAAGTCATTCAAACCTTGAAAGACCTTCGCAGCGTCGATCTCGATATAGTGACCATCGGCCAATACCTTCAGCCTTCAAAAAAACACCTACCCGTAAAAGAATTCATCACGCCCGAGCAGTTCAAAAAATATGAGACTATCGGACTCGAGATGGGCTTCAGACATGTGGAAAGCGGAGCGTTGGTTCGTTCTTCCTACAAAGCTCAAAAACACTTAACATAATCGGTGCGTAGCAATCGTCCCATACGGGTTGGCATCAATGGTTTCGGACGCATCGGAAGAACCTTATGCCGGTTATTATTGAACGAAGCAGACATCGAAGTGGTTCAGGTAAACGATATCACTTCCGCGGAGACCCTTGCCCATCTACTCAAATACGACAGTGTACACGGCACACTTGCCCTACCGGTACAAGCTCCTGAAAAGGATAGGATTATCGTTGGGGATCACACTATTACTTTTTCTTCCGAAGCAAACATTGCAGCCATTCCGTGGAAAGACCTTGATGTTGTTGTAGAATGCACCGGAAAATTCAAGACAAGAAGTCAGTTGCAAGCGCATCTAAGCAAGGAAGTCCCACGCGTGATTTTATCGGTGCCACCGGAAGATGACGATATCAAAACCATAGTAGTAGGCGTCAATGATCATTTAATAACTTCGGAAGACGCTATCCTCTCGAATGCATCTTGTACCACCAACAATGCCGCTCCGATGCTTCAGGTGATTCAAGAGCTCTGCGGAATCGATCAGGCCTATATTACCACCGTACATAGCTACACCACAGACCAGAGCCTCCACGATCAACCTCATCGCGACCTGAGGAGAGCACGGGCGGCCGGACAGTCCATCGTTCCTACTACTACAGGAGCCGCCAAGGCACTCACTAAGATTTTCCCAGAGCTCTCTGAGGTGATTGGGGGCTGCGGAATTCGTGTTCCCGTGATTAATGGATCATTGACCGATATAACGCTTAACGTTCAGAGAGATACCTCTATTGCTTCTGTGAATGAAGCGTTTAAAAAGGCCTCGCAGCAACAGTTACGAGGTATTCTTCAGTATACCGAAGACCCCATTGTTTCGGTAGACATTAAAGATAATCGGCATTCCTGTATTTTCGATGCCGGGATGACTTCCGTAATCGGACGCCTGGTAAAAATCATTGGATGGTATGATAATGAGGTGGGCTACAGCACAAGAATTATGGATTTAATCCGCCTAATATCGAGGAAATAACTATATTTATCGCCGAAGTACACAATCTGTATGCAACTTTGCAAACGAAGCAGTAGGTGGGTTTGTTGCCTCCTTTTCTTAATCCTAGCCCCTGGAGTGTCCCTTGCGATGCAGACCAGCAAGGATACGTTGGCCATAGTAAAAAGGTATCAACAAGAGGCAGAAACCGCAACCAAAGCAAAACAATACGACAAGGCGATTGAAAAGTTGACAAACGCCAACACCCTAGTATCGTTTACGCAAGACCCACTTGCCAAAGGCAAAGTTAAGCTAGATCGTGGTAGCTTATTCTATGATCTGCATCATTTCGATAAAGCTAATTCTGAGATTATTCAGGCCATTATTTATCTGAAAGAAAGTAAGAACGATAGTCTACTGGCGCAATCCTTCATCCTTCAAAGTTTCATCTTAAGCAATATTGGCAAGTTCGAGGAAGCCAATAGTTTTGCGAAAGATGCGAATACACTCTACGCGCAACAAAATAATGAAAATGGTCAGGCGCAGGTGTTGGTCGCGCAGGGATTCCTAGAATATAAGATGAACAACTTTAATAAAGCGATCAACTATTTTGACGCTGCCTTGCCCACCCTCGAAGAAAACGACGCATTCCAGCTACTCGCCTTCTCCAAGCTAAAAATCGCCGATTCCTATCTCAATTTAGAAAATGAGACCTCTCAGAATAAATTACAACAGGCCAAATTAGCACTGGCTGATGCAACGAATTTGGTAGAGACCCATGGTTTTGACAAGTTGCGTATTGAAAGTTATAAGACACGCGCCTATATCGCGTTACGAGAAAACAACATGGCCATTGCCGAAGAGAATCTAACGCGCTATGAATTTCAAAACGATTCCTTACAACAAATATACCTTTCGGCGGTAGCCAAAAGTGTAGACACCGAGAGCAATGTTGGCGATTTGAACGAGATTATCGCCACCCAACAAGACGATATCGATAAAAAACAAAAATCGATCAATTTCAGTAGAATGACCACCGGGCTCAGTATCGCCTTAATCGTTATCCTATCGCTACTTACCTTATCACTCTATAAAAACAACAACTTACGGGCCAAAGCGAACGAATTATTACAAGACAAAAATAACGAGCTGCAACTCGCCAAAGAAAAGGCCGAAAAAGCATCGTTGGCAAAAGCACAATTTCTCTCTACCATTACTCATGAGTTGCGTACGCCGCTATATGCCGTTACCGGGTTAACGCACTTATTATTGGAGGAAAACCCCAAACCCGGCCAGAAAGACCATCTAAACTCATTGAAGTTCTCGGGAGAATATCTGCTCTCTCTCATCAATAACATCCTGGATCTGAACAAGCTTGAAGCCAACAAAGTGGAAATTGAGAAAACCACCTTTAATCTGAAAAAACGTCTTAATGATGTTTTGGTTGCCTTGCGGAAATCGGCTGAAGATCGCAAAAATAATCTCCACTTCGAGTTCGACGAGCGTATCCCTAACAAACTGGTGGGAGACCCACTGAAGCTCTCGCAGATTTTGATCAACTTGATAGGAAATTCGGTTAAATTCACACAAAACGGAGATGTTACGGTTCGTGTGCGACTGGTGGAACAGACCGGAAAAAACAAAGTGAAGCTTCATTTTGAAATCGAAGACAACGGCGTCGGTATTTCCAGAAAGAAACAAAAAAGCATCTTCGAAACCTTCTCTCAAGCCTCCCTTCAGATCAATAGAAAATTTGGAGGTACAGGTCTCGGACTTTCCATCGTAAAGAACTTATTAGAGTTGATGGGTAGTAAAATCCATTTGGAAAGTCAGTTAGGCAAAGGCTCTAAGTTCTGGTTTGATCTTTCGTTAGGAGTTTCTGAAGAATATCAAGAAGATGCAAATCCGCGGAACATTATCGCAGAGGTAGATTATGGCATGTTAGAAGACAAATCGGTCCTGGTGGTAGAAGACAACAAGATCAACCAGATGATCACCAAGAAAATCTTGGAGAAGAATAATATGGTCTGTAAGGTTGCCGATAATGGAATTGATGCCATTGAAATGATTAAGGCTGAAAACTTCGATGTTATCCTAATGGATATCCATATGCCTGGAATCAGTGGAATTGAGGCGACACAAAAGATCCGGGAGTTCGACAAACAACTTCCCATCATTGCATTAACGGCCGTGACCATTGACGAAAACTTGGATGATTTCTACCGTGCCGGATTTAATGAAATCATTCCGAAGCCCTTCAAAACAGAAGAGTTTTTTGAAAAAATATACCGAACCCTCGATAACAAAAAGATCCCTGTGTAGCGCTAAAGATTACGCATCTTCTGCAGCACCGTATTCTGGAAGTTTGTTTCCTGATCGTTTAAAATCACCGTTTTTATGGGAAGGTAATACAAGGCAAACTTTGTCACTTTTCCCTGCAACCGCATAAAGTCTTTTTCAGTGGTTAGCACGATATCTTCCTCTTGAATTTTTTTGATTTCAGCCGCTGAAAAAGTGTGATGGTCTGGAAATTTCCAATGATCAAATGAAAATTCATGTTGTTGTAGAAAGACGACCAAAGGTTCGGGCTTCGCAATACCCGTCACTAGGGTGAATTTTTTCTGCCGCAAATACTGAAGAGGTTGTGTTTCGGTGCTGCCGTAGATCGTTTGATCGTATCCTATAGCAGCAAAAAACAGCGATTGCTCTCGCGCTAAGCCAAGTCGAAATTGAAGCTCCTGAAGTGTTGCATACGGCACCTTTGGCGGGCATTTAGTGACCACCACAATATCGGCTCTGCGAATACCGGAAGTTGGCTCTCTGAGGTTACCCGTTGGCAGCATACTATCCTCAATATAGAGGTCGTCATACGACGTTAATACTATATTTAAAGACGCCTGAACCCTTCTGTGTTGAAATGCGTCATCCAGCAAGATCACGTCTGTGTTTGGACGAAGCATGGAAATCCCCTTGCGTCGGTCGGCGCACACTGCTACGGTAGTCTCAGGGAAATTTTGCTTGCATTGTAAAGGCTCGTCGCCCACTTCTTCGGCCGTACTTTCTAAGGTTACCTCTACATACCCTTTGGTTTTTCTACCATACCCCCTACTTAAAACAGCAACCTCAAAATCCTCTTGTAAAAAAGATAGCAAATATGCTATCATGGGCGATTTTCCCGTGCCACCAACCGATAGATTTCCAACGCAAACCACCGGAAACTGGTACGAGCTGCTGGAAAACCAGCCCCAATCATAGGCCTTATTTCGAAGCCAAATCACTCCTCCGTATACGAGTGAAAATGGAAAAAGCAATTGGCGCAGCAACTTCATGAATACGAAGATATACTTTTTCTATCTTTACCTTAAAATAGACAAGCATGAAGATACAAGAGGCGATACGCCATCTTCAGGAATTAGCTCCGCTATCCTATGCCGAAGATTTTGATAATACCGGACTTTTAGTAGGAAATTCGGGAGCGGACCTCACCGGGATATTGGTTACTCTGGATACGCTGGAAACGGTGGTTGAGGAAGCTATTGAAAAAAAGTGCAATCTGATCGTGAGCTTCCATCCCATTATTTTTTCGGGATTGAAAAAAATAACCGGCAGAACGTATGTAGAAAGGGTGGTTCAAATGGCAATAAAAAATGACATTGCGATCTATGCCATTCATACCGCATTAG
This sequence comes from Altibacter sp. HG106, assembly GCF_028561755.1. Taxonomy (GTDB): domain Bacteria; phylum Bacteroidota; class Bacteroidia; order Flavobacteriales; family Flavobacteriaceae; genus DFVG01. The sequence continues at coordinate 221,292 of NZ_JAQQTD010000006.1, forward strand.
ACAATCACTGGAATGGTGTAAACGCGAAGATTTGTGAGAAATTAAGGCTTAGCAACCGACAGGTATTAGTACCTAAAAGCCAGACGCTTCAAAAGTTGGTCACTTATGTTCCCCAAGCGGAAGCAGGGTCACTAAAAAAAGCATTGTTTGCTGCAGGCGCCGGGAATATTGGAAACTATGACCATTGCAGCTTTGCGCTAGAGGGGGTGGGAAGTTTCCGCGGAAACGAAGATGCCAATCCTACCCTTGGGGAGCGGGGAAGTATTCATTACGAAAACGAAACACAACTTGGAGTAATCTTTCCGAAGCACATCAAAAACACCTTGTTAGCCGCTTTGAAAGAAGCACACCCGTACGAAGAAGTAGCCTACGAAATTTATACCCTTGAGAATACCCATCAGCATCTTGGTATGGGGATGATTGCTTCGTGGGACCAAGGCATCACCGAACAGCAATTTCTACAACAACTGAAAGATACCTTTCATTGCGGGTGCATCAAACACTCCAAGTTGCTTGGTATGTCGATCAAAAAGGTGGCGGTTTTGGGAGGAAGCGGAAGTTTCGCAATTGACGCTGCCAAAGCCGCCGGAGCCGATGCCTTCGTTACGGCAGATCTAAAATATCACGACTATTTTACAGCGGAAGACCAAATTTTATTAGTCGATATTGGCCATTATGAAAGCGAACAGTACACAAAAGAGCTGTTAGTCGATGCCCTTAAGGAAAAAATCACTAATTTTGCAGTCGTTTTATCGCAAATAAACACCAATCCTATTACTTGTTTTTAAACTATGGCAAAGAAAACCGAAATCACTGTAGAAGAGAAGTTAAGAGCCCTGTACGATTTGCAATTGATCGATTCTCGTATTGATGAGATTCGAAACGTGCGCGGTGAGCTTCCCCTGGAAGTTGAAGATTTGGAAGATGAAGTGGCCGGTATGAATACCCGCTTAGATAAATTAAAAGGCGACTTAGAGGTCATCGAAGATCAAATCAAGGACAAAAAGAATTTGATCGAAGAGGCAAAATCGCTTATCAAAAAATACTCCTCACAACAAGACAACGTTCGCAATAACCGGGAATATAACTCCTTGAGCAAAGAGATTGAATTTCAAGAGTTAGAAATTCAACTCGCCGAAAAGCACATCAAAGAATTCAAAGCGCAGATCGAACAAAAAAATCAGGTAATCGAGGAAACCAAAGAGCGTTTGAACGAGCGCGAAGAGCATTTGAAGCACAAAAAGGATGAGCTTAACGAGATCCTTGCAGAGACCGAGAAGGAGGAAAAGTCGCTTATCAAAGAATCAGAATCGTACGAAAAGAAGATAGAAGAACGATTGGTGAATGCCTACAAGAGAATTCGTACCAATGTGAAAAACGGACTTGCGGTAGTTCCTGTGGAGCGTGGCGCGTCTGGAGGTTCTTTCTTTACGATACCCCCGCAAGTGCAAATGGAGATCGCATCCAGAAAAAAAATCATCACCGACGAACACAGTGGTCGTATTTTAGTAGACCCGGCCTTGGCACAAGAGGAACAAGAAAAAATGGAAGCGCTTTTTGACAAGGTCAAGTAAGCATTGCTCATAGAATTATAACAAAGCCTTCACAATACGTGAAGGCTTTTTTTATTACATTCTCCCTGTAAGGTTATCGGTTGAAGCCGACTTACCCCTTAAAATAATTCATGATGAAAAAAGCCACACTCTTACTCCTGTCATTTCTCTGGCTAGCGCTTCCTGCGGCCTGTCAGTCTACCAACGAACAAAACAAGCAAAAGGAAGCCGAAATGCAGGCCAACATGACACCGGTTGAGGTTCCTGCCGAAAACGGCTATGAAAAAGCCTATTTTGCCAGCGGCTGCTTTTGGTGCGTGGAAGCCATTTATGAAAGCGTAAAAGGAGTGAAAGAATCGATTTCTGGGTACAGTGGAGGACATACGGAAAATCCCACCTACGAATCCAGCAATACCGGAACCACAGGACATGCCGAAGCGGTTGAGGTCATTTACGATCCTAAAGTAGTTTCGTTTGAGACCCTGGTAGATGTATATTTTGGATCTCAAAACATAACTCAGGTGAATGGTCAAGGACCCGATCGCGGTTCACAATACCGATCCATCATCTTTTATCAAAACGATGCGCAAAAGAAGATCATCGATGCTAAGATTGCGGCCTTAGAAGAAGACCTTGGAGCAGGCCAAGTAGCGGCACAGGTGCTGCCCTTCCAAAAATTTTGGGTCGCTGAAGGATATCATCAGGATTACGAGAAAAACAATCCTGGAAACCCTTACATCCAGAATGTATCTATTCCCAGACTAAAAAGATTTCAGAAGAAATTTCCAGATATTCTGAAAGAAGACGCCGTTCACTAGGTCGGTTTTCGCATCCCAATATCATACACCAACGGGAACAAGGCATCAGGCCGGGCGTACATTCCGTTCGAATGTCTCACTAAGTTGGGAAATACATTATACGGACTGGCCTCAAATTCGTTGAAACGCTCTAGTGTGAGCCCAGCCTTTAGTAAGGCGCCAATCACCTCTGCCAGACCGTGATTCCAACTGTATTCTTCGCTAACAATAGGCGCGCTTTCATCGGCATAGGTACCCTCGTAGCGCTCATAAATAGCGTCTTTTTGCTGATATCCGTACGCTAATTGCGGTGGATTCTTCAAATAATTAAACATCCATGGGATGGGGTGAAACTCGACCATGTAAAAATATCCGCCCGGTTCTAATCGTTCAGCGATCATTTCGGCCCAAGGGTTGAGCTCCGGAATCCAACCCACCACTCCATAGCTGGTAAACACTATATCGAACCGATTGCTCACATGACGCGAAACGTCCATAACATTGCAACACACAAAGGTGGCCTGCAACGCAAGTTCAGTGGCCAGCGCCTTTGCCATCTCAATGGCCTTATCGGAAATATCAATTCCCGTACAACGCGCGCCTTTTCTCGCCCAGCTCAAGGTGTCCTGTCCAAAGTGGCATTGCAGGTGCAAGAGCGACTTCCCAGAAACATTTCCCAACGCTTCTTTCTCATAAAATTGCAAAGAACACGCGCCTTTCTTAAACGCTTCCAATCGATAAAAGTCGCTGTTAGCATGCACTGAAACCTTGCGATTCCACGTCTGCTTATTCGTTTCAAAAGCCCTCTTTACGTCCATATCACAAAGATGCGCAATAATTCAAAAAGATTTAACACCCTACGTTAAACTAGGTTAAACTTTGCCATTCAATCGTGCTTTGAACTAACTTTAGAATATTAACCATAAACAATCAACCGTTATGAGAGACATAATTTGGCTTATCGTAGTACTATTAATAATTGGATGGCTCGTTGGGTATTTTGGCTTCGGAGATGCCGTAGGCAGCCTGATTCACATCTTGCTTGTATTAGCGATTATTGGTATTTTATACCGTTTAGCAACCGGTAGAAGACCCTAATTAGGAAGCAAAATTAATTTTTACAAACCAACCTTTAAAACCTTTTATTATGAAAAAATGGATGTTAATGCTTTTCGCAGCCGGAATCTTAAGTACCGGTTTTATAAGCTGTAGAGAAAATAAAACAGTAGGCGATGAAATTGAAGATGTTGCCGATGATGTTGAAGACGCAGTAGATTAATTTCTATCGCGTACTGAGAAGGAGCCCTGTTGAAAGAATTCAGCAGGGCTTTTTTAGTTCGCCACCGCAGAAATGATTAATTTTGAGAGAACCAAAATCAGCGAAATGAAAATCTTTAGCGCCTTTCTGCTTACTTTCCTTGTCCTTTTAAGTTGTAAAAACGAAACCACCCAAATTGAAACCAATGAAGCTCCCGCTGATCCTGCGGAAGAAGCCGCCATGCAAATTGCCCAGGCCCATGGCTTGAATAACTGGGAAGAGGTTACTGAAATCTCCTTCACCTTTAACGTAGATCGGGGAACACAACACTTTGAACGGAGCTATGTGTGGCGCCCCAAAGAACAAGAAGTGACCTCATTCACCGCAAACGATACGCTTACCTATATACAGAGCAGGAACCTAGACAGTCTTCAACAACAGCGCGACCAGGCTTTCGTGAATGATTCGTATTGGTTACTTGCACCACTAAAAATGATTTGGGATGATGGAACCACACGTGCTGTAGAACAAGCGGTAGTCGCTCCCATCTCTCAAGACACCCTGAATAAAATTACCTTGACCTACACCGGGGAAGGAGGCTATACTCCGGGTGATGCCTACGACTTCTACTACGAACCTGATTTTACTATCAAAGAATGGGTCTTTCGCAAAGGAAATGACTCGGTTCCTACCATGGCCACTACTTATGAGGATTATAAGAATATCAATGGCATGAACATCCCTACCATGCATCAAGATTCTACCGGTGCTTTTAAATTGTATTTTACCAATCTATCCATCAAGAAATAAATGGAGAATAGCCTCTCGTACGCACAAGAACAAGATACATTAGACCCGCTTCGCTCCTATCGGGAACGTTTTTTATTTCCGAAGAATGAACAGGGTGATCCTTTGTTGTATTTCTGCGGAAACTCTCTGGGGCTCCAACCTAAAAGTACTCGTGAGTATGTCTCGAAAGAGCTCGAGGATTGGGCGAAATATGGTGTTGAAGGCCATACCGATGCCCGCCACCCCTGGATGCCCTATCACGAGTTCTTAACAGAACAAATGGCCCAAATAGTGGGCGCCAAACCCGAGGAGGTGATCATTATGAATACGCTGTCAGTGAACCTTCACCTCATGATGGTGTCTTTTTACCGCCCCACTTCTCAATGCTATAAAATTATCATCGAACGCGATGCCTTCCCTAGTGACAAATACGCTGTGGAAAGTCAATTGCAATTTCACGGACACTCCCCTGAAGACGGATTAATTTTATGGGAACCTCCCGAAGGGGAAGAACTCTGCAGGTTTGAAGACCTGGAAGAACTCATGAAAACCCATGCCGATGAGGTAGCGTTGCTACTCATTGGCAGTACCAACTACTATTCTGGACAGGCGTTTCCGCTTAAGAAAATTACTTCGCTAGGGCATGCGCAGGGAGCGATGGTTGGATTTGACCTGGCGCACGGTGCCGGAAATATTCAGCCCGACCTGCACGAGGTGGGAGCCGACTTTGCTATTTGGTGCACCTATAAGTACCTCAATAGCGGCCCCGGAAGTTTAGGTGGCTGTTTTATTCACGAACGACATTTGGCCCGCACCGACCTGCCTCGATTTACGGGTTGGTGGGGACATGATAAGTCCACGCGGTTTAATATGCGCCACGATTTTAAGCCCATTCCAACCGCAGAGGGATGGCAGCTAAGCAACCCTCCCATATTATCCATGGCTGCCATTCGCGCGTCACTCGATATTTTTGCGGAGGCTGGAATGGAAGCGCTTCGGAAAAAATCAGTTCAGCTCACGGGCTATTTAGAATTTCTTCTGAATTCGCTCAACAATCAACATGTTACCATCATTACACCAAGACAGCCGGAAGCACGCGGCTGCCAACTTTCGATTCAGGTTCAGGACGCAAACCGAAGCTTGCACGAACAACTCACTGATGCTGGCGTCATTAGTGATTGGCGAGAACCCGACGTCATACGCGTCGCTCCCACCCCGCTTTACAATAGTTTCGTAGATGTATTTCAATTTGTTGATCGCTTAAAAAAAGTTCTACATGAAAGATAGAGTTCTCATCGTTGGTGCCGGTCTCTGCGGAAGTTTATTAGCCCTGCGCATGGCGCAACGGGGCTACCGGGTGACCTTGGTAGAAAAACGACCTGATTTGCGGAAGGTATCTCAGGATGCTGGCCGCTCCATTAATTTAGCTTTAAGCGACCGTGGACTGAAGGGGTTGCGACTGGCCGGAGTTGAAGAAGCGGCTAAGAAACTGTGCATTCCGATGCATGGTCGGATGATCCATGACGCGCAACAACACAAGTTTATGAGTCCGTATAGCGGTCGAGAAGAAGAATTCATCAATTCGGTTTCCAGACCGGGCTTGAACAAACTCCTGTTAGATGCGGCCGAAGCCATGCCCAATGTGCGGTTGCTATTCAATCACGGTTGCCGCAGTGTAAACCTTCAGGAAGCCACAGCAACCTTCAAAAATTACGATTCGGGAGAAGAAGTAAAAATTAATGGGGATGTGCTGCTGGGAACCGATGGTGCCGGTTCGGCAGTACGAAAAAGCATGTTTCTTCACAAGAAATTTCTATTCAGCTTTTCGCAACAGTGGCTCACACATGGCTACAAAGAAATATCTATTCCTCCTGCGGAAGATGGAGGCTATCGCGCCCATCAAAATTCCCTGCACATTTGGCCAAGAGGAGAAGACATGTTAATCGCTTTGCCCAATCTCGACGGAAGCTTTACCGTAACACTTTTTCTTCCGTATAAAAACTCAGACTACTGTTTCGAAAATCTTACGACGCCAGAACGTGTGGAAGCGTACTTTAAAAAAGAATTTCCTGACGCCGTAGCCTTAATGCCCAATTTGGCAGAAGAATTTTTTGAAAATCCAACAGGGCCGCTCGGAACCATCAAGTGCGCTCCTTGGAGTAGCTACGGAAAAACCTTGTTACTCGGGGATGCGGCGCACGCTATTGTTCCTTTCTACGGCCAGGGAATGAATGCTTCTTTTGAAGACGTGGTTGTTTTTGACACCATGCTCGATGCCCACGAAGGCAATTGGCAGAAGGTATTTGAAGCATACGAAGCTGCTCGAAAAGAAGATACCGACGCCATCGCAGATCTTGCCGTAGATAATTTTCATGAAATGAAAGAACACACGGCAAGTGACCTCTTCCAACAAAAACGAAAATTGGAGATAGCCTTCGAGCAGGAATTTCCAAAGCAGTATCATTCAAAATATTCGCTTGTTACCTTCAACGAAGACATTCCCTATTCGGAAGCCATGCGGCGCGGTAGAGCACAAGATAAAGCGATTCTAAACCTCTTGAGCGACGGTAAAATTACCGACGTAATGAGTTTAAAACAAAGCTTAGAATTAGTACTAAAAGAAACCGAAGACATTCTGCACGATGATGCCGTTGCAGGAAACCTAACATAACACCTATGAAACAGTCTAGTAGATTAGTTGATGGAAAAGCCACACCTCGTGGCGCCTATCCACATATCAAACGCGTTGGAGATTTTTTATTTATCTCAGGAACGAGTTCTCGCCTTCCCGATAACACCTTTGCTGGCGTTCAGCAGGTGGATGAGATGGGTAGCGTGGAGATTGATATCAAAGAACAAACCCGAGCGGTTCTCGAAAACATGAAGGATTATCTCGCTACGGAAGGAGCAACATTAGCGGATGTAGTGGATGTCACCACCTTTCTCGTCAATATGAATGATTTTGCCGGATATAACCAAGTTTACGGGGAGTTCTTTAAGAAAGAAAGTGGCCCCGCACGAACCACCGTTGCGGTGCATCAGTTACCGCATCCTCATTTGGTCGTAGAGATTAAAGCCATGGCGTACAAACCGCTTTCGTGATGTTGGAAATTCGAAATTACATTAATGGTGTTGAGACCGGTCCCGGAAACGGAACATGGCTGGATGTCATCAACCCGGCACTGGGAGAAGTATATGCCAAGTTGCCCCGTTCTGGCGAGGCCGACATAGAAACGGCATATAAAGCGGCCGCGGCCGCCTTTCCAACCTGGAGTGACACCACGCTACCAGAACGAAGTCGAATTCTTAGCAGCATCGCCGATATGATCGAGGAACAATTGATTCCCCTGGCAGAAGCCGAGAGTAAAGACAACGGCAAGCCCCTTTCATTAGCCCTATCTGTAGATATTCCCAGGGCCTCGGCTAATTTTCGATTTTTCGCGCATGCTATCACGCAGTTTGCTTCGGAAGCACACGAAAGCGTTGGGACACAAACTATGAATTTCACCTTGCGACAGCCGCTGGGAGTGGTAGGCTGTATTTCTCCCTGGAATCTACCATTATACCTTTTCACATGGAAAATTGCCCCAGCCCTCGCCGCAGGAAATACGGTGGTAGCGAAACCGAGTGAGGTGACACCGCTTACCAGTTACCTATTAGGAAAAATTTGCACGGAAGCCGGACTTCCAAAAGGGGTGTTAAATATCGTTCACGGTCTGGGTAATGAAGCCGGTGAAGCCATTGTGACGCATCCCCAGATCAAAGCGATCTCCTTTACCGGGGGAACAAAAACCGGCGCGCATATTGCCCGCACAGCAGCGCCTATGTTCAAAAAATTGTCATTAGAATTAGGCGGCAAAAACCCCAATCTTATTTTTGCCGATTGCGACTATCAAAAGATGCTGGCCACTACCGTGCGGTCGTCGTTTGCGAATCAAGGACAAATATGCTTATGTGGGAGTCGGATTTTCGTTCAAGCATCTGTTTACGAACAATTCAAAAAAGATTTTGTGCAACGGGTTCAACAGTTGGTGGTGGGTGCACCCGAAGCATCGACAACTCAGGTGGGCGCCGTGGTATCGGAAGCCCATCGCGATAAGATCGAAGCGTACATCAAACTTGCGCAAGAAGAAGGAGGCATCCTGCTATGTGGAGGCAACCGGGTATCGGTACCTGATTTTGAGCAGGGGTATTATTTAGAACCTACCGTTATCGAGGTAAAGGACAATCAATGTCGCGTGAATCAGGAAGAGATATTTGGTCCCGTTGTCACCTTGATGCCTTTTACCGATGAAGCAGACGCTCTTGAAAAAGCCAACGCGGTTCGCTACGGTCTATCGGCCACGGTTTGGACACAAAATATTGATACCGCTATGCGCCTCAGCAAAAATCTTGAAGCGGGTGTCGTTTGGATCAACACTTGGCTCAATCGCGATCTTCGAACACCGTTTGGCGGCACCAAAGATAGTGGAGTTGGCCGTGAGGGGGGATTTGAAGCCCTCCGGTTTTTTACAGAGGCGAAGAATGTGTGCATTCAATATGGGAACGGCAAAACACCTTAACTTGTACAATGCTGAGAAAAATAATATCTTAAGGAAAACAAAGAATTGACATGAATATAGACCTCACTAATAAGAATGCCCTAGTCTGCGGAAGTACCGCAGGTATTGGAAAAGCCACGGCGAAACTCTTCGCAAAACTGGGAGCTACCGTAACCTTGGTTGCCCGAGACGAAGCGAAGCTGAAAGAAACACTGATTGAATTGCCGCATGAGCAGGGGCAAAAACACAACTATTTTGTGGCTGATTTTTCAAAGCCGGAAGAAGTCAAAGAGAAGGTTGGAATCGCGGTTGAAAATAAAATTTTTCATATCCTTCTAAACAATACGGGCGGTCCCAAAGGCGGTCCTATTTTTTCTGCGGAAACCGATGAATTTACAAGGGCCTTTTCACAACACTTAGTCTGTAATCAGATCCTAGTGCAGGCGGTGGTTCCTGGAATGAAAAAAGCCGATTACGGTAGAATCATTAATATTATTTCAACCTCGGTGAAACAACCCATTGATGGATTAGGCGTAAGTAATACTATTCGAGGAGCCGTTGCGAATTGGAGTAAAACCCTGGCCAATGAACTGGGCCCATTTGGAATTACGGTGAACAATGTGCTTCCCGGATTTACAGCGACCGATCGCTTAAAAGATATTGTCGCGGGTGCTTCCAAGCGTTTTGACAAAACAGAAGAAGAAGCCGCAACGTTTATGAAAAGTCTGGTGCCGGCGCGACGTTTTGCGCAACCCGGGGAAATTGCCAATGCGGTTGCCTTTCTGGCCAGCGAGGCAGCTAGTTATATCAATGGTATCAATCTTCCGGTGGACGGCGGAAGGACCAAAAGTTTGTAAAAGCAGCTGCGTGAGGGAGTGAAGCGACATCCTTTTTCTGCGGAAAAAGATATAGCGAAACGCCCGACCGCACCGTGACAAAACGGTGGGGGCACGCCCAAAAAAGAACTCATATATGAAACGTAAACTACGCATCAACGGGCATTCGCACCTGCTGCCCTATCCAGAAGAGATTCCGCAATTTATGAAAGATAAAGGCATCTTTTGGGTAGATAAAGATCGAAAGTTTATGCTTCAGAAAAATTGGAGCAGGCCCGTAACGGATTCCAGTTTTTTTCTTGACGAGAAACTCGCCTGGATGGACCGTTTCAACATAGATCACGCGGTCGTGTTAAACCTGTCGCAATTGTACGGAAACGGATTGCGTGTGGAAGAAATGAAACAGGCATTGCGATTTCAGAATGATTTTAATGCCAAGGTGCAACAAGACAATCCCTCCAAATTTACCTGTGGATTTGTAGTACACCCCGGCTTTGTTCGCGGGGCGCTTTGGGAGATAGAGCGCTGTGTGGAGGAGTTGGACATGCGCTTGTTGTGTTTGCCTACCCATTATATGGATACCATTGGAACTTGGCGCTGTATTTTCGATGAAGAAAATGAACCTATTTTTGAGCTTGCCAGCAAGTACAATCTGGCGGTGGAAATTCATCCCTACGACGGCGAGAAATTTATCAAACTGGAAAATACGGCCTGGCGCTTTCACCTTATTTGGATGCTCGCCCAATGTGCTGATGCCTATCATTTTTTAACCCTGAACGGTTATGCCGATAAATTCCCCAACATGCGCACCTGCTTTGCCCATGGTGGGCAATTGGCGCAAATTAACCTGGGAAGACGGATTCAAGGTTTTGATGGCAGGCCCGATCTGTTTGAAGGGAAAGTACACCCGCGTAAATCGGTTGGACATAAAAACATCTTCTTCGACACTTTGGTGCACGATACTGGTTCGTTGAAATTATTGGTTGAAAACCAAGGCTCTAAACAAGTTTTGGTAGGATTGGACGACCCGTATCCCCTGGGTGAAATGGAAAGCGCTCCGCAGTCTTCGTACCCCGGAAAAATCTTAGATCTGGCCAAACAACGCAACATAGTGACTCAAGAAGAAGCCGATGCCATGTGGGAAGACAATGTCATCCAGTGGTTGTGCGGTGATGATCAGGATGCCAAGGACTCCTTGGTAAAACGCATATTGTCGTAATGGATTTTATCCCGGAAAATATTAGCAACTATGCCGAGGCACACAGTGCAAAAGAGCCGGAACTCTTACAGGAATTACAGCGAGAGACCTGGTTGAAGGTACTAGCACCACGCATGCTAAGTGGGCATCTACAAGGTCGGTTTTTAAGCCTCCTTGCTAAACTTATTCGGCCGCGTCATATACTTGAAATTGGGACATATACGGGGTATTCGGCGCTCTGCCTGGCGGAAGGCATGACGCGTGATGGCAGCCTTCATACTATTGACCACAACGAAGAACTGTACGATTTTCAGCGACGGTATTTCGATCGATCGGCCTATGGAGATCGCATCATACAACATGTGGGCAATGCTTTGGACATCATCCCCACCTTGTCTGTGGCTTTCGATTTGGTCTTTATTGATGCCGACAAACACAATTACCCAAACTATCTTGAACTCTTAGTGCCAGCATTACCAAGTGGAGCGGTGATTTTATCAGACAATGTATTGTGGAGCGGGAAAGTGACCCAAAGGGTGAAAGAAGACGACCGAGATACACAGGCCTTAATTGCCTATAATAAACTTCTTAACGAACATCCTAAGCTGGAAACGGTGCTACTTCCGATTCGAGACGGACTAAGTATCGCCAGAGTGCGCTAATCAGGGAATGAATAATTTGTGTTTAATGGCGTAAATCACCAGCCCGGTTCGGTTGCGTAGATTCAGTTTTTCGAAGATAGAATTTCGGTATCCCTCAATGGTTTTTGGGCTAAGACACATCACATCGGCAATTTCTTTATACGTCATTTCGGTACAGGCATGCTTGATGAATTCTAGTTCTCGTTCCTTTAATAAGGTTTCCGGAGATTGCTTTTCTGAAAGTGAATCCACGAGAATTTTCGCCACCGTATTGGTGTGATAGTAGCCTTTTTGAATGACTTCGGTAAGTGCCTGTTTTAATTCTCCCTTTCTAACATCCTTCAACAAATAACCCTTGGCACCCGATCGCAACATTTTGAGTATGGTGGCTTCATCTTCTTCTATGGAAAGCGCCAACACATGTACTTGCGAGAAATTTTGGTGAAGATGCTGGGTCGTTTCAATCCCGTTCATGATGGGCATATTGACATCCATTAAGACCACATCGGGTATGTTCTTTGGAGCTTTGAACTTTTCGATCAGCTCAGTTCCGTTGCGACAGGTGTATAGGACCGAAAAGTTCTCAAATTCATTGACCAAACTTCCCAGTGCCTGCGATAAGAGTTGATGATCATCTACAATGACAACCGAATAATTCATCACGTTTTGTTTAAGGTTAGGTAAAATTGTGTTCCCCTTCCCTTAGCGGATTCAATACGCGTTTCAGCACCAATAAGTGCTGCCCGATGCTGAATGTTAGAAAGCCCGATGCCTCGATTGGCTTTTTTTTCATCTGGATCGAAACCAACGCCATTATCTCTCGCTTCTATTACAAGCGCTTCTTCCTGATATTCGACTTTAACATCTAAGGTAGACGCCTTTGAATGTTTTACGGTATTGGTAAAAAATTCCTGCAACATCCTAAAGATAATAACTTCCACCTTAGCATCCATTGTAAATTTATGATTTGATGTGTGTAATGTAGCTTCCAAGTATTGCATTCTGTTAAATCGATCTATTTCCTGAGACAGCGCATCTACTAATGACAGCCCTTTTATGGTATCAGGATTAATCGATTTGGAAAGACTACGTAACTCTGCAAGGCTTTTTGCTATGGTGTCGCAGGCCTCCTTTACGTAGGGAGATGCACTGCTTTCGCGTTGCAGTTGAATTCGAGCCAGCGTTAGCAACTGCCCGATATTATCGTGTAGTTCCCAACTTACATTTCGTAGCGTTTCTTCTCGTATTTCATTTTGAATGGTGATCAACGCTTCCCGAAACCTACTCTCGGCCGCTTCCTGCTCGCGTAAGAGTCGGTTTTTTCGCTTCTGAAAGAGCACAAATAGCAGGATCATCGTAAGCGCTAAGCTAAACGCAACGATAGAGAAGATGATGAGAAATGATGTTATTTGTTTTTCATCCATATAAAACCAATGCTATAACAACCATACATGATGATAATTAAACTTACGAGTATGATGAAATATCCGAGGTCTTCCACGCCCAGATATTCCGATAATAACATTAAGGGCAAGATACCAATGTAGAAGAGCAGTAAGGCCGTAGATACCCAAAATTCGAGTCGGTGTTTCACCACCAGCACCCATTCGGCGCGCAGCAACTCATAGAAATGCCAACAGGCCATACTCAAAATCCCGATGGAAGCAAATACAAACGCGTATCCCTTACCTCCGTATAATGCTTTGTGATATTCTATCCAGAGGGTTAGGGCCAGATAGCAAATAGCTACTATCCAAACGTAGCGTTTTGCTAACTTGGTTCTTAATACCGTATGGTACCAGTAAAAATAAAACAGAAAACTAAAGATAGTAAACGTAGTATACAACCAGGGAATCTCAATTCTCGCAATATCGTATAGCAAGGGTTGCACTAATTCGACCGCAAAGGTAAGCCACAGTAATCCTAAGAATAATTTCTCGTGTGTACGAGATAATTTGTGTGCATACCACGTGCCGATGAGTGCTGCAATAAATTCAATACCTGGAAATATATACGACATCTACATGCTTATTCCAAATCATTCGGGGGACGCCCACCATTCCCGAAATTGAGGGCTTTTAAGGAGTCAATGACTTCCAAATCATCTTGAACAGGAAGAATGCCTTGCGGCTTAACCTGACCCTGTACGCTGGCCGTAGGAACCAAAATAACGGTCGCATACCCCGGATCGGGATATTGTGATCGCTCTGGGTAGGCCGCAAAGTGAATACGGATCCCCAAATTCTCTCTTCCCAGCCTTTTGCCTTCTGTTTCTACGTAATCGATATACTGTTTTAAGGTTTCCAACGAGAACTGAAAATCTCTTGTATCGGTAATATTCAGGGAATCGTTGATGATTTCGGCGCGTGTTCTAATAAACTCATTTGCTAGCTTTTGAGCTTCTTCTAAAGGAATCGCCTGACGAGGCGGGTCTGCGGGACGTTCTTTATGTTCTTCACATCCTACAAACGCAATAGCAACCACCATGAGGGTTGCGAGAAAGGGGAGCACTACTTTTTTCATAATATGTTGATTTTTAGGTTATCGTAAAGCTACAACAATAACTTAAAGCGAAATAGCTCTTTAGAAGACTCAACCCCAACAAAAATGTATCTACTTGTTTTACAGTGTTTTAAAAAATAGAAGCTAAAAAAAATAGGAAAAATCCTGTTTTTGCACCCTGTTTTTTCTGAAAGAGCGCTAGGGTATTTTGTTTCTTATTTGATAAAAAAAAGGATCGATATTCATCGACCCTTTTCATTGTAGATTTTAAAAGAACTACTGAACCGCTTGCAAGGCATTGATGTTGCCGTAGCCTTTGGTACTATCCCGGTTCGGATAAAATTCTGCACTCTGCTTCAGTTTATTAAAGACCTGATCTCGAGACCAACCCGGATGACGTGCCCAGATAAGGGCTGCAATCCCAGCGGTGGTAGCCGTAGCCACAGAAGACCCCCCTACATAATCGGTGTCACCATTATAAAAGCCCAATACCGTTCCGGTACGGCCATTATTGTTATCCCGTTCCATCACAATGGTAAAGTCAATTTCGCTTCCATCGTGGCAGGTATCGCATTGCTGATAGGTTCCATCATCGGTAATACCCGTCACAGCAACCGTTTCGCTCATACTCGCCGGGAAGATCACAGGATACCAGTTGGTAAAATCTAAGGAGGTTCCCCCGGCGGCAAAAATTAACTTTCCGCGGGCGTGGGCGTAACGAACAGCATCTCGCACATTTCCAATGGACCATGGATACCCGATAGACATCGAAATGATTTTCACATCACTTCGGTTTCCTAATTGGATCAAAGCGTTTTTTACGCCTTTCCGTTCATGATAATCGTTTAACACTACGTCTTCGGTAGCCCGATACGAAACCAGATTACAATTGTAGGCCACTCCCACAGGAACATTGTTATTATTTCTAGGCGCCGCAATGGTTGAACCCATACTGGTTCCGTGGCCGCATTTATCATGCGGACCGTCATAATTGCTGGACCAGGGCCAAACAGAGTCGATAAAGGTGCCGTACTTCTGAATGGTTCTTCCGTTGCTGTAGCCATCGTTAAATTGATTTCCCAATAGTGGCTGGCTCTGCGAAACGCCTGTGTCTATGAGACCAACAGTAATACCCGCTCCCGTGCTATACGCCCAGGCTTGCTCGATTTGATGTTCGTCATATGTCCAACTTACCAATGCTCCAGGCGCCACCGTACGATAATCGGCGGGATTTAGGGTTTGCCCATTCTTGTCACAGCCGCTAGAAGAACGCTGATTTTGCGGATACGCGGCATTCGAAAAATACGAATAACCGTTGGGTTCCAGATAGCGAATATCGCTTCGTTCGCGCAGGGCTGTAATGGTTTTTAATTGGGTGACGCGTAGGTCCACCACGTTTAATACTGCATCGTCTTCCACGACCGCATCTTTAGCGCGGATGGCTTCGGAAGCAATCACCTCATTGATGAGGGCCGTTTTCGTAGCAGTGAGTTGGGGAGATTCACTGGTGCGGAAACTCTGTTGTGGTTCGCCGTAACCAATAGTAAGCAATTCATTACCATGCACGGTGGCACTCCATAGCACTTGATCGGTAACATCTGCCCAATCGAAGGTACCAGTAGCTTTTAGGCGCTCGTGAATAATGGTATTGATTTGATCAATACTTAAGAGCTCTTGGGAAATTTCCGCTTTTAAATCGGTCTGGGGAGTGACCTCGGGCGTTAGGGTTTCTTCGGAACAAGAAGATACGAAAAGAAGCACGGCACTTACGGCCATGATACGTTGAAATACTTTCATATTAGTGAATTTTAGGTTAATGCCCCCTCAAATTACAAAAAATTCACTTCCCCTAACGATTTTTTACACAGTTGATAGCTTCCGTAGGCCATTAACGAACCCACCACCGAACCTACCAACAAATCGCTGGGATAATGTACTCCAACGTAAATTCGACTTAACACAAAAAGAAGCGGCCAAAGAAACGCGATAACTATCCATTTCGTATGCTTCCGAAGCGCTAATGCGACAAAAACAGTAATGGAAAAACTAGAGGCGGCATGCCCTGAAAAGAAACTATAATTGGAAGGTGTTTGTAGTACCTGAATCAACTCACTTAGAGCTTCCACATTATTGGGGCGAAGTCGGGCGACACTTTCTTTAACAATATCCACAGACAAGATGGTTATTCCGAAGGAAAACAATAGAAAATAAATAACACCTAAGCCAATCCTCATCTTGTAATAATAGAGCAGCAACACAAAGAAAAGAATGAAAAGCGGCGTCCAGGTTTCAATTTGAGTCACGAACAACCAAAACCCGTCAAACTCTTCGATACGTAAATTATTGAGGAAAATAAAGAGTTCGCGATCCCACTGTTTTAGGGTATCCCACATCTAGAGATCGCGTTTTACAGAACCGGCCACATCGTTAATATCTTCCTTTACTTTATCGATCTCCTTTCGCACATCTTTGGTAATATCGACATCCACTCCGTGCTTCTCAGCACTCTTAGTGATCTCCGATTTGATATCGTTGGTCGCATCCTTAATCTGACGCATGCCCTTGCCCAGACCACGAGCAATTTCCGGCACCTTATCGGCTCCAAATACCATGAGGACGATAAAGAGAATAAAGGCAATTTCGGCGCCACTAATAAAAAGAGGAAGGCTTGTACCTATCATACTACAAATATACAATTCCTTCTGATTCGTAGCAGGCTTCTACCCTATTATCCCATAAAAAAGCCCCACATTGCTGTGAGGCTTTTTGGGATGAGTGCATGCTTAGTCACCCTTTACTTCTTCCTTGAATTTATTAAACTCACCTAAGGTTTTACGCTTTGGCCAGGTATTATTTGTTGTATCGATATCAGCCGTTTCTTCATCAGGGTCAACGACGATCTTGGTAATTTCCTTATCGGAAGCAATTACCTTTCCAACGGTCTTATCGTTTTTTCTCCAGATTTGCGCCGGATAGGTGATGCGTTCCGTGGAACCATCACTATAGGTATATTCGGCAATGATTGGCATCGGGATACCACCCGGTTTTTCGAAGACCACTTCATAGAAGAATTTAGGCTTCTTCAGTTTAGAACGCTCGGAAGCATCCACATTATCCATAATGTATTCCTGAAGCGTGGTCACCTCATCGAGAGAGGCCGTTTTCATGCTTTCTTCATAATCTTCACTTCCTTCTTCTACCAAATATACTAGTGGCGGAAGATCGCTTTCCTTCATACCGCGAGCCTCCATCATTTCTCGTACTTGCTGATTCATTTTTGAGGTCACATAGAATTTCTTTACGTCCTGAACTCCAATATCGGTATAGTCGGTAGTGTAAAACCAGGCTCTCCAGAACCAGTCCAAATCAACTGCCGAAGCATCTTCCATCGTTCGGAAGAAATCCTCAGGTGTAGGATGTTTGAACATCCAACGTTGCGAATAGGTTCTAAAAGCATAGTCAAATAAATCACGCCCCATAATTGTTTCCCGTAGGATATTTAATCCCGTAGCGGGCTTCGCATAGGCATTGGCTCCAAAACTATAGGTATTAAGTCCTTTGGTCATAATAGGAGCAATATTATCTTGGTCGCTCGCCATATAATCTACAATATTCTTGGCAGGACCA
This sequence comes from Altibacter sp. HG106, assembly GCF_028561755.1. GTDB lineage: Bacteria > Bacteroidota > Bacteroidia > Flavobacteriales > Flavobacteriaceae > DFVG01. The sequence goes on from NZ_JAQQTD010000006.1 coordinate 239,034, forward strand.
CGTCGTGAAGGATACGCCTGATTTGGTGCAACTGCTTCCGGGTATTCTTCTCCAAAATCTTGTTCTGCAACATACTGTACAAAGGTGTTGATCCCTTCGTCCATCCAGGTCCATTGACGCTCATCACTATTTACGATCATTGGGAAGAAGTTGTGCCCCACCTCGTGGATAATCACACTCATCATTCCGTATTTGGTACGTTCGCTATAGTTTCCATCTTCATCGGGACGACCGTAGTTCCAGCAGATCATTGGGTATTCCATTCCCTGATTTTTCGCATGAACCGAAATCGCCTTATGATAAGGATAATCAAAAGTCATTCGTGAATACGATTTCAAGGTGCTGGCGACTACGCGAGTGGACCAATCTTCCCAGAGCGGGTTTCCTTCCGGAGGATATACCGAAACGGCCATGACATCGCGATTTCCGATCTTAACAGCCATCATGTCCCAAATATATCGTCTCGACGTTGCGAATCCGTAATCACGCACGTTTTCAGCCTTGAATTTCCACGTTTTCTTCTGCGTTGAAAAGCCTTTCGAGGCTGCCTCTGCTTCTTCTTGAGTTACAATGATTACTGGCTTGTCGTATGACTTCTTAGCGCGTTCGTAGCGATCCATCATGGTTTTGGAAAACACCTCTTTTCGGTTCAAAAGCTTTCCAGTAGCATCTAAGGTATGATCGGCCGGTACCGTGATATTCACTTCAAAATCACCAAACGGTAGCGCAAACTCATCGCGCCCCCAAAACTGACTATTTTGCCATCCTTCCACATCGCTGTAAACAGCCATTCGTGGATAGAATTGAGCAATTACATAACCTCTGTTTCCATCGGCAAAGGTTTCAAAACCACTACGAGCTCTGTCAATAGTATGCTCGGGAATGTTGTACCACCACTTGATGGAAAAAGAAAAAGACGCACCGGTTTCTAACGCTTTCGGCATCTCCACGCGCATCATGGTTCGGTTAATGGTATACGGTAACGGGTTTCCTTTTTCGTTCTTTACCTCCTGAATTTTGAATCCACCATCAAATCCGGCGCCCATGTATTTACCTACAAACGAACTTGCCAGTTCTGCCGGAGCGGCACCGCTGGGTTCAATTAAGGGCGACTTAGAATCTTGGGCACGCACGTTCTGATCGAGCTGCACCCAAAGATATTCAAGAGCATCAGGTGAATTATTGGTATAGGTGATGGTCTCATTTCCGTAGATACGAGCCTTTTCATCATCGAGTTCGATGTCCATCACATAATCTGCCTGTTGTTGATAGTAGTTGGGTCCCGGAGCTCCGTTGGGAGATCGGTACATATTGGGAGTAGAAAACTCTTCGTACAATTGCTTAAAGCGGTTGTTATTGTAGTGCCCCGGTTTGCGGGCTTCTGTTTCCCCTTCTTCTTGTGCCTGTGCCCATCCGGCCATCAAGATCACAAAAAAGAGGGTTAAAAATCTTTTGAAATTCATACGTATGTTATTCTGGGTTTAGTAAACTGGTTAAAAATAATTGTTCTCGCAGGCTCTTTCGGAATTCATTTAAATTTTAACATTCCTTTAGGATTTTCAGCCGTCAGAATCATGCTCTTTCGGTCTTTTCCCTTTTTGACATGAACAATATTCTGCTGCTCTTCAAAAAGATCTTGTAGTATCGCATTCTCAATGGTAATAGACTCAAAATTTGAAACCGCTTCTACTTCAATATACACCTTTACCATATCAACGTCGTACTCCCTTCCGATATACGTCAATTTTACGGGTAAATCATCTACCTGTATCGATACTTTCTGAAGGATATATTGTTGAAGCAAGGTCTCATCCGCTTCCGTCTCCTTCGTCGTTGCCAGGGATACATCCTCCCGATATCGCTGCTGAAGAACGTCTTCTAAATCATCAATAAAAATGTTCGAAATGATCTGTAGGGAACCTGCCTTTGGCGCGTATTCAATTTTGGTAACACTTACATAAAACTTATGCTCGGTTTTAGCGCCGAGAAGTACAGGAAATACAGCAAGTAAGATAAGGGTAGAAAGAAACTTCATTTTCGTTAAGGTTTCAAAATGTATAGGACGTTACGTAGTGTAGAATGTTACAAATATTATTCCTCTTTTTCGGGCAGTCTGCTTCGGTATTCCAACGCCGAACGCGTCAAGGCTTCCCAAACTCCGTTGTAATTCTCAATACGAAAGTCGCGCTCTATTTCTGTGGTCTCTAAACAGAAGAGCAAGAACTCTTGTAATCGCTCTTCGGGTATTTGGAAGGCATCCCAAAAAAAGGCTGTTCCGTAACTCGCTTTCAGATTTTCTAGGGTGGTGTTTTCGGCATCCCATTTTCGACGTAATTTCAATTTTCGATAATACCCACTGATGTATTTGTAAAGCCCTTCTAAATTCACCGCCGTAGGAGCGATAACCTGCCCCATTAAATTAGGAATCTTTTCTTCCTGCACCCCTTGAAACCCCGGAATACCTACATCGTAGAAGTTAATAGTGTCAATAATCTCGATGCGTCGCAGGTCGCGCTCTACATCACCAGACAATCGTGGAAAAAGCAGCACCTCATCCAATTCATTGACGAGTTCGTCTAAGATTATTTTGAGCGTTCCACGCTCGTATAGTTCCGAAGAAATCACGATTGTTTGAGGTTGGTACTTAAGGGAAGAAAAAAACAGGGTGTCATTTTTACGAACAGGAATCCGAAAACTTCCATCTTCATTTGTGATCGTGCGTTGTTCTAAGCTTATGTTGATCACATGAATGCCTTCAACATCTGTGGTATTCTGCAACGTCCCTTCCAGTGTTTTTTGTTGTCCCCAGCTGATCAGGTAGCTGCTAAAACAACAAAGGATACAGATTTTAATTTTGAGCGCGCGACTTATACAATTCACTTTGTTGGTGTAAATGTTCGAGCAAACGAATTTCGTTCGTCTCCTTCAACAATTCAGGTTTGAGTCCGTTTTCCTCCACAAAATAGATAAAGTCATTCACACGCGAACCCTCAATTTGAAATGTTTCGGTGATGTAGGCATTGCTGAAACGTTGTCGTAAGGCAACCGTTAAGGCCTCCTTGGTCGCAACCACCTCTTTAGACGATTGTTTTTTCTGCGGAAATAAGACGCCTACCAACCCTAGTAAGTTGGCACCCGCTTGATTGGCACCCTGATTCAAAGCTTCGGCTGCCGCATTCCCCTGAATTCGACTTTGACGGTCGGGCCGGAAATCCATATTAAACTCTAGATTCTCGTAAGACAGATCGAATCCCGTTCCTACGGTAGAAACCTTTATTCGGTTTACATCGGCGATCACATTTCCGCTAAGATCATAGGGACGCACAATCACCTCTTCTAATTCATTGACCGCAGGATTCAAATAAATACGCAAGCGCTTAGTATCTATTACGCCAGCATCTACGATAACTTTGAATGATTGAAATTGAATCGCGGAAACCAAAATGCGATCCTGCGCTGCTACCTCCAACGAAAAAGAACCGTCGGCATCAGTCACCGCCCCCTTTTGAGACGAGATGTTGTATAAATTGATTCCTTCAACATCTTCTCCCTGTGGCGCCGTTACTTGCCCGTTAATTAGGATCCGCTCCACTTCCTGAGCCTGCACTCCTAGTTGACCAAACAACAAAACAACACATATGACGATACGAAGAGGATTCATATTTTAAAAATACGCATCATTTCCTAATAAATATCATAAGAAGGCTGTGAAGGTTTGTTAAATTTGTCTTTCTCAAGTCGAAATTCATGAAAAATCTTCTTCTGGCAAGTACTTCAACGCTGTACAAAGGCGCCTATCTCGAGTATCTAATGACAGCATTGAAGGAGTTATATTCGGAAGCAGAAACAATTTGTTTTGTACCGTATGCCCGCCCCGGAGGTATCTCTTTTGATGAGTACACCAAAAATGTTTCCGAAGCTTTTCAACAAATCGACAAAAATGTGAACGGTATTCATACGTTTGAAGACCCCGAGGAAGCGATTGTGACGGCCGAAGCATTGTTCGTAGGGGGCGGCAATACTTTTGTTCTGCTGAACAGCTTATATCAGCTCAATCTATTGCCCCTGCTGCGCGACCGGATTTTTGAAGGACTACCCTATCTGGGTACGAGTGCCGGCTCGAACCTCTGCGGAATCACCATGCAAACCACCAATGACATGCCTATTGTGTATCCCCCTTCGTTCAAAACCTTGGGCGCTGTGCCGTTTAATATCAATCCGCATTACCTGGACCCTCCAACCCATTCGGAACATATGGGGGAAACCCGCGAAACTCGAATTCGCGAATTTCACACCTATCACAACATACCCGTTGTGGGGCTGCGCGAAGGCAGCTGGCTTCGGGTGAAGGACGAAGACATCACACTTCACGGCGTACCCAAGGCACGGATTTTTGAGCAAGGGAAAGCGGCCGTTGAAATTGAATCCGGCACCAAAATTGACTACCTTTAAACATGAATAGAAAACAATTCATTACCACTACCCTTTGTGCGTCTGCCGGAATTGCACTTATCCCTCATATTACCATGGCTGCAACATCTAATGACTACACCCGCAATCAACTTATTGGCAAAGGCAATCCAGAACTCACCGGTTCGACCTATCTAACTACCATGCATCAAGAGACCGCCGCGGCTTTTGCCAAAATGAAAGCGGCAGCGGCTCAAGACAATATTGCGATTGAGGTAGTTTCGGCCTATCGCAGCTTTCAGCGTCAAAAGGAAATCTTCGAAAGAAAATATACCGAGTTTACGAACAACGGACTCGACCCTCTAGACACCATCGAAAAGATTATCGAATACTCCACCCTACCCGGCACTTCCAGACATCATTGGGGGACCGATCTCGATATCATCGATGCCAACGGTCGCCCGCGCCCGCGAAGCGTACTTCAAGCCAAACACTTTCACGGCAACGGCCCTTTTTGTAAGTTGAAGGAATGGCTTAATGTTTATGCTTCCGATTTTGGCTTTTATGAGGTCTATACGAACAATGCACAGCGCAAAGGCTTTAATTATGAACCCTGGCATATGAGCTATGCGCCGGTCTCCAAACCAATGCTGCAGGGGTACAAAGCTTTGGATGTCGGTGAAATCTTGAGAGAAGAACAGGTGCTTGGCAACGCCTATTTTACCGCAGATTTTATAGAACGCTACCGAAGAGAGCACATTCTGGATATTAATCCGGAACTACTATAACGTGCTTTTTCTGAAACCGAGGTAAGGTCTCATTGCATCCGCTTTCGTATCTTTAAGGCATCAAATACGGAACTATGAGACGCAGTAGTTGGAAAATCCGAATCTTTATTGGCTTGGCCATTGTAGCCTTCGCTTTCTTCAAGAAATGCGCCAATACTGAAGAAAACCCGTATACGGGCAAAACACAGGTAATTTCCATGGATCCACAGGAAGAGATTGCTATCGGACTCCAAAGTGCGCCGCAACTTGCAGAACAATACGGCGGACTCTATCCAGACGATCGTATGCAAAACTATGTTGACATGGTGGGAAAGAAGCTCGTAGACAATACCATGGCTCGAGAAACACCCTATCAATATGAATTCCACTTGTTAGCCGACCCTCAAACCGTTAATGCATTTGCCCTACCTGGCGGACAAGTGTTTATTACTTACGCCTTGTATTCCAAACTTGAAAACGAAGACCAGTTAGCCGGTGTTCTGGGACACGAAATAGGACATGTTCTGGGGCGTCATTCCGCCGAACGTATTGCCAATACCGAATTTTGGCAGACTATTTCACAAGGCGCAAACGTTGGAGCGGATGCAGGCGGACTCGTAGCCGGAATTGGTCAAAATGTGTTGCTAGGCAACGGACGAGAAGATGAGTTGGAAAGTGATGACCTGGGCGTCCGATTTATGATCCGAGCCGGGTACGATCCTCGGGAAATGATTACCGTAATGCAAATTCTTAAGGCGGCAGCAGGCCCCAATCGAGCGCCGGAATTTAAAAGTACGCATCCCGATCCCGACAATCGAATTGAACAAATTGAAGCGGCCATTGAAAAATATGGCGGATAATTGAGAACCGCTTCCGGTTAATTTCCTACATCCTTCCCTTTTTTTTGTTCGTATCTTTGTGTTATGCATAAAAAGACCATCCTACTTATTCTAGACGGTTGGGGCATCTCTCAAAACAAAGATGTTTCTGCCATTGCTCAAGCGCAAACCCCTTTTATCGACAGCCTCTACGGCATCTACCCGAACGCCCAACTATGGACTCACGGAGAACATGTAGGCTTACCAGAAGGCCAAATGGGGAATAGTGAAGTAGGACACATGAATTTAGGTGCGGGTCGTATCGTATACCAGGACCTGGCGAAAATTAATCGAGCGGTGGCCCAAGGAACCCTTAAGGAGGAGGCAGTGCTTCAAGAAGCCTTTCAATATGCCAAGCGTCATCAAAAAAAGATCCATTTCTTAGGACTGGTTTCGGATGGCGGGGTTCATTCTCACATTGATCACCTCAAAGGATTGCTGGAGGCTGCAACAGACGAAGGTCTTCACGAAGTGTACGTACATGCCTTTACCGACGGCCGGGATGTGGATCCTAAGTCGGGTGCCGGGTTTATCGCCCAGTTAGAATCGATTTTAAAGCAAACGACCGGAAAACTCGCAACGGTGACAGGTCGGTATTTTGCCATGGATCGCGATAAACGTTGGGAACGGGTCAAAAAGGCCTATGACGCCATTTGCTTCGGAAAAGGCACTGCCACCACGAATGCTTCGGAGAGCATCAAAAAGCGATATGAAGAAGGAATGACAGACGAGTTTATGGAGCCTTTAATTGTCACCGAAAATGAGCATCCGGTGGGGACGCTTTCCGAAGACGATGTGGTGATCTTCTTCAATTTCAGAACCGATCGCGGACGCCAGCTTACGGAAGTATTAACGCAGCAGGACCATACTGAGTACGACATGAAAAAAGGAACATACCATTATGTTACGCTTACCAATTACGACGACTCTTTTGAAAACATTCACGTGATTTTCAATAAAGAAAATATCAAACAAACGTTAGGAGAAGTAGTAGCGGCCCACGGGAAGAAACAGGTTCGTATTGCCGAAACAGAAAAATATCCGCACGTTACCTTCTTTTTTAACGGCGGAAATGAAACGCCTTTTGAAGGAGAAGAGCGCATCTTATGTCCTTCCCCCAAGGTAGCAACCTACGATCTCAAGCCCGAAATGAGCGCGTTTGAAATACGCGATAAAATTCTTCCTGTCATCCAGGCGGAAGCGGCCGATTTTATTTGCTTGAATTTTGCAAATCCGGACATGGTAGGACATACCGGTGTTTTTGAAGCTGCCATTAAAGCGTGTGAAACGGTAGATAGTTGCACTCAAAGTATTGTGGAAGCTGCGCTGGAACACGGCTACGCGACACTCATTATTGCAGATCATGGAAACAGCGAGATGATGCGTAACCCAGACGGCTCTCCCAATACGGCCCATACCACCAATCCGGTTCCATTGATTGTGGTGGACCCAGACGTTAAAGAAGTTAAAAACGGCGTTCTAGGTGACATAGCTCCTACGCTACTATCGCTTATGGGAATTCCGCAGCCAGAAGCCATGACAGGACAGAGCTTGTTATAAGATTTCCTTCTTCCGATAAAACTTTATCCCTGCTATAATTCTTTGTAATTTTGCAGTCGATTGTTACCCCTATGAACGAGACATATACCATAGCAGTTGATTTTGACGGTACCATTGTAGAAGATGCCTTTCCAGATATAGGAAAGCCACAGCTTTTTGCCTTCGACACCTTGAAAGCGCTACAAGAGAAGGGGCATCGACTCATTCTTTGGACGTACCGCTATGGAAAACAACTAGATGCCGCCGTAGCCTTTTGTGAAGAACATGGAATTGAATTCTATGCCGTCAATAAAAGTTTTCCCGAAGAAACCTTCGATCCAAAATACAGTAGGAAGATCAATGCAGATTATTTCATCGATGATCGTAATATAGGCGGACTCGTAGGTTGGGGAGAAATCTACCAACATTTTTTAGGAGAAGCCGGTGTTCCCTCCGCTAAGAAGAAGAAAAAGAATTGGTTCGGACTTTAAACCATTAGTATGATCATTCCAAAAACAGCAGAACAGATAGAATTGATGCGAGAGGCTGCTCTTGTCGTTTCCAAAACCCTTGGAATGCTCGCCAAAGAAGTTGCGCCCGGCGTCACGACCAATCAGCTAAATGCCAAGGCAGAAACCTTCATCCGCGATATGGGCGCTACCCCCGGATTTCTAGGGTTGTATGATTGTCCGTCTACACTCTTAACGAGTGTAAACGAAGCCGTTGTTCATGGCCTGCCAAACGACACACCCTTGGAAGACGGTGATGTGGTGGCCATCGACTGCGGAGCGATTCTGCATGGTTACTACGGCGACCATGCCTACACCTTTGAAGTGGGTACCGTAGCTCCAGAAACTAAGAAACTACTGGATGTGACCAAGGAATCCTTGTATCGAGGCATTCGTGCCTTTAAAAAAGGAAATCGTATAGGCGATATTGGCTATGCCATTCAAAATTATTGTGAATCCTTTGGATACGGCGTGGTTCGAGAATTAGTAGGACATGGTCTTGGTGAAAAACTACACGAAGATCCCGAAGTACCCAATTATGGAAAACGAGGCCGTGGTAAAAAATTTATCGAAGGTATGACCATAGCCATCGAGCCCATGATCAACCAGGGTACGCACCGGGTCAAGCAACTAAAAGATGGGTGGACAATTGTAACACGAGACGGGCTGCCCAGCGCTCACTTCGAGCACGATGTAGCCTTGGTCAATGGAAAGCCCGAACTGCTCTCTACCTTCGGGTATGTGTATGAAGCCCTTGGCATTGAAAGTGACGAAGAGGCTGAATTTCGACAAAACAAATTGGTATTGTAATACATTTTCATGTTTCGCTTTCTTCTGAACGCCATTCCAAGACCCCTACTCATCCGCATTAGCTATTGGATACGACCCATTGTAGCTTTTTTTCTGCGTGGAGACCGATACGAAGATCCTATAGAAGGAAAGTCGTACCGAAAATTTTTGTCGTACGGCTATGAGAAAGTACGTCCTAATGTATTGGCACCGGGTACACTCTCTTTAGAAAGACATCGTTTGCTTTGGCTGTATTTACAGCGTGAAACCGACTTTTTCACTGCCACTCACAGGGTGCTGCATTTTGCACCCGAGCAAGCCTTTCTGAATCGCTTTCGGAAACTAAAAAACATCCAATATACCACCACCGATTTGAACTCCCCTATTGCGGATGTGAAAGCCGATATTTGTGCGCTTCCGTTTGAAGATAATGCTTACGATATCATCATCTGTAATCATGTGTTGGAGCACATTCCCGATGATCTGCAAGCCATGCGCGAGCTGTACCGCGTACTCGCACCGGGAGGTATGGCCATTCTTCAGGTTCCTTATGACGAAGATCGAAGCACGACCTTTGAAGATGATAGCATTACCGATCCGAAAGAGCGCGCACGCGTTTTTGGGCAGTACGATCATGTGCGTATCTACGGAATGGACTACTTTACAACTTTAGCATCTGTCGGGTTTTCGGTGGAAGCCGTAGACTATACCACCCAACTTTCCGAAGAAGAGATCCAACGATTCCGATTGGCCAAAGGGGAGCTACTTCCGATCGGAAGAAAACTCGTCTAAAAGCATCGGTTGAAACACTTCTGAAACATAGACCTCTTCATTACCGCTAGCGTCGACATACGTTAGATAAGCGCCTACGTCAGACAACAAAGAGAGTACGTTTTTAGAACGTTCGAGGCCCATCGCCATAAAAGCGGTTGCATAAGCATCGGCCTCTGCACAGGTGTTGGCTATCACCGTTGCACTGGTAACATCGCTTTGTTCGGCCTTGCCGGTAAGTGGATTGATAGTATGCACATATTTTTGCCCCGTGATGGAGTCGATTCTAAATTTTCGGTAATTTCCGGAGGAAGCCATACCTACGTCTCGCAAGCTAACGGTAGCCCTGTAACTTCGGTCTTCCAGAGGAGAATCTACAGCTTCGATACCCGCAACCCAAGCCTGTTGCTTTTCCAGATTCTTTCCACGGCTCAGCAATTCACCGCCTAGTTCAATTAAATAATTCTGAATGTTTTGATCAGAAAGATATACGCCTATTCGATCGATACCATAGCCTTTAGCCACCGCATTGAAGTCGAAGTAAATTGCAGGGTGTGCCTTAGTAATCGTTCCGTTTTCATTTAAGGCTACTTTGGAGAACCCCACAAAAGTACGTAGCGAATCCAGCACAGTGCTGTCGATATGCTTCAGCGGACGCTCTTCTCCAAATCCGTAGGCATTCCGAAGGACGCCCACAGTCGGGTCAAAATAGCCATTGGTGGTTTGATATACGGTTTCTGAAAGGGTATAAACCTCCTGAAATATACGGTCGGTTTGCAGGCTATCATTTCCCGCATTAATTTTTGAGATATCACTATCAGGGAGGTACGTACTAACCGATTGATTGATGGCCTGCACCACGGAATCGACACCAGATTGTACTGATACCGGAGATTCCGAATAGTATTGAATAGTATAGGTAGTTCCAAAGGCTTCTCCCTGAAGCACCTTTTTTTGGGGCTCATTTGAAGTGCAACCACTCAAAAGCCAGAAACTGGCTAACAAAAATCCAAACGCTCTCATATTTGCTGCAATCCGTTATAAATCATGGTATAGTCCTCGTCTTTGACGACCGGTTTCCCGTAGTCGGAACCATGCCCCAGTCCTACTCCGGCATAATAGGTTTTGGCCTCAAATTTTTCGGCATGGTCTTTTATCTTTTTCAGCAGGATGGGATCATAGATGTTTGCATCATCCGGATATGACACGGCCCGTACCACCACAAAATGCAGGTTTTTATCTTTTAATGCTACAAATTGTGGGTTTTTATTCAGTTTAGAGTTGACCCCTAAAAATTCATAGCCTTGTGATTCGAGGTCTTTCCCAACAATATTCATTGCGAGATTATGAAGTTCTTGCGCAGTTAGTTCTTCAGCCATACAACAAAGATACCACAGCGAAATCGATTTTGAAATCCGATATAAAAAAACCGCCTGAGGAATCAGGCGGTTTTTTAATAGTAAAGTCAGCAATTACATTATCGCTTAATCAAGCGTTTGGTGACTGTTCCTTCTTGGGTGGTTATGGTCACAAAATACATAGCCGCTCGTAATTGTTGGGTCGATACGCTAAGTTCGTTGCTCCCTGTACCCGCTTGGGTATGTACCAAACGTCCTTGTAGGTCATGTATAACAACCTGTGTCACCGGCGTCTTGGCCGCGACGGTTACCACGTCATTGGTGGGGTTAGGGTATAGACTAATGTTTGATGCCAAAACATCGTTGTTGCTCAACACTTCGTACTCGAACTGCAGGGTAAAGCGTCCCTCGAATGTACCTT
>NZ_JAQQTD010000007.1 GCF_028561755.1 Altibacter sp. HG106
AGTACTAAAAAGGCACTGTTGAACACATCGTTACGTGTTTCTGCGTCCATCGGACTTCCCATGACCATAAAGTCACGTTTTTGAAGGATCGGAGTAGAAACAGCAACATTGATTGTCCCATTATTGGTCACTGAGGCATCTTCTTCAACCTGAACCAGACTTCCTGTATGTTCTAATAACAAACTTCCATCAACGGTAATATCAGCGTTTACACGCACATAATCGTCTGCCGCAATCGTCAGCGTCTCTCCCGTATTCACCGTAAGGGTACACACATCAAGTATTCCATGGATATCTGTATCGTAGGTGCCGTCTATCACCACCGGATTGGTGCTATCTGGAGCCCCACTTGGAGACCAAGAGCTTCCATTCCATGTTTTAATAGGGCCAGTACAGGCGGCGATTTCAGTCGTAGTAATTTGGATATCATCAATAGCCATATCACTGGCAAAGCCATTCCCTAAAAGGGCATTTATTCTAATTTTAACGGTGCTCCCGGCATAAGCGGATAGATCGATGAATTCATCATTCACCCAACTAGCACCTTGATCGCCGGTTCTACTCCATAGTGTATTCCAGGAAGATCCACCGTCATCACTAGCTTGCACAGAAAGTGTTCCCATATTTGCTCCAAGCATATGATAATCAAAGGTCATAGAAACAGTGTGTCCGGAAGGAAATTCAAAACAGGGTGATCCAATCATTGCATTTCTAGGTGCTGTTCCTTGTCCATCAATATTGGAAGCTTCTACAAAGGTATATAGAGTGCCCTGATTGGCCCCAGTAGGTCCCGTACCATTGGACGGTGTCGAGTGACGGGTTCGAATCCAAGAACTGTTGGTGTTACAGGTAATAACTTCCTGCTCCCAAATGGTTTCTTCAAAGTCCATTGCATATGGGAATGTATTTACCGTTTGTCGGCAATGAGGTGTGTTTTCTCCAATGTCATACAGACATTGCAAGATATCAATAGGTTCAATATAATCTGCAACAGCAGCGGTAGTGTCGCCAATATCATATATAAGTCCCGGGCTTGTCTCACCGGGAGAAAGAACTTGCACAAATGCCGTTCTACCGCTATTTCCTCTGGATTGGCATCGGCTGTCTCCCCCAACACGCTTAGCCGCTTGAAGCGCAGCCATAAGCTTATCTCCTAAGGTGCCCTCTGTATTGTTGAAAATAGCTTCCATGTCATCTAATAAATCCTGTCCGTTGGCGGTGTCTAAAATGTTTCCTTGAATGGAATAGGTATATAAGGCGTTATCACCTTGTTGATCGTTTTTATAATCTCCATTGGAGGCACCTGAGAATCCGGCAGCTCCTGGATTATCCACACCAACGACTCCATATTGTCGGCTAGCGGAATTTCCGTCAGCCGCTACCGTTGCGTTAATGATCTGCTGTGGGGTGTCTCCGGCAAGCATTCTATTTCGCGCAATGGTTTGTGTTGAAGCATTATAGGCTGCCTGTGAGTGAATAGCTCCTACAATATTATCAGGGTTTGTGGTGCCATCGGTAATAAGGTCACTTAAAAAATCGATTCCGTTTGTATAGGAAACACAGCTACAGGCGGCTCCACCTACTTGACCGGTGGTTTTATCGTAGGCCACGATAGAAAAAGTATCTCCTTCACTGTCTCGCGAAGTATCTGGATTCGTACCTAAGTTTCCTTCAGCTTCTTCAGGATTTTGTTGACAAGCAGTCATTCCGAAGAAAAGAACGGCCATAAGTAAACTCGTAATTATTACGGGGGTTTTGAGTAATTTGTTGATCATTGTTGTGTAGGTATAAGATTATTTGAGGCGTATTTAAATGTTAGAGTTGTTGTAATAAGGTGATGGTTAAATAAGCATCTTGCGCATTGTCTGTTAAACCGTCGTTTCCGTTATAAGGACCCGAGCAGATACCAAAAAAGGCATAGCCAGTAGTGGGTCCACCGCACAAGCCAGATACGTTGAGACTATTCGGGTTGACATTTATCCAATCCCATAGGCGGGCTCTCACACGAATGTTGTAGCTAACACCTTCAGTTAGACTCACCTGATGTTGGATGGTGGTTTGACGTCCTAGCGCTTGAAAGGCATTGGTAGGTGCTCTCTTGGTGTTTGAGGATACATTGCTTTCCCCAACGGTTACACCATCTATTTCTAGCATGTAGGAGCCATGTACGGTACCTTCATAGGAAGTGTTCGACATGTTTGCGGCAGCGATGTACCCGCTCACATGAATTTCGTAGACGCCCGTGTAGGGTGCCACAAAATTCTGGTCTAGCCCCGGAATGGTATAGGTTGTAGTTGTATTTGCTGCTCTTTCTGTAGTTGTCTGCTCATATTGAACGGTAAACCCTTCATTGAACATTTTTTCCCATTGCGTTCCATTCCAAAAATAAAATCCTGGTGACACCTGATTTAAACCGCTTCCCATGGTAGCGGTATTATACACCCATAAGCCTTCTACGTTGGAAGGTGAAATTGTTGTCGCGTCATTTCTTGATTGTAAGGCGACTCTAGGTATCATGAGGCCTTGGTCGTCGCTATTAAGCTGAAGAATAGCGCCATCTTCGATGGTTTCGTAATCGCCGGTTGACGTTTCGCCAATGATCACCTGAGAAGATGCAGGCAGTGACATTGTCAATAATATAAGTGCGATTAAGCGTGAAGTAATATTTTTCATGATTATTATTTGAGAATTGGGGTGCAAATCGGTGTCTTGTTAGAATTGTCGAATTAGACTAATTGTCATGGTTCCTCGCTGCGCGTCGTTTACAGAGCTACTTCCTGAATAGCCACTGGTGTTCTTTCCAAAGGTGGCTGTACCCACATTGTTTGGAAGCCATTCTCTTCCGCGTACTGCAAATCGATAGGTCGTTCCTGCGGCCAGATTGATATTATAGATGATGCTCGCACTCTGCGCCAGGTTATTCACGGTAGTACTACCAAGTCGTTTGGAGGAAGAGGTGAGGTACGTTTCTTTCAATGTGGTAAAGGATGTCACCGCAGTATTGGTCAAACTAATATTGTCAATAGCAATATCTGCTTGCCAGGTAGAGCCGGTGGTCCTATTGAATCGTAATTGAATAGATCCTCCTATATAGGCAGACAAATCTACGCTCTGTGTGTTCCAAACGTTCCCTTGATTTCCGGTCTGTGACCATATAGGAGTCCAGGTTCCTCCGTCATCATCACTAACCTCTAGAAGGAAGGTTCCCATATCGGCAGCGCCATACATATGATAGTCGAATGTAAAGGTGGCGGCAGGCAAAGAGGTTAAATTGAAACAAGGAGACGTTAATATCGTCTGTCTATCTGGATAGTTGGGGGTCGATGCTTCGGTATATATATACCAGCTCCCATTGGAGGCTGCAGCGGGTCCGGTATTTCCACTTGGGGTCCCTCCCGCATCACGGGTCCAATCAAAAAAATCAGCCGCCGATTGTGTCCATAGGCCAAGTCCGCTTTCAAAACTCTCGTTGTAGGGATAGGTCGTAACACCTCCGGTGCAGTCGTCACCGCTTCCACCGCCACCGCCACCGGTACTGATGTCGGCCATGGCTAAACTTATGGATCCTTGAGTGGCGCCATCGCCAGTTGTACTTATCAGGTTCCCTGCGGAATAAAAAGCTTCCACTCTAATTTGGTAGGTTCCGCTGAAAGGAACGGTAAATTCTCCGGTATCGAGTCCGGGAAGAATCACATATTCTGTGCTGGTAGTACTTGCTAACACTTCAGCCGATTGCTCGTAGGTTAAATTATAGCCCTGTGTATAAAAGCGTTTCCATATCGAGCCATCGAAGTAATAGAAACCGGGTGTCACTTCATTTCCAACACTTCCTGCCGTCGCGGTATTGTAGACCAAGAGACCGGTAGTGGGCGATCCGCTGATCGTGGTATTATCGTTGGTTCCTGTAAGAGCTACCTTGGTCATTAAAAAACCCTTATTGGTACTTCGTATATCTAGAGCTGCCGAGGCATTTGGAGTGGTAGTATTCACCCCAACCTGAGCGGTGGCCACTGTAGCGCACAGTAGTAAAGAGATTTTGAAGGTTGAAAACCGATTCAATATTGTAAAAAGTTTCATAGTAAGATGCTTAATCCAGTTGATATGTAAATCGCTTCATTCATAGAAGAATAGGCAGATTACTGATTTTATTGTTGTTTTAACAAAGTCACGGTAATGGACCCTCGTTGGGCATTATTAACCCCACTGGCACCAGGATATCCGCTAGTGTCCTTACCGAAGGTACCCAGGCCAACATTATTGCGTGACCATTCTCTACCGGTTACGTTAAAACGATACGTGTCCAGAACATCGAGGTCTACAGTGTAAATAATCGTTGTATTTTGGGGTAAACTGTTCAAGGTAGTCGTCTGAATTCGTTTGGAAGTGGAAGTCACATACTTTTCTTTCACGCGCACCGGTAGGCCTAAAAGTCCCGTAGTCATATTTAAACTCACTGAAGCCTGGCCAACTCCTTCGGAAGTGGTGGAGGATAAGTTTCCACAGGCATAGGCAGTTTCAACTCTAATTTGATAGGTTCCGGAGTAAGGCACATTAATAAATCCCGTATCCAAACCAGCAATTTGGGTGTATACAAAAGATAACGCACTTGCAGTCGTTTGTGAGCTTTGATCAAATTTGATTCCATATCCCCGGTTATAGAAACGCGACCATTGGGTTCCATTCCAATAATAGAAACCCGGGGTAACTTGAACCGGAAGTGCCCCGGCTGTTACCGTGTTGTAAACCAGGAGTCCAACAGATGCAGCGGGGGTAATGGTAGTGACATCGTTGGTTCCTGAAAGCGCCACTTGAGGCGTTAATAGTCCTTTGTTGGAACCTGAAATATCAAGTAGGGCACCGCTTGCCGGAGAAGTCGTATTTATTCCCACTTGGGCGGTTGTTGTTACCACTGCAAATGAAGAAATAAATAGAAAATAGCGCCAACACCTTTTTCTTATGTAATAACTCATCATGGTCTGATACTTAATTAATTGGGGATACAATAGCATTTAAAAATCTTTGAAATGCATTAAAAAATCGATGAAATGCATTAAAAATTAATATATGTCAGTAAATACTTACGTAAAATGTAGGAATGTGGTTTTATTGTATCTAACTTTTCCTTGAATTCTTACATCAAAAAAAACCCGTGATTGGCATCACGGGTTTCAATAGTAAATAAGATTGGTAATGGTCAGCGGTTTGTATTTTCAAATAGTACCGTGTTGTTCTCCTGAATCCCGTCCTCGCGGTTGTTATTGGGAAGGATCGCTTCAGGGGCATTGGGAAATCGCAAATCGGTATACAGCGACCGTGCTTCGGAAGTTGTTCCTTCAGAATCTTTTCTGTTAGCCACAATATGCCAGGAAAATGGAACGCTACTCGTTCCGCCTTGTAATTCTGTAACAGTAAAGCCGCTTTGTGTTTTATTCGTTACGTAAACACCATTACAGTCTCCTTCGAGTTGAATAAAAACCTTTAAGGGATGTTGCTCACTCACTACAATATTGTTCGAAAGGATCGGATCGATTGTGACATTGGCGACGCCATTTTGAAGAGTTCCGGTTCCATAGTCTTCAAAAAGTACTTCGGGAGCCTCTGGGGCGAACATGATTTTTTTAGGATCTCCATTCGTGGCCCCATCAACAATAGTAGATACAGTGCCGTTTCCAATAATCTTATATTGAGTAGACCCGTAGCGAGCGCCTGCATAGGCATACGAGTAATTGCTGCTCGAGCCGCCACTGTAAAAGAATCCGCCGTAATACATAGAAGATCCTCCTACGTAGCTACTGTTCGTAAACCCGGCGAGCATAGCTCTTGGATCTCGGTTATCGGCATCGATAGCGCTTCCGGTATAGTTGGTTTGAAAGCGTGCGGCTTCCCGATCTCCCGAGGTTTTTTCCGTAAGAACATACAATCCCAGATCGGTAGCATTGCTATTGACCCCCACATTATAGTGAAGGCTTGAGGCAGAAGAAATTGAAGTTGTGCTTCCAGAAACGGCTCTTATCCCCATATTTTGTCGGGTAGTTCCTATGGCATCACTCACGGCCAACACACCATTGGCACCATTAGCACCCGTACCCCAGCCAATTATGCCTCCTATTAGGAAAGAGCTTCCGGTAAAGGCTGTGGTTCCGTAGACTCCGTGATTATTAGCAGAGGTGCCAAAAACCCCAAAGCCTGTTCCCGTATCAGAACCATAAAGTGCTACTCCCGTACCATTGGTTTCAGAAATAACTCCATACGGTTGAGCGGGGTTATTCACACGAAGAGCAGCATTGTTATAAGGATTGCTTCCTATGCCTACGGTACCAGCATCTGCAATCTGCATACGCTGTACATCATTGGTTCGAAAGCTCAGAGACGTATTATCGGTGGTACCTAAAAAATTGGTGCTGCTATTGGTACCAGCATTTCCCAGAAGTGACCAGTCCCGGCCTCCAGTTCCTCCCATGGCAATCCATTCCCCATCATCCCAATAGTAGAATCCTGGAAGTACTTCGGTGCTTCCGCTACTAGCGGATGCTGTATTGAATACCAATAATCCTGATGTAGGTGCCACAACCGGCGCAGCCACATCGGTAGCGGTAAGTGCTACACGATTGATCAGTAGTCCTCTGTTGATATCTGCCAATTCCAATTGTGCGCTTCCATTGGGCGAATTAGTACCCATTCCCACGTTATCACTGCTACCATCTACGAATAGGGCATTTTCTTGGTTGTCGGTTTCCACCCGTAAATTAATATCATCTCCAATAGGATTAAAGGTCCATTCCAATTCTGATCCACCGGAATTGTTGGCATTGGCGTTGAAGAAATCATAGCCTTCAATAGACATGTTCATTTGATTGGCTCCAGGTTTCCAGAATCCCATGGTACGCTCCGAATCCCAGGAGTAGAAGGGGCGTATCCGCGTCCCGTTTCCCATGGCTAGTACCTGAAAGTCGTTGGCGACTCGAAATCGCTGCGTATCATTGGTACGAAAGGTAAGCGCTTCATTGTCGGTAGTACCCACAAAATTGATGTCGGCATCAGTACCATCGTTTCCAAGGAGTTCCCAATCGTCCCCGGAAAGTGAGCGCCATTGTGTTCCGTCCCAATAAAAATAACCGGGTCCGGTC
Source organism: Altibacter sp. HG106 (assembly GCF_028561755.1). Classification (GTDB taxonomy): domain Bacteria; phylum Bacteroidota; class Bacteroidia; order Flavobacteriales; family Flavobacteriaceae; genus DFVG01. The sequence goes on from NZ_JAQQTD010000007.1 coordinate 7,128, forward strand.
GTGGTATTGGTGTTATACACCAACAAGCTTTCTGTTGAGCTACCCACGATAGGGGCAATGGTACCTAAATTTAAAATGTTCACTCGGGGTACCAAAATAGCCTTATCACTACTTGTGATATCTAAAATGGTTCCGGAGTCAGGCGTTGTGGTGCCTATTCCTACTTGCGAATAAAGCTGGGTCGCAAATAGCAGGGATACTACAACGCAGGGGCAAGTAATAGAGCGTAGTAGTTGTTTCATAAGATTTGGGTTTTTGGTTTTTTGTCATAACACAATTCTAATAATAATAACGACAAAACGCAAAAAACATAGATGAAATACACTAAATATTAACAGAAAAGCTAACAAATTGCCAAAATTAGAATTTATTCCATGCTATTTTAGCAATTTCCCAGATGATATTCTCACAGTGTATCTTACTACTTGATAATCAAATACGTAGTATTTGCGTAGTTTTGAAGCATGAGGATGTCGCCATTTTCTTTTGAACCGACCTACGATGTCGTCGTTGATGAAATTAAAGCTGAGTTCTTGACCGAAAAGGGAGTTAGCTTGCATCTTTTACGTGAGGATACGCTTCATCCTGAGATTTCCGGAAACAAATTTCGAAAATTGAAGTACAACGTAGCAGAAGCACTCAACAAGAAAAGTTCCGGATTGTTAACGTTTGGCGGAGCTTATTCCAACCATATTGCCGCTGCGGCCGCGGTCGGAAAAAGGATGAATCTACCTACCATAGGAATCATTCGAGGGGATGAGCTAGAAAATTCGTTTCTAGAGAATCCGACGCTTCGCTTTGCACACGAACAAGGAATGCAATTAGAATTTTGGAGCCGGAATGCGTTCCGAAGAAAAGACAGTACCGAATCCATTGAAGGATGGAAGCAACAGTGGGGTGATGTGTACATCCTTCCCGAAGGCGGCACCAACGCCCTTGCCGTGAAAGGCTGTGCCGAAATTATTAAGAAGCCTCATCACCAGTATACGCATATCGCAGTTTCTGTTGGAACTGGTGGCACCCTGGCGGGAATTGCAACCACCGCAAAACCCCATCAGCAGCTGCTTGGCTTCTCTGTCCTAAAAGGCACCTTTCAGGCAGAAGTGATTGAAAAATATGCCCCTTCGAAGAATGTTATACTTACCGATGACTATTGTTTTGGTGGCTATGCCAAGGTAACCCCCTCCCTTATATCTTTTATAAATACCTTTCGGCTACAAAATAATATTCAGCTCGATCCCGTTTACACAGGAAAGATGATGTGGGGACTTTTTGACTGGGTTAAAAATGGGAAGTTCCCTAAAAATAGCCGTATTTTAGCCGTTCATACAGGTGGCTTGCAAGGCATCGCCGGTATGAATCAGCAATTGAAACGAAAAAATAAGCCGCAAATTCTAACTTCATAATGCGTTACCTACTTGTATTGCTTCTCTGTGTCACCTTTTCCGTTGTAGGATGTAAAGCGAAGAAAAAAACGACCTATAAAAAACGAACCACGACAGAACGGGTCAGCAAACGGCCTAAAAAAGAGGAGGTAGTTATCCAGAACACCACTACCGAGAGAGAAGGCAGCACCGTGGTGATAAAACCCGATGCCAATGCCTCGTATGCCGAGATCGTTGCGGCGTACATCGCGAGTTACAGTGAGATTGCCCAGGATGAAATGCTTCAGTACGGCATTCCCGCGAGTATCACACTGGCTCAAGGTATTTTGGAAAGTGGCGCTGGCCGTGGCGAGCTCACCGGAAAGGCCAATAACCACTTCGGAATAAAATGCCATAAAGGTTGGACAGGGGGAAGGGTGTATCACGATGATGATGAAAAAGGCGAGTGCTTCCGAAAATATAAAGATCCTAAATATTCGTTTCGAGATCATTCTTTGTTTCTAACGCAACGCAGTCGCTATCAAGATCTCTTCACACTGAAAAAAACAGATTATAAAGGCTGGGCCCGAGGCTTGAAAAAAGCGGGCTATGCCACGGATCCCAAATATCCCAACAAGCTCATCAGCATCATCGAGCGCTACGATCTTACCCGTTTCGATAAGGAGGTGTTAGGAGGTTCGTACGATTCCGAAGAAAACCAACAAGGGGAAACCATTGAAACCTATACCATCCGCAAAGGGGATACTCTTTACAGTATTTCTCGTCGATTCAATATGACCGTGGATACGTTAAAAGAGTATAACGGCCTCACAAGCAATACCATTTCTGTAGGACAAGTGTTATATTTGCGTCCAATTAAAAATCAATAATTTTTATGTTGTACCAACGCAGTAGCGCCTTATTTGCAGCCGCGAAAAAGGTAATACCCGGTGGGGTTAATTCGCCTGTACGTGCTTTTACTGCAGTAGGTGGTGATCCTATCTTTGTTGAAAAAGCCAAAGGCGCATACCTCTATGATGCCGACGGAAATCAATTGATAGATTATATCAACTCTTGGGGTCCTATGATTTTAGGACATGCACACCCTGACGTGCTCGAAGCCGTTATCTCCTACGCCAAAAAAGGAACATCCTTCGGAATGCCCACCGAATTGGAAACGAAGATCGCTTCTCTAGCGGTCGAGATGGTGCCAAATATTGACAAAATTCGCTTTGTCAATAGCGGTACCGAAGCGTGTATGAGCGCGGTTCGTCTCGCAAGAGGGTATACCGGACGCGAAAAGATCATCAAATTTGCAGGATGTTATCACGGCCATAGTGATTCCTTTCTGATTCAGGCGGGAAGTGGTGCCGTTACCTTTGGAACCCCTAACAGTCCCGGGGTTACCCAAGGAACAGCCCAAGACACCCTGTTGGCGCGCTATAACGATATCGACCACGTTACGACTATCGTGGAGGCTAATAAAGACGCCGTTGCCTGTATTATCGTAGAACCGGTAGCGGGAAATATGGGATGCATTCCCCCAAAGGAGGGATTTTTAGAAGGACTCAGAGCGCTCTGTGATGCCCATGATATTTTGCTGATTTTTGATGAGGTGATGACCGGCTTCCGATTGGCGCCCGGCGGAGTTCAAGAGCTTTTGAATGTGCGTGCCGATATCGTTACCTTCGGAAAAGTTATCGGCGGTGGATTGCCCGTGGGAGCCTTTGCTGCCAAGGCCGAAATCATGGGGCACCTTGCTCCTGAAGGCCCCGTGTATCAGGCTGGAACGCTAAGCGGAAACCCCTTGGCTATGGCCGCGGGATTTGCCATGTTAACAGCACTAAACAATGAAAGGGAGGTGTTTTCCTCGCTGTCACAAAAAACGGAATATCTACACAAAGGCATGGCGAAGGTGTTGGATGCGACATCGCGACCCTATACCATTAACCGAATCGGCTCGATGATTTCTGTTCATTTTTCGGAAACTCCTGTAACCGACTTCGAAACGGCGGCGAAGGCAGCCACAGGTGACGCGTTCAAAACCTTCTTTCACGGGATGCTGAAAGAGGGGATATACATCGCTCCCAGTGCCTTTGAAACCTGGTTTCTCTGTGATGCCTTAACCTATGACGATCTCGATGCTACCATAGTTGCATGCGAGAAGGTGTCGAAAACACTAGCATAAAAAAACCCCTCAACGTTTGAGGGGTCTATTTTTATTTGTAAAATACGAACTAATTTCTGCTTTCCATCCAAGCGGTATATTGAGTGCTTGTGAGCGTCTTTTTCATTGCCGCATGTAACTTCGCATCATTTTCTTTTACCGCTGCCTTGTAGGCACTGGTAGATTCATCCATTCCCTGAATTTCTTTTCTGAAAGCTACTTCATGGCTTACGAGTGCACGGAAAAGAGTGCGTTCCTGATCTCCTGAAAGATCTAGTTTCGCATCTAATTGCGCTAATTTGTTCTTGGCTGCTTCCTCAGGGCGAAGTTGATTCTGGGCATCAACCGTCTGAATTGATAAGAAAACTACCGTAAGTAATAACATAAATCGTTTCATGGCCGTCCTATTTAGGGGTCTAATGTAATACATAGCGTCTTACAATAGACAACAATTAAGCCAAAATGATTAAATCTTAACGTTTTTTATGACCTTTACGATGTTTTTTCATGCGATGTTTCCGTTTTTTACCCTCTTCCCATTTTTGAAACTGGGCTTCCGTCAATATGGATTTCATTTCTTTTTTGTAGGCAATCTGTTGGTCTAATCGATTCTTTTTCAGCTCAAACAGCGCCTCTGAACTAAGTTCACCCTGTTGTTTTCGCGCCGCTTTTTGTGATTGTCTTTCGGTAGCCTTGGTAGTTTCCAATGCTAACAGCTGCGATTGTTGCGCACTGTTGAGATCCAACGCCAATGTCATTTTTTTGACGTGCAACGCTGCCTTTTGTTCAGGGGTGAATTCCTTCATTTTCTGTCGCATCTCTTTTCGCATAGAAGCGCGATCTTCTTTTTTCTCCTGGGCCCGTACTGCGACTATAGTGAAGAGTAGAAGTACGGTAACTAACTTTTTCATTACTACTATTTTTTAAAGATTACACCTCTTGGACTTCCTTCGGAAGAAAAAGTTTAATCGCCCTGCGACTGCTTCCCTCATTCAGAGTGCGGGTTGCCTCATTCTTGCTTTCATGCCTATTTGCGACACGCTATTTTCGGAGCGAACTTTAAAATGAAATAAGATGAAAGCAAAATGGATATTACTAGTACTTCCCCTAGCTGTGGGCACTTGGGTATTATCAGATGTGTTAGAAAAAACGCCATCTCCCGAAACCAAACGCACCTTACTGGCAGAACGGGGTTGTGTTTTTATGACGACCATGGGATCGCAGTCCTCTACAAATTATGCCAAGTACAAAACCAACGAGAACATCCTATTGAGCGTTCGTGATGGCTTGAGTTGGCTAGCAGCGGCGCAACTTCCCAATGGCGGTTATGGGGCCGGAAGCCACAATGCGCAACACGTTCGAGATCCACATGCAGTACCTGCCGATCCAGCAACTACGGCCATGGTGGCACAGGCGCTACTGCGCAGCGGCAACACCTTCGAAAAAGGTACTTATGCTCTTCAATTGAAACGTGCCGTGCTCTTTTTGCTCGAAACGATTGAAAGTAGCGAGGCAAATGAATCGTTTATTACTGAGGTACGCGGTACGCAAATTCAACGAAAGTTGGGAGAGAACATTGACGCCGTACTCACTGCGCAATTGCTTTCAAATGTGTTAGATCGAAATTTAAAAGGCATTGACAAAAAGCGAATTACTCGCGGATTGGATGTTTGTATTGATAAAATTGAATCGGGAACGGATGCTTCCGGAAAACAAATGGGTGCCGGATGGGCTGGAGTGCTGCAAAGCGGATTAGCCACTAGTGCTCTGGAAAGTGCCAAGGCCGTGGGAGTTCAGGTGGATGAAGCGGTGATGGATCGCAGTCGGAAGTACCAGGAAGGAAACTACAACAAAGATACGGGTGCCGTGAGCACCGAAGATGGCGCGGGAATCATGTTGTACGCGGTGAGCGGTAGTGTACGCGGAAGCGCTGCCAAAGCTCGGAAGGCCAAAAAGGCGATCGAGCGGGCAAAACGAAACGGTATCCTTTCCGAAGATGCCGAAGTGAATGCCATGAACTTAAAGAAAGCGGGTTTTGCTGAAAGTGATGCGATGGGCTATGCTACCTCCTATGAAGTGTACGAATCTGCCAAACAAAAGGCGCAGGAGGATGAGGTGATGAATGGCTTCGGAAATAATGGAGGCGAAGAATTCCTGAGCTTTCTTCAAACGGGAGAGTCGCTTTTGGTGAACGAGGACGATCAGTGGAAGCAGTGGTATGACGATATGAGTGGTCGAATTCTTAAAATTCAAAATGACGACGGAAGCTGGAACGGGCATCATTGTATTACCAGTCCGGTATTTTGCACGGCTACTAGTTTGTTGCTGCTCACGGTTGAAAACGACATTGACTTTTTGAAAAAAGTAGGCGCAAACGATTAGTTTTTTGGTTGGTTAACACCATTCGGTTGTTTCGGAAAGGAACCCAGGGGCGTGCATCAGCAATCCCACACCGGATGGTGTTCTTATTGATATTTGGCCAGTACTTCTTGAAATTTCGGATCGTTACGATACGCGTCCCAATCGCTGTCCTTCTCGACAAAGGCCACGGTTTCCTCTTTCCGTTCTAAGGACTTCTCAAGCATCTCAAATGCTTTCTCCCGATCGTCGGTTTGGGCGTACAAACAAGCCAAATTATACGACGGACCGCCCATCGCATTCGCTGCTTCCAAAGAAGCTTTTCCTTTTTGGATAAAGACTGCTTTTTCGGAATCTGAATCGAGATACCCCGATTTGTACAAATACGCGACCCCTAAGTTTTCAAGTATATTATCATTGTCTGGGTCGAGTTGTTTGGCACGTTCAAAATGGGTAATTCCTTGGTCCAGCATGGCTTCCTCCTTGATTTGTTGTGAGTGTTCGGTAAGAACATATCCCAGTCCGTTAATCGCATAGACCGAATTGTTTTCCAACGTGAGCGCCTTTTCAAACGACTCTTTTGCAGCATCAAAATCGGCCAAGGTTCCAAAGGCCTTTCCTCGCTCAAACAAAATGTTGCCAACTCCATTGTGCGCGCTTACGTATTTGGGGTCTAGCGCAAGGGCTTGTTGGTACATGGCTAATGGGTCATCAAACGATTCGAAAGTTTCAAAGGGTTTGTTTTGCTCGAATAGAATGTTTCCTAGAATAACGTAGGACACGGCATCATCTTGATTTATTTGTAACGCTTGGGTGACCTTCTCATGTGCTTGTTGGAGATGATACGTATCCCGTTCGAGGATATATATTCCATAAAGGCTAAGTCCCCAATTGGCGTATACCAAATTGTTTTGAGGGTTAATCTGTTGGGCTCTTTCATATTTTTCAATACTACGCTCATAGATGGCAGTGTTTTTTTCAAGAAAGCCTTTTTGATACAAGGCTACGCCCCAACTATTGAAAAACAGATCTTCTTCCGGATGGTATTGAGAGGCGATTTCAAAGTGTTTCAAGCTTTCCTCTAGGAGGGCTGGGTTGGCATCCTGTTGTAACCAGATTTCGTATTTTTTGTAGGCCCATTCCGAATGCAAGGTCTTCTTCAGGTTTTTATAAGTTTCCGAAGTTTTATCGGGAAAGTCTTCAAGAATGGCGTGCGCCTCTTCATAGTGTTGACGAGTAATTAAATCAATGACTTCCTGATTGTAACTCTTCTCGGCAATTTCTTGTTGCGACAACGATGTTTGCACGTGCCCGGTTCTGCTTTCTTGTTCGTAGCGGTGAACCGCGTCATTAATGAGCTTCCGGCTGTTTTCGAATCGATCTTTGGTGTATTTATATAATTCGGTGTTGATCTTGGTGTTGTTCAAGGTGCTTTCTTTCTTCGGAACATCGATATCCTTTATGTTTTCCGTTAGGTCCATGAGGAACGAAAACGGCTTATGAAAGATTTTTGGCGTTTCAAGTTCCAGTTCGCTGTGGAGTTTCAGAAAAAAAGAATCGGCGTCATACCCTTTGATGTTAAAAGCACCCTTGTTGTTGTTTTCAAAAAGTGTTTGATGCACGCGCTCGCTAGGATCGTTGTTGAGGTAGCTTACCCAGAACAATTCGTTATCGAAGCGACCCAGATCGCCTATCACATTCAATATTGGGTCGTCGCCACTATACCCCAGAATGATCCAGGGCCGATCAACACTTATTTTGCTGAGGATATTGGAAGCGCTTTTAACAACCCGATTCATTTCATCGTCGGTATTCAGAAGCCAGAGTCCGTGTTGCTGTCCATGTAAATAGGTCACAGAGCCGGTGGGCAGCGAACCGGTAGTAATATCGTTGAGAATAGCGATGTCGTACGTAGGGGGAATAAAATTATAGAGGGCGGAGGCGCGCAGTAACAGGTCGTCAAAATTTACGGTCAACACATAATCCACATATTTATGTTTTAAGAGTTGCGCCAGGTAAATATGCGCCACGTTTACTTTCGCTTCTTTAATATAAGTACGAAGTAAGGTGTTTCGGTCTTTGGCATTCAAACATTTTAAGACATTCGCATAGGTTTGTTGATGTTTGCTAAGGCGCTTGATTTCGGGTTTATCACAGTACAACTCTAATGCTTTTTGCATAATGGTATGGGCCGAAGGAATTCCGGCAGAAACCGAGGCACCCGCGCCCAAAAACACGATGGGTTTGGGTTGTCCATCGGCATGGGCTTTCTTCATCAAATAGACCAAGCTTTCAATGTCTTTGGTTCGAAACTCCAAAGGAGGATTGCTGTTCAGATCCATAGCTAAAATTTAAAAACCGAGGGGAAAGGCGTACTAAGATAAGCAAATGTTTGATATTCAATTGCTTTTAGAGGTGGTGCTAGCAGTACTTCCCTTGAAATACACGAATATGTATCTACATGGTCACTCCTATAGACGCAAAAGTTAGTTTAAAAATGGTATTTTCACCAAAAAATATAGCTATGCTTCGAGCGTTTTCTATTGGTGTTGTCCTATTTTTTATTCTTTCTTGTGGTTCCGATGACTCCGTGACTTCAGAAGCCTCTGACGATATCTCGGCTTCAGATGATACTGGCGATTCTTATACAGATTCAATAGACTTCGATATTACGTTGTTAGCTGAAAACGAAACGGAGGAGTTCTTGCTTCAGCAAATTCAGGGCGGAGCAATGTTTTCCGAAGTGATGAATGTATCGCAATCCAGCGGGGCGAAAGGCGGGATCTACCATTATAATCGTACCGATAACAGGCTCTCTTTTTCGGTACTCAATTTTTTTGAACCCACCGTGCTTCAATTCGACTTGGCATCCAGAGACTTTACCGAGTACCAAGGATTTTTCAATATTCCCACCGAGGGCAGTCGCTATGCTTTCGGAAGCGGTCAAAAGATTATTACGTTCTTTAATGATCCAACCGTAGATGAAAAGTATCTATTTGAAGTGTATGACATTCCCTCTGGAATGAGTTCTGGCAGTATTGAGTTGGCACCTTGGCAATTTGTCAATCCGTTTAATCGGGAATATAATTTTATGAAGAATAATTATATGGCCTTGTTTCTCGATGATGGGTCCTCTGGAGTTAATAAACGAATCATCAATCTAAATGATCCTGAGAATATTCATACCATTGAGTTGCCAGAAGCATCGGGTTCTGAAGCAATTTTGCAAGACCGATATTATCTGTTTCAAGGAGATTCGTATTTGGTGTATGATCTTACGGAAGGATCGTGGGAAGCTCCGGTTTCGGGCGGCGATCCCATTGAAGGACATCGCATCCGCCACAATGCATATCAAGTAGGGGCTGAGATGGCATACCTAGAAGCAGCGTTACCGCCTACTTTTTACCGATATTCTCCCACTATTTATAATTTCGACACAAAGTCAAAGCGTAAATTTCGGCCCGATGCGCTCACGGAGGCGCTGGAAGCAGGATACGGGCATTCAGCAACTCGTATCAATACGCAGTACCTCAGTCTTGAGAAGGAGGTTATCATTTACGCTTATGAATACAGGCTTTTTGATGATAGTGGCGACACCTATGAAGATCGGTATGCCGTCGCTTTTATGAACTATAATGATGAAATCATTGCAAGGCTCGATGTTCCTAATGAAGTCCTTGATATTTTTATTACACGATAAGTACGGTGGTAAGTATTAAAGAGTAGCATCCCCTCGAAGTACCTCTAAGGTGGTCTGATATATGGGTTGCTGGAGCGTTTTCGACTTCAGCCAGGCGTAAAAGCTCATAGCAAAGAGATCTTCTTCCTCCAGACTGCGCCACTCGAATGAGGTCTCTATTTTCTGTAGAAATTCTTCGGAAGTCGCTACAGATGGAGTATCGTACCACTGTTCGGCCAGGGAAAGAAACACCAGGGCTCTCGATTCTCCCATTCGCTGTAAGGTAGTTCGATACTTTCTACGGAAACTTTTAAGTCGAGAAGCCAGCGGATCCAATAAGTCCTTTTCCATGAGTAATAATATTTCCATGAGTTCTTTCTGAAGTACCCAGGCGTTCCCAAAAGTTTTCAAATAATAGGCGGGCGAACGATCCAACTGAAGCAGTTTTCGGTACGCGGCATCAAAATGCTCCTGCTGAAAAGATACCAGTACCTGAATCAATATAGCTTCGGGGGCAGTTTTATCAAGTTTAGCGAGGGTTGTCACCGCCTTCTCCAGGTCGCCGCTGTAGAGGAAATTGAGCGTTCGATACCGTTGAAGTTGTTGCTTCAGGTTTTGGCTGCCGGGAAACAACTTAGAATTCAATGCTTCTTCCAATTGTGACAGTACCGCTAAGGAGGTTTCAAACGTCTTATTTCGAAAATGTGAAATAGCTACCAAGAGGAGAATTCGACTGTAATAATAACGATGTTTTGTAGTGGACTCATTTTTGCCTTGTACTGCGGAAAATAACCTAGTAATCCACAAATGCGCTTCCTTAAAATGTCGGGTTTGCTCCCCCACGCGATACACTTGTTTTAGCACCATGAAGTAGCCTTTATAGGTAATGGTTTCGTCAAACTGCAACTGTGAATCGGTTTGAAGCCACGAAAAAGGAGCTGTTTGTGGTGCTTCCGAAGCCATGCCTACTTGGGCGCATAAGATGTTTATTTGGTGTTCTTGCTGAAGTGCCCGCACGTATTTGTGGTAGGTAGTTATGGAGTTGCTACGGGTCTCCGAGGGGTAATGATGTAAGTGTTGCACTTTGGTATGGTAGATTTCACAGAGCAGCGCATAGGCATCCAGCATTTCTGCCTCCTGTTCGGCCTTCCGAAGTGTTTTCATCGCTAGCGAAAACAAACGTTGTTCAAAAAAGACTCGAGCCGCTAACAACCCCCGTAGGATATGCATTTCTTCACTGCTTTCTTCCTCGAAGTTCTGGATCGCGATAAATTCTATCAGACTATCTTTTAATCGCTTGGTCAGTGCATATAAGCTATTTTTGGCTGGTTTCCCGTAGATCGCAGTATCTAAATGGGTGTAGTTCTTCTTGCAAAGCAAGCGAAAAAGTGCTGTGTTCTTGGTGTCGCTTCGCTGATTACGCGCCTGCTGAAATTGAATAAATCGCTGCCGTTCTCGATCGCTAAGAAGGTCGATAATATCAATAAGATCATCCATTGAATCGTTAGATTGTAATGATAAATATACTGTAAATAGTGAATTTTAATTCAAAACTACTGATTGAATCATAAGAATATTGTAAAAGTTGATTTGTCAGGATGGCGCATTCCCGGCATCTTTGGGTTCTAATCATAACATCATGTGATATGGAAACTATTGAAAACAACACTACCAACACGGTAAAAAATAATGCGAAGGAGCAGATTCCTTTTCATTGCCGACCAACCCCTGCCTTTATTTCGGCTTCCTGGACGGCCTTATTTATTGGAATGATCTCTTTCTGTGTCGGACTCTGGAACTCGAACATGTGGTTGAACGAAAAGGGATATTACTTTACCATTTTAATGTTTGGCCTCTTTTCGGTCGTGTCGGTTCAGAAGAGTGTGCGGGATAAACTAGAAGGGATTCCGGTAACCGAAGTGTACTACGGGATCAGTTGGTTTACCACCATTGTTTCGATTTTATTGTTGGTCATCGGACTCTGGAACGCCGATCTCGAATTGAGCGAAAAAGGATTTTACGGAATCACATTTATTTTAAGCTTGTTTTCGGCCGTAGCAGTACAAAAAAATACCCGCGATATTCATTTTCTGGACCGGCAGAAGGAATCTAAGACCCCATAAGAAAAAAGCCGCATCCGCGGCTTTTTTTAATGTAGCTCAACAAAGAGGCCTTCGTCTGTTTTCTCGACCTTGGCCAATTTGTGTTTGGTGAGGGTCTTAATAGACTTATCCCACTTCTTATTGCTGAGTCCGCTCTGTTCTTTTAGGTCTGAAAGCGGAATTCGCTCTGCTTTTTTCAGAAGTTCGAAAACTGTTTTTTCCTCTTCCTTTAGATCAACTTGCACACGGCGCTCCGGCTTCATTTGTGGGAAAAACAATACTTCTTGAATAGACGCATTGTTGGTCAAAAACATCACCAGTCGGTCCATTCCAATCCCCATGCCACTGGTTGGCGGCATGCCGTATTCCAAAGCGCGTAAAAAGTCATAATCAATAAATTGCGTTGCTTCGTCATCGCCGCGATCGGCTAATTTAAGTTGTGCTTCAAAGCGCTCTCGCTGATCAACCGGATCATTCAACTCGCTGTACGCGTTTGCTATTTCTTTTCCGCAGACCATCAATTCAAAACGCTCGGTAAGCTCGGGATTCTCTCTATGCTCCTTGCACAAGGGGCTCATTTCCTTGGGATAGTCTGTAATGAATGTAGGCTGAATAAAATGGGGCTCGCATTTCTCACCAAAGATTTCATCGATAAGCTTGCCTTTTCCCATGCTGTCAACTACCTCGATATCCATGGCTAAAGCAGCTTCGCGAATGTCAGCTTCCGATTTGCCTAAAATATCGAAATCGGTATATTTTTTTATCGCTTCGGCCATGGTTACTCGTGGATACGGCGCTTTAAAATCGACCGTATGGGCTCCGAAGGTCACCTGGGAAGTACCATTTACCTGCGTGGCACAATATTCCAATAATTGTTCGCAGAATTCCATCATCCAATGGTAGTCTTTATAGGCCACATAGATTTCCATGGCCGTAAATTCGGGATTGTGCGTACGGTCCATTCCCTCGTTCCTGAAATTTTTACTGAACTCATACACGCCGTCAAAACCACCTACAATAAGACGTTTGAGGTACAATTCGTTGGCAATACGCATGTACAGCGGAATGTCTAAACTGTTGTGGTGCGTCACGAAGGGACGTGCGGCGGCACCACCCGGAAGCGGTTGCAGAACAGGTGTTTCTACTTCAAAATAACCACGTTCATTAAAGAAGGTACGCATCGCGTTGAACAACTTGGTACGCTTTAAGAATACTTCCTTGACATGTGGATTCACAACCAGATCCGCGTACCGTTGCCGATATCGAAGTTCGGGATCGTTAAAGGCATCGTGCTCTTTACCCTCACTGTCTGTTTTTGGCAAGGGTAGCGGTCGTAAGGCTTTTGAAAGCAGGGTGAAGTCATTTACCATGACGGTTTTTTCCCCTACTTGTGTGGTGAACAAGGTCCCTTCAATACCGATGAAATCACCAATATCGAGGAGCTTTTTGTAAATATCGTTGTATTTTTCCTTGTCGTCTCCCGGACAAATTTCATCTCGATTAAAATACACTTGAATGCGTCCTTCCGAATCCTGTAGTTCCGCAAACGAAGCTTTTCCCTGAATTCGTCTCGACATCAAACGACCGGCCATCACCACTTTCTTTCCTTCCTCGAATTTCGATTTGGCGTCTGAGGTTAGCGTGTCTACCGGAAACAAATCGGCCGGGTAAGGGTTAATCCCTTTTTGCTGTAATTGTTTGCGTTTTTCTCTACGTACTTGTTCTTGTTCAGAAAGTTGCATGCCTTGTAATTTAAAGGCACAAAATTAGCCTATTTGGAGCGTATTCTTCCTAAAAGTTTCTAAAAAATAACCCTCTTAATCGGCTTTGGCTCCCTTTAATACAGCGATGGTTTCCTGTAGGTTTTTATCATCCGGGTGAAGGTCTAAAGCTTTTTCGTAAGCGGCAATCCCGGCTTCCCTCTTACCGACAGCTTGCAGCTTGTTACCAAGATTTACAAAGGTGTAGTATTCTTCGGGAAAGACGAGTGTTGCGAGCGTCGCTACCGCTACGGCCGCTTCTGGTTCTTCGGCCGCGAGCAAGACACTGGAGTAGGTTAGCATTCCGCGTAGGTCTTGAGCACGCTCTTTGAGGGCTGCGATTACGTAAGGTTGTGGTTCATGTAAAGATGCCGCACCTTGATTTTTCAGTTGCTGTATTATAAAAGTGACTTCAGGGTACTTAGGTTCATACGTTTCTGAAGTAATGATGGCTAGCAGGTCTGCTTCCAAAGAGGTTTTTGGAGACTCCACAATTCTTCCTATTTCTCGATGATTTTTATACACCACAAATGTTGGGACTCGATGAATGCCCAGGCCTTCTTCTTCGCCACCCGGACTCTGTTTGTACTGAGATCGGTCATTATCGAGCGCAATAAGTTGTAACCGGTCTAAGGGGAATGCTGCTGCTTCCAATACCTTGTAGAAACGAGGGATTTCGCGTTGGCTGTCGCCACACCAGGTTCCCATAAAGGCGGTGATGGTATATTCTGAAAGTTGGGTTTGAAGCGAGGCAACAATGCTCGCGTCGGGTTGGTACGCTTCCCATTCGGAACTGAACCACGCTGCAAAGGGTTCAGAAGAAAGGGCCTCCTTGTTGATGGAACCTACTAGTTTTAGGGAAGCATCGTCCTGAGTAATGCGCTGGTTAAAAGACTGAGCCGAAAGCGAAACTGTAAGGAAACAGCACAGAAACGTGCAAAATATGGAATGTAACATATGGAAAGAGTTTTTAAAAGTTCCTTCCAAAAGTGTGCTTCTCAGGTTGTATCTGAAAGAAAATCGGGGTTGAAAAAAGTACTAGACCCCCGTTTGATTTAGGTCTGAAACCGTTGCTTTACCTCCGACCGATTGCGCACCCCCAACTTTTTATAGAGATTGTTAATGTGCGTCTTTACCGTGCTCACGCTTACGAAAATTTCACCGGCAATCTCCTTATTGGTCTTATTGTTGAGTATGAGTTGCAATACTTTTTCTTCTTGGTCGGAAAGGCGTTCTCTGGCCTGCTGTTGCGAGAGACGTTGCGTGTTTTTCCTTCGGAAGAGATAGGCGTTACCAAGGATGGAGAGTAGGCATACTCCGCCTAACAAATAAACCCACCACGGTAGCGATGTGGTGATATCGGCTTCTGAGATCAGAAAGCGATCGCTTCTTAGTTCTGCCTCAAATTGCTTGGTATAGGGCGCTTCCGGGTAAGCGGTTTGAAGTCGCTCTAATAGTTGATCGTAGTATTCATTGTTCCGAAGATCGGTTAAATAATAGGAGTGCAGCATGCTTTTTCGGTCGCTAATGAACGAGTAGATATAAAGCTCTGCCAGGGGCTCGTTTAATTGTGCCCCGTATTCCTGAAGAATCCCAAACCACTTCTGAGTATTCACTTTGCGATTAGCTTCACTGCGGTACTCCATAAAGGCATACCGCATATCGTTTTTCAGCGAATCGATTTTTAGAAAGGTGCCGGCACTTCGATCGCGGGTAACGATCTTGCAGAACATTTCCTGCTCAAACCCAAAGGGGAGCTCCAGAGTGGTTGTGTTGTTGGCAACGAAGAGTATTTCTTCACTATTGGGGCAATGTCCGGTGATATGAGCTACATTTTGATCGGTATCTTCACAGATATCGGCATGAATGCGATAAATCTTGTTTTCCGAAGGAAGATTGGTTCCGGCAAACATAAAATACCCCTGGCTATCGGGTCGGGTTTTGGCAATAATCTGTTCGTGGTACACTCCGGAAAGCTTGCGGTAATCCTCTACCAACGACAAGTATACCGTGCCCTCCTCAAAGGCAGGACCCACCTTGCCTTCAAAAAGGTATTGCGCGTTGAGTGGAGGCGAACAAATCGCACTCAAGAGAAAAATAGCTATGGGTAGTCCGCGTATCATTTCGACCAAGATACTAACATTGCGCCTGTCCTACAATGCTTGTAACAATTCTATTTTTCAACGACCCATAGCTTGATTATTAATCGTAATTTTGTAAGTATGAGTATTTGGCGGGTGTTACTGTCCATTTTATTTCCGCCTCTGGCGGTTATTGACAAAGGGTGTGGTTCGATCCTGATTGTTTTAATTTTAACCATTTGTGGTTGGATACCCGGTGTGATTGCGGCCTTAATTATTCTGAATAACCCAAAATAACGAATGATGATTAAAAAAGTACTACTACTCGGAATGCTTGCCATATCCTTGGTGAGTTGTCAGTTTACGGAAACAATGGTGCTCAACGAAGACGGGAGTGGAAGGATGACCGTGCAAATGGATCTTAGTGAGATGATGGCTTTTACGCAGGAGTTTCAGAAAGATTCTACGCTTACGAAGCAAGACACCATTATTCCTTTTAAAGCTCTTTTTGAAGAAAAGAAAGACAGTATCGCAAAGCTTTCAGCAGCCCAACAAGCGCGACTCAAGAAAATGGAGAACTACAGCGCTCATTTAGTAACCGACCCTGAGGAGGGTACTATGATTCTTGATATTTTCGTTGATTTTGCTTCCGTGAGCGAAGCTAATAATTTGATGAACGGATTCAGTCAGGCAGAAGGCCTCGTCCCCAAGTCGGGTACCAATATGAGCGAAGATGCTTCCGAAGAAAACGAAGAAGAACCGGAGGTTCTGGGAGTGAAGTATGCTTTTAAAAATGGCGTGTTCAAAAGGGACGCGTTTATTAAAGACAAGGCAGCTCACAAAAAACAGATTGATAGCTTGCAATCGGCCAAGGCGTTTATGGAAGATATTTCGTACACCTTAAAATATACCTTTCCGAAGGCTATAAAGCAAAGTTCTGCAGAAGACGCCATGTATTCTTTAGACCGAAAAACCGTACAGATCACACGGAAATTTATCGATTACATGACCAATCCGGATGTACTGGATTTAGAAGTAGTTTTAGAACAATAGAACCATGAATAAAAAGGTGGCGCTTACCGATCTGGGTAATAAAGACTACAAGGATACGTGGGACCTGCAGGAGGTTTTGTTTCAAGACATTCTTGACACTAAAATCAAGAATCGCAGAGAACAAACGTCGGTCGCTACCAACAATCATTTTTTGTTTGTTGAACATCCCCATGTATACACCCTCGGAAAAAGTGGTGATATATCTAATTTGTTGATTTCTGAAAACCAGCTAGAAGATATAGGCGCAACTTTTTACAAGATCAACCGTGGGGGTGATATCACTTATCACGGTCCGGGACAAATTGTAGGGTATCCCATACTCGATTTAGAGAATTTTTTTACCGATATCCACAAATACCTGCGGCTGTTAGAGGAAATGGTGATTTTAACCCTGGCCGATTATGACATTGCAGCCGAACGTTCAAAAGGTGAAACCGGCGTTTGGTTAGATGTAGGGACTCCCTTTGCCCGAAAAATCTGCGCTATGGGAGTACGCGCTAGCAGATGGGTAACCATGCACGGGTTTGCGCTAAATGTCAACGCAGATTTAGGCTATTTTGATCATATGATTCCCTGTGGCATTCGAGGAAAAGCGGTAACCTCCCTGCATGTAGAATTAGGGGAAGAACACATTGATGAAGCGGAGGTAAAAAAGCGATTGCTTGAGCACTTTTCCAACTTGTTTGAAGCCAGCCTTGAACCTCGTGCCCTTTCTGAACTTTCAGCCCTTATTTGAGCTCGTACCGCATGAGCGTCTTGGCACCTCCTTGTCCTGTTAATAACAGTTGCCCTTGGTGGTACTCAAGATCGAACGGACCACTACCATATACCGGAAATCCGCGTTGCAAAACTCCCTCTCGATTGTATAGATATACCTTGTTTTCTTGTGTCTCGGTGACGCAAATATAGAGTCCGTTTCGCGTGTTCAGAGTTACCGGCTGGGTATAAATTCCAAAGGGCAGTTCAATCAGTTGCTGGTCTATGCGTAACAAATTGTCGTTCAAAGTGATCAGGGTGGTACCTGCGGTTTGTCTTGAATAGCCTGCTGAAACATTTTCTTTCGTCGATTCGACACTGCCTGACGTCGCGATCTTTGAGAGCGTGTTATTTTCCTCCCAAACTACAAAATGTCCGTTTTCTCCTGTAATGGGTAGTTCTGAAAATGCAAAGGTTTCTGAAACCGATACGCGCGTTTTTCCGGTTCTACTGAGAATATGTAAGGTGCCGTTTTCCAGCGCTAGCAGTACGTAGTCCTTATTGCCCATTCTGATGTGTTGCACGGGCAATACAATAGGCGATGCTGCCTTTCGAAAGGTAAACCCGTTTACTACCTTGCCTTTAGCGTTGTAGAGAAGCACTTCCTTGCCTTGAACGATGGCAAAGCGATAGTTGCGATTGTTATCATAGTCAAATACCGAAAGCGGCTGTGTAATATCATCCTTAAACTGAATAGGGAAGGGAGCGACCGGTTTTCCATTCCGATCCCATACGTGAAGCGCGTTTTTGGTGGTGAACACAAGCTGTTTTTTACCGTTTCGCAAGAGGTCTATTTCATGAAAACGACCAATAAGAGGTTCCTTTAACGACTTGCTCCAAAGGAGGTTTCCTTCGGCGCTCAGTAAGTGGACCCTGTTCTGAATATCCTGAACAACAACATCTTGTCCGGATGTACGGTGATTACTAAAAAATGTGGGGAGTGAAAGCAGGTCGTTATCCATTGTTTTGCTGAAGCGTTGCACCACCTGTCCCGGCGGTTGTTGTGAACTGCCAACAGGTAAACAAGCAAAATTAGCATGCGCAAAGGAGCCTTCGTGAATCAGCTGTAACATGCTAAACGGATATCTGGAAGATGCGGAGGTAGTTGCAGACGGCGTTTTGAAAAAGAAATTTGCAGTGCTCTCCATCGCTTGGTTGCTCCAGTGGTAATATACCAAGGAAGCGTTGCTCGTCATTACATTCATATGGTCCTCATAATACGCTGTCTTGCTCAAGGTGTTATTCGTTTGAAACGCTACGATAAGGGCTTCGGCAACTGCCCTATTTTCAGTTAGCACCACAAAATCTTCCAGCTCGAAAGCATAGACAGGATTAAGGGCTCCTAATAAAGGTTCTAGCGGACCAAAAAATTCTGGGGTTCGACCCAGTGTGTATAATTGTTGATCGCGAAACGTCTCATCTTCGTTCAAAAAGGCGGTCCACACCTCCATCATCCGAGCGGGGTCGATACCTCTGAAGGCCCAGGCCTTTCCAGATGCCATTACAAGGCTTCCCAATTCACTGGTTCCACTTAAGATGCCTTCCGGATCTTCTACGACAATCGAATCTTTTTCTCGAAAGCTGAGTTGCCTTAGCAAACGCGACCCGTCCGAATAGGTCGCAGAAGTCGCTTCCTGTGCATCCAATGGTAGTATTTCTGGAAGTAAATTGGTTTGGGGTTGCTGTTGCTTAAAAAGGTTCAGAAGCGGTTTGATAGAATCATTTACCAATACGACTCCGGTAGTCTCGATACCTCCTGAAAGTAAATTCACATCCCAGACGCCGGGACCTCCTAAAAGCCCCGTTTCCTTTGAGTTCTTCCGCAGCGGTTCATTGTAAAGAATCGCAAGTTCTGAGGTTTCCTTCAAACTAAAGAACTTTTCAACCGAAGCGTCCCAGGTCGCTTTCGAATCTAGCTGTGCTACGAGCCATTCTTTAGAGGAGGAAGCTAAGAAAACACTGTCTCGCACCGCCGTATAGGCAATGGTCTCGCCTAGGGTCACTTTTTTGTATTCCAAAGGTGCTTGCGTGATGCCTTCTACCATTCGATTCGGAACGCTATCTAACACCAGCAGGGTGCTGTCATTCCTGGTAACATAGAAATAATGGGCAACACTATCCTGCCGCTTGAAACCCAAATAACTTTTAGCTGTAGGCTTAAGGTGTTGGAGTAACGACTCTTGTTCGTCGAGAAACACACTAAGTGGATTATCCGGAAACTGAGAAATTAAGGCGTTCTGTTCCCAATCGGTTCTAAAAAGATCGTAGTCCGAAATTTCGTAGATGATCGAGGTATCCTTCGGAAGGTATTGGTAGAGGGGTTGATCCTTCGAATCGGCCAATTGACAAGCGCATAAGTGCAATAATGCGACCCCCAGGATAATACCGAAAACAGTCCTTTTCATACGTACAAAAATACGCAGGAATGGAACGACATATTGGCTTAATTAAAAGAGATTATTGACGGGTTGTTAACAGTGCTATAAAGGAAAGGATAACTGTTTTGGAAGCAATTGAAAACTGCTGCGATGATAGGGAGTACTTCCAAATTCTTGCAGGGCCTTTCGGTGTGCTTTGGTAGGATAACCTTTGTTGCGATCCCATTGATATTCCGGATGCTCTTCGTGAATTCGTTTCATGAATGCATCGCGATAGGTTTTAGCTAAAATTGAGGCCGCTGCAATGTGAACGTACTTGCCATCTCCTTTGATCACACATTCATAGGGTATGTCGTCTACCGGCTTAAACCGATTGCCATCCACCGCGATGAAGTCGGGTGTAGGTGTAAGTTTGCGAATCGCTCGTTGCATCGCGGCGACAGACGCCCAAAGAATATTCATGGTGTCAATTTCTTCCATCATCACGTGTACCACGGCGTAGCTAATGGCTTCGTTTTCAATAACCTTCTTTAAATACTCCCTCTTTTTCGCTGAAAGTTGCTTAGAATCATTGAGCATGGGGTGCGCGAAGTCCTTCGGAAGAATAACGGCTGCTGCCGTTACAGGTCCTGCCAAACATCCACGACCAGCTTCGTCTGTCCCACATTCTATTCGGGCTGGGGAAATATAAGGTGTCAACATATCCTTAAAAGTACTTTTTTTATAATGATAAAAGAAATCTCGGTTCCTCACGTTATCGATTGAAAGCATTTCGGGGCAAAAGCATACCTTTGCGCCTTAATCGCATTCGGCGCCATGAAATCAGTTGTGTTTTTCTTTATTTTCTGTTGTTCCTTTGGAGGGCTAACCGCACAGATAGGAGGCACGCCAGCCAACCTTCCCGCGAACGACTCACTGGATTCACCTTTCAAGGGAAAGGACATTGGTGAAATTAAACGCGCACCTATCGACTTGTACAAAATTATTTCCTTTGAACGCGATACGACCTACTTAGATACTACCTTGTCGATCCAAAAGGAATATAAATTCAATTACTTGAGACGCGACGATTTTGAACTGCTTCCGTTTGCGAATGTGGGGCAGACCTATAATTCGTTAGCCTATGATTTCGATCAAGACAACCTGATGCCCCTATTTGTCGCGCAATCCCATCACTTTAATTATTTAGATACCGAAGACATTAACTATTATCGGGTTCCGACGCCGCTTACCGAACT
Organism: Altibacter sp. HG106; assembly: GCF_028561755.1. Lineage (GTDB taxonomy): Bacteria > Bacteroidota > Bacteroidia > Flavobacteriales > Flavobacteriaceae > DFVG01. Next base: position 28,064 of record NZ_JAQQTD010000007.1, read on the forward strand.
GTACTTTAAAACTGCTTTCGAACAAGGGCAACAGTTGGACGCTTTTTTTACCGTCAATACCAGCGAGCGCTTCAACTTTTCAATCGCCTATAAAGGGGTGCGCTCGTTGGGGCAATACCAACACATTCTTACGAGTACTGGAAACTTTCGTTTTACCACTAATTACTTCAGTAAAAACAAACGGTATCGTTTTCGCGGGCATCTGGCCGCGCAAGATATTTTGAATAGAGAGAACGGGGGACTTACTCCCAACTCTATTTTATTGTTTCAAACCGATGATCCCGAGTTTGAAGACCGCGGTCGCTTAGACGTGAATTTTGAAGATGGTGAAAACAAATTGGAGGGACTGCGCTTTTTTGGAGAACAAGAATACGACCTCATCGCCCAACGGGATTCTACGGGTTATAATGTAGTGACCGCCGGAATGAGAGCTTCTTACGAAGACAAATACTATGAGTATCGTCAAAACGATCCGTATGTGCCGTACGGGCCTTCTTACAAGACCGAAGAATTGCGTAAAACGACGAAATTGGAAGATTTTAAAGCTCGGGGGTATGCGCGATGGGAAAACTCCTTGTTGGGAAATATGAGTGCGTTTATTCAGTACACTGACTACAACTACGGGTATAATACGGTAATTGAATTAACCGATGGGCGTATTCCCAACCGTCTGAAAGGAAATTTGGTGCAAGCCGGAGCCACTTATGAAAAGGAATATCGTGGCTTTCAATTATCGGGGGAAGGTATGATTAACATTTCGGGCGATTTCGACGCCAATTACCTGCGTGGTGCCGCTTCGTTTGCTTTTAATGAAGATAATAAAGTGGAAGCTTCCATCCGTGTACATTCGGTAGCGCCTAACTTCAATTTTCTGCTCAACCAAAGCGACTATGTCAATTACAATTGGCAGACTAATTTCGATAATGTAAAAACGCAAGCGCTACAATTCAAATTAGAATCAAAAAAATTGGTAACGGCTACGGTTACGTACACCGGGATCGATGATTATACCTACTTCGCCATTCAACCCCAAGATTCAACCCCCACCCCACAACAGTTTGGAGAACGGGTTGATTATCTCAAGGTCAAAGCCGAGCGGGAGTTCCGCTACGGAAAGCTCGCGTTGATGAATACCGTCCTGTTCCAGCAGGTAGTTAGTGGCGAAACGGTATTCAATGTTCCGCAATTGGTGACTCGAAATTCGCTGTATTATACCGATGAGTGGTTTAAGAAGGCATTATTCCTGCAAGCCGGCGTTCATTTTAAATATTTCACGTCCTACAACATGAATGCTTATGATCCCGTTCTTGCTGAATTCTATGTGCAAAACGATCAGGAACTGGGAGGGTTTCCGCTTGTCGGACTCTTCTTTAACGGAAAGATTCGACAAACTCGAATCTACTTTCAGTACGAGAATTTCAGTGCCCTTTTCTCAAATTCGAATGATTATTTTTCAGCTCCGGGATATCCTTATCGCGATCCGGTATTGCGTTTTGGTCTCGTTTGGAACTTCTTGCTCTAGTATTATTGCCTCGGAAGAGAAGGAGAAGGTTGTGCCGTCTCCTGTTGCGTAAGCGTGTCCTTCACAATGGTATCCAAAGAGCGCGTTGGGATCACATCCGGGTCCATACGTTCTGGCCAAATGTCTGTGTCCTTTAAGTTTTCGGAAGCTTTCCAGGTTTCCCCTAGCTGATTGAGTATTTCCTCGTTCCAGCGGGAAGGGTGTTTGGCGTCTATCCACACCACGTCCCTGTACTGCGCATCCACCAAGGCGAGATCGGGCGTCGCGGCGCCATCAAATTTTTTACTGTCCTCACGTTTGGCAGCAACCGTAGAAAGTACGAACAAGCGTTTTCGGCCCGCAATATTTTTGATGAACGGACGGAATTCTACCGGTCGATTAACCGTCCAATCGTATTCTTTCCTCGATTCGATCACTTTAAGCGGCATGGCAGAAACCCCGGCCATACCTTCTTTCTTGGCGGCATGATTGTAATAGAAAAGCTGGTCGGTTCCATCTGCTGGGATCATGACACTGAAAGAAAGACTGGTGCGTTCTTCTCCGATGGGTTCGAGACCAAACCAATGATAGAGTCCGCTATACGCGTCCACTTCCATGCCATCAAAATTAAAATCGGTCACAAACGGCTGCCAGTTCTCATCATCCTCCAGATCGGGTATTTTTACTGCTGTTTCCATGTTCCACGGCAATGGGTCGGTAAATCCACCCAGGAACTGCAGCGATTGTGCCTGGAGGCGTGATACTTCTTCCGCTAAGGTGTTCTGTCGGGTTAGGAAGGGGTGCTCTTGAATTTTGGAAACAGGTATATAGGTGCCTTTACCAATGGTGACGCGTTCCAAATAATCGGACATATCATGCTCACCGGGTTCAATAACCATCACGCCGCCATAGGTTGGGTAAGGAAAGAAAAATCCTTTCCAACGAATCAAACTTACCACCTGCACCCAGCGGCCCTCGTCGTTTTTCATATAGAAAACATCGCTGGGTTCCAATGTGAATAATTGCAGCAGGTTAAATCGCTGTACCACCGCATTGTAGGTGTTTCTGCTGAAGGCCATAGATTCTCCGATGCTAAAGGTGATGGGTACTCGATTTTCTCCTGCGAAGCGCGGAAACGGAGACGTGCTTTCTACCACAAACACTTCCTCGGTATTGTCGTTCATACGTTGCCACATGTATTCTTTGGAAGGTTGTACGGCCATGGTCCATTGATTGGTGCTGTCTACCCGTACTAATTGAGGCAGTGTGACTTCTTGCGTTTCGCCAACCGATTCGTAGGCCATGGTGACAATGTTGTTGAACGGTTGAATGCGTTCGTTTTGCGTCAATGGCAATTCATGAATTTCGACCTTATTAAGATGTGTAAAAACGTTGTAAGTCTTCATGTAATCATAGAGCTCCAATTTCCAACCAAAGAACCAGCCTGTAACGAAGAAGGCCGCAATTCCAAGTAAGATTAGAAGTCGTTTTCCCGCATTCGGTGCGTTCCGAAATTGCCGAAGGGTAAGGAATAGAAAGAGCAATCCTATCAAGAGAATAAATAGATACTTCCGTAAAAATAACAAGGCCGGCTGATAATCATCTCTCAAAAAGAACAAGAGGGCGACCAAGAGAAGTGCGCTTATGATAACAATGCGTTTTTGTTTGGGACCTTTTTTCCAATACGATTTCATGATACGTTGGTTTTTACTTGATCATTCCTTTATTCTTCAAACGTTCCCGAGCGCTGGGACGATCTTCGGTTTCCGTTTTTTCAGTGGGTTCCGGCGCCGATTCGGGGGTGTCTTCTTCAGTGATATCTTCCACGAAATCTCGTCCTTTGTTATAGGCATCCTTCATATTCTTTTTGATATTTTCAGCTTTTAACCCTTCCGAAGTAAAAAAGAATAGAGAAGCAATATAAGTTCCGATCAACGTTCCAACGATAGCCGAAACGAAGTATTGAACAAACACATTCACGGGGGTCGCGAAACTAATAATGGCTCCTGCAATCACAAACACCAACGTAATCCACACAAGTCGCATGAGAAAGGGTTGCCGATGTACAAACCCTTTGCGATTTTCGGGTTTCATTTGTAATTCTTTTGAATGCATTACCGTATTGAAAAAGCGATAGATGCGATTGCTCTTGGATTCACGCCAGTAAATGACGATACCCAAGAGAATAGCCAGCGTAAAAACAATAATTTCTAGTGTCATGATGCTTTCGGTTTTCGTGGGTTGAGCACGCTTTCAATGACCCATTTGCGATAGCTTTCGGGCCAGGTGGGAAACGCGCTATAAAATGTTTCTTTATCGTACCAATAGAGGTGAAGAGGGTCAATAGGGGTAAGTTTGGTAAGTAGTGTCCAAACAAGCTCAGTATGCTCTTCCTCTAACGATGAATGGGGTTCTAGCAATGCTTTTGAATAAACAGGGGCTACGACCTCATTGATGTTCAGATCACGTTCTACGATTTTTCTTTGATTATAGCGTTCTACGCTTAAAAGTTCTTTCTGAGTGGTTTCATCAAGTTCGTTAAGATAACGTTTGAAGATAAACGGACTGTCGAGGATCTCCTGAAGCGGATGATTCCATTCGGTGAGCTTCTGCACAAAAAGGTGCTTTTTAATACGTTCGTAGCGAGGGGTTTTAGCGGCTTTTCTGATGTCGAATTCAGCGATCACATGGTTCACTAGCGTAGTCGTTAATTCAGTGTGATTAATGTGAAATAAGGTTACCTCGTGCGCCGTGTCTTTGATCGCTTTTTTGAACATTTCTTCCGATTCAAACACCATGATGTCCGTAATGAAATCGCGCAGCAAAAAGACGCCACCAAACGCTTTGGTGTAGAAGGAGCGCACTTGTAAGGTGAGCGGTTCAAGATCTAATTTTCGATTTCGCAAATCACCATAGGTTCTGGCCGAATCTAATAATTGGTGATGCAACTGCGTATCGATAAAATGATTTCCATCTTGAAATTTTTCAACCAACTTGCGTTGCTCAGTTTGTTTTTTCTGAAGATCATTCAGCAATTGAAAGCGAACTTCCACTTTTTGATAGCGTAATAAATCGAGGGGCTCGAAATAGGAGTCCATAAACTGATCGATATCGAGGCACAACGCTGAATCTTTCGTGATATCGCGAATTTCTTTTCTATAGGCAGCGAACACTGCCGTCATTAGATCTGCATCAAAGCTATGAAACGGATAATATACCGGCTTGTCCTCCTGCTGGGGCGACACAATAATAGCATGCGTATTCGCTTCACTTGGGTTGAGGTAATGCCGATGTTCCTTCTCTTCGGCAATTTCAGGGCTCCACCCCATGGCGTCAATGTGAAATCGCTCCAGTGACGTAGGTGCGATTCCTAACAACTCTAAACAGCCATTGTAGCGACGTGCCAAAGCTCCTGAAACAGGAACCAGACCCGCGCCAAATAATCCGGCTGATTTGAGTTCGTCTATCATAGCGTGTCTTTTTCAAATTGATCTCGTGCTTCCATCTGAACGCGGAGATCGTGCACCCGCTGGTCTACTTTCCGTTTAAAATCGGTATCGGCAATGGTCGCCACGTTGTCTAAGTATCGTACCACCTCTTGCTTTCGGATGTCTGCAAAACTCATTCCTTTCATGTTTTCCTTCATCAATTCCTGCAACATCTCGAATTTTGTATCGTAAGGTTGTTTGAAGTATCGCGTGGGGTCTTCAAACCATTCCTTCGGAAGGTCAAAATCGGTGAGGCGCAAGGAAACCGCACTCTGAATGTTTCGAACATCCCGGGAGGAGAAAAACGGAAAAGCCTTTTGGATCGCCTGATACAAGGCGGCATAGAACATATGATCGGTGTCTTGATGCTTGCCAGAAACCTGCTCGTATATCGCTAATACGCGTTCTTCTGTAGGTTTTTCTATCTGTGAAAGAATTTCTCCCATGTTTTTGGCGAGTCCCTGATCGCTCAAGTAGTGGTAGTCCGTAGGATTGTTCATATTGACAAACCCGGGTAAAGTCTTTTCAATTTTATGCCACCACAAATAATCCTGGTCTACAAAATCGGGTAGGCTGCGGGCGCCATCAATTTTAAACCTGCCTTGAACACGAGAGATCACGGCTTTATCGAGCATTTCGGGTAGGTTGGTAAAGAGTCCCACCGAGCTATTTCCGTAGTTGACGGCATAGGCACCTTCGGTATAGCGTAAAAACACACCAATCACCTCCTTCACTCCTGCCGAAACTCCTTGTGCGGTTCGTTCTTGCAAATTGTTCTCGGCATCGTCAATGGGTGCGAAAATCAATTTTGTAGGATCTTGCAGGGGTTTCATCCATTGTACCATTTTTTCAGCAGAACCTCCCTGAAAGGTAGAGATGAGGGTATCGGGCATGGGGTGAAACAAAAATGGAATTTCCAATTGATCACAATGCTCTTTCAAGCGGGTGGCGATGGCCGCAATGAGCATGCTCTTTCCAGTACCCGGAATTCCGTAGCCCATAAATACCGGCATAAATCCGCCTAGCTCCTGAAACGGATTTTTCTTCGCCTGAAAATCATAGCTCAGCAAACGCTCGGTCAATCGACGAGCAAAGTGCTTGGCATCGCGGTTCCCCACGATCTCTTCAAACTTAATTTTATTGAATTCAACGCTTTTAGCCGTTCCTTCCAACACATTCTCCCAGCCCGAAACGGCAAAGTCGCTGTCTTCTAATTTGTACGTGCGGTCGGTAATCGTTTCGGTGTATTCGAGGGATCCAATACGTTGTTGAATTTCAGAAACTAAGGCTTCAAAGAACACCGCCGTAAGGTCGGCCACATCCTGATCGGATCGTACCATTTCTGGGTGCGACAGGTATTTATCATAATAAAATAAGGTGCAGCTAATGCCCTTTATGGGAGAAACGAGTGAAACCTCTGGAATCCCGGCAAATTTATTTTTCAAAACGGTAAGGTCGTCCGAAGCCACTTCTCGTAATTGGTATTGAATGAAGTATGCCATTCCGTAGAGCATAAAGGCAGTGGCCGTATGCTGTTTGGAGTCGAATTCCCGTCTTCCCGAAGCGTCCAGAGCTTCTTTGCGTTCGTTGAGGGTAGAAAATCCTGAGGCATCCGAATAGCTGTCCCGTAACCATAATCCAAGCGTAATTCCTTCTTGAAGCGCATAAAGTGCTTTGTTTAGTTGCAACGGAATGGCGACACTTTCGGGCAACAATTTCTTTTTTAAGGCCAGAACCGTTTTGGAGACCGAGGTAATATCGTTGGTCGCTTTTCCGGTCGCTTTTGAAAGGTACAAGAGAATGGAATCGTCCTGGCTGCCTTTTTCTTTGCTTTTGGCGTTATAGCTTTGGTCCCATTGAATTCCCTTGAGGTACGAGGTGGCTTCGTCCCGAAGGTTTTTCAGTTCAACGTGTTTTATGGGAAACGTACTGTTATGTTGCATATTAGGGGTCTAGGGTCTCTATTTCAATGGGCGGAACCGTCAATCGGTTCATCGCTTCTGGAATTTTATCGTAATACAATTGCATCACACGATGCGGGCAAAATACGTAGGTGGAGGGCCGTTGGGTCTCCCATACCTGTAGTTCTTGTTTGCTAAAAATACTTCCTTCACTCACCGTTTCTGTGCTCACGCAACTGGCAATCTCCAAGCTCATGGCAAAGGCGTGCAAATCGACGGTTTTTTTAACAATAGCTTCTAACAGGATGTGGGTCAACGTAAGTTCATCTTTTGCAAACACATTGTGCAGGGGGCCCAAATCGATCTTTTTCACCTCTTTGGGATGAAGCTTAGGCAATTTTTTGTCGATGCCATAGGCCATCATTTCTACGCTCATATTTCGGTCTGCCACCTGTTCAATCGCCTCATAAATGGCTTCGGTATATTCGTTAACCGTTGTTTTGTACAGGTCGAAATACATGAAACAAACAAACGGGCGGTTGTGCGTTACATCGTAAAAAGCCCAGCTTACCACATATGGGGTTTCGCTGTTTTCGATGCGAACGATCTTTCCTTGTACGAACTTCCGAAAGATGTAATTTCGCTGTACAGAGTTGTAGTATACAATGGATGCTGCTTGTTGCAGTTTTCGCTTCGGAATGGGTTCCTTGTATTTCAGCAATTGCGTTAAAAACTCTTGTTGCAAGTGCTCCTTGCTGGGGAGTTTCGCAATGTGTTCTTTCCGAAGTTCCAAATCGTTATAGAGATACCGAAATTCCAAATAGTTAGGAAGGCCCGACTCGGTCAAATCGATCTTCATTTTTTCATCCTCATCGTACAAATACTTTACCCGAAACGCTTCTAACGAATAGGTGATCAAATCGCAGTACTGCTGTAGGAAGGAAAGTTCAATGGCATGGCAAATCTTTTCGCGATCCATGGCCTGAAGCATCTGTTCAAAGGCGTGGGTAACGATCTTAAAATAGACCGTATACTGCTCCTTGGTTTCCAGGACAGCACTGTCTAAGGGTGTTACGATTTGGTTAATCCCCATGCTATTAGATGTACGATTTTTGGTTGTCTATGCTTCGGAACGACAATGGGTTAGCTTAACAGGTCATCGTCTTCAGATGACGCCGGAGCGGGCGCATCGGGGGTCTTCTTAGCAGGGTTTTCTTTTCCGGAGGCGTAATACTCCTCAAAGATTTCCTTCATGTCAATACCATAGCGGGCGGCAAAATCCTTTTGAATTTCGGCATCCTTCTCCCTAATTTCCTGTAATGATTCGGCATAACTGCTGTAGACGCCCTGCATTACCTTTTCATGCACAGGAATATTGTCCATCATTTCCTGGCGGGCTTTGGCGCTCGCACTGTGCATCGCGGCTAGGGTAGAACCTATATGCTCGTCGGTTTTAACCCCAAGATGTTCAAGGATGGCAGCAAATTCCTGATCGGTTCTGGCTTTGAGAGCCACTACATATCCGTCATAATATTTCAAACGCTCGTCTGTATCACTTTTCAGTTTCGCACGGTGTGTTTGTAGGTTGCTTCGCAAGCTGGTGAGTACTTTGATCGTGAGGTTGTGCTTGTGAACAAAGCTATCTTTACTCGCCGCCAAGGTGGTGTAAGCGTTTTTAAGCCCTTCTAGTTCTTCTACTTTTTGTTCGATCTCAGTGATCTTTCCGATGGCTTCAGAATATTCTGTAGATTGTTTGTCGCTAATAGATTCCAACTCTTGTCGGGCTTGTTTTAATAAGGCGTATTGTGCTTCTAATTTCTCTTCCGTCTCCTTTTTCTTTTCTAACGCCTTCGTATGATTTTTACTGGCTTCGACAATGGCTTCCTGTAATTTTTCTTCCACCTCTTTAATTTCCACCTCGCGATTCTTCAGTCGCGTCACGGCAGCCTGACTTTTAAACGATAGCTCGCTTAATAAGGTTTGCACATCGGCATTCTCGATACGTTCCTGAAACATTTGCTTGGCCTTGAGATCGGCAGCCTCGCGTGTTTTCTGGGCCGCTTTCAATTCTTCTTCGCGCTTGCGGATGCGCGCTTTGCGCCCCCAAAGGTTATTCCACCAGTTATCGGTTACATTTTCGGCATCTTCTAAGGCCAATCGCGCTCGCTCCAGATCTTTCTGGGCGTTATCAATAACTTTTTGCTCATTGGCATTGAGCGTAGAAAACTTCTCGAAGATAATACCTACCTCATCCTGATAATCGGTAAGATCTTTAATGGCGTCCAGTAGCGTCGCACGGTCTTTTTCCGCCATATGCACCACATCATCCAAGGTGGCATTTAGAATTTTTTGGCGTACTTCCGGGTCGTCCTCCTGAGCGAGTTTCGACTTCATTTGGTCAACGGCTTTTCCCCAATTGACATCTACTTTTTCTTGTTTGGAAGCAGAATCGGTTTCTAAAAGATCAAAATCATCAGACATGGTAATGGTTGTTTAAAAGTGTTGGTTGAACATAATAGGGATGTAATTTCGGTAAAAAAAACGAGTTAGGGAAACACGCTTTTTAAATTTGAAGCCGATTTTTCCAAAGCTCCCGAACTATTAGTCGAAACACGCTAGAATTGTTACATGACCTGCCGATCGCTCATAAAATAACCTGCCAATCGGCAGGTTTTCCAAAGCTATTCTCCAGCGCTAGTCACGCAGCAAGCCTCTGGAGATCACAATCTTTTGAATTTCGCTGGTACCTTCGTAGATCTGGGTAATCTTGGCATCCCGCATCAGGCGCTCCACGTGGTATTCTTTTACGTATCCGTTTCCTCCGTGAATTTGCACGGCTTCCACAGTAGTTTCCATCGCCACTTTACTGGCTTGTAATTTTGCCATGGCACCGCTCATATCGTAGTTGGCTCCCTGATCCTTGTCCCAGGCGGCTTTCATTACTAAATGTCGCGCCGCTTCAATATTCACATGCATATCGGCCAACTTAAAAGCGATTGCCTGATGGTTGCAAATCTCTGTGCCAAAAGCCTTTCTGATCTTAGAATATTCTCTGGCTAAATCGTAGGCTCCTGCGGCAATTCCAAGGGCTTGAGCAGCAATTCCAATACGGCCTCCGCTTAAGGTTTTCATTGCGAATTTAAATCCGAATCCATCTTCGCCAATACGATTTTCCTTCGGAACTTTTACATCGTTAAAGTTGAGGGTGTGAGTATCGCTTCCCCGAATTCCCAATTTGTCCTCTTTCGGGCCTACCTCAAAACCATCCCAAGATTTTTCAACAATAAAGGCATTGATGCCTCGGTGTCCCTTGTCGCGATCGGTTTGTGCGATGACGAGATAGTAATCGGCGCTACCTCCATTGGTAATCCAGTTTTTTGTACCGTTCAGGAGGTAATGATCTCCTTTGTCTACAGCAGTGGTACGTTGCGAAGTAGCATCGCTTCCTGCTTCCGGTTCGCTGAGGCAAAAAGCGCCAATCGATTCTCCGGTAGCGAGCTTGGTTAGGTATTTTTGTTTTTGTTCTTCAGACCCATAGGTTTCTAATCCCCAGCATACAAGTGAGTTGTTTACGGAAACAATTACCGAAGCGGAAGCGTCGATCTTGCTGAGTTCTTCCATGGCAATCACATACGAAAGCGTGTCCATTCCGCCACCGCCGTATTTTGGGTCGACCATCATTCCTAAGAATCCGAGTTCGCCCATTTTTTTGACTTGTTCGGTCGGAAAGGTTTGATTCGTATCTCGCTCAATCACTCCCGGGAGCAGTTCATTGTTGGCAAAATCACGCGCTGCCTCGCGTATCATCAGGTGTTCTTCGGAAAGGTTAAAATCCATGGTATCAGTACTTTTATCTAAATCGTTTTCGATGCGCGGCAAAGATACCTTTTTGACTAGAATTTTTCAATGAATCGCGCTATTTTTACAGAAATGAAGCAGAACCAATATCGGGTACTCGGAGTGATGAGTGGCACTTCCTTGGATGGGATCGATCTCGCGGTGGTGTCGTTACAGGCACCCACGGAAGGCAGGGATAACCATTGGTCCTTTTCGTTGGAAGAGACCCAAACAATCCCGTATGATCCTACCTGGAAACATATCCTGCGAGAAGCGGTTCATTTTTCGGAAGGCCGATTGCAACAGTTAAATCATAAGTATACCCACTATCTGGCGTCTGTTATCAAAGAGCACTTCGGGCAAACGACCCTACAAGGCTTCGATGCCGTTTGTAGTCACGGTCATACTATCTTGCATGAACCCGACAAAGGGTATACCCTGCAAATCGGCAATCAGCAAGCGTTGGCGTCGCTCTTGCAAACCACCGTGGTCTGTGATTTTCGCGTGGCCGACGTGGACTTGGGGGGGCAAGGGGCTCCCTTGGTCCCCGTAGGAGATCGCCTTCTATTTTCGGAATACAACTATTGTTTAAATCTGGGAGGTTTTGCGAACTGTTCTTTTGAGTACCAAGGCAAACGGATCGCCTACGATATCTGTCCGGTTAACATTGTGCTGAATCGCTATGCTGAAAAATTAGGATTTGAGTACGATGCTTCAGGAGCACTGGCTGCTTCGGGTACCATTAATGAAGAATTGCTTGAACAGCTCAATTCTCTGTCGTTTTACAAGCAAAAGCCGCCTAAATCGCTGGGAATAGAATGGGTTCTTCAAGAGATGTTTCCGCTTCTAAATGCTTCCGAAGAACCTCCTAAAAATATACTGCGCACCGTCACCGAACACATCGCGGTACAATTAAGTCGCCAATTTAATCCGCAGGCTACCGTACTGGTTACTGGCGGGGGTGCCTACAACGATTATTTGCTGAACCGCCTTCGAATACATTCCCGAGCAACCTACATCTTGCCTGAAAAACAGCTTATTGATTTTAAGGAAGCCCTGGTATTTGCGCTTCTGGGGGTGTTGCGATTGCGAGGTGAGGCGAACTGTCTTTCAAGCGTCACAGGGGCGTCAAAAGACCATTCAAGCGGTGTGATTTATAAACCCTAAAATAATGGTAAAATAACCTAAAGCCTTCACAACTTTTCTATATTTGTAGTTCTTACTTTAAATTTCCGTATCGAAGCTATTCCTGCATGAAAGAACTCCTTAAGAAGTACGAAGAAAAAGATCCCGAAATTGTATTCCACTGGAACGACCCAGAAACCGAAGCGGAAGGGTGGACCGTCATCAACTCATTACGAGGCGGCGCAGCCGGCGGCGGAACGCGTATGCGTCCCGGTCTCGATCAAAACGAAGTGCTATCTCTGGCCAAAACCATGGAAGTGAAATTTACCGTCTCGGGTCCGCCTATCGGTGGCGCGAAGTCTGGTATTAATTTCGATCCTAGCGACCCACGAAAAAAAGGAGTCTTAGAACGCTGGTATAAAGCGGTTTCTCCCCTTTTGAAAGCCTACTATGGAACCGGGGGCGACCTCAATGTCGATGAAATTCACGAAGTAATTCCCATCACCGAAGAAAGCGGCGTATGGCATCCTCAAGAGGGGGTGTTCAACGGTCATTTTACGCCTTCCGAAGCCGATAAGATCAATCGCATTGGGCAATTACGGCAAGGTGTCATTAAGGTTCTGGAAAATGAAACCTATTCTCCGGATGCCTCTAGAAAATATACGGTGGCAGACATGATCACCGGGTATGGTGTAGCAGAAGCAGCGCGACATTATTATGAGATCTACGGTGGAGATATCAAAGGGAAGCGTGCGATCGTGCAGGGCTTTGGAAACGTAGGCGCTTCAGCGGCCTACTACCTGGCTCAGGCGGGCGCTAAAATAGTGGGAATCATCGATCGCGTTGGCGGAATTATTGACGAAGATGGATTAGGCTTTGAAGAGATCAAATCGTTGTTTCTGAAGAAAGAGCGCAATACTTTGCAGACCGAAAACATGCTTTCGTTTGAAGAAATGAACGAAAAAATCTGGAGTTTGGAAGCCGAAATCTTTGCGCCTTGTGCCGCGTCCCGACTGATCACGCAAGAGCAGATCGCGACCTTGATCGATACGGGTCTGGAAGTGATTAGCTGCGGCGCCAATGTGCCGTTTGCCGATACGGAAATATTCTTCGGTCCCATTATGGAGTTTACCGATAACAAAGTCAGTTTAATCCCTGATTTTATTAGTAACTGCGGAATGGCTCGTGTGTTCGCTTATTTTATGGAACGGAAGGTACAAATGACAGACGAGGCCATCTTCAATGATACCTCCATGACCATCCGAAATGCCATTCAGAATACCTTCGACAATAACAGCACCAAGACAAATATTAGCAAGACGGCTTTTGAAATTGCGCTGAAACAATTAATTTAGAACCATACTAAACACACCCATATATGGAGTCCATCATTATCTTGATATTTGTAATAGGCTATCTCTCTATTACACTCGAACACCCCTTAAAATTAGACAAAACAGTTCCCGCGCTTATCATGGCCGCACTTATTTGGGCCTTATTAGCGGTAGGATTCCATGAAGGTTGGTTTGATGTTATCAATACGGAAGAACAAGCCTTTAACTTTTTGTCGGGAGGTGAAGTGGCCGAAGAGGGCTTCAATGGAACCTTATTACACCATTTAGGGAAGACCGCAGAAATTTTAATCTTCCTAATTGGCGCCATGACCATTGTCGAGATTATTGATCTTCACCGTGGGTTTGAAGTGCTGAAAGGCGCCGTGAAAACCCGAAGTAAGCGCAAATTGCTGTGGATCATTGGTATTTTAGCGTTTATCCTTTCGGCTATTATCGATAACCTTACCGCGACGATCGTTCTGGTAACTTTACTTCGCAAACTCATTCAGAAGCGAGAAGACCGCCTTTGGTATGCGGCTATGGTTGTGATTGCCGCCAACGCTGGTGGAGCCTGGTCGCCCATTGGAGACGTTACTACCACCATGCTTTGGATCGCAGACCGCGTAAGTGCGCTTGGATTGATTGAGTATGTGGTATTACCTTCTATTGCCTGTTTCTTATTGCCCTTCTTTATTGCGGGCATGCTTAAACCCTTCAAAGGAGAAATTTCGGTGGATAGTACTGAAGACCTGGAAGCCGAACGACTGTTGAGCAGTCGCACCATGTTATTTCTTGGTTTGGGAATGATCGTATCGGTACCCATCTTTAAAACAGTAACCCACTTACCGCCGTACATGGGAATGATGCTGGCCCTAGGAGTTGTATGGTTGGTTTCTGAATACATTCACCCGGAAGAAGATTTTACCGAAGAACGGCGTCATCTCTATTCGGCGCATAAAGCATTGTCGCGGATTGAAATTTCCAGTATTCTATTCTTCTTAGGAATTCTAATGGCCGTCGCCGGATTGGAAAGTCTGGTATACGGTGTCGTTAACGGGGAAGAAGTAGGAACCCTTCGATATTTAGCGGAAGTACTTCAGAAAGCCATTCCGAGTCAGGATGTGGTGGTTATTCTCTTAGGAGTCTTGTCGGCGATCATCGACAACGTGCCGCTAGTAGCAGCCTCTATGGGAATGTATGACGCTCCCATGGATTCACCGCTATGGCATTTTATCGCCTATTCTGCCGGAACCGGAGGAAGTATGCTCATCATTGGATCGGCTGCGGGTGTAGCCGCTATGGGAATGGAGCGAATCGACTTCATCTGGTATCTGCGCAAAATAGCTTGGTTGGCATTGATCGGCTTCTTAGCCGGTGCCGCCGTGTTCTTAGCGGTAGAATACCTTTTCTAAGTCCCAAACAATTTAAAGACGCCTTTGTCGTTATCCATTAAAACCTAAAGGAACCTATGCTTACCCTCTTCTTTCAGGACGGTGCGGAAGCAACCGGGCAAGAATTAGAGCCCGTTGTAGAAGAAAAAACACTGTCGGTTATTGAACTCATTATGAATGGCGGCCTCGGAGCGCAAGTCATTATTGGAGTTCTGTTCGTATTGCTTTTTATTGCGGTCTATATCTACTTTGAGCGCTTGTTTGCGATCAAAGCCGCTTCTAAACTGGACAACAATTTCATGAACCAGATCAAAGACAATGTAGCGAACGGAAATGTACAAGCGGCTAAAATGCTCTGTGCCCAACAAAACAGTCCGGTGGCCCGCCTTACCGAAAAAGGGGTATCGCGTATTGGGAGTCCGTTAGAGGATATCAACACCGCCATCGAAAATGCAGGTCGATTAGAGGTCTATAAGCTTGAAAAGAACGTAAGTGTGTTAGCGACCATCGCCGGAGCCGCACCCATGATTGGGTTCTTGGGAACGGTGATCGGGATGGTATTGGCGTTTCATCAATTGGCGACGAGCAGCGGACAAGCAGAAATGGGCGCTCTTGCCGAAGGTATTTACACAGCGATGACGACAACAGTTGCAGGATTGATCGTGGGGATTATTGCCTATATGGGATATAACCACCTGGTGGTGCGCACCGATAAGGTAGTCCACCAAATGGAAGCCACGGCAGTAGATTTCCTCGACTTATTAAACGAACCGGCTTAAAATGAATTTACGCGGTCGAAATAAAATCAGTCCCGAATTCAGCATGAGCTCCATGACCGATATTGTATTCCTGTTGTTAGTCTTTTTCCTATTGACCTCTCCTGCGATTACTCCGGATGCCCTGGATCTTATACTTCCGAAGGCAAAAGGAAAATCAACGAATCAGCAAAAAGCCTCGGTAAGTATTACCAGCGCCGGCGCGTATTATGTAAATAAAGAGCGCGTTAGTGAATACAGCATTGAATCAGAATTGAAAAGCATATTGGCAGGACAGGAAGAGCCTACCATCATTTTAAGAGCCGAAGAAGGTGTGCCCATTGAAGATGCCGTCTTTGTAATGGACATTGCCAATAAAAACGATTTTAAGGTCGTTCTAGCGGTACGTCCCAATTAGGGCGTTCCCCCGCCTGCGGCGCGGTCCGGCCTGCCTGCCGGCAGAGGCAGGCTTTCGGCACTACACGGTAGATTGCCTCAATCTGCCTGATTTCTCAAATATGAGGTTAAGGCGGCAGACAGGTCCGTAACGCAGAAAGAAACATTGGAATCAAATTTTGTAGTTCAACAACACATGGCACTATTAGACACCCAACATAAAAAAAGAAGCATGACGATCACCGTGGTGCTACACGTGCTTATTTTGCTGCTGTTGTTCTACGTGGGGCTTACGTATTTAGACCCGCCTCCTGAAGATGGGATTGCCGTAAACTTCGGCACCATGGACACGGGTAGTGGAGACGTTCAGCCTAATGAACCTATCAAATCGGCGCCTCAGGAAACCACCCCGCCACCCGTTTCACAACCCAAAAGCGAGATCAAAGAAGAGGTGGTCACACAAGATACTGAGGAAGCTCCTGTCATCAAAAAAGAAGAAAAAAAGGTGGAGGCGGTAGAAACGCCTAAAGAGACGCCTAAGAAGGAACCTCCAAAAAAGGTAGAACCCAAACCTGATAAAACCACTACCGACGCTATTTCGAGCCTGATTAACGGACCTAAAAACAACGGTACCGCCCAAGGCAGCGAAGGCGATGACAACACCAGGGGTGATAAAGGAGATCCCAATGGCGACCCCAATGCCAAAAGTTATTACGGTACCGGCAAAGGATTGGATGGCGACGGAAATTATCTATTGGGCGGCCGAAAAGCGTTGAACAAGGCCAAGGAGACTCAGGAATGCAACGAAGCCGGAACGGTGGTGGTAAGTATCGAAGTAGACCGCAACGGTCGCGTAATCAGCGCCACTCCCGGGGTGCGTGGAACTACGAATAATTCAAGATGTTTGCTGGAGCCCGCCAAGCGCGCCGCCTTGGCAACAAAATTTAATTCCGATAGCAATGCGCCCGCCAAGCAGATTGGGAAAATCATCTACAATTTCAAACTTTCACAATAATACATTAGGAAACTACCGGGCAATTATCAGTTTTTTAATTTCTCTGGCATTTTCGGCTTCTATCGTTAAAAAATACACTCCGGCTGGCAGGGTGCTCACGTCCATACGTAAGGGTAAGGTACCACCCTTTTTTTGTTGTACTTGTTGACCTTGGGCATTATAGAGTGTGAGCTGTTGCACGGGGATGGCGGCTCCTTGTATGGTGATGATCTCCCGCCCCGGGATAGGGGTGATGGTAAGCATGGCCAGTGCTGTACTTTCCACATTTAACACGATGGGGTCTTCCAGCGGGGCAGAAAAAGTAGTTGAGGCGCTATCGGCAAGCTCTTTGGGTAAATAATTACATTCCAGTTCGGGATCCAGGGTAAAATATATCTCGCATGTAAAATGATAGTCTGCGGGCACCTGAGGTAGTGTTATTAGATGATCGGTAGTGATGGTGGTAGGGATAACATCAAGATTTTGGAGGTAGCATAATTTTAGGATGATACTGTCATTAGTAACCACCTGTGCTTCTTCAAGATAGGCTGTCGAAAAATTAGGACTATGCATTACCACTTCCACATCAATTTCTGAAGGATCGCCGGTAGGCGAAATCGTAACTCGCTCAATTCTGCCTTGACACAGGGTGACCGTGGTATATAGTAAGAACACAAGAACTACATAGGGTTTCATAAAATTAATTTTTGAGAAGGTTATATGTATCCACAATTTCAAACTTTTACAATAGTGAGTTATGAATTACCGAGCTATTATTAATTTTTTTATCTCCCTAGCGTTTTTGGCTTCTATCGTTAAAAAATAGAGGCCGGCTGGCAGGGTACTCACATCCATACGTAAAGGTAGCGTGCCACCATTTTGGTGTTGCACGTTTTGACCTTGAGCATTATAGAGAGTGAGCTGTTGCACGGGAATGGCTGCTCCTTGTATGGTGATGATCTCCCGCCCCGGGATAGGGGTGATAGTAAGCATAGCCAACATTGTACTTTCCACATTTAACACGATGGGGTCTTCCAGCGGGGCAGAAAAAGTA
Organism: Altibacter sp. HG106; assembly: GCF_028561755.1. Taxonomy (GTDB): domain Bacteria; phylum Bacteroidota; class Bacteroidia; order Flavobacteriales; family Flavobacteriaceae; genus DFVG01. The sequence continues at coordinate 45,840 of NZ_JAQQTD010000007.1, forward strand.
TTTGAGGCGCTATCGGCAAGCTCTTTGGGTAAATAATTACATTCCAGTTCAGGATCTAAGGTAAAATATATCTCGCATGTAAAATGATAATCCGCGGGCACCTGAGGTAGTGTTATTAGATGATCGGTAGTGATGGTGGTAGGGATAACATTAAGATTTTGAACGTAGCATAACTTTAGGATGATACTGTCAGTAGTAACCACCTGAGCTTCTTCGAGATAGGCTGTCGAAAAATTAGGGCTATGCATTACCACTTCCACGTCAATTTCTGCAGGATCGCCGGTAGGCGAAATCGTAACTCGCTCAATGCTTCCTTGACTTAGGGTTATTGTGGCATATAGCAAGCATGCAAGAACTATATAGGGTTTCATAAAATTAATTTTTAACAAGGTTATATGTATCCACAATATCACCATCACAGATTAATGCTAGGGTGTAATAGCCGGTTACACATGCAGGGGAGCGTCGTCAATATACGAAATAACTAGGTCTATATAAGTGGCTCTTCTTTTATATCACAGCCAAGATTTATGGTTCTTATATACGCAATCTTTCAATAAATAGCCTGCGTAGCATCTTTCAGTAGCTCGTTTTCTCAGTGTCAAAAAAAGCTGCTGTTTTTCAGTATCTTTATCAAAAATAAGATACTATGAAACTCCAATACCTTACTCTTTTATTACTATCCATTTTCTCTTTAGGGTGTCAAGACATTCAGACATCCAAAACTTCAGGAGCAACATCAGAAAAAGCGCCTACCGATGTCATGTTTATGCAGCGGGCGTTTCCTTCAGGACAACTTAATACCTCGGCGTATCGGGAAGCCATTGCATGGAAAAAACAACGCAACAGCGAGGCGCCTTCCGCGGCCGTGTGGGAATTTACAGGACCTACCAATATTGGAGGTCGTATTACCGATATTGAGATCCCTTCCAACAACCCCGATACCTATTATGTTGGGGCGGCTTCCGGAGGAATTTTTAAAACCACCGATGGGGGTAGCAGTTGGACGCCCATCTTTGATGATCAGGAAATGCTGTCTATTGGCGACATCACCATTTCCGAAGCGAACAATGATATTGTTTGGGTAGGTACAGGCGAAGTGAATGCCGGAGGAGGTTCTTTAGCCTATGACGGCGATGGGGTATATCAAAGCATCGATGGCGGCCTTACGTGGCAACCTAAAGGCTTGCCAGATATTGGCAGCGTGGGTAAAATTTTAATAGATCCTAATGACGGAAACACAGTCTTTGTAGGTGCCATGGGCCCTCTCTTTCGGGATGACGACAATCGCGGCGTGTACCGAACCACTGATGGCGGCACTACCTGGGAGCAGGTATTGTTCATTAGCGATGTGACCGGAGTGATCGATATGGCCATGCACCCCACCCACGGCGATATTCTATATGCGGCCACCTGGGAGCGCATACGCCGACCGGAATTTAGACAATACGGCGGTGCTACTTCCGGAATCTACCGATCACTAAACGGCGGTGATTCCTGGACCGAATTAACCACAGGGCTTCCCTCAGCCCCTACCGATAAAGGACGTATCAGTATTGTGATTGCACCTTCTAACCCGGATGTGTTGTACGCGCGCTACGCCAATGCGTCAGGAAGCATTGAGGGGGTGTATCGTAGTAGCGATGGCGGTGATTCCTGGACGGAAGTAAATTCGAGTCAGCTGACCAACGTAGGCTTTCACTGGTGGTTTCGTGGAATTTATGTGGATCCTACCGATGAGGACGTGCTGTATAATGTCGACTTTGTCGTTGAAAAATCAACCGATGGGGGAAATAACTGGACTGCTTCTTTTCCCGGTGTTCACGTGGATCAGCATGCCATGGCATTTCATCCTAACAATTCTGATATCGTGTTACTGGGGAATGACGGCGGTTTTTATAAAAGTTTGAATGGGGGTGCGAGTTGGACGAAGGACGAAACCCTGCCTATAACGCAGTTTTATCGCTTCCATGTCGATGCGCAAAACAGTGATAAACGATATGGGGGTGCTCAAGATAATAGCACCATGCGAACTAGTTCCGGCGCTTTGGGAGATTGGAATATCATTACGGGAGGAGATGGATTCCAACCCTTAGTCGATCCTACCGATACTAATGTGATTTATGCCTTATCGCAGTATGGCGGACTCGTAAAATCGACAAATAACGGCGCCTCTTTCAACTTGGTGTTGAACGGCATCGACGGTGCCGATCGGAACAACTGGGATACGCCTATTTGTTTTGATCCCGACAATTCACAAACCTTGTATTTTGGTACGAATCGACTGTATCGTACGACAAATGCCGCAAACAATTGGACGGTGATTAGTCCCGATTTAACAAACGGACCGGGCGGAGGAAATCTTACTTTTGGAACCCTTACGACCATCGATGTTTCTACGCTGGATAGCAACCGGATTTATACTGGAGCCGACGACGGTACGGTGTTTACAACGCCAGACGGTGGGACCACTTGGACTGATATTTCGGCAGGCCTACCGGATCGTTGGGTCACGAAGGTGCTGGCAGATAGAGTGGATGCCAATACAGTATATGTAACGCTTTCTGGGTATCGATTTGGAGAAGATAACGGTCATGTCTATAAAAGCACCGATGCCGGAGCGACCTGGACAAATATCGGAACCAGCTTACCGGATATCCCGGTGAATGATATTGTAAAAGATCGTTTTGACAACTTGATCATCGCCACGGATGTGGGCGTTTTTGGAAGTCAGGATGAAGGAACCAATTGGCAGGTATTGGGAGCGAATATTCCTTCAGTGGTGGTTAATGATATGCATATCGACGAGGCAAACGATCAATTGTATATCGCTACGTATGGTCGGTCGAGCTATCGATTGGATTTAAGTTCAGACATATTTTCTGTTTCGGAAGTAGGTACAGCTTCCCCCGTGTTAGCTCCGAACCCTGCTTCGGAACGTACCGTAATTTTCTTTGAGACACCGCGAAGTGGTGTTTGGAAATTATACAACGCAACCGGAACTTTAATTGAGCAGCAAGCCTTTCCGCAGCAAAAAAGTGTAGCGCTCTCTGTGGCAACGTTGTCGGAAGGAATGTATTATGTGCAAATAGTTTCTTCGGAAGGAACTACGACCCAAAAATTATTGGTATCCCATTAAGTAGACTGTGAGTAACTATTCTGAAACGATTGCGTGGCTGTTCAAGCAGTTACCCATGTACCAGCGACAGGGGCAAGTAGCCTATAAAGCCGATTTATCGAATACCCTTGCGCTGATGGACCATTTGGAACACCCCCACCACAGCTTTAAAAGCGTTCATGTGGCCGGAACCAATGGAAAAGGTTCTGTGAGTCATATGCTCGCTTCAGTACTGCAAGAAGCCGGTTATAAGACAGGATTGTACACCTCGCCACACTTAAAGGATTTTCGGGAGCGTATTAAAATTGATGGCGCGATGATTACTGAAGATGAGGTGGCTTCCTTTGTTCAAAAGCACCAACACTTTTTTGAAGACCAGGCACTTTCATTCTTTGAGATGACGGTGGGCCTGGCCTTTGATTATTTCAGAAAGGAAAACGTGGATATCGCCATCGTAGAAGTGGGGATGGGCGGTCGCTTAGACAGTACCAATGTGGTCGTGCCGGAAGTTTCTGTCATTACCAATATTGGTTTAGATCACACGCAGTTCTTAGGAAGTTCTATTGCGGCTATTGCTCGAGAAAAAGCAGGGATCATAAAAGAAGGAGTTCCCGTGGTTATTGGAGAAATTCACGAACAATCGGAACCGGTATTTCAGGAAATAGCGGAAGCCAAACACGCCCCACTGGTTTTTGCAGAACATACCGATTGGCCGAACTATGAGTTGCCACTTAAAGGAACGTACCAAAAGAAGAATTTGAAAACCGTATTGGCAACGTTACAATCGTTACGGAATCAAGGATGGAACATTTCCGAAGAACACCTGCAACTGGGGCTTCAGAATGTCTTACTAAATACGGGCTTACAAGGAAGGTGGCAGGTGTTGGGAACCGCGCCAACGATCATTTGTGATACGGCGCATAATAGGGAGGGGTTGACGTATGTACTACAGCAACTTGCGGAAGAACCCTACGAGCAACTGCATATTGTAATGGGAGTTGTCAATGATAAAGACCTTGATTCAATATTACCCCTCTTTCCGAAAGCGGCGCACTACTATTTCGCAACACCAGATGTTCCTAGGGGGCTACCAGCTTTGCAATTGCAGGAAATAGCCCAAAGATTTGACCTGCAAGGGGCTGTATTCGAGTCGGTTGCAAAAGCGTTAGAAGCGGCGAAAAATGCTGCTCATACCACCGACCTGATCTTCGTAGGCGGGAGTACTTTTACGGTGGCGGAGGTGGTGTGATATTTTTTACGTATTTGTTTGTGGGAAATAAAAACTACCTTATATTTGCATCCGCTAACTGAAAGGGCGCGTAGCTTTCTCCTCCGTTCACTACGGCGGACAGGCAACTTCGCTACACGCAGTGAAAATTTGAAGTTGGCGAAGTTGACATATTGGGGCGCGTAGCTCAGTTGGTTCAGAGCACTTGGTTTACACCCAAGGGGTCAGGGGTTCGAATCCCTTCGCGCCCACTTCAAACAGAATCCCGATGCAGCATTGCATCGGGATTTTTCATTTCAAGCGGTGAGAGCTTGTTCTCATCCGTGAAGAAATGAAAAATACGATAACTGCGAAGCAGTTTAGGGATGATTCTATTTGCAATCGTGGTTTCGCTTCGGTATGTTTTCCGCAGGAAAAGAATCCCGTATGAAATACGGCTTTTGCTTGCAAATATTATAAAGCCTTGCTACCGTTTCGCTCCTCGCTAAAAAAGTCCATTGGACTTTTTATGAACGCTCGGCCGTCCTCGCGCCCACTTCAAGCAGAATCCCAATAACGGCAAAGCAGTTTAGGGATGATTCTATTTGCAATCGTGGTTTGGCTTTGGGATGTTTTCCGAAGGAAAAGAACCCTAAACCGATTGGATTTTATTCGTAGCTGGGAATTGGAGTATTACAGTAGATCACTCTCCAAGTGCAATTTTTTTTAATAGTTTCTATGTCTCATATAATCAGATAACTAAAAATTTATTATCTTTAAACGTTAGCTCCCGGTTTTGTCTAACTCCTTATCATGGGAATAAATAATTTTATTATGAAAAATGCTTTTGCGATAGTGATCCTGCTAATTTTAGCACTCAATGGTTGTTCACCAGAACAGGAACACAGAACAACTTTGTTGCCTGAAGAACGGGAAAATGTCCAACTTTCAGCTCAAGAAATTCAACTCGCTAGTGAAGCCATTGTAAAAGCCGTTATGGATAGCGATTGTCATTGATTCACGCGAAAAAAATTAATTAAGATTTCCATTAAATAGTTGCACCGCTGCTAGATTAATAGCTGCGGTTTTTTTATTTTTAACCCTTCATAATGGGTCATTAACTCAGTTGGTTCAGAGTGTTACCTTGACAGGGTAGAAGTCACTGGTTCGAATCCAGTATGACCCACATCAAGCAGTCTCCCGGGGAGGTTCTTCCTGGGATTTTTCATTTCAGACCGTACCGCAACATTGTAATTAAGGGAAAGAAATAAAAAATTCCTAGCTGCCGAAGGCGACTGGGAGGCTATTTGCAGCAATGAGTTTAATTGGATCATTACAATAATCCATTATGCCCCACATCAAGCAGTCTCCTGGGAAGTCTTTTCCCGGGTTTTTATTCCTAAAATTTTACTGGAATCGTTGGTAATATTTTTGGTTTTTCATTGGTAAGAAACCAACTTCCTCCTATCTTTTATACCAAAATCAACACACAGTGAATACACTCTTTAAAAGCATCATTAAAGAAGCGGTAAAGCGGCGGTATCAGAATCATGCTACGAAAGCAACCACCGCATTTATCGAAGAGAAGACCAAGCGAATTGAGATTGAAGTCTCGCACGAGTTGCAAGATTTCTTCTACATTGTGCTGGGTGTGTTGTCGGCTACCTTCGGATTGCACGGTTTTCTACTACCCAATTCCTTCATTGATGGCGGAGTTACCGGAATTTCCCTGATCATTACCGAGTTGTCAGGGATACCGCTACCGCTTTTGATCTTCGGAATCAACCTCCCTTTCATTGCATTGGCTTACGTGGCGGTAAGCAGGCGATTTGCGATTAAAAGCATTATCGGTATTTCGCTGCTTTCGTTGTCCTTGTATCTTATCCATTTTGATTCGTTAACCAATGCCCCCATCCTGATCGCTTCTTTTGGCGGATTGTTTTTGGGCTTGGGCATCGGTCTCGCCATACGGGGTGGGGCCATTATCGATGGGACCGAGGTGCTCGCTATATACATCAGTAGGAAGTCGAATCTAACGGTGGGTAATGTCATTCTTATATTCAACATCGCTATATTTCTAACGGCGGCCTATATCTTTTCCACGGAAATCGCGCTCTACGCCATTCTCACCTATTTTGCCGCCTCTAAGACCGTGGATTTTGTGATCGACGGGATCGAAGAATTTATGGGAGTGACCATTATTTCTGAAAAACACGAGGAGATACGAAAGGTGCTTATTGAAAAACTAGGAAGGGGATGTACGCTGTACAAGGCTCAGAATGGTTTTCCGAAGGAAGGCATTGGTCTGGTAGATACGATGGTGGTCTATACCGTCATTACCCGTTTAGAAATGAGTAGATTGCAAACTGAAATTGACAAAGTAGACGAGCAGGCATTTATTATCATGGCTTCTGTAAAAGATGCCAAAGGCGGAATGATCAAGAAAAAACCGTTAAAGAAACTACATTAAACGTTCGAACGCAAAGACATAAAAAAGCCCACGGTGCCGTGGGCTTTTTTGTCATATAGGTGGTGTCTACTCTTTTAGGATGCTACTGTTGAGCCGTTCTTTGCCTCGCTTCGTCCAAGCATTCAGCATCCAGCTGGCTTTTTCCAAATACCGAATGTAGGCGCCAATCAAATCGATGGTACCTTCATCCCCAGAATCGTCTGCCTTCTTCACAACCTTTTTCATTTGTTCCAGTAGTTTTCCGTGATCCTCGATTAAGCAGTTCACCATCTTCTTATCATCAATAAGTGATTTCTCTTCAGTGATGTTTGAGATTTCCAGATAATGACTGTATTTACTCATCGGGTGGAAATTCAGCGTCAGGATACGCTCTGCGATCTCATCAATCTTTTCGCGAGCATCGGTATACAACTCTTCAAATTTCAGATGTAAATCAAAAAAGTTCTCCCCTAAAATATTCCAGTGGAAATTCCGAAGCTTTTGATAATATAAGTGATAATCTGCCAACAAAATATTGAGTTCCTTAACGGTTGGCTTATGTAATTTTTCTTGTTCTTCTAGATAGTTCATGTATGCTATATTTGGTAATTTTTCAATGTAAAGATACGTCAATAAACAACTGGAATAAAGTGTTTTAACGCCCTTTAACCGATTTTAGAATTTTCCTAACGTATAAGAAAACGCAATGCGTGTATTGCTCAAATAAATCGTGCCTACGAAGGGTCCGGAAGTTTCTTCCACAATTTATCGGCGGTTAGTTGGAAGGTGCCCACGTAATCAAATGAACACTCGTCTGGAGCAATTGGAGACAGAAATAAAGCTTCCTTTTTATCGCGGTACAGAAAGTAGGTAGCGCCTACATTGGGCTCAAATTGAAACCGAGCATTATAGATTAGGTTGTTGTATTCATATTCGTCCCGTAAGGTATCCAATTGCTTTTTGAGGGCGGCAAAGCGGGTTTCCAATTGTTTGTTAACTTTCTCAATGTTCCGATTCTTCCAATGCGTAGTATCGGTCGTCGTGATAGCAGGAGCGCCCAGATTGGTGCCATAGGCCTTCAATGAGGCATCATAGCGTTGTTGCTGCTCATCGTAGACTACCTGATCTGGTTTCTTTTTGTGGCTGCTCATTTTCGCTTTGCTATTTTATTGTGAGAAATATGTCGCTGTCGCGAACTTTTAAATCGATTATCGCTTCCTTCAAAGGTACGCAATTTGGCGTGTTTGGTTGCGCGACCTTGAACGCGCTTCCGCCACATGCGAAAGCTCGAGGCTTTCATCTGTTGGCGCATAAAGGTAATCACTTCGTCTTCGGTCAACCCAAACTGAAACGTGATCGCTTCAAAGGGCGTTCGGTCTTCCCAGGCCATTTCTATGATCCTGTCTTTCTCTCTCTCGGTAAAATTTTCAGTATGCATCTGGGTTTTTTATAATGTCATGCGCACGCTCCTTATGCGCGGTTAATGTTTCTTTGTTCATTTTTTCGAGCAAATTCATCATCATGCTCATTCGTTGATTGTCTTTAAAGTACTCTTTTTTGTCATCTAGAAAATGCCAATACAAGCTGTTGAACGGGCAAGCATCCTTTCCGGTCTTTTTAGATACCTTATATTGGCAATCGCCGCAATAGTTGCTCATCTTATTAATATAACTTCCGCTGGAAACATAAGGTTTGGTCGCGATTTTACCACCATCGGCAAACTGACTCATACCCCGGGTGTTGGTAATTTCAACCCATTCAATCGCATCTATGTAGATGCCCAAATACCAGGCATCCACTTCGTCGGGATGCGTTTGCGTTAGGAGGGCAAAGTTGCCGGTGATCATCAACCGCTGAATATGATGTGCGTAAGCATGATCCATACTTTGCTTGATGGCATGATGCAAACAATTCATCTTGGTATCACCGGTCCAGTAGAAATCAGGGAGCTTATTCTGGTTGTCAAGTTTATTGGAGCGTCGAAATCCTGGCATTTCGAGCCAATACATGCCACGCATAAATTCACGCCATCCTAGAATTTGGCGCACAAAGCCTTCTACCTGAGAAATATCAATACGCTCTTTATCTTTTTCCCAGGTCTCGATCACGGCATCTATCACTTCCTTGGGAGAGAGCATTTTGGTGTTAAGCGCAAACGACAGTTTACTGTGGAAAAGAAACGACTCTTTGGGGTCCATCGCGTCTTGATAATCACCAAAATGTACTAGCAATTCTTCCGTAAAATACCGTAACACCGCTAGGCAATCGGTTCTGGAGGTTGGCCAACGAAATTGCTTGGCATCAATGGTGCCCATGGTTTTAACCTGTTGATCCTTCAGTAAGGTGACCAGTTCTGAAACATCCTTTCGAAAGCCTTTATCATGCGGAATCTCGGGCGTGCCCTTCCATTTCTTGCGATTGCTCTTGTCGTAGTTCCATTTGCCTCCCTCCGGATCTTTATCGTTCACCATTAGAATATCGTGCTTCTTTCGCATGTAGCGATAGAAGTACTCCATGGTATAGGTTTTTTTGTCAGAAAAGAAGGAAGATAACTCTTCGCGGGTGGTCAAAAAGTGTTCGGTGTCGAAAGCTTCCGTTTGAATATCGATTGCTTCGCATAGTTCCTGTAATTGTTCGTCCAACCGATATTCATCAGGAAGCAGGTATTCAAATTTATCAATTTGTTCGATTTCTATGAGTGCGGTAATGTTCTTCGGAAGGGATTGTTGATTATCAGCATCGTCCAGCGTATGATACAGCACCCTGTGGCCGTGCTCTTGAAGCCAATCCGAAAAATTCCGCATGGCGGCAAAGAATCCCACCACCTTCTGAATATGATGCGTTACATAGTCGGTTTCCTGACGCATTTCAGCCATATAATACAATACGTTGTCATCAGACTCCGAAAACCAGCTGTGCTTGGCGTTTAACTGATCGCCTAAAATAAGTCGGAGTGTCTTCATATGTCAGTAGTTTCAGCGGTCCACAAGGCTCGAAAAGCGCCATCGGCATCGTAACGTTCCGCTTGCTTAGCCACATTAAATTTCCGGTCCCGTGGATCATTTCCGACGCCTGCCACATACATCCAATTGCCGTAGTTGCTATGCACGTCGTAATCGATGAGTTGTGATTCAAAGTAGGCGGCACCAATACGCCAATCCTGTAGTAGCTCTTTAGCAAAGTAGGACGCCACATTTTGTCTTCCACGATTGCTCATCCACCCGGTCTTTTTAAACTCGATCATATTCGCATTCACAAAATCCGACTCCGTTTTACCCTCGATCCAGGCGTTAATTTGATCCCAATCCGTATTCCAATCGTACTCCTTTTGTAATATGCCTCCTAGCTGAAAAATCGCGTTCTCATGGGCAAGAGACACATATTTAAAGAAGTCGCGCCATATCAATTCGAAGAGCAACCAATACGTGTCTTGATTCTTTTCAATTTCTTTTTCATAGCGTTTTACCGCATGATATATGGTGCGTGAAGACACACTTCCATTGGCGAGCCAAGCAGAAAATTTTGAACTGTATGCCGTGCCTATGAGTCCGTTGCGCGTATGTTTATAGGTGCTTAATTGGCGTGTTTCAAAAAGATAATGTTGCAGGCGATGCAGTGCTTCTTTTTCTCCTCCGGAAAAAGGAAACGCGGTATTGGGATGTGTTTTAGGCGGACTAAGTTCCAGGGTTTTCCAACTGGGTACCTCTGTTTCTGTATCGACAAAGTTTGAAAGCTCAAGCGGTTCCGGCGCTACTAGTGGTCGCACTTCGGAATATTTTTCCAGTTTCTTTCGAAAGGTGGTAAACACCTTTGGAATGTCATTCAGAGCGAAGGGAACGTCGTCCGGGTGAAACAAAAACTGGTCATAACACGTTTGTACCGTCACATTGGTTTCGATAAGATTTTTCTTGAGGTTGGTTATTATTTCTTTTTCTTCAGAAGTCCATTCTTCCTGGGTGTAAATACAGGAGATATCATATTCTGAAATTAATTCGGGAAGAATTGTTTCGGGTTTTTCAAAATAAATGAACAATGGGATATTCAATTCCCGCAACGATAATCGTAGCTCTTTTACCGTCTCCTTTAGAAATTTCGCTCGAAAAGCGTTGGTCTTGGGAAATCCAAAGCGATCTTTCTGAAACTGCCTGGGGTCAAAGCAATATACGCCAATGACGTTGCGATGTTTGGTAGTAGCTTGGTATAAGGAGTGCTGATCCTTCGTTCGGAGGTCGTTCCGAAACCAAACTAATGCGGTACTGTTTTCTTTTTCTTTCGACATCCGTTGCTACAATAAATAACCGATTCCCAGTCGCGTTCCCACTTTTTACGCCACTGAAAGGGTCGTTGACAAACCGGGCAAATTTTGGTAGGACGCTGAGAAGGTTTCATTTGTCTAACAAAAATAAACATCTGTTAAACAAAATCTGTTAAGAGAATGGCAAATTTTACAGATAGGGTAGGGCGCGTTCCAGTGCCATGCCGCGACTCCCCTTAATAAGCATATGGCTTTTCGGCAGCGGTTCTTTTTGAAGTGCTTGGGCGAAGGCATCAAAGGTTTCGAACACCTGTATGTGTGCAGCTGTATGGCGAGTAGCCGCAAAATGGGCGCCTACTAAAAACACCTTATCAATGGCTGCCGTATGCATCATATCAACAATTTGCTGATGCTCTTCGGAAGCGGTTGCCCCCAATTCGAACATATCACCCAGAATGGCGACTTTATGCGGCGCTTTGCGCGCGAGAAAATGCTTCAGCGCTGCTTGCATGCTAGTAGGGTTGGCGTTGTAGGCGTCCAGCAAAATATGGTGACCGTTGTGTTCTCGTTGTTCACTACGATTCATTTTTGGGTGGTAGCTTTCAATGGCGTTTTTAATGTTGTCGATGGTTACGTTGAAGTGTATTCCTATCGCCACGGCCGCGGCAATATTTCCGAAGTGATACACACCCCCTAGCTGGCTTTGAATGGTGTTGTCTTGTGCCGCTACGGTAATGGTGGGATCTTCCGAAGCTAAGGTTATTGGAATATCGGCAGAAGCGTTACCAAAGGTGATGCGATTGACTCCTTCTGAATGCTGCAATTGTGTGGTGTCTGTGGCGTTGACAAACACCATTTTATGATGTTTTTTCAGATGCCGATAGAGTTCGGTTTTTCCTTGCACTACGCCTTCCAGACTTCCGAAGCCTTCTATATGCGCTTTTCCGAAGTTGGTAATGTAGCCAAAGTCAGGCATGGCAAGAGAACTCAAGAATTCAATTTCCTTCAGGTGATTGGCGCCCATTTCAATAATACCGTATTCGGTAGCAGGGGTGAGGCGCAGTAATGTAAGCGGCACACCAATATGATTGTTCAGGTTTCCTAGAGTGGCGACCGTATTGTACTGAGTAGAAAGTACCGCTTGAATGAGTTCTTTGGTCGTCGTCTTGCCGTTGCTACCGGTAAGCGCAATAATGGGAACGCCCAATTCGTTTCTGTGCAACGATGCGAGCTGTTGTAGTAAGGTCAATACATCATCACATAAAAGAGTTTTGCCAGGAACCGCATACTGTTCTTCATCGATCACGGCGTAGCGAGCTCCTTTGGAAAGGGCTTCTTGCGCAAAGGTGTTGCCATTAAAAGACGCGCCCTTCAAGGCAAAGAACAGGGAGTTCGGAAGGATCTTGCGGGTATCGGTACTCACACCATCGCATTCCAGGAAAAGAGGGTATAGGGTTTCGGCGGTTACCATAGGGTTCTAGCTTGTTGAGAAGGTACTAAAAAACCCTCACATGGTGGCATGGAGGGTTTTTGTATTTTTTCGTAAGACGCTTAGTGTCTTGGTCGTTTTCCTTTTTGTGATTTTGAACCTACACGAGACATGGCGCAACGGAATCCGATATAGTCGGTTGCCATATCCTGCGGGAAATAGCGTCGCTGAGCCGGATCTAACCAGTAGTCGCGATCTCTCCAGGATCCTCCTTTGTACACGCGTACTTCGTTGTTAATAAGGGTGGTTCGCTTGGTAGATTCGTCGTACTGACGTTCAAGGTTTCCAGTACTATCTGCATACACTTCGTGTGTAGGCGAGTTGTACATGCGCTTGCTGTTGTCTACTTCACTATCCCCACCATCATAGAAATCATTGCTGAAGGATTGATAGTAACGCGTAGAACGCTTATCTCCATCACGGTAATCGCGGTTATCGCTGGTAGAGAAGTTGGTTCTTAAATACGTTTCTGATTCGTCTACAGGCACCTGCAAGATTTCTCCCGGAAGGTTTCTCGCGACGATCTTACCGTTGCTCAAGGTGTCGTACACAATAGAATCGGCGGTCACTACTTTTACCTGACCGTCTTCGCCAATGGCGTTCTTGGTATAAACGTTTCCACGGTAATAGTTGAAGTCATTAAACTCATCATCAACGATAGGTCGATAGACATCCGCCACCCATTCGGCTACGTTTCCGGCCATATCATAAAGTCCGAATTCATTGGGTTCGTACGATTTCACTTCGGCTGTAATATCGGCACCGTCATCACTCCATCCTGCGATTCCACCGTAGTCACCGTCTCCTTGCTTGAAGTTCGCCAATTGATCTCCACGGCTTCGACGTTTCCCTGAACGCGTATACTGTCCGTCCCATGGGTATTTCTTTCTTCCGCGGTATACATTGTAATTACGTAAACTTACCAAACCTAAAGCGGCATATTCCCACTCGGCTTCCGTTGGAAGTCGGTACGAAGGTAACAAAAGACCATCTTTGCGCTGAACGTATAAATTGGTACTGTCTTCGTTTCTTCTTGCTAAGGATTCAGATCGTTTTCCGCCACGGGTAATAGAGTCATTTCCACCGTACGTTTTGGTAGGTGAATTTAAATACGTTTCTGTGCTGAAGGTTTCTCCCGGTTCTACATCATATCGTGCGTTTCTCGAAGTAAATCCTTCTTCTTCCAGGATCAATTCGTTTACACGATCGGTACGCCAGTTACTGAATTCAACCGCTTGAATCCAACTTACACCCACCACCGGATAATCGGCATAGGCAGGGTGACGCAAATAGTTATTGGTCATCACCTCGTTGAAACCAAGTCGGTTTCTCCATACAAGAGTGTCTGGCAAGGCGCCTTCATATATTTTTCGATAGTTTTCTTCGGAAGGTGGAAACACCCCTTTCAACCAGTCAAGATATTCGAGGTACATTAAGTTAGTAACCTCTGTTTCGTCCATGTAGAAGGACTGTACGTGTTGTTGATTCGGACTGTTATTCCAATCATGCATCGGATCATCTTGTACCCTCCCCATCGTAAAGGTTCCTCCTTCAATGAAGACCAAACCGGGGCCGGTTTCCTGTTCTTTTGCCTGCGGATTGTACTGGAAACCACCATCTTTGGAGTTCATTTTCCAACCGGTAGCACGAGAACTGTTCTTATAATCACGTGATTTGCTACAGCTCACAAAAAAGGTCGTAGCCACGACTGCCAAAGCAAGCTGCAACGCTAGGGTTTTTCTTAAGTTCATAGTTTAAGGTTGTGCAAAATTGGGTTCGCAATATACTAATTAACGTCAAAAGCGCAATATTATTTTGTTAAATTAATACGCTGTAAGGATAGGTCTTAGCGACCGACACTGTTCGATAACGCTTCAATTTTTGGTTTAGTATATCATGCCAATATGATTGCTTATAGTGTTGCTGAAAAACTTGCCTCTTACAGAATACTAAGTGTATATTTGAGGCGTTAGTATTTATGATGAGAAAATCCTTACTAGTTGTCGTTTTCTTTTTGTTTCTATTGCCGATTGTAGCGCAACAGCGTTCGGTGACTATTGATTGGAGCCGACTCAACCCGTCGGCTACCGAAAGTGCCACAAAGACTTCCGCCAATCCTTCGGAAATACTAACCACGCGTGAGAGTGTCTCTCAATCGTTGCATGTAGATGAATTTCAGCTGGCGTTTTACTACCATTGGCGGGATAATGCCTGGGTGGCGCCAAACTCCTTACAGCTTACCAACGTACGCTACGAAAGTGTAACCGCTGCGGAAAGAGCCGCGGTCAATGAAACGTTGGTGCCTACATCCATTACGGCTTCTATTAGTACGAGCAGTGCTCGTGATGTATTGCATACACAACTTATGATTTCTCCTATAGTGCGTAGAAACGGAAGCCTTCAAAAGGTGGTTTCCTTTGATTTTACGGTTTCGTATGGAGGCCGTAGCAGTATCGGGACTAAAATGCCATTGAGCAATTCGGTCCTGGCAAACGGTGTCTGGTTCAAATTCAGAATTGATAAATCGGGTGTCTACCAACTCGATCGTTCTTTTCTCGAGCGTTTGGGGATGAATGTCGGGAGCATCAATCCCCGGAACCTTAAAATTTATGGTCATGGAGGGAAGCCCTTACCATTGGCGAACGACCTTAATGATCAAATCGATTTACCCGAAGTCGCCATAAAAGTCGTGGGAGAAGCCGATAATTCTTTTGACTCGGGTGATTTTATTTTGTTTTACGGCGAAGGAACTCAGGGTTATGTCGAGGAAAACGATTCTCACCTCAATCCCTACAGTGATGAAACCTATTATTACATTACCGCCGATGGTGGTCCGGGTCTTCGCGTGCGTCCCATGAACGAACCCTCTGGAGCCGGAACGCCTATTACTACCTTTAACGACGCACTGTTCTTTGAGGAAGATGAATTTAGTCCGTCGCTGGTGGGAAGACAATGGTATGGCAACAGATTTGATATCGAAAGTGAGCAATCCTTTACTTTTACCATTCCTAATATTGTGAGTAGCGTCCCCACCAATATAATTATCCGGGCCGCAGCAACCTCCGAGTCCATAACCTCTATGGCGGTCTCGGTAAATGGTACCAGCCTCGACCCCTTAAATTTTGGGGCCACTAGTCAGTCTTTTTTACTGTCCATTCAAGAAACGACCGCAGAAGTTCCGCTAGGTACAGAAGAAATTACGGTAGACATGACCTATAATAATTCGGGTAACCCTTCTTCTGTAGCCTATCTGGATTATATACGCATTGAAACCATGCGAGCGCTTGCGGGTGTAGCGGGTCAATTGTCCTTCCGATATAACGATGCCGCGACGAGTTCTGGCGTTGGGGAATATCAAATCGCAAATGCCGCCCAATTTTCAGAAGTGTGGGATGTTACACAGCCAGCTTCGATTGTGGTGAAAGAACACGACGGAAGTGGTTCTCTTACCTTCAAGGCTAATTTGGGAGAAATTCGAGAGTATGTGGCGGTAAACCCTTCCGACTACTTTACCCCTATCGAAATTCCTGACGCGCGTGTACCCAACCAAAACCTGAAAGGAAGCGTCTTCAATGCCACTGGCGGCGGATTTCAGGATGTTGACTATCTAATTGTCGCGCCCCCCATTTTCATTCAGCCTGCCCTGCGATTGGCAGATCATCATAGAAACCATAGTGGGCTGCGGGTCAAGGTAGTCACTACCGATAAGATCTACCAGGAATTTAGTAGTGGGAAACAGGATATTTCGGCCATTCGAAACTTTGTCAAGTATATATATGACAATGCGTCCAATGCTGAAAATCGCATTAAGTACGTAGGCTTCTTCGGAGATACTTCCGTAGATTATAAAAACCGACTTCCCGGTAATAACAATATGGTCCCCACCTATCACGAGCTTATAGGAAGTAGTTCTGTACAATCGTATATGAGTGATGATTTCTTCGGAATGATAGACTCGGGAGAAGGTACCATGCTAAGCAATGATCGCTTAGACATTGCGGTGGGACGAATCCTGGCCGACAATGTTACCCTCGCCAATCAAATGGTTGATAAGATTATAGGATATTCTTCAAATGCTGCCTACGGAAACTGGCGCAATAACTTTGTGTTGGTTTCTGACGATGTAGATGAGGTGTACGAATATGAAGACATTGAGGTTACGCTAGATGCCTTAGGCGATCAGATTGAAGCAGAAATACCCTTCGTTAACGTTAAAAAAATTCATTCCGACGCCTTCCAACAAGAAACCTCTGCCGGAGGAAATAGATACCCGGCGGTCACCGAAGCGATTGAAAATGCAATCGACGTAGGTTCATTAGTAATGACCTACCTGGGGCATGGTGGAGAAGACGGACTCGCAAAAGAATTTATCTTCACAAAGACCATTGCGCAAGAACTCAAAAACACCAATCGCTATCCCTGCATCGTCACGGTTACCTGCGAGTTTTCAAAATTCGATAACCCGCTACGTGTCACAGCAGGAGAACTTACCTACTGGAATCCAGACGGTGGTGCCATTACCCTTATAACTACCACCAGGTCTATTAATGTATCGGTCGGGGTAGATTTTAATCAGCAATTAGCGCCGTTTCTTTTTGGTTTTGAAACGCCCGATTACCCAACACCGGCGGAAGCCCTTCGATTGGCAAAAGCGAATATTAATGCGGAACAAAGACGCGTAGCATTTTGTGTAGGAGATCCGGCTTTAAAATTGGCCTTTCCGAAGAACAAAATAGAGCTTACTACAATCAATGGTATCCCAATCGAAGCGTCCACCGATACGCTTCAGGCCCTCAGTAAAGTGCGACTGGGCGGAGTAGTCACCGACCCGGCCGGAAATGTATTAACCGATTACAATGGAGTGCTAGAGGCCAAGGTATTTGATAAGTATGTAGACCGACAAACTCTTGGGAACGATGGCGTGCGTGATCCTACCACCAATGAGTTGTTAATTCTAAATTATAGAGCCTTAGGAGAAGGTTTGTTCAACGGACAGGCTACGGTGGCCAATGGAGCATTCGAATTTGAGTTCGTTGTGCCACGGGACATTCAGATTCCGGTAGGAAACGGTCGTGTTAGCTTATATTCTGTCAAAGAAAACTTTCAAGAAGACCAAACCGGTGTTAACCTTACTATTAATGTAGGCGGATTAAATGAAGACGCTCCCGAAGACAATGTGGGCCCCACGGTGCGTCTCTTTATGAACGACGAAAGCTTCACCTCGGGAGGGGTAACGAACGATTCGCCCATTCTCATCGCCAAGCTCGAAGACGAAAATGGGATCAATACCGCTAGTGGCATTGGGCACGATATGATCGCGATACTCGATGGCGATGAGGTAAACCCGGTCATTCTGAATGAATATTACCAATCTGATGTGGATGATTTTACCAGAGGCACCGCTTCTTATCAACTTCGAGATCTGGAAGAAGGATTGCATACCCTCACCTTAAAAGCGTGGGATGTGTACAATAATTCCTCTACTCAAGAAATTCAGTTTGTCGTGGCCGGTGATGACGAATTAAAAATTACGCGTGTGCTCAATTACCCCAATCCGTTTGTAAATTACACCGAATTCTGGTTCAATCATAACCGTCCTTTTGAGCCTTTAGAAGTTCAGGTACAGGTGTTTACAGTGACAGGAAAAGTGGTGTGGACCAAAAACCAATTGATCAATACCGACGGGTTTTTGTCGCGTGATATCGTCTGGGATGGTCGCGATGATTTTGGAGATCGTATCGGAAAAGGTGTTTATGTATATAAGATTACGGTAAAATCTACGTTAACCAATCAGCGGGTTGAAAAATTTGAAAAACTCGTTATCCTTTAAAAATTAAAATTATATTTGTCAAAAATTGAACCTCATGAAGAAATTTTTCCTTCTCATAACCCTCATTTTCTTTACCTTCAAAGCGTTTTCTCAAGGTCCTACTGAACAAAGTCGAGTCATTACGACAGGTGTTCCTTTTTTATTGATTTCGGCGGATCCTCGTTCGGCTTCCATGGGTGATGTTGGGGTGGCAACTTCAGCGGATGCTTTTTCACAGCAGTGGAATCCAGCCAAGTACGCATTTTCGATTTCGAAACAAGGGGTAGGAGTTACCTACACGCCTTATTTGAGCAACCTGGTGAACGACATTTTCTTAGGAAATCTGGTTTATTACAACCGTATCAACGAACGTAGCGCGATTGCCGGAAGCATTCGTTACTTTAGTTTAGGTGAAATTGAAGCGCGAGAAACACCGCAGCAAATTCAGCCGCTGATTCTGAGTCCGAATGAATTTACCATTGACCTTTCTTATGCGTTGCGTTTAAGTGATCGCTTTTCTATGGCGGTTGCGGGACGTTATTTGAGATCCGACCTGAAACTTCAGGTGGCTTCTGAAGATGCTTCTGCCGCAGCTTCTTTTGGGGTTGATATTGCGGGATACTATCAAAGTGAAGAGATCGCCTATAACGACTTTGACGGTCGTTGGAGGTTAGGATTCAATATTTCGAACTTAGGTCCTAAGATCAAATACGATGACATTGGGCAGGAAAACAGTCTCCCTACCAATCTTGGTATTGGCGGTGGTTTCGATTTTATCTTGGATGAATACAACAAAATCGGACTTACCGCAGAGGCCAATAAATTGTTGGTGCCTACACCAAGTGATTCAAATAACGATGGCGTGATTAACCGGGAAGATGACTATTATAACGAAAGCTTCTTTAGTGGCGTGTTCTCTTCCTTTGGAGATGCTCCAGACGGATTTAGTGAGGAGATTAAAGAGGTTACGTGGGCACTAGGAGCCGAGTATACCTATCAAGATGTGTTCGCGCTTCGTACCGGATATTTTAATGAAAGCGATGAGAAAGGAACGCGTAAGTTCTTTGGTTTGGGAGCCGGTTTTAAGTATACGGCCATTACTATCGATCTATCGTATCTGTTCTCAACCTCCCGAGTTATTAGTCCGTTAGAAGGAACGCTTCGTTTTGGTCTTACCTTTAGCTTCGGAGACGAGTACGACGAATACTAGTGAAAAAGCACCACATTACGACCACTCTGGAAGTGTATGAGAGCATTTCAGAATTAGAAGGTCCTATTCAAGCATTAATGCATAAGGCGCAAGTGGCACGAGATAAGGCCTATGCGCCTTATTCGCGTTTTAAGGTGGGAGCCGCGCTATTACTCGACAACGATGAAGTAGTTACTGGAAATAATCAGGAAAACGCGGCCTTCCCTTCAGGCTTATGTGCCGAACGTGTAGCGGTCTTTTATGCCGGTGCCGAACATCCGGGACGTTCAATCAAAGCACTTGCCCTTACAGTACATTCTGAAACCAAGAATATTACTACTCCGGTGCCGCCCTGTGGCGCGTGTCGTCAATCGTTAGCAGAATATGAAGTGCGACAAGAAGCGCCCATCGAAATCTATTTTATGGGGGCCACTGGAAAGGTGGTTAAGGCCGCTTCCGTAGAAGCACTTCTTCCGTTAGTTTTTGATAGCTCATTTCTGTAACCCACGGGTTTTATTATTATCACTCGAAATCGTTTTCGGTTGTTTTTGCTGAGAACTTGTTTTGTAGAACTTCAGAATATAGTATTTTTGTTATGCCTGTGCGGTTTCGCATGGCTGGTATTCAACACGAACCCAACAATTCAATTGATGAAAAAAATAACGAAAGCTACCTACTTGCAGTGGTATGAAGATATGCTGTTTTGGCGCAAGTTTGAAGATAAATTAGCACAGGTGTACATTCAGCAGAAAGTGCGTGGATTTTTACACTTATACAACGGGCAGGAGGCAGTGTTGGCCGGTTCCCTGCATGCCATGGAGCTCGGTAAAGATCGCATGATCACCGCCTATCGAAATCACGTGCAACCTATTGGTATGGGGGTAGATCCCAAAAAGGTGATGGCCGAACTCTACGGAAAGGCCACAGGGACCTCAAAAGGATTAGGAGGCTCGATGCATATCTTTTCAAAGGAGCACCGTTTTCATGGTGGACATGGAATTGTGGGTGGGCAAATTCCTCTTGGAGCTGGGATGGCTTTTGGTGATAAATACAACGAAACTGGTGCCGTAACGCTCACATTTATGGGAGATGGTGCAACGCGTCAAGGGTCGCTTCATGAGACGTTCAATTTGGCCATGCTGTGGAAGCTTCCGGTGGTTTTCTGTGTGGAAAATAACGGATATGCCATGGGAACTTCGGTAGCGAGAACCGCCAATCATACAGACATTTATAAATTGGGTCTGGGGTACGAAATGCCTTGTAAACCTGTGGATGGGATGAAACCCGAAGTGGTTGCCAAAGAAATGCACGAGGCCATTGAAAGAGCGCGTCGCGGAGACGGACCTACGTTTCTGGAATTGCGGACGTATCGATATCGTGGACACTCCATGAGTGATGCCCAACACTATCGTACCAAAGAGGAAGTGAAGAAAAAACAGGAGGAAGATCCTATCTCGTATGTGTTGAATCATATCTATGAAAAGAAATGGGCGACCGAAGAAGATGTGAAGAAAATCGATAAACGGGTAAAGGATCTGGTAAGCGAATGTGAAAAATTTGCTGAAGAATCTCCCTATCCGGAAACCAGCGTGATGTACGACGCAGTATACGAACAAGAAGATTACCCCTTTTTATCACATAAACTATAAGTATGGCCGAAATAATCAACATGCCGCGCCTCAGCGACACCATGGAAGAAGGAACTGTTGCTACCTGGTTGAAAAAGGTGGGCGATAAAGTAGAGGAGGGCGATATTCTTGCGGAGATTGAAACGGATAAAGCAACCATGGAGTTTGAATCTTTTTATGAAGGTACGCTGTTGCATATTGGTATTGAAGAGGGCGAAACGGCCGAAGTAGATAAACTACTGGCTATTATTGGTGACGAAGGTGAAGACATTTCCGAACTATTAGAAGGAGGCACAGCCAAAGGTTCTGATGAGAAGAAAACGGCGAAGGAAGAAACCAAAGACGAATCAACTAGTGAGGAAGCAGACGAAGGTGCTTCAGAGGATGCTTCCGAAGAAGCCACAGAAGAAGAAACCGTTGAAAAATCTGATGATCTGCCAGAGGGTGTAGAGATCATTACCATGCCACGGTTGAGCGATACGATGGAAGAAGGTACCGTTGCCACTTGGTTGAAGAAGGAAGGGGATGCTGTAGAAGAGGGTGATATTCTGGCGGAAATTGAAACCGATAAGGCCACTATGGAATTTGAATCCTTTTACAGTGGAACACTGTTGAAAATAGGGATTCAGGAAGGAGAAACGGCAAAAGTAGATGCGCTACTGGCCATTCTTGGGCCTGAAGGTACCGATGTTTCCAAGATCGACACCAGCAAGAAATCCAGTTCAGCTAAGAAAGAGGCTCCGAAGAAAAAGGAAGCTTCCGAAGAGAAGAAACCTGAAGTCAAAACCGAAACCAAGGAAACCTCCAAAAAGAAAGCAGAACAACCACAACAATCAACCTCCTCTGGCAGTAGTAGTGAAGGAAGAATTTTTGTCTCTCCATTGGCTAAAAAATTGGCGGAAGAACGAAATATCTCACTGAAACTGGTGCAGGGTAGTGGTGAAAACGGTCGAATTGTAAAGCGCGATATAGAAAATTATCAGCCTTCAGTAGCAGGCGCAGCCTACACTCCTGTTGGAGAAGAAAGCTTTGAGGAAGTCACCAATTCCCAAATGCGCAAAACAATTGCCAAACGCTTGGGCGAATCTAAGTTTACGGCACCGCATTACTACTTGACGATAGAGTTGGATATGGATCACGCAATCGCTGCGCGAACCGCTATCAACAGCGATCCCGATGTCAAAATATCCTTTAACGATATGGTGGTAAAAGCATGTGCGATGGCGTTGCGAAAACATCCGCAAGTTAATTCTCAATGGACTGATAAGACCACCAAGATCGCCAAACACATTCACATGGGTGTAGCGGTAGCGGTAGACGAAGGTCTGGTGGTTCCTGTGTTGAAATTCGCCGATCAAATGAGCTTTACACAAATTGGAGCTCAGGTCAAAGAGCTAGCAGGGAAGGCGCGCAACAAAAAGCTAACACCCGAAGAAATGCAAGGGAGTACCTTTACGGTTTCTAATTTAGGCATGTTCGGAATTAAAGAGTTTACGTCGATTATTAACGCACCCAATTCGGCCATCCTCTCAGTAGGAGCAATAGTACAAAAACCTGTAGTGAAAAACGGTGCGATTGCGGTAGGGAATACCATGACCGTCACCTTGGCCTGTGACCACCGTACCGTCGATGGAGCCACCGGAGCCAAATTCTTACAGACGGTTCGACAGTACATTGAGAACCCGGTAACGATGTTCGCATAGTACCTTTTGAAAAGCTATAGAATCCCGCTAGAATCTCAGGAAGCTAGCGGGATTTGTGTATCTTTAAGTCTATGAAAAAAAACATTATTATTACCGGAACAAGTCGCGGTATTGGTTATGAAATGGTGCCAATTCTCACGGATGCCGGACATAATATTTTAGCGCTTTCTCGTAACGAAGTACCGGTGTCTGGTTTAGATATTTCCAATTGCACATGTTTCTCCTGTGATATTACCAGCAAAACTGACATTAAGAAAGTATCGGCCTTTGTCACCGAACAGTGGGGAGGAAAAGTAGATGTATTGATCAATAATTCAGGTACGCTCGAAAACAAGCCGTTCGCTACCATGAAATTGGAGGAGTTTAAGGAAGTCTATGAGGTCAATGTTTTTGGCCTGGTTGCGATTACCAAGGAAGTTATTCCATTTATGACGAAATCGGGACATGTAGTTAATATAAGCAGTATGGGAGGTATTCAAGGAAGCGTGAAGTTTCCCGGTCTTAGCGCCTATAGCAGTAGCAAGGGAGCGGTCATTACCTTGACGGAACTATTAGCGGAAGAATATAAAGAAACAGGCCCATCATTTAATGCGCTGGCCTTAGGGGCGGTCCAAACCGAAATGTTGGCTGAAGCATTCCCAGGCTATAAGGCACCGTTAGATGCAAAACAAATGGCTCAGTACATTTCTGAATTTGCCCTGCATGGAAATGCCTATTATAACGGAAAGGTGCTACAAGTCTCTAACTCGACACCCTAAGATGGAAGCGACTCTCGCTAAATATGTGCCTCCCGCTGCGGTGACTCCCTTATTTCAATTGATCCAAACACATCAAGTGCATCTCAAAATTGTCAACGAGCGCGTCACACGACACGGAGACTACCGGAAGCGCCCTGATGGAAGCCATCAAGTGACCATTAATGCAACGCTAAATCCCTATCGATTCTTAGTAACCTTGGTCCATGAAATAGCGCACCTAGTGGCATTTTCACAATTTGGCGCACGTATTAAACCACACGGCAAAGAATGGAAACAAACCTTTCAGCGGTTAATGTTGCCCTACCTGCGTCCGGAAGTATTTCCGCAGCAATTATTACCGTTATTGGCACGTCATTTTAAGAATCCGAAAGCGAGCAGCGATACCGATGCGCCTTTAGCATTGGCGCTAAAACAATTTGATCCGCCGAACGATAAAAACTATATATTTGAAATCCCAATGGGAGGCGAATTTCGTCTTTACAACGGAAAAATTTTTAAGCGCGGAAACAAACGCGTAAAACGATACGAATGTTTGGAGATCGCAACAGGAAGAATCTATTTGTTCAATCCGAATGCAGAAGTAGAATTTTTGAAGTAATCTTATGAATACCAATTATTATGCAGTAATTATGGCCGGCGGCATCGGATCCCGTTTTTGGCCGGTAAGTACCTCCCAGTTTCCGAAACAGTTCCACGATATGTTAGGAACTGGGCAAAGTTTGCTGCAAAAGACATTCAACCGACTTACACAACTAGTGCCTCCTCAGAATATTCGGGTGTTAACCAATGACCGGTACTTGGATTTGACCTTAACCCAATTACCAAAAATTGATGCCTCCCAGGTGATCCTCGAGCCCGCTATGCGCAACACGGCACCTTGTATCTTAATGGCAGCCATGAAAATTCAGAAGGAAAATCCTAATGCGTTGATGTTGGTAGCACCCAGTGATCATTGGATAGAAGATGAAACAGCGTTTCAGGCAGATGTTATGCAGTGTTTTGGGCGTTGTGAACAGAACGACCATTTACTTACATTGGGGATCCCTCCTGCCTTTCCCAATACAGGTTATGGTTATATTGAAAGTGCAGCAGAAGATATCAAGGGAATCAAGAACGTCCTTCAATTTAGGGAGAAACCCGATTACGACACCGCAAAAGAGTTTGTCGCGGCTGGTAATTTTTACTGGAACGCTGGTATTTTCATTTGGAGCGTGACGTCTATTACCACCGCTTTTGAAACCCATGAACCCGTTATGCATGCATTGTTTTCTGAAGGGAAACCAGTCTATAACACTTCCGAAGAAATTGAATTCGTGAGGAATAATTATGAAAAGGCAGAAAACATCTCGATTGATTATGCCATTATGGAAAAAGCCAACAATGTGTTTGTAAAGGAAGCGAACTTCGATTGGAACGATCTGGGTACCTGGGGCGCGTTGCATGATAAACTTGCAAGCCATAGTTCCGAAAATGCTACCGTGCGTGCCACCCTTCATGCGGAATCAGCTAAAGGAAACATGGTCTATACAGCCAAGGAGAAGCTGGTCGTGATCGATGGATTAAAAGATTATATCATCGTGGATAAAGAAGGGGTTTTGATGATCTACCCCAAATCAAAAGAACAAGACATCAAAAAATTAGTAGCAGACATACGCCAACAATACGGCGATCAATATTTATAGCATGATGGAGCAGGAGCAGAATAACCACTCGAACCCTTCCGGTTCACCTGATCAAAAAAAACAAGCTGCCTTTGAAGCTGCGAAGTTAACTGCCTGGGAAGGACTCAAAAAATTCTTTTCAGAACTTCTAGACATACGTAGCGATACCGATCGCGATGCCACCGTGGCAGCGGTTAAGAAGGACATTCCGTTTAAAGGACACAATGCCTGGATCTTGATTTTCTCGATCTTTGTGGCTTCTATCGGATTGAATGTGAGTAGCACTGCCGTAGTCATCGGTGCCATGTTAATTTCGCCGCTAATGGGTCCGATTGTAGGTGTCGGACTTTCCGTAGCCATTAACGATGTAGAAACGCTGCGACGCTCCTTAATTAACCTGGGCGTTATGGTGGTCTTAAGTGTTCTTACCGCCTTCCTGTATTTCACTGTATCGCCTATACGCGAAGAAACGCCAGAGCTGGTCGCGCGAACCTACCCAACCATCTTGGATGTACTGGTAGCTATTTTTGGCGGACTCGCACTGATTGTTGCCAAAACAAAAAGCGGGACCATTGCCAGTGTGATCTTCGGGGTAGCGATTGCTACGGCCCTGATGCCACCGTTGTGTACCGTGGGATACGGACTCGCCATTGGAAATTTAGAATTTGCCGGAGGCGCATTATACCTGTTTTCGATTAATGCCGTTTTCATCGCATTGTCTACTTTTTTGGTCGCAAAACTGCTGCGGTTTCCATTGGTGCGCTATGCGAACTCAAAACGTCGGAAAAGAATTGCACAAGTGGCGTCCTTAATTGCCGTAATCGTTATGGTGCCTAGTGTGTGGTTATTTATCAACTTATTAGATCAGCAGGTTTTTGAGCAGCGTACCAAAGATTTTGTTAAGAATATTATTCGTTATGAAGGCGCCGAAGTGGTGAAGTTTACCCAAGATTATAAATCTAAAAATATAGACGTATATCTTATTGGGCAACCGGTGCCACAACCTAAGATCAATCAATGGATGCAGGAATTAGAAGCGACAGAAAACCTGGAGGGTTGTAATCTGCGCATCTATCAAGGTGCCGACCGTAGTGGTGAATTGGCCGCTCAAATTTCAGGAGATTTGAAAGCTGATATTCTTGAGGAACTCTATGTGAAGAACGAGAATACCCTGCGAGATAAGAACGAGCGTATTGAGTTTCTGGAAGATGAAGTCGCCCGCTTAACGCTACGTGAAAAGGTGCAATTCACTGATGTTACGAAAGAAGCTAAGATTATATATCCCGAATTGGAGTCGTTGAGTCTTTCTGAAAAGATCACCGACAATTTCGAGCGTGTGGATACACTATCGGTATTTACCGTATCCTGGAACAACGGTTTGAATCGCAGAGAGCGCGAACGCAACGCCGAAAAATTAGCGGCCTGGCTTCAATATAAAATGAAATTAGATACGTTGGCGATTGAAGGAAATTAACCGCGCGTTTTTTCTTGGTTCTGAATATCTCGAATCTTTTTGAAAAGATCGGAAGAGTAGACAAATTCGGTGACGTCTTTGTTGGTGGTCTGGAAGATTTCATTGCTATCGCCTTGCCACGCTAAGTTCCCTTTCTGAAGGAAGACAATTTTCTCTCCAATTTCCATCACCGAGTTCATGTCATGCGTGTTAATAACCGTAGTGATATCGTACTCATGGGTAATCTCCTGGATCAAATTATCAATAAGAATCGCCGTCTTCGGATCCAGTCCCGAGTTGGGTTCATCACAGAATAAATATTTGGGCTTATTGACAATAGCACGTGCGATGGCTACCCGTTTCTGCATTCCCCCTGAAATTTCTGAAGGGTATTTTTTATTGACATTTTCTAGGTTCACGCGCGCCAGTACTTCATTTACCCGCTCTAGCATATCCGCTTTTTTCTGCTTGCTGAACATGCGCAACGGGAACATCACATTTTCTTCAATATTCATGGAGTCGAAGAGGGCCCCGCCCTGGAAGACCATGCCCATTTCTTCCCGAAGATCACTTTTGGCATCGGCGTCCATATCTTGGATGGCTTTTTCTTCATATATAATGCGTCCTGCTTCCGGCTCGAACAATCCTAATAGGCATTTCAGAAATACCGTTTTCCCGCTTCCGCTTTGTCCAATGATCAAGTTAGTTTTACCTTTTTCGAATTCGGTGGAAATTCCTTTCAGAATATGATCGGGTCCAAAGCTCTTATGTATTTCTTCCACACGTATCATTAGCTAAGCAATAAAGAGGTTACAATATAATTAGTAAGAATTATCAGCACACTGGTCCATACAAAAGAGTTGGTACTCGCTTTTCCTACTTCCAAAGCGCCTCCTTTCATGTAGAACCCTTGCCAAGAAGGAACCGTGGCCAAGATAAAAGCGAATAAGGTCGTTTTAATAAAGGCGTAGAGTACGTGAAAAGGAATAAAATCCTCCTGGAGTCCCGTAATAAAGGATTCTGAAGATGTAAAATCGCCATATACGGCAGCCACCCATCCTCCCAGAATTCCTAAGAACATCGATATCACAATAACGAAGGGGTAAAATAATAACGCTATAATCTTTGGAAAGACGAGATAGTTTAAGGGGTTTATTCCCATCACCTCCAACGCATCGATTTGTTCTGTGACGCGCATCGAACCGATACTTGAGGTAATAAAGGATCCCATTTTACCCGCCATGATGATCGAAATAAAGGTAGGCGCAAATTCCAATACAACCGATTGGCGCGTTGCATAACCTATTAAGTATTTTGGTATTAGCGGGTTATTAATGTTGAGAGCGGTTTGGATGGCTACCACACCCCCAACGAAAAAGGAGATGAAAGCAACGATTCCTAATGAATTGATAATAAGCTCGTCTATTTCTTTGAAGATGAGTTCGCGAATAACGGAGGTCTTCGTGGGTCTGCTGAAGGTCTTTTTCAGCATTAAAAAATAAGAACCAATGTCGGATAGGTATTTCATAGCGGGTGTCTACTGCTAAAGTAACAAATTTAGCCGAGGGCGGTGGTCTTACTGGTTAAGAACTAGAGCACTCATTTTATGATAGATTTGTGTATTCTCATAGATTCCACCAAAGGTGCTGGCTCCGGGTCCTTTAGCGAATACGGGTACCATGGTGGCCGAATGTCCGTCGGTAGAAAAGGAGGGGAGTATCTTATTGTAATTTCTACCATCAGAAGACAATGTAAACCCACCAGTTTCATGATCTGCCGTAACGATAACAAGCGTTTCGCCGTCTTTTTCTGCGAAGTCAAGGGCTGTCCCAATGGCGTTATCAAAATCGATTAACTCACTGATAAGATATCCCGCTTCGTTCGCATGACCACCCCAATCAATCTGTGAGCCTTCTACCATCAAGAAAAACCCTTCTTCGTTTTGGGACAATCGTTCCACGGCCAATGCCGTGGCTTCAGACAGAAAGGATCCGCGTCCTTCACTCATTCGCGGCATCCCGTCGTCAGCCAACAGATACACCTGTTTCATCGCACCACTGATAGCTCCTAATTTCGTAGTGTCTACAGCGAAACCGTGTTGTTGAAGTTTGGGTAGTAAATCGAGTTGATCGCTTCGTTTGTTAAAGTACTGGAGTCCGCCTCCCGCGATAAAGTCTACGTCCGATTCTGGTAAGAACTGTGCAATGTCTTCCGCTTGTCTCCTTTTTTCTACATGGGCGAAGAAACTGGCAGGTGTGGCATGGGTGATTGAAGAAGTTGAGATGATACCCGTGTCGTATCCTTGTTCCGAAAGTTGTTCTAAGATAGTCTTTACGGGTTTTTTCTGAACATTCATGGCGATGGCACCATTGTATGTTTTGATGCCACAGGAAAAGGCTGTAGCTCCGGCAGCCGAATCGGTAATTAAGTTATCGGCAGCAGACGTTTTGATGAGTCCGATGGTTGGAAATCGATCAAAATGCGAGTCACCTTCATTAAAAAATTGCGCCGCAGAAATTTCGCTAAGCCCCATGCCGTCACCAATGAGTAAAATAATGTTCTTCGGTTTTTTGACTGCGGAAGATTCTTGGGTGTTCCCCGTGCTGATGAAGCACAAAATAAAAATGGTGAGTAGAATTTGGAGTCGCATAAAGGGAAAAATTTGAAGCAATAAAAGTACGTAATCTGGCGCGTTAGGAACGTTAATGCTTCGTTATTTCTAAAACCCTACTTTGCGTCGAATATTGCGCCAGCGATACGATCGAATAAAGCGCCCCTCTTCTTCGGGAACTATATATTCTTCTGGTGCGTTCCAGAATCCCTGGAGGGTATTCCAAAAAAAAGGGAGACTACGTTTTTTGTAAGCCATTTTAGCGGAAGCGATAACTGTCAACCAAAACCCGTACCGCATTCTTTTAAACGCTTCACCTTGTTTGTGCTTGGCGGAATGATGATAGGCGTTTCCGGTGGGTTTTAAGTGTTTTACGATTAATGAAGTATCGGTAACCACCTCCCAGCCATGAAATCGAGCGAGGAGTTCGTCAACCGTATCCCAACCGATGCTGTGTTTGAGTCCGCCTATGTCATCGAAGCATTCCTTACGATATAGCTTTATGGGTCCCCTAACTTTATCTTTTGTGGAGAGGGCCTCGAAGGTCCAACCGGTTTTGGTATTAATGTATAGGTTACCACCAGCGATCCCTACCTTTGGATTTTGTTGAAACAATGCATACACCCGTTCAAAATAATGAGTTGGAAGGATAATGTCTGCATCAAACTTTCCGATGAGGTCAATTCCGCTATAAGATAGTTGAGTGAATCCGTGATAGAAGGCTGCCACCACTTTGGATCCGGGTTGATGTCCCGTTTCCGAAGCTGTGCTTACCGATTGAATCCAGGGATACTTTTCTGAAAATTGCTCGCAGATCTGGCCGCTCGTATCGGTAGATCCATCATTGACCAACACCAATTGATCGGGTAGCACTGTTTGGTTGACAAACGAATCCAATACCTGCTCCAGATGTTGAGCCTCATTGTGAATAGGAATGATGATGCAGCTGCGCATATTTTGAAGAAAAGCTCCGCAAAGATAAGTAAAAACGCCATTGCTGTGAACGCTAGGTACGTTCTGCATACACCAAATAATACCGAGGTGTAAAGCGGCGAAGGATAGGGCGAATTCCTATTTTCTTAACAGGATTCGTAAATTTTTCATGTGCTTTAATGTGCCAACCCGACTTCTCCAACAACCAATCGAATTGCCAATCTTCAAATTCATGATAGTGCTGATCACGCTCATCATTGGGGTTGCGGTAGGCCGAAGCAAACCATAACTTAAGCGGTACTGAAGCGACGAGCTTCGTGGCTTCAATATCTTTTAGAACATTGAATGGCGATACCAAATGTTCGAAGATTTCAAAGGCGGTTACCACATCGTAACCAGGCGCTTTCACCGCAGCTGTTTGGATGTCAAGATCCTCTCCCTGAGTATTGGTTACCTGATATCCTTCGGCTTTCAGAATGTCTGAAAACGGATTGGTGACTCCCAGGTCTAACACCTTGGCATCTTTGGAAATGTGTTGCGCTACAAATCGAAGGGTATGTTGGTAGCGTTTCTTGGGAAAATTTCCTTCGTACATATTACACTCTATAGACTAGTGCATTGATATTCATTCCGGCCCCTACACTTGCAAACATGATAACATCACCTTCGTTAAAATCATGCCCTTCCATACCGCCTCGCTGTATCAAATCGTATAAGGTGGGCACAGTAGCAACGCTCGAATTTCCCAAATTCTGGATCGTCATCGGCATAATATTTTCGGGCATGTTTCGATCGTATAATTGGTAGAATCGCGAAACTATGGCTTCGTCCATTTTTTCATTGGCCTGATGGATCAAAATTTTAGAAACTTCATCAATGGATACACCGCTAGCATCCAAGCACGTTTTCATTGCTGCAGGCACATGTGAGATAGCAAACTCGTAAATCTTTCGACCGTACATTTTTATGTACCGTCGGGCATCAGTGATTTCTTGGTTGTTGGATTCGCCAAAGTAAATAAAATGGGCTTCATCGTAGGTATAGGTAGCAGTTTTATGGGCGAGGACTCCTTTGTTTTCTTCGGAAGTGGCCTCAATTACCGTGGCTCCGGCACCATCGCTGTAGATCATAGAATCACGATCGTGTTGATCGATTACCCGGGATAATGTTTCAGCACCAATAACCAGGCAACGCTTGGCTTGTCCTGCTTTTATGTACACATTCGCTTGAATAAACCCTTCTAGCCAACCGGGACAACCAAACAACACATCATAGGCGACGCAATTTGCGTTCTTAATCTTCAGCAAGTGCTTCACTCGAGAACCAATACTCGGTACGGTGTCGCTCTGAGGGGTATTGTGTTTAACATCGCCATAGTTGTGTCCTACTATGATATAGTCTAAGGTTTCAGGGTCAATAGAAGCATCTTCAAGGGCTTTTTTAGCCGCTTGAAAGGCGATGTCTGAGGTGGTCAGTTCGTCCTTGATATAGCGTCTTTCTGAAATCCCTGTGATCGCCTGAAACTTTTGAATGATCACCTCGTTTTCATGATGAAAAGGAGTGCCATCATTATTATAAAACGAATGTTCTGAAAAGCGTTCGTTTGGAGCGACCTTGCTAGGAATATAACTACCTGAGCCTATGATTGTAGCATTCATATGATAAAGATTATTCAAAGGTACTCAAAAGCGGATGGTTTTATGTTATAAAACTTGTAAAACCATTTATACCGTTTCTTCCATATACGCTTCTATGGGTTCGCACGTACACATTAAATTACGATCTCCGTAGGCGTCATCCACACGACGCACGCTTGGCCAAAATTTATTCTCGTGTAAATAGGGTAATGGGAAGGCCGCTTCTTGACGTGTATACGGAAATTCCCAGGTGTCGGCCGTCAACATCGCCTGAGTGTGTGGCGCGTTTTTCAAGACATTATTGGGCTCGCTTTTCGAAGCTTGATCGATTTCTTTTCGAATGGCGATCATCGCATCACAAAATCGGTCAATTTCCGCCTTACTTTCACTTTCTGTAGGTTCTACCATGATGGTTCCCGCCACCGGAAAGGAAACCGTAGGAGCGTGAAATCCGTAATCCATAAGTCGTTTGGCGATATCCGTGACCTCGATTCCGGCCTCCTTGAAGGGGCGACAATCTAAGATCATTTCATGGGCGGCTCGGCCTTTCTCTCCGGTGTAAAGCGTGTCGAAAGATCCTTTCAAACGCTCTTTTATGTAATTGGCATTTAAAATCGCATACTGCGTAGATTTTTTGAGACCATTGGTTCCTAGCATGCAGATGTAGCCATAGGAAATAAGGCAGGCCAACGCGCTGCCCCAAGGAGCTGCCGAAATCGCCGTGATCGCCTCTTCTCCTCCAGTTTTTACAAGCGGATTTCCCGGTAAAAAAGGAACCAATTGCTTGGCCACACAAATGGGTCCAACGCCCGGTCCGCCTCCCCCATGGGGAATGGCAAACGTTTTGTGTAAGTTCAAGTGGCACACATCGGCACCAATGGCGCCAGGATGCGTTAGCGCTACTTGTGCATTCATGTTGGCACCATCCATGTAAACCTGCCCGCCATACTCGTGAATGATACCCGTGATTTCTTTGATCGCCGACTCATATACTCCGTGAGTAGACGGATATGTGACCATCAGCGCTGCCAGATTATCTTTGTGCTCCATGGCTTTTTCACGTAAATCATCCACATCAATATTTCCTTCGTCGGTGGCTTTGGTAACGACCACCTTCATGCCAGCCATCACGGCACTGGCGGGATTTGTACCATGAGCAGAAGAGGGGATTAAACAAATATTTCGATGGTCTTCCCCTCTGGATTGGTGATATGCTCTAATTACCATAAGTCCGGCGTATTCTCCTTGCGCACCCGAGTTTGGCTGTAGCGAGGTGCCGGCAAATCCTGTGATCTTAGTGAGTTGATCTTCGAGTTTTTTGAGCATCAACTGGTATCCCTTTGCCTGCTTTACAGGAACGAAAGGATGTACATTCCCCCAGCGATCATCACTTAGCGGAAGCATTTCCGCAGCCGCATTCAATTTCATGGTACAGGAACCTAAGGAGATCATCGAATGGTTCAGCGCCAAATCTTTTCGCTCCAGGCGTTTCATATAGCGCATCAATTCGGTCTCACTGTGATAGCTGTTGAATACTTCGTGGGTGAGAAATTCAGTTTTCCGCTCTACGGAAGCCGGGATGGTGTTTCCTTCGGAAAGCGCTGTTATTTTCGATACTTCTTTTTCCGCAATATCAGCAAAGATCGAGACGATGTCATTGATGTCTTTCAGGGTAACCGTTTCATTAACCGACATGCAAACGGTTTGATCATCTGGATAATAGAAATTGAAGAAGTGCGCTCTAGCAAGAGGTTTTACCAAAGAAACATCGGCCGTAAAGCGCAGGGTGTCAAAGTACGTTTTATTGTGTTGTTCAAACCCAAGTGCGGTGATCGCTTTTTCCAGCGTCAAGGCCGAACGGTTTACTTTGGAAGCAATATGTCGTAAGCCTTGAGGTCCGTGATATACCCCGTACATGCTCGCCATTACGGCAAGGAGCACCTGTGCGGTACAAATGTTAGACGTTGCCTTATCACGTTTGATGTGTTGTTCTCGGGTTTGAAGTGCCATGCGCAGCGCACGGTTTCCATCAGTATCTTTGGTAACACCAATAATGCGCCCTGGAATATTTCTTTTGTACGCTTCTTTAGTAGCGAAGTAGGCCGCATGCGGACCGCCATAGCCCAACGGAATACCGAAGCGTTGCGTGGTTCCCACCACAACGTCCACCCCGAAATTACCAGGTGATTCCAGGAGCACTAGACTCAAGATATCGGCCGCGACAGCCACCTTGATCTCTGCTTCCTGTGCTTGTTGTACAAAGGCGCGATAGTCATATACGTTTCCGCTCGTTCCAGGATACTGTAGGAGAGCGCCAAAGAAGTCGGGAGTAAAGGCAAAGGTTTCATGCGAACCAAAAACAAGCTCGATACCTTGTGGAATAGCGCGCGTGGTAAGCAATGATTTGGTTTGTGGCAAAACCTCTTCGGAAACGAAGAACTTCAACACCTCCTGTTTCTTTTGATCTCTGCTGCGAAGTGAAAAAAGTAAAGACATGGCCTCGGCTGCAGCGGTCGCCTCATCCAAAAGGGAGGCGTTGGCAAGCTCCATACCGGTAAGATCGGTGATCATGGTTTGGAAATTGAGCAGCGCTTCTAATCGACCCTGTGCGATTTCTGCTTGATAGGGCGTGTAAGCAGTATACCATCCCGGGTTTTCTAAGATGTTGCGCTGAATAACCGGGGGAATGTGCGCCCTGTGATATCCTAAGCCAATGAGGCTTTTACTGTTCTTGTTATACGCGGCCAACTCGTTGATGTGTTCCAAAAACTCCTGCTCACTCAAAGCAGGGTCGAGGTCCAACTCCTCTTCCAGGCGGATTTCCTCGGGAATCGTTTCAGCAATCAGTTGTTCCATACTTGAAACACCGATGGTTTCAAGCATTTCTGAAAGGTCACTTCGTCGTGGGCCAATATGGCGTAAAGCAAAAGAATCAGTATTCATATTATATGGTTTCTTCAGTTGCGCAAAATTACATATTTACACGCTAAAAAAGCGGGTTTTAACAGGAAGTCCGAGCACAACTTTTCAACTAAAAAGGAAGGTTACTAACAGTTTCGCTATTTTTGTAAAAAGTCCCCATTGAAAAGGTTGTTTTCCTTTTATCTTCAGAGTAGTATCCATGTGGCATTGGCAGTTACTGCCTTGGCGTACATCACGTATACAGAGTATGCTTGGACCCCTTCTTCAGAACTCTTACTTTTTGTATTCTTCG
Organism: Altibacter sp. HG106; assembly: GCF_028561755.1. GTDB lineage: Bacteria > Bacteroidota > Bacteroidia > Flavobacteriales > Flavobacteriaceae > DFVG01. The sequence continues at coordinate 80,954 of NZ_JAQQTD010000007.1, forward strand.
GAACCATTACCGCCTATAATTTTGTAAAATATGCGGGGATCGCTGGCTTGCATCATCGCAGTCTGGCTCGATCGCTTCGGACCATTCAGTTGTTTTCGTTGATCTGCTTTTGCATTTTAGTTTATGTAGGACTTCAGTTATCCCGGGAGGTGTGGCTTGCCGTCTTGATATTTGGAGGGCTCACGCTCTTGTATGCAGTTCCTTTTGCCCGAAATAAAAGCTTGCGAACCCTATCCGGAACAAAAATATTTATCGTAGCGATAACCTGGGCGGGTGTAACGGTCCTTGTGCCCGCCGTCGCAACCAAAGCCGTGTTATTAGAACCCAGCCTCATGCTCACGGCTGTTCAACGTTTTCTGCTGGTATTGGTCTGGACCTTACCTTTTGAAATCAGAGATCTGCGTTTTGACGATCCACGATTAGGAACGTTTCCGCAGCGATTAGGAATAGACGCTACCAAATACGTTGGCACGGCAATTACGGGCGTGGTATTTTTATTAGAGTATTTTAAGGAACCCACAAACTATGAACACGCCTACAGTGTACTGTTTATTGTTGGAATCTCAGCTGCTGCTCTCTTGTTAACACCAGAAAGACCTTCTCGAAATTATGCGGCCTTTTGGGTAGAAGGCATTCCGATTATTTGGATGATGGCGCTCTTACTGTTGACACATTACTTGCCCATATTCTGACGCAGACGTTCTTTCATCAGGTCTTTTTCAGAAGTATTAAGCGTACGTACCTTGGGATTCTTCATCAATTTGGTGAGTTTGCGATTTCGTGACGTATACTTGCGACAGGCACGGCAGTACAATAGATGAATGTTGAGCTTCACCTTTTCCCAAAAGGAGGCTTCGTTGTACTGCGATTTGTCACAGGTGTGATTGGCTTCACTACATTTAATAAATACCCTCATTTCTTATAACCAACTTTTTTCTAAACATTCTGCCATCGATTTCCGAGCTCTATGAACAATAACCCAAAGGTTAGACGGGGTAATATCGTATTCATTACAGAGCGCATCGGTATCGTACCCATCGATCGTTTTCTTGGTGAAAATTTCTTTTTGTTTTCCTTTAAGCGTTTCCAAACATCTAAATATCGCTACGCCCAGTTCTTCATTTTCTAAGGTGTCTTCTGCGGTTTTGTCGAAGGGATCCTCCACGCGTTCCTCTAGCCAGTCCCCTTCCGAATCTTCATCTCTGTAGGTAATATGCACCTCGGCCTGTCCTTTTTTAGAATTCTTTTTTCGATAATGATCTATGATCTTTCGTTTTAAAATTGCTGTGAGCCAGGTTCGTTCTAAAGCTTCCCCTTTAAAATTATCTTTCGATTTTAATCCCGCTAAAAAAGTTTCCGAAATAAGGTCTTGCGCTACCAAATGATCATTGACCCGTACAATCGTGTAATTGTACAGATAGTCTGAATACGTGTCGACCCAACGTTCTGGATCAAGCATGGAAGAGCTCATTTTGCCTTTGTCGTAGTTTGTTCTAAAAATAACAAACTTGTACTGAAATTTAGCTACTTTTTTTAAGCAAGCCGGCGCGTCGTAGCAATGCTTCAGGATTGGGTTCTTTTCCGCGGAAAGAAATATACAGTTCCATAGGGTCTTTGGTACCGCCTTGTGATAGCACCTGATCCTTAAATTGGGTAGCCACTTCTTTATTGAAAATACCTTCCTGTTTAAAGTATTCAAAAGCGTCTGCGTCCAATACTTCGGCCCATTTGTAGCTGTAATAGCCTGCGGAGTAGCCTCCCTGGAAAATATGTGAAAAGGCTGTGCTCATACAGGTTTCTGGCGTTTTTGGATACAGTTGTGTGTTCTCAAAAGCCGCGTCTTCAAACGCTTTAACATCAGCAATTCCGGAGGGGTCTTGCCCGTGCCATGCCATATCCAATAGGCCAAAACTCAGTTGCCGTAGCGTTTGCATGCCTTCGTGGAAGGCAGCAGATTCTTTGATCTTATTTACGTACTGCTGAGGAATAATTTCTCCCGTTTCATAATGCGTGGCAAATAATGCCAGTGTGTCTTGTTCGTAGCACCAGTTTTCGAGTATCTGACTGGGGAGTTCGACAAAATCCCAATAAACATTGGTGCCCGATAGGTTTGGGTATGTAGTGTTCGCCAAGATTCCGTGGAGTGCATGACCAAATTCGTGAAACAGGGTCGTTACTTCATTGAAGGTAAGTAGCGATGGCTTACTGGCGGTAGGCTTGGTGAAATTACAAACAATGGAGATATGCGGGCGCTCATTCTTGCCGTGGATGCGTTGTTGCGGTTTATAAGAGGTCATCCATGCGCCGTTTCGCTTTCCGGGTCTCGGATGGAAATCGGCATAAAACAAGGCTACTTCAAACCCCTCGGCATCGGTTACATTATAGGTGCGTACTTCCGGATGGTAGGTGTCAACACTATTGGTCTCGTCAAACTGTAATCCGTAGAGCTTTTGGGCCACCTTAAAAACGCCGGCAATAACCTTTTCCAATTGAAAATAGGGCTTCAACTTTTCGTCATCTAAATCAAACTTTTCTTGTTTTAGCTGTTCTGCGTAATAGGCGCCGTCCCATTTTTCTAAGCGGTCAATTCCATCTTTTTCTTTGGCGTAGGCTTCTAGCTCATCAAATTCTTGTTGTGCGGCCGGATGCGCTTTTTCCAATAGTTCGTTTAAGAATTCGGTAACGGTCTCGGGTGTTTTCGCCATGCGTTCTGCCAAGACGAAGTGGGCATGAGTTTGATACCCTAAGAGTTGTGCACGCTGGTGCCGCAATTGGACGATTTGCAGGATGACGTCTTCATTGTTATTCTCGTTTTTCTGAAATCCTCGGGCACCAAAGGCCAAGGCCAATTCCTTCCGAAGCTCGCGATTTTGTGCATATTTCATAAACGGAATGTAGCTTGGATAATCCAGAGTAATCACCCAGCCATCCTTCCCTTTTTCTTGGGCCGTTTGCGCTGCCGCTTCTTTGGCGCCTTCGGGAAGTCCTTTTAGTTGTGTTTCGTCTGTGAGGTGCATTTGATATGCCTGTGTATCTGCCAGTACATGCTCTCCGAAGGTCAAGCTGAACTTTGATAGTTCCTGATCGATTTTCCGAAGCTTGGTTTTGTTGGCTTCAGAAAGGTTGGCGCCATTTCGTGAAAAGCCTTTGTACTGTTTTTCCAGTAGCATGTTCTGCTCTGGGGTGAGCGATAATTGCGCTCGCTGATCATATACTGTTTTGACACGTTCAAACAAGGCCTCATTCAGAAGTAGGTCATTTTTAAAGTCAGCCAGCATTGGCGATATTTCCTGCGCTAATTTTTGAATGGTTTCGTTTGTTTCAGCACTATTCAGGTTGAAGAAGATGTCGGTGGCTCTATTCAATTGGGCGCCGCTGTACGCTAGCGCTTCGATCGTATTTTCAAAGCTCGGTGTGTCTTCATTTCGCACGATCTGATTGATTTCACCGTGCGTCTGTGCAATCAATTCCTCAATGGCAGGAAGATAATCGCTAGGTTGAATATGCGAGAAGGGAGCCTGTTCAAAAGGCTCCAATAAAGGATTGTTCATGGTAGTATTTATTTTTTGGAAGACAGACTGGCAGCCCCTTCTATAACTTTGTTCTTAAGTCCGTCTTTGTACTTCAAAATGGTAGTGCGAATGGTTTCATTCTGGCTTCCCAAAATCTGAGCCGCTAAGATTCCGGCATTTTTAGCACCGTCTAGAGCAACAGTGGCTACCGGTACGCCCCCTGGCATTTGGAGGATGGACAGCACCGAATCCCATCCGTCTATGGAATTTCGGGATTTGACGGGCACGCCAATGACGGGAAGCGGAGATAATGAGGCGATCATTCCCGGAAGATGAGCCGCGCCACCGGCACCTGCTATGATAACGGAAATACCCCGGTCATGTGCGTTCTTGCCGTAATCAAAAAGCTTGTCTGGAGTGCGGTGTGCCGAAACGATATCCACTTCGGTGTCTATATTGAATTCTTTTAAGATATCGATCGCTTCCTGCATGATGGGCAGGTCGCTCGTGCTTCCCATGATAATTCCAACTTTACTCATGATCCTGTTTGCTTATTACGTTGATATTTTTTTTCACAGCTTCCGCGGTTTGTCTGGCTTTGCCCATGTCTGAATTGACGATGGTCACATGTCCCATTTTCCGAAACGGACGGGTCTGTTTTTTACCGTAAATGTGAGGCGTCACACCTTCCATGCCCATAATTTTTTCAATGTTCTCATAGTGCACAGGGCCTGTGTGGCCTTCAGCACCCACTAAATTCACCATCACACCGGCTACTTTACTTTCGGTATTTCCCAATGGAAGATTCAATACCGCCCTCAAATGTTGTTCGAACTGGTTTGTAAAACTGGCTTCAATGCTGTAGTGGCCACTATTGTGGGGTCGTGGTGCCACTTCATTCACTAAAATTTCGTTGTCTTTGGTCTGAAACATTTCTACGGCTAAGAGTCCCACGTGTTCAAAGGCTTCCGAAACCGATAAGGCGACCGCCCGTGCCTTTTCAGCAACGGATTTTTCAATACGTGCGGGACATAACACATACTCTACTTGGTTTGCTTCCGGATGAAATTCCATTTCCACTACAGGATAGGTGGTCATCTCTCCAGACGCGCTACGTGCTACAATCACCGCTAATTCGTTCTTAAACGGGATCATTTTTTCGGCAAGACACGGTCCTTCTGATAATGGAATAAGGTCTTCGGCATCACGAATGACACTCACTCCTTTTCCGTCGTAACCTCCCGTACAGCTTTTCCAAACAAAGGGAAAGGATAGCTCCTTTCGTACGACAGCCTCCTGCAACTGGTATTTATCCTCATACACTTTAAAGGGCGCCGTTGGAATTTGGTGTTTCTTATAAAAGTGTTTTTGGACCCCTTTGTCTTGAATATTTTTTAGCGTTGCTGCGGAAGGATAGACCGTATGTCCTTCAGCTTCTAACTTTTCTAAGGCCGCTACGTTAACACTTTCGATCTCGAAGGTTAGCACATCGACTTTTTTTCCGAAGGAATACACGGTGTCGAAGTCCATGAGATCGCCCTGCTCAAAAGTATCGCAGGCAATCCGGCAAGGGGCTTCGGCACTGGGATCGAGTACCCGCGTTGCGATATCGAACTTGCGTGTTTCGTACAATAACATTTTTCCTAATTGTCCACCCCCAAGAATTCCCAGAGTGAATGTGGATGAAAAATAATTCGCCATACCGCAAAGATAAGAAAAGCAGGGGCAGTGGTGATGAGATTTGACAAAGAATGATTACGCCTACCTTTGAGGGCGTAACGCAATAGAATTTGTATCTTTGCGCGGTTGCTATGTGGCATTATTTTAAACAACTATTCACAAAAAAGAATACCATGACAAACATTGTACTGTTTGGCCCTCCAGGTGCTGGAAAAGGAACGCAGGCGGAGGTTCTTAAGGAAAAATACAATTGGGTACATATCTCTACTGGAGACGTGTTTCGATTCAATATAAAGAATGAAACCGAGCTAGGTGCCTTGGCCAAAAGTTATATGGACAAGGGGCATTTGGTGCCCGATACGGTAACCATCGACATGCTAAAAGCCGAAGTCGAGAAAAACCCCGAAGCCAATGGGATCATTTTCGATGGTTTTCCGCGAACAGAAGCCCAGGCCGAAGCGCTCTCTAGCTTGATGGAAGAGATGAATTCACAGATCAATGCGATGGTGGCGCTGGAGGTAGATGATGAGGTATTGGTTAACCGACTTCTGGAACGGGGAAAATCGAGCGGTCGTGCCGATGATGCCAATGAGAATGTAATTCGGGAACGGATCGCTGAATATTATCGGAAAACCGATATTCTGAAAAAATATTACCAGCAGCAAGACAAATATTATGGCGTAAACGGTGTGGGTCGTATTGAAGAAATCACGCAGCGCCTAAGCGATGTAATCGAGGCATTGTAGCCAAAAAAAGCACCCCAGGAATGACGGAAGGAAATTTTGTAGACTATGTAAAGATCCATGTTACCTCTGGAAAGGGTGGGCAGGGGAGTGCACACCTTCGGCGCGAGAAATTTGTGCCCAAGGGCGGCCCAGATGGAGGCGATGGCGGTCGCGGCGGGCACATCATCGTCAAGGCTAATAAAAATCGCTGGACGCTTTACCACCTAAAATTCAAACGGCACTTTAGAGCGGAGCACGGCATGGCCGGAGGGAAGCAAACCAGTACCGGAGCCGATGGCGACGATGTCTACATTGAAGTGCCGCTAGGGACGGTGATTAAAGATACCGATAAGGATGTGGTGCTGAAAGAACTCATGGAAGATGGTGAAGAGTTTATCGTGGCCAAAGGAGGGAAAGGCGGATTAGGAAACAGCCATTTTAAATCGTCTACCAATCAAACTCCGCGGTATGCACAACCGGGATTGCCGGGAGAAGAGGCGAACATCACCCTTGAAATGAAAGTCTTGGCCGATGTAGGTCTGGTTGGATTTCCCAATGCGGGAAAATCGACTTTGCTTTCGGTGATTACAGCCGCCAAGCCGAAGATCGCCAATTACGAGTTCACGACGCTTAAGCCCAACCTTGGGATCGTAGAATATCGCGACTACCAAACCTTCGTGATGGCAGATATTCCGGGAATTATTGAAGGTGCCGCCGAAGGACGTGGTCTAGGGCATTATTTCTTACGACATATTGAACGAAACTCTACGTTGCTTTTTTTAATTCCGGCAGACGCTCCCGATATTTATAAACAGTACGAAATCTTGCTAGACGAGCTACGACGCTATAATCCTGAGCTGCTCGATAAAGACCGCTTAGTAGCTATTTCTAAGAGCGATATGCTGGACGCCGAATTAAAAGCCGAGATGAAAGCGGAGCTCGACCCGCAATTTCAGGAAGTGAACTATCTTTTTATTTCTTCCGTAGCGCAACAGGGACTCATGGAACTGAAAGATACGCTCTGGGGGATGTTAAATGAGCAGCCCGCGCATTAGGTTTGGTGTGTTTTTTGCTATTTTTAAAAGAAAACACTGCAATGAAACCAATTTTTCTCTTTGTTATAAGTATTTTCCTGTTCTCCTGCGGCACCACCGTGGCAGTCGATTACGATAAAGAAACCAATTTTTCTCAGTACACTACCTATAATTACTATCCCAATATCGAATCGGGCTTAAATGACTTGGATAACAAGCGCATCATGCGCCTTACCGATAGTTTATTACAGAGTCGAGGATGGGAACGGGCTGCTACCCCACAGCTGTTTATCAATTTTTATGCAAGCGAGCAACTTTCAGTCTCTCGAAATACAATAGGGTTTGGCTTCGGAAGCGGCGGCGGAAACGTAGGCGTGGGGGTAGGCGGAGGCATCCCTATAGGTGGTAGGAATATCGACCAAGTGCTTACCTTCGACCTTATCGATGTTTCTAACGATGCCTTGATTTGGCAGGCAAAGGCCGAAGGGCATTATAAGGAAAAAGCGAGCCCCGAGCAAAAAGTGCGTTATTACGAAAATACCCTTCAGAAAATACTGAAAAAATATCCGCCCAAAGCATAATATAAATCCCAACAAAAAGTTTCTATGTTTGCGATGATGATACAACCTACAAAATATCTTTGGTGGCTATATTTGCTGCCCCTTGCTTTGCTAGGGCAGAACTCGTACGATCAGGCGGTACGACACTATCACAACGAACAATTTCAGCAAGCAAAACCCTTGTTTGAAGCATATCTAGAACAGCACCCAAAACATGTGGCAACGCGCGAATACTTAGGCGATATTGAAGGCTATACCAAAAACTGGAACGAGGCGCTCGACTACTATAAACCGCTCCTTGCAGACGCTCCTAACAACGCCACATACCACTTCAAGGTGGGGGGTGTTTTAGGCATGAAGGCATTAGAAAATAAACTCGCAGCGATCACCATAGTAGACGATATAAAATTTCACTTCGAAAAAGCAGCTCAGTTAGATCCACAGCATATCGAAGCCCGGTGGGCCCTGGTGGAGTTCTACCTGCAGTTACCAGGCCTTTTTGGGGGAAGTGAGAAAAAGGCGATTCGATATGCCAAAGAACTGCTTCAGATTTCCCCTGTAGATGGCTATTTATCACTCGGGTATATTGCAGAGTACAGCGATCGCCCAGAGGATGCCGAAACCTATTATAAAAAGGCAGTGGATGTGGGCGGCTCACCACATACGTACGAGAAGCTCAGCAATCTGTACGAAAAGAACAACCGACCGGGAGAGGCGATTCAAACGACCAAAAAATCGTTAGAGATGCATCAGCGAAACCGACTCAATTACCAGATCGGGAAAATCGCCGCGCAGTATAATTTAGAAGCGCAATTAGGCATACGTTGTCTTCAGGCGTATATCGCTAACCACACGGTTCGGGATGGAGTGCCTAAAGACTGGGCCTACTTCCGTATGGCACAGATTTATAAAAATATGGGGCATAAGGACCATGCGCTTAAATGGATCAACAAGGCTCTTCGCGATCGTCCCGATTTTTCCGAAGCGAAAGAAGAAAAAGAACGTATTTTATCGCTGTAATTTTTTTGGGCAATCCCCTTACGGGGCCGCGCTATTGGCTGTAGTTTTGCAAGCAAAAGCTACCTGCCGCTATCGCTATTGCAAAAGAAAGATGGTATCTTTACCCTGAAATTTCAATAACGTAAGATGCGAATTCACTTTATTGCCATAGGAGGCAGTGCGATGCACAATCTTGCCTTGGCCCTCCATGAAAAAGGATACAAAATTACCGGCAGCGATGACGATATTTTTGAACCTTCCAAAAGCCGTTTGGCTACCAAAGGATTGCTTCCCGAGGCTATGGGATGGTATCCCGAGAAAATTGATGCCAGCATAGATGCGGTCATCTTAGGGATGCATGCTAAGAAAGACAATCCCGAGCTTCTTCGCGCTCAGGAATTGGATCTTACCATCTACAGTTATCCAGAATTTCTCTATGAACAATCGCGTGAAAAGACCCGAGTGGTCATTGGCGGTTCCCATGGTAAGACCACCATTACCGCCATGATCCTTCATGTAATGAAGTATCACGAAAAAGAAGTAGATTATATGGTGGGAGCCCAACTGGAGGGATTCGATACCATGGTGCACCTTACCGAAGAGAACGACTTTATCGTGTTAGAAGGAGATGAGTATTTATCTTCTGCTACCGACCTCCGACCTAAATTTCATCTTTATCAACCCAATATCGCTCTGCTTAGTGGCATCGCCTGGGATCATATCAATGTGTTTCCAACCTTTGAAAACTATGTGGAACAGTTTGAAATTTTCGTTTCTAAGATAACGAACGGCGGGGCCTTGGTCTATAATCAAGAGGATCCTGAAATTGTCAAGGTAGTATCGCAGGCTACCAATCCCATTAAAAAATATCCCTATCAAACCCCGGCGCATAGCGTTTCCGAAGGAGAAACCTTGCTAGACACTCCTGAGGGGCCTATGCCTCTCGAAATTTTCGGGAAACACAACGTAAACAATTTGGAAGGAGCGCGGTGGATCTGTCAGCTTATGGGTGTAGATGAAGCCGAATTTTACGAAGCGATCGCCAGTTTCAAAGGGGCCAGTAAGCGTCTTGAACTAATTGCTGAAACTGAGAATTCAGTAGCATTTAAGGACTATGCGCATTCTCCAAGTAAAGTAAAGGCAACCACACAAGCGGTTAAAGAACAATTCCCGGATAGAAAGTTGATGGCTTGTTTGGAACTTCATACCTACAGCAGTTTAAATCCAGATTTCTTGACAGAGTATCAGGGAGCCTTAGATGCGTCCGATGTGGCCGTAGTGTATTATTCGCCCCATGCCGTGAAGATTAAACAACTAGCGGAAATTAAACAAGAACAGATTGAAGCGGCTTTTCAGCGAGAAGATTTGATCACCTTTACCGATCCGGCCGATTTTAAGACCTATCTTTTTACACAGGAATATGAGAACTCGGTGCTATTATTAATGAGCAGTGGGAACTACGGAGGCTTAGACTTCAACGAAATACAAGAACAGCTCACATAAACTCGGTATACACCCTGTGGATGAGTTCATGCCATGAGGCCTTGGTCTCTTTTAGAAGCGCTTCTTTGGCGCGCTGCATGTCGGTTATCGATTTGTCTTGTGACAACTTAAATTTGCCTTCCCATTGTAAATCGGTAATTTCAAACGTTTGAATGTACGGCAGTAACCGTTCCATTCGTACATCGTCTATTGACAATTGAAACTTAGGATCATTCCCTTCCAGAAATGCGGTCATTTCAACCATTGAAGTTTTAACAAGGTCGGGGTCGTCAATAGGTGTTAGCACCCCCGAAACATGCACGATGATATAGTTCCACGTAGGAAGTTGAGAGGTGTCATATACAGAGGGAGATATATACGTGTCTGGACCTTTGAAGATGACCGTAGCGGCAGCGCCGCGGATGATCGTATCACACTGTGGGTTTTGCCGATCGATGTGCGCGATGAGGCGCTTTTCTTCTTGCGCCAGCATCACCGGTAGGTGTGTCGCATAGGGTACATTTTCCTTGGCCGTAAGTAATACGGCGAGGGGACAGGCTCTTGCGACGGCCCTCATATGTTCGAGTCGCTCCGATTGATGGTGCGGTGGTGGATACATTAGAGTCCGAATTGCCGTAAATGATGGTCTAAATGCTTGTATTGCATTTGTCCGTATTGTGCTTTCGTAAAATGTCCAAAGCCCGGATGTTCGGGCCATTCATCACGATTTCGGTGGTTGTGCACCTCCTCTAACAGGGATTCCAGTTGCTTCATTTCAGTAGTAAAATCTCGTTCGGTAGTTTCTTTCATGGCTTTGGCAGTTGGAAGGTTTTTCCGCCACGGCTTATCATTGTATAAGGCTTTTTTGAACACTACTTTGGCCAGCCAATTGGGTTTCAATCCGTAATCATTTTTTTCTAACATGATATTCAATGGAGCCTGGCAGTGATGAAGCATTTGCGCCGGACTCATCTTTCCCCATTGTCGATTGCTTTCCGGAGAAAGTTGTGCTAGGCGTTCACGAATTTCGACATATACTTTTTCTTCAAATAGATTTTTCATGCTATTTTCAATTACAAGAATTCAATATTAAAGATACGATATTCTCGTAAAGAACTGTTCACCTGTTGAAAGATGCTTCCTTCTCGATAAAAAAATGGAAAAGTGACGACCGTCCCCGGGAGAAGCTGGTTCAAAAGGGGGCATCGGCCGTGAGTGATGCTGAATTGATTGCCATATTGATTGGATCAGGAACACGAGAAGAATCGGCGGTTTCGGTCAGTCAGAAAATACTCGCTGCAGCCGAACACAAACTCCAGCGATTAGGGAAATACTCCCTTCATGAACTTATGGCATTCAAGGGAATTGGCGAAGCCAAGGCGGTAACCATAGTGGCCGCCATGGAACTGGGAAGGCGCCGACAAGCGGAAAGAGGTGCCTCCCGCCCGAAAATTTCGAGTAGTACCGATGTCTTTCAGTTAATGCGTCCGCTTATTGGTGAGTTGGCGCACGAAGAGTTTTGGATCGTTTACTTAAATAACTCGAATCGGGTATTGGAAACTGTGCAATTGAGTAAAGGCGGTATCACAGGCACTTTGGTCGACGTGCGATTGGTGTTTAAGAAAGCACTGGCGATAGGCGCCGTGGCGATCATTTTAGCGCATAATCATCCTAGCGGAACCTTGCGTCCTAGTAAGAGTGATCTTCAGCTTACTAAAAAGCTAAAGACAGGCGGAGAAAGCCTCGACATAAAAGTGCTCGATCATCTAATTGTGACTGAAAAAGCGTACTTTAGCCTTGCGGACGAATCGATGATCTAATTCTGCATGCTGCTTGTCTATACCCAAAAATGTACTCCTAGAATTGACTATGTGTTCAAACACATTTGTACCCGAATTTTGGGCGTCAAGGTAGATTTTACTTCCACTATTGAAGCGTTTATTGCCCATACCGGTCCGAAGATGTCCTACGGCAAACACCCCATAGGAAACGAGTTGTTTGTACAGAGTATTGGGTTGTTGCAACAACAGGGTATTGAAAGCACCGAGATCCATGTGAAGGAGTGGGAGGGGGTCAAAGCGTTTTTCGCGGTAGGGGAGAAAAGTGCCCTACCCTTTGATATTTTTGCGGCCGGATTCTTTTTACTGTCTCGCTACGAGGAATACCTGCCTCAGGTGAAGGATGAGTGGGGGCGATATCCCGCTCAAGAAAGTTTGGGGTTTAAGGAAGAGTTTTTAGAATGGCCTGTCATCGATCTGTGGGCGCAGCGATTGAAAGAAGTATTGTTGCGGCAATTCCCCGATATGCAATTTGTCGATAAAGCATTTGCCGAACATCACGTTATTAACGCCAGAGTGCCGTATCAGTATGCAAATCGCGGTTTGTTTCGATCGTTGATTGGCTATGCATACGATCTTTGGCGCTTCAGAATGACCCCGTTACTACGTCGTAGTCAGGTGTTGTTCAATCTTCGAAAAGATGCGTTCGATACGTTTACCTTTGCAATAGATACGCTGAAAAAAAGCAAACAGCCATTGGCCTTCTTTTTTCTCCTTGGAGAATCAGCGCATTTTAATGAAAATATTGATACGAAACGACAGCGTTTCCGAAGCCTCATAAAATACGTAGCCGATTATAAAGAAGTAGGAGTCATGTTTTCTCATGATAGCCTTTCGGAATATGAATTCATGAAGCGGGAGAAGCGCACCATGGAAGCGATTACGAATCGGAAAGTATCGGCAACCATGAACGACTATTTCGCCGTTTCTCTTCCGGAAGCCTACCGACACTTAATCGAACTGGAAGTAACACGCGATTATACCATGGTTTATCCTGAAACCCCAGGATTTAGAGCGGGTACCTGCACTCCCTTTCTTTTTTATGATTTGGATTACGAAATTAAAACACCCCTAATAATTCAGCCTATCGCAGCGACTACGAAGGCGTTTAAATCGCTAAAGCTTTCCGAAATAGAGCCGTATTTAAACCGACTTCAACATCGGGTTAAAGAGGTAAACGGTACGTTCACCCTAATCTTTAGCAATACCGATTTTGCCGAAGTAGGCAGCACTTTTTGGCGGCGCTATTTTCAACAAGCTCACTCCAAATGAAACTAGAAAACATCACCGACGTCTTTTTTGATTTAGATCATACTCTTTGGGATTTTGATCGCAATTCCGCTTTGGCCTTCGAACAGGTATTTGTGAAACACGACATTGCATTGACCTTACCCGCGTTTCAACAAGTATATGAGCCTATAAACCTGGCATATTGGAAGCAATATCGAGATAATAAAATTAGCAAACTCGAGTTGCGGCGGGGTAGGTTTCGGGATGCGTTCGAACCCTTCGGAATGCGATTCGACGAAGCGCAACTCGATGCTTTGGCGGTGACGTACATTGAGGAATTACCTAAAAACAATCATCTTTTTGAGGGGGTCGAAGAAACGCTGGAATACCTTTCAGAAAGATACCGACTGCACATTATAACCAATGGCTTTGAAGAGGTACAATATATCAAATTAAAGAACAGCAAGATCGATCATTTCTTCAGGTCGGTAACCACTTCCGAAGAAGCAGGGGTGAAAAAACCACACCCAGACATATTTAAATTAGCTCTTCAAAAGACGGCTTCAAACCCAAATACCTCGCTGATGATAGGGGATAGCTTTGAAGCCGATATCGAAGGCGCTCATGCCTATGGAATGCATACCTTATTTTACAATTATCGCAAGGAAGAATTTACGCATCCACACAACACCATTGAAACCATCTCGCAGATAATGTCGTATCTATAATACTACGGCAGATAATCTGCCGTTATCTAAGAAAGTTTCCCCAAACTATGAACACAAACCTATGGATACCCACACTGGTCATTTTGGTGTTGGTGAGTACGATTTCCTGTATTAAAGACACCGATTTTGAACAGGCGAGTGATATTACAGCGCGCCCTGTGGTAGAACTAAACCTTATTCATTTTGAAGTAGACGCCGGTGAATTTTACGACGAGAGTACCAACACCTCGCGTCTTACGCTAAGTGATACCACCGAAATACGTTTTTTAGATGACTCCGGACTTCAAGAGAGTTTGTTGAGAGCCGAATTTTTGTTTGAATTTACCAATGCCATCCCACGCACCTTCGACGTGACGTTTCAATTTTTAAGTGAAGCGACCGATACCACGTATACCACACAAACCTTCGTAGAGGCCGGTACTGTAGGCGTTCCGTTGGTCACTACCTACGAAGAAGTAGTGGAAGGTGCCGAAATTTTAGAGCTTACTTCCGCTAACCGCGTTGTGGTGAATGTTACTATTCCAGAAGCGAATGCCGAGTTAGAAGGCGCCCTAAGGCTTAAATCTAAGACCACCTATTTTTTAGAAATTACTGAGCGAGAATAACTACTATGAAGCACGTAATTTTTATACTACTGGCAACTTGCCTAAGCCTTGGCGCATGGGCTCAGAACAAGCAGATTTTATATGGATTTGAGGATATTCCACAATCGTTGCTGGTCAATCCTGGAGGGAAAACCCAATTGCAGAAACATTATGGGATTCCCTTCTTTTCACAAATACATTTTAATGGAGGTGCCTCGGGGATCAGCGCGTACGATATTTTTGGGGGTTCAGGCGATATTAATGAAAAGATAGATAATAAGATCTTTGAAATGGAAGAAACCGATTTCTTTTCGGTAACCCAACAATTGGAGATCTTAAGTTTTGGGTGGCGTACGCAACAGGACTACTATCTCTCTGGTGGGGTCTATCAGGAGTTTGATTTTATTTTTTATTATCCAAGGGATTTGGCGATCTTGGGATGGAATGGCAATCAAGCGTATTTAGATTACGAATTTGATCTAGGCCAACTCAGTACCACGGGAGACCTTCTTACCGTATATCACTTTGGTGCCAACAAAGCCTTGAGCAATAAGTTAACGGTAGGGCTTCGCGCGAAATTCTACAGTAGTATTTTGAGTTATCGTTCGGTAGGGAATCAAGGCACTTTTGTGACCACTCGAGCCGATTCTGATGCCGAGAATATCTACGAGCATCGACTTCAGGATATCAACATGCGGGTAGAGACTTCTGGAATAGCCAATCTCGATGAAGGTCCGGTGGGATCAAAATTGTTAGGACGTGCGCTGTTCGGTGGTAATCTGGGTGTGGGGGTTGATGTAGGCGCCACCTATGATATTACCGATAGGTTGCAACTCAGCGCGAGCGCGCTTGATGTGGGAGCTATTTTCCACACCAAGAATACCGAAAATTATTCGGCCCAAGGTGATTACACCCTAGACGGAATCGAACTCTTATTTCCACCTCTGAGCGCCGGAGATGAGACCTTTCCTTATTACGACAATCTGGAGGATGAAATCTTAGAAGAAGTGGCCGTAGACACAACCACCAACTCGTATACGCAAATGCGACCGATGAAACTCAATGGCGCGTTGCAGTATCGCTTCGGAAAGATTTTGAGCGGCGGTGTTTGCGATTGCAGAAATATGGGCAAGGGAGCCGATCGCGATCAGGCTATAGGCGTGCAGTTTTTTTCCATGGCCCGCCCCAAAGGTTGGCAAATGGCAGGCACTGTTTTTTACTATCGAAGGATTTTTGATTTTTTAAGTGCAAAAGCCACGTACACTTATGATGCCTATGAGACTGGTAATGTGGGCATAGGAATTTCTACTACGCTCAATAAATTTAACTTTTATTTAGCAGTGGATAACTTGCTACGTTATGGAAATTTGGCTAAAGCAAAAAGTGTATCTTTACAGTTCGGTTTTAATATTAAAATGGATACGGAATGATGCGACGTTTTTTTGTGCTAATGGTTCTTATTACCATCATGGGGCAAGGCCTGGCACAAACTTCACTACATGATTACAGCTATATTGTAGTACCTACTCAATTTGAATTTACCAAAGGTAAAGACGCGTTCCGACTCAATACGCTAACACGGTATCGCCTACGACAGATGGGGTTTGATGCGGTATGGCAGGAAGAATTACCCGAAGCTGTCACCCGATGCGAAGCGGCCTATGTTGACGCCGAAAGCAGTGGTGGATTTATCAATACGAAGGTTAGAATCTTGGTGCGTGATTGTAATAATATGATCGTATTTTCTTCCATAACTGGTTCTTCCAAAGAAAAGGAATATGAAATTGCCTATCGCGAGGCCTTCGAAGAAGCCTTAGAGAGCTTTTTGATGACAGACGACACTACCACAACAGATATCGCCGTTGTTTCAGAAGAAAATAGTGGAGACAACAGCCAGGAAGAGATAACACCCGCTAAGACGGCTGTCGAATTAAGTACTGATAGGCCAACGTCTGCTACAAAGCCCAACGGGAATTCGAATGAAGTGACACCAGAAGCAACATTTGTCTCGGGTGCGTTTGAAATTAAGAAAGAAAATAACAAGTACGTGCTATTGAAAGAAGGTATGAAGGTTGGCGCGCTTACAGCCATGTCTCAAAAAAATATGTACCTCATAACCTCTTCTGAACTCACCGGAATCGTTCAAAAAACTGTGGATGGTTTTGAAGCGGAAGTCCGAATTGCAGGAGAAGAGGAATTGACAATGATGAAATTCAAAAATTATGAATCAAACTAATACTCCCCAACTATTACCGCTTGTTCGCATAGTATTTCTTTCAGCAATACTCATCTTACCAGTAAGCTGTAAGGACACTGTTGCAGAAACAAAGAAGGTAGCAACCAGTAATGACGCTACTCAAGACTTTTCTAAGGGTTTGTTTCAAAAACTTCCCGTTTCGCAAACGAATATCGATTTTGCCAACAATCTTCAAGAAGATGTTAGCACCATGGAAAACTTGTTCGATTTCGATTATTTCTACAACGGTAGTGGCGTTGGATTGGCTGACTTGAACAATGATGGATTGCAAGAAGTGTTTTTCACAGGCAATCAAGTACCTAATAAGCTGTATCTCAACAAAGGTGATTTTGTGTTTGAGGATATTTCAGAAAGCGCGGGAATCAATGTGAACAAGCAATGGGCTAATGGTGTTACCTTTGCCGACGTCAACAACGATGGGTTTTTAGATATTTATGTATCACAAGGAGGACCCAGACAAGCCGCAGACCGTCCTAACTTACTTTATATCAATCAGGGAGATCTTACCTTCAAGGAAGCCGCAACAGACTACGGTCTCGCAGATACTGGAATAAGCACTCAATCGGTTTTCTTTGATATGGATAAGGACGGCGATCTTGATTGTTTTGTTTCTAATGAGAATGAATTTTACGGACTGGATCCCATGGTGTTCTATGAAAGCATGAAGCTGTCCGATAACCTCGCGCGCAGTTCCGGGCATCTTTATGAAAATCAAAAGGGAACCTTCGTTGATATCTCCAAAAAGGCAGGGGTCATGCAAGCCTCATTCGGCTTGGGCGTAACGGTAAGCGACATTAATAATGATGGCTGGCCAGACATCTATGTGGCGAACGATTACTACGCGCCGGACGCCTTGTTTATCAATAATGGAGATAAAACCTTCAGAAACGAAACGAAATCGTATTTAAATCAGGTTTCATTTTTCGGAATGGGCGTCGATATTGCTGATATCAACAACGATAAGTTGCAAGATATATTCGTTTTAGATATGGCAAGTACCGACCATATTCGTTCAAAAACGCTTATGGCTTCTATGGATGCAGACCGTTTTTCTTTGTTGGTGGACGAAATGGAAATGCCACATCAGTACATGTATAATTCGCTGCAGCTGAATATGGGAAATCAGAAATTTCACAATATTTCTCACTTGTCGCAGGTGGCTAAAACCGACTGGAGTTGGGCGGGGCTGTTGGCGGATCTTGACTTGGATGGGTATAAAGATATTTATATTACCAATGGGTATCGGCGCTATGGTTCCGATAACGATTCCCGAAATATGATTCGGTCTATGAAAAAGACCTATCGAGGGAATGTTCCAAAGGAAATCAAGGAACGGCTCTACAACTCGCTTCCTTCCGAGAAGCTCTCTAATGTGTTTTATCACAACAATGCCTTTCAGGAGTTTGAAGATGCGACCGCCACATTCGGTCTATTAGAACCTTCCTTCAGTAACGGTGCAGCCTATGGCGATCTTGATAACGATGGCGACTTGGATTTAGTAGTGAATAATATCGATGAAGCCGCTTTTGTCTATAAAAACCAAGCCACAGAACGCGGGGCGAATTTTCTGAAAGTAAAAACGCAAGGAATGGCTAGCGAGCCTTTTGCGAAAGTGGAAGTTATCGCTAATGGAGTTTCCCAGCTTATTGAAACCAAACGTGTCAAGGGATACCTCTCGGCCACCGATAACGCCGCGATCTTTGGCTTAGGAACAGAAACCGTAGCAGATACCGTACGAATTATTTGGCCCTCCGGAAAATATCAAGAAAAATATCAAGTAGCAGCCAACGCTACAGTATCATTTGAAGAAAGTGAAGCCACCTTGACCTATGTAGCGCCTGCCGCACCAAAAGCCTTATTTAAGGAAGCGTCATCCACGTTTGGATTAGACTTTGCCCATTCCGAGAACGAATACAATGATTTTGAAAAGGAAATTCTATTACCCTACAAGCAATCTACATTAGGACCCTTTATCGCTAAAGGCGATGCTAATGGCGATGGGTACGACGATCTGTTTGTAGGAGGTGCCGCCAATCAGGGCGGAATGCTGTATTTGCAAACAAAAGAGGGTTTCATTCCCGCAAATAATACTGCCTTCAAAAGGGATGCCGCGCATGAAGACATGGAATCCGTATTTTTTGACTACGATGGCGATGGCGATCAAGATTTATATGTGGTAAGCGGCGGAAATGAATTTGAGGATGGGGATGCTCGCTATCAAGATCGTTTGTATTCTAATGATGGCTCTGGAAACTTTAGTCGCGTTCAAGACGCTACTATTGCGAGCAAGAGTTACAGCGGAAAAACAGTAGCTGCCACCGATTTCGATCACGATGGTGATCTCGATCTTATCGTTGGAAACCGAATTCAGCCACAGCATTACCCCCAACACGCCCCATCGTATATCCTTCGGAATGAGGGCGGACGCTTTACAATACTTACCGATGAGGTGGCGCCACAATTCTCTGATGTTGCCATGATCAATAAAGTATTGGTCACCGATTTTAATAACGATGGCTGGGAAGACTTCATCACGGTAGGGGAGTGGTCTGCTATTCGCATGTTTCAGAACAATCAAGGAACTTTTACGAACATCGCCCCTCAAAATGGTCTCGATAAAAAGAAAGGCTTATGGTACACGATTGCTGAAACAGACATCAACCGAGATGGACAACCTGATTATATTCTAGGGAATGTGGGGAAAAACCTCAGGGTGAAAGCCTCGGTGGAACAGCCCTTTTCTATTTTCGGAAATGATTTTGATGACAATGGCACTTACGACATTGTATTGAGTGGGCATTACAAGGGAAAACAAGTTCCGTTTCGCGGCCGACAGTGTTCTTCGCAGCAAATGCCGTTTATCAAAGATAAGTTTGAAACCTACAACGAATTTGCCCATGCTTCCCTAGAAGATATCTACGGAAGCAAACTTGAAGAGGCCTATCATGGTGAAATTAACGGACTGGAATCGTTGGTGTTGATAAATCGGGGGAAGGGCGCGTTCGACGTGAAGAAGCTTCCACGTTTAGCACAGAAATCAGCAGTTCTTGGAATCGTTACTACCGATGTAAACAATGATGGGTGGCAAGATATCGTGATTACGGGGAACATCTACAATACCGAAGTGGAAACGCCGCGCATCGATATGGGTACCGGGCAAGTACTGCTCAACAATGGTAATGAGGACTACGAGGTGGTTCCTCAGAAGCGCAGCGGTCTCTATATTTCTGGTGACACCAAGTCGCTCATCATGTTGAGCAATACCATGATGGAAAAACAACTATTAGTGAGTGGACGAAATGATATGCCGTTATCGGTAATTGAATTCAATCAGTAAGTATATGAATCCTTCCAAAGGGTTCGTAGGTAGTCTCGAAGTTTTTCCTCTCTAGGGTTTTTTCCGGGTTCATAGAATTTGGTTCCAGAAAGTTCCTCTGGTAAAAACTCGTGTGGAACAAAGTTTCCTTCATAATTATGCGCATATGCATAGTCTTTCCCGTAGCCTAATTCTTTCATTAGCTTCGTAGGGGCATTTCGAATCGATAGGGGTACTGACAGATCTCCGGTCTCACGAACGACTCGCTGAGCCTCGTTAATTGCCTTATAAGAGGCATTGCTTTTGGCGGAGGTCGCCAAGTAAATGGTACACTGACTCAAAATGATGCGCGCTTCTGGAAACCCGATGGTCTTTACCGCCTGAAAGGTATTGTTGGCCATAACCAGTGCTGTGGGGTTTGCCATTCCGATATCTTCGGAAGCGAGGATAACTAATCTTCTCGCGATAAAAGCAACATCTTCTCCTCCTTCCACCATTCGCGCTAACCAATACACTGCCGCATTGGGGTCACTACCACGAATCGCTTTAATATAGGCAGAAATAATGTCGTAATGTTGCTCTCCGGTCTTGTCGTACAATACCGTGTTTTTTTGAGCCTTCTGCATCACCTTCTGATTAGTGATCACAAAGGAGTCGCCTTCTGCAAGACCTTCCGAAAGCACTACTAATTCTAGAATATTCAAAAGTTTACGAGCATCCCCACCACTCAATCGTATGAGCGCTTCAGTCTCTTTCAATGTGATGGTATATTTCTTCAAAAGAGTGTCTTCTGCCAATGCACGTTGTAAAAGCACCTCTAGATCATTTTTCTGAAATGCTTTCAGTACATAAATCTGGCAACGCGACAGTAAGGCAGGAATCACCTCAAAACTTGGGTTTTCTGTGGTCGCTCCAATTAGGGTCACCCATCCCTTTTCTACGGCTCCTAGCAGCGAGTCCTGTTGCGATTTGCTGAATCGATGTATTTCGTCAATAAATAAAATGGGGTTCTTAGTACTAAAAAGGCTGTCACTTTCTTTCGCTTTTTTGATGACTTCTCGAACTGCGGCAACACCACTATCAACAGCACTTAGCGTATAAAAAGGTCGGTCTGATTGCGCTGCGATTATCTGGGCCAAAGTAGTCTTTCCAATACCGGGAGGCCCCCAGAAAATCATCGATGGGATGATACCGGTTTCAAGTTGTGAGCGCAATGCTCCTTCTGGGCCTATGAGGTGCTGCTGACTAACATACTCACCTAAAGTACGTGGGCGTAAACGTTCGGCTAAGGGGGTGTTCATATTACAAAATTACGATTTTAACCCTCCTTTGGTACTGACAATCTAACAGAAATTGTTGAATGGGATTGTTTTTTGCTAGCTTTCTACTGTGAAGCCACAACAGCCTTTAGAATTCGCGTTAGGTACCTTAACCTATCCATTACTGCTCGTTTTTTCGATGTGGCTAGTATTATGGATTGAAGTTAGATTTCATGTAAATTTAAATTTCTTAGGCGTGTATCCACAGCGGTTAGAAGGATTGCATGGTATTATTACTGCTCCTTTTGTGCACAGCGGTTTGGAACATTTGTTCAATAATTCAGTGCCGTTATTTGTGCTGAGTATGGCGCTTTTTTACTTCTACAGAAATATTGCCTGGCGCGTGTTGATTCTTGGAGCCCTATGTACGGGCTTGCTTACCTGGATTATTGGACGCCCTGCGCTTCATATTGGAGCGAGTGGTATTGTGTATATGTTGGTGGCTTTTATTTTCTTCAAGGGATTGTTATCGAGACAATATCAGCTTATTGCCATCGCTTTTATCGTTGTTTTTCTCTACGGAAGTTTGATCTGGTATGTATTTCCTGTGGATCCTCAAATATCCTGGGAGGGTCATTTATCAGGCTTTGGTGTGGGCGTGCTATTTTCCCTGCTATTCCGAAGTCCGGCTTTACCGAAACGCACCTATGCCTGGGAAGCTAGTGATTACAATCCGGAAGAAGATACCTTTATGCAGCATTTCGATGAAGACGGAAATTTCATTGAATCGTTTCCTGAAGAAAAGGAAGAAGTATCAAATTCTCCAGATCATTTGATCATTACGTACGAGGTGAAGAATGAAAAGGATCAAAGAGAGCAGGGTGATTAAGAGCGTTGTCGCACGATCTCATAGAGAAAGGCGCCGCAGGCCACGGAAACATTTAAGCTGTTGATCTCACCATAAACCGGTAACGATGCTTGCTCATCGCACATTTTTAGCACGGATTTTGAAATTCCGGTGCCTTCTGAACCCATGACCAATGCTAGAGAGTCTGTTAAGTTGAGATCATAAATGACATGATTGGTTTTCTCGGTCGCAGCGATGGTTTTTATTCCGGAGCCTTGTAAATAGAAGAGCGCATCTTTAATATGATCCACTTTGCAAATAGGAATATTGAAAATAGCTCCGGCAGAGGTTTTCACCGTATCGCCACTTACAGGTGCTCCGCCTTTTTTCTGAATGATAATCCCGTGAACGCCGGTACATTCAGCCGTACGGATCATTGCACCGAAGTTACGAACGTCACTTATTTGATCAAGAACAATAAACAACCCCTTTTTACCACTATCAATAATAGGCTCAACAAGTTCCTCCATGGTCACAAATTGAATCGGGGAGGTGATCGCTACAACGCCCTGATGATTGCTGCGTACTAAGCGGTCTAACTTTTCTACAGGCACAAGATTAATAGAAGTGCCTTGTGCCTCGAGCTGTGGAATAATTTCCTCGATTTTTGAATTCTCAAGACCCTTCTGAACATAAAGTTTGTCGATAGATTTATTGGCGGCAACGGCTTCCAATACTGGGTATATGCCAAAAACGTAGGCTTCTTTTTTCATATCAGTTCAAAGTTACGGAAATATCGCTAAGAACGATTTTTCGCTCTTCCTTAATATTACGGTTGTTATAGGCTTCGTACAAGGATGAAACATCTAAGGTTTGGTCTAGCGGACTCATGATAAAATAATCGGCAAAAAGCACCTTGTTAACGGTGCGATGGTCCACAAATTTTAAAAAGCGCAAATCTTCACCATTCAACTGATATTTCTCGGCCATGTAGCGAATAAAATTTGTTTCTGGTTCGATGTACAAATAAAAAGTGTCGCCGGGGCTTCCTTCAAAGGGTTTGTATGAAATGTGAAGCGTATGATATTCCGTATCGAGTATAGTGACGTTGTTTTCACGTTTGGCGATGATAGCATTGCCATTAAATACATGTGGGATGCCTTGAATAAAGGTGAAGGCGTCTAGGTACTGTGTAAGCTGAAATCTGGAATACGATCCATCAGTTTGCTTTTCGCCATTAACAAAATATTCTTGGTATCCATTCTTGTAGGTGGCAACATAATCAATACTATCGACCGTTCTTCTAAGGGTAAATTCTGTTAGATGATTGTTTCTTTCAAGGGTATAATACAGGTCCTCCACAGTAAACTCAATATGAGATTTTGAAATTTGGGGAGCACCATAGACTTCCATTAATGACGCTAAGATAGCATCCCCTTCTTGGAACGGATCGCTATGTTGTTCTTCACATGAAAGTATACAATAGAAAATAAAAAGGTAGAAAATAGTGTTTCTCATAGCGTTTAAAAATAAAAAAAGCTACTCATTTCTGAGTAGCTTTTTCTGAGCTATTTATAACTGAATTACTGCTTCGTAAATACAGCTGTTACATCTACAGGTCCTTCACCACAATCACTGTTGATGTTATCTGTAAATACCAAGGTAAATACAGAGTCATCACCAGTAGTGTATGAACCTAAAGTTCCACTAGGAGCAGGACCTACAAGAAGTCCGGAGGAACATTGAAGTCCCGTTGGTTGCGCGTTAGGGATAATGATGGTGTTACAAACTAATTGGAAACGGAAAGGTACTGGACCTTGTCCTACACCTGCATCAGGCAAATACTGATACATAAACATACGATCAACCGAAGTATCTCCAGCAGAAATATCTGCTACTAGGTCACTAGCGAAAACATTGAATCCAAGAACTCCGGGAGTTTGAGATGTTAACGCATAAGCGCCAACGAACTCATCTGCCTCTACTGGACAAACAGTTGGAGTAATATACTGGAATGGAGAGTTAAAGAATCCACCCGTAATAATACTTCCTGCATTGTTTACAGAGAAGGTACGTCCATCTGTCAAGTTCAATTGAAGACGGGTAGTGAAGTTATCACCTCCAAAGATGTTATCTCCTGCTAATCCGAAAGCAGAGTAGAAATCTCCAGCAGTAATTACCAGGTTGTAACGTGGTAATCCGAAAGGACCATCGGTCCATTCACTTGCAGGAATGCTTCTAAGTAATACTTCAGAACCAACAGTGGCACCGGTAGTATCTCCATTGTCAGGAGAGTTATCTGTAAATGTTGCAAATACATCAACACTTTCAAGAAGGTCACCATTTTGTGCATCTTGTTCTTCAAGAGTAACATCAAATACTACCTCGCTGCTTTCGGCACCTACTGCGATTTCATTCGCTGCAATGGGAGTGATCGTTCTAAGAACAGCTCCACGAGTGGTTCCGTTCGTAACATCGTCTACGACGAGTTCCTCTTCACAACCTACCATTGCCACAGCAACGATAAGAAGTCCGTAAATTTTGATTAGATATTTATTCATAATACAATTTTTTTAAATTTTAGTTAGCAGGAGGGAACGCTGGCGACGCAGGATTCGTATCCCAGAATACTTGAGTCGTCAAATCGGGTCTCTGCTGGATATTTGGATTAGCAACTACTTCAACGTTCGGGTAGAAGTACGTACGTGGGAATGGTCCTGGGTCTGGGTTAAGGTTTGGCTTAACCGTTGTAGGATATCCTGTTCTTCTGTAGAAGTTATAAGCATCAGAACCACCTCCATACATAGTAATGAAGTATTGCTCTGCTAGTGCATTCCAAGAATCATCTGAAGTATCAGTAATTTTTCCTGCTTCAGCAGTGATATATGCAGTAACTTCAGCTGGAGTAGGCTCAAACGAAGAATCTGCTTGTCCGTCAAGAGCGATAAACCCTTGTACCTTAGCGATAGACTTTTCAAGTCCAGCAGTTACAAGTGCAGCTGCAGTTCCAGGTTGCCCAGCAGCTAACGCTACTTCAGCTCTCCAGAAGTCTACGTAAGAAGCAAGAATGATAGGCTCAATTCCAGCTCCACCACCACCAGCTCCAAGAGTCAGCTCGTTGAATGCATCATCGTCAAATAATCCACCTGCAGGGTATACACCAACAGCAGTTCTAAAGAAGTTATCTGGAGGAGTACCATCGTCATCTCCGTGATCTCTACCCCAATATCCGTTCTCTAACCAGCAGAAGGATACTCCTTGAGCGGTATAGTGAGCAGGAGGAGTTTCTAAAGAACACGATAAACGCTCTCCGTTACCATCAGGGTTACAAGATGCACCAGGAGTACAGTCTGTTTGACGGTAGAAGTAATAACGAATACGTGGGTCATCATCGCTAGGATCCATTACGTCGTCTCCTTGCATGGTCTCCATCAACCAGTTAGATTGGTAGATATTTGCACCGGAGGTCGTGTAATCGGCAGCGTAGTCTTGGTGACGTGTATCAGGATTTAATTCCTGTACTCCAAAGTCGAATTCGAAATCTTGACTTGAATCAGAGATGAAGTTTCCACCTGCAACAATAGCATTAAAGGTAGAAATATCTCCCGTAGTCAATGCGTGACGCATTTTCAACGTGTTCACAAGTGCAATCCAGTTGCTAACATTTCCTTCGTAGAAGAAGTCTAAAGCCCCTCCCGCACCATCTGCGGCCTGGAAGAATGCTAATGACTCATCTAACATAGATAGCGCAGTACTGTATACCATCGCGTCGTCATCAACATTAGGACTTGGGAATTCCAATGGATTTAGTGCTTCACTAAAAGGAATATCTCCAATAAAGTCTACTAATAACATCAATTGATGTGCTTGTAGCGCTTTGGCCACTCCAAGGTGGAATGAAAGATCTGTATCTGGATCTTCGTTCAATCCTTCAAGGATGAGGACGTTAGGGCTTATCCCGCGAGCTACACCCGCAAAGATTTGGCTACTATAGAATCGAGACCAACTTGCGTTGAAAATGTTCGATTGAAGGTTCTCTCTGTATGTTCTTCCGAAGAAGTAATCAATACGTGTCAAGTTAGAACTTTGGTCGTTCATTGTTACCATGTTTGCCACGTAAGCACGTTGAATCGCACTCAATAACAAATCTGGGTCTGCTTGATCTTCAGATAATTGGTCGGGATCATTTAAGATCTCCAATTCTGTCGTTTCACAAGAGTGAAACAGCGCACTAGCCGCAATTGCCACTAGTGTGAATAATCTGTACATTGTTTTTTTCATAATCATTTTTTTTTAATTAAAAGGATGCTTTAATACTAAGTCCATATCTTCTTGAACTAGGACCGTTAATGTAGTCAAACCCTCTACCGTTACCGATACCAACACCGGCTACGTTAGGATCAAAGTTTGCACCATCAGGTGTATTGTAGGCATCATACCACAGGTTAAATCCACTCGCAGTAATAGATACTGATCCAAAAGGAGTTCTGTCTAAGAAACGCTTAGGAACAGTGTATCCTAAAGAAATTTCTTGAAGTCTGATTACAGAAGCATCGTAAACAGTTAACTCTTTAGGACCGAACAACAAGTTGTTGAAGTAGTACTGTGAGTTGTTAATCTGGATATCGTTAGGTTGTCCATTGTCGCTTCGTACACCTGGTAAAATGTAGGTGTTCACACGGTCTTCCGTTTCTACGATAAGACCACGTCCTAGAAGTACAGCAATGGTAGAACTTGCTATGTCACCACCTTTAGTGTGGCTTACTTGGAAGTTTAAGTTAAAGTTCTTGTATGAAATAGAGTTCAAGAAGTTCATTACGTAATCAGGGTTTGGATTACCAATGATAGGCGTAATAGAACGTCCGTCATCTAATACAATATTGTCTTCAACAAGGTAGTTACCAGAAGAAGCATCTACGATAAGGTTACCAGCATCGTCACGCGCAACACGTGTACCAACGATAACACCTAATTGCTCTCCACGGATCGCAGCGTTTGCACCAAGAATAGGATCTGCAGAACCAGCAAATAAAATCTGGTCTTCATCCTGCTCCGTTACAATTTGCTCACTCTTCGTAAAGTTCACTCGAGAGTTCCAGTTGAAACCACCTTCGGTTTCGCTACGGAATAGATCTAAGCTAAGGTCAGCTTCATATCCGTCTCCTTCAACCTTACCAATGTTATCAAAGGTTTGCGTAAATCCTGTAGAAGGCGCAAGTGGCTTAAATACGATTAGATCGGTTGTAGAACGGTTAAAGTAAGAAGCGTTCAATGTTAAGCGGTTGTCTAACAAACGAGATTCGAAACCAACTTCAAATTCACTGATAAGCTCAGGCTGAAGGTCAGGGTTCGCACGGAAGTTATCCGCAGTGTTCGTTGTGATTGCTCCAATAGCTCCACCATTTTCAATAGGTTCTTGAGCTACGTACTGAACTGCTGGGAAGCCTGAAGGGAATCCTGCAGAAGTACCTAAACCAGCACGCAATTTCAAGTAGTTAAGTCCCCATCCTTGTGATCTCAAACCATCAAAGGCAGAAGTCGGGATGAAAGAGGCACTTACAGAAGGGTAGAACTGGCTGTTGTTTTCGGTAGGTAAGTTAGATACCCAGTCGTTACGAGCCGATACCGTTAAGTAAGCAAAGTCATCATAATCAAACAATACTTCTCCAAATACCCCGATAATGTTTTGCTCAGCAAAATTTTGGATTGGAGATTGTGTTGTAAAGTTGAAGTGTCTCAACACACCGAAAACGATCTGTCCGTCACTTCGAACCCCTTGTTGGTCAAACTCGGTAGAACGAGTCGTTGCACCTACTGTAAATCCTAATCCGAATTTATCAGTAACATCATAGTCACCACTTAACGATAAGTAGTGGTCCCAAATACGGTTGTTGTTATCCCAAGTTTGGTAAAAACCAAAAATAGCCTGGTTAAAGTTAACCCCGTCTTTGTTTGAGAATTGCGTGTTACGCTCGTTGTAGAAGTCAACCCCTACACGATATAGTAAGTTCAAGTTGTCTGAGAAATCATACTGTAACGAAGCAGTACCGAAAACACGGTTAGTCAACTGACGGCTACCAGCGTTCTTCACACTCCAACGTGGGTTGATAATATCGTTACCATCACGATAGTAAATACTACCACCGGTTTCTGGTAATTCGAATGGAAGCCCCATTAAGTCTACTGAACGCGGCGTAAAGAATACGTTTGCGAACGTAGAGAATCCTAACGTACCGTTACCTCTACTCGCAGCTACTGGAGGAGAAGTTACATTGTTACGTGAGAAGTTTAACGTGGCAGTAACGCTAAAGTTGTTAGACAACTGTGCGCGTCCACCAACCGCTAAGGTGTTACGGCGAATTCCGTTTCCAGGAGTAAATCCTTCTTCGTCTAAGTGTCCGTAGTTTACGTTGAAGGCTACTTTTCCGTCTTCAGAGTTTCCGCGAACGTTAATAGAGGTGTTGCTTACGGCTCCCGTACGGAAGAAGTTCTCAACACTATTATAAGGACGATAGTCATAACGTTGTCCTGAGAATTGGTTCAACAATTCGTTATCTCCACCTCTAAACCCGTTAAGGAATGAAGAAGAAGAGTATGGGTGCTCTACCGTTCCGTTAGCATCAATAAGACCAGCAGGGTCATTCAAATACCCATCAACACCGTCTGGGCTAAAGCCTGGTCCCCAGTTACTGAAGAACCACCCGAACGACTGGTCAAATCCGTTACCATAGCTATCTTGGTAGTCTGGTAAGGATGCGATTTCGTTAAAGAAATAAGATTGGCTAACTGAAATTTCGGTCTTTTTTGCAGCACCAGTTGCTCCACCACCACCAGATTTGGTAGTAATTACGATTACCCCGTTTCTACCGGCAGTACCGTAAAGTGTTGCAGCGGCAAGACCTTTTAATACGTTAACGCTTTCAATGTTGTTCGGATCCAAATCTAAGAAACGCGAAGAACCAACGTTACCGTTCAAGAAGTTTCCTTGAGCGTTGGTGTCGCTACTAAAAGGAACACCATCTACGATAAATAATGCCTGGTTACTTCCGGTAATAGAGTTATATCCACGAATTACTACGTTGGTCGCAGAACCCGAAGTACCCCCTTGAGAGGTAATTTGAACCCCAGAAGCCTTACCAGAAAGAACACGGGCAACATCCCCTTCAGTTCTTTGCTCAATATCTTCAGACTCTACAGTACTAACTGCATACCCCAAAGCCTTGGCTTCCTTTTTAATACCCTGTGCTGTAACAACTACCTCGTCAAGCTGTGCTGCATCTTCCTCCATTGTGAGGTTGATGGTGCTTGTGGCAGCCGTTACCGGGCGCTCTACAGATTTAAAACCTACATAGCTATAAACAAGTGTCTGGCCCACACTGGCTTGAACGGTATAGTTACCGTCAAAGTCAGATTGCGTACCGGTACTTGTGCCCTTTACGATAATGTTAACTCCTGGCAACGGGAGACCACTAGGGTCGGTCACCGTACCGGAGATTGTTTTTTCTTGTGCAAACGTGAGTTGCACTACAAACGCTAGTAATAGCGTAAGAATTCCACTAAACTTTGTTCTCATTTTTATAATTTATTTGAATTAGCCAATGCCAAAAATCACAATAAAAAGTTAAATACACAACTTTTCATTACTAAAATTTACATTTTTTTTTACCGCATTGTTACGCTATTGTTACGCTTCGTCAAAACCGTGAAGACAGGCTTAGATGGATTTTTGTGTTTGAAAATTTGAAATTTTCACCCTCCAAATTTCCGTTGGCAATATTCAACTTAAAGACCCCTGCCTGAGTGCTTAATCCGATCCCAAAACCGAAGCTGTAAAGTTGTTGTTTTAGATCAATTACGTCGTTTTCAAAATAGGCTAGATCGATAATTGTATGTGCGTACAACCCAGGATTGAACTGATATCGATATTCTGTATTTAGTACAGAATAAAACGAGGCGTCGATACTATTCTCATTAAAACCTCGAATACTGGTAATCCCTCCAAACCGAAATAGTTCATTGGTAAGAAAGCTATCGCTGTCTAAGAGAGCCGTAGTGTTTTGTATAAAAAAGGAGTTTTCCCTATTTAAGTTGATGATATAGTGTGCTATCGAGCGTATCCGAAATTGATTTTCTGTAAGCGTATCACGTTCGCGTGTCCCCCATTCACCTTCTAAGTTGATGGCGCTCTTTTGAGGGAATAGCGGGTTGGGTTGTCGTTGGGTATATGCGAGTCCGCCAATTGCGTACCGACCTTTGTAGTCCTCTACGGTAATGTCTACTAACGCTTCCTCCTGCAGATTGCTCGACACATAACCTTTGTATCCAATATACGTACTAGTAGTTGGTGTAACTTGATAAGAAACCTGCGCAAGTTGTTCAGTGGTTGAAAAAGTGGAGTCTCTTTTAAAAATTTTCAATTCACCAGCAACACCAAACGGACTCCCTAACAAATATGGCAGAGTAGTTCGCGCTCTAAAGTTTTGCTGCTCGTTGCCATCGGCTTTGTAGTTTATCAGTAATTGTTCCCCGAAGTTAAGATTGTTGTTGAGTTCTAAATTTAAATATCCATTAAAAATTAGTTTGTTGGTTTCTTCGTCAGTAGCAAAGCCCAGAATTCCATCAAAAAGATTATTGTTCTCTTTTTCGAGGTATAAATACACGGTGGTCGAGTCACTTCGGAATAGTGCTTCGGGAGGCTTGATGCTCCGCGCAAATCCGAGGGCGTCCAAAAGGTCATTTTTCCTTATCAAGGTTTTTCTATTAAATATTCTTCCCGTTCTAACTCCTGCATAATGGGTGAGATATGATCTCGGAAACTTTTCATACCCTTTTATCGCGATTGAATCTATCGTTCTACTGGATTGTACAGATGTGGTTAATGTGGCTGTAATCCTGTTCTCTCTTTTCTGAAGGGACGATAATTGAAGAGAGGCGAAAGGATCACCTTGTTGGGTGAGCAGTGAGGTTAAGGTGTTTAGCGTTTCAGAAACCCGATACATGGGAATCGTGAAGGTGCTATCTGACGTTTGGTTGCTCCAGGAAGGGATTTGTTTCTTACGGAAAGGCGTGTTTTTATAATCAATTTCAATAAATGCGTATTTCTTTCCGAAGTGATATTGTGCCATATACAGACTGTCGTTCTTTTTCTGAAGTACTTGAAGCCTGGCGTCCACAAACCCCATGCGTTGGAGGAGGGTCGGGATGGTATCTACCTGCCGCTGCAGCGAGCGGTAATTAAGGAAGGTTGAAGAGGGGAGAAGACTGTCTTGTAACGAGGCGGGGATAGGTTGCTCTGCGGAAACTTGCAATGTTAAACGCGCCTCTTGTGCCCATAGGGATGCGTGGGTATATATATTAAGGTATAGAAACAATAGCAAAAATCGCTTCAATGTGTGGTCTTTGATTTGCAAAACTAACGTTTCGCATAAGGTTTTCATATATGCGGTCGGTTCTTTTTGCGTTCGGCTGAAAATTAATGCGGTACTGTTTGAATAATCAAATAAATATTCTACCTTTGCACGCCCTTTTAGTGGGGAAATTTTATTTTTTATTTAAGTATAACAAGGATTTATATGCCAACTATTTCACAATTAGTACGAAAAGGAAGAGCCAAAATAACCAAGAAGAGTAAATCGGCTGCTTTGGATTCGTGCCCGCAACGCCGCGGTGTGTGTACGCGTGTATATACCACTACTCCAAAGAAACCGAACTCTGCAATGCGTAAAGTAGCGCGTGTTCGTTTGACGAATGGAAAAGAGGTAAACGCATACATCGGTGGTGAAGGTCACAATCTCCAAGAGCACTCGATAGTATTGGTTAGAGGTGGAAGGGTAAAAGATTTGCCAGGTGTTAGATATCACATTGTTCGTGGAGCCTTAGATACCGCAGGTGTTGAAGGAAGAACGCAACGTCGATCTAAATACGGAGCCAAACGCCCTAAGAAGTAATTTTAAGTAATAATCGCTTTAAAACGAAGAAATGAGAAAAAGACAGGCCAAAAAAAGACCGCTTTTACCCGATCCCAAGTTTAATGATCAGTTGGTGACACGTTTTGTCAATAACATGATGTGGGACGGAAAGAAATCGGTGGCTTTCAATGTTTTCTATGATGCGCTTGATATCGTAGAAGAGAAAAATCAAGATGAAGAAAAAACGGCTTTGGAACTCTGGAAAGATGCGTTATCTAACATTATGCCTCACGTAGAAGTTCGTAGCCGACGCGTGGGTGGAGCAACCTTCCAAATTCCAATGCAAATACGTCCCGACCGTAAGATCTCTACCGCGATGAAGTGGTTGATCTTGTACGCGCGTAAGCGTAATGAAAAGTCGATGGCGGCAAAATTGGCTGCAGAAATTCTAGCAGCTGCTAAAGAAGAAGGCGCCGCGGTTAAAAAGCGTATGGATACGCACAAAATGGCCGAAGCAAACAAAGCATTCTCACACTTTAGATTCTAAAAAATACCATGGCACAAAGAGATTTAAAATTTACAAGAAATATTGGGATTGCTGCGCATATTGATGCGGGTAAAACAACCACTACCGAACGTATTTTGTACTACACCGGTGTAAGTCACAAAATTGGTGAGGTGCATGATGGTGCGGCAACGATGGACTGGATGGAGCAAGAGCAAGAGCGTGGTATTACCATTACCTCGGCTGCAACTACCTGTACCTGGAGATTTCCTTTGGAAAATGCACAGCCCACTCCCGATACCAAAGAATACAACTTCAATATTATCGATACTCCCGGTCACGTGGATTTTACCGTAGAGGTAAACCGTTCGTTGCGTGTATTGGACGGTCTGGTATTTTTATTTAGTGCTGTTGATGGGGTGGAGCCTCAGTCAGAAACAAACTGGCGTTTAGCAGACAACTACAAAGTGCCGCGTATTGGATTCGTAAACAAAATGGACCGACAGGGGTCTAACTTTCTCGCTGTTTGTCAACAGGTGAAGGATATGTTGAAATCCAATGCGGTGCCAATCGTATTGAATATTGGTGATGAAGCTGATTTCAAAGGAATTATCGACTTGGTGAAGAACCGTGCGATTATTTGGCATGACGAAACTCAAGGAGCTACTTTTGATGTGATCGATATTCCTGAAGATATGAAGGAAGAGGCTCGTAAGTACCGTGCGCTTCTTATTGAAGAAGTAGCTACGTATGACGAAGAGCTTTTGGAAAAATTCATGGAAGATGAAGATTCTATTACCGAAGAAGAAGTGCATGCTGCGCTTCGTGCTGCGGTAATGGATATGGCAATTATCCCAATGGTTTGTGGGTCTGCCTTTAAAAATAAAGGAGTTCAGTTCTTATTAGATGCTGTATGTCGTTATTTGCCTTCACCGGTAGATAAAGAAGGTATCGTAGGGGTGAATCCAGATACTGAGAAAGAAGAAGTTCGAAAGCCAGATGTAACAGCGCCTTTCGCTGCCTTGGCTTTTAAAATTGCTACCGATCCGTTTGTGGGTCGTTTGGCATTCTTCCGCGCGTATTCAGGGCGTTTGGACGCAGGTTCATACGTGTTGAACAACCGCTCAGGTAAAAAAGAACGTATTTCTCGTATCTACCAAATGCACTCTAACAAGCAAAATGCCATCGAATATATCGAGGCAGGAGACATTGGGGCGGCTGTTGGTTTTAAAGATATTAAGACTGGAGATACGCTCACCGATGAGAAGCACCCAATTGTACTGGAATCTATGGATTTCCCAGATCCGGTAATTGGTATTGCTGTTGAGCCTAAAACTAAGGCTGATGTGGATAAATTAGGTATGGCGTTAGCGAAGTTGGCAGAAGAAGATCCAACCTTCCAGGTGCGTACCGATGAAGCCTCGGGTCAGACTATTATTTCTGGTATGGGTGAGCTTCACTTGGATATCATTGTAGACCGTTTGCGTCGTGAGTTCAAGGTAGAAGTAAACCAAGGACAACCTCAAGTAGAGTACAAAGAAGCGGTTACGCGTAGAGCCGAGCACCGTGAAGTATATAAGAAGCAATCCGGTGGTCGTGGTAAATTCGCGGATATCGTGTTTACATTAGAACCTGCGGAAGAAGGAAAAGA
Organism: Altibacter sp. HG106; assembly: GCF_028561755.1. GTDB lineage: Bacteria > Bacteroidota > Bacteroidia > Flavobacteriales > Flavobacteriaceae > DFVG01. Next base: position 115,069 of record NZ_JAQQTD010000007.1, read on the forward strand.
CGGATTAGAATTCGTTTCTGAAATCAAAGGTGGTAACGTTCCTAAGGAATTTATTCCATCTATTGAAAAAGGATTCAAAATGGCGATGCAGAATGGTCCGTTGGCTGGTTATGAAGTAGAAGCGATGAAAGTGACCTTGACGGATGGATCGTACCATGACGTGGATTCCGATCAATTGTCGTTCGAATTGGCTGCGAAGCTTGGATTCAAAAACGCTGCAAAAGCTGCGAAAGCAGTAATTATGGAGCCTATCATGAAGCTGGAGGTAATTACTCCAGAAGAAAACATGGGTGACATTGTAGGTGACTTGAACCGTCGTCGCGGACAGGTAAATAACATGGGTGACCGTGCCGGAGCCAAAGTGGTGAAGGCCGATGTGCCACTTTCTGAGATGTTTGGATATGTAACTACGTTGCGTACCTTGTCTTCAGGACGGGCAACATCTACCATGGAATTTTCACACTATGCCGAAACGCCTTCTAATATTTCAGAAGAAGTGATCGCTGCGGCAAAAGGAACTGCTAACGTTTAATATTTCAGCAATGAGTCAAAAAATCAGAATTAAATTAAAATCTTACGATCATAATTTAGTAGACAAATCTGCTGAAAAAATCGTTAAGACCGTAAAAAGTACAGGAGCGGTAGTAACGGGACCCATCCCATTACCTACCCATAAGAAGATCTTTACTGTGTTGCGTTCACCGCACGTAAACAAAAAGAGTAGAGAGCAATTCCAATTGAGTTCATATAAACGCTTGTTGGATATTTACAGCTCTTCCTCTAAAACCATTGACGCGCTCATGAAATTAGAGTTGCCAAGTGGGGTTGAAGTAGAGATCAAAGTATAAGGAAACACCACTTGACGAAAGTCGGGTACATGTCCGGAGCTGCGAGCGAAGGAAAAACGGAAACAAAATAAAATTCAGGGCTGGATTTATTTTGGCCCTGTTTTTTTCTGAAAGGACAGCGCTAGCGCCTCCGAAATAAACTGAAAATAAGTAATAACTAATAATTAATAACTATGTCTGGGTTAATAGGAAAAAAGATCGGGATGACCAGCATCTTTGACGAGAACGGAAAGAATATTCCGTGTACCGTGATCGAAGCAGGTCCCTGTGTCGTTACCCAAGTCAGAACCACAGAGGTTGACGGGTATGAAGCGCTTCAACTTGGTTTCGATGACAAGAAGACAGCTAATAAAGCGGCTGAGGGCCACGCTAAAAAAGCGGGAACTACTGCAAAGCGTCGTGTTGTTGAATTCCAAGGATTTGAAGAAGAGTACAAATTAGGTGATAGCATCACGGTAGAACATTTTGTTGAAGGAGAATTTGTAGACATTACAGGTACTTCTAAAGGAAAAGGATTCCAAGGGGTTGTAAAACGTCATGGATTCGGCGGTGTAGGGCAGGCCACGCACGGTCAGCATAACCGTTTAAGAGCACCGGGATCCATTGGTGCTGCCTCGTATCCAGCACGTGTATTCAAAGGAATGCGCATGGCGGGACAAATGGGGAATGAAAAAGTAAAAGTTGAAAACCTACGAGTGTTGAAGGTAGTTCCGGAAAAGAACTTACTTGTTGTGAAAGGGTGTGTTCCCGGTCATAAGAACGCTTACGTAACAATTCAGAAGTAATGAAGGTAGCAGTAGTAGATAAAAACGGAAAAGACACCGGAAGAAAGGTAGAACTTTCTAAAGAGGTGTTTGGGATTGAGCCCAACAACCATGCTGTATATCTCGATGTAAAGCAGTACTTGGCAAACCAACGTCAAGGAACGCATAAGTCGAAAGAGCGTGCCGAAATTGCTGGCTCTACCCGTAAGATCAAAAAACAAAAAGGAACCGGTACCGCACGTGCGGGAAGCATCAAATCTCCAATCTTTAAAGGAGGTGGGCGCATCTTTGGACCTCGTCCAAAGGATTACCGATTCAAATTGAATAAAAACTTGAAGCGATTGGCTCGTAAATCTGCCTTAACTATGAAGGCAAATGATAAGGCTATCGTTGTGATTGAGGACCTCTCTTTCGATACACCGAAGACCAAAGAATTTACTTCGGTATTGAAATCACTCGGGCTGGACGATAAAAAATCCCTCGTAGTGTTGGGAGAGTCAAATAATAACGTATATTTGTCGTCTCGTAATTTGAAAGGCACTGAAGTTATAACTAACTCAGAATTAAGCACTTACAAAATTATGAATGCAAATAGCGTCGTGTTATTTGAAGGTTCTTTGGAAGGAATTGAAGAAAACTTAAGTAAATAGAGACGAGATGGATATCTTAATTAAACCTATTATTACAGAAAAAGCTACAGCTGATGCGGAACTCAGTAACCGATACGGCTTTGTAGTGAACTCGAAGGCGAACAAGGTAGAAATCAAAAAAGCGGTTGAGGCCACTTATGGAGTTTCTGTTGAAAAAGTTCGCACAATGAATGTCCGCCCAGATCGCCGTGTTCGTTACACGAAATCGGGGATTCAAACTGGTAAAACAAATGCTTACAAAAAAGCAATTGTACAGGTGGCGGAAGGTGATACTATAGATTTTTACGAAAACATCTAAACGCGGTTTAGATAAAATTAGACGACTATGTCAGTAAGAAAATTAAAGCCAATCACCCCAGGACAGCGTTTTAGAGTGGTTAACGGGTTTGACGCCATTACCACTGATAAGCCGGAGAAGAGTTTGCTCGCTCCGAAAAAACGTTCTGGAGGTAGAAACAGTCAAGGAAAAATGACCATGCGCTACAAAGGGGGTGGTCATAAAAGACGATATAGAATTATCGACTTTAAGCGTGACAAGCACGGAATCCCGGCTACTGTCGCAACGATTGAATACGATCCGAACCGTACCGCATTTATCGCTTTGGTAAATTACCAAGATGGTGAGAAGCGTTACGTGATTGCCCAAAACGGGCTTCAAGTAGGTCAGAACATTGTATCAGGCGAAACTACCGCCCCAGAAATTGGAAATGCAATGACCTTGGCCAATATCCCACTAGGTACTATTATTTCTTGTATCGAATTGCATCCTGGACAAGGAGCTGTCATGGCTCGTAGTGCAGGAGCGTTTGCTCAACTAATGGCGCGTGAAGGAAAATATGCAACTATCAAGTTGCCATCTGGCGAAACCCGAATGGTATTGAGTAGTTGTTTAGCCACCATTGGTGCTGTTTCTAACAGCGATCACCAATTGATCGTTTCTGGTAAAGCGGGACGTTCAAGATGGTTGGGTAGAAGACCTCGTACAAGACCAGTTGTGATGAACCCGGTAGATCACCCAATGGGTGGTGGAGAAGGGAAGTCTTCTGGTGGACATCCACGTTCTCGTAAAGGTATTCCTGCTAAAGGGTATCGCACGCGTACAAGAACTAAAGCGAGTAACAAATATATTATCGAACGTAGAAAGAAATAATTAGTTATGGCAAGATCATTAAAAAAAGGACCTTACGTTCACTATAAATTAGACCAAAAAGTCCAAGAAAATGTGGCGTCGAACAAGAAGACGGTGATCAAGACCTGGTCACGGGCTTCGATGATTACGCCCGACTTCGTCGGACAAACCATCGCGGTGCATAACGGACGTCAATTCGTTCCCGTATATGTAACCGAAAACATGGTAGGACATAAATTAGGCGAATTTTCACCTACACGATCATTCCGTGGTCACGCAGGTGCGAAAAACAAAGGAAAAAAGTAATAGGCCATGGGAGTTCGTAAAAGAGAAAGAGCAGAGCAAATCAAAGAAGCAAAGAAAACACAATACTTTGCGAAATTGAACAATTGCCCTACGTCGCCTCGTAAGATGCGTTTGGTTGCAGACCTAGTGCGCGGTGAAAAAGTAGATAAAGCGCTGAACATTCTAAGATTTAGCAAGAAAGAAGCATCTAATCGATTGGAAAAGCTATTGCTTTCGGCTATTGCCAACTGGCAGGCTAAAAATGAAGATGCAAGTATTGAAGATGCTGATCTTTTTGTGAAAGAAATCCGCGTGGACGGTGGAACGATGTTGAAGAGACTTCGCCCAGCACCACAAGGTCGCGCACACAGAATTAGAAAACGTTCCAACCACGTAACATTGGTGCTTGGAGCTAACGATAACACACAAAGCTAGAAGTTAAATGGGACAGAAAACAAATCCAATCGGAAATCGCTTAGGTATCATTCGCGGATGGGAATCCAACTGGTACGGTGGTAACGACTACGGTGATAAGCTCGCCGAAGACGATAAGGTTAGAAAATATGTTCATGCTCGTTTAAGTAAAGCTAGTGTGTCACGAGTAATCATTGAGCGTACGCTTAAGCTTGTAACCGTTACTATCACTACGGCACGTCCCGGTATCATTATCGGAAAAGGCGGTCAAGAGGTAGACAAGCTGAAAGAAGAGCTTAAGAAGATTACCGGAAAGGAAGTTCAGATTAACATTCACGAAATCAAGAGACCAGAGCTTGATGCAACGCTGGTAGCAGCCAGTATTGCACGACAAATTGAAAATCGTATTTCATACCGTCGTGCCATCAAAATGGCAATTGCCGCTGCGATGAGAATGAATGCTGAAGGAATCAAGATCCAAATTGCTGGACGTCTTAACGGTGCTGAAATGGCGCGTGTAGAGTCTTATAAAGAAGGACGTATTCCTCTTTCCACGTTTAGAGCCGATATTGATTATGCTTTAGTCGAGGCCCACACTACCTATGGTAGATTAGGTGTTAAGGTATGGATCATGAAAGGTGAAGTTTATGGTAAGCGAGAGCTTTCTCCTTTAGTAGGATTGTCCAAAAAAGGAAAAGGATCTGGCCGGGGTGGTAACAAATCACGTCGTAACAGAAAGTAATTTTTTAAAGAGAAAAGAACATGTTACAACCTAAGAGAACAAAATACCGCAAGCAGCAGAAAGGGCGTATGAAAGGAAACGCGGGCCGTGGAAATCAATTGGCCAACGGAACCTTCGGAATAAAATCATTGGATTCTAATTTCGTAACCGCACGTCAAATTGAAGCTGCCCGTATTGCCGCTACCCGCTACATGAAAAGGGAAGGTTCAATCTGGATCATGATTTTCCCAGACAAACCAATTACAAAAAAGCCCTTGGAAGTACGTATGGGTAAAGGAAAAGGTGCCGTAGAATATTATGCTGCGGTAGTGAAGCCTGGTAGAATTATGTTTGAAGTTTCCGGCGTTCCGTTGGCAACTGCAAAAGAAGCGTTGCGCCTGGCGGCTCAAAAGCTTCCTGTACGAACTAAATTCGTGGTATCGCGAACCTATCAAGAGTAATTTTTGAAATGGCGACTATGAAACAATCAGAGATAAAAGAAGCATCTACAGCGGAACTACAGGAGCGTATGTCCGAATTAAAAAAGGCACATACCGACCTTAAAATAGCACACGCTATTTCACCGTTGGAAAATCCAATTCAACTGCGCGCACAACGACGTGTGATGGCTCGAATTGCGACTGAACTAACTAAAAGAGAAGTACAATAACGGTACGAAGCTGAACGATGGAACAAACAACAACAAGAAATCTAAGAAAAGAACGTATTGGGGTAGTAACCAGTAACAAAATGGAAAAATCCATTGTTGTTAGTGAGGTGAAGAAAGTAAAACACCCTATGTACGGAAAGTTCGTGTTGAAAACGAAGAAATACGTAGCACACGACGAGAAAAACGACTGCAACGAAGGTGATACGGTACGCATCATGGAGACGCGTCCTCTAAGTAAAACCAAATGTTGGAGGTTAGTAGAAATCATAGAAAGAGCTAAGTAATCATGGTACAACAAGAATCGAAACTAAAAGTAGCAGACAATACCGGAGCCAAAGAAGTTCTTTGTATTCGCGTATTGGGCGGAACCAAAAAACGGTACGCCTCTATTGGAGATAAAATTGTGGTTACTGTAAAAGAAGCGACGCCTAACGGAAATATTAAAAAAGGAGCTGTCTCTACCGCTGTGGTAGTGCGCACCGTAAAAGAAGTACGTCGTCCTGATGGATCGTACATCCGTTTTGATGACAACGCTTGTGTGTTATTGAACCCACAAGGGGAGATGCGTGGAACCCGTGTATTCGGTCCCGTAGCGCGTGAGCTTCGCGACAAGCAATTTATGAAAATAGTATCATTGGCACCTGAGGTGCTTTAATACGAAACAAGATGGCAAAGCTTAAGATAAAATCAGGGGATACGGTAATCGTTACCGCCGGTGAACACAAAGGTTCACAGGGTGAAGTATTACGTGTTTTCCGTGAGAAAAACAAAGCAATCGTAGAAGGAGTGAACATCGTGAAAAAACACGAAAAACCAAGCGCAGCGAATCCACAAGGAGGAATTGCCGAAAAGGAAGCTCCCATTCATATTTCGAACCTTTCACTAGTAGATCCTAAGTCGGGGGAAGCAACCCGCGTAGGATACCGAATGGAAGATGGTAAGAAAGTGCGATTTGCAAAAAAATCGAATCAAGTATTATAGTTATGGCATACACACCAAGACTTAAGCAAGAATATAAGGAGCGTGTTGTAAACGCCCTAACCGATGAATTTGGCTACAAGAATGTTATGCAAGTTCCTAAGTTGCAACGTATCGTTGTTTCTCGAGGGATTGGAGCGGCAGTAGCTGATAAGAAATTGATCGACAATTCCGTGGAGGAGCTTTCTAATATTACCGGTCAGAAAGCGATAGCAACCATCTCTAAGAAAGATGTCGCTACCTTCAAACTTCGTAAGGGAATGCCCATCGGGGCAAAAGTTACCCTTCGCGGAGAGCGTATGTACGAATTTTTAGACCGTTTGATTACAACGGCCCTTCCTAACGTACGTGACTTTAACGGGATTAACGCTACCGGTTTCGACGGAAGAGGAAATTATTCTTTGGGAATTACGGAACAAATCATTTTCCCGGAAGTGAATATTGACCGTGTGAAGAAGATCGAAGGGATGAACATTACGTTCGTCACTTCTGCGGAAACCGACAAGGAAGCGAAATCATTATTAACCGAATTAGGATTACCTTTTAAAAAGAACTAAGATGGCTAAAGAATCAATGAAAGCCCGCGAGGTGAAACGACAGAAAATGGTAAAGAAGTATGCCGAAAAACGCAAAGCTTTGAAAGAAGCAGGCGATTGGGAAGCACTTCAGAAGTTACCAAAAAACTCGTCGCCGGTTCGTTTGCACAATCGCTGTAAACTAACGGGAAGGCCTAAAGGATATATGCGTCAGTTTGGTGTGTCACGGGTTATGTTCCGTGAAATGGCCAATAACGGATTGATCCCAGGGGTGCGTAAAGCCAGCTGGTAATAAACTTTAATGGGTTTCAGGTTTGCCGGATGACCGGCGAAAACCGTTACCGTAAATACAACTAAATGAAAACAGATCCAATTGCAGATTATCTAACTCGAGTTAGAAATGCTATTAGTGCAGGACACCGCGTGGTAGAGATACCCGCTTCCAACCTGAAAAAGGAGATCACAAAGATCCTTTTCGATCAGGGGTACATCTTGAGCTACAAATTTGAAGACGATAATGGTCCTCAGGGAACCATCAAGATCGCCTTGAAGTATGACAAGTTGACCAAAGATCCTGTCATTAAAAAAATTCAACGAATTAGTAAACCCGGTTTACGTAAGTACTCAGGTTCTTCAGAAATGCCGCGCATCCTCAACGGCTTGGGAATCGCTATCGTGTCAACTTCCGCAGGAGTTATGACAGGAAAGCAGGCGCAAGCGCAGAATGTAGGAGGAGAAGTACTTTGTTACGTATACTAATTAAATAAAGACAAGAAATGTCAAGAATAGGTAATAACCCGGTAGCTATCCCAGAAGGTGTAACAGTGGAAGTAAAAGACAACGCTGTTACCGTGAAAGGGAAATTAGGCGAGTTAACGCAGCAGTTTGATGCCGTTAGCGTATCGGTAGAAGAAGGAAAAGTTGTAGTAGAACGTCCTTCTGATGCCAAAGATCACAAATCAAAGCACGGTTTATACAGAGCTCTAATCAACAATATGATTGCAGGGGTTTCTGAAGGCTTCACCAAGAAGTTAGAATTGGTTGGAGTTGGATTTCGTGCCAGCAACCAGGGGCAAAAATTGGATTTGGCCATTGGGTTTTCTCACAACATCGTGATGGACATCGCTCCAGAAGTGAAAGTGGAAACACAATCTGAAAAAGGTAAGAACCCTATCGTAATATTAACATCGCACGACAAACAGTTGGTTGGGCAAGTTGCCGCTAAAATCCGCAGCTTCCGTAAGCCAGAGCCTTACAAAGGAAAAGGAATCCGTTTTGTTGGTGAACATATTAGAAGAAAAGCAGGTAAATCTGCATAAGAAATTAAGTTATGGCATTATCTAAAAATAGTAGAAGAAACCGTATTCGTAATCGAATCAGAAAGACGATCTCTGGAACAGAGCAGCGACCTCGTTTGGCGGTTTTCAGAAGCAATAAAGAAATTTATGCGCAACTTATTGACGATGTAAATGGAACTACCATTACCGCTGCATCTTCAAGAGATAAAGACATTGACGCATCAAAAGTCAATAAGAGCGACGTCGCCAAATTAGTAGGACAGGCAATTGCCGAGAAAGCTAAAAAGGCAGGGATCGACACAGTTGCTTTCGATCGCGGAGGATATTTGTATCACGGACGCGTTAAATCATTAGCTGAAGGAGCTCGCGAGGGCGGATTAAAATTCTAAAAGTATTATGTATCAAGATTATAAAAACGTAGAAATAGTAAAACCCGGCGGCCTAGATCTTAAAGATCGTTTGGTAGGAGTACAACGTGTTACCAAAGTAACTAAAGGGGGTAGAGCTTTTGGATTTTCAGCCATCGTGGTTGTTGGAGATGAGAACGGAGTCGTAGGACAGGGACTAGGAAAGTCGAAAGACGTGGCTAGCGCCATTGCCAAAGCGATCGAAGATGCAAAGAAAAATTTAGTACGCATTCCTCTAAATAAAGCGACCCTTCCGCATGAGCAGAAAGGGAAGTATGGGGGAGCTCGTGTTACCTTATTACCGGCAGCGCCTGGTACAGGGGTAATTGCTGGAGGTGCTGTTCGTGCAGTACTGGAAGCCGTAGGAGTACATGACGTACTTTCAAAGTCACAAGGATCTTCCAACCCACATAACGTGGTAAAAGCTACTTTTGATGCGCTACTACAATTGCGTAGTGCACAAACGGTAGCAAAACAACGAGGAATCTCTTTGGAGAAATTGTATAAAGGATAATCACAGGAATCATGGCAAAAATTAAAGTAACAAAGGTTCGCAGTGCAATCAACCGCTCACAACATCAAAAGAGAACGCTTGAGGCACTTGGCTTACGTAAAATAGGCCAAACTGTAGAGCATGACGACACGCCAAGCATTCTTGGTATGATAAAAAAAGTTAATCACCTGGTTTCAGTAGAAACCAACTAAGACATACGCAATGGATTTAAGTAACTTAAAACCAGCAGAAGGTTCGGTTAAAAACCAAGGAAAACGCGTAGGGCGTGGCCAAGGAAGCGGTAAAGGTGGAACCTCTACCCGTGGACATAAAGGGGCAAAGTCTCGTTCTGGATATTCCAAGAAAATTGGATTTGAAGGAGGGCAAATGCCACTACAGCGTCGTGTTCCTAAGTTTGGTTTCAACAACCGTAACCGCAAAGAATACCAAGGAATCAATGTTGATACATTGCAACAATTGGTAGACGATAAAAAAATTAAGGATACAATAGATTTCGACACTATGGTGGAAATGGGCTTGGCTCATAAGAATGACATGGTGAAGATTTTGGGAAGAGGAGAACTGAAGGCGAAATTAAAAGTGTCTGCTCATAAGTTTACCGCTTCTGCCCAGAAAGCTATCGAAGCTGCAGGAGGTGAAGCTGTAACCCTTTAATCTTAGATCAAGGATGAAATTTATTGAGACCATAAAGAATGTTTTCAAGATAGAAGAACTGCGCGACCGTATTATGGTAACGCTAGGTTTTTTATTGGTATACCGATTTGGTGCCCAAGTGGTGCTTCCGGGTATCGACGCATCGCGTTTGAGCGAATTTGCCGGTAATTTTGATACCGGTGGAATTGGCGGATTACTCAATGCGTTTACTGGAGGTGCGTTTGCAAATGCTTCCGTATTTGCACTGGGGATCATGCCTTACATCTCAGCTTCCATTGTGGTGCAGTTAATGCAGATTGCAGTACCGTACCTACAGAAGCTTCAGAAAGAAGGTGAAAGTGGTAGAAAAAAGATCACACAAATCACCCGATGGTTGACCATTGGTATTTGTTTGATTCAGGCACCAAGTTATTTGGCCGGTCTTCCCGCACTGGGAGTTCCCGCAGAAGCGTTTATCTTAGGACAAACGCCCATGTTCTACATCTCTTCGACCATCATTTTGGTCACAGGATGTATTTTCGCCATGTGGCTGGGTGAGAAGATCACCGATAAAGGAATCGGAAATGGTATCTCGATCCTTATTATGGTAGGGATTATCGCCACCCTCCCGCTTTCATTCGTTCAGGAATTCGCTGCTCGCGTATTTGAATCGAACGGTGGATTGATCATGATCTTGATCGAATTGGTGATCTGGTTCGTAATTATTTTAGCCTCTGTGATGTTGGTCATGGCGGTTCGAAAAATACCCGTCCAGTACGCACGTCGTACGGCGACAGGTGGGTATGAGAAGAATATCTTTGGAGCCCGTCAGTTTATTCCGTTAAAGCTAAACGCTTCTGGAGTAATGCCGATCATCTTTGCACAAGCCATCATGTTCGTGCCTTCAGCAGTGGCGAGCTTGTCAGATAGCGACTGGGCACAGACTATTCAGGCCAACTTTAGCGATATTTTTGGTCTGTGGTACAATGTGGTGTTTGCTGCGTTAATTATCATATTTACGTACTTTTACACCGCGATTACAGTGCCTACCAATAAAATGGCAGACGACTTGAAACGCAGCGGTGGGTTTATTCCCGGAATTAAGCCAGGAACAGATACCGCCGAATATTTAGATAGAATTATGTCACAAATCACCCTGCCAGGATCTATTTTCTTAGCATTGATCGCAATTTTTCCTGCCTTCGTTGTGAAGATCTTAGGGATTCAGTCGGGATGGGCATTGTTCTACGGTGGTACATCACTCCTCATTATGGTTGGGGTGGCAATTGATACCATGCAACAAATTAACTCCTACTTATTGAACCGTCACTATGATGGCTTGATGAAAAGTGGTAAAAACAGAAAAGCAGTAGCATAATTATGGCAAAACAACCCGCAATAGAACAAGATGGAACCATTGTTGAAGCATTGTCTAATGCAATGTTTCGAGTAGAACTGGAAAACGGTCATATTGTGACCGCCCATATTTCGGGTAAAATGCGCATGCACTACATTAAGTTGTTACCCGGAGACAAAGTAAAATTAGAAATGAGCCCTTACGATTTAACAAAGGCTCGAATAACATACAGATACTAAGGTTATGAAAGTAAGAGCATCTATAAAGAAAAGAAGTGCCGACTGCAAAATTGTTCGCAGAAAAGGCAGACTATATGTAATTAATAAAAAGAACCCTAAGTTCAAACAAAGACAAGGATAATTATGGCAAGAATCGCAGGTGTCGATATCCCTAAACAAAAGAGGGGTGTAATCGCGTTAACGTATATCTTCGGAATCGGTAAAAGCCGGGCCCAAGAAATACTTGAAAAAGCCGGAGTAGACGAGAACAAAAAGGTACACGAATGGAACGATGATGAAATCGGAAACATTCGTGAAGCGGTTGGATCGTTTAAAATCGAAGGTGAACTACGTAGCGAAGTTCAATTGAGCATCAAACGCTTGATGGACATCGGATGTTACAGAGGTATTCGTCACAGAGCTGGTCTTCCTTTACGAGGGCAGCGCACGAAGAATAACTCGAGAACAAGAAAAGGAAAACGTAAAACTGTTGCTAACAAGAAGAAGGCAACTAAATAATCACTAGAAATGGCAAAGTCTAACCCAAAAGCGAAAACCGCTAAAAAACGGAAAGTGAATGTTGAGTCGGTAGGAGAAGCACATGTTACTGCCTCCTTCAACAACATCATCATTTCGTTAACGAATAAGAACGGAGATGTTATTTCTTGGTCTTCTGCCGGTAAAATGGGCTTTAGAGGTTCTAAGAAGAACACTCCTTACGCTGCTCAATTAGCTGCTGAAGATGCTTCAGGAGTTGCGCATGCGGCAGGTCTACGTAAAGTTAAAGTATACGTTAAAGGACCTGGAAACGGGCGCGAGTCGGCGATTCGTTCTATTCACAATGCCGGAATTGAAGTTACTGAGATCATCGACGTAACACCGCTTCCGCACAATGGATGTCGACCTCCAAAACGTCGAAGAGTATAATTTTATAATATCAATCACCTGAAGGAACCAAGAACCTTAGAGGATAAGCTAACAACGACCTTAATTTAAGGTTCCCTTCAATAAATCAATAGAAATGGCAAGATATACTGGTCCAAAAACTAAAATAGCCCGAAAATTTGGTGAGGCTATCTTCGGAGACGATAAGTCGTTCGAAAAAAGAAATTACCCTCCGGGACAGCACGGAAACAACCGTCGTCGCGGGAAGAAGTCGGAATACGCAATTCAGCTTGCTGAAAAGCAAAAAGCAAAATACACCTATGGTATTTTAGAGCGTCAATTCCGTAACATGTTTAAGAAAGCGACGGCCGCTCCCGGAATTACCGGTGAGGTGTTGCTACAGCTTTGTGAATCGCGTCTCGATAACGTAGTGTATCGAATGGGGATCGCTCCTAGCCGTCCCGCGGCACGTCAATTGGTATCACACCGTCACATCACGGTAAATGGTGAGAAAGTAAACATCCCATCCTATCAATTAAAAGCGGGAGATGTGGTAGGTGTTCGTGAAAAATCGAAATCACTTACCGCTATCGAAGCATCACTAGACAACGCGAGTCACGTGTACGAATGGATCACTTGGAATGGTGACTTGAAAGAAGGAACCTTTGTGTCTGTACCACAGCGCATCCAGATTCCTGAAAACATCAACGAGCAGTTCATCGTAGAATTGTATTCTAAATAATAAAAACACACCCGTCATATTATGGCAGTATTTACATTTCAGAAGCCTGATAAAGTTATCATGATTAACTCCACCGACTTCGAGGGGAAATTCGAATTTCGCCCGTTGGAGCCAGGATATGGATTAACTGTTGGTAACGCATTGAGACGTGTATTGTTGAGCTCTTTAGAAGGGTTTGCCATTACATCGGTTCGCATCGAAGGAGTAGATCACGAGTTTTCAACTATCGCCGGTGTGGTGGAAGATGTTACCGAGATCATCCTGAACCTGAAACAAATCCGCTTTAAGCGTCAAATTGATGAAATCGATAACGAAACGGTAACTATCTCTGTTTCCGGATCAGAAACCTTAACGGCAGGAGACTTTCAAAAGTTCATTTCTGGATTCCAGGTGTTAAACCCCGATTTGGTGGTTTGTCACATGGACAAAAAAGTGAACCTGAATTTCGAGATTACGATCGAAAAGGGACGCGGTTATGTTCCAGCCGAAGAAAATAAAAAGTCGAATGCTCCTTTAGGAACGATTTTTACAGACTCTATCTATACTCCGATAAAAAACGTAAAGTATAGTATCGAGAACTACCGTGTAGAACAGAAAACGGATTACGAGAAGTTGATATTTGAAATTATTACCGACGGCTCGATTCATCCAAAAGATGCCCTAACGGAAGCTGCAAAAACACTAATTCATCATTTTATGTTGTTCAGTGATGAGCGCATTACTTTGGAAGCTGATGAGATTGCGCAAACTGAGACCTATGATGAGGAATCCTTACATATGCGTCAGTTGTTAAAAACCAAATTGGTTGATATGGACCTAAGTGTTCGTGCCTTGAATTGTTTGAAAGCTGCCGAGGTTGATACCTTAGGAGATTTGGTTTCGTACAACAAGAACGACTTGATGAAGTTCAGAAACTTCGGAAAAAAATCCCTTACTGAATTAGAGGAATTGGTAAGTACCAAAGGACTTAGTTTCGGTATGGACTTGTCAAAATATAAATTGGATAAAGACTAGGGCGTACTAGTTATATAAGCATAAGAACATGAGACATCGAAAGAAATTCAATCACTTAGGAAGAAAGACCGCGCATCGTAAGGCTATGTTAGCCAATATGGCGTGTTCCCTAATTGAGCATAAAAGAATCAACACGACGGTTGCCAAGGCAAAAGCTTTGAAGCAATTTGTAGAGCCTTTGGTGACCAAGTCGAAAAACGATACGACACACAATCGTCGTATCGTATTTAGTAAGTTGCGTCAAAAAGATGCCGTTACCGAATTGTTTAGAGAAGTAGCTGTAAAAGTAGGAGATCGTCCGGGAGGCTATACCCGTATTATTAAGCTGGGTAGCCGATTGGGAGATAGCGCCGAAATGGCGATGATCGAATTGGTTGATTACAACGAATTGTACAATGCCGGAAAACCTGCGAAAAAGAAATCTACACGTCGTAGTCGACGTGGTGGCGGAAGCAAAACAACAGCTCCTGCTACGCAAACTAAAGCTGCTAAAGAAGAAGAATAAGAGTTAAACATCATTGCAGTATTATTTTTAATATATTGAAAGGGTAAGGTTTTGTAAAGCCTTACCCTTTTTTGGCATATACTTTGTTTATTTGATTACCTAAAATTTAAAAAAATCTATGAAAACCATTTTTCTGTTACCATTAATGCTATGTTCGATCCTCGTATCGGCACAACCTGATGACAACGGTAGAAGCAATGTCGACGCTAACAACAGCGCGAATACCCAAGTTTTGCAAAGCATCTCTCAGAATGTAAATCAACGGGCAAACCTTCAAGGAAGTGCTGTGTTTTACAATCCTAAGTTTGATCGGGAGGGATCGGTTTATTTGTTCGACCGTTGGGATAATACGGCGCGTGTCTACCCAAAAACAGGTGGATTCTTTACTACTAGCAATATGAACTTCAACATTCAACGAAGCATGTTCGAGAGTAAGAAAAACGATTCCATTAAGGGATGGAACTTTGCGAGTATCGACAAGATCAGTTTAGACGGAAAAACCTTTAAGAGTTATTATTTTGAACCTTTAAAGCGACAAGTAATCTTTGAAGTAATTTTTGAAGGAGAGGACTTCTCAATCTTGAAAAAGTACGATATCTACATTCAGCCGGGAAACCCAAACCCAATGATTGGTCGTATGCGTGATAAGGTTATTCAACGCTCTGATTATTTTGTAGATACTCCTACCGAACTAAAAGAAATTCGTTTTAACAAACGTAATATTCTCGATTTGTTCAGCAAAGAAAAGAGAGAACTTGCTGAAGACTATGCGCGTAAGTATGAAATGTCTTTTCGCGATGAGGAAGATCTACAAAAGATCCTGAATTTCGTTCAGCATCAATAGCTGAGAGCAAGTTGTTTGTAGTGTTTTTTTGATTTTAGGTGCTAATTGATCGTCAATTAGGTTTTGTTTCAACATTAAATAATTTGATATGAAATTTCAAATCAGCATCTTTCTGATTTTAGCATCACCATTCTTGTTCGCTCAAAATCAATCTCAAACTACTACTGCCTTTGCCGGTGCTTCCACCAATATTAATGGCTTACAAGCAAATCAAGAAGGTACTTTGATCAATATTCAGGGTACCTTTTCTAAAATTCTAGGACTCAACATTCTGGAATTCGATGACCTCATTTTCGCAGAGGCTTCCATGGAGGGTTCTTCTTTGTTGTTCGAAGATTGGAACCAAACCGCCACTTTTATTGCTTCTGAGAAAAAGTACCGAGTAGGCGGAGTCAATTACGATATTCGGAGAAAATCCTTTATTGCTAAGATTTCTGAAGACTCCCTCTTTACCTTCGACGCTAACTTGTTTAATCGAGCCATCGTTGGAAACCGAACCTTCATCACCCACGGAACCAACGCGCAACCCAATGAAGTTTACGAATTGATTTTTGAAGGGGAAGATTTTTTATTGGTGAAAAAACATTCCGTAAAAATAAAAGAGGGAAATCCGAATCCTATGCTCGGACAGATGCGGGATAAAATAATTAAGCAATCTACTTATTACGTTCTTCAAAATAATCACCTCAGAGAAACACGACTTTCTAAGAAGAACGTTTTGGGGATGTTATCTAGAGAAGATAAAGAGATCGCGCAGGAATACGCCAAGAAATACCGTCGTTCTTTTAGAGATGAACAAGACTTACAGCAAATTTTAAATTATGTGTCTAATCAATCTTAAGTTGGCCATTATAATAAATTTGATCCATGTTTAAATACTGATATGATATGAAAACACAAGCTCTCTTTTTCGGAATGCTATTACTCTGTACAATCGCCAGCGCACAGGATCAACCTGTGAATCCGAATAACAATAACCTACAAGCCATTGGAGCTTTCGGAGCGAATGGAAATAATTTCGGTACTAGTTCTGTGGTGATCAACCCTCCTGAAAAGGTAGAAGGGTCGGTCCATCTCTTCGAGCGATGGAATAACACCGGTATTTTCACCATACCCGATCGCGATAAGCAGTTATATCTTCGGAATATTAATTACAACATTTTAAGAGATCGTATTGAATCCCAAATAGGGAAAGATTCGATCTTTACCTTCGACACGGGCCGAATTGAAAGTGTTTCCATAAATGGAAGAATTTTTAAAAATGTGTATACGCCCTCGATGCGAGCGAGTAAGTTGTACGAGGTGATCTACGAAAATGATTCTTTTGCTATTCTGAAAAACTATTATGTAACCATAGATGAAGGATCTGATAACCCTATGGTGAATCGACCTAATAAATACGCGCAGCACGATCAATACTATCTGAAACGAGGAGGATCTTTAAAGAGCTTCAAACTGAAGAAGCGAACGATCTTAGCCTTGGCTGGCGCTAAAGCGGAAACCGTAGCACAGTATGCAGATAAAAACGATTTGTCGTATCGAAGTGATAGAGATGTCAATCGAATGCTTTCGGCCGTATTGGATAACTAACTGAAAGGAGCGCTCGGCGCTCCTTTTTTTTGTTTATATGTTTTTAAAAAATTGATTTCAACAACTTTTGTAAAAATAGTACCTTTGACAAATTCAAATTCACATGAAATACGTATCTAGAAAACCCGCACTTATTTTATTGGCCGATGGCACAATTTTCCACGGAAAATCAGTTGGAGGCAGAGAAGGAACCGCATTCGGTGAAGTTTGTTTCAATACCGGAATGACTGGCTATCAGGAGATTTTCACCGACCCATCCTACTTCGGTCAGTTAATGGTAACAACCAATGCGCACATCGGAAATTACGGCACACAAGAAGAGGAGGTAGAATCAGAAGGCGTTAAAATCGCTGGCCTCATCTGTAGAAATTTCAGCTATCATTATTCGCGTGCAGCAGCCGATGATTCACTCGAAGGCTTTTTGGAAACGAATAATCTGCTGGCCATTAGCGACGTAGATACCCGAGCGTTGGTAAGCTATATTCGTGATCATGGTGCTATGAACGCAGTTATTTCGACCCGAGTTGACGAGGTTTCTGAACTGAAGAAGGAACTGGCTAAAACGCCCGATATGAATGGTCTGGAATTGGCGAGTAAAGTGTCTGCTAAAGAACCGTACTTCTTCGGAAATGAAAAGGCAACCTATAAAGTAGCGGCTCTTGATTTGGGCATCAAGAAAAATATCCTAAGAAACTTGGCGAAGCGCGATTGCTATATCAAGGTATTTCCATACAATACATCTTTCGAAGAATTACAGGCGTTTCAACCAGACGGATATTTCATCTCTAATGGTCCCGGTGATCCCGAACCGCTATCCGGCGCGATTTCGGTTGCCAAGAAAATTATTGCGACAGGAGCACCACTTTTTGGTATCTGTTTAGGACATCAAGTGATCGCCTTGGCCCACGGTATTGGCACGTACAAAATGCATCACGGGCATCGCGGCATCAATCACCCCGTTGTAAATTTGCTAACAGGTAAGGGTGAGATTACGTCACAAAATCACGGGTTCGCGATCAATCGCGAAGAGGCAGAAGCGCACCCCGATATTGAAATTACGCATCTACATCTCAACGATAAGACGGCTGCTGGTATTCGTGTCAAGAACAAACCTGTGTTTTCGGTACAATATCATCCGGAAGCCAGCCCAGGGCCGCATGATGCGAGATATTTATTCGACACCTTTTTGGACAATATAAAACAAACACAAACTGTAGAAGCCCATTAATATGGGCTTTTTTTTGGGCGGAAAACGAAAACGTTTTAGTGTTAAATTTCGATGAAAAATACCGGGGTGTGGCGAAGTAATTCCGCTGAAAACCTGCAACTTTTGTATCTTCACCTGATAAACAAACGATTATTATGAGCATAATTATAGATATACACGCCCGGCAGATTTTTGATTCACGGGGGAATCCAACCGTTGAAGTGGACGTAATTACTGAAAATGGATTCGTAGGACGCGCTGCGGTACCCTCTGGAGCTTCTACAGGAGAACACGAAGCGGTTGAATTACGCGATGGTGGATCCAATTATATGGGGAAAGGTGTACTGAAGGCCGTAGAGAACGTCAACGGAAAAATTGCCGGAACGCTCTTAGGAGTTTCAGTATACGAACAAGCGATGATCGATCAAATTATGATTGACCTAGACGGCACTCCCAATAAATCAAAGTTGGGAGCAAATGCCATTCTCGGTGTTTCTCTGGCCTGTGCGAAAGCCGCCGCAAACGAACTGGGACAACCTTTATATCGCTATGTGGGTGGTGTAAGTGCCAAAACACTTCCGGTACCTATGATGAATATCATCAACGGAGGATCTCACAGTGACGCGCCCATCGCTTTTCAGGAGTTTATGATCATGCCTGTTAAGGCAAAATCATTTACGCACGCCATGCAAATGGGCTCTGAAATTTTTCATCATTTGAAAAAGGTACTTCATGATAGAAACCTGAGTACAGCCGTAGGTGATGAGGGAGGATTTGCCCCTACCTTGGGCGGAACCGAAGACGCCTTAGATACCATTAAAAAAGCTACCGAAGACGCAGGCTATCAGTGGGGTGATGAAATTATGGTGGCCTTAGATTGCGCTGCTGCCGAATTTTTTGTGGATGGTTCTTACGACTATACAAAATTTGAAGGTTCCGAAGGAAAGATTCGAACCTCCGAACAGCAAGCCGATTATTTAGCGGAGCTTGTGGATAACTATCCTATTATCTCTATTGAAGATGGTATGGATGAAAACGACTGGGACGGTTGGAAGTATCTTACCAAGAAAGTTGGACACAAGGTGCAATTGGTTGGTGACGATTTGTTTGTGACCAATGTGGAGCGCTTGTCACGTGGTATTGAAAATGGAATTGCTAATTCCATCTTGATAAAAGTCAATCAAATTGGGACGCTTACAGAAACCATTGCAGCCGTTTCCATGGCACATCGTGCCGGATACACTTCTGTGATGTCGCACCGTAGCGGAGAAACGGAAGATAATACCATCGCCGATCTTGCGGTCGCCTTGAATACCGGTCAAATCAAGACAGGTTCTGCCTCAAGAAGCGATCGCATGGCAAAATATAATCAATTGTTGCGAATTGAAGAAGAATTAGCCGATACCGCCTATTTTCCTAAAAGAGACGCCTTCAAGATTTAAAATCATTCTAGCGAATCGTACAAAGCTGTCAAATCCTTGGCAGCTTTTTTTTATCGTCGATGGTTAGATGCGTTTTAATAATTTTTTAACCAAACCAAAGCGGATAAAATGTTAATAAATACCTTAACATTTTGTATCTTAGCACTTCTGAATTTTCAAAAATCTTTTCAACTATATGTCAAAAATTGCTACCCTTGAAATAGACGGTAAAAAGTACGAATTTCCCATTACCACAGGAACCGAGAATGAATCTGCAATCGATATTAAGGCGCTGCGATCCAGCACCGGTGGCATTACTACCATCGATCCAGGTTATAAGAATACTGGTTCTTGTGAAAGTGCCATCACCTTTTTGAATGGTGAGGAAGGAATTCTTCGTTATCGCGGGTATGCCATAGAAGAACTGGCGGAAAAAGCAGATTTTCTTGAAGTTGCTTACTTGTTGATTTTTGGAGAATTACCCACGAAAGAACAACTCTCGAAATTTCATTCTGATATTAAGGCCCAGTCCCATGTCGATGAAGACGTGAAAAAAATTATTGATGGATTTCCGAAGTCGGCTCACCCCATGGGGGTATTGTCCTCTTTGACATCTGCCCTGGTGGCGTTCAACCCTTCTTCAGTGAATGTAGATAGCGAAGAAGACATGTATAATGCCATTGTAAGGATCCTCGGAAAATTCCCTGTATTAACCGCCTGGGCATACAGAAAGCGTGTTGGACTTCCGCTCGATTACGGAGACGATTCCTTGGGCTATGTAGAGAACTTCTTAAAGATGATGTTCAAGAAGCCAAGTGGCGAATATTCCACTAATAAAGTGGTAGTCGACGCGCTAGATAAGTTACTTATTCTTCATGCCGATCACGAACAGAACTGTTCTACGTCAACCGTACGGATGGTAGGGTCTTCCCATGCGGGTCTTTTTGTATCTATCTCCGCAGGAATTGCTGCCCTTTGGGGCCCACTGCACGGAGGCGCGAATCAAGCCGTGATCGAAATGTTAGAAGGAATTAAGGAAGATGGGGGCGACACCAAAAAATACATGGCGAAAGCCAAGGATAAGGAAGATCCCTTCCGATTGATGGGCTTCGGGCACCGCGTATACAAGAACTTTGATCCACGTGCGAAAATCATTAAGAAGTCGGCTGACGAAGTACTAGGCGATCTAGGCGTAGACGATCCCGTTTTAGAGATCGCTAAAGGTCTGGAAAAAGAAGCCCTGGAAGATTCTTACTTCGTTGACAGAAAACTATATCCGAACGTTGACTTCTACTCTGGAATTATCTATCGAGCGATGGGGATCCCGGTTGAAATGTTCACGCCTATGTTTGCCTTAGGCCGACTGCCAGGATGGATTGCGCAGTGGCGCGAAATGCGACTTCGGAAAGAACCAATCGGACGACCACGCCAAGTGTATATTGGTGAAAACCTAAGGTCCTTCAAGGAAATAGATAAACGATAATCTTAAAAGCATCCAATACTTGGGTGCTTTTTCAATTTCAGTTATGTTGAAAGTACACATCACCGACGAAATTTCACGTCTGCGGGCCGTTATCTTAGGGACCGCAAGAAGCAATGGCCCTGTGCCGGCGCTGGAGGATGCCTACGATCCCAAATCAGCGGAACACATTAAAGCAGGCACCTACCCAAAGGATGAGGATATGGTTCGTGAGATGGATGCCGTCGCCAAGGTGTTTGAAAAATATGACGTTACCGTCTATCGGCCCAGAGAAATCGAAAATCTCAATCAAATTTTTACGCGCGATATCGGTTTTGTTATTGACGATATTTTTATCAAAGCCAATATTCTGCCCGACCGGGACGAAGAGATTGAAGCGATTCAATATGTGATCGATCAAATACCGAAGGATAAAGTGCTTCAGTTCCCTGAGGAGGTTCACGTAGAAGGAGGTGATGTCATGCCCTGGAACGACTATATTTTTGTAGGAACCTATTACGGGGAGGATTACCCAAATTATATTACTGCGAGGACCAACGTAGAAGCTGTGGAAGCCTTACGGAAAGCCTTTCCGAAGAAAACCGTTAAATCGTTCAGCTTAAGCAAGTCGAATACAGCCGCAAAGCGAAATGCCCTGCATTTAGATTGTTGTTTCCAACCTTTAGGCAATGGCAAAGCGATAATTCACAAAGAAGGATTTTTGGTAGAAGAGGAATATCAGTGGTTGGTCGATTACTTCGGAAAAGAAAACTGCTTCCACATTACGCCTCAGGAAATGTACGATATGAATAGTAACGTTCTTTCGATTGCTCCAGATGTTATCATTTCAGAAAAGAACTTCACAAGACTAAATACCTGGCTCCGAAGCGAGGGCTTCACCGTAGAAGAAGTTCCCTACGCCGAAATAGCCAAACAAGAAGGCTTACTGCGCTGTAGTACGCTACCGCTTATTCGAGATTAGTCATTCGCTATGGTTCGAATGACGCGGGCGGGATTTCCGGCGACAAAAGCATTGTCGGGAACGTCCTTCGTAACCACCGCACCAGCGCCTACCACTGCAGCATTGCCAATGGTCACTCCGGGGCAAACAATTGCGCCCCCTCCAATCCATACTTGATTGCCGATGGTTATCGGTTTTGCATACTCTGTACCCGAATGGCGCGCTATGGCTTTCATTGGGTGTGTCGCTGTGTAGAGTTGAACATTAGGAGCAAGCATCACCTGATTCCCAATTTGAACTGACATGACATCCAGAATGCAACAATTGAAGTTCATAAAGACGTCTTTCCCCACGGTGATATTGTATCCATAGTCGCAATAAAAAGGAGGCTCAATCCATAATCCGTCTCCGGCAGATCCAAAAAGCTTATAAAAAAGGGCATTTCGCGCTTCTTTATCTGTATCACCCATGGTATTGATTTTTTGAAACAACAAGCGAGCATTGTGGCGCTCCTCGACGAGTTGCGCATCTAAGGGATCGTAAAGGTCGCCCCGAAGCATTTTATCTTTTTCGGTCATGGTTTTTCTTTTGTTAAAGGTAGTATATTCCACATGAATGCGGTGATAGTAACTCAGGCAGAGAGGCTATGTCAGGCAGCGGATAGGTCGCTTGCAAGCGCTCAAAAAACGGTTGAAAAAATTTAAATTACGAGTTCATTTTTGGGGAATAATTTCGGTAGTTTTGCAATCAATTTATGAACTACATTTCCCTATGAAACAAATCACTGATACCGTCCTGATGGTTCGCCCGGTTGGCTTCCGAATGAATGAAGAAACCGCTGTGAATAACTATTTTCAAGAAGATATCGATTTGAAGAATGCGGAAATTAATGCCAAGGCCCAAGCCGAATTTGATACGTTTGTTGAAAAGCTTCGATCGGTTGGAATTCAAGTGGTGGTATTTCGAGATGATAGCCAATTAGATACGCCCGATTCCATCTTTCCAAACAATTGGGTGAGCTTCCATGAGAACGGTGATGCCGTCATCTATCCCATGTTTGCGGAAAACCGTAGAAAGGAACGTCGCGAGGAGATATTTACGACCTTAGAAGAGCATGGTTTTGAGGTGAAGCATATTGTAGATTATACCGATGCGGAGCAAGAAGGGTATTTCTTGGAAGGAACAGGAAGTCTGCTCTTAGATCGCGTTCATAAAAAAGCGTATTGCGCGCTTTCCCCGAGAGCCGATGAAGAACTGTTTATCGAATTCTGCGAGGATTTTGAATACACCCCGGTGATTTTTACGGCGAACCAAACGGTGAATGGTGAACGCATGCCTATTTATCATACCAACGTGATGATGTGTCTGGCCGAAGAATTTTGTGTGATTTGTTTGGATGCCATCGACAACCGACTTGAAAAGAAGAATGTGGTGCAGCATCTCAAAGCTGATGGAAAGGAATTAGTGCCTATTTCGGAAGCGCAAATGCATCAGTTTGCCGGAAACATGCTACAGGTGCAAGGAGAACACAATAAGTACCTGGTGATGAGCAAGGCGGCGCACGACAGCCTCGACGCGTCACAAAAAAAGATCATTGAATCTCATTGCGAGATCTTAAGCAGCGATCTTACCACCATTGAAACCTGTGGCGGCGGAAGTGCTCGCTGTATGATGGCCGAGGTATTTCTTCCGAAGAAATCTTAGCCTTACTTCGAAGTAGCGATATTTCGAATCATCCCTTCGAAGATAAAGTAATGAAACGGGAGCATCAAATACCAGTAGATGCGCCCCCAGAGTCCGCGGGGTCGAAAGGTCGCTGTTTGATGGAGTACATTCTTTTCATCGATACAAAACTCCAGCCAGGCCTCTCCGGGCACGCGCATTTCAGCAAATAAGAGCAGGCGCTTGTCTTCTTTGTCTGCTAACAATACCCGCCAAAAATCCAAAGAATCACCTTCATAGATCTTATTGGGATGAGTACGCCCACGCCGCAGTCCCACTCCTCCAAAAAGTTTGTCAATATAGCCTCGGATCTTCCACAGCGTTGTGGCGTAGTACCAGCCTTTATTTCCTCCTATCGACCAGATATTCTCCAGGGCTTGTTCAGGGTGGGTAAGCGGGAGTTGTTTCTCGTCTTTTAAACAACCGTACTTTGGCACCTGAATATAGGGCTCCAATCCTCTTCGGAAACGACCGCTTACCATAGAATCCTTCCAGGAAGAAATCACCTGGTTCTGCTCTATTTTCTCGAAGGCCAGTTCAATTGCGGTACGATAACCAATGGGCTGTACGTTAAGTAGTTCTTGTAGCCGGGTATCTTTGGAAATCACCTCTACCCGCATACTGTCTACTAAATTTAAGGCAAGCTTGTAGGAGGTAGACGTAACGAAATAAAGCCAATAGGAAGATAGTCGGGGCGACATCACGGGGACGTCGAAAATATACAATCGAAGGTTTCGAACGGTACAATAGGTTTGCATCATTTCCTTATACGTAAGAATGTCGGGTCCTCCAATGTCGTATGATTCATTATAGGTAGCCTCAGTTCCAAGAACTCCGGTGAGGTAGTGCATCACATCTCGAATAGCAATGGGTTGACAGCGCGTTTTTACCCATTTCGGAGTAATCATCAGGGGAAGTTTCTCACAGAGATCTCGTATGATCTCAAAAGAGGCGCTTCCAGAACCTACAATGATAGCCGCCCGTAATACCGTGAGTGCAACCTCTCCCTTGGAAAGAATCTCCTCCACGTTTTTACGAGAGCTGAGGTGTTTGGAAAGTTCTTCCTCGTTGCTGATCCCGCTTAGGTAGATGACTTGTTGACAATGGGTAGGAGCTAAGTATTTCAAAAAGTGTGATGCCGATCGGGCCTCCTTTTCATCAAAATCTTGCGTAGAACTGCTCATCGAGTGGATGAGGTAGTACGCTGCGTCAATGTCGATAGGAAGTTTCGAGGGTTCAGGATCTTCTAAGAAATCAATTTCTATAATTTCGATGCGTTCTCGCATTTTGGCATCCACAGCGAGCCGCTTGGCGTTGCGTACCACGCATACTACCTCATGTCCGGCTTCTAAAAGTAAGGGGAGGAGTCGCATGCCAATATATCCATTGGCGCCCGTAAGCAAAATCTTCATTGTATAAATGTAGGACTTCCTAGCGTTCAATCTCGTTAAAAAGGGGTTAAGAATCGCAGCGGCACCTAATTATCTTCTATCTTTATTCACTAAACCAACCGTTCTCATGAAGATTTTAAAAACCGTTTTGGTCGTTGTGGGTCTCGTATTGATTGCAATCGGACTCTATAACGCGTTTGTTCCGCAACAGGTGGTAGATATTGGTCCGCTTGAGGTTTCCGCCAAGGAAGGGCTCAGCAATCAAACCATCGCTATGATCGCCTTAGGCGTTTTGGCACTCCTTGCCGGCGCATTTATGAGGCCCCGCACTTAAGAAGGGAATTGACCGGAGGCGATATAGGTTGCTTTCGCAGCCGATAGATTTTTCATAAAGCGATGAATTTTCTTGTCGGAAGGTCGCGCTGTAACCTTTACATATTGCGTCTCACGATAGATAGAATATAGTTCTGCCTCTCCTTTATACAAAGTAAGTTTGTGATAAGGGATCACCCATGCATACGATTCTAAGAGCGAACGGAAGCCCACAATAATACCCGAAGGGCGCATTTCAATGTTACAAACATTGCGGTTGTTGTCTAAAATCAGGAGATTGTTAATGGTTACGCTCGCTTCGGTGATAATGAGGTGCCCAATTCCAATCCCGCCTCGTTTGATTCGTTCTTTGAGCGAAAATGGCTTGCCAACTTCACCTTCTATCTTGCGAACTACCTGGTGATTGTTATACGATACATTCAATAGCATAATTCCTCTAAAGATACGGAATTGACCCCTAGCAAAAAGGGAAAATCCCGTATCTTTGCCCCCTTAAAACCGTCTTATGAAGTTGCAGGTATTGCTTTCAGAACACATTAAAAAAGCCGTCCACGAACTTTTCGATGCGACGCTCGAAACCGTAGAGTTTCAGGCGACGCGCAAAGAGTTTGAAGGCGATATTACAGTCGTAGTATTTCCTATGTTACGCGTGGTGAAAGGCAATCCGGCAGTCATTGGGGAGCAGTTGGGGAGCTATCTGGTGAAATCGGTAGCGCAGGTAACTTCTTTTAATGTGGTGAAAGGGTTTTTAAATATCGTGCTTAGCGACGATTATTACCTCAATTTTTTCTACGCTTCAGGGCCGTTCGAGCACTTCGGAATGGTTTCCGAAGGAACTGATGCCGTGATGGTGGAATACTCTTCTCCCAACACCAACAAACCCTTGCATTTAGGACATATCCGAAACAACTTGCTGGGATATTCGGTGGCTGAAATACTAAAAGCCTCTGGAAAGAAAGTATATAAAACGCAGATCATCAATGACCGAGGTATCCATATTTGTAAAAGTATGTTGGCCTGGCAGCGCTTCGGAAACGGTGAAACTCCTGAGTCTACCGGACTGAAGGGAGACAAACTGGTTGGAAATTACTATGTTAAATTCGATCAGGAATACAAAAGGGAAGTTGCTGAACTCGTTGCTAACGGTACTTCCGAAGAAACCGCGAAGACAGAAGCTCCTATATTAATAGCGGCCAAAGAGATGCTGCGAAACTGGGAAGCCGGAGATCCCGAAACCGTGGCCTTATGGCAGAAAATGAATGGTTGGGTGTATAAGGGATTCGATAAAACCTATAAGGCCTTGGGTGTTGATTTTGATACGCTTTATTACGAAAGTGATACCTATTTGCTTGGGAAAGAGGTGATTGAAGACGGTCTCGCTAAAGGGGTTTTCTATACGAAGGAAGATGGGTCGGTTTGGTGCGACCTTACCGAAGACGGCTTAGACGAGAAACTGGTATTGCGCAGCGACGGGACCGCGGTCTATATGACGCAGGATATGGGTACCGCCGTGCAGCGAATCAAAGACCATCCCGATGTCAACGGAATGATCTATACCGTTGGTAACGAGCAAGACTATCATTTCAAAGTCTTATTCCTGATTCTGAAAAAACTAGGGTATCAATGGGCCGAAAACCTGTTTCATTTAAGCTACGGAATGGTCGATTTACCTTCCGGAAAAATGAAAAGTAGAGAAGGTACTGTTGTAGATGCCGACGACCTTATTGCCGATATGGCTAAGACGGCCGGTGAAATTTCCGAAGAGCTTGGAAAGATTGATGATCTTTCCGAAGTAGCGAAGAAAGAATTGTATCACACCATCGGCTTGGGAGCGTTGAAATACTATATTCTGAAAGTGGATCCCAAGAAGCGAATTCTTTTTAACCCGGAAGAGAGTGTTGATTTCCAGGGGAATACGGGGCCATTTATTCAGTACACCTACGCTCGTATCCAATCTATTTTGCGAAAAGCGGTAAGGCAATTGCCTATGGATCGAGCGATAACACCCAACTTCGAATTACACGAAAAGGAACGGGAGCTATTAAAACTGTTGCAGCAATTTCCGGAAACGGTGCAACAGGCAGCCGAACAATACAGTCCGGCCCTGATCGCCAACTATACGTATGAATTGGTGCGCGAATTCAATTCGTTCTACCAGAACGTACCTATTTTAGGCTTGGAAACCGAAGCGGTCTCTATCTTTAGAGTACAATTAGCGGAAGCCGTGGGAAAGGTGATTAAAAATGCATTTTCGCTATTAGGAATTTCGGTGCCAGAAAGAATGTAGCTTAGAACAGCCACTGCACCGAAACATTTGGAGTGAACCCGAGGGACGATTCTTCAATCTGCTGTACTACAGGGGTTCCTTCACTATTGGTATTTAGCACATATCGTATGTTCAGGATGTTCTTTCGATTGAGCACGTTCAGCAAGGCAACGTTCATTTTTAGATCACTTCGTTCACTTAGCTCCCAAACATATTCTGCCGCCAGATCTGCCCGAATGTAATTGGGAAGTCGTTCCTGATTGGGACGGTCGTATACCAATTGCGGGGTGTCTGCGGAAGTATCAATTTCATTTCCTTCTAAAGGCACTGTATACGGTTTGCCGGTATTCATTCGGAGCCCGGCGCTCATTTTAAGGCCTTTCCAAACGTAGGTGCCTGCAAGGGTAAGGCGATGCCGTACATCAAAATTACTAGGAAATACAGCGGGGAGCAGGTCTGGGAAGTCGTATTCATTGTTGTTATAGATATAGGCGATCCACCCGTAAAAATCGTTCACCTTTCTACTTATAAGGGCTTCCACACCGTATACTGAATAGCTTCCAACGACTCGCGCCAGTTGAAATTGATTCTGAAATCCCTGGCTGTTGCTACCCACACCTTCAACCGATTTGTAGAACCCGGTGGCATTGAGAACCCAGCTTTTTTTAGCATAGGAGAGCCCCAGAGATGCCTGTTTACTGGTCTTTATTGGTGTATCTTCGGCATCGGCCAGGATCCATCTCCTTTTTTCTAAGCCCAAGAAGTCGCTGTTGAAATCGATGCGTTGTGTGGTGGTTTGATTTCTAAATTCTCCTGAAGCTTCTACCGCAAACCCGTTACCTAGATCCTGCCAAATATGTAGTCGGGGTTCCAGCCGAAAGGAGGAAAATTTTTCAAAATAATGACCTCTAAGACCGCCCCGAATCACCGTTCTTCCCTCATGCAGCGAAAGGTCCATTTGCGAATACACCACATGCGTTCTAAGCACATCTTTTTCATAATCTCGAAACCGAGGCAAGTTCACATCTTGGGTGTTGGCGATGCCTACTTCTGAAAAGTGATACCCATTATGCCATGCCATATTTTCAGAAAGAGAGAATTGCGTATTTGCTTGCACACTTAGGTCTAACACCTCGTTTTCCTGAAGCAATGCCTGCCGCGAGAGTAAATCGGCATTAAACGCTGCTAGAAAATAGTAGCTCACGTAGGCTTGCACTTCCGTACGAAAGCGGCGGCTCCAATTACGCTCCCATTGCAGACCTGTGGCCAAACTGGTTTGGTCGAGTTTGTTGGTTTCAGAAATAGCATTGGAAGGAATTTCTTCGACGATGTCCAGGTCGTTATCGATGGCGATCAAATTCCACTGGAGTCGATCTTTAGGCGTAAACTGCCAGGATAGTTTTCCGCTGAGATCATAAAATACGAAATCCTCACGGGTCTCAATATCGGTTTCGTTGACTCCACTTTCTAAATTGGTGATATCGGTATTCTGAAAAATGCGTTGTGAATAGGTAGCGTAGGCGGGAGATTCAACAATATTGTTAATGGAGCGTCGCCCCGAAACCTGTACGTAAGCCTTGTCTGAAATGGGAATATTGGCCATTGCGTTGGCATTAAGCAGGTTAAATCCTAACCCGCCCTGAAAACGATCTGGCTTTTTATTGGAAGAATGCATCGCAATAATACCGCTCACACTTTCACCATACCATGCCGGTGCTCCATTTTTATATACCTTCAAGCGTTCTGTGATGTAGGGATTGTAGGCTGAGATCAGGCCAAAAAAGTGTCCCGTTTGGTACATGCGAATACCATCCCACAGCACGACATTCTCATCATTATTACCGCCTCTGATATTGATGGTAGAAATAGTTTCGTTCACACTTTCTACGCCCGGAACATTTTGAACCACCTGGAGCACATCGTTTTCTACCTGTCCAGGCACCAGGCTAAAATCATCGGCCTTCACTACCGTAGAACCATCTGCATTCTGGTCGATACCTTGCACTAAAATCCCTTGGATTCGCACGGTTTCCAATAAAGAGATCGCCGTAAACATGAGAAATTGGGGGCAGTTGTTACGCAAGGCTGCTACAGGAAGGGTAAGGGTTTCGTACCCGACATGGCTAATTCTTAGCATGGTTCCGGAGCTGCCTTCCGGAATAGAAAAATATCCCTGTTGGTTGGTGGTGGTGCGAAAACTACCATCGGTCATGGTAATGGTCGCTTCAGACAAGGGCACTCGTTGGAGTCCGTCTATAAGTTGCCCACAGCGTTCGGTGGTGGGAACTCCTTTTTTAGTCACTGCAATATAACGCGTGTCAATTGTAGTAAAGGTAAGGTCTGTTTGTGCTCTGAGGTACGCAAGACTTTCAGACAAGGAATTTTGTTTGGATGGAGGAGGTAGTCGAACATCAAGAACCACAGAAGCATCATAGGAAAAGCGAACGTCGTACTGCGTTTCAAGTAGGGTTAGAATGGCAGTGAGCGGTTGGGCACCAGTATTCTGACCCCATGTCTTGGGAGCAAGAAGGAGTATTGATATAATAATAAGTCTGACTGCCGTCCACTTAATCTTCTGCTGCAGCATAAATGGTAACGTATTCGCCATCAATAGTATACGTGAGGCCTAATGGTTCAAATACCGAACGCAGGGCCACTTCAAGGTCGTTGTGGGGGAAACTACCCGTAAATTGTTTTTGTAGGTTGGAAGGGCGGTTTATCGTGATGGGATATTGTCGTTCTAATTCTTCAATAATAAGGGCGAGGGAAGTGTTTTCGAAACTGCTTTCCTCTTGCATCCAGGAGGGAGTGCTAACTGTGGCATGACGGAAGTTTTGCAAGCCGCCAGAAACCACACGCAGCGTATTTCCGGCCGCCACGTCTACCAACGTGTCACCATAGCGTACTCGTACCAATCCTTCATAACAACTTACGGAGAATTGAGAGGGGCGGGAATGGACATTGAATTCGGTTCCTAGCACTTCAACCGTACCATAGCTGGTAGTAACAGTAAAGGTCTTTCCCTTTTCTACGTCAAAAAACGCTTCTCCTTCCAAGGTAAGTTGGCGGTCTTCTTCCCAACCCTTATTGTCGTAACGCAAGGTAGATGCTGCATTGAGCGCCACCACCGATTGATCGGGTAAGGTAATCGATTCTTTTTGTGCGATGCGGGTAGTGATTTCCGTGCCTTGCGTAGCCAGAAAAAAATAGGCGACGGCGACAACCGCAATGGCTGCGGCTATGCCCCCAAGCCATCTTAGGTTACGCCCTGTTGATGTGGACGACGTATCCTTCAGCAAGCGTTGCTGCAATTGGTCGTACTGGGCATCGGCATGCCATTCGGGCACGGTAAATTCGGCCGTAGCTTCAGCTATTTTCAGGTAGCTCGCGGTTTCTGGATTCGCTCGGAGCGCGTCGGTATCGGCTTTAGATGCCTCACCGTTTAACCAATTATGTAATTTTTCTTTCAACATTTTGGGGTGTTCTCTATGTCTGTAACAAATAACTTTCGGTTTACCCTACCTCTACTATCATATATTTTCAATGCTTTTCCGAAGCGATTGCAACGCTAAACTCATGCGCTTTTCTACGGCTTTTACAGAAATACCTAAAATTTCAGCAATTTCATGATATTTCTTGCCTTCAATTCGGTTTAACAAAAAAGCGGTGCGTTGTGCTTCCGTCAATTCTGCAATAGCATCCTGCACCTTTTTTCGGTATTGTTTTTCCTCTAATAAAAACTGAGGCGATTGGTGTTCTATCTTATGCGGTTGTAGTTGTGCGTGTTTGAGTACCACTTTTTGATGGGCGACTTCGTTCAGGAATAAATTTTTGGCTACGGTATACAAAAAAGACTTTGCTTTATTCGTTGAGACGGTAGAACAGTTTTTCCACAGCTTCACAAAGGCTTCCTGCACATAATCACTAGCCTGGGCAGCATCGCCACATTTGAAATACATGAAATTGTACAAATGCCTGCTTTGTTCTTTGTAAATCGCACTGTACACTTTTTCGTTACAGACGTCGTTCGTATTGGGCTTTATAGGTTGCATTGGTACGAAGATATTTAAAATTTTTAGGTTTGAAGGGTAGGGTATCTTGATTCTAGTTTGTTTCAATACTAAAGCCCCAAAAATGAGCTGTAAAAATGAAACCGATATATTTCCTATTATTTTTCGCGAGCAGTTTGATAATAACTTCCTGCCAACAAGAGGCTAAAGAATTCATTGACGAAACCGATGAAGAAGAGACCTTCACCGCCACGGCAAACCTGACAAGTTTGTTGGTACGCACCGCACAGAATTTTGGTGGAATAGATGATGTTATCGACGGAAGCGATTGCTTTTCCATTCAGTTGCCTATTACAGTTATTGTAAACGGGCAAGAGGTGACGGTTGCAGAAGCATCTGATTACGACCAGGTGACCACTATTCTGGATCAGTTTCCAGATGATGTCGATACGGTTGAATTCGTTTTTCCGATAACCGTGGTGTTAGCCGATTTTACTGAGATTGTTTTGAATAATCAGGATGAATTTGACGCCTTGTCTGCACTTTGCGATGAAGGCGGATTTTTAGCCTCTATAGGCTGTGTCGATTTGGTGTATCCTATTACCTTTTTCAGATTTAATGCGAGCAGTGAACAGACCGATACGGTAACCGTGACAGATGATTTAGCGCTGTATCAGTTTCTTACACAATTGCAGGAAGACGAGTTTATAAGCATACAATATCCGCTATCGCTAGTGGTGAACGGAACTACCGTTACCGTTTCTAGCAATCAGGAATTGGAAACCCAATTAGCGAATGCCGAATGCACTACAAGCGGTGGTATCGACGAGGCTGAATTTACCACTATTTTGACCGCGGCTCCCTGGTATGTTGGATATTATTTTGACGATCTAGACATGACCAGCACGTTTCAAGGTCATGAGTTTACCTTTGCTTCCGATGGGAGCGCGGCTGTCATGACTGCTTCGGAAACCACTGCGGGAACGTGGCAGTTTGATGTAGATGGAGACCGATCATATCTCGATTTTTTCTTCGGAGCTCAGACGCCTCTCAACCAATTGAATGAATACTGGGAGATCGTAACGTATTCTTCCGAAGAAATTACCTTCCGAACCGTTAGTAGTGGTGATGGTAGTATTGATTATCTAACGCTAAGTAGCACACCTCCTTCCGGTGGTGGCGACGATACCGAACTGAATGAATTTATCAATACCCTTACCACCGACACCTGGTTTGTGACGCTCTTAGAGGATAGCGAAACCGACCTCACCTGTAATTACCTTGACTACACGTTCAATTTCATTCAGAACGGCACGGCAACCGCTGTCACGGGTGCTGCCACTCGAAATGGAGTGTGGCGTATTGAACGGGAAGGTGGCGTGCTTGTACTCACACTAAATTTTGACAGCAGTGGTAGTGGCAATCCATTAGGCGATCTAAACGATGCCTGGGAGGTAGACTCTTTTACCATGGATGCTATTGCGCTACGAGATGCCAGCAGTGGCGGTGATGACGATCTGCTCTCTTTTGGTCGATCGCTTCCAACAAGCTGCGATTCGGGTCCCGATCCACAAGAATTGCGGAATATCCTGACGCAGGGCACATGGTTTGTAGAGCAATATCTGGATGATGGCGACGATGAAACTAATGTATTTTCGGGTTATGACTTCGCGTTCCAATCAGACGGATCGGTGAATGCCAACAACGGCTCAGAAAACGTACCCGGAATTTGGGCCGTGGGAATTGCGGGAGAGGAACTCAGTTTCGAATTTGATATGGATAGTCCTATCAATGATGCCGATGATGACGATTATCGCGCTATCAGTTACGATGCCACAACCGTTACCTTCATTACTCGTGATAGTAGCGGTGCAACAGAAGATATATTAACCTTTAAACGAAATTAATTAAACCCTTAAAACAAACACTTTATGAAAAATAGAATTGCCTTTCTTAGTATCTTACTTACTTATGTATTCTTTGTTGCTGCTTGTTCCAAAGATGATGATAACTCGAATGGGAATACCCCTAATGACAATGGGACCGTGGCACAACAAACGGCTACGGTAGCCGATACCGGAACCTGGCAGGTAACGCTGTTTATTGATTCTGATGAAGACGAGACCTCCGATTTCAACGGCTATGTATTTACATTTGATGCCGACGGATCGGTGGTGGCTGATAATGGAACTACCTCGATCTCTGGGACCTGGTCCATTACCGATAGTAGCTCTTCCAGTGATGACGACGGAAGCTCTAGCGATGATGATTTCAATCTGTTCTTTTCGGTGCCGGATACCAGTGATTTTGAAGATCTGAATGACGATTGGGATATCGTATCGGTTTCCGGTGACAAAATTGAGTTGCTTGACATTAGCGGAGGAAACGGTGGTACCGACCGATTGATTTTCGAGAAATTATAATCCTTTTTTGCCCCAAGAAAGAGCCACCCGTATCGCGGGTGGTTTTTTTATTTGTGCAATTCGTATTCAAGCGCCACGCGAACAAGACCGGCGGTATTTCTAGCACCCGTTTTCATAAGCATGTTGCGTCGATGGGTTTCCACGGTTCCAAAACTGATGTGGAGACGTTCTGCGATCTCTTGGGTAGTCATTTCTTCCAGAATACAATGCAACACTTCCTTTTCACGTCGGGAAAGGGTGGGAAACGGACTGCTA
Source organism: Altibacter sp. HG106 (assembly GCF_028561755.1). Lineage (GTDB taxonomy): Bacteria > Bacteroidota > Bacteroidia > Flavobacteriales > Flavobacteriaceae > DFVG01. Next base: position 149,519 of record NZ_JAQQTD010000007.1, read on the forward strand.
GTGACAGTTTTTTTCTTGACAGCGCTATTCAGAATAATTTCATTAACCGTATCGTCCAAATACATCCCCCCTTGATGCACCTTTTTTATGGCTTCGGTGACTTCATGCTTTCCCGCATTTTTCAGTACGTAGCCCTTGGCCCCCTGGTCTAACATCAATTTAATCAAACTACTTTCCTTATGCATCGATAAGGATACGACCTTCATCTCGGGATGCGATTTGAGTAACTCCTTGCAGGTATCAATCCCGTTCTTATCAGGCATGTTGATATCTAGCAATACCACATCTGGGGCGGCTTCAGGAATGCGTTCTAACGCTTCGTCACCGCTCAGAGCGCTGCCAATAATAGTAATGTCTGGGTCATTTTGCAATAACAACTGCATGCCTTCAATCACCATTTTGTGGTCGTCTACAATAAATACTTTGATCATGAGATGGGGATGTTTATGGTGACTTGAGTGCCGTTACCGGGTTGTGAATCCCAATTGATAGTTCCATCAAGATAATCCACTCGACTGTGAATGCTCTTCAGTCCTAAACCACCTTTTGCGACTGCCGTATCATATTCAAACCCAACACCGTCATCTTCAATAATAATATGCAGTTGTTCGTTGTGTCGTAATACTTGAATGAGTATGGAATTGGCCTCTGCATGCTTCCGAATATTGGAAATCACTTCTTGCACGATCCGATAGATCATCACCTTTTTACTATTTTCTAAATTCTCAGGAAGTTTTGAAATCTCGAGAGAGGCTTCATAGCCCTGTAATTTTAACTGATCGGTGAGGTCTTCAAGCGCACCGGGAAGTCCTGAAATACTTAGCGCATGCGGCATCATGTTATGGGAAATACGACGTACCTCTAAGCAGGCTTCATCAATGAGATCGTTAGTTCTTTCGGTCACATTAAGCTGCTCCAATTGCTCAATTTCATTTTGAATGGTAGTAAAATGTGCTTTTACGGTACTTAGGAGTCCGCCTAAACTGTCGTGGAGATCTTTGGCGATGCGAAGGCGTTCGGCTTCTTGGCCTTCAATCATGCTACTCATGGCCAATAATTTATTTTTCTGTTTGAGTTCTGTAATGTGTTGTTGTTGAATAGATTCATTCTGTGCCGTGATGGTCTTCTGATATTGCAACCGTTTTCTGAAGAAGAAGATGGACAGCAGGAGAATCACTCCTAAGGCGATCAATCCTATGGTAATCATCCTTTTTTGCCGCGTTTCTTTTTCGATGACCAGATTCTGAGCGAGAATTTTTCGCTCTTTTTGCTCGGTGTCAAATTTCACTTCCAGTTCGGCGATGTTTCGTTGCATGCGATCTGAATTCAAGCTATCCAGAATAGCCGTTTCTTGTAATTTCACATCATAGGCTTCCCGATAATTACCGGTTGCAAATTGCGTTTCCGCCATTTTAATAAGCAGTTGCGCTAGTAATTGAGGCTTCTTGATGCGTTCAATTTTGGCAATGGCTCCTTCCAAATAGGGTAGGGCCAGACTGGGGCGGTTATTTTCGAGATAGGTATCGGCAAGCGCGAGGGTGTTGTAGGTGAGTGAGTTGGTGCTATTCAAACTGTCGCTGATGGCGATAGCAGTTTTGAGACTCGTGATGTTCTCCAGACTTGCGCGCTTTTCAAAAATAGACTGAATGGGCATATGCCCTGCGGGCATATTAGGATGGGCTTCTTCATAATACCTGGCGAGTATCTCTGTAAATTTGGCCGTGTGTACGGCATCTTCTGCTTGTACAAAATGTTCAATTAAGATGTAGAGTACAAATCGATTGGAAGGACTGTTGCCATACGCTTCGGTGGCGTCCCACATTTTTAAATAGTAGTCGCTGTTCCCTTCAATATCACCCAGCAAACCTTGTAACTGTCCCTTTCCGTAGTATACATTCCAAAGCAAATCTTTGAACTCTTCTTTTAGGGCGATTCTTTCCGCTTTGTTCAAATAAGACAGGGCTTGGTCTAGATTGGTTTGGTAAAGATGGGTATGGGCAATCGAAATATAGTACCGAAGCGTATGGTATTCGTCATTTCGGGATTGCGCGATTTCGAGTCCGCGTAACTTCAGTCTTAGCGATTCATCCGTAAGGCCTTTTTGGGATAAAAACTGACTGTAATTTTGGTAGAGGATCATCTGCGCCAAATCGGAGTCGGTTTTTGCCAGTGTATACGTAAAAAGCTCATCGACGTAATCTCGATGTTTCAGAATAAGACTTCCAATAAATTCGTAGCCTTTGATCTTTTCTTCGGAAGTCTGTGTGCTGATACTTCGTAAGACGCTATCTACCTTTTGTTGCGCCACTTCTTGCGTTATTCCGCAGACCGAAAAGAGAAACAGCATCACAACAATCGATCGCCTTAACACGTGTCCTATACGTTGATAAAAACCTAATTGAAAGTTCTTTTGTTTCATGTACAGCAGGCTTTAAGAAAAAGCGAGTGGCACTAAAAATACAGTATAGTTTTGGCTTTACAGCGCATTTACTACAAGAACCAGCACAAATTCTATGAATTCCGGTAGGAAATTACCAGCGTGCTAGCAGGTGCTAATTCCCATAAAGTTGCTTGCCCGCCGCCTCGTAGGTGTCACCTTTACTCCAAAAAGGCGTTTCAGGATCGTTTGCAATGGCCCTTCCGCTAAGTACGTATGCTCTAAAGAATGTTTCGAGATACTCAAAATCAATAGAATCAACTTCATCGCCAGGGCGGTGATAGTATTTCGTAACATCTCCGTTAAAGGCAGTAAAGCCCATTGAAAACGTGGGGGCCGGAATACCTTTCTTGGCGAAGTGTACGTTGTCACTTCGGTCGAATAAGCCTTGTTCAGGAGCAGGATCCTCTATTGCATTCAACCCAAATTGAGCTACCGCATTCTTAATGGTATTCCCGGCTGTGGTGCGATTCAGGCCGATAATGGTCGCTAAGGAGGTGTCGTTATACCCTCCGTTATCACTGTTGAAACAAAAGACCATTTGATCGAGCGGAAGAATAGGGTGGTTTACGTAATAGTTGCTCCCTAAGAGCCCCTTTTCTTCTCCGGTGAACAAAATAAATAGGGCCGATCTTTTGGTTGGATATTTAGCGAGGTTTTGCGCCATGCTCAACACGGTGGTGGTGCCTACCGCATTGTCACGAGCCCCGTTGTAGATAGTATCGCCGGTTTCGTCGGGTTTGCCGATGCCCACGTGGTCGTAATGGGCCGAATAGATAATGTACTCCTTTTTTAGTTCTGGGTCGGTTCCGGGGATCATGCCCACAACGTTGTAAGAAACAATTTCTTTTGGCGCCTCACGACGTACCGATGCCTGAAACTTCGTCTCTTTATCAGCTTTCACGGCATTGATTCCGCTGCCATCAGCGTCAAATACCCAAAAGTGGTGGAAGGTATTTCCTTTATCCTTTTTTTCTTCGGAAGATAATTGCACCGAACCTCCGTTGAAGTTATGGTCAATATAATCCCAAATCTGAGCATTGGTCTGAACAAACTCTATCAAGCCAGTGGCTCCATTATCTTTCGCCCAGTTTTTTTTCTGTTCCCGTAAGGCGTAGGCCGCTTGGGCGTCTTGCGCTGTCGGACTTCCCGCTTTGACCACCACGAACTTCTTCCGAACATCAATGTCTTTATAATCGGTTTCCATGCCATAGCCCACATAGACAGCTTGTCCGCCAAAATTTATAGGTTCGCCTCCAAAAGCCACAAATTTTGTATACTTCTCGCTTCCAATGGCAAAGGCCATATCGGTGGGGGCTTCCGTCTTGGTTAAAGGCACTTCTTGGTAATAGGATCCCGTTTGGGGGTTGGGCGTTACCCCATAAGCGCGGAAGGTATTGGCCAGATAGGCAGCGGCTATTTTATTTTCAGGAGTTCCTGTTTCTCTTCCTTTCAGTAAATCATCCGCTAAGAAATAAATATGACCTTTAATTTGATCTTTGGTCACGGTTTCTATCACACGTTCTTTTTCGGTGGTGTTCTGAGCAAAGAGGCTTATGCTAAGCAGTATACAAAAAAGGGCAAAAAAGTGTTTTTTCATGGTGTCTATTTTTTCGGAAGCTAAAGATAACAATTCTCTTAAAACATAACGCGTAGGGTCGCATTGGGCGTAAACGATAGGGCAGGCTCGTTTACCTGTTCAATGTTTCCGGAGGCATTAATGCGGTAAAATTGATTGATGGTATTCTTCGTATTTAGCAGGTTCCATACCGATGCACCTAAGAACATCTGACTCGTCCTTCCTAGCGCAAATTGATACGTCGCAGAGAGATCCACTCGAAAATAGTCCTTGATGCGATCACTATTAGGCCGGCTGTAATTGATCACTCCATTTTCAATTTCGTTTCCTTCGATGGGGTTCGTTGTTGGTTTTCCCGTTCGCCAATTGAGTCCGCCTGCAAAGTTGAACTGTTTCCAATGGTAGTCGATTCCATAGGTAAGGGAATGCGTTACATCTAGATTGTTTAAAAATTCGGAAGGGGTGAGTAGTGGAAAATCATAGGTGTTTTGCGCCCAGGAATAGCTCAACCAGGTATTGATCTGATCAAAACGTTTGTTCAACAACACATCCACCCCTACCACTTCGTAATTCCCATTGGCCCGCACTGAAGCAAATTGATTCTGAAACCGCTGACTCTGTGAGGTGATTCCGGTAACTTCTTTCCAGTAGGGCTCAATAGACACCTGCCAACCGCGTCGAGAATACGATACCCCAGTAGAAATCTGCCTTCCTTTCAGAATAGGAATACTATTGGGGTTGGAAAGCACCCAGCGCCGATTTTCAACTCCCAGAAAATCGTTTTGGAAGTCTATAATTTGGGACGTCGTCTGACTCTTAAATTCTCCCAATACCTCAAAAGTGAAGTAGGAGAGGAAGCGCTGACTAAAATTTAGGCGGGGTTCCAACAACAAGGTTCCAAACTTATCGATATAGTTACTTCTCAGTCCGACAACCAGCGAAGTCGCTCCATTGCGCGTTTTATAGGTAACATCGCCAAAAACACTGTGCGTTCGTAGCACTTGCTTATCGGTTCTTCTAAAGATCGGATTGTTCAAGCCCTCAAAATTGGTAATCCCCGTTTCGTTGAATTGATAGCCATAGGTATAGGTGAGGGAGGGGTTTCGTTGTTCTCGAAATGCCAGACGAAACCCATTTTCCAAGACATTGTTTTCTTGCGAAAGTTGTTGGTCGTTTACCACATCCTCATTGGTTGAATCGAGCGAATAGTCTGAAAAATACGCCTGAAAATAAGTGCTTAGTGTAGGGCTCCAATCACGTTCATAGTACAATCCTAATGCCAAATTATTCTGTTTTAAATCGCTTTGACGTGCAATAAAATTGTCATCTATAATGGCGCTTTCCACAAATTCGATACGATTTCCTATTCCTAAAAAGTTGAATCGTATCCGGTCTTTTTCCGTGGGTTGATATAAAAACCGAGTGGAGGCGTCAAAAAACTGGAACCGCGCATCCGAGACACTTTGCGTTTCGCTATTCGAAATAACTTCTGTATTCTGAAAAACTCTATCAAAATACGCGCTGTAGGTGGGTGATTCCCATAATTGGTTGATGGAACTTCGCGCCGCAATTTGCACGGAAGCCTTGGCGCCTAGCGGAATATCAGCAAAGCCGTCGGAACTGATCAGATTTGTTCCTAGCTCTGCGGAAATACTATCATTGATACGACGCGAACTTTCCATTGAGATCATACCCGATACCCCATCGCCATACGCGGCTGGAGTTCCATTTTTTACTACGGTTACTCGTTGCGTCAGAAAGGGGTTGAAAGCAGAAATGAGTCCGAAAAAGTGACCGCTTTGATACATTTTGACGCCATCCAGGAGGATGAGGTTCTGATCGTTTGTACCCCCTCTAATATTCAGAAATGAAACACGTTCTTCGATGCTCTGAATTCCAGGAAGCGCCTGAATGGTTTGTAGTACATCAGGTTCAATAAGCCCCGGCAGAATGTCAAACTCATTGTAATCTACCGTTAACGATCCGTTGGTGTTTTTAGTAATCCCGCGCGATAGGTACGAAGTGATTAGCACTTCGTCTAGCTTTTCGATTTTTCCGAAAACAAACGTTTGTGGGCAGCCTGAGGCAAAGACAGAAGCTTTGAAGCGGGTGAGCTCTTTTCCTTCGCTGTAGATAACGATGAGATCCTCTGGTGTCAAGGCCACCGCATTAAATTGTCCGCTATCTTCGGTTTGAACTTCTTGATAGGGAGTGCGTACGGTCACCTTTGTTACTAGGGTGCCGGTGTCTATTTCGCGTAGAATTCCACAGAGAGAAATTAGATTGTTTCGAGGGGCCACGGTAATGGTTCCGTCTGGCAACAAGGTATATTGAAACAGCGTGTTGTTTTCTAAATAAGAAAGTGCATTTGCTAAAGTAGTAAAGGTTGGAAGTGTGGAAAGTTGGTGTCCCTTCAGGTTGCTGTTTTGATAAGAAAATGTCACATCCCATCGCGATTCTAAAGTGGTAAATACTTTAGGCAGCGATACCGTTGGGGTACTATTTTGAGCAAAAAAAAAGGAATTACTACAGAGCAGAAGTAGCAATAAGAACCGGGAAACCCATCGCACAATTATTCACTTTTTAAAACCACTATCTTATCGTCGTTGATTTCATAAGACAAGGTAAGAGGAATTGTGATAGCTTGCAAGGCAGTAGGTAGATTTTTATGAGTGAAACTTCCGGTGAAAATAACCTGCGTATCGATATCGTTGGTTACGATGTCAATATCATATTGGCGTTCCATTTCGTCCAACACATAATGCAGCGGAACGCTCTTAAAGACCGACTTATGTTGAAGCCACGTGGGCTCAATGAGTGCCGTTAATTGATTTTCTAATTGTTCATTCGACCATCGAAGCGTTCTTCCCGCGGTTAGGGTATGAACATCGTCATTCAATGCTATTTCTACGCGGCCTTCAAAACACGTAACCTCGAAGAATTCTGGACGGCTGATGACATTAAACTGAGTACCTTTAACAGCAACCACACCGTGCGAAGTTTGCACGCTAAATTGTTTGCCGCTAGCCACTCTAAAGTATCCCTCTCCGTTCAGGGTAACGTTGCGATTCGTATTCCAATGAGCGTCATCGTAGGTTAATTCAGAACCTGCATTGAGGATCACTTCGGAAGCATCCGGCAATTCAAGACTAATGTGTTCTGAGTGATGCGCTGTGAAGGTAGTATTTGATGGTTGTGAAAGCGCCCAATACAATCCGAAAGCAATAACGAAGATCGCAGCAATGCGGAAAGCAACCTGTTTCCAAGAAGTTGTTTTAGACTCTTCCGAAGCCTTTTTCTCCTGCAATAAGGCATATTGAGAGGCGACCTCGAATTCCGGCGCTTTAAAAGACTGCGCCAATTGATCGATTTTTTGATACGAACGAAAGGCGTCTGTTTGTTCAAACGCCTCTTGTTCTGTATCGGTTAGAGAATGGTCTAACCATTTTGAAAGTAAATTTTCCTTTTTCATAGCAACTTTCTATACATGAAACAACTGAGGATGAAAAATTCCTACCCCCACCCCCTAAATTTTTTCAATTTTTTTTCTGAGAGTCGCTAAAGCCTTGTAAATACGCTTCTCGACAGCCTTTCTAGAAATGTTTAAAATGTCGGCTATTTCTTTATGTCGCTTTCCTTCCACGCGATTTAAGAGAAAAGCAATGCGCTGTTTTTCGGGTAATTCAGCCAAGGCGCGTTGAAATTTTTCCAAATACTGTTTTTCTTCCAGTAAAAACTGGGGCGTATGATTGGTACTCGAACGCGAAGGTTCATTTTTCTGATACTCTAGAACTACTTTTTGGTGTTTAATTTCATTTAAGGTGAGATTATTGGCGACCGTAAACAAGAAACTTCGTGCTTTTTCTGGTGGAATTTTCTTGCATTTCTGCCAAAGCGTAAGAAAGGCTTCTTGTGTTTTGTCCTTAGGATCAAAATGAGCTCCGTATTTATAATAGATGAAATCGTGAAGATCTGTAGCATTCTCTTCATATATTTTAGAGAATATACGTTCTTCACAAACGTTATCGGAGAGGGAGCGCTCTTTTTTGGTCATAGGGCGTAAATATATAAATAAATTATAGGTAGGAATTTCATAATCTCAGTTGTTCTATTAGTAAAGATAAGTACATGAAATACGCCGTCTTGCTCGTAATGCTGGCGCTTTGTTGGGCGTGTCAAAAAGAAGAGTTTACCGTGATTCAAGATCAGGAAGATACCGAGGAGGTCTCTAATGCCTCGGCAAACCTGCGCTTAAAATTACGTACGGTGAGCTCGCACGATGGGAGCTTTGATGATGTGATTGACAATGCTTCTTGCGTGAGTATTAAATTACCCTATACCCTATTTTTCAACGGCGAATTATATAATATTGGAACCATTCTCGATCTACAACCCATTGGACCTGAAGATGAAGTAGAATTGATATTTCCGTTGACGCTTGTTCGCAGCGATCATTCGGAAATTATTGTGACTAGCGAAGCACAATGGGAAGACGAGCTATCGGTTTGCGGTGCAGACACCTTAATTCAGGAACACAATCCCTGTGTGGACATTGCGTACCCCATTTCTTTAGCGATCTACAATGTTGCGGAAGGTCAGTTCGAAACGCGTGTGATTGCTAATAGTCAAGAACTATTTCCCTGGGTGGTAGATCCGCAGTCTGAAGACCTCATTTCTATCAACTATCCGGTAGACCTCATTGTAGGCGCGAGTAGCGTACTTACCACCAACAATAACAACCAGTTGGCCGATACCATTGATGCGCTGGCAAATTCCTGTGATTGAAATTGTTTAAATATTTTATTAAAATGTTAAACAAAAAGTTAAACTTTTGATAAAGTGACGCTTAGGCGTTTTGTTTTTTCCGTATCGTTCGTTTCTTTACAAGGCAAAACAAAAAACTTAAGCTATGAAGAACATTTCAAAAATTCTTATTTTATTTTCGATGATTTTTGTCGCATCATGTAGTAATGATGATGACAATACCATCACCAACGATGGAGACCAGACAATCGCCACGTACTTGGCTTCCGACGCTGATTATTCTGTTCTGGTGGATGCCTTACAGCGTGCTGGACTTACCGCTGCGCTGAATGCTTCTGGATCTACTACTGTTTTCGCTCCCAATAATGATGCGTTTACCGAATTTTTAGAAGCTAATGATTTTGCATCTCTTGACGATATACCCGAAGAGGTGCTCTCTAATGTCTTGTTAAATCATGTTATTAATGGTGAATTTGTAGCAACCGATTTTACTACAGGATATATTAGAACCAACGCCACGGCTAGTAGTGGATTAAACTTAAGTGCTTTTGTGAATGCTTCTGATGGAGTTGTCATTAATGGTACGTCTACTGTGGTGGAGGCTGATATTGAAGTTTCAAATGGAGTGGTTCACGGCGTTAATGGAGTCATTTCATTACCTAATATCGCAACACTTGCGAATGTAAATCCAAATTTTTCCAGTCTTACAACTGCTTTGGATGCCGCAAGTCTTACCGTGGCCGTGTCAGACCCGACAGCCAATCTCACAGTGTTCGCACCAACCAACGATGCCTTTGACACCTTTTTATCGGACAATGGTTTTGGAAGTTTGGGAGATGTTCCATTACCCGCATTACAGCAAACCTTATTAAATCATGTGTTGGCTGAAACCAATGCCAGTACTGATTTCACAACTTCTTACACCACAACCCTTGCTACTTTTGGAGATACAGACGATAACATCAGCCTGTATATAAATACCGATGCTGGTGTGGTACTTAATGGAAATTCTACTGTGGTCGCGGCAGATGTGGTTGCTACCAATGGAATTATTCACGCAGTAGATACGGTCATCGCGTTGCCTACAGTTGTGACCTTCGCCACAGCCGATCCTACATTTGGAACATTAGTAGATGCGCTGACGCGTCCCGACCAACCTGATTTTGTAGGAACGCTAAGTACGCCGCTGGGTACCGACCCGGCACCCTTCACAGTATTTGCTCCTACCAATGATGCCTTTGGTGACCTGCTTACCGAACTTGGCGTGGGAGCCCTAGCAGATATTGATGGACCTACGTTAACGGCAGCCTTAAATCTGCATGTTATTGCAGGAGCCAATGTTCGTGCCGAAGATCTTACCAATGGTCCTGTGACCACTTTGGGTGGCGATGTAACGATTGATGCGGATGCAGCAACTATTACCGATGCCAACGGTAGGGTGAGCACTATCATCGTAACCAATGTGCAAGCGAGCAACGGAGTTGTACACGCTATTGATACGGTATTGTTACCGGAATTATAGTGAACCGAGTAATGTCTAATTAGATGACTACCTAATTGCCTTAGAGAAGGTTTAATATATCAAAAACCCGACAGTTTCAAAACTGTCGGGTTTTTTCTTGCTAATGAAAATGACTGAGGTATTTGTCAGGAAGCATGAGTTTTTCGTATGCTGGGGCCACTACTTCAACGCCATGATGGCTTTGGCGTTGGTAAACTCCTTCATTCCAAAGCCGCCGTGTTCGCGTCCATACCCCGAATCTTTCACTCCGCCAAACGGCATATTAGGTTGCGCGAGTCCGAAGGAATTGATAAACACCATTCCAGTATCAAAGTGTTCCGCAGCCAGTTCAAAAGCTTTGTCTCCATCGGAAGTAAAAATTCCGCCGCCCAGGCCAAACCGGCTATCATTGGCAATTCTGAAGGCATCTTCGGTGTTTTTCGCTTTAATCAGTGAAGCTACCGGACCAAATAATTCTTCGTCATAGGCAGGCTGTCCGGGCTGTACATTTTCCAGTACGGTAGCGGGATAGAAAAATCCGTCTGCATCCGGTAGTTCTCCACCGCATAGTACCGTCGCTCCTTTACTGACACTTTGGGTCACCTGCTCATGTAAGTCTTTTCGAAGGTCCTCGCGCGCCATGGGTCCCATTCGGGAACTCGAATCGGTTGGATCACCGTAGTTGACTCCCTTCATTCGGGCAACAAATTTTTCTTTAAATGCCTCATACACTTCCTCAACAACGACAAACCGTTTCGCAGCAACACAGGTTTCTCCATTATTGTAAACCCTTCCATTTACGCATTGTTTCACGGCATTGTCTAAATCGGCATCTTGCAGTACTATATAAGCGTCATTGCTTCCTAATTCCAGCACCGTTTTTTTCAATGCGGCTCCGGCTACTTTGGCCACGTGCTCTCCAGCACCTGCGCTTCCGGTAAGAGTAACCCCTCGAACGTAACGATTCTTAATAACGTCATCAGATTGGTCGTGATTGATAATCAATACTTTGAACAAATGTTTTGGAAGTCCGGCCGACTCGATTATTTTCTCCAGTAGTAGTGCGCAACCGGTGACACTTTCGGCATGCTTCAGAAGTACTCCGTTACCCGCCATCAAATTGGCAATAGCATATCGAATTACCTGATAGGTGGGGAAATTCCAAGGTTGAATGCCGTAAATCACACCAAGGGGTGCATGCACAATGCGCCCTTTTCCTCCTTCGGGTAGTTTCCTGTCTTCCGCAGCGAGTTCTGTGGGCCCTTCCTTAGCGGTGTACTCGCAAATACCGGCACACAATTCAACTTCCTGTTCGCTTTGTTTCAGCAATTTACCCATCTCTTCAGTCATCAGAGCGGCGAGTTCTTCTTTGTGTTCTAATAACGCTTTTCCCACGTTTTTAAGATGTTCTGCACGCTCCTTTAGGGAGTGTTGACGCCACGTTAAAAATGCGTTATGGCAATTTTCGATGGCTTCTGAAACCTGTTTTTCGTTCATATAGGAATAGGTATGAATCGGTTTTCCAGAAGTCGGATTTATGGTTTGAAATTCTTTGGTAGTACTCATATGCAATGTTTTATGTTAACTCTTTTAAAGATAGGGAATCACCGTATTTATATGCCTTCTCAAGATGCTAAGCCTTCGTTAATGAAACGGTAAATCTTTCCGAAGAAATACAGCCGATGCGATCCAAAATCCACGCTTGGCCGCAGTTTTCAGTGCACTCCTTACAGAACTGTCTTTTCCTTTGAATAACCGATCGCTAGCTTTGCTACAAGCCTTTCAATTGCTATCTTTGCAACACGCTAAATTTCACGCAATACTATGTTTGATAATCTGACCGATAAATTAGATAAGGCCTTACACGTTCTTAAAGGACACGGAAGTATTACCGAGGTTAACGTTGCCGAAACCCTTAAGGAGGTACGTCGTGCTCTATTAGATGCTGATGTTAACTTCAAGACGGCGAAAAACTTTACCAATACGGTCAAGGAAAAAGCGCTGGGACAAAATGTATTGAGTTCCTTAAAACCCGGGCAACTCATGGTGAAGTTGGTCAAAGACGAACTCACCGAATTGATGGGCGGCGAAACAGAAGGCATCGACCTGAGTGGGAGTCCGTCGATCATCTTGATGTCGGGTTTACAGGGAAGTGGTAAAACCACCTTTTCCGGGAAGCTTGCTAACTACTTAAAGTCCAAAAAAACTAAAAAACCGCTACTGGTCGCTTGCGACGTGTATCGTCCGGCGGCGATCAACCAGTTGCATGTGGTAGGAGACCAAATTGGCGTGGAAGTGTACAGCGAAGAAGGTACTATGGATCCTGTTGAAATTTCTCAGAATGCTATAGCATATGCCAAACAAAACGGTCATAATGTAGTGATTGTGGATACTGCAGGACGATTGGCGGTCGATGAACAAATGATGACCGAGATCGCCAATATTCACACGGCGATCAACCCCAACGAAACCCTCTTCGTGGTCGATTCGATGACGGGTCAAGATGCGGTAAATACGGCGAAGGCCTTTAATGATCGTCTGGATTTTGATGGGGTTGTGCTCACAAAACTAGATGGTGATACACGTGGTGGGGCCGCGATCTCTATTAAAAGTGTCGTCAACAAACCCATTAAGTTTATAGGTACGGGTGAGAAAATGGACGCTATTGATGTGTTTCACCCTTCTCGAATGGCCGACCGAATTTTAGGCATGGGTGACGTGGTATCGTTGGTAGAACGAGCACAAGAGCAGTTTGATGAACAGGAAGCGCGAAAACTTCAGAAGAAAATTGCGAAAAATCAATTTGGTTTCGACGATTTCATGTCTCAGATTCAGCAGGTGAAAAAAATGGGAAGCATGAAGGATCTCCTCGGAATGATTCCCGGTGCTGGGAAAGCCCTCAAAGGAGTTGATATTGACGATGACGCCTTCCAGGGTATAGAAGCCATTATACAGTCGATGACGCCGGAAGAGCGTTCTACACCGTCGGTTATCAACGGCAGCCGAAAAAAGCGAATTGCCAAAGGGAGCGGTACTTCTGTGCAGGAAGTGAATCAACTTCTGAAGCAATTCAATCAAATGAGCAAAATGATGAAAATGATGCAGGGCGGCGGTGGTCGCAAGATGATGCAGATGATGAAAAACATGCAATAATCTCTTCACAAAACCCAACCAATTATGACCCTACTCGACGGTAAAAAAGTAAGTAATGATATTAAAGACGAGATAAAAGCTGAGGTTGATGCCATGAAAGCCAATGGCGAAAAAGTGCCTCATCTCGCGGCTGTTATTGTAGGTGATGATGGAGCTAGTCTTACGTATGTGGGTAGCAAGGTCCGCGCTTGTGAACGCATTGGTTTTGAATCGACGCTTGTCAAAATGCCACATACTACTAGCGAGTTGGAGTTGTTGAAAAAAATAAAGGAGCTCAATACGAATGACGATATTGATGGATTTATAATTCAGTTGCCGTTACCTCCTCAAATCGATACCCAGAAAGTGCTGATGGCCGTAGATCCTAGCAAGGATGTGGACGGATTTCATCCTGAAAACTTCGGAAAAATGGCCTTGGATATGAGTACTTTTATTCCGGCCACACCCTTTGGTATTCTTGAACTCTTAGAGCGTTACGATGTGGATACCAAAGGAAAACATACGGTGGTCATCGGAAGAAGCCATATCGTAGGACGCCCAATGAGCATCCTAATGAGTCGTAGAGGGTGGCCGGGAAATAGTACGGTTACGTTGACCCATAGTAATACAAAGAATATATCTCAGATCACCACTCAAGCCGACATCATTATTTCGGCTCTGGGAGTGCCAAATTTCTTAAAGGCTGAAATGGTGAAAGATGATGTGGTCATCATCGATGTTGGGATCACACGAGTTCCCGACGAGGAACACCCAAAAGGATACGTCATTCGTGGTGATGTAGATTTCGAAAAGGTAAGTGAAAAAGCATCTTTTATCACTCCGGTGCCTGGAGGAGTAGGGCCTATGACCATCGCCATGTTGCTCAAAAATACCTTATTGGCGCGTGAGCAGCGTAGAACGTAATACTACCTTATTCCTTGGCTTGCTGCAACCGCCAGTCTAGATAGCGGTGTAAGTCACTTTCAATCCACCCCATACCAATCGATAGCACGGCAAGATCATCAATATAGCCAACTCCGGGGATGAAGTCCGGGATAATGTCCATTGGGTTTAAGATGTATAACAGACCTAAGACGATCGTGGCAATAGTAAACCAAGGTACGCCGCGATATGTTCCGGTCTTAAAATCCCTCAGCATGGCCAACATAATTTTTCCGAGCTCGGCATATTTAGACAAGCTATTGGGGCCGCTAAATTTTTTGTGAATAGCCTCCTCATTTTCGAGAACGATTTCTACGTCATCTTCTTTAATGTGATCCACTTCATTGCGCATCGTATCTTCATCGACACCCGATTTGCGATTTCCAGGATTGAAGAACAAGCTTCTTTTTGAGTTTCCGAATAGCATAAGGTTGTTTTTCTTTAAAGATACGCCACCGATGTCAGTAATTGTTTTAAAGTTTTGTTATAACTGCTTCCCCAGCAATAGCACTCCTAAGAAGAGCACCAATAAATACAAAAGCCAGTAGGGGCGAAGTTTTTCAGGGTTGTTTCCGAAGAGAATGCGCGTCACGCGAAAAAAGAAGGGTCTGTTTTTCGCGATCACATTATAGCCGTGATCACTCAACCAGGTAAACCACCTGAAGTTCGTATACCAGCGGTGCCAGGGGAGTGGGTGTGCCGAATAAGAATAGCTGCGATAGGCCGAATCGGGCCCGCTAAAGACGCTTCCATCTGGCTCGATAAGACGAGAAGCCTTCTTAAACTCCTTGAGCGGAATGTCCTGAAAGTGCGATGCGATTTCCTGATACGTGACAAAATCGATTCGCCCTTGCGTTTTCTTCTTCCAGCGCTGTACCCAAAAGGCGCAAAACCCGCATTCGCCATCCCAAACCAACACGGGTTTATGTTCTGGCGGATACTTGGTTTTGGTAAATTTCTGAAACATCCTACTTAAAGATCAGGGTCATCGTCGTGTGTCACGTGCTTTCCGTATTCGCGTTTGTAGATGCGCACTACTATCAAAAAGAGACTGATAAGCAGTGGCCCAAAGATGAGTCCGATGAACCCAAATAGCGGTACTCCTACGATGACTCCAATTAGGGTGATAAGTGGATGCACGTTGTCCAGTTTTTTCAGCACATACAACCTAATAAGGTTGTCGGTAGATCCTACCACAATGAGGCCGTATAGTAAAATTCCCCAGGCTTGAAAATCGTTCCCCGAAGATAGTGTCAATATAAATACCGGAATGATTCCCAGTAAGGTTCCAACAAAGGGAATCATAGACCCAATGGTTACGACCACAAACCAAAACAGCGGATCATCGATTCCGAAGATGAGAAATCCAATAAGTGCCACGATTCCCTGTGCGATAGCGACCATAGGAATTCCCAGAGCATTCGACCGGACCATGGTGTGGGTCTCCTTTCCAATCTTTTTTAAGTTCTTTTTACTGATCGGAATATATTCAAATAAGGATTCACGCAACTGACTCCTATTGGTGAGCATGTAATAAAGCATAAAGTACATGAGTCCGATAGCAATGGTCACCTCAAAGGTACTTCCGGCCAAGTTCTGTAGATTTTCGGAAAGCCAGGAGGAAATCGCACCCACATCAATTTCAGAAGTAAAATCGTAGCCTAACTGGTCTTCCCATTTGGCGGTCTGGCTCTTAAAGGCGCGCACCACGCGTTCTGAGTTTTGAACCGCATTATTGATCTTATTTCCCAGCATAATTATAATCCCGCTTATCGGAATTAATATTCCGATAAAGGAAAGCACCATAAGAAGCGCTGCTGCCAGGTCAGGTTTCCATCCGCGACGCAAGAGGGCTACCATCCATTTTCGCATCAATACATAGATGGTAATTGCCCCTAAGACTCCTGAAAGGTAAGGGAGTAATTCCCTAAAAATCAGCGTACCCATTAATAAAATGAGGAGCATTACAAAGACTTGTCGGATGATATTAGGGTTTATTTGTTTCATGGTTAGGTGGCAAATAATTGGTCGAGATTTGCAAACGCTTTAAATTCTAGTGCGTTTCCGCTGGGGTCTTCAAAGAACATAGTCGCCTGCTCGCCGGGTTGACCCTCAAAGCGAATGTAAGGTTCTATGATAAAGGTGATTTCCTCGCGTTGCAGGTGTTGA
This sequence comes from Altibacter sp. HG106, assembly GCF_028561755.1. Classification (GTDB taxonomy): domain Bacteria; phylum Bacteroidota; class Bacteroidia; order Flavobacteriales; family Flavobacteriaceae; genus DFVG01. The sequence continues at coordinate 166,043 of NZ_JAQQTD010000007.1, forward strand.
GAAAATGCTTTAAAATCCTCCATGGTCAATACCACGCCAAAATGAGGGATAGGCACTTGCTTGCCATCTACTGGATTCGCTGCTCTTGGATTGGCCTCTTGGGTTTTTTCATGTAGCACTAACTGATGCCCAAAAAAATTGAAGTCCACCCAATGATCACTGCTTCTACCTTCTTCGCATCCCAAAACATCGCGATAAAAGAGACGATCTCTTTGCAGATTGCTCACCGGAATGGCAAGATGAAAGGGGCTAAGTGTTGTTGATTTTTCCATGGTTTATATTCGGTTCCAAATATCAAGATACATTTTCCAGGAGGTCCCGGTAAATTTCCAAACGATGACATATTTTCCTTTCCATTGGTAGCGGCCTTTTTCATCTTCAGAAATGCCTTCGTAGGTTCCAAAATCATATGCGAAGTCACCATGAACCACAATATCTGTAGGAGTGGCCTTATGGGAAAGGATGCGCGTATCTTTTGGCAGCGTCCATTTCTTAAGGATGTCTGCGGCTCCTGAAATCATCCCGCTGTTAGGAGGAAAAATATAGGCGTCTTCGGTATAGAGTTCGGTCATGGTTTGATAATCCCCTTCCTCATAAGCTTTCGAAAAGCGCCTGCTGTTCGCTCGGATTTCCGTTTCTGCGGAAACCGCTGTCGTGTTCCTTTTTTTACAATGGATGCGCCAGGTGGGAAAAACCACTTGTTCTTTGGGGTCGGTCCAGGCGCCTTCCCATTCAAATCCTTCCGAAGAAATGTCGCTGAAGGTCAACCGAAAAAATCCATCCATGCCGTTTGGGGCCTTTTGTTCTCGATACAAAACGATACTATCCCCGCGTTTTGTGCCTTCCCATACCGGTAGGGTTACGGTAGGACTGGCACTGCTGTAATAATGCACGTACCACTTGCTGCTATCTGCTATAAATTGACGGATACTTCCTGAATGACTTCCGTCTTCTTTCAAGGTTTCATCTTGTACGGCAGTACCGTTCATAATGTACTTAAAGGTCCAGGTCATTTGTTGCGGTGCTGCCCAAGTTTGATCTGCGTTTCGTGTTTCCGACAGACAATCACAAGTTCCAATAAGAGGAGCATAGTCGGCTACCGCTTGAGGGGCATTCGGATTTAACAAACCATATGGATTTTCAGAAGAAACTTCGTATTGGGTATACGACTGCTGGGCCAGAGGGGTCACGGCATACAATAAAAACGAGACGAGAAGCAATTGAAATTTCATGATACAGTGTTTCCACCTAGAAAATTACTACTAAAAATTGAGGTATGAAACTGCGGCTCCTTAATTGTTGCGTAGGGCGTGAATCAATTCTTTCTTATTCATCTTAGAGCGTCCGTCGATCCCTACCTTTTTTGCTTGTTCGTACAACGACTTTTTGGTCCACGATTCGTAGGGGGAAGCTGCTCCACCTTTCTTGCCAGAATCTGGCGTGTTTGCAATGCGTGCCGCTTTTTCTTTACTATAACCTTTGTCGCGCAAGGCTTCGTATTGGTCTTCGTTTTTGATACTTGGATTGGGCATGGTGTCGCAATTCAAAAAAACCTTCCGAAGAAGGTTTTATGTGTTAGTTATTTTCAGTTTGAACTTGGTCGGTGTCCTTACGATATTTCAATAATCCAATACCGGCAAAGAAAAATACCACTCCTAGAATAATGAGGGCCCACGGACTCAAACCGGAACTTAAGCTTCCAAAGGCTCCTAGAACACCCATAATTAAAGCAATGGCTCCTCCAATGGTCAAAATAAATCCTAAAATCTTAATCATAACATATTTATTGATTGGTTCTGATTAAAAGTAGGAAATGCGCCATCAAGTTGTGCGCCACTTAACAATCTGTTGGGGGAGTTTTCTGAAAAAATTAATATTATTCCAAAGGCTCCGGCGCGTCATAGTCGGTATCCCAGCCTACCATAAAGTATTTAAAGGTGGCCTCATTCGGAATTTGTGATTGCTCTATTTTCGCTTGATAGTCATACCGAATATTCTCGGGAAGTTGTTTTTTGTCGATGGTCACGTAGATATTGCTATCCTTTAGGAATACCACAACCGAGTTGATCGCATTTTCAATTCCAGCGATCTCGTAATTGGCTTTCAAGTCTCCGAAGGTGCTCTTAATGTTCAACCCTTTCTCGGTCTTGTAGCGACTGTCGAATATCTGGATATTGGTGATATGTGCCGAAGGGTCGTTTTCATCTTCTGGAGAGAGCAGCAACAATTTCGTACCGTCGGTATCGTACACTTCTACCTCGCCTTGCGTGCCAAGGGCATTTTCGTTGGGATTGAGTTTCACGATAGAATCGTTTGCAAAAATAGAATCGACCTTTTTCATCGCTGTGTTTTTGGCCAAAGGCCCCACCGCGTCTTTCTGAATAAGGAAGGGATCTGCTTCGTCACCGCATTGAATGAAAACGAAAGCCATGGCAACAAGAACTAAGGTTGTGAGGATATTTTTCATAGGGTTATTTTATTAATTTAGTAAGAATGCCCAATACGCTTCGTATCACGGTTGGACTGGTTAACACTTTTTCTAACGGACTTCTACTGGTTCGTCGGCGTGAGGAAGTCCGACTTCGAGACCGACTTTGCTGTGCTTTTTTCTTTTCTTCGGCTGCTTTTTCTTTGGCTTCTTCCAAATGTGCCTTTTCGATCTTCTCGTTTAGTAACTCGTAGGCGCTTTCCCGGTCGAGCGCTTCATTATATCGTGCTTTTAATTTTGACGCTGCCAACACCGCTTCCAGTTCGTCCTCCTCCAGGATGTCCATTCTACTCATAGGAGCACGCAGTAAAGTGGCTGCCAACGGGGTTGGAATTCCTTTTTCGTTCAAGGCCGATACCAGAGCTTCTCCAATTCCAAGTGAGGTAAGCACTTCGTCCGTTTCGTAATAATCAGACAGCGGATAATTTTCGGCAGTCAATTTGATCGCTTTTCGATCTTTGGCTGTAAAAGCACGAAGCGCATGTTGAATTTTTAGCCCTAACTGACTTAACACCGCATCTGGCACATCGGTTGGATTCTGTGTCACGAAATAGAGTCCGACGCCTTTCGACCGAATCAACTTCACAATACTTTCAATTTGATCCAGCAGCGCATCACTGGCCTCTTTAAAAATAAGGTGGGCTTCGTCTATAAAAATGACGAGCTCGGGCCGCCCTGTATCTCCTTGCTCCGGAAAGGTTGCATAAATTTCCGCAAGCAAACAAAGCATGAATGTAGAAAACAATTTTGGGCGATCCTGAATATCGGTCAGGCGAACAATATTGATATAACCTCGGCCATTTTCATCCACACGCAGCAGATCGTCGGTGTCGAAGGAACGCTCTCCGAAGAACAGGTCGCCTCCTTGTTGTTCGAGCTCTACAATACGGCGCAAAATGGCTCCGGAAGAGGCCGGAGAGATACGTCCGTATAGTTTAGAGATCTCCTCTTTGCCTTCTTCGGTGGCATACTGAAGGATCTTTTTTAAGTCCTTGAGGTCGAGCAGCGGAAGCTTGTTGTCATCGCAATACTTGAACAGTATCGAAAGTATACCGGCCTGTGTTTCTGAAACATCGAGAATTCTGGAAATAAGCACGGGCCCGAATTCACTAACGGTGGCTCGCAAACGCACTCCTTCTTGTTCCGATAGCGTCAAGATCTCCACGGGAAACTTTTTCGCTTCAAAAGGAATCCCGATTTTTTCATGACGCTCGTCGATCTTGGCGTGACCCGGACTCGGTTGTGCGATTCCGCTAAGATCGCCTTTCATGTCCATAAGCAATACGGGCACCCCTTTATCAGACAGGTTTTCTGCCAGTACTTGTAGCGTTTTTGTTTTTCCCGTTCCGGTAGCACCGGCGATGAGTCCGTGGCGATTGAGTGTTTTCATTGGGACCTTTACCAAGGCATTGGTGATGGTTTCCCCATCTAACATAGCAGCACCCAAGGTAATAGCCTCACCTTTCGTTTGGTAGCCGTTAGTGATGTGGTCAAAGAAATCCTGAGGGTTTGACATAGCTCAAAAATTTCGATAAAAATAGGAATTGTCCCCTAGGTATTGAAATATTCCGTACTTTACTTTTCAAAAGATATCGATGCCATATGCTTTCATTTTCATAGGAGTTTGTGCCCTTTTACTCTTCGGAAGTACCTCCTGTGAGTCCCCTCAAAACAAAACGGCCGAAGTGACAACCATTAAACCACTTCAGAAAAAGACCTATCATTCCTCCCACTATCCAAAGAAAAAGGAGGCGCCCTTTAGTGACGTCGTTGAGGTAGGGGATACCTACTACCTATCGGGGCAAATAGGGATGGATCATAACACGAGAACGTTAGTTTCCGGAGTATAGAAGCTGAAACGCATCAAGCACTTAGCAATATCAAAGAAGTATTAGAACGGCACCAGCTCGCCATGACCGATGTGGTGAAGGTGATGGTAGTGCTGAAGGACATCAACGACTTTAGCGCCTTCAACGACATCTATGTAACCTACTTTCCGCAGCGCCCGGCGCGTACCACCTTTGCTGCTTCGCAATTAGCTGCCAACGCCAATATCGAGATAGAAGTGGTTGCGGTTCGAGATAATTGAAGGTGTCATAGTTTCTAACCTTGGGTTTCTGTATCTTTGCACCCCCATGAAAAATACGATGCAAGAACAGGTAAACGAAGGTGTGTTGCTTCCGCTCATGGAGGCGTTCTACACCATTCAGGGAGAAGGATTTCACAAAGGCACTGCCGCCTATTTTATTCGTGTAGGAGGTTGCGACGTGGGTTGCCATTGGTGTGATGTGAAAGAGAGTTGGAATCCCAAATTGCATCCGCCAACATCAATCGAAACCATTGCGACCGAGGCCGCGGCATATTCTAATACCATCGTAGTCACCGGGGGCGAACCCTTGATGTGGAATATGGATCCTATCACAGGCTTGCTGAAGGAAAAAGGCTTACAAACGCATATCGAAACCTCGGGAGCCTATACGTTTTCGGGCACCTGGGATTGGGTGTGTCTGTCGCCCAAAAAAACAAAACTTCCTACGGAAGAAATCTACCCACATGCCAATGAGTTAAAGGTTATCGTGTACAATAATGATGATTTCCGCTTTGCGGAAGAACAAGCAGCGAAGGTGGGAGATCGTTGTGTGTTGTATTTGCAACCCGAATGGAGCAAGCGAGATGCAGTGATGCCCAAGATCGTCGATTATGTGATGAAAAACCCAAAATGGAAGGTCTCACTACAAACCCACAAGTATCTCAACATACCCTAAAAAAAGCCTCCAAAAAAGGAGGCTTTCTAACAGATTCTTTCTTCTTATTATTTCTTATTGAAGGGTACCGCTACGCGCGTGTTACCCCAGCCAAGATGCATGTGTACACCTTCGGGGGCTTCCTCAAAGGCAATTGAAAATTCTTCCAGCGCATCCTCGGCTGTGGTTGCTGGGACGGTAATGCGTGCTACATCCTTCGATTCGTCATAAAAATAGCTTCCCCAAACATTGAGATCAGAATTGATAATGGCTGTCCATTCTTTCTCTCCCGGAATGGTAAAAAACGTATACGTTCCTGCCGGTACGGTGGTTCCATCCAGAGTCATGTCGGTATATAAGGTGAGTTCGGCTGCTTCATTCGCCCCCGTCCGCCATACTTCGCCGTAGGGCGCAAGCTTGGAAAGACTTCGGTCTTTCAGTTGGGGCCGACTGTAAACGATCTTGATCAATTTATCGGCATTGCGATAATCGCTTGGGTAGGAAGCGGCGTCCATCGGACTAACGTCCATATTACTGAATTTTTGTGCCGTCGCTTCCGAAGCGAAAAACAAACAACACAATAGCAACGAAAAGAAAAGGGTTATTTTTTTCATAATGAAAGGGTTATAAGTGAATTACAGTTTGGGTTAGGTCGTTTGACATTTCTATTTCTTACATCAAATTTTTGACACCTATAAAGAACGGGATTTTGTAACGCTTTTTTTCACAAAAATTTGTTAATAACTTCAGGGTGCTATTGGGGCTAAACCCCATATTTTACGAGGGGTTTTGTTATATTTGTTTGTTAGCAAAAAATAGAAAAGATAGCGTTTATGAGCGACGAAAAAAATATCAAAGTGTACGGTGCCGATAGCATTCAGGCGTTGGAAGGAATGGAACACGTGCGCAAGCGTCCATCGATGTATATTGGAGATGTTGGTGTTCGAGGTTTGCATCACTTGGTGTATGAGGTAGTGGACAACTCGATTGATGAAGCCCTGGCAGGGCATTGCGACACCATTAACGTTTGGATTAATGAAGATAATTCGATTACCGTGCGTGATAACGGTCGTGGAATTCCCGTAGATATTCATAAGAAAGAAGGCGTTTCAGCCTTAGAAGTGGTGATGACGAAGATCGGTGCCGGTGGTAAATTCGACAAAGATTCCTATAAGGTTTCCGGAGGATTACACGGGGTGGGAGTTTCGGTGGTGAACGCCCTTTCTGAACATCTAAAAGCCACCGTATATCGCGATGGGAAGATATGGGAGCAGGAGTACGAGCGCGGAAAAACGTTATACCCTGTAAAGACCACCGGAGATACTACAGATCGCGGGACCTTAGTAACTTTTAAACCTGATCCGGAAATATTTCAGCAAACCTTAGAGTACAACTACGATACCTTATCTAGTCGTTTACGGGAGCTGGCATTCCTTAACAAAGGAATTACCATCACTATCGAAGACAAACGACAAACCGATGAGGAAGGCAACTTTATTGGTGAGACCTTCCACAGTGAAGAGGGATTGAAAGAATTTATCCGCTTTCTGGATGGAAATCGCGAACCGCTCATCGAAGATGTGATCTCGATGGAGGGAGAAAAGAACGAAATTCCGGTAGAAGTAGCCATGGTCTACAATACGTCTTTCAATGAAAACCTGCATTCGTATGTAAATAATATCAATACCCACGAAGGGGGAACCCACCTCACCGGTTTCCGTCGCGGACTCACAACCACCTTGAAGAAATATGCAGATGCTTCAGGAATGTTAGATAAATTGAAATTTGATATTTCAGGAGATGACTTCCGGGAAGGGCTTACTGCCATTGTTTCCGTGAAGGTAGCCGAACCACAATTTGAAGGACAAACGAAGACTAAACTAGGGAATAGGGAGGTTTCTTCAGCAGTGAGTCAGGCGGTTTCAGAAATGCTTGAAAATTATCTGGAAGAGCATCCTAATGATGCCAAGACCATCGTTCAGAAGGTGATCTTAGCGGCGCAGGCACGTCACGCGGCCCGAAAAGCACGTGAGATGGTACAGCGAAAAACGGTGATGAGTGCGGGAGGCTTGCCCGGAAAATTAAGTGATTGTTCAGAGCAGGACCCCAAGCAGTGCGAAGTATTCCTGGTAGAGGGAGATTCGGCTGGTGGTACTGCCAAACAGGGGCGAGACCGAAACTTTCAGGCGATCCTTCCATTACGTGGAAAGATTCTGAATGTAGAAAAAGCAATGTCGCATAAAGTGTTCGAAAATGAAGAGATTCGAAACATTTTTACGGCCCTGGGCGTTACCATTGGAACCGAAGAAGACAGTAAGGCCTTAAACATGGAAAAATTGCGCTATCACAAAATCGTTATTATGTGTGATGCGGATGTGGATGGTAGTCATATTGCTACCTTAATCCTTACTTTCTTTTTCCGATACATGAAAGACCTCATAGAAGCGGGATATGTCTATATCGCTACGCCGCCACTCTATTTGGTGAAAAAAGGAAACAAAAAAGAGTACGCCTGGACCGATAAGGAGCGCGATGCCCTCAACCAGGAAATGGGCGGAAGCGCGAGCATCCAACGTTATAAGGGTCTTGGGGAAATGAACGCGGAACAGTTGTGGGATACCACGATGAATCCCGAGTTTAGAACCTTGCGACAAGTGACCATCGATAACGGAACGGAGGCTGATCGAATTTTCTCCATGCTGATGGGAGATGAAGTGCCACCGCGACGCGAATTCATCGAAAAAAATGCGGTCTACGCGAACATCGACGTATAACCCATACCGTTAAACTTAACCTAAAAGCCCGTGATGTCCGTCACGGGTTTTTTATTTTCCATAAAATTGAAAATCATGAACAAGAATATATTCCTACTTTTTTTATTCATCACTTCTGTGACAACGGCTCAGGAAAATTTAGAAGATTTATTGGCTGCGGGAATTCAAGATGCCCAACGTTTTGCGCGCGGCTACATTACGCCCGCGGCGGAAGCTGGTATTTATAATATGTCGAACGGTTGGATGCAATCGGCTGAAGTAAAAAAACCCTTGCGGTTCGATGTTTCCATTATTGGGAATGCCACCTTTGTGAGTGAAGAAAATCGTTCGTTTCTGCTGAACACAAACGACTACAATAATTTGCAATTTCGGGACGGAAGCACTTCCAAGGAAGTAGCAACCGCTTTTGGAGAAAATGATCCCGAAGTACTGGTTTTTGCGGAAGTACAAAACGGGCCCTTGACAGAAGAAGTAGAATTTCTGCTTCCCCAGGGATTGGCCTCAGTGAATGTTCGGATGCTTCCTACCGCCTTCTTGCAAGCGCGCCTGGGGCTTTTCAAAGCAACCGAAATAAAAGTGCGATTTCTGCCGAATATAGAACGTGAAGATGTGAAAACAGGTGTGTTTGGGGTCGGACTTCAACATGAGTTTACCCAATGGTTAGGCGCTGGTGAAACAGTGTTTCCCGTGGCCATATCGGGTATGGTAGCGTATAATCGTTTAAATGGTAATTACGATTTTACTGATGACGAGATCATTGAAGGAGAAAATCAGCAATTCGATCTGCTACAAAATAGTTGGACGTTTCAGGTACAGGCCTCAACAAAAATGAAGGTGTTTAATGTGTATGGTGGCGTAGGGTATGTTACCGGAACCTCCGACTTTGAGGTGTTAGGCACCTACCGCGTTCGCGCAGGTATCCCCTTTTTAGAAACCACAAATGAATTTACCGATCCCTTTACAGTACGTACTAAAGTTTCGGGCGTGCGTGCCACAATTGGCGCTGAAGTGAGACTTGGATTTTTTGGACTTCATGCCGACTATAACTTGGCAGAATACAGTAATGCTTCCGTAGGAATTCACTTTGGGATCTAATAGAAAAGTGGAGGGACAATTGAAGGCTGCTAACAAATTCATTTCGACTTACATATCCTTCCGAAGGAACCAAAAAACGAAAGGGCATTCTGCCACAAAGCAAAATGGTTTTCGTAATTTTGTAACACGAAAAAAGTTTCAGTTACTTCAAAACAAATTATAAATAAAATACACCATACGAATGAAAGTTACAGTTGTAGGAGCAGGTGCGGTAGGTGCAAGTTGTGCCGAGTACATTGCCATTAAAGATTTTGCCAGTGAAGTTGTTTTACTAGATATCAAAGAAGGCTACGCCGAAGGGAAAGCAATGGACCTGATGCAAACCGCTTCGCTAAACGGGTTTGATACCAAAATTGTTGGATCTACTAACGATTACTCGAAAACCGCAGAGAGTGATATTTGTGTGATCACGTCCGGAATCCCAAGAAAACCAGGTATGACCCGTGAAGAACTTATCGGGATCAATGCCGGAATCGTAAAATCGGTTTCAGCCAGCTTGATCGAGCACTCTCCAAACACTATCATTATCGTAGTAAGCAACCCGATGGATACCATGACCTATTTGGTGCACAAAACTACCGGACTTCCAAAAAACCGTATTATCGGTATGGGAGGTGCTTTAGACAGCGCCCGCTTTAAATATCGCTTAGCCGAAGCATTAGAGGCACCCATTAGCGATGTAGACGGCATGGTGATCGGCGGTCATAGTGATAAAGGAATGGTACCGCTAACGCGTTTGGCTACTCGAAACAGCGTGCCGGTTTCTAAATTCATTTCAGACGAACGTCTCAATCAGGTGAAAGAAGATACCAAAGTAGGGGGCGCTACCTTGACAAAACTGTTAGGGACTTCAGCCTGGTATGCTCCGGGTGCCGCTGTTTCGGGATTGGTGCAAGCCATTGCCTGCGACCAACGTAAAATGTTTCCATGTTCTACCTTGCTCGAAGGAGAATACGGATTAAACGATCTTTGTATCGGTGTACCGGTCTTGTTAGGTAGAAACGGTATTGAGAAAATAGTGGAGATCGAATTGACCGATGCCGAACAAGAGCATATGAAAGAAAGCGCAGACGGCGTTCAAAAAACAAACGGACTCTTAGACGTTTAATCCTGAGAGGCACCGATTAAATTGTATCGAAGACCGCAGCAATGCGGTCTTTATTTTTTATATTTGGCGCGTGTTACACAGAGGGTACATAACAATCTGCCTCATTGTCCTTGCCATCATTGGTGCGAGCAAGGATCCTTCACAGGTACCCAATCAAGAAATTCTTTTGCAATTTAAGGAGGCGGCAGTGTCCCCTTCTGAAGCGAACAAAGCCATTGCCCAAATTGAGCATCGTCTCAATTCTGTGGGAATCTCCAATGTACAGGTAGTAGATGCCGGCGATGGATTGCTGAAGATTTTGTATTATAGCGATGTTGATAGTGCCAAAATCGCTCGCCTGATCGGTGCAGAAGAAGAGCTTGCCATCACCCTTGCTTCCATACCGTTTCGATCTACTTCTGATCCAGAAAATAACGACTCCACACCCAGCTACGAGCTCAACGTTGTTGAACTTCAAAGTGATTTAGATGCCCCCTGGCATTTGAACGGTGAAAGTCTTCACTATGCTAATACGAAATTTAGAGGGGACCACTCGGTGGTGTACGCCTCGGGAATGCTGCCTGAACTCGATGGGGTTCCTGCTAGCTGGATTCCTTCGGAAACAAATGTAGCGATAGACTCGCTGCGCCATAAGAATCTCAAATCATTACTTCCTGAACCCCGCGCTGGCCCTTTTTCTGAAGGGATAGAAGCGATTTCGTAAAGGGGGAATACACTTCTTGAAAAGAACCTACTTTTCAATATCCTAGAGGGCTTACATTAAAGCGCCTCACCTTTATTCAATTATTACATAAAAATTGTCGAATTATAGGGTAACTGTTATATTTGCCCGATTTTTTAGAAGACTAAAACCATAAACACATGCAAAATAAAGGATTAGTAACCGTATTTGCGATTTTGTTCGGGTTGGTGAGTTTATACCAACTTTCCTTTACCTACATCGCCAATACCGTTGAAAATGATGCCGAAGCCTACGCTAAAAGTAGGTTTTCGGAAAACCAGCCGGACGAACGAAGTATTGCGGAGAGTCGTTACCTTGACTCCGTTGGGGCGACCCCTCAATTCTTAGGGATTGATTACCGTACGGCCAAAGAAAAAGAACTAAACAAAGGATTGGACCTAAAAGGTGGGATCAACGTGATCCTTCAGGTTTCGGTTCAGGACATTCTGAAAGGATTGGCCAACAACACCAAATCACCTGCCTTTAATCAAGCGCTGGAGAATGCGGTAGAGCTTCAGAAGAACAGTCAAGATACCTACTTAGAATCTTTCTTCCAGGCCTTTGACGCCATTCCTGGTGATAATCAATTAGCCGCTCCAGATATTTTCTTCAATAAAAATCTTGAAGAGGATATTGACATCAATATGTCTAACGCCGAAGTTAAAACGGTCATCGAACGTAAGATCGACGAATCCATTACTTCTGCTTTTGAAGTATTGCGTAAGCGTATCGATAAGTTTGGCGTAACCCAGCCTAACATTCAGCGGCTAGGAAACTCAGCTCGTATCTTAGTAGAATTACCCGGCGCCAAGGATGTGGAGCGAGTGAAGAAACTCTTACAGAGTACGGCTCAGCTAGAATTCTGGGACGTGTACAAATTCGAAGAAATGCAAGACTTCTTGGTTGCAGCCGATTCTAAAGTGAAAGAATTGACCGTGCCTACAGAAGAGCTGGAGGAAGGTGAAGAAGTACAGGATACGACCACCACTTCCGAAGATCAAGACATTCAAGATCTACTAGGGGGCGACGAGATTGAAGATGCCGATGAAGACCCTGCGAAAGCCAATCCAATATTGGCAAAAATGGTTTCTCCAGGATTTCAGGGGCAACCTGTTATCGCACGTTTCGCGGTAAGTGATACGGCTCAAATTAACGAGTATCTGCGCATGCCACAAGTACGCGCATTGCTTTCGGGCGATCAACGCTATACGAAATTCGTTTGGGAACTTCCGGAATACAACGAAGAGTTAGAAGAAGAGATTACCGGTCTCTACGCTTTGAAAAGAGACCGAAGCTTACAACCCCCGTTAAGTGGTGGCGTTGTAACCGATGCGCAACAAGCGTACGATCAAGTAGGTCGTGTGGCGGTAGATATGCAAATGAACGGTCAAGGTGCCAAGGTTTGGGAAGAGCTTACCGGAAACGCCTATAGCACTCAGAGTCAGATCGCCATTGTGTTAGATGACGTGGTTTATTCAGCTCCAGGAGTAACATCGGGTCCCATTTCAGGAGGACGCAGTCAGATTACTGGTGATTTCACTATCACCGAGGGTCAAGATTTAGCCAACGTATTACGTGCCGGTAAACTTCCTGCTTCTGCAGATATTATTCAGGCAGAATTTGTGGGTCCTACCTTAGGACAAGAAGCGATTAACAGTGGAATGATCTCTTTCTTGATCGCCTTGGGACTGGTCTTGATTTGGATGATTTTCTACTACGGAAAAGCAGGTGCTTTTGCCGACATCGCCCTAGCCGTAAACATTCTGTTTATTTTCGGGGTGTTAGCCGGACTAGGAGCCGTACTTACGTTACCGGGTATTGCGGGTATCGTATTAACCATTGGTATTTCGGTGGATGCGAACGTACTGATCTTTGAGCGGATTCGAGAAGAATTGGCCAAAGGGAAGGCGCAAAAAGATGCGATTAAAGACGGGTTTAACAACGCGCTTTCGTCCATCTTAGACGCAAACATTACTACGGCGCTTACCGGTCTTATTCTTTTGGTCTTCGGAACCGGACCTATTAAAGGGTTTGCGACCACCTTATTGATTGGTATTGCGACTTCTTTGTTTACCGCTATCTTTATTACCCGATTGTTTATTGATGGGTATTCGAAGAACGGAAAACCGCTAACGTGTTCCACAGGAATCACCAAGAACTGGTTTAAGAATGTGAACATCAATTTCCTCAGAAAGCGTAAGATCGCTTATGTGATCTCTGGAATCTTGATCGTTATCAGTTTGGGATCGCTCTTTACTGTCGGACTAAACCAGGGAGTTGACTTCGTTGGAGGGAGAACCTATACCGTTCGTTTTGATAAAGATGTTAGTGCCACTCAGGTGCAAGGACAGTTGGTAGATGTCTTCGGAAGTGCGGAAGCAAAAACCTATGGGGGAGACAATCAGTTAAAGATCACTACTAAGTATAAGATCGATGAAACAGGCGCTGAGGTAGATCAGGAAGTAGAGCAGTTGTTGTTCGAAGGACTTTCAGAACAATTGCCTTCCGGGATGACCTATGATGATTTTATCGCCGATGACGATAATAAAGTGGCAGGTCGAATGGAATACTATAAGGTGAGTCCGACGATCGCAGATGATATTAAAAAGTCGTCGTTTTGGGCGGTGTTAGGATCCTTGATCGTGGTATTCCTATACATTTTGCTTCGCTTTAGAAGATGGCAATTTAGTTTGGGTGCGGTAGCAGCGGTATTCCACGATGTATTGATCGTGTTGGGAATCTTCTCGCTAACGTACAAAATCATGCCGTTCAATATGGAGATCGATCAGTCGTTCATTGCGGCGATCTTAACGGTCATTGGATACTCCTTGAATGATACGGTAGTTGTGTTTGACCGAATCCGTGAGTTCTTTAACGAGCATCCAGGCTGGAAGATGAATCGTATTATCAACAGTGCGTTGAACAGTACGTTAAGTAGAACCTTGAATACCTCGATGACGACGCTCATCGTATTGATGTGTATCTTCTTTATTGGAGCCGAATCGATTCGTGGATTGATCTTCGCCTTGATGGTTGGGGTGATCGTAGGTACCTACTCATCGGTATTTATCGCAACTCCGGTGTTCTTCGATACCGTGAAGAAGCGCGGAATTGATTTGACAGATAAAAAGTCTGAAGACGAAAACGAAGACGAAAAAGCGGCCTAAGGTCGTTTCATTGTAACAAAAAAAGCCCGGCAGATACTGCTGGGCTTTTTTTGTTATAGGAGTTTGTTTCTATTATTTCACAAAGCTCATGTGATCCCCTTTTTGGAGGTTCCACTGGTCACTTAAGCCTGCATTCACTTCTAATACATACATGGCATCACCTTCTGAAGGAAGTGACGTAGGATCCATGGGTTGCGCGTTTTTCTGAATGCTAACCACTTTTTGATCGGCATCTAAATAGATGATATCTAAAGCGAATTGGGTGTTCTTCATATAGAAGCTTCGTGGGCGCTCGTCTTCAAATATGAATAACATTCCTCGATCCTGCTGCATGGTGGTACGATACATAAGCCCGGTTTGGGTTTGGTAGTCGTCGTCGGCGATCTCAATGTCCAACCTAGCGATCACTGAGTCGGTTGCCGCTTTTTTTAGTAGTAGCGTTCCCTCTTTTTTAAACGCTACTTTTTTGGTCAGTACTTTTTCTTCGGAAGAGGTATCCTTACACTGAGTAAAAAGAATACTTCCGAAAGCAAGACAGGTCGCTGCGATGATAGTCTTATTCATGTGCCGGAAGGTGTTTGTTGGAAGAACGTACCATAAGGTAAATTCCGATGAGAATAAAAGGAATACTTAACCACTGACCCGTATTCAAGATCCAGTCGGCGCGTTCGTCGACCTGAGCTTCTTTCACAAATTCAACGATAAATCGGACGCTCCACAACAGCGCTAGGAACAATCCAAAAATATACCCTAATTGGTTCCCTTTTGACGTCTTCCAATAGATGTAATAGAGAATGATAAAAACAATCAGGTAGCCGGTAGACTCGTACAACTGCGCTGGATGACGTGCAAAATCTTCATTGAGTTTCATAAAGATCACTCCAAAGTCACTGTTGGTTGGTTTTCCAATGATTTCTGAATTGATAAAATTCCCAATGCGCACAAAGATTCCCCCTAAGGCTACTGCAATCACGATGCGATCGAGGATCCATAGCATTGGTTTCTGCAACACTCGTTTGCTGTAGAGATACATGGCGATGATGATCCCTATAGCTGCACCATGACTTGCGAGTCCGCGAAACCCGGTATACTCAAATTCAGGTACCGTTCGTATGGGCAAAATCACCGAAAGTGGATCTTCCCACAGCAATTCTGTTTGGTAAAAAATAACGTGTCCTAAGCGGGCGCCTACCAAGGTGGCGATCACCGTGTAGATAAAAAGTTTGTCCAGCTTTTCTGAAGGGATGCCTTCGTTCTTAAAAATTCGCTTCATGACAAACCAGCCCAACGTAAATGCCACCACAAACATGAGGCTGTAATATTTTATTTCGAAAAAACCGAGGTCAAGGCCTTCATTGGGATTCCAAACAAAGCTTAAAAAATGCGTCATAGACTATATTTTTTGGTGGGAGTTTTTGAGCGTTCTTGTTTTGTGAGGTAAAGATAGCAAAATACACAAGTGATTATTGGGAGACCGGAGGTTCTTTTTCCGAAGCGGGAGGAACAGGGTCGTATCCGCTGCCGCCCCAGGGATGACATCGGGTAATCCGCCGCAACATGAGTCGGCTGCCTTTTATCAAACCATGCATGCGCAAGGCTTCAATTCCGTAGTGCGAACAGGTGGGTTGATAGCGACAGGTACTGGGTAAAATTGGGGAAAGCAGTTCTTGATACAATTTAATCAAGCCAATCAATAGTGTTGCGAGTCGCCGTTTCATGGGTCTTAGTTCAAACTAAAACTGGTTCCGTCCTTCCCGTCGTTCAACTGAATTCCCGCCTCCTGCAATTGATCGCGAATCCGGTCGCTTGTCTCGAAATCTTTGTTGGCACGAGCGCGGTTGCGAAGATCGATCAATAGTTGAATTGCCTGCGTCAATTTATCACTGTCGCCTTCCTGCGTCAAGGCGATATCTTGCAATCCTAATACGTCAAAGAGGAAGTCCTGTAAGGTTTGTTGGAGGAGTTCAATATCCTGGGGAAGCAAGTATTCGTTTCCTTCGGCCACTGCATGGATCGTTTTCACCGCTTCAAACAATTGAGCGATGAGAATCGGACTGTTAAAATCGTCGTTCATCGCATCGTAGCAGCGCTGTTGCCATGCTTTGATGTCTACTGTGCTTTTATCTGAAGCCTTGAGGTTTTCCACCATACGATAGGCATCCATAAGGCGATGAAATCCTTTCTCAGCGGCTTCCAGGGCCTCTTGAGAGAAGTCAAGAATACTTCGGTAATGTGCCTGATACATGAAAAACTTAGCCACTACGGGCGAAAAAGGTTTCTGCATTAAGTCGTTATCTCCGGAGAATAATTCATTCGGAAGAATATTATTTCCGGTAGACTTCGACATCTTTTTGCCATTGAGTGTAAGCATGTTGGCGTGCATCCAGTAGTGTACCGGACTTTTTTTGTTACTGGCTTCCGATTGGGCGATCTCACATTCATGGTGCGGAAACTTTAAATCCATTCCCCCTCCATGAATATCAAATTCATGCCCTAAATATTTAGTGCTCATGGCTGTACACTCTAGGTGCCATCCCGGAAACCCATCACTCCATGGGGAAGGCCATCGCATAATGTGTTGCGGTTCTGCTTTTTTCCAGAGCGCAAAATCTTGAGGATTCTTTTTATCGCTTTGCGCCGCCAGTTCGCGCGTATTAGCGATCATATCTTCTAACTTTCTACCACTTAATTTTCCGTATTCATGGTCTTGGTTGAATTTCATGACGTCAAAATAAACCGATCCGTTGGTTTCGTAGGCATAGCCTTCTTCGATGATCTTTTCCACGATTTCGATTTGCTCGATGATATGTCCTGTGGCTGTGGGTTCGATACTAGGCGGA
The DNA here is from genome assembly GCF_028561755.1 of Altibacter sp. HG106. Lineage (GTDB taxonomy): Bacteria > Bacteroidota > Bacteroidia > Flavobacteriales > Flavobacteriaceae > DFVG01. Next base: position 182,980 of record NZ_JAQQTD010000007.1, read on the forward strand.
AGCGCATTGAATTGCGACATCACATTGTGAAAATCTATAGAATATTTCTGAACCACTTCCATGGGTTCAATTTGTTCAAGACGCGCTTTTTTCAGAATAGGATCGTCTCCGCTTTCACCATCGTTTTCAAGGTGACCGGCATCGGTGATGTTTCGAACATAGCGAACTTTATAGCCTAAATGCTTCAAATACCGAAATACCAGATCAAAACTCAGAAACGTACGACAATTCCCCATGTGAACATTGCTATACACCGTAGGGCCACATACATACATGCCAACAGCTCCTTCGTGAATAGGGGTAAATACTTCTTTCGATTTACTGAGAGAGTTGTAAATACTCAATGATTGTTGTTCGTATCGTTTCATAAGAAAGGGTACAGGGGGCGGTTAAAATTCGGTTTCCAGTTTGATGTAGTCTAAGAATTCACGACGCGTTTCGGCTTGTTTGAAGGCACCACCAAATTCACTGGTAACGGTGCTGCTATCAATATCGCGTATTCCTCTGGAGTTGACACATAAATGTTTCGCGTCGATAACGCAGGCCACGTCCTCAGTGCCTAAAATCTGTTGTAATTCTTTTACGATCTGGATCGTTAGTCGTTCCTGCACTTGCGGGCGCTTGGCATAATAATCTACAATTCGATTCATTTTCGATAACCCAACTACCGTCCCGCTAGAGATATAGGCGATATGTGCCTTTCCAACGATAGGAAGTAGATGGTGTTCGCAAGTAGAGTAGAGGGTGATGTTCTTTTCCACCAGCATCTCACCGTATTTGTATTTGTTATCGAAAGTCGAGGCTTTAGGTTTTCGATCGGGATGAAGTCCGCCGAAGATCTCTTGTACAAACATTTTGGCAACACGAGTTGGAGTGCCTTTTAAACTATCGTCGGTCAAATCGAGTCCAAGCGTCTCCATAATGTGATGTACATCCTGTTTTATTAGGGCAATCTTCTCTATATCACTTTTTTCAAAAGCATCATGTCGTAGCGGGGTTTCGCTTGATCCACTCACATGATCATCGCCCATTTGCTCGATTTCCCTCAATTGTTTTTCCAAATCCATAATGGTAAGTAGAATTATTGCTTTGCGGGCACAAAGATACGCATTACAATGCGACTTGCCGCAATCGGTTTTCGGTTAAATTAAACAGCAGTACCGGTTGAGGTACTGCTGTTTAATGCGGTTTTATTTTTTATAATTACAACTGAAGTCCGAGCGTTACCACCACATTACTGTTGGTAGTATTTACCAATCCTCGTGTGGTAAGGCCGGTGTTGTACAATTGCTGATTGCGCTCCCGTTCTGCCGTAGCATAGGCGATATCCAGATTCATTCTTCCGAAGTTGTAGCCCAATCCCAACGAATATCCAGTGAGGTCGCCTAATGTATTTTCATTTACATACGGACTTTCCTCATAGCGTATACCGCCTCTTAAGCTGAAGTTCTGAATGCGATATTCACCACCCACCCGGTAAGAGGAAGCACCTTTTAACTGATTCTGAATGCGTGCGTTTTCGGCCGCAAATACGGCGTCATCATCAGGTCGAAATTCTAAGGAAGAATAATCTTTATAGTCGTAGTCAAAACTAATCAATCCTTGTCCTCCAAAAATATAGGCTGCACTCGCGGTAAGCTTTCCGGGGGTTCGAAGGTTATAATCGGGATACACATTGATGATATCCGGCGCGATAACACGATTCGAGGTTCCTTCACTCTCAATACGTCTTGTTTCAATGGCTTGTGTGGTTTCTTCGGAAATGGTAAAATAGGTGGGAGTCTCTAGCGCAATTCCCAGGCGGAAACCGGTACCCAATTTAGCGATCGCTCCAATTTGTGCCGAAAACCCGGTACCTAACACTGACAAATTCTCTTCAAACCAGACACGATCGATACTACTTCCTTCATTTTCATTACCCTCAAACAATAAGGTGCTCTGATCATAATTAATGATATGCGAGTTCAGATTGGCTCCAAAAAAGAAACGGTCTGTGAATTGTGTTCCTAAATTCAGGGTGTATTTTGCTTGATATCCTTGACTTAAAAAAGTGTATTCCTGATTAAAACTGCCGGGAGCAATATTGGAAACGTAAGCTGTATTGTCTGCATCCAACGTTACAGGATCAATCACAAACGCCTGATACCCTAAAAAAGCATTTTGGGCCGCCACGCCCTGAGTTTCTCCAAGGATGCTATAGCGTCCGTTAATCGACTCTCCAGAAAAAACTTCAAGATCTTCTAGCGGTATTCCCTGTGCCTGATTTAGAAAGAACGAGCCTATAGAGGTGTTGGCAGTTCCGTCTATAAATAATTGGTTGTCGAAGTTTTGGTTTTGATTGTAGTTCAAACCGATGGTAAACTTTTTCCAAGGCGATTCGGTATTTGGATTATTGATTACGAATACACCACCAAGATGATTAATATCAAAGTTGTCTTCTTCGGAAGCGGTGTTTGTTCCGAAATAGGTGGCGCTGTTTTCACGATTTTGATAGTTGAAGGACGCAGCAAAGCTATTGTCTAGAAATACCGCGCTTCCAGCCGGATTGATCGCCATAGCGGAGAGGTCTCCTCCAAGGGCCCCAAATGCTCCGCTCATAGCACTGAAGCGTGCGGTCCCTTGGGTGTCATCCAGACTGTATCTTAGTCCGTCATTAAGAGTTTGGCTCATTCCTGGTATGCAAACAGCACCCATCATGAGTAAGAATATGATTCTTTTCATATGCAATTTTTTTGAAATTTTCTTAGGAAATATTATCCGCGACCGCCGCCTCGTCGACCGCCGCCACCGCTACGGGCACCACTACTTCGCGATCCTCCTCCTCTGCTAAAGCCACTGCTGCGACTTGATGAGGAAGGTCGGCTAAAGGAGTTTGATCTTCGGCTTGTATTCGGGCGACTATACGAACGATTTGAATTTCTGTTATTTCTAATCGTACGTGATGATCTGTTTGTACCTCGAGAATTTCGATTAATCACACTACGTCTTGTGGTATTTGCTCGATCAATAGAACGAGAATTGCTTCGTCGTGCATTGGTACGGTTAATTCTTCGGTTCAACTCTGATCTCGAATACGAACTCCGACCGTTGGTTGCGTTAGAGCGTCCGCGATTAGCAGAACGTCCCGCGATATAATCGGTATTGCGTCTTCCGCGATTGTACGCATATCCGTTATAGTACCCACCATAGTAGTTATTATAATATGGGTAGTATGGGTTTCCGTAGAAGCCACCCCAACCAAATCCACCATTCCAATACCATGGATTATAGAAGCCGTAGCCCCAGCCAGCGCCCCAGTAAGGACGATTCCAGCCCCAGCCACCATACCAACCGGCATTCCAACCCCAGCCGCCATACCAACCGGCGTTCCAGCCCCAGCCAGTATTCCAGCCCCAGCCACCATTGTCATAAATATTGACGGTAACATTATCGGCATTGGTTCCCCAGGCACCGTATCCTTCCGAATAAGCGGGTTCTTCAATAATGATGTTTCCGTCTTCGTCTAGAGATTCGTTACTTGAGTAGGCTTCGATATTGGTAAAGACAGCTCCTTCTTCAGGAACATCTTCGTATACTTTATCTTTTGATTGAAAATACTGTTTGTAATAACTTGATTTTGTCTCTTCTTCAGCAGCCACCGAATACGTTGGATCTGACGCGTATATACCGTCAGATTCGTACGCCGACTGGCTCGAAGAACAGGAGGCAGCTAACAAGGCGATAAGGCCCGCTGCCAAGAGTGGAACTTGCTTTGTGAACTGGAGGTATAAAGTGCGCATATCTGCTGTTTTAAATTGTTGGACATTATAAAAATAACTAGTTTTGCCGAGAATAAAGGCTAAATAAAAACTAATTTTCTCACCTATAAAGGCACAATATCTGTGCCAAAAAACCTGCTATGGCAAAGAATTTAACTTCACGGGAACAGGATTACTCTAAATGGTATAATGAACTGGTTATTCAAGCAGATCTCGCTGAAAACTCAGGAGTTCGCGGATGTATGGTAATTAAACCCTATGGATATGCGATCTGGGAGCGGATGCAGGCCGAATTGGATCGGATGTTCAAAGAAACCGGGCATCAAAACGCGTATTTTCCTTTATTCATTCCGAAGAGTTATTTCAGCAAGGAAGCAAGTCATGTGGATGGTTTCGCAAAGGAATGCGCCGTGGTAACCCATTATCGTTTAAAAAATGACGAAGATGGGAATGGAATTGTTGTCGATCCCGAGGCGAAGTTGGAGGAAGAACTCATTGTGCGTCCTACCTCTGAAACTATCATTTGGGACACCTACCGAAAGTGGGTACAATCGTATCGCGACCTTCCTATCTTGGTGAATCAATGGGCGAACGTGGTGCGTTGGGAGATGCGAACACGACTTTTTTTGAGAACTGCGGAATTCTTATGGCAGGAAGGGCATACCGCGCATGCCACCAAAAGTGAGGCTATTGCCGAGGCCGAGCAGATGATGAACGTCTATGCCGATTTTGCCGAAAATTATATGGCGGTTCCGGTGGTAAAAGGACTCAAATCAGAAAGTGAGCGTTTTGCCGGGGCATTAGAAACCTACTGTATCGAGGCATTGATGCAAGACGGAAAAGCATTGCAAGCAGGTACGTCTCATTTCCTAGGTCAAAATTTTGCCAAAGCCTTTGATGTGAAATTTGCAGATAAAGACGGAAAACTTGAGCATGTTTGGGCCACGTCTTGGGGAGTGTCTACGCGTTTGATGGGAGCACTCATTATGACCCACAGTGATGATAATGGATTGGTGTTACCTCCAAATTTGGCGCCAGATCAGGTTGTAATCGTTCCTATCTATAGAAATGAAGAACAATTTGAAGCCGTGAGCGGGGTGGCAACCGACTTGCTCAAACAATTGCGAGCCAAAAACATTCGTGTAAAATTCGATGATCGTGATACGCACAAACCGGGCTGGAAATTCAATGAATACGAGCTAAAGGGAGTTCCACTTCGAATAGCGATTGGGCCGAAAGACGTTGAAAAGGGAACCGTAGAACTGGCACGTCGTGATACGTTAGAGAAATCGTTTGTGTCACAAGAAAAAGTAGCAACCCAAGTAGAAGGACTTTTGGACGAAATTCAAAATAATCTTTTCAAAAAGGCGGTTGACTTCCGAGAGGCGAATACACATAGTGTCGATTCGTACGAAGAATTCAAAAAGGTATTGAAGGCAAAAGGAGGTTTTATTTTGGCGCACTGGGACGGCACGGCCGAGACCGAAGAGCGTATAAAAAATGAGACAAAAGCCACGATTCGATGCTTGCCGCTCTCCGAAAATGAAGGCGCCGGAAGTTGCATGGTTACTGGGAAGCCGTCCGAGAGGCGTGTGCTTTTTGCAAAGGCCTATTAATTTTTTTGAAAAAAATAATAAAGCATTTGCAGCATTAAAAAATAGTTGTATTTTTGCATCCGCAAATTAAAACAATAGGCCCATTCGTCTAGTGGTTAGGACGCAAGGTTTTCATCCTTGAAACAGGAGTTCGATTCTCCTATGGGCTACCAAATTAAGAGAAAGTATTATGGCGAATCACAAGTCAGCGTTAAAGAGAATTCGAAACAGTGAGACCAAGCGTCTTCGCAATCGATATCAGCACAAAACCACGCGTAATGCCGTGAAGAAGTTGAAAGAAACGACGCAAAAGAAAGAAGCAGAGAAGTTGTTGCCTGAGGTTATTTCTATGGTTGATAAATTAGCCAAGAAAAACATTATTCACGATAACAAGGCGGCGAACTTGAAATCGCAACTAGCGAAGCACGTAGCGGCACTCTAATTGCTTATCTCTTACAATATGGAAAGCCTTCAGAAGTTCTGAAGGCTTTTTTTATGGAAAGAAGCTATCTTTAGTGCATGAAAATTCTATGGATTTTTTTAACGATGATAGCGTTCATCAATTGTCGCGATGCTTCAAAAACTTCCGAAACTTCTAAAACTTCCGAAGCGAGCCCACTGAAAATAAAAGATACCTTATACTGGAGTGACGAGTTTAATGGAAAGCAACTGGATACTCTGCTCTGGAATTACGAAACCGGTGCGCACGGTTGGGGAAACCAGGAATGGCAAAACTATACCGCGGGAGATAATGTGGAAGTAAGCGATGGTACGCTTAAAATTACGGCCCGTAAAGTAGGAAAGGGACAACAGCCCGGTGACTATACCTCTACGCGACTTACTAGTAAGGATACGTTTCAGTACGGACGCATGGAAGTTCGATTAAAAGTTCCCAAGGAAACAGGGCCCGGGTTATGGCCGGCCGCCTGGATGCTAGGGTATGATATTGAGACTATAGGATGGCCCGATTGTGGAGAGATAGACCTTATGGAATATGTGAGCTACGACCTCAATCATGTTCATATGACGTTCCATACGGCAGCGAACAACCATCTTCAGAACACCCAAATTACGACGGGTCCCATGGTTTTAGAAACCATCGAAGAATCATTTCACACCTATGGTATTCTTTGGAGCGCGCAGGCGATCACATTTTATATCGACGACCCTACCAACACGAAACTTCGCTTTACAAAACCCGATGATCCCACAACTGCAAATTGGCCGTTTGACAAGCCTTATTTTTTTCTGCTGAATATGGCTGTAGGGGGCGCGTGGGGAGGTCAGGAAGGAGTAGATGACACGATCTTTCCGGCTACCTTCGAGATCGATTACGTGAGAGTCTATCGATAATTAAGGAACGAGCGCACTGTAATCACCGCCGTTTCTGGCAATATCCCGTACAATAGAAGAAGAGATGTATCCGTGCTCCGGACTCGACATTAAGAAGACGCTTTCTACACCGTTTACCTTTTGATTTGCTTGCGCGATGGTTTGTTCGTAGGTAAAATCAGACGGATTTCGGAGTCCGCGTAACAAAAATCGGGCTCCTATCTTTTTACAGAAATCAGCTGTCAAGCCTTCATATACGGCTACTTTGATTTTGGAGTTTCCCGCAAAAGCGTTTTCTATTTGTTGCTTACGTTCTTCTAGCGTCCACATATTTTTTTTGGCGGCATTGGTCCCAATAGCGACAATAATTTCATCAAATAGCGGCAACGCTCGTTCAACAATATCAACGTGCCCCAAGGTGATGGGATCAAAAGAACCAGGAAAGACAGCGCGTTTCATAAAAAATAGTTCACTACGGTAAAAATACTACTTTTCTAAGGAAGCGCTTTCTACCAGGTACCCGAAAAAGTCGGTAAGCGTCAATCCTGCTGCCCGTACTTGTTTTGGGATGATACTTTCCTTCGATAATCCGGGGGTTGTATTGGTTTCAATAAAATGTGGAATATCGTCTTGTAAGATGAATTCACTTCGTGTAATGCCGTTCATGTTCAGCACCTGATAGATTCTGATGGCTTCTTTTCGAATGGCCTCTTCGAGTGCTTCGGAAATTCGGGCCGGTGTGATCTCTTCTGATTTTCCTTCGTATTTGGCTTCGTAATCAAAGAATTCGTTTTCTGAAACGATTTCAGTTATGGGCAGGACTACAATTTCCCCATTGTTTCGATAGGTTCCTACGGAAACTTCTGTCCCTTTCAAGGCAGATTCAATCAAGACCTCTTTGTCTTCTAAAAATGCTTTTTCCAAGGCGGGAAGTAAGGCGTCCATTTCCTTTACTTTGCTAATTCCGAAACTGGAACCTGCGCGATTGGGTTTCACAAAGCAGGGGAGTCCAACACGTTTGATGATCTCTTCTACAGGAACCTCACTGCCGTGATTGAGATAATACGAATTCGCCACGTGAATTCCGAAATTCTTTAAAACGGAAAGGCAATCCCTTTTGTTGAAGCTAAGGGCGGCCTGATAATAATCTGCGCTGGTTTGAGGAATTCCGAGCATATGCCAGTAGGCAGCTAAAATCCCATCTTCTCCCGGTGTTCCATGGATGGTGTTAAAAATAATGTCGGGAACCACTTTCTTTCCGGCAACCTCAAAGCTAAAATCGGCTTTGTCTACTGCAACTCTTTCCGAAGCATTGGGTACGTAAAACCAACCGGAGCTCAAAATGTGAATAGGGTACACATCATAGATTTTGGTGTCCAAAAACTCACAAACAATACCGCCGCTTTTCAGAGAAATATCGCGCTCACTAGAATATCCGCCCATGGCAACGGCGACCTGCTTTTTCTTCATACCAAATACAACTTGAATTCGTTTATAAAAATATCACTAATAGGAAGAAAGATACTAACTTTAGGTTTACTATTTTTGTTCCGAAACGAGAAACCTATGTCTTTTTTAAAGTTTGTGCTGAGCAAGGCGTTTTTGAAGCAATTGTTGTTGGCTATTTTGGCGCTTATCGTGCTGAGCTTTTTAATTATGTGGTGGTTGAAAGGAACCACCAATCACGGCCAACGCATTGAAGTCCCCAACCTGGCGAAGATGTCCTTAGACAAGGTAGAAGATGCGCTGGATGAAGCCGATTTGCGCTACGAAATTCTAGATTCTGCAAATTACAATCCCGAATACCCAAAATATTCGGTGATTGAACAAATACCACGGGCCGGAAAATTCGTGAAAGAAAATCGTAAGATCTATCTCACCCTGAATCCTTCCGGATATCGTAAGATCAAAGTACCCAATGTCTTGGGCAAAACCTTGCGGCAGGCAGAACCCACCTTGTTAGCCATGGGGTTTGAAATAGGAGAAATTTCGAAACGCCCTCATATTAGCGATCAGGTATTAGAAATGCGTCATGCCGGAGACCGACTTGACCCCGAATACGAACTACAAAAGACCTCAGTGATCGACCTGATCGTGGGTGATGGGTCGCTCAACCGAATTCAGAGTGATTCGGATGATACTGAAGATGAAACCCCTGAAACCGAATCGGATGACAGTGAATTCTAACAACGATCCCGATCTCGAAACCAACGATAACGACGACCTTTACGAACATTTCAGATTTGTAGCCGATAAAGGCCAACAACCACTTCGGGTGGATAAGTATCTGATGAATCGCATCGAGAACGCTTCTCGAAATCGCATTCAAAAAGCGGCGAAAGACGGAAACATTCATGTGAACGATTCCGCAGTAAAACAAAATTATAAAGTGAAGCCGGGCGATGTGGTTCAGGTGCTCTTTGAGCATCCTCCGTATGAATTCTTATTAGTTCCGGAAGACATTCCTATTGACATTGTCTACGAAGACGATGAAGTACTTGTGGTCAATAAGAAAGCAGGAATGGTTGTGCATCCCGGACACGGAAATTACAGCGGTACCTTGATCAATGCGCTGACCTTTCATTTTGAAAATTTACCGAATAATAGCAGCAACCGTCCCGGTTTGGTGCATCGAATTGACAAAGACACCAGTGGGTTATTGGTGGTGGCCAAGACCGAACATGCCATGACCCATCTGTCTAAGCAATTCTTTCACAAGACGACAGAGCGTGAATACGTGGCTTTGGTCTGGGGGCAGCCGGAGGAATCTTCAGGAACCATTGAAGGCCATATTGGCCGACACCCAAAAAACCGACTCCAAAATACCGTGTTTGAAGGCGACGAGGCGGAACGTGGAAAGCCCGCCATTACCCATTACAAAGTGCTCGAACCTTTGGGCTACGTGACCTTGGTTTCGTGCCGACTAGAAACCGGGAGAACGCATCAAATACGGGTTCATATGAAACATTTGGGACACACATTATTTAACGATGAACGCTATGGAGGCGATCGCATCCTGAAAGGAACTCATTTTAGCAAATACAAGCAATTTGTAGAAAACTGTTTTAAAGTATTGCCTAGACAAGCCTTGCACGCACACACCCTTGGCTTTGAACACCCTACCAAGGGTGAGATCCTTCGCTTTCAAGCGCCGATACCTGAAGACATGGAGGCCTGTTTAGAGAAATGGCGGAACTACACCAAACATCAGAAGGACTGATGTCATTATAAAAAAAGCCGAACTACTTAGTTCGGCTTTTTTTAGGGCTCAAGGAAAATGATTATCGCTTGATCCACTTGAGCGTTTTGGATTGCGTTCCGTTAGAAACGGTAACAAAATAGATACCAGAGCTCAGTTCCGAAAGATTTTTTTCAAAACCTGGGTTGCTTTGGAAGGCTACCTCTTCGGAAAAAATCAAGCGCCCTTCAACATTTACCATTTGCACGCTTACGGTTTCAGTACAAGCATTACACTGCAACGCTAATCGTCCTTCCGAAGGATTTGGCGATAGTGCAAACTCGGCATTCCAAACGACCTCATTCACGTCAAAAAGTTCCTCGCCTACGAGTCCGTAGCGACGGTTATTGCCTTTATACCCATTACTCAACACGGCGTCAGGGCTGTAGGGTACATTGAGGTCATAGACGTTGACAAAGGTAGAGTCGATTCCCGCGCCAAAAGTTTGGGTGTAGCTGTTAAAGGTAATATCCATCATTCCATCGTCATCTACATCACCTACCACGGCACCATTTAAAAACGTAAATCCTCGTGACCGAAGAGGAAAACCAGGAACTTCCCCGCTTCCATCTACCGAATAAGCATGAAGATATCCATTTCCATCCATATCGGTTAAGGTACTTGAGAAAATAACTTCCATCACTCCGTCATTTGTAATATCGGCAATGGTAAGTACGCCTTCATTCCCCCCGTATTTGGAAATCGGAAAATTGCTCAGATCGTTCCCATCTGGTGTTAATCCGTATATGGTGGGAAGGGGCGAACCATCCCCACTCGTATTTCGATCGGCCATAAATAACTCGTAGCTTCCATCTTCTTCCAAATCAACTACGGTAGGAGCAGAATAAGTCCAGCCTGCCGTGGCCACGGGCCATCCCGGATAATACGTCGCGTCGTGATTGAGTACATAAAACCCTGGAGCGTCCCCGTGATTGGTGCCCACAATTTCTAAGGTACTATCATCATCCAGATCTACGAGAATAGGCGATTGATAGGAATATTTTACATTAGGATCCACGAGTGGAAAGCCGGTGAGCAGCGTTCCATTGGCGTCGTAGGCATACATTCCGGTAGAGGAGGTGGCAATCACTACATCGTTTCCACCATCGTTATCAATATCTCCGATGGAAGGCGTAAAGGCCGGTGTTGCATCCAATAGAACGGGCCAATTGGCATTGATCTCCGTTCCGTCTATATTAAGGGCGTGTACATATCCTTCGGCGCTTCCCGCGCGTTCGCAAGTGATGATATCTAAGGTTCCGTCCAGATCTACATCAGCAATGGCCGGTGCGTTGATCATCCAGTTGTCATTAAAGTTCAAAGGCCATCCGGGAAGGTCGTTCCCAGAGGCTCCTTCCACCACATAAATACGTCCAACGGTGGTGGGATATCCTGTATTTACGATAATTTCAGGAGTTCCATCGTCATCCAAATCTGCCACGCTGGGAGGGAGAAGTACGGGCCCTAACACGTCTTTTTCCCAGAGGATGTCACCATTTCCTTCAAGGGCGTATAGTTTCGTATCGATTCCGTACAGGATCTCTTCAATACCATCGCCGTCGATATCTGCCAAGGTAACACCACGAGAATTTTTAATGATAGGGTTTGCAGGACGCCCAAAACTGAAAAGTTCGGTAACAGCCCCTCCTTGTCGAGCAGGTAATGTTTCGGGAATGGCCACTTCGGTCACCACAATTTGTCCCAACTCATTCAAGCTGGCTTTTCTGCCGAGCTGTTGAGAAGTTCCTACGGTAACGGTGGCAAGTAGTGCGAGTAAGAGTACATTTTTCATTCAGATCGTTTTTGTGTTAGTGGTTTAAAGCTATTTAGAACCGGAGTGCTCACTAGTTAATTTTTTCACAATTAACGCGATCGGGAGGTGTAAGCTACTGGCTGCGAAGAACATCTACAACGGCTTTTATCCATCCCTTTTGAACTAAAGCATCCTTTATTACAAAAATTCAATCGGTCAAGATAAGAAGCCGCTTTCGATGCTACCTATAAACAAACCTAGCTCATAGTTTGTTGTGCAACGCGAATAGGGGTCGCAAACTGTTGTTGCACGCTTTCAATACGGTACAGGAACATATTCTTTTTTGTATCGAATTCCGAAGCCATCTTTATAGAGTAATTGATTGGTTACAAGTCCGTTTTCATCAAATCGATAGGCTGTGGTAATCTCTTTGCTGTTGTCGAAGAGCCGCACCTTTTTCAGGAGGCTTCTTGACATATAGGTGTTCGGAAAAAAGTATTGTTGGAAAACCGGAAGGTTGGTGCCTACGATAGGTAACACATCGGGTCGGATTCCTGCCGATTCATGTTCAACCACACTCAGAAGGGTATGGGTGTCAACAGAAGGACCGCTCGCAATGATGGTCTCTAAATTGCCTTCCGAGTCGTGGTGAAAGGTAAAGACTGACGGTCTTTCTGAATCGACCGGATTTGAGTGTTTGATGGTAAACTGTTTGATGAGATCATTTTCGAAGGTGTAGGTGATGTATTGGTGGCTCAAACACGCGATACTACCATCGTTTCGTTTGGTTTCCCTTCGGAAGCTAATATGGTTAGCTGTCACTGAATCGACAATAAAGGTGTCGGGGTAGCGGCCTTCGAAGCCACAGAAATCATCATTAAGCGGTTTGAACTGTTCAATTTTCCGAAGCCCGGAAAAGTATGCGTCATGCTGTGAAAGATAAGTGAAGCGCAGGAGCGGCGTGGCGTCTTGAAACACAGTTTGGAGTCGGTTTTGAGTATCGTATTGAAATTTAAGTTCATAGCCATAACTGATGTTCTCTAATTTCGAAATTAAATAAGGGGTGGTGCTATCCTTAACGTCTTTGGAAGTGTCGTTAAAAATAGTTCCTTCGTTTTGAGAACACGCCAGAACGCAAAGTGCGATGATGATAATTGAGATAATAAATCTTTTCATAATACGTCATTTAGGTGGTTTATCTGAAGAAGCGTTCACCTAGGCGCATAGGAACGTTGGGAGGGTCCCGGGCAAGGTTTTCCTCTTCATAGCAATTTATAATGGAACAACTTAAAAGGGAATATTCCTAATGTAGTCGGTGCCAGATGTGTCTACTTCTGATAAAGTATTTTTTTAATACAATTATAATTAGACAGGTAAAGCGTTGTGGTTTTAGCTTTTATTTTTTGATACCTCAGCTGGTCTTAATAAGGATATGATCAATCGTCAATTAAGAGCATGGGTAGCCATCGAGTACCTTTCTACCTTTTAATAAAGAGTGGTTGATATATCGATCACTATTCGACAGGTATATAGGTGCGTTCAAAGGTGCTTTCAATTCCATTCTCACTCGTGTATACCTCTGAAATGACATTGCCAAATTCGTCATACGTCAATGTCGGAACCAGGTCAAACATCGATTCACTGCTTGCAGATTCTCGTACTCTAATGGTTGTTGGATTGTTATTCGAGATGCGATCATTGACAAACCATAATTCTGGAAAACCACCAGGTAATACATGATCCACCACTGTAGACATCGTTATAGGACGGGTTCCCTCATCCCAAGAGGTAGCCTCTAACATAATTTGATTACTCTCAAATTGAGCAATTGAAACTAAATTACCATCAGTATCGTGATTAAAATAAATATCCCAAACGCCAACATCTGTTGCTGTTTCGTAAAAGGATGTAATCAACCCATCTTTTTTAGTGACCACCCAAGTATAAGGAACGGTGCAAACAACTTCTCCATCTTCGGAAAACCCCTTCGAGCTGAATTCTGTTCGCTCAATCCCGTCGGGAGAAACCTCTCGATTCTTAACTTCGTGTTTGGTGTACAAATAGCCATTACCAAAACAGGTAGTTTCGTACATGGGTGTGTATTGTAGAATACTCTTTAAATTTTTATCTGAATCATATTCAAATTGAAACGATAATTCTTCCGGTAAATCGGGACCACTTGTATAAATGGCAATGGGTTGATTGTCTGAATTGTATTCAATATTGTGTTGAAATAAAGGAGGTTCAGTATTCCCGAAGTTGATCTTGGAAACTAAGAATTCGCCCGATAAATCATACTCTATGGGTTCATTATCCTCTTCCGCGACTGTATTAGGCTCGTTATCATTCGAACATGAATTTGCGATAAATGCAATGGACAATAGCAACAAGGTAATTTTTTTCATAACGTTGGATTTTTTAAGATGAAACATTTATGGAAAAAACCAACTCTTATGCTCTGGTTTTCTCCTTCATAGCAATTTATAATGGAACAACTCAGTTTGAAAAATTCCTAATTCGGTGCTATTCGAAGCGTCGTCATTAGGGGTTAAATAATGCAGTTAAGGAGTTTTAAATCAGTAGTATAATAGGATTTCGTGCCAGCTATTATTTTTTTTGATACTTGTATGAAATTTGAAAATTATCTTAGAAGCCTAGTTGCCCCGTTCTTTGTATTTTTATGCAAAATTTAGCTTATGAAAATCGTTATCTCTCCTGCCAAAACGCTCGATTACGAATCGAAATTACCCACCACGAGAGGGACTCAGCCACAGTTTCTGGAGGAGGCAGAAACGCTGAATAAAAAGCTGGAGCGCAAAACCAAAAAGGAATTGAAATCGCTCATGAGTATTAGCGAAAAGCTGGCCGATTTAAATTATCAGCGGTATAAAGAATTCACCACTCCCTTTGACAAAAAGAATGCGCGCCCGGCGGTGTATGCTTTTTCCGGGGATGTGTATCAGGGATTAGATGCGTATTCTCTAGCGACCGATACATTAGATCGTCTACAAGACTCTCTACGCATCCTTTCTGGCATGTACGGTATCTTGCGACCGCTTGATTTAATGCAGCCGTATCGTCTCGAGATGGGAACAGACCTACACATTCAACGAAACAAAAATTTATACGAATTTTGGGGAACGCGTCTTACAGATTCTTTGAATGAGGAGCTTGAAGACGATGAACTTTTTCTGAACTTAGCGAGTAATGAATACTTTAAAGTAATACAACCAGAGCGTTTGAAAGTACCGGTAATTTCTCCTGTCTTTAAAGATTTCAAGAATGGGAAACTCAAGATCATTTCTTTCTTTGCGAAAAAGGCAAGGGGGAGCATGGTGCGCTATATAATGGATCAAGACATCACTACTCAAAAAGGATTACTAGGGTTCAACTATGACGGTTATGGGTACAGTGAAAAGTATACCGAAAATGAACTCGAACCCGTATTTGTTCGCTAGTGTTCTGTCACCAACACCCATACCCACCTTTTTTATTTTCGAATACAGAAAAAGTCATCGTAGGAACACTACCGCCTCCACGATTTACTACAGGCGACCTAAAACCAGATGATGTCAATTTTTGTTACGGAAGCAGGGATGGGCAACTATGGCCAATTTTAGATCGAATCTTTGATTTAAAGCTTTCTTTTGAAGATACCGAAGAAGCCGTCGCACATCGAAAAGAATTTCTAAGAGCACACAAACTTGGTATTTGTGACATCGTAGAAACAGCCTATCGGGAGAAGATTGACGCTTCCGATCTGGGGATGCAAGAAGTGGTGTTAAGAGACTTAGTAGAGATCTTAGAGCGGTATTCATCGGTTCACACCCTTTTGTTTACGGGTGGGAATAGTAAAAACGGTCCCGAGTATTTCTTCCGAAGGCATTTGAAACAATACAATGTCAAGCTCGCTTTAATCGATTCAGAAGTGCCGAGAATTCATGAATTCCGACTCCCAAAAAGTGATCGGCTCATTAGAACAGTTTCTCTTACGGCGCCTTCGGGGGCTGCCAATAGAGCTGTGGGGAGCATGAGCGCTTACAAACGCCTAAAAAAAGAACACCCTAACATCAATACAGTTGATTTTAGGGTGTTACAATACAGAAATCACTTCCTGTAGCATTATTTTTCTTTTTCAACGCTTTTTGTCGTCTTGTGTTTTAAGTTCATACGTTTTTTACGTGGGCGGAGTTTTCCGTAAGATCCATTGTGGATTTTTCCACGTTTTGTCTTTTTATCTCCTTTTCCCATCTATTTCTTGTTCTGTTGTTTCTTTATCGTTTTTTCATCGATATCGAATTTATTAGTCTTCTGATTTGTATTTCCCGTGGGATTCGTCGGATTCTTTTGTTCCTTCTTCCGTTCAAATTTCTTTGCCATAATGCTTGATTTTTAGTAGCAAAAAGATACAGAGAACGAACGTTAAATTGTATTAATGCAACGCTAAAGTCCCGTTAACTATGGGTTGGGTTGGAAGGTAAAGATTTCCAGAGGAGCATTATTGCTTACCACCACATAATGTTCTTTCCCATTGATGGTAATGCGCTCCATATCTTTCGAGTCACTATCAATAAACGGATCGTATTGCTCACTTACTTCAAATCCACCGGCACCATCTCCTAACAATACATAGCCGTAATTACTGTCGTATCGAATGGTTTCCACTTCGGCATCGTAAATGGCACCCACACCCATAACATCCATGTTCCCATCCTCATTAAAATCGCCCGGAAGCAAGGCTAGGGTTGGGCCTGTTTGTACCTGATTTGGGAGCTTGGTAATCTTAAAACTGCCATTTCCTTGATTTTCTACGTACATGGTTTCAAACATATGCGCCATTAGCTGAAAGGCATCTTTTAACTTGTCTTCTCCATAAATATCCTTCATTTCCAAACTAGCGAACTCCTTATAGGTTTCAATTTTTTCTAATAGATAAGGATTTTGTTCGCTACTACATTCTTTTCCGCGCACGGGTACTAAGCGCCCTTCATTAATTTTGCTCAAGGCAACATCGAAGCTGCCATTATTGTCAAAATCCTTTCCGTAGATATAAATCGGCTTTTCCTTTTTCGGTTGAAATTTATTATTCTTTCCAATATTCCCCATCACGTAGTCTTCATCACCATCTCCGTCGAAATCGGCTGCGGTGACACTAAACCACCAGCCCTCTGTTTTTTCGAGCCCTTTAATATTTTGGGCGGGTGCAAAACTTCCATTATTGTTGCTATAGAAGGTGGGAGCCATCCATTCGCCTACGGTTAGCAGGTCGAGGTCACCATCGTTATCATAATCGGTAAAGATGGCTTCGGAAATCATCCCAGCTTCCGCCAGTGAGTTGTTTTGTGATGTTACATCGGTAAAGGTTCCGTTATTGTTTTGTAGCAAATAAGACCGTGGAGAAAGTGGGTATTTGGCGGGCACTACATTGCCTCCTACAAAGAGATCTAGATCGCCATCCCCGTCATAGTCTCCTGCTGAAATACTCTTTCCGGACACCAACATCTTAGGAAGACGTTGCGTAGCATTCGAGAAAGTCCCGTTCCCGTCATTCAGATAGAGTCGGTCTTGCAACAAGGCGCTGTCTTCCTTCAGTTCATAGCCAGCGCTAACCACATAGAGATCATTATCGCCATCTCCATCCGCATCAAAGAATAAGGCGTTCGCATCTTCATATGCCGCTTCTCTCTGCCATAGTGCCGTATTGGTTTTGCTGAAGGTGCCATCGGACTGCTGTGTGTAAAGCGCGGCAGCAGCACCGGCAGCGTTTCCTACAAAGAAATCTTCCAGACCATCTCCGTTTACGTCTGCTTTGGCCACTCCCGTTCCTTTGGTTGATTGTTTCTGCGGAATAAGTAGCTGTAAGCTGAAATCATTAAAATCATTTTCTTGATGCTGGTAATCGACGCCCATTTGGGCAATATCTAACGATTCTTTTTGCCCCTTATATTTCCGAAGCGCCAAACTATTGTTTTCTGCGGAAGCATAATCAACAGTAATTCGCTGGTTTCCGGTGACATTCGTTAGCGTAGAAACCTTCCCATCGGGCCATGCTACTAACACTTCTTCTACAGCGGGGGAATCTCCCAATCCGAAATGCAGTATTTGAGGTACAGACGATTGGAAGCCACGGGTGATGTAGAGTTTCTGATATTGGGTTTCTTCGGCTTGTTTAACGTAAACCGATGCGCCAATTCCCAGGCGGTTGTTCTCAGGTCCTTTAAAGTCGAACTGTACATAATTTTGATTCGAGTTGTTTTTGTACAAGCCAATTTGATCGTTCACGTTATTTACGATGAGGTCTAGATCGCCATCATTATCAAAATCGGCATAGGCCGCACCGTTTGAGAAATTTGGGTCATTGAGTCCCCATTCGTCGATTACTTTTGAAAAGGTGAGATCGCCATTGTTCTTGTAAATGTAGTTGTCCAGTTTTTGCGAAGGCATTAAATCTAGTACCGCTTGCAAGGTCATCGATTCACCACGGGCGTTACGCGCTTTAAGTTCATTTCTGAAATCTTGATTGTTGTAGTCTTTATACACCCCGTTGCTGATGAAGATGTCTTTGAGTCCGTCGTTATCGAAATCGGCCAACAAAGGAGCCCAACTCCAGTCGGTTTTCACCACGCCACTCAGTTGTCCCGTTTCCAGATATTTTCCATTTCCTTTATTATAGTGCAGCATGTTTGCCATATAGGCATGATGGTACCCAACATTAACCATGCTCATAAAGTTTTCGGTGCTCATAGACGCCATATTCTCTTTACTTCGGGCGTAATTTTCGGCAAGCATGTCAACTGTGATCAGATCGGGATGGAGGTTGTTATCAAGATCGGCGTAATCACTTCCCATGCTGTTAAAGGAAATATGATTCATCCTATCGTTGATTTCGTTTTTGAAAGTCCCGTCTTGTTGATTGATATACATCTGGTCAGGCTCTAGGTAGTCATTCGAGACATAAATATCGTCCCAACCGTCGTTATTAAAATCGCCAACGGCCCCAGCGAGTCCCCAAGCCTTATTGTAAAGTCCCGCTTCGGCGGTTACTTTCGTAAATCGGTTGCCATCGTTACGATATAGCTGGTCGCTGGTAACCTCTTCGATCTGACGTTGAATTTCACCACTAATTTTAGAATTGTTTTTGAAGTCGTACCGATAATTTAAGACATAAAGATCCAGGTCTCCGTCTTTATCATAATCTAATGGGTAGACCTGCGTGGTATAGCCGGGATCATCGATACCCCAGGCTTTGGCTTCTTCTTTAAACGTTCCGTCTTGTTGATTGACAAACAACTTGTTGCGACGTCCCTCATCGCTATCGAGAGAACCTGCTTTGCTCACATAGATATCGAGCCACCCATCGTTGTTGATATCCAGCATAGTAACGCCAGTTTTAAAGCCCTGGAAGTCTTCCGTTTTGGAAGAAGCGGTAATGTCTTCAAACTCAAAATTCCCTTTGTTCTTATACAATTTATTCGGTCCGAAGTTAGCGGTGAGATAAATGTCTTGAAGGCCGTCATTATCTATATCGCCCACGGCGACTCCAGCTCCGGTATATAGGTAGGGGTAATTCAGGAAGTTGAATTCCAGGTCTTCTCGAATCATATTTTTGAACGAAATACCCGATTGATCTGTGCCCACTTTCGTAAAGCGTTTTTCGGCTCCGTCTGTAAGTCCGCCATCCCGGGACGCTTTGGAAGGTTCCGAAGAACATGAAAAGAGTAGAAAACCTAAGCAACTGAAGATAAAAAAACGCAGCATATACTATGTAGATTAGTTGAAAGACAAATATAAAAAACTTTAGAGAGCAGCAAGCATTCGCTGTAAATTCCTGCTTTGTAGGAAAGTGCCGATTTCTTTTGGGTGGTAAATTATTGCTCAATCCGATTTTTTTGGTATTTTCGTCGCGTATTAACTATTCTATATTTAAAAATTCAATTATGAAGAAAATTACTTTTCTATTGTTGTGTTTTGTTCTTTCCTTTGGGGTGCATGCACAACAATTTAATGGGACTTCATCAAGCAATGATGTAGGTCCTACCCCAGTTAAGTCTGATCTTTCCCAGTTGGAAGGCCTTGCGAACAGAACGTCTCGGATGGCCAACAATGTGCTGTTTTTAGAAGGGTCTCCAGACCCTACTTGGGAAGCAGATGTGGTGAACAAACTTACTGCTGCTGGTATTCCTACCGTAGACCTTTTTGACGTAGATGCCGGAACACCCACCTTAGCAATGTTACAAATGTATGATGTTGTTATACTTTCTACAGATGGTGGGCCGCTGGATCCAGTAGGATTAGGTAATGTGGTTGGCCAATATGTGGATGCTGGTGGACATGTAGTCAACATGATGTTTGCAGTAAATTCTAACGTAGGAAACTTTAGTGCAAATTACGGATTAATGCCTGATGCTATGTTTTCTAATGGTTCACAAAGCCTTGGTACCATTTACGACGCAGGACATCCTGTTATGCAGGGGGTTACTACTTTTAGTAATAGTACCGGAGGTGGAGGTTATCTCGCCACAGGAACAGTACGTCCTGGGGCTACGTTATTAGCCGATTATGCAAGTGGTACTCCATTAGTAATTATTGCTGAAAACTACGGAGCCTCCGGAACGGCTCGCATGGTATATCTTAATTTTTATACACCATCTTCTGATACCGGAAGAGCTGATTTTTGGGATGCTAGTACCGATGGTGTTGCCCTTATGGTAAATAGCTTAAACTGGGCCGCAGGTGCTGTTGGAATGCCTCCAATCATTTCTTGTCCAGCCGATATTATGGCGGATACCGACCCAGGTGTGTGTAACGCAGTAGTAAACTTTGCAGATGCGGTTGCCATCGATCCTGATGGAGGAACGGTAACCGTAACGCAGACCATGGGCCCAACCAGTGGTTCTATGTTCCCTAC
>NZ_JAQQTD010000008.1 GCF_028561755.1 Altibacter sp. HG106
ACATATCCGATGGTCTCGTCAACATCTGTACATCCATCACCGTTCTCATCATTGAACGTTCCTACTTTCACAATCGCGATCAATGGCTCTTGACATAGCGTAGTAACGGTTGGATCGTCTCCTGTTACTTCTGACTCGTCTGAAAGATCATCTACTACTGTTCCATCAGGTGCAGTACCTACCGCTGTGGCTTGGTTCTCTACCTCACCGGCATCAATATCATCCTGTGTGACGGTATAGCTTCCGGTGTATTCCCAAGTCTCTGTAACATCTAGTTCCCCATCGCCATCGGTATCTCCGGTTGGTCCAGTGATCGTAGCGATCATTGGGTCGGTTACCGCAACGTTACTCAAGGAAACATTTCCTTCGTTCGTCACTGTGAATACATATCCGATGGTCTCGTCAACATCTGTACAACCATCACCGTTCTCATCATTGAACGTTCCCACTTTTACAATGGCGATCAATGGCTCTTGACATAGCGTAGTAACGGTTGGATCGTCTCCTGTTACTTCAGATTCGTCTGAAAGATCGTCTACTACCGTTCCATCAGGAGCAGTACCTACTGCTGTTGCTTGGTTTTCTACCTCGCCAGCGTCAATATCTGCCTGTGTGATTGTATAGCTTCCGGTGTATTCCCAGGTTTCAGTAACATCCAAGATTCCGTCACCATTATCATCTCCGGCTGGTCCGGTGATCGTAGCGATCATTGGGTCGGTCACCGCAACGTCACTCAAGGAAACATTTCCTTCGTTCGTCACTGTGAATACATATCCGATGGTCTCGTCAACATCTGTACATCCATCACCGTTCTCATCATTGAACGTTCCTACTTTCACAATCGCGATCAATGGCTCTTGACATAGTGTGGTAACTGTTGGATCGTCTTCCGTAACTACTTCGTCATCGGAAAGGTCATCTACTACCGTTCCGTCAGGATCGGTACCTTCGGCTGTAGCCTGGTTCTCTACTTGACCGTTGTCAATATCATCTTGTGTAATGGTATAGCTTCCGGTGTATTCCCAGGTTTCGGTAATATCTAACAATCCGTTTCCATTGTCGTCACCAGTAGGTCCGGTAATCGTTGCGATCATTGGATCGGTAACGGTTACGTTACTTAGTGGCACGTTTCCTTCATTGGTTACTGTAAATGTATAGGTAATGGTTTCATCAGCATCTGTACAATTATCGCCGTTTTCGTCATTAAAGACGCCGGTTTTGACTATTGCGATAGCAGGTGCCGGAGTTTGTTCCACCAAGATATATACAGTGGCTTGATCTGTGGCACTTCCTGCAGCATTATCGTCTTCGATGGCATATACAAACTGATCGTTTCCTGTAAATCCAGCATTTGGAGTATAGGTAAAGCTTCCATCAGTATTGATAGTTACCGTACCATTGGTTGGTCCGCTTACCGGAGTAATCGCAACATCTACAGATTGGTTGTCTCCTTCCGGATCGGAATCGTTATCAAGTACATTACCGGTAATCGGAGTATCAATTTCACCATAATAGGAATCGTCATTGGCTACGGTAATGTTTCCGCTGTTAGGAATCACATAGATCGTAACGGTCGCCGTATCACATAAAGCTGGAGTTGCGTTATCACAGATTGTATACTCAAACGTATCTTCACCTTCAAAGCCTGGGTTTGGAGTATAGGTGTAACTACCGTCGGGGTTCACCACTACCGTACCGTTGGTTGGATTCGTATTTGAAGTCACCACGATTGGATCACCATCCAGATCGTAATCGTTCACCAATACATTTCCTGATACAGGTACGTCCGTCTCTGTAACATTCGTATCGTTATTGGCAATTGGTGGATCATTCTCTAAGATTGGATCATCTACTACCTCTATGGTAACGATTGCCGTATCACAGGCGATCGGAGTACCGCCGTCACAGATTTGATACTCGAAAGTATCCTCCCCTACAAAGTCGGTATTCGGAATATAAGTATACGTTCCATCAGGATTGAAGGTCAAGGTACCGTTACTTGGACCATTAACTAAAGTAAATACTTCCGTTCCTAGTGGACCGTCGTTATTATCGTCATTGGTACCTACATCACCACTTACGGGTAAATTAACAAAGGTATCATTGATATCATCAACCGCTAGGATGTCGTTTCCTGGATCACCAACCGTTAGATATACCGTCGCTTGATCTCTCGCCTCAGGGGTTCCGTTATCGAAGATCTCGTATACAAACTGATCGGTTCCGAAGAATCCAGCATTCGGAGTATAGGTGAACGTACCGTCTGCATTGATGGTTAATGTACCATTAATTGGTCCACTTACCGGAGTGATCGCAGTATCAACTTGCTGGGTGTCTCCTTCAGGATCATTGTCGTTATCAAGCACGTTTCCTGTGATGTCATTGCCGATAAAGCCGTTGTAGGCATCATCGTTGGCAACAGTGATGTTTCCGTTGTTCGGGATCACCTGGATGGTTACCGTAGCCGTATCACACAGCGCAGGAGTACCATTGTCACAGATCGTATAGTCAAAGGTGTCTTCTCCTTCAAAACCTGGGTTCGGAGTATAGGTATAGCTTCCGTCAGGGTTCACCACTACCGTACCATTGGTTGGATCGGTATTGTCTGTTACCGTGATTGTATCTCCATCAGGATCAAAATCGTTTACCAGTACGTTTCCATTTACAGGAGTATCAACTTCCGTAGTGTTCGTATCGGCATTGGCTACTGGTGGTTCGTTATCAGGACCACCTACTGGCAATACTTCGATATAAACGATCGCCGTATCACAAGCTACAGGAGTACCACCATCACAGATCTGATACTCAAAGGTATCTTCTCCTTCATAGTCGGTATTCGGAGTATAGGTGTAGGTTCCATCAGGATT
The DNA here is from genome assembly GCF_028561755.1 of Altibacter sp. HG106. Classification (GTDB taxonomy): domain Bacteria; phylum Bacteroidota; class Bacteroidia; order Flavobacteriales; family Flavobacteriaceae; genus DFVG01. The sequence continues at coordinate 2,868 of NZ_JAQQTD010000008.1, forward strand.
GAAGGTCAAGGTACCGTTAGTTGGACCATTTACGAGTGTGAACACTTCTGAACCTGCCGGTCCATCTGGGTTCTCGTCATTGGTCGCAACGCTTCCGCTTACCGGAAGGTTTACATAGGTATCATTGATATCATCAACCGCTAGGATGTCGTTTCCTGGGTCACCAACCGTTAGGTATACCGTCGCTTGATCTCTCGCCTCAGGGGTTCCATTATCGAAGATCTCGTATACAAACTGATCGGTTCCGAAGAATCCAGCATTCGGAGTATAGGTGAACGTACCATCAGCATTGATCGTTAAGGTACCATTGCTTGGTCCACTTACCGGAGTGATCGCAGTATCAACTTGCTGATCGTCTCCTTCAGGATCATTGTCGTTATCAAGCACGTTTCCTGTGATGTCCATTCCGATAAAGCCATTGTAAGCGTCATCGTTGGCCACTGTGATGTTTCCGTTGTTCGGGATCACCTGGATGGTAACCGTAGCCGTATCACACAGCGCAGGAGTTCCATTGTCACAGATCGTATAGTCAAAGGTGTCTTCTCCTTCAAAACCTGGGTTCGGAGTATAGGTATAGCTTCCGTCAGGGTTCACCACTACCGTACCATTGGTTGGATCGGTATTGTCTGTTACCGTGATTGTATCTCCATCAGGATCAAAATCGTTTACCAGTACGTTTCCATTTACAGGAGTATCAACTTCCGTAGTGTTCGTATCGGCATTGGCTACTGGTGGTTCGTTATCAGGACCACCTACTGGCAATACTTCGATATAAACGATCGCCGTATCACAAGCTACAGGAGTACCACCATCACAGATCTGATACTCAAAGGTATCTTCTCCTTCATAGTCGGTATTCGGAGTATAGGTGTAGGTTCCATCAGGATTGAAGGTCAAGGTACCGTTAGTTGGACCATTTACGAGTGTGAACACTTCTGAACCTGCCGGTCCATCTGGGTTCTCGTCATTGGTCGCAACGCTTCCGCTTACCGGAAGGTTTACATAGGTATCGTTGATATCATCAACCGCTAGGATGTCGTTTCCTGGGTCTTGAACGGTCAAGTACACAGTAGCTCTAGCTCTTGCGACTGGAGAACCATCATCAAAAATTTCATACACGAATTGATCCGTTCCTAGGAAACCAGCATTTGGTGTATAGGTGAACGTACCATCAGCATTAATCGTGAGCGTACCGTTAGTTGGTCCACTTACCGGAGTGATTGCCGTATCAACCTGCTGGGTATCTCCTTCAGGATCGCTATCATTGTCCAGTACATTACCAGTAATATCATTTCCAGGGAATCCGAAGTAAGAATCATCATTCGCTACGGTAATATTGGCTACATCATCCACAATAGTGATGGTTACCATGGCAGTATCACACAACGCAGGCGTTCCGTTATCACAAATTGTGTACATGAAGGTGTCCTTACCGATGTATCCCACCGGAGGTGTGTACGTATAGATACCCGTTGTCGGATCGATTGTTACGGTTACCCCTTCCGCAGTTGTTACTGTAGTTGTTGTCACAGTGATTGGGTCACCGTCTGGATCATAATCATTTACAAGCACATTGCCTGTTACCGGAGTGTCCACTTCCGTAGTGTTAGTATCGGCATTGGCTACCGGAGGATCATTATCAGGATCACCTACTGGGAAGATTTCGATAAAGACTGTTGCGGTATCGGTTGCTAGCGGATTACCGTCATCTTCGATGGCATATTCGAAAGAATCTTCACCCACATAATCTGTAGGTGGTGTATAGGTATAGTTTCCGTCTGGACTGATCGTAACTACTACTCCTTGAACGGAAGTTACCGTTGTTGTAGTTACCGTTTGTGTATCTCCTTCAGCATCTATATCATTGGTCAGAACATTTCCGCTTATCGGAATATTTACAAACGTATCATTAATATCATTTCGAGCATTGGTGGTATTCCCCTCCAATCCAATAGTTAGCACCACAGTAGCTCTGTCTCTAGCAACTGGATCTCCATTATCAAAAATTTCATACACGAAAGAATCCGGACCTACATAGTCGGTATTCGGTGTGTATGTGAACGAACCATCTGCATTGATGACAAGTGTACCATTTCCAGGACCACTCACCGGGGTAATTGCAGTATCTACCTGTTGGTCGTTTCCTTCAGGATCGAAATCATTGTCAAGTACGTTTCCGGTCACCGGGTTATTGATGTAGGCGAAATACGCATCATCATTAGCCACAGTAATATTTTGATTGTCATCGCGAATAGTAATGGTTACAACAGCCGTATCACAAAGTGAAGGTGTTCCATCATCACAAATAGTATATTCAAAGGTATCAACACCCACGTAGCCTGCCGGCGGTGTGTAGGTGTACACCCCTGTGGTAGGATCGATCGAAACCGTTACTCCTTGAGTGGTAGTTACCGTTGGAGTCGATACGGTAATAGGATCGAAATCAGGATCAAAGTCGTTTACAAGCACGTTACCCGTTACCGGAGTATCCACTTCGGTAGTATTGGTATCGGCATTGGCGATCGGGGGATCATTCCCCGGATCTCCTAGTTGCTCCACTTCAATATAAACCGTAGCGGTATCGGTAGCTTGTGGGTTACCATCATCAACAATGGTATATTGGAAAGAATCTTCTCCCACATAATCTGTTGGAGGCGTATAGGTATAGGCGCCTGTTGTGGCATCGATTGTTACCGTTACTCCCTGAACAGTTGTTACGGTTGTCGTAGTTACCGTTTGTGTATCTCCTTCGAAGTCAACATCATTGGTTAACACGTTACCGTTGACCGGAATGTTCACAAAGGTATTATTGATATCATCAATAGCATCTGTCGTGTTTGAAATTCCGCCTACCGTGATGTATACAGTAGCTCGATCTCTAGCCGGATCTACATTGTCATCAACTACTTCATATACAAAAGAATCAGTTCCTGCGTATCCTGCATTCGGAGTGTAGGTAAAGGAACCATCAGGATTTATCACCAACGTACCATTACTTGGCCCGCTTACTGGAGATACAGCAGTATCTACTGTTTGATTGTCTCCCTCTGGATCTGAATCATTATCCAGCACATTTCCAGTTACGGCAACATCAGGCAACGTATTGTAAGCATCGTCATTCGCCACCGTTATATTACGGTCATCTTCATAAATGGTGATCGTTACAACAGCCGTATCACATAAAGATGGTGTTCCATCATCACAAATGGTGTATTCAAAGGTATCAATACCTGTATATCCCGCGGGAGGCGTGTAGGTGTACACCCCTGTAGTAGGATCGATGCTCACGGTAACACCTTGAGCGGTGGTTACCGATGTTGTGGTTACTGTAATAGTATCCGCATCCGGATCGAAATCGTTTACTAAGACGTTTCCGGCTACCGGAGTATCCACTTCCGTAGTATTGGTGTCGGCATTCGCAACCGGCGGCTCATTTTGAGGTCCGCTTGGCGGAATAACTTCAATGTATACAGTCGCTGTATCGGTAGCTTGTGGATTTCCGTCGTCTACAATTGTGTATTCAAAAGAATCTGATCCTTGATAACTTGTTGGTGGTGTATAGGTATACGCACCTGTCGTTGGATCGATCGTTACAGTTACTCCTTGCGCAGTAGTTACTGTTGTTGTCGTTACTGTTTGCGTATCACCCTCAAAATCAATATCGTTGGTCAATACATTTCCGTCAACAGCAACGTTGGTAAAGGTATTATTAATATCATCTATCGCATCCGTACAGTTTGCAAGAATGGTTACGGTTACTGAATCGTTACACGCGTTACCATCAACCACGGTAATGGTATAGGTACCTTCCGTTAGATCCGTAAACGTTCCTGAAGCCTGTGGGGTTCCACCGTCTAACGCATAAAGATACGGTGGTGTTCCTCCTGTAGCTTCCACGGTTATACTACCAGGCACTCCACAAAGCACGTCGGTTTGAGATGTAATCGCTAAGGATAAGGCAGCATCTGGTTGTTGTACGGTAGCGCTATCTGTTAACGTACAACCATTCACATCTGTAATCGTCACAGAGTATGTTCCAGCAGGAATTCCGCTTAAATCTTCAGTCGTCGCTCCATTACTCCACAAGAAGGAATACGGAGAAGTACCTCCGGAGACGGTAAGATCTAAGGATCCGGTGCTATCTCCAAAACACGGTACGTTATTCACGGCAATACCTGAACTTAAGGCATTTGGCTCATTCACCGTAGCGGTAGCGGTAGCTGTACACAACGTAACATTATCGGTCACGGTTACCTGATACGTACCTGCCGTTAGACCTGTAATTGTCTGAGTGGTTTCCCCGGTTGGCGACCAAGAATAACTGAAGTCACCCGAACCACCAGTCACATTCGCCGTAGCGGTACCGTCTGCATCTCCAAAACAAGTTGCAGGCGTGGTATTGGCTTGTACAGAAAGATTTCGACACGTTCCAGGATTCACAACAGCATCATCAGAAGCCGTACATCCGTTCGCATCAGTTACGGTGACGGTATAAGTGCCTGCACTTAATCCTGTAATCGTTTGCGTGATCTCTCCAGTGGGAGTCCAAGAATAAGTGTAAGGCGGAGTTCCACCGCTTGGATTGGCCGTGGCGGTACCATCACCTGTGGAAGGTCCACTTTCGTCTGTAGCCGTAGCCGTTACATTAAGAGCATTGGCCGGCTCGGTAATCGTAATACTTTGTTCTACTGGAAGACATAAGGTTCCGTCAATGGTTACGCTTACCGTATACACCCCTGCTTCCAGACCCGTAATGGTGCTCGAAGTTACTCCAGCATCAATTTGAGGTGGTAGCGTGTTCCAGGTGAAGGTAAAGGTTGCACCAGGATTAGCTACAGAACTTGCGCTAACGGTAGCACTTCCTGTTTCGTCTCCGGTACATAGCACATCGGTCACATCATCAACACTGATTACGGCATCACAATCGTTGAAACAGTCGATCGCAACACTTTGTTCCAGCATACATCCGTTCGCATCTGTTACGGTCACGGTATGTGTTCCTACTGGTAATCCTGTAGCGGTTGCCGTGGTCTGACTTCCGGCGCTAGCACTCCATTGATACGTATAAGGCTCTGTACCTCCTGAGGGATTGGCGGTAGCTTGTCCATTCACACATAGTCCTGAAAGCGTTGCATTTTGTTTGGTAATAATAATACTTATGGGTTCTGGTTCTCCAACGGAAATGTTGTTCTGTACAACTTCACAATTGTTGGCATCCGTTACCGTCACGCTGTAGGTTCCGGCTGGAATGTCGGTTATATCTTCTGTGGTCGCTCCATTACTCCAATTGAAGGTGAATGGCGCTGTTCCGCCACTAATCGTTACATCAATAGATCCGGAAGCTTCCCCAGCACATAAGGCATCTTGAGGAACCACCGATGCAATCGCTAAATCACATTCAAAACAGTTGGCAGTAACCGTTACTCCGCCTGAAACGATCCAAGATTGTCCGTTTACGGTTTGACCGTTCTGACCATTTCTGCTGTCGACGGTAATCGTTACCTGATTGGCGGTACCCGGTACATTAACCAGTGATAATTCTGGAATTGCCAAACAGCAATCTCCGCCTGGAAGTGAGCCATCAGCTCCATAAAGGATAACTTGTTCGCTTACGCCTCCAGCTTCAGCGCGCACCAATACATAGCGTCCGTCATTTGTTAATTCCGAAAGTGGCACTTCAACCGTCATGTCTCTTGGCCCGTCATCGGTAGGAATGTCAAGAGAGAATACTTCAATAGTGTTGTTACCTTGTAGATCTACAAATTTTCCTGCGGAAGCAGAAGCATCCGTCGTATTTCGGAAAGCGTGTACTACGATAGATTGTAGATTACATTCCTTAATATTATTGGTATAGGTTACGAAGCTCGTACTTCCATTGATAAGTCCGCGGTAGTACCATTCGTTTGAAGATCCTGTTACCAGATTTCTGTCTAAGGTATATGGGTTCCCCATATCATCCTCGATCTGAATGGTTGGTCCTGGATTGTTATTATCGTAGATAATTTCAACCACATATTGGTAAACAGTTCCTGGATTTGGAATGTTTACGGTGGAAGACGTTTGGCAATTTGCATTGTACCCATATAGATCTACCTCCATACCGGTTTCACAGTCAAATAACCACTCATCGTCAAAACAGGTGATTTCTACTGTTTCTTTCTTAAAACAACCTGTGTTATTATCGGTAACGGTTACCGTGTAAGTTCCTTCGGAAAGTCCCGAAATAGTAGGCGTAGTTTGCCCACCCGGACTCCATAAGTAAGAGAAACTACCGGTTCCGCCACTAGCAGAAGCTGTTGCCGTCCCATCGGCACAACCCTGACTCGTAGTTGCATTTTCTTTTTGTGTCGTAACGCTAATCAAATCTGGTAAGTGAAGCGTCTCAGTCGCAGTTTCGGTAGGAAGCGCACATCCCGCACCATAGGTGCCGTCATAAGCCAGTTCAGCGCGGAAATCTCCAGTGAAATCCTGACTTCCTGTATAATTGAAGGTTCCGGATGCCTGATTTGAAGTTCCTACCAAGACATCATTCAGAAAGAATTCCCAAGAGTAATCATCACTATTGGACACACAGCCCACCTGATCAACCGTTACTCCGTATGCAATACTGTCATCACAATCGACGCGTGAAATTTCAGCGTCCAATTCAGGACAAGGCACACATATTTCAGGATTGTTGAACGGTATTTCCTGAATTTGACAATCTGAATCTTGATAGCGCACCCGTGCAAATCCAGAATCTTGAATACCACACGCATCTGGCGGTGGCGCTTGAATGGTATACGTTAACGTTATGGTCTCATCCTTTAGTTGCTCGACAAACCAAGAAAGAAGGTCGCCGCTAAAAGAGGCATTACCCTTGCTGGCATTTAATGAGCCGGGTACGTAGACAAATCCAGAAGCCAAGGTATTGGTTACTAATGCTTCCCCAGGAATCTGGGTCGCGGCATTGGCCAACTGTCCTAATATCGTATTGTAAATTCCAGAAAGGTCTGCACCTGTTTCCGTAGTAAATAATCCCGAATTTTGAATTTGGTCGATAGTGTTCGTAGCCACTGTTTGCTGCTGACCACTAATCGCACCAAACAATCCTACACTAAAAATACTTTGTGTATAGGTTACTCCGCCAACTGTCGTTGTTTGTGCATTGATACCTGCTTGGATTGCATTTTGTTGACAAATTGTTCCGCTACCTGTATTACTACAAGCATTTCCGCTATTGTCTCGGTTGGCAACCCCATCTGTAAGTAAAACGATACTTCTGTTGGTATTACAGTCAAAAGTACCGTTGTGTATTAATTCATTATCTGCACGCACCAAACCACTTTGAATATTGGTATTTCCTCCCGTGGTGATGGCATTGATCGCATTGATAACCGCCTGCTCGCCTGAGCTTCCCGTGAGTCCGATGTTTAAAGTAGAGCTTTCCGCATAACTCACGATCGCCACCCGGTTCAATCCGGTTGGGTTGTTATCGAAGAGATTTTGAACGAACTCGATCGCAGCATCCTTCGCATAGTCGATAGGCTCCGGAAACGGACCATCGTCCATACTTCCTGAACGGTCGATAATCAGAACCACTTCAGAAGGTACGGTAGGTGGATTACCAATTAGTTCCAAGGTAACATCAAACTGGTTACAAGTGGTTGGATCTTCAGTTACCGTTCGATTGATAACAACCTCTTGCGCGAAAAGTGTATTCGCTGAGAAAAGAAACGCCATGGCGATCAGCGCCTGGAAAAATCGTTCTTTTAATATGGTTTGGTTAAGTAAAAATCGTTTCATAAAATATGTTTTAGGTTAAAACCTATTTTTTATCTATATATCTTTTATCCTTCTGAAGGATCAGGAACAAATACTTTAAGCAATGCTGTGGCAGAAGAGTTTCGGCATCCTTGCGGAGTGGCCTTTACTTGAATGCAGCTCCAAACATTATACGGTGTACCTTGCGGCGCCGTAGCCTGCACTAAAAATCGGTGCGTCGCATTCGCTTTGAGCGTAACGGTATTTTCAGACATTGCTCGTTGCGCAGATTCCTTGAAAGCAACATCCAGGGTTACGTTTGGTCGACTACTTCTTCGCGTGTCATTGCCGCAGTATTCCGTAGCAAACTCTGTGGAAAGGGTGTAGGTTGCTGTACTGGAAGAAGTGTTCGTTAACACTACCCAAAAGTGAGCTCCGTCCTCATCGGCCGAGCGCGTGTCTCTATTCTTTTCAACTGTGAGTGTGCTCGAACAATTTTGCGCATAAACGCTAGAACTTCCTATCAGGAGGAAGAGAAAAATTACCGCAATAGTATATGGCTTCAACATACGTATAAGGGTTGTGTACATATCGTGCTTTTTTGTCGTAAATAATTGAAAATGCCCCAACTGCATTTTTTGTCTTTCACAAGGGAAATCTCCCGTTGTTTTACCCAAAGATACGTAGGAACAATTGTTAAAGATTTACAAAAACCCAACTATTAGTTGAACTGTGATAAATATTCGTTGAACTACACGATTTAACGGAAATAAACGCTATTTTTTGTAGGAATTTAGAATACGTATAAACACGTATAGCGTTAATTTTAAAGGCTTGACAATGGTTATGCTTGTGGGAATGATTTTTAATTTACGAGGTTCCCAATGGCGATAATACCGATCGTAAATGACCGCTGACCCGGCAGAAAATTCCTTCAAATATTCTCATAAATTGTAGGAAGTTTATTCCATTTTAAAAGTAAGGGAAATACTTACTATCAGTAAGGGCTTCAGCACCATACTTTTGATAAAATTTGTTTCAGAGCTTCGTCACGAGCCGTATCTTTGTCCAAAGATTTTAAACTACCATGTCGCTAAAAAAAGAGATTCAACGCAGAAAAACCTTCGGAATTATTTCGCACCCCGATGCCGGGAAAACAACCCTTACTGAAAAATTACTACTATTTGGGGGTGCTATTCAAGAAGCGGGCGCTGTGAAAAGCAATAAAATCAAGAAAGGGGCTACATCCGACTTTATGGAAATTGAGCGGCAACGTGGTATTTCCGTGGCAACTTCTGTCTTAGCGTTTGAATACAAAGACATCAAAATAAACATTTTAGACACTCCGGGGCACAAAGACTTCGCCGAAGATACGTTTAGAACCTTGACGGCTGTAGATAGCGTCATCGTGGTGATTGACGTTGCCAAAGGGGTCGAGGCACAAACCGAGAAACTTGTAGAGGTTTGCCGAATGCGGAAAATTCCGATTATCGTATTTATCAACAAATTAGACCGTGAAGGGAAAGATGCCTTCGATCTTTTGGATGAAATTGAACAAAAACTTAACCTTACCGTTACTCCCTTAAGTTTTCCAATTGGAATGGGATACGATTTTAAAGGCATTTACAATCTTTGGGAAAAGAATGTCAATCTTTTTAGTGGCACCAAGCGAAAGCAGATCGAAGAAACCATTAAAATTGAAGACCTTCAAAACCCAGAACTTGATGACCTCGTGGGAAGCAAGGCAGCGGAAACCTTACGGGAAGAGCTTGAGATCGTTACCGAGGTGTACCCCGACTTTAACCGAGAAGAATACCTTAAAGCCGAGCTACAACCTGTCTTTTTTGGCTCAGCCTTGAACAACTTTGGGGTTCGAGAATTGCTGGATTGCTTTATTGACATTGCTCCTGCACCCCGTCCTAAAGAAAGCGACACTCGCGTGGTACGACCCGACGAGCAGGACTTCACTGGCTTTGTCTTTAAGATCCACGCGAACATGGATCCCAGGCATCGGGACCGATTGGCCTTCGTCAAGATCGTTTCAGGTACCTTCGAGCGTAACACACCTTATTTACACGTACGTCACAATAAAAAGCTGAAATTCTCTTCTCCTAATGCCTTCTTTGCGGAAAAGAAAGAGATCGTGGATATTTCGTACGCAGGAGATATTGTGGGACTGCATGATACGGGAAATTTTAAAATCGGAGATACACTCACCGAAGGCGAAGAAATGATGTATAAAGGCATCCCTAGCTTTTCTCCAGAACACTTTAAGTACATCAACAATGCCGACCCAATGAAAAGCAAGCAGCTTGAAAAGGGCATCGATCAATTAATGGATGAAGGAGTGGCCCAATTATTTATTCTAGAGCTAAACGGGCGTAAGGTAATTGGTACTGTGGGAGCCTTGCAGTTTGAAGTAATTCAGTACCGACTCGAACACGAGTATGGCGCAAAGTGCTCGTATGAAGCACTCAATGTCCATAAAGCCTGTTGGGTAGATCCAAAAGACTCTAAGAGCGAAGAATTCGCTGATTTCAAACGAGTGAAAGCAAAATATTTAGCGAAGGACAAACGCGGACAGTTAGTTTTTCTGGCCGACAGCGCTTTTACGCTGCAAATGACACAGCAAAAATATCCGAACATTCACTTTCACTTTGTTAGTGAATTTGAGTCCGTATCATAAAAAAACCCGCCTAACTGGCGGGTTTCTTTTTTCTACGCTTCTCCCGTAGGTCCAAAATTAATGGGGATGGGAGGTTGCTGATAATCTTTAATCTCTCCATGTGCGCTTTCAAACCGTTGCACATTATCGTGTAGCGCCTTTAAAAAGCGTTTGGCATGCTGTGGCGTCAAGATGATTCTGGACTTCACTTGGCTTTTCGGCACTCCGGGCATGATGTTGACAAAATCAACAACGAACTCAGATTGTGAATGATTTATGATCGCCAGGTTGCTGTATTGGCCTTGCGCAATCGCCTCTCCTAGTTCAATATTAATCTGTCCTTGTTTCTGTTTCTTTTTAGAATCCTCTGCCATACTATCAAATTAAAAAAGTTGCGCTCCCTTAGGAGCGCAACTATCGATTAGTTATAATTTACTTCTTGCTTTTCGCGCGTCATTTCTTCCAGCTCCTCCTTGCTTCCTACGATAATTGTATCGTAATCACGCATTCCGGTTCCGGCAGGAATCTTATGACCCACAATCACATTCTCTTTCAATCCTTCGAGCTCATCGATCTTACCGCTTACTGCAGCCTCGTTTAATACCTTCGTAGTTTCCTGGAAGGAGGCAGCCGAAATAAACGACTTGGTTTGAAGTGACGCTCGTGTAATTCCTTGTAGAATTGGAGTTGCGGTAGCATTTACCGCATCCCTGGCTTCTACCAACGCTTTATCGGAACGACGTAACTGAGAATTCTCGTCACGAAGATCACGTGGCGTGATGATCTGACCCTCTTTTAAGGTTTCTGAATCACCTGCGCTTGTTACCACTTTCATTCCGAAGAGCTTATCATTTTCTTCGATGAAGTCATATTTATGCACCAATTGATTCTCCAAGAAGGTAGTATCTCCCGGATCCTGGATCTGAACTTTACGCATCATTTGACGTACGACTACCTCAAAGTGCTTATCATTAATCTTCACCCCTTGCAAACGGTATACCTCTTGAACTTCATTCACAAGGTATTGTTGTACCGCTGAAGGTCCTTTGATCTTCAGGATATCGGTAGGTGTAATCGCTCCATCAGAAAGCGGCATACCGGCTCGTACGTAGTCGTTCTCCTGAACCAAAATCTGATTCGAAAGTTTTACTAAGTACTTCTTCACCTCGCCTAATTTCGACTCGACGATAATTTCACGGTTACCACGCTTAATTTTTCCGAAGGAAACTACCCCATCGATCTCACTTACAACTGCTGGGTTCGAAGGGTTACGCGCTTCAAATAGTTCGGTTACTCGTGGCAGACCCCCAGTAATATCACCGGCTTTAGCCGACTTACGCGGAATCTTGACCAAGATCTTACCGATCTTGATCTTTTCGTCATCTTCCACCATCAAGTGAGCCCCCACCGGAAGGTTATAAGAACGAATCACTTCGTCTTTCTTCCCTAGGATGTGTAGGGTTGGGATTTTCTTCTTATCTCGAGATTCTGAAATTACTTTCTCCTGGAAACCCGTTTGTTCATCAATTTCCACCTGATAGGTAATTCCTTGCTCGATATTTTCAAATTTCACTTTTCCGGCGAATTCTGAAATAATTACACCGTTGTAAGGATCCCACTGACATACTACTTCGCCCTCTTTCACTTTTTGCCCATCTTTGATGAACAAAGTAGCTCCGTAAGGAATGTTGTTATTACTTAAGGTAATTCCGGTTTTCTCATCGATCACCTTCACTTCCGACGTACGAGAAATCACGATATCCACCGCGTTTCCTTCCGCGTCTTCTCCCTTTACAGTTTTCAGGTCTTCGATCTCGGCCTTACCACTGTATTTTAAAATCAGTTTGTTCTCTTCGGAAATGTTTCCGGCAATACCTCCCACGTGGAACGTACGAAGCGTCAACTGTGTTCCCGGCTCTCCAATAGATTGCGCGGCAACAACTCCAACGGCCTCTCCTCGCTGCACCATTTTATTGGTAGCCAGGTTTCGACCGTAACACATCGAACAAATACCCTTTTTCGCCTCACAGGTCAAGGCAGATCGCACTTCAATACTATCTACGGCAGAATCACCAATTCTCTTGGCGACAGCTTCCGTAATATGGTCTCCGGCACTTACCAATAAATCTTTCGTAAGCGGATCGTACACATCGTTCAAAGAGGTACGACCTACGATTCGGTCTTCTAATTTTTCGACTACTTCTTCGTTCTTCTTCAAGGCAGAGACTTCAATTCCGCGTAGCGTTCCACAGTCTACCTCGTTGATGATCACATCTTGAGAAACATCTACCAATCGACGTGTTAGGTATCCTGCATCCGCCGTTTTCAATGCGGTATCGGCAAGACCCTTACGCGCACCGTGCGTTGAGATAAAGTATTCGAGAATGGAGAGTCCTTCTTTAAAGTTAGAAAGAATCGGGTTCTCAATAATTTCTCCTCCACCGGAGTTCGATTTTTTCGGCTTCGCCATCAATCCACGCATACCGGTAAGCTGACGAATCTGTTCTTTCGAACCACGCGCTCCGGAATCAAGCATCATATACACCGAGTTGAAACCTTGTTGGTCTTCGCGAATACGCTTCATCGACAATTCGGTCAATTCAGCATTCGTCGCTGTCCAGATATCAATCACCTGATTGTAACGTTCGTTGTTGGTGATCAATCCCATGTTATAGTTGGCGATAATACCATCTACCTGCTCGTTGGCAGAATCGATCATGGTTTGTTTTTCCGAAGGAATAATAATATCCCCTAAGCTGAAGGACAATCCACCTTCGAAAGCGAACTTATATCCAAGGCCTTTGATCTCATCTAGGAAATTCGCAGTTTCCGGTACTGAAGTTACTTTCAAAATATCGCCAATGATGTCACGAAGCGACTTTTTTGTCAATACTTCATTGATGAACCCGGCATTTTCTGGCACGTAGTCGTTGAACAACACACGGCCCAGGGTCGTGGTGATCAATTGTGGCACCAACTCACCTTCTTCATTAAAATCTTTTGCGCGAATCTTGATCTCAGCATTCAGGTCTACGCGCTCTTCGTTATAGGCGATAATGGCTTCTTCGGAAGAGTAGAACGTAAGGCCTTCTCCTTTTACCTGATGGTCTTTAGTGGATTTGCGCAACTTGGTCATGTAGTACAGTCCCAATACCATATCCTGAGACGGTACCGCTACCGGTGATCCGTTTGCAGGGTTTAGGATATTGTGCGACGCCAACATCAACAGTTGTGCTTCCAATATCGCTTCCGGTCCTAATGGAAGGTGTACCGCCATCTGGTCCCCGTCAAAGTCGGCGTTGAATGCCGTACATACCAACGGGTGTAACTGGATTGCTTTACCTTCAATTAACTTGGGCTGGAAGGCCTGAATACCCAAACGGTGCAACGTTGGAGCACGGTTCAGTAATACAGGGTGTCCTTTCAGTACATTTTCAAGAATGTCCCAAACTACCGGTTCTTTTTTATCGATAATCTTTTTCGCTGATTTTACCGTTTTCACGATGCCACGCTCGATAAGCTTACGGATCACAAATGGTTTGTACAGCTCTGCGGCCATGTCTTTCGGAAGACCACATTCGTATAATTTTAGTTCAGGTCCTACAACGATTACTGAACGTGCTGAATAATCCACACGTTTACCGAGTAGGTTCTGACGGAAACGTCCTTGCTTTCCTTTCAAGGAATCAGAAAGTGATTTCAACGGACGGTTACTGTCGGTTTTTACTGCGGAAGACTTACGGGTATTATCAAATAACGAGTCTACCGATTCCTGAAGCATACGCTTTTCGTTACGCAAGATTACTTCCGGAGCTTTGATCTCCATCAATCGCTTCAGACGGTTGTTACGAATAATCACACGACGGTACAGGTCGTTTAAGTCGGATGTCGCAAATCGACCCCCATCCAATGGTACCAATGGACGCAATTCCGGCGGAATTACAGGAACCACTTTCATGATCATCCATTCTGGATTGTTCTCCCGATTGTTGTTCGCTTCACGAAGAGCTTCCACTACTTGAAGACGCTTCAAGGCTTCTGTCTTACGTTGTTTCGACGTTTCGTTGTTGGCTTTGTGACGCAACTCGAATGATAAGGCATCGAGGTCAATTCGCTTCAACAATTCAATCAAACACTCGGCCCCCATCTTCGCGATGAACTTGTTCGGGTCGCTATCTTCCAAGTACATGTTTTCTTGCGGAAGGCTATCAAGTACGTTCAAGTATTCTTCTTCCGTCAAGAATTCCATTTTGTTCAAGGGCTCGCCTTCTTCATTCTTTGCGATCCCCGGCTGAATTACTACGTAGCGTTCGTAGTAGATGATCATGTCTAATTTCTTAGACGGCAATCCTAATAAGTATCCGATTTTATTCGGAAGGCTTCGGAAATACCAAATATGTGCGACAGGAACTACTAAGTTAATGTGCCCCACGCGGTCGCGACGTACTTTCTTTTCGGTCACTTCTACCCCACATCGGTCACACACAATCCCTTTATAGCGGATACGTTTATATTTACCACAGGCACATTCGTAATCCTTTACAGGACCAAAAATACGTTCACAGAAAAGTCCGTCACGCTCCGGCTTGTGCGTACGGTAATTGATCGTTTCCGGCTTCAACACTTCTCCTCGAGATTCTGCCAAAATAGATTCGGGAGAGGCCAAACCAATAGAAATCTTGTTGAATTTCTGTACTGTGTTTTCTTTATTTCTTGCCATAATGCTGTAAAAATCTTTAAATGTTGTTACGGGTGAGGCCTAGCCTCGTGGAATGCGATGCCCCGCTTTCGCGGGGGATCTTTTATTCCTCTAATCGAATATCCAAACCAAGTCCTTTCAATTCGTGCATCAACACGTTGAAAGATTCTGGTAATCCGGGTTCCGGCATGGCTTCTCCTTTTACGATACTCTCGTAAGTCTTGGCCCGGCCGATCACGTCATCCGATTTAACCGTCAATATTTCACGCAGGGTACTGGAAGCTCCATAAGCCTCAAGTGCCCAAACCTCCATCTCACCAAAACGCTGACCACCAAATTGGGCTTTACCACCTAATGGTTGCTGCGTAATCAATGAGTACGGTCCGATAGAACGGGCGTGCATCTTATCATCTACCATGTGGCCCAGTTTCAGCATGTAGATCACACCTACGGTGGCAGGTTGATCGAAGCGTTTTCCGGTACCTCCATCGTAGAGGTGTGTGTGTCCGAAACGTGGAATTCCGGCATCATCTGTTAGTTCGTTGATCTGATCGATAGTGGCACCGTCAAAAATTGGCGTCGCAAATTTGCGTCCTAATTTTTGTCCGGCCCAACCGAGTACCGTTTCGTAAATCTGACCGATGTTCATACGAGAAGGTACCCCAAGTGGATTCAATACGATGTCTACTGGTGTTCCATCCTCCAAGAACGGCATGTCTTCTTCACGAACAATACGTGCAACGATACCTTTGTTACCGTGACGACCCGCCATCTTATCTCCTACTTTTAGCTTACGCTTTTTGGCGATATACACTTTGGCAAGTTTCAAGATTCCGGAAGGAAGTTCATCTCCAACAGAAATCGTGAATTTCTCACGGCGCAAGTTTCCTTGCAGATCATTTTCTTTAATTCGGTAGTTGTGCATCAAGTCGGCTACCATCGCATTTAAGTCGTCATCTGTCGTCCAGGTTCCGCCTGTTAAGTGCGTGTAGTCGTCTACGGCGTTCAACATTTTAAGTGTGTATTTCTTTCCTTTCGGGAAGACTACTTCACCTAAATCGTTGGTAACACCTTGTGCTGTTTTTCCGCCAATGATAGCAAACAGTTTTTCTACCAGGACATCTTTTAGGGCTTCGAATTTACTTTCGTATTTCAATTCAAGCTCTGCAATGTCTTCTTTATCTTTTGCTCGTTTGCGCTTGTCTTTGATCGCACGCGCAAAGAGTTTTTTATCAATTACGACGCCGCGTAGTGATGGGGATGCTTTTAAGGAGGCATCTTTCACATCTCCCGCTTTGTCCCCAAAGATGGCGCGAAGTAATTTCTCTTCCGGCGTTGGATCACTTTCTCCTTTCGGTGTGATCTTACCAATTAAGATATCTCCAGGCTTTACTTCGGCCCCCACACGAATCATTCCGTGTTCGTCAAGGTCTTTGGTTGCTTCTTCGGAAACGTTTGGAATATCATTCGTCAATTCTTCGTTTCCAAGTTTGGTATCACGTACTTCAAGCGCGTATTCGTCGATGTGAATAGA
This sequence comes from Altibacter sp. HG106, assembly GCF_028561755.1. Taxonomy (GTDB): domain Bacteria; phylum Bacteroidota; class Bacteroidia; order Flavobacteriales; family Flavobacteriaceae; genus DFVG01. The sequence goes on from NZ_JAQQTD010000008.1 coordinate 19,509, forward strand.
CGTAAAGATATCTTCACGTACCACTTTTTCAGAAATCACGATCGCATCCTCAAAGTTGTATCCTTTCCAAGGCATGAAGGCTACCTTCATGTTACGGCCTAGTGCCAGTTCCCCGGCTTCCGTAGCATACCCCTGACATAACACCTGACCTCTTTTTACGCGATCTCCCTTGCTTACAATAGGCTTTAGGTTGATCGAGGTACTTTGGTTTGTCTTTCGGAACTTGATCAAATCGTAGGATTTGCTATCACTGTCGAAGCTCACCATACGCTCTTCCTCCGTACGGTCGTACTTAATGGTGATCATATTGGCATCTACATACTCTACTTCTCCATCCCCTTCCGCATTGATCAATACTCGAGAATCGGACGCTACCTGACGTTCCAAGCCGGTTCCTACGATCGGAGAATCCGCTCGCAATAGTGGTACCGCCTGACGCATCATGTTACTTCCCATCAAGGCACGGTTCGCATCATCGTGTTCCAAGAAAGGAATCAAGGAAGCTGAAATCGACGCGATCTGGTTCGGCGCTACGTCGGCATAATTCACTTGCGTTGGCTCTACCACCGGGAAGTCGCCCTCCTCACGTGCAATAACACGATCGGTATCGATAGTTCCATCTTTTTTCAATGGAATATTCGCCTGCGCGATGAGTTTTTCTTCTTCTTCTTCCGCAGAAAGGTAGATCGGTTCGTTTTTGATATCGATCTTTCCTTCTTCCACCTTACGATACGGGGTTTCAATAAATCCGAGATTGTTCACTTTAGCGTAAACGGAAAGCGAAGAAATCAAACCAATGTTAGGTCCTTCCGGCGTTTCAATCGGACACAATCTTCCGTAGTGCGTGTAATGAACGTCACGAACCTCAAAGCCGGCACGTTCACGAGATAAACCTCCAGGCCCTAATGCCGACAAACGACGCTTGTGCGTAATTTCTGCCAGTGGATTGGTTTGATCCATGAACTGCGATAGCTGGTTCGTTCCGAAGAACGAATTGATCACAGAAGACAAGGTCTTGGCGTTAATCAGATCGATAGGCGTAAACACTTCGTTATCACGAACGTTCATACGCTCGCGAATGGTACGCGCCATACGGGCCAGTCCGACACCAAATTGCGAAGACAACTGCTCTCCCACGGTACGCACACGACGGTTACTCAAGTGGTCGATATCATCGATCTCTGCTTTGGAGTTGATCAGCTCAATTAAATATTTTACGATGGTAATGATATCTTCTTTGGTAAGCACTTGCTTATCCATATCGATATCAAGACCTAATTTTTTGTTCATTCGGTACCGACCTACTTCACCAAGTTTGTAACGTTGGTCGCTAAAAAATAACTTGTTGATAATACCACGCGCCGTCTCTTCATCTGGCGGCTCTGCATTACGCAACTGACGGTAAATGTGTTCTACCGCTTCTTTTTCGGAGTTGGTAGGATCCTTTTGCAAGGTGTTGTGGATAATAGCGTAGTCTGCTAATTGGTTATCCTCCTTGTGTAATAAGATCGTTTTGGTTCCTGAATCTAAGATTTCTTCGATGTGTTCTTTTTCCAACACGGTATCACGATCTAAGATGATCTCGTTACGCTCAATAGAAACCACTTCTCCGGTATCTTCATCCACGAAATCTTCGTGCCATGTCTTCAACACACGAGCGGCCAGCTTACGCCCCATGTATCGCTTTAAGCCCGTTTTAGTGGCTTTAATTTCTTCCGCCAGGTCAAAGATCTCCAGGATATCTTTATCGCGTTCAAAACCAATAGCACGGAATAAAGTCGTTACCGGAAGCTTCTTTTTACGATCGATATACGCGTACATCACACTGTTGATGTCGGTTGCGAATTCAATCCAAGAACCTTTGAATGGGATCACACGCGCAGAATATAATTTTGTTCCATTGGCGTGGAAGGATTGTCCGAAGAATACTCCGGGAGAACGGTGCAACTGAGACACGACCACACGTTCGGCTCCGTTAACAACGAACGAACCGCTCTGGGTCATGTAAGGAATGGTTCCTAGGTACACATCCTGTACGATGGTTTCAAAGTCTTCATGCTCCTCATCGGTACAGTATAATTTTAAACGAGCCTTTAAGGGCACGCTGTAGGTCAACCCGCGTTCGATACACTCTTGAATGGAGTAGCGTGGTGGGTCAACAAAATAGTCTAAAAACTCTAAGACGAATTGGTTACGGGTATCAGTAATAGGGAAATTCTCCATGAAGGTTTTGTAGAGCCCTTCATCACTTCTTTCTTCTGATTTGGTTTCCAACTGGAAAAAATCCTGGAAGGATTTTACTTGGATGTCCAAAAAGTCGGGATACTCCGGCTTGTTTTGTACAGAGGAAAAATTCAATCTTTCAGTTTGCGTTGCTGACATCTATGGACGGAATTTTAATTAAAAAAACTATGAATGCGTACATCGAAAATGATAGAACCTTTATATACGCAAAATGGTTTAGGTCTAATCTGCTTCGAGAAAAGACCTAAACCGTAAGGTTTGGGCTAGCCGGGCTTATTTAAGCTCAACCTCAGCTCCAGCTTCTTCTAACTGAGCTTTTAGTGCTTCAGCTTCGTCTTTAGAAACACCTTCTTTAATTGGAGAAGGAGCTCCATCAACTAGCGCTTTTGCATCCTTAAGACCTTGTCCAGTCAATTCTTTCACAAGTTTTACAACTGCTAATTTAGAACCACCTGGAGCGGTAAGGATTACGTCGAATTCGGTTTGCTCGTCGGCTTCGTCACCTCCACCAGCGGCAGCACCACCAGCAACAGCAACAGCTGCAGCAGCGGGCTCAATACCGTATTCTTCTTTTAGGATATCGGCCAACTCATTAACTTCTTTTACTGTTAGGTTAACCAATTGTTCTGCGAAATCTTTTAAATCTGCCATTTTCTATCGTTTTAAAAAAATTGTTGTTTTTATATAAATTAATTAGTGCAATATGCTATCCTTCCTTTTCGGAAAGGGTTTTAAGAATACCAGCGATGGTACCTCCACCAGACTTAAGGGCGGAAATAACATTCTTAGCAGGCGATTGAAGTAATCCGATGATGTCTCCGATAACTTCTTCTTTGGATTTGATCTCTGAAAGGGTATCCAACTTGTCGTCTCCTACGAAGATGGCCTCTTCAATAAAGGCACCTTTTAGGATCGGACGATCCGATTTCTTTCTGAATTCCTTGATCACTTTCGCCGGAGCGTTTCCGGTTTCAGAAACCATTAACGAGGTGTTCCCTTTAAGTACTTCAGACAAATTGCCAAAGTCCTTTTCGGTACTATCCATTGCTTTCGCCAATAGCGTATTCTTAACAACGTTCAACTTTACACCGGCTTTGAAACAAGCGCGACGCAATCTGGTTGTTGTTCCTGCATCAAGACCCGAAATATCAGCCAAATACACGATATTGTTCTCGTTCAGCTGCGCAGTCAAATCTTGAATTACTTGGGCTTTTTCTTCTCTTGTCATAATTTCTTGATATTACTGCTCGGTAAATCTTTTGGTGTCGATTTCAACGCTAGGACTCATCGTACTAGACATAAAAATACTTTTGATATAGACACCTTTTGCAGCCTGAGGCTTCAATTTTACCAGGGTCGTTAATAATTCTCTTGCGTTTCCGGCGATCTTTTCAGCATCAAATGACGCTTTTCCGATTGCCGCGTGAACGATTCCGGTCTTATCCACTTTAAAGTCGATTTTACCTGCTTTCACATCAGAAACTGCTTTAGCAACGTCCATTGTTACCGTACCGGTCTTGGGGTTAGGCATTAATCCACGAGGTCCTAAAATGCGTCCTAGTGGTCCTAATTTACCCATCACACTCGGCATGGTTACGATGACGTCGACATCGGTCCATCCTCCTTTGATTTTATCGAGGTATTCGTCTAAACCAACATAATCTGCACCTGCTTCTTTAGCTTCCGCTTCCTTATCGGGCGTTACTAAAGCCAATACTTTTACGTCTTTTCCCGTTCCGTGTGGAAGGGTTACCACACCACGCACCATTTGGTTCGCTTTTCGTGGGTCAACGTTTAATCGTACGGCTAGGTCTACAGAGGCATCGAAATTTACGTTGGTAACTTCTTTAATTAAAGCAGAGGCTTCCGCTACCGTATAGGTTTTATCCTCTACTTTCAGCATCGCTTCTTTTTGCTTTTTTGTTAATCTTGCCATTGTATAGATTCTTTTCTAGATTAAAAAGGTGCAGCACCTTTTACTTTCACTCCCATTGAACGTGCAGTACCGGCTACCATTTTCATAGCAGACTCAACGGTAAATGCATTTAAATCGGGCATTTTGTCTTCAGCAATTGCACGAACCTGATCCCAAGAAATGGTCGCCACTTTACGTGCGTGAGGTTCACCAGAACCTTTCTTCACTTTGGCAGCTTCCAAAATCTGCACTGCTGCGGGAGGTGTTTTAATGACGAAGTCAAACGACTTATCCTTGTACACCGTAATCACAACAGGAAGTACTTTACCTTGCTTATCTTGAGTTCGGCCGTTAAATTGCTTACAGAACTCCATGATATTAACACCGGCAGCACCTAAAGCGGGTCCAACTGGAGGGGACGGATTCGCCGCACCACCACGAACTTGCAACTTTACTACTTTATCTACTTCTTTTGCCATTGTTTAAATTTTACTGCGATTTTTCCTTATGTGGAAGCTAAAGAAAAAACCTATTTATAGCGTAACAATTATATTTTCTCTACTTGCATGTAACTTAACTCCAGCGGAGTTTTTCTTCCGAAGATCTTCACCATCACCTCAAGCTTGCGCTTTTCTTCATTGATCTTCTCTACGGAACCGTTAAAGCCGTTGAACGGTCCATCGATTACCTTTACTGTTTCTCCAATCACATACGGTATGTTTACGTTCTCGTCCTTCACCGCAAGTTCATCGACTTTACCGAGCATTCGATTCACCTCTGATTGTCGCAACGGAACAGGATCGCCTCCTTTAGTTTCTCCTAAGAAGCCAATCACCCCATTGATCGATTTAATAATATGTGGTATCTCACCAGCCAGACTTGCTTGAATCATGATATATCCGGGAAAGTAAACACGTTCTTTATTTACCTTTTTCCCGTTTCGGATCTGCACTACTTTTTCGGTAGGCACCAACACTTGTTCAATGTAGTCTTCCAGCTCCAATCGGGTAATTTCGGTTTCGATATAAGATTTAATCTTATTCTCCTGCCCGCTTACCGAACGAACCACATACCAATTTTTTGTACTCTTCGTTTCAGCCATCTCTCTCCAGATTACGATTTAATCCAATCGAAGTACAGTCCGATCAATTTGCTGAAAACCGTATCTACACCCCAGATAGCCAAGGCCAACACTACTGAAAATGCTGCCACCACAACGGTAAGACGTTGCGCTTCTGCCCAGCTAGGCCAAGTAACATGGTTTTTCAACTCGTTGTATGATTCTTTGATGTAGTCTACCATTGTAAAAATATTTTATTCGGATTTTAATCTCCTAGCACGGGTTGAGAGACTCGAACTCCCGACACCTGGTTTTGGAGACCAGTGCTCTACCAACTGAGCTAAACCCGTAAACCAACACGATCAACGATCATGTTTTTTATATTATTAGGAGGCTTCATCTTGGTAGCACGCTACCAACGCTGTGCCGCCTGTTACAGAAACCCCTTAAACAAAAGTCAAGGCATCCTGCGAATGCAAGACACCTTAAGACTTTTATATAGTACCTGTAATTAGTCTAGGATTTCAGTTACCTGTCCTGCACCCACTGTTCTACCACCTTCACGGATAGCGAAACGCAATCCTACATTCAAGGCGATAGGCTGGATAAGGTCTACGGTAATTGTAAGGTTATCACCTGGCATTACCATTTCAACTCCGTCAGGTAAGTTGATGTTTCCTGTTACGTCAGTCGTACGTACGTAGAACTGCGGACGGTAGTTATCGTGGAATGGTGTGTGACGACCACCTTCTTCTTTCTTAAGGATATACACCTCAGCTTTAAACTTAGCGTGTGGTGTTACAGAACCAGGCTTGGTAATTACCATACCACGCTTAATGTCTGTTTTTTCAATACCACGAAGTAAGATACCTACGTTATCTCCAGCTTCTCCACGGTCAAGGATCTTACGGAACATCTCTACTCCGGTGATCGTTGAGGTAAGCTTTTCAGCACCCATACCGATAATTTCTACAGGGTCTCCAGTGTTTGCAACACCTGTTTCGATACGACCGGTTGCAACCGTACCACGACCTGTAATAGAGAATACATCTTCGATAGGCATCAAGAAAGGCTTGTCTACTTCACGAGTTGGCTCTTCGATCCAAGAGTCTACTGCCTCCATTAATTCAAGTACAGTATCTACCCATTTTTGCTCACCGTTCAAAGCACCAAGTGCAGAACCAGCGATCACTGGACCGTTATCTCCATCATACTCATAGAAAGAAAGCAAGTCACGGATTTCCATCTCAACAAGCTCTAAAAGCTCCTCATCATCTACCATGTCTACTTTGTTCATGAACACAACGATACGAGGAATTCCAACCTGGCGTCCTAAAAGGATGTGCTCACGCGTTTGTGGCATAGGTCCATCCGTCGCAGCAACAACAAGAATCGCACCGTCCATCTGAGCAGCACCTGTTACCATGTTCTTTACATAGTCGGCGTGACCAGGACAGTCTACGTGTGCGTAGTGACGGTTCTGAGTTTGATATTCAACGTGTGAAGAGTTGATCGTAATCCCTCTTTCTTTTTCCTCAGGTGCGTTATCGATTTGATCGAAAGAACGTGCTTCTGAATAACCGGCATCTGCCAATACCTTAGTAATGGCAGCTGTCAATGTAGTTTTACCGTGGTCTACGTGTCCAATAGTCCCCACGTTCAAGTGAGGCTTCGACCGATCGAATGTTTCTTTAGCCATTTTGTATTAATTTAATCTTAGTTATAATTTAGTGTTCTATTTATTACATCGTTGAGCCAATGAGGGGATTTGAACCCCTGACCTCTTCCTTACCAAGGAAACGCTCTACCCCTGAGCTACACCGGCGTAAAGATTGTTCTTTCTCTGTTTGAGAAGAAGCCGTTGTTCGTAAAAACAACCTTAGAGCGGGAGACCGGGTTCGAACCGGCGACATTCAGCTTGGAAGGCTGACGCTCTACCAACTGAGCTACTCCCGCATTTTATCCTGATTCCTCAAGAAAGGTTTTTCAATATGTCAAAATGATGTGTACAACATCAAAAAGGCGTGCAAAGATAGCGATATTCAACTAGGTTTCAAAATTCTAATGCAGAATAATATAGAACCAAGGCACTTATCTCAAAGTGCATCCATACTTGCACCGCACTTTTAGGATTACCTCGCTATGCTAGGTGATCCTGGATTGGTGACCCAATCCAAAGAATTTTCAATCAAAGCCTTACAAAAGCGAGCTTTCATTTGCTTATCAATATTCAAGGAACATCATGGATTACCTCGTTACACTCGGTGATCCTGGATTGGTGACCCAATCCAAAGAATTTTCAATCAAAGCCTTACAAAAGCGAGCTTTTGACAGCTTCTTCGAAAATTCTTGGTGGGGAGAGCAGGATTCGAACCTGCGAAGTTAAAAAACAACAGATTTACAGTCTGTCCTCGTTGGCCGCTTGAGTATCTCCCCTAAGCCTTTCAATATTAAAAAAGAACGTTTAAATGCTCTTAAAAAAGAGCCGATGAAGGGACTCGAACCCCCGACCCCGAGATTACAAATCACGTGCTCTAGCCAGCTGAGCTACATCGGCCGTTACGTCCTTTTCTATGTGAACTTTTCAGCATAAAAAAGTCCGCTATTTCTAACGGACTGCAAATGTATGTAAATATTTTATTCTAAAAAATTTTTTCAATAAAATTTCATTAGGCATGTGCCCTTTGTTTTTGTTTTCGTTTTTTCAGTTGTCGTTCGAGCGATTGAATGCATTCATCTGTAGCGGCTTCAAAGGTTTTCGCCTCTTTCTTACAAATCAGATCTCCGCCAGGAATACTGATTAAAATTTCTGTGTGCTTGTTCTCTTTTTCGCTGGTCTTCTGAACTTTCAGAAATACATCGGCAAAAATAATTCGGTCGTAAAATTGTTCCAGTTTGGAAAGTCTTTTTTCAATGAATTGAACGAGTTTGACATCCGCTGCAAAATTTGGGGCTTGCACATTTACTTTCATACGCGAAGATTTAGGTTACTGATTTATTTTGAATTCCTAGGGTGCGCATCCTGATAGACCTGCTTTAACTTTGCTATACTATTGTGTGTATAGACCTGTGTCGCAGCCAGACTGGTATGCCCTAGTAGTTCTTTGACCGCTGTTAGATCAGCACCTTCATTCAACAGGTGGGTTGCGAAGGAATGCCGAAGAATATGCGGACTTCTTTTTACTTTCACTGAGGTCTTACTAAAATAATTATTTATCACGCGATACACAAGTGTTTCGTAGACTTTTACCCCTTTTTCTGTAAGAAACAAATAAGCATCATCCACAATATCAGGAAGTTGTTGTCGTTCTCGAAGATAACGCTCGATGGTTTCCGCTACGGAAGGAAGCAAAGGTATCAATCGCTCTTTATTCCGTTTTCCTAACACTTTGATCGTTCGATTTTCCAGAGAAATAGCGCTTCGTTTCAAATGTACCAGTTCGGCCCGTCGCATCCCGGAAGCATAAAACAGCTCGACCATCAGCTTGTTCCGGGTGCCCTCAAACCCTTCTTCCTCATTTAGCAAGGCTATTACAGCTTCAATCTCTTGTTGTGAAAAGGGTATTTGAACTTTTTTTTTGGTTTTTAATGCCTTATGCTGAAGCAGTGGATTGACATCCATTTGCTTGGTCTTCAGCAAAAACTTAAAATACGCTTGCAGCGATGATATTTTACGATTAACGCTTCGGTTGGAAACTCCCGCCTCGACCAACTGCACCATCCATTGGCGAATGATCGAATACGATACTTCATTGAGGTTTTCATACCCGTATTCTTCCGAAGCAAAGGCGGCAAACTCAGAAAGATCTTTGAGGTAGGCCGTAAGGGTATGTTTACTGTATTTTTTCTCTAGTGAAAGGTATTCATGGAAGTCGGTATAGGACATAAAAAAACCGTTGGTATGTAAAGATACAAAACCAACGGTTAGTATATGATATCAAAACAAACGTTTAGATCTCTTCCTGATCACGTAAGGTCTGAATATATTTTGCTTTTTCCACTTCCTTTCTGCGCTTTACAGATGGTTTCGTGAACTGCTGGCGACTGCGCAACTGGCGCATGGTCCCGGTACGGTCAAATTTACGCTTGAAACGCTTCAGGGCTCTGTCGATATTTTCTCCGTCTTTAACTGGTATAATTAACATAGTGTCATCACCTCCTCTCTTTTGGGACGGCAAAGATACAAACTTAAAATCAATAAAATAACGACAGTGTATAAAAAATTACTCTTTGAACAACGTAGCGCGTCGCGTGAGGTCCTGAATTAACTTCTCTTCTTCTTCACTTTCCAACAACACATTGTAATTCTTCCAGAAGCGTTCGTTGTAGGGCCGACTCGAAAAAATGTCTGCTGACCAGTCTTGTTGACGTGTTTTCATGACTTGTGTTGAATCACTAATAATTTCCGTAAACAAGATCTCTTGTACCGTATAATAAAACTGCTCTTCTCGCGCATTCTTTACAGCCCGCTCGTCTTTAGGTTGGTCTGAAGAACGATCACCAACCTTGACTAGCTTGGGCGTTTCGTAATAAATATAACTCGGATACATTTTATCGTTATACTCACGATACGTCATAACCAACTTATGATTCACCAGAGTGTCGAACAAACTTTTGCTTCTGCTGCGCTGTGCCTTCGAGGCAGCGATGAGTTCATACTCTACCTTCTTAATGGCGAAGTTGTCCCAGTAAATATACATCCAACCCTGGGCTTCAAATCCTTCGTTATAGACACCGGGGGTGTTCAGGCCAATGTAATCTTCGCTTTTAGATATTTTTATTTTATACAATTTACGATCGTTTTCCACTAAGATAGTATCTAAGGTAAACTGATGGGTTTTCAGCACATCTTTTCCCAATAGCGCGCGTGACGCATTTGCGTTTCGCACCAAATTCAACTTACCTTTGAAAAGACGATCGAGTCCGTTGATACGGCGGTCGTTCCATCGAATAGCTTCCACGAGGGAAGCGGTTTCTATGGTATCCCGGTCTAATTTCTTCGAACGCAAATCCAGATCGTTTCCGCGGTATTTCAGATAAGCGGAATACGAAAACAAGCTATCGACATCACGCAAGTCATAACTCTTTCTGATTTCATCTACATTAACCTTTAGGTTGTCTTCGGCGCCAGAGGCATAGCTGGAATCATAGAGTGTCAAGGCACTTTCAATGAGCCATTTGAACTGCCGTTTGTTCCGCTCCTTATGTCGTAAGAATCCTTTTTGAAGATACGGTTCCTCTGGCAGGTTGTCGGGCAACTCCTCTATGGCGCGCAATACAATTTCGTTACCGGTTTTAGGGCGCGTTTCGGCCACCACCAACACTTCATCTAAGGAGGCTATGTCTTCTTCCAGAAAAATATCCATGCTCTCTTCAAACGCACCCACTGTGGTCTTAAAACTCTTATACCCAATGGAGGAAATAATCAAGGTATCGTTTTCAAGCGTTCGCGGAACCGTCAAGGAAAAATTCCCGTCGGCATTACTAATCGTACCGATCGTCGTGTTTTTTACGTATACACTGGCGTTTTCAATGGGCATATAGGTAAGAAAATCGACTACCTTACTTTTCAATTCGATTTGCGCTTGCGCGGCAACGCTTGCACCGACAAAAAACAAGATCAGGAGAAAACGGGAAAGGTGATTGGGGTTCATGGTTGTTACGTTTTAGGAAGTTAGGTGGCCGGTTTGTACTCCTTGCCGTCAATGACCATTTTCGCAATGATTTCCCGCAAGATCTCTGAGGTGCCCCCACCAATAGGCCCTAGCCTGCTATCACGCAGTAAACGCGCCATAGGATACTCTTCCATATACCCGTAACCGCCCAATAACTGCAAACAATCGTAAGCAACCTCATCGGCTACTTTGGTTGAGATTAGTTTCGACATGGTAGCCTCCTTCACGACGTAATTTCCTTCCTTCATTTGTTGTGCCACCGCGTAATTAAAGGTTTTGCACACTTCGGTTTCGGCGCTCATTTGTGCTACTTTATGACGCAAGGCTTGAAACTTGTCGATCGTTTTACCAAAGGCACTGCGTTCTTTCATATAGCCAATAGCGTATTCAATGGCCCATTCGCTTCGAGCATGGGCATTGATACCCATGATCAATCGTTCTAGCGCGAAGTGTTGCATGATATACGCGAACCCTTGGTTTTCTTCCCCCATTAGGTTTTCCACTGGGATCTTTACATTATCAAAGGCAATTTCACCGGTGTCGCTAGCGCGCCATCCTAGCTTATCTAATTTTGTCGACGTAATTCCGTCGGCCTCCCGATCTACTACAAAAATGCTGATGCCTTTATTGCCGAGCTCGGGCTTGGTTTTCGCCGCCACGATCAGATAGTCGCTGTAAACTCCGTTGGTGATAAACGTCTTGGAGCCATTCAAAATATAATGATCTCCTTCCTTCACAGCCGTAGAACGCATGCCGCTTACATCGCTACCGCCAAAGGGCTCGGTAATGCACAAACACCCAATCATCTCTCCAGAGATACTCGGACTCAAATATTTTTTCTTTTGTTTCTCATTACCTTCCTTATTCAAATGTGTCATTGCCAGATACGCGTGTGCCCACATGGCGGCTGCGAAGCCTCCACTATTGATTTTTTGAAGTTCTTCTAAGAAGATCACCATGTAAAAGATATCCAAATCTAGTCCTCCATAGGTTTCAGGATATGAAATTCCGAAGTAGCCCATCTCCCCCATCTTTTTCCAAACGGAACGATCGATAGTTCCGGTTTCTTCCCAGGTTTCAATATGGGGCACTACTTCTTTCTTTAAGAAATCTTGAAAACTCTTTCTGAAAAATTCGTGCTCTTCGGTAAAATAAGTACTATTCATAGCTATTCTTTGGGATTATGTCGTCGCTGCGGACGATTATTCAACAGACAAATATAATTGAAATACCCTTAATTGTCGGGCGGTCAAGCCTTCAATTTTATCCAACTCGGATAGGTCGCTAATCTCCTCACGCAGCTTACGGAACTCCCATACCGTTTTGGCCGTTTCAAACGAAATACCTGGTAAGGTGGCAAGGTCGGAAGCAGAAGCTGTATTGATATTTATCTTCGGAAGGGGTTTGGGGTCTTTCACCGTAAAACGCCTCAACACGTTGTTCACAACAGTATCATTCAATCCCCAGACCAGATACAATTGCCGCTCATCCGAAAATCCGCCAAGGCGTTCGCGAAATTCAATAATTCGTTTGCTAAAGGCAGGACCTATTCCGTACACTTCTTGTAACTGTGCTGTCGTCGCGCTGTTCAGGTCCAAACGTTGATGTACCGGAATTTCAGTAGTATGATATTTTTTTACGGAAGTACGCCGCCGTTGGTTTACCCATTCAGGAAACTTGAAATAAGGTCGCAAAGTTTCTAGCAATGAGTCGGAAACTCCTGTCACCATCTGGAAATCGGATGCCGAATGAATCCATTTATCTTGCTTTCGGAACGCTTGCAGCCGATCCCAGGCTTCTGGTGACACGCCTAACACATACGCCCGGTAATCGGTCATGAAGTTCGGGTTGAACGGATAGATTTTTGGCGCCTTCTCTTTCTGTGCGACCCAACGTAGTGAATCTAATTCCTGTAGGGCTCGTTGTATTTCCGGCGACTCCGTTGTTAGAATGGGTTCCGACTCAAAGGAAGCGAAGGCCAGAAAGACCATGAGTCCTATTAGGAGTACCACCAAAAACAACATCCCACGCTGCTGTCCTCTGGGGAGCAGCATGTGGGATGAAGGTTTCATATGTTTATCTTGTTTTAGAGGTGTTTGTTGACATCGTCGGCGCCATCGCTAATCGCATCGGCTTTCTTCCGGATGGCATTCATATACTTGTTCAATTCCTTTCGCACGATAGGCGTCAATAGAATTACCCCGATAATATTAGGAACTACCATCGCAAATATCATAGCGTCCGAGAAGTCAATTACAGATCCTAAACTAATGGATGCACCGATGATCACAAAAATCAGGAACAATACTTTGTACACCATATCGGTCACTCGTCCACGACCAAAAAGGTATTTCCATCCCTGCATTCCGTAGTAAGACCAGGATATCATGGTGGAGAAGGCAAACAGGATTACCGCTACGGTCAAAATAATAGAGAAATGTGGAATCACCGTATCGAATGCCGAGGCTGTAATTTCAACACCTTCGGTTATCGGGGTTCCGTATTCTAAGAACCCTGCGTCGTAATTGGTAATGATGATGACCAGCGCCGTCATCGTACAAATAACAACGGTATCTACAAACGGTTCAAGCAAGGCAACAATTCCTTCGGAAGCAGGGTATTTGGTACGCACTGCAGAGTGTGCAATAGCCGCCGATCCAACTCCGGCTTCGTTGGAGAAGGCTCCCCTACGAATACCTTGAATCATCACGCCAATAAGTCCCCCCGCAATTCCAAGTCCGGAAAACGCACCTTCAAAGATCAATCCAAAGGCGTCATCGATAGCCGTATAGTTGGCACCTAAAATGATAAGCGCTGCCAACACGTAGATTCCCGCCATGAAGGGTACAATCTTTTCAGTAACCGAAGCAATACGCTTAATTCCTCCAATGATAACAACAGCTACAAGTACGGCCATCACAATTCCGAAGTACATCCCCGCATTGTCGTTTTGAAAGTCGAATAATTCTACAAACTGGGCAGCCGCCTGATTGGCCTGGAACATATTTCCACCACCAAACGACCCTCCTATCACGAAGATAGCAAAGAGTATCGCGAGCACTTTCCCTAGTCCGCCTGCACCTTTTTCTCCCAATCCTTTTTTCAAATAGTACATAGGTCCGCCATACACCGTTCCATCTTCACCTACATCGCGATATTTAACCCCGAGTGTACATTCTGCGAACTTCGAAGCCATTCCCAAAAGTCCCGCAACGATCATCCAGAAGGTTGCTCCCGGGCCTCCAATAGACAAGGCCACCGCCACTCCGGCAATATTCCCTAACCCAACGGTAGCCGATAAGGCTGCCGTGAGCGCCTGAAAGTGGGATACTTCACCATCGGCGCTATCATCGCGAATGGTTTCAATAATATTTTCCCCTTCGTTGGGGGTTTGATCTCCGTAGAGCGTATCTACACCGTGTTTTTCAATGTCTTCATATTTTCCCTGAACCACCTTAATAGCCGTCAAAAACCCGGTAAAGTTGATCAGCTTAAAGTAAATGGTAAAGTATAGCGCACCTCCTATGAGAACGATAAGTACCCATGGAATTTGAAACTCTTCAGAAAAAGGAATTTCATAAAAGATCGCCTCTACGAACCAACCGGTGTAATCGCTAAAAACGGCGTCAATTTTTTCTGAGGTAGAAACCTCTTGTGCAAATGTCAGTAAGGGAGAAAGTAATGCTACAAGTGAGAGAAGAAATTTCTTCATAGAATGTTTCAGTTTTGGAATTGGTTATCAAGGAAGGCAAGATGCAAAAAATAGTGGGCGTTTTCAAATTTTACCCGTTAAAAATTTAACATTTTGTTAAACATTGTATTGCATCTTCAAATTCTTTATTTGATTGGGACGTCCAATTAAAATAAGCTTCGAATCCTTTCGAACTATCAACGACGGCTCGGGATTAACTATATAATTTCCATCAGGTGATTTATACCCGATAATAGAACATCCGGTTTTTTTGCGAACATCCAAATCTTGAATCGCCATCTCCTTTCCGTGCGGGCACATTTTTTCAAAGGGTATTTGTTCTACATTGATACTGTCCTGCACGCCGGATACCGAAAGATTGTCTAAGAATTCCACCAGGTCGGGCGTAACGACTAAGTTAGCCATATGGTCTCCCCCAATTTTATCGGGCAAGATCACATTATCGGCTCCAGCCAGTTTCAGCTTTTGAAAACTGGTATCTTCCGTGGCCCGGCTAATGATCTTTAGTTTTGGATTGATTTGTCGTGCCGAAAGCACAATAAAAAGGTTATCGGCATCGCTGGGAAGCGCACAAATAAGGGAGTCTGCACGTTCGATACCGGCTTCCTTTAAGACGTCGTCTTCGATGGCGTTCCCTACCACAAAGAGTAAATCGTTATCGTCATCGCTGCGATCGGCCAAATCTTCGTCCATTTCGATGATTACGAAGTCCTTTTTGTAATCCTGAAGTTTTTGAACGGCTTGTTTACCATTGCGTCCATAGCCACATACCACTACATGCTGGCGTAAGGAATCGATCTTTTCTTTCACTTTTTTGCGTTTAAAGTTTCCAATTTCATTTTTGCTCAAGACGTATTCTGTAATAACCTTGATGGCGTAACCCACAATAAAGATACTCGTTATGATCAAAATAGAGGTAAAGATCTTATCGGCGGTGCTTAAGGGCTGTACTTCCTTAAATCCAACGGTGGTCACCGTTATGATGGTCATGTAAATAGCATCGATCCACGAATATCCAGACAGCCATTTGAAGCCCATGGATCCCGCCAAAAAGACCAGTAACAATAGCGCAATGGCGCCCGTAATGCGTGATCGAAAGATTCGTTTCATAGATCAAAAACCGAAGTTCGTTTGGTGTAGATAAGATCTTTTAAACGCAGCCAAAAGGCCAAGGTAAGATACACCGCGAAACCCACACCTAGCGTTGCAAAAGAAACATAAATAAAAAACAGACGAACATTCTTCGCGCGCATCCCCAGACGTTCTGCGAGGCGAGAACACACGTAATAGCCGCGTTTTTCCCAATAATGCCGAATGCGATATACCATGGTAAGCATACTGCAAAGTACTATTTTTTATGCAGTAATCAATGCGTTTCCTACCGCACAGTCCAGACATCTTTTTTTATCGCAATAGCGCGTTTTTAATTGTAGTAGCGCCTGACTTTCAACAGCGGTTCCGGCCTTCTTCCGAAGCTGCGCAAAGCGCTGTACCACACTATTTTTTTCGGGGGAAAGCTCTTCAAGAAATGAGAGGAGCGCGTCTCCCGCTTCATTCCCAAAACGTTGTTGATAACAGAACCGCAGGGGGGCTATCGTATTGATCAATAGTAAGGAACGGAAGGATATGGACGTCACCTTTTTCCGAGGCTTGGACGACGTTCCAAATTGATAGTGTGTATCCCAATATTCACTTGCTGTCGCAAGCAGAAGTTTTATGGCTTCGGAAGGAGTTGTTGCCTCCATAAGTTCAGCAAACAGCCTGCCTTTTCGAGTGTATAAATCGGCTAATTGGGCCAATCGAAGAGTTGGAAAATTGGCCGGGCGCAATCGAAAGAATTGAGGAGTAATAATCCCTTCCGAAGTGATTCTGAATTTTCGTTTTTGGTAGGTATACGCTTCCGACAGCGCGACTACATAAGGATCTTCGGAAGGCAACGCTAATAATCCCGACTGCCCAAAAAATAACGCCTCTAATTCAAAAGAAGAAACCGCACATTTCTGAAGCACCGAAAAAGGTATCGACCTTGCGATGGATTGAAAGGCAGCGCCATTTAAATTTAACCCGAAGTTGGCGCACAGCATTTGAAACAACACCGCTTCCCAGTGGTTGTGATGTGTTTTGAGCTGTGCTTCGATGCGCTTGGATTTTTCTTCCATTCGCTCCAGGAATAATCGTTCTAACCATGCTTTCCAGCGTACAGATGCCACGGTGGGTAACATTTCTTCACAGGGAATCCAACGACGTGGCTCCTCCAATAAATCGAGGTATTTTCTTAGGATGGAGGGGTTAACAAAATCAGTGAGCACTACCGTAGGGATCACCGAATTGTCTTCACGAAAAATTTCGACATCATGCTCCCATACCACATGCAATATGACAGTGTCGTAAGCGGCATCTTGTTGGTGTTGATGCTGGTACCAATACGAGCTTTTCACGTGAATTTCTACGGTGCCAGCCCACAGCGTCTCACCCAAGCGGAGGTGCGCGTTGAAAAAATCGGGGCCGGCCTGCTGATTGTGAATTCCGGGATAGATCACTTGCAGCGAAATTCCTTCTGAAGTACACAACCGGGACGTTTCAAATTTTTGGTATTTCCATAAAAAATGAAGGAACTCTTCTGGTATTCTCATAGGTTCGAAACGGGGAGTCGTTTCACGAAACAAGTAACCTAAACCGATTCACCGGATCCCGAAGGGTCTTCTGTAATAGTATCGGTAAACAAAATACGATTCCACTTATGCAAGCGGCGTGACAGCGACACGTAGCGAACAATTCCAACCATAAGAAATATCACACACACTACTAAGGCCACATATCCCAACCACTGAATTTGCTTAAATTCCTCTAATTGCAATAACGCCAATCCCCCCAAAAGTAAATATAAGGAAGCTCGAATATAGGCCAAAAGAGTACGTTCATTGGCAAGTTTGGTACGTTCTAAAGCCAAGATCTCACGCGTATTTACCGGCACCGGTTTGGTGCGCAAATACTTAAAGAGTTTTTTCGCTTGACGTTTCATTCATTTAAAAGTACAAAAAATCCCGCCGAGGCGGGATGCTATTTTTTTAAAGTGAACTGATGATATCGTGTTTTGTGATAATATGATATTTGTCATCCCCTAAATGCACCAAGACCGCATTGTTTTCTTTGTGGATCAATTTGCTCACCTCTTCAATGGAGGTGGATTTTTCCACAATAGGAAACGGCTCATGCATTACTTCTTTGATGGGAAGGTCTGCAACATTCTTATCGGCTAAATAGCGTCGTAGCAAATCGGTTTCGTCCAACGCTCCAACGATACCATTAGTATCTTCCACAGGAATTTGAGAGATCTTATATTTCTTCATCCGCTCGATGGCATGGGAAACTAATTCACCAACCTTCACCGTAACAAGTGGTTTGTCTTTATGATTGTTGATCAAATCTTCGGCATGTACAACCTTGTCTTCAATAAATCCGCGCTCTCGCATCCAGTCGTCGTTGAACATCTTCCCGACGTATCGACTTCCATGATCATGAAATAAAACCACCACCACATCGTCTTCAGAAAAATGCTCCTTTAATTGTAACACACCTTTGATGGCCGCTCCGGCGGAATTCCCTAAGAACATTCCTTCTTCTTTGGAGAGCTTTTGTGTGTAGATGGCCGCATCTTTATCGGTTACTTTCGTAAATCCATCAATAATATCGAAATTTACATTGGCCGGTAGGATGTCTTCGCCAATTCCTTCAGTGATGTACGAATAGATTTCGTTCTCATCAAACTCACCAGTTTCGTGGTATTTTTTAAAAACACTTCCATAGGTATCGACACCCCAAACCTTTACGTTCGGGTTTTGTTCTTTTAAATACTTCCCTACGCCGCTGATGGTACCTCCGGTACCTACTCCCACTACAAAATGGGTGACTTTTCCTTCGGTCTGCTTCCAGATCTCGGGACCGGTACTTTCGTAATGCGCCTTGGTATTGCTAGGGTTGTCATACTGGTTCACGTACCAGCTGTTGGGTGTTTCTTCGGCTAGTCGTTTGGACACCGAGTAATACGAACGCGGATCATCCGGTTCTACATCGGTTGGGCACACCACCACTTTACTTCCCACAGCTCGAAGGATGTCCATTTTTTCCTTACTTTGCTTATCGCTCATCACGCACACCAATTTGTATCCTTTTACGATCGCTGCGAGCGCGAGACCCATTCCGGTATTTCCAGAGGTCCCTTCAATAATGGTACCCCCAGGTTTTAGTCGGCCATCCGCTTCTGCATCTTCGATCATTTGCAGCGCCATTCGGTCTTTCACCGAATTTCCGGGATTAAAGGTTTCGTATTTAGCCAACACCAAACAAGGTAATTCTTTGGTAAGGGCATTCATTTTCACCAAAGGAGTATTTCCTATGGTTCCTAAGATATTTTCAGCGTATTCCATTCTGTAAATTTGCGGGCGCAAAGATACCGCTATTTCCTATGGTCTGCAAGTTCAAGAAGTGCAATTAACCTTTCCGTAGAGCGATCAACCTACTCGAAACGAATGGCTTTCACAGGAGATATTTTTGAAATGATAAACGAGGGTATCAGCAACATCAGCAAGCACAACACGAAGGTGCCCGCATTGAGCAGCAAGACATAACTCACATCCAAATAAACCGGAGCTTCGGTTACGTAATAAGTATCAGGATCGAGCGGAAAGAACTTTCCGTATTTCTGAAGAAGTAATAAACCGATACCAATTACATTTCCCCAGAACAGCCCAACTCCAATAAGATACATGGCATTGTACAAAAACACTTTCCGAATACTCCAGTCGGAACTGCCCAAAGCCTTTAAGATTCCGATCATTTGAGTACGTTCCAAGATAAGGACTAACAAGGCGGTGATCATGTTGATTCCTGCCACCAGAATCATTATACCGATAATGAGCGCGATGTTGAAGTCGAAAAGATCGAGCCATTCAAAAATCGAATAGTATTTATCCCGGATGGTTTGCATATCGAGGTCGCTTCCCGTCTCGTTATATACCTTCATACCAATTTCGCCCACGCGGTCAAAATCATCCACCAGCAATTCGAAGGCCCCAATTTGGTCATCCTCCCATCGGTTCAACAATTGAATATGCCGCAAGTCTCCAATCACAAATTGCTCATCAAATTCTTGGAATCCGCTGCTATAGATCCCTACAATATCAAAGCCACGACTGCGTATCTTATTCGAAGATTCTTCATCAAAAAAATGCGTTGTTATGCGATCTCCCAATTGCAGTTGAAGTCGGTTTGCCAGATAAGACGACAGTAATACCTCGTTCGAAATCGCTCCGGAATAGTCCGGCAGCGTTCCTTCCACCAAAAAGTCTTCAAAAGCATCCCAGTGATAGTCTGTGGCCACTCCTTTCAAGACAATGCCTTCGAAGTCGGTTTCTGTTCTGATGACGCCTCCTTTAAGTGCCATCACCTGAATGTGTGTTACTTCCGGTACGGCGGTGAAGTCGGGATAAAAATCTTGCTCCCTGGAAATCGGAATTTGCGAATCGTTCGAAAAATTGGTGTCGTAATTTGAAATGATGATGTCTCCTTGAAAGGCCGAAACCTTTTCCCGAATCTTTTTTTGTAAGCCCACTCCCGTCGCTATAGAAATCAGCATCATAATCAACCCTAACGCAATTGCGACGATCGCAATTTTTATAATTGGGGCTGAAACGCTACTTTTATATTCCTTGGCTGCAATGATGCGCCGGGCGATAAAATATTCGAAATTCACTAGGCTGTTTATGCACGTTACGTCACTCAAAAATACATTATTAATTCTAGTTCTCGGCATCTGTTTTTCCTGCGGAAGTCAGAATAAGGAGGCTTCTGAAAATTCACAAGATCCTGAAAACGCTTCTGAAATTCCTTCGGAAACTTCCGAATCCACCCAGCAGCTCATTCTTGGCGCCGATCAACCTGAAGCGTACCTGCCCCTGTTGCGCGGGAAAGCGGTGGCGCTCGTGGCCAACCCAACTTCACAAAAAACGGTAGCAACCGAACCGAACGGGAAGGGAATTCACTTGGTAGATTTTTTCCTTTCGAAAGACATTGCATTGAAAACCGTTTTCGCACCCGAACACGGTTTTCGTGGAACCGCTGATGCCGGCGAGCATGTAAAAGACGGCATAGACACCAAAACGGGCCTGCCTATCTTTTCACTTCATGGCAAGAACAAGAAGCCAACTCCAGACCAACTCAATGGAATTGACATTGTGGTCTTCGACATTCAAGATGTGGGGGTTCGGTTCTACACCTATATCTCTACCCTTCATTATGTAATGGAAGCATGCGCTGAAGCGAACATCCCGGTGGTAGTACTCGACAGACCCAATCCTAATGGCCACTATGTAGACGGCCCTATGATGGAGCCCCAGCACACCAACTTTTTGGGAATGCATCCCGTTCCCCTGGTCCATGGAATGACGATTGGAGAATATGCAACAATGATCAATGGTGAGGGTTGGTTGGCCAATAATAACAAAGTGAATCTTACGGTAATTGCTATGGAGGGCTATACTCATGATAAGGTGTATTCCCTTCCTATCAAGCCCTCTCCAAATTTGCCTAATGACACCGCCATTACGCTCTATCCCAGCCTCGGACTACTGGAAGGAACCACGGTAAATGCCGGTCGTGGCACCGATATGCAATTTCAGGTTTTCGGGGCGCCCGAATTACCCAAGGCGCAATATCCATTTGAGTACACCCCGCAACCGAATGAAGGGGCGAAATATCCCAAGCAGCAAGGCAAGAAGTGCCACGGAATTGATCTTCGGAATACCGAACGAATGAATAGAGTAGATCTTTCATGGATCATCGAAGCGTATCGATCGCATGCTGCGCCTAAAAGCTTTTTCAATACCAAAAATTTTACCGCCCACGCCGGAACGGAACTCCTTCAGAAACAGATTGAAGACGGACTTACTTTTCGGGAAATACGCAAGACCTGGCTAAAAGATTTAGAAGCTTTTAAAAAAGTAAGAGAACGTTACTTATTGTATCCGTAGCCTACGAAATTCGCTCGCGCAACGATTCTACTATGGTAAAAGCAGCCGGGCAAATCGCCACATTTTTTAGGGTAAGATGCGATATCTGCTGAAATTTTTTTCGATCGGTATGTGGAAATTCACGACACGCTTTTGGGCGTACTTCGTAGATACTGCAGTAGTTATCTGCGCCCAGAAATGGACAGGGCACCGATTGCAGCACATAATCGTTCTCTTCATCAAGCCGTAAATATTGTTCGATAAACTGACTGGGTTTGAGTCGGAAGGCTTTTGCAATACGTTCAATATCTCGATCGGTGAATAACGGTCCCGTCGTTTTACAGCAATTAGCACACAACAAACAATCGGTTCTTTCAAACGTTTCCGTATGTAATTCTTGCATCAGGGTATCCAAATGCTTCGGAGGGTTCTTCTTGAGTTTCCGAAAAAACTTCTTGTGAACCGGCCGTTTTTCAGCAGCGCGTTGTGGTAATTGTTCGAGTATCGATTTCATGCTCATAAATAATACTTCCGCAAAGAAACAAAAAAGGAATGGGTGCGTTTTCAATACGACGCCATAATTACGACGTACGCCTAGAGTTTACTATATTTACAAAAAAATTGACGATGACATTTCCCAAATTCCTGCTCCTGATGCTATCCGCAGCAGTACTTATTACTTCCTGTAAGGACGATGATAATAATGATACGCCGCCACAGGAAGATCCAACCGCAGAAAATAAAAAAGCCCTAGGGGAATCTGCAGAAGACCTATTAGCTAATGAAACCTATGACAGGATGGTCGTAGAGTTTGTTTATTCGGAAGGGTTCCGCCCTATGCAAGAAACCATCGATGGATTTCAAACCTTTTTGCAAAACCGACTCAACAAACCAGGCGGGGTGGTATTCGTGGAAACCGTCATCGACCCACCTCCTGGAGCCCCTTATAATAGTACCGAAATTCGTGAGATCGAAGAAGCGAACCGAACTCAGTTTACGACCGATGACACCATCGCGGTGTATGTTTTCTTTTCGGACGGAAGTTCGTTTGGTGATAGCAGTAACTCGGTGACCTTAGGCACCGCCTATCGTAACACGTCTATGGTGGTCTATGAAAAAACGCTGCGCGATATTAGTAGTTCAACCACCCTACCCGTGTTGGAGGCAACTACCTTGCATCATGAAATGGGACACATCCTGGGACTTGTGAATATTTCCGAAGACGATATCCATACCGAACACGAAGATGAGTTTAGAGCGAAGCATTGCTTCGTCGAAGAATGTTTGATGTATTTTGACGCCTCTGGTCTCACTAAAAGTGAGGTAGCACGCTTTCTAGAGCGCCGCGCACAGGCACCTAATTTTGATCCGTTGTGTATCGAGGATCTTCAGGCTAAGGGTGGAAAATAATTATTCCTGCAAAGAGCCTTCCGCTTCAACTTCATAGACTTTCTCCCCGTTGATGAAGGTGGCCAACACCTTTATCTTTGGAATGCTATCTACAGGAATTTCCATGATGTCGCGATCAAGCACCACAAAATCAGCTACTTTTCCGGTTTCAATCGTTCCCTTTTGGTTCTCCTCGAAATTAGAGTACGCTGCCCACTGGGTCATTCCACGGAGCGTCTGCTCTCGTGTTAGGGCATCTTGCATCTGAAAACCATCTTCCGGGTACTGCTCGAGATCTTTTCGCGCTACAGCGGCGTAAAAGGTGTACATAGGATTGACCTGTTCTACCGGGAAATCGGTTCCCAAGACAAGCTTTCCCGCGGCCTCCAATAAGGTTTTATAGGCATAGGCTCCCGACATACGTTCGGTACCTAGTCGATCTTCGGCCCAGTACATATCACTGGTAGCATGCGTAGGTTGTACCGAAGGAATGATGTTTCCGGAGAAATCCTCAAAATTCTCGGGTGAGATCACTTGAGCGTGCTCAACCTTCCATCGCGCGTCTTGTTGATTGGCCAAGGCATTTTTATAGACTCGCAACACAGAAACATTCGCAGAGTCGCCAATAGCGTGTGTATTCATCTGGAAACCCGCCGCTTCTATTCGGTCGGCTAAGACTTGCAATGAGTCTTCCCTGGTGATCATCGCCCCGTAATGGCCCGACAGATCTGAGTACGGCGCCCGCAAGGCAGCACCTCTGGAGCCTAACGCACCATCTCCGTAGACTTTTACACTGCGCACGGTTAAGCGTTCGGTAATGTACGGACCTTGCGCTAAGTAGTGATCCAGGTTTTCGGGGGTATTACTTACCATGGCATAGACGCGTAGTTTCATGGCACCAGATTGTTGCAAACTATCGATCAATTCAATAATACTTCTGTCGAGTCCGGCATCATTTACCGTAGTTAACCCAAGGGCTATACAATTCGCTTCAGCGTCCTTCAAGGCGTTTATGTTATAGACGGTATCGGACCGGGGTATGATGTTTCGAACTAGGGCCATCGGACTGTCAATCAGGATACCAGAGGGCTCCCCATTTTCCATCACTACTTCACCGCCATCCACTATTGTTTCCGAAGTGATACCCGCTTGTTCTAAAACTATCGAATTTACCCATAAGGCATGTCCATCAACACGCGTTAGGGCTACCGGGGTATTGGGAAACAACGAATCTAAGATTGTCTTGGTAGGATAGTTCTGTTCCTCCCAATCATTTTGATCCCAGCCTCGCCCTAAAATAAAGTCGGTTTTCTTCTCTTTCTGAAAGGCCACAACGCGATCTAACACTTCCTCCAGGCTCTGAGTGCCCGTAAGATCAACCTGCTGTTTGGTAACCCCTAAATTATAGAGATGTGCGTGAGCATCAATAAGGCCGGGAACGATGGACATTCCTTGGGCGTCATACGTTTCGGCAATAGCATATTTTAGTTCCAATTCAGGTTTGATACCTATCTCCAGAATCTTTCCATCGCGTACAACAAAAGCATCTGCAAGATCGAACGCTTCATTGACAGTATAAACACGTGCGTTCTTCACGAGTAAGTCGGCAGACTGCTTTTCAGGAACACAAGAAAACAGCAAGAGGGACACAAATACGAAGGAGAAAAATTTCATAAGCGTTGGTTTCAGATGCTAAAAATAAAAAACATCTGTCGGTGACAGATGTTTCTTGATAAAAATTCTTACGGAAACGAATTAGTTCAGCGGGGCATTTACCATCCACTGTACGCCATATTTGTCCTTACAACGTCCAAACATAGCATCCCAATGCACCTCGTCATATTGCTGTAATACCTGACCGCCTTGCGATAGCTTCTCGAACAACTGTTGTCCTTCGTCGCGATTTTGCGTATTGATGCTCATTTGTACTTGATTTCCTTCGTTAATCGGCGTATCGGGTGCGGCATCATAGGCCATGATTTGAAAGCCATTCGACTTTAATTCGGCGTGTTGTAATTTATTACGATAATTGTCCGGGATATCCATAGGTGCCTTTTCGTAGGTTTGTTTGTTGACGATATCGCCACCAAGGCATTCCTGATAAAAGGACAAGGCTTCTTGACAGTTTCCGCGGAAGGTTAAATAAGGTTGGACTTTCATAGCTTCTAGTTTTTAAAATTGTCTTGATACAAGATACTCTGAAGCCCAGAGAAATTCCGTTAACAAACGTTATTTTGTTCTTAACAGATTGATAAACTCCTTACCAATCAAATTTATAGGTAGCGCCTAGCAAGCCTTGGATGCTCTGCACCGGAAACTGAGCCCACTTTTGATAATTACCGCCTACCAGATTACTTCCTTTGAGGAAGATATTGAGGCGGTCATTCACTTTATATCCCACATGCGCATTGGCATCTACGTAGCCATCGAGGGTAATTGTCATAGGCGGTCCGGAAGCTCCTGTAGTATCCTGGAACAGGTCAAAACGCTGTCCTACATAGAAAATCGAAGCCCCCGCATAGATCTGTTCAGTGACGTTGAAGTTAGAGAACAGGGTCGCTTGAAGTTCGGGTAAATTCCAGGCTTCGGCTTGATTGGTGGTACTGTATTGTTGGTATTCGGCGTTCACGCCCAAAGAAAAATCATTAGATACTTGCACCTGAAGTTCTCCAAAAAGTGAGAAGGTATTGATGTCGTCATAGACCACTCCAAACGAATTTCCGTTTTCGTACCCTTCGAAGGAAGTAGAAGACCCTTTATACGGGTTCAGCTGAAAGAGCGCTCTATTTTCTTGCGAGCGATAGCCCCCACGAACATTATATCCCACTGCATTTGATAACTTCCCTTTCAACCCTACAAAACCATCTACCAATTCGTTTGTGGGTGCTATGAATAAGGTAGGTGATACAAACGGATTATCTTCTTTGAACTGATAAAAGCTATTTTGTCGCAACCCACCATCGGCACCGGCATACGCCACCAAGATCTCATCAACCAACCGATAGGACGCCTGAATGCGTGGATAGATAAAAAAATCTGTCTCACTGCGTTCTGTATCCAGTCCTACCACAGCGGCCGCCCCAAGCGCTACGGTGAGATCGTCGTTAGTGTAAACCCAGGCGGGAGCCACTCCGGCAATGAGTATTCCATAGGGAAGTGCTTCGGTATTGGCATAATTTCGTTCAAAAGAGCCCGTCAGGTAATCGACCTCTCCCGTGATCTTCAACTCGAATTCAGACAACGGAAACTGAAATTGAGGCTGCGCGCTCACGCGAAATTCGGAGGAAGAAAAAGCGTCACTCACATATTGCAGCTTGGCGGTCATTTTTTCAAAGAATGAATCTTCTACGGAAAGCATTCCGCCCACCTGTGCTCCCAAATAGGTTTGCTGTGGTTCGATGCCTGCGATGGTTTCTGCCGTAAACGGAATCCTAGCGTCTGGCAGTCCGTACCAGTTATACAGCTCATGCGACACCCCTGCCTCTATGCGGTATGCAAGATCTTGTTGCCTGCTGTTATAATACCCATCTAAAGACGTATTGTAAAATTTATTCTCCAGCAGCACACCGTCGATGTCTCCCTGCGCCGAATTGTGTCGAAAGAAAAATCCGGCTTGGTCGGTTCTGCTCAGTTCGAAATTGCTGAATAATTCCCCCAGTATAGTGGTGTAATTTCCAAAGCCTAAGGTGGCGTAATTGTCGTAAAGCTTCATTGGCTTTGCCTTTTCCACGGTTTCTGCTTTTCCCTTGGCCGGGGTAAAGGTAGACGCCACAGGCACCGAAAAAATTGAATATTCTACGGCTTTCTTTTGGGTGGTCACCGAATCATTCAATACTGGTGTCTCCTTTACTTTAAAAGCATCCGAAATGGTGGGTGTGTACGGTTTCACCACGGTGACAACTTCTGTATCGAGATCATCATCCTCCTCCTGAGCGAGCGCAGAGAAGGTTCCGAAGCATACAAAAACCAGAAACAAGAAAAAAGGTAATAGGTTTCGAGGGTATAGCATCATTGCGTACTTAATTTGATTGAGCATTGGGTTTGAAGGAGGTTAGTCGTTTCCATCGGTTTCTACGGAAGCATTCGTTTTCGCCTCGTTGGCTTTGATCACCTCCAATTCGGCTTTGGCCTCATTGACCACTTCGGTAAATTCTGCGAAATTGGTGATCACGCTTTCTAGAATGTAGGTAGCCTGATAAGCGTCGCCTAAGGCATAGAAGTTCTTGGCCATCAAGATTAATCCTTTGGCACCATAGCGTTTGTAGGCGGCAAAATCTTTTGCCAGGCGTTGTACCGAAGCATTCGAAGCTTCGTAGGCTTGTTCTTTGTGTTTAAAGTAGGCGTCGTAGTACAAGGCCTCGGCTGCCAGCGCGCCCGTGGCGATGGTACTCACCGCTGCGTACGCCGACTTAGCGCGGGGCTCATCGCCTGTTTTGATAGCCGATCGTGCAATAATTACCTGCGCATCACTTTTAATAGTATTATCTATTTTGCCATTCTCAAGAACCTTCTCGGCATACTGCACGGCTTCTTGATATTGTTTCAATTCGAAGCTCGCCTTCATACTGTTGGTCTGAGCGAAGATGATGTTCTGCGGAAAATCGGCTTCCACTTCCAAACGCTTCAGGTATTGAAGCGATTTTTCGTAGTTCTTCTGGCCCAGGTACAATTCGGACACCCGTGCCAACGCTTGTTCGGTGAACTCACTACGTTCTTGATTCACCACATATTCGTAATGCGGGATCGCTTCCGCGGAAGCATTTTCAGCAAATAACAATTGCGCCAAATAGAAATGCGCTTGTAAAGCGTGTCGCCCATTTGGGAAGTCATTG
This sequence comes from Altibacter sp. HG106, assembly GCF_028561755.1. Classification (GTDB taxonomy): domain Bacteria; phylum Bacteroidota; class Bacteroidia; order Flavobacteriales; family Flavobacteriaceae; genus DFVG01. Next base: position 47,343 of record NZ_JAQQTD010000008.1, read on the forward strand.
AGGTAGGTGGCAAATCGCTTTTTTGCCAATTGCGATTTATTCTCCAAATACGGTTGCTCGGCTGCTTGATACGCCGCGTCATCCAGTTCGTTATCGGCTACTTCCACAAAATCAAGGGTCGCGACCCAATTGGCGTATTCGTCTACACGCCCTTGATCGATATAGATAATCTTGGCCGAAGAAACCGCTTGTAACGCTTCGGAAGTCCCCGGAAAATCGGCCGCTACTTTTTTAAAGATTTGTAGGGCTTCATTGCTTCGATTTGTATTGTCGAAGATAAGCGCTTTTTTCAAGAGCCCTTTAGACACATAACTGCTTTTAGGATGCTGACGTACTAAAGCGTCATAGGTGGAAACCGCCGTGGCATTCTCGTCCAGCGCAACATAGGTATTGCCCAATTCATATAAGGCGTCATCGCGATAAATGGAATTGGGGTAGGCGCCTCCAAAGGCCTTTAAACCGTCTACTTTTTGATCGATCCGATCGACAAATCCATAACTGATGGCCTTCTGAAAAGCCGCGTAATCGGCATCGGTAGTTCCCGATTCGATGGCCGCGTTGTATTGCTCGAGTGCAGGCCAATACTGACTCGTAACAAAGTAACTATCCCCCAAACGAACATAGGCATCATTCTTTCGAGGCCCTTGGGGAGCGGTGTTCGTGAACGTTTTAAAATGTGAAATAGCTTCTGGGTAGTTCTTCAGTTTGAATTGTGTATATCCAAGATGATAGTGCGTATGCGAATACTCGGGGGTAGATTGTGCCTTGGGCAATTGAAGAAACTGTTTATAACCCAATAATGCCTCTTCAAAACGAGCCTTAAGGTAGTCGCTTTCAGCCTTCCAATAGGTGGCTCGAGCCGTATATAAATCTTCTCTGGGTTCGCTCAATGATTTTTCGAACAAGGTCACCGCCTCATCATATGCCCCCTCATTATAAAGTTCCATGCCACGAAGGAAAGTCACTTTTTGATAGGCAAGTTTATTTTCAAAGCGCTTATTATTTTCGAGCAATTCGATAGCGCCCGCATAGTTTTTGGAAGATATATAACTGTCGATTAACAAGCTTTCCAGCGCATCGTTATTGGCATTGTCGGGATAGGCCTCCATAAACGATTGAAGTACTTGCGGAACGGGTTGATAGCTATTCCCAATATCGTAGCTCAGTTTGGCATAATTCAACCAGGCATCCTCTTTTATTTCCGCAGAGAAATCCATTTCAGAAGCATTTTTAAACGCATTCAATGCCTGTTGTTTCTGATCGAGTTTCAAATAGCTCTCCGCCAAATGGTAATAGGCATTTTGCGCTACCGAATTATTGCCGTCGATAATTTTGTTGAATTCACTGATCGCTTTCTGGAAGTCTCCCTGTTTATAGAAAGCATAACCCAGTTGATAGTAATCGGTATTGTTCCATTTTCCGCGGCGCCCTTTGTATTCTTGAAGAAAAGGAATGGCTTGGGAATATTGTTCCAGATTAAAATGACTTTCGCCGATTATTTTCGCCAACTCACTGCGTTCTCTGGGGTTGCTGCTGTCGTATTGTTCCATAGCCATGTCAATGGCTTTCTGAAAATTACCCAACTTGAAGTTCATATCGGCCTGATAATAGCTTAAGCCTTCTGCATACCGCTCTTGATCCTGAACCTCATCAAACAATTGCGTAGCTTCCTGATAATCGTCTCCTTCGTAGGCGATAAACCCTAAATAGTATTTTGCTTGTGACCCGTATTGTTGAGAGGTACTTACGCGATTGAAATAATTCTTGGCTTCATTGTAGCGTTTGCTTGTAAAATACGCATAGCCATTGTTGAAATCGAACCGTTCTCGTTCCGCACGGGAGAGTCCGGAAGGATCGATCTTATCATACCACTTACGCGCGTAGGCGTAGCGTCCATTCTCGAAATAATAATGAGCTACATTAAGGTACGCGTCATTGCGTTTGATACTGGTGGGATACTCGGCGACAAATTCTTCCATGAGCGCATCGGCATTCTGTTGATTGAACCGAACGGCACAATTGGCAATATAGTACGCGCAATCCCCCTCTACCGTCATATCGGTAGCCGATTGCTTGACTTGCGTAAATAAGGATTGTGCGGCCAAGAATTGTTGGTTATTATACAATTCGATGGCTTTATTATAGAGCGCGAGTTCGTTGGTAAAGGCCGCCGTCTGCTGGGCAATGGTAGATAGGGAAAATAGCCCAAAAAAGGCTAAGGTAATGAGGTTTTTGTTCATGCGATTCAGGTTTAAACGCGTATAAAAATACGAGAAACTCTCGGGATAATAACGCAAGAATACGGCGTTAATTATATTTCTTCGGAAGCTTTCGAACGGAATTCCAGATCTGAGATACCATCCGTCGCTTTTTCGTACCTTTCGATTTCAATAATAATTTCTTCGCTATGAAAAAGTGGCTTTTTTTATCATTGGTTGTGCTTATCTCGGTTCAGTGTTCTGCGCAGCGAAATAATGGCTCGGCCATCAAAGAATATCAAGGCAAAGTGGGCATAGGTACGAACACGCCCGATGCCTTATTAACTGTCAAAGGAACAATCCACACTAGGGAAGTCCTTGTAGATTTGGAAGGAGCTGTGGCGCCCGATTACGTTTTTGAAGCCTATACTTCGGGAGTGAGCAAACGCAAGCCTGATTATGAACGATTGTCTTTAAAAGCGCTTGCCGCCTATATCCGTTCGGAAGGGCATTTACCAAAGGTTCCTTCGGCGCGGGAACTGGAAGAAGAAGGCATCGCGCTAAAGCAATTCAACCTGTTACTTTTAGAAAAAATTGAAGAACTCACCTTGTATACTCTAGAGCAGCAGCAGGAAATTGATGCCTTGCGAGAAAAACTTTCCAAGCTTGAGGAATAACCCTATTTTTGGTACGTTCTATATCAAAACAATTTATGACCTCCGAAACCGTATTGCAGCTCAAAGACGCTTCTATTTTTCAGCGTGAGAACCTCATCCTATCCGACGTTTCTGTTTCCGTAGAAAAAGGCGAATTTGTCTATCTCATCGGTAAAACGGGTACTGGGAAGAGTAGCTTTATGAAAACGCTATACGGCGATTTACCGCTTCAGAAGGGTGAAGGTACCATTGTAGGCTTTGATCTCGCTACCTTAAAAGAAAAAGAAATTCCTTTTTTAAGACGAAAATTGGGAGTGGTCTTTCAAGATTTTTTGCTATTGAATGACCGTACGGTTCATGACAATCTAAAGTTTGTGCTTACCGCTACCGGTTGGAAAGACAAAAGTGAGATGGCGGCCCGAATTGAAACTGTATTAGACAAGGTTGGAATGAAGACCAAAAGCTTTAAATTTCCCTATCAACTGTCGGGAGGAGAGCAGCAGCGCATCGCAATTGCCCGAGCGTTGTTAAACGATCCCGAACTGATCCTGGCCGATGAGCCCACGGGAAACCTCGATCCACAAACGAGTGTTGAAGTAATGGAGGTACTACAAGAGATCAATAAGAACGGTAATACTATCCTTATGGCCACTCACGATTATGCCCTACTGCTGAAATATCCTTCAAAGACCTTAAAGTGCGACGAAAATCAGATTTTTGAAGTGGTTCAAAAAAGTGTTTAAGGGACTTCCGTAAGGATGCTTGAATCCCGCAATCGCAGGTCGCATTGCTTTTGTAATTCGGGATCAATAGCAATTCGTATTTTTCCCGCTGCGTTAGGCCTGAGCACCGTATTTCGTCCAATAACGATTTTCTTTCGGGCGGTCAAGGCAAGTTGTGAAGCTTCCGTAAACGTCTGATTTCTCAGATGCACCCTCTTAGAAAGCGCGGTAATCTTAAACTTCCAACGCGAAAACTGTTGGTTTTCGATAACCGTTTCTTCGGAAGGGGTGAGTAAGGTGTAGACCATCTCCACAGCGCGACCGGTATGCAACATACCGGCACCATAATTTCCTTTGAAAGGTTTATTTACTTTTAAGTGATCGATATTGGTGGACGTCATTTTCAAGATGCTTTCCACCTCGTCTACCGGAAGGCAGGGCGCTAACGAAAACATGAGTCCGATAGTACCCGTCACAAAAGGCGCAGAAGTGGACGTACCTTGATAGGTATGCTGTTCTACAATCGAATCGGTCACAAATCTTGAAAACCTGAAGACACCCACAGAAGGCGCTAACAAATCGACTTCTGGATTCAACGTGGCAATAGATTCGGTATACAGCTGAAGGTCGTTATTGATATCGTGATCAATGAACCCAGCGGTTCTGCTCACGTAACCGCTTATGTTTTCAACATAAGGATTTCCCGAAGGCTCGTAACGAATATTATCCTGAGGGCTTTCGTATTTATACATGCCCGAAGATACCGAGATCACATGTTCATAAGACGCAGGGTAATAGAATTTTCGACCTTGTGTTTTTGTCCAATTGCGATTTCCAGCACCAGCTACGATGATGGTTCCGTTGCGAAACATTTTATTGATGGAATCTTGAGCCGACTCGTGATACATAGAACTTACCCAGCTACAGTTGATGACAGGAACGCCCGCTTTAGACAATTCCATGAGTTGCTCATAATGCCTAAAATCTCCGTGATTTGTCGCATAGATGCTGCAATCATAGCAAAGCCCCGGTACGCCATATCCATTATCGCCTTGTGCTGCCGCTATGGCGGCCACACCAGATCCATGACCATTGGCAAAAACCGCTTTTCTAAACACCGTGGTTTTTCCTTTGAATTCTAAGTTTGTGGTATCCACTACTGCATCTGCGATACCCACGGCCACATCTGCTTCGCCTGTGGTATAGTACCACGCTTGTGGGAGTCCGAGATAATCTAAGTAATCATTATTGAAGTTCAATCCTGTATTGGCTCCTAAAATACTGGTACTTCCGTAGTCGTTAGGCTCAAAGATCCGTCGTTCCCCGAGTGGAATCAGTGAACCCGATTCAAAGTATTGCGGATATTTTTCTATTAATTCTGACAGCAACCCTTGCTCCTTCGCACGAACAAAAAATGTGCGGTGTAACGCCTTAGGGCCGGCATTCTTTGCGGTTCTTCGGAAGGTATGGATGTTATAAGCATCTAAGGTTGCTTGCAGGCGTGGGTCGGGCACCTTGATGCGAAGTGCCCCCTGGCTACGGATCACCTCAGGTTGCCAAAGGCTATCGGTAGTTCTTAGATAAAACCAAGTTTCCTCCTGGGCTTCCACCCATCCCCAAAACAATAAGCAACAGGCCAATAAAAAATAGACACGCTTTCTCATACGCATTCAAGGTAGTAAAATTTTAGGCACTTAAACCGACTTCCGTATCTTTAGCCTCAGAAATTAGAAACCGACCCATGCTTTCTATCCTGATTCCTGTTTATAATTACGATGTAGCACCCTTGCTTCAGCGCCTGTATCAGGAAGTAATAGCACTTTCAGAACCCATTGAAGTCGTCCTTCGGGAAGATGGATCGACAGAATTTTTAACTTCAAATGCCACGGCGGCCGAAACATATGCTGTACGCTACTCGGTTTCAGAAAGCAACAACGGACGGACGCAAACGAGACAGTGGTTGGCCAAACATGCCACCCACCAAAACTTACTCTTTCTGGATGCCGATGTACTTCCCTCTCAACCTGATTTTATTGAGCGCTATCTTTCCGTAGCACATAAAAAGCATGCAGATGTTATTTTCGGTGGAATTTCCTATTCGGAAGTCCCCAAAAAGAAAAACCATGAGTTGCGATGGACCTTCGGAACCCAACGAGAAGCCCGGAAGGCAGTAGAACGCGAAGCGTATCCGTATTTTATTATTTCTCAAAATCTCTGCATCGCCAAAGCGCTGTTTCTGAAGATCAATGACTTTGAACAGGAAGGCTACGGACTCGACAATGTGTTTTCGTACCGACTGAAACAACAAAATGCTTCGGTGATCCATATTGATAATACCGTGTGTCACTTCGGACTCGAAACGAATACGCTTTTTTTATCTAAAAGCCTCAACGCCATAGAAACACTGGTTCATTACGAAGCGGCTCAGAAGATTCCCACTAACTTCACGCGCTTACAACAAGGGTATACATCGCTAAGAAAACGCGGTTTTATTTGGTTTTTTTTAACAGTTTTTCGTATTTTTAAATCAACGATTGAGCGCAACCTGTTGTCTAGCCAACCCAAGATGTCTTGGTTCGACCTGTATCGGCTCTATCACTATGCGAAGCTAAAAAGAATCAAGCGTGCCTAAATTTTCCGTGGTTATTTCGGTATACAACAAAGAGCGTTACATTGGTAACACGCTCAAAAGTGTACTTTCACAAACGGTATCCGACATTGAAGTAGTGGTTCTTAACGACGGTTCTACCGATGGCAGTGAAGCAGTCATCAAATCTTATCTACTAGACGAACGTATTCGCTATTTTTCTGAACCCAATCGCGGGGCCGGAGCCGCGCGTAATTTTGTGATTGAAAAGGCCGACGCACCCTATATTGCCTTATTGGACGCCGATGATGTGTGGGCACCTACTTATTTGGAAGAACAACTGCGTCTTATTGAAAAGTATCCGCAGCACAGTGTATTCGCCACGAATAGTCAATTGTACCAACGGGGACGCATTCTTAAGAGGGAGTATTCGATTCCTATTGAACACAGCGACGACATGGTGGTCAATTTTTTTAGCGCGAGTTATATTCACTCCATTATGAATAGTTCTAGCTGTGTGCTTCACCAACGCGTTTTTGACGCAGTGGGATTATACAATCCTTCCATAAAAAGCGGACAGGACACCGATTTATTCATTCGCATTGGGCTGCAGTATTCTGTAGTATTTAGTCCGAAGATCTGCGTTACGGTCATTCGCAACGCCAATAGCCTCTCTCAGCGCACCAAAACACTTGCTGAAAAGGCATCTTTTGAAGCTTATGAAGAGGCTGAAAAAACACATCCCGCATTAAAGAAGTTTTTAGACCTCAATCGCTATTCCCTGTGTTTGCTGGCAAAAATGGGCGGCGATGTAGAGGGGTTTCTCAATATGGCGCGGAAAATCAGTTTAGACAACCTCAACAAAAAGCAACGGTTCTTATTGAAGCAACCGAGTCCGTATCTGCGGTATTTGTTTAAGATGAAAGAAGGCTTGGATAGTATCGGCTTGCGATTAACGGCCTTTAAATGACAAAAACTCTTTGTATTCCCGAAGGTAATCTCCTTCTTCAAATACGCCGCTTGAAACCACCAGGCAAACAGAACCCGACGAAAAATTTTCCAGCTCTCGCCAAATTCCGGTAGGGATTAACAAACCTTTGTTTGGTTTATTTAACTGCACCTTTTTGGTTGTCTTCCCATCGTCCAATTTTACTTCAAAACTTCCGCTAAGCGCCACGAGAAACTCTAATTGTTCTTTGTGCGCATGACCGCCGCGATGGGCATCACTAGGCACATCATATAAATAATAAACACGCTGTATGGCAAACGGCAGCACGTCTTTTTCGATCACGGAAAGGTTCCCTCTGGGGTCTGTGATCTTCGGAATGTCAATAAGTTGGCAATCGTCAAGCTGAGTTTGGTCCATGTAGTAGTAATTTTGTCCAGGTCGCCGCCACATTTTCAGGTGCATACCGAGCGAGTGATGGAGCGGCATTCTTTTGAAGCGCGTTGCGAAGGGATGCATTCAAGGCAACCTGTCGCAATGCTTCAGCAAATAAAGATACTTCCCTTTTCGGAATCAACAAGCCATTTTTTTGATGTTCCATAATTTCAGAAGGTCCTGATGGAATGTCTAAACTTACCACCGGTACGCCTAGTGAAAGCGCCTCTAAAAGTACCATCGGAAAGCCTTCGTACCTACTCGTTAGCGTAACGCACAAAGCCCTTTGAACAATAGGAAACGGATTGGGCATGGCCGGTAAGAACTGAATCCAATCCTTTAATTGTTGTTTTGCCACCTCCAATTGCAACTGCGGCACACTGGGCCCATCTCCCATCAACACAAGCGAAATTCCGTCTTTATGTAGTTGCGAAGCCGCATAACTTTCTATTAGAAATTGATAGTCCTTTACGGCATCATGCATGCGACCATAAGCTAAAATATACGGCGCGTTGTCTATTGTAGCAGGTTCTTTCGCGGCGACCTTCCAATGCGGGTTCACCGCATTTGGAATGCATTGAAGGTTTCGTAATTGAAGGGTTTCAGAAAGCCTCTCTTTGATCGCTTCGGAAACCGTTACGGTCGCCCAATTGGTTTGATACAAGGCCTTAAATCGATCTGGTGTTTTTCCGAAGTAGGTCTCCAAAAAGTGACTATGAACCACGTAAATGGTTTGCACCGAACGGTACACAAACTTTTTATAAAACCATTCGCGATAGAAGTGGTTTTTCGCCCGGTGATCGATAACGAAAGAAATCTGATGGTTCTTCAGATAGGCTTTCAAGATACGCATCCGTCGGTACCGTTTTAGCAGACTATCATTTCCCTTTTTATAAGCGCCGAGGTTTAGGAGGCTCCCGGCATACTCAAATTTGATGTCATCGTTTAACACCGCTACATGCACTTCAAAGCCTTCCGCAGCTAACAACTGTGATAGATGCGCGCAACTGCGATCGGAACCACCCGTTCCCAACGAAATAGACACCAGACATACGGCAGGTTTTTTAGAAGTCGCTGTTGGCGTCATTTATAATTGTATTTTTGGCAAAGCACGACCAAAGATAGCGTATTTATGAAGATCCTGTTGATAGGGGAATACAGCCGACTCCATAACAGCCTCAAGGAAGGATTACAGGAATTGGGCCATGAAGTTTGTTTGGTTGCTACGGGAGATTATTTCAAAAAATTTCCTGCAGATATTTTACTCACTCCCAAGTATCAGGAAGGCTGGGGACATCGTTGGAAGGTGTTCGTGTATCGTTGCTTCGGAATAGATCTTCGCTCCAAAAACCTGTCTAAACAATTAAAGCAGCACGCAGCCGCCCTAAAGGGGTATGATGTGGTGCAGCTGATCAATGAATGCCCCATGGGAATGCAACCGAAGGATTTTCTTCCGTGGGTGTCATTTTTTAAAGAACACAATCGCTCGCTCTTCCTCTTGTCCTGCGGAACCGATCACCTCAGCGTGAAATACGCTTTTCAGAAGAAATTTAGATATTCTATACTAACGCCCTATTTTGAAGGCAAAGTGTCTGAGAAAGCGATGGCTCCCGCCTTGAAATACCTTTCCGAAGCACATGAAAAGCACTATCAAAAGGTTGTGAAACAGGTTGATGGCGTGATCGCTTCCGATTTGGATTACCACATTCCGTGGAAAGGACATCCAAAATATCTGGGCATGGTTCCTAACCCGGTGAACGTAGAAAAATTGGCCTTTTCGTTTCCTACATCCCTAGAGCCTATTGTTATTTTTCACGGCATCAACCGAGGTAACTATTTTAAGAAAGGAAATGATCTTTTTGAAGCTGCGCTCGATCGCTTGCGCGTCAAAAACCTTCCCATAGAAATCGTTACCGTAGAAAACCTGCCGTACACCGAGTATATTATGAAATATCGCAAAGCGCATATTTTGCTAGACCAGGTATATGCCTACGATCAAGGCTACAATGCGTTGGAAGCCATGGCACAAGGAAAAGTGGTACTTACCGGAGCCGAACACGAATGGCGCGATTATTACGGGTTAGCAGAACATACCGTTGTGGTAAACGCGCTTCCGGATGTAGATGCCTTATGCGATACCCTACAGCAGCTTATCGCATCACCACAGCAATTAGAGCATACAGCCAAACAAGCCAGGAAATTTATAGAGCAGGAACATCACTATGTACGCTCGGCGGAAAGGTATCTTTGGCTGTGGCAACAGCGATCAGATAATTAAATATTTCTCTAAACGCGCCTGTTCTGCCTCCCAGTCGCGAGCGATATGCTGTTTTAGCAACTGAGCGGGTATTCCGCCGATCAGGATCTGTTCGCCGAGATCGGTATAATCTTTTGTACAAAGGGTGTTGGAAGCAATAGTACATTGGTTGGGCGTTACCGTGCCGCGCATGATGGTTACCCGATTGCTGATAAAATTATAGTCACCTAACCGTATGGGCGCGGTCATAGCGAAGCGTTCACTCGTTTGCGTGTCGTATAATTGATGAAAATTGGTATCTATCAATTGACATTCTGAGCCCATTCGGGCATAGGCTCCCATCACGATTCGATCTTTACAAATTACTTTCCCATGGGAAGCGATAGAAGCGAGATGACCCATTTCAAAATAAGCCCCTTCACCAACATGTAGAAAATAGTCCTTTCCGAATTGCACATGGCCCTTACAAACAAATTCGCCCTTTAGAAAGATCTCTGCTGTACCTTTGGATTGGGTGACCAACTCGTAGGGTTGTCCGAAGCCTATCATCCCCTTTTTGATAGGAGCATCGATGGTGATCCGTCCGGAAAGCGAGGTAAAGTGTACCTTTCCGTAGATATAGACGGGAAGCTTGCGAGCAATCTTTTTCGGAAATAGTTTGTAATTGATCTGATACGTTTTGATCCAATTGACCTTGCGAAAGAAGTTCCACTTCCGCTTCCAGGTTCGGTATATTGCTTTGATTCCTTCCATTATTTGTTTCGGCCTAAGTACGATCGTATCCACGTTCGCAGCTTGATCTTCCTATCCAGAAAATAGATGGAATATCCACTAGCTATTAGGATCAACAATACGTGTGCAAAGTATCGCCAAAATGTGTTTTCAACGAAAGATACTAAAAATGCCACGACACAGAGCACTACGCTTCCGAAGAATATTCCGGAGAAACCCGACGGAAAATAAAACTGATAGCGCCAACGTGTGATGAGGAACATTCCCACGGCATGAAGGCTGTAATGCACAATAAAACTGATGCCCAAGCCTACAAACCCCCAGTAGTAATACCCAAGCAGGTTCAAGCCAAGCAGTAATGCATTAAAGCCGATCGCTGTTTTGATGAACAGTCGGGAATCTCCTTTCGCGATAATGATATACCCCATCGACCAGGAGACGGCTCGCAACAGCATGGCCAGTATGCCCCACCGGACAAAGGTGGCGGTAGGATCAAAGGCGTCTGAGTACAACACGTTTATGATGAAAGGAGCAAAGGCGGTAAACACCACCACGATGGGAACCAACAAAAGAACGGCGATATAGGCCTGTTCAAATACTGTTTGACGAATTCGAAGGATATCATCGGAAAGCGCAGAAAGTCTTGGAAAGTAATCGGTGGCCATGGCAGTGAATACCATTCCCACATAGGTATTTAAAATTACGATACCGGCATTGTAGAAGCCAACTTCGGCGGTACCACTTTGATAACTGATGAAGATCTGAAGTAAGTAGGTAGTTAGCAAGGCAATGAGACCGCTTACGCTAAGGGTCACTCCCAGCCCGATCATGCCCTTTCCTTCCTGTAGTGCCACGGCATTGCTCACGCGGGTCTTTGGAAGCGAAATCCTTTCAGAAAAATACAGCGTAACGATCAGGCTAATCGCGGATGCAATGATAATAACAGGGACAATAGCGTCAATTCCGTAGAAATAATACAACGGAATGGTAAGTGCCAGCGCGATGAAATTACCTAAGACGTTCGCCTTGGCTAAGGGCGCGTGCTTTTGCAACCCTTGTAAAATGGCCAATCTACTTTTTGTTAGTTGGGTAAAAAGTACCGCCAGGGCCAGCCATCGAATGGGCGTTGTGAAGGTATCTGCATCAAACGCCCATTGGCTAAACCAAGGGGCACCAATAATCATAATGAGCATTCCTATCACAATCGTTCCCCAAACGAGTCGTTTTAAAATGGCTGCTTGCCTACTCACCGCTTCCTCGCCCTCATTCTTCTTAGCGTAACTTAATTCTTTAACGGCACTTTTGTCGAGTCCCAACTGAGTGCCGCTATTCACCAGGTATAGGGTACTGTTTAGAAGTCCTAAGATCCCCATGCCCGACGGACCGATGAGTACGGCCACAAATTTAGAGCGCGCTAACGAGATCAGAATATTAACTACCTGCACCCCGCCAAAGAGCGAGGTGGCTTTTAATACCTTTCGAAACCCGTTATCTACGTGCTGCTTCTTCATCTACTTGTTTGCGTTTGTAATAACGAATGACTAAAAAGAGAACCAGCAAAAAGACGGCTATATATCGAATTAAGTGGGCTATTACCACACCTTCCAGTCCGTATACATCAGTGAGTGTATAGGCCAGTATGTAGAATGCGGCCAGCGAAAAGGCTTCGGAAAAAATAAAGGTTCGCACCATCTTTTTCGCAATAAACTGATGCACGATCACCAACGACGCGAGACGAATGAAATCTCCTAGGAGCTGCCACTTAAACAACTCGGTGAGACCCTCGAACCCAGGGTAAATTAAACTCACTACAAACTCGCGAAAAATGTACACCAGGATCATTCCCACCCCAAACAATGGAAGCAAGGTTTTGTATATGGACACCAGTTCTTTTTTAAAGCCTTGAGACGATTTGATAGCGGCGAACTTCGGAATGACATACAGGGTGAACAGTGCAGTGGAAAATACCATATAGTTTTTCGAAATATTGGTCATCGCCGTCCAGATCCCCGCATCGTTCTGAGTGATCTTAGTCTCGATCATGCTTCTAACATCGATCTCCACATAATTTAGCAATACCGTTGAGAAAAGTGACATGGCCGAAAATGCTAACAAACTCTTCGCCATAGGGGCTTTCAATCGCAGTTTTGAGAACTGCACGTACTCCCGCAATACTTTCAGAAAAATAAACAGCAGTACGGCAATCTGAATAATGGGCGTGAGCGCAATAGCGATGAGTGCGCCGTCGATATTGTACTGAAGCAAACAAAAGATCATGAGGACCGCGGTCATCAAATAAGCGATCAAATCGATTTTCGCAAAATTCTTATAGGCCGATAGGCCATTCACCACGCCGTGGAACACCCGCTGCACGGCAATAAATGGTACCATCACCGCCACAAACTTGATGACATAGGCGAGTCTATTATCATAGAACAGGCGTTCGCTCAAGAAATCGGCCCCAAAATACAAGATGATAGCACTTCCAATACTTCCCAAGATCACAAAAACCCAGGTGGTCGAAAATAGTTTCTGTAATTGGGCTTTGTCTTCTTTGTATTCAGCTAAATACTTGATCACTCCGTTGAATGTTCCCAGAGAAGTGATGGAGGTGAGCATCTGAATCAGATTACGGAGGGACCCAATTTGAGCGATCCCTACTTCTCCTACCCACTGTGCTAATAACCGTTGAATAAATAATGAAACCAACAGGCGTATGCTAATCACTCCCGCATTCAAGGAGGTCATTTTGAGCAAGAGGTTTTGTTGTATGAACTTCGGAATTCTCACGTAAAGCTATTTACTGCTTCGATAATGTGTTGTGCTTCAGAATCGGTGAGCATCGGACTCATAGGTAAACTCACCACCTCTTCGTGTATCTTCTCCGTCACCGGAAACGTCAACGAATGAAATTGCGGCATTGCCTGCTGTCGATGTGGCGGTATGGGATAATGAATTAAAGTGCCCACACCTTTTTCCTTCAAGTGATGGATAAAGCGTTCGCGCTCCTTCACGCGCACCACGAACAAATGAAAGACATGCCTTTCCCACTCGGTCACTGTGGGAAGCACTACGAGTGGATTGTTCATGTTGGCCAAATAGGTCTTGGCGAGGACTCGGCGCTTTTCGTTTTGAGCGTCTAATGACGGCAATTTTTCTAATAAAAAATACGCCTGTAGTTCGTCCAAGCGTGAATTCCCGCCGGGAAGCTCATTGACGTATTTCGACGACGCGCCGTAATTGCGCAGCAGGGTAATCACTTCTGCCAGGGCGGCGTCGTTCGTGGTAACCGCGCCGGCATCGCCCAAGGCCCCTAAATTCTTCGTAGGATAAAAACTGAAACCCGCTGCATGCCCCAGATTTCCCGCCCTGATACCTTCGGAAGTCTTAGCTCCGTGTGCCTGAGCCGCATCTTCAATAACCAACAGCTCAAATTTTTCGGCAAGGGTGTTTAGGGGTTCTATAGGCGCCAGTTGCCCATAAAGATGCACGGGCATAATTGCCTTTGTTTTCCCGTTGATTGCGGCCGCTACCGCATCCAGGTTGAAGTTGTAGGTAGTCGCTTCGGCTTCCACCAACACCGGCACCATGCCCGCCTGTTGAATGGCTAAAATGGTGGCGATGTACGTATTGGATGCAACAATCACCTCATCACCTTCCGACAGCCTGCCCAACACTTTATATCCTTCTAAGATGAGACGCAAGGCTTCCAGTCCGTTGCCCGTACCGATGGCAAACTTAGTTCCGCAGTACGCAGCGTAGTCGGTTTCAAAGTCGTTCACGGCCGTTCCCAGAATATAGTATCCTGAATCTAAAAAGCTTCGAAACTTCTTTTGAAAAGCGGCTTCGAAGGGCTGGTTTAATTTCTTAAGATCGAGAAACGGAATCACGTAGTGACGGGCTTTAGTTGGTCGTATTTGTTTGTTGCAATGCGGTAATTATCTGCGGTGAAACTTCGGGCACCACAGGTTTCTTTCCAAAAGATGAGACCGGTATTCAGTGCCTTTCCGTCGTTTTCGCTAGAAATATTAAAATCGAAATAGCGTCTTCCCTCCTTCCAATGATTGATACAGAAATCATACGCCAAATCGAGACTTCCGTAGGCATTTTTACTGGCCTTTCCGGAAACATACTGTGGATGGACGGTGGTTTTGGTCAGGAACACCGTAGTTCCTGCCACCAGTTCATCCCCTTTATAAACGCTTACTTGTTTGATATTATTGGGAAAGCGATGCGCTAATAAGCGAATTTCATCCAGACTATGGACGGGTGTTACCTCATGTTTTCTTTTGAGGTTGGGGATGAGTACTTCGTTCCAAAAGCCTTCAAAGTTTTGATCTACCCGTACCGTTAATTCATTGCGTTTTGCTTTGTTCAAGCCTTCTCTTCGGTTCTTCTGAAAGGGCAGCTGATGTTGATAATCGATGACCATCAGCACGTCTTTCTTGGTCAATTCGGCTCCGGCACGATACAGAATATACTCTAATTCATCGCTGGGAAGGCTATGATAGAATGTGGGCGGAAGTTTAACAGACCAATGAGTGATGCCGTGGTTGTGAAGAAAATGAAGCATCGCTTGCACCGCTTCCCAGACGTCAAAGAGTTTTGCCTGCTCTTGCAACACCATGCCCCCGTAGGTAAGTCCGAGATGCGAATAGAGTTCATGACCCTCTTGGTGTGCGGGAACAACTGCAAACAGGCTGCCTTTACGATAGATGCACAGCGAAAAGTCTTCAAACCGATGGCTGTGATAATCCATAAAATTTCGATGGAAGAGAAAAGTGGCGTTTTTAGCGGTTCCAATAAAGTCGTTCCAATCGTCTGAAAGCTTCGGCTGATAGCGAATCACTTGAAATTGAGAGAGGATGTCTTCTTCAGGTTGGCCCACGGAATACGATCGATTAGTAGTTGTAAAGCTAAAATTATTTTTACTTATATACAGAGAACCACTTCAAAATATAGCACGCGCACTGCTCGCTTTTGTAATATCAGACCACTTATAGAGATATTCCGAAGCACATTATTCGTCGTTAGTAACAGCTTCTAATGTGATCGCTCCCTTTTCATCGATATAGGTATAACAACCGTTAGGCGCTCCTTCGTTCAGAATTACAAAGCTTCTATCGGGTTGGAGCTGTTCGATCAAGGCAGGGTTTTCTGAGAGTTCCGCAAAAATAATTCGAAACAGGTTCACTGAAGAGCGAAACTCCCCGTCCCATTTGGGTTCGATCGCATCAGGCCAGTGAATGGCCAGCAGACTACTAAACATGGAGTATATTAAGTCGCGGTCTTGCGTTTTGCGATAGATCTGTCGCGTGTATTCCATGCCTACAAAACCGCCATGATCGGCAGAAATAATAATAAGCGCCTGAGGATCTTTATCCAGAATGAGGGACACGATTTCTTTAAGCTTCTCGTTGGCATCTGCCAGTTTTACAAACCATTTCTCCTTTTCTTTTGTGATTCCTTCAGAGGCTTCTTGAGCAGTAGCAATATGTCCCGGGTCAAAAATTTCAATAAAGAAAAATTGGGGTTGGTCCTCTTGCCTGGTATCCATCCATTTCAGTAGGGGCACCGTCAATTCCCGTCGCTTTCCGAGACCAGTTCCTACATACGAGATATCGTTGTAATCAAAGTTACAATGGTCGTATCCTAAGGTAGGGCGATTCAGCAGCAAATAAGGGCGTTCCAGCAGCAAATGGGTCTCGTAATTATTGTTTTTTAAAATTCGCAGCACAGCATTGTCGGTGACAACGAGGTCTCTCAAATGCACCCCTTCGTTAAAGCTTTCCCCACGGTTGTAATAATGGTGCTTCATGGCGAACATAGAGGTATTCGATGTGAGCGTGGAGGGATAATTGCTTCGGAAATTGGGGTAGTACTTCATGCTTTTGGAAGCAAAATACGAGGTCATTTCCGAAGGGTCCGCATCGTAATAACCACGGCGTAATTCAGAAGGATTTACATAACCATCCGGCTGAATAAAGTAAATGTTGGGAGTATGCGTTAACATAGTTTCCTCAATCGCATCAGGCTGAGACAACCAATCGGTGGCGAAGTTCTTGTGTTTTAGCACTTCAGGAACCAAGGTTATGAGTCCGATTCCCGCTAAAATAAATTGAATACCCACGATCTTTTTGAAGTGATGCTTCAGCAAAAATGCAGCAAGGCCTGCGATCACTATGATTCCCAAGGCAATCTTTTTCTCTACTCCTGCGTATAGACAAATCATCAAAAGCCACAAAAACACCAGCATATTTAAAAAAGGTAATACCAAGCGCGCCCAGTTGGCAGGAAGAAACCGATTGGACACCCATTGCGCCAGGGAAAGCAATAACAGCGGAACACCTATGAACACACCCAGAAAGTACCCCAGGTGCTCCCAACTGTTGACCAGCGCCCAGTTGGTACTATAGTAGAACAAAATAGGATACAATCCTGCCGCTACAGCAGCAAGAATTGCCGTGGTGGGTTTCCGGTACCATGCGTTTGACGATGCTATACTCATGCCTTTGGTTTCACTGAATCCTTTCGCTTGAAATGGTAGAGCACCCGCTCTGTCCCGGCGATGGGTTGTTTTTCTACACATTCAAAGAATCGTTCGTATGCAGCTTCAAACTGGGATTGATTGTAGTGATCGAAATGCCCTTTAAATTCCCGCTTGCGCACCAATAAAGAAGTGACCCAGGAGTCGGTTCGCTTCGGAAATTCAATGAGTAAGGTGTTCGAGAAGGAGGCAAAGAAGGCAGCCGATTTCTCGAAAGGGACATTTCCCGAAAGGGTAATATGATGAATTAAAGCCAGCGCCATCACCACGTCGGGCTGATAGGCCTGAAGTCGCGCGATCATAGATGAGCGTTCGGTGTTGTGAAAACCGATTCCCGGGGCAGGTTGCAGCACATCACACACCCAAGGTAGCATGTTCGTCTCGTTATTTTTCTGCATTTGCCGCATATTCTGATCGACAGCATTGGTATCGATATCGGTTACCATGACATGCGCTACCTTAGCGCGTACAGTGCGCGCAAAGGTGCCGTCATTTCCACCCATATCAATGAGTCGGTCGGGTTTCAGTTGTGTCACCCATTGCTGTACGAGTTTTTTCTTAGCTTCAAAGGCCTTCGCGTCGTAATTTGTCTTTTCGTAATAATTACCCCACTCCGTATCTTTTTTTAATGCCAACTTCTG
The DNA here is from genome assembly GCF_028561755.1 of Altibacter sp. HG106. Taxonomy (GTDB): domain Bacteria; phylum Bacteroidota; class Bacteroidia; order Flavobacteriales; family Flavobacteriaceae; genus DFVG01. The sequence goes on from NZ_JAQQTD010000008.1 coordinate 65,064, forward strand.
AATAAACTGAAACAAACCTTTCAGCATATTGTCTTGTGCCTTCTTAGAAAGTTTGGCAATGCTCGTTTTGGCCTCGTAGTCTTCCTGATGCTTGCTTTCCATCTTGGCCAGCAGGTGTATGTTGGTATAGAGGGTAGGGTTCAGTTTGGTTTTCCCCGGCAATAAGGAAGCGATCAGGGAAACCGGAATCCCATCAATATGGGTTTGCATCATTTTTAGCATTTCCGGGCCGTGATATTTGGTGAGGATCAACGGACCTAAAAAGTGGGTTATAAATTGCTTGTAGGCTCTCCAGGGTGTGTTTTCTTCGTAAAAATCGAAGGAAAGCGTATCGATAAATACGGCACGACCTTTATGAAAGGTGATGTTATAGGCCGACGCATCTTTCAGAATAAAGCCTTTGGACAACAGATATTTCTGCAGTTTGAGGGTAAGCAATGCCGCTTGCTTGTATTGCTCGAAGCCCCATTCGTAGGGATAGGTAATGTAGGGAATTTGTTCCGGCGTTAGAAGAATCTCTGCTTCGGAAACTTCCGTTTCTTGATGCGGAATAAGCAGTTCTTTCCGGATCAAGGTATCGTATATCCTTTGTTCCTTTAGGGCCTTGTACTGCGGAAAATAAATGGGAAGGATGCGTCGCTTGACGATGCCTTCTTCTACAAAAACATATCCTGAAGGATCGCGGAAGGAAGCGTCATGTGCATGAAGATTAGGATCGGTCATGCGTATCGGTTTCATCTTCAATATCGATAGAATCTTCCTCCGGATCGTCTTTGGTGAGGCCTAAAATCGACTTCACCTTGTACATCACATTCTTAGAAAACAAGAGAATACCGGCAGCCGCGGCTACTAGCGCTTGCACGATCATCGCCCCGAGCCCGGGATCAAAGTACAGAAAATTCATAACGGTAAATTTACAAAACCGCCACAAAGAAACGAATAATGTTACGTAAATGTGACCTTACCGTTATTTATTTACTACGCTTTCTGTCGACTTCTTTCAATAAGATTTTACGTAAACGAAGGTGATTAGGAGTTACTTCCACATATTCATCTTTCTGAATATATTCCAGGGCTTCTTCCAGTGAAAATTTAATCGCTGGCACAATTCGCGCTTTATCGTCTGCCCCGGCCGAACGTACGTTGGTGAGCTTCTTGGTTTTTGTAACGTTTACCACCATATCGTCCTGGCGAGAATTCTCACCAATAACCTGTCCTTCGTAGATTTCTTCTCCCGGATCGATAAAGAAGCGTCCGCGTTCCTGGAGTTTATCAATAGAATATGGAATGGCAGTACCTTTTTCCATAGATACCATGCTTCCATTTTGACGTTCGGGAATCCCTCCCTTTACTGGTTGATACTCTAAAAAGCGATGGGTCATAATCGCCTCCCCCGCCGTCGCGGTAAGCAGTTGGTTTCGCAATCCGATGATCCCACGAGATGGGATTTCGAAGGTACACACCATCCGATCGCCTTTGGCCTCCATAGTTTTCATTTCTCCTTTGCGGATGGTGACCATGTCAATAGCACGACCGCTTACCGCTTCGGGTAAATCGATGGTAAGTTGTTCAACAGGTTCGCAGGTAACGCCGTCGATTTGCTTCAGAATTACTTGCGGTTGCCCAATTTGTAATTCATAGCCTTCGCGACGCATGGTTTCAATGAGCACGGAAAGGTGCAATACCCCTCTTCCGAAGACCATAAATTTATCGGCGCTATCGGTTTCCTCCACACGCAAGGCCAGGTTCTTCTCTAATTCACGCTCCAAACGTTCTTTCACATGACGAGAGGTCACGAATTTTCCATCCTTTCCGAAGAAGGGAGAATCGTTGATCGTGAACAACATGCTCATGGTAGGCTCGTCGATCGCGATGGTTTGCAAGGCTTCCGGCTGTTCTACATCTGCAATGGTGTCGCCTATTTCAAAATTCTCCAAACCTACTACGGCACAGATATCTCCGGCCTGTACTTCGGCCACTTTTTTTCTACCCAGTCCTTCAAAAGTATGTACTTCCTTGATCTTCGACTTAACGATAGAACCATTGCGCTTTACCAGAGAGATTTGCTGATTTTCTTTTAGTGATCCGCGTTGGAGTCGGCCAATCGCAATACGCCCCGTGTAGGAAGAGAAGTCTAAGGAAGTGATCAACATCTGCGTGGTTCCTTCGGAAATCTTCGGACTCGGAATATGCTCTAACACCATATCAAGCAACGGTTCAATGTTATCGGTTTCCTGCTGCCAATCATCGCTCATCCAATTATTTTTGGCAGAACCGTAAACGGTAGGAAAATCAAGTTGCCACTCTTCGGCACCCAATTCGAACATCAGATCGAACACCGCTTCGTGCACTTCATCAGGCATACAGTTTTCTTTGTCTACTTTATTGACAACCAGACAAGGCTTCTTTCCAAGATCCAAGGCTTTCTGCAATACGAATCGCGTTTGCGGCATGGGTCCTTCAAAAGCATCCACCAAAAGCAGTACGCCATCTGCCATGTTCAAAACGCGTTCTACTTCTCCACCGAAATCGGCGTGACCGGGCGTATCGATAATATTGATCTTGGTATCTTTATACGTAACCGATACGTTCTTCGAGGTAATGGTAATACCACGTTCCCGTTCCAGATCGTTATTATCGAGGATGAGTTCGCCAGTCGTTTCATTGTCACGGAACAAGCGACAGTGGTGAAGAATTTTATCCACCAAGGTGGTCTTTCCGTGGTCAACGTGGGCGATGATAGCTATATTTTTGATATCCATGCGATTCCTTTGAAAAAAGTTTAAAAACCCGTTGGTTCTTTCGGGCGCGCAAAAGTACTATATATTCTTCACAAATAGCCTAGAATTGCACTATATCTTTGTAAAGAAAAAGAAGGTCTATTTTAGAAAAATCAGACGCTCGTAATATTTCGTATCTTTAGAAACTCCCCTAAATGTAATACCAACTCTTATGAAGAAAATAGTATTTCTGCTATTGATGTTTACCGGACTCATAGCGTCAGCCCAATTTGGGCCGCAACAAATTATTTCAACATCTGATGAAGGTCCTTATTATGCTATTCCCGTGGATGTTGACAGCGACGGTTTTATTGATGTACTGTCAGCTTCAAACAATGATTATAGTATTGAATGGTTCCGAAATTTAGATGGATTGGGAAATTTCGGGCCAAAAAATGTCATCAACGACAGTTCTGGATGGGTTTTATCTATGGAATGGACGGATGTCGACGGAGACGGAGATAACGATATTTTATATCTTAGAAATAATCCTGAAGAAATAGCTTGGCTCGAAAACCAGGATGGGCAAGGCACCTTCTCTTCGGAACAATTACTAGACTATTCTGTTTCTGGCTCGATACTGAATATACAGGCTATTGACCTCGATGATGACGGAGATTTAGACATTGTAAGTACCGTATTAGAGTCTGTTTTCGAGCATATTGTCTGGTTTGAAAATGTAGGAGATGGAAGCTTGAGTGCTGCCAATTATATCGCTATTGAATTTTTCATGTTAGGGGGATTAACGTTAGCAGATATTGATAATGATGGCTGGAAGGACATCGTGGTGTCTGACAACAACAACGATCCTGCAGCACGTATCATTTGGTTTAAAAATCAAGGAGATACGACGTTTGCGGAAGCACAGCCAATATATCAGTTTCAAATGCTGCGATCAGACTGGACACAGGTGGAAGAAATTCAGTACGAAGATTTTAATTCTGATGGCAAAAAGGATTTATTCATAGTAGGGCGGAATGCAGACATTGGTGATTCTGTGAGCTGGTTAGAGAATTTAGATAATTTGGGTGCCTTCGGTGAGCTACATAGTATTGATAGTTTTCCGGGAGGGTACACCATTGGGGATATAGACAATGACAACGATCAAGATCTGTTGGTTCGCTATCGCACTTTTGACGAAATAATATGGCTTGAAAATGAAAATGGCTTGGGCACTTTCGACACGGAACGATTTGTAACAACAGAGGTAGATTTTCCCAGAGATGCCCAACTAGCCGATTTTAATGGAGATGGCTTGCTAGATGTCGTTTCGGCCTCGACAGGAGATGGCAAATTAGCTTGGTATGAAAACACAGGCGTTTTCAATGTAACTGAAAGCAGCATCGCACCGATGCTTCTCTATCCGAATCCTGCAAAAAGCAATATAACGGTTACTACACAGGAAACTCCCACAAAAATTATCGTCTATAATCTTATGGGACAATCGGTTGCTGTTTTTAAAAACACGAGAACAGTTGATGTTTCATTGTTATCACAGGGTAATTATTTGCTTACCATCGAGGGACCTTCCGGAGACAGAACCGTCCATCGGATGATCAAAGAATAAGAAGAAGGTGTTTTTGAGAGCATAAAAGGATGTCTTTCCTGCCGTGCTTTTCCCTATCTTTGCGGAAACTATAGGCTATGAATGTATCTACGATTCCGAAGTTAAAACATACTGATTCCAACAACTTTTTTTTGTTGTCAGGCCCCTGCGCCATTGAGGGCGAAGAAATGGCATTACGCATTGCGGAAGAAGTGGTAACCATGACCGATCGCCTGAATGTTCCGTATGTATTTAAGGGAAGTTTCAAAAAAGCGAATCGCAGCAGGATTGATAGTTTTACCGGAATAGGAAATGAAAAAGCCTTAAAAATCCTTCGGAAGGTTTCAGAAACCTTTGACATTCCAACGGTAACCGACATTCACGAACCGGACGATGCCGCTATGGCAGCCGAATATGTGGATATCTTACAAATTCCCGCATTTCTTGTGCGACAGACCGATTTGGTTGTCGCTGCCGCGGAAACTGGGAAGGTCGTCAACCTAAAAAAGGGGCAGTTTATGAGCCCCGAAAGCATGAAACACGCCGTCACCAAAGTAACCGACAGTGGCAACGAGCAGGTGATGATCACCGATCGCGGTACCATGTTCGGGTATCAGGATCTCATCGTAGATTTTCGTGGAATTCCTACGATGAAACAGTACGGAACTACGGTATTGGATGTAACGCATAGCTTACAACAGCCCAATCAAAGTGCCGGTGTAACGGGTGGACGCCCGGAATTAATCAATACCATTGCCAGAGCCGGTATTGCCGTAGGCGTTGACGGATTGTTTATTGAAACCCATTTCGATCCAAAGAATGCCAAGAGTGATGGGGCAAACATGCTTCCGTTAGAGAAATTAGGCCCCATGCTTGAGAATCTAGTGGCGATTCGAAAAGTAATTACAAGTCTGTAGGCTACTTTTTGTTAGCATGTGTCGTATTTTCAAACAATATGATAGCCTGCTGAAGAATATACCCTAAGGTATTAGCATCTTGTATGGTGTGGCCTTCTCGCATCACGGGTTCAAAATTAACTTTTTTACCTGCATCCTTTAGGGCTTCTACCATCGCCTCAGATTGATCGAAGGGAATAATTTTATCTCGTCTTCCGTGAACAATCATCAGTGGTTTGTCTATCTTATCTACGTAATTAATAGGAGAGATTTTCTTCAAATATTGTTTGTCGTTCGAACCTAGGGCGGTTTCCCAAAATTTATAGGCAAACGCCTCTTTATTGCGTTTGGTTTCTTTCATCCACTGCTTGATATCGGAAGGTGCAGCGATAGCAACACCGGCAGCGTACAGATGAGGATATCGCAAAAGGCTCATATAGGTTGCATACCCTCCATAGCTATGCCCTAAGATAAACACCCTATCTCGATCGATATTATATTGGGAACTAACCTGAGACACGGCATCGGCTATATCGTTTATCATGACCCCATCCATATTGTTAATTCCGGCGAGGGTGTGTGCTTTTCCAAATCCCGTACTCCCTCGGAAGTTTACGCGTAAGGTATAATATCCACGCGTGGAGAAGTATTGACAATAGCGATCCATATCCCAGTAATCACGGGCCCAGGGTCCCCCATGTGGAATTACAACTAAAGGCGCAGCGCTATTCTCTTTCAAGTTGATGGGCTCATTTAAATAGCTCAATAACTTGTAGTCATCACGAGTTTCCACAATTACATTCTTGGTGCGTGATAGCGTATAATTATTCAACTCTTCATTCATGTGAAACATTACCGAATAGGTTTGATCGCTTCGGTCCCAAATACCCACATTACCCGCGTTCACATCGTTCCATTGCATAATTACGAATCGATCGTTTTCGCCATCAGAATCAATAATTTCATGTATAAATCCTGGATACTTTTCATTCAACGCATTCTGTACATTCCTAAAGATTGGGGAAAACCATTTAAACTGTGGCGTCATCCCTTCATACCGCAGGCCTGCAAGCTCATAGTTGGCATAATCATAAATCATATGTACGTCGGCCCCCATCGGATCCATGACATCACACAATACGTCCTCGAGGAGCACTTCGATAACCTCTTCCTTTTTGATATCGTATGTGATTAATTTTCTCTTGTCGGAATTCACATTGCTGGTAATATAAGCAACGTCCGCCTCCTTACTAAATCCTTCGAAAATAAGATCTTGATTGAGAAACGAATCACCTTCAATTTGCAGTGGATAATACTGATCGTCGATTTTAACTTCAAACGGGCGCCATCGATCGGAGTCGGCTGCTCTTCTTAAGAAGGTAAGACTTTCATCTCTTCCCACCTGAAGTGCCAAACGGGCCTTCCCTCTGCTGTCTGTTATCCACCCTTGAATATCATCTTCATCTCCATCTTCAACCAACTCGGCCGCCCCCGTATACACATTTATATTTTTAATGGAGGCATTGCCTTCAAAGCCAACCGTTTGCACGATGATTTCATTTGGGTTATCGGGATTGCCCCCAATTATCTTATTGTAACGGTAGCGCCTATACCCTCGTAGGTATTTATCTTTTTTAGTTTTATCGGCGATCACCATTCTATTCATGCCGTCGATATCGGTGGCAAAGATGGCCCCTCTCGATTCATATAATATTCGATTAGAGGTAAGCCAAAACAGCCGGTCTACCTCAAAGAGCATCATCACCCTATGCACCATCTTATATTCATCGATGTCAACAATGATTAAGCTGTACTGCCCGTCTTCATAAATCTGTTCGGCAAAGTACTTGCCATCGGGACTTATAGTAAAATCAGATTGTGTGTTCTTTTTGAAGAGAATTTCTGGAGGAACGACCTCATGCGCTAATTCCTGTGCCACTATGCTGCCAAAAGAGAGCACACAAAGAAGCAATAGCTTACAATAATAATTCATTATTTCTTTTCGTAGTAATATGAATGGAAAGCAAGGATACAAAAATTAACGAAGTCTACCAATTCGGAGAATTACAGCCTTACTTATAGCTTTTATGCCGAAGGCTATACGCTTCGAGCAAGGTTTCGGTCAAAACTACATGATCAATTGCCTCCAGGGAAGTATAGCGAAGGGATCTCATGTGCTTTCGGCCTTTGGACACCAATTCCTTTTCGTGCTTTTTCAAGTGCGCGCCATGCCAAAAGACCAGATCTACATAGGTTTTGGAGTAATTTAAATAGCAAAAAGGTTGGGTTCCATCGAGATAATAAAAAGGCAACTGCCATTTAAACAAAAAATCACCGTTGGGGATGGTTTGCTGCACTACCGATTGTAGATGTAGCAGGATAGAACGGAACGGTTCCGGCTGTTTGTGGATATAGGTATTCGCAGGATTCATTTCTGAAAGATACGCCAATAGAACAACGTATTCAAAACCAGCTGTGGCTTCCCACAAAAAAAAGGGCTGCCATTGTTGGCAACCCTTTTGTAACGTAATCGATTAGTATTAACTCCCCAATTAATTTGTAGACCGATTAGTTATGGTTAATAGCAAAGAATAAATCTTTAAACCATTACAAAGATGGCAAGATTCTAATCGCTACACAAAAGGGTTTTCCCTATTATTGGTAAGGGCTTTTTCCTGTATTATTACAATAGGCTAGCAACCAGAGAAGAAGTGAGGGAGTAAAAAGTATATTTGTCAAAATTTATTGCAATTGCGTTAAAATGATTTATAATTTTTATTTTTATTACACCAAATTCTAACCTACTTGAAATCTCTTTACGTTTTACTTATCAGCACTCTCTGCTGCTCTTTCTGTTTTGCGCAAGTTGATACGACCCAGCAATCTCCCCATTCCATTACACTGTCTCCTAAAAAGCGAGAACTGCAAGTTATTGATTCGTTGCTGGAAAACGTCATGGACAAATATTATAAAAAGGATTATGCCACTGCCATTGCGTTGGGAAATGAATTAGCAGCCAGAGCAAGATTGAATGGACATTTTGAAACTGAGGTGCAGGTAAACAGTTTTATTGGGAACTCCTTTCTTAGAAGTGGAGATACCATCGCTTCTCGTGATGTATTTCTTAAAAACATGAAGTTAGCCAACTCGATAAACTCAGACGAACGCATCCTAACAACCCGTATCGATCTGGCTAATATATACGCGCTTCAAGAGCAATACGCCAAGGCAAATGAAATGTATTTAGACGCGCTTCCGTTTGCCCGGAAGTCGAAGGATACCTCCTCCTTATTCGTGTTGAATTCGAACATTACGGAAATCAATTTACGTGCTGGAAATGTAGCGGAAGCTCAGATGTATTTAGCAGCGACAAAAAAATACGCGAAGCTCACAAAACAAGAGATCTTTATTTCTTATGCGGGATTGTTGGAAGGATGGGTATTGTATCTGCGAGGGCGTTATCAAGATGCTTCCGAAGTATTTGTTGAAATCATTGCCTCTCTGGAAAAGATGCAGTTTACCGAAGCGTTGGTAGAATTGTACAACTATTATTCATTGAGCGAAGCTGCATTGGGTAATCACGAAAAAGCGTATGAACTTGTTCAAAAATATAATGAGTATCAGGAGATCAAATATGAAGCCGATAAAATAGCGGCGATTGAAACCGCTACGGCACAGTATAAGGTAAATCAGTATCAGCAAGACTTGAGAGAGCAAGAATTAACCAATCAAGTGGAGCAAGAACGAATTGCACAAGAGACTACCATATTCTGGGTTAAAATTGCGGGCGCGATTCTATTGGTGGCCTCCATATTTCTGTTTGTTTCGTATTTGCGGCGTAAAAAATTACTGAAAAACCTCATCGTTAAGAACAAGCAATATTTAGATGAGAAGGAAAAAGCGGAAGAACTGTCGCGCGCGAAGAGTGTGTTATTTTCGAACGTAACGCACGAGCTACGCACGCCTATGTATGGCATCATTGGTATTTCATCCATGCTTATGCAAGACTCCTTAGAAAAGAAGCAAAAGAAGCACGTTAATTTACTGAAGTTTTCTGCGGAATACTTACTCTCGCTCATCAATAATGTACTCTATTTTAATAAAACGGAGGCAGAGAAAAATGATGTGATAAAGAAGGAGCGTTTCAACCTTTCAGAATTGATTCACCATAGTTTAGAAACGACCAAATTCCTGAATACCGAACATCCAAATCGATACGAAGTGCATATTTCAGAAGCGCTTCCGAAGGAACTTATTGGAGACCCCGCTAAAATTTCGCAACTTCTCATTAACGTACTGAGCAATGCGACAAAATTCACAAGTAATGGTACCATCACCGTTACTGCCGACCTGGCTGAAACGTCGGGAGGTGAAATTAAGGTTCATTTCTGTATTGAAGATACGGGCGTGGGTATTTCCGAAGCAAAACTTAAAGAGGTACTCAAAGGACTAGATCGCACCGATTATACCACCAACAGCTTTACGGGCACCGGCTTAGGACTTCCTATCGTTCAAAAACTCGTAACGCAATATAATGGTTCGTTCGAAATTACGAGCGAAGAGCATAAAGGGACCAAGGTACAGATCACACTTCCGTTACAGAAAGCGCCTGTAGCATCCTCCTCAGCATCGGAAAAAATTACAGAGAAAGCCGCTCCCCTGTTCCGGCAGGAAATTTTGGTGGTTGACGATAATAAGATCAATCAGATGGTGACAGGAAAGCATCTGGAAAAATTAGGTGCGACGGCTACCACGGTTGGAAGTGGTGAAGATGCGATCGTCGCAGTAGAACGCACTTCCTTTGACCTTATTTTGATGGACATCAATATGCCCGGCATGGATGGTTTTGAAACCACAGCTCATATTCGCGCTATAAACAAAACAGTTCCCATCATTGCCTTGACTGCCGTTGAAAAAGAAAAGGTAGTAGAAAAAGAAAATTTCGCGCTGATGACGGACATTCTCATCAAACCGTTTAAGACGGAGGAACTTGTTGCTACCCTCACCAAATATATTACTGTAAAATCCTAACGTATTCTATTCGCTCCGGCCCGGGGACGAAATGATCTATTTTGATTGTTTCTAGGTCGGTTTAAGAACATCTATGAATTGTGCGGTAGTTCATGCCAAGTAGGCTTTTATCATGCCTTGAGGTATCACCGTTAAAGTCGGATTGGCTGTTTTTCTAGTTTTTTGACTTGCGGCGAATTGCTTATCGTAACAGCTGCCTTTCCAAAACAGAAGCTTCCTTCGTTGGGTGTTATAGTATTTAAAACATTGTAAGGCGCTTGCATGCCACCTTCACAAATCAAAAGGATAAAGATGTATTGGTTGCTTGCAATGGAAGCCATATCTGAATTCAAGGGTTTACAAATCCCCAACAGAGTAAGACGTCATAGTCTTATGTAACGTGTTCATTGGCCAATCATCCAATACATTCTTTAAAAGGGTCACAGGTATTGATTGTATTCCGAAGAAATAAAAACAATTGTAATTAGAACGGAAGGACTAGGCTGAAAAAATAAGCCCCGCCATTTGGCGGGGCTACTTTATAAACTAATATGTATTTATTATTTAGTCGTTATTATCACGAGAATCGAAGTGCATTAAGACCCAACGTTGGATGGTACCATCGTACATGAGCTGCACCATGCTGTATTGTTCTACATCGACATCGGTTTGCAGTTCAAATCGGTTTTCAGGATCACTATACGTACTGTTACGTTTCAGTTCCAGATCACCATCTGTTGGATAGAGCCATACAACCATTCCATCTTCACCGCCGGCAATTCCTGTAAATTCAAGGTCTCCTTGGCTGTTTCTTAGACGGATCACCGCCTTTTGACCATTCGCACCACCCGGCCATATGAGAAGGGAGGCATTGTTAACGCGTCCATTGGTATTAAAGTCGGGCACATCCCCTACTTCCTTCTTACGGTCGTACGCACGTAATTCGTTATCCTGTAGCGTAAGGTTTTCGTCCACCTTTACCTGAATGAAGTTTCCTTCATCGTCCACACCGATAACAAATAGTGCCTGTATTTCTTGGTCGCGAGAATTTCGCAAGCCATCTGAATCTGTAATTCTAATTCGTATGCCTCCATCTACATCGAGCATGGAAGTAGGTTCTGTAGTACCTATTCCTACTTGAGCGAAAGTTCCCCAAGTACAAAAACACATAAGTAATCCGAGGGCGTAGTAATTTTTGAGCATAATTGTTGCTAGTTGTTAGACTATAAAAATAGGTATTTAATCGATGTCAAACAGGTTAGTTGTCAGTAGTTTCTGATAGACAATGTTTGATTTCAACGAATTATGCTTTTTATCGTTTTTTTATGCTTTTTATCGTTTTTATCTTTCACGTTTGTAAGAAATTTAACAATTATTTATCAGCTGAAACCTCCTATTTCTGTGCGTTATTCAACGAAAAATTGGCGCAATTCAAGATTAACACACTTTAACGCATTCATTATTATGATTATTCGCCAAAGTTCTTTTACTTTGTTTTTCAAAGTACTTTAATATGGATCAACAAAAGTATCTCAAAGATATTTCCGACATCAAACAAATGATGCATCGCTCCTCACGATTTATCTCACTCAGCGGTTGGTCTGGTATTGCCGCCGGATGTTATGCCATTATTGGAGCTGCGGTGGCTTATTTTTTCTTTTTACCGAGCGGTGGGTTTCTCCTTCTCGACAGTCAAAATTTCTACGCAATGCTCCTAGTGCTAGCGGGAGTTGCCGTACTGAGCATTCTTACCGCAGTGATCATTACCACCCGAAAAGCCGCTCGCGAAAATACCCCTATTTGGGACCGTACCACGCAACGTTTGCTTCTTAACTTTTTGATTCCTTTGCTCACTGGTGGAATCTATATCCTTATCAAACTAACGAGTCAGCATTACGGCTTAACAGCTTCGTTGATGTTGATCTTTTACGGACTCGCTTTGGTAAATGCTTCGCGTTACACCCTTGGAAATGTAAAGTATTTGGGCTATGTGGAAATTGTAGTCGGACTCCTATGTGCGGCCTTTCCGGGATACGGACTTTGGTTCTGGGTATTTGGCTTCGGAATCATGCACATTATCTACGGAAGTATTATGTTGGTTCAGGAAAAAAACTAATCGTGGGAATTATAGACAACATCAATAAGCTCTTTGACCATCGAATACGCCTGGGAATTATGTCGATTCTCATGGTCAATGAAGAAGCCGATTTCAGCAGATTAAAAGAGCTCTTGGAAGTCACCGACGGAAACCTGGCCAGTCACCTTAAAACCTTAGAAAAAGAAAACTATATCAAAGTTCACAAACAATTTATCAATCGAAAACCCAACACCAGCTATGAAGCCACCAAAGAAGGAAAACAAGCCTTTCAAAAACACATCGAAGCCCTCGAGGCCTTGATTTCAAAAAACTAAAAAATTTTTTATCCATCTACTTTGTATTTCAAAGTACTTTAAATTATCAATTATGCAAGCAACGACAAATCGATTTACCCAGTGGCTGCGCCGCTCTATCACCGCCAGAATGTTGGTGGTAGGATTTCTATTTATTCTATTATTAATTCCGTTGGAATTTGTGAAAGATCTCATTCGCGAACGTTCTGAACGAAAGTCTGAAGTGACCCAGGAGGTAAACGAAAAATGGGGAAATGAAATCACCCTCTCGGGCCCTATTCTAAAAATTCCGTATCACGCCCACAAAGAGGAACGTATTTACAATGAAACCACCAAGAACTTTCAAACCTTCACCGAAACCCTGGAACGAACCGCGTATCTATTTCCGGATGCGTTGTTAATTAACGGTGAAGCGCAAACCAAGGAAAAACCGCTAAAACGTGGAATTTATGAAGCCGTTGTTTTTACAGCCGATTTAGACGTTACCGGAAATTTTCCTAACATACAGCAAGCCTTAGAAGTGCCCGCAGAAGACATTCAGTGGGACGAAATCTCTTTGATGATCAATACGTCCAATCTCAAAGGAATTCGAAACACGGTAGAAGTTCTTGTCGCCAATAAACCCCTGGAAATAGCCCCCAAATTCAGCAAAGAATACCTAAATACACTTGAAAGTGATCTTTTGCCGAAAGAGGTGTTCGATACCGAACGTTCTATTGAATTCGCTTTTCAGATGAAGGTGAATGGTAGTCAAGGGATACATTTTGTTCCGCTAGGGAAAAACACCAAGGTATCGCTTCAATCCAATTGGCACTCCCCTAGTTTTACCGGGCAATATCTCCCTCTGGACGGTTCGAGAGAAATTTCTAGCGAAGGTTTTAAGGCCGCCTGGCAGGTTTTACAAATCAATAGAGAGTTTGAACAGGTATTCTACAATACACTCCCAAACCTAACGCCTTACGCCTTCGGAACCCAGCTTATTGTACCCGTAGATGATTACGTAAAAAGCGAGCGCACGGCTAAGTACGGGATTTTGGTTATTGGGCTCACACTCTTGGTATTTTTACTAATTCAACTTGTGAGTAGAATCTATATTCATCCATTTCAGTATGTGATGATCGGGTTGGCCCTGGTGATGTTCTACACCTTATTAATTGCTATCAGTGAACACAGTAGTTTTTTAAAGGCATACCTGATTGCCGGTGGCGCCGTGTTGGCGCTCATAACAGGGTATTCACGAGTTATTTTAAGGGGATTAACATTTCCATTGCTCATCGCCGCTTCCCTGGGCGCCTTGTATGGTTTTATCTATGTCATCATTCAGTTGGAAGACTATGCCTTGTTAGTAGGCAGCATCGGCCTTTTTGCTATCTTGGCAACCATTATGTTTGTCTCTCGCAAAATTGATTGGGCAAACGAATCTTAAAACAATGTTGCGCGCCTCCTGAGGAGGCGCGCAACTTATTTCCTATAGGATATGAAACGAAACGTCTATGGTGTCGCATTCTTATGCCTGCTTTTCATTGAAGTAGGTATTGCTATGTTCGCTTCCCACGGAATCATTCGCGGATTTATAGGTGATGTATTGGTAATACCACTGCTCTATTGTTTTCTGCAAATACTTTTTAAAGGCCCTGTCATACGCTGGGCGCTTGTAGCACTAATAATTGGGTTTATCGTAGAATATCTGCAACTCGTTAACATCTTGCTTCCATGGATTTCTACCCACCCGGTGTTAAAAATTGTCCTGGGAAGTGTTTTTGATGTGTACGACCTATTGGCGTATTCGATAGGATTTGTTTGGATTCTTATCATGGAATTTCGCTTCGGAAGATTTCATCGAGATCCTCGTAACAAGCCATAATGCTTCTCTTTCCAATGGTACCAACGCTTACTTTTAAAGGGCTTGGCTCCTTTCTTTCGGAAATCGACCTCCTAACCTACCATCTTTTCCGCAACGGATACAGGAAAAACCCTCCCAAAAAAACCACTCTTCAACCGCTTGCTTTTCAGTCTTTTATAATTTTTGCATTTCACGGTAGCTCCTACATTTGCCCCCATATGAACCATAAAAAATCAAACAAAATGAAAAATTTAAAAAATGTATTAAAGTACACCGTGATGGTATTATTTGTCGCTATCGCCGCTTCTTGTTCAGGAGAAGACGGAGTAGATGGAATGGATGGAGCACAGGGGCCTGCCGGACCTGCTGGACCACAGGGGCCTGCTGGTATGGATGGAACCAACGGTACCGATGGCCAGGATGGTCAGGACGGACAAGATGGTCAGGATGGGAATGCCAATGTGCAAAACCTGACGTTCGATATCTCAGCCGCCTCAGGTACTCTTCACACCGAAGTAGTTCCTGAACTAACAGAGTCTGTGTTACAAAACGATCTTATCTATGCCTTTGTGCAAGCAGGTACGTTGTATTATCCTATTCCAAATACGGTAAATCCCGACGGAACTAAGTTTAGAATTCGAACGTTTATGCAGGTAGGAAGTTTTCAAATGCGATTTAACCTCGCTTCCGACGAATCTGCATACAGCTTGCCTGCCGGAACGTTCCAAGAGCTTCGTATCGTAATTGTGGAAGCCAGCGGACGTAGCGCGTATGATGTAGAGCAAGAATTGCTCAATAACGGTATCGACATTACGAGTTACAAAGCCCTTCAGGAGCATTTTAATTTGAAGTAGCCAGGTCTAATATGTTCTCAAAAAAAAGCGCCACCCCTTCGGTGGCGCTTTTTTTATTCGATACCATCTACATAGTCTTGTAGATAGGAAAATCGTTGGGTAAGCGTTCCTTCCGCAGTGGTCATTTTTGCACGTTCTAGAATACCCTCTTTATCGTCGTTAAAGAAGGCGGGCAGAACGGCCTCCATAAACATTTCTCCAAATCCTTCGCTGGCATCCTTTGGCAATTCACAGGGCAAATTATCCACCGCCATTACAGTGATGGCTCCGGGAGCGTCAAAAGCGGTTTCCTTTTCAGTTGTTGGGTCGTATCCGTAAAACGGCTCGGCGATGGTAGAGGGTCGTACCGTGCAGGCAATAGGACCGTCAATATCACAGGTAATATCGGCAACCAGTTTAAGGTTGAAGGCCGAGTCTTTAACATCTTCTCGCGTAAATAAATAGGGCGCTCCTTGTCCATAAAAATGTCCGGTGATGAGCATATCTCCGGCTTTTGCAAAGCGCATGAAGTCGCTTTCGTATCCTGAAGGATCTTTATAGAACTCCTTTCGGCTACCGGGAGCTCCGTCGCTGCGTTTGTTATAGTCCAACACATCAATATGACAGTATACTGGAGTGGTAAACTCCTCGTTTAAAAAGGCTTCTACAGCTACCTTTTGAATCTTTAAATGCTCTAGAATTTCTTTGGCGCCCTTTGCCACTTTACCACTACCGGTAAGAACGATCTTAAGTGGTGGTAGCGTAATGTCGTTCAAGGCTTGCTTCATCGCCCGAAGATCCGGTAGGTTTTCGGCTTTAGGAAGGATAAACGTTTGTTGCCGAAATCCTAGCGCGCGGAAGCCATTATAGGCCCCGACCAATCCGGCATAGCGACCAAAACCAATGAGTCGGCCGCCATTGGCTTTCACAATGGTCTCGTGATCGTATAGCTCAATTTTCTTTTTCAAGATTTCTTGTAACAAACCTCGATTATAAGGCTGTTTTTTGATGGTATGACTAAAGAAAAAGTATTTTTTCTTCGGAATCAATGCCGAAGGTGGCACTTCTTTGACCCCTAACATGACGCTTGCTTCGGAAACATCCTCCAGCACCGGAACCCCCGCAATTTGATAGGCTTGGTCGGGAAAGACGCGAATATCGGAATGTTCTGCGATGATTCTTGCCTCAGGAAAGGCTTCCATGACTTCCTGACAGGCTTGCGGTGAAAAAACGACGCGGCGATCTGGCGGATTCTTGCGTTCTTTGATAAGGGCAAAGGTAATTGGCATTTTGGAATGTTTTTTGTTCTTTACTAGGCGTGCAAAGATATGTGAAATCTCCTATCTTTGCGCGCTCATGCGTTAGGGATTGCGGCAAGGTACCGTGTACCGCGGAAAGCCTGCCTCTGCCGGCAGGCAGGCCCAACCGCGCATATGCGTGGGAACGCCCAGAATACGATCTTTGAAAAAAATACCAAGGGGCCGACTGGTTTTGACAGCGGGTTGAATGGTAATGTAAGCATGCCGAGCGCTGGGATACAGCTCGTAAATCTCATATTTCAACTTTTTTAAACGGCGAGAATAACTACGCCCTAGCTGCATAACCCGAATTATAGTACGGTATGCCTCGGCCCGTAAGACGGGCAAGTAGGAAGTCACTCGAAGGCCTTGGTTTACGGCGTTCGATCTAGTGGCTTCGTAAAAGTAAACCTAGGAATTGCAGGGCTTTGATGTGATTCCGAAACTTGAATGAAGCTAAGGGATGCGTTGGTAGTTTTCAACCGGCAAGTCCACGAAAATCCAAACGAAAACTAAGCATGTAGAAAGCATTAACATTGCGCGTTTGGACGGGAGTTCGAATCTCCCCGGCTCCACGACATTCAGAAAGCCAAGCTCAATGAGCTTGGTTTTTTCTGTTTTATGGAAATGCCGAGCTTGCTCAAGGTATTGGAATAAAACATGAAAAACAAGGCGAAGTCTTTGCTTTCTAATTGCAACATTGGTAAGGGGATAATCATTAAAATAATCTCCCCGGCTCCACTATCAAGCACGAACCCTGCAACATCTGTTGCGGGGTTTTCTGTTTTTAAGCATGGAGGAAACTGGTTTCTGAACATGTTTGAAAAAGGAAACTGCATTGCTTTAGCAATGTGGGGTTCGTATTTGCAGAAAGAGATATATTAGAGAGCACGACAGTAACCTCTTTTTACATTCACGCGTTTTTTGCTTGTCCAAAAAAATCCTCTTTTCCCGGTTTGTTGTCAAACGAAGATATATGAGGCAGGACGTAGGATATAGGACGTAAGACCATAGATGAAGGATACAAGAAATTTTCATTCAACATACCTATTTGCTTCATTGGCTTCGCTTTTTGCTTTCCGCCCTACTCCCCTAATAACATTAAAACAAAAAAACCATGTGTATTACATGGCTCTTATAATTTGTATTTGATGGAATTTAGGCCGTCATGGCATCGCGAGGTATCACTTGCTCCACATTGTTATAATGAAACAAAAGCGAGCGATAAAAACGAATTGAATTCACCCGATTGTCTAAACATCCCTTCAGCGTTTCTTGCAAATTGTCGTAGGCTATTCGAAGCGGTGTTGCATCATTAAGTTGGTAGAGCGCGCTCTCCGGGTCAAAGCTATGCTGACTAGACGTCCAAAGAAATATGGAGTTGCGATCATAGTCAATCGTAACTTCCGACACGTCAAAATAGTATTTCAACAAACTTTTGTGGAAGGAGGTATAGGCATTCGAGGCTAATTCACTGACATCGCAGCTTTTGGCGATCAACCGTCTCATTTCATCCTGAATATGCTGGTGTTGATTTTTCATAGCTAGTTCGTTTTGTCTCTACAATATAACTATGAATTGAAACCTAGATACCCTGTTGCGCAGGCTTTAGCGTCAATTTAACCAACCTGGGGCCGACTTGTTAATTTTTTTAAGGAGACTCACTACGAGCTTCGGTCGCCCTTCCACTCGCTGAAGCCGCCTAAGAGGTTGTAGGTGTTTTGTACCCCTAAAGAGTCAAGTAACAGGCACGCCTGCGCACTTCTCCCGCCAGAACGACAATAAATGTAATAGTTTTTATTTGGATCCAGCTTTTTCGCCTCTTCCATGAAATAGCCGGAATTAAGGATGTTGAGTTGTTGTGCGTTCGGAATGTATCCTTCAGCCACTTCAGCATCGGTTCGAACGTCTAACAACACAGCCCGCTCGTCTTGTTTCATTTGGGCCGCGAAATCTTCCTGATTGAGCTCTTGCATGATTCTATTATTTTGATTCAAAAGTAGTAAAAAATGAAAAGAGCTGTTTCTCGAAAACAGCTCTTTTTGATTGCTTCATTTCGTTGCTATTTGGCTTGTTTTACCGAACAACCAATAGCCCGCGTTTCTTTAACGCTTACCTCTTTACCCGCAAGGAGTTCATTGACAGCATTCGCCGCAAATCGCTCGTTTACATTATCGGCATCTCGCACGTTGTCATCGATGGCACCAATGTAAGCGACTGTTAGGTCGCCTGTCTTTTCTTTCTGAAGAATATAGACGTGAGGCGTCTTGGTGGCACCATACTGCGCATACACCGTATTGGTTTTATCGTATAAATACGGAAAGCTGAACTTCTTTTCGGCTGCCTTTTTCTGCATCAACTCATACGTATCGGCAGGTTGCAGGGCAGGATCGTTGGGGTTGATGGCAATGACAGGATATCCTTTCGGTTTAAATTCGGCATCCAACGCATTGATTCGGTCTTCGCTCGCTACGGCATACGGACAGGTATTACAGGTGAAGATCACAATAAAACCCCTGGCATTTGGATAATCTGCATAGGATACACGTTTCCCGTCCACATTCAAAAGATCGATAGGTGCGGCAATGTCTCCGATGCTGTATCCATCGTTGGTCGTAGTGTCTGCTACGAAGGCGGTCGACAGCGTCAGACAAAGAATTAGCACCGCAATTACTGGTAAAATCGTTTTCAT
Organism: Altibacter sp. HG106; assembly: GCF_028561755.1. Lineage (GTDB taxonomy): Bacteria > Bacteroidota > Bacteroidia > Flavobacteriales > Flavobacteriaceae > DFVG01. Next base: position 84,353 of record NZ_JAQQTD010000008.1, read on the forward strand.
TTTCATTTTGCTTTATATTGAATTAACAGCTTCTTCTAACGTTTCATAGGTAAAGGACTGTTCGTAAAATTGACTTCGGTCGCCTTTAATAATAAGCGTTGCCGGGATGGCCCCCGACCATTCTTCAGCCACTTTCGGAATCCAGGTATTGGCATCAGGATCGTCTAAAAGAATGACTTCCGACTGCAATCCTTTCTTTTCTACAAAGGGAATCACTTGTTTTTCTAATAACTTCGGAAGGTCTAGACTCACTAAAACAACCTTCACCTTCTTTGCTTCATAGTTCTTCCGAAGCGATTCGAAAGCCGGCATTTCTTCTATGCATGGCTTGCACCAGGTAGCCCAAAAGTTGATCACATACGTCATGTCATCTTCAGGCTGAAGGTATTTGGCTTCAAATTCAGAAAAATCATAAGAAGGAATTGTGACCAAGGAAGCTGGCGTTGCCACCTCCTTCTCGGGTTCTTCAACCACGGCTTCTCCAATCTTTTTTACATTGTTGTCGACACAACTCGCCAACACCGCCCAGGCACAAACTATGAATGCAAGTCTTTTCATGACTATAAAAATACGAAAAGACCTTAGTACCAAGAAGGTTTTTAACAATTCAGCAACAGCGCATTGTAAGTAGGATCTCTGAATTTTTTGTTAAAACTACCGCGCACAATGATTTTTATATTACATTTGTATATACAATTATTGTTTATACAAGTATGAGTATTGAAAAAGCGATAAAGGCTACAGTATCGATGGAACCTCGAAATAAGGCGGTCATTAACGTGTTGTACACATCGCGTTATTTGGAGGGGACGGCAGATCATTTCAAAAATCATGAATTGACCATGCAGCAATATAATGTGTTGCGCATACTTCGGGGACAAAAAGGAAAACCTGCGAATGTAATGACGGTGCAAGAGCGTATGATCGATCGCAGCAGTAATACTACCCGCCTCATCGATAAGCTCGTTAAAAAAGAGCTCGTAAAACGTCAGGTGTGCCAGCAGAACAGAAGAAAAATTGAACTTTTTATTACGCCAAACGGGATGGAGCTTCTCGCAACTCTCGATCCGATTATCGAGGCACATAACAAATTAGTAACGCAACGACTTTCTGAGAAGGAATTAGAAACGCTAAACTCCTTATTAGATAAAATGCGAAATAACGATGAACCACTTAACAATTAATGATTAGAACTTATGAAAACTATTTTAAAAACCACCGTGCTCGCTGCCACTCTTATAGTAACAGCGGCATTTACAAATCCAACAAAAACAATTAAAAAGATGAATGTAACAGAAAGCAAGATCGAATGGAAAGGAAAGAAAGTATTGGGATCCCACAATGGAACCATCAATCTTCAAGAAGGCTATTTTGAAATGGAAGGCGACAACCTCACCGGCGGAGAATTTGTAGTCGATATGACCTCTATTACCGTAACCGATCTTTCCGGAGAAAGTAAAGGAAAGCTGGAAGGACACCTAAAGAGCGATGACTTCTTCGGGGTTGATCAACACCCAACAGCTACTTTAGTAATTAATTCCGCAGCAAAAAATGCCGACGGCTATATGGTGAACGGCGACATTACCATCAAAGGTACTACCCTGCCCATCACGTTCGACATGGATATGACCGATAACATGGCAACGACAAGCTTAAAAATAGATCGTACCAAGTTCAATGTTCGCTACGGAAGCGGAAGTTTCTTCGACAACCTTGGGGACAATACGATTTCAGACAATTTTGAACTGGACGTAACCTTAAAATTCTAAAAACCCTTGTCAGTTTCAAACGGATTCCTATCTTTGAAATCTGAAATGACATTGACCAAACAACATACATGGTGGTGGAATAATTTACGGAACAATTCGTGAAGCCGACACCCTGTATGCCTATAACATCAGAAATGCCTGTCCTTCGCGACAGGCATTTTTTTTGACCTATTATTCGTTGAAATGAAAACATTTAGATTAACCACGCACCGGAAGAAACTGTTGGCCGATACACTTACTCCAGTGTCGGCCTATCTCAAAATTCGAGATCGGTTTCCCCGTAGTATTCTTTTGGAAAGTAGCGACTATCACGCCAATGACAATAGCTTCAGCTACATTTGCTGCAACCCTATCGCCAGTATTTCCGTCGTAAATGAGCGCATCGAAACTACCTTTCCGGATGGCTCCCAAAATACTACGAAGATTCATACTACGGGATCGGTTCCACAAGCCATTCAGCACTTCTCACAACAATTTCAAATCCAAAAAGATCCGGATCTCAAATTTGTTCACAGCGGTCTTTTCGGGTATTTAAGCTACGATGCCGTTCGGTATTTCGAATCAGTCCCTTTAGCGCCCCAAAACAAAGAGCTTCAAATACCTGACGCCTATTACGCGGTGTATCAAAACATCATTGCCATCAATCATTTTAATAATGAAGCCTACCTGTTTGCCCATTGCTATGATTCGGAAAGTAACTTAGACAGTCTCTTGCAATTATTGCAGTCGCACCCGGCCAGCGAGTTTTCGTTTCGACGCGAAGGCACAGCCCATTCGGCTACTACCGATGAGGCGTACAAAGACCTCGTAGCTACTTGCCAGGCACATTGCGCACGAGGCGACGTCTTTCAGATGGTACCGAGCAAGCGATTTTCCCAAGCCTTTTCGGGTGATGATTTTAATGTGTATCGCGCACTTCGTTCCGTCAATCCTTCGCCTTATCTGTTCTTTTTCGACTATGGAAACTTTAAGATCTTCGGAAGCTCTCCCGAGGCACAACTCGTTGTTTCGGATGGGGTGGCTGAAATTCATCCTATTGCAGGTACCTTTAAGCGTACTGGAAACGACCTGAAAGATGCCGAACTCGCACAAGAGCTCGCTTCCGATCCGAAAGAAAATAGTGAACACGTAATGTTGGTTGACTTGGCACGAAACGATCTTAGTAGACATGGCACGAATGTTTCCGTAGATACTTATAAAGAAGTGCAATACTTTTCGCACGTCATTCACTTAGTGAGCAAAGTAACCGCCACTCAAAAACCCGATACCTCCACGCTCCAGATCGTAGCCGACACTTTCCCTGCCGGCACCCTGAGTGGAGCACCCAAACCCAAAGCCCTGCAATTGCTCTCCAAATACGAGCCGCAAGCACGTGAGTTTTACGGAGGCGCCATTGGTTTTATGGATTTTGACGGAAATTTCAACCACGCGATTATCATTCGGTCGTTTGTGAGTAAGAATCATACCTTGTACTATCAAGCAGGCGCCGGGGTGGTTTCCGACAGCCAACCCGAAAAAGAACTTGCGGAAGTATACAACAAACTAGGTGCCTTACACAAGGCACTCGAACTCGCTGAAACCCTATAACATGCACGTACTAGTAATTGATAATTACGATAGCTTTGTGTACAATTTAGTGCACTATTTAGAGGCCGCCCAGTGCCAGGTAACTGTTAAGCGCAATGACGCCTTCACGTTAGAGGAAGTTGCCAATTACGACCGACTCCTCCTATCGCCCGGGCCGGGGATTCCCGAGGAGGCAGGCTTGCTCAAAGAGGTGATCGCCACCTATGCCGGAAAACTCCCCATCCTTGGGGTATGTCTGGGTCAACAAGCCATCGGTGAGGTTTTTGGCGGAACGCTGATTAATCTAGACCAAGTGTTTCACGGCGTTGCCACCCAGGCACAGGTACTGGTGAAGGACGAACCGCTGTTTAAAAACTGCGGAAAACACATTGAAATTGGCCGTTATCACTCTTGGGTCGTAAGCAAAACCAATTTTCCGAAGGAGCTGGAGATCACCGCAGAAGACCCCAACGGTCAAATTATGGCGCTACGACATCGAACCTTCGATTTGAAGGGCGTACAATTTCATCCTGAAAGTGTTCTTACGCCAAAGGGAAAACAAATGATTCACAACTGGATTTCTAGCTAATATGAAAAAGATATTACAACAACTCATTCACCATGAGCCTCTGGAGAAACAGCAAGCGCGCAATGTGCTCGTTGCTATTTCAGAAGGAAACTATCCCGCGAGTCAGATTGCCGCCTTTATCACGGTCTACATGATGCGTCACATCACCTTGGAAGAACTGGAAGGCTTTCGCGATGCCTTGCTTGATCTGTGCGTTCAGGTATCGTTTGACGCCTGCGAAACCATCGATCTCTGTGGTACCGGAGGCGATGGAAAAAATACGTTTAACATCTCGACCCTTGCTTCGTTTATCACAGCTGGCGCCGGCGTGCCTGTGACCAAGCACGGAAATTATGGGGTCTCGTCCATTAGCGGGAGTAGCAACGTAATGGAAGAATTGGGCATACCGTTTTCAAACGATAACGATTTTTTAAAGCAGTGCTTAGACACTGCGGGAATTGCCATTTTGCACGCACCGCTCTTTCATCCCGCAATGAAAAACGTTGGGCCGATTCGAAAAGAATTAGGCGTTAAAACCTTTTTCAATATGTTGGGACCTATGGTAAATCCGGCCTTTCCCAAACATCAATTGGTGGGTGTGTTCAGCTTAGAATTAGCGCGATTATACGGATACCTGTATCAGAAAGGTGATAAACAATACACCATTCTTCATGCCTTAGATGGATACGATGAAGTGTCTTTAACCGGACCGGTGAAGCGTATCAGCAATCGTTTTGACGACATGCTCTTACCGGCCCATTTCAAATCGGAGCGCCTCAGTCCCGAAACGCTATATGGCGGTGCTACCATCAGCGAATCTGCGCAGCTCTTTAGCACGATCTTGAAGGCTGAAGGTACCGAGGCACAGCATAAGGTAGTATGCGCCAACGCTGCCTTAGCGATCGCCACCGCAACGGGTTGCAGCCTAGAAACGGGAGTAGAAAAAGCCGAGGATTCTTTATTCAATCGAAAGGGATGGAACGCCTTAGAACAATTACAAAAAATGGCACAGTCATGACCATCTTAGAGCACATAACACAGTATAAAAAACAGGAAGTGGCGGCTGCCAAAGAGGCCTTACCGCTCAAAGTGTTAGGGCAGTCCCCTTATTTCGATCGAAGCTGTCAGTCTCTTTCTGAAGCTTTGAAAAACAGTAGCACGGGTATCATTGCAGAGCATAAACGACGCTCCCCCAGCAAACAAGTGATCAATAATCAAGCACCCCTACCTGAGGTGGTAGCTGGCTATGCAAAGGCCGGAGTTAGCGGGATATCGATATTAACAGACACCAAATTCTTTGGAGGTTCCCTTACCGATCTGTGTCTCGCCCGCCAAACCGTTTCGCTTCCGCTGCTTCGGAAAGATTTCGTGGTGGATGAATACCAGCTTTATGAAGCCAAAGCATTTGGTGCCGATGCCGTCCTATTGATCGCGGCGTGTCTTTCGGATGCACAACTTGAAACCTACACCACTTTAGCGAACACGCTGGGATTAGAAGTGTTATTAGAAATTCATAATGCGGAAGAGCTCGAACGCAGTAAAGATCTTCCGGTTGCGATGATGGGGGTCAATAACCGAAATCTTAAAACCTTTGAGGTGAATGTAGCGATCAGCGAAGCCCTTGTGTCTATGATTCCGGAGCAGATGGTCAGAATAACAGAAAGTGGAATCTCAGATGCCAGCACCGTTACGTCCCTCCGACTCGAAGGATATCAGGGTTTTTTGATGGGCGAACATTTTATGAAACAACAAGACCCAGGTGTTGCCGCCAATAACTTTATTCAACAATTGCCATGAAGCCAGCTTTAAAAGTCTGCGGAATGAAATATAATACGCAAGCCGTTGCTGCACTGAACCCAGAATATTTGGGCTTTATTTTCTATGAGAAGAGTCCGAGATACTTTTCGGGGAAACTCCCACAACTTCCGGAGCACATTAAGAAGGTTGGGGTATTTGTCGATACGCCTATTTCCGAACTGATGCTACTTACAAAGCGGTATCAACTTGCGGTTTGCCAGCTTCACGGAGACGAATCGGTTACCTATTTGAAGGAGTTGCGCAAGAAGATTCCTGCCCACGTGCGCTTGTGGAAAGTGTTTTCCGTCGGTCCCGATTTTGATTTTTCTTCAGTTACGGCCTTTGAGACGGCAGCCGATGCCTTTTTATTTGATACCAAGGGGATCGCCCGAGGAGGTAATGGCGTGCGGTTTTCGTGGGACCGACTCCAAGACTATACGCTTTCAAAACCGATTATTCTAAGTGGCGGAATTGGCCCCAACCATGTTCCCGAAATTCTAGACCTACTCGACTCAAGCCTTCCCCTAGTCGCCATAGACGTAAACAGCAGGTTTGAGACCCAACCAGGATATAAAGATATTCAATCATTAAAAAACTTTCAAGATGCGTTATCACGTCGATGAACATGGCTATTACGGTGCCTATGGGGGAGCCTACATCCCAGAGATGTTGTATCCCAATATCGCCCAGCTTCAAGCCGACTACAAAACAATTTTACAGGATGCTGAATTTCAACAAGAATTTCAACAACTGCTAGCAGATTACGTGGGAAGGCCTACTCCGCTGTATTTCGCGCAGCGCCTTTCGGAACAATACAACACTCGTATTTATTTGAAACGCGAAGACCTGTGTCATACCGGGGCGCACAAAGTAAACAACACGGTTGGGCAGATTCTCTTGGCCAAACATCTGGGAAAAAAACGAATCATTGCCGAAACAGGCGCCGGACAACACGGTGTGGCGACCGCAACCGTTTGCGCACTGATGGGTATCGAATGCGTCGTCTACATGGGGGCTATCGATATAGAACGACAAGCCCCTAATGTGGCTCGCATGAAAATGCTGGGAGCTACGGTTGTTTCCGCAACCAGCGGAAGCAAGACCTTAAAGGATGCTACCAATGAAGCCATTCGCGACTGGATCAATCATCCCGAAGATACGCACTATATTATAGGTAGTGTCGTAGGACCTCATCCTTATCCTGATCTTGTGGCGCGGCTTCAAAGTGTTATTTCCGAAGAGATCAAAAACCAACTCACCCAGAAAGAAGGACGCGACTATCCCGATTATGTGGTAGCCTGTGTAGGAGGAGGTAGTAATGCCGCCGGCGCTTATTACCATTATCTCGATCGGCCGGAGGTAGGCATCATCGCCGTGGAGGCGGCCGGAAAAGGGATTCATAGTGGGGAAAGTGCGGCTACTTCAGCCTTAGGAACCCCGGGCATCATTCATGGAAGTAAGACCTTGCTCATGCAAACAAGCGACGGACAAATAACGGAACCCTACTCGATCTCCGCCGGTTTAGATTATCCCGGTGTAGGCCCTATGCACGCACACTTGTTCACCAGCGGTCGTGGTGAGTTTATCTCAGTTACCGATGACCATGCTATGACCGCCGGTCGTAATTTGTCGCGCCTTGAAGGAATTATTCCCGCCATAGAAACCAGTCATGCCCTCGCCGTATTTGAACAGCGCGAGTTTCTTCCCGAAGAAGTGGTCGTGGTGAACTTAAGCGGTCGGGGCGATAAAGACCTCAATACCTATATTAAATATTTTAATTTATAATTTGGACGTTTCCACGCCTGGGCGTGGTCGGGCCTGCCTGCCGGCAGAGGCAGGCTTTCGCCTGTACACGGTAGCTTGGCTCAATCCCTAACGCAACAACCATGAATAGAATTGATACCCGCTTCAACAGCAAGAAAAAAATAGTCTCCATCTACCTAACTGCCGGATATCCGAATTTGGAAGATACCGTAAACATCATTCAAAAACTTGAACAAGGGGGCGCCGATATGATTGAAATCGGACTCCCCTTTAGCGATCCGTTGGCAGACGGTCCTACCATACAGGAAAGCTCCACCCAGGCGCTCCAAAACGGCATGACCACCCAAGTGCTTTTTGAGCAACTAAAGCACATTCGGGAAACCGTGTCGATCCCGCTACTACTCATGGGGTACTTCAACCCCATCTTACAATATGGCGTTGAAAGATTTTGTGAACAATGTGCATTGGTTGGGATCGACGGACTCATCATTCCGGATCTTCCGCTGCGCGAATACAAACAACACTATGAAGAGGTTTTCCAGAAACACGGACTCCATATGATCTTTCTCATAACACCACAAACTTCCGAAGCACGTATTCGTGATATGGATGAGGCATCAAACGGTTTTCTGTACGTTGTGAGCAGCGCAAGCACTACAGGGAAGACAACTGGATTTTCCGCAGCACAACAGGCCTATCTTCAACGTGTATCCAGCTTACAGCTTCGAAATCGGTTGCTGGTTGGCTTTGGAATTCACGATGCGGAAACCTTTCAGACAGCCACGAAACATACCCACGGCGCCATTATTGGAAGCGCTTTTATTAACCACTTAAAAACAGAAGGACGCAAAGGGATTGCTTCGTTCCTTCAGAAGCTTCGCGGCGCGTCATAAAAAAGAGGTTCATAAAAAAAGCCGCTTCTCACGAAGCGGCTTTTCTTTTGGTTGGTTTATAAGGAAGATTATTCCTTGATCAAGCGTTTGATGGTGTTTCCACCTTCTCCTTGAATGTTTACCATGTATACTCCTGAAGCTAATTGAGAAACGTCAACCGACTTTTCAGTAGTCATGTTCGTAAGATCGATGGTTTGTACCAAACGACCGTTCACATCATAAATGGTAGCATTGTCTAAGCCAATCGCAGAACCATTGGTGATGTTGATCACGTTACGAGCAGGGTTCGGGTAAATGCTTACCGCGTTTGCAAGAACGTCTTCTACACCAAAGGTGCTTTCTACGGTCAATTCGAACGTACAGGTAGCAACGTTTCCGTACTCATCCTCAGCGGTAAGAGTTACCGTGTATACGCCGTCAGGCAACAAGGTACCCGGAGCCGGATCTTGAGTCAAGATCGTTACAGGATCTGTACAGTTGTCAGTAGCCGTTGCGTCACCATCTGCGAAGTAATCTGGCACTTCGTAGTTAAGGTTACCAGCACCTGGATCAACGGTTTGATCAGCAGGACACGTAAGCTCAGGAGCCATTGCGTCTACTACATCTACTTGTGCAACACAAGAAGCGATGTTTCCGCTAGCGTCACTTACAAATACAGTGATGTCAAGTGTCGTTCCGATATCGCTACAGAATACTTCTGTGATATCAACAGCAGCTGTTGAAATACCACAGGCTTCATCAATATTATTGATCAAGGCAAATGGATCTACTACCGCCATTCCGTTTTCGTCTAATTCAATAACAACGTTCGGGTTGGTATTGTCGTAAGAGAAGGTCAACGCCCATGTATTTAATACACCAGTGTCACCACCAGCCGTATCTTCAATACTGATCGTCCAGTCTCCCATAGAGCTTTCTCCGTCAAACACAGCAAGTGGGTTACTTGGCATGTAGTCAGCCAATGGGAAGGCATCACCGTCACCATTCGGGTTACAAGCAAGCGCGTTCATAGACTCATCGTCAAGAGTTGCCACTAAGTTGTCAGCAGAACATCCGTCAGCACCTCCGCTAAAGATCACAGCTTGTGTTCCCGCTGGAGATTCTAAGGTAATTTCTAAGTCACCTGTCCACGTATGAGCAATATCAAGATCTACGTTAAGATCGGTGATGGTTACATCGTCCATAACAGAAACAGAGGTACTTACTGTTGTATTGTCTACGATAGCCAATGATGGACTGTCAGATACTACTTCTTGTAGTGTTGATGGAGGTCCACACGTGATTACAGGTGCGGTTTCATCAAGTACGTTTACAGAAGCGATACAGCTCGTAAAGTTTCCGCTGTCGTCAGTAACAAATACCTCTAACTGGTTTTCACCAAGGTTCGAACAGTCAAATGATACCGTAGTGTCTACAATAGGGCTTAATGTTAAACAGAAGTTATTCAACGTTCCGTCATCTCCACCCGCATTGTCAGTAATTCTAAGTACCCAGTTTCCGTTTACTTCTTCACCGTCGAATGTAGAAGCGAACGTTCCACCCTCTGGCTCAAAAGTTCCGGTAAATGGAGGAGAAGCCGCTGTAATATCGGCACCACCATCCTGGAATACAGTATCGGTATAGTCATCACCACTACCACCGTTACGATCGGAAAGGATCAATTCGGTTCCTGCAGGAGACACCAATACAATATCTAGATCACCATCCCATGTGTGGGTAATGTCTAGATCTACACGGTCTAAGGTAAACTCTGTTCCAATAGCACCTGACTCAGCTACCGCTGCAGTAGATTCTGTTGGAGGAAGTGTGTTTACAATATCAGCACCCAAGTTATCTCCGCAGGTAGTAACATCTACAGCCGTAACAGGAGCACCTACAGAGGCAGTCCATCCACAGGCTTCATCAACACTTAATAAAAGGTCTGAAGCATCGATAGTTGCCATTCCGCTGGCATCAAGTACCACATCAAGAGGTGTTGGCACCACTTCGTAGTCGTAGGTGAAGCCCCAGCTGTTCAAGATACCAGAGTCAAGACCTGCGAAGGTATCTTCGATGGTCAAGGTCCAGTCTCCTAAAGTGCTCTCTCCGTCGAATGCAGAAAGGGCTTCAAAAGGAATATAGTCTGCTAATGGGAAGGCATTACCGTCACCATT
>NZ_JAQQTD010000009.1 GCF_028561755.1 Altibacter sp. HG106
ACTGCATCGCGGGAAAGTAGGTCGCCGCCTTCTTTTATAAATAAAACCCAACCATAATCGGTTGGGTTTTTTTATTCTTTATTATGTCTTATTCAGTTAAAGAAGAACAATGGAACGCCTATTCACATGGTGCAGGCATATTATTGGGTATCATGGCGCTTATTCTCCTATTGACATTCGATACCCATAAAACTTCCTATAGTACCTTCAGTATTCTGATATATGCCTTTTCCCTCATAATTTTATACTCAGCTTCTACCGTCTATCATGCGATCATGTCGGAAAAATGGAAACCTATCTTACAGAAAATAGATCATATTTGTATTTATTTGTTGATAGCAGGGACCTATACCCCCGTTGCCCTTATTTCGTTAGAATCGGGTTTAGGATGGACTATCTTTTGGATTGTGTGGAGCTTTGCTGCACTAGGAATGACGCTTAAAATATTCTTTACTGGAAGATTTGAATTGATTTCTGTAGTGTTATACCTCGCTATGGGGTGGCTCATTGTTATAGATCTATCCTCAGTCTTGGAGATGCATTCCAACACAGGAATTTGGCTGCTTGCACTGGGCGGAGCTTTCTATACCTTCGGAATATTATTTTACGCCATACAACGTATACCGTACAATCATGCGATTTGGCATTTTTTCGTTTTAGCAGGAAGCATATTTCATTTTTTCTTTATTCTGCTTGACGTTATCTAACTAAAATATTAAATAATCCATGCCATAATTACTCCCAGCATGATCACTAATAATTTGGTGAAATTGAAGCGATGATCTTTGTTGCTCTCAAATAAAATAGTGGTTGACACATGCAGAAATACTCCTATCACCACCGCATTAATGGGCACAAGTTGATCGGTTGTAGCAGGTATATATTGAGCCTGAAGAAAGCTTCCTAGTGGAGTCGCCAAGGCGAATAGGCCCAGAAATAACAAGATCTTACCCCGGGCATATTTTGCCTGAATAAAATAAGCACTCAAAATGGCAGCAATTGGTATTTTATGTATAATGACACCGAACAATACATGATGATTATCGTGTACCGGAAATCCCTCTAGAAATGCATGGATAAACAAACTAACGAAAAGCATCCAAGGAAAATATTGATTGTGCGGCAAATGAACATGCCCGTGTTCAGCACCTTTGGAGAAAAAGTCTAAGATGATTTGTAACAGTATCCCACACATGATGTAGACACCTACATATTCCGAATCGCTGCTGAAAACCTGCGGCAACATTTCGAAGAGCGTAATGGAAAGTAAGAATGCACCGCTAAATGCCAGTAAGAACGGCAGGATATTATTTTTCTTTCCGATCCAACTTGCCAATAAATAGCCTATAAGCACGGAAGCAACGAGAAAAATATACGTCATGATTGGAATTGAATTAGTGCCGTCGTATGGAAGGATAAAAATACTGTATTTTTGCTGTATTGTAAGCAGCAAGCTATGGGAAAAAATTTTAGCCTTTTGGCAAAGACACTATACGGTTTTGAAGATTTATTGGCGGAAGAGCTTCGGAAGCTTGGCGCATCGGCCATTGAGAAAGGAGTTCGCAACGTTTCCTTTGAAGGTGATACCGGGTTTATGTATAAAGCCAATCTTATGTGTCGCACGGCTATCAAAATTCTCAAACCCATCCATGCCTTTAATGTGTTTTCCGAAGACGATTTATACCAAAAAGTCTACGATATTCCCTGGGAAGCGTACATGGACCATCGCGGGTCGTTGGCAGTAGATGCTACCGTATTTTCTAAAAAATTTACGCACTCCAAATATGTAGCGCTTAAAACAAAAGACGCGATTGTAGATAGATTTAGAGATCGGGAAGGATCAAGACCTAATGTAGATCTCGATCATCCCAGTTTGCGCATCAACGTGCATATCGATCGTAATATTTGTACGATCTCGCTAGATAGCTCTGGAGAATCCTTACACAAAAGAGGCTATAAAGTGGCCAGTTCGCCCGCTCCCATTAATGAAGTTCTCGCTGCCGGTATTATCATGATGAGTAACTGGAACGGACAATCGCATTTGCTGGACCCTATGTGCGGAAGTGGTACGTTCTTGATAGAAGCGGCTATGATCGCTGCGCAAATTCCGCCGAACATCAATCGTCGAGAATTTGGGTTTATGAGTTGGCCAGATTTTGACAATGATCTTTACGATATTATTGAAGCGGCAGCGGTTAAAAAAATCATAGATTTTCGATATAAAATTACCGGATACGACCTTCATCCCGCAGCCGTGAAAGCAGCGAGGGAAAATGTAAAACATGCCAACCTCCAAGAATTCATTAGAGTAGAACAGCAAGATTTCTTCAGCAGTGAGAAAAGATCGGAGGGTCCGCTACGAATTATGTGCAATCCACCGTATGACGAACGTCTTGCGGTAGCGGATATTGATGCATTTTATGAGAATATAGGAAATACCTTAAAACGTAACTACGCCGGCTCTCAGGCATGGCTCATTAGCGCCAATATGGAAGCGTTGAAGCACATCGGACTGCGACCTTCCAAAAAATACAAGCTGTACAACGGGAAATTGGAGAGTAAGCTAGTTTGTTACGACATGTACGAAGGAAGCAAAAAGCGGAAGTAAATCGCTTATCTTTTGAAAATAGGGATCAAATAGGTTAGCGTATAGCCGTATCCAACGCCATATTCGCTAAAATCGTAGGTTCTGTTGAAGCCCGGAACGATGAGATTATCAAAGTTTTCAGGAGTTTTTTCTGAAACCATTCGCTTCAGTTGTACGTTGATTCCCAGAAATAAATTGTTCAGTACTTCCGTCTTAATTCCCAGAATGAGTTCTGCCCAAGAGGCCGAGAGATTAGTAAATTCTTCAGAAGGCACAACGGTTTCCGAAGGGAACACTTGGTTTGTATTGTAAATGGAATAGGAATTCAGTTCATTCTTGAAGGTGGCGAATCCATAGCGTAAGCCTACAAAAATAGCGTTGTCCATGCCCAACCAGTTATTATACGCATTATAGTCGGCTCCAATCTTAGCATAAGAACCTGAAGTGGTTGCATTAAGATTCTCCTCATCCCAGGTACGCTCTTCATTTCCGAGCTCTAAGGCTAAAAAGTAGCTTTTGTAAATTCTAAAATCCCCCATTATTTGCACTCCCGTGTATCCATCTTCAAAAGCAGTTCGTGCCAAAGTGGCTAAGTCAACTCCCACGCGAAGGCCGTATTTTTTCTTGTACACCACAGAATCTGTAGCCACCGAATCGATCACCTTATTTGTTTCTTCTTGAGCTACGCCAACGAAGCTTGTGAGAAGACTAATGCAAAATAGTAATATGAGTCTCTGAGAGGTCTTCAACATTTTCGGTTTCCGTTTGAAATGAAATGATCCAATTAGCCGTATCGGCCGTTCTTGCACCGTTTAAATTTTCGTAAGTCGTTCTGAAAGCACAAGCTCTGTTCACATAGACATTATTTCTACCATAGGTAAATTGTACCCGGTCTGTATTCGACGCTACCGAATCTGTCGCTTCCCGAGTAAAAAGAAATTCTGTAATGTCTTGATTTACGTTTAGGGGAATGGCGATAGAATCGGTGGTTTGCGCCACTAGGATGGCTGTGGTATCCAGTACGGGACGTACTACTAAATCGGTTACATTCTTTCTGTTCTCAGGATTCGAAAAGTCCTGAAAGGTGATAATTAGCAGGGGAGTAGTGGGAGAGTTTTGATCACATATGTCATCGCGTGTGCACGCGTTCAAGGTGAGCATCACGAAGATAGCAATCCACAGGGTTTTCTTCATAGCCAGATTATCGTTTTTCCAAAAGTACAACATTTTCCACATGATGCGTTTGTGGAAACATATCTACGGGTTGCACTCGAGTAATTTTATACTGAGCATCCATCAAAGCGAGATCACGTGCCTGCGTAGCGCTATTACAACTCACGTATACGATCCGTTGGGGAGCGAGGGTTAGCAATTGTAGTACTACATCTCCATGCATCCCGTCTCGAGGAGGATCTGTAATGACGATGTCTGGAGCTCCGTGTTCACTGACGAATTCGTAGTTGAATACTTTCTTCATATCACCCACCACGAATTTGGTGTTCGCAATCTGATTTCTTTCGGCGTTTTCAATAGCAGCTGAAATGGCCTCCGGAACGGCTTCTACACCAATCACTTCTTTAGCATTCGCAGCAACAAATTGAGCGATGGTTCCTGTGCCGGTATACAGATCGTACACGCGCTCATCGCCTTCCAGCGCAGCGAATTCACGAACTACCTTATAGAGCTCGTAAGCTTGTTCGCTATTGGTCTGGTAGAATGACTTGGCCGTAATTTTAAAGGTGAGCCCCTCCATGGCTTCCAGAATGTATTCCTTCCCATGATAACAGTGAATCTCCTGATCGTAGATGGTATCATTACCCTTGCTGTTGATCACATATAATACCGACGTTAACTCGGGGAATTGCGCTATGAGGGCATCTAACAATAAGGTTCGTTTGGCTGTATCTTCTTTAAAAAACTGAAGGAGCACCATAATATCGCCTGTAGTCGCCGTTCGGATCATCAAAGTACGAAGCAATCCTTCCTGTTTTCTGGGGTCAAAGAACTCCAAATTATGATCCTTCGCGAAACTCTTGATAAAATTACGGATGGCGTTACTTGGGTCGCGCTGCAAGTGACACTTCTCAATATCAAGAATCTTATCCCACATTCCGGGAATATGAAACCCCAACGCATTTCGATCTTCGATGGTTTCAGAACTATCAATTTGTTCCTGGGTAAGCCACTTATTATTACTGAAGGAAAACTCCATTTTGTTGCGATAAAAGTAGCGTTCCGCAGAAGCCAAAATAGGAGAGACGTCGGGAAGCGTTAGATTTCCTAACCGAGTGAGGTTATTAATTACCTCCTTTTCCTTATAATACAATTGATGTTCATACCCCATGTTTTGCCATTTACATCCACCACAGACGCCAAAATGTTGGCATTGGGGAGAAACCCGTTTTTTAGATGGTTTATGTATTTCCGTAGCCCGAGCCTCGTAGTACGATTTCCGCTTTTTATAGGTTTGTGCCGTTACAACATCGCCGGGAACTGCGTTGTTGATGAACACGACGCGTCCATCGGGTGCTTTAGCAATTGCCTTGCCTTTTGCCCCGGCGTCGATGACTTCTAAGTTTTCAAAAACTTTGCGTTTGCTCTTTCTTGCCATGGTCGCAAAAATACTCAAAAAAGAAGGGATTAAAAGGGCTTCCAATGGTTAAAAAAGACGCCCTAAATTTTGTAATTTGCAACCGTTGGATGATTTCTCTCCGCTAAGTAGGAATTGTTGATTTGTATCATAAAATTTTTAATTATGTCTGTTTTAGAACGAACAAAATCCGAAGAAGCCATTGCGCTAGAGAATAAATACGGCGCCCATAATTATCACCCCTTACCTGTGGTTCTAACAAGAGGAGAAGGAGTCTATGTATGGGATGTTGATGGAAAGAAATATTACGACTTTTTATCAGCGTATTCCGCCGTAAATCAAGGACATTGTCATCCAACGATTATTAATGCCATGAGCGAACAGGCAAAGACCTTAACGTTGACCTCTCGCGCATTCTATAATGATCTCCTCGGAAAATATGAGAAATTCGCCACGGAGTTTTTCGGTTTTGATAAACTGCTTCCGATGAATACTGGGGCGGAAGCCGTAGAAACCGCTTTAAAGATTTGTCGAAAATGGGCCTATGAAAAAAAGGGGCTCGATGAAAATGACGCAGAAATCGTGGTGTGTGAAAACAATTTTCACGGAAGAACGACTACCATTATTTCCTTTTCAAATGATCCCGTAGCGCGCAAAAACTTTGGTCCGTATATGCAAGGGTTTATAAAAATTGAGTACGACAATCTCAATGCTTTAGAAGAGGTGTTGAGCAGCAATAAGAATATCGCCGGTTTTCTTGTAGAGCCTATTCAAGGAGAAGCCGGTGTTTATGTTCCTTCGGAAGGATATCTGAAAAGGGCGAAGGCGTTATGCGAAAAGTACAACGTACTTTTTATTGCAGATGAAGTACAAACCGGAATAGCACGCACGGGGCGATTACTCGCAACCTGCGGAAATTGTTCTTGTCCTGATAAGAATTGTAGCGGCACCCCCGAGGTGAAACCAGATGTTCTTATTCTAGGAAAAGCGTTAAGTGGTGGAGCCTATCCGGTGTCTGCCGTTCTGGCGAATAACGAGATCATGGAGGTGATCGAACCGGGTACCCATGGCTCTACCTTTGGAGGTAATCCCTTGGCGGCTGCCGTTGCTATGGCGGCGCTGAAGGTCGTAAAAGAAGAAGCACTAGCAGAGAATGCAGATCGTCTCGGTGCCATTTTCCGAAGGGAACTAAACGATTATATAAAAGAAAGTGAGATTTGTTCGCTCGTTCGAGGAAAAGGCCTGCTCAACGCTATTGTCATCAACGATGATGAAGAGAGTGACACGGCTTGGAACGTTTGCCTGCGCTTGCGAGACAACGGACTCCTGGCGAAACCCACACATGGAAATATTATTCGCTTTGCGCCGCCACTTGTAATGACGGAAGCAGAATTAAGGGATTGCGTGTCGATTATCATCAAGACACTAAAAGAATTTGAATAAAAAAAGCGGCCAATGTGCCGCTTTTCTTTTTGAAATCTTAGGATTCCCTTACAATCCATATTCTTGAAGCATTTCCTGTTGCATTTCTTGAATACCAGCGTATCCGATGGTAGAGAACATATAAATAACATATACAAGATATATGGCACTTAGAATAACACCTACAATGGCTAGAATTCTACCAGTCTTGACATTGTTATACCCCGAATATTGCTCGGGTGCTGCGATATAAAGCGCTGTTGCCTTTTTGGCAAGTACGATCGCGATAATACCAAAAATCAATCCGAGACCGTAACAGCAGCAAGTGACGATCGAGATAATTCCAAATACTAAGATTAGTGTGGCATTGGGTAGTTTTTGTTGTTCCATAATACAGTTAGTTGATTTTTATAAAGCTTCAAGGTACGTTTATTTCGGAAAAATCACAATGCCCAAAAATTACATAAACTGACTCATTTTATAGAAGTAACTAACTATAATGATAATGACATTGAGAAAGAGCAGTGCCAGTTTTATTTGAAAATCGTATTTAAACTTGACAAATAGATTGAACCCCACAAAGGCGAGTAGGAGCATGAGGGTATAAATGGCGGGATACATTTTAAAGGCAGCCAGAAACTCCCCTCTAAAAACAAGGACTGTGGCACGTTGGATGCCACAGCCTAAACATTCTATTCCGAAAATTGTTTTATTAGTACACGGAAGCATGTACTCTTCAAGTCCCTTAAGGGTCATGATCTTTATCTGTTATAAACGCTCATTTTGTAATCGATAAAGATGTTATCAACGGTTTGCAATTTTACCAAATAGATACCATCACTCAATCGATCTGTTGGAACGTTGAAGTTTTTCTCTTTACCAATACCGTATTGGGAGTACACCAATTTACCGCTCATATCATAAAGATTAGCAGACTTAATATCGTATCCTTCCGGGTTACTCACCTCGAGTTGCGAAACAGTATTATTTTGGAAGAAGTCGACGTTTTGTTGAATCTCCTTGGTTGCCACCGCTTCTTGATTGTCTTCATTGGCTTGTCTTCCATTGCGGAATACGATGAAGAACCTGTCTTCATAGACGCCTGGACTTAACATGAATCCGGCATCTTCTCCGTAGGTGATTTCTTGACGCGAACCATTGGAAGTGTCAAGAATAAAGGTTCTTAAATCACCAGGAATATTAATTTCTTCGGCGATACGAATTTCCACCTTTCCTTCTACACCAATTTTCAAACTTAACGGAATCTCCTTTGTAATCTCAAAAGGAACCGTCTGAATAATCGCCTTTTTAGTATCTCCGGCAGCGATGTCTTCAATAGGGAAGAAGGCATCCGAAATAGCACCGTCAGTAGGGTGTTTTGCATCAAAACCTCTGTCATAATTATCGGTAGCACTTTCATGGAACATCAACACCATGTCGCGGAAATGTGTTCCAGAATTGAATACCGTATGAATGCGCAATTTTTGAAGATCTGTTCTGTCATCTGTATAATCCCCTGGATTGATCACGGTAGTACCACCACCGGTATCTGTGTTCGTTCCGGTATTGGCTCCAACGCTAATATCAACAATGTTGGTTCCGTTATTTCCTGAAACATCACTAAAAGAATTCGCATTAGCACCTCCTGCAGGACCTCTAAACTGCGAGTTGTTGGCAATACCTTCTCTGGTATAGATTCTATGACTATTTTTTATGATCACTGAACCAACAGCATTGGAAACAATCATAAATCCTTGTCCGATAGGTGCATTTAGACGTTCAAAAGCAATTCCCATAACACCTGTAGAGCTCGTAGGGTTTCCAGCACTATCGTAATTCATAAAGGTTGGTACTGTGTATGTTCCAGGATCGGTTTCACTTGTTCCCGGCACCCATACTCCGTAACCACCTTTGTTATCTATATAATTATGCGAATTGATAGATCGATCTTCATCCCAGTAGGCAAAAGAGTCAATTTCCGTATTGTCTGGATCGTTATATACTCGATACAAATTTAGGGCAGAAGGGTAAGGATTCCCAGCCAAGGTAAAATTGTATACATTTCCGTCTGTAAAAGGTACTCCAAACTGTGTAGGATAGGTAATATCCCCATTGTTGGGACGTCCTCTGAAATCGTAATTTTGGTTTTGTGGTTCGTTGTACGGGTCGGCATGGACGGTAACATCGGTACCTTTCATAATAAAACCGAACCCTGGAGGCACTCCATCTGTAGCATTTACGCGCACCCAACGCTGTGCTCCCGCGCCCCATCGATGCAACCATCGTTGTGAAATTGTCAAGGGACTCGACCAACCATTATATCCTGTAGTTGTGTTGGCTGGATTTGAATCGGTGATATCTACAATGTCATTTAATCGAGACACGCCGTACCATGTGTTTCCGGTTCCGGAAGGAGTACTTACCGGAGAACACCAGAAGTTGTAATCGTAGGCATCGGCATTACTATCCTGATACACCGATAGCGTGCCAGTTCCTGAATTAGAGGCTACGGTACTTCCCTGAATTAATTGCGCTTGATTTCGTAGATAAATGCTTGCTTCGGTGGTACCCGGGTTGTTCGCCACAAGATTGACGTCCTGTTCAACGAAAATCACTTCGTCATCCACATAAATGTAAGAATCAGTCGCGCCATTCGGACTCACATGGAGTTGGCCAAAAGCCATAGAAGTAACAGTAAGAACTGAAATAAGTAGTAGGTTTTTCATAGGTTGATATTTAAGCGGTAGATCATATTTGGGGGGTCTAACCACTATTATTCCGCGATAAAAATAAAAATAATTTTCAATTTTACACACTAAATACCTCAAAAACATACAATTTAAGTACTTTCGTAATGACTTGCAGTTCATGGGATTCGGACTGATTAGACGTTCAAAATTCAACAATTTTATGAAGATAGGAGATAGGGTTTCGGTAGTAGATGATGTGTTAAGTGGCGTGGTTACTGATATTGTGGGAAATACCGTACATATTGATTCGGATGAAGGCTTTCCACTGAAATATCATCCTTCAGAGCTCGTGGTGATCGAAAAAAACACCCTGTTGAAACGTATTGATTCCGAAGACATTTTCACCCATAAACAGTTAAAAGAATCCAAACCACGAAAAAAAAGACCCGTCAGCAAGCGAAAAGAGAAAGTTCGCCCTCCCATGGAAGTGGATCTTCACATTCAAAAACTGACGAAAAATTACATGCGCCTTAGCAACTACGACATGCTAGAGCTACAGTTGGACACGGCTAAGCGTCAATTGGATTTCGCGTTGTCAAAAAGAATACAACGCGTGGTGTTTATTCATGGGGTAGGAGAAGGGGTCTTAAAGGCTGAATTAGAATCGCTCTTCAGACGCTATGATAATATTACGTATGGCATCGCAGACGCTCGAAAATATGGTCATGGAGCAACCGAGGTCTATATTCCGCAAAAAGCGATGCAATAATTAGTCTTCCGGAACTTCGGGGGTAACTTCTTCAAGCTCGTTCACCACATTCTGAATGCTTCCAAAGATAATTTGTTCTCGAACCAATTGCTCTTCTCCCGAAATGAACAGCGCATCTTGTAGAATCAAGTCGATTGAGCTGCTTATGTTGAACGTATGCACTCGAAACACATCGATTACGGTTTCTTCAGTGACGGCATCGTTAAGGTAGTCTGGCCCCACTTCAGGATTAGTAACATCGTTGCTGGGGTCTAAATCTTCATTGGTATCCTCATATCGCGTCGGAACACCATCATTGTCATCATCCGGATCTAGATAATCTGGGATGTCGTCATCATCAGAATCTCTTGGGTTTTCAGGGTCAGGCCCCAACTCATCGATCGTTAACACATTATCACCATCATCGTCTGCATCATAAAAGTCGGGAATACCATCATTATCAGTGTCCAGTTCTAACTCGTCTTCAGTAGGTATCCCGTCCAGATCGTCTAGTACCACATCTGTGTCAAGGACCGCGGTTCCTTCCGAAGCCAAATAATTGGTTACCACCCCTGGTGAGGTAGGTGGGACGCTACTACAAAAATAAGCCGACGTTATATCACCATCGTAGGTTCTATAATTCGCAAAATTGTTGGTGCCGTCCAGCGTGAAATTGGTGCTGCCGTCTATTCGATAGAGATCGGCTGTACTACTAATGCGCAATGAAATACTTTCCTGATTGTCTGAGTTGATCTTAAAAAACACATAAGATCCGGCCCCCTGACATTGTTGCAAATCGGCGTCGTCAAAATCGAAGGTGGTAACAATAATATCGCCATCATCGCAGGAGATTAATCCAATGATTATAAGCGCCGCAAAAAGTAAATACTTACTCATTCAAGATCATAATTAAAACGTATTACAAAGAAACAGATTCTTTACTAACTACAAATCATTCCGAATTATTTTATAGTAATTTTGTAGGCTATGAAGAAAGTATATTTCGACAGCGCAGCCACGACACAACTTCGTAACGAGGTGATTTACACCATGGGTGAAGTTTTAAAAACAGAATACGGAAACCCTTCATCTACACATTCTTATGGAAGATCATCTAAATCATTACTCGAAAATTCCAGAAAAGTAATTGCCAGGCAATTAAATGCGCAACCTTCTGAAATTATTTTTACTTCCGGTGGCACGGAAGCAGATAACCTGATTCTTCATGCAGCGGTAAGAGATTTAGGGGTCACTCGTATTATCACTACAAAAATAGAACACCATGCTGTCTTGCACACTGTTCAGGCCTTGAAGGAACAATACGATATAGAGATTGAATATCTTTCCGTAGATCGATTGGGTTTTATTTCCAATGACGAACTGTGTGCCGCGCTTTCTAAAGAAGACCATAAAACTTTGGTCAGCCTCATGCATATTAATAATGAAGTAGGAAGCATGATGAACCTCAAAGAAATTGCGCTGCTGTGTAAGGAGCACCATGCCTTGTTTCATAGCGATACCGTGCAGTCGATAGGGCATTTCCCATTAGACTTTAGCGAAATTCCTATAGATTTTGCCGTGGCGGCAGCCCATAAATTTCATGGTCCAAAAGGGGTTGGTTTCGCGTTTATTCGGAAAAATAGCGGATTGAAGTCATTGATCACAGGTGGTTCGCAGGAACGCGGACTTCGGGCAGGGACCGAACCCGTATATGCCATCGCTGGCATGGCCGAAGCGTTAAAACTAGCCTACCACCACATTGACGAGGATCGAAGCCATGTATTGACATTAAAAAAGGCGTTCATCGAAAAATTACAGGAAGAAATTCCCGAGATCACCTATAACGGTGCCTGCCGCGATCATGAAAAGAGTACGTACACCATTTTGAATGTATGTCTGCCTCTCGCTGCGGAAAAAGCCACCTTATTGCACTTTCAATTAGATCTCAAAGGCATCGCTTGTTCCAAAGGAAGTGCCTGCCAGAGTGGTAGTGATGCAGGGTCTCATGTGTTATCGGAACTGCTTTCCGAAGAAGACTTACAAAAGCCTTCCGTGCGATTTTCTTTCTCCAAATTTAACACCCTCGAGGAAGTGGATTATGTCGTTTCTGCACTAAAAGAGGTGATTTTCAAATAATGTTTAAAACTTGGCCGTGAGGCGCACATTAAATACGCGTGGTGTCAGGAAGTTCGGAATGGCATACTGCGTTTTGGTATAAACATCGCGAACAAACGTATTCGTAATGGAGTTTCGCACATCGAAAATATTGAAGATTTCCGCCCCAATAGTTAATTCCTTAAAAGGTTTAAAAATACCACGATCGCGGCGCTTTTCGTCGTGTACCAATACGTAATTCACTCCCAAATCGGCACGTTTGTAATCGGGCAAGCGGGTTTGAAAATTGTAAGGGTCTGCATAGCTGGGAGAACCTCCTGGCAGCCCCGTGTTGTATACCAGGTTCAGGTACATTTTTAAATCGGGTATGATCTTGACGTAATCTTGAAATAACACGGCAAACTTTAGTCGTTGGTCTGTGGGTCTAAAAATATAGCCTCGGTCATCAATATTTTCCTCAGTCTTTAAATATCCGAAACTAATCCAGCTTTCAGTGCCTGGTACAAACTCTCCAGACAAGCGCATGTCGAGTCCGTAGGCATAGGCAACAGCATTGTTTCTAGCGCGATATCGTATCCGTACATTTTCTAAGGTGTAGGGGTTCACATCGGTAAGCGATTTATAATAGGCTTCGGTATTCAAGGTGAACGGTCGTCCCCAGAGGTCGAAACTGTAATCATTTCCAGCGACAATATGAATGGATTGCTGCGCTTTCACATTGGGGCGTACGGTACCGGTAGAGTCCCTTAGTTCACGATAGAAAGGCGGTTGGTGGTAGAGTCCGCCAGACAATCTAAATAACATATCCATATCCCAATCGGGTTTCAGCGAGATTTGGGCTCTCGGACTCACAACGGTTTGCGTATTGCTCGTAATACCTTCTCCGCTTACGGTCCAGTTTTGAGCCCGCACACCGGCGTTCATCCACACTTCATTGCTCCCCCAGTCGGTGCGTTTGCTCCATTGCGCATAGGCCATCAACCGATTGATCTGCACATCGTTCTGTGCGCGAATATCGGTAAAGGGAACTATAGGTGCTGTAAAAGGCTGATAGGGCTGATTGTTGGCAAAATCGATGATGGGAGGCCGAATTGAAAAACCGGCGGAATCGATTATCTCGTACTCTTGCACTCGGTCTCTAATATCCTCGTGCGCATATTTCACACCATACTCAACGGTGTTATCGTCTAATTCAATAGTCCCTTTTTGTTCGAGATTAAAAATGAGGGCATCCAGATCGTTTCGGGCGTGGGTCAATTGAGAGCCAATTCCTTCTGAAAATTGGACTTCACCTAAATCTTCGGAACCAATATTCGTATTTACTTCTCCCAGGCGGTATTGTGCGAGGATATCAAAATATTCTTGTTCCTGCGTATGATACGCTGAAGCAATTAATTTTGCCGTAAAATTTTCAGAAACTACATACGTTCCTTTTAACGCACCAAAATAGGTGTCGTAACGATCTTCCTCCTGACCTTCATAAAAGACCAATAATGCGACAGGATCTGCAAGGGTGCCAAAATTGGTTTGGCGTGTAAGGGGTTCGTAGCTGTACTTATTGATGGCAATATTTCCGAGAAAGCCAAGCTCGAATTTATTCGTGAACTTATAGGTTAACCACGTCTGCGCATCGGCAAACACCGGTCTGAAGTTTGTTTCTGTTTGCTTGGCATTGACAAAGAGACTGTTGTCGCGATACCTCACGCCTACAATCCCTGAGAAGCGGCCGTCTTTCGACAGCCCGCCCGCGGCGACACTAGCACCCAAAAGACTCAAATCTACGGAAGCATCAAAATCGGTGGGTCGTCGGTAGGTAATGTCTAAAACAGAAGACAACCGATCTCCGTACTTCGCCTGAAACCCACCTGCGGAGAAGTCGACATTAGCCGTTAGATCGCTATTCACAAAGCTCAAACCTTCTTGTTGTCCGCTTCTGATGAGAAACGGGCGATATACCTGCACTTCGTTTACATATACCAGGTTTTCATCATAATTTCCACCTCGAACCGCGTATTGGGTACTTAATTCGTTATTTCCACTCACACCAGGTAGTGATTTCAATAAGTTTTCGACCCCGGCATTCGCTCCGGGAATTTTACGGATGGCCTCTGGACTAATAGTGGTGATTCCTTCTACGCGCTTTCGTTTTTTGGCATCGATGACAACCTCACTAATCTGAGCCACATCCGTTTTCATGACAGGATTGAACTCGTAATTTTCCGTAGGCCTTAACTGTAAGGTGAGCTGCACGTTTTCATGACTCACATGAGAGAAGGTCACTGTTGCAGTGGTGTTTGCCGGTATGGCCAAAGAGTAATATCCGTCGAAATCAGATAAGGTACCTTCTTCGCCATAGGTAACATTAACACTAGGAATGGGTTGATTATTTTCGTCTAAGATGACACCACGAATGATAGCGTCTTGTGCCCACATTGATCCTGAAACCAGAAAAAACAGCACACAACGCAAGAAGTTAGTTGAATTCAAAAGCTAAAATTATGGTTATTTTCTGAAAAACGTTGCTTCAAATGTAGTACTATTTCCCACATTATCCAGTACGATAAGCTTCAAATTATTCTCGCTATCGCTCACCACATTATCCGAAAAATAATAGGTTAACAGATCGGTCTTGTAATCGTATTCCGTTAGAATATAGGCGCCGTTAAGCGTTGCGCGATACGATGCAATGCCGCTAAGATCGTCTTCAATTTTAAGTTGTAATGTCGTGTGTTTGCTGATCCATTGCCCGTCTTTAAAATTAGCCGCTTCAACGGTAGGAGGGGAGGTATCCGTCGCCAACGCGTAATTCCCAAAGGTTCTCGTTTTTGCGGTGAGCTTGCTTCCGTTGCGGTACGTAGTCGTATAATAAGGCTGGCCTCTATAATTCAAGCGCCCGATGTACATTTTGTCTAGATCTTGTGACGCATAATTGGACGCATCGATAGAAATTGAAATGTTCTTATGGATCGGAACAACATCTTCGTGGAGGAATAGGGTATCCCCTTTGCTATTGATATTCAGAAACGTGTCTTCATAAAGCGCATTAGAAGGAATAAATACACTAAATTTTCCAGTGGTAATCGCGGTGCTTTGATCGGCATACACATAGTCATTCGTTTCGTCGCGATCGGCCGGAGGCACATTGAATTCCTTTTTACCAGTAATGGGAACCGTGATCGTGGTTTTATTGTTGGCGAAGTCGGTGATCTCAATAGTATACATTCCATTGTAGGTTTCGGCCACGTCAATATATCCGCTGTTTAGCTCTTGTGTTATAATACTTAAGGGATTGTTGCTTTCGCGGAATAGTTTCTGAACCCGTTCCCGGTCCGTTCGATAATGTCCATAATCGATATATCGATTCAAATAGCGCGTTTCAGCAAAAGAGAAGCGGTCAAATTGAACGCCAAAGGTAGGGACTCCATTAAAAGTGGTCTGAAGCGTATACGCCCCATTTTTATTAGAGGCCCCATCAAGTTGATCGTTGGTGGATACACCGAAACCTAAGGTGCCACTCGCCTCAATAGCTTCCGTTTTATACGAACCATCTTGCTGTAGCATCAGTCGGAGTCGTGTAGGGTTGGCAGAACCATTCACGTGCGCGCCCTGTTGTGGATACACATACACCGAATTGATAATAGGAGGTTTAGAATCGGGTACTTGAATTCCGAATAGCATAGGGTTCATAGGACGTGAAGCGGCATCGCGTATTTCAAAATGCAAATGCGGTCCACCGCTGCTACCGCTATTTCCGGAATACGCAATAATGTCTCCTTTTTTCACAGCAAGGACCTCACTATCGGGAAACAATTCAATCTCAAACGATTCTTTCGCATACTGCTGTTCCTTCACATATTCTTGAATGGGGCCCGCATAGCGTTGCAGGTGGGCGTATACAGTGTTATAACCATTAGGATGCTGAATGTACAGGGCTTTTCCGTAGCCATAATGCGCCACTTTGATGCGCTTCACAAAGCCGTCGGCGGCGGCATACACCGGCAATCCGCGCCGTTGTTGCGTTTTTATGTCGAGGCCGCTGTGAAAATGATTACTTCGCAGTTCTCCGAAACTTCCCGAGAGAATTAATGGGATGTCCAATGGGTTTTGAAAATAGTTTTGGGGAAGTTGTTCTTGGCTCTGAACTAGGGCAGAGGCGAGCAAAAACAAGAGCATAAAAATCCGCATAAAAATAAGGGTTCTAAGAATTAAATGGGAAGTTGCGTTTTTTATTGTCTAGGAGGTTCAATAATACAAAAAATTAAGCAAAAGCATTTGCTTATTTGGTGGGGTATGTTAACTTTGTAAGAAGCGTATTGAATTGAATTGCGATGAACGATCTTTCAGAAATTGTTGATGCTCTAGAGAATAAAGTGAGCAAGTTGTTGCATCGGTATGAAAAACTGAAGCTCAAAAACCGACAATTAGCGGAAGAGAACGAACACTTAAAAGGTCAGGAAGAGAAATTACAAAAAGACGTGCTCTCCTGGCAAGAACAATGTTCGTCATTGCAAATGGCAAATTCAATGCTTGGCAGCAATCAATATACAAGAGATACAAAGCTTAAAATAAATGCTTTAATTCGGGAGTTAGACGAATGTATCGTACAACTGTCTGAATAACTTAAAATAATGTCGAATCCTTTAAAAATCAAGATATCTATTGCAGATCGCGTGTATCCGCTCACCATTCAACCCGAACAAGAGGAAGGGCTGCGGAAGGCCGCCAAGAAGATAGATGCAATGATTCAACGATTTGAAAAAAGTTATGCCGTGCGCGACAAACAAGATGTACTGGCCATGAGTGCCTTACAGTTTGCGGCGCAGGTAGAACAAAAAGGAATTGACAACGAAAATGAGCAGGAACAGATCAAATCGCAATTAGAAGCGTTAAATCAAGTACTGCAGGAACATTTATCGTAACGTTCTTTAAAATAACATAAGGTTACTGCCTACATTAATACACATTTGGTAAACTCAACACGAATTCTTTAAAAAGGGTGAGTTTAAGCTGTAAAAGCGAGCCGTCTTTGAGCGGATACTTGACCAGTTTGTTAGCCCTAAACTTGTTTTTAAGGAGTTTAATCAAAATCAGCTATTAATGTAGGCTTTTTTTATACATCAAAGCGAAGTAATATGGAGAGTATAATTACCATTATAATAGCAGGCATCGCGGGTATTGGCGTGGGATTTCTCATTGCGAAACTCCTGGAGAGAAACCGGGCGTCGCATATGTTGAAAACCGCTAGAAAATCGGCAGCGTCCATTATAAAAGAGGCAAATGTTGAGGCCGAATCGATCAAAAAAGATAAAATTCTACAGGCGAAAGAAAAGTTCCTGGAACTAAAAGCCGAGCACGAAAAGGTGATCATGAATCGCGATAAGAAGATTTCCGATAGTGAGAAACGCACTCGGGATAAGGAATCGCAGGTTTCTAGCGAATTGTCAAAAAATAAAAAGCTCAACGCGGCACTCGAAAAGAAGCAGTCAGAATATGACGAACGCATCGCCGTGTTAGATAAACGCCAACAAGAAGTAGAGCGCCTACATCGCAGTCAGATTGAACAATTAGAAGTTATTTCTAGTCTTTCCGCAGAAGATGCAAAATCACAACTCGTGGAAAGCTTAAAGGAAGAGGCGAAGACAGACGCCATGGCCTTCGTTCAAACCTCTCTGGAAGAAGCGAAAATGACAGCGCAACAGGAAGCCAAAAAGATCGTAATTAACGCGATTCAACGTATTGGGACGGAAGAAGCGATCGATAACTGCGTTTCTGTTTTTAACTTAGAAAGTGACGACGTAAAAGGTCGCATAATAGGTCGCGAAGGGCGCAATATTCGCGCTATTGAAGCGGCCACAGGTGTCGAGATCATTGTAGACGATACTCCGGAAGCCATTATCTTGTCATGCTTTGATTCGGTACGTCGGGAAATCGCCAGACTTTCATTGCACAAACTTGTGACCGATGGACGTATTCACCCGGCTCGTATTGAAGAGGTAGTACGTAAAACGACCAAACAAATTGAAGAGGAAATTCTGGAAGTTGGGAAGCGAACGGTAATCGATCTGGGTATCCACGGACTCCATCCCGAACTCATAAAAGCGGTGGGGCGGATGCGTTATCGCTCTTCCTACGGTCAAAACCTATTGCATCACTCCCGTGAAGTAGCGCGCCTTTGTGGTGTGATGGCCTCGGAACTCGGACTCAATGCCAAGCTGGCCAAACGGGCTGGATTGCTGCACGACATTGGGAAAGTACCGGAAACTGAAACAGAAACGCCTCACGCCATTCTGGGAATGCAGTGGGCAGAGAAATATGGTGAAAAGCCCGACGTTTGCAATGCTATTGGTGCGCACCACGATGAGATTGAAATGAATAACCTCTTATCACCTATCATTCAGGTGTGTGATGCCATTAGCGGTGCACGCCCCGGTGCTCGTCGACAAGTGTTAGACTCCTATATTCAGCGCTTAAAAGATCTAGAGGCAATCGCCTTTGGATTCAACGGAGTGAATAAGGCATACGCCATCCAAGCCGGTCGCGAACTGCGAGTGATTGTAGAAAGTGAGAAGGTAAGCGATGAAAAAGCGTCTCAACTTTCTTTCGAGATCTCACAAAAGATTCAAACCGATATGACCTATCCAGGCCAAGTGAAGGTAACGGTAATCAGGGAAACAAGAGCCGTTAATATCGCCAAATAAAAAAAGCCTCCATCTGGAGGCTTTTTTATATCCCAGCGTATGATTATTCATCATAAATATTGTCGTATCCCTTCTTGGGTTCTTCAAAGAACTTTCCGGTAATGAATCGAAAATTGGTATCAAGTTCGGTGATCAGCTGCATATCGTCATCATCCAGTTCAATTCGCGCCGCCTGAAAATTAGCTATGATGTGCTCTTTGGAAGTCGCTTTCGGAATTACCGCCGTACCTCGTTGTGTTTGCCAATTAATCAACACTTGTGCGGGAGTGGCATTGTGTTTCTTTGCGATGTTCTTTATTTCTGAAAGTTCCATCAAACTGGGTTCCTCCTCAGCTTTCATGTCGTCCGAACGATCTCCAGAGCCTAACGGAGAATAGCCTGTGACGAAAATTCCTTGTTCGTTGCAATAATCTACTAACTCTGGTTGCTGAAGCAGAGGATGCATTTCTACTTGATTCATTTCAGGTTTAATACTGGCTTTCTCTACCAAGGAAGCTAATTTCTTCTTACTGAAATTCGAGACACCTATGTGTCGCGCCAGCCCTTCTTTTTTTACTTCTTCCATCTGTGCCCAGGTTTCGCTGATGGGGCATTCTTCAGGAGAAAGATAATCTTCTGGTTTTCTGGGGAAATGAACGCCGGGCTTCAACGCCACAGGCCAATGAATCAGGTATAGATCTAGGTAGTCTAATTTTAATTTTTTTAACGAATCTTCAATAGCCGGAATTACATACCCCTTTTGATGAGCATCATTCCACAGTTTAGAAGTGACAAAGACATCCTCTCGATGAATGTCTCCCTCCGCAAAGACTTCCGCCAGGGCGTCTCCGATTTCTTCTTCATTACCGTAAATGGCCGCCGTGTCAATATGACGAAATCCAGCATACAAAGCTTCTTTAACGGCGTTTTTTACCGCGTTTCCTTTGTTTTTCCACGTACCCAGGCCAATAGCGTGTACGGTATCATTATTATCGAATTGTAAGGTTTTCATTTTTTTGATTTTCAGTTATACCTTTGAAATTATGAAACCCTGATTATTCCTGAAAGAAATTGCGGCTGTTTAGCTTATATTTAACCCTTTCGTCTTGGGTGGAATTGCTGTAAAACCTTGGTAAGATGCGACGTGTCAATGTGGGTGTAGATTTCGGTAGTGGTGATGCTCTCGTGCCCCAGCATCTGTTGAATGGCTCTTAAATCGGCTCCATTTTCAAGTAGGTGGGTGGCGAAGGAATGGCGAAAGGTATGCGGACTCACATTCTTCTCTAGTCCGGCTTTTTCCGCAGCTCGCTTTACTATGGTGAAAATCATCGCTCGGGTAAGACCTTTTCCGCGTCGATTGAGAAATAAGGTGTCTTGAAATTCACGAGGGATGGTTTGATGGTTGCGAGCCTCGTTTTTATATACATTTATATATTTCATAGTGGTAATACCTATGGGAACCAGACGCTGCTTATTACCTTTCCCCAACACCTGAATAAAGCCTTCGTCAAAATATAAATCTGATATTCGGAGGCTTACTAATTCAGACACTCGCAGTCCGCAACCATACAGTGTTTCTAACATGGCGCGATTTCGTTCTCCTTGGGGTTTGCTGAGATCTATTGTGTTTATAAGGCGATCTATTTCTGAAGTCGATAAGGTATCGGGAAGTTTCCTCCCTAATTTCGGCCCTTCCAGCAATTCCATAGGGTTGGTGTCGCGATAGCCTTCAAAATTGAGAAAGCTAAAAAAGCCGCGTAAGCTGGAAAGGTATCGGTTTTGTGTTGACCGACTAATCTCCTTGGCGCAGGCATAGAGATATTCTTGTAGGGTATTTTCTGAAATAGCAACCGGTGATTCCTGAATATCATGAGCGTCAAGCCAATCCATAAGCTTTTCAATATCAAAGGTGTAATTGTCGATGGTATTTCTTGAAAGTCCGCGTTCCATCCTAAGATACTGCGTATACTCCTGAAGCATTTGTGACCATTTCATAATGCTATATTAGCTTTTTCAGCAAGCAAAAAAAAGGGAATTCAAAGAATATCCTACAGAAGATTGTCGTTTATCATGTATCTTTAAGTAATATAACGCACAAAAAATTTCATTATGAAACAACTATGTATTGCCATTTGTATGCTATTCGCGCTAACATCGCTACAAGCTCAGGGCTTGGATCTAGGAGTAAAGGCCGGGGTCAATTTTTCGAACGTGACCGATGCCAGCGGTTTTGATAACAAGACCGGATTTGTAGTAGGAGCCTTTGTAGGCGGAAAGTTTAACGACAATGTAGGAATGCAGGCAGATGTTCTCTTCTCGCAACAGGGAGCTGAATTGGACGCCGGTAATTTTGACCTTGATTATGTGAATATTCCAATCGTATTAAAATTGTACATCGCAAAAGGGTTTCACGCGCAGATTGGGCCGCAATTTGGTGTTTTGATCAACGATGACACGCAAACGGGCGCCGGGGAGGTTGTGAACGATATTGCTACCAACAATTTTGATTTTTCAGGAGTGGTAGGCTTAGGATTAGATATTCCACTAGGATTACGCCTGGAAGGACGTTATAATTTCGGAATCAACTCAATTTCAGAAGAATCCTTTTTCGACGACAGTAATAACAGCGTGTTTACCCTTTCTCTGGGATATTCATTTTTATGATTGTTTAAGGAAGTTATAAGGTTTCCTTGGGAAAAAGCTATGTAAACACTTTCTAGTTTTGAGCAAACTTTAAAACAACTCTTATGAAAAAGTATGTGTTATTAGTGGCAACCCTTTTGACCTTAGGTGGAACTACAGCCATTGCTCAAGATGTGAAACTAGGAGCGAAGGCGGGTGTTAATTTTGCTAAAATTTCGGGTG
Organism: Altibacter sp. HG106; assembly: GCF_028561755.1. Lineage (GTDB taxonomy): Bacteria > Bacteroidota > Bacteroidia > Flavobacteriales > Flavobacteriaceae > DFVG01. The sequence goes on from NZ_JAQQTD010000009.1 coordinate 21,695, forward strand.
AAGCGGTGGAAGATGCCGATGGACGAACCGGGTTTCATCTTGGTTTTGTAGCAGAAATCCCACTGTCTGAGCGCTTTGCCATTCAGCCTGAATTGGTATACTCGCAACAAGGACTTCAATCAAAGGATACATTTGACGGAACAGAATTCGAAACAAAACTTAAGTTAGATTACTTAAATGTTCCAGTTATGGCCAAATTTTACTTGGTCGACGGACTAAGTATTGAAGCGGGACCTCAGTTTGGATTTAATATTAACGCCAAACAAGAAACTGAAATTAGCGGTGGTGACGGCGACGGAGATTTCGATATTACCGGAGAAGAAGACCTCAAGGACGAGGTGTCTGGATTCGATCTTGGAATTGGCGGTGGCTTGGCCTACCAGTTAGATAATGGACTTTTCTTTCAAGGACGCTATATCTATGGGTTAAGCAACATACCAGAAGATGTGGATGATGCCCAAGGAGAAGACGTAGAAGATGATGCGGTGAACTCAGTACTTTCCCTTTCAGTAGGATTTAAGTTCTAATCAGACTTTTTATACAATAATAAATAACAGGGCCTTCGGGCCCTGTTATTATTTCTGTTTATAAGTACGGCAGATGCCCTAGAAGCAGCTAAATAAATTTTTGTACTTTACTATTCTATTAACCAAACCTTTTAAAGATGAAAAAATTAGTACTAGTTGGCTTATTTGCCGTATTCGCGATGGGGATGACCCAAGCGCAGAATCAATTTAGAGTGGGTGCTCAGGGAGGTGTTCCTTTAGGTGATGCAGACGACTTTACCGTGTTTGCTATCGCTGTTGAACTTGGGTATTTGTTCGAAATTAATGACAATTTTCAAGTTGGGCCTTCTGCTGGTGTTCAGCATTATTTTGGCGACGACCTTGTCTTTGCCGGAGTAACGGTAGAGGCAGATGATGAAACCTTTCTGCCTATTTCTGGTACGGCTCGATTTAGTCCCGTAGAAAACTTTTGGTTCGGTGCGGATATAGGGTATGCTGTTGGTTTAAGCGATGGTAATGACGGAGGTATTTATTATAAACCTCATGCACTATATGATTTTGGACCTCTGGCTGCAACCTTAGGATATTCGGGTATCGCCAATGATGGATTTACGGTGGGTGCTCTGCTTTTCGGAGTTGAATTTGGCTTTGACTAAATAACTACCAATACAACCGATAAAACCGAGACCGATGGTCTCGGTTTTTTTGTGCCCGTCTGAAATGTTAAATTTTTACTGATAAAAAATTCAAGTTCAATAAAATAAGAAATGGACTACAAAAATTATTTTGCTATCGTTATCAAATCGGGTTTATTTGTTGTGATTAACACGAATGTCATGAAAAAACTACTGCTTCTCTTCTTATTCAGTGTATTTTTTAGTTTAGGATCGTTCGCACAAACACAATTCGGTTTTAAAGCAGGTTACAATAATTTCACTTCGTTTATTGAATCTGACGGAATAAAATTTACCGAAAGCTCCCCCGGGGTGTATGCTGGGTTTTTAGCTGATATTACAGTTTCGGAAAATTTTCATTTACAACCTGAAGCCATTTATAGTCATATATTTCCTAATCAAGGAGATGCATATCAGTCTATTTATATTCCCGTACTTGGAAAATATTATATAGCAGAATCTGGTTTTCATTTAATGGCAGGACCGCAAGCACATTGGCGCCTCGAACTCGATACAGAGGTTTTTAATGCCATCGGAATAGATGCTATCTTTGGCGCTGGTTTTGACATCACGAAACATTTTTTTGCAGAGATTCGTTATGGTTTCGAACTTACTAATAGATTCAAAGATGATGTATTAAGCGTTCAAGGAACTTCTCTTGCTAAGCTTCGAGCAAGAACGCTCCAAATAGGTGTGGGATACAAACTGTAAAGAGAAGAAAAGCTCTTCACTATATTTACAGTATCTTTAAAACATGAAACTCATCATCATCAACGGCCCCAACCTCAATCTCCTCGGAAAACGAGAAACCGACATTTACGGAGAACTTTCTTTTGATGATTTCTTTTCAGAACTGCAATTCAAATTTAAAGAAGTGGAATTGGCCCATTTCCAGTCGAATATCGAAGGAGAACTCATTGATAAACTACAAGAAGTTGGCTATTCTTATGACGGGATTATCTTAAACGCCGCTGCTTATACCCATACGTCTATTGGTATTGGGGACGCGGTTAAAGCGATTGAGACGCCCGTGGTAGAAGTTCATATTTCGAACACCTTCCAACGAGAGGACTATCGGCACCAAAGCTATATTGCTCAAGGAGCCAAAGGGGTGATCGTGGGCTTCGGACTCCAAAGTTATGAGTTGGCCATACAAAGTTTTGTAGCACAGAAAAAGACATAAAAAAACCTCGGAGAATTCCGAGGTTTATTGTTTCTATTTATATCGACTATAAGTGAATCACTTCGTCGTAGGCATCGGCAACCGCTTCCATTACCGCCTCACTCATGGTAGGGTGGGGGTGTACCGCTTTCAATACTTCGTGCCCTGTCGTTTCTAGTTTTCTACCTAAAACAGCTTCGGCGATCATATCGGTGACTCCGGCACCAATCATATGGCAACCTAACCATTCTCCGTACTTGGCATCGAAGATCACTTTTACAAAACCGTCTTTTTTTCCGGCCGCACTGGCTTTTCCGCTGGCAGAGAATGGAAATTTCCCAACTTTAATATCGTACCCTGCCTCTTTGGCTTGTTTTTCTGTCATTCCTACGCTGGCGATTTCAGGCGTTGCATACGTACATCCGGGAATGTTTCCGTAATCGATAGGCTCTACATGCATACCTGCAATTTTTTCTACACAGGTAATTCCTTCCGCGGAAGCGACATGCGCTAAGGCCGGACCGGGAACTACGTCACCAATCGCATAATAACCGGGAATATTGGTTTGGTACCAATCATTCACTAAGATTTTTCCTTTATCGGTTACAATTCCTACCTCTTCGAGTCCGATGTTCTCTAAATTAGCACTAATTCCCACGGCGGAAAGGACCACTTCTGCCTCCAGCGTTTCTTCTCCTTTTTTTGTTTTGACCGTCGCTTTTACATTTTTCCCTGACGTATCCAAACGTTCCACCGAAGCATTGGTCATAACGTTGATGCCTGCCTTTTTGAACGAGCGCTCAAACTGTTTGGACACTTCTTCATCTTCTAAGGGAACCACGTTTGGAAGATACTCGACGATGGTTACTTCGGTCCCCATGGTATTGTAAAAATGCGCGAACTCTACTCCAATAGCCCCGCTTCCAACCACGATCATACTTTTGGGTTGCTTTTTTAAGCTCATCGCTTCGCGATACCCAATCACTTTTTCACCGTCTTGTTTTAGATTCGGGAGTTCACGAGAGCGTGCTCCCGTCGCGATAATGATGTGGTCTGCGGAATATTCTTTTCCGTCTACATCCACTTTCTTTCCGGGTTTAATTGTTCCGAAGCCTTCGATCACTTCAATCTTGTTCTTCTTCATTAAGAACTGAACCCCTTTGCTCATCCCGTCTGCAACACCACGGCTACGTTCTACCACTTTTGTAAAATCTTTATCTGCTTCTTTCACAGATAATCCGTAATCGGCTGCATGATTCAAATAATCAAAAACTTCAGCACTTTTAAGCAAAGCCTTGGTAGGAATACATCCCCAATTGAGGCAGACGCCCCCCAGGCTTTCCTTTTCTACAATAGCGGTTTTAAACCCTAACTGAGAAGCTCTAATGGCCGTGACATATCCGCCCGGCCCGCTTCCTACAACAATGATATCGTATTTACTCATGGTGTGATGTTTGTCTTTTCTTTGAGTGCACGAATTTACGAAATGTTCGCTGAATGGCGAAGGGTTCTTTACAACGAAAAAAGTACCTGCAAGGGCAGGTGCTTTTCTGAATGATGTTGATCAGCTTATTCTTTAAAATCCACGGCTAACGAATTCACGCAATAGCGCTGCCCGGTATCCGTAGGTCCGTCGTTAAATACGTGTCCGAGGTGACTGCCGCAGTTGGCACATAAAATTTCGGTACGAATCATTCCATGGGAGGTATCCCGAACATACTCAATGGCACCTTCCTTGGCTTCATCAAAAGAAGGCCAACCACAGCTACTGTCAAATTTCTGACTGCTTTCGAAGAGTGGGGTGTGACAGGCGCCACAAACGTAGGTTCCCTGTTCAAAGAACATATTGTATTTTCCGGAAAACGCACGTTCTGTCCCTTTTTCACGAAGGATACGATAGCGTTCAGGACCTAATTGTTCCTGCCATTCAGCTTCCGTTTTTTGAACCGGATAGTTAACTGTTGGTTTACTCATTACTCTTCGGAATAAAGTCTAAAGCTGCTCCATTAATACAGTGCCGCTTACCTGTCGTTTCAGAAGGCCCATCATTAAATACGTGCCCCAGGTGACCACCACAGTTGGCACAGTGTTCTTCGGTACGGGCATATCCAATTTTATAATCGGTAGAGAAGGCTACATTCCCTTCTATTTCCCGATCAAAACTAGGCCAACCGGTGCCACTATCAAATTTGTGCTCACTTTCAAAAACGGGTGTCTGGCAGGCTGCGCACACATAGGTGCCGGGCTTGTAATTTTTATTGAGCTCACTGCTGAAAGGAGGTTCGGTACCTTCCTTCCGAAGCACTTGAAATTCTAAATCGGTTAATTCTGCTTTCCATGCTGCTTCCGATTTGGAAACAGGGAAGGAGGTAGCTTTCTCTTGTTCCTGCGCTTTCGAATTACACGAAACAAGTATTGAGAAGGTCGCTATCCATAAAACTGTTTTGTACATACTAATTATCAAGATTTTCTAGGTCTACAAATTCTACATCAGGATTGCTCATAAGCTCTTCCATGGTAAGATCTGCTGATCCAAATTCGGAAGGCACCACAGCAATTCTGAAGATTTGGTCGTCTGTAAAGCCAGAACCTAACGTGTCTAGATCTATATCGCCTTGTAAAAATAACAATACATCTAGAAATGTATGGTTAAAAGTATACTGGAATGATCCGCCTCCGTCCAGGTAAATCGTTTGTGGTAATTGTGACCACACATCCAAAGTTCCGCCGGAACCATCACCTACAACCTCTTCGAGCCAATACACCAATATAACATCGCTTTCAAATACTTCAATGTCGCTAGGAATGGTTATCAGCTGTTGAAATCCATTGCCGTTGTTGAAGGTTACATTGGCTTCAAAAACCTGTCCCAAAATATTAATACCCGGTTCCCCTGGAGGTCCCGGAGGTCCTGGGTCGCCTTCACAGGAGGTGAATAAACCAATGGAAAATAAGGCAAAAAGTGTGAGTATATGTTTCATAATAGAGTTCTTTGGGATTGTTAGATCAAAAGTCATTCCATAAATATACTGCTTTCTACATCCAACTCTACGTAAATAACTTTTCTTTAAGAAGACTTCCTTAGAAACTCCGTATTTTAGTAAGGTTATTTAAAGTACCAACTATTAAAAGACACCCTATGAATTATAAAACAACACTCTCCCTTGCAGCCCTGTTCCTGTTTATGGTTTCTTGCGCCACCAATCCTTTTACTGGGCAGTCAACCTTAGCCATTGTACCCAATTCTCAAATATTTCCCGCTTCTTTTCAGCAGTACAATCAATTTCTTTCGGAAAATAAGGTTGTACGCGGAACAGCAGACGCACAGATGATCCAAAATGTGGGTCAAAAAATCGCCACGGCTGCAGAGCGCTATTTGACGGCTAATGGAAATGCAGGATATTTGACGAACTATCGTTGGGAGTACAACCTCATTGAAGATCCATCCGTAAATGCCTGGTGTATGCCGGGTGGTAAAATTGTATTCTACACCGGAATTATGCCCATCACACAGAATGAAGCCGGCGTGGCAGCCGTTATGGGACACGAAGTGGCGCATGCTCTGGCAAATCATGGGCAGCAGCGTATGAGCGCGGCACAGCTTCAGGCACTAGGTGCCGTGGGCGTTGGCGTGGCGACCTCGAATTCTGAAAACGCTGAAATTATCAATCAAGCCTATGGATTGGGAACCACCCTCGGAGTAACCCTGCCCTTTAGCAGAAAGCACGAGAGTGAGGCCGATAAAATCGGACTTACCTTAATGGCTATTGCCGGCTATGATCCTCTCGTGGCAGCCGATCTATGGCGCCGAATGAAGGCGAGTGGAGGACAAACACCACCGGAGTTCTTAAGCACACACCCATCAAGCGATACGCGAATCAATAATATTATGCAGTGGGCGCCGCAAGCTCGTGCCGAAGGGCGTAAATTTGGTGTCTCACAATTCAAATCATAATCTACAGCTAACATATTTATTACTACTTTAGGGCGATCTATTAGATCGTCCTAATTATTTTCTATGAACACAACTTTACCAAAAGGCAGTAAAAAATTGCTCAATGCCTGGGCTTTTTATGATTGGGCAAATTCTGTCTATAGTTTGGTCATTGCGTCTGCTGTCTTCCCTATTTTTTACGGAGCCCTCACATTAACCAAGGATGCTAACGGGACCATTCTTGACGATACCGTCACCTTTCTCGGAATAGATTTCAACAATGATACGCTTATCAGCTATGTGACCGCTGCCGCCTTCTTAATGGTCTCCATATTGAGTCCGTTGCTCAGCGGGATCGCCGACTATGTAGGCAACAAGAAGGTCTTTATGAAGTTCTTCTGTTATTTAGGAGCGATTTCCTGTATTGGTCTCTTTTGGTTTTCGTTGGAGCATTTGTGGTTCGGACTCCTATGCTACTTTCTGGCACTTATTGGCTTTTGGGCGAGTCTGGTGTTCTATAATTCCTATTTGCCGGATATCGCTTTTCCCGAACAACAAGATCGAATTAGCGCCAAAGGATACTCTTTAGGATATATTGGCAGTGTGCTCTTGTTGCTGATTTGTCTTGCCATGATCTTAATGCACGATACCTTCGGCTTTGAAGATGAAGGCCTTCCTACACGTCTATCGTTTGTGCTTACCGGTATTTGGTGGATCGGGTTTAGTCAGTATACCTACTATTACCTTCCGAAGGGAAACAAAAAACAAAAGTTTACGAAAGACTTGCTATTTAATGGATTTAAAGAATTGCGAAGCATTTGGCGCAAAATGAAGGACAATCGCGCGCTCAAACGATATCTCGTGGCGTTTTTTGTGTATAGCATGGCGGTGCAAACCATCATGTTAGTAGCTACTTATTTTGGAATTGAGGAATTGGATTGGGGAAGCACCGATGCGACCGTCGGACTTATAGTGAGTATTTTACTCATTCAACTGGTGGCGGTTTTGGGAGCATTTCTCACCTCACGCTCTTCGGCACGATTTGGGAACATTCCCACCTTAATGGCACTCAACATTATTTGGATCGCCATTTGTGTGTATGCCTACACCATCACCACGCCTTATCAATTTTACGCGACTGCGGCGGTAGTGGGGCTCGTAATGGGCGGTATACAATCGCTTTCGCGCTCTACCTATTCGAAGTTTATTCCGGAAGGAGCCTTGGACACGGCTTCCTATTTTAGTTTTTATGACGTGGCGGAAAAAATTGGGATTGTCATCGGTATGTTTAGCTACGGATATGTAGCGCAAGTAACCGGAAGCATACGCTATGCGGTGTTATTCTTTATTGTATTTTTTATCATAGGGTTGTTATTGCTATTTCGCGTTCCGCGGAAGCATAAAAAAACCGCCTCATAAGAAGCGGTTGTTGTCAAACGATCGATATGGCTATTCGTTTTGCATCGTGATGTCTCCAGATCCGGAAACCTTGGTGTCTTTCTGAGCAGGGTTCCCCTTATAATAAACGTCGCCTGAGCCATTCACACGTGCATAGATGTTGTTCTTGGCGTAAACTTCTACGTCTCCCGACCCTGACACTTTCGCTTTCACGTTATCGGCCATGAGCCTATACCCGTGAAAATCTCCCGATCCGTTCACTTTTACCTCTAAATCGACTGTTTTCCCGGTGAGTTCAATGTCACCCGAACCCGTGATGTCGGCGTCTAGTTTTCCGGTATTAATGTCCAGAATCACGTCGCCCGATCCAACGATCTTCAATGCTAACTCCTCTACTGAAATAGGATCTTGGGTATCGATATCTCCTGAGCCTACCAGAGATATTTCTGAAATATCATTAAACGGAACCGTCACGTGTACGCCATGCCGACTAGAGACGTTAACGCCTTTTTCTATTTTGACGATTAGGGTGTTTCCTTTCACCTCAATGTCTACATACTCTTGAATGTTTTCGTCAGTTTCCACTGAAATAGATCCTTCAGATCCTTTTCGCAGGTGAATATCAATAGACCCAACGCCTTTGATCTCATCATAATTTCCAGTGGATACCGTACGTGTGGTAATGTTACCATTTCCTTTGACACGATCTCCCCAGCCCCATTGGGCATTTGCGGGTGCGCCTAGCAACAGCACACCGAGGAATACTACTAGTTGTTTTGTTAGTGCTTTCATTTAATATGGTGTTTTATAGTTATGTTTTTATTCAAAATGGACATTCCCGTAGTCTGAGTTCACTGAAATGGTATTGCCGCTGTTTTTGCTTCCGTGGTATCCTTCAACTTTACGCCCATGATTTTCCTTCACCGACTTGGTCACGGTAACCTTTTCCTCGCCTTTAAAGTTCGCATAGGAAAGGTCGAGTTTGAAATTGAAGTTATAACCAGAATCAAAGCCCAATTTAATTGTCGCATAATCGGCGTCAATCGTGATATCACCACCCTCTGCGGTTATTTGATCAATATGCACCGAACCGTAATCGGTATTTACATTCAGGTTTCCTTTAAGGGTTTGTAAGCGCAGCGGTATATAATCTCCGCGTCCTACAAGTTCACCGGCCTGGCCCACGTTAATTTTTCCGTAGTCATTGTTGTAATTCAGCGAAACTACTTCTTCGATGGTGCTATCGCTGTAATCGGCGCTCAATTCAAGTCGATCTACTTGTTCTAAGATAAACTCAGAATAATCGGCATTGATCTTTCCACTTTTCATGTAGGTGATCGTGGAGTTCTTGGTGTAATCAAAATTCAGATAATTGTTATCGGCCATGAGTTCACCAATATTCAATTGACCGTAATCACAGTTGATTCGTGCGTTTCCTTCCAATCTATCGAGGGTAATGGCGCCGTAATCATTCGAAAGATTCACCGAATTCCCCACAGGGAGTTTTATGGTGTAGTCAATTTGCATGTTCACATTATTTTTGTTGCCGCCCCACCAGCTCCAGGAAGAGTTTTTGCGTCCTTCAAACACGGTTTTAGCGGTTACTAGGGTGCCGTTTCCAGAAAACTCAACATCAATATCATCTAGCTTTTTCTGGACTTTCTCTTCATTGTCGCCATTCGTCTGGATCCGTACCTCGATCACGGTGCGATTCTGGTTCCAGGTAACAATATCAATGTTTCCGTAGCTATTGGTTACTTCAAGACCGGCATTGGCATTTACCGTATACTCTTTATTCAGCGTTTTTTCTTTGGTGTACTTCCCTTTGAATTTGTCGTTATGGGCTCCTGCCATCAGCGGCAGCAGTATGAGGGTAATCAGAATTTTATAAAATGAGTTCATTTTGTGTGGCTTTAAGATTATTAATTTCTTCAACTTTGGATAAAACGTGTTCTAATAAGGAAATTCGGTTTTGAAGATTGCTCACCATGGCTGCGATCACGCGTTTATCGCTTCCGCTAACGACCAAGTCTTCTTTGAGTGATTGATACTCGGTTTCCAAGATGGTTAGTTGTTGCAAGGCGTCTTCCACCAATTGTTTGGTATCCTGACTTTCCAACGATTTCAGTTTTGAGAGCTCGTCATTAATGGCGGTTGTGAAAAAAGATTGGGTTTGTGCCATTTCCGGAGAAATACTCGCCAGATCACTTTCAGCGCTTTGTCCTTTCCAGCTAAACATGCCTAAGCTAAGCACCAAAATAACTGAAGCAGCCACCGTAAGCGGTTTCCACCAGGCAGTGCGTTGTCGTGTTACAGGTGTTTCCTGTAACCGGCCCATAAAGCGCGCCTGATGCCCCTGTGGTGTCTCATGCACGTCGAGATGGGCTCGGTGTTCTTCGAAAAGCGAAGCAATGTAATCTTCTTTCATGATGCTACTTTTAACTTTTTGCGTAAACTATCTTTTGCTCTCGAAATAAGCGTACGGCAATTGGCATAGCTTATTTCTAAAATGTCACAAAGTTCTTCGTAATCGTACCCTTCAATAAAGTGAAGGGTTAAGATGGTTCGATAACGGTCATGTAAGGATTCTAGCGCACTTATTAGGTGTTGTGAATGTATGTTTTTTGAAGTGGCTTCGGAAGGAGTCACCTCCACATCGGCTGTTTCAGAAAGGTGGTCGTCTTCCATTGAAAGGAATTTCGACTCCCTCTTATACATCACCAAGCTATTGTTGATCACGATGCGTTTCAACCAAGAACCGAAGGTGGCAGTACCTCTAAAACTGTCTAACTTCTGAAAAGCGGCAATAAAAGATTCCTGCATCACATCTTCCGCTAGGGCCGAATCTTTTACGATTCGTTTTGAAACATTAAACATCGCGCGTTGATAGCGATTATACACTTCCAACTGCGCAAGTTGGTTTCCTTCTTGACAAAGAACTAATAACGGTTGTATGTCGTAATTGGTTAGTGACAAAAACAATTGTTTGCTATAAAGATACGGGCGAAACCCAATTGTTACACTTGTTGCCATATTTTTTTCTGAAGTGGCATAACTATTGACCTCTTATAAAAGAGAAGACGGGAATCGCTTCGTTTTTAGCGAGTTTCCTGAAATTTTATAAAAACTTTAAAGGAGATCGACGTTATGAACCGTACCTTGGGTGTCATAATGTCGCAACTATAGCTATGGCGCAATCAAAATTGAAAACCTTCGACAGTCTGTCATTACAAGATATTAATGAAGATGCAGAACTCATCCCACTAATGACTCCCGAGGATGAGGATGCAATGCATCGGGAAGAATTACCCGAATCCCTTCCTATCTTACCCCTTCGAAATACGGTATTATTTCCGGGAGTGGTAATTCCTATTACGGCCGGACGTGATAAATCGATTAAACTCATTAACGAATCCAACAAGGGCACCAAAACCATTGGGGTGGTGGCTCAAAAGGAAGAAGTAGAGGAGAATCCACGTCTAAAAGACATTCATACCGTAGGAACCGTAGCCCGCATATTACGCGTGCTTAAAATGCCTGATGGCAACACCACGGTGATCATTCAGGGGAAAAAACGCTTCGAGATCTCAGACCTGTTGGAAACCGATCCGTATTTGAAAGCCTCTATTCGGAAGGTGGATGAAGCACGCCCGGCACAAGACAATGAAGAGTTCAATGCGATTATTGATTCGATCAAAGAGATCGCCTTAGAAATTATCAAGGATAGCCCGAATATTCCTACCGAGGCTTCCTTTGCGATCAAGAATATTGAAAGCAATTCGTTCTTAATCAATTTTGTGTCTTCCAACCTGAATATTAGTGTCGAAGAAAAACAAAGCTTGCTAGAGATCAACGACCTGAAAGAGCGTGCGTTGGCAACGTTAAAACATATGAACGTGGAGCTGCAAAAGCTTTCCCTTCGGAATGATATCCAGTCAAAAGTTGAAAGTGATATCAATAAGCAACAACGCGAGTATTTCCTGCAGCAGCAAATGAAAACCATTCAGGAAGAATTAGGCGGTAATTCCTACGAGGCCGAAATTCAAGAAATGCGGGAGCGTGCCAAGAAGAAAAACTGGAATGAAAAAGTGGCCAAACACTTCGAAAAGGAAATCTCCAAATTACAGCGGATGAATCCGCAGGTGGCAGAATTCAGTATTCAGCGTAACTATTTAGACCTTATTCTGGATCTGCCGTGGAACGACTTCAGCGAAGATCAATTCGATTTAAAGCGGGCCAAGAAAATTCTAGATCGCGATCATTACGGGCTCGACGATGTGAAGGAGCGTATTATCGAATACTTGGCGGTCTTAAAACTTCGGAATGATATGAAGTCGCCAATTCTCTGTCTGTACGGACCTCCTGGAGTAGGGAAGACCTCCTTAGGGAAATCGGTCGCGGAAGCTTTGGGGAGAGAGTATGTGCGCATGTCCCTGGGAGGACTGCGCGATGAAGCGGAGATTCGCGGACACCGAAAGACCTATATCGGTGCCATGCCCGGACGTATTATTCAGAACTTAAAGAAGGCCGGTACCAGCAATCCTGTGTTTGTTTTGGATGAAATCGACAAACTATCTTCCAGTCACCAGGGCGACCCTTCTTCCGCCATGCTGGAAGTGTTAGACCCAGAACAGAATAGTGAGTTTCACGATAATTTCTTGGAGCTTGGCTACGACCTGTCGAAAGTGATGTTCATTGCGACTTCCAATAGCTTGAGTACCATCCAGCCTGCCTTGCGAGACCGTATGGAGATCATTAAGGTGTCTGGCTATACGATCGAGGAGAAAGTGGAGATCGCAAAGCGACACTTACTTCCGAAGCAATTAGAAGAACACGGTCTTACTAAAAAAGACCTTAAAATTGGAAAACCACAATTAGAAAAGATCGTAGAAGGTTATACGAGGGAAAGCGGGGTACGCGGACTCGAAAAGCAGATCGCTAAAATGGTGCGCTATGCCGCTATGAAGATTGCCATGGAGGAGTCGTATGACGTAAAAGTTACCAACGACATCGTGATTGATGTTTTGGGAGCTCCAAAAATGGAGCGCAATAAATATGAGAATAACGATGTGGCTGGTGTAGTAACCGGATTGGCATGGACGAGAGTGGGCGGAGATATTTTGTTTATCGAATCCACATTATCCAAAGGAAAAGGGCAATTATCGCTCACCGGGAACTTAGGAAAAGTGATGAAAGAATCGGCGACCATCGCGTTGGAATATATTAAGTCGAATGCCAGTTTGTTGTCTATTGATCCCGATATTTTTGAAAAATACAACGTGCACATCCACATTCCCGAAGGAGCCACACCAAAAGATGGTCCTAGCGCAGGAATTACCATGCTTACTTCTTTGGTTTCCTTATTTACCCAGCGCAAAGTGAAGAAAAGCATCGCTATGACTGGGGAAATAACCCTGCGAGGTAAGGTGTTACCGGTAGGCGGAATCAAAGAAAAGATACTGGCTGCGAAAAGAGCGCGGATCAAAGAGATCTTACTTTGCGAAGACAATCGGCGAGATATTGAAGAAATTAAAGAAGAATACCTGAAAGGGCTCACATTTCATTATGTGAAGGACATGAAAGACGTGTTAGACCTGGCGCTTACCAAACAAAAGGTCAAGAACCCGAAAATGCTTTAGAAAAACGAACGTTTGAATCATGAGCGGGAAATCCCGCTCATGATTTCTTTTGTCTTCAAAAATAAATTATACTTGCAGTCGTTTTAAAGGCAGGAAAAAGAAAACACCTTGAGCCACCTGTACAAATTTTCCCTTATCGTATTTCTTCTTTCAACAACTTGTTGGTCGCAAGTGGGTGGACGCGCAACCTATCAGTTTCTGAATTTGGTCAATTCACCCAGGCAGGCAGCTCTAGGGGGGAAGACAGTTACCAATTACGATTACGACCCTACACAGGGATTGTTCAACCCGGCTTCCATCAATCCCGAAATGGACAATCAATTATCCCTTAATTATGTCAATTATCTAGGAGATGTTAATTATGGAACGGCAGCCTATGCCTATTTATGGGATCGCAGAACTCAGGTACTTCACGTGGGCGCTACCTATGTGAACTATGGAACGTTTGACGGGTATGATGAACTGGGAAACGCTACCAGCAGTTTTAGTGGAGGAGAAGTAGCCTTGTCGGTAGGACATGCTCGAAATGTAGCCTTCACAAATTTTCATATTGGAGGAAATCTGAAGCTCATTTCTTCAAAACTGGAGCAGTACACCTCGTTTGGTGCTGCCTTAGATATTGGGGTAATGTACGTGTATGAAGATTGGGACTTACAAATAACCGGGGTGGCCAGGAATTTAGGGACACAGATTACGCCTTACGAAAACACCTATGAAAAACTTCCGTTTGAAGTGATCTTAGGAATCTCCCAAACACTCGAAAATGTTCCGGTGCGCTGGCACTTTACGCTAGAAAACATGCAGCGGTGGAAGGTGGCATTTGCCAACCCCAATCGCGATGAAACCGATTTAGAAGGTAACACCACCGAAGAAAATATCAATTTCTTTGACCATGCGTTGCGCCATATGATCTTTGGGATTGAACTCTTCCCGGAAAGCGGATTTAATTTACGCTTGGGGTATAATGTGCGTAGGGGAGAAGAATTACGTATCTTGGAGCAACGAGCTTTTGCCGGACTCAGTGGTGGGTTTTCTATCAAGTTGAACAAGGTGCGTCTCAGCTATTCCTATTCCCAATACAGTTTGGCCGGAAGTTCCAGTTTTTTCGGACTCAATCTAAACCTTCAGTAAATGCCAAACATTACCATCGCCATTGATGGCTATTCTTCCACAGGAAAAAGTACCGTTGCCAAGCAACTGGCCGATTGGCTAAATTATCTCTATATAGATACCGGCGCCATGTACCGGGCCATCACCTTATACGCCATGGAGCAAGAGTTTATTGATGAAGAAAATTTCGATAGGGAAGCGTTAATTGTTTCGCTCCCAAAAATATCCTTGGCATTTAAAAAAAATGAGGCTCACGGTACGCATGAGATCTATTTGAATGGACGCAATGTGAGTAGCGAAATTCGAACCTTACAGGTGTCTGAATTTGTGAGTCCGATTGCCACCGTTTCCGAAGTACGTCGGAAACTGGTAGAACAACAGCAACAAATGGCCCGAGGAGGTAGGGTCGTAATGGACGGACGTGATATTGGGACAGTCGTTCTCCCTCAAGCAGAATTAAAGATATTTATGACCGCCAGTGCCAAAGAACGCGCAAAGCGTCGGTATAAAGAATTACGGGAGCGGGGCGATGACGTGACTTTTGAAGAAGTATTGGAAAATGTCAATGAACGAGATCGAATTGATACGACACGGAAGGATTCCCCATTAAAAAAGGCCTCCGATGCCATTGCTATCGATAATAGCGAAATGAACCTCGAAGACCAGTTTCATACTATTTTGCAATTGGCACAAGACCGCATTGCAGGCAGGGTCTAGTTGTTAGAACCAATTGGCGGTGGACCCTCCGGTATCATGGCCTTGTACTTGTAATCGCCTTTGCGCTCTTTATATTCAGCTTTAACCTCTTCAACCATTTTGGGGTTTTCAAATAGATCTACCATGGTCATGGCCATGGCTTTGGAAGCGTATAACATTCCCTTATGACCAATTGACATGCCGCCGCAGGCTACCACGGCCCAAGAATGCCAGGGCGTATCTTTTGGCGCGGTGGTCACTCCTAGATTGATATTCGCCACATTCCAGCTTACGTCTCCCACATCGGTAGAACCCCCACCCGGATGTTCTTTGGTTTCTTCCAGAGGTGTGATCGCACTGTCCATACCTACTTGAGGTTTTCCAGTGACCTCTTGAATCTTTTTTCCGAAAGCGGTTTCTTCCGCGGAATATTCTATCGGTCCTAATAATTCAAGATTCTTTTGCATGATCGCTCCCCCTTTCCGATTGACCAACACTTCATGGAGTCCGGATACCAAGGAAACTTTATAATCTACGTTCGCCATAATAGCCGCACCTTCGGCCATTTTCTTCACCTGCTCATAGACAGGCATCATGCCCTCACGGTCCGAATTGCGCACCCGAACCCAGAGTCGGGAGTAATCCGGCACCACATTCACAACTTGTCCGCCGTCTTGTATGTGATAATGAATTCTTACCGTTGGGCGGATGTGTTCACGGTAGTAATTAATTCCGGTCGTATACAATTCTAAGGCATCACTGGCGCTTCTCCCATTCCACGGGTCGGATGCTGCATGCGCCGCCTGACCTTCAAATTCAACAATAAAATCTACCAACGCCAAGGAACTTTGCACATCCGCTTTGGTAGCTGCGGAAGGGTGCCAGCTGATATTAACATCAACATCATCCCAGGCACCAGCTTCTGCCATCCATAGTTTTCCGAAGAACTTTTCTTCGGCAGGCGTACCTAAGAATTTAACGGTTCCTTCGATCTTTCCAGCTTCCATAAGTTCTTTGATGGCGATAGCAGCGCCCAGACTTCCGGTTCCGAAGAGATTATGACCACAGCCATGCCCGGCGGCACCTTCCTCTAACGGATCTTTTGTGGGTTGCGCTTTTTGAGAGATCCCAGGAAGAGCATCAAATTCTCCAAGAATACTTATCACTGGATCTCCGCTCCCATAGGTTGCGATAAAGGCGGTAGGAATATCGGCGTAGCCACGTTCTACGGTAAAACCGTTCGCTTCGGCGTAATTGGCTAGCAATTCGGAAGATTCAGTCTCCTGAAATGCAATCTCGGCATTGGCCCAGATCGCATCGCTTATTTCTTTCAATTTGGCTTCGTGTTTATTGACGGAAGCGATGACCGCCTTTTTGTTGGCAGACACTTTTTTTTGAGCCAGGCAAGACATTCCGAAGCTCACGAGGAGAAAAAGTACTAGATAGTGTTTCATAAGGTTGGTATTTAAAGACTAAAGATAGTGATTTCAGTAATAATAATTTAAATGGAAAGCTTTTGAAAATCAAAAGAAAACCGCTACTTTTGCAGCCCTTTTTGCGCATAATCAGAAAGTAAAGGGAAACAACATTTTTTATATAATCCTTCTGTGGGATCGCGCGTAACTTTTTGAAATAACACAGAATACAAATCATTATTCTTAGCAATATTGCTAAGAATAACTATAGCAAATGGCTGATAAAGCAAACAAAGAAGCGGTTGCCGCTGAAGAAACAAAAGTTGAAACTCCAAAAGAGGAAGTATCTCCACAACAGCGTAACCCTGAAAAATTTCTAAAAGAATTTGATTGGCACAACTACGAAGAAGGAATAGATCCTATCGCAGATGCCAAACTTGACGAATTTGAAAAACTCGTTTCTGAAAATTTCGTTGACACCTTAGATGACGAAGTAGTAGAAGGAGAAGTGATTCACATTACCGATCGTGATGCTATCATCGATATCAACGCGAAAAGTGAAGGTGTAATTTCCCTGAACGAGTTCCGTTACAATCCAGATCTTAAAGTGGGTGATAAGGTGGAAGTATTGATCGATGTTCGCGAGGACAGCACAGGTCAATTAATCCTGTCTCACCGTAAGGCGCGTACTATCATGGCGTGGGATCGTGTGAACGAAGCCTATGACGATGGAAAAATCGTGAACGGATACGTTAAGTGTCGTACCAAAGGAGGTATGATCGTTGACGTATTTGGAATCGAGGCGTTCCTGCCAGGATCACAGATTGACGTGAAGCCTATTCGTGATTACGATATGTATGTAGGAAAAACAATGGAATTCAAAGTGGTGAAGATCAACCACGAATTCAAAAACGTTGTGGTTTCTCACAAAGCGCTTATTGAAGCAGATATCGAAGAACAGAAAAAAGAGATCATCGGACAACTCGAAAAAGGTCAGGTACTCGAAGGTGTGGTGAAAAACATCACTTCTTATGGAGTATTCGTAGACCTTGGAGGTGTAGATGGATTGGTACACATTACCGACCTAAGCTGGTCGCGTATCAACCACCCGAACGAGATCGTAGAGCTCGACCAGAAATTGAACGTGGTTATTTTGGATTTCGACGAAGACAAAACACGTATCCAACTTGGATTGAAGCAATTGAAAGCGCACCCATGGGATGCTCTTGGAGATGAAATGAAAGTGGGTGACCGAGTGAAAGGTAAAGTAGTGGTTATTGCCGATTACGGTGCCTTTATCGAAGTTGCTGAAGGGGTAGAAGGATTGATCCACGTTAGTGAAATGTCATGGTCTACGCACTTACGTAGCGCTCAGGATTTCGTAAACGTTGGAGATGAAGTAGAAGCAGAGATCCTTACGCTAGATAGAGAAGAGCGCAAAATGAGCCTTGGTATCAAGCAATTGACGCCAGACCCATGGACCGATATCACCAAAAAATACCCAGTGGGAAGTAAGCACAGTGGTATTGTACGTAACTTCACCAACTTTGGTGTGTTCGTAGAATTGGAAGAAGGAATCGACGGACTGATCTATATCAGCGACTTGAGCTGGACCAAGAAAGTGAAACATCCAAGTGAGTTCACTAACATTGGTGACACGCTTGAAGTAATCGTGCTTGAATTAGACGTAGAAGGACGCAAGTTGAGTCTGGGTCACAAGCAAACGACTGAGAATCCTTGGGACAAATACTCTGATGAGTTCGCGGTAGGCAGCAAGCACACTGCAGAAATCGAAGAGATTGTAGACAAAGGAGCGACCGTGAAATTTAATGATGATATCACCGCATTCGTTCCAAAACGTCACATGGAGAAGGAAGATGGTTCTAGCCTTAAAAAAGGAGAAGAAGCCGAATTCCAGATCATCGAGTTCAATAAAGATTTCAAGAAAGTGGTAGCGTCGCACATGACGATCCACCGTGAAGAAGAAGCGAAGATTGTGAAGCAAGCCGCTAAAAAGGCTGCACAACAAGCCGAAGAAGCAAAACCAACACTGGGTGATGCCAATTCAAAGCTTCAGGAAATCAAAGATCAAATGGAAGGGAAGAAGAAATAATCCTT
Organism: Altibacter sp. HG106; assembly: GCF_028561755.1. Classification (GTDB taxonomy): domain Bacteria; phylum Bacteroidota; class Bacteroidia; order Flavobacteriales; family Flavobacteriaceae; genus DFVG01. Next base: position 40,347 of record NZ_JAQQTD010000009.1, read on the forward strand.
TTCTTTAGATATTCATAATTGAAGCCGTTTCATATTTTTGAAACGGCTTTCTTTTTTTCTGTCTGGTGATTTAGTATTTTGCAACAGATCCTTACAATAACTATCATTGAAACGCACCGCTATTTTCTACGGCATTATTTTCATTCTGGCTTTTTCGCTTCAGAACTGTAAATCCAAATCAGACATGGAAGCTCCCACTACTGCCACCGTTTTGGTTCAATGCGTTGGCGCTGGAAATGAGAAACTACTGGAGGAAAATTTTAAGGCGTTCGATCTGAAGTTTGAAAGAATTGTAAGCCGGCCAGCCCTGATCTACCTATTCTCCTTCAATCAAAAAAAAATTACAACTTCCAACCTCATAGAACAATTAAAGGCTTCAGACTTAGTAAAGGAAGCTCAGGAAAATAAAGAGATACAACCCAGAAACAACCATTAATATGAAAAAATTACTACTCGGATTGGTCATCGCCCTATTCTTACAGGAAGGAGCGGCACAGCAAGCAGCGTATGTACCGAATGAAGTATTGGTGCAATTTAACGAATCGTTTACTCCAACAACGCTTTCAGCAGCACTTGCTGCGGTCCCTATTGAAACTTCCAGATTGGTGTCACGTCCCATGAATATTTGGCTTTTAAAAGTTTCGCCATCGACCACTGAAAACGATGTAATACAACAACTTTACGCGATAGATCAAGTACGCGTCGCCCAAAAGAATCACAAGGTGACGTCTAGAGCTACCGAGCCGAACGATCCTTTGTTCGGCAATCAATGGCAATATAAGCAGGCAAGTGATGGAGACATCGATGCTGATGAGGCCTGGGATATCACCACCGGAGGAACCACTATGAACGGGGATGTTATCGTAGCGGCGCCCTTAGATGATGGGATTGAACTCACACATGAGGACTTTGGTGACAACTTATGGGTGAATGAGAATGAAATTCCGGGGAATGGCATAGATGACGACAACAATAATTATATCGATGACTATCAGGGTTGGAGTATTGTAACCAATAGCGATAATATTTCCGGGGGTAGTCACGGTACGCCTGTGGCCGGGATCATTGGCGCCAAAGGAAATAATGGTATTGGAGTAAGTGGTGTGAATTGGGACGTAAAACTCATGATCATAAAAAACAATTTTAATACGAACGAGGCCGCGGTGATTGAGGCGTATAGCTATGCCTTGGAAGCTAGAATGCGTTATAATGCCACCGACGGGGCCGAAGGAGCCTTTGTAGTGTCTACCAATGCCTCATGGGGAATTGACTTCGGAAATCCTGCGGATGCACCCCTATGGTGTGCTTTATATGACACCATGGGTGAGCATGGTATCCTAAGTTGTGGCGCCACCATTAACGGTAATTTCGACGTAGATGTGGTGGGCGATCTCCCTACGGCATGCCCCAGTGAATATTTGATCACAGTAACCAATATGGACATCAGCGACACCAAAGTGACGAACGCTGGATATGGCGCGGAAACCATTGATCTGGGAGCGCACGGTGCGGGCGCCTACAATACCCGAAATGGAAATAGCTATGGTGGATTTGGGGGTACTTCTGGCGCAACGCCACATGTTACCGGTGCGATTGCTTTACTGTACTCTGCACCCTGTCAGGATCTGGCAGACCTGGCGATGTCGGACCCGGCTCGTGCCGCTAGAATTGTACGTGATTTTATCTTTTCCGGAGTCGATCCGAATACGTCCTTAGAAGGCATTACCACCACAGAAGGTCGTTTAAACCTTCATAATTCGTTAGTAGACCTAATGAATAATTGCGAAAACCTATCGGTGGCTTCGGTAGAGGAAACGCTACCGTTTGTGGTGTATCCGAACCCAACAGAAGGTTCATTAACCATTGAACATACAGCCAACAAAAAGGTTACGGCAATTTCTATTTACAGCGTAGATGGAAGATTGGTACAAACCATTGATCGCGTTAGCTCGAATTCACTGGATATCGCTTCCTTGTCAAAAGGAGCGTACATCCTAAGGGTTCAGTTTGAAGATGTTCCTGAAACCCAGTACAACACTGTGATTATAAAAGAATAGCCACCTTATTTAAATTCTTAATAAAAAGCCATCGAAATGCTAGATTCGATGGCTTTTTACTGTGAGATCTATTAGTTTGGTGGACGCAACAGGAAGCGGTAAAAAGCGTTTCGAACGGCGGTTTTTCAAATAATTCCATTAAATTTGCTTTCTGAACAGTATTCAGACTTTCCTATGGGCCAAAAAGTGTTGTTAAACGCTACCGAAGTACACATTGCGCTTCACCGCCTGGCTTGTCAGCTTATCGAGAATCATCACGACTTTAAAGACACAGTATTGGTTGGAATCCAACCGCGCGGTGTATTTCTTGCGGAACGACTGGCACAATTGCTTCAGCAGGAATATCACATTGAAAACATTCGATTAGGATATCTGGATATCACCTTTTTTCGAGATGATTTCCGCCGTAGCCATAAGCCGCTTGAGGCCAACAAAACGCAAATTGATTTTGTGGTTGAAGACAAAAAGGTAGTTTTTATTGATGATGTGCTATACACGGGAAGAAGCATTCGAGCGGCGTTAACAGCTATACAGTCCTTTGGTCGCCCGGTTGAAATAGAGCTGCTTACCTTGATCGATCGACGGTTTAGCAGGAATCTTCCCATTCAACCCGATTATCGAGGTCGGCAAGTTGATGCCATCAATGAAGAAAAAGTAAAAGTCCACTGGAAAGAGAACGACGGAGAAGATGCCGTTTATTTAGTGAAGAGTTAACCAACTATGAAGGAATTAAGCGTACGTCATTTATTGGGGATTAAATACATCACGGAGGCCGATATTCAGTTGATTTTTGAAACAGCCGATCACTTCAAAGAGGTAATTAATCGCCCCATTAAAAAGGTGCCTTCCTTACGCGACATTACCATCGCCAATTTATTCTTTGAAAATAGCACGCGCACCCGACTCTCATTCGAGTTGGCAGAAAAGCGCCTGTCGGCCGATGTAGTTAATTTCTCAGCTGCGTCTTCTTCCGTAAAAAAAGGAGAGACCCTTATTGATACTGTTAATAACATTCTCTCCATGAAAGTAGACATGGTGGTCATGCGACATCCTAACCCGGGAGCCGGAGTCTTTCTTTCAAACCATATTGACGCCAGTATTGTGAATGCAGGAGATGGCGCACACGAACACCCCACTCAGGCGTTATTAGATTGTTTCTCGATTCGGGAACGCCTGGGCGATGTGGCAGGAAAAAAAGTGGTCATTGTAGGAGATATTCTGCATTCTAGAGTCGCATTGAGTAATATTTTCGCCTTACAAAAACTTGGAGCAGAGGTTAAAGTATGTGGTCCAAAAACACTTATTCCCAAGCATATAGAAAAATTAGGTGTTACAGTGACGACTGATTTAGTCAGCGCATTAGCGTGGTGCGATGTGGCCAACATGCTACGCATTCAAAATGAGCGCTTAGACATTAGTTATTTTCCGTCAACAAGAGAGTACACCCAACAGTTTGGGGTCAATAAAGCCCTGTTAGACCGTTTGGATAAAGAAATTGTGATCATGCATCCGGGTCCCATAAATCGCGGTGTAGAAATTACCAGCGACGTGGCCGACAGCGATCAGGCTATCATTTTAGATCAGGTACAGAATGGCGTGGCCATAAGGATGGCGGTATTGTATTTATTAGCTTCAAAAATTGAACGAACCCATGAAGATCGATAATCATGAAACCTATGTAGTATTGGCAGACGAGAAAGGGGATGTAGCCGATTTCGCCTCTTTTTTGGAATATCAGATTCCAAATAAATTTAAAGGTCAGAATGTCATCATTGATCTACAGGACTTTACATCCTTAGAACTTCCCCAACTCTTACTTTTTCTCAAAACATCAAACTTGCATAGAAAAACCAAACAATCGTTTGTGATTGTAAACAACGCCATCAATCCAGAGGTCATCCCTATGGAGATGATCGTCGTCCCGACGCTCCAGGAGGGGGTAGACGTCATTGAAATGGAGGCGATCGAACGGGATCTGGGCTTTTAATTCAAAGCGTTTGAACTTGACAATCTTAGGCTGCCATTCGGCCACGCCCAAAGCTACAGCATTTCCCACCGCACAGGTTCTGGAAATGAGAGGACATGTTTTTTTAATTGATTGCGGAGAAGGGGCACAAATGCAGTTACGACGAACTAAGGTAAAATTCGCCAGAATCAAACATATCTTTATATCTCACCTGCACGGAGATCATTTTTTTGGGCTCATCGGACTCATTTCTACCTTTCGATTGTTGGGCCGTGAGGCAGAAATGCATATTTACGGACCAAAAGGCATTCAGAAAATCATTCAACTACAGCTTCGCTTAAGCGCCTCTCACATTAATTATCCGCTATATTTTCACGAATTAGAATCTTCGGAACCACAAACCTTATTTGAGGATGAAAAAGTGATCGTGCGGTCGTTTCCGTTATCACACCGGGTGTACACCAACGGTTTTCACTTTCAGGAGAAGCCGGGAGAGCGTAAACTGAACCATCCTAAAGCCGTCCAGGCCAATATCCATCATAGTTTGTTTTCAAAATTAAAACAGGGATTTGATGTGGTTAATGAAGACGGCCTAACCATTGCCAATTCTACGGTTACGGAAGATCCTGAAACGCCCTTCTCATATGCGTACTGTAGCGACACCGAATATTACCCGGAAGTAGTACCTCATATCAAAGGGAGCACCGCCTTGTATCACGAAGCTACGTTTTTAGACGAACACGCCGGACTGGCTGAAAAAACAAAGCACAGTACCGCCAAAGAGGCCGCCGTTATCGCGAAAAAGGCTTCCGTGGGAACCTTGATCCTGGGGCATTATTCAGGCAGGTATCGAAACCTGGAACTCTTTAGGGAAGAAGCGATGGAAATCTTTCCGAATACCAAATTGGCAGAAGATGGAAAAACCTTCCAATTTTAACCTACATTTAATCCTTCGGAACTTTAATAAAAATCGTAAAACCCGTACCTTGTATGCCCTATGGCGAAAAAACTACACTCCTATCGGGCTTCGTACGAGAAAGGAGCCTTAACGAAGTCGGTTGTAGCCGAAAATCCCTTTCAGCAATTCAAACAGTGGTTTGAGGCCGCCGAAGCCTCTGAAACCATACACGAGATCAATGCGATGACGCTTTCTACTGTCGATGCGACTGGAGCGCCTCGGGGTCGTGTGGTTTTGCTGAAGGAATATTCGCAAGCGGGTTTTGTGTTCTATACCAACTACAGTAGCGAGAAAGGGACCGCCATAGCAGTCAATCCCGCGGTAAGCCTCTCTTTTTTCTGGCCCGCTTTAGAGCAACAGATTATTATCAAAGGAACGGCACAAAAAGTACCCACAGCACAATCGGAGGCGTATTTTAAAGAACGCCCTAGAAAGAGTCAGTTAGGAGCCTTGGTGTCCAATCAAAGCACTGTTATCGAAAGCAGACAAGCCTTAGAAGACGCCATGGAAGCGCTGGAAAAAAAATATGAAGGAAAGGAGGTCCCAAAACCCGAGCAATGGGGAGGATATCTTGTGACCCCTTCAGAATTTGAATTTTGGCAAGGCCGAAGAAGTCGATTGCACGATAGAATTGTCTATCGAATGCAGGAAGATCATTGGGTACTACAACGTTTACAACCTTAAGAAGTTACTATGAAAACGCTCTATTTAGTTCGACATGCCAAGTCGTCTTGGAAATACGATGTGTCAGACCATCAACGCCCCCTGAAGAAACGGGGATACAATGATGCAACGCTCGTCTCAGAAAAAGTAGCCGCCACCATGGACGCTCCCGAAAAAATAATCACTAGCGATGCGAATCGGGCCAGAACGACGGCAGAATATTTCAAGAAAGCCTTCCGGATAAAGGACGTAGATTACAAGGAAACACATGATCTGTATGATTTCAGCGGACAAGAAGTGATGCGTGTGGTCAATAGTTTACCAGATGAGATACATTGCGCCATGATCGTGGGGCACAATCACGCGTTTACATCATTGGTGAATATGTTGGGGAATGAATACATTGACAATTTGCCTACAAGCGGTTTTGTCGCGATTGAATTTCAAGAATCGCATTGGGCGGATATTAACACTGGAACGACGAAAACCATGATTTTTCCACGACATTTGAAAAAATAATGCACGATACTTCAGCACAAACCACCGTAAAAAACACCTATTTGAACCGCGAATTAAGCTGGCTTCAATTTAATGCTCGCGTGTTGCAAGAAGCCGGGGATAAGTCGGTGCCGCTCATCGACCGACTCCGTTTCGTTGGGATTTTTTCCAATAATTTGGATGAATTCTTCAAGGTGCGATACGCTACGATCAAACGTATTGTGGAGGCCGGTAAAGGAGGGCGAAGTGCCCTAGGTGGAATTTCCGCTTCCGATCTACTCGAAGAGATCACTCAGACGGTTATCGAGCAGCAAGCGACAAGTCTCAACATCTTACGCGGAATCAAAAAAGAACTTCAAAAGGAGCGCATCTTTATTATTGATGAAACGGAGATTTCAGAATCGCAGAGTAAATTCATTTCAGAATATTTCATTCAGAAAGTAAGTCCGGCCCTGGTGACCATCATGATTGGTGAATTGGAAAGTTTTCCGAATCTGAAAGACAGCGCCGCCTACCTCGTGGTGAAACTGATCATGAAGCAGGAAGATGAAACCTTTCAGAAGCAAACCAATTACGCGCTCATCGAAATACCGCGCTCTATCGAGCGCTTTGTGGTACTCCCTATGGAAGGAGACAAGCAATACATCATTATCTTAGACGACCTGATACGCCATTGTTTAGGAAACATTTTCAGCATTTTTAAATACGAGACCATCACGGCACATATGATCAAAATTACCCGTGATGCCGAGTTGGATATTGACAGCGATCTTAGCCGAAGTTTTCTGGAAAAGATATCGAAGAGCGTGAAACGAAGGAGTTCCGGAGACCCGGTACGCTTTGTGTATGACAAAAGTATCGATGCAGAAACCCTTCAGTTTTTATTAGATACGATGGGCATTGATAGCACCGACAGTATTATTCCGGGAGGGCGCTACCACAACCGCCGTGACTACATGAAATTCCCGAGCCTGGGAAGGGCCGATTTGATGTATCAATCGATTACGCCACTGCGTATTCCCGGTTTGAGTTTGGAAGGAAGTTTACTCGATAGCATCGCTAAAAAGGATTACTTGCTGTACGCGCCCTATCAGACCTTTTCGTATGTCGTCAAGTTTCTGCGGGAAGCAGCGTTAGACCCTAACGTGAAATCGATTAAAATCACCATCTACCGATTGGCGCAGGTAAGCCATATTTCCAGTTCTTTAATCAATGCCGTAAAAAATGGTAAAGATGTAACCGTTCAAATAGAATTGCGCGCGCGCTTCGATGAGGCAGCTAATATTCGCTACGCCGAACAAATGCAGAGTGAAGGGGTGAAACTTATCTTTGGAGTGTCTGGGCTGAAAGTGCATTGTAAGGCCTGCGTGATCGAGCGTCTTGAAAATAAGAAGGTGCAGCGCTATGCTTTTGTAAGTACCGGTAACTTCAATGAGTCTACCGCACGAATCTATACCGATTACACGCTGTTCACCGCGAATGCGAAGATCTGTAAAGAGATTAATAAAGTGTTTGATTTCTTTGAAGTGAACTATCAGATCAAAAAGTACCGCCATTTGATTGTTTCTCCTCATTACACCAGAAATGCGTTCACCAATTTGATCGAAAAGGAAATAGAAAATCATAAAAAAGGCTTGCCTAGCGGAATCCGTATCAAGCTCAATAGCTTGTCTGATTTCAAAATGATTGATGCTTTATATGCCGCCAGTCGTGCCGGCGTTCAAATTCGCTTGATCGTTCGAGGTATTTGTTGCCTGATTCCGGGCGTGGAAGGCATGAGTGAAAACATTGAGGTAATAAGCGTGGTCGATAAATTTTTGGAGCATCCACGTTTGTATATCTTTGAAAACGGGGGGAATGCAAAAATGTATATTTCTTCCGCAGACCTCATGTCACGAAATTTAGACAATAGGGTAGAAATATCATGTCCTATTTATGATGAAGATATCAAACAAGAACTAGAAGATACGTTTGAAATCAGTTGGAGCGATAATGTAAAGGCCAGACGCATTTCTGAATCGCAAGACAACGCATATCGCAAAACAAAGGGAGCGAAAGTGCGCTCGCAATTTAAATTGTACGAATACTACCAACAAAAAAGAAATCAGGTTGTTACGAATTGAAAAATACGCCGCTATTGATATTGGCTCCAATGCCATCCGACTGCTAATTGCAACGGTACTGGAGAAGGAGGGACGTGAAACACAGTTCAAGAAAACCTCTTTGGTACGCGTCCCCATTCGGTTGGGAGCCGATGTGTTTCTGAAAGAAAAGATCTCCAATCGCAGTTATGAACGTATGGTAGAGGCGATGACCGCATTTTCCTTATTAATGAAGAATCACGATGTGGTAAAATGTCGCGCCTGCGCAACGTCGGCCATGCGAGAAGCTAAGAATGGCGCTGAAATTGCTGAGAATATTAGAAAAGAAACCGGTATTCACATCAATATTATAGACGGGAAAGATGAAGCCGCCATTATTGCCTCTACCGATCTGCACGAACTAATTGACAACGATAAGGTGTTTCTATATGTTGACGTAGGCGGAGGAAGTACCGAATTCACGGTATTCGCCAATGGGAAATCGGTTGCCTCCAGGTCGTTTAAGCTGGGAACCGTACGCGTTCTGAATGATATGGTTAGGGAATCCATCTGGGAAGAAGTAAAAGATTGGATCAAAAAGCACACAAAACGATACGATAAAGTGAATTGTATTGGATCCGGCGGAAATATTAACAGTATCTATAAAAGCAGCGGTAAGAAAATTGGAAAACCGCTAAGCTATTTTTATTTGGTGGATTACTACGAAAAAATCAAAAACTACACTTATCACGAGCGGATCTTTGAGCTTCAGATGAACCCAGATCGAGCAGACGTGATTATTCCGGCCACAAGAATTTATCTCTCTGCGATGAAATGGAGCAAATCCAAGAATATTTACGTACCTAAAATCGGACTCGCAGACGGCATTGTAAAGAGTTTATACAATGAAAAAGACGCGGAGGACCTAGAAGTCTACGAGTAAATTATCCCGTCATGTAGCGCAACATTACTTGCATTTACGGCAATAATTGACGCTATTGGGTAGTAATAATTATGTATTTTTAACCTTCGAACCTGTAATTCATTCATGATCGTAGCAACTATACCTAACAATGAGTCTGAACGCCTGCAAGCTGTGCAACGCCTTCAGATACTAGATTCACTTCCAGAAGAAGAGTATGATAGTATTACGCGTTTGGCTTCCTATATTTGCCATGTTCCGGTTTCCTTAATTACTTTAATTGAAAAAGATCGACAGTGGTTTAAATCGAAAGTGGGTACCGATATTTGCGAAACCGATCGCGATAGTTCCTTTTGCTCGCATGCCATTTTAAATCCGAATCAGCCGTTAGTGGTCAATGATGTTTCTAAGGACGAACGTTTCATAGATAATCCCTTGACGATGGGTGAAAATGGTGTTTCTTTTTACGCCGGAGTTCCGTTGCGCGACGCCTTCGGAAATGCGTTAGGGTCATTGTGCGTGCTCGATACCAAACCCAACCAACTTTCCGAAGAACAACTCAAGGCACTTCAACAGCTGGCGGCGCAAGTAGAATATTTGTTTCAGTTGCGGCTTCAGAATCAAGAACTCATGAGCTTAAAAGACACCTTGTCGGTTCATAACAATCTACTTAAGGACTTTGCCAGTACGGTTTCTCATGACATGAAAATGCCATTATCTAATATTATTTTGACCTCTGACATTCTTCGGAAGGAATACGATAACGTGCTGGATGAACGCGGAATAAATTACTTGGGCTATCTTAAAAAATCGGCCTTGTCGCTTAGTGACTATATCGGAAACATCTTAGATCATTACGAAAGTACCGCCTACCAACGTGATGATGCGGAAGCATTCGAGTTGAATGTGTTACTGGAGGACATCGTAGAATTATTACAGATCAAGTACGATTGTGAAGTACACCTACCGGAGCGCCATTTGGATGTTAAATGCAATCGATCTGCCCTAGAGCAAATCTTCTTGAATTTGATCGCCAATAGTATCAAGTACAATGATAAGAAGCGGATTATCATTGAAATTGAAGCTTCAGAAGATGATCAACAATACTCATTTTCGGTGTCTGATAACGGAATGGGGATCGAAGAAAACATGCTTCACAGTATTTTTGATTTGTTCAGCACCGTGGGCCATTTGGATAGAGAAGGGCAGAAGGGCCATGGTATTGGACTCTCAACGGTAAAGAAATTGATTGAGACCTTGGAGGGCACTATAGAAGCTACCTCTACTGTAGGTAAAGGGACCACCTTTCACTTTACCATTGCCAAGTAAATTATCTTATAACAGTTTTTCGGCTATTTCCAACCAATTAGCAACGCGTTCATGCCCATGGTCTGTGGAATTGGCATTATGAGGCTGTGTGAAAAGATAGGTTTTTCCGGAAAAAGTATCGAGATTTTTGAAGTGATCATCAATTAGAATATCACCTTGTATCACCGACTTATCCCCGCAGAACACGCGGCGTTTCCAATGAATAAAAGGGAAGTGAGTGTCTAACCAGCGGTATTTTTCTGGCAAGCTGTTAGGAAACTCCATTGCCGCCGTAACGATAAACAGTTCATACGCATGGGTGAGTTGCCGCATTATTTCAACAGCGTTTTCCATGACCGGCATGGACTCAAAAAAGTATTTTTGATAGACGTGTTTTTTTCCGTTAGGAAACGCTTGAACTTCATCAACTCCTATTACATCCTCTCGTCTGTATTGTATTCCGGTGGCCCGGAATTCCCACGCCATGAATTGTGCGTACACATCGGCCATAACGCCATCCATATCCACCAATAATCGTTTTTTATCCATGGATGGTTTCTTCTTTTCCAAGATCTTTCATGATCTCGGCTTCAAACGCTAGTAAGTTTTGCCACTTGTTATCCACTTCTTCGCGATTGCCATAGGTTCTAGCAAATCGAAGAAACATGGTGTAATGATTGGCCTCGCTTATCATCAATTTACGGTAAAAGGTGGCTAGTTTCTTATCTTCCAACTCCTCACTTAACAACCGAAATCGCTCACAGCTTCGCGCTTCTATGAGTGCCGCATATAGTAATCGATGTATCAATTGATCGGTTCGGCTGCCTCCTTTTGGGAAAAACTTCATCAGCTGATTGACATATTTGTCTTTACGTTCTCTTCCCAAATGCCCCCCTCGTTCCAAAATGAGGTCGTGAACCATCTTAAAATGGCTCATCTCTTCCTGAGCCAACAGCGTCATTTCAGCGACCAATTCATTGCGTTCGGGATACCCAATTATAAGGGAAATAGCGGTAGATGCTGCCTTTTGCTCGCAATAGGCATGATCGGTTAGAATCTCATCTACATTCATCTCAACAATATTGACCCAACGAGGATCGGTAGGAAGTTTGAGCCCTAGCATTTTTATAGCATCTTGTTCTGAAGACATAAAGGCGAATTTAAATATCTAAGTCGAATGTCTTTCGTAACAACTCGACTGATGGATTTTTTTCTTTAAGTTTTTCAAATTTTTCACGAGTAGTATAGGCGTACCTTTTGGTTTCGGCCTCATTAACCTCAATCGAAAGGTCTACCTCATAATTATTCAATTTCTTCCGCAGGAACGCCAATAAATCGTGTTTCGCACGTTCTACCTCTACTTTGATGGTGTCATTTGGAAACACCAAGTGTATGAGCGTATTCTCTAATTTGGGAACACCCATGGTAAGGTGAGACAATAAATTATATTGCCCGGAGGCTTCCACTGAAGTAGCGTAAGCCGCCCATGCCGCCTGCATTTCCTTTTCGGTAAAAGGATCTGCCGGGAGGTCCCCAGGATTCGGTTCATTTGCTACCCGCTCTTTTTTGAGCTGTTGCTTTTTCTGAATGCTTCGAAGGGATAGGGCCGACACCTTTTTAGCGTTTCGTTCGGCAAGTATCTGAGGCTTTTCGATAACCTTCTCTTTGGCTTCGGAAGGCTTTGTAGGCGCTAGGTTGCTTTCTGGAGTTGTAGTAGCTGCGTTTTCGGCAACCCCAGTAGCAGGAGCTTCTGCACTTTTTGAAGTAGGAGTTGCTACTTTGATTTTCTCAGTTTCTGAATCGACAGGCACGGCGCTTTCTCTTCCTTTAAAGGCTGAGGCAGGAATTACATAGCGGGATTTAGACTTTTTTTTTTCGGCTTCCGTTGCGGTCAACGAAGCTAATTGTAATAAGCAGAGTTCTACGAGCAGTCGTGGATTTCGAGCCGATCGATATTGGAGGTCGGTCGTGTTGGCCAATTCAATCGCTTGAAGCAAGAAGCCGGGTGTAACGGCTTGTGATTGCTCGCGATACATTTCCTTAACTTGTTCCCCAACCTCTAGCAAGTCAATAGTTTCTTGATTTTGACACACCATAAGATCTCTAAAATGGGAGGCTAGACCCATGATAAAATGATGCCCATCAAAGCCCTTCGCCAGAATATCATTGAAGGCCAGTAATACTTCAGGAATATTGTTCTGAAGAAGCACGTCGGTAATTTGGAAGTAATAGGTATAATCTAAGACATTCAGGTTCTCGGTAACCGCTTCTCGAGTCAAAGAGTTACCGGCGAAACTCACCACTCTATCAAAGATAGATAAGGCATCTCGCAAGGCACCATCAGCTTTTTGCGCGATCACATGAAGCGCATCATCTTCGGCGGTAATACCTTCAGCTTTAGCAACGGTAGCCAAATGTTCTTTGATGTCTTGCACTGTAATTCTTCGGAAATCAAAAATCTGACAACGCGAGAGAATGGTAGGGATGATCTTGTGTTTTTCGGTGGTTGCCAGGATGAAAATGGCATGCTTGGGAGGCTCCTCTAGTGTCTTTAGGAACGCATTAAAGGCAGCGGAAGACAACATGTGTACCTCGTCGATGATATACACTTTGTATTGTCCCATTTGCGGAGGAATACGCACCTGATCTATGAGATTGCGAATATCATCCACAGAATTATTCGAAGCCGCGTCTAATTCAAAAATATTGAAGGCAAAATCCTCATCCTCGTTAGAATCCGTGCCGTCCTGATTGATTTTCTTTGCCAAGATACGGGCGCAGGTGGTTTTACCGACCCCTCTTGGACCGGTAAATAGTAATGCCTGTGCCAAATGATTATTGGCGATAGCATTATCCAGCGTATTGGTAATGGCCTGTTGACCAACCACGTCTTGAAAACGGGTGGGACGGTATTTACGGGCTGATACGATAAAGTGCTCCATGCGAATTACAAATATAGAAAAGCAGGGTGCGCTTCGGAAAAAATACAGGCGTCTATTTTACGGTATTTATCAACATTGCGTACTTTTACCGCGCAGGCCGCCTTATCGATCCGCTTAGGCGGGTAGGAAAGTCCGGACACCATAGGGAAGCATAGCGGCTAACAGCCGTCCTCTTTGAAAGAAGAGCGGACCAGTGCAACAGAAAGAATGTACGGGTAATGCCGTAGTGAAATCAGGTAAACTCTATGCGGTGAAATGCCACGTAAACCCACGCTTAAGAGTTCCCGCTCGAGTGGGAGGGTGGGCAGCTAGAGCATGTAAGTAATTGCATGTCCAGATAAATGATAGGGCTTTCAGAAATGAAAGACAGAATCCGGCTTACAGGCCTGCATTTTCTTTATAGTTCTGAATTTTCTTTCCAACCCATTGCTTGCACTTTTTCATCGACATAAAGACTTCGAAATTTCCCTTATAAAACATTTTCTCGAAGCAAGCCGTATCGTAAGAAGTTTGCGAATGACATACGGTAGCGAGGCACACTAAGTTTGGCATAATGTCCGATCTGAAAAAACAAGTAGGATTGATGGTATAGTCGTTTTTACGATTGGCGATAGAGGCGAAGGGTTTGTTTCCTGAATAGAAGGCTTTGAAATGTGCTATTACTTCATCTAGATGTTTTATATCGAAAAAAACACCTTCATGGATGGTCGAAATTACATAGTCTTCATAAAAGTGTAGTGTAATAAAATCTAACTCTTCAATGTGTAGTTCTTTCGATGCCAAAACGCGGGATGTACAAGTTGGTATCTTAAATGTACTTAAAATGTACGATACCCCAAATACTATTGGCTAATTTTAAGCATACTAGACAGAACCTTGCAGTAGTTGAAGCGACCATTCTTTCGCGTTATCCAAATCATTGAATACTTCAAAAGGTTTTTTGTAAAAATTTTCTTCAAAGGCCGCTGTTTGTTCAGAAGCTTCTGAATAGCATACTACGGCAATCCCCTGTAATTTCTCGTATTTTGAAACTTCAAGATAACAGGTCGGATTTACGGTATAGTCATGTTTTCGATCAGCAATGATGACAAATTCTTGATCTGGATAGTAAGCATCAAACAATTGTTCTAAAATGGTTAATTGTGGGATATCAAATAGCACCCCTTCTTTGATGGTCGAAATTAAATAGTTTGGGTATATGGAAAGAGTAATAAAGTCAAGCTGAATGGTTTTGGGAGGTTTGGTTGTCATGAGTTTTGTTAGTGAAAAAGCTAAACACAGATCCACCGTACTTTCGCTGTTCTTGGAAGTCAGCTATTTGACTCAAATCTGTGTGTTTACTATGTTCAATGATAAGAAACCCTGACGCTTTCAGCAAGTTATTTTCCTTAATTTTGTTCGCGATCTCTGCACATTCCTGAGCCTCAAACTGGTAAGGCGGATCGGCAAAAATGAGATCATAGGGGGTCGTTTCTCGATCTAGAAAAGAAAAAACATCCGATTTTACGGTAGTAATGGGGAAGTTAAATTCGGTTGCGATTTTATCAATAAATTGCACACATCCATAATGACTATCAACCGCCTTGATACTGGGCACTCCCCGGGATGCAAATTCGAAACTGATATTCCCGGTTCCCGCGAACAGCTCGAGAACACGCAAGGTGTGAAAATCAAATCGATTGCGAAGAATATTGAACAATCCTTCTTTTGCAAAATCGGTTGTGGGTCGAACCGGTAGCTGCTTTGGTGCCAGTAGTCTTCTTCCTTTATGAGTACCTGAAATAATGCGCATTAGGCGATGGTATGAGCTAATTGATAGGTGGCCATAGATCGGATTGAAATATTGCGTATAAACGCATAGGCCAGCGCATAGCGCTCGTCGGTCTCATCTATGTCTGCAATGATTTCAATAGGAACCGAATCAGGATTAAGGGACAATTGTTCCATCGCAAATAGTAGGTAATACAGGAAATCTTCAGGTGTCTGGTACGTATATGTATTGCACAATTGTAATGCGCCTTGTTGAAACACCAACATATCGAAGGAAGCTGGCATTAGTTTCACAATCACCTTAGCACCCGAATCATGTCGTTCTTCCTTGACACATTGCGTTAGTACTACGGTAATTCCGTGGTAATAACTGAAACTTCCAAACTTCTCGAAGAAATGATTGTTGACATTGATGTAAGGAACATACACGACCACACTTTCATGTATCGAGACTTCGTCCACCGCAATATAGTCGTTGGGTAAGATTTTCGCATTGAATTTTAAATATTCGCTCGCCTTTTCTCGATCAAAAAGCGCTTTAGGAATCAGCGTGTACAAGGGTGTATTATATATTAACACCACATTTTCGAAAGGCTCTTGAAGCGCTTCTTGTTTCCGAAAATAGTGTTGAATGGTTTCCAAAACCTCTTCTGGTGAGCGTGTTCCATCAAAAGACTCTTCTGCAGAAAACAAAAGTGTACGCGTCGCGATATCTTCTACAAAAAAAGAAAGTCCGGTCAAAGAAATTTGAACGGACAGTCGTTTATAAGATGTGGTAGTATGCTTATTGTTCGTTTGCAGAGTCATACACTTTCGGCCAGTTTCCACTTGTATCGATCTCATCCATAGATCCTACTTTAATAGCGGTTCCATTTACACCATCCACTGAATTCACTTGTTTCTCCTGAGCTAGAAGCGTCTTGTCAAGGTCGTATAGAATGACGTCCTTATCTACTTTGGCCTCAAAAACAGAATAGGCTGTTCCGTTTTTCATTAATGTTCCTGCTTTCAGTTGGAATTGTTCATCGACTCCCTGAACAGGAATGTTCATCATGCTTTTGTATCGGTCTGTCCCACCATACAAAGAATCTCTAACCGGAGTAAAGCCTAAGGTATCTAAAATGATCTCCTCAATATAGTACCCCTCATCAATACCATATGCCTTGTTTTTCTCAACATCGGCGTAACTCGTATCTCTTCGTTGTGTGATGGCAAATTGAGCCGTATCAATAAAACGAACTAAACTGTCAAAACTACCCGTGAATTTTCCTGTAATTTCCTGATGTGCCAATTCAGCCTTACGAATGTCTTTTAGGTTCTTGATAACCGCTTGATAGCGTGCCTCTTTCACCTTATTGAATTGTACAGGCCCCGTAATGGAGTCATATAATTTATATCCTAGGAAAAGAATAACAACCCAAAGCACTATTTGAATTACAAGTTTCATTGTTTGAAAGTTTGATTAAATACTATACGATTACGTCTAGAGCAAATCTACAATTTTTTTTGGTTCGTAAAAGTAATATCCCTAAAAATCATGCCTACCTTTGCTTCACATATGGCCGATGATATCATGGATGTTTCACATTTTTATTCTCTTCTCAAATCTAGTTTTCCACACCAAACTACAGAGGGACAAGACGTAGCCCTTCGGCGCCTCGCTTCTTTTATTTGTAGTCCTGAAAAAAATGAGGTGTTTCTCTTAAAAGGATATGCCGGAACCGGAAAGACTACCCTTGTGGGTACCATCGTCAAGAACCTTTGGAAATTGAAGTGGTCGTCGGTATTGTTGGCACCCACCGGAAGAGCCGCTAAAGTGGTCAGTAACTATAGCAATAAAGAAGCCTTTACCATTCACAAGAAAATCTACTATCCCAAAAGCAAAAAGGGAAGTGGAATCACCTTTACCTTGAAGCCGAACAAACACAAAAACACCCTGTTTATTGTAGATGAAGCTTCTATGATTCCTGATATCAATCAAGATTCCAAGCTTTTTGAAAATGGTTCGTTGTTGGATGATCTTATTGAATATGTAGACCAGGGGCATCAGTGTAAATTACTGCTTATTGGCGACACGGCACAATTACCGCCGGTAAAATTAGCGATTAGTCCGGCCTTAGACCCAGAATTACTATCGCTCCAATATCGCAAGGAAGTGATTACCGTACAACTGGACGAAGTGGTGCGTCAGAAGCGGGGAGGGGATATTCTTTTAAATGCGACGGAATTACGAGATTGCCTTGAGAAGGAGGCGTTTGAAAGCTTTCGATTTACACTTGGCGAACAAGAAGAAGTTATTCGTCCTACCGATGGGATGGAACTCATGGATGCCATTCAAGACGCCTATCATCAGTTAGGTACCGAAGGTGCCACCATCATTGTTCGCTCCAACAAACGGGCAAATCTATACAATCAGAACATTCGTAACCGTATTCTATTTCAGGAGGAAGAATTGTCTGCCGGCGATCATCTCATGGTGGTAAAGAACAATTACTTTTGGATCAAACCCCAGTCGGAAGCCGGCTTTATTGCTAATGGCGATGTAGTGCAGGTGCTCGAAATATTTGAATTCAAAGATCTTTATGGGTTCCGCTTTGCGGAAGTGTTGGTACAAATGGTAGACTACCCAAAGATGCGACCCTTTGAATGCGTGTTGCTTATTGACACGCTTACTTCCGAAAGTGCCTCGCTATCCTATAATGATTCCAATCGATTGTATGAGGCCGTGAAAGAAGATTATGCCGAAGAAAAATCCAATTACAAAAAGTTTCTGGCGATAAAGAACAATAAATACTTCAATGCGCTGCAAGTCAAATTTTCATACGCCATTACGTGCCACAAGTCGCAAGGAGGGCAGTGGCACACTGTTTTTGTAGAACAACCCTATTTGCCTAATGGAGTGGATAAAGAATACCTACGTTGGCTCTACACCGCTGTTACGCGTGCCAAGGAAAAACTCTATCTCATAGGCTTCAAAAATGAATTTTTTGAAGATTCGCTGTAAACCTTTTGTAGGTTGCTGCATCTAGTAGGTAGATAATTTTGGAAAACGGCTTCACGGCTGTTAGAATCTTTCTATTTTTGAAGCTTTCTAAAAAATTTCAACCATCGTGAAAATAATTGCTATGATTCCCGCTCGTTATGGGGCGTCACGTTTTCCAGGAAAGCTCATGCAGGACCTCGGCGGCATGTCGGTTATTCTTAGAACCTATAAAGCCACTGTCGAAACCCAATTGTTCGATGCTGTATATGTCGTCACTGATGACGAGATCATTTTCAATGAAATTGAAAGCAACGGTGGAAAGGCGATCATGAGTCAGAAAGAACACGAATGCGGAAGCGATCGCATTGCGGAAGCAGTCGCTACTATGGATGTGGATATCGTAGTAAACGTGCAAGGAGATGAACCTTTTACGAGCAGAGACTCTTTAGAAAAGGTACTTAGTGTATTCCAAGGTCCAGATGCCGAGAAGATCGATTTGGCCTCGCTTATGACCGAAATACACGATTGGAAAGAAATTAGCGATCCCAACTGCGTGAAGGTAATTGTTGATCAACATAATTTTGCCTTATACTTTTCCCGATCTCCTATTCCGTATCCGCGCGATAAGAATACTGCGGTTCAATATTATAAGCATAAGGGTATTTATGCGTTTCGAAAAGAATCACTAATGGATTTTTACCGATGGCCCATGCGTGGGTTAGAAGCTGCTGAAAAAATAGAATGCATACGATATTTGGAATACGGAAAAAACATAAAAATGGCCATATCTAACACAAAAGGAATTGAAATAGATACTCCCGAAGATCTGGTACGCGCCAACAAAGCGTTGCAGCAAACGGAAGAAAAATCGGTGAACCATCGCTATCGCAACTTTCCCATGGTTCCCAAAGTGGTCTACGGCTCCGGAAGCTTTGACCAACTCACCTCCATTCTCGCTCCTAATAGAAACGAGAACGCGCCATTTATCTTTTTGGTAGACGATGTTTTTCGTGGCAATCCATTTCTTATGGATCGTATCGAACTCCATTTCAATGACAAGGTATTTTTTATCTCGGCCGATGAAGAACCCAAGACTTCCCAAGTGGATGCTATTGTTGCCAACATTCAATCTGAATTCACGCGCATCCCCTCTGGAATTATTGGCATCGGAGGAGGCACGGTTCTCGACCTTGCAAAAGCAGTTTCCATTATGCTCACCAACAAAGGAAGCGCCGCCGATTATCAAGGCTGGGACCTCGTTCTCAATAAGGCAGTTTATCATGTGGGAATACCCACCATATCAGGCACAGGCGCAGAAGTTTCTCGCACCGCTGTGCTCACTGGACCCATAAAAAAATTAGGGATCAATAGTGACTTCACCCCCTTCGATCAGGTTATTATGGATCCCGAACTTACGCAAGGAATTCCGAAGAATCAATGGTTTTATACGGGGATGGATTGTTTTATCCATTGTGTTGAATCGCTCAATGGAACGTTCCTCAATGAATTCAGTAAAAGCTATGGTGAAAAAGCCTATGATATTTGCTTAGAGATTTTTCTTAAACAAGAGCTGACCGAAGAAGAAGCTAGAGGTAAATTAATGATGGCTTCCTGGCATGGTGGAATGAGCATTGCTTATTCGCAGGTAGGAGTGGCACATGCCATGAGTTACGGACTCTCTTATGTGTTAGGTACGAAACACGGCTTAGGTAATTGTATTGTATTTAATCATTTGGAAGAATTTTACCCAAAGGATGTCGCGGTATTCAAAGAAATGGTGGCACTACATGATATTCATATCCCACAAGGACTCTGTAAGAACCTGTCAAATGCTGAAATGGATACCATGATCGATATTGCCTTAGGCTTGGTACCGCTATGGGAAAACGCGCTTGGCGAAGATTGGGAGCAAAAAATGACTCGAGACCGACTGCGTTCGCTATATTTGAAGATGTAGCCAAACGCCGTTATGGGGATTACTAAATTTATCTTTCACAAGGTGCTGGGATGGGAAATCCAGGGAAAATTCGACCCAACCATCAAGAAATCGGTAGTGATTGTGGTGCCACATACAAGCTGGCACGACTTCTATGTTGGGGCATTTACAAGACGTATCCTCAAAACAGACATTCATTTTATTGCCAAAAAAGAGTTGTTTAAAGGTCCAATGGGCGCCTATTTCAGGTGGATGGGTGGTGCTCCTTTAGATCGTACTCCAGGCCAGCAAAAAACCGCTGCTATTGCTTCCTTATTCGCAGATCGGGACGAATTTCGACTTGCATTGGCGCCGGAGGGAACCCGTAAAAAAGTGAACGCCTGGAAAACCGGCTATTACTACATTGCCCTGGCCGCGGAAGTGCCCATCATTCCCGTGGCATTTGACTATAGTACCAAAACAGTCTTTATTCATCCTGCCTTTTACCCCACAGGCGATCTTTCCAAAGACACCACAATACTTCGCGCGTACTATCAAAACGTTGTAGGAAAGGTTCCTGAAAGAACCTAGGTCCTTTAACAGTACTCATACTTTTCTTAACGCCTTTTTATGGAAAACTTTTGTTAACCTCTTTGCGAAAGAGTAACTGTAAAATGCTTATTTTCAATATACTGTAGTTAAATATACGTTAAGTATGCCCCCAATTTTCTAGTGCCTTCGAGAATTGTAGTAACTACGTACCAATAATCAAAAACAAATCTAACATTATGAAAAAGATTAAATGGATGGCGTTAAGCCTTGCAACTGTAGGATTGCTTGCATCATGCAGTAATGATGACAATGGTACAGTGACCGGTGATGATACTACAGATGATACCGTAGCATTGCGATCTGAATTGTATGCTTCAAACAACAACAACGGAAATGTTACCAATTATAATGTTTCTGACCTGTCTGTAGAAGATTCTGAAACCTATATTACAATTTCTCAGGATTCCGAAGGCATTTATTACGACGCTACCGATGATGAGTTGGTGCAAGCTTCGAGAACCTTGGGACAACTAAACTCTTATGCCGATATTTCATTGGCAGATGATGGAATCAATTTGGCGTTGAACTTTTCAAGTACCGCCGATCTAACGAGTCCGCGCGACATCGCAGTGGGTGGTGGCGTATATGTAGTTGCTGATAATAGTGACGTAGACGGAGACCCGATGACCGATGACGGAAGATTGTATGTATATGTAGAAGAAAGTTCTGGATTTACCCTGCGTAACACAGTAACGGTCGATTTTGCCGTATGGGGAATTGAATTTGTAAACAGTGACCTGTATGTTGTGGTAGATAAAACTTCAGACATCGCCGTATTCAACAATTTTGCCACCGGGTATACTATCGATGAAACGGCTACACCGTCTAAACGTGTAACGATTGAAGGAATTGTAAGAACTCATGGATTGGCATTTGACGGCAATACCATGATCCTAACAGACGTGGGAGATGCCGGTTCAGACACTGACGGCGCATTTCATATCATTACAGAATTCCAAAGCAAAATTGCCGGAATTTCAGACGGTGGAACCCTGCTTGTCGCTGGAAATCAGGTACGCGTTGCAGGAAGCAGTACATTTCTCGGAAACCCTGTAGCAGCTGAGTTCGACGCTGAAACAAACACGGTTTACATCGCCGAACGTGCCAACGGTGGCGGACGAGTGCTTGCCTTTACCGATGCAAATGCTGGCGGAGACATAAGTCCAACCGCTAATTACGAATTGCAAGGAGCTTCTTCTCTATACTTGTATAAAGAGTAAGAAAAGTTTCTTAAGACAAAAAAAGAGCAGCTATGTAGCTGCTCTTTTTCGTTGTATATACGCTTCAATTATTCTTCCGAAGAGCTTTCATCCATGGTGTGATATACATTCTGAACATCGTCGTCTTCCTCGATCTTCTCTAGTAATTTATCGACATCTTCAGCTTCTTCAGCACTAATCTTTTTCGTCACCTGCGGAATGTATTCAAATCCGGAGGAAAGTATCTCAATGTCATTATCTTCTAGGTACGACTGTATGGCTCCGAAGCTTTCAAAAGGGGCGTAAATTAATACGCCATCGTCATCTTCAAAGATTTCTTCCACCCCAAAGTCGATCAATTCGAGTTCCAGTTCTTCCATATCCTTTCCATCGGCGTCAATGCGAAAATTACACACATGATCGAACATAAAGGCCACAGATCCGGACACCCCGAGACTTCCATCACATTTATTAAAATAAGAGCGCACATTCGCAACAGTACGCGTATTATTGTCGGTTGCCGTTTCAATAAGAATAGCGATACCATGTGGGGCATACCCTTCAAAAAGTACTGTTTTAAAATCCCCTAAACTCTTATCACTAGCCCGTTTAATAGCCCGTTCAATATTGTCTTTAGGCATGTTCACCGCCTTCGCGTTCTGAATCACGGCTCGCAATTTGGCGTTGGTGTCGGGGTCAGGTCCGCCTTCTTTCACCGCCATAACGATATCTTTCCCAATACGCGTAAACGCCTTGGACATGGCTGCCCAGCGTTTCATTTTTCTTGCTTTTCTGAACTCAAAAGCTCTTCCCATAAGTATGCTAGTATTAATAAAAAGGAACGACATTCCTTTTTTGAATCGCTACAAATTTAAAAAATTGAAGTAGATAGCAAACCTTAGCTCACTAATTTGTCGATGATCTGTGCCAGTTGAAAATCCTTCTCTGTAACGCCCCCCGCATCATGCGTGGAAAGCGAAATATTCACCTTGTTATAAACGTTCGACCAATCTGGATGATGTTCTAGCTTTTCGGCTTCAAAAGCAATTCGCGTCATCAGTGAAAAAGCGTCTTTAAAATCTCTAAATTCTATTGAGGTATGCAAGGCATTCTCTTCGTAAAGCCATCCATCCAGAGTGGCAATGTGTTTTTTTATTTCTGAGGCTGATAAGGCTTTCATAAAATGTTTTTTAAGGTTGAAATTTCATCAAATAAGGTACAGGCATCTATCACTTCCGTAGTGGTTATCTGATAGGTCTTCGGAAGTTTTTTTGCTTTGGGAAGCACTGCGAGATATGCATCGTCATTGCTACTGTACACTTTTTTAAAGATAGGCATTTTATCGCCCAAAGCCGAAGCGATCTCATAAAAAAGGTCGTCGTGGTGTATGAGGTCTTCACTCGCTAGATGATAAATACCGTGCAATTCCCGATTGATTATATAATGCATTTGTTGGCATACTTTATCGATCGTAGTCACACTAACAATAATATTTGGAAACACTTCAAAAGGCGCCTCGTGCTTAATAGCTTGTTTTAATTGTACCACCATGGGAGCATTGACGCCTAATACTAAGGGCAGACGTGCGATACTGTAGCGCTTCGCAGGGAGTTGCCGCAATAGCCTTTCTACCGCCAAATGACGTTTGCCAATTGCCGACACCGTAGAGGGAACGGTTTCTTCGTACGAAGGATAGTTCTGATTGCCATCAAACACCACTACAGAAGAAATATAGATCAACCGAACAGAAGTATTTGCTTCCAAATATGCAATGACATCTTTGTGAGCCTGCAGATACGCCGGTTCGGGTGCTGCAAAACAAGATATGATATGGGTAGGCGCAACCTCCTTTAATATGAGATCAATAGGCCCTGAAGTTGCGTCAAAATGAGAATACACCTGATTGCTTTCGTATCGTTCCTGTTGCGAGCAAAAGGTTCCGTAGCAATCGTAAAAAGAACGTAACTCCTGGTATATATGCGTTCCAATAAAGCCGCTTCCGCCCATAATCAATATGCGATTCTTCTCCGTCATATCCTTACAACGCTTAAAATATAGATAGATTGGTTTGAGTGGTAAATTCTTCTAAGGCCAACATTCCCAAATAGCTGTTCCCTTTCTCGTTCAAGCCGGGAGACCAGCAGCTTAAGACGAACTCATTAGGCAGTAGCGCGACAATACCACCCCCCACGCCACTTTTGCCCGGCAACCCTACTTCAAAGGCAAATTCGCCTGCCTCATCATAGAACCCGCAAGTAAGCATGATGGCGTTGATGCGCTTTACCTGATTGATAGAAAGATGTGTGGTGTGCTGCATACACTTGCCTCGGTTTGCAAACAGATAGAACGCATTCGATAGTTGTTTGCAATTCATTTCGATGGAACACTGATGAAAGTAAAAATCCAATACCCTGTCCACGTCATTTTCGAGATTTCCGAAGGATTTCAAAAGGTTGGCAGCGGCATAATTACCATAACCGGTTTCGGCTTCACTGGCCGCCACGGTTTTGTTAAACTGAATGGTGGGGTCGTTTGTTATGCCTTGTACAAACGCCAGAAAATCGTTTTTAGGATCGTCCAACATACTGAGTAGCATGTCAGCAATTACAATGGCTCCGGAATTAATAAAAGGATTTCTAGGGATCCCATTTTCCATTTCTAAGAGAGAAAGGTGATTGAAGGGGTTTCCAGAAGGCTCTACATCCAAACGCCGAAACACTTGATTTTTCAATTTCGAAAAAGCCAGGGCAAAGGATAATACTTTGGAGATACTTTGAATGGAGAACGGTTCTTCCCAATCGCCCACACAATAGTTTTCTCCCTTGATTCGATTCAGGTAGATTCCAAATTTTTCCTTCGGAACGTTTGCCAACTCCGGGATATAGGAAGCCACTTTGCCTTTATCTACTCGCTTTTGGAGCTTCGCATAAATAGAATTGAGTATTTCTTGGTAATCGACCATTAACCCTTGTAAAACGGAAGTTTCACAATGGTTGCCGGAACTGCATTCTTGCGTATTTGAATGAATATTTCCGTACCTGGTGCTTTCATTTCAAAAGGAACATACCCCAAACCAATTCCTTTGCCAACCGAAGGGGCCATGGTACCGCTGGTCACCGTTCCTAGCAAAGTTCCTTCGCGATCTACAATGGGGTACCCTTGTCGCGGAATGCCTCGTTCTTGCAATTCAAAAGCGATCAAGCGGCGTGTGGGGCCGTTTTCTTTCTCTTTTTTAAGCGCTTCTGAATGAATAAAATCTTTAGTAAACTTGGTAATCCAGCCCAGACCGGCTTCTAGGGGAGAGGTGGTGTCATCTATATCGTTTCCGTAGAGACAATACCCCATCTCCAAACGCAAGGTGTCCCGCGCTGCGAGTCCGATAGGCTTAATTCCATACGAGGCGCCCGCTTCTAACACTTTGTTCCAAATCTGTTCGACTTCAGAGTTCTTACAATAAATCTCAAATCCACCGCTCCCGGTATAGCCGGTAGCACTGATGATCACATACTCTATCCCCGCGAAATCTCCTACTTTAAAGGTGTAGAATTTAATACTACTCAGGTCTTCTGAAGTAAGTGACTGCATAGCTTCCACCGCTTTTGGCCCTTGAATCGCCAACAGGGAATAATCCTCACTCAAATTCCGCAATTCCGCTCCCATCGTATTGTGCGAGTTGATCCAATTCCAATCCTTTTCAATGTTGGAAGCATTCACGACCAGTAACCATTTTTCCGCCTCCAGGCGATAAATAATTAAATCGTCTACAATTCCACCTTCATCATTAGGCAAGCAACTGTATTGCGCCTGTCCGTCTACCAGCGTGGAAGCATCATTGCTGCTTACCTTCTGTATGAGTTCTAGTGCGTTTGGACCCGTCACCAAAAATTCACCCATATGGGACACGTCAAAGACACCTACGTCTTTTCTAACCGTTTCGTGTTCGGCGTTTACCCCTTCGTAGGAAACTGGCATCAAGTAGCCGGCAAAGGGAACCATTTTGGCGCCTAACGCTTCGTGAACATGTGTAAGTGCGGTTTTTTTCATGCGGAATCATTTTTCACAAAAGTATTATAATCTTTAAAAGGAGACGATGATATTCTTTGATTGTTTTCAACAAGACAGTACCTTGCAGGAAACTTGAATTTCTATGAAGGTATTTTCCGCAGCGCAATTCTACGAAGCCGACAAACGCACCACAGAGAAAGAAGGAATTTCTTCTCTTGACTTAATGGAGCGGGCAGGGCAGCAGGTCTTCCAGTGGCTTCATCAACGCATGCAAGGGGCTCAGGTTCACATTCACATCTTTTGTGGAATTGGGAACAATGGAGGCGATGGCTTGGTAGTAGGCCGATTGTTGATCGAACACGGGTATCAAGTAACCATCTATATCGCTAATTTTACTGATAAACGTTCTAAATGCTTTTTGATCAATTACGATCGCGTGAAGGAAGTTACCAAGAAATGGCCAGTCTTGATGCGTTCGGCAGCCGACTTCCCTGAGATTGCCCCTCAGGACATTATTGTGGATGCGCTCTTCGGAATTGGTATTAATAGACCTCCTGAAGGCTGGGTTAAGGAACTTATTCAATTCATCAATGCGCAAAAAGCGTTTACGCTATCGATCGATATGCCAAGCGGACTCTACGCCAATGAAGCCATAGAAGATTCTGAAGCCATCGTAAAGGCGAATCATACGTTAACCTTTCAGGCACCTAAATTGGCTTTTTTTCTTCCCGAAACCGGGGCGTTTGTTCCCTATTTCGAAGCGATTGATATCGGACTCGACCCCGAATACCTGCATACCACGCACCCCCTGGCCCGTGTCATTTTAAAACCGGAAGCCCAGCGCTTCTATCAACAGCGAGAAAAATATGCGCATAAAGGTACTTTTGGCCATGTGCTTATCGTGGGCGGTAGCTACGGAAAACTGGGCGCACCACAATTAGCAGCCAAAGCAGCGTATCGCTCGGGAGCAGGTTTGGTGACCGCGTATATCCCCGCTTGTGGTTTTCAGGTGTTTCAAACCGCCCAACCGGAAGTGATGACCCTCACAGACCCAAACGAACACACGCTTTCCGAAGCCGCCTTCGACCTTTCACCTACCACTATGGCAGTAGGTATGGGGATGGGTACCACCTCGGAATCATCAAAAGCGCTTGCAAGTATCCTTGAGAAAGCCGAAGGCCCCATTGTGCTTGATGCCGACGCCCTTAACCTAATTGTCAAGGACCATTCATTGTGGAAGCAGGTTCCAAAACACAGCGTATTAACACCACATCCCGGGGAATTAGAACGTTTGGTTGGAGCTTGGAAGAATGATTACGAAAAGATCGAAAAAGTGCAAGCCCTTTCGAAGGAGTTTGAAGTAATTGTTGTGGTGAAAGGCGCTAATAGCCTTACCGTACTTGGCGATGACGTCTATATCAACAGCACAGGAAATCCAGGGATGGCTACCGGAGGAGCTGGTGATGTGCTCGCCGGGATGCTTGCCGGTCTTATTGCACAAGGCTATGACCCCTTAATGGCCACCATTTTTGGAATTTATTTGCATGGAAGTGCCGGAAATCTCGGAGCCCAGGAACACGGTTTTGAAGCGCTCATGGCAGGAGATATTATTGAATATATTGGCGACGCTTTCTTAGAGTTGTTCCGTCAGGAAGAACCGCAACCTTCCGCAGAGGAAAGGAAAAAATAACCTTTTAAGACGAGAGCAATTGATCTAGCGTTTCCCGAAGTTCTGGATTCGATGGACGAGGCGCGCTTGGATCAGCGATATTTCCTTCCGGATCGATTAAAATAAACCGTGGAATGCCTTTGATCTGAAACCCGGTGACAAAATCAGATTGCCAACCATTCGGAGCGTAAATCTGAATGCCTCCTAGCTTTTTATCGGCGACCATAGCTTTCCAATCGCTTTTGGCCTTTTCCCAAGACCCGTCATGTGTTCTATCATCATCAATAGACATGCTCACAAAGGCAATGTTCTTATCGTGATAATCGGCTTCCAGCTCTTTCAAATACGGAATTTCTGCTTTACACGGAGCACACCAGGTGGCCCATACATCTATGTACACAAACTTCCCTTGTAGCTCTGCCAAGGAGGTGGTTCCTCCGTTATAATTTTCATAGTCCTCGAAGGTTGGCGCCGGTGAACCGACCGGTAGCGCTTGACGCACACGTAAGACACCTCCGTAATACCCTTGCAACGACTTCATGAGTCCGTCGAGATTTCCAGCGGCATATCCCACTACAGAGGAGTCGACCGACTTTTGTTGATCCAGAAACTTATTTAAGGTATTCTTAGCGTCTTCGATCTGCGAATTCATGGCCGTCATATTCTCGGCTTTTGAAAAATCATGAGTTAGCGTTTTTTCTTGCAGCAGGGCGTACGAGGCGAGAAAATTGTTGTTTTCTGCGCCAGTGCCACTGAAGGTGATACTTTCATCAAAGTTAGCAGCATCCAATTGCATGTCTAAGTCGTATCCGTTTTTTAGGTAGATACTGGTTTGTTCAGTTCCATCAAATAGGCGATGTACGTCTTCTGTAACTTTTAAGGTGTCGCTAAACGTTCCGTCGGAAGCGACTTTAATGGTCTTCGAAAACTTCTTATTCCGAATCACGAGCGAATCGCTATTGGCGTTTTGAATGGTACCGGAAAAGGTTACATAGTCCTTTACAGGTTCTTCACAAGAAAAAAGGAGGGAGGAGACAAGAAGAGTTAAAAAAAGGCGTGTCATGTTTCAAGAATTTCTGTAAAAGTACGTCTTTAATTTTACCGAAGGAGCGGAACGCATTAGAATTAGAATTGGTATTTTTGCCCAAACCACCTAATCCATGCCAGACATCCATTACATCAGTTCAGAACTGCTGGACCTACCTACCTTACAGGAGATCATAACGCATCAGAAGACCTTGGAACTTTCCGAAGAAGCGATTCTAAATATTAATAAATCGCATGACTACCTGCATCAAAAGTTGAAGAAGCACGATTCCCCGGTGTATGGGATAAATACGGGATTCGGATCGTTATTCAATGTAAAAATAAGTGCTGACAACCTTTCTCAATTGCAGGAAAACCTGGTGATGTCGCATGCCTGTGGAACCGGTGACTTCGTTCCGATACCCATCGCAAAATTAATGCTGCTCTTAAAAATCCAATCGCTTAGTTATGGCTATAGCGGGGTGCAACTGAAAACGGTTCAGCGACTGGTTGATTTCTACAACAAGGATATTATTCCGGTCATCTACAGTCAGGGTAGCTTAGGGGCTTCGGGAGATTTGGCGCCTTTAGCGCATATGTCGCTTCCTCTTCTGGGAAAAGGGGAGGTCTATATCAACGACCAGATCGTGTCGGCCCAAGAGATGCTGAAAACGTACGAATGGGAACCCATTGAACTTCAAGCGAAAGAAGGGCTTGCCTTACTCAATGGCACTCAATTTATGAGCGCCTACGGCATTCACTGTTTATTGAAATCGCACAAGCTCTGGTACCTTGCCAACCTAATTGGAGCGGCTTCCATTGATGCGTTTGACTGCAATATGAGTCCGTTTGACAAATTAGTACATTTAGTTCGACCTCATAGTGGTCAGATTCATACGGCCGAGCAAATACTCGAATTTTTGGAAGGCAGTGAGATTGGAGCTTCCGAACACAAAATGGTGCAAGACCCCTATTCGTTTCGTTGTATCCCACAGGTACATGGCGCCACGAAAGACACCCTTCAGTTTGTTTCCAAAACCATGAAAACGGAGATCAACTCGGTCACCGATAACCCGAACATTTTTGTGGGTGAGGATACGATCATTTCAGGAGGAAACTTTCACGGTCAGCCCTTAGCGCTCGCACTAGATTATATGGGAATTGCCATGGCTGAACTAGGGAATATTTCAGAACGACGCACCTTTCAATTGGTGTCCGGGCTACGTAACTTACCTCAGTTTTTGGTGAATAATCCGGGGCTGAACAGTGGTTTTATGATTCCGCAGTACACCGCGGCCAGTATTGTGAGTAAGAACAAACAACTAGCAACACCTGCCTCAGTTGATTCGATTGTTTCTTCCAACGGACAAGAAGATCATGTGAGTATGGGAGCCAATGCCGCCACAAAATGTTTACAAATTGTTGACAATGTCGAAACCATCCTGGCGATTGAACTAATGAATGCATCGCAGGCATTGGTGTTTCGCGAACCTAAAAAATCTTCTCCCTTTGTTGAATCCTTTCTAAAAAGTTATCGGGAGGGCGTTCCTTTCGTTGAAAATGATCGCTTGCTGGCCAACGACATTCATACTTCGGTAGGGTTTCTGCAGGGATTGACCATTGATAACGAATTGCTCTTCTAGCAGCGACATTTTAATATACACTAAAAAAGCACCTCGTAAGGTGCTTTTTATATACTTGGGAAGCTACTAAAGTTAGGATTCCGTTGGGTTCTTTTGCTTCTCGATACCGATGGTTAATTCTCCCGAATCGGCATCTAGGTCCATGGTGATCTGGTCGCCTTCTTCCAGTTTCGAATTAATGATCTCTTCCGCCAGCGCATCCTCGATATATTTCTGAATAGCACGCTTTAAAGGACGCGCGCCATAATCTTTATCGAATCCTTTGTCGGCAATATAATCCTTGGCGGCATCGGTGAGGGTTAATTCGTACCCAATGTCTTTGATGCGAAGGAACAGCTTGTCTAACTCAATATCAATAATCTTATGTATATCCTCTTTTTCGAGCGCGTTGAAGACCATTACATCATCTACACGATTTAAGAATTCGGGAGCAAAGGTTTTCTTCAGCGCGTTTTCAATCACGCTCTTGGCGTGAGCATCTGCCTGGCTCTGTTTTGCGGCCGTTCCAAACCCAACTCCTTGTCCGAAGTCCTTTAACTTACGCGCCCCAATATTCGAGGTCATAATGATGATGGTGTTTCTGAAGTCGATTTTTCGACCCAAACTATCTGTTAAATATCCGTCATCCAACACCTGAAGCAACATATTGAATACATCCGGGTGTGCCTTTTCGATCTCATCTAATAAAACAACCGCATACGGTTTTCTGCGGATCTTCTCAGTAAGTTGTCCGCCTTCTTCGTACCCAACATAGCCCGGAGGCGCTCCTATCAAACGAGACACGGCAAATTTCTCCATATACTCGCTCATATCTATACGCACTAAGGCATTGTCGCTGTCAAACAGCTCGCGCGCCAGCACTTTCGCCAATTGTGTTTTACCCACACCGGTTTGTCCTAAGAAAATAAAGGAACCAATCGGCTTATTTGGGTCTTTTAATCCGGCACGGTTACGTTGTATCGCTTTGACCACTTTCGCCACCGCTTCATTTTGACCAATCACCTTTCCTTTAATGCGGTCGGGTAGGGCGGCTAGTTTGTTACTTTCCGTTTGTGCAATTCGGTTCACAGGAACACCCGTCATCATAGAGACAACTTCCGCGACATTTTCTTCGTCTACTGTTTCCTTATGCAGCTTCGATTCTTTTTCCCAGGCTTCTTGAGCAGCCGCTAGTTCCTTTTCCAGGTTTTTTTCATCATCTCGTAACTTGGCGGCTTCTTCGTACTTTTGCTTTTTTACCACGGAATTCTTACGCTCCCGAACTTCTTCCAGACTCGCTTCAATGTTCAAAATTTTGTCTGGAACATTAATGTTGGTAATGTGTACACGAGACCCTGCCTCATCTAAGGCATCGATCGCCTTATCCGGAAGAAACCGCTCGGTCATATAACGATTGGTGAGTTTTACGCACGCCTCTAAGGCATCTTGAGTGTAAGTAACGTTATGATGACTTTCATACTTGTCTTTAATATTCTGAAGAATTTCAATGGTTTCCTCCACCGAGGTAGGCTCTACTAATACCTTTTGAAAACGTCTTTCCAACGCTCCGTCTTTTTCAATATACTGACGGTATTCATCCAGCGTAGTTGCCCCAATGCATTGAATTTCTCCGCGAGCCAGAGCCGGTTTGAACATATTGGAAGCATCTAAAGAGCCTGTAGCGCCACCGGCGCCCACAATGGTATGAATTTCG
Source organism: Altibacter sp. HG106 (assembly GCF_028561755.1). Lineage (GTDB taxonomy): Bacteria > Bacteroidota > Bacteroidia > Flavobacteriales > Flavobacteriaceae > DFVG01. The sequence goes on from NZ_JAQQTD010000009.1 coordinate 72,257, forward strand.
TCTATGAACAGAATAATATCGTCATTCTTTTCTAACTCATTCATCACCGCTTTCATTCGCTCCTCAAATTGTCCGCGGTATTTAGTGCCGGCTACCAGACTAGCTAAATCCAGCGTTACCAGTCGTTTGTCGTAAAGAATTCGCGATACTTTTCGCTGGGTAATGCGCAAGGCCAACCCTTCCGCGATAGCCGATTTCCCGACACCGGGTTCACCAATCAATAAGGGATTGTTCTTTTTTCTTCGACTTAAAATCTGAGAGACGCGCTGTATTTCACTTTCACGACCTACAACGGGATCTAATTTCCCTTCTTCGGCTAAGGCAGTAAGGTCTCTTCCGAAGTTATCCAATACAGGCGTCTTTGATTTCTTGTTACTCTTAGCGCCACTTCCTCCAGAAAATAAGCTGTCTTTATCATCTTCTGAGGCTGCGTTTTCATCATCACTGGGGAAGGATTCGCTGGTCGGACTATCAGTGAAATCATCGTCCTTTCCAATCAATTGCTTGAATTGATCTTTTACACCATCGTAATCTACTTTCATCTTGTTCAACAACTTGGTGGTAGGATCGTTATCATTCCGAAGAATACACAACAAAAGATGCGCAGTATTGATCGAATTACTTTGAAATAGTTTCGCCTCTAAAAACGTTGTTTTTAGCGCGCGTTCTGCCTGTCGTGTGAGATGCAGGTTCTTTTTATCGTTACCGGCAGTGCCAGCATTTGGGTTCGCCGGACTTAAAATCTCGACTTTTCTGCGTAGGTGGTTCAAGTCGACGTCTAGCGCATTCAAAATGGAAACCGCTTTTCCGTTTCCATCACGAAGGAGACCCAACATCAAGTGTTCGGTACCAATAAAGTCATGGCCCAAACGAAGGGCTTCTTCTTTACTGTACGCAATTACGTCTTTTACCCTTGGGGAAAAATTATCATCCATAAATTCAATTCCTGTGCTACTAAATTACTTAAAAACTACGGTTAGATAGTCAAAAACCGTTCCTCATTAAAGGGGGTAGGAGTAAAAAGACGAAAAAAGCATTTAAAATCAAAGAATAAATGCACTTAATTATCACAAAGCGACTCTTAAATTTTGTTAATAAAATCGTGAATAATGCCCTTCGAAACCCTCTCGAAAACCTATAAAATATAGTATCTTGCTCGTTAGATTAACAGGTAAAAATTAAATTGATTTTTTATGGCTGAAGGCGAAAAATTAATTCCAATAAACATTGAAGATGAAATGAAATCGGCCTACATCGATTATTCGATGTCGGTCATCGTGTCACGTGCCCTGCCAGATGTTCGGGATGGGTTAAAGCCCGTTCACAGACGCGTGCTCTTTGGGATGCATGAACTGGGTGTTCGCGCAAATAGTTCTCATAAGAAATCGGCACGTATCGTGGGAGAAGTACTGGGAAAATATCACCCGCACGGGGATACTTCGGTATACGATGCGATGGTACGTATGGCGCAAGAATGGAGTTTACGATATATGCTGGTAGACGGACAAGGAAACTTTGGTTCGATTGATGGGGATAGCCCGGCAGCCATGCGATATACCGAGGCGAGAATGCAGAAGATTTCCGAAGAAATGCTCGCCGATATTGACAAAGAGACGGTTGATCATCAGCTTAATTTTGATGACACCATCAAAGAACCCACCGTGCTTCCCACTAAAATACCCAGCTTGCTAGTGAATGGAGCCTCGGGTATTGCGGTAGGTATGGCTACGAATATGCCGCCCCACAACCTTACGGAGGTGATTGATGGGACCATTGCCTATATAGATGATAACGACATCGATATCGACGGACTCATGCAGTACGTAAAGGCACCCGACTTCCCAACAGGAGGAGTGATTTACGGATATGATGGTGTGCGAGACGCGTTTCATACCGGCCGAGGTCGCGTGGTGATGCGTGGAAAGGCGCATTTTGAAGAGGTCAATGGTCGCGAATGCATCATAGTAAATGAAATACCGTATCAGGTGAATAAGGCGAACATGATCAAGAAGACCGCCGACCTGATTAACGATAAGAAAATCGAAGGAATTTCGAACATACGTGATGAATCCGATCGAAAAGGGATGCGCATCGTTTATATCTTAAAGCGAGATGCGATCCCCAACATCGTGTTGAACATGTTGTACAAATATACCGAGCTTCAATCAAGCTTTAGTGTCAATAATATCGCGCTTGTCAATGGGCGTCCCAAATTGTTGAATCTAAAAGAATTGATTCACTATTTTGTGGAACACCGCCACGAAGTGGTGGTGCGACGTACCGAATATTTGCTTCGGAAAGCAGAGGAGCGCGCACATATTTTAGAAGGGCTAATCATTGCTTCAGACAATATCGATGAAGTGATCGCCTTGATTCGCGCTTCGGCCAATGCCGAAGAGGCCCGTAACAAATTGATCGAAACCTTTGAACTGACCGAAATTCAGGCCAAAGCAATAGTAGAAATGCGATTGCGTCAACTCACCGGCCTGGAGCAAGACAAGCTGCGCAGTGAGTACGAAGAATTGATGAAAACCATTGAGGATTATAAAGACATTCTTGCCAAAAAGGAGCGTCGCATGGACATCATCAAAACCGAACTCAATGAGATTCGTGAGAAATACGGTGATGAACGTCGTTCTACCATTGAGTATGCAGGAGGAGATGTAAGTATTACCGACCTGATTCCTGACGAACAAGTGGTTATTACCATTTCGCATGCAGGTTACATCAAGCGTACCTCCCTCACGGAATACAAGACGCAAAATCGAGGAGGGGTAGGCCAAAAGGCCTCTTCCACCAGAAATGAAGATTTCTTAGAAGATTTGTTTGTAGGAACCAATCATCAATATATGTTGTTCTTCACCCAAAACGGAAAGTGTTTTTGGATGCGTGTTTTTGAAATTCCGGAAGGAAGTCGAAATTCAAAAGGAAGAGCCATTCAGAACTTGATCAATATCGAACCCGATGACAAAGTGAAAGCCTTTATCTGTACGCAGGATCTTAAGGATGAAGCGTATATCAACAGCCACTATGTGATCATGGCGACTAAGTTAGGACAAGTAAAGAAAACACCGCTGGAACAATACTCAAGACCTCGTACCAACGGAATCAATGCGATTACCATCAAAGACGGAGATGAATTGTTAGAAGCGAAACTTACTACAGGCGATAGTCAAGTGATGCTGGCGGTAAAAAGTGGAAAAGCGATTCGATTCGAAGAAGAGAAAACGCGCCCCATGGGAAGAAATGCTTCCGGAGTCCGTGGAATCAAGCTGGACAACGATCAAGATGAAGTAGTAGGCATGATTGCTATTAACGATACCGAAACCGAAGTTCTGGTAGTTTCAGAAAACGGCTACGGGAAACGCTCAAGTATCGACGATTACCGTATTACCAATCGCGGCGGAAAAGGAGTAAAAACCATTAATATTACCGATAAAACTGGTAACTTAGTGGCCATCAAGAATGTAACCGACGGTGACGATCTAATGATCATCAACAAATCGGGAATTGCCATTCGTATGGAAGTCTCCGATCTTCGTGTGATGGGTCGCGCGACACAGGGAGTACGCGTGATCAAAGTTCGTGAAGATGATGCGATTGCCGCTGTGGCAAAAGTAGTGATAGAAGAGGATGAAGAGATGGAGGAGGAGAATGGCACTACTCTTGATACAAATGAAGAACAAACAGAAAACAACGAATAAATACAAACCCACAAAAAATGAAAAAGTTACTTTTTTTGGCTGGAATTTTTGCCATGAGTACTGCAATGTTCGGTCAATCCAAAGAAATACGAAAAGCCACTCGTGCCATTGATAAAGGTGATGTCGCGGAGGCGATGGAATATGTAAAAGAAGCAGAAGGCATGATGGCTTCCGCTGATGAGGAAGATAAAGTTGATTTCTATCTCGTCAAAGGAGAAGTCTATTTGGCCGACGCGGGCGATTCAAACTATGCTAAAATGAAGACGGCCGCAGAGTCGTTCAAAATGGCCTATGAAATGAACCCATCTGACGAGGAAGCGAAAGCTCGGTTGGATGCCGGACTTCAGAATTTACGTGCTGCCTTGGTAAATAGCGCCGTAGCAGATCAGAATTCTCAACAGTACAAGATGGCGGCCGATAAGCTCTACACCAGCTATATGGTTACGCAAAGAGATACGTCAGATCTATACTACGCAGCGAATAATGCCGTAAACGCAAAGGATTACGATCAAGCCCTTGGATATTTTCAAACCTTATATGAACTTGGTTTTACCGGAATCAGAAAGCGCTTGGTGGCAACCAATGTAGAGACTGGTGAAGAAGACGAGTTCAATAATGAGAATGAGCGTAAAATGAGTGTGTTGGCAAAGCAACATACCAATCCAAAAGAGGTGTATTCAGAATCGCTTCGCGGTGACATTTTATCTAAAATAACGCTAATCCTTATTTCTCAAGGAAAAGACAATGAAGCCCTAGCTATGATGAAAGAAGCACGTGCTGAAAATCCAGACGATACCGGATTGATTCGTGCTGAAGCAGATCTTGCCTATAAGATGGGAGATATGGAGCGCTACGGAGAATTAATGGAGGAAGTAATTGCTTCTGACCCCAATAATCCTGAATTGTATTACAACCTAGGCGTGGGGACGGCACAGCGTGGCGAAACCGACAAAGCCATGGAATACTACAAAAAAGCGCTAGAATTAGATCCTAATTACTTGAATGCTAAAATCAATGTGGCCGCATTAATTCTATCGAAAGAAAGCGCTATCGTTGAAGAGATGAACAACTTAGGAACTTCAGCTGCCGATAACAAGCGCTATGACGAATTGAAAGAACAACGGAAACAGCTTTACATGCAGGCTACTCCATATCTGGAAGCGGCCGTAGCACAACGAGGAGATAATCCTGAATTGGTAAGAACCCTCATGAACATTTACAGCCAGCTTGGACAAGATGATAAGTTCAAGGAAATGAAAGCAAAACTCGATTCTTTAGAGGGCGGGAAATAGCTTAAACACTTTATAAAGAAAAAACCGAAGCAGATCGCTTCGGTTTTTTTTATACAATTCGTTTTATTACCCTGAGTTGATGTGTATGCGCGCGTCGCTCGTAATTGAAAATTCCGGTATGGTCCAATCGATCAATGCGGACGTGCCCATGCGCATGGATTATATAATTATCTTTCATAATGATGCCCACATGCGTAATTGCCCCTTCTTTGTTATCAAAAAATGCTAAATCGCCGGGTTCACTTTCCTCTATAAAGCTTAAAGGTTCTCCCTGTGTCGCTTGCTGACTCGCATCTCGTAAGAGTTCGTAACCATTTAGCTTGTATACCATCTGAGTAAAACCACTACAGTCGATCCCAAAGGGAGTCTTTCCTCCCCAAAGATACGGCGCGTTTAAATAGAGTAGTGCTGTTTCAATTAAATGTGCCTTTGGCATCACCTGCTGAACCTTGCCTCCTTCATGCTGATGCTTCAATAAGGTGGTATGTTGTACCTCGCTTCCCATAGGAAGTACCATAAGTTGTTGTTCTTCGGTAGTGATATACGAAACCAGGTCTGACGTGATCTGTCTAGAAACAGAAAGACAGTCTTGGTACTTACTTTCCAACAAAAAATTAAATTGCTTGCGATCGATCCATCCCTCGTATCGGTCGAATGACAACCGAATTCGGCACCATTTTTTGCGCGTCTCCAATACTTGAAAACATTCTCCATACAATACTTGCGTCACCATCTCGCTGGTATCTGCCGGTTCCAGCCGCAACGGGACGATCGATAAAAAGCAAATACCGTATTGCATCGTTGAGAAAAGAGGGATTAGGCCTTACGCTCGATTACCATGGCCGAAGCACCACCACCACCATTACAAATAGCAGCAGCGCCTAGTTTCGCATTATGCTGTTTGAGGACATGAATTAATGTAATGAGAATCCGAACGCCACTGCACCCGAGAGGATGCCCAAGGGACACGGCTCCGCCATTTACATTTACATTGCTACTATCAAGATTCAGTAGTTTCATATTTGCCAATCCCACGACAGAAAACGCCTCGTTAAATTCAAAGAAATCGATCTCCTCCTTTGAAACCCCAGCTTTCCCTAGGGCTTTGGGAAGTGCTTTGGCCGGAGCCGTGGTAAACCACTTCGGTTCTTGCGCCGCATCGGCATAGCCGCGAATTGTGCATAGTGGCGTCAATCCAAGTGCTTTGGCCTTTTCGGCACTCATCACCACAACCGCGCCGGCACCATCATTAATCGTGGAAGCATTAGCGGCAGTTACGGTTCCTTCTTTAGAAAAGGCGGCACGCAACTGCGGGATCTTATCCATTTTTACATTCTTGAATTCTTCATCCTCAGAAACGATTACAGGTTCTCCTCGGCGTTGCGGTACCGAAACAGGAACCACTTCGTCCAAAAACTTTCCGTCGGCCCAAGCTTTGGCAGAGCGTTGGTAGGATTCTATGGCAAAAGCATCCTGATCTTCTCTAGAAAAGTTGTGCTCGGTGGCGCACAGATCAGCGCACACGCCCATGGCGTTTTGATCGTACGCATCTACGAGTCCGTCTTTCTGCATGCCATCTTCCATGGTTTTAGGTCCGAATTTATGAGGGTTGCGCAAATGAACATAGTGTGGAATGTTGCTCATGCTCTCCATACCTCCAGCCACAATCACATCGGCATCTCCAAGCGCTACCGCTTGTGCTGCCTGCATCACCGCTTTCATACCACTGGCACACACCTTATTAACGGTGGTACACGGAACGGTTTCTGGAATTCCTGCTCCTAACGCGGCTTGACGAGCCGGGGCTTGACCCACACCTGCTTGTACCACATTCCCCATGTACACTTCCTGAACTTCAGAAGGAGCTAACGAAATTTTTTCCAAAGCGCCTTTTATGGCTGCCGTTCCTAATTGTGTTGCAGTCAAGGAAGATAATCCTCCCATAAAACTTCCGATAGGGGTACGTACTGCGGAAACGATAACAACTTCTTTGCTCATGCTATTTAGTTTTCTGAAAATTAAATTTTAATGGGGATCAACCCGCTCTTTATAGTAGCTGCGAATTTACGTATTTAAAGACAAAATAACAATCTATTTAGCACTGTTGGGAATACTGAAGCGATTATCATACCTTTACATTTCGTTGCTAGACGTATGAATTCATTTTTTACTTTCTTCACCCGAAATCAATCCAATATTTACAAGATATTTCTATTTGTCGGGGCAACACTATTAATTCTTTATTTGCTTCCGAAGGGAGGTCAATTCAAATACAACTTTCAGAAAGGCAAACCCTGGCAATACGAAAACCTGTATGCGCCATTTAGTTTTACCATTAAGAAAGATGACGAGACCCTGGCCAAAGAACGTGAGGAAATACGCGACAACGCCATTCCTTATTTTGAATACAACAGTGACATACCCACGAATGCCGAACAGCAATTCAAAAAGTTATTGAATGCCACCTTTGTTGACAGCATTTACAATCTGAGCAAAAGTGAAGTGCAACGAAGAGGAGAAGCGCTCTTAACGGCTTTTTATCGCCAGGGAATTCTCGATGAAGTCCATTCTTATGAAGCCGATCGACTAGTGTATTTGATGAAAGGAAATGAAATTGAAGAACACACCTTTTCTCAATTCTTTATTAAAGAGAACCTCAAAACGGTTATCGACAACCGCACAGGCGATGTTTCCGAGACTGTCCAGGCGCTACTCCGCACGATTATAGATAGGGCGGCAGTTCCGAATGTAACTTTAAACAACAAACTTACGGAGGAGGAGATTGCAGCCGATATTGAAGCCATTAATCCCAATCGAGGTATCGTAGAACGAGGCGGACGCATTATCGCCAAAGGAGAGGTGGTGGAAGGAAATAAGTTTCAGATCTTAAACTCGCTAAAGGGCGAGTACCAATCTCAAGTTTGGAGTCAGTCTAACTATTCCTGGCTGATCATTGGGTACGCCTTGCTCATCGCCTTGGTTTTTTTAATGCTTTTTCTGTTTCTGAAAAAATACCGAAGCATTATCTACGAGAACAATACAAAGGTTACCTTCATTTTCTTTAATATCGTTTTGATGGTATTTCTCACTACCATGGTAGTGAAGTTAGATGCGAAATACGTGTACGTGGTGCCCTTATGCATTTTACCGCTTATCCTAAAAGCCTTTTTTGATCCGAGATTAGGATTGTTCGTCCATGTACTCACCCTACTATTATTAGGGTTCATGGTTCCCAACAGCTTTGAATATCTGTTTTTACAGATCATCGCGGGAATTGTAACGATTTTAACGATTTCGGAACTGTACAAGCGCGCCAACCTGTTTATCTCGGTTGGCCAAATCACTTTGATCTATATTGTTGGATACTTTGCTTTTTTCATTATTCAGGAAGGAAATATCAACCTCCTTGATTGGGAGAATTTTGGATATTTTGTGTTATGCGGACTCGCAACCTTATTTGCGCATCCGCTCATCTATTTGTATGAGAAGTTATTCGGATTGGTTTCTGATGTCTCTCTATTGGAACTAAGTGATACGAACAGTAAATTGCTTAAAGAGCTATCGAATAAGGCTCCCGGCACCTTTCATCACTCTTTGAATGTTGCAAATCTTGCGGAAGCAGCCGCCAATGAGATTGGTGCTAATGCCATGTTGGTGCGGGTAGGAGCACTGTACCACGATATTGGCAAAATGTTGCATCCTACCTTCTTTACAGAAAATCAAGTCAATTCTATAAATACATTAGAGGAAATGCAGCCTCAGGAGAGCGCTGCTATTATTATAAATCATGTTATCGATGGGATTGAAATCGCCAGAAAGAACAATCTTCCAGATCGCGTCATCGACTTTATACGGACGCATCATGGCACTAGCTTGGTTTATTTCTTTTACAAGAAAGAATTAGACGAACAAGGCGAAGTGAATGAAGACGATTTTCGATATCCGGGGCCTATCCCTTTTAGTAAGGAAACAGCTATCTTAATGATGGCCGACAGTGTGGAAGCGGCTAGTAAGAGTTTAAAAGAACCTTCTTCTCTTAAAATTGACAGATTTGTGGAAGACATTATTGATAAGCAAATGGAAACCGGACAATTTCTGAATGCAAATATTACCTTGAAAGAGATTCAGGTCATTAAAAAAATCCTCAAGAAAAAACTCAACAATATTTACCATCTTCGTGTAGCGTATCCGGAATAATTTCTTCTGAAAAATGGAGATGTAGGTAATATAATGCACATGGGCATCAGAGCGGTTAGGCGACAACTCCATGGAATCAAAGGCTTTTTAGCCTTAGTTCGTAGCGTGGAAAGTTTCCAACTACAGGGTTACTAAAAATGAAGCTATTTGTTTGTTTGTATACTAACAAAAAGTTACATTTGCATCCGCGTTCAAAAACGTACGGTCTTACACAGATTTGGAGAGGTGCCAGAGTGGTAATGGAGCAGATTGCTAATCTGTCAACGCGTAAGCGTTGCCGGGGTTCGAATCCCCGTCTCTCCGCCATCGTTTTTATTTTTAAATTAACTAGTATTTCGCTTGTTTTTTGAAAATTGAAAACAGATATTTGCAGCCGCATTTGGAAAGCAATATCGCGGGGTGTAGCGTAGCCCGGTTATCGCGCCTGCTTTGGGAGCAGGAGGTCGCAGGTTCGAATCCTGCCACCCCGACAAAAAACCGGACCTTTGGTTCGGTTTTTTTATTTTTGAATGGTTCGTTTTGAAGTTCTGATCACCATAGAAATGCGACGGAGGTTTTGCTGAGAAAGATGCCTTATTGTTATAGTCAGTACACTCTTTCTAATATGTGCCTTCGCACTATTTGGTAAAACCTTGATGCAGCTGCTGTGTTGGATAGCGCATCCCTCACTAGCGGGACGGTCACAAAAGTGATCAAAATAAAATATTGACCATGGGTCCCGTAGCTCAGCTGGATTAGCGCATCCCGCATTGGCGGGACGGTCACAAGAGTGATCGAAATAAGATATTGACCAATGGTCCCGTAGCTCAGCTGGATAGAGCATC